>CAVSTY010000001.1:0-11747 GCA_963731015.1 uncultured Actinomycetes bacterium
TCCGCCGGGCTCGGCTGCCTGGCCGGTACAGCCATGTCCAGGTGTCTGACACCTAGACATGGCCCAAACGGACGCGTCCGCGCGAGCGTCTTGCGGGGACGACGCGGAGTCAGGCACGCTCGGCCCGATGCCCTCGCCGCCTCGTGACACAGCCCCAGGACTCCGGCATGTGTGGGTGAACGCAACCGGGAACGAGCGGTACTACGTCGACGATGAAGACCGGATCGTCTGGGTGCGGCTCCTCACACGAGTCCTCGATCGCTTCGGGTGGAAGTGTCCGGCCTTCTGCCAGCTGAGCACGCACGTCCACTTCATCGTCGACGTGCCTGATACCTCACTCCCGGTAGGGATGAAGCAGCTGAACATGGCCTACAGCAGGGATTTCAACGCGCGACACGACCGCGTTGGGCAGTTCGTGCGTAGCCGTTATGGGAGCCGGCGGATCATCGACGGGCGAGACCTAGTTGGCACGTACGCCTACGTCGTCCTCAATCCGGTTCTCGCCGGTCTGTGCCCTCGGCCGGAAGATTGGCGCTGGAGCAGCTACGGCACAACGCTGCGGATCTCGGACGACTTTCCGTTCGTCGACGCGTCAATGACGGTGGCGGAAGCGGGCGGATCGACCATAGCGCTGAGAAGAGCAGTTGACGCTCGCGCACGGGAACACTTGTCCAGAATGGCCACGGCCGGTGTCTGACACCTGGACATGGCCGCCGGGGTCAGTTCGTCGCGGCGCGGATCTCGACCTTGCCGACGCGCACGCCTCGTCCCCGACGGGCCGACGCCGGAAACGCTTACGCTCGCGCCATGCGGCTCGCGCTCATGATCGAGGGGCAGGAAGGCGTGACGTGGCAGGACTGGTGCGCGCTCGCGGACGCGTGCGAGGAGCACGGCGTCGACACGCTCTTCCGCTCCGACCACTACATCTCGCAGGGCGACGAAGCCCACAACGTCGCGCACGACGCCTGGACGACGATCGCCGCACTCGCGGCACGGACGTCGACGCTCCGCTTCGGCACGCTCGTCTCCCCCGCCACGTTCCGGGCGCCGGGACTACTCGCCAACGCCGCGGCGACCGCCGACCACGTCTCGGGCGGGCGGATCGAGCTCGGTATGGGCGCCGGCTGGAACGAGCGCGAGCACCGTGCATACGGCTTCCCGTTCCCCGAGACGCGGACGCGGGTCGAGATGCTCGCCGAGCAGGTCGAGATCGTGCACCGGCTCTGGACCGAGGAGCGCGTCGACTTCCGCGGCCGCCACTACACGCTCGAGGATGCGCCTGCGCAGCCGAAGCCTGTTCAGCAGCCCAGGCCGCCGCTGCTCGTCGGCGGCGGAGGCGGGCGCGGCACCGTCGAGCCCGCGCTCAAGTTCGCCGACGAGTACAACACGCCGTTCGTCTCGCCCGAAGAGGCGGCGGCGATCCGGGAGAAGACGCGGCCGCTGCGCTTCAGCGTCATGACCGGCTTCCTCGTCGGCGAGACGCATGAAGACATGCGCGAGCGCGCCAACGAGCTGTACGCACGCCGGGCGCGGGAGCAGTCCTTCGACGAGTGGCTGGCCGCCTACTCCGAGCGCTGCGTCGTCGGCTCGGTGGACGAGGTCGTCGCGCGGCTCCAGGAGTACGAGCGCGCCGGCTGCGACCGGGTCATGCTCCAGCACCTCCTCCACACCGACCTCGAGCCCGTCCGGCTGATCGGCCGCGAGCTCGCGCCCGCGCTCGCGTAACCGTCCGCCGCGTTCGCGAGGATCCGGGCCGATGGACGAGCCCGGCACCGGCCGCCTCGAGACCTTCAGCGACGGCGTGTTCGCGATCGCGGCGACGCTGCTCGTGCTCGAGTTCTCGGTCACCTCGACCAAGAACCTCGGCCACGAGCTACTCCACCTCTGGCCGTCCTACCTCGCCTATGTGACGAGCTTCCTGACCATCGGGATCATCTGGATGAACCACCATCACACGGTCTCCCTGCTCGGGCGGATCGACCGGACGATGCTGTTCGTCAACAACCTCCTCCTGCTGACCGTCGCCTTCCTGCCGTTCCCGACGGGACTCGTCGGCACAGCCATCCAGCAGGGCCACGGCGAGCAGGCTGCCGCGCTCGCGTATGCCGGGACGCTCGTCGTGATGGCCGCGCTGCATCAGGTCTGGTGGCGGTACGCACGGGTCAACCGGCGCCTGATCGCCGACGGGACGCCCGACTCGGCGCTGCGCGCCGTCGACCGCGCCTATCGTCCC
Source organism: uncultured Actinomycetes bacterium (assembly GCA_963731015.1). Taxonomy (GTDB): domain Bacteria; phylum Actinomycetota; class Thermoleophilia; order Gaiellales; family Gaiellaceae; genus Palsa-739. The sequence continues at coordinate 2,234 of CAVSTY010000001.1, forward strand.
CGGCCTCCCCATGTACGGAGCGGTCTTCGTGCTCGCGTTCTTCAGCCCGCTCGCCGCGGTCGTCCTGACGCTCGCGATCGCGGCCTTCTACCTACCGTCCGCCGCTCTCTTCGATCGCTGACTCGAGCCAGGCGGACGCCGCCGCGAGGGCTACGGCGTCGCTCGACTTGAGCACGACCTCGACGGTGAAGCCGCCGTTGCCGAAGCTCGGGTAGGAGCCGACGAGCACGTTCGGCCAGCGCTCGCCGGTCTCGGCGAGCGAAGCGGAGATGACGCTTTCGTACGTCCGGTAGACGCGATGCCAGCTCTCGATCGGGCTGCCGCGCCGGAACTCCTCCTCGATCGACGCGAACATCGCTTCCATCTCCGACGGGAGGCCGGGCAGGACGTAGACGTTCTCGATCGCGAAACCGGGCGCACCACCCAGCGGGTTGGCGAGCGGCCGGCTGCCGCGCGGCAGGAGCGCCCAGCGCGCGGCGTACTCGGGGTTGCGCGTGAACCGCGCGCGCAGGTCCGCGGCGACCTCGGGCACCTCCTCCTGCGGCACGCGGAAGGCGGCAGCGATCGCCTCGCGGGTCAGGTCGTCGGGCGTGCCGCCGAGGCCGCCCGTGACGAGGAGGAAGTCGACGCGCGGCGCCTCGCTGCGGACGAACTCGGCAATCGTGTCGATCTCGTCCGGCAGGGTCGCCATGAGATGCACGTCGACGCCGAGCGGCGCGAGCCGGCGGGCGAGCCAGGACGCGTTCGTGTTCGGCACGTCGCCCGAGACGAGCTCGTTCCCGATCGTGAGGATCGAGGCACTCACACCTCGATGGTACGGCTGGGCGCGAAGGCCTCCAGGAAGCGACGGTCGTGCGTGACGAGGATCACGGTGCCGTCGTAGCCGGAGAGGCCGCGCTCGAGCTCCTCGATCGCCTCGACGTCGAGGTGATTCGTCGGCTCGTCGAGGACGAGGCAGTTGACGCCGCGGGCGGTCAGGAGCGCGAGGCCGGCGCGGGTGCGCTCGCCCGGCGACAGCGACGCGGCCGAGCGGAGGACGTCGTCGGCGCCGAGGCCGAACTTCGCGAGCAGCGTGCGCGCGGTTCCCTCCTCGAAGTCGCGGAAGATCTCGAGCAGCGTCTGCGGCCCGGTCAGCGCGGCGCGGTCCTGCTCGAGCTCGCCCAGGATGACGCCCGGGCCGAGCCAGCGGGTGCCGGCCGCGAGCGGAAGCCGGCCGAGCAGCGCGTCGAGCAGCGTCGTCTTGCCGCTGCCGTTCGGGCCGGCGATCGCGAGCCGGTCGCCCCAGCCGACCGCGACGTCGAGCGGCCCGAGCCGGAAGGAGCCGCGCTCGACGACCGCGTCCTCGAGCCGGACGACGACCTCGCCGCTGCGCGCCGCAGGCGCGAGCGAGAGCTGGAGCTCCCACGGCTCGTAGGGCTTCTCGACGGTCTCGACCCGCGCGAGTTTCGCTCCGTACGTCCGCTTGACGTCCTTCGACTTCTTCTTCTTGCGGCCCTGGCCGTAGCCGCGACGCTCCCACTCCGCCATGCGGCGCTGCTGCTCCTCGATGCGCTGCCGCTCGGCGACCGACGACTCCCAACGGCGGTAGTGACGCTCCCGCCGCCGCTCGCGCTCGGCCTCGTAGTCGCTCCAACCGCCGCTGTACTCCGTCGTCCCGCGCGTCCACTCGTCGAGCTCGACGATGCGCGTGACGACACGGTCGAGGAAGGCGCGATCGTGCGAGACGACGACGAGCGAACCGGAATGCGCGGTCAGCGCGCGCTCGAGCCAGGCGAGGCCGGTGAAGTCGAGGTCGTTCGTGGGCTCGTCGAGCAGGAGCACGTCGAAGCCGCCCCGGAGGACCGCGGAGAGCGCCGCCCGCGTTTCCTCCCCGCCCGAGCGCGTGCCGGCGTCGCGTTCCTGCGCGAGGTAGCCGACCGCGAGCGCCGGCGGGGTGCGCCGGATGCGCCCTGCCGTCCGGCTCCTCGAGCCCCGCGAGCAGCCGGAGGAGCGTGGACTTGCCGGCGCCGTTCGGCCCTACGAGCCCGATCCGCGCGCGCGGCGGCACGACGAGGTCGACGTCCGCGAGGACGACCTCGGCTCCATACGACTTCGAGACTCCGGCTGCGACGAGCGAGCCGGCAAGGCGAGACATGCGCAACGACCTCCAACGACGAGCGCAAGTAACAGACTGTTACTTGCAAGGACAGGGCCGGATGAGACGGGTCAGTTGCGCATAGAAGGCGCTGGGCGCCGCCGAGCAGTCTATTCGGTCAGAACTCCGTGGCCTGCCACTCGCGCCGGTGAAACCGCCGCGCGAGCGGGTTGAAGGCAGCAACGAAGCGACGCTTGGTGAGCGTCGCAGCCTTGTCGGCTACCCACGCGTCATGGAGATCCGCACTCGGCTTCGGGCGCCCGCAGGCCGTTCGCTGCGCAAGCCAGTCCCGGTAGTGCCAGTCCGCAGCGATGGAACGCTGCTCCACCTGTTGGAGGAGGTTCGCCGAGCGTTCTGCACCGGCGTGGGCGGGGACGGACAGGGCGGCGACCTGCTGTAGCAGGCTTTGCCGGTTTCGCTGCACGCGGTTGAGTCGTTCTATCGCCGCGTGCGGGCCGAGCCGGCAGTGGCTGACGTCACTGAGCGCGGCAGACACGTCGCGCCGCCCGTCGTGCGACTGCACGAGGAGGTTCTCGACCCGGAAGACGAACGTGCGCAGATCTGGTGCGGCGTTGGGCTCCGCCGCTGAACCGCCGCCACGGGTGACCGCGAACGCTACTACGGCTCCGATCAGCAACGCAAAGGCGGCGAGCACCGCGAGCACCCACGCCATGCGCGGTCGAGACGGCGGAGCATCGGCAACTGCCGTCGGGCGGGCGCGACGTGTGTCGAGTACCGGATCGTGGCGCAGGATCGCGCGCTGGAGCTCTTGCAGCTCTTCGCTCGGTTCGATGCCTAGCTCGTCGACGAGGGTCTCCCGTGTCCGTCGGTACTCCTCGAGTGCGTCCGCCTGCCGCCCTGACCGGTAGAGCGCGAGCATCAGCTGTCCTCGCGGCCGCTCCCGCAGCGGGTGCTGTGCGACCAGCGTTTCGAGCTCTGCGACCAGCTGGGTATGCCGCGACAGCGCGAGGTCCGCATCGATCCGATCCTCGAGAGCCGCGAGGCGCCGCTCGTCGAGGCCGGGCGCCGGTCCACGCCAGAGGGCGAGCGCGCTCTCGAGCTCGCGCGACGCCGCTTTCGGGTCGCCCGCGGCGAGACGCTCGCGGCCCTCGCGGACGTGCTGCTCGAAGCGGTCGAGGTCGAGGTTGCCGTCCTCCACCCGGAGCGAATAGCCCGGCGGTTTCGTGATCAGGCGGTCCGCGCCGATTGCCTTCCGCAGCTGTGAGACGTAGCCCTGAAGCGCCTTTGCCGCACTGTCGGAAGGGTCGTCACCCCAGAGCTCGTCGATCAGGCTCTCGGCGCTGACGACGTGATTGCGGTTGAGCAGCAGGATCCGCAGGAGGGTGAGCGGCTTGCCCGCCGGCAACGGGACGGACCGCCCCTCATCGAGCGCGTCGACCGGCCCAAGAATCCTGAATTCCACGGTGGATCCAATGATCTCACGCCGGTTTACCGGCACTTGGCCGCGCCCTTACCAGGATGAGCGATCTGTAGGGCCATCGACGAAAGGAGCGGCCATGAAGGTCGCGGCATCGACAATCAGCGCGCTGGCAGCTCTCGTGCTCGTTTCCATGGCGCTGTCGGCAACCGCGGGGACGACGCGGGTCAGCGTCTCCAGCAGCCAGAAGCAGGGCGACCGTCCGAGCTGGACTGCAGGCATCAGCGCGAACGGACGCTATGTCGCGTTCACGTCGCAGGCGACGAACCTCGTCCCCGGCGACACCAACGAGCGCCAGGACGCGTTCGTGATCGACCGCAAGACCGGACGCACCCAGCGCGTGAGCGTGAGCAGCGCCGGTGCGCAGGCGAAACCCACACACGACCCGGACGACGGCTCGGCCGCCCTCGGCATCAGCGCCGACAGCCGCTACGTCCTCTTTCGCTCGGACGCGCCGAACCTCGTCCCCGGTGACACGAACGGCAAGAGCGACGCCTTCGTCCGCGACCGCGCAAGCGGCAAGACCCGGCGCATTCCGCTCGTAGGTGGCGGCGGCCCTGAGGGAGCGCTCAGCGCAAACGGCCGCTATGCCGTCCTCGAGACGGTCGACAACCTGTACCGCTACGACCTGCGACGCGGCCGCCTGCTCCGCCTGACCGCCGGGGCGAACGGATGGAGCTCCAGCCCCTCGATCAGCGCCGGAGGCCGCTACGTTGCGTTCACGTCGATCGCATCGAACCTCGTCCACGGCGACACGAACAAGCTGCCGGACGTCTTTGTGCGCGACGTCCGCACGGGGAAGACGATCCGCGTCAGCGTCACGAGCGCGGGCAGGCAGGGCGTCGGCAAGAAGTACTCGAACGGGAGCAACGCGCCGGCAATCTCGAGCGACGGCCGCTTCGTCGCCTTCCACTCCGACATGACCAATCTCGTTCCGCGTGACACGAACCGCGTCTTCGACATCTTCGTGCACGACCGCGTGACCGGGAAGACGCAACGGGTGAGCGTCAGCAGCACGGGACGCCAGTCGAACGCGGAGAGCTTCGGCGGCGAGAGCTTCAGCGCCGACGGGCGTTACGTCGCCTTCAGCTCGCTTGCGACGAATCTCGTCGCCGACGACCGCAACGACATCACCGACGCCTTCATCCGCGACCTGCGCACGAACCGGACGCGGCTCGTGAGCCTCGGTATGCACGGCCAGGGCGACGATGCCAGCTGGATCGGCCTCGGTGCCGCATTCACGCGCGACTCGCGCCACCTCCTGTTCGCGTCGTGGGCGGCGAACCTCGTCCCAGGCGACACGAACGGCGTCGCCGACGTCTTCGTGCGCGACCTGCCTGGGTCGTAGCTCGGTTGTCTCTCGAGTCCTGCAGGCCTTCGGGCCTGCAGGACCGGGCCACGCGGCCGGGTGCCGCCTAGCGACGGACCGGGAGGACGAACACGCGGCCCTCGTCCTCGACGATGCGGACGTTCGCGGCGTAGTGGGCCGCGACGTTCGGTGCCGAGAGCACCTCCACCGCGGTTCCCTCGGCGACGACCGAGCCCTCGTTCAAGAGGACGAGCCGCTCTGCGTACTGGCCGGCGAGCGTGAGGTCGTGCATCGTCGTCACCACGGTCAGCCCGTCGCGGCGAAGCGCGTCCACGAGCTCGAGCACGAGCTGCTGGCGACCGAGGTCGAGCGCCGTCGTCGGCTCGTCGAGCAGCAGCACCGGCGCCTCCTGCGCGAGCGCGCGGGCGAGCACGGCGCGCTGCAGCTCGCCGCCGCTGAGCGAGCCGAGCGGCCGCTCGGCGAAGTGCTCGAGCTCGAGGCGGCGCAACGCCTGCGACGCTGCCTCGCGGTCGCGGCGGCCTTCTCCTCCCAGGTACGCGATGTGCGGTGTGCGGCCGAGGAGGACGTACTCCGCGACGGTCAGCGCCGGCGGCGTCTCGGGCTTCTGCGGGACGAAGGCGACGAGCCGGGCGACGGCGCGACGCCCGAGCCGGCGCGCGTCCTGTCCATCGATCAGCACCTCGCCCTCGTACGCGCCGAGCCCGGCAAGCGCGCGCAGTGCCGACGTCTTTCCGGCGCCGTTCGGCCCGATCAGCGCCGTCCAGCCTCCCGCCTCCGCGCGCAGCGAGAGCCCGCACACGGCCGCCACCGGCCCGAACCGCACCCAGAGATCGCGCGTCTCGATCATCGGCCCGCCCTCGAAGTGCGCAGAACAACGGCGAAGAACGGCGCTCCGAGGAAGGCGGTGACGACGCCGATCGGCAGCTCCGCCGGCGAGAGAACGGTGCGCGCGACGACGTCCGCGAGGACGAGGAAGCCGGCGCCCGCGAGCAACGAGAGCGGGACGAGCGCCCGGTAGCTCGTCGAGACGAGCAGGCGGATCGTGTGCGGGACGATGATCCCGACGAACGCGATCAGGCCGCTCACCGAGACGGCCGCGGCCGTTCCCAGCGTCGCCGCGACGACGATCGCCAGCCGCGCTCGCGGGACGTCGATTCCAAGGCTTGCGGCCTCGTCGTCGCCGAGGCTGAAGACGTCGAGCACGCGACGGTGCAGGACGAGCACGAGGGAGCTCACCGCGATGTACGGCGCGCAGATCGCGACGTCGTGCCAGGTAGCGGTCGAGAAGCCGCCGAGCAGCCACGAGTAGATGTTCTGCAGCTGCTGCGTGTGCTGCTGCTGGACGAACGTCTGCACCGCCGCCGTGAAGGTCGCCATGGTGACGCCGGCGAGCACGAGCGCGCCGGTCATCTGAGTGGCGCCGACGGAGCGGCCGAGCGCGTACGTGACGACGACGGCGGCGATCGCGCCGGCGAACGCGGCAAGCGGCACCGTCCAGGTGCTTCCCGTCGCTGCCGCGGATGCGTAGACGATCGCGAGCGTCGCGCCGAGACCCGCACCGCCGGCGACGCCGAGGAGATACGGGTCGCACAGCGGGTTCCGGAACACGCCCTGATACGAGGTACCCGCGACCGCGAGCATCCCGCCCACGAGCGCGGCGAGCGCGACCCGCGGCGCCCGCAGCTGCCAGATCACGGCATGGTCGACCACCCCGAGCGGCTGCTGGACGTGGAGGAACGGGACGTACGAGAGCGCCGACCGGACGATCGCGCCGATGCCGACGTGGACCGGCCCGACCGCGAGACCGACGGCGAGCGCGACGACGAGGAACGCAACGGTGACGAGGCCGGCGCGGAGGCCGACGCCCCGCGCCTCGACGGTCGTACGGTGCCGCCTCCGCTCTGCCGGCCGTCGCCGCCATCAGTTCTGCCTGGCGATCCGTGCCACCGTCCGCGCGAACTGCACGATCCGCGGGCCCCAGCGCGAGGCGACGTCGTCGTTGGCCAGCACCACGCGGTGGTGCTGCACGGCGGAGATCGAGCTCCAGCCCGGTCGGTCGGCGACCGTCGCGTAGTCCTGGCCGCAACACCTCGTGTCGGCGAGGACGATGATCTTCGGGTCCTTGGCGACGATGTACTCGCCCGAGAGCTGCGGGTAGCCGCCGCCCGCCCCGCCCGCTGCGTCGGCGATGTCCCGGAAGCCGAACAGCTTGTAGATGCTGCCGATGAAGGTCTGCGACGTGGCCGAGTAGTACGTCGGATCGAGCTCGTGATAGACGGTCGCGTGGCGGCGCGTCTTCGGCACGCTCGCCACGATCGCCGCCAGGTGCGTTCGCATCGAACGGACGACCGCACTTGCGCCACGCTCGTGACCCGTGAGACGCCCGAGGCCGACGATCTCGCCGTATGCCTGCTTGAGGTTGCTCGCAGCGGTTACGAACTTGACCTTGATCCCGAGCTTGCGGAGCTGCGAAGCGAAGTTGCTCGGGTTGTACGAGATGAGGACGAGGTCCGGGTGGTAGCCCGCGATCGCCTCGACGTTCGGGTCGTAACCGGAGAGGCTCGTCAGCGGCGCCCGCTTCGGATAGTTCGACTGATTGTCCACCGCGACGACCTGCTTGCCGGCGCCGATTGCGAACAGATCCTCGGTCACCGTCGGTGAGAGCGAGACGATCCGGTGCGGGAAGTGGTGCCTGGAGTGCCTGTGCTGATGAGCCGCCGCCGAGAGGGAGACAACGGCGAGCGCCGCGACAAGGGCCGCGACGACAGCGATGCTGAAACGGTGCACGAATCCTCCTTCCGCGAGGAGTTCGGGGTTTGCGGCGGGCGGCAGGTCTTCTGACTCGGGGCTCCCTCCCCCGCCGCCTTCCCGGGTCTGCGACCCAGTGGCGTCGTGGCGGGAGAGCGTCTCCCCTTACAGCGGCGGGACCGTCCCGGACTTGCACCGGAGTTCCCTCACCGCTCGCCGGTTTGTGACGGGGAATCTAGCATCGCCTCCTGTGGCCGGACTCGCGCTTGCGCTCGACCTCGACGGCGTGCTCGCCGATACGCGCCCGCTGTGGGACGCGTGGCTCGAGGACGCGGCGCGGCGGACGCGCGTCGAGCTCGAGGTGCCCACGGATCGCGAGGAGGCGGCGGCGGCGCTCGACGAGGCGCTCGGCGACTGGCGGCCGCTCCTGACGCGGTTCGCCGCCGACCGCGCTCCGCTCTGGATCCGCCCCCGCCCCGACACGAACGCGGCGCTGCGGGGGCTCGTCGCGGCGGGCGCACGCATCGGCGTCTTCAGCGACGCGCCGCGGGAGCTCGCCGACATCGCGCTCGCACACGCAGGCGCCGCGCGTCAGGTGGAGGTCGTCGGGACGCTTGCCGAGGTGCAGGCTGCGCTCGGCGGCGAGGTCGTCGTCGTGCGCTCGCGCGGGGAGCTGGCCGGACTACGATGACCACGTGGAGCACGACCTCTCCGACCGGCGATTCGACCTGATCCTCGAGAAGCTCGACCGCATCGGCGACGAGCTCGCGAAGACCAACAAGCGCCTCGACAACGACGAGAACTTCCTCCGCGTCCCGCGCGAGCTCGCGACCCTGAACGAGTCGCTGCAGGCGCTCGCATACGCCGCGCTCGGCCAGCAAGCACCCCAGGTGCGCCGCCGCCGCCCGGCCTAACGCCGGCACCCAATCCTCCGCGCGACATGTCGCGAGCGGCCACGCCCCGGTGCCAGACACCGAGACGTGGCTGAGTCGGACATGCAGGAGCCGAGAGCTCGCTGGTCAGCCGGCTTCGACGAAGGAGCGAAGGCCCCGAAGCTGCGTCGTCCGCGTCTCGCCGAACTCGCCGAGCACGATGCTCGCGTCCACAAACGCGAACATCTCCGAGACGCCGACCGTTGTGCCGTAGCTACTCCACCGCCAGTCTTCCGGCCGATCGGCAAGCCCCGCAGCAACCGGATTCCTCGCCACGTACCGGAAAGCCTCGAGCAGGGCCGCCGGGGAGTCCTTCCGCCTGGACCAGTAGCGACCGCGGACGAGATAGCCGTTTCTGCCGTGCCGCTCATTGAACCGCCTCGAATAGCCGCCGACGAGCCTCTGCATGCCGCTCGCCAACGACGCGTCCGGGACGTCGACGAGCCCGTGCCAGTGGGTCGTGAGCAGACAAACGGAGACGCATCCCCATCCACACCGGGAGACGGTCGCGACGAAGAGCCTCAGCCAGATCGCTCGATCAAGATCGTCCGCGAAGTAGGTGCCTGACCCCGTTGCGCTGACGCCGATGTGCTGGACACCCGGAGCGAGGTCGCGGGGGGAACGAGGCATGACCACAGGTTCTGCGAAGACAGGCAGCGTCGCAAGATGGCGAAATTGGGCACCTGTCGGAGACGGCCATGTCTAGGTGTCTGACACCGGGACGTCGCTGGGCGGGACCTGTCTCGCGAGGGCGGCAGCGCGCGCGGCGAGCTCTAGTGAAGCTTGTAGAGCGTTCCGCCGAGGGAGACGGCGTACAGCTCGCCGTGTCCCAGTGCCTGGCACCGGGACGTGGCTCCTTTAGCCACTCGGCGGGCTCTAGTGGAGCTTGTAGAGCGTGCCGCCGAGGGAGACGGCGTACAGCTCACCGTGCC
>CAVSTY010000002.1:0-167906 GCA_963731015.1 uncultured Actinomycetes bacterium
GGGCTCGCCTCCTCGGGCGTCGTCCGGCTCGGCTGACGGAACCACAGCCGCCAGATGGCGCCGGCCCCGACGAGCACGACGGCCCAGCCCCAGTTCGCCGCCGGCGTGAGCAGGCTCGGTACCTCGTGGTTCGTCCAGCCGCGCTTCACGACCTGCTCGAGCCAGTCGTCGTTGACGAGGTTCCCGACGCCGTACGCGAGCATCAGCGCGAGGTACGCGTCGAGGATCCGTGGCCGCGGTAGGCGCGAGAAGCCGAGAGCGGTCAGCGACAGCATCGTCGCCTGCCAGCCGTGGTGCTGTCCGTGGTGGACGGCGTAATGGAGGCCCTCCACTCCCGGCTGCGTCGTCAGCCTGCCCGTCTCGTAGAACCAGCCGAGAAACGGCACGCCGTCGAGGAAGAACCCGAGCTCGGCCGCGATCAGCGGGGCGCAGAAGAAGACGAGCAGCGCGGCGATCCCGATCCGAACGCGGTCACCACGGACTTGCCGCGCATCCGAAACACCCGCCGCGAGCACGAGAGCGACCGCGAGCGCGAGGCCGAGCGCCGGCACCGCGTTCAGCGGCTTGGCGTCCAGGTCCGCCTGGTCGACCGCGAAGTAGACCGTGGCGCAGAGCACGATCGCGAGGACTCCCGCGATCCGCAACCACCCGTGCAGGCGCGGCCATGCGAGACCGACGAGCGCGACCCCGACCAGCGCGAACGGGAAGTTGAGCGAGACGAGCTCCCGCCCGAAGCCCGCGGACACGGTGTCGCTGTGCTGGACGTTGTAGAGCAGCGTCGTCGGGAAGCGCGAGTAGGTGGCGATCACCGCGGTGCCGTCGAGCGCGATGAGTACCAGAACGGCCCACACCCCCCACGGGAGGCGTCTTATGGGGGCCATGTCCCCGCGCGGTGGACGTAGCCCTCGAGCGTGCGGCCGAGCACCTCCTCCAGCCAGAGCGAGATGCCCACGAGCCCGTCGAGATCGATGCCCGTCTCGATCCCCTCGCCGTCGAGCAGGTAGACGAGATCCTCCGTCGCGACGTTGCCGGTCGCGCGCGGCGAGAAGGGGCAGCCGCCGAGGCCGCCGACGGACGCGTCGAGCACGTGCGCGCCCGCCTCGAGGGCGGCGAGGCAGTTCGCGTAGCCCGTGTTGCGCGTGTTGTGGCCGTGAAAGCCGGCCGCCTGGGCCTGCTCGACGAGCGCGCCGACCGCGGACGGTGTCGCGACGCCGATCGTGTCGGCGAGGACGACTTCCGCGCGGTCGAGGAACCGCGCTGCGAGCTCGGTCACGACGCCGGGATCGACGCGGCCTTCGAAGGGACACCCGAACGAGCACGAGATCGTCACCGTCGCCGGCGTCTCGCCGGCCGAGCCGAGGATCGCCTCCACCCGCGCGATCGCCTCCGCGAGCGTCGCGTTCCCGTTCCGGAGGTTGAAGGTCTCGGTCGCCGCGAACGTCACGTTGACACGGTCGAGGCCGGTCGCGGCGAAGCGCTCTCGGCCGCGCTCGTTGAGGACTAGGCCTGAGAGCTCGACTCCCTCGTGCGGGCCGACGCGCTCGATCACGTCCTCCGCGTCCGCCATCTGGGGGACACGGTCGGCCCGGACGAAGCTGACGGCCTCGATGCGCCGCAGACCGGCGGCAACGAGCCGGTCGACGAGCTCCGCCCGCGTCTCGGACGGCAGCACCTCGGGCTCGTTCTGGAGCCCGTCCCGCGGCCCGACATCGCAGAGGAGCACCTGCATCGGCCGAGCGTACTCCCTGGACAGACAGCCGCTCGAGATTCGCTTGTAACAGTCTGTTACTTGCTTGGACAGTGGCCGAAAGAGCGCAGTCCGACGCGGGATCAAGCCGCATCCCCGATCACCTAGTAACAGTCTGTTACTAGGTTCGACAGGTCAGTTGCGGACGGGCGGACGGGCGGACGGGGCGGGCTAGCGGGTGCCGAGCTCCATGCCGATGAGCCGCGGCAGCGCGGCACCGGCCCGAGCGGCGAGCGACGGGCGGCGCCCCTGCTCCTCGGCCGCCTCGCACGCCATGATCGCCGAGCGGACGAGCCCGCCGCCGATACGACGCAGCGGCTCCGGCGGGAGCGTCGGCACGCGGCGCGTCGCGAGCGGCAGTCGCGTCCACTCGTCGTTCGGCTCCGAGCACGAGCGACGCGAGGATCCGGCCGCCGAGCCAGCTCGGGCCGACGCCGTGCCCCGAGTAGCCCGCGCCGTAGTGGATCCGCGTGCCCGGCTTCGTCCCGAAGAACGGCAGGTGGTCGGACGAGACGTCGATCGGGCCGCCCCACGCCCGCTCGACGCGCACGCCGGCGAGCCCGGGCAGCAGGCGCCGCAGCCCCGCCTCGGCGCGCGCAGCCGTCGGCTCGTCGAGGCTGAAGCGGTCGTCGACGCGGCCGGCGAAGCCGATCGGCCCGGAGCCGCTGCCCATCAGGACGCGGCCGTCGCTCGTCGTCCGGAAGTAGTGGAGGAACATCCGCCCGTCGACGATCGCCTCGCCGCCGGTCCAGCCGATCGCCTCGAGCGCGTCCGGCGCGGGCTCCGTCAGCACGACGTACGAGCCGAAGTTCGTGAGGCTGCGCGACGCAGGGCGCCACGCGCTCAGCGCCGCGTTCGTCGCCAGCACGATCTCGCGGCGCGCGCACCATGCCGCTCGGCGTTGTGAGCTCGTTCCGCGGATGCGCGTCACCGGCGTCCGCTCGTGCAGCACGACGCCGGCGTCGAGCACCGCCCGCCGCAACGCACGCACGAGGAGCCCCGGCTCGACGGTCGCGCCGTCGCGGAAGAAGACGCCGCGGCGGAACACCGGCGATGCGCAGACGGGCCGCCACCTCGTCGCGGCGAAAGCGGCAACGGCCTTCCTCGGGATGCCCCACCGCCGCAGCCGCGGCCTCGACGGCGTCGTCGACGGCCGCGTCCTGCGCCGGCGCGGCCGACACCATCATCATCCCGGCCTCGCGCAGCCGGACGTCCTCGCCTCGTGCCTCGCGAACGCGCGCACGCCCGGGACGATCGCCTCCGCCGCGCGCGCGAGCCGAGCGCCGCGTCATCGTCGCCGAGCACGGCGCGCGTCGACGCGAGCGACGCCCAGTAGCCGTGGAGGAAACCGCCGTTGCGCCCGCTCGGCCCTGCGCCGCAGATCTCCGCCTCGAGCAGCGTGACGCGCAGCTCCGGGATCGCGCTCGCGCAGCGCGAGCGCCGTCCAGAGGCCGGTGTAGCCGCCGCCGACGATCGCGACGTCCGCCGTCGCGTCTCCGGCGAGCGCCGGCGCCGGCGCGGTGCCGTCCTCGGCCGCGAGCGCCTGCTCGAGCCACCAGGCAGGAAGCCGCGGCTCGACGGACGGCACTAGAGGATGCCCTCGGGTGCGACCTCCGTCCGCCGGCGGAAGAACTCGCGGAACTTGACCGCCGCGAGGAGCATCAGCGGCACGCCGAGCAGCAGCGTGCCGATGCCGATCACGATCGGGATCTGGATCCCGAACAGCGGCGTTCGAGTAGTTGGAGTCCGGCTGGCTGTAGTCGTGGAACGCCTTGCCGAAGATGAAGACCATCATCACGCCGCCGAGCGAGCGGCAGCAGTCCGGCGAGGAAGAACGCCCTTCACGCTCTTGAAGAGCTGCTTCCGGAAGTACCAGCGCACGCGAGCGCCGGTGAAGCCGTAGTAGAAGCAGACCGAGAAGCCGAGCGCCGTGATCGAGTCGCCGAGGACGTTCTGCGCCGGGTTGAAGCCGACGAGCAGAGCATCGTCCACACGGATCGACAGCACGCCCATGCCGATGCGTCGAGACGGTCGGCGTCAGGTAGCGCGGATGGATCTTCCCGAACGACGGCCGGGATCGCGCCCCAGCGCGCCATCGACAGCGTCGTCCGCGCCGTGGGCAGGATCGTCGTCTGGGTCGACGCCGACGCCGACGTGAGCACGGCGATGATCAGCAGCTTGTCCCAGGGCGACCCGAAGACGTCCTGTCCCGAGCGACGTTGAGGACGTCGTTCGAGTTGTCGCTGAGGAACTTCGTGCCGGCGAACGCCTGCGCCGCCGTCGAGACGATGACGTAGATCAGCACGAGCAGGATCGTCGAGAGCGACGGCCGCCTTGCCCGGGCCCTTCCGCCGAGTCTCCGACTCCTCGTTGACGGCGACCCCCGAGTCCCAGCCCCAGTAGATGAAGATCCCGAGCAGGACGCCGTCGATGAGCGCGCTGAACGACAGGTCGAACGGGTTGAACCACGACCAGCTCACGTGCATCGAGCCCGGCAGAGCGCGTCCCGTTGTACGTCTTGACGAGCGCGACGACGGCGAAGGCCGCGAGGATCACGATTTCGGCACTGAGCAGGAAGATCTGCGTCTCGGCCGAGAGCTCGATCCCGCGGTAACAGATCCACGTCATGATCGCGATCCAGACGACCGCAGCCGACGATGATCCAGCACGTCGAGTTCGCTCCGTGGTCCCAGTCGAAGAGCAGGTACGTGTACTGCGACGGCGATCACCGAGAGCGACGCCATCACGATCACGTCGGCGACGAAGATCGCCCAGCCGTTGATCCAGCCGACCCACGGGCCGAAGGCGCGCGTCGTCCACGCGAACGTCGTGCCCGCGTCGGGGTCGGCCTTGTTCAGGTAGCGGTAGCCGAAGCGCGACGAGCAGGATCGGCACGAAGGAGACGATCAGGACGGCCGGCGCGTGCACGCCGACTCCCTTGATCGACGACGATGAAGCCGAGCGTCGCCGCGAGCGAGTAGGCGGGCGCCGTCGACGCGACGCCGATGACGAGGTTCGACATGAAGCCGAGCGCGTCGGCCTTGAGGCCCTTGTCGCCCGTCGCGATATGCCCCTCTACGAGATGCGGCGCCTGGCATCCGAGGTCATCGTGTGCTCATCTCGTCATTGGAGTCGATCCCACGCTTCGGCGAGGACGTCGCCGAGGATCCCGGTCATCTCGTCGAACTCCTTCTGCGTCGCGACCAGCGGCGGCGAGATCTGGATCACCGGGTCGCCGCGGTCGTCGGCCCGGCAGATGAGCCCCTTCTCGAACAGCCGCGGCGAGAGGAAGCCGCGCAGCAGCGTCTCGCACTCGTCGTCGCTGAACGTCTCGCGCGTCTCCTTGTTCTTCACGAGCTCGAGCGCGTAGAAGAAGCCGGTGCCGCGCAGGTCGCCGACGATCGGCAGGTCGAGCAGCTGCTCGAGCGTCGAGCGGAACGCGTCCCTCGTTGTCGAGGACGTGCTCGATGATCTGCTCCCGCTTCATGATCTCGATGTTCTTGAGCGCGATCGCGCTCATCACCGGATGGCCGCCGAACGTGATCCCGTGCGTGTACATCGACGTAGTCGTCGAGGAACGGCTCCATGACGCGGTCGGTGGCGACGACGGCGCCGATCGCGGCGTACGACGAGGAGAGCCCCTTCGCGCACGTGACGATGTCGGGCTTGATGTCGTAGCGCTCCGACGCGAACCAGTGGCCGACGCGTCCGAAGCCGGTGATCACCTCGTCGGCGCGAGAGCAGGATGTCGTAGCGTGTCGCAGAGCTCGCGCACGCCCTTCCAGTAGCCCGCGGGCGCGATGAACGCGCCGCCGGCGTTCTGCATCGGCTCCATGTGGACGAGGCAGACCGTCTCGGGATCCATCTCGCAGGATCGTCCGCTCGAGCTCGTCGAGCAGGAAGGCCGTGAACTCCTCCTCGGTCTCCTCGGGCGGCCGGTGGTAGCGGTTGGTGTTGCTCACGTGCCGCACCTCGGGGACGAGCGGCTCGAACGGCGCGCGCAGCGCCTCGATGCCGTTGATCGAGAGCGCGCCGAACGTCGTGCCGTGGTACGCGATGTTGCGGGCGATCGCCTTGTACTTGTGCCCGGCGACGGGCCGCCCACCTGCCGGCCGACCATCTCCCCGGCTCGACACCGGCGTCTGGGTGGCGCCGCCGCGCACGGCGAAGTACTGGCGCGCGAGCTTCCACGCCGACTCGACCGCCTCCGAGCCGCCGGAGACGAAGAAGACACGGTTGAGATCGCCGGGCGCGAGCGAGGCGACCTCGGCCGCGAGCTCGATCGCGCGCGGGTGCGCGTACGACCAGTTCGTGTAGAAGGGCAGCTCCCGCATCTGCTCGAGCGCCGCCTGGCCGATCTCCTCGCCGTAGCCGTAGCCGAGGTTGACGGAGAAGAGCCCGGCGAGCGCGTCGAGGTAGCGCTTGCCGTCGACGTCCTCGAGGTAGCAGCCGTCGCCGCGCACGATGATCGGCGGCTCGTGGCCGCCCATGCGCGTGAAGTGGAGCCAGAGATGGTCGTTCGCCAGCGGCCGAGCTCTGGCGGACTCGCGCTTGCGTGATGCTCATCTCGTTGCTCCTCCTGCGGCATTCCGCTCCCCCAGTCGTAGAGCTGTTTCCACATCTCGAGGTAGACGAAGGTCTCGGTCGAGACGACGCCGTCGAGCGCGCGCATCCGGTTCGTCAGCTCGAGCAGCTCGGCGTCGGTCGGCAGCGACGACTTCGACGACGAGGTCGAACTGCCCTGCCGTGACGACGACGTAGTCCGCCTCGGGCCAGCGCGCGATCTCGTCGGCGACCTGCTCGGGCGACCCCGAGGTCTTGACGCCGACGAGCGCCTGCTCGAAGCCGAGCCCGAGCGGGTTCGTGACGGCGACGACCTGGAGGATCCCCTCCGCGCGTCAGTCGTCCGTAGCGCGCGCGCACGGTCGCTTCCGAGACGCCGACGCGCGCGGCGATCGCGCGGAACGACTCGCGTCCGTTCGCCTGCAGCGCCTCGATGATCCTGCGGTCGAGGTCGTCCGTCCGGCGCGCCGGCGCCACCGGCCCCCGCTCCGAGCCACTCGAGGGAATCCGGAGCGGTTGGACGTCATCACTGCGCATCGCGCGGGATTCGTACCACCTAGCTGCGCATTTCGTCAATGCGGTTACGTGAGAGCGGCGATTCGCGGGGGCGTCAGCAGAGCGCGCGGTGGGCGCGTTCGATCGCACGGACCGTGGCCTCGCCCGGGTCGCGGAGCGCAGGGCCGTGCCCGGTGGCGAGGAGCTGCGACTCGAGCGATCGCAGCGTCCGGGCCGACTCGAGGTTGCGCTCCTTGTCCCAGGTCGCCATCGAGGCGAGTGGGAACGGGAGCGTGAAGTGGCTCGATACCGCGGTTCCGCCGAGGGTCGTGAACACGTCCCCGGCGAACAGCGTGCGATCTCGCGTGTCGAGAAAGGCGACGTGCCCGGGCGTGTGACCCGGCGCTTCGATGACCTCGAGGCTCCCGACGCGATCGCCGGGCTCGAGCAACACGTCGGGCTGCGTCTCGAGGTCCGGCCACGAGCCCGGGAGCTTCTCGTCGACGACGTCCTCTCCCGCGTGGATGCGTGCGTCGAGCTCGGGCATCGAGACCTGCACCTCGCCGTTGAGCCGACCGCGAAGCTCGTCGAGTGAGCCGACGTGATCTCCGTGGCCGTGCGTGATCGCGATGCGCCGGATCGGGGCGCCGGCCTCGGCCGCGGCGTCGAGAATGGCGTCGCCGCTTCCCGAGACGGTCGTGTCGACGAGCGTGAAGCCGTCGTCCTCGCGCACGAGATACGCGTTGACGAAACGCAGCCTCGTGAGCTGGATCAGGTTCCCGGTGATTTGACGCACACGCATAGCGGCCCTAACCTGCGTGGGGTCCCCGGCGAGAGGAGGTTCGAAACAAATGATGCTTGCCTTTGTTGCCTCCTCGGTCCCTCTGACCTAGCGCCGGACGCCTCCTTCGCGGGACGCGTGTCGGCGTCCCATCTTTCGTGAAGGAGCTTTGCGTTGCCTGCATTCGATTTGCCCGAGCTCGGCTGGAACTCCGAGCTCGCCGAAAACCTGGAGCCCGGCCTCGTGCCGGGCCGCGTCGCGGCCGTCCACCGAGGCGCCTTCGACGTCTGGACGGAAGCCGGCGCCGTCCGCTCCAGCCTGCCCGGACGGCTGGTGCACGAGGGCCTCGACGTCGGCGCCGGCGACTGGGTCGGCCTGGCTGAGGGCCTGATTCGCACGGTCCTGCCGCGCCGGAGCGCCATCGTGCGGAACGCGGCCGGCCTGACCACGAACGCCCAGACGCTGGCCGCGAACGTCGACGTCGCGTTCGCCGTCTCGTCGCTCGGGCCGGACCTCGAGCCGCGTCGCATCGAGCGCTACCTCGTCATGCTCTGGGAGAGCGGGGCCGCCCCCGAGATCGTGCTGACGAAGGCCGACCGCATGGACGACCCGTGGCCGCTCGTCGCGGAGGTCGAGGCGGTCGCGCTCGGCGTCCCGGTGCATGTCGTCTCCGCCGTGACCGGCGACGGCTGCGACGCGCTGCGCGCGCGGATCGAACCGGGCGCGACGGCCGTCCTGCTCGGCTCGTCCGGTGTCGGCAAGTCGACGCTCGTGAACCGCTGGATCGGCGAGGAGACGATGGCGACCCGCGAAACGCGTGTGGACGACGACGAGGGCCGCCACACGACTTCGCACCGCCAGCTGCTCGTGCTGCCGGGCGGCGGCATCGTGATCGATACGCCCGGCCTGCGCGAGCTGCAGCTCTGGGACGTCGGCTCCGCCGCGCTCGACGCGACGTTCGCGGACGTCGAGGAGCTCGCCGCGGACTGCCGCTTCGCCGACTGTACGCACGTGCACGAGCCGGAGTGCGCCGTCCTCGCCGCGGTCGAGTCCGGTGAGCTGCCGGGCGAACGCTTCCACAGCTGGCGCAAGCTGCAACGCGAGCTGCGTGCCATCGCGCTGCGCCAGGACGTGCGGCTGCGCAAGGAGGAGACACGGAAGTGGAAGCTGCGGGCGCGCGAAGGTCGTGCGCGGGCGAGGCACCGTTAGAAGGCCGTTTGCGGGCCTTGCCACAATTCGGCGATGCTGCGAGGCTCGCTTCTGGCCGCTGGTCTGCTCGCGCTCGCTATCGGCGCGTCAGCCTCGAACGCAGCGTTTCACGGGCGCAACGGCCGGATCGCGTTCGTGCACGACGGCCGGATCTACACGATGACCGCGCACGGAACGGAGCGGCACCAGCTCACGCGCCGCCCCAAGGTGGGGGGCGTCTCGCCGTCGTATTCGCCGAACGGTCGAACGATCGCCTTCATCAGCGGTCGCAAGCAGTCGGATCTCTGGACGATGCACTCCGACGGCACCCACCAGCGGCGACTCACGTACACAGCGCACCTCGACGAGGGACAACCCGCATGGTCTCCGGATGGCAAGAAGATCGTGTTCGGGATGTCGCGTCCCACTTCGGGAGACGAGGAGATAGGAATTGGGATCTGGATAGTCCGGAGCGACGGGCGCGGCCGGCGGCGGCTGACGAACGGCCGGGACGGAAGTCCCTCGTGGTCGCCCGACGGCCGCCAGATCGCGTTCAGCCGCTACGCCCCCGAGACGGACACGGAAAGCATCTTCGCGGTCGCGGCCGGCGGCGGGGTGCCGACGGATCTGAGCACCGATCCGGGCGTCTCGGACTATCAGCCCGACTGGTCGCCTGACGGACGCCGGATCGTCTTCGCCAGCGACCCCGACACGTTCCGATCCGACCTCTGGGTGATGAATGCGGACGGCAGCGAGCGCCGCCTCGTGACCAACACCGACGATGTCTTTGTGTACGCCCCCGTCTGGTCGCCCGACGGCCGCTGGATCGCATACGAAGGCGACGATCAACACGGCGACCAGATCTACGTGAGCCGGCCCGACGGCTCGAAGTTGCGCGTCCTCCCGCACGCCTGCGACGGGTGCTCGCTCAATCTCACCGAGCCGAGCTGGCAGCCGCTGCCCTAGGGCTTCGGGGCGACCGCGCTGACCTCGGCCGGCGCGTCGGCGTGCTTCGTCGCGAAGTTCTCGGCGAACATCTGCGCGAGCTCTCGCGCCTTCCGGTCGTACGCCTCGGGATCGGCCCAGGTCGAGCGCGGGTCGAGCAGCGACTCGTCCACGTGCGGAGCGCTGACCGGCACCTGGAACCCGAAGACGGGATCCTCGCGGAACTCGACGTCGCTGCAGCTCGCCCGAGAGCACCGCGCCGAGCAGCGCGCGCGTGGCCTGGATCGGCATCCGGTGGCCCTCGCCGAACGGGCCTCCCGTCCAGCCGGTGTTGATCAGCCAGACAGTTGCGCCGTGCTCGTCGAGCTTCTCCCCGAGCAGCTTCGCGTAGACGGTCGGGCGCTGCGGCCAGAACGGCGCGCCGAAGCACGTGGAGAAGGTGGGCTGCGGCTCGGTCACGCCGAGCTCCGTGCCGGCGAGCTTCGACGTGTAGCCGGAGAGGAAGAAGAAGAGCGCCTGCTCGCGGCTGAGGCGGGCGATCGGCGGCAGGATCCCGAAGGCGTCGGCGGCGAGGAAGATCACCGACCGCGGATGCCCGGCGCGCTTCGCAGGCAGCGCGTTCGCGATCTCCTCGAGCTTGTACGCCGCACGGTTGTTCTCGGTCTTCGAGTCGTCGTCGAGGTCGAGCACCCCCCGCTCGTCGACCGCGACGTTCTCGAGCACGGTGCCGAAGCTGTGCGCGGCCTTCCAGATCTCGGGCTCGGCCGCCTCCGAAAGGCGGATCGTCTTGGCGTAGCACCCGCCCTCGAAGTTGAAGACGCCCTCGTCGCCCCAGCCGTGCTCGTCGTCCCCGATCAGCAGCCGCTCCGGATCGGCCGACAGCGTCGTCTTGCCCGTACCCGAGAGCCCGAAGAAGACTGCGACGTCGTGGCCGTCCTGCGAGACGTTGGCCGAACAGTGCATCGGCATGACGCCCTCGAGCGGCAGGCGGTCGTTCATCAGCGTGAAGACGGACTTCTTGATCTCACCGCCGTAGAACGTGCCGCCGATCAGGATCTCCTTGCGCGTCGGGTGAAGGCAGATGAAGACTTCGGTCCGCGTCCCGTCCTGCGCCGGATCCGCCTCGACCTCAGGCTCGTGGAGCACGAGCACGTCCGGCTCGAAGTCGGCGAGGTCCGCCTCGGCAGGCTCGATGAACATCGTCTTCGCGAAGAGCGCGTGGTACGGGTGCGTCGTGAGCACGCGCACCGCCAGCCGGTGCTTCGGGTCGGCGCCGCAGAAAGCGTCGATCACATAGACGTCGCGCACCTCGAGGTGCGCGACGACCTTCGCGCGCAGACCGTCGAAGTGCTCCTCCGAGATGGGGGCGTTGGTCTCGCTCCACCAGATCCGGTCCTCGGAAGCCGGTTCGCGGACGATGAACTTGTCCTTCGGCGAGCGGCCGGTGAAGCGGCCCGTGTCGACGACCAGCGGCCCGTCCTCGGCAAGGACGGCCTCACCTCGATCGAGCGCCGCGGTGTAGAGCTGCGACGTCGTCGGGTTGCGGAGCACGCGTCCTCCGGCGCGTAGCCCGTGGACTGCGAGGCTGTCTTCCGGCCGGTCGGTGATCGTCAACGCGCTCCTCCTCGTCGGTGGCGGTGCCGGTGTCGCATGGTAGTAGCCGCCGAGCGGCCCCCGCGTTACACCGTTGCCGCGCGTGACGGCAGCGCCCGCGGAGCAAGCAGCCGGTAGAAGCTCAGCCACAGAACCGGAGCCGCGGCGAGGACCGCAGTGACCGGCCCGCCGAATCCCTTCAGGTCGGTGCCGACGAGGAGCGCGTGGCCTAGCGCGAGCCAGAACGCTGCGAAGGTCGCGTAGTGAAGCCGGCGCCAGCCCTTCTGCCCGATCCAGCGCCGCGCGTTGAACGAGGCGGCCAGCGCGAGGGTCAACCACCCTGCGACGACGCCCATCGCAACCGCGCCGGGCCGCCAGCTGGCCGCACCGGGAACGAGCGCGCCCAGGACGCCGAAGTGCAGCACGGGGTCGAGGAGGATCGCGCCGATGTGGAGCCCGACCATCGAGAGGCCCGTCCACGCGAGTGTCCGGTGCAGGCCGAGCAGCCGCTTCTGCCGCTTCGGCCCGAGCAGGCGGGTGCTCATCCCCAGGCCGAGCCAGACCGACAGCGTCAGCAGCCCGAAGGCGACCAGGCCGGCGGAGCGCGCGACGAACCAGGCAATGGGCACTGCGGTGGTCATGCAGCCCTCACCACAAGACGCTCGGAAGCGAGCGGCAGCCGGCCAAGCGGGACTGCAGGCCCGGTGTGCGGGACGTAGAGCGCGGAGATCCCCGGCCTCGCGGCGACGTGGGCCTCGGCTTCGCCGAGCCCGGCGATCGCGAGCGTCGTCGCATTGACTTCCGCGGCGACGGGGTCCGGCGCGACGACGGTCACGGTCAGCGGGCCGCCGAGCGACGACTCGCCCGTCTCGGGGTCGATCAAGTGGTGGAGCGAGCCTGCAGGGCCGAACCGCCGCGCGTCGCGACCCGAGGTGGCGACTCCACCTCCGTCCAGGGCGAGAACTGCGAGCGTCTCGCCCGTACGACGCGGGTCGGCGACCGCGACCAGCCACGGGCCTCCTTCCGGGGATTCGCCACGGACCGCGATGTCGCCGCCCAGGTCGACGAGCCCCCCGGCAAGAGAGCCGGTGACGAGCATCGCGTCGAGCGCGCGGCCGGCCGCGTAGCCCTTGCCGATTCCGCCGAGGTCGACGGACGTGCCCGGCTCGAGCCTCGCGCGACCGTTCCGTAGGTCGAGCTCGATCGCCGTGCCTGCCCTCCAGTCATCCGCCCGCCGGGCCTCTCGCTCCTCGAGCAACTCGAACGAGCGGTCGTAACCGGCGGCCACGAGGGCCGGGAGCACCGTGGGATCGAAGCGGCCGCCAGTCTCTTCGCGGGCACGGAGCGCGAGGCCGAGCGCCTCGAGCAGCCGACGGCCGACGGGAGTCCACCGGCCACCGGCTGCATTGAGACGGGAGAGGTCGCTGGCTGGGTCGAAACGGGAGAGCTCGCGTTCGCAGGCGGCGACCTCCTCCTGCGCGGCGCCAAGCGCCCAATGCACCTCGTGCTCGTCGCTGCGAGCGAGCCGTCACGGCGGCAGCGCAGGTCGTGCCGACCGCGCGCCACTCTGTGCGCTGGAGGGCGTTCATCAGTGCACCACCGCCGAAGTCGCGGTCGTGGCGTGCGTCGGCGCCTTCAGGACGACCAGGTGTTGCTTGCCGCCCGGGCCCGTCACGACCTTCACGGTCTGCGCCGGAGCCGGCGGCGGAGACGCCACGGGACGGGACGACCAGGCGAGTACCGCGACGATCGCGAGCATCGCCCAGACCGAGAGTACGACTACCCAGATTCGTTGCATGATCAGTCACCTCCGTCGTCCCACGACTGCGCGGGAGGCGCGGGCGCTTGCTGCTGCACCACCGCTGCCGGGGCGGCTGCCGGAGCAGGCCGGTGTACAAGCCCCGCGATCGCCGCGCCGCCGGTGAGGACGGTCGCAGACAGGACTGCCGCCAGTGCGAGTAGAGATCGCTTTGCGTTCATGCCTGCGTTCTACGACTTCGTGGGCAAACGGCGGGCGAGCGTGCGGGCAAGCTTCGGTAAAGACTCAGCCAGGACGCAGGCGGACGACGGCGTCCACGCCGCCGCTCGACGCCTCGCGGAGCTCGACCTCGCCCTCGTCGGCCGCGACGAGCCGTTTCACGATCGCCAGCCCGAGCCCCGAGCCGCCCGCCCCGGATCCGGCGCGCCAGAAGCGGTCGAACGCCCGCTCCCGCTGCTGCGGGGTGAGCCCGGGGCCGTCGTCCGAGAAATGCAGCTCCACCCACGGCGACGCAGTGCGAGCCGACGCGGTGACCGTCCCACCCGCCGGCGACGCGTCGAGTGCGTTGGCGAGGAGGTTGTCGAGAACCTGGGCGAGCCGCCCGGGCGCGGCGCGCACCGGCAGCGGGCCGTCGAGCTGGGCGACCAGAGCCACGCCATGCTCTTCCGCCAGCGGCAGCCACGTCTCGACGCGCTCGCGCATGAGCGCCGACGCATCGACGCGCGCAGACGCCTCGGCGCCGGCGTCCGCCCGGGCCAGCGTGAGCAAGCCGTCGACGAGGTCTCGCAGGCGATCGGCCTCGTGCAACGCCGCATCGCGGTCGCGGCCCGGCGGCAGGCTCTCGAGCCGAAGCTGGAGCGCGGTCAGTGGCGTCCGGAGCTCGTGCGAAGCGTCGGCGACGAATTCTCCCTGCGAGCGCAGAAGCCGTGAGAGCTTCGCGACGGTCTCGTTGAAGGCGACGGCGAGCGAGCGCACTTCCGGCGGGCCCTCACGCTCGGGCGCCCGGGCGTCGAGCTGCCCCTCCCCGACGGCGGCCGCGGCCTCCTCCAGGCGATGCAGCGGCCGGGTCACGAAGCGGGCGAGGCCGAAACCGACGACCGCAGCCCCCGCCAGGACCACAACGCCGATCAAGGCGAGGATGAGCCAGTAACGACGGATCCGCGCGTCGACGGCGGAGAACGGATACGTGATCCGCACCGCTCCATGCACCCTGCCACCAGAGGCGATCGGCACCGCGACGTAGAGCAACCGCTCGTGCAGCGTCTTCGAGTTGCGCACGCCGCGCGGATACTTGCCGGCGAGGGCCGCTGCGATCTCGGGTCGCGACGCGAAGCTCTCGGTGCCGCGCACACGGGCGCTCGTGTCGACGAGGGCGTAGCCTCGCCGGTCCACGATGACGGCGCGCGCGCCGGTCCGCCCCGCGTAGTCGGCCGCGATCGAGGCGAGCGCATCGAGCTGCTTTCGCCGTGGTGCCTGGACAACGTCCTCGGCGTCTGCCGCGAGCACGGTCGCATCGTGGGAGACGTTGGCCGTCAGGTTGCGACGCTCGGTGCGCTGGTTCTGCACACCGAGCGGGACCTCGAGGCTGAGCAGAACGAACAGCGTGACCCCGAGATAGCCGAGCAGCAGCCGCCGTGTCACGGCACGCGGAGCCGGAAGCCGACGCTGCGCACGGTCTCGATCCAGCCCGGGTCCCCGAGCTTCCGCCGCAGCGCGGCGACGTGGACGTCGATCGTCTTCGAGGAGCCGTACCAGCTCGTCTGCCAGACCTCGGCCAGCAGGCGCTGCCGGCTGATGGCGGCGCCCGGATCGCGCGCGAGCGCGGCCAGCAGCTCGAACTCCTTGGGCGTCAGCTCGAGCTCGCGGCCGCCCAGGGTCGCGCGACGGGCACGCTCGTCGACCTCGAGCTCGCCGGCCCGCAGCGGACCGCCGGTTCCGTCGAACGACGCCGCGCGCCTCGTGACCGCGCGGATCCGGGCGATCAGCTCGCGCAGCCCGTACGGCTTGACGACGTAGTCGTCGGCCCCGAGCTCGAGCCCGACGACCCGGTCGGCCTCCTCTCCGCGAGCGGTGAGGACGATGATCGGCACGCGCGAGCGCTCGCGGAGCTGCCGGCAGACGTCGAGGCCGTCGATGTCCGGCAGGCGTAGGTCGAGCAGGACGAGGTCCGCGGGCGAAGCTTCGAGGGCGCCTTCTCCCGTAGCGGTGCGCGAGACGTCGTAGCCCTCCCGCCGCAGCCCGGCCACGAGCGGGTCGGCAATGGCGTCCTCGTCTTCGACAACCAGGATGTGCACATACCGAGTGTCGCGCCGGCCCGGCCGCTCGGCATCCGGGTTTAGCCGAACCTTTACCGCGGCTTGTCGGAAGCTTCGCCGACGGCTCGCCCAGGCCTCACTCAGGGCGGCCTACCGTCGGTGGCATGAACAAGGCGCATGTCACTCTCTTCGCACTCCTCGTCGCCGGCGCGACCGTCCTCGGCGCAATCGCCGTGACGAGAACGACCGGCCTCGGCCGGGCCGCGCGGCACACGAACGACGCGGCGGTCGCGGCTCGCACGAAACAACTCGGCGCCTACGCCGCGAAGCTCCAGAAGGAGCTCAGGGCAAAGCCGCCGGCTCTTCCCCCGGTTCCGAAGCCAAAGCCGGCCCCTGCCCCCGCGGCGGCACCGGCTGCGCCAGCGGCGCCGCACGATCGTCTACCACCGGCCCCCGGCCGTCGTCACGGTCATCCACACCCACCACCACGGTGACGACGGCGAATCCGACGGCGGAGATGGAGGAGGCGGCGATGACTAGCCATCACGGCCGCCTGTACACGCTCGCTCTCGGGCTCGTCGTCTTCTTCCTCGCCTGGGCGGTCATCGCCTCCCATCCCTGGGTGACGGCCAGCGCGGACCCACGCCTGCACACGCTCGCGATCCGCCAGGCGCAGCTCCAGCGCGAGGCCAAGCTCGTGCGGAAGGTCGGTTGCGGCGCGCTGGGCGAGGTACCGCATCGAGTTGAAGGCCCGCCGGGCGCAGATCGCACGCGTCAACGCGGCTGCGGCGGCTGCGGCCGCCTCGGCTGCCGCGGCAGCGCGGGCGGCGCCCGTAGCCGCAGCGGGCCCCGTGCGGGTCGTGAACCTGCCGGCTGCCCACGTGGTCACGAGGACGTCGTGAAGACGGACCCCACGTTCTGGCTCCTGGCGCGGGCGAGCGGCCTGACCGCCTACGGCCTGCTCACGGCGTTCCGTTCTCGCCGGCCTCGTGCTGAAGTCGAAGCCGCTCGGGCGCGCGCTCAAGCCCGCGCCGACGATGGACGTGCACCGGTTTCTCGCGCTGCTCGGCCTGGGGATGCTCGCGCTGCACGGCGGGACGTTGCTGCTCGATCGGACGCTGCACATGCCGCTCGCCGGTCTCGTCGTGCCTGGGCGCGTCTCCCTATCGCCCCGCCGCGGTGGCGGTCGGCGTGGTCGCCGCCGAGCTGATGGCGCTGATCTACGTCTCCTTCGCCCTGCGCAAGCGGATCGGCCCCCGGAACTGGCGCCGGCTCCACTACGCGACCTTCCTCGTCTTCCTCCTCGCCACCGTCCACGGCTTCGCCTCGGGAACCGACTCGACGCAGCCGTGGGCGCACGACCTCTACCTCGGGGCGGTCGGCGCCGTCGCCTTCGCCACGGCCTGGCGGGCGCTCGGCCGTCCCACACGTCCCGCACCTGAAAGGAGCCTGTGATGTACCGGATCTCGATCGACCGTTCGCTCTGCAACGGACACGGCGTCTGCGAGTCGATCGCGCCCGACGTGTTCGAGCTCGGAGACGACGGGCTCGCCGTCCTCCGGACCGCCATGAGCGAAGATGAAGCCGTGCAAGAGGCGTGCGACTCTTGCCCGATGGGCGCGATCTCGATTGCGAAGGCGGAGGCGGCTTGAGGATGAAGCTGCTCATCGCGCTCGTCGTCGTGGCCGCCGCGGCCGGGGCGATCGTCGCCAACATCCTGTTGCTCGGCAGTGCGGCCGCCGACAACGCGCCGGTGGGCCGGCTGAGCCCGCGCGCGCACCTCCCGGCCGCGCCGCACTGGACCGTCCGTCCCACGACGGGGCGGCCGCACGAGGAACACGCCGACGACTAGGCCGGTTCGTGCGCGCCCGGATCGACCCGGAACGGCGGGTACTGCGGGGTCATGAGCAGCGCGTAGATGCCCACGCGCACGACCCAGCGGTTGAAGCCCATCATCACGTCGAAGACGTCCCGCGGATAGCGGTTCTTGAACAGGAGGAGCAGGCCCACCACCAAGACGAGAACGCCGACGACACCACCGCCGTAGCGCCCCCAGCCCACGCCACCGCCGGAGAGCAGCCCGGCGATCACGTACTGCGGAATCCCGATCAACCACCAGCCGATCAGCGGCAGGCCGCGGCGCTGCTGCTCGGGATAGTCGATCTCGAGCCGAGCCGGATAGTCCGGCGCCTCGCCCATCGTGAACGGCGGATAGCGGTCGGTGCCGAGGGCGCTGTAGCCGTAGAACGCGACCCGCCACGTCCAGCGCAGGATGCCGACGTTCCAGTCGAAGAGGCCGCGTGGGTAGCGACCTGTGAAGAGCAGCACGAAGAAGGCGGCGATGGTCGTGAGGATGAGCGTGACGAAGAGCAAGAGGAGGCAGATGTAGTGCGGGATCAGGAGCAGCCATTTGACGAGCCAGAGCCAGCGCGAGAGCGGCTCGGTCGGCTCGCCTTCAAGCCGGACGGGATAGGAGTCCATCAGGACGAGTATCTCTCGTCGGCCGTGCGAGGTCGAGCGCCTCGTCGATGGTCAGGCGGCGCCCGAGCTCCGTAGCGCGTTTGAGCTGGTCGGCCGAGAGCGCCGCCCGCGCCTGCTCGACGAGCTCGCTGCCCGCTGTCTCGTCGGAGTAGGCGACGACGATTCCCTCCTCCTGCGCGTGGATCTCGGCGGCCGCTGCAATCTGCGCGGCGCGCTCGGGACGCTGTTTGACGGCCTCGATGGCCGCCAGCCCCACGAGCGACTGCCCGACACCGCGGACGCTGGCGATGTCCGTGTGCGCCTGAACCGCTTCGAGATAGAAGCCACGCGCGAGATCGGTGTCTCCGTGCGCGAGATGCGTTCCCGCGATCTCCGAGAGGATGCGAGCCTCCTCGCCGCGGTCCCCGACCGTCTCGAACGCGGTCAGCGACTGCCCGTAGAGGGCGAGCGCCTCCTGGGCGTCGCCGCGAGCGGCGGCGAGCTGGGCGAGGCCGCCGAGCGACATGCCGGCTCCCTCCCAGTCGTCGTGGCGACGCTGGATCTCGAACGCCTCCGAGAACCTTGCTCCAGCCTCGTCCGCATTGCCCGCGACTGCGTGGAGCATCCCTTCGAAGAACAGGCCGATTGCGAGCGTGAAGTCGAGCCCCTGCGCCCGGCTCTCCTCGATGCCGAGCGCCGCCCAGCGAAAGGCATCCGCCAAGTCGTAGCCCAGCAACCCGAGGGTGGCCAGGCACACGGCCGCGACGCACAGCTCGCGCGGCGCATCGATGGACTCGGCAATCCCGTACGCCTCTTCCCACTCCACCTTCGCCCGCTCGATCTGGCCGCCCATCCACGACCCGAGCGCCGCCGTGA
Organism: uncultured Actinomycetes bacterium; assembly: GCA_963731015.1. Classification (GTDB taxonomy): domain Bacteria; phylum Actinomycetota; class Thermoleophilia; order Gaiellales; family Gaiellaceae; genus Palsa-739. The sequence continues at coordinate 18,663 of CAVSTY010000002.1, forward strand.
GCAGGGCGCCCGCACGGCCGACCGTCGGCAGACGCTCGACGTCGGCGTCGAGGAACGACTTGGCCTCGTCCCAGGCGGTGAGGTTCTTGCCGCGGACGTGCCAGTACATCCAGAGGTCGGCGCACATCACCAGGCCGAGCTCGCAAGCGTCGCGGTCGCCTGCCCGCGCTTGCACCCGAACAGTGTCGAGCGCGCCCTGCAGGTTGCCCTCCTCTTCGATCCCGCGCTCAATCGAGGCGACCTGCGTGTCCCCCTCGACCCCGTCTCTGATCTCACGGGCGACTTCCGCGTAGCGCTTGGCATGCCGTGCAGCGATCTCGTCAACCTCGCCGGCGACGCCGAGCCGCTCTGCGGCGAACTCGCCGATGGTCTGCAGCATCCGCAGGCGTCCACCCGGACCGTCGAACTGGACGAGCGCCTTGTCCACCAGCGACTCGAGCTCGTCGAGGCAGCTCGTGCCCGGGTCCGCGCACACGGCTTCGACGTCCGCGAATGTGCAACCGCCGACGAACACCGCTAGCCGCCGGAACAGGCGCTGCTCCTGCTCGGCCAGCAGCGAGTGACTCCACTCGATCGTCGCGCGCAGCGTCTGCTGCCGCCCCGGCGTGTCGCGCGAGCCCGAGGCGAGCAGGTCGAGCGCGTGCTCGAGCCGCTCGAGCAGCGCGTCCGGAGTCAAGAGCCGGAGCCTCGCTGCGGCGAGCTCGAGCGCGAGCGGCAGCCCGTCGAGGCGCCGGCAGATCTCGGAAACGACCGCTTCGTTCGCGGCCGTGATCTCGAGCGACGGGGCGCGCGCGACGAAGAGCGACACGGCGGAGCCGAGCTCGAGCGGCGCGAGAGCGTAGTCCCGCTCCGCGGCGATCCTCAGCGGCGTCCTGCTCGTGGCCACGATTCGCAGCTGGGGGCAGGCATCGACCAGGCGAGCCACTTCCGTCGCAGCGACGGCGACGATCTGCTCCAGGTTGTCGAGGAGCAGGAGCGCCGTCCTGTTCCCGAGCAGCGCCTCGATTCCCTCGGTCAGCGTGCGGCCCTCCGCCTCCTTCACGTCGAGCGCCTCGGCGAGCGCAGGGACGAAGCCCGCCTCGTCGGTCACGTCCGCCACCGTCACGAACGCGACGCCGTCGACGAACTCCGGAGCGAGCAGCCGACCGAGCTCGGCGAGCACGCGCGTCTTGCCGACACCGCCCGGGCCGGTGATCGTGACGACCCGATGATCCCGGGCGAGGTCGGCGAGGAACGCGAGATCGGCGGCACGCCCGACGAGCGGCGTCGTGGCTACGGGCAAGTTGGTCGGCAGCAGCGCGAGTCGCTCTCCCTTGCCCTCGAGCGTCTCCGGATCGGGCACCACGAGGCCCTCGGCGGCGACGGCGTAGAGCTCGAACGGCCTGCCGACGTTCTTGAACCGGAACTCTCCGAGCGGGACGACCGAGACATCGCCACGACTCCGGAGCTGTGCGTACGCGTCGTCCGAGAGCATCACCGCTCCGGGCGCGGCGAACGACTCGATCCGCGCGGCGATGTTGACGGCATTGCCGGTGAGCCGCTCGGGCTCGACTATCACCTCGCCGACGTGGATCCCGACCCGGGCAGAGACGTCCTGCGCCGCAAGCTCCTGCTGGATCGCCACGCCCGCCTGCGCCGCTGCCAGCGCGCTCGGGAACATGCTCATGCTCCCGTCGCCGAGCCTCTGGACGATCGTCCCGCCGAGCTCGTCGTGGTTGCGTTCGAGCGCGGCGACGTAGCGCTCACGCTTCTCGACGGCGGACTGCTCGTCCGCCTGCAACAGCGCGGTGTACCCGACCATGTCGGTGAACATCACGGCGACGAGCCGGCGTTCGAGGTTCGCGCTCACGTGGCGACCTTACTCCCGTCCCCAAAAAGGGGGAAGGCGCTGTCTGGGCGCCTGACTAGGGTCAACGGAAGCGCGGTGGTTGGTCGACGGCCGCGAGGGTTCGAGAGGAGACTTCATGGTCGTTGGTAGACGCTCTTTGGGGTGGACCGCCGCAGCGGTTGCTGCCGTGTCGGTCGTCATGCTGCTGACGAGCTCGGCGTATGGAGCGCGGAAGCCGCTCGGCGCTCTGACCCAGCTGCCGGGCACGGCCGGGTGCTTCACCCACGACGGCTCGAGCGAGGACGGCGCGAACACTTGCGGGAAGGCGCGCGGCATGGCCGAAACCGAGAGCGCGATCGTCAGCCCCGACGGCGCCAACGTCTACGTCGGGAGCTACTCGAACAGCGGCGCCTCGCTCGGCCCAGGCTTCGCGGTCTTCAAGCGCAACAAGTCGACCGGCGCGCTCACGCAGCTCCCGGGGAAAGCCGGCTGCCTGACCGCCGACGGCTCGAGCAACGCCGGCGCCGGAACGTGCACCGAGGCGCGCGGCATCTTCGACAGCATGGGCGACGGTCACGACCTGGTGTTCACGCCGAACGGTCGCTGGGCCTACATGGCGGCCAACGGTGACCCCTCCGGGATCTTGATCTTCAAGCGCAACCCGTCGACCGGAGCCCTCAGCCAGCTCTCGGGCACCGCTGGCTGCATCACCACGACAGGCGCAGACCAGAACGGGGCAGCGCACTGCCAGGTCGACTCACACCTCCTCGATGCCAGCGGGCTCACGTTCAGCTCGGACACCCACTTCCTCTACGTGACGGGCACCGGGGGCTCAAGGCAGATCGAGGTCTTCTCGCGCAACTCCAACACAGGCGGGCTCACGCAGATCGAGTGCATCTCCGAGGCGCCCGCCCCGTCCGGTTGCAGCACCGGTCGCGTCGTCGGGGACACGCAGTACATCGGCCTCGCGCCCAACGGCAAGCATGCGTACGCCGGCCAGTACTCCGTAGGCATGTCGGTGTTCGACCGCAACCCGAAGACAGGCCTCCTCACGCAGAAGTCCGGCACGGCCGGCTGCATCACCGACAACGGGAAAGACGACACGGGCGCCAGCACCTGCGCGACCGCGCGTCTGGCCCGGGCGACCTTCCCGCTCCTGATCGCGCCCAACGGCAAGACGCTCTACAACGGGGACAGCAACCTCGGGTTCTCGACCTTCCACATCAACAGCGACGGGAGCCTCTCGCAGCTGGAGGGCACGAACGGCTGTATGACCATCGACGGCAAGGACAACACGAACGCGAGCACGTGCGCGGTCGGCCGAGCGGTTCCCGGTCCGTACGGAGGCGCGATCTCGCCCGATGGACGAACCCTCTACATGAGCAACGACGACGGCAGCACGGTCGGCGGTGTGGCCGTCTTCCGGATCGACCCCGCGAACGGCGTGGCAATTCAGCTTGCCGGTGCATCGGGGTGCATCACCGGCGACGGCACCACCGGCGGCGCGCCCGGCACGTGCGCCAACGGCAGAGCCCTGGGATACGGCTACGGGATGTCGGTCAGTCCGGACGGAACATCCGTCTACCAGGCCACCGACTACGACGGGGCCGGGCTCGCGATCTACCACAGCAAGGCTCCGAAGCCGGTGCTGTCCGGCCTGCACGTCTCCGGGCACACGGGCAGCCTGAAGATCAGGTTCAAGCTCAACGTCAATGCCCTCGTGACCTTCACGTTCAGCAGGAGCGGCCACCGTGTGTCCGGCAGGCTCGTCGAGAGCGGCAAGGCCGGCGCGAACCGGTTCAGGTTCAACGGCAAGGTCGGCGGCCACTCCCTCGGGGTCGGCAAGTATCAGGTGACGGCGACGCCTGTGCGCGGGAAGGCGAAGAAGACGCGGTTCACCCTCAAGCACTGAGCGTCTACGATCGGGCCATGACTCCGGCGGCGTACTAGCGGTTCTTCAGTTCGGGCGAGGCATCCGGCCGCCGACGGCGGGCCGGATGCTTTGCCGTAACCGCTAGCACAACGGAGGTAGATCTCATGCAACGCCAGAACCTGTTCGCCGACGGCCCCTGGGACGTCGAGAACACCGACTCGCGCAGCCGCATGTTCTGGCGGCCGGACGACGCGAGGATGGGCGCCACCCTCTACGAGCTCGATCCCGGCTACGACGGGGACAGGGTCCACATGCACTACGGCGCCGAGGAGATGTTCTTCGTCCTCAGCGGCCGCATCGTCTGCCGCAACCTGGAAGGCGAGGAGGAGCTCGCCGCCGGCGACTTCCTGTTCTGTCCGGAAGGACGCGCCGGCTTGCACGCCTTCAGCAACCCGCACGACGAGCCGGCCCGGATCCTCGCCATGAGCGCCGGGGGCTATCCCGACGTCGTCGCCTACCCGGAGGACGGGTACGCGTGGGTCGCGACGCGAGTGCCCGAGCTTCCACCCGGCGACGATCCGGGCATCATCGCTCGCTTCGCCTTCCGGCCGGATCGGCCGGACGACCGAGTCAGCTGACCGAAGGAGCCGCGCCCAGCGGCAGCGCGATCACGAAGGTCGCGCCGCCGCCGGGCGTCGGCCGTGCCTCTGCCGTCCCGCCGTGCGCCTCGGCGACGGCGGCGACGATCGAGAGGCCGAGGCCGGCGCCGCCGCTCGCCCGAGCGCGCGAGGTGTCGGTGCGGTAGAAACGCTCGAAGACGCGCGCAGCTTGCTCCTCGGTCAGGCCCGGCCCGTGATCGGCCACGCTCAGCTCGGCGCGACCGTCGACCTGCCGGAGCTCGACCGAGACGGGCGTGCCCGCCGGCGTGTGCGTCCGCGCGTTCGCCAGCAGGTTGTCGAGCACCTGGTGAAGACGGGCCTCGTCGCCCGGTAACGGTCGCCGGCTCGACAGCGAGCTCGATCGGACGGTCGGGCTCGACGACGCGCGCGGCATCGACGGCCTCGCTCACGACCGCAGCGAGATCGACCGGCTTCTGCTCGAGCGGGCGGCCCTCGTCGAGCCGCGCGAGGAGGAGGAGGTCGTCGACGAGGAGGCTCATCCGCTCGGACTCGCGCGTGATGCCTGACATCGAGCGCTCGAGATCGGCCGGACGGCCGGCGGCGCCGCGTTCGAACAGCTCGGCATAGGCACGGACGGCGGCCAACGGTGTCCGCAACTCGTGCGACGCGTCGGCGATGAAACGGCGCAGGCGCCGGTCCGAGGCCTCGATCCGGTCGAGCATGGTGTTGAGCGCGCTGCCCGACGCGGCCCACCTCAGTCTGCGGATCTGCGTACTCGACCCGGCGAGAGAGGTCGCCGGCAGTGATCGCCGCCGCGGTCACCTCGATCTCGCGCAGAGGTCGCAGTCCAAGGCGGACGATCCAGAGGCCGAGCGCCGCGAGCGCGGCGAGGACGACCAGGGTCACGAGCACTTCTACGAGGAACAGACGGTGCAGAGTGCTGTTCACGTCGTGCAGCGATTCCGCGGTGATGAGCATCGCCCCATTGAGCGCGGGCTCCAACGCGGCACGGACGCGGTACCGCTCGCCGCTGTCCCGCGAGCCAACGGTGAAGTAGCTGACCCTGTCCGGGCCTTCATTCGGCTGGGCGGGAACGTGAATCGTCTGCGGTAGTTCCGGGATCGGCGGCGTGGACTGCCCGCGAAACAGGGTCACTCTGAGCCCATCTCCGAGCACTGTGCTTCCGTTCGGCGCGCGCACCTCGGAGTAGACGCCGGTTGGAGGGCGGCCTCCGCCTCCGTCGAATGCCTCGTGCTCCTCCTGCAGAGTCGTGTCGGTCCGCGAAACGAGGAAGGAACGCAGCTCGCTGTAGGTCGCGACGTCCGCAGCCACGAGGCCAACCGCCGCGAGCGCGATCACCCCGACCAGGAGCCGGGTCCGGAGCGAGAGCCGCGACAGCACTACGCCTCCGTGTCGAGCATGTAGCCCGCCTGCCGGATCGTCCGGATCAGCGGCGGCCCGAGTGCGTCGAGCTTCCTGCGCAGGTAGCTCACGTACGTCTCGACGACGTTCGAGTTGCCGCCGAAGTCGTAGCGCCAGACGTTCTGCAGGATCTGCCCCTTCGAGAGCACCCGGCGCGGGTTGAGGAGGAAGTAGCGGAGCAGCGAGAACTCCGTCGCGGTCAGATCGACGCGCGTGCTGCCACGGTGCACCTCATGCCGTCCCTCGTCGAGGGTCACGTCCGCAAAGGTGAGGACGTCGCCCGGTAGGTCTCCTGCCGTGCGGCGCAGGATGGCCTGCACGCGCGCGACGACCTCGGCGAGGCTGAACGGCTTCGTCACGTAGTCGTCACCGCCCGCGCGTAGCGCCTCGACCTTGTTCTCGACCGCGTCCTTCGCGGTGAGGAAGAGGATCGCCGTCTTGAAGCCCTGCTCACGGAGGCGCCGGCCGACCTCGATCCCGTCGAGGTCCGGAAGCATCCAGTCGAGCACGACGAGATCGGGCTCGAAGTCCGCCACAGCGGTGATCGCGCCGCGGCCCGTCCCCTCCTCGCGCACCTCGAACCCCTCGTACCGGAGAGCGGTGGCGACGGCGTCGACGATCGACGGCTCGTCGTCGACGACAAGGATCCTGCCGCTGCCGTCCGCCTCGTTCACGTCCCGAACCTTCGCACGACTTGCTGTGAAGTTCCTGGGAAAGCATCGGGAATCCCATGTCTCAGCACCTTCCTAGCGACGCCGAAGGAGGCTCCAACCCGACGGCTGCATCGTGGCTCCCGAACCCGGGTCGACCCCCGGTCAAACGAACGAAGGGAGCAACCATGCTCAGCAAGATCAAGAAGGTCGGACTCGGCGTCGCCGCCCTCAGCGGAGCCGCCGTCGGGGGAGCCGCGGTCGCCGGCGCCGCGAACTCCAACTCCGGTACCACGACGGTGCCGTGGGCCGCCTCCGGCAAGCCACCGCCCGCCTTGCGGGACATGCCCGCCCCGGGCACCGCCGCGCACGAGGACCACGAGAAGGCGGTCACCGGCGAAGCGGCGGACAAGGCGAAGGCGGCCGCGCTCAAGGCTGTCGGCGAAGGCACCGCGGACGACGTCACGACCGACTACTTCGGCGACGGGTACGAGGTGACGGTGACGGAGTCCGACGGCAGCAAGGTCGAAGTGCACCTCGACAGCTCGTTCAACGTGATGGGCGGCCCCGGTGGCTGGAGCGGCGGGCCACCGCCCTCCGGAACCAACAACTGAGCTCCGCCACACTCGAGTGGGCCCGGCAGTCGCCGGGCCTACTCAGCCGCGTACGCAGAGGGCGGCGATGTCCACGTAGCCGATGACCGGCTGCTCCACCTGGCAGCCCATCCGCGCGGAGAAGAACTCCGGCGTGACGGGCGCGCCGTAGACCGCGATCGGCGCCACCTCGCGCTCCAGGCGCGGCGCCAGGGTGCGATAGGCGGCAGCGCGCGCCGCGCCGCGCAGCCGATTCGCCGCCTGCAGCTTCCGCAGGTAGGCAGGCGTTACCGCCCAGGTCGGCGGCGAGAACTGTGGCCGGAAAGCCTTCGGGTCGAAGAACAGGTTGAGGAAGGCTGCCGGGTCGGGCCAGTCGTAGTACCAGCCACCGTCGAGCATCTCCCAGTGCGTTCCGTTGAGGACGTCGTACGGAGAAGCCTCAGAATCGATGCGCACCTCGAGGCCGATCTGCGCAAGGCTCGCCTTGACGATCGAGGCGATCGCCTGGGAGTTCGAATCCGTGCCCGTCGTCAGCGTCACCGGGCCCCGGAAGCCGGCGGCGAGCTTGCGGGCCTGTGCCAGGTCGGGCTCGATTGGTGCGACAGGTGCGCCGCCCCCGCCGAACGCCGGCGGAAGGTACCGCGAGCTCGGGACCTGGCCGTTGACGCCGGCGAGGGCCGTGCGCTCGAGCGCGAGGTCGACCGCCTTGCGGAGCCGGACGTTCGCGAACGGGCCGGTCCTGGTGTTGAACTGGATGAAGCCGTCGCCGATCACCGGCGCGTAGCGCATGGAGGGAGCACCCGCCCTGCGATGGCCGACTCCGTACCGCGTGTCTAGCGGCCCGCGCAGCTTGAACTGCGAGTCGCCGAGCACGTCGGCCGTGTAATCGGCCTTGCCCGCCTCGATCTGCTGGACTGCGTGCGCCGCGAGGGTGTTGAGGTCGTAGGTGATCCGCTCGAGCTTCGCGGGCCGCGGCCCGTGGTAGTTCGGGTTTCGCTCGAGGACCACCAGCTCGCCCTGGAACGAGACAGCGAGGTAATACGGGCCGGCCGACGGGATCGGTGTCTGCACGCCGCCGTTGACGATCGGCGTGTGGAGCGGTACGGCAGCGAAGTACGGCAGCGAGAGACGCATGAGAAAGTCGCCCGCGGGCGCGACGAGCCGGATCCGTAGCCGATCGCCGGATGCCGTGATCCCGGAAACGTGCTGCGCGTCCCCCTCGTGGAACGCGGTGGCGCCCACCACGTCGGACAGGTAGCTGTAGGCGGGCGCGTCAGGGCCGAGCTTGGGCGACAGGGCTCGTTCGATCGAGTAGCGGAGGGTTGCCGCGGTTACGGGCTCCCCCGACGGCGGCGAGAAGCGATAACCGGGCCGGATCCGGAACGTATAGGTGCGGCCGCCGTTCGTCACTGTCGGCATCGCCGCCGCGACCTCGGGCACGAGCCGCGCGCCGCGGGGCCCCGATGCGTCGGGGTAGTTGAGGAGCTGCGCGCCCGTCGCGTACTCGAGCTGTGCCCGGAAGGGGCCCGGGTACGCGTGCGCGGGATCGGTGTCGTCGACCCAGTTCTCGCTCAGCAGGAAGCTCGCCTGCTTGTCGGCCGCGACCGGCGTCAGCTTCGGCGGGCTTACGTCGGTCGTGACGTAGAGCACCCCTTTGCCCACCTCGAGCGAAGCAGGATTGACGGCGATCGGATAGCTGGTCGTCGCGTTCGACGCCCCGTCGATGCGCGTGAGCCCACCCTCCGCGGCGACCCAGAGGCCGCCGTCGAGCCAGGCCAGGTCTCCAGGAAAGTGGCTCACGTTGTAGGTGCGCTGGAAGGTGCCGTTCCCCTCGTCGAACTGCCACACCGTGTCGTCGGGGACGATGCTCGCCCAGACCGAGCCTCCTCCGACGGCAATCGAGGCGACCCAATCCCGCAGCTTCTTCGTCCGCACGACGGCGTTGATCTTCGGGTCGATCTCGCTGATGCTCGACTCGTTGCTGCGCCCGACCCAGAGGTTCCCGTCGCCAAAGGCGAGCAGGTCGGCGCTGGAGACGTCGATCGACTTGACCACTTTCAGGCTCTTCGGGTTGACGCGGAACACGTGATCGGCGATTGCGACCCAGACCGAGCCGGCTCCGACGGTGACCTCGGTCGACGCCGTGTGGTCGATCTGGCTGTCCCCGATATCAAGCGGAACTCGCTGGAGCGTGAGGTAGTGCGGATCGATCCGGATGAGCTCAGGCTTCTTGCCGTCGACGACCCAGACGCCGCCGAGCCCGACCGCCATGCCGTTCGAACCCATTCTGGATCGGCACGGACGGGTGGACGATCTGGTGCGTGCGCGGGTTGATGCGCTCGACGAACTTGTCTTCCCAGCTCCCGAACCAGAGGTAGCCCTCGCCGAGATGTACCTCTCCGGGGCCACCGAGCGGCAGCTGTGCCTCGACCTTGCCGGACGGGCTGACGAGCCCGAGCGACTTCTGCTTGATCTGCGCGGCGCCGGCGCTGCCCGCGAATCCCAGGACGATGGCCGCGGCGACTCCTCCGGCAAGGGCCGTGGCTGCCACGATCCGCACTCCCCGCCGCCGGGATGCGCGGCGCGCGGCGCGCTTCAACCGCGGAACCGTCCACCGCCTGGCGCGCCGGTCCGCCGGCACGATCTCGATCGCCGTCACCGGCTGCGCGAAGCCCTTCACGCGCTCGACCCGCCGCTCGCCGTACTTGACGCCGTCGACCGCGCGCGCCAGCTGCAACACGGTCTCCGTGGCCAGCACGTCGCCTGGGCCTGCGAGCGAGCAGAGCCGCGCGGCGAGGTTCAGCGCGCCGCCGCGGTATCCCTCGCCGACCGGGATCGCCTCGCCCGCATCGAGCCCGACGCCGATCCCGAGCGGCAGTCCGGCCCCCTCCGACTGCAGCTCGAGCGCGGAGCGCAGCGCTTGCCGCGCGGAGTCGAACACGACGAGCGCCTCGTCGCCGCGCAACTCGATCAGCCGCCCCTCGCGCTGCTCGACGACCCTGCGGACGATCTCCGCGAACTCGGTCGCCGCCGCGGCCGCAGCCTCGTCGCCGTGCTCGACGGTGTAGCGCGTGTAGCCGCGCAGGTCGGCGATCACGAACGTGTGGACACCGGGGATCGTCCGCCGGATGAGCGGCGCCTTCGCCGGCGCCTCGACCGAGAGCGCCGTCGCAGCCTCGGCCATGAGCTCGGAGCAGGTCGAGTAGCGCTCGTCGGGCTCCTTCGCCAGCGCCCTTCGGACGACGGCGTCGATCGGCGCCGGCAGCTCGTGCCGTGAAGCCGTCACGAGCGGAGGCGGCTCGTTGACGTGGGCGAATATGACCTGCAGATCGCCGTCGCGCGAGAACGGCGGCGCGGCGGTCAGGCACTCGAAGAGGACGCAGCCGAGCGAATAGACGTCGGCGCGCGCGTCGACGTTGCCGGACGCGATCTGCTCCGGTGCGATGTAGGCAAGCGTCCCGACGAAGCCCTGCGTGCCCGTGAGGCTCTCGGCGCTCATCGCATGGCGGGCGAGGCCGAAGTCGCAGAGATATGCCTGCTCTGTCTCGGCGGCGACGATCACGTTCGCGGGCTTGACGTCTCGGTGGACGAGCCCCAGCGCGTGCGCGGCGTCGAGCGCGTCGGCGACCGGCCCGAGCAGCCGCAACGCACGCGCCGGGTCGAGGCCGCCGGGCGTCGAGTCGACAAGCTCGCGGAGGTCGTAGCCCTCGACGTAGCGCATGGCGAGGTAGAGGTGCCCGTCCTCCTCGCCGGCGGCGTAGATCGGGACGATGTTCGGGTGGTCGAGGCTCGCCGCGAGCTGCGACTCGACGAGGAAGCGCTTGCGGAACCGCTCGTCCGCTGCGAGCTCCGGCGCGAGCACCTTGACGGCGACCTTGCGCCCGAGATGCACGTCCTCGCCGAGATAGACCGCCCCCATCGCACCGCGACCGAGCAGGCGCTCGATGCGGAAACCCGCGAGCACACCCCCGATCTCGATCTCGATCGCCATGGGTGACGCCTCCTGCGCCGCAGAACCGCCGAATCTACTCCCAAGACGGGTTCTGCACCAGCGGTCTTCCTCAGGCCTTGGCTGCGAGCACCTGGCTCTAGCCGTTCGCCACGGCGAGGTCGCCGGTCTCGCCGCGCTGCTGCCGGAGCAGCACTGCCGCGAAGGCGAGACTGCCGAGCATGAGCAGTGCCGGGAGGCCGAGGAAGAAGTGGCCGAGCGCGACGCGCCGCAATATGTATCCGGCCGCGATGAAACCGAACGGCCCGGCCATGGTCGCGAGCGTCATGAAACCCGTGAACACCTTCGGCCGAAGCTCCGCGGGCGTGCGCATGGTGAGCAGGCCGGTGATCGGCGCTTGGACGAGCGGCACGAAGAACGCGAACACGCCGACGATGAGCGCCGCGACGGGCCACGGCGTCGTCGGAGAGAGCAGGAATAGCGGCAACGGCATGGCGACGAGCGCGAGCGCAGCGAGCTTGGGCAGCGGCACCCTTTGCGTCGCCTGCTGAGCGACGACCGCGCCGGCCAGCGCGCCGACCCCGAAGCCTGCGAACAGGAAACCGAGCGCGTGCGCGTTCGCGTCGTAGCGGAAAAAAGCGATGCCCTCGACACCGAGGAGGATCCCCTGCGCGACGAAGTTGACCACGCACGCAGCGATCGTGATCGGGCCGAGCAGAGAGTCGCCGAGCAGGAACTTGACCCCTGAGAACACGCCCTTTTGCCGCGCGGCCGCCTCGACGCGCTTGCCGGCGCGGACGACGATCGCAATCACGAGGAACGAGAAGAGGTACGTGCAGGCGTCGACGACGAGCACCGTCGCCGGGCTCGTCGCAGCGATCACCACGCCGGCCAACACAGGCCCCACGAGTAGCGTCAGCTGCTGCACGCCCGAGAGAACGGCGTTGACGCTCGCGACTGTCTGCTCGTCCTCCCCCGCGACCTCCGGAACCACGAGCCGCGACGAGGCGAGGTAGGGAGCGGCGAAGATCCCGATCGCGAAGGTCGTTCCGAGCAGCGCCGCGAACGAGAGGTGTCCCGTGCTGTGCAGGATCGGGATGACGAGCATCAGCGGACCACGCGCGGCGTCGGAGATGAGCATCGTCTTCTTGGCGCCGAGCTTCGCGATCACCGTGCCGGCGGGGATCCCGAAGATGGCGATCGGGAGCATCTCCGCGGCAAGGACCCAGCCCATCTTCGCCGTCGATCCCGTTGTCGCCAGGACGAACCACGGGAGGGCGACGAACGTCATCCCCGTGCCCGTCAACGAGACGAGCTCGGCCGTGATCAATCCGAGAAGCGAGCGGTTCTTCAGCACGGTCGATAAAATAAAACGTACGTACGGTTTTGTCAAGTGGCTAAGATCCGCCCCTGTGCCAAAGGTGACTCAGGAGCATCTGGACGCCCGCCGCGCGGAGATCCTCGACGGCGCGCGCCGCGCATTCGCCGAGCACGGCTACGACGGCGCGACTGTGACCAGGCTCGAGGAGGCGACGGGCCTCTCGCGCGGCGCGATTTTTCACTACTTCGAGAACAAGAACGACCTGTTCGTCGAGCTCGCGCTGGAGATGAGCAACCGCTTCGGCGACATCCTGGTCGAGTCCGGCCTCGACGAGGCGTTCCGCGCCCTGATGGGAGTGAACCCGGAGTGGCTGGCCGTCCTGATCGAGACCGAGAGCAGGATGCGGCACGACGAGGACTTCGTCCGGCGGTTCGAGGCGAAAGCGGCCGACGCCAGCCCCCATGTCCAGGAGTGGTTCGAGGAGCAGCAGGCCGCGGGAAAGCTGCGCGACGACGTCTCATGGACGGAGCTCATGTGGTTCACGACCTCCCTCATCAACGGCCTGGCACTCCGCGTGGCCGGCGGAGACCCGTTCGACATCGAGGCTATGGTGCGCCTACTGGGCGAGGCGATCGCCCCGCCGCAGAAGCCGCGAAAGGTGAGGCGACCTCGACCCGTGGCCAAGACGAGCTAGAGCGACTCCGCGGCGCGCGGTTGCTCGCCGCGCACGAACTGGTAGGCCAGGCCGCCGAGCGCGGCTCCGAGGACCGGCGCGAGGAGATAGATCCAGAGGGCGTGCAGGTTCCCGGAGACGAGCGCAGGCGCGAGCGAGCGCGCCGGGTTCATCGACGCCCCGGAGATCGGGCCGCCGAACATCGCGTCGAGGAGGATGGTGCCGCCGATCGCGAGTCGCCGCAGCCTCCCCGACCGCCCGCGTGTCGGTGGCGACGGCGAGGATCACGAACATCAGGAAGGCGCTCATCACGATCTCCCACAGGAACGACTGCCCCTGGGACCCGGACGGCAGCGTCGCGCCCGTGTCGGCGATGTTGCCGAGCGAAGCGCGCAGGAGCGCAGCTGCGAGGAGCGCGCCCGCGACCTGCGCGCCCCAGTAGGCGACCGTGCGCGGCCACGGGAAGTGGCGGGTCAGCGCGAAGGCGAAGGTCACGGCCGGATTGAAGTGCGCGCCGCTGATGTGGCCGACCGCGTAGATCCCGAACATGATCACCAGCCCGAAGCTGATCGCCACACCCACATGGCCGAGCTGATGCGTCTTGGCGTCCACCATCACCGCGCCACAACCCGCGAAGACGAGCGCGAACGTACCGATCGCCTCGGCAACGAGCGGCCGCGCGAGTCCCGGAGTGGTCACTCGGGCAGCAACTCGGCGACTAGCCGCTGGACGCGCTCGTCGATCTCGTCGCGGATCGTCCGCACCGTCGCGAGGTCCTGGCCGGCCGGATCGTCCAGCTCCCAGTCCTCGTACTTCTTGCCGGGATAGATCGGGCAGGCGTCGCCGCAGCCCATCGTGATCACGACGTCGGCGGCACGGACGACTTCGTCGGTGAGCGGCTTCGGGAACTCCTCGGCCATGTCGACACCGATCTCGCGCATCGCCTCGACGACGGCGGGATTGATCCGGTCCGCGGGATCGGAGCCCGCCGAACGGACGTGGATGCGCCCGCCCGAGCGCAGCTTGACGAGGCCGGCTGCCATCTGGCTCCGGCCGGCGTTGTGGACGCAGACGAACAGCACCTCTGGCTGCGTCGTCGGGATCGGATCAGGCGTCTCGGACATCACTTCTCCGCGGTAATCGATGGCGGTCGATATGCATCTTTGCCAATGACATCGACCGCTGTCAATATCCTTGCTGTCGTGAGAGCCCTGACCGTCCTCAACGCCGAATGCGCGCCGCTCCTCGAGGACGAGATCGGCGACACCGACGCCCGGCGCCTCGCCGCTCTGCTCAAGGTGCTGGCCGAGCCGGCCCGACTCCGGCTCCTCAGCCTCATCCAGGCGCAACCCGACGGTGAGGCGTGCGTCTGCCACCTCACGACCCCGCTCGGACTGTCGCAGCCGACGGTCAGCCACCATCTCAAAGTCCTGCTCGAAGCCGAGCTCGTCGAGCGCGAACAGCGTGGCAGCTGGGCCTACTTCCGCGTCAGGCCCGAGCCGCTCGCCGCGATTCGCAAGCTCCTCGGCTAGTCGACTTCAGCTCGCCGCGCGGTAGACGGCCGCCCGCGTCCCTTCGATGTCGAAGCAGGCGTACTGGTTGTCGCGCATCACCCGGTGCGCGACGGCGATCGCCTGGCGTTCCGTCAGGTCCCCTGCGGCGACCTCGGCCTCGAGCGCGCGCGCCAGGCCGCGCCGCGCCTGCGCCGCATACGCAACGGACGCCGTCGGCCAGCCGGTGTCGCCGCCGTACGCGAAGAGCTTGTTGACGGGCACGGCGTGCAGGAAGCGGCGCACGAAGTCGGTTGCGCTATACGGGTTGATCGACCACGCCCAGCACAGATCGACCCAGACGTTCGGGAAGTGCTTCGCGATCGAGATGAGCTCGTCGCTGTACGGATAGGAGATGTGCATCAGCACGAACCGCGTCTCCGGGTAGCGCGCGAGCAGCCCGCAGAGATGGCTCGGCCGCACACGATCGACCGGCATCGAACCGGTGCCTGCCAGATGGCCGGTGTGGATCTTGAGGGGCAGGTCGTGCTCGGCGGCGAGCTCCGCCCCGCGCGCGAGGCACCAGTCGCCGAGCGCCAGACGGGCGCTCTCGTCAACGTCGCCGCCGGCCAACACCGCCGCCAGGGCGCGCGACGCTTCGTCATCCGAGCGCTCTGTCCACGCCAGCGTGCGGAAGTACGCGTGCTGCGTCTTGACGGCGATCGCACACGCCGCGTAGCGCTCGAACACCCCGCCGAGAACAGCGCGGAGCTCGTCGAGGCTCGACACGTCGAGGCCTGTCACGTCCCCGCTGGCCAACTTCTCCCAGGAGATGTCGTAGAGAAAGAAGTCCGGTCCCGACGCGTCCGGCAGGCACGCAGGCTCGAAGTCGTCGACCTGCACGTGGTCGAGCCGCGCCACGTCGCGGAGCAGCCGCAGACGCTCACCCGGGCGCCGCAACGATGTAAGGGTTACCTGTGCCGCTTCGAGCCCGTCGACCGTCAGCTCCTCGAGCCCGTAGATCTCGCGCGCGATCAGCCGCACCGCCTCGCCGTAGCCGGTGAGCCAGATTGCCTCCCAGGCGTCCCGAACCGGCAAGAAGCGCGAACCCAGGTCGCCCGCCGACGAGTCGAGGAGGCGCTCGACAGCGTCCGGCGGCGCCCCTGCAACGAGCAGCTCGCTCGTCGCGTAATTGCCGAACAGATCCTGAAGGATGTCGGGACCGTCGCCGACCCACCGATCCTCTTTGTGGAGATGCTCGTGCGTGTCGACGAGCGGCAGCGAGTCGATCTCGTGCTGCAGATCGGTCTGTGCGCTCACTGTCTCCATCCTACGGCGGCCTGCAGTGAGCGCTATCAGTCGAGTCGTCTCAGTACTCGCCGCAGTTGCTCATCGAGGTGTGCGAGTGACAATTGACGGTTGGGTACATGGCCTTGTTCTCGGTACGCGCCGAGGGCCACCTGGGCGTGGTGCCGTATGTTGAACAGCCACATGACGTCGTACACGGCAAGGTCGTCGGAGGTATCGCCGACGATGTCCGAGTATGCGTCGGCCAGGCGATCGGCGACATCAGGCCCGAGGAGGAGACACACATCGGCCCTGCAATACGCGAGCTCAGACCATCGAGCCCCGAGTCCTGCTGCGCTCCAGTCGACGACGCCACTGATACGGCCGCGATGCCAGAGAACGTTGCCCGGATGGAAGTCCCCGTGCGTGAAGACGCGCTCGGAGGAGAGCGAAGACAGACGGGCTGTGACGGCGCTGACTGCGGCTGCGGTCAGGGGATCGTGTTCTCCCGCTGGGGGGTGCCACGTCTCGATCGGCGGGGGTGGCGTGAGCGCACGTGCGGCCCCGTCCAACACCGTTTCGTGTAACTGGGTCAGCGCCTGTGCGAGGGCGGCGACCCACGAGTCGGTGTCTTTGGGGGTCACGTCCGGGCGCCCCGGCAACCGGGACATGACAACAGCGGGCCTGCCGAACCAGACCGACTCCAGATCAGCCGCGATCGGCTCAGGCACCGGTGCCGTTACCCGCTGGGCAAACTCGAGACGACTCCACTCCAACGATGCCGTGCCGTCACCGTCGGGGTAGAGCTTGACGACCACTCTGCGCGGGGCCTGGTCGAGCGTTACGTCATAGGCATCGGTCCCTCCGGCTCCCCCCGTGAGGCGACGTAGGCGCGTTACCCGCGCATCCGGCGCTACAGCTTCGGCCAACGCCTTCCACCCAGAGTGTCTCCGCGACATGAGCAACAG
This sequence comes from uncultured Actinomycetes bacterium, assembly GCA_963731015.1. Lineage (GTDB taxonomy): Bacteria > Actinomycetota > Thermoleophilia > Gaiellales > Gaiellaceae > Palsa-739. The sequence continues at coordinate 35,337 of CAVSTY010000002.1, forward strand.
GGCGATGGAGCTAGCCGGACTCGAACCGGCGACCTCCTGGGTGCGATCCAGGCGCTCTCCCAACTGAGCTATAGCCCCGCGGCGACCCAGTGTAGCTAGGCAGTTTGTCGCTTCTCGTCGAGCTTTCCCGACCGGATCGTCTCGGCCATTCCCTTCGATTCCTCGCGGTAGACGCTCCCATCCTCGAACTCGATCCAGGGGAATTTCTTCTGGCCCGTCTTCTCAATCGTCTCTGCGCGGCTCGAGCCCTTGAACGCCGAGCCCTCCTTGACGAGCTCGTATTCGACGCCTGACTCGTCCAGCGCCTTCTGGACACGCCAGCACGGGTGGCCGTCGAACTTCACCCACGTCGCGCTGCAGCGGTGCAACGTCACTGCCATCTGAACCCTCCCTGTTGCCGCCTCGACGGTCCTACGATACGGAGGTGCGCGCGATTTACGAAATCCGGCCGCCGGCCTGGAGTGAGACGCTCGCGACCCTCCAGTCGGTGAGCCTTCCGGATGGGCCCGAGGCGGTGCGGGCACGGGTGGTCGACGTCGCGGGCGAGCGCATCACGATCGACTTCCCGGCGCTCGACGGAGAGACGAGCGCCGAGCAGCTCCTCGCCGCGTGCGTCGCCGGCGAGTGGGCCGACCGCGGAGACGTGGAGTCCTGCCGGCTCGTCGAGGTCGACTGGCCGGAGGGTTTACCGGGGCCGGCGTTTCCGGCGCAGCCCGGTGTCTCCGTCGGCGCGATCGTCAAGCCGGCGCTCGGCCTGTCTCCGGCGGAGGCGGCCGCGGTCGCGGCGGAGCTCGCGTCCGGCGGTGCCGTCCTCGTCAAGGACGACGAGCTGCAGCGGTCGTCGCCGGAGCGTGTCCGCGCGGTGAACGCCGTGATCCCGGAGCATGTGCTCTACGCGGCGAATGTCACGGGTGTCGACGCGGACGCGATCGTCGAGGCCGGAGCGCGGGCGCTGATGGTCAATGCGTTTCTCGCCGGGCTTGGCTCGATCGCGCGGCTGCGCGAGTACGGGCTGCCGATCTTCGTCCATCGCGTCGGCTCGGCGTTCCTGCGCCGCGGCGGCACGGTGTCGGTCTCCGCGCGCGTCCTCGCCGAGCTGACGCGGCTGCTCGGCGCCGACTACGTCCAGGTCGGATCCTTCTCGCCGCGCACCTTCGACACCGACGACGAGGTGCGAGAGCAGATCGCAGGGGCGCGACCGGCGACCGCCGTGATCGGCGGCGGCGTCGGAGCAGAGAACGCCCGCGAGCAGCTCGACCGCGCGGGCACGCGCGACGGCGTGATGCTCCTCCTGGGCTCCGCCGCGTACGCGCATCCGGACGGCGTGCGCGCCGGCGTCGAGGCCGCTGTCGAAGCTGTCCGCTAAAGACACGTCCGGTAGCTGCTACCGGACATGTCCGATCGGCTCACGCCGCAAAGAGCGTCAGGTCGGGCTCGCGCTCGCCGCGCAGTACGGCGAGGTCGACCGTGACGCAGCGGATGTCGCGGGACTCCGCGAGCGCGACGGCCTGCGGCTTGAGCCGCTGGGCCACCAGGATCCCGCGGCAGCCGGCCTTTGCGGGATCGCGGCGGATGAAGTCGAGGTAGCGCGTCAGCTGCTCGACGGCCTCGATCGTCCCGATCCGCTTGACCTCGACCGCGACCCACTCCCCCGCCTCGTCGTGGCACATGAGGTCGACCGGCCCGATCTCCGTCTGCCACTCGCGCCGCACGAGGGTCAGCGGTTCGCCGAGCGTTTCCGGCGCGGCCGCGAGCGCTTCCTGCAGGTCGCGCTCGACCCCGTCCTTCTGCAGCGCCGCCGACTCGCCCATGTCGTGCACGACGTCGCTCAGCACGTCGAGCAGGCGGATCTCGAGTACGTCTTCGCTCTTCGCCTTGGTCACGACCAGCCGGTCGCCCTCGTCGGCGATGAAGGTCGGCGCCGTCATCCAGTTGAGCGGCTTGTAGCCGCCGGCGTCGTCGTGGACGAGCACCGAGCCGTCGCCCTTGAGGATCAGCAGCCGCACGGCCTCCGGCAGCACGGCCGAAAGGCGGCCGGAGTAGGTGACTTCGCAGCGGGCGACAATGAGGCGCACGCCCGGAACCTACTGTCGGAACCGGACATGGCTATCCGTCCGACACTCGGCGCTTCGCCCGGCCGCCGTAGTGGAGGTAGGTCGGCTTGCCTCCCGGCTCCTCCGGCGAGAAGAAAACGGCCGGCAGGTCGGCGTCGGCGATCGGCACACGGAGCATGAACGTGTCCGGCCGGTCGGTGGGCTGCAGCGGGAGGTCGACCATCGGCGGCCACCCCTGGCTCTGGGCCACCTCGTGTGTGGGCGTCACGGTCGCGAGCAGGTGGCCGGAGGGGTCGGCCCGGACCTCGAGCCGGAGCCCCTCGCGCTGGTAGAGCCCGGTGTAGCGCGCGGGGTCGGCGACCGTCTGTTCGTCGATCGTCTGTGGGTCGGGGTTTGGCCCGATCCCGTCGCCGAAGCGCTCGCCGAAGAGCCAGTGCGCCAGCTCGCGGTAGAGCAGAAGCGCGCTCCCGACGTTCGTCTGGAGGCAGAAGCCGAAGCGCTCGCCGGGCGCGACCCGCATGAAAGCGTTCTGGCCGATCGAGTTCCCGTCATGTCCGATCACATCGACCTCGCCCCAGCGGTCGAGGATCCAGCCCAGCCCCCAGGCGCGACCCAGGAGATCGTCGACGAGCCCGATCTGCTCCTCCTGCATTGACGCGACGAGACCCGCGTCGAGCAGCGCACCACCGCCGACGTGAGGCTGGACGAAGCGGAGCACGTCCCCGGCGCTGGCGATCACGGCCGCCCCCATCGGGCCGAAGGCGCGCGCCAGAGCCCACGGCGAGCTCACGGCCAGCTGCTGCCGACTCCTGGTCGGGATCGTGTCCGACGGAGACCGGGTGGACGATCGCCTCGTCGGCGAACGAGACCGAGTGCTCGAGACCGAGCGGCTCGAAGATCCGCTCCTTGAGCACGTTCTCGAACGTGTCTCCCTGGAGCACCTCGACGATCCGGCCGAGGATCGAGTAGCCGCTGTTGCTGTAGCTCCAGATCAGACCGGGCGGAGCGATCTGCGGCAGATCGGCGCAGCCGGCCACGTAGAGCGCCAGCGCGTCGTCGCCGCGTCCGGTGTCGGTGAAGTGGTCGCCGTCGAAGCCGCTGGTGTGGGAGAGCAGGTTCCGCGGCGTGACGACCTCGGCAGCCTGCTCGTCCTGCACGCGGAACTCCGGCAGGTAGGCGCGGATCGGCGTGTCGAGATCGAGGCGCCCGTCCTGGACGAGCATGAGGACGAGCGTCGCCGTGTAGAGCTTGCCGATCGAGCCCGGCAGGAACAGCGCGTCGGTCGTGGTCGGGCAGCCCGTGCGGAGGCTGAGCACGCCGGCTGCGCTCTCGACGATCTCGTCGCCGTCGAGGACGGCGAGCTGCGCTCCGGGCACGTTGTGCTTCGCGATCAACTCCGAGAGCTTCGCCTCGAGTTCCGCCTGGCTGTACACGCCGTCCTCCCGTCCTCGCTTACCTACATTGTAGGTCAAACTACCTACATTGTAGGTCTAGGTCAAGCGAGTCGGCTAGGATCCGGCGCATGCCACCGCTCAGCAGCGATCGCATCGTGGCCACGGCCCGGGATCTGGCCGACCGCGACGGCCTCGAGGCCGTCACCCTCCGACGGCTCGCCACGGAGCTCGACGTCCACGTCACGTCGCTCTACAACCACATCCCGACGCTCGACGCGATCATTGACGGCATCATCGCGCTGCTCGTCTCCGACGCGGATCTGCCGGGCCACCCGCGCAACTGGGAGGAGTGGGTGCGCGAGTTCGTCGCCGCCGTCGGCGCGATCGCCGAGAGGCACCCCGGGGCATTCGCCGCGCTCGAGCGCCGCCCCGTGCAGGGTGAGCGGGCTCTGTCGTCGTTCGAGGTCGCGCTCGCGGCGTTCGCACGCGCAGGCCTCTCCCCGGCCGAGTCCTACGGCGCGATCAAGGTGACGACGTATGTCGCGCTCTCGATCGGCCTCGAACGCGCGCTCGCGGCCCGCGGCGAGACCGCGGCCACCGAGACCGAGCTCCTACCCCCCGAGCGCTTCCCGCACCTGCTCGCGTTGCCGGACGCGGACGATCCCGAGGACACCTGGGCGTTCAGCGTCGAGACCCTCGTCGCGGGCCTGCACACGCAGGTCAGGCGGGCAAAGCGCCGCTAGTCGGAGCGCGGCGTCGCCCTGCCGCCGACGTGGAAGCAGCGGCGTCCGTCGGCAAGCGTCGTGAACCGCACCGGCAGCCAGGCGCCCTTCAGCGCCGGATGCTGCGCGAGGAAGACTTCGCGCTCGGGATCCAGAGCCACCAGCGGCATCTCGACCGGCTCGGGCGTCATCTCCGAGCCGAGCCCGGTGACGGTCTGGATCGCGACGAGGCCTCCGTCCCTCGAAACGACCTCGAGCGAGGCTCCGGCCCGGTCGTAGCGACCGACGTAGGGCGCGGGATCCACTGCGGGCGGCGACTCGCGCAGGAACCGGCTCCGGCGGAAGCTCGACTCCGGCGACCTCGGCCAGAAGCTCGCCGCAGAGGTCGCGGTAGAGCCCGAACGGATCGCCGCCGTTCGTGAGCAGCGCCACCGCCGCGCCCGAGTCGGGGACGACCCGCAGGAAGGCCGCCTGGCCGATCGTTCCACCGTCGTGCCCGACCACCGTTCGCCCGGACCACGTGTACACCGACCAGCCGAGACCCCAGTGTGCCTCGGACTCGCCGATCCCGCCGGTCGGCACCTCGACCTGCGGCTCCCGCATCGCGCGCGCCGACTCCTCGCTCAGCAGCCGCTTGCCGGCGGGGCCGAGTCCGTCGCGGAGATGGAGCTCCGCGAACGCCAGTAGCTCTCTCGCCGTCGAGCAGATCGCTCCGGCCGGACCTGCCGTTCGCGGCAGCCCCCAGGCCGGCGCCGGACGCAGCTCCTGTCCGGGCGGCTGGATGTGGCCGATCGCGGCGCGGAAGCGAAGCACGTCCTCGGGCAGCGTCGCGGTGTGCGTGAGCTCGAGCGGCTCGACGAGGCGCGCGCGCAGCAAGTCGTCCCAGACGGTGTCGGTGACGGCCTCGAGCACGCGTCCGAGCACCGTGTAGCCGGTGTTGCAGTACGACATCGTCGCGCCGAGCGGGTGCACCTGCGGCAGCTCCGCGCAGGTCTCCACGTAGCGCTCGAGCGCATCCTCGCCGCGACCGGTGTCGGCGAAGTGATCGCCGTCGATCCCGCTCGTGTGCGTCAGCAGATGGCGGATCGTCACCGCCTCGGACACCTCTTCGTCGGCCACCCGGAAGCCCGGCAGATAACGGCGCACCGTCGCGTCGAGCTCGATCCGTCCCTCGTCGACCAGCTGCATGACGAGCGTCGCCGTCCAGACCTTCGTGATCGAGCCGATCTGGAAGAGCGAGTCGGCTGTCGCCTCGACGCCGGTGGCGAGGTTGAGGATCCCGGAGGCCGCGGCGTCGATCTCTTCGCCGCGGAGGACGGCGACCGAGGCCGCTGGCACGCCGTGTTGCTCGCGCAGTTGGTCCAACCGGTCCTGCAGGGTGGGAGCCTTCGTCGTCGTCGCCATGGTCAACGTGCCTCCTTTTCGGTCAGTTCGAGAAGCGCCGCGCCGTTCACGCCCGGCTGGCGGGGCGCGAAGTGACACGCCGCCCGGTGCACGCGCTCGTCCGCGCCTTCACGGGGATCCGCCTCGATACAGATCTGTCGCGTCGGGTCGACCATCGGACCCACCAGGCAACGCGGATGGAGATGGCAACCGCTCGGCCGGTTGCGCGGGTCGGGCGGCTCGACCGCGTCGAGCGTGGAGACCCCGACGTCGCGAATCGAGACGCCGAGCTGCGGCACCGCGTCCAGCAACGACCTCGTGTACGGATGCTGCGGCTCGGCGACGAGCGCCTCGGTCGGCCCCGCCTCCACCAGCCGTCCCAGGTACATCACCGCGATCGCATCGCTGATGTAGCGCACGGTCGCCAGGTTGTGCGAGACGAAGAGGATCGAGATGCCGAGCCTGGCGCTCACGTCCCGCATCAGGTTCAGGACGGCGCTCTGCACCGAGACGTCGAGCGACGAGGTGATCTCGTCGGCGATCAGGACCTCCGGGCGAACGGCAAGCGCCCGTGCGAGCGCCACGCGCTGGCGCTGACCGCCGGAGAGCCGGCCCGGGAGCTCACGGGTCACCGCCGGGTCGAGATGGACGAGCTCGAGCAGCTCCTCGACCTCCTTCGTCCGGACGGCGCGTGGCGAGCGGCGGTCGGCACCGACGGCCTCGGCGATCGCCGCGCCCACGGTCATCCGCGGGTTGAGCGAGGCGAATGGATCCTGGAAGACCATCTGCACGCGGCGTTTCAGGCCCGAGACGTGTCTGGTGCGACTCTGCCGCACCGCGGCGCCGTCGAGCAGCACCTCGCCGCCGGCGATCGGCACGAGTCCAACGAGCGCCCGCGCAAGCGTCGACTTGCCCGAGCCGGACTCTCCGACGAGGCCGACGATCGTCTGCTCCGGCACCGTGAGGTCGACGCCGTCGACCGCGACGAGCGCCGAGTGGCCGCGCCCGAACCGGACGGTCAGGTCTCGTGTCTCGAGCGTCGTCACGCGAGTGCGTCTTCCCGCACGGATTCCTCGTTCCGGCTGGATCCACGCGGGGGGGTGGCCGCGTTCGGATGCCAGCAGGCGACGCGGTGACCGCGTCTCCAGCGTTTCGAGCACCGGGAGCTCGGCGCCGCAGCGTGCCGACGCTGCAGGGCAGCGTGGCGCGAACGGGCAACCGGGCGAACGGTCGAACGGGCCGGCTGCACGGCCGGGAATCGAGACGAGCGGCTGCTCTCGGTCGGACTCCATCGTCGGGACCGACGCCAGCAGAGCGGCCGTGTAGGGATGGGCCGGTCCGCGTACCAGGGTGGCGACGTCGAGCTCCTCGACGACCCGGCCCGCATACATCACGAGCACCCGCTGGCAGAGCTGGGAGACGACTGCGATGTCGTGCGAGATGAGGATTGCCGCCGCGCCGGTGGCGGTGCCGACGTCGTCCAGCAGCTTGAGGATCTGCTGCTGCACGGTGACGTCGAGGGCGGTGGTCGGCTCGTCGGCGATGATCAGCTGAGGAGTGCCCATCAGGCCCATGGCGATCATGACTCGCTGCCGCATTCCCCCGGAGAGCTCGAACGGGTAGTTGCGCACCCGCCTCTCGGGCGATCCGATCCGCACCGAACGCAGACGCTCCACGCTGCGTTTCCTCGCCTCGCGGCGAGAGAGCCCCTCGTGCACCTCGGCGACCTCCCCGAGCTGGCGGCCCACGCGCAGCGCCGGATTGAGCGACGCCATCGGATCCTGGTAGACGATCGCCAGCGAGCGTCCGAGCAGCCGGCGCCGTCCTGCCGCGCCCAGCGAACTGAGGTCGCGCCCGAAGAGCCGGCGCCACTCGGTCGTCGCCTGCGCCCGGGGGGGCAGGAGGTCCGCGATCGCCATCGCGGTCAGGCTCTTCCCCGAACCCGACTCGCCCACGATGCCCACGATCTCGCCGGGCTCGACCGTGATCGAGATGTCGCGCACGGGAACCGAGCCGCCGGGGAACGACACGGTGAGGCCCCGCACGTCCAGCACCGTCTCCCGTGTGCCGTCGGCCGGCTCCTCGACGCGCTCGCGGTGTTCGGGTACCGGAACGGCGGGTAGCGCCTCCTGCTTCCGCGGGAGCGTCCCATCGCGCCTCGCCGCTCGCTTGGCGAGCGTCTCGCCGAGCAGGTTGAACCCGAGCGCGGCAAGGATGATCGCGACCGCCGGCCCCACGACGACGATCGGCGTGACGTAGATCCGCTGGAGACCGTCGGTGAGCATGCCTCCCCAGTCGTAGGAAGGCGGCTGCACACCGACTCCCAGAAGGCTGAGCCCGGCCAGAGCGAGCAGTGCGTCGCCCATCGTCAGCATCAGCGTCAGCAACAGCGGTTCCGCCACGTTCGGCAGCACATGCCGGGCCGTCAGCCTCAGCCGTCCAATGCCCAGCACGCGGGCCGCCGCGATGTAATCCGCGCCGGCGACCGAGGCCGCGAGCGTCTGGCTCAGGCGCGCAAAGTACGGTGCAACTGCGGCTGCGATCCCGATCACCGCGCCGTGGGCTCCCAGTCCGACGATCGAGGCCACGAAGATCGCGAGCAGCAGCGTCGGGAACGCGACAGCGAGGTTGATCGCGCTCGTGATCAACCGGCCGAGTCTGCGCCCGACGAGCGCCGGCAAGACTCCGATCGGAATGCCGACCGCAGCCCCGAGCACGCTGGCGAGAACCGCCAGCAGCACCGACAGCCTGGTTGCCACCAGGGTGCGATGCAGGATGTCGCGGCCGAGCAAATCGGTGCCCAGCGGATGGGCGGCGGTCGATCCCTGTGAGACTGCGGAGATATCGATCTTCGACGCGGCGTGCGACCACAGCGGCGGCGCGACGATCGCGAGCAGCAGAAACCCCCCGACCATCAGCGCAGCGACGACGCCGACGGGTGACCGGAACAGGTCGGGCCAGCGCGCGAAGCGGCGGCTGCTCACTGGTCGAGAATCGTCGACTGCGGGTTGATGATGGCGAGCAGCATGTCGACGACGAAGTTGATCACCAGGATGAAGAAGCCGAAGACGAGCGCGACCGCCTGAACCGACGGGTAGTCCTTGGCGGTCACGGAGTTGACGAGCGTCGACCCGAGTCCGGTCCACGCGAAGATGTACTCGATCAGCACGGTGCCGGCGATCAGCCCGCCGAGCAGGAGCCCCGAGATCGTGAGCGTCGCGGTGAGCATGTTCGGCAGGGCGTGCCGGAGGTAGATCAGCCGCGCCGAGAGACGCTTGCCGCGGGCGGTGCGGATGTAGTCCTCCTCGAGAACCTTCAAGCCTTCGACGCGGACGATGCGCGCGAGCGCGAAGGCCGGACCGATCGCAAGCGCGGCGATCGGCAGGACGTAGTTCGGCACCCCTCCCTCCCCCGCGACGGGAAGCACCTTCCACTTGATGCCGAAGAGGTAGATGAGCGCCACGGCGAGCAGGAACGAGGGGATCGAGGCGAAGGCGCCGCTGGTCGCCGTGAACGCCAACTCGCTGTACCGCCTGCGCCCGTCACGCGTGCGCGCCGCACCGAGGACGCCGAGCGGCACCCCGACCAGCACGGCGAACAGGAATGCAAGCCCGGCCAGCCGCAGCGTGGTGGGCAGTCGTGTTCGCACTATCAGGGTTACGGGTTCGCCTGACGTCAGCGACGTCCCGAAGTCACCGTGGACTGCCCGGTCGACGTAGTCGGCGTACTGCTGGTAGAGGGGCTTGTCGAGGCCGAGCTGCGCGCGCCGCTGCTTGACCAGCTGCGCCGGAGCAGTAGTCCCCAGCGAGGCCCGCACAGGGTCGCCGGGGACGACGTGGATCATCGCGAACGTGATCGTCAGCAGCACTACCAGCGACACGATGAGCCGCACGAAGCGACGGGCGAAGTAGGCGGATCTTGGTCGATCCGCCCACCATCGCTTTCGTATCTCGATCGACGCCGGAGCGGCCGTCATGTCACTACTTCTTCGACAACCTCAAGGTCGTGGGCGAAACGCCGAAGCCGCCGAGACCGAACTTCACATGCTTGGCGAAGGTCGGCAGCGTGCCCGACATCGTCGGGGCGAGGTCGGCGTGCTTGAAGATCGCCGCCTCGGCACTCAGCCAGTGTCCACAGGATTTTGCGCCGGTCGTCTTCAGTGCCGAGGCGACCTGGCTCGCGTACTTGGCATTGGCGATCCCGGCGAAGTTGTTGCCGCTGTTCGACGGGGTCGGCCCCGAGAGGAACGGGACGAGCTGCGTCGGCGCGCTGACGCCGAGAGGCACGAGCGCGACGTCCCAGTTGCCGCTCCCGAACAGCGTGCCGAGGAGGGTCGGGGTCGACACTCCGTCGAGCGTTGCGTTGGCGCCTGCAGCATCGAGCTGCTGCTGGGCGAGCGCCATCGCGGCGCCGGAACCGGGTCCTCCGTCGTTCGCGTAGAGGAGCTTCAGGCTGGGATGACCCGACAGCGCCGTCTGGGCCGCCGAGAGATTGTGCTTCGGCACGTTGCCCTTGACCGAGTTCCCCGAGCACGGCGTGAACGTCTGCAGGGTCAGCTGCTTCATGGGCACGCCGTTACCCGACGTGAACACCTTGCCGACCTGCCCGAGCTGCAGCGCCTGGACGATTCCCTTCCGGACCGCAGCGCTGGCCGTGGGATGACCGTTGTTCTCGTTGAACCAGAGCTCGCCGGGCCCGGCGACCACGACCTTCTTGTAGAGCTTGGCCTTCTGGAGCCGCGAGCGGTCGGGGCCGCTGACCGTGGCGATGTTCAGCCCGCCGGTGAGGAGCAGGTTCGCGGCCGTCGTCTCGTTCGTGATCACCTTGAGGACGACCTTCGCCGGCATCCCCTTGCTCGTGGCGCCGTCGGGTCCCCACTTGTAGCCCTTGCGCAGCTTCAGCGTGTACGAGCTGCCCGGAGAGACCTTCACCAGCTTGTAGGGGCCGGAGCCGTCGGCGCCGTTGAGGAGGCTGCTCCGGTTGGACATCCCCTTCGAGCAGATCATGTGCACCGAACCGAGTCCCTGGAGCGGGAACGGATTCGACGACGGGAACGTGACCGTCACCGTCCGCTTCTTGTTGTTGGCGGCGGTCTTGGAGCCTTGCGGCACGTAGAGGTTGAGCAGCGGCGAGCTATTCGCCGGGTTCGCCACGTAGTCCAGATTCTTCTTCACGACCGACGCGGTCATCTTCGTCCCGTCGGAGCACGTGACCCCGGAATGGAGCGTGAAGCGAACCTTGGTCAGCGAGAGCACCTTCCACTTCGTCGCCAGGCCCGAGACGAACTTGCCGCCGGGCAGCTGGTGCACGAGCGTGTCGTAGCTGAACTCGGCGACCTCCTGAGCCAAGTTCCCCGCAGTCTGCTGCGGATCGAGCTTGCCCGGATCGCCGTTGAGCGCGACCGAGACTGTTCCCTTCGCGGCGGCGCCCGTGCGACTCTTGGTCGCCGACGCCTTGCCGGGGGCGAGCGTCGCTGCCGCCACCAGCCCCACGAGGATTAGTGCTACCGCGGATGCCGCCAGGAGAGCGGCTAGCAACTTACGCATTTCAGTCCTCCAACTCGATTAGTCAAGATCCAGCACCACTGGTACCGGCGACACTAGAGCGCACCCACGCCACCGGCATCGTGATCTCGCACAAAACGCCCTGCGACGTTCTTAGTGAGACGCGACAACGGGAGCTCAGTTAGTTCTCGGCGTCGCCCGCACCCCGAAATGCAGGTACGACTCTCCGCGTCGGCAGGTCGTAGAAGGTCATCGCCGTCCACGTCCGGGAGTCGGGATCGCGTACGACGAACAGATCCTCGGCGACCGCGACCATCGGGTATTCGTGCGTGGGCTCGGATACGAGCTCGGCGATCGGCCCGGTCACGGTCGTGCGCAGCACCGGCCCGTCGGCGCCGGCCGAGTACCTCCAGGCGAGCTCCGGCGCGCTCGTACGTTCCGAGGCGCGGGGTCACGTCGACCTGGACAGGCTCGGTCGGCGGCTCCAGCGGACGCGGCATCTCGACTCCCGCGAGCTCACGGAAGATCTCGCGGTAGAGCTCCTCGTAGAGATCGCGTGCGTTGCCTCCGTTCGTCAGGAGGGTGACGGCGAGCCCTTCGTCCGGCAGGACGCGCAGGAACGCGGCCTGCCCGAGCGTGTTGCCGTCGTGCCCGATCAGGCGCCGTCCGTCCCAGCCGAAGCGGATCCACCCGAGCCCCCACGAGTCGCCGAGCGTGTACTTGTCGGGCAGGTCCGCCTCATGCTCGGTCATGGCCGAGACGCGCGCTCTCGCTGAGGATCCGTGTGCCGTCCGGAGCGAGACCGCCGGAGAGATGCATCCGGGCGAAGGCGAGCACGTCGGCCGCGGTCGAGTTGACGAGGCCGGCCGGCCCGAGCGCACGCGGCAGGCCCCAGGCGGATGCCCGCTCCGGCTCGGCGCCCGGCTCGCTCATGTGACCCACCGCGGCGCGGTGCAGGAGTGCCTCCTCGGGGAGGGTCCCGGTGTGCGTCATGCCGAGCGGTCCGACGAGACGCTGGTTGATCGCGGCATCCCATGTGCCGTCCGTGAGCTTCTCGATCACGCGACCCGCGAGGACGAAGCCGGAGTTGCAGTACGACCAGGTGGCCGCGAGGGGGTGGTTCTGCGCGGCTTCCGCCAGCAGGGCGACGTAGCGCTCGAGGCAGTCGTCGCCGCGCCCCGTGTCCGTGAAGACGTCGCCGTCGATGCCGCTCGTGTGCGTGAGAAGGTGGCGCATCGTGACGCGCGCTGCCACGTCCTGATCCGCGAGTTCCAGCTCGGGCAGCACGTCGACGATCGGCGCGTCGAGATCGAGCTTGCCCTCGTCGACGAGCTGCATCACGACCGTCGCCGTCCAGACCTTGGTCATCGAGCCGATCTGGAAGACGGAGTCGTCGGTCGTCTCGACGCCGGTCGTCTTGTTGAGCAGGCCGTAGGCGGCCACACAGGTCTCGTCCGCTCCGTCGCCGACGCGGAGAATGCCGAGGCTCGCGCCGGGGACGCGGTGGCGCTCCGCCAGGACGGCCAGCCGGCGGCGCCAGTGCGCGTCGTCGAGCCGTGGCCGCCGACGCGTGCCGCGTGCGCCGGCATGCTGCTCCACCCAATCGGTGACGCGGCGGTTGAAGTCGCGACGGTGCGAGGGCCGCCCGTCGAGGATGAACAGGTGCCCCTCGTCCGGGTAGAGGACGAGTGTCGTCGGTACGCCTCGCTCGCGTAGCGCCGTGTACCACTGCTGCGCCTGGCCGACCGGACACCGGCGGTCGGCCTCGCCGTGGTAGACGAGCGTCGGCGTGACGACGCTCTCCACGCGGGAGAGCGGCGACATCGCCTGGTAGCGGTCGCCGACCGCCCACGGCTCGCCGCCGAGCTCGTAGTGCGAGAGCAGATGCGCGTCGTCGGACGTTCCGCCCATGCTGACCAGGTCGCTGACGACGCCGCCCGCGACCGCCGCGGCGAAGCGCTCGTCGCGGCTCGTCAGATAGCACGTCATGTACCCGCCGTAGCTGTAGCCGGTGACGGCCAGCCGTTCTGGGTCGGCGATCCCTTCGGCGACGAGTGCGTCGATCGGCTCGAGGAAGTCCTGCGCGTCCGACTCGCCCCAGTCCTCGAGAGCCGCCCGGTAGAAGTCCTCGCCGTAGCCGTCACTGCCGCGCGGGTTCAGCAGCAGCACCGCCCAGCCGCGCGCCGCGAGCTCCTGGTGGTAGAGATGGATCGAGTCGGCGGCGCCGTTCCACGCGTTGTGAGGTCCGCCGTGGATGTCGAGCAGGAGCGGCTGCGGGGTGGGCGCTTCCGGGTCGCGCATCAGCCAGCCCTGGACGGCCGTGCCGTCCGAGATCGTGAACGCACGCTCCTCGCGCGCGAAGAGCTCGATCTCGGCCGGATCAGGCCCGTAGCCGGTGCGGACCTCCACTCCCGCGCCGGCCAGGTCGACGACGGCGACCTCCCCGTACGAGGTAGGCGTCGAGATCACGACCGCGATCCGCGAGCCGGCGACCGAGGCCCCGCTGACGACGGTGCCCGGCTCGGAGACGAGCGGTTGCGGCTCACCGCCCTCGAGCGGGACGGAATAGAGGTGTGTGCACCCCCGGTCGCGGACGCAGAACACGACGGTCCGCCCGTCGCCGGCGACCTGAGGCACGGCTCCCGGATAGCCGGGGCCGCCGGGCATCACGTTGCGGTCGAGCGATGCCGCGAGATCGACGGGATCGCCGCCGCCGAGCGGAACGCGCATGAGATGCGCGTGCGCGGCCAGGCCCTTGTCGGGCTCGAACGCAACGGCGAGAAGCCCGGCTCCGTCGGGCGTCCAGCTGAGGGCGAGGGCAACCGAGTCGGTGAACGCGACCGGCTCTGGATCGGTCATCCCGTCCGCCGCTACGACGTGAACCGGCGCGCTGAGGACCAGGTCTCGGTCGGGCGCCATGGCCGCCGCGAAGGCGAGCTGCTTCCCGTCCGGCGACCACGCCGGCTCCCCGGCGTCCCAGTCGCCGCTCGTGATCTGCCGGCACTGCCCGTTCTCGACCTCGACCACGTGCAGGTGCATGCGCACGCCGCGCCGGATCCCTACGCCGTCGGCCTGGTAGTCGAGACGCTCGGCAACGAGTGGAGCATGGCCACGGTCGGCGCGGTCCTCCTCGCTCTCCCCCGGCGTTGCCAGCAGGTCGACGGGAGCGGCGAAGGCGATGCGCGAGCCGTCGGGGCTCCAGACGGGCCGCCCGGCACCGAGCGGCAGATCGGTCAGCGACTTCGGCTCGCCTCCTCTGGCCGGTAGGAGCCAGACCTGCGCAGGTCCGTCGCCGGCGCGAACGAAGGCGACCGAGGAGCCGTCGGGCGACCAGGCGGGCGCAGAGTCGGCAGGTCCGGTTGTGAGCTGCTGAGGGTCGCCGTCGCCGCTGCCGACGCGCCACAGCGCGGTGACGTTCTGGTCGGCGGCCGCGTCGGTCGTCCGCAACACGTAGACGATCTCCTGCCCGTCGGGTGAGAGCGCCGGCTGCTCGGGGACTGCGATGTCGTTCAGATCGTCGGTGTGCTGGCGTCGGCTCACGGCGGCTCCTCGTCTGGGGTCAGGCACTAGCCTGTCGTGCGCGCGCCGGGCTGCGCTTCGTTCCAGACACCGAAGAACGGCGCCAAAGCTCGGCCGCACGCACAACGAAGCTCATGCCGAGAGCAGCTCCGAGACGAGTGCCGCCAGCAGCGCGGCGCGCTCGGCCAGGGCAGACACGAGGACGAACTCCCCCTCGCCGTGGGCAAAGTCGCCGACAGCCCCGAGCCCGTCCAGGGTCGGCACGCCGAGCGCCGCTAGGTGATTGCCGTCGGAACCGCCCCCGACCGACGCCTCGCGCAGCGGCGGTAGCCCGAGCTCGTCTTGGAGGCGCGCCGCCAGCTCGAACAGCTCCAGGGAGGAGCTCCGTTCGAGCGGCGGGACGAACGTCTCCTGCTCGACACTTGTGGTCGCGCCGGGGACAGCTGGCTGCACGGCGGCGAAGGCAGCGGCGATCCGCTCACCCTCCTCGCGAGTCGAGAAGCGCACGTCGAAGTGCGCCACAGCGGAGGACGGAACGGTGTTCGCCGCCGTGCCCGCGGAGATGAGGCTCGGAGTGACCGTCGTGCCGGAGGAGGGATCGGCCAGCCCGGCGAGGTCGAGCACCTGCCGGGCGACCTCCACGGCCGCGTTGATGCCCTGCTCCGGGTTCAGCCCGGCATGCGCCGCGCGCCCGGCTGCTTCGAGCCGGTACAGCGCTACGCCCTTTCGCTCCGTCTTCAGCGCGCCGTCGAAGCTCGGCTCGGCGATGAGGACGGCGCGTGCGCCCCGCGCCTCGTCGGCGAGCAGGTCACGCGAGCTCGGCGAGCCGATCTCTTCGTCCGTCGTCAGCACGAGGGTCACGCCGTCGAGCCCGCGCCGTTCGCCGACGAGCCCCAGCGCAAAGAGCAGCTGGACGACACCGGCCTTCATGTCGAACACGCCCGGCCCGGAAGCCTGGTCGTCGCGAACGCCGAACGGCCAGCGCGCGACCGTCCCGAGCGGCCAGACGGTGTCCAGGTGGCCGACGAGCAGCACGCGCGGCTGCGGCCCGAACCGCCAGCGCAGGTGCGTGCGACCCTCGACGATCACCCGCTCGCCCGATTGGCCGACGATCTCGCGGGCAAGACCGTCGGCGACCGACGCGCACGACTCGCAGGCCTCCGGGTCGGTGCTCGGCGACTCGGCACTCACGAGCGCTTCGAGAGCCTCGACCATCTCGGGCAGGCGCCGGCGGAGCACGTCGACCAGCGCAGGAGAGCCGTTCGGCATCGGCATCATTCTGCGTGGTTTGCAGCGCAGGTCGTTCGGAGCTTCGAACGAGTTCCGGCCGCAAGTGTTGTCCGCACCGACCATGCCGCGCGAACGGCGCGCGTGGAACCATCAAGCCGGGGTGACCGATCTACAGACCGCAACGAGCAAGCTCTCGTCGGAGCTCGCCGCAAGCGCAGCCGCGACGGCGCTGTCGGCCGCGGACCAGGCCGGCGTCGAGATTCGTCTGCTCGACTCCGTGGCCGAGTTCGAGGCCGCTTCGCGCCTCATCGGCCGCATCTGGAGCGACGACGACGCGAAGGCACCGCCGACGCTGCTCCGTGCGCTGTCGCACGCCGGCAACTTCGTCGCCGGCGCCTTCAGCGAGCGGAAGCTCGTCGGTGTCTCGATCGGCTTCTTCGGCCAGGACGGCGACGAGTTCCACCTGCACTCGCACATCACGGGCGTCGACCCGCGCCTGCAGAACAGGTCGCTCGGATTCGCCCTGAAGCAGTTCCAGCGCGCCTGGACGCTCGAGCACGGTGCAGCGAGCGTCCGCTGGACGGCGGATCCGCTCGTTCGTCGCAACCTCTACTTCAACCTCTGCAAGCTCGGCGCGAGCGTCGTCGGCTACTACTCCGACTTCTACGGTCCCCTGCTCGACGGGGTCAACGGCGCGGGCGCGAGCGATCGCGTGCTGCTGCACTGGGAGCTCGCATCCCCTCGCGCGGTCGCGGCCGCTGACCAGCCTCCGCTCGAACCCGAGGTGCGACCCGGGGCGGTCATCGTCTCCCCCGGCGCCGACGGCTCTCCGCTCACAGCGCCGTCCGGCGCCGAAACACTGCTCGTCTGGATCCCCGACGACATCGTCGAGCTGCGCCAGAGCGATCCCGGTCAGGCCGACGCCTGGCGCGAAGCCGTCCGCCTGGCGATCGGCGGCGCCGTCGCAGACGGCTACCGAGGCGAGGCGATCACGCGCGACGGCTGGCTCCTCCTCACGCGATGAAGATCGAAGCGGTCGAGCTCCGCCGCATCAGCATCCCGATGATCTCGCCGTTCAGGGTGTCGTTCGGCGTCGAGCATCAGCGCGACATCCTGCTCGTGCACGTCGTCGGCACCGAGACCGAAGGCTGGGGCGAGTGCGTCGCCATGTCCCGGCCGCTCTACTCCGCGGAGTACACCGACGGAGCCGAGGATGTGATGCGCCGCCACCTGCTGCCGCGCCTCTTCGAGGCCGGCGACGTCACCGCGGATCAGGTCGCCGAGATCCTCCGTCCGTTCCACGGTCATCCCATGGCGAAGGCGGCACTCGAGATGGCCGTCCTCGACGCCGAGCTGCGCGCCGCGGGCAGTTCGCTCGCCGACTACCTCGGCGCCGTTCGCGACCGCGGTCGACTGCGGCGTCTCGGTCGGCATCCAGCGAGCGATCCGGCCGAGCTCGCTCGACGTCGTCGACGGCTATCTCGCCGAGGGCTACCGCCGCATCAAGCTCAAGATCGAGCCCGGCCGCGACGTCGAGCCGGTCGCGCGCCGTGCGCGAACGCTTCGGCGACGATCCTGCTGCAGGTCGACGCCAACACCGCCTACACGCTTGCCGACGCCCCGCAGCTGCGCGAAGCTCGACGAGTTCGACCTGCTCCTGATCGAGCAGCCGCTGGCCGAGGACGACGTCCGCGGACATGCCGAGCTGGCGCGGCTCCTCCGCACGCCGATCTGCCTCGACGAGTCGATCACCTCGGCCCGGTCGGCCGACGACGCCATCGCGCTCGGCGCCTGCCGCGTCGTCAACATCAAGGCCGGCCGGGTCGGCGGCTATCTCGAGGCCCGCCGCATCCACGACGTCTGCGCCAGGCGCGCGGCGTACCGGTCTGGTGCGGCGGCATGCTCGAGACCGGGCTCGGGCGCGCGGCCAACGTCGCCCTCGCGGCTCTCCCCAACTTCACGCTGCCCGGCGACACCTCGGCCTCGGACCGCTACTACGCGCAGGACATCACCGAGCCGTTCGTCCTCCGCGACGGCCGGCTCGAGGTTCCCCAGGGTCCGGGGCTCGGCGTGACGCCGATCCCGGAGATCGTCGACGAGCTGACGACCTCGCTCACGACCGAGCGGCCCGTGTCAAAGAGCGTCGTCGCCCAGTAGCCGCAGCTGCAGCTCGAGCACCAGGCGCTCTTCGGCGTTCTTCAGGTCGATGTCGAAGAGCTCGCGGAGCCGCCGCAGCCGGTAGCGGAACGTGTTCGGGTGCACCGAGATCCCCGCTGCCGCCCCGACGACGTCGCCCATCGCGTCGAGGTACGCCCGCAGAGTCAGCGCGTACTGGGTGCCGTGCTCGGCGTCGTGCTCGAGGACCGCCGTCAGCTTGCCGCGCATCAGGCTCGGGTGCTCGAGCTTGAGCTCCTTCAACTCCAGGAGCACGACCTGGCTGCGAACGTCCTCGATCGTGGCCAGCGTCTGCTGGACGCGACCGGAACGAAGCACCTCCAGCACGCGCTCGGCCTCCCGTCTCGCCGCAGCCACCTCCTTGACGCCGTCGACGGTCGAGCTGACCGCGGCGAGGATGCCGCCGATTCTCGCCCCGGCATGACCCTGCGTCTCCCGTGCGACGCGCAGCACGCGCTCGCGTTCGGCCGCCTCGTCCACCTGCAACAGGGCGTAGACGTTCTCACCGATCGCCATCGCCCCGCTCGAACCGTGCAGCGTCTCGCAGTACACGCCGACCAGATCGACGAGCCGCTCTCGCTCGAACTGGTCGACCTCCTCACCCGCCGCGGCGGAGAAGGCGAGCACGGTGAAACGCGAGTTGGCGGCAAACCCGAGCCGCGTCGCGTTCTCCTCTCCCGACGGTCGTCCCTCGAGCACGGCCAGGAGCATCTCGCCGCGGATGCGACGCTCGACGTCGCGGGCCGCCCGGGCCTGAATCAGATGCGGTGCCGCGATCCGCGCCGCCTCGGTCAGGGCGTGTAGCGCGTCGTCGCCGAGGGGAGTGACCGGGTGGTCGACCCAGATCGACCCGATCATCCGCCCGCCGGCCCGAATCGCCACGGCCGAACGCGGATCGAGGTCCTCGACCTCTTCGAGCCCGCCCTCGAGCACTTCACGCAACGTGTCCCGATCGGCCGTCATCACGCCGTCCGTCTCGAGCACACGCCGGTACAGCTTCCGCATCCCCGGCGAGTCGGGAACCTGCCGGCCGAGGATCGACCGGCGGCGCGCGGCGTCGATCGCCTGGTCGCCGAGAGTCGAGAAGGCAAGCACGCGGCGCGCCGGATCCTCGATCGTCACGGCTCCTCCCACCATCCCCGCGATCGCGTTGGCCAGCGCGAACAGATCTCCGATCGGCACGCCGGCGATCCCGTCGTTGCCGTCGACCTGCGGTGAGAACCGGCGCGCGTGCAGGAGGAACCCGTGCAGCTGCGTCCAGGTCATCTCCTCCGGCACGGAGAGGACCGCCACGCCGGCGGAGGCAGCCGCCTGATCGAGGCCCGCGGGATCGGTTCCGCGCTTGAAGATGACGGCGCTCACCTCCGCCCGTTCGGCGTCGAGCAGCAGCTTCGTTGCCTCCGGCGTGCCGGGTCGAACGGCGACGGCGAGCACGATCACTCCTGGAGCGATCGCCGAGTGCTCACCCACGTCGTAGATCACGGGCTCGCCGACGGCGACCGCGAGGCCACGCGGCGCCGCGACCAGCTCGACGACGTCGCTGCCGAGACTCTCGAGCAGTGCCTCGAGATCCGCCGCCTCGTCGCCCTGCCGCGCCTGCGTCACCGCATGAAGGCTACGGGAGGGGGCTTGCGGCGAGGAAGCGAAGAAGGTTGCCGCCGGCGATCGCAGCGACATCCGCGCTCGAGTAGCCGCGAGTGCGAAGCGCATCCAGCAGGCGCGGGTAGTCGCGCGGTCCCTCGAGCCCTGCGAGTGTCGCGTCGATCGCGACGCCGTCCTGCGTCCGCTGTCCGTCGCCCGTCGCACGTGCGATCTGCTGGAGAAAGTCGCCGCCGAGCCCGACTCGATCGACTCCGACCACCGAGACCGCGTAGTCGATGTGGTCGATGAAGCGATCGATCGTCGGGCGGCTCGGATCGACCACCAGCGGGTGCGGCATCAGACAGACCACTCCCCCACGCCCGGCGATCGCCGTCAGCTGCGCGTCGCTGAGGTTCCGCCGGTGGTCGTAGATCGCCCGACACGAGGCGTGGCTGACGAAGGCTGCGCCGTCGGGAACCCGGTCGAGGACGTCCGCGATCGTCTGCGGCGAGGCGTGCGCGAGATCGACGACCATGCCGAGCCGGGGAACCCGGTCGATCAGGCGCCGCCCGAGCGCGGTCAGTCCCCCTTCGTGGTCGCAGCCGTGGGCGAAGGCATTCTGCTCGTTCCAGGTCGGGCCGAGCACGCGGACGCCGAGCTTCGCCACGAGCTCGAGGGGCCACAGGTCTTCGCCGAACGAGGACGCGCCTTCGATCGCCAGCAGCAAGCCGAGGCCAGCGGTCCCGACCAGCTCGAGGTCGCTCCGGCTGCTGACGGCGAAGACCTCGGGATTGGATTCCACCGCCGTGTGGAAGGCGGCGATCTGCCGCAGCACCTGCCTGAGCGCGTCCCCCGGATCCGACAGCGGCGACTCGAAGACCGCGCAAACCTGCAGCGCAACCCCGCCCTCCAGCAGCTGCTCGAGCCAGCGCGAACGGAACGGATTCTCTTCGCCTCGTTGCTCCGCGAAGACGAGCTCCTGCAGTAGGTCGCTGTGGGCGTCGGCGATCACGGGCTCAGAGCCGGCGCGCGTTCACGATCCGCTGCAGGAACTGTTGCGTCCGCGGCTGGCGCGGCGAGCCGAACATCTGCTCAGGCGGGCCTTGCTCGAGGATGACGCCTTCGTCGAGGAAGCAGACGCGCGTCGCGATGTCGCGGGCGAAGCCCATCTCGTGGGTCGCGATCAGCATCGTCATCCCGCCGGCGGCCAGCTCCCCGATCACCTCCAGCACTTCCGCGACGAGCTCCGGATCGAGCGCGCTCGTCACCTCGTCGAGCAGCATCAGCCGCGGCTGCATCGCCAGCGCGCGCACGATCGCAACCCGCTGCTGCTGGCCGCCGGACAGGTGATCGGAATACGCCTCCACCTTGTCGGAGAGGCCGAAGCGGTCGAGCAGCGCGCGGGCCTGTTCCTCGGCCTCGCCGCGGCGCTGTCCGAGCGCGAGCCTCGGCGCCAGGGTCACGTTCTCGAGCACGCTCATGTGCGGGAAGAGGTTGTAGGCCTGGAAGACGATCCCGATCCGGCGGCGAACCCGGTTCACGTCGACGCCGCGCCGGGTGATCTCCTCTCCCGCGAACACGATCCGTCCCGCGTCCACAGGCTCCAGCAGGTTGACGCAGCGCAGCAGCGTCGACTTCCCGGCACCCGAGGCGCCGATCAGACAGATCACCTCGTGCTCGCCGACCGAGAGGTCGATCCCGCCGAGGACGAGGTGTCTCCCGAACGACTTGCTCAGTCCCTCGATCTCGAGCGCCGCCGCGGCGTTCACGCGTGCAACCCCTGAGCCTGGCGGCGGCGGCGGTCGCGTGCGATCAGCCAGTCGGTGAAGCGCGCGAGCGGGATCGTGATCGCGACGAAGAGGACCGCTGCCACGAGGTAGGACGTGAAGTTGAACGTCGCATCGGCGTCGATCTGGGCCAGGTTGAACGCCTCGAGCGCGCCGACCGTGCCGACGAGCGCGGTGTCCTTCTGCAGGCCGATGAAGTCGTTCAGCAGCGGCGGAATCACACGCCGGACGGCCTGGGGCAGGATCACCTTCCGCAGGGTCTGCCAGCGGGTGAGCCCGAGTGAGCGCGCGGCGGCCTCCTGGCTCGGGTGCACCGAGTCGATGCCCGCCCGGTAGACCTCGGAGACGTACGCGCTGTAGATGAGCACGAGCGAGACGATCCCCCAGAACACCACCGAGTTCGGAACGCCGGACAGCCCAAGCGCAGGTGCGCCGAAGGCGAGGATGTAGATCACCAGGATCGTCGGCACGCCGCGGAAGAAGTCGGCGTACACGATCGCGAGAGCCCGCAGCGGGAAGAAGACCGGTCCCGGGAGGCTCCGCAGCACCGCGATCAGAAGCGCGAACGGGAGGATCAGGCACTCCGCGATCAGGAAGATCTCGACGTTGAGGCGGAACGCCCTCGCGATCCCCGGGAACGTCGCCTTGAACTCGGTACCAGCTGAAGAACGCTCGTGGACCTCGGGCCAGCCGGGCGAGTTCGCGATGACCACGACCACCACGACCAGGAAGACGATCGTCGAGAGGGTCGCGATCGCAGCACCCGGCGGCCGTCGACCCGGACCGAGCGTGCCGAGGATGCGCGAGCGCCTCGACTCGTCTACTTCAAGACTGGCGCGCCGGTCGCCTTCGCTAGCCACTGCTGCTGGATCTGCTTCAGCGTCCCGTTCGCACCCAGCTTCGCGAGCGCCTGGTCGACGCACGCGGCGAGCGAGTTGCCCTTGGCGAAGACCATGCCGAAGTAGCCGGCACCGCCCGTCTCGAACTGTCCGAGCACCTTCGAGTTCGGCACTTGGGCGCCCGAGACGTAGAACGCGGTCGGGAGGTCGACGACGAGCCCGTCTATCTGCTTGTTCTTCAGCGCCTGCACCGCGGCCGCGTTCTGCTGGTACACCGCCGGCTGCGTCGTCGGCTTGATCGTGTCGGTGATGAAGGAGTAGCTCGTCGACCCGATCTGCGCGCCGAGCTTGAACGGCCGCAGACCCGCGATCGAGTTCACGTCCGCGATCTTCGTTCCCTTGAGCACGACGATGGCCTGGTTGACGTCGTAGTACGACTTGCTGAAGGTGACGACCTTCGCGCGCTGCGGCGTGTACGAGATCTGGTTGATGTCGAAGTCGAACGGCTTCTTACCCGGCGCGAAGGAGCGCGTGAAGGGCACGTACGTCCAGTGGACGGCGGAGGGGCTGAAGCCGAGCTGCTTCGCGACCGCGTACGCGGTCGCCGACTCGAAGCCCTTCTCGGTTGCCGGATCGTTGATCTTCCAGAAGGAGCTCTTCGTGCCGCCGGCGTACCACGGCGGGTAGGCGGGGTTGTCGGTACCGACGGTGAGCTGCCCCGGCTTCACCAGCGTCAGGTGCGACTTCGTGCACGATGCCCCGGCCGCGCTCGTCGTGGTCGTCGTGCTCGAGCCCCCGCCGCATGCAGCCACGGCAGTCGCTATGGCCGTCACCGCAGCCGCGAACGCGACCAGACGGAGATGGCGGCGCGGTCTCGGTCCCATGACGGCGGCGAGCCTATCAGCGGCGGGCTTGCACTCTCGCGTGACCGGTCGTATTTTTAGACACAAGGAAACGGAGTCCGCATGCGGCACGGACGATCAGGGGAGGCTCCATGAACACCGTGCTCGCACGACTCCTGCCCGGCCACGCCGACGGAGACACCGCGGCCGTCCAGCAGCAGAAGGAAGTCCGAGCTGTGCAGCAGGTGACGTTCCCCGACCTCACCTGGGACCACTTCCACTGGGAGCAGCAGAGGCGCACGGGCAAGTGCGAGCACCCGGAAGCCGTACGCCGCTATCGCAAGACGAGAGCCGCCTTCGAGAGCAGGTACGGCGAGATCATCGGCGAGTACTGGTCGATCGTCGAGCCGTCCGGGGTCGCGCTCACGCACAAGAAGATGCCGCTCCTGTTGCAGCCGATCATCGACGACAACCGCCAGTTCCACCGTTCCACCGACTGGGTGACGCGACACAACCCCTCGCTGGCAGACGTGCTGTTCGACTGCGAGAACCTCGCGATCCGGATCACCGAGGTGCTGAGGTACACGCCCGAGAGCGTCGGCCTGAAGAGGATCATGGCCGTGGCGAGCCACGTGCTCGGGGTAATCGACCGCGACCGAGGCGTGGTGGACAGGGCCGAGGCAGAGCTCATCGCCGCGAAGCAGAACGACGAGCTCGGGGACATCCGCGACTACTACCGCCGAGCCGGCAAGCGGATCGGCCTGACCGTCTACACGCAGGGGATGATCATGGGGGTCATTCTGGTCGCCGTGCTGCTCGCGCTCGGCGTGGCGCTCTCGCTCTGGAGCTCGATCACCTGGGACCGGTACGACACCCGGATCGTGGTCTCGATCGCTGCCGGCGCACTCGGCGCGTTCGTCAGCGTCCTGCAGCGAATCTCGTCGTCGGACAAGACGAAGTTCACCGTCCACTACGACCTCGGGAAACGCACGCTCTACATGCTCGGGAGCTACCGGCCGGTCCTGGGAGCGGTCTTCGGCATCTTCACGTACTTCGTGCTCGCCAGCGGGATTCTCCAGACGAAGAAGCTGCCCGACAGCAGAACGGCGCTGTACTACTACGGCTCGCTCGCGTTCGTCGCCGGCTTCAGCGAGCGCTTTGCGCAGGTGCTGGCCAAGAGTGTGGATAGCCTGGTGCCTGCTCAGGGAACCACGAACGAGTCGGACAGCGGGCCGTCGGGCGCTGACGAAACGCCGGAGCAGAGCCGTGATCGAGCCGTGAAAGAGGCCTGGGCGCTTGTCTACAGCACCCTGGAAACCAAGCCCCGCCGCCGAGCAAAGCGCAGGTCTCGCCGTAGAGCAGGACGCACCGCCGGGCGCGTCGGCGCCCTAACGCGGGCATACTTGCGCGCTCAATAACGTTCAATTCTCTTCATGGGAATGTTCTTCCACGACCGGGGGGAGGCGCCGCCCGAGCGGCCGACCGACCCTGAGGTGCGACGCGCGAACATGCGGCGGATCTGGCCGCTCTTCCGGCCGTACTGGCGGCGGCTCTCGGGCTTGCTCGGCCTGATCGTCCTCAGCGCCGGCCTCGGCGTAGTGCCGGCATTTCTGCTCCGCCGCCTCCTCGTGGCGCTCGAGGCACACGACACGCACGCGGTCTCCTTGAACGCGGCGGGGATGATCGTGATCGCGATCGTCGCCGGAGTCCTCGGCGTGATTCAGACGCTCCTCTCCAACCAGGTCGGGCAGCGGGTCATGCACGACCTGCGCGCCAAGGTCTTCCGCCACCTGCAGCGACTCTCCCTCGCGTTCTTCACCCGGACGCGCACCGGCGAGGTGCAGTCGCGAATCAACAACGACATCGGCGGCGTGCAGAACGTCGTCACCAACACCGCCACCAGCATCACGTCGAGCGTGACGACAGTCGTCGCGACGATGATCGCCATGCTCTTCCTGAGCTGGCAGCTCGCGCTCTTCGCGTTCGCGCTGATCCCGATCTTCGCCGTGCTGACTCGCCGGGTCGGGAACGAGCGCCGGCGGATCGCGAAGACGACGCAGGAGTCGCTCGCCGACATCTCGAGCATCGTCCAGGAATCGCTCTCGGTCAGCGGCATCCTGCTCGGGAAGACGATGGGCCGAGGCGACGAGCTCGCCGACCGCTTCGAGGGCGAGTCGCTGCGGCTCGCCGACCTCGAGGTGCAGCAGCGCATGGCGGGCCGCTGGGTGATGGCCTCGATCCAGACGAGCTTCGCGGTCATGCCGGCCGCCGTCTACTGGCTCGGCGGCACCGTCCTCAGCAACACGATCACGATCCCAACGATCATCGCCTTCACCACGCTGCAGGCGCGGCTCTTCTTCCCGGTCGGCTCGCTGCTCGGGGTCGGGCTCGACATCCAGACCTCGCTCGCGCTCTTCGACCGGATCTTCGAGTACCTCGACGCGCCGGTCGACATCGAGGAGGGCACGGTCGACTCGGCCGAGGCGGGCGAGGTCGTCTTCGACCAGGTCTGGTTCCGCTACTCGGACGAGGACTGGACGCTCGAGGACGTGAGCTTCACCGTTCCCGCGGGGACGACGACCGCGCTCGTCGGCGAGACAGGCGCCGGGAAGACGACTCTCGGCTACCTCACCGCGCGGCTGTACGACGTCGTCCGCGGCTCCGTCTCGATCGGCGGCGTCGACGTCCGCAACCTCAACTTCGCCACGCTCGCGAGCCTCGTCGGCGTCGTCTCCCAGGAGACGTACCTCTTCCACGCCTCGGTGCGCGAGAACCTCAGCTTTGCGAAGCCGGACGCGTCGGACGAGGAACTGTACGCAGCGGCCGAGGCGGCGCGGATCCACCACGTGATCGCCGCCCTTCCCGACGGCTACGACACGGTCGTGGGCGAGCGCGGCTACCGCTTCTCCGGCGGCGAGAAACAGCGGATCGCAATCGCGCGCACGATGCTGCGCAACCCGCCCATCCTCGTCCTCGACGAGGCGACCTCGTCGCTCGACACCGAGACCGAGCGACTCGTGCAGGACGCGCTCGACCGGCTCTCGGAGGGGCGGACGACGATCGCGATCGCTCACAGGCTCTCGACCGTCCGCGACGCCGACCAGATCGTCGTCCTCGACCGCGGCCAGGTCGTCGAGCGCGGCCGCCACGAGGAGCTGCTCGCCGCCGGCGGGCGCTACGCCGCGCTCGTCAGCCGGGACGCGGAGCTCGAGCCCCCGGCGCTCGTTTAGGCGGATGGTCCCACCCCTACCCGCGTGTGCAGGGGTTAGGTAAGCCGCCCGACGCCCGCGACTATCTAGCTCGGCGCTTGCGGGGTGGAAACGCTGCCGCCGTCACCGATCCGTGTCCAGGCGGCGAATTGGAGGTTCCCAATCGCGAAGCTGGTGGTCCCACGCGCCTCCGCGAGCATTTGCTCGAAGAGCTCTTCGGGATCAAGCTCGGCCGCGGACGCTAGCCCGAGCTCATCGATCTTCTCGGCCAGCGACCCAGCCAGATAGGCCTTCAGCCACATCGGCTCCTCGACGCCCGCGAGCGCTTCGAGCAGGAGCGTCGGTGCCGCGAGCCCCGCCTCGACAAAGGTGGAGAAGAGCTTGCGGCCCATGTGGAGCTCGGCGGACGACCCGATCGCCTCACGGCAGAGTCTGCAGCAACGGTCGTAGGTCGGGACGGGCGGGATCGACTGCACGCCTTCCCAGTCGAGTTCCTGGAACGCCACGAGGCCGCCCGTCCGGACGTGCGCGGCGACGCCGCGGAGCATCGCCGCGGGGTCGGACTGGAACTGGAGAACGTAGCGGCCGACCGCCACGTCGAATGGACTGTCGAACGAGAGCCCGACGGGATCGCCCTCCACGAAGGAGATGTTCTGCAGTGCGAGTTTCGCCGCCCTCTCCCGAGCGACCTCGAGCGCCGCCCCTGAGCGATCGACTCCCACGACTTCCCCCGCATCGCCGATGAGTTCCGCGGCGAGAAAGGCCACGTCACCAGCGCCACAGCCGACGTCGAGCACGCGCATGCCCGAGCCGATCCCGGCCGCGAGAAAGAAACGCCGCGTGAACGGTTCGATCAGCCTTGCCTGCTCGGTCAGACGCTCGAGCTCGCGGTTCGAGTGTCCGAGCACGTACGGGGCAGGCGGATCGGCGTCGGCCACCAACGCGAACCTACCCGAGGGTGCGCAAGACGCGGTTACTCACGTTTGCGCTGAAGCCGTGCGCTCGCGCTTGGCGCGCGACGCCAGCGTTTGCCGCTTCGACGCTGACAGTTCGACCTTCCTGAGCCGAATCGACTGCGGCGTGACCTCGACCGCCTCGTCGTCGCGGATGAACTCGAGCGACAGCTCGAGCGACAGCGGCCGCGGCGGAATCAGGCGTACGAGTCTCGTCGCCAGCCGCGGCGCGCATGTTCGTCAGCTTCTTCGGCTTCGACGCGTTCACGTCGAGATCGTTGTCGCGCGCGTTCTCGCCGACGACCATCCCCTCGTACAACTCGTCGCCGGGCGCGATGAACAGCGAGCCGCGCTCCTGCAGGTTGGCGATCGCAAACCCGGTCGCCTGACCGCGCCGGTCGGCGACGAGGCTGCCGCTGGGCCGCGTGCGCAGCTCGCCGTGCCACGGCTCCCACGCCTCGAACACGTGGTGCAGGATCCCGGTGCCGCGCGACTCGGTGAGGAACTCCGTGCGAAAGCCGATCAACGCGCGTGCGGCCACGAGGTACTCCATGCGCGCCCAGCCGGTCCCGTGATTCACCATCTGCTGCAGCCTGCCCTTGCGCAGCGCGAGCAGTTGCGTGACGACACCGATGAACTCCTCCGGAATGTCGATTGCGACACGCTCGACAGGTTCGTGTCGTTTGCCGTCGACCTCCTTCGTCAACACCTCCGGTTTGCCGACGGTCAGCTCGAAACCCTCGCGGCGCATCAGCTCGACGAGGACTGCGAGCTGCAACTCGCCGCGTCCTTGTACTTCCCATGCATCGGGGCGCGCCGTCGGCAGCACGCGCAAAGAAACGTTGCCGACGAGCTCCGCATCGAGACGCTGCTTCACCTGGCTCGCGGTCAACCGCGTCCCCTCGGTGCCGGCGAGCGGGCTCGTGTTGATCCCGATCGTCACCGACAGGCTCGGCTCGTCGATCGTCGTCACCGGCAGCGGCCGCGGATCGTCGGGATCGGCGATCGTCTCGCCGATCGTCACCTCGGGCAGTCCGGCGAGCGCGACAATCTCGCCGGGACCCGCCTCGTCGGTGGGAACGCGGTCGAGTGCCTCTGTGATGTACAGCTCGGTCACGCGCGCCTGCTGGATCGTCCCGTCGGAACGGCACCACGCAATCGGCGCGCCCTTCCTCAATGTCCCGTGCCGGATCCGCAACAGCGCGAGCCGGCCGACGTACGGGCTCGCGTCGAGATTGGTGACAAGCGCCTGCAGCGGATGTTCGGGGTCGTAGCTCGGCGCCGGGATCGCATCGAGCAGCGTCGCGAACAGCGGGCCGAGATCGGGTGCGAGCTCGTCCGCAACGATTCCCGCGCGACCCGCGCGCGCGTTCGCGTACACGATCGGAAACTCGATCTGCGAACTCTCCGCGTCGAGATCGAGGAACAGCTCGTATACCTCGTTCACGACCTCGGCCGGCCGCGCGTCGCTGCGATCGACCTTGTTGATCACGAGCACAACCGGCAACTTCCGCTCCAACGCTTTGCGCAGGACGAACCGCGTCTGCGGCAGCGGCCCCTCGGACGCGTCGACGAGCAGCAGCACGCCGTCCACCATCGTCAGGGCGCGCTCCACCTCGCCGCCGAAGTCGGCGTGGCCCGGCGTGTCGACGATGTTGATCCTCGTCTCGCCGAGCGACACCGCCGTGTTCTTGGCGAGGATCGTGATGCCCTTCTCGCGCTCGAGATCCATCGAGTCCATCACACGCTCCGCAACGTCCTGGTTCTCACGGAACGAGCCGGACTGCCAGAGCATCGCGTCGACCAGCGTCGTCTTCCCATGGTCGACGTGCGCGATGATCGCGACGTTGCGCAGGTCATTGCGGCAAGCGAGCACGACTAGCGCCTGCGACGCTGGGAGGGAAACGCCTGCATAAGAAGGTGCGACCGCCGAACTAACGGCCGCGCGCCCACCGTAGCAGGCCCACTGGGCGGTTCTACCCTGCGCACTGTCAGCGTTCGATCCTCATGTCGCTGCACGGCTAGCCGAGGCTACTCATCGCGCGGAGGTCACTCCGGAACACTGGCCAAGGCGAGGCTCTTTCCGTCGTCGCCGGCCGAGTTGTCGAGCAGGCGTCAGCGATGGTAAGAGCTCCCGCCGCCGGGCCTAGACCATGACAGTCACGCGTAGGTAGGCAGCTTCGATGCGTGTCCGTTCGTCGCTTTCCTCGGTGTTGTGCTCGTCGACGAGCGCCTCCAGCTCGCTGTGCAGTTCAGCCTCGCGGCCGTCGGCCGCCGCCGCGGCATAGGCATTCATCGTCGGTCCGTAGTAGTCCCGGAAGTCCGCGAGGTATTCCGAGGGCGTTCTGGGCGACTCGAACACGAACAGCGTCCGCTCGCAACTGATGTTCTCGGCCGGGATGCCGGCCGCGCCGAACCGCTCGAGCACGTTCTCCTCGACACCCCAGGTCATCGGGCTCACGAAGCCTTCCGGCGGCGGCGGCGAGTACGCCGTGCTGATCCGGAGGAGCTGGGCGACGAAGGTCGGATCGTTCGGGATCCAGTTCCCCATCACGACCCGGCCGCCCGGCCGGGTCACCCGAACGACTTCCTTTGCAACGTCGAAGGGCCGGGGAGCGAACATCGCGCCGAAGATCGAAACAACGATGTCGAAGCTGCCGTCAGCGAGATCCTTCAGGTCGGTCGCGTCGCCCTGCTCGAAGCGCAGGTTGGCGAGACCGAAGCTCTGAGCCCGCGCGTTGCCGGCCGCGACGAGGTTCTCCGCGATGTCGACCCCGAGCACGTTCGCTCCGAGCTGTGCCTCAGGGACCGCGGTGGTGCCGTCGCCGCAGCCGAGATCGAGGACGTCGAGGCCCGTCGTAACTCCGAGCGCGGCGACCAGAGCCTCGCCACTCTCGCGCATCGATTCGGCGATCCGCGTGAAGTCGCCTTTCTCCCACAGCGCCTTGTTCGGGTTGACGGGAGGGTCGGTCTGGGTGCTCATTGCCGTTCGGCTCCTTTCGCGTCTACGCCGACGCGATCATCTCCTACTCGCGGGCAGCAGCACAGGCGAGAGTACGGCGGCGTTACCAGCGAGAGCGGCGACCGCGGCGGCTCGTGTACAGGAGACGCTGGCGAGCGGTCTTCATCCCGCCGCTCTCGAACTGCTCGCGGTGGCCGAGGAGGTTTGCGACGCGGCTGACGTCAGCCTGCTGGTCCGGGAGGACGAGGGTCGTCCCTTGGCCGGTACGGCCGGCGCGGCCGGTGCGGCCGACGCGATGGACGTAGCCCTTCGTGTCCTCCGGTGGGTCGTAGTTGATGACGTGCGCGATGGCCTCGAGGTCGAGCCCACGGGCGGCGACATCTGTTGCGACGAGCGTCGTCACCTGTCCCGAGCGGAAGCGCTGGAGAGCACGCTCGCGGGCGCCCTGGGTCATGTCGCCGTGCATCGCGGCGGTCTCGATGCCGTGTCCGCGCAGCTTGTGCGCGAGACGGTCGGCGCCGCGCTTCGTTCGGACGAAGACGAGCGACAGCCCAGGCTCGGCCCGGAGTAGCTCGACGAGGCTGTCGACCTTGTCGGCGGCGGTGACAGCGACGAAGCGGTGCTCAACCTCGCCGTCGGAGTGCTGCGATGGGTGTTCCGCCTCGAAGCGCGACGGGTTCAGCGTGTACGAGCGGGCGAGCGCGCCGACCTCGCCGTCGAGCGTCGCCGAGAAGAGCATCGTTTGGCGCCGCACCGGCAGGAGCCGGATGATCTGCTCCACCTGCGGGCGGAATCCCATGTCGAGCATCCGGTCGGCCTCGTCGAGGACGAGGATCCGGATCGCGGCGAGCGAGATGAGGCGTCGGCGGGCGAGGTCGTTGAGACGGCCGGGCGTGGCGACGACGACGTGCGCGCCGCGGAGTCGCTTCGCCTGCGAAGCGACGGGCGCGCCACCGTAAGCGGCTGCGACGCGGATGCCGCGCGGCGGCGCCGAGGAGGGTCAGTTCCTCCGTCACCTGCAGCGCGAGCTCGCGCGTCGGGACAAGGACGAGCGCAGCCGGAGCCTTCTCCTGTGCCGAGAGCCGCTCGACGAGCGGCAGCCCGAAGGCGAGCGTCTTGCCGGATCCCGTCGGCGCCTGGCCGAGGATGTCGCGGCCAGCGAGCGCGTCGGGGACGACGAGGGTCTGGATGCGGAACGGCTCGGTGATGCCGCGGGCGGTGAGCCCGTGCTCGACCTCCGGGCTCACGCCCAGTAGGGCAAACGTCTGGAACATGTGGTGTTCGACTCCTTATTTCGGATTCGAGAACCAAGAGCTCGAATCCAAGGAGGAACGAGAACCTGAATCTCACAGGACGGGCCAAGTGCCGTCCGTACGCCCAGGGTAGCGGCAGCGGCCGGACGGCCGCCGTGGGCGGCGCCTTTACTTCATGGCTGCGGCCGCATACTCGCGCTCGCGCAGCTCGATTCGGCGGATCTTCCCGGTCAGCGTCTTCGGCAGTTCGTCGACGAACTCGATGCGCCGTGGGTACGCGTACTGGGAAAGCCTCATCCGCACGAAATCGGCAATTTCTCGGGCGAGCTCGTCGCTTGCCTCGTGGCCGGCGGCGAGAATGATGAACGCCTTGACGACGGCGCCCCGGCGCTCGTCGGGCGACGCGACTGCCGCTGCCTCGCGGACAGCGGGATGCTCGATGCAGGCCGACTCGACTTCGAACGGCCCGATCCGGTAGCCCGCAGAGATGATCACGTCGTCGCTGCGGCCGGAGTACCAGACGTAACCGTCCTCGTCCATGACAGCGGCGTCCTTGCTGTGGAACCACTCACCGTCGAATGTCTCGCGTGCCGCTTCCTCGTTCCGCCAGTAGCCGAGCGGGTAGTGGGGGTTCGAGCGCGCGCGGAGGCAGATCTCTCCTCGCTCGCCGCGCTGCACCTCGTGTTCGTCCTCGTCGAGGATGCGGACGTCCCAGCCGGGCATCGGCCGTCCCATCGAGCCCTCGCGCACCTCCATCCAGGGGTAGTTCGCGACCAGCGGGTACGACTCGGTCAAGCCGTAATAGTCGAGGACGGTGACGTCGTACTCCTGGCGGAACCAACGGATGGCCTCGGGGTTGAGCGGCTCTCCGGCCGAGCAGACGCGGCGAAACGCGCATGGGTAGCGCGTACCTGCATCGTCGACGGCCATCATCGAGCGCATCGCAGTCGGCGTCGTGAACACGTTCGACACGCGGTGGCGCGAAAGGAAGTCGAGCTGCCGGTGCGGGTCGAAGCCGCCTTCGCGCTGATAGACGCACTGCACCGCGCCGAGGCGCCACGGCCCGAGCAAGGGCGCGATCCCCGCCGCCCACGCCCACTCGCCCATCCCGTGAAAGCGCTCGCCCTCCTCGACCTCGTGGCAGTAGACGAACTCTTCGTGCCCCAGCAGGTAGCGATGTGCGTGCACGATCCCCTTCGCGAGCCCGGTCGTGCCCGACGTGTAGTACAGCTGTGCGGGATCGTCCGCTGCCGTGTCAGCCGCCACGTGCACGGCGGAGTGCTCGGCGAGCAGATCGGCCGAGAGCACGACAATCGGCACCCCACTCGCTGCGAAGCGCGGCGCGTTCGTCTCGTCGGTGACGAGCACGGCGGGCTCGGAATCGCGGAGCCGATGCGCGATCCCGTCGTCGCCGTACAGCACCGACATCGAGAGGAGCAACGCCCCCAGCTTCCAAATACCGAAGAACATTGCCGCCGTCTCGGGCGTCGCGGGCAGGACGACCGCGACGCGGTCGCCGCGGGCGACCCCCCGCGCCCCGAGGAGGTTGGCAGCCTGGTTCGAGAGGGCTTGGAGTTCGCCCCACGTCACCTCACGCTGCACACCGTCGAACCGCTCGTGGATCATCGCGAGCTTGTCAGGGGGGTGCTTGTCGCAGCAGTCCTCGGCGATGTTGTAGCGCTGCGGAACGCGCCACTCGTGCGCTGCGCAAATTTCGTCGTAACGACCCACGATCGACTTCCGAGTTTCGCGCGAATCGCGCGCGGGCGCAACCATCTCGACAGCGGGCTGCCGTGGAGCCGGAGGTAGCCGACCGGTCAGCGCCGAGCCAGAAATACGTAGCGCGACAGACGTCGCTCTCGAGCGAGGAGGTGGCACGCCGACAGGAAGCGCTGGATGCCCTCGAAGGCGGCCGGCCCCTCGTCGACCAGTAGGTCATCGCGGAACCGGTTGCGCGCGTCGTGCCAGCGACCGGCCATCGCGGCCATGTTCTCCGTCAGGTCCTCCCGGTGAGTCAGCTCGAAGCCGGCCTCACGCAGCAAGTCGTCGTTGACCGACTCGGTCGAGAAGACATAGACGCCGACTGCGCTGCGGGCTGCGATCTCAGCGGCGGTGATCAGGCCGGTGACGATTGTTGGATCGGTGAAGAGAATTCGGCCGCCCGGTGCGGTGACGCGGTACCACTCGCGAAGCGTGTCGAGCCGATGCGGAAGGTGACACATCGCATCGATCGAGATGACAGCGTCGAAGCTCTGATCGGCGAACGGGAGGCCGACCTCAGCATCGACCTTGAGAAAGCTGGCTCGATCGGAGATGCCCTTCGCGTCTGCCAGTCGCGTCGCGGTAGCGATGCCCTCCGCGAGGAGGTCGATACCCACCACGCTCGCACCCGTGCTCGCGGCGAGGCGCAACGCCGGCCCGCCTGAGCCGCAGCCAACGTCAAGCAGACGCGACCCCGCACCGAGATCGAGCCAGTCCGCAAACCGGTCGAGCTCGTTCGCGGTGACCCAACCCGACTGGCCTAGGTCGTCGCCGTATGTCGCGCGCCGGACCTGCTCCCGAACGCCGAAGCCCTCGTAGGACGACGCGTACAGGGGGACGTGCTCGCCCACGCGCGCACCTTACTACGACGAAAACAAGCACCAACGCCGGGCGAAAGGGGCGTCGTCGGGCGTGGGCGCCGGATGGGTTGCGTAGAGTCGGGCCATCGTCTGGCTGACGTCCCAATCTGTTGGATTGTTGGTCCCCGGCTGTCTGGCGATCGCGCTGCTGGTCGCGATCGCCAGCCGGCTCGCGCTTGGCGCGCTAGTCCCGGACTCCGAACGCGACGCTGCGCACGCAGTCGCCGCGCCGCTGATGCCTGCGCTGGGCGCCACGTTCGCGATCCTGATGGCGCTGACCCTCGCGAACGAAGCCGGTTACCTCACCTCGGCGCAGCAGATCGTGAGCAACGAGGCCGCAGACGCCTCTCGCGTTGCCTGGGCCGCCACGATGCCGGGCGTCCGGCGGACGCCGATCCAGGCCGCCTTGGGCAGCTATCTGCGTGCCACGCGGAGATACGAGTGGCACGGCGCGAGCGCGGCCAGCGGCAATGACCCTGCCACGGCGCAGGCGATAGGCAAGCTCGAACGGGTCGTCCGAGCGCAAGCGGCTCGCACTGAGCTGGGAACACCGAGCAGCAGCGAACTGCTCGGTGCGGTCGACGCTCTCGCAGCTGATCGCCGCGCCCGCCTGGCCGCCGCATCACGCGAGCCGCCCAGTCTCTACGTGATCACGCTGGTGGTGAGCGGGGCCGCCCTGATCGCAAACGCGGCCGCGCTGACGATCCGCACGCGACGTCGTGTTGCCCTCCTGATCGGGGGACTCACGATCGTGATCGGGCTCAGCATTGCTCTTCTCTTCGCAATGGGCACGCCCTGGCGCGGACCAATCGTCGTCAGCGGCCACCCGATCGACACCGTCATCCGCGACCTCGCCACCGGCTACTTCCGGCCCTGACGCTGCTCAGCCAACCACCTCGACTTGATACGTGGACATCCCCTGGACCGCGTTGACCACGATCCGGAACGGACCGGTGATGATCGGCCTGACTACGCCGTATGCGTCTGCCGCCGGTGACTCGTCCCAGGACACGAGGTTGCCGTTCTGGTCGTAGATGTGCAGGTCGAAATCGACATTCCTCTCGGACGGATGAACGCTGAACGAATAGGCACGGCCTCCCTCGAGCATGACATCGAGATACTCGGCTTGCCCTGTCCCGATCACTCCGGCTCCCACGACAGGCATCGAGATCCTCCCCTGTGATGCGCTACGACCGGACGCGGTGCCGGTCGACGGCGCAGTTGTCTCCGTCGAACCACTGCGCGCTTCTCAGTGGTTCACGTCCAAGCCTCAGTGACGGAGTCGGAGAGGAGCCGCAGAACCCCGGCGGCATCCGAACCTCGGTCAGGCGCATCCACACTCTCCCACTCGCCGCGCCGAGAGTCAACGCGACGCGACCCGGGTCGAGGAGTTATGGACTGTCGTGTGTCTCGGCGATCGGCTTGCCGGTGGCCAGCCAATCCGAGAGCCCGGGTGGACGGTAACGCTCGTCTTCGTCGTAGCGCGTC
This sequence comes from uncultured Actinomycetes bacterium, assembly GCA_963731015.1. GTDB lineage: Bacteria > Actinomycetota > Thermoleophilia > Gaiellales > Gaiellaceae > Palsa-739. Next base: position 70,853 of record CAVSTY010000002.1, read on the forward strand.
TTGGCGCTGGAGGCCAACGCGCCGCCGTCCACGCCGGCACCGTTGTCTCCTGCCAGTCGGCGGTCGTACGCAGACTGCAAGAGATAAATCCCCTTGCGAGAGTTGTGCAGCGGAGCGGCGTAGTTCGGTGCCACCTGAATCCCCTGCCTGCGCGCCGTGGTGTCCACATTCGTCTCGGTGGGGACGAGGTGGTCGGGCTTGAGTGCCAGTCCGCAACTGCGGGCTTTCTCGGCCATCCAGAGGAGCGCGATCTCGGACAGCCCGACATCGGTGTAACCGCCGCCGATATCGCTGTGCACCCCGGCGAACCAGACCTGCTCAAGCGTCTGGCCTTGCGAGTCGTCCTGCTGGACCCAGAGCGTTGGCTTGAAGGGCCGGCGCCGCTCGTCGATGGCAAGCGCGTGGTACGCGTTGAGCACATAACGGCTGAGCTTGGTGTCGTGAAAGCTCCACAGCCGGCTCAAAAAGGGGGGCCGGAAGCCGTCGATCGGGATCCCGAGCGCGCCGACGGTGTCCCAGACGCCGATGAAGTCCACGTAGATCTCCGAGTATGAGTGCGAACGCCGGAAGAGTTCGGCCGCGATGCCGCTCGGCTGGCTGTCCTTGTCGGGGCGGCGATAGAGGGCATACGCCTCCTTGACCAGATGCCGGTGTTTGGGCCGCAGAATGCCGCTGTTCCGCACGAGGCCAACCGTGCTGCGAGCGGTGAAGGCGCCACGGCTGAAGCCGAAGAAGTAGAGCTTGTCGCCCGGCTCGTAGTTCTCGACCAGGAAGCGGTAGCACTCCTGGACGTTGCGCGAGAGACCGACGCCGAACACCCCGCCGAGGAGCCGTTCACTACGGCGCGTGCCGACGCCGGCCTCGTAGTGCAGCAGCTGCGGGTTGCCCTCATCGTCCTGATCCGCGAGCGCCAACGAGATCTTCGCCACATTCGTCGGCGCCGCGACGCCCTGACTCACCTCATCGGGACGGTTCCAGGTCCCATCGCAACAGACGATTAGACGCTTCAGAGCTCCCCTTTCAAAAGAGACGACCTTCGCCTCACGTGGCCAATCGTCGCACCGTGAACACCCGGTGACAACCGCCGATCAGGGAAGGAACTTGGTCAGCTTCTCCGGGTCTTCTTTGACGAGTTGCTTGGCGAAGGCGGTTTGGATGGTGAGGTAGTCGTGTTGGAGGTCGGTTGGTTGGGTTGCGGCGGCCGCACGGGCGGTGGCGCCGAGGGTGAGGTGTTGGTGGGTTGCGTCTTGCCGGCTGCTGTCGATCTTCGTGGCGAGCCCGCCGGTAGAGCTCGGGGGTTTCCGCGGGACGTGGCTTCGGTTCCGTGAGCAGGACGCCGAGGTGTTGAGCGTTGCTGACACGTTTGCCCATGTCGGGGATGGTGTTCTTGCTGCGGGCGAAGCGGAGCAGGATCGTCTTGATGATCGAGGTGTGATCGAAGACTTCGTGGGAGAAGCTGCGCTTGCCAACCAGTGGCGAGATGACCAGGGCGGGAACGCGGACGCCGTAGCGGCTGAACACTTTCGGGTCGTCGTCCGGCGGATTCAACGGCGGTGAGACGTGGTCGTAGAAGCCGCCGTGCTCGTCATAGGTGATCACGAAAAGCGTCTTCGCCCAGTTCGGGCTGGAGGCCAGCGCGTCGTAGATCTTGAGGACGAGCGCCTGCCCGAGCGTGACGTCGGATGGTGGGTGGTCGTCGTTGGAGGGTGGCGAGATGATCCGCATCAGCCCCGTGCGCAGATCGGCGAAGCTCGGGTCGATCCAGGAGACGCTCGGGAGCTTTCCGGCCGCTGCCCGCTGGATGAAGGTGTCGCCGAAATACGGTGGTCGGAAGTGGCCGTCGAACCAGGCGACGTGCTCGTTGATCAGATTCTTGAACGGGTAGTCGTTGTCGACCGCCCACAGGATCGGTGCCAGGTCGTGCACGAACATCGCCCAGGAGACACCCTTGACACCGTCGAGGTGGCGAACAAACGAGGGCAGGTGGTAGATCGGCGGTGAGTCGTTGTCGCGCTTGCCGGCCGCCCGGCCTGCCATCGCGTACAGCCGGTTCGGGAGCGTCGAGCCGGCGACCGAGCTGTACCAGCGGTCACAGACGCAGTACTTCTCGCTCAGATGGTCGTAGACCGGCAAGTGCCGGTCCGAGTGGTAGCCCATCACATCGCCGGGATGCACCTCACTCGGGCCGCCCCGTTCATCCATGTAGGTCTGGACGAAGCCCCCGTTTTTGTTCTTGAGCTGGTTGTCGACCGAGCGTCCGCCGTGCGGCGGGTCCTGGGCCTTGGTCAGCTGAGTCACAGGCAGCTCGTGCGCGGCGAAGCTCAAGCCGTCGTACTGCGGAAACTTTCCCTTCTTGTCGTGGTAGGCGTTCGCCATCCCCGCCTGCAACCCATCCAGCTCCGGGCGTCGACCCGACAACCGCAAGTAGCCGAGCATGTGGTCAAACGACCGGTTCTCCATCATCAACACGACGATGTGATCGATCTGATTGAGCGCCTTCGCCGCCGCATCGATTGCGACCTCGACGCGCCCCGTCTGACTCGCGGCCATCAGCCTTGCCTCCCCCGTTGACGAGCCGCAGAACCGGGACCGAGCCTACCAGTGGCGAGACCCCAGCTCTGACCGCAGCCCCCAGCGCTCGTCAGCGGGCTAGCTTCTTGCCTGGGTTTAGGAGGTTCTTGGGGTCGAAGACGCGCTTGACCGCCTCATGGAGCGAGACGGCCGGATCTGTCCACTGTCGGGCCAGGCCACCCCGCTTGACCATGCCTAGGCCATGCTCGCCGCTGATTGAGCCGCCGAGCTCGATCGTCAGCGCGAATAGGTCGGATGCTGCGTTGGCTGCGAGCGTGAGCTCGGCTTCGTCAGCTTGGTCAACGAGGAAGGTGGCGTGCAGATTGCCGTCGCCGGCATGTCCCCAACTGCATGACTCGAGTCCATAGCGTTCTGCGATCGCTTCGGTCCCCGCGAGGGCATCTCGCAGCCGGTCGAGCGGAACCGAAATGTCCTCGCTGACTTTCCAGCCCCTGATTGATGTGACGGCGACTGACACCCCGTCGCGCCAACGCCAGAGGCGAGCGACCTCGTCCGTGTCCGCGACTCGGTGCACGACCAGTGCGCCCTCCCCGAGCACGCCTTGCATGTCGTCAGCAAGGCGCACGGTCTCCGCCCGGCTCCCGTCCACCTCGGCTACGACCGCGAATCCGGAGTGCGCCGGAAGCTCGAAGGGGAAGGTTGCAGCGGAAGCTGCTAGTGACCTCCCGTCGAGATACTCGAGTGCAGCTGCCGGGATGCCGTTACCTAGAACGGCCTCGATGGCGGACACGCCGGTGTCGCGGTCCGGGTAAATCCCGATCAGCGGCAGTGCGCACTCCGGCGCCGGGATCAACCGAATCCAGGCTGCCGTGATGATCCCAAGCGTGCCCTCCGAACCGATGAGCAGGCTCTTCAGGTCGTAGCCAGCGACGTCTTTGCGCACCGGCCCCCCGATCGTGATCAGCTCGCCCGGCGGGACCACCGCCTCGAGCCCGAGCACCCAGGCGCCCGTGACGCCGTACTTGAATGCGTGAGGGCCGCCGGCGTTCGTGGCGATGTTGCCACCGACCTGAGACGTCTCTGCGGCTCCCGGGTCTGGCGGGAACCAAAGGCCACTTTCTCGGGCGAGCTGGTGCAGCTTGGCGGTACGAACGCCCGCCTCAACCTGGATTCGCCATACCAGGGGGTCAAAGGCGCGGACCCTCCCTAGTCGCTCGAGAGAAAGGACAACACCTCCGTCGAGTGGGACGGCGCCGCCCGCGTAGCCTGTTCCGCCGCCGCGCGGAGTGATGTCTACATCGTTTTCGTAGCACCAGGCAACAACGGCAGCGACCTCGGCGGCGTCTCCGGGGAGAACGACGGCGTCCGCACGGCCGCGGATGCCGCGCGTCTCGGTCTCGTCTCGCAGGTACTGCTCGAAGTTCGAGGAAAGGACAAAGTCCTCACCCACGATGCCCCCAAGCGCAGAGGCGAGTCCTCTAGGACCGGCAACACTCATCTATCGCCACCGCGGTAGCCCTCTGAGGGCGGTACTGACTCGAACCGGTTTATCCCCCCAGCTTACGAACCTAGGGACACCGATGTCCGGCGGCGTTAGGTGAGAGGACGCTCGCGCCAGGCCAGTGACTCGGCACGGAGGTCTGCAGCACGTCGCCGCATGCCTCCGGGCGTCAGTCTTGTCGGGGGAAGATCTGCCGAAGATGCACTGGCCGCTATAGGTTGCGCGGTGGGGTCATCACACACGCATCGGAGAGGAGCGGCGATGCCGACGGTGTTCGCTCACCACGACGTCAAGGACACAGACCATTGGCTCACGTCACCCAAGCGCGAAGAGTTCTTCGGGCCGCTGGGAGTGACGAACATTCGCACCTTTGTGGATCCCGAGAACCCGACCCGGACCGGGATCCTCATGGATGTTCCCGACATGGATGCGCTGGCGGCGGCGATGGAGACCGAAGGAGCGGCTGAGGCAATGGCGTTTGACGGGGTCTTGCCCGAGACCTTGGTGATCATGGTCGAGCGCTAGTCGCTAACGGCGCTTTTCCGGTCGACAGGACCGGCGGGAAGGGGACGTTCGCATGAGCATTCGCGTACACGTGGTCGGTGCGGGGCCGGTGGGTCTCCTGCTCACGGCGCTGCTCCAGCCAACGGAGAGTTGCTCCGTGCACCTCTGCGAGAAGCGAGACGAGTACACCCGGACGCGGATGGTCCAGCTTGCGCCCTACCTCGTCGCCGACTCCGTCGAGAGCTACCGAACGGACTCCATCGACGGGGACAGCGTCGAGGCGATCTTCGATCCGCCGGAACTCGAAGAAGGTCTGGCGTACAGACAGTCCATCGCTCCGGACCTTGCCGCCCTTCTGCAGGGCTGGGCGCAGGGCTTCTGCCCGCTCAACTCGATCGAGCGCTCCCTCAGCGATCTGATCGATGCCCGTGGCCACGGCGTGGAGCGCACCGCTGCGGCCATTACGGCAGAGGACGCGATCTCGATGCTCGAGCCTGGAGACATCCTCATCGACTCGACGGGTAGCAGGGCGCTACTTCGAGATCAGCTGATTCCCACCTCGGACCAGCTGATCGACGGCGCGAACACGGTCAACGTTCGACTCGAGTACGCGCTCGTCATCACCTTCCTCTACGGCCAGCCGTACGACTGCAACGAGTACTGCAAGTACTACAAGAACAAAGAGAACCCGCAGTACAAGTTCATCCCGATGGTGCACCGGACGCACTACGACGGCAGCGTCAGCCACGTCACGGGCATCGTCAACATCAGTGCCGAGGAGTACGAGGCGATGCCGTCGCGATTCGACGGTGAATGGCTGCGCGAGAACGCCCCCGAAGTCGCCCAGTCGATGGACCGCTTCATCGACCTGATCAAGCAGGAGACCGAGGGAGAGATCCTGGGCGACCTCGAGATCGTGCGGATCCCTCTGGACCTCTACCGCGCTCGCAATGCGACCAACCGGCAGTGGCTGGAAGCGGGACCCAGCGACCACCCCTTTGCACGCTCACCGGTCTTCCTCGCGGGCGACTCGGCGATCGGATCGCCCTACTTCCAGTCGATCTCGCTCGGCTTCGAGAACGCGATGTTCCTCGCGAGGCTCGTCGCGCAGCGTGACCGGCCGGTGAGGGACATGCTCGACCGCTACGAGCTGTACATCTACAAGCAGTGGCTGCGTGTCTACATGCGGAGCAAGATGATCAAGCACAACAAGGATCTGTTCGAGTCGATCGACGATCCGCTCGCCCTCCTGGACAAGCTGCACATCTACTAGCCGAACGCATAGCGCGCCTCGTGGGTCTGCCTCGATGCGCGTAACTCGACGAGGAGGAACCCCGGTGGTCGGTCGCATAGACGCACGGGCACGCAGGTCGTAGGCTCACGGGCATGAGCCGATTTCGTGGACTGTTCCGCCTGCCTTCCTGGGCCCGACAACCGGCGCCGGAACCGACTCCCAAGGCGACCGGTGCTGCCATCGAGGCGCCGCCACCCGAGGCGACACCAGCCTCAATCGCAGCGAATGAACGACTGCAGAATCCGCGTCGGTCCTCCCCGCCGCCGGCGGAGCACCCCGAGGACGCGAGCGAGAGCGAAGACCCCCAGTAGCCCCGATGGAGTAATCGTCGAGCGGCGCTCCGGCCAGGGGCGAATGGGCACCCCTTAGCGCCGGCGGCGCCTTCGCGCTCTCGGTGCGGCGCGCGGAGTCTCGACTCCGGACGCTGCAAAGGCATGCGCGTGACCGACCGCTCCGGCTAGCCGGCTGACGTCGAGACGCTGCTCGGGAAGCACCAGTGTCACCCCGGTGCCGGTGCGGCCGGCGCGGCCGGTTCTGCCGATGCGATGGACGTAGTCGTCGGGCGTGCGGGGAGGGTCGAAGTTGATCACGTGCGTGATGTCGTCGACGTCGAGCCCGCGCGCTGCGATGTCGGTGGCAATCAGCGTGGAGACGCGGCCCGACTCGAACTGTGCGAGCGAACGCTCGCGCGCGTTCTGCGACATATTCCCGTGCAGCACCGCAGCGCGCATGTCGTGTGCGCGCACGAGCTTGCGTGCGAGCTTGTCGGCGCCGTGCTTGGTGCGGACGAAGACCAGGGCTAGCCCGCGTTCGCGTTGGAGCTGTTCGGCGAGCCGCTCGAGCTTGTTGTCGACGGTTACGGCGACGAACTCGTGTCCGATGTCGCCGCGCACGTTTTCGATCTGCGCGCCGGTGGTGAACCGGGACGCGTTGTCTGTGTAAGTGCGCGCGAGGTCGGCGACCGGCCCCTCGAGCGTGGCCGAGAACAGCAGCGTCTGCCGGTTCTGCGGAACCTGCGCGAGGATGCGGTCGACCTGCGGGCGGAATCCCATGTCGAGCATGCGATCCGCCTCGTCGAGGACTAGCACGCGAACCGAGGCGAGCGAGACGAGCTTTCGCTCGAGCAGGTCGTACAAGCGGCCGGGAGTGGCGACGAGCACGTCCGCGCCGTGCGCGCGCTTGGCCTGGCCGGTGACCGACGTGCCGCCGTAGACGGCCGCGATCCGAAGCTTGCGCGCCCTGGCGAGCGGCTGTAGATCGTCGACGATCTGCGAGGCGAGCTCGCGCGTCGGAACGAGCACGAGCGCCCCGGGATGCGCCGAGGCGCCGGCGATGCGCTCGATCATCGGGATTCCGAATGCGAGTGTCTTGCCCGAGCCCGTGGGCGACGCCGCGAGGACGTCGATGCCCGCGAGGGCGTCGGGCAAGACGAGCGCCTGGATGGCGAACGGCGACCGGATGCCGAGCCGCGCGAGCGACTCGACCACGGGCGCGCTCACACCGAGCGCGGTGAATGACTGGATCAAGGATGGTTCCTTCCGAGTGAAGCGGGTTCGAGATGCGAGAGACTCGAAACGCCTGCAACCAGGAGGGACGAGAAGCTGAATCTCCAGACGTCAAATAACGTCTGCGCGCCCACGGTAGCACGGAGATTCCGCTACAACGGATGCGATGGCTTCGCCAGATGCCTTGGCCGGCTCCGATTCGCCGCGCTCGTGGCGGGGTGTCCTCGACGCCTACGCAGAGCCGCGGCTCGGTCGGAGCCTGCTCGACCTCGCGACCTCGGTTGTCCCGTACCTTGCGTTGCTCGTCGCGATGTTCTTCGCGCTGCGCGTCTCGGTGTGGTTGTCGCTCGCGCTCGTGTTGCCTACTTCCGCGTTTCTTGTCCGCACGTTCATCGTCTTCCACGACTGCACGCACGGATCGTTCATGCGTTCGCGGCGCGCGAATGACATCCTGGGTGCCGTGCTGGGCTTGCTCGTGTGGCTGCCCTACCGCGGCTGGCAGCACGAGCACGCGGTGCACCATGCGACCGCAGGTGACCTCGATCGGCGTGGAGTGGGAGACGTCGCGACGCTGACCGTCACCGAGTACGGGGCGCTTCCCGCGCGGCGGCAGATCTCGTACCGGCTCTTCCGCAACCCGTTCGTCATGTTCGGCATCGGCTGGTTCCTCGTGCTCGTACTGAAGCCCCGCTTCGTGCCCCGCGGGGCACGGCGGCGTGTTCGGAACAGCGTGCTGGCGACGAACCTCATGCTCGCGCTGACCGTCGCGGCGCTCTGCCTGACAATCGGCTGGCGCGCCTACCTGCTCGTGCAATGGCCCGTGTTCTTCGTCAGCGGCGCGGTCGGAGTCTGGCTGTTCTACGTGCAGCACCAGTTCGAGGACACCTACTGGCAGGCGCACGCCGACTGGCGTTACGACCACGCTGCGCTCGCGGGAAGCTCGTACCTGAAGCTTCCCGGCGTGCTGCGCTTCTTCACCGGCAACATCGGTTTCCACCACGTGCATCACCTGAGCGTCGGGATCCCGAACTACAACCTGCAAGCCGCGCACCAGGGAACCGACCGTCTCCAGTCGGTGCCGCAACTCACGCTGAAGCAAGGGCTGCGCGCGCCGAGGCTGAAACTGTGGGACGAGCGGCGAGGCCGGCTCGTGACGTTCCGCGAGGCGCAGGCCTAACAGCTGATGTCGTCTGGCGCTGCTCGCGCCCGGACCTTGCGGGTCGCGATTCTGGCGCCGATCTCTTGGCGGGTGCCGCCGCGCCGGTACGGTCCTTGGGAGCAGTTCGCCTCTCTGTTGACCGAGGGCCTGGTCAGGCGAGGAGTCGACGTCACCCTGTTCGCCACGGCCGATTCCGTCACGACCGCTCGCCTGGTCGGTACGGCGCCGACCGGCTATTCCGAGGACCCGGCCTTGGATGCCAAGGTCTGGGAGGCCCTACACATCTCGGCGGTGTTCGAGCACGCGGGCGAATTCGACGTGATCCACAACAGCTTCGACTTCCTGCCGTTGACCTACAGCGGCCTGGTCGACACGCCGGTCGTGACCACGATCCACGGGTTCTCCTCCGAGCAGATCGTTCCCGTCTTCGAGAAGTACAACGCGGGCGGCTATTACGTCGCAATCAGCGACGCGGACCGGCACGAGCGCCTCGACTACGTCGCCACGATCCACCACGGCATAGACCTGGGCGAATTCGAGCTTCAGCGAACGCCGGGCGACTACCTCTTGTTCTTCGGGCGGATTCATCCGGACAAGGGGGTAGCGGAGGCGATCGACGTCGCCGAGCGCGCCGGCTTGCCGCTCACGATCGCCGGGATCGTCCAGGACCACGGCTACTTCGAGCAGCTCGTGGAACCGCGGCTCGACGGGGAGCGCGTGAGCTATGTCGGCCCAGTCGGACCCGACCGTCGCGGGAGCCTGCTCGGCGGCGCGAGGGCGCTGTTGCACCTCATCAACTTCGACGAGCCATTCGGCTTCAGCGTCGTCGAAGCGATGGCTTGTGGCACGCCCGTCATTGCGAGGCGACGCGGCTCGATGGCAGAGATCGTCCGTCACGGCGAGAACGGCTTCCTCGTCGATACCCAGGAAGAGGCCGTTGCCGCCGTCTCCGCTTCGAGTGCCCTCGACCGGGCAGGTGTGCGGGCATCGGTGGAAGGACGCTTCGACGTCGAGCGGATGGTGGACGACTACCTCGCTCTCTATCAGCGCGTCGTCGGACTCCACCGCGACGCGCGGAACGGCAAAGAGGCCGTCCGCTGAGTCCGAGATCGCAGGGGGAGCTGTTTCGGGTCGGCGTCAACTACTGGCCGGCGCGCACCGCGATGGGCTGGTGGTCGGAATTCGATCTGGCAGACGTTGAAGCCGACTTTGCGCGGATCGCCGCCTGCGGTCTCGACTCCGTGCGGGTGTTTCTCACCTGGGAAGACTTTCAGCCGGCTCCGGACCGAGTCGACCCACAGATGCTCGAGCGGCTCGTCGGGGTTGCGGATCTCGCCGGTGAGCATGGGCTCGCCCTCGTCCCCACGCTGTTCACCGGTCACATGAGCGGAGTGAACTGGATCCCGGCCTGGGCGCTCGGAGGCTCGGACGGTGACCCTCGCTTCCGGGTCGTCTCGGGCGGGAGGGTCGTCCATACCGGGCTCCGCAACTGGTACACCGACCCGGCGGTCGGAGATGCCCAGGCTCTTCTTGCCGCGGAGGCCGCAACGGCCCTCGCCGAACATGAGGCCGTCTGGGCGTGGGACCTCGGCAACGAGAACTCCAATTGTGTGCGCGCCCCGACCAGGAAGTCCGGGCGAGCATGGCTCGCACACCTCACCGCGGCGATCCGCGGCGCCGACGACACGGCTCGCGTCACGGTCGGGTTGCACATGGAAGACCTCGAAGAGGATCGCCGGCTTGGGCCAGCCGAAGCCTCCGAAACGTGCGATCTCCTCTCGATGCACGGTTACCCGATCTACGCTCGCTGGGCCGACGGTGCAACCGACGACCAATTGCTCCCGTTCCTCGCTCGAGTGACGCACTGGCTCGGAGAGGGTCGCGACCTCGTCTTCAGCGAGTTCGGCCTTCCCACCTACCGCGGCGGCCAGGAGGAGCACAGCGTCCGCAGGGGCGGGGGGTCGCTGCTGGTCGAAGAGGATGCGGCAGCCGCATTCACGACGAGGGCGCTGGAGGGACTTCGCCGCGCAGGCTGTCTCGGCGCATTGCTCTGGTGCTATTCCGACTACGACCCGGCGCTGTCGGGGAGCCCACCCTTCGATCTCGCGCCCCACGAGCGAAGTTTCGGACTCTGGCGGGTCGACGGCTCACCGAAGCCGGCGGTCGCGGCCATCGCGGCGTTCGTCGGCGCCGAACGGTGCACCCCCGAACACGCGGACGCGTGGATCGACATAGACCGGGACGGTTTCCGTCTCGATCCGCGCGCCCAGCTGTCCCGCCTCTACCGCCGATATCGGGAGCAGTCGCCCGCCGCCGACGCACCGCCCTGATCGAGCTGAGGGGAGTAGGCTGTCGGTGACTGGCCCTGCACAAAGGTTCCGGCCCGAACCCGCAACCCACCGACGCGCATCGCGCGCGAGGCGAGGAGCTTCAGGCGAACGGATCTTCTCTGCGGGGTCAGCCTTTTGCGATCGCCTACGTCTCGCCTGGTGCGGCGAGGACGGCGTCGACCAGATCTTGCAGTCGTGCGGTGGCGAGGCAGATGGAGCTGTCGGCGGCGCCGTAGTAGAGGCGGATCTCGTCGCTGGCCTCATCGTGGAGCAGGCCGCAGGGGAAGACGGTGTTGGGAACGTCACCCGTCCGCTCGTAGTCCGCGAGGGGGGCGAGGATCCAGGCGGGGAGGCGGCGGAGGACACGGGTCGGCTCGTCGAGGTCGAGCAGGGCGAGGCCGACTCGATAGATGTCGCCCGCGACGGTCTCCTTGACGCCGTGATAGAGGAGCAGCCAGCCGTGCTCGGTGCGGAGCGGCGGAGGACCGATGCCGATCCGCGACGAGTCCCACCAGGCGCCGACGCGAGGTTGGAGCACTGCTTCAGGGGCGCTCCAGCTGACGAGGTCGTCCGAGCGGGAGAGAACGATCTCGCCGTGCCCGCCGCCGAACTCGGTCTTGGGACGATGGAAAAGCACCCAGCGGCCGTCGATCCGGTCCGGCAGAAGTGCGGCGTTCTTGTCCTCGGGCTGCCTGATCACGCCGTGGCGCTCGACGGTAGCGAAGTCCTCCGTCGTCGCCAGGAACACACCCGGCCCGGCCGGGCCGTAGGCGGTGCACGTGATCGCCCAGTGCCCGAGCTCCTCGACCCAGACGACTCGCGCGTCCTCGAAGCCCCATTGCTCGCTTGCGATCCCGTCGGCGGGGGCGAGCAGCGGCTCGGGATCGATCGCCCATCCGTCGGTGCCGTTCGCGGAGCGGGCGACCGTGAGGTGTGAGATCCCTCGGCGGTCTTCGACGCGTGCCAGCAAGACGGTGTCGCCGTTGCACGCTGCAGCCGCCGGGTTGAAGACGGCGTTCACGGGATAGGGCCAGTCGCCGGCGGACAGGATCGGGTTGCCGGGGTGGCGCTCGAAGAGCTCGGACGCTCTCACGCCGCGGCCGGTTCGAGCGCCGGCTCGCGGTCGGCCGCTCGGACGCCGGCAGCGTCGAGGAGCAGCGCCGCGTGGTGGAAGGCGAGCGTCGACTCGGCGCCTTCGTTGTCGTTCAGCGTCCTCGCGGCCGAGCCCGTCGCTGCAGCCGCCCGTCGCGAAGTCGTAGAGCGGCTTCTGCAAGCGGTTGCGGCCCAGGAACCACTCGAACGCTCGAATCGCCCGGACTCCGTGCTCGGCCTGGTGAGTGACGGCGAAGGCGCTCAGCTCGGCCTCGACGAGCGCGGCGGCGTCGAGCGGCTGCTCGTCTCCAGCGCCCGGCGCCTCCTCGCCTCGGCGGCGTCCGTGGTGGCCGGGAAGCCGGAGCTCGTTCTGGTCGAGTCCGCACTCGTCGCCGAGCCAGCGCAACGACTCGAGCCCGAGCTCGGCCAGCTCCGGCCGGCCGAGCGCGTCGGCGCCCGTGAGAAGCGCCTGCGACAGCCGCGCGTTGTCGTAGCTGAGCTCGTCCTCGAACCAGCACCAGTCCTCCGAGCGGGTGTGCTCGTAGGCCTCGGCGAGTTGGTCGACAAGCCGTTCGAGCTGCCGGTGCGCGGCGGGCTCGAGCCGGTCGGCGTCGAGGCGGGAGAGGCCGAGCACGGTATAGGCCGCCGTGCGCAGGGAAATGTCAGCGCCGAGCGTGTCCACGAGGCGATCGAGGAGGTCGCCGCGCTGGTCGCACGACGGCGGGGATCCAGGCCGTGGCGAGGATGTCTCCGAGCGCCCAGATCGAGCGTCCCACGTGGTCGCCAACGTGCGGCTCGTCGAGCCAGCGACGGTCGTAACCCATGAAGTTGTGCATCCCGCCGCCCTCGTCAGCAGCCGCTTGCAGGAACGCCAGCGCGCGGTAGAGATTCGACGTCCAGAGCTGCTCGTCGCCGCGCTCCGCAAGTGCGAGCGAGACGACCGCCAGCCGGGCGACATCGTCGACGCAGTAACCGCTGCTGCGGTTGGGAATGATTCCGTGCGCGTGCTGCACGATGCCGACGTCGTCGGCGAGTGTCAGCAGGTGGTCGGTGCGCAAGCTTGGCAGGTGCAGGTCGGCGACGCCGGCGGGGCGTCGCCGCGGCCCAAGCTCGCTGGCTTCCTGCAAGACGCGAGCGGTGGCCCCTGCGACGGCCGGCCACGCGAGCGTCGAACCGATCCGCTGCGCTTCGGTGCGCGCCTCCTTCAGCAGGTCCGGCTGCTCGACGTAGCGGCAGACCGCGTCGGCGAGAGCTTCCGAATCGCGGAACGGCACGAGCAGTCCCGCCCCCGAGGCGAGCATGTCCTGCGCGTACCAGTAGGGGGTGGAGACCACAGCGCAACCGGCAGCGAGAGCGAACGTAAGGGCCCCTGAGGCGATCTGCTCCCGGTTCCCGTACGGCGTCAGGAAGACGTCGGTTGCGGCGAGCAGGTCGGAGAGCTCGTCGACCGACAGGAACCGATCGTCGAACTCGACATGGTCGCCGAGCCCGAGCTCGTGCACGCGCCGCTCGAGCGTCAGCCGGTACCGCTCCCCTTCCCGACGCGAGACATCCGGATGGGTGCGCCCGGCGACCGTGTAGACGATCCCCGGGTGCCGCTCGATCATGCCCGGGAGCGCATCGAGCACCGTCTCCAGCCCCTTGCCGGGCGAGATCAGGCCGAAGGTGGAGAGCCGGAAGGGATCGTCGACGGCAGGCGAGGCGGACCGCGGGGCCCGAAGGTCACGCGCGGCGCGCTCGGCGATGCGCGCCGGCGCTCCGTGCGGCACCACCCGGATCTTCTCCTCCGGGCAAGCGCCCGACTCGACCAGGAACCGAAGCGCCGTGTCCGTCATCACGATCACGAGCTCAGCCTCGGCGCAGAGCTCCGTCAGCACTTGCTCCTGGTGAGGTGTGGGCTCCGACAGCACCGTGTGCAGGGTCACCACGAGTGGCTGCGCCAGTTCTTGGGCAAACGAGAGCACGTACTCCCCGTCGCGGCCGCCGAAGATCCCGTACTCGTGCTGAAGCAACACGACGTCGACATCGAGCCGCCCCAACATCCGCGCAGTCCGCACATAGTCGCCACGAACGGCCTGTGCGATCGTCGCGAGCAGGCCGCGCCGCTGTGGGCTCGACGGCTCGTGCACGACCGCGACGAGGTCGGCGACCGTCACCAGGCCCGTGCCGGTCAAGGTCGCGCGCAGGTCGGCAGAGAAGGTGCCGATCCCGCAGGCACGCGGCGGGTAGGTGGAGACGATCGCGGTCCGCATGCGCTAGCGCGCCGGGGGTGTTCGCGCCGGCACGCTCAGCGCCTGCATCCGCTGCGGCATCTGCAAACCTTCGCGCGTCGAGGTTGGTTTGCGGAACTTCCCGTTGGTTGCCTCGTGCAGCCGGTCGAGTATCCGCTTCACGGTCTTCTTCATGATCTAGCTCCTCTTCGTGACTCCTTGGCAACAGCAACAGGCTGACTACTTGCCCTGGGCGTTGCCGGAGTGCTTTCGGATCGGTACGCCGCGTACGCTTGGAGGGCCTCGAGATCGTGGCGGCGTCGACCGGGAAAGAAGCGCTCCAGGAACTCAGACCAGCTGAGTCCGGCTGCAGCGCGTTTGCCGCGGCCCGCCTCGACATCGGGGTCGTCGTCGGCGCTCTGATGGCCTCCTTCGTCCTCCCAGCGCTGAAGCGGTGCACAGTCCCTGCGGACCGCGGCCGGTGGCCTCACCCGGACTCTCCGCTTTGGCTGGACGTTCGAGCTGAACATGTCTAGCGCTCGCCGGCGAGGTGCTTGGTGATGGGCGGGATCGGCGCTTTGCCGTTCGTGTCTGCCGTGAATCGTTCTTGGAAGCGCTCGAGAGCGTGTGAGAACTCGCTTGGGATCATCCAGACCTTGTTCGAGTCGCCCTGCGCGATTTGGGGCAGCATCTGCAGGTACTGGTAGGCGAGCAGCTTGGGGTCGGGGTCACCGGCGTGGATTGCGCTGAAGACGGTTTCGATCGCCTTCGCCTGTCCTTCGGCGCGCACGATTTGTGATTGCCGGTCGCCTTCGGCTCGCAGGATTGCGCTCTGTTTGGCGCCCTCTGCCTCGAGGATCTGGGACTGTCTGATGCCTTCGGCGTTGAGGACGGTGGCGCGCTTCTCGCGGTCGGCGCGCATCTGCTTCTCCATCGAGTCCTGGATCGAGGCGGGCGGGTCGATCGCCTTCAGCTCGACGCGGTTGACGCGGATGCCCCACTTGCCGGTCGCGTCGTCCAGGACGCTGCGTAGTTGGGTGTTGATGTGGTCGCGCGAGGTGAGCGTCTTCTCGAGCGCGATGCCGCCGATCACGTTCCGCAAGGTCGTGACCGTCAGCTGCTCGATCGCCTGGA
This sequence comes from uncultured Actinomycetes bacterium, assembly GCA_963731015.1. Taxonomy (GTDB): domain Bacteria; phylum Actinomycetota; class Thermoleophilia; order Gaiellales; family Gaiellaceae; genus Palsa-739. Next base: position 86,114 of record CAVSTY010000002.1, read on the forward strand.
TGTAGTCGGCGATCTCGTAGGTAGCTGCCTTGGCGTCGGTGACCTGGAAGTAGATGACCGTGTCGATGTTGACCACGAGGTTGTCCTCGGTGATGACCGGCTGCGGCGCGAACGAGACGACTTGTTCGCGCAAGTCGATCAGTGGCCGGAGCCGGTCGACGAAGGGCACGACGAGTGCAAGCCCGGGCATGAGCGTGCGCTGGTAGCGCCCGAGTCGCTCGACCACCCCGGCGCGCGCCTGCGGAACGATCCGGACCGTACGCGCGAGGGCGAGCAGAACGAATGCGGCGACTGCCAGTGGGACGATCAAGGTGATCATGCGTTTCTCCTGTTCAGCGTAGGACGAGCAGCGAGGCGCCCTAGATCAGTGCGACTTCGACCGGAGGAGCGACGGCCTCTCTTTGTGCAGGTCTTGCAAACCCCGCCCGTGCTGCCGTCGGGGCGACCATCGTGTAGGAGCGGTCGCCGATCGACAGCCTGGCAGAGTCAGGACCGTCTTCCTCCAGCCATGACTCGACCGCGCCGAGCACGTGGACGAGGCCGCGCGACTCCCACTCCGAACGAACCTGGACTTCGCTCCGGGTCGTGTCGAATGAAACAGACGAGCGGTCGAAGAGTCTGCCGAGACGGCGCATGAGCCCGTGCAATCGCGTGGCGTCTGTGACGGCAACGCGGATCTCCACCATCAGAACCTCCGGGGGTCGAAGCATCGGACGCCGACCAGGACGTTCGGGTCGGCCGGTTACGGCTCCATCCCGCTTTGCTGAGGGTGGACTCTTGGCGGCGCCGGCTTACTCCGCGCCGCCTGCTGCCTCACGGCGCCGGTTGCTAAGGCGCCACAGCCTCAAGGGTAGCACCGAAGCGGTGTCCCGTCGATTACGTGGACGGTGCCGCAGCGGCTGCCGGTTGGGGAATCGGCGGCAGTAGCAGGAGGTGGCTGTCGACGACCGCCTGGGCGATGTCGACGAGTTTGTGGCCGTTGTGCCGCGAGTGATCGCGCAGCATTTCGAACGCCCGGTCGGCGTCGACTGCGTGGCGGGCCATCAGGATCCCCTTCGCCTGCTCGATCATCGCCCGACGCCCGAACGCCCCTTGCAGGCTGTGGTACTCGGTGAAGCGCTGCAGCGTGATGTCGATCGCGCTCTGCAACTCCTCCGGTGTTGTGTCGACGATGTAGGCAAAGACGCCACGCTTCGCCGCCTCGTGCACGTACGCGGGGTCCTTGGCCGAAAGCAGTGCGATCACCGGGCACGAGGACTCGCGGACGATCTCGGTAATCAACTCGAGCGCGTGTTCAGAGTGCAGACCGAGCCCGACCAGCGCGACATCCGGTCGCTCCCTGGCGGTCACCGCCCCGACCTCCGTCACGTAGATCTCGCGTGCGATCACCTCGTGCCCGAGCCCGGCCACAACCTGGGCCAGCAACTCGAGCCGCTCGCGTTTCTCGTTGGCGATCAGGACACGGAGATTGCGGGTCGGCTCCTCAGTCATCGTCCTAAATGTAGCGCTCCCAGATCGGCGCTAGACTTGCTGTTGTAGCACCTCAAATACTGGTGCAGCGAATCACCCCGCGGGGCCTCAAAGGAACCCGGCCCCGCAAGATCCGCCCTCAACAGCACAGGCCGGAAGCTGCTGGCTGACCGACGCGCGGTCGACCCACATTTCCACGAGGGAGGATCCACGATGCAAGTCGAATCGCACCGCCCGGAAACGGCACCCGCGGACGCGATCGTCGAGCCGCGCAGCGCGCGTCTGCGGAGGCACGGCCGGCGCACCGGCCTCTACACCTGGGCGGTCGGCCTGATTGCGCTGCTCGTCATCCTCATTGCGCTCGTCATCGCGAATACGCGGCAGGTGAGGCTGAGCTGGGTCGTCGGCACCGGCCACGCGTCGCTCGTCTGGATCGTCCTCGCGGCGGCAGTTCTCGGCTGGCTGCTGGGGATCTTCACCAGCGTCGTCTTCAGGCTGCGCACGCGGCCCCGTCGGCAGTCGTAGAAGGCGCTTGTTTTGTCCGTGGCCGAGAAGGCGACCATCGATCCGCACCCCGGGCCGGCCGCGGCCAGCGAGTCGAACGGGCGCCCGGCTCTCTTGCCACGGAAGGGCCGGTCGGTCTGCCAGGTCAGCGACGCTCACGGCAGCGCCGAGATGCACTTCAGCCGCGAGACGGTGGCGGAGCTGCTCGCGGCCGGGGACTTCTTCTGGCTCGACCTCGACCGGCCGCAGGCCGGCGACTTCGAAATCCTGCGGCACGGCTGGTTCTGATCCCAGTGACCCCGAACCCTCGCGCGGAGAACGACCGGTCCTCGGGATTTGTCGCGGTGCCGTTGGCGGCGGCCGGAATCGCTGCTCCGATCGTGCTCGAACGCAGGTACCGGTTGCTCCTCGATGCGCTTGCACGGCTGCGTCGCTCACGCCGGGGCCGGTGGTCACTGGCCGCGGGGTCGGGAGCCACCATGGTCGTGCTGGCATTTCTTGCCGCGCACCACTTCGCGACCAGCCCGTGGCCGCTGTCGGGCGGTGAGCCCGGCGTCTTGGTAGCGATCTGCCTCTTGCTGCTCCTTGCTCAGGGCTTCAAGGCGTGGGGATGGGGACGGCTGTTCGCGGCGAACGAGCGGCCTCGGCTGCTCGCGCTTGCGGCCGGCAACGGCGGCGCGGCCCTGACCGGTGTCGTGCTCCCCGGCCGTTTCGACGACGCAATGCGCATAGCCGTCGTTCGCCGCTATCCGGGCTGTCGCGCGGGCGTCCGCGCACTTTGTCTCTCGCTGGTCATGCTCGGCCTGATCGACTCCGTTGCACTCGCGCCGCTTGCCGCGGCAGCCGCCGTACTTGGCGGCGGGATCGGCGTGCGCGCTGGGCTCACTGTCGTCGCTGTCGCGGGCGTTGCAGCCGCGGGCCTGCTTGTCGCCCTGCCTCGTCTTGCCGGAAGCAAGCGCGCCTTGCGCTTCCGGCTCGGCCGCTGGCTGAGTCCGCGCACCACCTCGAGGCGACCCCTGTCGGAGGCGTGGGCGCTTGTGTCGGCCTGCTGGCTCCTCCGTACGCTCGCCGCCTTCCTCCTTCTCGGGACACTCGGCGTCGGCTTCTCGTTCCCACTGGCGCTGCTCTTCCTCTGTGCGGGCGCGGCGGCGGCAGCGGTGCCGATCGGCCCCGCGGGCGCAGCGACGCAAGTCGGCGCCGGCGCCGCGGCCTTGATCGCTTCTGGCGTAGGGGGTTCGCAGGCGCTCGCGGTGACGCTCGCCGGCGGCGCGCTCGGCGTCCTCACCGGCGGTGCGATTTTCCTCGCCGCGATCATCTGGCGTGCCGGCCTCTCCCTGGCCACGAGTCGGATCGGAACATCCGCAAGCACATGATCCGACGCCGCGGCGAGATCGCGGGTATGTTGGGTGGGCGCGTAGGACCTAGCGCGGAAGCCGCTGAGGCTCCGAAGTTTCCTCTTCGACTTGCGAAACCTGGCCTAAGTGCAGCAGGAGAGCTCGGCTCGAGCTTTCCAACCCTGAAGCATAAGTGTGAGGAGCACCAAATGTACGCCACCCATAGGCGCTACGAAGGCATCGATCAAACGCGGATCGAGGAGCTGACCCGGAAGGTGAATGACAGCCTGATCCCGCGGCTGAGCAAGCTGCCGGGATTCCAGGGCTATTTCCTGACCGAGGCCGGCGACGGCATGGTCAAGTCGATCAGCCTGTTCGACACTTCCAGCCAGGCAGACGACTCGACTCGCGTCGCGGCCGAGTGGACGCAGGAGGAGAACCTCGAGAAGCTGGTTCCGAATCCGCCCAAGGTCATGACCAGAAAGGTGCTTGCGCACGAGACGAAGGCACCCGCGCTCGTCTAAATCCTGGAAGAAGCACAGGGAAGGCCCGCGCTCGCGGGCCTTCACTGTGCGTGGTTAGGCCGCGAGTTCGCTCGTTGTCCGGCCTACATGTTCTGCAGGATCTTTTGCTTCTGGGTGTCGAACTCCGCCTGGGTGAGGACGCCGTTGTCGAGCAGTTCCTTCAGCTTGGTTAGCTCTTGCATGCTCTCCTCCGACGAGGGCGCGGCCGGCGCAGGTGCCGTCTGCTGCTCGGCGGGAGGCGCCTCGGTCTGGGCTGTCTGATCGGCATCGTTTGCCGCCGATTTGGCGCCTGCTTTTCCGGCGGTGTACGCCACCCCGCCGACGACTGCTGCACGCGCGATTGGACGCCGTCTGAACATCACATGCCTCCTGTCTCGATCACGTACTGGGTTCGGGCAACGAGCGCGAACCTTCGGTAAGTCGGCGACTCTGCCGAGATGATGATGAGAAAGGCCGAGCCAACCGACCAACCACTTGCAGCAACGACCAGCTCAACCTCCGTGCACCAAGGTGTGTGTGAATCTGTCCCCAGCGTTGGCGAGAAGCCGACAGCCCCTCAGGCATCACATCGCGTGTCGGTTGCGGGCGGAGGACGCGCATCCTCTCGCTGACGAACTCGTTCCGGTCGAGGACGCCAATCGTGTGGAGCTCCTCGAGCGCAAGAAGGCGCTCGGCGCTTTCCGACAGCGACGGCTCGCGAATCTCAAGCATGGGTCCTCCCTGCAACTGAAGCATCAACGCCGACCACGATGTGTGGGGTCAACCGAGGTACTGCTCCAACCCGCTGGTCTCGGGAGGGACCTGTGCGAGGCCGTTTACTGAGGCCCGCGTGGTAAATCGCTGCGCCGAGCGCTGAGGCGCCGCGCCCAAGAGCCTACCACCGAAGCTCTCGGGCCAATGCTGCGTAAGCCAGCTGGGCGGGTCGGGAGCCGCGGCCGACGCATACAACGCGTTCACGTGCCACCACTCGCCGCTAGGAGCGAGTGCAGCTTCGACTTCGCGCTCACACCAGAAGAGGTCACGGCGATCGACGCACTCGACACCGGCATCCGCGGCGACCGCCGACCCCGAGCTCATCCCGGAGCGCTACGCCTCAGGGTCGAGATCGAACCCGCTCCGACCTCGGAGCAACCGATTCGGAGCAGATGCTCGACGGTTTCTGAGTGCTCGATCTTCCCGGCAAGCAGAGAGCTATGAATCTCCTAGCACCGGGGCGAGCGCTGCCGAGTCCGTAGCGACCACCCCCAGCTACGACCGTTGACGTCGTCGAACGGCTGAGAGTGTCCCGTCGGTGGTTGCGAAAGCGGCCGGCAGAACGCGTATTGTCGCCATGTGGCGGCTCCGCCCTCGGTCGCGCCAGCACTTCCGAAACCGCTTCTTCGCGGTGTGCTGCACCAGGCCGCGTTCGCGGTCTCGCTTGTGGTTGGAGCCCTCTTGATCGTCGGCGCCGACGGTGATCGTCGACACGTGGCGGCAGCGGTGTTTGCAGGCTCGGTCGCCGCCTGCTTCGGTGTGAGCGCTCTCTATCACCGTGTGACTTGGACCCCGCACCTGCGGCGCTGGATGCGGCGAGTCGATCACGCCGGCGTGTACCTATTGATCGCCGGCACGTACACGCCCGTCTGCCTCCTCGTACTCAACGGTGCCTGGAGCATCGTCGTGCTCTCGATTGTCTATGCGGGCGCGGCCGCCGCCGTCGTGCTCAAGTTCGCTTGGGTCGACGCGCCGAAGTGGCTCGCGGCAGCACTCGGGATCGCGCTCGGCTGGACGGGTGTTGTGATCCTGCCGCAACTGGCGACCCGGCTCGACCCTGCAGCCGTCGTGTTGCTAGGGGCAGGCGGGCTCGCGTATACGGCCGGCGCGATCATCTACGCGCGGGGCCGGCCGGACCCGCTGCCGACGGTATTCGGCTACCACGAGCTCTTCCACGCCCTCACCATCGTCGCGGTCGCCTGTCAGTACGTCGCGATCGCGTTCTTCATCATCCGCGCCGGCTAGCCGAACACTCGGCGAAGTTAGCGACTCACCATCCCACCTCAACGGTGAACGCCGGCTGACCCCAGGTGCGACCACTGGCGCCTTCGCACACGCCTGCGACCACGAGAACTGGACGCTGAGTCGAGCCGGTCTCGAGTCGCGCCGCTCGTGCTCGCCGTGGCCCTGCTCGCAGTCGTCGCCGGCGCCGCTCGACCGACCCGCACGGCAGTCAGGTAATGGGCGGCGGCTCGCCTTCCATGCTGGCCGCGAGTGCGGGGTTCCAGCTGCAGACGCGGCAACCGTGCTCGACGGCAGAGCGGGCGAAGCTCAGCGCGACCCCGTAGGGGTCCGGCGAGGCCCGGACGTCGTCCCAGTCGAGAATGAACTCGCCGAGCGTCGCGTCCCAGCGCGCGTTCGCGGGTGAGAGTGTCCCCTCGGCGAATCCTTCCTGCGGCGGATATGCGTAGGCGTAGAACGCAGCACGGGGGTAGCGGTGATCGCCGGGCCACCAGCCGACCTCGATTTGTTGGGCGTCACCCGAGTTGCGCACGATGAAGTCCTGCGACGGCGGATCGGCCGGCTCGCCGGAAAAGAGGCTGACCGCGAGGTCGAACGATCCCCACCAGGCATTGACCGGCGTCGAGCGGCCGCGGTACGGAGCTCGCAGAGTCGCGAGCACGAGCCCTGCCTGAGTCGCGGCGGCGAAGTACGCGGCGACCTGGACCGGGTTGTAGGTCGCGTGCTCGGTGTCCTCGTCGAGCGGCGTCGTCCACGGCGTCTCCTGCGGGGTGGTGTTGATCTCGACAGGACCGACGAGGGCACGGACCGTCGCGAGCACCTCGCTCGTGACCTCGCCGACCGGCCGGTCCGGCGCGAGCGCGATCCGCCGGACATGCCCGTCGCTGTGCTCGACGACCGCTTCGTGGCTGCGCAGGTCGAGCGCGACCACAAGCGCGCCCGAGCCGTCGGGAGCCGGCAGCGGCAGCGTCTCCCAGCCGCGCGCGCTCAGCCGCAGAGCCGCATGCTGAAGCTGCGGCTCCGGCGGAGCGAGCGCCACCGCCAGCTTGCCCAGCACCTGCGTGTGCGCGTGAAGCGTGTCACACGTCGCCCGCCAGTCCTCGAAAGGAAGCGCAGGCCAGCTCATCGCACACCCGCGACAGCCATCGGCTCACCGTACCCGTCTCGGGCGCGGCGACGGCGAGGCTAGACGGTCGACTACGCTCAGACAGGAATGGACGATCCACAGATCCACGGGACGATCGAGCAGCTTGTCGCGGAGGAGCACGAACTGTGGCAGCGGGAGTCGGCCGGCAGCACGAGCGAGGCCGACCGGCAGCGCCTGGAGCAGGTCAAGGTGTCGCTCGACCAGTGCTGGGACCTGCTCCGCCAGCGACGCGCTCTGCGCGACGTCGGCCGCGACCCGGACGGCGCCGACGTGAGGCGACCAGAGGTCGTCGAGCGCTACGAGCAGTAGCGAGCGACCAACTCTCCACTTGCCGCTGAGCTACCCGAAGGGGAATACTTGTGCGCGCAATCGTCGTTTGACTCTTCGATGGATCTCGGACTAGTCACTTTCGCCGACCTCCACCCCGGCCTCAGTCCCGCGGAACGCATGCGCGACCTCCTGGAGGAGGCCAGGCTCGCGGACGAGCTCGGCCTGAAGGTCTTCGCAGTCGGAGAGCATCACCGTCCCGACTACCTCGTTTCATCGCCGACGACTGCGCTGGCCGCCATCGCCGCCGTCACGAAGCAGATCCGGCTCTCGAGCGCCGTCAGTGTGCTCTCCTCTGACGACCCGGTCCGGGTCTTCGAGCAGTTCGCGCACGTCGACCTGATCTCCGGCGGTCGAGCAGAGATCATGGCGGGGCGTGGCTCGTTCATCGAGTCGTTCCCGCTGTTCGGTTACGACCTGCGCGACTACGACGAGCTGTTCAGCGAGAAGCTCGAGCTGCTGCTCGCGATCCGGGACAACGAGCGCGTCACCTGGCAGGGAAAGCATCGCGCGCCCCTCGAAGACGCGATCGTCTGGCCCCGACCCCTACAGGATCAACTTCCGATCTGGGTGGCCGTCGGCGGCAGCCCCGAGTCCGTGGTGCGGGCGGCAAGCCTCGGTCTACCACTGGCACTCGCGATCATCGGCGGCCAAACAGCCCGCTTCAAGCCGTTCGTCGATCTCTACCGGCACGCCTGGGTGGAAACCGGCCGGGTCGGCGAGCCGCGCATCGCCATCAACACCCACGCGTTCGTCGCAGACTCGCGCCAACGGGCACAGGCAGCATTCTCCACGCCGTACCTGGACGTGATGAACCGGATCGGCAAGGAGCGCGGCTGGCCTCCCTCAGGACGTACCGAGCTCGAGGCGCTCGCAGCTCCGTCCGGCCCGCTCGCCCTCGGCTCGCCCGAAGAAGTCGCCGAGAAGATCATCTCGTTCCACGAGGCCTTCGAGCCCGAGCGCTACCTCGCCCACATCGGGATCGGCGCCGTCTCACACGCGGACGTCATGCGGGCGATCGAGCTGTTCGGAACCCAGGTGGCGCCGATCGTCCAGTCCGAAACGCGACTTGCTGCCGAAGTTCCGTAGACCCCCGAGCCGAGCGCCCTTAAGTCGCTGCGCTGAATACGTTGTGCGCGGATCGTTTCCTTCGCCGTGCCGAACTGTAAGACGCCCTCTCCATGCTCTTAACGCGGCGCCGACGGATCGGACGGGCGAAGGATGATCGACGATGAGCCAGCGAACGACGATGCTCGGGCTAGGAGTTCGCTCCGCTGAGCGCGAGGCGGGCGGCGATGGCCGTACGCCCCATCTGGATCGCCTCCGGGGTGTCGTAAAGCAGGAAGGCGGTGTTCGCCATCAGCAGGTGGGCGTTGAGCTCAAACGCGAGCTGGTCGGGAGCTTCGGCCCGGAGCTGGCCGGCGGCTTGAGCCTCCGAGACGAGTTGTGTGAGCTGGTCGGTCCAGTCGCGTTGGAACCCGGCAATGCGTTCCCTGACCAGTCCGGGGTGTGTGTCGAACTCGGCGGCAGCGGAAGCGAAGAAGCAGCCGCCGGGAAAGACGCGCCGCTCGAGGTGGGAGAGGAATTGTTCGCAGAGCACCTCGATCTTCGCGAGCGGCGTGGTCGCGTCTCTTGCCGGGGCGACCACCTCCGCCTCGAAGATCTCGCCGGCTGTCTCGATCGTCGCGAGCTGGAGCTCCTCCTTGGAACCGAAGTGGGCGTAGAGGCCGCTCTTGCTCATCCCGATGTGATCGGCGAGGCGCCCGATCGAGAGGCCTTCGAGCCCCTCGGTCGTTGCGAGCCTGGCAGCGGCGTCGAGGATCTTGTGCCGGCTGCGCTCGCCGTCTGCCCTGGCCTTCCGTGCCGCACGGTCAACGGATGTTTCGGTCATCGCTTGACAAGATAGCACGATCGTTCGTATAGTAGCGCCAGCAGAACGACCGATCGTGCTAACTAGGGAGGATCACGATGACCACTACCGAGATGCGCGACGCGCAAGCCGTTCGGCTCAAGACGCGTCGCGGTGCGCTGATGCTGGCGCTCTTGCTGCTCGTTCAGTTCCTGGACTTTCTCGATGTCTCGATCGTCAACGTCGCCCTCCCCTCGATCAAGCACGACCTTGGTTTCTCGGCCCAGAACCTGCAGTGGGTCGTCAGCGGCTATGTGCTCACCTACGGCGGCTTCCTGCTCCTCGGCGGCCGCGCCGCCGACCTGATCGGCCGTCGCCGCGTCCTCCTCAGCGGGCTCGGTCTGTTCGCGCTCGCCTCGCTCGCCGGAGGTTTCGCGCAGACCGAAGCTGCACTGATCGCGGCCCGCCTTGCCCAAGGCGCAGGCGCGGCCCTGATGGCGCCGGCGGCTCTCTCGATCCTGACCACCACCTTCACCAGCCCGCGCGAGCGCAACGTGGTGCTCGGGGCCTGGGCTGCCGTCCCCGGCCTGGCCGGCGCCACCGGCGTCATGCTCAGCGGCGTCCTCACCGAGGGGCCGGGGTGGCGTTGGATCTTCTATCTGAACGTCCCGGTGGCGGTGCTCGTCGCTCTCGGTGCCCTCCTGCTGATCGTGGCCAAGCCCGGCAGCCGGACCGGCGGCAGCTTCGACCTCCGCGGGGCGGTGCTCGTGACGGGTGGGATGCTGCTGTTCATCTACACGCTCGTCCGAGCGCCGGACGTCGGCTGGAGCAACACGACGACCGTCGCGGGACTCGTGACTGCGGTCGTCCTCCTCGCCGCCTTCGTCAGGAACGAGCGAGGCGCCAGAAACCCGCTCGTGCCGTTCTCGATCTTCCGGATCAGAGGCCTCGCGCCAGCGAACGCGACACAACTTCTCTCGTTCGGCGGGCTCTACGCGATGTTCTTCTTCCTCAGCCTGTACATGCAGAACGTCCTCGGCTACTCGCCGATCAACACGGGCCTGGCCTATCTCCCGGTAACCGGCGGGTTCATGATCGCGGTCGCGGTCGCCACGCCGCTCATGCCGCGGATCGGCACCAAACCGGTCATCGTCACTGGGGCGCTCATCGCGAGCGGAGGGATCTACCTCCTCTCGCGCGTACCTGTCGACGGAGCCTTCCTCGCCGACCTCCTGCCCGGAATCAGCGCAGTCGCCATCGGGCTCGGCTCCGTCTTCACCGGCGTCACCACAGCGGCCACCGATGGCGTCGCATCCGACAAGGCGGGGGTCGCGTCGGGCCTGCTCAACGCCTCTATGCAGTTCGGCGGCGCTTTCGGCCTCGCCGTCCTTTCGGCCGTCGCCACGCAGCGGACGAACAGCATCCTCGCCTCGGGCGGGGCGAGCCAACTCGCCCTCACCGCCGGGTTCCAACGCGCCTTCCTCGTCGGTACGGGGTTCGTCCTTGCCGCCGCAGCCATCGCCGCGACGGCTGCCAACCGGCGACCAGGCAAGAGCTCGGCCGGAGCGACAACATGAGCGCCCCCGCTCGTGTGAGCGCGATCCTCTTCCTCTGCCTCTTCGCGGGCCAGGCCGGACTGATCGCGCTCTCGCCGGTTCTGGTCGAGGTCGCCTCCAACCTCGGCGTCTCGACCGCCGCAGCGGGGCAGCTGCGGACGATCTCCGGACTCGCGGCGGGCCTCACCGCGCTCTGCCTCGCCGCGGTCTCAAGGCGGCTCCAGCTCCGACAACTCCTCGTCGGCGGTTCCATCTTGCTCGCAGCCGGGTCGCTGGCTAGCGCCGCCGCCCCGAACTTCGCGGTGCTCGCGCTCGTGCAGCCCGTCATCGGCGTGGCAGTCGCCGTGCTGGTCACCGCAGGAACAGCGGCCGTTGCCGAGTGGACGCCGCCGGAAGAGCGCGCCCGCGTCCTCTCCTGGGCCCTCATCGGCAACCCGGCTGCCTGGATCATCGGCATGCCGATCGCCGGACTCGTCGGCGGCGCCAGCTGGCGCTACGCATGGCTCGGGCTGCCGCTGGTCGGAGCGGTGGTCGCCGCCTGCGCCGCTGCGACGGCCCCGCGCTCAGCGCCGAGCGGCGCCGCTCGCGGAGGTCTGTTGGCCGCCCTCTCCGATCGCAACGTGAACCGCTGGGCACTCGGCGAACTCCTCGCCAACTCCGCCTGGATCGGATTGCTCGTCTACTCCGGCGCTCTTTTCACGGAGTCGTACGGCACCTCGACAGTCCGCACGGGAGTCGTTCTCGCACTCGCCGCCGTCGCATTCGCCGCCGGAAACCTCACCTCGCGGCGCCACGCGGACGGCGACCTGCGACACCGACTCGTCGCGCTCGCGCTCGCCATGGCCGTGATCGTGCCGCTGTTCGGCATCGTCCGCCCGAGCTCGGCAGTCAGCGCCGGCCTCTTCGCGGTTGCGGCATTCCTCGGCGGAGCCCGCACTCTGCTCGGAAATGCATTCGGTCTGCAGGCCGCCCCCGAGCGAAGAGTCGCTGTGATGGCGACGCGGGCGGCCGCGAACCAGTTCGGCTACTTCGTCGGCTCCGCCGTCGGAGGGATCGCGCTCGCGGCCGCCGGCTACCCCGGCCTCGCCATCGTCCTGGGGCTGCTCTTCGTCGCAGCCGCCGCAGCTCTCTCGACCCGGCCGTCCTACCTCACATGACGAGAGGCGACCCCAGCGGCCTGAGTCTGCATCTCGAGAAGATGCTGCACGCGCCGAGAGCACACGCATTCGCGGCGTTCGTCGACGAGAGCGCTCTCCCAGCGTGGTGGGGCCCCAACGACTTCACAGTTCCCAAGGTCGAGATCTGCGCTCGCGAGGGTGAGCGGTACCGCTTCACGATGCAGCCGCCAGAGGGAGCGGCGTTCCACATCGCCGGCGAGTTCCGCGAAGTCGAACCACCGCAGCGCCTCGTCTACACGTTCGAGTACGAGGAGCCGGATCCCGATGATCAGGAGACTCTGGTGACGCTCTCGTTCGTGGATGTTGCCGAGGGAACGATGCTCGTTCTCGACCAGGGGCCGTTCGCGACCGAAGCCCGACGCGCTCTGCACGAGACGGGGTGGGCGGAGACGCTGGACGGGCTCGAAATGTTTCTGACGCTAGGGGTTACACACACTTCGGATCGGAGGAACAGCGATGACAGTTGAATCGGATGTGCGGCGCGGTGAGCGCATGACGAAGACGGGTACTACGGTTCGATACGAGACGCTCACGACGATCGACCGACCGATCGGCGACGTGTTCGCGCAACTGGCGAACCTCGATGGTTACCGGACGTGGATGCACCGTACGGGCTTGTTCCGCCGGTCCGGCCAAACCTCTGACGGTCCTCGAGGGCCAGGAACCGAATACTTCGACGCTACGAGGATGGGCACCTTCCGCGGTCAGATAACGGACTACCAGTCGCCGACACGGATCGCATTCCGCGAGACCCTGCACTTGTTCGGCTCCGACCTGATGGAGGCGAGACCCGAGTACCGCCTCGAAGCGGACGACCGGGACAGGACGATCGTTCATCACATCGCGGAGGGTGAGCTGTTCGGCTTGATGCGATTGATGAAGCCGGTTGCGGCGCTGCTAGCGAGAAGCGAACGGACCCGAACCATCAAGTCGTTGAGGCGGTCGCTGGAGTCGGGGTAGACCTGCAACAGCGGAACCGGCGAGCCGTGATGACGGAACGGTTGGGCAGGGCCTCGCTATCGGTCGAAGCCCTGCGCGCTCCGTCGGGACTAGGCGTGGATGATTTCGTGCACCTCGAACTCTTTGATGTCAGGGGGCCCCTGCATCTCCACGCCCGAGGCGGCTATGCCTTCCTGGATCCGACTCTGAAATACGTCGAAGTCTGCCCGCGACTCCCAGAAATCGATGACTCCCCAACCGTCCTCGATCGGGCCGGATGCGTGAAAAAGCATCCCTTGTGGATTGGATCGGTCCGGGTTGATGTGGGCGTGTGCTGCATCGAATTGTTCCTGGGTTATTCCCGCAAGCTTGATGCGGATGCCAATTGCCATAGAAGTTCCCTCCTCTAGTTGGGTCCAGAGAGGAGACCGCTTGCGCGGTCTTCCCCTCTGTCATCGCTAGCTCTGCTGCTACTTGGGCTCTGCGCCGATCTGCTTGAGCAATGTCATCGCGTCGAAGTAGTGGCGACTCGCCTTGATCTTCGCGCCCTCGAAGACGTAGAAGACCGCGGCGGGCGTCTCCTGGCTCTTGCCCGAGGCCGGGATCGTTCCTGCCGCAGTTGTAAGCGGGCCGGTGTGCGTGCCCTTCCAGGTCACCTCCAGAACCGCGGTGTCGCCGCTGGCCACGGAGGACGTGACCGTGCCGGCGGCATCCGGGAACGCCGTCTTCCAGCCCTCGAACAACTGGATGATCTGCTCGGGGCCTTCGATCGCGCGCTCTGTCCCGAACTCGTGGTAGTGGGCGTCGGAGGTGAGCAGTCCACGCATCTGCTCCCAGTCGCCGTTGTTGAAGGCGTCAATCTGCTTGCGGGCGATTTTGACCAGCTCGTCGGTGGTCAACGCTTCGGTCTGCAATACGGTCATTCAGTTGCTCCTTCTGTTCGATCGGATGCTCGAACGGGCAGCACTCGGATGGCCGTCGGCCTCCAAAAGCGGCTGCCTCAGCTCGGCTGAGACGCGGTTAGCAACGAGGAAGAAGAACTGGCGACTTGACGGAAGAAAAGACCAGACCGTCAGCGCAACTGGCTCGATGATCCAAAACCGACCCTACTACAACTGCTCCTGTGCTGCGGACGATCGCATCTGCCTGTATCGCTATGACCTCTTGCGCTTCGTGGAACGACGAGCGTCTGCGCCGTTTCGGCGAGCTCGAGAGCTAGTCAGCCCGGCGTGAGGCCGTCCTGGCCATATCTCCGGTTCCCGTGTTCGCGTGAAGTGAGTCCAGCGACCGGCGTATCTCTCGGGTCAAGATCGCGTACATCGTCGGCTCGATGATCTCGAGCGCAGTAACGAATGAAGCCTCCGCTTTGTCGGCGCGCCCCTGTGCGGCAAGGACGAGACCACGCGCGTGCAGCAGCGATGCGCGAGTCCATACGTCTTGGCGCCCGACCCGACGCTCGGCTTCTGAGATGAGTCGATCGGCGTCGTCGATCTTGCCCTGCTCGACGAAGACCTCGGCCAGCCCGCGCTCGGCCTCGACGAGGAATCCTTGCTCGTGGGTTCTGCGGAGCCGGCTCACGGCTTCGCGGAACGTCTTCTCCGCCAATGGAAGGTCTCCGCGCTGCTTGTAAACGAAGGCGAGGTTGGACAGCGTCCAGCCATAGCGGCCGGCGGCGCCGATCTCGTCGAAGATCTCCAGCGCCTGTCGTAGGTAGCGCTCCGCCTCAGCTAGCTCGGCTTCTTCGAAGCGACGCCCGTGGACGGCGAGCGCGTAGCCCATTGCCTCGCGACTACCACTCGTCTCGGCGAGCGACTCCGCCTCCTCCAGCAGGGCGACGGCGACGGCAGCATCGCCGCGCACGCCCGCGATGGCGGACAGCTGTGTGCGTGCGAGACTCTCGAGCTCGGGGCGCCCGGCTTTGTGAGCCAGGTCGATCATCTCCTCGGCGTGGCGGGTGGCCCCGTCGCCGTTGCCGAGCCACCAGAAGATCGTGGTAATCAGCGCGTGAGCGTCGTAGAGGCCGGCCAGCTCGTCCTCGGGCAGGATCGCGAGAGCCTCATCCGCGAGATCGTGGGCCCGCGAGACGTCGCTCTCTGCGTGCAGGGCAAGGTCTGCGAGAAGCACGAGCGCTCGACCTTCGACGTCCCGTCGGCCTGCAGCCCGCGCCTCGACGAGCGCCTCCTCTGTCTCGTCGCCGACCGTTGGAACATCGGCGAGGCGCCACGCGGCGTGCGCGGCGAGGTAGCGCCGCTCGGGAGTCGGCTCGAGCTCGACCGCTCGCAACAGGGCCCGGCGCGCAATCCCAAGAGCCCCTCTTCGTAGCGCGCGCCGCCCGGCTTCCTCGACTGCGTCCGCCGCCGACCGCGCGAGTTCCTCCGGGACGGCTCCGGCGAGCTCCGCGACCAACGCCGCGGCCTGATCGAGGTGGTGAGCTCGGATTTCGGCCAGCTCGTCGCGGGCGTGCTGCTCGACCCAGGCGGCGAAGGCCTGATGCTCTGTCGCCCGCCGCGCCTTACTCATCCCGCCATAGGCGACGTCGCGGATGAGGCCGTGCTTGAAGCGAAAAGCGAGATCGTCGGAGATTGTCGAGCGCTCCTCACGAACGACGAGCTCACGCTCGAGGAGCTGCTCGAGGAGCTTCCCGACATCGAGATCAGGCCTGAGCGATTCGAGTGCGCCTCGCCAGAAGATGCGACCGACGAGCGCGGCACTCTGCAGGGTCCGCTTCTCGTCGGCGGCCAGCCTGTCGATGCGCGCCGCAATCAGCGCCTGCAGGGTGTCCGGAGTGCCCTCGATGCCGCAGCCCTCGCGCAGGGTGTGCACGATCTCCTCGAGGAAGAGCGGGTTCCCCTCTGCGCGCTCGAGCACGAGCCCTCGCTCTTCCGGCGGCACTCCACCTCGGCTGAGGAGCGCATCGACAAGCTCCTCGCTCTCGCTTTCGCCGAGCGGAGCGAGATCGATCGCACTTGCGCTGCGGATGCCGCCTCCCCAGGCCGGTCGGGAATCGAGCAGCTCCGGCCGAGCCAGGGCGACGATCAACACGGGAACCTCCCGGAGGGACCGGCACAGGTACTCGATCAGGTCGAGCAGCGGTTCTTCGGCCCAGTGGACGTCCTCGAAGACGAGGACGAGAGGCTGGGCGTCGGCGAGCTGCTCCGCCCAGCGGAGTGCCGCCCAGCTCAGCTGGCCCGGCGCATGCTCGCCTTCGGCGGCGCCGAGGACGCCCATTGCGGCCGCGAGCAGGTCGGCGACTGCCTCACTCTCGCAGGAGGAGCGCAACTTCTCGAAGGCCTCATTTGCCGGGTCGTCGTCGGTGATCCCGGCGCTCGCCTTGATCATCGAGGCGACCGGCCAGTAAGTCACACCTTCGCCGTACGGGAGAGTTCGCCCGGCGAGCGTCGTCATCCGGTCGAGGCCCGCGGTGAACTCCGTGACAAGCCGCGTCTTCCCCATGCCCGGCTCGCCAAAGATCGTCACGAGCTGCGCACGTTGATCGCGGACCGCCCGTGAGAGGGAGTTTTCGAGCACGGCCAGCTCCTCTTCGCGACCGACGAACGGCGTTGCGGCGAGGCGGCTCGTATCGTGGGCGCGGACGACCCGCCACGTCCAGAGCGGCTGCGCGCGACCCTTGACGTCGAGCGCGCCCGCGTCGACGGCGTCGACCGCACTCGCCGCGAGCGAGCGGGCCCCAGGGCCGAGAAGGATCTCGCCCGGCGCCGCCGCCTGCTGCAGACGGGCGGCGAGGTTCACAGCCTCGCCCGTCGCGAACGTCGAGTCGCCGTCCTCGATGACGATCTCCCCCGACTCCACGCCGATGCGAACGGACAGTTCGAGCTCCTCGACCCTCGGGACGATTTCGAGTGCCGCACGAACTGCGCGCTCGGCATCGTCCTCGTGCGTCAGGGGCACGCCGAAGGCTGCCATCACCGCGTCGCCGGCGAACTTCTCGACCGTGCCGCCATGCGCCTCAATGCGTCCTGCGACAACCTCGAAGTAGCGATTCACGCGCTGGCGGACGACCTCGGGATCCGCGCTCGTGACAAGTCCCGTCGAGTCGACGAGATCCGCGAAGAGAACGGTGGCGACCTTGCGCTCCACTCCCGAATCGTACGGGCCAGCAGTCGCTCGCCCTGACCACCCCATAAGGGACCCCCGATGGGCTATCGCTACCGCGTCTCTACGCCTTGACGACCTGGATGTTGAAGTCGCCGGTGCCGAGCACGCCCATGAGCGAAAGCCAGAGCGGCAGGTACATCTCGCTGCCCCGGGCCGCCCGGATCCCCCCGAGGTCGATCATCGACTCCTCCGGCCAGCCGAACTCGCCCAACAGACCCTTGACCGACTCCTTCGCAGCAGCGTCCTCGCCGGCAAGGAAGACGCTGTGGCGGCCGGGCACGCGTGACGGCTCGATCATTACGTAGGCATTCATCGTGTTCAGCGTCTTCACGACACGGGCGCCGGGGAACGCACGCTGGATCTGCTCGGCGAGACTGTCCGTGTTCGCAACTGACAGGAACGGCGGGAACCCCTGCGAGAAATCGAGCGGGTTCGCCACGTCCACGAGCACCTTCCCGGACAGGTTGGCCGCACCGGCCGCCTCGAGCGCGGAAAGCGCGCCCGTGCCAGCGGTCGCGTTGACGATCAGCTCGCCATGTGCACCCGCCTCGGCAAATGGGACCAGCCGTACCGACGGGTTGCCTTGCTGCCACTCGGCATACGGCGGGTTGCCCATCGCGTCGGGGTCGGTGCGCGACAGTGTCTGCTCGACATCGCGCGTTCCAATCACCACTTCGTGGTCGAGTTCAGCAAGCCGGCCCGCGAGCCCGCGACCGACCATGCCCGTCCCAAGAACACCGATCCTCATCTCTCACTCCTCTCGCAAGTGACCCTCCAGCGACGATACCGAGCGTCCATCGAGGCGCCGCAAGCGGCTGAACCAACCGCGGCGACCAGCCGCAACGCCATTCTCACCACTGCACGCCGGAAGTCGCAGCCTCGGTCCCGCCTCGTCATCACGATGACTACTCTGTGGCGCCTCGTGACATCGCTACCCGACGGGTGTCAGGCGAGAGAGACAACCTCGAAGTAGCGATTCACGCGCTGGCGGACGACCTCGGGATCCGCGTGAAGCGGTAAGAGACGGTCCGTCGTGACAAGCGGGTACGACGGCTGCCGCGGTCGCAGGGATTTCGAACGTCCGAAGCGTCGTAGATCCTGACCGCGATGGAGCGCCTCGTCCGCTTCCCCGTGAGGACGATCTTCACCGTCCTCGGGCTGATCGTCGCCGTTTGGGCACTCCTCCACGTGGTCGTCACCGCGCGCTCGGTGGTCGTCTACATCTTGATCGCGATCTTCCTCACGCTCGCGATCAACCCTCTCGTGGCCTGGCTCATGCGGCGTGGCGTGCGTTCACGCGGTGTCGCGGCCGGAACGGCATGCCTCCTCGTCCTCATCGCGATCGCCGGAATCGGCTATGCGTTCATCCCGACAGTCATCGACAACGTCAATAACTTCGTCGACGCGGCTCCCGGCTATGTCCACGACCTCACTAACGGCAAGGGACGGCTCGGCTTCCTCGAGACGAAGTACCACGTGGTCGAGAAGCTCCAGCACTACGTCAAGCACGGCGGTGCGAAGAAGCTACTTGGGCTCTCGGGCGCCGCGATCTCGGTCACGAAGGGCGTCCTCAACTTCATCGTCGGCACCGTGACGGTCGCGTTCCTCACCTTCTTCATGCTCCTCGAGGGGCCGGACTGGATGGAACGCTTCTACGGACTCTTGCCCCCGGAATCGCAGCCGCGCTGGCGCGCGGTCGGGCATGGGATCTACCGTCAGGTCGGCGGCTACGTCACGGGGAACCTCGCGATCAGCTTGATCGCAGGCTCATTGGCGACGTTCGTACTGATTCCGCTCGGCGTTCCGTTCGCGGTCGCGCTCGGACTCCTCGTCGGATTGCTTGACCTGATTCCGCTCGTCGGCGCGACGATCGCCGCGGTCATCGTCGTCGCAGTCGCCTTCCTGCACTCGCCCGTGGCCGGAATCGTGATGGCCGTCTTCTTCATCCTCTACCAGCAGTTCGAGAACCACGTTCTGCAGCCGCTGGTCTACCACCGGACGGTCGCGTTGTCGCCTCTCGTCGTCCTGATCTCGGTGCTCATCGGCGCCGAACTCGCCGGAGTCCTCGGGGCGCTCGGCGCGATCCCCGTCGCGGGCGCGATCCAGGTCGTGATCGTGGATTTCCTCCGTGCACGACGCGAGCGGGAGGTCAAGCCGGCCTCGATCTGACGCGACTCGACCGAGCAGAACAGACGGTCGCTCGAGCGCCAGGCTCTGCACACATTCCTGACTCGCGTGACGCCTCTGGCGACGATCCGGTCTCCAAACTTGCCTGTCTGAGACGGAGGGGTAGGCGTTCGAGACCGTGGACGCCGGCCGGGTCCTCAACGACCCCCAGCTACTGGAGCTGGTGCTTTCCCAACTGAGCTAACCACGCGGGTCGCGCACGATTGTTTACTTCGAGATTCTGGGAGCTACTTCCAGACGACGGGAAGCGGCGCCACCTGGGTTGCGGAGCCGAGGTAGGGGCTGAGCCCGAAGCCGTCCTGGATCGTGCGGAGCACGCTGTACGAGTACGTCGTGTCGGTGTACTCGCCGGGCTGCACGAGTGGGCTGATGAGGGCGCAGGGGGTGTGCCCGCCGGAGCCGAGTCCGTTCTTCGGAGCGAGCCCGCCCATCCGTTGGTCTTCGTCGTAGAGGACGACGATGACGCCGTCCTTGCCGAATGCCGGCGACGACTCGATGAGCGTGACCTCCCGCGCGAGGAAGTCGTCGAACTGCGTGTAACGGTTGTTCACCGGCTTGCAGTTCGCCTCGCCGTCTTCGCATCCGTTCGGAATGACGAAGTTGAAGTTGGCGACGTTGCCGCTCGCGAGGGCGGAGTTGAACGTCGCCATCCCGTCGTCCGGCGTCCCGGCCGGAACGTCGTTCGCAAGGCACTCGTCGTGCGAGATGTCGGTGAAGTCGATCGGCGGGTTCCCGCTCGTGTAGAAGCCGGTCAGCGGGCACGGGTCGTTGCTCGCGCAGCTGCCGCCCGACCCGGTGTCGCACTTCGCCGTCCCGGACTCGAGCCACACCTTCCAGCCCAGCCCGGCGCCGTCGAGTTGATGGAAAAGGTTGTCCGCATCGTCACGGCACGCGTAGCCGCCGTCGGATTGCTCGCACGCCGTGAACTGGCCGCTCATCAGCGCGACGTAGTTCGCCTGTGACCAGTGCGTCGCCGAAAAGTAGTTGTCGAACCACGCCGACGACGGCCGGATCGTCGTCATCAGGTAGGGGGCATTCGTCGTCGTGAGGTGCTGGTAGTCGGTGTTCTCGCCGATGATCACGAACACGTGGCCGAAGCGCGGGACGCCCTCGGCGCCGCCGCCGCCGACGGAGGCCTGCGCGAGCGCAGTGGACCCGACCATGGCGACCGTCGCTGCGAGGAGGAGCCGCATCCGCATAGGACCCGCGGATCGTGCCAGCGACGACGACCCATTGCAATCACCAACCGGAGACGATCCAGTGACAGTGGGTGTAGGTGCGTGGCGCGGCCTTCTGTCGACGCTCTAGAGGGATCCGGAGACACGCGCAGGAGCCAGGCCTGTGATCGCTTAGCCTCGCGGCCGAGCTACCGGGATCGCGCTGTCGGGTCAATCTGCAGCTGTGCCGGACGATTCGTGGTTTACCTGGGCCGCGGCGCGTAGACCGCTGCGGAGCGCGCCTTCCATCAGCCCGTGCCAGCGTCCGGCGGTGTGCTCGCCGGCGAAGGTCACCACGCCGATTGGACGAGCAAGCGCTTCGTCGGCGAGCGGAGAGGAAAGCGTGCGCGCCGAGTAGGCGCCACGGGCCCACGGGTCGTCGTGCCACGTCGAGAGGAGTGGCGACCCGTCCGCGTAGTCCAGGTCGGGACGGAGCCTTCGCACCGCCGCAACCCACGTTTCCGGCCCACGGTCGACCTCGAGCAGCTCGAGCGCCGACGGCGACCCGGCGAACGAGCAGGCGGCGGGTAACGGCTCGCCGTCGGCGCCACGCTGTGTCCAGGTCCAGAAGCGCAGCGGCACCGAGAGCGTCTGACTCGGCGGCGCGGGTGCCGCGAGCGAAAGGAAGAGCTTCGCCGCCTGGCCGTAGCGCACACCGGCGAGCGCCTCGCGCTTCCAGACGGGGAGCGGCGGATCCCAGTCGAGCTCGAGCGCGTGCGGTGCCGGCGTCGCGATCACGCAAGCATCGGCGGCCACCTCATCGCCGCCCGCTCTTACGACAACGCCGCTGTCGGACCAGGCCACGCGCGAGACGGCGACCGAGGTGTGTACGGCGCGGCCGAGGCGCTCGGCGAGAGCGAGCGCGATCCCGTCGTTGCCACCGACGATGCCGTGACTGGGGAAGTCGCCAAAGCGAACAGCACCCTCCGCGAGCGTGGCGGCGTCCTGGTCCTCGATCTCGTAGGCGGATGAGACAGCGAGCCGCGCAGCAACCACGGCCCGCGCGCCGGCCGAGGACACGAGTCGCTCGAGCGCGTCGGCGATCGACCCGGTCCCGGGATTCCGCAGCGCTGCGTCGGCGGCGATCAGCTCCTCGCGCGTCACGGGTGGGCCGTCGCGGGGCTCGCGGTCGCCGTAGAGCGTCCCCTTCTCGAAGAGTCCGAGGCCCAGCCGCGCCGCCGTCTCGCGCAGCACGTCGTAGCCGGGAAGAACGAACTCCGCGCCGAGCTCTACGATCGCGCCGTTGTCGAGCCGCCGCGAGTGGACGCGCCCACCGACGCGGTCGCGGGCCTCGAAGACAGTTACCTCAGCACCACGGCCGGCCAGCGCTTCCGCCGCTGCGAGGCCGGCGAAACCGGCGCCGACGACGACGACCCTACGGGCGGGCAAGCGCAGCGCGGTAGCGCTCGTTGAACAGGTAGGGAAGCTCGTCCTTCTCGGCGTAGACCCCGTGGGTGAACGCACGAGAGCGCACGCCCTGCTGCACGCGCTCACAGACGACGTAGTCCTGGTGCGCGACGAGCTCCGAGAACTCGACCGTTTCGGTCGGATCGAAGCCCGGCTCATCGATGACCTCGGGCCGGAACAGGTAGTCGGTGATGATCGTCGTGTGGTCAGGCCCGCGTGGGAGCATGCGCGTCGCAATCACGACCGTTCCCGTCAGGTCGATGAGCATGTTCGGGAAGATGCTCGCTCCGTGCATCGCGTTGGCCTGCTGCTCGCTCAGCCCCGGCATGACGGGAAGCGTGGTCGTCCCGGTCGCGGTGTAGCCGGCGCCCTCCATCGAGACGCCCCAGTCGTCACGACCCTCTTCGAAGACGAGACCCTTGCGGAAGGTCGGCGCGACGGCGACGAGCTCCGGATGCACGGTCGGACAGTGGAGGCACTCGTTGTAGTTCTCGACGAGGATCTTCCAGTTGGCCTTTAGCTCTGTCACGGTTTGCTGCGCGGTGCGCAGCTCGTCCATCCGCCAGGGCTCGTACATCAGGGGCTTGTCGCTCTGATGTTCGAACGAGTCGCGGACCCCCTCGTCCGGCTCGCCGAGATGGACGAACACGAATCCCTGCCACACATCGACCTTGACCGGCCAGAGCGAGAGGGACGAGCGGTCGAGCTCGTCCACACCGATGAGCGGCGTGCCGATCAGCTTCCCGTCGTACGAGTAGCTCCACGCGTGGTACGGACACTTGATCGCGCCCTTGGCGTGCCCGTGCGTCTCGGGGTCGCAGATACGACTGCCCCGGTGCCGGCAGACGTTGTAGAAGCCGTGGAGCTCGCCGTCCTTGCCGCGGACGACGAGGACGCTCTCGCCGACGACGTCGACCGTGAAGAAGTCACCCGGCTCGGGCGCTTCGTAGGCGCGTCCGGCGTAGAACCACTCGCGGAAGAAGACCTTCTCGCGCTCGAGCGCGAAGACCTCGGGAGCGTGGTAGTCGCGGCCGGGAAGCGTCGGGCGACCTGCGCTCGTCATGGCCGATATGTAACCATAGTCACCCTTTCATCGGCGTCCGAAGCTTGACACATGGTGCAGTGTCGGTTTGCATTGTGCGATCATCCCGCGCGACCCAGGAGGTCTCATGCACCCGCGTGAACGGCCGACCACAAGGCGTCAATTCCTGATCCGGGCCGGGGTGGTAGTCGGCACGCTGTCAGGCGCCGACGCACTCTTGAGCGCCTGCGGCTCGACAGCGAACTCCGCGGCGACAACCGACGCGAGCGGAGCTCTGATGGGGCCGGGCGGGATCCCGCTCGCGCGACGCGACCACCCGGTCACGCTCCCGATCTACAGCAGACAACGAGCCGATCGCCTCGGGGATGAACCTCGAGAAAGGGCCGCTCAACCTCTTCAACTGGGCCGCCTACATCAACCCCTCCGTCGTGAGGAAGTTCGAGAAGGAGTTCGGCGTCAAGGTCTCGATCACGACCTTCGAGAACGAGGAAGAGGCGTGGCAGAAGCTCACCCGGTCGGCCGGCCACACGGGCTTCGACGTCTGGTGGCCGACCGTCGACTACGTCTCGCGCGCGGTCGCTCTGAAGCTGATCCAGCCGATCAACCACTCGTACCTCGCCAACGTGAAGAACGTCTGGCCGTCGTTGCAGAACCCGTACTACGACCAGCACTCGCGCTACACGGTGCCGTACACCGTCTACACGACCGGGATCGGCGTACCGGACGGACAAGTTGAAGAAGACCCCGGCGGACTACGCCAACCCGTACGACATCTTCTGGGACTCCCACCAGTACGCGGGCAAGGTCGCGATTCTCGACGACGACCGCGGAGGCGCTCGCGATGACGCTCCTCCGCCGGCAGTTCTACGACGTCAACACCGAGGATCCCGAAGCAGATCGACCGGGCGGAGAAGGACCTCTCGCAGCTCACCTCGATCGCGAACGTCAAGGTCAACGTGAACGACTACACCGACATCCCGTCCGGCGCGACCTACATCTCGCAGGCGTGGTCGGGCGACATGGCCGGCGCGCCGTACTACCTGCCGAAGGGAGTCCCGCGCCTCGGTGCTCGGCTACTGGCGCCCCGACAACAAGGCCGAGACCCAGAACGACATGATCGCGATCCTCCGCGGCGCGAAGAACCCGGTGCTGGCCCACGCGTTCCTCAACTTCATGCTCGACAACAAGAACGGTCTCGAGAACTTCTCCTGGAACGGCTACATGCCGCCGCTCACCTCGGTCGACCCGAACACGGTCGTCTCCCAGGGATACATCCCCGCGAACCTCGCCTCGACGGTCGTTCGCGAGTCGGACTTCAAGAAGGGCGTGACGATCGACGCCCTGACGACGGAAGGACAGGCGCTCTGGCTGAACGCGTGGTCGAGCTTCAAGGCCGGCTGAGCGGCGCCGGCACGAGGTCGGCCGGATGATGAGGCGCTGGTTCTGGCCGTCCTTCGCCCTCCCCGGCGTGGCCTGGCTCGTCCTGCTCTTCCTCGTCCCCACCTACGCGGTCGTCGCGGTCGCGTTCGGATCACGTCGACCCGATCTCTCGCTGAACCCCGTTCCGGCGTGGAATCCGCTCGACTGGCGTTCTCGACGATGCAGTCGGTGCTTTGCCGACCTCAAGCCGGGCCACACCTTCTGGATCGTCTTCGTTCGGACGTTCGAGTACGTCGCGATCTCGCTGGCGGGCTGCCTGCTGATCGGCTATCCGGTCGCGTACTACCTCGCGCGATACGCACGACGCACGAGGGGAATCCTGCTCGTGCTGCTCGTCGTCCCGTTCTGGGTCAGCTACCTGATGCGGATGCTCGCGTGGGTCGGGCTTCTGCTCCCGGACGGGCTCGTGAACCGGACGCTGATCCACCTCGGGATCATCTCGCACCCGTACGCCTGGCTCGACGGCCAGCCGTCGTCGGTCATGTTCGCCTCATCTACGGCTACGTCCCGTACTGATCCTGCCGCTCTACGCGGTGCTCGACCGGATCGACCGGAGCGTGCTCGAGGCCGGCCGCGACCTCGGCGGCGAGCCCGATCTCGCACCTTCTTCCACGTGACCCTGCCGCTGAGCAGGAACGGGATCCTCGCCGCGAGCGTGCTGATCACGCTGCCGATGTTCGGCGACTACTACACGAACGACGTCATCTCGGACTCGCCGCAGACCTCGATGATCGGCAACCAGATCAACCTCTTCTTCCAGGGAGGGGCAGCAGGCGAACATCGGCGCGTGTCTCGTGATCGTGCTCTCGCTGCTGCTCGCCGTGCTGATGTCGTACTACCTCTGGGTCACGGTGCGCGCGTCGGCGGCGACGAAGGAGTCGCTGCTGTGAGCGCCGTGAGCCGCGTACGCGACTGGTTCGCGAACCCGTGGGGCCAGCCCCGCTTGCTCGGCACGTTCACCTGGGCTCTACATGGTCTGGTCGATCGTGCCGGTGCGGGATCGCGATTCTCTTCTCGTTCAACGACGGGCGATCGCGCAGCGTCTGGCAGGGGTTCTCGACGCGCTGGTGGTGGGGCGATCCGAACAACTCGGTGTTCCACGATCCGACGCTGCGAAGGCGCCTCGAGCAGAGCCTCAGGCTCGCCGGGCTCGACATGCTGATCGCGGTGCCGCTCGGCGTGGGGCTCGCCATCGGCCTGACGCGCTGGCGGGGATACGGCGCGCAGCCGGTGAACTACCTGATGCTCTTCCCGCTCGTGACGCCCGAGATCGTGATGGCGGTGTCGCTGCTGCTCGTCTTCGTGCTGCTCTACGCGATCGCGTTCGGGACGGAGGCGCAGATCCTCGGCCAGGTCACCTTCTCGATCTCGTACGTGGTGATCATCGTGCGCGGTCGGCTGCTCTCGATCGGCCCCGAGTACGAGGAGGCGGCGCGCGACCTCGGCGCGTCGCAGCTCGGCGCGTTCCGGCTCGTCCTCGTCCCCCTGCTCGCGCCGGCGGTCTTCGCGAGCTTCATCGTCGTCTTCGCGCTCTCGATCGACGACTTCGTCGTCACCGACTACCTTTCGGCGGGTTCATCGACGCAGACCGTTCCGATCTGCGATCTACTCCGAGCGTCGCGCGGCACCACGACGCCGGCGCTCAACGCCGTTCGCGACGGTGATGGTGGTCATCACGCTGCTCTCCGTCGGACTCGCGTTCTTCGTGTACCGCTGGGCGGCGCGTTCGCAGCCGGCGACGTCGGCAGCGCCCTCAACGAGATCACTGCGCTGGAGGTGTGAGGTGAAGACCGGCGCCGTCGAGCTCGTCCACCTGCGCAAGCAGTTCGGAGAGGTCACGGCGGTCGACGGGATCGACGTCTCGATCGAGGCGGGCGAGTTCTTCTCGCTGCTCGGCCCGTCGGGCTGCGGCAAGACGACGACGCTGCGGCTGATCGCCGGCTTCGAGCGCCCAACCGACGGGAGGATCCTGCTCGACGGCTCCGACATGGCGGCGACGCCACCGCACCGGCGCAAGGTCAACACCGTCTTCCAGAGCTACGCGCTCTTTCCTCACCTCGACGTCTTCGACAACGTCGCGTTCGGCCTGCGGCGCGCGCACGTGAAGAAGGGGGAGATTCGGGAGCGGGTCACTCAGCGTGCTCGAGGCCGTGCGCTCGGCGGCTACGAGAAGCGGAAGCCCGGCCAGCTGTCCGGCGGCCAGCAGCAGCGGGTCGCGCTTGCGCGCGCGCTCGTCCTCGAGCCGACGGTGCTGCTGCTCGACGAGCCGCTCGGCGCACTCGACGCCAAGCTGCGCAAGGCGCTGCAGATCGAGCTGAAGTCGATCCAGGAGAATTTCGGGATCACGTTCGTCTACGTCACGCACGACCAGGAGGAGGCGCTGACGATGTCCGACCGGATCGCCGTGATGTCCGGAGGCCACGTCGAGCAGATCGCGACTCCCGAGCGCATGTACGAGGAGCCCGAGACGGTCTTCGTCGCCGACTTCCTCGGCGTCTCGAACCTGATGACGGTGACGGCGGAGGGCGCCGAGAACGGTACGTGCCGGATGAAGCTCGGCGACTTCTCCCTCCGCGCGAGTCGGCGGCGAGGTCGACCAGCACGGCGAGACGCACGTCGTGATCCGGCCCGAGCGCGTCGTCGATCGAGCCGTACGAGGCGACGGGCGAGAACCGCGTGCCCGGGATGATCGACCGCGTCGTCTACCACGGTGCCTCGGAACAGCTGGTGATCCGGCTCGCGACCGGCGACGTCGTTCAGGCGCTCTTCGTCCGGGACGGCATTCGCACGAGTGGTCGCAGGGGACACCGGTGCAGGTTCACCTCCCCGCGGATGCGCTGCGCGTGCTCCCGCCGAGCGGCGTCGCCGAGACCGCGGTCGCGCTCGCGCAAGAGGTCGCGCCCGAGGACGGAGCTGCGGCCGTCGAAGTCAGCACGAGCTGACAGCCGTGCCCGTTGTTCCCGCGCTCGACGCCGAAGCCGCGGACTGGCAGGCGCGGGCGAGACGCTTCGTCGAGGAGGAGCTGTATCCCGCCGAGCAGCGGATCGTCGAACGGGGAGCGATCGACGTCGACGTGGTGCGCGGGCTGCGGGTCCGGGCGCGCGAGGCCGGCTTCTCGCACTACAACCTGCCGCGTGAGCTGGGCTGCGCCGATCTGCCGCTTTTGACGCAGGTCGCGATCGAGGAGCAGGCCGGGCGGGCGACGAACGGGCTCGGCTTCGTCGTCGCCGACCGCGGGCCGCGCGAGCTGGTCGAGCTCGCGACGGCCGACCAGCTCGAACGCTGGCTCCGACCGGTGCTGCGGCGCGAGGCCGTCGAGGCGTGGGCGGTGACGGAGCCGGGAGCGGGCTCCGACGTCGCCGGAATCGCCGCCACTGCGACCCGCGACGGCGACGACTGGGTGCTCGACGGGGAGAAGTGGTTCGTGACCGGAGGCGACGTGGCGGGTTTCTTCGTCGTCCTCGCCCGCACGGGAGAGGAGCAGGCGCTCTTCCTGGTCTCCCGCGACGCGCAGGGGCTCGAGATCGTCCGACGACCGCACTTCATGCACGACCCGTACATCGACGGCCACGTCGAGCTGCGGCTGAGCGGCTGTCGCGTCCCCGACCGAGACCGACTGCCGAGCGGTGACGACGGCGTGCGCCGCTGGTTCACGATCGAGCGGCTGATGATCGCCGGGCGCTGTTGCGGCGCCGCGTCGCGGCTCCTCGAGCTGGCCTCGGACTGGGCGGCCGGGCGCGAGGCCTTCGGCCACCCGATCGCCGAGTACCAGGGCATCTCCTTCCCGCTCGCGGATTCCCTCACCGAGCTGCTTGCGGCCCGGCTCCTCACGTACCACGCCGCCCACGAGCTCGACACGAACCCGTCGCCGAGCGTCGCGCACGGCAAGGCTGCGATGGCGAAGCTCTACGCGTCGGAGACGGCGAACCGGATCGCAGACCGAGCGCTGCAGGTCTTCGGCGGCCGTGGCTATATGACCGAGCACCCCGTCGAGCGGCACTTCCGCGAGCTGCGTGTCGACCGCATCTGGGAGGGCACGAGCGAGATCCAACGCGTGATCATCGCGCGCGGCCTCTTCAAGCGCGGCGTCGACTCCTACCTCGACTGACCTGGACGCTCAGACGAGCGCGGCTGCCCGGGCGCCCGTCTCGAGGCCGGACTCGATGGCGCCGTCGATGAAGCCCGACCAGCCGTTTGCGAGGTCGGAGCCGGCGAGGAGGACGCGCCCCTCGGGGCGGCGGATCTCCGCATGGTGGCGCGTGTACCAGCCCGGCCGATGAGTCGCCCAGGTTCCGCGCGCATACTCGTCCGCGAGCCAGTCGTGGGCGGTCGCGGCGACGAGCTCGTAGCCGGGCAGGATCTCGTCGAGCGCGTGCTGCACCCCGGCGACGTCGCTCGCGTCGCACCGCTCCGCGTCGGGGCCGAACCCGATCTGGAGCTGCGTGCCGTCGTCGAACAGCACTTCGGTGTCGAGGTAGCCGAACGGATGGCCGGGCCGGATCGCGTTCTCGCGCACCGCGGTGCCGCGGGTGCGGAGGAAGATCTTGACCCCGCGCGACCCCTGCCCGAGCGCGATCGCCTCCTGCTTGCCCTCCGACAGCGCGGGCTCGAACTCGATGGTGGGTAAGACGTTGAGCGGGACGGCGACGACCGCAGCGGCCGCCTCGTGCAGAGCTCCTGCACGGGTCTCGACCTCGACCCGGCTGCCGTGGGCGCGAACGGCCGCTACCGGCGTCTCGAGCTGCGTCTCGAACGGCGCGGTCGAGGCGATCGCCTCGAGCAATGCGCCGGTACCGTCTGCGAGCGTGACCCGACCGCCCGTGTACTGAGCGAGGGCGAGGCTGTAGCCGGAGAGCGCGTGCGTGCGCAGGACGGAGACGGCGCCGACGTCTTCGAGCGGTCCGCTCGCCAGAGACTCGAGCTCGGCCTCGAGCACCGCACGTTCCTCGTCGTCGAGTTCGAGCTCGGCGATCCGCTCCGCGATGGTCAGCCGGTCGAACCTGGCGAGCGCGTCCAGCGCCAGCAGCGGGTCCTGCGGATTCGGCAGCGCCTCGTGGACGCCGTCGACGAAGCGGTTCCAGCCCCGCTCCGCGATCGCGTCCCGCTCGGCGATCGTTCCGTGCCGCCGCTCGTCGCTCACCCACCAGTGCGCCTGCTGCGCATCCTCGCTCAGCTCCACCCGCAGACCGGCGCGGGTGATCTCCGACCACGTGTGTGGTTGGTGCCAGTGCACCCACGCGCCGCCGTACTCGATCGGAATCCCATCCCAGTCGGCACTCCACGTGCGCCCGCCGAGCCGATCGCGCGCCTCGAGCAGCAGCACCGACCGACCGCGGAGCGCGCACTCGCGCGCTGCCGTCACGCCCGCGAAGCCGCCGCCGACGACGATCACGTCGTGCGTCACGCTCCGGCCTCGGCTTCCGAGACGAAGACGATGCGCGCGTCAAGCCCGACTGCGCCTCTCATGCCGGACGAGAAGCGGGTTGACCTCGACCTCTGCTATCTCCGGGTGCGCCGCTGCGAAGCGCGACAGCGCCGACGACGGCACGCGCGGCCGCGGAGACGTCGAGCGGCGGGCGACCGCGAGCGCCGGTCAGCAGCGCCGCCGACCCGAGCGAGCGGATCGAGCTCCTCCGCGCCTGCCTCGTCGACGGGAGCGAGCGCGGCCGCGACGTCGTGCAGCGCCTCGGCATGAAGTCCACCTGCCGCAACCACGACCAGCGGCCCGAAGCGTGGATCGCGGCGAGCGCCGACGAGAAGCTCGAATCCCGCCGCGACATCCTCGGGCAGTCTCGACCGAGAACGACTCCGGCGCGAGCCGCGCGGAGAGGTCGGTCGATCGCGGTTGCGAGCTCTCGTTCGTTGCGCAAGCCGATCACGACCCCGCCCGCGTCCGACTTGTGCAGGCGACCGAGCGCCTTGAGGACGACCGGATAGCCGAGCTCCTCAGCCGCCGCGAGCGCATCCTCCCTGCCGATGACGGTCCGGGCCGCGCCGAACGGAACGCCCGCCTCGGCGAGCGCCGCTCGTGCCGCGGGATAGCCCGCGTCCGTCAACGGCGGCGCCGCAGGGGGAAAGGCCGGCAGCGCCGGCGGGACGGGCGCCCCGCCCGCGATGAGCGCCGCGACCGCGTCGACCGCCGACTCGATCACGCGGTACACCGGCACCCCGGCTGCACGGAGCGCATGCGCCGCCGGCGAGCTCGCGTACATCGTGTGGACCACGAGCGGCTTGCCGCTCTCCGCCGCCGCCTCGGCGAGCAGCTCGGCCACGGCGACCTCGCGGTCGCGCATCTCCTCCGAAAGCGTGCTGTAGCCGCCGAAGTACGCCGTGAAGAGGACGGCATCGACGTCGTCTGCCTCGAGGAGCGCCCGTGTTGCGCGCGCAAAGCTGAAGACATCCTGTTCACCCGCGCCGGCGAGGTCGACGGGGTTCGCGGTCGGAGGCGGTCGGCGGCAGCAGGTCGCGGAGCGTCGCCTGAGTTGTTTCCGAAAGCACGGGCAGCTCGATTCCCCGTTCGCCGAGTAGGTCGCTCGCAATCGCTCCGTAACCACCGCCGTCGCCGATCACGGCGATCCGCGGCCCGCGCGGCCGGTAGGGCGCAAGGAGCGCCTGCGCCGCGTCGACGAGCCCACGAGGCGTGTCCACGAGATGGATTCCCCCAGCGCGACACGCCGCCTCGACCGCCGCTCGGCCGCTCGTCAGCGCGCCCGTGTGCGAGCGCGCGGCGCGACGGCCGGCCTCGGTGCGGCCGACGGTCAGCAGGACGACCGGCTTTCCCGCGGTTCGCGCCGCCTCGACAAAGGCTCGGCCGTCGAGGAAGTCCTCGCAATAGACCCCGATCACTCGAGTCCCCTCGTGCTCGCCGAGCGCCGCGACTAGCTCGGTCGCGCCGAGGTCCGCCTGGTTGCCGATCGAGACGGCGCGCGAGAAGCCGAGGTCGACGTCCTCGAGCAGGAGCCCGATCTCGAGGAGGACGTTGCCGCTCTGCGAGACGAAGCCGATCGGCCCGGCCGGCAGCGGGGTCGACGCGAGCTGCAACTCGGCGGCGCCGTCGAACAGGCCGAGGCAGTTCGGACCCACGAGAGCCGCGCCGGCGGCGCGAACACGGTCGACGAGAGCCCGTTCGCGCGCCGCTCCCTCCTCTCCGAGCTCGGCGAACCCGGCCGCGATCGCCACGAGCGCGCGTGCGCCGGCCGCGAGCGAGTCGTCGACCGCCTGCTCGAGCCCGTCGGCGGGAACGCTGAGGATCGACGAGCTCCGGCGCCTCCGGCAGCTCGGCGAGTGAACGGTGCACCGGCATGCCGTGCACCTCGCCGCCGTTCCGCCCGACGAGGTACACGCGCCTGCGGTGCGCGCCGCTTGCTGCGTCGCGCGCGAACCAGTAGCCCCACTTCCCCGGGTCGGCGGACACGCCGACGATTGCCAGCGTCTGCGGCTCGAAGAGCGACGTCAGGTCGCCGCGTCATCGGACGCCGATCGAGCGTCCGGCGCGCTCGGGTCGCGGCAGTGCCGCATGCCGCTCGGTCAGCTCGGCGACCTGCGCGCGGACAGGCCCACGGGAAGCGCCGCGCGTCCGCTCCCGGTGTCGACGTGGAGCAGCATCTGCTCGGCAGTCGCGAGCGGGTCGGCTTCCCCCTCGCGAAGCAGGACATGGAAGACGTGCAGGCGCTTGTCGTCGGAGTCGAGCACCTGCGTCGTCACGTGCACGCGATCGCCCGCCTCGAGCTGGCGCAGATGCGACAGGTGCGTCTCGACGGTGAAGAAGCTGCCGCCGCCCGCGAGGTAGCCCGAGTCCACGCCCACGGTGCCCAGCAGGCCGTCCGTTGCGTCGGCGAAGAGCTCGAGGTAGCGGCTCTCGTGGACGTGACCGTTGTAGTCGACCCAATCCGGCGGGAACGCGTCTCACGGGAAGTCGGAGCGGCCCGCCGTCGCTGTCCGTCTGCACCGCCGATGCTGCGCCGAGCAGCTCGCGCTCCCAGGCGGCGAGCGTGGCCCCCGCGCCGGCCTCCTCCATCGCGCAAGCGCCTGGAGCAGGCGGACGAGCACCCGGTCACGCAGCTGCTCGAGCTCGCGCGTCGACCGGCCTCCCGCCTGCGCGTCGGACTGGGCGGCGATCGTCTCCACGAGCTCGTCGGTCAGGTCCGGGACCGTCGGTCAGGTGAGTCCACGGCCACTCGAAGAGCCGGCCCGAACTGGCGCAGGAAGTGGCGCATCCCCTCGGCGCCGCCGGCGATCCGGTACGTGAGGAAGGTGCCCATGAACGCCCAGCGCAGGCCGGCGCCGTAGCGAATCGCGTCGTCGATCTCCTCGACGGTCGCGACGCCGTCGTTCACGAGCCACAGCGCCTCGCGCCAGAGCGCCTCGAGCAGCCTGTCCGCCACGAAGCCGTCGATCTCGCTGCGCACGACGAGCGGGTGCATCCCCACAGATCGGAACAGCGCGTCCGCGCGTTCGACGATCTCCGGTGCCGTTCGCTCGCCGCCGCAGAGCTCGACGAGTGGGAGCAGGTAGACCGGGTTGAAGGGATGCGCGACGCAGAATCGCTCCGGCCGCGCCATCTCCGCCTGCAGCTCGGTCGGCCGCAGCCCGGAGGTCGAGGAGCAGACGAGCGCGTCGGGTGGCGCCGCGCCGGTCGGCCTCGGCGAGCAACTCGCGCTTCAGCTCGACCCGCTCGGGCGCCGACTCCTGAACGAGGTCCGCGCCGGCGACCGCTTCCTCGACCGAGTCGACGAGCCGCAGCTCACCCTCCGGCGGCAATGGCGCGAGCGTCAGCTGCTCGTAGGCCGTGCGCGCGTTCGTAAGCACGTCCAGAGCGCGGGCGCCGTGCCTCAGGGGCCGGGTCGTAGAGACGAACGTCGCAACCGTTGAGGACGAAGCGGGCGGCCCAGCCGGCGCCGATGACGCCACCGCCGAGCAGGGCGACCGATCCGGGCTTAGCGGACACCGATCCGCAGGGCGAGCTTCTCCCGCACCTCCTCCGGCCCGAGCACGCGCACGTTGAGCCGCTCGAGGATCTCGACCGCGCGCGCGACGAGCTCGCCGTTCGTCGCGAGACGCCCGCGCGAGAGGTAGAGGTTGTCCTCGAGACCGACACGCACGTTCGCCCCGACGAGCGGCGCGAGCGCGACGAACGGCAGCTCCATCCGCCCGATCGAGAACGCGGAGTAGACGGCGTTCGTCGGGCAGCCGGTTGACCATCGCGAGCAAGCGTGCCGAGGTCGTCGGGCGCGCCGTACGGGATGCCGGTGCACAGCTGGATCAGTGGCGGGTCGTCGATCAGGCCGTCGCGGATCAGCTCGTGGACGAACACGAGGTGACCCGTGTCGAAGACCTCGAGCTCCGGCCGGACTCCGAGCTCGCTGGATCCGCGCCGCCATCGCGCGCAGCATCGCGGGCGTGTTGACCATGACGTAGTCGCCGCCGGCGGCGAAGTTCATCGTCCCGCAGTCGAGGGTGCAGATCTCCGGCCGCAGCTCCTCGACGTGGGCGAGCCGCTCCGCCGCGCCGGCCATGTCCGTGCCCGTCGTCGTCGGGCGGCAGGGGCGCCTCCTCGCCGCCGAGGACGAGATCGCCGCCCATCCCGGCGGTGAGGTTGAGGACGACGTCGACGTCCGAGGCCCTGATGCGCTCGACAGCAGCGCGGTAGAGCGCGGGGTCGCGCGCGCCGCGGCCGGTGTCGGGGTCGCGAACGTGGATGTGCGCGACCGCAGCGCCGGCACGTGCGGCGTCGATCGCCGCATCGGCGATCTGCTCCGGTGTGACCGGGACATGCTCGCTGCGGCCGGCCGTGTCCCCGGCTCCGGTGACCGCGCAGGTGATGAAGACCTCCCAGTTCACGCCACCCTCCGTTCGATATGTGAACTGACGTTGCACATCCTGCGATGGACGTACCATAATTCAGCGGCATCCGATGGTGCAAAGTGCCCCCATGCGTTCGCTCGATCTCGACACCCTCCGCTCGGCCGCGCGGGCGTTTGCGCGGGACGAGATGCGGCCGGTGGCCCTCGAGTACGACGAGACGGAGGAGTACCCGCTCGCCGTGCTGCGGCGTGCGGCGGCGCTCGGGCTCACGTGCTACGACCTGCCGGCCGAGTACGGCGGAGGCGGGCTCGAGAGCCTTCGCGACCGCTGCGAGGTGATCGAGGAGCTTGCCTGGGGCGACTCGCCGATCTTCTGGGTGATCGCACAGGGCGGCTTCTTCGCGGGGCCGTTGCTCGCGCTCGGCTCCGAGGAGCAGAAGCAGCGCTGGCTGCCGCCGCTGTGCGGCGCGGAGCCGCCTGCGTGCGCCGTCGCGATCACGGAGCCTGAGCACGGATCTGACGCCGCCGCGATCGAGACGACCGCCCTCGCGCCGTGACGGACGGCTACGTCCTCAAGCGGGCGCAAGAAGTTCATCGGCAACGGCCACATCGCCGACGTCTGCATCGTCTTCGCCACCGTCGACCCCGGCAGCCGTTCGCGCGGAATCACGGCCTTCGTCGTCGAGCAGGGCGACGAAGGGTTCGTCCGCGGCCCGCGCCTGCCGAAGATGGGCAGCCGCTGTTTCCCCGCTGCGGAGGTCGCCTTCGAGGACTGCTTCGTCCCCGAGGACCGCCGCCTCGGCGAGGAGGGCGAGGGCTTCCGCGGCCTGATGTGGGTCTTCGACGTCGCCCGCGTCCAGCTCGCGGCGGGCTCGGTCGGGCTCGGGCGGGCGGCCCTCGAGCTCGCGGTCGACTATGCAAAGACGCGCGAGGCGTTCGGGCGCGCGATCCACGAGTTTCAGGCCGTCTCGTTCCGCCTCGCCGACGCGAAGTTGAAGCTCGACCAGGCACGCCTGATGACGCACCGGGCCGCCGAGCTCGCCGACACAGGCCAGCCGTTCTCGACGGAGGCCGCGATGGCGAAGCTCGCGGCGTCGGAGGCGTCGGTCTTTGCGACATCCGCCGCGGTGATGACGCTCGGCGGCGCCGGCTACATCCGCGACTCGCTCGCCCAGAAGTGGTACCGCGACGCCAAGCTCGACGAGATCTGGGACGGGACGAGCGACATCATGCGGCTCCTGATCGCACGGAGCTTGTTCGCTAGTGGCCCGCGACCCGCGCTACGACGTCCTCTTCGAGCAGGTGCAGCTCGGGCCGGTTACGGCCCGCAACCGCTTCTTCCAGGTCCCGCACTGCAACGGCATGGGCCACCGTGACCCGACAGCGCACGCCGTCATGCGCGGCGTCAAGGCGGAGGGCGGCTGGGCCGTCGTCTGCACCGAGGAGGTCGAGATCCACCCTGCTCCGACGTCGGCGGCTTCGTCGAGGGGCGGCTGTGGGATGACGCGGACATCCCGGCGCACGAGCGGCTCGTCGAGCAGGTCCACGCCCACGGCTCGCTCGCCGGGATCGAACTCGTGCACGACGGCATGGTGTCGGCGAACCTCTACGCCCGCATGCCGGCCCTCGGGCCGTCAAACCTGCCCGTGACCGGCTACGAGCCGGTGCAGGCGCGGGCCATGAGCCGGGAGGACATCGACGACCTCCGCCGGCGTCACCGGCAGGCGGTGCAGCGGTCGCTTCGCGCGGGCTACGACCTCGTCTACGTCTACGCCGCACATGGGCTGACGACGCTCCAGCACTTCCTCTCCCGCCGTTACAACCTGCGCGACGACCAGTACGGCGGGACGCTCGAGAACCGCGCGCGCCTCCTGCGCGAGGTGCTCGAGGACACGCTCGAGGAGTGCGACGGCCGCGCGGCGGTGGCGTGCCGGCTGGTCGTCGACGAGCTGCTCGGAGAGGAGGGCATCGAGCGGCCCGAGATCGAGCAGCTGTTCGCAGCTCGTCGGCGAGCTGCCCGACCTCTGGGACGTCATGGTCGGCTTCTGGCCCGACGACTCGCGCACCTCGCGGTTCACGCACGAGGCGTGGACGGAGGAGCATTTCCGCGGGATCAAGCAGCTCACGTCGAAGCCGCTCGTCGGCATCGGCTGGCTGACCTCGCCGGACACGATGGTGCGGCTGATCGGCGACGGCGTGCTCGATCTGATCGGCGCGGCGCGGCCCTCGATCGCCGACCCGTTCCTGCCGCTGAAGATCGAGGAGGGCCGGCTCGAGGACATTCGCGAGTGCATCGGCTGCAACGTCTGCGTCACGGGCGACTGGACGATGACCCCGATCCGCTGCACCCAGAACCCGTCGATGGGCGAGGAGTGGCGGCGCGGCTGGCATCCCGGAGCGCTTCCGGCCGGCCGGATCGGACGCCAAGGTGCTCGTCGTCGGCGGGGGCCCGGCGGGGCTCGAGGCCGCGATGGCGCTCGGTAAGCGCGGCTACGAGGTCGTGCTGGCGGAAGCCGGCCGCGAGCTCGGCGGGCGTGTGCTGCGGGAGGCGCGACTGCCGGGCCTGGCCGCCTGGATCCGCGTCGTCGACTACCGCCGCGGCCAGCTCGCGAAGCTCCCGAACGTCGAGCTCGCGCTCGAGAGCGAGGTCACGGCGGACGAGGTGCGCGGCTACGGCTTCGACCACGTCGCGGTCGCGACCGGCGCGCGCTGGCGCGCCGACGGCGTCGGCCGCTGGCACACGCGGCCGCCCGGCTTTCGACCCGGCTGTCGAGACGCTGACGCCCGACGACCTCATGGCTGGACGGCGACCCGCCGGCGAGCGGATCGTCCTCTTCGACGACGACCACTACTACCTCGGCGGCGTGCTCGCCGAGTTGCTGGCGACAGAGGGCAAGCGCGTCACGCTCGTCACACCGGCGCCGCGCGTCTCGGAGTGGAGCGTGAACACGATGGAGCACGAGCGGATCCACCGCCGGCTCGTCGAGGTCGGCGTCGAGCTCGCGACCGCGCAGGCCCTCGCAGCGGTCGACGGCGGCGTCGGCGCGCATCGTCGACGTCTACACGGGCCGCGAGCGCGAGCTGCCTGCTCGACGGTCTCGTCCTCGTGACGGCGCGACTGCCGAACGACGCGCTCGCCTTCGAGCTCGGCGCGACCGCGATCGGCGACGCGTACGCGCCGGGCACGATCGCGACCGCGGTTTGGGACGGCCGCCGCTATGCCGAGGAGCTCGACGGCGACGCCGCACGGCGACACAGTCCCGTTCCGCCGCGAGGTGGTCGAGCTCGCGCCGCTCGGATGGAGGTGTCGGCATGACGCCACCGAGCCCGCGCGAAGACGATCCAGTCGGTCGACCGCGCCGCCGCGTTGATCAAGGCGATCGCGGACAGCCCGCACAGCCCGACCGTCAACGAGCTGGCCACCGCCTGCGGGCTCAACCGGAGCACGACCTGGCGGCTACTCGCGACACTCGACAGCCACGGCCTGATCGAGCGCGACCCGATCAGCCAGCGCTACAGCCTCGGCTACGCGTTCCTCCGTATCGCCGCCGGCGCCGACGTCGACCCGCTCGTCCGCCGCGGCCGCCCGGTTCTCGAGGGCTCGCACACGAGACCGGTAGAGGCGACGAACCTCGCCGTCGCGCGCCGCTTCAGCCTCGTCTACGTCGACCAGGTCGATCCGCCGCACGTGATGGCGCCGAACTGGTACGGCCGGACGGTCCCGCTCCACGCGACTTCGACCGGCAAGGCGTACCTCGCCTACCTGGCGGACGACGAGCAGGAGGCCGTGCTGCCGCGGCGGCTCGAGCGCTACACCGAGACGACGGTCACCGACCGCCGCCGGCTCGCGCAGCAGCTCGACGCAGTCCGCCGCGACGGCTACGCCATGTGCGTCGGCGAGCTCGAGGAGTCACTCTTCGGAGCGTCGGCGCCCGTGCTCTCCGAGCAGGGGCGCCCGGTCGCGATCGTCAGCGTCTGGGGCACCGAGCACCGCCTG
The DNA here is from genome assembly GCA_963731015.1 of uncultured Actinomycetes bacterium. Classification (GTDB taxonomy): domain Bacteria; phylum Actinomycetota; class Thermoleophilia; order Gaiellales; family Gaiellaceae; genus Palsa-739. The sequence continues at coordinate 124,146 of CAVSTY010000002.1, forward strand.
CCCCGCGAGCGGCTGCCGGAGGTGGGCCGCCGTACCGTCGAGGCAGCCGCCGAGCTGAAAGAGTTGCTGCGATGAGCGTCGTCGAAGTCGCGCGTGAGGGCGAGGTTGCCGTCCTTCGTCTGAACCGGCCCGAGAAGCTGAATGCGATCTCGAGCGACGTCGAGCGCGCGCTGCACCAGGCGCTCGTCTCGGACGACGTCCGCACGAGCGGCGCGGTCGTCGTCGCCGGCGAGGGCGCGCGTTCTCGGCCGGCGCCGACATCTCCGAGTTCGAGGGCCGTTCGCCCGAGGACGTGCTCCGCTACTACCACGACACGGGCGGCGTCTACGAGGAGCTCGCGGCGCTGCCCCAGCCGACCATCGCGGCCATCCACGGCTACTGCCTCGGCGGCGCGCTCGAGCTCGCGCTGGCGCTCGACTTCCGTATCGCGGACGAGACCGCCGTCTTCGGCTTTCCCGAGGTCTCGCTCGGGAATCCTCGCCAGCTCCGGCGGGCTGCACCGCGTCACGCGGCTGCTCGGGCCGGCACGGGCGAAGGAGCTGTTCCTGCTCGCCGAGCGGTTCGGCGCGGACGAGGCGCGGCGGGCGGGGATAGTCACGGACGTCGTCGCAGAGGGAGCGGCGCTCGAGCGAGCGCTCGAGGTGGCGGCCCGGCTCGCGGCTCTCCCGCGCGACGCGGTCGCGGTCACGAAGCAGGCGATCGACGCCGCAGCGACGTCGCCGCGCGAGGCAGCGCTCCTGATCGAGCGGCTCGCCTACGCCGCGCTCGCGCAGACGCAGGCGGCGCGCGACGCCGCGGCCGGCTTCGCCAGCTGAGATGACCCACGAGAAGGAGATCGAGATCCGCTGGCGCGACCTCGACGCGTTCGGGCACGTCAACCACATCGTCTTCCTGACCTACCTCGAGGAGGTGCGCGACGAGTGGCTCGGACGCGTGCTCGCCGACCCGGCGCTCGTCTGGGGCTACGTGATCGCGCGGGTCGAGATCGACTACCGCCGAGAGCTGACGCTCGAGGACGACGTGATCGTGGCGCGCTGTTCGCTCGAGCGGCTCGGGACGAAGAGCGCCGTCACGAGCGAGTCGATCGCCACCCGCGGCGGCGAGACCGCCGCCGAAGCGAAGGCCGTGCTCGTCGCGCGCGACGCGGAGACCGGCCGGCTCCCGCGTCATCTCCGACGACGAGCGCGCTGCCTTCGAGCGCTCGGCAGTAGAGGCGTAGAGCCGGCCCTACGCGCTCCACCTCTCGAGACGCTCACGGATCGCCTGGTACCGCCGGGTCACAAAGGCGGACCTGCCGCGGCGGAACTGGGAATCATTCAGAATATGAGTAATATATCTGTGTGGAGACTGTTGTGCAGGCTTCGTCTCTCGCGGATCGTGCCTACCTCTCGATTCGCGGCCTGATCGTCTCACTCGAGCTGGCACCAGGTGCGGTGATCGACGAGCGGCAGCTGATCGAGCGGCTCGGCATCGGGCGGACGCCGGTGCGGGAGGCGCTGCGGCGGCTCGCGCAGGAGCAGCTCGTCGAGGTCTTTCCGCGTCGCGGCATGTTCGTGACCGGCGTCGACGTGCGCGATCTCGCGCGCATCTCGGAGGTCCGCGCCGCGCTCGAGCCGGAGGCGGCGCGGCTCGCGGCCGAGCGCGCGACCGACGAGGAACGCGACGAGCTCGCCGAGCTCAGCGACCGGATCAACGCGCGGCGGCCGACCTCATGGGGCTGGACGAGCGGATCCATCGCGCGGTCTACGCGCGCCGCGCACAACGACCTGCTGGAGAAGACGCTCGGCGAGTACTACGTGCTCGCGCTGCGGATCTGGACGATCGCGCTCGATCGCGCCGCAGGACCTCGAGGACGCGGTCGAGGCGCATCGCGATCTCGTCCAGGCGATCGTCGTCGGCAACGGCGACCGCGCGGCCGACGTCATGCGCGCCCACGTCGAGGACTTCGAGCAGGCGATGCGGAAGGCCCTGGTGAGCGTGTGAAGGTCGTCGTGATCGGCGGCGGCATCGTCGGCAACAGCCTCACCGGCTGGCTCGCGGAGCTCGGCTGGACCGACCTCGTCCAGCTCGACAAGGGCCCGTTCCCGAACCCCGGCGGCTCGACCGGTCATGCCTCGAACTTCATCTTCCCGGTCGACCACTCGAAGGAGATGACGCAGCTCACGCTCGAGTCGATGCGGCAGTACCGCGACACGGGGACGCTGCACGAGTGCGGCGGCATCGAGGTCGCGCGCACCGAGGAGCGGCTGGAGGAGCTGCGCCGCCGGATGGCGTCGGCGAAGTCGTGGGGCGTCGAGGGCTGCCGCCTCGTCACGCCGGCGGAGATCAAGGAGCTCGTGCCGTTCGTCGACGAGTCGATCCTGCTCGGCGGCTTCTACACGCCGTCGGTCGCGGTCGTCGACTCGCTTCGCTTCGGGACGATCATGCGCGAGCGCGCGCAGGCGAAGGGCGCGGAGGTCCTCGCCAACACCGAGGTGCTCGGGCATCGACGTCGAGGACGGCCGCGTGCGCCGCGTCCGCACGACGCACGAGGCGACTTCGACGCCGACGTCGTCGTGATCGCGTGCGGCGTGTGGTCGCCGCGCATCGCGCGGATGGCCGGCGCCTCGATCCCGCTGACGCCGGCGGTGCACCAGATGATCGACGTCGGCCCCGTGCCCCGCTTCCTCGACTCGAAGACTGCGGTCGACTACCCGATCGTCCGCGACATGGACACGAACATGTACGAGCGGCAGGACGGGCAGGGCCTCGAGGTCGGCTCGTACGCGCACCGGCCGATCCTCCACGAGCCCGACGAGATCCCGTCGATCGAGGAGTCGGCGCTGACGCCGACCGAGCTGCCGTTCACCCAGGAGGACTTCGAGCTGCAGCTCGAGCACGCGCTCGAGCTCGTGCCGGAGATCCTCGGCGACGAGTCGGTCGGGATCAAGTACGCGATCAACGGCCTGCTCTCGCTCACGCCCGACGGGCTGCCGCTGCTCGGCGAGACGCCCGAGGTGAAGGGACTCTGGTCGGCGGCGGCGGTCTGGGTCAAGGAAGGCCCGGGAGTCGGCAAGTCGCGTGGCGGAGTGGATGGTGCTCGGCGAGCCGGAGATCGACCTCCAGTCGTCGGACATCGCGCGCTTCTACCCCGAGCAGCGCACGCCGCGAGCACGTGAAGGGCCGCGCCGTCCGAGGGCTTCAACAAGACGTACGGGATCGTCCATCCGGGCGAGCAGTGGGAGTCGAACCGCGGCGTCCGCGTCTCGCCGTTCTACGAGCGGGAGCAGGAGCTCGGCGCCGTCTTCTTCGAGGCGGCCGCGTGGGAGCGGCCGCACTGGTACGAGTCGAACGCGCGCGCTCGTCGAGGAGTACGGCGTGCAGCCGCGCGAGCACGAGTGGGACGCGCGCTGGTGGTCGCCGATCATCAACGCCGAGCACCTCGCGATGCGCGAGCGCGCCGCGATGTTCGACCTGACCGCGTTCTGCGTCTTCGACGTCGTCGGCCCGGGCGCGCTCGACTGCGTGCAGACGGTCGCCGCGCGGCAGATGAACGTGCCGGACGGGCCGCGTGATCTACACGCCGGTGCTCGCCGCCGAGCGGCGGCTTCAAGTCCGACCTGACGATCATGAAGATGGCCGACGACCGCTTCCGGGTCGTCACCGGCGGCGCGCACGGCATGGCCGACATGAAGTGGTTCGCGCGACCACTGCGGCGCCGGAGGCGCGGATCGAGGATCACACGTCGGCGCTCTGCACCGTCGGCCTCTGGGGCCCGCGGGCGCGCGACATCCTCTCGTCGATCACGAGCGACGACGTCTCGAACGAGGGCTTTCCCTTCGCGACCTGGAAGACGGTCGCGATCGACGGCATGGAGGTGCTCGCCTCGCGGATCTCGTACGTCGGCGACCTCGGCTGGGAGCTGTACGTGCCGTTCGAGCACGGAGCGAAGCTGTGGGACGCGGTCTGGGAGGCCGGCCGGCCGCACGGGGTCGTCCCGGCCGGCATCGGCGTCTACGGCACGACCGGGCGGCTCGAGAAGGCGTACCGCGCGTTCGGCTTCGAGCTCGACGCAGGACTACGACGTCGTCGAGGCCGACATGGCCTGGTGGAAGGTGAAGAGCGAGGACTTCGTCGGCAAGGAGGCGCACCTCGCCGCACCGCGAGCGCGAGCCGGCCGCGGTCTCTGCACGCTGACGCTGACGCGGGAACGACAGCGCTTTCCGCTCGGCCGCGAGCCGATCGTGCGCGAGGACGGCTCGCCGCTCGTCGACGCGAACGGCCGCCGCTCGTACGTCACGTCGCGCGGGCGCCGGGCCGTCGCTCGGCAAGTACATCGCTCATGACGTACCTGCCGCCCGGCGACGCACGGGACAGCTCTACGTCCAGTACATGAAGGAGCTCTATCCCGTCGACGGTCGAGGTCGTCGGCTCGCGGCCGCCGTTCGATCCCGACAACGAGAGGATCCGCTCGTGAGGATCCTCGTCTGCGTCAAGCGCGTCCCGATCACGGGCGGGAAGATGGTGCTCACCGCGGACGCGCAGGCGCTCGAGACGAAGCACCTCGGCTTCACGATCTCGCCGCACGAGGAGTGCGCGGTCGAGGAGGCGGTGCGGATCGTCGAGGCGCGGCGGCGGCGAGGTCGTCGTGCTGACGCTCGGCCCGGCCGAGGCGGAGGAGCAGCTCCGCGACTGCATGGCGATCGGCGCCGACCGCGGGATCCTGCTCGAGACGGAGGGCGAGGAGTGGGACGCGCAGGCGACCGCGGCGGCGATCGTCGACGCGGTCCGCGGCGGAACCGGAGCCGTTCGACCTCCTCCTGTTCGGCAACGAGTCGGCGGACGCCGCGGGCTACCAGGTCGGCATCCGCGTCGCGCACGCGCTCGGGCTGCCGGTCGTCACGGGCCTGAAGAAGATCGAGCTCGCGCGACGGCCGCGCGCGCGTGCGAGCGCGACGTCGGCGGCGCGCGCGACGTGTACGAGGCGCCGCTGCCGGCCGTGCTGACGGTGCTCGAGGGCCTGAACCTGCCGCGCTATCCGTCGGTGCCCGGCCGCCTGCGCGCGAAGCAGAAGCCGCTCGCGCGGACGGCCGTGCTCGCCGCCCGCGCCGCAGCTCGAGAAGCTGCGGCTCGTCGTGCCGGAGGGACAGGGCAAGCAGGCGGAGATCCTCGGCGACGGCGCGGACGCAGCGCCGCGCGTCGTCGCGGTGCTGCAGGAGCTGGGAGTCGCGTGAACGTCCTCTGCTTCGTCGAGCCCGAGCGACGATCTCTCCGCGCAGGCTCTCGGCTTCGCGCGCTCGCTCGGCGCACGTTCGGGCCGTCGCGTTCGACGGCGCCTACCAGCCCGCCGCCTGGGCGACAGCGCTCGCGCGCACGAGCGCGCCGACGCGATCGTCGCGGCCGGCTCCGACCGCGGCAACGAGCTGCTCGCGCACGTCGGCGCGCATCCTCGACCAGCCGTTCGCCGCCAACGTGACCGCGGTCGACGGCGACGTCGTCACGCGGCAGCGCTGGGGCGGCAGCCTGCTCGAGGAGGCGCGGCTGCACGGCTCGCCGCAGCTCCTGACGGTCGCACCGCACACGCAGCCCGCCGCCGAGATCGGCGACGTCGAGACGCTGACCGCCGAGCGACGACGGCTCGCCGAAGGTGCTCGAGCGCGTCGAGGAGTCGAGCAGCGGCGTCTCCCTGCGCGAGGCGAAGGTCGTGGTCGGCGGCGGCCGCGGCGTCGGCTCGTCGGAGGCGCTTCGCGATCATCGAGGAGCTCGCCGGCCTGCTCGGCGGCGCCGTCGGCTGCTCGCGCGTCGTCACGAGCGCTGGCTGGCGGCCCGCACACCGACCAGGTCGGGCAGACGGGGACGAAGATCTCGGCCGATCTGTACGTCGCGTGCGGGATCAGCGGCGCGACGCAGCACATCGCCGGCGCGAAGGGCGCGAAGAGGATCCTCGCGATCAACACCGATCCCGAGGCGCCGATCCTCGCCGTCGCCGACTACGCGGTGATCGGCGACCTGCACGAGGTCGTGCCGGCGATCAGCGCCGAGCTCCGAAAGGTGCAGCGGATAGGCGCGATCGGCCTCGTCGCGCTCGTGATCGTCTGCGGCGGGATCTTCGCGCGGCGCGCCTGGTTCCTGACCGGACTCGTCCGCAACGCGAAGCCCGAACGACCGCCCCGGGCAGACGTCCGCAGCGCGCGCGCAACGAGGTCGAGATCGTGCTCGGCCAGACGCAAGCTGCTGCAGCGGCTCGTGCCCGGGCTGATGCACGCCTTCATCTTCTGGGGCTTCCTCGTTCTCTTCCCGACGATCGTGCTGGCGTGATCGCCGTCGCCGGCGGCGGGCTGACGTGGCACGACGCCGGAGTGGTACGGCGTGCTGAGCGACGTCTTCGCCGTGCTCGTGCTCGTGGGCGTCGTCGACGGCCTTCGTGATCCGCAAGGTCGTCCGGCCCGAGCGGTTCCGCGGCTCGCATCTCGGCGAGGCCGACTTCATCCTCGGGCATGATCGCGCTCGTCGTGATGACGCTGCTGCTCTGGCATCGCGTCGGCAGGCCGTGGCTTCGTCTGGGCGCACCTCGCCGTGATCGGCGTCTTCCTCGCGTACCTGCCCCTACTCGAAGCACCTGCACATCGCGACCGCGGCGCGTCAACGTCTGGCTCGCGCGCACGCGCACGCGCGGGCGGCTCGAGCCGCTGCGCTTCGACCTGCCCGACGACGAGCTCCGCTTCGGCGTCGCGACGATCGCCGACCTGACGCGCAAGGAGGTCGTGGACGCCTTCTCGTGCACCGAGTGCGGGCGCTGCCAGGACGCCTGCCCTGCGTACGCGACCGGCAAGATCCTCTCGCCGAAGCTCCTGATCATGGGCGTCCGCGACCAGCTCTTCGCGCAGAGCGACGAGCCGATCGTCGGCAACGGCGTTCCCGAGGAGATGATCTGGGACTGCGTCACCTGCGGAGCGTGCGTCGAGGCGTGCCCGGTCTCGATCGAGCACATCGACCACATCGTCGACCTGCGCCGGAGCCGCGTCATGGTCGACGCCGCAGTTTCCCGGCGGAGGCCGAGCCGATGCTGCGGGACGTCGAGCGGGCCGGCGAATCCGTGGGGCAAGCCGCAGAGCGAGCGGGCGGCGTGGGCGGACGATCTGGGCGTGCGCGTGCTCGAGCCGGGCGACCCGGCGCCGGAGTACCTCTACTGGGTCGGCTGCGCCGCGTCCTTCGACGAGCGCGCGCGGACGTCGGCGGAGGCGACCGCGAGGCTGCTGCAGAAGGCGGGCGTCGACTTCGCGATTCTCGGCCCGCGCGAGGCGTGCACCGGAGATCCGGCCCGGCGGATGGGCAACGAGTACGTCTTCCAGGCCTACGCCGAGCAGAACGTGGCGACGCTGAACGAGCAGGGAGTGACGAAGATCGTCGCCAGCTGCCCGCACTGCTTCAACACGCTCGCGAACGAGTACCCGGACTTCGGCGGCGACTACGAAGTCGTCCACCACAGCGAGCTCCTCGCGCGGCTCGTGCACGAAGGCCGACTCAAACCGAACGCCGCGACGAAGCCGATCACGTACCACGACTCCTGCTACCTCGCGCGCCACAACGACGTACAGATCGAGCCGCGCGAGCTCGTCGCCGCGGTCGGTCAACCGGTCGAGATGAAGCGGAGCGGCAAGCAGACGTTCTGCTGCGGCGCCGGCGGCGCACACATGTGGATGGAGGAGCGCGGCCGCCCGATCAACGCCGAGCGCGTCCGAGAGGCGGCCGAGACCGGAGCGGAGACGCTCGCCGTCGCTTGTCCCTTCTGCACGGTGATGCTCGACGACGGCGTCCGCGAGGTCGGCGCACCGCTCCGCGTCGCCGACGTCTCGACGCTGCTCGCCGAGTCGCTCGACTAGCTCTCGTCCGCGAAGCCCGCGCCTCGCAACTTGACAACCGTGGAACGAATGTTCCACCATATGGGCGAGATGGCAGCGGCGACCGGCACCCAGGCGATCGACCGCGCTGCCGAGCTGCTCGTCGGCGTCGTCGAGTCCGCGCGACCGCTGAGCGTCGGCGAGCTGTCGGAGCGCTCCGGCCTCCCGAAGAGCACGACCTCGCGGCTCGTCGGAGCGCTCGAGCGCCAGGGCCTCGTCCAGCGGCTGGGCGCACGCGGACACCTCCGGCCCGGACCGGTTCTCCTCCGCTACGCGAACCGCGACGCCTCGCAGACGCTCGTCGAGCTCGCGCAGCCGAGCCTGCGCCGGCTCGCCGACGCGAGCGGCGAGACGATCAACCTCGCCGTTCCCGGACCGGACGGCGTCGAGCACCTCGCCCAGGAGGACACCGCGCACTTCGTCGGCGTCACCGACTGGGTCGGCCGGCGGGTCCCGTTCGCGCTCGCGGCCAACGGCAAGTGCTTCCTCGCCTTCGGCGCCGGCGACGATCGAGGACGGCGAGCTCGATCCGCTCGCGCGGCTACGCCACGTCGATCGACGAGCTCGAGGTCGGCCTCTCCGCGCTCGCCGCCCCCGTCCTCGGCCCCGACGGATGCCACCGTCGCCGCCCTTTCGATCTCCGGCCCCACGACCCGGCTGACCGCCGACCGCATCGAGGAGCTCGCGCCACTGCTGACGGCGGCGAGGCGCGCGACGCCTCTCCCGACGACCGCGAGGTGCCGCATGACCCACGAGGAGATCCTGCAGGGCCTCTACGACAACACGCTCGTCGGCAACGCGCCCGAGGTGAAGGACCTCGTCAACCAGGGTCTCGAGGACGGGCTCGGGCCCGAGTCGATGCTCTACGACGCGCTGATCCCGTCGCTCGAGGAGGTCGGGCGCGCGCTTCGAGCGCGGCGACTTCTTCGTCCCCGAGATGCTGATCGCCGCGCGCGCGATGCAGGGCGCGCTCGACATCCTCCGCCCGCTGCTCGCCGAGACCGGTGCGCAGCCGGTCGGCACCTACGTCATGGGCACCGTCAAGGGCGACGTCCACGACATCGGCAAGAACCTCGTCAACATCATGCTCGAGGGCGCCGGCTTCACCGTCCACGACCTCGGCGTCAACGTCGCGCCCGAGATGTTCGTCGAGCAGATCCAGGAGCACAAGCCGGACATCGTCGGCTTCTCGGCGTTCCTCACGACGACGATGCCGATGTTCAAGGCGAACATCAACGCGCTCGAGAAGGCGGGGATCCGCGACGACGTGATCGTCATGGTCGGCGGCGCGCCGGTCACGCAGGAGTACGCGGACAAGGTCGGCGCCGACGGCTACGCGGCCGACGCGTCGACGGCCGTCCGGCTCGCCAAGGACCTGATCGAGCGGAAGCGGAGTGCCGTGCCCGCGTGATGAAGCCGCTCGCCCTCGTCGAGGCCGCGGTCAAGAAGCCGGTCTTCGGCTGCCAGATGTGCGGCCAGTGCGTCCTGCACTCGACCGGCCTGACGTGCCCGATGAACTGCCCGAAGACGCTGCGCAACGGCCCGTGCGGCGGCGTGCGGCCGGACGGGCACTGCGAGGTGAAGCCCGAGATGCGCTGCGTCTGGCTGAAGGCCGTCGAGCGCTCGCCGGCGGCTGCCGTGGGCGGACGAGATCCACGACCTGCGGCCGCCGGTCGACAACCGGCTCGTGGGGCACGTCGTCGTGGCGCAACCTCGTGACCGAAGCGCGACAAGCAGACGCCGAAGGGCTGGCATGTCGCGGCTTGAGGACGCGCTCGCGGCGGGCCGCTTCGTCGTCACCGCCGAGCTCCTCTCGGTCGACGCCGGCGGGCTCGACGCCGTGCACGAGCGGTTCGCGCCGTTCGAGGACTACGTCGACGCGACGAACGCGACCGACAACACGTCCGCGCACGCGCACGCGTCGCCGCTCGCCGTCGCGATCGCGCTGAAGCAGCTCGGGATGGAGCCGGTCATGCAGCTCACGTGCCGCGACCGGAACCGGCTCGCGCTCGAGGCCGAGATCGCCGGCGCCGCGCTGCACGGGATCGAGAACATCTGCTGCCTCACCGGCGACGACGTCACCGCCGGCGACGAGCCCGAGGCGCGGCGCGTGTTCGACCTCGACTCGATCCAGCTGCTCGCGCTCGGCGGCGCGATGGCGCGAGGCACCTATCTCTCCGGCCGCAAGATCGACCCGCCGCCGAAGCTCTTCCTCGGCGCGGTCGAGAACCCCGGCGCGCCGCCGTACGACTACCGCGTCGAGCGCGCGTTGAAGAAGGTGCGCGCCGGCGCGCGCTTCCTGCAGCTGCAGGTCTAGCTTCGAGCCGCGACCGGCTCGACGCGTTCATGCGCGAGGCGGTCGAGAAGGGGCTGGCGCGAGCAGTGCGCGCTCCTCCCGTCGATCTGCCTCGTGCGCTCGCCCGCGCGCTGCGCTACATCGACGAGCACGTGCCCGGCATCGCGGTGCCGGCGGCGACTGATCGAGCGCTGCGAGCGCGCTGCCGACCCGGAGGCGGAGTGCTTCGAGCGTCGCGTGTCGAGCTCGCCGAGCACGCGCGCTCGCTGCCGGGAGTCGCCGGCCTGCACCTGATCAGCTTCCGCCGCGAGGCCGGCATCGCCGCGGCTCTGCCAGCGGCTCGGCATTCCCACCCGAGCGGAAAGGGAGACGAGTGGATACCGTCGTCCAGTCGCGGTCTAGGACCGTCGTCATCGGGCCGGAGCAGCCGTTCTGCGTGATCGGCGAGCGGATCAACCCGACCGGCCGCAAGGCGTTCCAGGCGCAGCTCCAGGCCGGCGACCTCTCGCAGCTCGAGGTCGGACGTCGCGCAGCAGGTCGCGGGCGGCGCCGACATGCTCGACGTGAACGTCGGCGACCCGCTCGCCGACGAGGTCGAGCTGATGGGCGCAGGCGATCCCGCTCGTGCAAGGCCTCTGCGACCTGCCGCTCTGCATCGACTCGTCGGTGATCGAGGCGCTCGAGGCCGGGCTCTCGGCGTACGAGGGCAAGGCGCTCGTCAACTCGGTCACCGGCGAGGACGAGCGGCTCGAGGCGATCCTGCCGATCGTCGCGAAGCACGGCGCGGCGGTGATCGGGCTCGCGAACGACGACGACATCCCGATGGAGCCGGAGCGGCGCGTCGAGATCGCGAAGAAGATCGTCTCGGTCGCCGGCGACCACGGCATCCCGCCCGAGGACGTGATCATCGACCCGCTCGCGATGCCGATCGGCGCGGAGCCGCGCGCGGTGACGCTCTTCGTCGAGACGCTGCACCTGCTGCGCGACGAGCTCGGCGTGAACACGACCTGCGGCGCCGGCAACACGTCGTTCGGCCTGCCCGGGCGCCACACGCTCGGCGCCGCGTTCCTCGCGGTCGCGCAGAGCCACGGCCTGACGAGCGCGATCATGGACTCGCGCCGGCCGGAGATGGTCGAGGCGGTGCGCGCGACCGACTTCCTGCTCGGCCGCGACGAGTGGGGCGCGACCTGGATCCGCATGTACCGCGCGAGGCAGGCTGCGGCGACGGCATGAGCGCGGTCGAGGACCTTCCGGAGGAGCCGCACCCCGACCGCGTCCGCCTGCGCTTCCTCCAGTCGGGCGAAGACCGCGCCGTCAAGGAGGCGCGCGTGCTCGCCGGCACGACGATCTTCGACGCGGCGAGCTGGAACGGCGTCGCGATCGACTCGACCTGCGGCGGCCACGGCACGTGCAAGAAGTGCAAGGTCAAGGTCGTCTCCGGGCACGCGCCGATCAGCCCGGTCGATCCGCGCGCGTTCTCGATCGAGGAGCTGAAGAACGGCTGGCGGCTCGCGTGCCGCGCGAACGCGCAGGAGGACCTCACGGTCGAGGTGCCGCCGCTGCAGACGCGGCCGAAGGCTGCGCTCGTCGGCGTCGGCCGGCACGTGATCCTGCGGCCGGCGGTGCAGAAGCGCTACGTCGAGCTCGACGAGCCGACGCTCGACGACCAGCGCTCCGACCTCGAGCGCCTGCTCGCGGCGATGGACGACGTCGAGCCGCGCGTCCCGCTCGAGGTCGTGCGCACGCTCGGCGGCACGCTGCGCGCGTCCGACTGGAAGGTGACCGCGGTGCTCGCCGACGACCTGCTGATCGACGTCGAGCCGGGCGACACGAGCGGCAGCCGCCACGCGATCGCGTTCGATCTCGGCACGACGACGGTCGTCGCGACGCTGCTCGACCTCGAGACCGGACAGCCGAAGGCGGTGCGCTCGATCCTGAACGCGCAGCAGCCGTTCGGCGCCGACGTGATCTCGCGGATCTCGGCGATCATGATGGACGACGACGCGCTCGAGCTGCTGCAGCAGCACGCGCACGAGACGCTGCGAGCAGCTCACCGACGAGGTGTGCGCGGAGGCGGACGTCGATCCCGCCGAGGTCTACGAGATCGTCGTCACCGGCAACCAGACGATGATCCAGATCGCGCTCGGCATCGACCCGGAGCCGCTGTCGATGGCGCCGTTCACCGTCGTCACGCGGCGCATGCCGGACGCGACGGCGACCGACTTCGGCGTCGCCGTCCACCGGCGCGCGCCGGCCGTCATGTTCCCCGCGCTCGGCGCCTACGTCGGCCCCGACATCGTCGCCGGCATCCTCGCGACGGGCATCACGCTCGACCGCCGCGTGCGCCTCTTCATCGACGTCGGCACGAACTCCGAGATCGTGCTCGGCTCCTCCGCGAAGACGCTCGCGACCGCCGCTCCGGCCGGGCCCGCGTTCGAGGCGGCGCAGATCCGCTGCGGCATGCGCGCCGCCGACGGCGCGATCGAGGGCGTGAAGATCGTCGACGGCGAGGTCGAGCTGACGGTGATCGGCGACGTCGCGCCGGTCGGCCTGTGCGGCTCGGGGCTCGTCGACGCGGTCGCGGAGCTCGTCGGCGCCGGGATGCTCGACCACTCCGGGCGCTTCATCCTCGACGCGTCAGAGCGCTTCGGCAAGATCGGCGAGGAGAACGTCTTCTACCTCAGCGACGACGTCTACCTCTCGCAGCGCGACGTGCGCGAGCTCCAGTTCGCGAAGGCGTCGATCGCGACCGGCTGGAAGCTCCTCTGCCGCGACCTCGACATCGAGCCGGGGGAGATCGCGCAGGTGCTGCTCGGCGGCTCGTTCGGCTCGTACCTCAGCGCGCGCGAGCGCGGTGAAGATCGGGCTCGTGCCGAAGCTGCCGCTGACGCGCATCGTCTCGGCCGGGAACGTCGCCGGCGAGGGCGCGAAGATCGCCGCGCTCTCGGTGACCGAGCGCGCGGCCGCGAACGCGATGCTCGACGAGGTCGAGTACGTCGAGCTGTCCGGCCGCGCCGACTTCAACGACCTGTTCGTCGACCAGCTGGCCTTCCCCGCATGACGCAGGTCGTCGTCTCGCTGCGGTGCGCTCGCGCTCCACGTGAAGCAGATCGCCGCGCGACGCGGCTGGGACGTCGACGTCCGGCCGGTGCCGCCGGAGCTGCACAACCGACCGGAGCGGATCCGCGCCGCCGTCGACGAGGCGGCCGCACGGCGACGACGTCGTCGTCGCCTACGCCCACTGCGGCGCCGACCTCGACGGGCTACCGCAGGCTCGCCGGCGCGCACTGCTACGAGGTCTTCGGCGCCGAGCACGAGCCGGGCACCTACTTCCTCACCGACTTCCTCGTCCGCAGCTTCGACCGCGTCGTCTGGCGCGGGCTCGGGCTCGACCGCCACCCGGAGCTGCGCGACGACTACTTCCGGCACTACGAGAGGGTCGTCTGGCTCGCGCAGGAGCCGACGCCGGAGCTGCGCGCGGCGGCCGAGCACGCGGCCGAGCGGCTCGGCCTGCCACTCGAGGTCGAGGCGAGACACGGCGTGGAAGGATTGGAGCGAGAACTGGAGAGGCTGCTGTGCTGATCAACGACCTGCCGCGCTACGAGATCCTCGACGAGGCCGCGCTCGCGGAGCTCGAGCGCGGCTGGCGGCGCATCGTCAGCGAGCTCGGGATCGAGTTCCTGCACCCGGAGGCGCTCGAGGTACTTCCGGAACGCCGGCCAGGACGTCGAGGGCGAGCTCGTCCGCTTCGACCCCGACTGGATCCTCGAGCAGGTCGCGAAGGCGCCGCCCGAGTTCGACGCTCCAGGCGCGCAACCCCGAGCGCAGCGTCCACATCGGCGGCAACCACATGGTCTTCTCCGCGGTCTACGGCTGCCCGTTCGTGCGCGAGGGAGCCGAGCGCCGCGACGCGACCTACGACGACTTCCAGAACCTCGTGCAAGCTCGCGCAGTCGTTCCCGCAGCTCGACTCGCCCGGCGGGACGATCTGCGAGCCGAACGACCGGCCGCTCGACTCGCGCCACCTCGACATGGTCTTCGCGCTGCTGACGCTGTCGGACAAGCCGTTCATGGGCTCGGTCACCTCCGGCCCGAACGCCGTCGACACGATCGCGATGGCCGAGATCGTCTTCGGCCGCGAGTCGCTCGAGCAGACGCCGGCGATCATCTCGCTGATCAACGTCAACTCGCCGCTCCGCTACGACGACCGGATGCTGTCGGCGCTCGTCGAGTACGCGAAGGCGCGGGCAGGCGACGGTGATCACGCCGTTCCTGCTCATGGGCGCGATGTCGCCGGTCTCGATTGCCGCCACGCTCGCGCAGCAGGTCGGCGAGGCGCTCGCGGGGATCGCGCTCGTGCAGACGATCCGCCCCGGCTGTCCCGTCGTGTTCGGCTCGTTCCTCTCGAACACCGACATGCAGTCCGGGTCGCCGAGCTTCGGCACGCCGGAGTCGGCCGTCGGCCTGCTCTGCACGGGCCAGATCGCGCGGCACTACAACCTGCCGTTCCGCGGCGGCGGTGCGCTCACCTCGTCGCAGGTCGTCGACGCGCAGGCCGGCTACGAGTCGATGATGTCGCTCTGGCCGACCTTCCTCGCCGGCACGAACTTCGTCATGCACTCGGCCGGCTGGCTCGAGTCGGCGCTCGTCTCCTGCTACGAGAAGTTCGTCGTCGACGTCGAGCAGCTCCGGATGTTGCACGCGGCGTTCGAGCCACTCGCGGATCGACGAGGAGACGCTCGCGTACTCGGCGCACCAGGAGGTCGGCCAGGGCGGCCACTTCCTCGGCGCGGCGCACACGCTCGAGCGGTTCCGCGAGTGCTTCTACCGGCCGCTCGTCTCCTCGACCGAGAACTACGAGCGCTGGAACCGCAACGGCGCCCACGACACGGCCGCACGGGCGACCGAGATCTGGAAGAAGACGCTCGAGGAGTACGAGAAGCCGCCGATCGACGCCGACCTCGAGGCGGAGCTCAAGGCGTTCGTCGACCGGCGCAGGACCGAGCTGGGGGATTGAGATGCAGACCGTAGGCGAAGTGATGTCGAGGACGTCTGCTGACCGTCGACGCGACCGAGACGCTGACCGACGCAGCCGCACAGATGCACGACGCGCGGAGTCGGAGCGGCGCTCGTCCTGAACGGCGAGCGTCTCTCGGGGATCCTCACCGAGCGCGACGTGCTGCGCGCCGTCGCGACCGGCGGAGTCGAGGGGACGAAGGTCGGTGCCTGGATGACGCACGACCCGGAGACCGTCGAGGCCGGACGAGCGGCCAGGGCACGCCGCGGCGATCATGCTCCACGGCGGGTTCCGACACCTGCCCGGTGCTCGAGGGCGACAAGCCGATCGGAATCGTCTCGATCCGCGACCTGATGCGAGTCGTGATCGACGACGAGGCGCCGAAAGGTGGCTGAAGCAGCTCGCATGCTCCTCAACGGCGCATGGGCGGACGCCGGCTCTGACGCCACGTTCCGAGTCGCCCCAGCTGCGACCTCTGGCGCCGGCCGGACGCAACAACGGTGGTGACAGTTCAGACTCGGCCGCCGCAGCCCCGGTGGGCCGAATTCCATCAGAGGCGGTCGACAGAGACGACCCTGCACGCGCACCCAACGCACGGTTGGCCGGTCGGACTAGACCCTTGTGATCGCCGGAGATCCGCCTCGAGACGGCGCGACGGATGAGAGGGCTGGAACTCGTTCGAGCTCGTTCTCGGATCGCGCCTCCCGCGGCACCGCGAGGCTCTCGCCCATGCTCGCGGACCCGGCAGTCTCTCGCAGCGGCACATCGCGCAGAAGCCAGCTCAGTCCGAACGCGCCGACCATCACACCGGCCGCGGTCAGGAAGACCGGGTGGAGCGCAGCCGCAACGGCCGCCACGTACAGCGCGTGGATCACGGGTGGAAGTTGGTGGACGACGGCGGGGCTCACGTTCGTCGGCACGTGCACACCGTGCGGCACGCGCTGGACGAGCTCGTGGCCCAGCCGGTTGGTGAAGATCGCGCCGAAGATCGAAACGCCGATTGAGCCGCCGATCTGACGCGCGAGCGACGCACCGGACGTCGCAACGCCGAGCAACCGGTAGTCGACCGCGTTCTGCGCGGCGAGCACGAGCACCTGCATCGTCAGGCCGAGCCCGAGGCCGAGGATCAGCATGTACGCGGCCGCGACCCAGGTCGGCGTGGAGACGCCGAGCCGGCTGAGGAGGTAGAGCCCGACGGCCGCCAGCGCCGTCCCCATGATCGGGAACGGGCGATAGCGTCCGTAGCGCGTGATCAGCAGGCCGCTCGCGATTCCGGTGACGAGCAGGCCGAGCATCATCGGCGTCATCAGGAGGCCCGACTCGGTCGGGCTGTGGCCCTTGACGACCTGCAGGTAGAGCGGCACGAACGTGACCGAGCCGAAGAGGGCGAACCCGAGCACGAAGCTGATCGCGCTCGTCGTCCGGAAGGTCGCATTGCGGAAGAGCTCCGGCGGCAGGATCGGCTCCGCGGCGCGCGATTCGACCAACGGGAACAGCGCGAGCAGCGCGACGCCGCCCACGATCGCCGCGAGCATCCCCGGGGAGGACCAGGCATACGTCGTGCCGCCCAGGCTCGCGTAGAGGATCACGCCCGACAGCCCCCCGGCGAGGACGAGTGTCCCGAGCCAGTCGATCCGATGCCGCTCCGTGACCTGCCGCGACTGGAAGGCGATTGCGATCACCGCGAGTGCGACGGCGCCGAACGGCAGGTTGATGTAGAAGATCCACCGCCAGGAGAAGTTGTCGACGAAGAAGCCGCCGAGCAGCGGCCCCGCGACGGTCGCGACGCCGAACACGCCTCCGAACAGGCCTTGGTAACGGCCGCGCTCGCGCGGCGGGACGAGATCGCCGACGACCGCCATCGCCACGACGATCAGTCCGCCTCCGCCGAGTCCCTGCACGGCGCGGAAGGCGATCAGCTGCGGCATCGTCTGCGCCGCCCCGCAGAGAGCGGAGCCGGCCAGGAAGATCACGAGCGCGACCTGCAGGACGCGCTTGCGGCCGTAGAGGTCGCCGAGCTTGCCGTAGAGCGGCCCGACCACCGTCGACGCGAGCAGGTAGGCGGTGACGACCCAGGAGAGGTGCTGCAGCCCGCCGAGGTCGCCGACGATCGTCGGCAACGCCGTCGACACGATCGTCTGGTCGAGCGACGCGATGAACAGCACGAGGAGCAGCGCGCCGAAGATCAGCCGCCGCCGGCGACGCGGTCAGCTCAGTCATCGAGCTCACCTGCTCGGACGGACGCGGCAAGCGCCTGGCGGGCGAAGACCTGCTGCGCGGTGATCGTCCGCTCGGGGCGCGAGCGCCCGAAGAAGCTGATCATCCAGTGGAAGAGCGCGCCGACGCGGTTCTTGAAGCCGGTCAGGAAGGTGAGGTGGACGACGAGCCAGACCAGCCAGCCGGCGAAGCCCCACACGCGGGTGTTGCGGCGCTCGCCGATCGCGTAGTAGCGCGAGACGGCGGCGAGGCTGCCGAGGTCGTGGTAGCGAAATGGCCGCGGCTCGGCGTCGCCGTCGAGCCGCCGCCGGATCTCGTGCTCGCGGCGTGGCGGCCCGACTGGATCGCGACCTCGGCGAGCCCGGGCAGGCCGTCGAGCGCCATCAGGTCGCCGACGACGAAGACCTCGGGGTGACCGGGCAGCGTGCAGTCGGGCTCGACCGGGACCTGGCCCGTGCGCGTCGGCTCGACGCCCGCCTGCGCGGCGAGCATGGCTGCCGAGCGGAGACGCCTGTACGCCCGCCGACCAGATCTTCGTCATCGCGTCGAGACGCTCGCCGCCGTCGGGGGTCAGGAGCTGGACGCCGCCGGCGTCCATGTCGGTGACGAGTGTCCCCGTCCTGATCTCGACGCCCATCCGCTCGAGCTTCGCCGCGGCCCGCCGCGCGAGCCGCTCGTCGAAGCTCGACAGGATCCTCGGGCCGCCGTCGACCAGGACGATGCGCGCGGCTGCGGTGTCGATGCGCCTGAAGTTCGAGGGGAGGCTGTAGCGCGACAGCTCGGCGATCTGCCCGGCCATCTCGACGCCGGTCGGCCCGGCGCCGACGACGACGAAGGTCAGACAGGCGGCGCGCCGGGCCGGGTCATCTTCGAGCTCGGCGAGCTCGAAGGCGCCGAAGATCCGCCCGCGCACCTCGAGCGCGTCGTCGATCGTCTTCATGCCGGGGGCGTGGAGGCCGAACTCGTCGTGGCCGAAGTACGACTGGGCTGAGCCGGCGGCGACGATGAGGCTGTCGTAGGAGAGCTCCCACGTCCGGTCGAGGAGGCTGCACTCGACGACGCGGCGCTCGAGGTCGACACCGCCGACCTCGGCGAGGACGACCTCCGCGTTGCGCTGGTGGCGCAGAACGTCGCGGAGGGGAGGCGCGATGTTCCCCTGTGACAGGACGCCTGTCGCAACCTGGTAGAGCAGAGGCTGGAAGAGGTGGTACGCCTGCCGGTCGACCACGGTCACGTCCACGGGTGCCCGACGCAACGCCTTCGCGGCGGCGAGGCCGCCGAAGCCGCCGCCGACGATCACGACTCGATGGCGAGCGGTCATCGGCTCAACCGCGCGTTGACGTGCAGCGTCGCCGGCGGACGGATCATGCCGAGCTGCCCGCTGCTCATCCCGAGCTGCCGCTGGTCGATGGTCGTGGTCGCCTCGATCTCGAGCGCGTCGCCGAGCTGCCGTACGGTGGCGGGGAACTCGAGCAGCACGACCTCTCCTGCTGCCTCGAGGCGGCCGACGACGTGCAGGATGTCGCCGGTCACGTGGTGGACGCGGGTCGACGTGAAGCGCACCTGCGGGTGCTCGACAACGTGGAAGAAGTCGGTCGAGCGGAGGTGCTTGTCGCGGGTCGCATGCCCGGTGTCGAGGCTGTCGGCGTCGATCGAGAGCTCGATCGTCGTGCCGCCAGGGCCGACCTCGTACGAGCCGTCGAACCGGTCGAAGCGGCCGTGAACGGTCATCAGGCCCCAGAACGTCTTGACGGCAAACTCGACGGAAGTCTCGTTTGTGTCGACGGTCCAGCGGGTCGACGTGGCGGTGCGTTGTTCGATCTCTAGTGCGGTCATCGCAACTCCTTTCGTGGCTGTGCGACGCACGCTGGCGGAGAGCGATGCCACGCCAATGCCAAGCCGTCTCCCCTTGCTGCCGCCGAGGTCATTCAGGTCGGCAGATGCAAGTGGAGCCGGCGCGCTGGGCGCCGGCTCCGTGGAGGTGCGGTTGTGCAGATCGACGGTCAATGCGAGGGCTGCGGAGTCGTCTTCGCCGACATCCGGGGCGGCGCGAATGCCTTCTTCGCCTTCCGCTCGAGCAGCTTCTCGCCGCCGATCGAGACGACGAGCTCGGTGACTCCGGTGACGAGCGCGAACGCCGCGATCAGTGCGAGCACGGCCAGCGCGCCTGCACCCGGCTTCGCGAAGATCACGATCCCGAAGACGATCGACACGAGGCCCGTCAGGACCATCGACGCCGCGTCGCTTCCGGCCAGCGGGAGCCGGAACGACCCGAAGACGGCGAGGATCCCGAGCGTGACGGCGTAGAAGCCGATCACGTACAGCAGCGCGAGCGCCGAGATGCCGGGCCAGGCGAAGACCAGCACGCCGACGGCGATCCCGAGCAGGCCGCGGAGAGCCAGCCACCCGCGCTCCTCCTTGCCCCGCGAGGTGAACGCGGTGCCGAGCTCGACGATGCCCGTGGCGAGCGTGTAGGCGCCGAAGACGATCGTCAGCGCGTAGACGCTGATGCCGGGCCACGCGAGAATCATCACGCCGAACACGACCGACACCAGGCCGTGCAGGCCGAGCGTCCAGCGCATCTTCTTGAGCTGCGTCCGCGAGGTCTCCGCGGCGCGATCGAACAAGGTGTCCATCTTCTACCTCCCATTCGGGTTGACGTTTGCGCCACGGAACCTGCACGGGGTCGATGCCAGAGCGCTGCCACCGCCGCGCTCCGTGCTGCCAAGACGGCAAACGCCGCGCGCGGGTCGCGCGAGGCGCCCGGCTGCGGAGAGTCGCCTCTCTTTACGCTGCCGGGCGCGAAGGCGTCTCTGCGTGAATCGCCTTCGTGAGGTCGAGGATCTGACGTGAGAGCGCGAGCAGCTCTTCGTTCTGTCTGTCCTCTTCCTCGACGGTCCGCCATTGCTGGTTGGCGATCGCCTGACGCTTCGCGTCCGCCCTGTTCTGGCTGATCATCACGAAGGTCGAGAGAAAGATCGCCTCGAGCGAGACGATCATCGTCAAGAGTCCGAACGGGTACCTCTCGACGCCGAATCCGATCCAGCAGCCGAACCAGGCAATGTGGATGTAGACGAACGGCATCGAGCCCGCGAACGCGGTGATCCGGTCGGCTATCCGGTTCTCGATGCTCTCTGCTCGCTGGTCGGCGTGCTCGACGAGCGCCGGGTTCGGTTGGTGCGAGACGCGCCGGCGAGCGATCGCGGCGCGCGCCGCGCCTGCGTCGCGCCGGTCGCTGTCTGCTGCATCAGCGCCGCCGCCTTCGATCGCGCTTCGTCCGCCGCGGTCGCCAGGCGAGCCGCCGCTTCGCAAGGCCGGCGTCCACCATCAGCACACCGACGCACATCGCAAGGAGTGCGGTCAGAAGAGCCGGATCGATCGTGTGCACGTCGTTCTCCTCCTTCTCACTTGACCTTCGCCGGCAGCTCGTCGGCCTTCCGTTCGAGCTCGTCGCGGGCCGCGCTGACGTGGTTCCTCTGCTCGTGCCAGGCGCCGTTGACGTTCTTGCGCGCCTGTGCGAGGCGGTCGTGGACCGCGATTCGCCTGGTGCGGACGTCGGCAATCGCCGCCTCGGCCCGCTCGCGCGCGTTCCCGTCCTTCGTTGCGGCCGTTGTCTGCAGCCGCTCGAGGTAGGTGTCCCAGCTGCGGAGCTCGTCCTCGACGGCGCGCGCGAACGTCGTCCAGTCGTCGGAGATGTCCGCGACGACCGAGTTCTCGGCGACGGTGAGCCTCGTCTTCAGCTGCCCGACCTTCTCGTCGACGTGATCAGGTGCCTCGGGGGCCGCGGCCACGATGGATGCCTCCTCGCGGCGCAGCGCGTCGAGATGACGGCGGATTCGCGGGCTGTTCTCAGCGGGGCCAGCCTGCGCGAATGCCTGCAGCCGGTCGATCCGGCGGCGGATCTCCGCAAGCTGGTCGTCGTTCGTGGTTGTGCTCATCTTCGAGCCTCCAATTGGCTGTTGTGTGATGCGCCGAAGGCTCGTCGACGCCGCTGCCAAAGCTCTGCCAGGCGCAGCGGCGCTTCTGCCAGCTCTAGACGATTTCCGGACGGGGCTCGGGGATCTCGGCGAGCCCACTCTCTGCTGCCGTCGCCGGGTTGCCGGCGAGCGCGACGAAGAGACTCTCGCGCGCCTGGTGCGGCCGCTGCATCGTCGACCACGCGATGACCTCGCGGTACAGGCGAGCGGCTTCCTCGGCGTCTCCGGACGCCGCGGCGATCCGGGCGAGCTGGACGCGTGCCTGGGCCGCGACCAGCGTCGCCTGGGCCACCTCGGCTGTCGCAAGCGCCTGAAGCTGGAGCTCTTCGGCGTTGCGCAGATCGCCGTTCGCGAGAGCTATCGCACCGAGCCGTACGAGAGCGAACGCCGCGTGGTCGCCGAACCCGATTCGGTCGGCGAGCTCGAACGCGCGCCGGTACGCATCCGCCGCGGCCGCGTCTTCCCCGCGCGTCTCGGCCGCCCACGCTTCGAGCAGCAGCACCGGTGCGCGAAAGGCGTCGTATGCGACTGCCTCCGAGTGCCGGCGGGCGACGGAGGCCGTCGCAGTGACGGTGGAGACGTCGCCGGCGTGCGCCGCACCAATTGCGCGAATGAGGCTGCTCGCTGCGATGCCCCAGTCGTCTCCGGACTCCTCGAACGCGGCGGCCGCGTCGTCCGCCATCGCGGCAGCGCGTTCAAGGTCGCCCGACTGCCCGAGGGCGAGCGAGAGCATCAGTTGCGCGAAGCCGCGCTGCCATGGTGCTGCAGGAGCGGCAAGCGACACGGCGCGTTCGCCGACGGCCAGCGCAGCGATCGAGGTCGAACTCCTCGGTTGCGATGTAGCAGAGGTCGGCGAGCTGCTCGATCCGCAGCTCCAGGGGAGCGGCGTCGTCCGTGGCAGCGAGGGCGAGCTCGAGGAAGCGCCGACCCTCGGAGACGCGGTCGGCCAGCGCGAAGTACCAACCCAACGTGCCGAGCCGAACCGCAACGGCAGGATCGGACGCGTCGCGTGCGTGGGCTGAGCGCGGCCCAGAGGTTGTCGTTCTCCAGCTCCAGGCGGCGTTGCCAGCTCAGCCATTCCGGCCCGCGCAACCCGTCGCGCGCCTCGTCGGCCAGTGCCGCGAAGTAATCGGCGTGCGCGCCGCGGGCGGCGGCGAGCCCGCCGCTCTCGGCGAGACGCTCGAGCACGTACTCGCGGACCGTGTCGAGCATGTCGTACCGGGCCGGGCCACCTGCGAACGAGGCCGACACGATCGACTTGTCGACCAGCGACGCGACGAGATACGCGACGGTCGCCTCGTTGAGTTCGTGCCCCGCTGCCAGCGCGACGAGCGACGCCAGCGACGCGCCGCCGCGATGGACCGCCAGCTGCTGGAGGAGCGTCTTCTCGTCTCCGTGCAGCAGGTCGTAGCTCCATTCGACGAGCCCTTGCAACGCGCTGCGGTCGGGGTCGGAGGCCGGGCTATCACGCAGGAGCGCCGCGCGCCGCTCGAGAATCGAGACGAGCTCCCCGAGCCCGAGCACGTTCACGCGTGCGGCGGCGAGCTCGATCGCGAGCGGCAACCCGTCGACGCGCCGGGCAATCTCGGCGGCGAGCGCGAGAGCCTCCGCATCCGGCTCGAAGCCGGGTCGCGCCGCACGCGCACGCTCGAGGAAGAGCTCGACCGCCGCGCCCTCGAGCGGCGCCACCGGGAACCTCGCCTCGCTCGCGACGTGGAGCGCTTCGCGGCTCGTCGCCACGATCCGCACTCGAGGGCACTCCGCGAGGAGCGTCGACGCGATCCGCCCTGCCTCGGCGAGCACGTGCTCGCACGCGTCGAGAACCACGAGCGCTTCCGCAGCTCGCAGCCTCGAAGTCACGCGTGCGAGCGGGTCGGAGCCGCGAACATCAACGGCGTGTGCGAGGAGCCGGACAGCATCGCCCGCGTCGCCCGCGCGCGCAAAGTCGACGAGCCATGTGCCGTCGGGGAGCTCGTCCTCGAGCGAGCGTGCCGTCTCGACCGCGAGCCGGCTCTTACCCACGCCGGGCGGGCCGGTGAGGGTCACGAGACGGTGCTCGTGCAGGAGCGCGGCGATCGCGCCGAGGTCGTCCTCGCGGCCGACGAACGACGTCGCGGGCGCCGGGAGGTTGCCGCGGCGCCTGCGCTCCACGGGAACCGCGGCGATCGCCGGGTCGTGCGCGAGGATCGCCTCCTGAAGCCGCCGTAGCTCCGGCCCCGGCTCGAGCCCCAGCTCGTCGGCGAGCACGCGCCGCGCCTCCTGGAACGTTTCGAGCGCATCGGCCTGGCGGCCGCTGCGATAGAGCGCCAGCATGAGCTGCCCCCACAGCCGCTCGCGGAAGGGGTTGTCCACGAGCGCCGAGCGGAGCGCCGGCATCAGCTCCCGATGCTCGCCGAGCGCGAGCCTGACCTCGAAGTCCTCCTCGAGCGCGTCGACGCGCAGCGTCTCGAGCCGGCGCGCCTCGGCGCTGAACCAAGCAGTGCCGGTCAGACCCTGCAGCGCCGATCCGCGCCAGAGGTCGAGCGCCGACGCCACCGCGTCGGCCGCGGCAGGGACGTCGCTGTCGCGCAGCGCGGAGCGCGTCTCCGCGAGCAGCTCCTCGAAGTGCACGGCATCGACGTGCGCGTCCTTCGAGCGCGTACCCGTCGGCCGTGCCGACGATCGATTCCTCTCCGAGCGCGGCGCGCAGGCGGGCGATGTGATGATGGAGCGCGTTCCGCGGAGCGGCCGGGAGCGCCTCGCCCCACAGACCGTCGACGAGCGCGTCGACGTCGACCACCCGGCCCTGCCGGAGCGCAAGCATCGCCAGCAGCGCCTGGCGCTTCGAGCCGCCCACGTCCGCCGACGTCCCGCCCGCAAGAACCTCGAACGGGCCGAGAAGCCGGATTTCGAGCAACTCCTGCATGGCGGCTTGCCTCCTCGGACGAGTCTCGCACGCCCGAACGCTGGCATCCAGCGCCCAGGCGCTGGCACTGCGTTGGCATCACCTCGTCGCACGCTCCTCTCGACCCGACAGAGAAGGAGCGACTGAGATGCCGAGTGACCTCACCATCCGTGTTGCCAAGGCCACCGCCGCCGCGCTCGCCGTGGTCGCGCTCGCCGCGGGGATCTGGCAGGTGCGGAGCATCCTCATCCTGCTGCTGCTCGCGGTGACACTGGCGGCCGCGATCCGGCCGGGCGTCGACTGGCTCAGCGGGCACCGCGTCCCCCAGTCGCTCGGGATCCTCCTTCACTTCCTCGTCGTCGGCGGTTTGGTTGCGCTGCTCCTCTGGCTCGCGGTGCCGCCGGCCCTGCACCAGATCGGCCACGCGCTCGGCCACGGCTCAACCGCCGGCACGGGTCACGGGCAGACGATCGGTATCGGCGACCGCGTGCTCGCCTGGCTGCAGCTTCACCTGCATCGACTCCCGACGGGGACGGAACTCCTCCACCCCGTCGCGACGTACGGACAGAAGGCAGGCGAGGCGGTCGTAGCGGTCTTCTTCACGCTCGCCGCCACCTGGTACTGCGTCTCCGAGCGGGACAAGATCATCGCCGCTGCTCACCTCGCTCGCACCCGAGTCGAAGCGCGAGAAGGCGCGGGAGACGTACCTCGCGCTCGACCGCCGACTCGGCGCGTACACGCGGCTCCGCTTCCTGATGATCTTCGCGGTCGGCCTGGTCCTCTCGGCCGGCTTCTACGTCATCGGCCTCGACTACTGGCTGCTCGTCGGCGCATTCGTCGGCCTGATCGAGATCGTGCCGCTGATCGGCCCGATCATCGGTTCGATCCTCGTCCTCGCCGTCGGCGTCCCCCAGTCCCTGCACGTCGCCGGACTCTCGCTGCTGTGGCTGGTCGTCGTGCGCGAGTTCCAGACCTACGTCGTCAACCCGCGGATCGGGCAGACGGTCGGGCTCTCGCCGCTGGTGACTCTGCTCTGCGTCTCGGTCGTAGGCGTCCTCTTCGGCGGCTTCGCCGTGATCCTCGCCGTGCCGTTCACCTCGGCAGTCGCCACACTGATCGACGTGCTCGTGCTCGATCACGACCCACCCGCCGCCCAGGCTCACCGTCCGGTGCGGTTACGTCGCACCGGATGACGCCGGGAGCCTCGTCTGCCGCGGATCCACCGCGGCGGCCCGTGCTCTTCCTGAACCCGAGATCGGGCGGCGGCAAGGCGACGCGCGCCGGCCTCGCCGAGCGGGCGCGCGAGCGCGGCATCGACGTGATCGTCCTAGGCCCGGACGACGACCTCGCAGCGCTCGTCGACGACGCGGTCGCCCGCGGCGCCGACGCGCTCGGCGCTGCCGGCGGCGACGGATCGCTCGCCGTCGTGGCCGCAGCCGCTCTCGCGCACGACCTTCCCTTCGTCTGCGTCCCCGCCGGCACACGCAACCACTTCGCGCTCGACGTCGGCGTCGACCGCGGCGATCTCTTCGGCTCGCTCGACGCTTTCACCGACGGCGTCGAGCGTCGGATCGATGTCGCCGAGGTGAACGGCCGCCTCTTCCTCAACAACGTCTCGCTCGGGATCTACGGCGACGCCGTTCGGCAGTCGGCATACCGCGACGCCAAGACGCGCACGCTCGCGCAGACGGCCGCGCAGGTGCTCGGGCCAAGCGCGCCGGCAGCCGGTCTGGAGCTTGCGGACGACCGCGGCCGCTCCCATCGCGACCCGGCCGTCGTGCTCGTGTCGAACAACCCCTACTCCGTCGACCCACCCCGTGCGCCTGGCACCCGCCCTGCCCTCGACAGCGGGCAGCTCGGCATCGTCGTACTCGATCGGCCGGCTCCCGGCCAGACCTTCGCGCGGACGTGGACGGCGAAGCAACTCGAGGTGATCGCCACCGCCCCCGTCCACGCCGGCATCGACGGCGAGGCAGTCGACCTCAGCCCGCCGCTCCAGTTCGTTGTCCGGCCCGCTGCGCTCCGCGTGCGGATCTCCCGCAGCCACGAGAGCGCTCGCCGTTCGCTCGAGCTGCCGTAGAAACGTCGAGGCCCGCCGCTCGGCGGGCCTCGACTGTGGTCAGACGCGATGCTCGTCAGGAGACGTGCAGCTTCTCCTTCGCCTTCCCCACCTGCTCGTGCACGTCGGCGCTCAGCTTCGCCTTGCGCTCCTCGCGCAGGACCCGTCGCGCTTCTCGAGCCGCGGCATCGGCAGCGTCTTCCGCCGCCCCGACCTCGGCCGTCACCTCGGCGGCGGTGTGCCGCTCGACGGTGCCGCCGAGCATGTCCATCTCGGCGTCAATCACCTCGACGACAGGCTCGTCCGCGAGTGCGAGCAGGGCGGTTGCCTTGGGCGGAATCGCCCTGCCGAGAGTGGTGAGCGCCTCGTCGGAGGTCACGGTGCGATCGATGTCGAACGCGCCGCCGATCGCGGCGCCGGCGCCGGCGCCGAGCAAGACGCCCACAGGCCCACCCAGCACGCCCACGAGCATTCCGATCAGCGAACCGCCCGCCATGCCGACGGGCCCGGTGTTGTCCCAGCTCTCGAGGGTGCGCAGCTCGCCTGTGGGCTTGCGCTCGACGATCACTGCCGACTCGAGGCCGATGCGACCCTCGGCGTCGCACTTCTTGAGGATCTTCAACGCCTCGTAGGTCTTGCTCGGCTCCTCGAACCGGATGAGGATTACGTTCTCAGCCATGGTGCCACTCCTTTGGTCGAACGTCGATGACGCTCGCACCCTCGCGCACCCCACTGCCAAGTCGATGCCACGGCGCGTGAGGCTGCTGCCATCACGCGTGCGCGCCAATCGGCACGTCGGCAGCGCGAGCCACAGGCGAGGCATCCGCCTGGCAGCGGGGCCGGTCATCGTTGTGGGCACTTGCAGTTCGTGCCGGCGCAGTCCGACACCGACGAATGGAGCTGGAGATGCCGAAGACACCCCGTAATCAGGAACATGAGCTCGCTCACACCGATCGCCAGCCATCGACGCGCACCGGGTCGCGGGAATCCCACGATCGTGGCCTCGTCGTGACGCTCTGGCTGGTCGCGTTGCTGATCGCCGAGATCGAGTTCTGGATCTTGGCTTTTGCGCACATGTACCGGACGTGAACGGGCCGGCGGCCGTCGGGACCGGAACCAGTCGCAAGAGACCAGCGCGACCCACCCGTGAGTCGTTTCTCGCGCATCCGGTTCATGCGCTTTGGGCAGCCGGCGCAATGCTCGCGTTCGTCGTCCTGATCGCCATCCTCGTACCGGAAGGACCCCTCGGCGTGGACCGCCGCTGGGCCGAAGCAATGCATCACCTCGAGACGCCGTTGCTCACCCATCTCGCGCTCGTCTTCAACTGGCTCGGGCGCGGGCTCGGCCGTGCCCTTGCGCTCGCCCTCGTCGGACTGCTCCTCCTTCGCCGACGTCGCTGGCTCGCCCTCGTCGCGTTCGCCATCGCGGAGAGCCTGGCGCCGCTGTTCTCGGCGCTCCTCAAGCTGCTGGTCGATCGCGCCCGTCCGCCCGACGGGCTCGTTCACCCCGTCGGCGCCTCCTTCCCCTCTGGCCATGCCACCTACGCAGGCGCGACCTGTGTCGCGCTCGTCCTGCTCTTCACCACGCCCGGCACGCGCCGCAGATGGTGGTGGGCGCTCGCCAGCCTCGGTGTTGTCGGCATGGCCTGGAGTCGCACGTACCTCCAAGTGCACTGGCTCACCGACGTCATCGCCGGAGCACTCCTTGGCAGCGGCATCTCGCTGCTCGTGTTCGCTATTGCACAGCGTGCCCGGATGCGACAGGCCGCGGAGGTGTGAGCTTCCGCCCGGGTGCTGGCCGCCTGCTCAGGTCCACCCCCAGCTGCGACCACGGGTGGTGCTCCCAGCCGGCGCCGCATCCCGGGAGAGTCGATTTCGAGCTCAACCGACGCGGATCAGTTTCTTGTTGACGAATTCGTCCGCGCCGTAGCGGCCGAGCTCGCGTCCGAAGCCGGAACGTTTAGTGCCGCCGAACGGCAGCTCGGCACTGTCTGCGCCCACGATGTTCACGTAGACCATTCCGGCGTCGATCCCGTCCGCGACGCGCTCAGCCTGCTCCGGGTCGTTCGTCATCACGTACGAGCCGAGTCCGAACGGCGTGTCGTTTGCGAGCGCAACCGCTTCCTCCTCCGATCGCACGCGATAGACCTGCGCGACCGGGCCGAACAGCTCCTCACGGTAGATGTCGTTCTCGGGCGTGATGTCCGTCAGCACCGTCGGCTCAAAGTAATTGCCGTTGCGCTGGCCGCCGGCGACAACCGTCGCGCCCTGCTCGACCGCACGGCGGACCTGATCTTCGAGGCGTTCGGACGCCACCTCAGAGGAAAGCGGCCCGAGTTCCGTCCCGCGTTCGTGCGGATCTCCCTGTTTCACAGCAGTGAGCGCGGCCGTGAACTTCGCCAGGAATTGCTCGTAGAGCTCGTCGATCACGATCATCCGTTTCGCGGCGTTGCACGACTGGCCCGCGTTGTCGATCCGTGCAGCGACAGCCTCCTGCACCGTCTGGTCGAGGTTGTCGGTGCCGAGGACAATGAAGGGGTCAGAGCCGCCCATTTCGAGCACGACCTTCTTCAGATTCCGACCAGCGATCTCCGCAACCGCGGCGCCGGCGCGCTCTGAGCCGGTAACGGAGACGCCACGGACGCGCGAATCGGCGAGCACCCACTCGATCTGCTCGTTCGTGGCGTAGATGTTCACGTAGGCGCCGGCAGGGAAGCCGGCGTCGGCGAACATCCGCTCCATCGCCTCGGCCGACTGCGGGCACTGGGGCGCGTGCTTCAACAGGATCGTGTTGCCGATGATCAGGTTCGGCCCCGCGAAACGGGCGACCTGGTAGCAGGGAAAGTTCCACGGCATGATCCCCAACAGAACGCCGAGCGAGCTGCGGCGAACGACGGCGGACCCTTCACCGCCGAGGAGCTCGATCGGCTCGTCGGCCATGAGAGCTTCCGCATTGTCGGCGTAGAACTCGTAGATCGACGCGCAGAAGTCGACCTCGCCTCGAGCCTGTCCTACCGGCTTGCCCATCTCGGCGACGATGATCTCCGCGAGCTCCTTTCGCCGTTCCGAGTACAACTCGCCGACGCGCCGCACCAGCGAGGCGCGATCGGCCACAGTCGAAGCTTGCGACCATTCCCGGTGCGCCTGGTCCGCGTGGGCAATCGCGCCCCGCAGCGCGTCATCTGTGATCGTCGGATACTCCCTGATCGTTTCGCCGGTCGCGGGGTCGACAACTGCGTACATGCTCGTCACTTCGGCTCCTCCATCGGTTGGACTCAGGCCCGACTCTACGCATTTCGCGCGGCACCACGGCACCTGTGGCGATGGTAATGAGCCGCCAGAAAACGGCTTGATCAAGCGGCTGACGGGCGTTCATGGAAAAGCTGGGGAAACGGGCGGTACCGGGCTCGAACCGGTGACCCCCAGCCAATCGACTCGGCGCAGAGTTCGCCGCCGTTCGCCCGAGTGCGTCCGCGAGAACGAAAAGATCCTCGGCAACCTCGCCAACGACTTCGACTTCGCCCAGAAGCCGCGAGCGCCCGTCCTTCTCCCGCTTCACCCGCCCTACCGCTAGCCCACTGCCACCCGGCGCTGCGCGCCCAGCCACGGAGGAGCAGGCCCTCATCGGACGCTAATAGCCGATCTCTACCCTCCTCCCGTGCTGCGCTTGGAACGGCACCCGCTGGGTCCGCGGGTCTATATCTGCGGTCTCCGCATTCACGAGTTCGCGCTGGGACTCGGTGTGCTTGCCGTTCTGCTGCTCGGCGGATTCACCGGACTCTGGGAACTGACGCGCCGCACCGAGGTCGCGGCGCTCCTCGGCACGTGGCTGGTCGGGAAGGACTGGCGTGACCTGTTCCCATCGAAGCGAAACACGTCGGCCTGGAGCCTCCTACTGCACCGCGTCCCGCGCGACTGACCCCTTGGCACGCTTCTGCGGCGTCGCAGAGGTAGCTTGGCGTCCGTGCCGCCTTCCAATCGTTCGCGGTTCGGTCCGCGGTGGCTGGGGGCGGCGGTTGCGGGGCTTGCCTTCATCCTCGTTGTGGTGGTGCTGACCATCGCGCTGACCGCCACTTCGGCGCCGACCACCGGTTACGACGTCTCCTATCCGCAGTGCGCGGGTTCCTATCCGTCGCACCCACTGTTCGGGATCGTCGGCGTCAACGGCGGGCTGGCGACCACGGCAAACCCGTGCCTCAGCGGAGAACTGCGGTGGGCGCGCGACACGCCGGGTCAGAACGATCCGAAGCAGCCACCACTCTCGCTGTACATCGACACCGCAAACCCCGGTGACCTACACGTCCCTGACTGGCCTAGCGGCGGTACCACACCGCTCTACGCCGCCTGCAACGGGAAGCTGACGAACGCCTGCTCGTACCTCTACGGTGAGCAGCGCGCCGCCCACTCCTACCACCTGGCCGCCGCCCTCGACCCAGTCGGGGCCGAAACCGCTCCGTGGTGGCTGGACGTCGAGCTGGCAACAAGCTGGGCGGGCACCTACCAGCTCAACATCGCCGCACTGCAGGGCTTCATCGCGGGGCTGCAGCACGGCGGCGCCAAGGGGCCGATCGGGATCTACTCCACCAGCGCCCAGTGGCACGACATCACGGGACTGACCGCGCAGACGACCCAAACCGCCTTCAACGCCCAGCTGCCCAACTGGGTGGCCGGAACCAAGGCAACACTCACGCAGGCGCGGCAGAACTGCACAAACGGAGGCTTCACCGGAGTGGCGCCAACGCTCGCGCAGTACCGAATCGGCCCCCAGGACGCCGACCTGCGCTGCAGCGGGAAACGCTAACCGCCTCGTTCGTCACGGCGTGCGCCTCCCACGCGCGAGCGACGCGATGAACCGGAGGATGCGCTCAGCGGTCGCCCGCGGAGCCGCGAGCATCGAGAGGTGGCCGGCCTGGGGAACGATCAGAAGGCGGGTGTGGAGGGCGTCCGCCGTGCTCCGGCCGCTTGCGAGCGAGTCGACGTTGTCCTCTGCGCCCCAGATCACGGCACGCGGAACACGTAGTCGGGCCAGCCGGCGAAGGGTCAGGCCGGGGATGCCACCGGCGAAGAGTTGCCTGAGCGCCGAGTCTGTTCCTCTGCACGCGGAACGGTCGTGCGAACTGCGCGAGCGTGGCCTGATCCGTGGGGGCGGGCTTCGGACCCCACGCGTTTTGCAGGACGGGCCCGACGAGCCAATCCGAGCCGGTGACGAGTCGATAGACGGCGGTGTAATAGGGATAGACGAGCAGGTCGGCGAGCCACGCGTGATTGCCGCCGAAGGCGAGGGCATCTCCGTCGAGGAGCACGACGCCCGCGACCCGGCGCGGGTGTTCGAGCGCGGCGGCAGCTGCGACCCCGGCGCCGAGCGAGTGACCAACGATGACCGGGCGGACGATGTGGAGGCGCTGTTCGAAGCCCTGCACGAGTTGGAGCCAGTGGTTCATGGTGTAAGGGCCCCGGCGCTGGCTGTAGCCGAATGGCGGCAGGTCGAGCGCGAATACCCGATGGCCGGCTCGCGCAATGAGCGGACCGACGTCATGCCAGACCCAGGATGGCTCGGCGGCCCCGCCGAGGAGCACCACAGGAGAGCCGTGCTTGCCCCATCTGCGATAGGCCAGTGTCGTCCGGTCGACCCGGACGAACGGGCCGCGATAGAGGCCACTCGGCGGCTGTTCCCTCCCGTTGCTCGCCAGATCGAAGACGACGGCCGCGAGCGTGATGAGTGCGACAAGACCGAGCGGGCCCAACCCGAGCAGAATCCCGGTGCGTAGCTTGCTCGGCCCAGGGATCGGACTCACTGCGCCGGCGGCCGGGACGGTCTCGTGATCGGAGTCGGAATCCATCGTCTCGGCATTCGTTAGCGGGCGAGCTTCTTGCCCGAGTTCAGGAGGTTCTTGGGGTCGAAGGCGTGCTTGACCGACTCATGGAGCGCGACGGCCGGATCCGTCCACTGTCGTGTCTCCGCTGGCGGTGTCCACGAGTCTGTCATCAAGCCCGATCGTCTTCCGATCTAAGGCTGTTGTCAACGCCCACACCCCAAGCTGCGACCACGGGCAGCAGCACTCAATCCGAGCGACGTGCCCGAGGCGTATTGCCGGGCGCCGGCCGCGGCTTAGCTTGGGCGACGGTTGCGCCGAAGAGGACGCTGGGGCGCTTCGTCCATCCAAGTAGCCTCGGAGGGTGCGGACGATCGAGGACGAGCCGCCGGTCGACCCGGAGGCGCGCGAGCTCGCGGTGACGCTCGCTGCGGGCGGGCCGCGCTGGGTCTCGCCGGAGGGCGAATTCGCGATCTGGTCGGCCGTTCTCGAGAACGGCCGACCGCTCACGCTGCGCGGCCCTCTCGGCCACGTCGCCGCGGGCGAGAGCATCGTTGTCGCCGGCGCGGTCGAGCGGCACGCGCGTTACGGCTGGCAGTTCTCCGTCGAGTCTTTCCGCTCGGTCCTCCCGCAGACGGCGGAGGGCGTCGCGCTCTGGCTGCGGCGCCGCGTCCCTGGCATCGGCCCAACCTTCGCGCGCGCGATCGTCGACCACTTCGGCGCCGAGCAAGTCTTCGCCGAGCTCGACCGCGATCCGGATCGGCTGCGCGAGGTGCGGACGAAGGCAGGCCGCGCGATCTCGCGCCGCGCAGTGGAGCGGGCGATCGAGGCGTGGCGCGAGGTCGCCGCCGTCCGCGAGGTCGAAACGTTCCTCTTCTCGCACGGGCTCGGCGCGGGCCTCGCCGCGCGGCTCGTTCGCACGTACGGGACGGACGTGATCGCCGTGCTCGAGGACGATCCGTACCGGCTGACCGAGGTGCCGCGGATCGGCTTCCGCGTGGCCGACCGCGTCGCGCGCTCGCTTGGCATCGAGCTCGACGCGCCGCAGCGGCTGCGCGCAGGCTTCCTCTTCGTGCTCACCGAGGCGGCCGGCAACGGAAACGTCTTCCTACCGCTTCCGGAATTGTGGCTGGCGGCGGCGCGGCTGCTCGAGGTGCACGACGCGGATCCGCTCGAGGCGGCGCTCGTCCGTCTTGCGTCAGAGGAGGCGATCGTCGTCGAGCGCGAGCGCGCCTACCTCACCGAGCTATGGGAGGCCGAGACGCACCTCGCTGCTGCGCTGGCGGAGCGTGCGGCCGCGCCCGACGACGAGCTGTTCGACCCTCCGGCGCGCCCCGAGCGGATCGAAGTATCGGACGAGCAGTGGGAGATCGTCGAGCTCGTCCGCACGCGGCCGCTCGTTCTCCTCACCGGGCTCCCGGGCGCCGGCAAGACGCACACGCAGCGCGTCGTCGTCGAGCTGGCGCGCCACGCCGGCGTTCGCGTCCTCCTCTGCGCGCCGACGGGGAAGGCGGCGCGCCGGATGCGCGACCTGACCGGCCACGACGCGCTGACGATCCACCGCGCGCTCGGCTACTCGCCGAACGAGGACAGGTTCATGCGCGACGAGGACGATCCGCTCTCGAACGATGTCGAGCTCGTGATCGTCGATGAGGCGTCGATGCTCTCGCTCGAGCTCGCCGATGCGCTGTTCCGCGCCGCTGGCGACTGCCACGTCTTGCTCGTGGGTGACACCGACCAGCTGCCGCCGATTGGCCCGGGCCGCGTGCTCGCCGACCTCGTCGAGAGCGACGCGGCGTCGCGCGTCCACCTGACCGCGATCTACCGCCAGGCCGCGCGCTCCCTGATCGTCCGCAGCGCGCGCCGCATCAATGGCGGTCGGCCGCCGTTCCTCTCCCTCGCCGAGGCGCACGCCGAGCTCGGAGAGCAGGAGCTCGACGAGGACTTCTTCTGGATCTCGCGCAGCGGCCCCGAGACCCTGCGTGAGGCGGTGCTCGAGCTGGCCTGCGAGGCGCTGCCGCGGCGCGGCTTCGACCCGCGCACCGAGGTGATGACGCTCGTCCCGATGCGGCGTGGAATCGTGGGACTGATCGAGCTGAACTCCGAGCTCGAGCAGCGCCTCAATCCACGTGGAACGCCCGTCGTCCGCGAACTCCGCGTCGGCTCGCGCATCGTCCAGACCCGCAACGACTACACGCCCGAGCGCGAGGTGATGAACGGCGAGGTTGCATTCGTCCTCGCCTGGGACGAGGAGGAGGGCGAGGCGCTGCTCTCGCTCGACGACGGCGAGCGAGAGGTCGCCGTCCCCGCATCGGCACTCGAGACCTACCAGCTCGCCTGGGCGCTGACGATCCACCGCGCGCAGGGATCGCAGTTCCCGGCCGTCATCGCGCCGTGGTCGTCGCAGTACCACGTAATGCTGTCGCGGCCACTCCTCTACACCGCGGTGACGCGCGCGCAACGGCTGTGCGTGCTCGCCGGCGAGCAACGGGCGCTGCTGACCGCGGTCGCGCGCGCGGAGGGACGGACACGCCACTCGTCGCTCGCCGAACGGCTCCAATAGCGCCCGGCCCCGAGACGGTGCCTTGCCCCCCTCAGCGGCCGAGCGCCGGCTTTGGTCTCACGTGCCCCCAACAGCCCCCACTGGCTCCAAGCTAGACCTCCAGCGGGCGCGGGAAGCGTGGTGTCTCGCGGCTTGTGGCCCGGCAAAGGTCTGCCGCCGGGCGGCTAGGACGCAGCGAGCTCACCAGACGCGAGTAGGGTTTCCGTCTCGGTGAGGGCGGGCTGGTAGCCCATCAACGCGAAGAGCTCACGCGCGATACGAAGCGGCTCCTCGGCTTCGCCTTTGGCGAGAACGTGGAGGCAGCGTCCTCGTCCGAGGAGGGCGTACGCGCGCTCGGGGACGCTGCCGAACTTCTGCCACCCCTCGGCCGCGTCCTCGTAGAGATGGGCGGCAGCGACGTGGTCGCCACGGGCTTCGGCGAGCTGGCCCCGCGCCGACAGCCGCGCGTGTTGTCCGCGGAGACTCACATCGTCGAGACGTCCTGCCAGACGCTCGGCGAGTGCCAGATCGTCGAGGGCGAGCGCGATGCGAAGGAGCGGGTTGAGCTCCCAGGGGTTGATGATGCCTAGATCGTCGAGCTCCCTCAGCTTCGCGCCTGCCCGCTCGGGTTGACCCCCGGTGAGCAGTAGTTGCGCCGCTGCTGCGAGTGTGGCCGCGATCATGCCTGGCAGGTGGGTTTCTCGGGCCGCGTCGACCAATTGGCCGAGGTCGCGAGGCAGATCGGAAGAGCCTCGCTCCGCGAGCAGTCCGAACTGGAAGGCCCGGAGATAGAGGTAGGCTAAGTCGCCAGAGGCCTCGAGCGGCCCAGCGACCACATCCACCTCGGCGAGTGCCTGCTCGGTCCGGCCGAGCTCGGCGAGCAATATCGGGACCGCGGCGAGCTGCTGCAGGCGGACGTCGGCGATCCCGCGCCGCTCGCAGAAGGCGATGCACTCACCGCAGGCGTCGAGTTCGGCCCGCGGTCCTTGGGAGGCCCCGAGCGCGTCGCCGAGGTTGCCGTGGATTACAGCTGTCTCGCGTCCGAGTCCCTGTTCGAGCGCGAGCTGGAGCGCGCGGCGACACGACGCTAAGCGTTCGCGCGCGCGTAGCCCGCAAGTGACTCACTCAGGCCGCTGCGCGATGCGCAGCAGACGGCTGGGATTCGGCCCAGCCGGACGTGCCCTCGATCTGCCGCATGCCGGGTAGCAGCAGCGCCGCGGCGGTCGCGACGGTCCCGATCAGCGATGCGCCGATCAGCGTCGCCCTCAGGCCGACGACCGCGACGACGGGAGCGGTCAGTGCGTAGGAGACCGGAAGCAAGCCGATCGAGATCAGCCAGTCCAGGCTCGAGACGCGGCCGAGTAGTTCCCCGGGCACTTGATGCTGCTTGATTGTCGCCCAGACGACCGTGCCTGCGGCCTCGAGTCCGTTCAAAACGAGGCAAGCGAGCGCCAGCTGGAGTGTCGAGTGGGCGAGGCCGTAGCCGGCCACGGCCAGCGTCGCGCCGCTCCAGCAGGCGTACATGAAGGTGATGTCACGTCGAGGCTGGCCATGCTGAGCCATGACGGCCGCGGCTGCGACTGCTCCGATTCCGCCGGCCGCGTAGACGATGCCGAGGTCGGCGGCCGAGGCGTGGAGAACGTTCTTGACGACGTAGGGAACAAGTACCTCGGTCGGGCCGAGGAAGGCGAGGTACGCAATCGCGGCAGATGCGAGGGTTCCCCAGAGCCAGACATGCCTGCGGACGAAGCGGAACCCTTCTCCGATTGCCGCACGCGTTGAAGCCGCAGGGGAATGAACCTGCAGGGACGTGCGCACGGCCACGATCGCACCTGTCGAGGCCGCGAAGGTGACGGCGTCCAGGACGAACGCCGTCGACGCACCGAAGCTCGCCACGATCAGGCCGCCGAGTGCCGGCCCGGCGAGCCGCAGTGCGATGGGACGGACGAACTGGTCGAGCGAGTTCGCTGCGGGCAGGTGGTCGGTCGCGACGAGGCTCGGCACGATCGCGTCGAAGGCCGGGACGAAGAACGCCCCGGCCGCGCTGTAGAGACCCGCGAGCACGGCCAGCAAGGGAAAGGTGAGCGCGCCGGCGAATCCGAGCGCCGCGATCGCGGCCACCGCGGCGGCCCGGGCCAGGTCGGAGACGATCAGGACTCGACGCCGATCGAAGCGGTCGCTTACCGCGCCGCCGGCGAGCAGGCAGAAGATCATGGGCACGGTCATCGCCAGGCCGATCACGGCCAGCGCGCCCGGGGCGTTCCAGAGGCTGAACGCCGTCCACGCGATCGCGATCAGGAAGATGCCGTCGCCGACGAGCGAGACCGCCATTCCGGCCCAGAGGACGCGGAAGTCGCGGGAGGCCCGAAGGGGTCGGAGGAGCCCTACGCGGGCGAGGCCTCCCGGGCGGTCGAGAGTCTCGAAGCTAGGCTGCACTCGAGGCACGCCCGTCGCTCGCCTCGAGCTCGTCCTCGCCTTCCTCGTCAAGGTAGTCGACGAGTGCCGGCTGCGTCATCGGGCGCGCGAACAGGAATCCCTGACCGAGCTCGCAGCCCAGGTCGCGGAGCGTGCCGATCTGCTCGGGCTCCTCGATTCCCTCTGCGACGACTTCGAGGTCGAGGCGCTCGCCGATCGCGATGATCGCCGCCGCCAGGCCGGAGTCGGTGTTGCCGGCCCCGAGGAAGGAGCGGTCCATCTTGAGGATGTCGACGGGGAGCCGGCTGAGATAACTGAGCGAGGAGTAGCCGGTGCCGAAGTCGTCCATCGCGATCCGCACCCCGAGGTCCTTGAGCTGGTTCAGCCGGGCGGCTGCGGTGTCCGGGTCGGCCATCATCACGGTCTCGGTGACCTCGAGCACGAGCGTCGAGGGCTCGAGCCGCGTCTCCCGCAGCGCTTCGCGCACGTCCTCGATGATCGAATCCGACTGGAGCTGCTTGACCGAAAGATTGACGCTGATCGTCAGCGCGGGGTCGCGCGGGAACCGCTCGTGGAGGAGCGCCCCCTGGCGGCAGGCCTCGAAGACGACCCAGCGGCCGATCGGAACGATCAGGCCGGTCTCCTCGGCGAGCGGAATGAACTGCGCGGGCGCGACCAGGCCCCGCTCGGGATGGTTCCAGCGCAGCAGCGCCTCGACGCCGTAG
Organism: uncultured Actinomycetes bacterium; assembly: GCA_963731015.1. Taxonomy (GTDB): domain Bacteria; phylum Actinomycetota; class Thermoleophilia; order Gaiellales; family Gaiellaceae; genus Palsa-739. Next base: position 161,970 of record CAVSTY010000002.1, read on the forward strand.
TCGGTGTGCTGTTCGAGGTGGACGACGGGCTGGTAGTAGACCTCGAATTGACCCAGCTCGAGGGCGCGCTGCAGTTCGGCGCGGAGCTCGAGGCGCTCGACGACGCGCTCGTGCATGGTCGGCTCGAATAGCCGGTAGCTGCCTTTGCTGTCCCGCTTCGCCATGTACATCGCGAGGTCGGCGTTGCGGAGGAACTCCTCGGGATCCTGGGCCTGCAGGTCCTCGTCGCTCATGCAGATGCCGACGCTGGCGCGCGCGTACACCTCCTTCCCTTCGAGGACAACCGGCTGCTCGAGGGCGTCGATCACGCGGTCGGCGATCATCGCGACCTCGTCACTCGAATCGACCTCGTCGAGCAGGATGGCGAACTCGTCGCCGCCGAAGCGGGCGACCGTGTCGGCGGGACGCACGGCCTGTTCCAGCCGGCGGGCCACCTCGAAGAGCACCGAGTCGCCGGCCTGGTGGCCTAGGCTGTCGTTCACGGTCTTGAAGTCGTCGAGGTCGATGAACAGCACGGCCAGCTGCACACCGGTGCGGTGGGTGCCGACCAGGGCGTGGGCAACGCGGTCGGCAAAGAGCGCGCGGTTGGCGAGGCCCGTAACCGGGTCGTGAAATGCCTGATGGGAGAGCTGCTCCTCGAACGCCTTGCGCTCGCTGATGTCCCGGCTGTTGAGGACGAGGCCGCCGACATGCTCGTCCTCGAGCAGGTCGGTGACCCGCACCTCGAACTGCAGCAGGCGGCCGTCGGCGTGGAGCAGCGAGCACTCCATCGCGATCGTCTCGGTCCCCTCCGCGTGGCCGGACAGGATCTGCGCGAAGCGCGGTAGATCCGCCGCGGCGAGCAGGCGATCGAAGCGGCGACCCTCGGTCTCCTCCGGCGAGTAGCCCAGCACGGGCTCGATCGACGGACTCTGGTAGGTGACGACGCCGTCGGCGTCGAGCACCGTGATCAGGTCGGTCGCATTACCCACGAGCGAGCGGAAGCGCGCCTCGCTCTTCTGCCGGTGTGCCTCCGCGGATAGCGCGGCGCTCTCGAGAGAGAGGGACACGTGCGTCGCCAGCGAGTCGAGCAGCGCGAGCTCATCGGCAGGAAGCGGGCGCTCGGTGGCGATCACGAGGGCACCGCTCGTCTCCGAGCGAGTCGCCAGCCGAGAGAAGTGGGCATAGGAGTCGGCGCCGAGCCCAAGTACGTCCTGCACCGAGACCGGAACGGCCGTCGCGGGAAGCGGCGAGGTGTGCACGAGGGTCGAGAGCAACCAGCCGGCTGCGTCCGCGTCGAGGGCGCGCGCCGCCGGCAGCGGCTCGCTCGAGGCCGCGAGGGTGGGGCCGTCTTCGTGGCAGACCAAGAGCCGGATCTGGGCTTCTTTTTCGGGCACGACCTCGCGGGCCGCTGCGACCACGGACTCGTAGACACTTTCTCCCTCGGTCGCCGCGAGCCGAACCCCCGCGCGCCGGAGCGCGTGCTCGTGCGCGGTGCGCCGCTCCTCCTTGCGTACGAGGCCGGCCATGCGGGCGACGACGAGCAGGAACAGGACAACGGAGGCAGCGACGATGACGAGGGAGTCCGCGGTATGGCGCGAGTACCAGACGCCGACGGCAGGCGCGAGCAGGCAGGCGACGGTAAGGAGAAGCAGGCGGACCCTGGTGAGGCGCGTCCCGCCCTCGACCGGCTCCTCGAGGAGCCGCATCGACGGATGGAGGGCCGCTGCGCCCCAGAACACGAGGTACGCGATCCAGCCGGCGTCGTAGATGAGCTGGTGGTGGAAGCTGCCGACGAGCAGCGCGTAGTTGTAGGCGCAGTCGGTCAGCAGCAACGAGACGATGCTGGCCACCAACAGATAGAAGGACGCCACGCGCCTGCCCGCGTTCACCGCCAGCCGGATCGCCGCCGCGAGCAGCACGACATCGCCGACCGGGTAAGCGACCGAGACCGACTTGGCGAGCCAGTCGAGGCCCGTGAGGTGGACGTTCGGCGCGATCAGGAAGACCCAGGACAGCGCGGCGAAGCCGATCGTGAGGATCAGTGCGTCGATCCCGGCGGCCTTGTCGCCCTTCGGCTGCCGCCGCCGCACGAGCAGCAGGAGGCCCGCGACGAGGAACGGATAGACGAGCAGGTACATCGCGTCCCCGGCAGACGGGAATCCGACCTTGCCCCCGAGCAGCTCGGGGTAGCTGTACGTGTAGAAGTCGCCGGCGAAGTAGAGCGACTGCCCGGCGAGAATCAGCAACCAGGCCGTAGACGCCCGAGGGCGGTGCACCCAGATTCCAACCGCGATGGCCAGGACCGCGCAGAGGCCGATCAGGTTGATCAGCGCGGCGTAACCCTTGAAGGGGACCACGAACAGGTAGAGCCCGGTCAGGATGGCCATCGCCGCCAGGTACCAGACCCAGAGGTTGCCCTTGCGGGGGAGGTACGCGGTCACGCCGCCGCCCCCTCCGCTGCGGGGCGGGCGGGCTGCAGCTCGAAGCTCGCCGCCAGCCGGCCGAGCGTCGCGACAAGCTCCTCGATCTCCTCGTCGGCGTTTGCCGCCGTGACCTGAATCCGGAAGCCGACTTCGTCCCTGGGGACGAGCGGGTACGCGGCGAGCGTGACGTAGATCCCGTTCCGGAACAGGAAGCGTCCGACCTCGTCGATGTCCTCGTAGCGGGCGAGCGGGACCTCGATGATGGGGAGGCCGGAGGTGTTCGGCGTGTGGACGCCGAGCTCGGCGAGCGCGCCGAGCACCCGCTGCGTCTTCCGCCACAGGTCCGCGCGAAGTGTGTCACCGCGACGCTCGTTCACGTCCAGTCCGGCCAGCACGGTCGCGAGCGACGCGACTGGCGATGGGCCGGAGTAGAGGTACGGCGGCGCGGCGGTCTTCAGCAGCTGCTTCACCTCGGGCGGGCAGGCGACGAACGCCGCCAGAGACGAGTAGGCCTTCGAAAGCCCGGCGACGAAGACGACGTGGTCGTAGCTCTCGCCGTAGTAGCGCACGATGCTGTTGCCGCGCATCCCGTAGGGGCTCGTCTCGTCTTTGTCGCGCTCTCCGATCACGCCGAAGCCGTGCGCGTCGTCGACGTAGAGAATCGCGTCGTAGCGCCGCGCGAGCTCGGCGAAGACGCGCAGATCGGGGGCGTTCCCGGTCATGCTGTTCACGCCGTCCATGCAGATCAGACGGGTCTTCGACCGATCGGAGCGCAGCAGCCGCTCGAGGTCGGCGGCGTCGTCGTGCTCGTAGCGCTGCACGCGCGCGCCGCGGATCGAGGCGAACTGGGCGCCCTCGTAGATCGTCTTGTGGGCCCGCCGGTCGACGAAGATCGTGCCGCCGCCGGCGAGCACCGGGATCACGGAGAGATGAATTAGCGTGATCGTCGGCAGCACGAGCGTGTCCTGGGCGCCGAGCAGCTCCGTCAGCCGCTCCTCGATCTCCGGGTACAGCGCCGGGCTGCCGAGCAGCCGCGACCAGCTCGGATGCGTACCCCAGCGCGAGATCTGCTCGGGGATCGAAGCGGCGATCTCGGGGTCGAGGTCGAAGCCGAGGTAGTTACAGGAGGCGAAGTCCGCGAGCCACTGATCACCGATCCGGATCCTGCGGCCGTCGATCTCGTCGATGACGGCATCCGACATCGGGTTCGAGCGGCTCAGGTCGGCGAGATCGGAGACGCGCGAGAGCCAGCGCTCGACCCAGGCCGAGCGATCCGAGGGCGCACGGAGAGTGGCACGCCGTGGGGCCGCAGATGCCATGGCCGCCTTATCGGCCGACGAGGCGCTGGTCCTTACCCCGATGAAGGCACTTATTCGGCCGCGTAACTAACCGCGCAATCCCAGTCAGTCAAAACTAGTCGGACCCTGAGGGCCGGCCCGGTGTGTCCTCGCCCACCGAGCCATCGAACTCAACTCCCCCAGCTTGCGACCTTGGTGCTTCTCACGCAGAACCGCGGTCTAGCGTCGTCGCTAATCGGTGCGGAGCTGCGTTCCTCGGCCGTGTCTGCCTGGAGCCTGCTTACACCGCTGCCGTCTCTCCCTCGCCAAGCAGTGCCCGTGTCTCGGCGAGTGCTAGGACAGCGCCAAGGCCTGCGAAGAGATCGCGAGCTTGGCTCAGCGGCACCAGCGCGTCCTTCGGACGCTCGAGGCTGATGAGGCAGCGTGCCTGTCCGAGGAGCGCGTGTGCCTGCTCGTATGGATCTGAGCGCTCCCGCCAGCCCAGCTCGGAGGCTCGAAAGAGAGCGAGCGCGTCCTCATGACGTCCGACGGCCTCGGCTGCGAGCGCCTGCCATGGCGTCCTGATCAAGAGCGTCGCTCGCCCTTCGCCCTCTGTCAAAGTCAGCAAGCTCTCAAGCAAGTCGGAACGACTCAGGGCGTTCGCCTCGCGCGCGAGATCGGAGAGGTCGAAGTCCCAACCTGGGATGCCGTTCTCCTCCATCCACCTCTGGACGGCCTTCTCGAGCCTCCGCTCGGCGTCTCCGAGCCGTCCGGCCGTTCGGTGCGCGACGACCAGCGAAACGAAGAACGACTCCTCGGTCGACTCGTTCTCGTTCGAGAAGCGGCGGGCGAGGTCGACCGCCTCGTCCGGCGCTCCCCGACGGGTGAGCACGAGGGCCATCGCGGCCGCCACATGAGTGGTGACCCAGCGGTCTCCCAGTGCCTCGGCGATGCTGAGGAGCTCCTGTCCGGCCTCCAGCAGCTCATCCCAGCGTCCGATGCGGAGGAGCGCCCATTGGCGCATCGCCTGTACCCCAGGTGACAGGCCGCGAGCCTTGGCATACGCGATGCCTTCGTCAGCAGCTTCGAGAGCAGCCGCCGGCTGCACGATTGCGAGCGAGCCCGCGAGATTCGAATAGACGGTGTACGCCTCACGGGTGTTCTGCTGCTCGAGGGATAGTGTGAGAGCGGCGCGCAGATCGCTGATCCCGTCCGGGTCGGCGTAGACCGCCGCACGGCCGAGACCGCGCATGCTGAGCGCGCGAGCGCGGACGCGAGGGAGGTTGAGCTGACGGTCGATCTCGAGGGCCTTCTCGGCCCATGTCCGACTTTCCTGATGGTAGTACTGCTTCGAGCAGTACACGAGCGCGAGCAGTTCGCTCGGCCCCTGCCCCTCGAGACGGTCGAGCATCTCGTCGATGAGCGCCTCGCCGGCTTTGAGGTCGCCCAAGTTGGCGACCGCGGAGGAAAGAGCGCGTGTCGCCTCGTCGGCGGCCGCATCGCTCCCCGTCTCTCGGAGTGCCGGGATGGCCTCCTTGTAGAGTCGAACAGCCTCGGCGACGCGGCCGGCCAACTCCTCGCCGCGGGCGAGCAGCGCGAGGAGCCGAGCCCGTTCCGGGTGGCCCTTTGGCGCCAACTCGAGCGCATGACGAAGCGATGTGCACGCGGTCACGAGGTCGAGGTGGAGGGCCCGCTCGCCTGCGAGGGCGAGGAAGCGAAGCGCGCGCGCTTCCAGCTCGGTTGTCCCGTCCGCACGACCGGCGGCTCGGGTCAGATCGAGTGCGGTCGAGTAGTGGTATGCGAGCACCTCGGCGATGTCGTCGACCCGCTCGCCCGCCTTCGCCTCCAGCCAGGTCGCGGCGGCGACGTGGCGCGCGGCGCGCGATGCGCGCGGAAGCTGCGAGTACGCGACGTCGCGGGTCAGCACGTGCCAGAAGGCGTACTCGGCCTCGCTCTCCATCGAGGAGTGCCGTGCGGGCCGCACCAGCTCCTTCCGTGAGAGCTCGCGCAGCGTGTCGATCACATCGGCCGGGTCGCGGTTTCCCATTTCCGCGACCGCGCCGGCCCAGAAGACCTTGCCGATCACCGCCGCATCGGCGAGCAGCGACTTGCGCTGCGCCGAGAGGGTGTCCAGGCGCGCGGCGATGAGCGCCTGGATGGAGTCCGGCAGCGGAATCCGGGCCTCTGACCGGAGCTGCCACGCGCCGTTCTCCTGGAGGAGGAGATCCTGATCTCTCAAGAGGTGCACGAACTCT
>CAVSTY010000003.1:0-797567 GCA_963731015.1 uncultured Actinomycetes bacterium
TGCTCGTGCTGTGGACGAACCTGCACGGCTCGGTCGTGCTCGGCGCGCTGCTCGTCTCGCTCGCGGGCCTCGTCGGCATGGTTCAGCAGCGGCGGCCGAGCGGACGCGGGATCGCGCTCCTGCTGGCGCCGTGGGCCTGCGTCTTCGCCTCGCCCTACGGCCCTCACCTGCCCGCGTACTACGAGAAGATCCTCGTCGGCGGCGACTTCAAGGTGTTCGTGACGGAGTGGCGCCCCACCACGCTCACTCCGCAGACGGCGGCCGTCTACCTGCTCGTGCTCGGCGGGCTCTGGCTGCTCGGACGGGCCGGGCGCAGCTTGCCGCTGCTCGACCAGCTCGCCTTCCTGTTCGCGTCGGTGCTCGCGTTCGAGGCGGTGCGGAACACCGCGTGGATCGGGCTCGTGGCGCTCGCGGTGCTGCCGCCGACCGTCGACCGGCTGCGCGGCAGCCCGGCCGAGGAACCGGCGCGCCTGAACCGGATCCTCTCCATCACGATCCTCGCCACCCTCGCGATCTCGATCGCCGGCGTGGCGGCGAAGTCGACGAGCTGGTTCACGACCAGCTTCCCGTCCGCCGCGGCGAAGGCCGCCTCGGCCGCAGCCGGGCCGCACGGGCGCGTGTACGCCTCGAGCCCGTTCGCCGACTGGCTGCTCTGGAGCCGGCCCGACCTGAAGGGCCGTGTCGCCTACGACGCCCGCTTCGAGCTCCTCTCGCAGGCTCAGCTCAAGCGAATCGCGGACTTCGAGTCCCGGGTCGGCAACTGGCTTCCGACGGCGCGCGGCTACCGGGTCTTCGTGCTCGACCCTCGCTCCAACCACGCCCTCGAGCAGTCGCTCCGGCACGCCCTGCGGGCGCGGGTCGTCTTCAGCTCGCCGCAGGTCGTGGTTCTACGCCGGCGCGGCTGAGCTCCGGCCGGGGCGACCGCAGCAGAGTCCGCACAGCGACGACGGCGAGGATCGCGAGCGCCAGGCCGATCCGCCAGGTCGCTCCATGCGAGTTGCTCGACGGTGTGAGCCAGAGCAGCAACGGCAAGAACCAGAGGCCCGAGAGTCGCGGACGGTAGAGGGCGATCGGGACGAAGAGCAGCAGGAGGTAGTGCATCCACAGAAGTGGCGTCGTGGCGAGCGCGACGATCACCGCCGCGCCGAACGCACGGCGATCGCCGTCCGCGCCGCGCGCGGCCGACCAGATGGCGGCGATCCCTGCCAGCGACAGCGCGACCGTGACACCGGTCGCCACTTTCCCGCTGAGACCGAGCAGCGCGATCAGCGAGTAGCTCACGGGGACTTCGACCTGCTGAAGGTCGTGCAGGAGCGTCGGGTAGCTGCTCAGTCCGGCGAAGTCGATCACCGCCCAGCCTCCGACGAGGAGGATCAGGCCGGTACCGGCGCAGATGACGGCGGCCCGCCAGCGCCTCGTGGCGAGAAGCCAGACAGCGAGCGGCCAGAGGAAGAGCTTGAGCAGCGCGGTGACGGCCGCCGCGATCCCAACCACCGCCGGGTTGTCGCGATACCGCCAGCAAAGCGCAGCGCCGAGAAGGAGGAACGACGTGACCGCGCCGAGAGCGACGGAGTTGATCGCCGGGGCGGAGATCAGCGCAATGCCGTAGCAGCGCCAGTCCTGGACGCGCATGAGCCGGAGCGCCACGAGGATGGCGACGAGCCCCGCTGCGAACATCAGAACGCTGGACGGCCCCGCCGGCACCGCGGCAAACGGCGTGAAGAGCAGAGCGGCGAAGGGCGGGTAGACGAACTTGTCGAAGTGGGAGAACGCCGCGGCCGATCGGAGTCACGTACGGCGAACGGCCGTGAACGACCTCCAGGGCGGCCGTCTCGGAAGATGCCGAAGTCCTGCAAGGCGATGCGTGCGTGCAGCTCCTCCCAGCACGCAAACCCGATCCCGATCGCCGGAACCCAGACGAACGCAGTGAGCTCCCACGGCTGCGCGAAACCACGCAGGCGGTCGCCGAACGCCTCTAGCCGCTGCACGAGTCGCATTGAAGCGAACCGACCCGGCCGGCACTGCCGACCAAGGGCCTGTTCGGGCCCCCCGATCAGGCGTAGAGCCGAGTGCGGGCAGAGCCGAACGGACTGCAACACCCCACCCGTCCTGCCGTTTCACGGCGCTACGGCCCGAGTTATTCACCAGATGCAACAAGTCGAACAGGAGAGAGTTCAGCTGATGACCCAACTCATTCTTCGTGCCTTCGCCCTCTTGCATTCCGATGAGGAAGGCCAGGCGATCGTCGAGTACGCACTCATCCTCGTGCTCGTCTCGACTGCCGCGTTCACGCTGCTGAGCGCGATCGGCGACTACCCGTCCCACGTTTTCAGCATCATCAACGCTGATTTCTAGTCGGGACGAAGGACCTGAGCCGACCCAGCCTTCCAGCGGAAGCCGATACGGGCGCGGCGGTCTATCAGTCGTATGCGGCACGGATCCCGTGGCGTGAATGCAACGGACTCCTCTGGAGTCCAGGAGGAGGGACCAAATGGAGAGGGCGAAATCGCTCCCGATCCGGATGTACCTCGCGCTCACGGCTCTTCGCGATGGCGAAGAGGGTCAGGCGATGGTGGAGTACGCGCTCATCCTGGCGCTCGTCTCCGTCGCTGCTGTGGGCATCCTCAGCCTGCTCGGCACGTCGGTCTCGTCGATCTTCAACGAGATCAACAGCGACCTGTAGAGCAGGAGGCCGACCGCGTCCCGACTCCGGTCGGGACGAACGGCCTGACCGACCCAGCCTTCCAGCGGATGTCGAGTACCAGCACTTAGGTCTATCAGTCATATACGCCACGAATCCCGTGGTGGAATCGAGCGGGACTCCCTCGTCCGGCGTCGGACGCAAGGCGGTTGGGAGCCCAAAAGGAGGCACCAAGTGGAGAGTGTGAAGTTGCTGCCCATGCGGGCATACCTTGCGCTCACGGCCCTTCGCGATCGCGAAGAGGGTCAGGCGATGGTGGAGTACGCGCTCATTCTGGCGCTCGTCTCCGTCGCTGCTGTGGGCATTCTGAGCCTGCTCGGCAAGTCGGTCTCGTCCATCTTCAGCGAGATCAACGCCGACCTGTAGGCTCGAGGGTCAGGAAGACGTTCGCATGGTCGAGGGAGCTCACAGGGGTCACCCGGTGACGGGACAGGCGCCCGAGCAGCGCCCTCGGCCGCGCGGGCGTTTTCGCGCATTCCGGCGCGACGAGCGCGGCACTGCACTCGTGGAGTTCGCGCTCATCGCACCGCTTCTCTTTTTGCTGCTGTTCGGGATCATCGACTTCGGTCGCGCTCTCGACTACTACAACCAGGTGACGCAGCTCGCCGGCCAGGGAGCTCGGGCCGCAGCGGTCAACCGCAATCCCGACGGTACTCCGATCACGAGCGGCTCCTCACTCCAGAACCAGCTCGTGACGCAGTTCACGGCCCAGCCCCAGCTGAAGAACGGCGAGGTCGTCTGCATCACCCAGCTTCCGGCGAGCGTCGGTGATCCGGTGACCGTCAAGGTCAGCTACCAGTTCCAGTTCCTGCCGCTCGTCGGCGCGGCAGCGAAAGCACTCGGGGGACTCACGTTGACCTCGACGCAGACCGAGCGCGCCGAGGTCGTTCCACCGAGCTACGCGCAGGTCAACCAGAGCGGCGGCAGCTGCTCATGATGCGCGGACTCTTCCATCGGCCTTCCACTGCGCGCGACGAGCGCGGCGCGGTGATGGTCCTCGTGGCGGTGACGCTGCCGGTGATCTTCCTCTTCGTGGCGTTCGGGGTCGAGGTCGGGCACTGGTACGACTACAGCCGAAACCTCCAGAATCGCGCAGATGCAGCCGCACTCGCCGCCGGCGACGCCTACGGCGCCACCTGCTTCGGCAGCAACGTCACGTCGGCCCAGACGGATGTCATCGGCAAGACGGCGCAGCAGTACGCCGGGCCTCCGCTGCAGGACATCAACAACCCCTACTCGGTCCCGAACAACCTGCCGTATCCGTACTCGACGTTCGCGCAGTACCAGAACGTGCCGAACCTGACCAGGGGAACGCCTCCGAACTACCACCTGCTCCTGAACTCGACCGCCTACTGGAACAACGGCGGCACGAACTGGAGCATGGAGAGCACCGCCCAGAGGACGGCAGATCCGGCGCCGCCGAGCAGTCTCGCCATCTGCGGCTCGACCGACGAGGACGGCAACACCGGGCCTATGGTGGACGTCCGCGTCACGCAGTCGAACATCGGCCTCTTCTTCCCGTTCTTCGGCTTCACCCCCACGATCAGCGCCCACGCGAGGGTCGGCCTCCAGGGCGTCGGCGCGGAGAACAACATCATCCCGCTCGCCGTCCGCGACCCCGCGGAGGAGCGGTGCGTGGAGGCGAACTTCTTCAACGGCGGGACGCAGATCGCGACCGTGCCGCTGACGAAGAAGGGGACCGACCCGAACACGGGCGACGTCCAGTGGGACAACGCGTCCGCTCCGGTCTCCGTGTCGATCCCGTCGGGCTCGAACGTCTACGAGCAGATCGTGACCGGCTACTGCGACCAGAACCCGAGCACGTACGACGCCGGCAGCGGCCTCCTCTACATCAACAGCTACGGGACGACAACGCCGAGCGCCGGCCAGGCACCGAAGATCACCACGGGCGGCGTGACGCTGACCGGTACCCTGTCCCGGCCCCGACAAACTCGCGAACCAGTACTTCACCGACGAGACCTGCTCGGTCGGGGTGACCGCCCACGTCGCGTTCGCGCCGAATGTTCCGTACTCGGCTGAAACGGTCACCGCGGTCGAGGGGGGTCAACATGTCGAAGCTCTCGACGCCAGGTAAGCGGAAACCAGAACAACATTCCGGCCGGAGGAATGCTCAAGGTCAACTCCACCGCTCGCTTCGCCTCGAGCGGCAGCATCGACGACAACGGGCACGAGCTACGGCCTTACGACTTCGCTATCGCCGACGCGACGCATTTCACGCTGACGAACGGCGGGTCGTTCGGGAACAACGACTTCATCACGCAGACCGGAGACACGACGTGGACGTCGAGATGGTCTCCGATCACGATCGAACCAGGCGTCGGGCCAGAATCCAGATCTCCATCTCGGCGAACCAGAAGTTCGGCTCCGAGGGAGGCAACAGCTGCAACGGAAACGGGTGCACGACGAATTTCGGCGTGCAGCAGCAGGCGTTCGGCGCCTGCGACGACGGCGACCCCAACCTCACCTGCAACAACCCGCCGGACGATTCCGGTCCGATCGTGCTCGCCCAGCTGCGTCTCGCGTCTGATTCGGCAGGCACCTGGGCCTCCGATATCGCGCAGACGTACGGGGAGAACGCGTTTGCAGGCGGCTCGGTGCAGCAGTTGATCGCGACCGTCGAGATCGCGGGCCTGAGCAACGCGAAGCCGGGCGATCCACCGATCACCCTGCGCTTCGACGAAAATGCCTCCGGCACGGACCATGCGACGGGCTTGGTCAACTGCGGCCAGGGTAATGGTGCGCCGAAAGACCTCGCCGCGCTCATGGGCGGATGCCCCACGGTCGGCACCGCAGCCTGCAATGACACCTTGTTCTGCGCGCCGCTGGCCATCAACGAGCGTCCGGTGAGCAACCCCGCGCCGTGCAACCCCGAGGGGAACGATCTCTCGGGGACGGTCGTCGCACGCCCCAACACCAACACGCTCACAGGGGCGCCGGTCCCCGTCGACTGCACCGGCACGAGTCCCGGGAACAAGACGCCGATCGTGGCCGGGGTCGCGTGTCGCATCATCACCGCAGGCTGCGCGAACAACGGCCAGCCGAACGGGCATGTGTGCGCGTCGAACAACTGGAGCCCGACGGAGGGCGCGGCCTCGATCCCGGCCGGAGACCCGCGCGCCATCACGGTGATCATCACCGCGCCGTCCGACCTGGCGAGGAACAACAGCGGCCAGATCATCCCGATCGAGAACTTCGCCGTCTTCTACGTCACGGGCTGGGCCGGAAAAGGCAACGGGGCCAAGAACCCAGACTGCAATAGCGGCTACACGGCGGTGCCGCCGGGCGCTTCGATGGACGCGGAGCACGTCAACGAGTGTCCGGACGGATCGCTCGACCAGGGCGGAAAGAAGGGCTGCGCGGACACCCTCTCTGAAACGATCTGGGGCCACTGGATCAAGTACACGGACGTGGGCGCGATCTCGAGCGGCTCACCGTGCAACCTCGGTGCGTTCGGAAATTGCGTCCCCGTACTAACGAGATAGATCGAAGGAGGAACAGCAGTGGACAACATCATGTCGAGCAAGCTGTTCACGACGCGGCAGGGCACCATCTTGCTCGGCGTGATCGCGGCGGTCATCGCGGCCATCGCGCTGATCGTGTACCTGAACCACTACCGGAACAGCGTCAGCGCGCCGCCGCGTCCAGGTCCTGGTCGCCAACAAGCTGATCCAGCAGGGGACGTCCGGCGACGTCCTCCGCACGAATCCCAGCTACTACGAGACGCAGCAGTTCACGAAGAGCAACGTCGAGACCGGCGCCATCCAGGACCCGGCGACGCTCGCCGGCCAGGTCGCCCTGACGGACATCTCGCCGGGCCAGCAGCTGACGGCGTCCGACTTCGGTGCCAGCGGAACTCGAGCGTCCAACAAGCTGAACCCGCATCAGCGCGCGGTCGTCGTGGCGCTCGGCTCGCCGCAGGCCGTCGGCAACCAGATCGCCGCCGGCAGCCACGTCGACTTCTGGGTCTTGACCAGTTCTTCGGGATCGAGCGGCGTCAGCCGTCCCGTCGCCAAGCTCCTGTTCCAGGACATGTACGTCTGGGCGTGAACGGCGGGAACGTCACGCTCAGGGGCACGCCGACGCAGGCGGGGCAGATCATCTATGCGTCGACGAACGACTCGATCTGGCTCGTGCTCCGGCCGACGGTCGGCACGATCACGAAGCCGCCGGTCATCAGCTCGCGCCAGGTGACGGGAGGCTGACATGGCTGACACGATTCGGATCATCGTCATCCTCGCCGAGCACGCCGACCGGCAGCTCGCCGAGTCTGCACTCGCGAACGAGCCGTCGCTCGAGGTCATCGGGTACGCCGACTACCTCGAGGACTGGACCGGCTTGCTCGAGCAGCCCAGCGACGTGGTCGTCGTCGTCTGCTACGGCCACGACGACGGCGTGACGAAGATGGTCGACCACGCCGTCAAGCATCGGCCCGACCGCCCGGTCGTCGTCATGAGCGAGGCCTCGCCCAACGGCTTCCTCCGGCAGGCGTTCGAGTCGGGCGCCGACGACGTGATCACGTTCCCGCAGTCGTCGGAGCAGGTCGCCTTCACGCTCCAGAAGGTGATCGCGAGGCGCAAGAGGCCTCGCGATGCCCGGTAAGGCGGCGGCCCCGCTCATCGCGATCCTCGGGCCGAAGGGCGGCACCGGCAAGACGCTCATCGCGACGAACCTCGCGGTCGCGCTCGCGCAGCGCGACGCGAACGTCGTGCTCGTCGACCTCGATCTCCAGTTCGGCGACATCGGCCTCGCCCTCGGGCTCTCGCCCGAGCGGACGATGTACGACCTGATGAAGGCCGGGCCTCCGTTCGACCACGAGAAGCTCGACCGGCACCTGATCCGCCACTCCTCGGGGGTCAAGGTGCTGATCGCGCCGACGCGGCCGGACCAGGCGAGCGCCGTCTCGATCGAGTTCCTGCGCGACATCTACGCCTCGCTGCAGGACGATGTGCGACGCGGTGATCGTCGACACGCCGCCCGGGTTCACGCCCGAGGTGATCGCGACGATCGACGTCTCGTCCGAGATCTGCATGGTCGGGATGCTCGACTCGCTCTCGCTCAAGAACACGAAGCTCGGCCTCGAGACGCTCGACCTCATGGGCTACGAGAACGAGCGTGTCTCCCTCGTGCTCAACCGCGCCGACTCGCGGGTCGGCATCACTCCCGACGACGTCTCGACGATCGTCGGCCGTGGCCCCGACGTCTCGATCCCGAGCGACCGCGAGATCCCGCGCTCGATCAACGAGGGAACTCCGATCGTGGCGGTCGAAGCAGCAGTCCGGCGCAGCAAAGGCGTTCCGCGCTCTCGCCGACCGCTACGCGAAGACGCCGGCTCCCAAGCCGGAACCGCTGCCCAGCTCGCAGAGCGGCGTCCGGGCACTGATCGGGAGGAGACGCTAGAGATGGAACTGCACGAGCGTCTCAACACCTCGAAGCCGGTCACGGGCGAGAACGACCCGTTCGCCGAGGTCAAGAGCCGCGTCCACTTCACCGTCATCGGTGATCTCGGGCCGCAGCTCTACAACGTCACCATGGACCCGGAGGACCTCCGGGAGCGGGTACTCGCGGACGTCCGCGACCAGCTCGCGCAGGAGACCGGCATCTCCCGGGACGACCGCCAGCGGATCGCCCTCGAGATCACCGACGACATCCTCGGCCACGGCCCGCTCGAGCGGCTGCTCGCCGACGAGAGCGTGACCGAGATCATGGTCAACGGCCCGAACGACATCTGGATCGAGCGTGGAGGCCGTCTCTACGCAGAGCGACGTCGTCTTCAACGACGAATGGCACCTGCGCCGCATCATCAACAAGATGGTCGCCCAGGTCGGCCGCCGCATCGACGAGTCGTCGCCGATGGTGGACGCGCGCCTGCCCGACGGCAGCCGCGTCAACGCGGTCATCCCGCCGCTCTCGCTCAGCGGTCCACTGATCACGATCCGCAAGTTCAGCCGCAAGCGGCTGACCCTCGACGACATGATCAAGCTCGGCACGCTGAGCCAGGAGACGGTCGAGTTCCTGCAGCGCTGCATCAAGGCCCAGCTGAACATGCTCATCTCGGGCGGAACCGGCTCGGGCAAGACGACGCTGATGAACGCGCTCTCGACGGCGATCCCGAACGAGGAGCGGATCGTCACGATCGAGGACGCGGCCGAGCTCCGGCTCAACCAGGATCACGTGCTGCGGCTCGAGTCCCGGCCGAAGGACCTCGCAGGCGAGAACGAGATCCCGATCCGGGCGCTCGTGCGGAACTCCCTGCGCATGCGCCCCGACCGGATCATCGTCGGCGAGGTTCGCGGCGCCGAGGCGCTCGACATGCTCCAGGCGATGAACACGGGCCATGACGGCTCGCTGTCGACGATCCACTCGAACACCCCGCGCGACGCACTCGCCCGCATCGAGACGATGGTGCTCATGGCCGGCTACGACCTGCCGGTGCGCGCGATCCGCGAGCAGGTCTCCTCGGCGCTCGAGTGCATCATCCACCTCGAGCGGCTCGAGGACGGCTCCCGTCGCGTCACCTCGGTCACCGAGGTGCAGGGGATGGAGACCGACGTGATCACGTTGCAGGAGCTGTTCAAGTACCAGATCGACGAGGTGACGCGCGACGGCACGATCGTGGGCGGTCTCCGCGCCACGGGTCTGCGGCCGAACTTCCTCCAGAAGTTCGAGAAGCGCGGTGTGGCACTGCCGCTCGGGCTCTTCCAGAGCCGCGAGCCGGAGTTCGGCGCGGCGGCAGCAGTCGGGACGGCGGGGTCGTGAAACGAGCCGTCCTCATCGCTGCGGCCGCTGCCGTAGTCGGCGTGCTCGCGAGCACGGCCGGTGCGGCGGGCTCGTCGCCGCCCCGGAGCTCGCTCGAGGCCAAGGGGCCGGCCTTCCCGGTCCGGACCTACGTGCTCACGCTGCCGAGCCGCTCGGAAGCTGACGGCCGGCGACGTCCACGTGACCGAGAACGGCGGCTCCGTCGCCGACGAGACGGTCGTTCCGGCGAGCCAAGGCCGAACAAGCAGACGTTCGGCACCGTGCTCGTGCTCGACACGAGCTACAGCATGACCGGCAAGCCGATCGCGGCCGCGGTCGAACGCCGAGCAGGCGTTCGCCGCCCAGCGCAATCCCGAACGCGCAACTCGGCCTGATCGAGTTCAACCACGACACGAAGGTCACGCTGCCGCTCACGACCTCGTCCGACGAAGATCTCGGCGGCCCTGGCGAAGCAGCCGCAGATCACACGTCGGCACGCACATCTACGACGCCGTGGCGCAGGCCGAGTCGATGCTCACGGCAGGCCCACATCGGCTCGGGCTCGATCGTCGTCCTCTCCGACGGCGCGGACACCGGCAGCACGAAGACGCCTCAGCAGGTCGCGGGAGGCTGCCGGCCGCCTCGGACACGAAGATCTACACGATCGGGCTCGACCGACCAGAGCTACAAGCCCGGCACGCTCAAGGCGCTCGCGGCCGCCGGGCACGGCGAGTACGCGCAGGCGACGGCCAGCAGGATCTCGCGCCGCTCTTCGACCAGCTCGGCCAGCAGATCTCGAACGAGTACCTGCTCCAGTACAAGTCGCTGCGCCGGCCCGGACAAGCCCGTCGTCGTCCAGGTGGACGTCAACGGAGTCGGCGACCGCGCCCGACGGGCTACCGGACCCCGCGCTGCCGGCGACGACCACGGCCCCTCCGCCGTACAAGCCGTCGATCGGGGACCGCATCTTGGACTCGACGATCACGATGGTCCTGCTCGCCCTGCTCGTGCGCCGCGGTCATCGCGTTCCTCGTGATCGCGCTCCTGCAGCCGAAGCGGAGCGGCCTGCCCGCGCGGATGGCCGAGTTCGTCTCGATCCGCGGCCTGCAGAAGGACAAGGGGCGAGGGAGCCGCGACGGACGAGGACGCGCTGCCGAGCAGAACGACGTGGTGGACACGGTTCGAGGAGACGCTCGAGATCGCCGAGATCAAGATCGAGCCGGAGATGGATCGTCGCCGGAACCATCGCCGCGACCGTGCTGACCTTCCTGCTCATCTACGCTCGCCACAGGCTCGGTCGTGGTGGGCGCTCTTCGCGTTCGTCATCCCGTACCTCTCGCGCGAGTGGGTGCTCCGGACGCTCGCCCGGCGGCGCAACCAGTTCGCCGAGCAGCTTCCCGACGCGCTGCAGGTGATCGCGTCCGCCCTCCGCTCCGGGCACAGCTTCGCCGGTGCGCTGGCGGTCGTCGTGGAGAGCGCATCCGAGCCGATGAAGAGCGAGATGCAGCGGGTCGTCGCCGACGAGCAGCTCGGCGTCCCGATCCAGGACTCGCTCAACGTCGTCGCCGAGCGCATGGCCAGCCGCGACGTCGAGCAGCTGGCGCTCGTCGCCCAGCTGCAGCGGGAGGCCGGCGGAGACGCCGCCGAGGTCGATCGACACGGGTGGCCGCGACCGTGCGCGAGCGCTTCGACCTCAAGCGGCTGATCCAGACGCTGACGATGCAGGGACGCATGTCGCGCTGGATCGTGACGGCGCTGCCCATCTTCGTGGTCATCGTCGTCTGAGCTCGAGAACCCGCACTACTTCCACCCGCTGACGTCCACGCTCGGCGGCAAGGATCGTCCTCATCCTGGCCGCCGCCTGGGCCATCGCCGGCTCGTTCGTCATCAAGCAGATCGTCGAGATCGAGGTCTGAGGTGCTGACGTGATCATCTTCCTGCTCATCGGCCTGGTACTGCTCGGAACGGCCGTCGCGCTCATCACGCGCGGCGTGATCGCCTCGCGGCTCCGGACAGCCGACAACCTCGGCCAGATCGGCCACTACGGCTTCGCCGGAACGCCCGAGCTCGCAGCCGACCGGCGGCGTGCGCGGCTTCTTCGACTCTGCCGCCGCGGGAATCGGCCGTCTCCTCACCGAGCGGCTCCACATCGTCAACGAGGAGCGGCTGCGAAAGACGCTGATCTCGGCGGGGATGTACCGCACGTCGCCCCGGACGCTCATCGGCTACTCAGCTTCTCTTCGGGCTCGCGCTGCCGACGCTGTGGCTCTGTCTTCGCGTCGGCGCCGGCGCCTCCACCGCGCTGACGATCCTCGCCGCGATCTTCCTCGCCGCGATCGGCTGGTTCGCGACCCGGCTTCATCGTGCAGCGTCGCGCCGAAGTCGCGCCTCCACCGGATCGACCGCGGCATGCCCGAGCTGATCGATCTGCTCGTGGTCACGCGTCGAGGCCGGACTCAGCCTCAGCGCCGCCATCCAGCTCGCCGGCGAGCGGATGAAGGGCCCGCTCGGCGACGAGCTGCGCATCGTGCTCCAGGAGCAGCGGATGGGGCTCACCCCGGTGCAGGCGCTCGAGAACATGGAGAGCCGCTGCCCGACGCCCGCCGTCGAGGCGTTCGCCCGCGCGATGATGCAGGGCCAGCTGCTCGGCGTATCGGTCGGGCAGATCCTGCGCAGCCTCGCGATCGAGATGCGCAAGCGGCGCCGGGCGGCAGGTCGAGCAGCAGGCGCAGAAGGCGCCGATCAAGATGCTCTTCCCGCTCGTCTTCATGATCTTCCCGGCGCTGTTCGTCGTCATCCTCGGCCCGGCCGTCGTGTCCATCTTCCACGCGCTCACGAGGCTGATGAGCGTCCCGACCGTTCCCGTGTCCGAGCCCACCGCCCAGCCCGAGCCCGCTCCGAGGCGCCGGCGAAGGTCGAGCGCGCGCCGCTGCGCCGAGCTCCTGCCGACCGGCAACGCTCCGCGTGGTCGTCGCGGTGGCGTCGGTCGCGCTCATCGTCGCGAGCTTCGCCCGGTTCGGCTTCAGCGGCAACGCGCTCGTCGGAGCCGTCTTCTGCCCGGCGCTCGTTCTGCTCGCGGCGATCGACCTCAAGCACAAGCTGCTGCCGAACGCGATCGTCCTGCCGGCGTGCCTCGCGGTCGGGCTGATCGTCGCCGCGAGCGCTCCCGGGGACTTCCTCGCGCACCTCCTGGCGGGACTGGCACTCGGCGGCTTCTTCTTCGTCTTCGCGGCGATCTTCCCCGGCAGCCTCGGCATGGGCGACGCGAAGCTCGGCTTCCTGCTCGGGCTCGCGCTCGGCGCGAAGACGCTCGGCGCGACGCTGATCGCCTTCGCCGGCCTGCTCGTCGCCGCGCTGTACATCCTCGCGACGCGCGGGGCTTCCGCGCGCAAAGACGCGATCCCCTTCGGGCCGTTCCTCGCCCTCGGCGGGATCCTCGCGTTCTTCCTCGGCTAAGGAGCATCGATGGCAGACGTGATCGCTGAGAACCCCGAATCTCATCCGCGAGGAGGACGCGGCCGAGCGGCTGAGCGAGCTGCTCGCCCGCGCGCGGGTCGAGGTCTCCAAGGCCGTCGTCGGCCACGACGAGGCCGTCGACCTGATGCTGATCTCGGCGCTCGCCCGCGGCCACATCCTCCTCGAGGGGCCGCCCGGCACCGCGAAGACGCTGCTCGCGCAGGCGATGGCGCGCGTGCTCGGCGCGAACTTCCAGCGCGTCCAGTTCACGCCGGACACGACCCCGAACGAGCTGATCGGGACGATGGAGATGCGCGGCGGCGAGCTCGTGCTCGAGCGCGGCGCGATCTTCACCAACGTCCTCCTCGCCGACGAGATCAACCGCACGCCGCCGCGCGTGCAGGCAGGTCTGCTCGAGGCGATGCAGGAGCGCCACGTGACGCTGCGCGGGCGCACGTACTTCATCGATCCGCCGTTCTTCGTCATGGCGACGCAGAACCCGTACGAGCACGAGGGCGTCTTCCCGATCACCGAGTCGCAGCTCGACCGCTTCCTCGTCAAGGTCGAGCTCGAGTACGGCGACGAGAACGCCGAGCTGAGCACGCTCGACCTGCCGCACCGCGGCGTCATCCCGGACATGCTCGGCGACATCTCGCCGCTGCTCGGCGAGCGGGCCTTCCTCGTGGCACAGGAGGTCGTCGACGAGGTGCAGCGTGAGCGAGGAGGTCGCGCGCATGTGCGTCCGCATCGTTCGCGAGACGCGGTCGACCGAGGGCATCGAGCTGGGCGCGAGCCCGCGCGCGTCGCGGCATCTGCTGACGGCGGCGAAGGCGCGCGCGGCCGCTCAGGGCCGGAAGTCGGTCGAGATCGACGACGTGACCTGGCTCGCGCCGTTCGTGCTCAGCCACCGCGTGAGCGCGGAGGACACGGCGCCGCGGGAGATCGTCGACGCGCGCGTCGAGAGGGCGCTCGGCTAGCGGCCGAGCTCACCCCCACATCGTCGGTCGCGAACCCTCCGGACGGGGGGGACATTGCCCCGAAACCCGACGATACTTCGCAGGAAGAGTTTTCTTCGGTCAGAACTGGAGGCACATGTTTCTTGTACGTCATCCTCGCAGTCATCTTCGTCGTCCTGCTCTTCGCGTACATGCGCGTTCGCAGCCGGCGG
The DNA here is from genome assembly GCA_963731015.1 of uncultured Actinomycetes bacterium. Classification (GTDB taxonomy): domain Bacteria; phylum Actinomycetota; class Thermoleophilia; order Gaiellales; family Gaiellaceae; genus Palsa-739. The sequence goes on from CAVSTY010000003.1 coordinate 14,082, forward strand.
CTGAACGGCTAGCGGTCTGCGCCGGCAGCTCGGCCTGCGGCAGCTGCGGCAGCCGCCGGCCCGTGAGAGGCCGTCGGCCGCCGCTCCGGACAGCACCACCAGGGGAGGGGTCATGTCCGTTCGCGTCACCATCGAGGCCGCCTCGAAGGCGGAGGCAGAGCTCATCGCACAGCGGCTGCCCGTCGCGGCACGGGCGGAGTCGTGGCGGGGCTTCGGCGTCATCCGTCTCGGCGCAAAGGACCGGCAGGAGACGGAGGGCTTCATCGAGGCCGTCTCGCGGAGCTTCCAGGAGCACAGGCTCCAGTGGGCGCGCGTGCGCTACGACGACGAAGAGCGCGTCTTCAAGGCGAACGGCCACCGGCGGCAACGGCCGCGAGTCCGCAGGGCCGGAACGGCCGCCGGCCCGGCTGATCAGTCGACCGGCAGCGGTCTCCGGCTCGGCGAGGCCGGCGATGCGGTAGGCGTCGATCTGGTCGAGCGTCTCGCGCTCGAGCAGCGCCTCCGCGAGCGCGTCGAGCCGCGACCGCTCGGCGGCGAGCAGCGCCACGACCTCGTCGTACGCCGCCTCGACCGTCCGGCGCACCTCCTCGTCGAGGAGCTCGAGCGTCCGCGGCGAGGCCAGCTCGCCCCACGGGTTGCCGCCGTCACGCGGCAGGACGGCGACCATCCCGATCGCTGGCGCTCATCCCCCAGCGGCCGACCATGTGGCGCACGAGCGCCGTCACCTGGGCGATGTCGCCCTCGGCGCCGGTCGTCTGGTCGCCGAAGACGAGCTCCTCGGCCGCGCGGCCGCCGAGCGCCATCTTGACCCGCGCCTCGAGCTCGGCGCGCGAGTAGTTGAAGCGGTCGACGTCGGGCGACGAGAGCGTCACGCCGAGCGACTGGCCGCGCGGGACGATCGTGATCTTGCGCACCGGGTCGGCGCCGGCGGTCAGCATCCCGACGAGCGCGTGGCCGGCCTCGTGGTACGCGGTGCGGCGGCGGTCGGCCGGCGTCATCATGATCTTCCGCTCGGCGCCGAGGAGGATCTTCTCGAGCGACTGGGCGAAGTCGGCGGAGCTGACCTCGCTGCGGTCCGAGCGCGCCGCGAGGAGCGCCGCCTCGTTGACGAGGTTCGCGAGATCGGCGCCGACCATGCCGGGCGTCGTCGCAGCGATCCGGTCGAGGTCGACGTCGGCGGCGAGCGGCACGTCGCGCGTGTGCACCTCGAGGATCAGGCGGCGTCCCTCCCGGTCGGGCGGCAGGACGGCGACGCGACGGTCGAAGCGGCCCGGCCGCAGCAGCGCCTGGTCGAGCACGTCGATGCGGTTCGTCGCGCCGATCACGATCACGCTCGTGGACGAGTCGAAGCCGTCCATCTCGGTGAGGATCTGGTTCAGCGTCTGCTCGCGCTCGTCGCTGCCGCCGCCGTAGCCGCCGGCGGTGCTGCGCGCCCGGCCGACCGCGTCGAGCTCGTCGATGAAGACGATCGCCGGCGACTCCTTCTTCGCCTGGCGGAACAGGTCGCGCACGCGCGACGCGCCCGACGCCGACGATCGCCTCGACGAACTCGGAGGCCGACATCGAGAAGAACGGCGCGCCGGCCTCGCCGGCGACGGCACGCGCGAGGAGCGTCTTGCCGGTGCCGGGCGGGCCGCTCAGGAGGACACCGCGCGGGATCCGGCCGCCGAGCCGGCGGTACTTGTCCGGGTCGCGCAGGAAGTCGACGATCTCGGTCAGCTCCTGCTTCGCCTCGTCGATGCCGGCGACGTCGGCGAAGGTCACGGTCTCGCGGCCCGGCTGGTAGCGGCGCGCGCGTGGAGCGGCCGAGCGCGCCTGCCGTCCGCGAGCCGCTCATCCTCCGGAAGATCCAGAACAGGAGCAGCAGCAGGACGATCGTCGGGCCGAAGCCGAAGAGGAGGCTCTTCCACAACGGGACGCCGTCGGCCGGCGGCTTGGCGTTCACGACGACGCCGTGCTCCTGGAGGAGCCGTGAGAGCTGATTCGTGTCGGCGAACGACGGGATCTCGGTGACGAAGTGGACCGAGGCTGTCGACGAGCCCGCGGGCTTCGTCGCCTGCTTGAAGTCGCCCTGAAGCTCCGAAGCGGTCGAGGTGACCGTGACGACGTTGTCGGCGCGAACCTGCTCGAGGAAGAACGGGCTGTACGGGACGCGGATCCGCGTCTCCTGGATCACCCGGTGAGCGCCCCAGTAGTTGATACCGAGCAGCGACGACGAGCAGCACGACGTAGACGACGATCCGCGTCGAGCGGCTCGGCAGCTGGGGGAAGCGTCTCTCGGTCACCGGTTCAGCATGCCATTCAACCGTGCCGGTTTTCGACCGCTCGCGCTGCCCCCTTCCTCAAGCCCGCGTTTGGAAAGCCGATCCGGACGCAGGAGTGCGGCCATCCCGCTTCCAGTGAGTCCTAGAGGCTCGGGTGCTTTCCCCGGGCCTCGCCTAGAGGAAGTGGAACCCGAGGTAGACGAGCATGCTTCCCCAGGCCAACAGCACGAGCACGACGAGGGCGGCCAGAAGGAGGCCGGGCAGGCGATCCTTCGTCGTATCCCCCTCGTCCTGGACGCCACGTTCCTCCTCTGACGAGCGCAACCCGCCCCGCGTGGGCGCACCTGTTACTCATCGTCGGCGGTTACGCCGGGATCGCCCTAGCCGATCGTCTGGAAGGCCCGTAACTGTCGGTTAAACCCGCCTTCCTCCCTTCCCGCGGCGTGGTTCCGCGCGTAACATCACTCCCGTGTTCGGGAAGGTGCGACCCACTACGCACGGTGGGAACGGATCAGACCCGGAGCCGGAAGCTGGTCTTTCGGATGATCGCTTGGCGCTCGTACACTGGTACATGATCGACGCCGAGGAGCCGGAGGCTTGGGCGCAGGCCTCGGCGGAGCGGGACGAGGCACGCGCCCGCGAAGACGCGATGAAACGCGCGCGCGAAGAGGCGTTGGCGGCAGCTGCACGGGAGCAACCGCAGCGTGAGGCCGCAGAGCGAGCGCGCCTCCGCACGGAGAGAGAGCGACGCCGAGCCGAAGCACGCGTCGCCGGAGCCACGACCAAGCCGGCAGCTGAAACGTCCGCGGCCGACGCCCCCGGCGGCGATCCTACGAATGGCGCCTCGCCCGCGGTCGAGGAAACGGCCAGGGCCAACGACCGACCGGATCCCAGGGAAGAGGCTCAGGCTCGCAAGGCGCTCGTGAAGGCGGACAAACGAGCGGCCAAGCAGGCTGCGCGGCGGATGGCCGCTCTCGAGAAGAAGGAATCGCGCGAACGGAAGGCGCTCGCCAAGGCAGCGGCCCGCCGAAAGACTGTGTAGAGCTGGAACCTGGAAACCCCTTCCGGGGCCCCGCATATTCGACCGCAACCGGTCGCAGCTTTAAGGGTGGTCCGCGGCTCACGTGCCCGGTCTCGACGACCTCGTCTCCGCGTTGGACCAGGAGCGCCGTTTCGAGCGACTTGCGGAGCGCCGGACGGAGGTGCTCTCGGAGCGCAGGCCAGCGGTTCTCGAGCTTCGTCCGGCCCCTGTGCGCCTCTCTCCGGCAATTGGCGCCGCAGGGTCGGGCCGTTCGAAGGAGCATTAGTCAGGCCAGGATCGCTGACTCGGCTCAGACCGATCCTCGAAGACGAGCGTGTCCCCGCGCAGCGGGCCTCGTAGTCCGGAAGCACAGGCTCGGACCAGTGTCTGTACCACGCCCTGCGAGTTTCGGCGGGCCACAATGCGGTAATCTCCCCGTAGCATCCTGCGGCACGCAAGCCTATGACAGAGCGCTGGCAGGAACGGAAGGTCGACGACGAGCTCCTGAAACGGGAGCTGCTTCTTCGCCTGCGTGCAGAGCATTCCGGTGTCCCCGGCCGAGGTGAGACCCGCGACGGATTACTTCCGCCGTCGGGTCGGACGGCTGCTGCTTCGCCACCCGCTCTTCGCGCTCAAGCTCTACCTCCTCCTGATCGACTGTGGGTCTCGGGCGCGTCGACGGCCGCGGAGCGCTCCTATCTCCAGCGGAAGGCTGGAGGCGATCGGCTCCGAGGGCCTTGACGCGGAGGCTCCGAGAGTGGGAGGCATCGCGAGAAGCGCTCGGGCAGCACTCGCACGGGAGCGAACGTGATCAAAGCTGCCGCTCCTCGACGCGGCGCGTCCGCGCGAGACGGACGCCGGCCGCGGACCCTCGGGTTCGTTTACCGGAGATGCAAGTCGGCCGCCGGGCGTCTGGGTGCGGAGCTTCGGCGGCAGCGGTTGTCGTGGCAAGCCGCATCTCGACCGTGGGCTTCGCATCTGCGAGTCGGCGGGCGCAGCTCGGTGGCTGGGTTGCGGCGGTCGGCGCTCTTGTGGTTCGCGGGTCTCGGCGATGGCGCTCCGGGTCTGCGGGTCGTTGGCGGCAGCGTTGGCGGCGGAGCTTCGGCGCGCGGCGGGTTGTTCTTCGCGCGCGTCGTCCGAGGCGGGCGAGCGTTCGGGTCCGTGGTTACCGATGCAGTCGTGGAGGGGCGGCACGCCTGGCCGGTCATGCAGGGCCGTATCCGCGTTGCTCGACGGTCCAAGTCGGTGCTCATTGGTCTGGCGGCGGCAGAACGCCACCAGCGCGTTCTGGTGTACGCACGCTTGGTACACCTTCGGCGTACCGGTGGGTCGCGGCGTATCGGTCTTCAGCCGGCACTGCGCCGGAAGCGGTTCATCTTGAGCGCGCACCTGGTCCGCGCCTCGCGGACGCTCGGCGCCGCGGTCGACGGTCTCGTGGCCGAGGGACGGCGCCAGCGGCCGGCCCTGCGAGTGGGTCTCGTCCGCGTTACTCGGAAGTGCCGGTCGGCGGTCATGGTTCTGGTGGCGGCCGGACGGGGCCAGCGGCTCGCCCTTCGTATGCGCCTGATCCACGCCCGTCGGCTTGGTCCGCATGCCCGTGTCGACCTCGCGCGCGTGCTGGTGGTCCCACGACGGAGGAGCAGACTCAGGCTCAGCGGCTTTCACCGTCCACGCATCGCGTCGACCGCGACGCGGGCACCGGTCACTCGCTTCCCGCGGCCGGCGCGTGGGGTACTCGCCGGGGTCGCCCTGGCCCCGTTAGCCGTTTCTGCGGTCGTGGCGATGCGCAACGTTGGGCCGAGTGGAAACGGCAGCGCGGCCGGGTCCGGAACGCCCCGGCCGACTGATCAGGTCCTGCACGGGTTCTTGCATCTGCCGCTCACGGGACGTCGCGGACAGCCCGTGCCACACAACGGCCCGCGCGCGACGAAACATGTCGAGCAAGCCCCGGCGAGAACCGCCCGCCGCGCGAAGCCAAAGGTCGCGCAGCGGATGACGCTCGTTTCGAACACCGTGCAGGCAGCGTCGATACCGGCGGCGCCGGCAGCGAGCACAACGGCCGCAGCTTCGCACAACACCGGGCCTTCCGCACTCCCGGCACCGCCCGGCGGTTCCGGCCCGAGTCCACTGAAGGCGCCGTAGCGGTGACCCGTTCCGCTACAGCCGCCGCACTAGGTCTCGCCCTAGTCCTCCTGTTCGCCACAACCGCCGCCGCGTCCACGCCGACGATCAGTTATTCGATCGACGGGGTCTCCGGCACGAACGGCTGGTACCGCGGAAGCAGCCTACGGCGACAACGTGGTCGTCCACTGGTCGGTGTCGCTCAATGCCGCCTCTAGCAACTGCGTTGCTGCAGTCATGGTGCCCGGGCCTACCGCCGGTACGAGGCTGAGTTGCTGGGCGCAGAACTCCGATGGCCATGTGTCAGCAGTGACGCGCACCATCAAGATCGACGCTACTCCTCCCACCGGCGTTACCGACGCACATCTCGCGTGCGACCGGACTTCCACGGCTGGTACAACCACCCGGTCACGATCCACTGGAGCGGAACCGACGCCACGTCCGGCATCGCGTCCTGCACCACGGCGACGTACCGGGGACCGGACAGCGGAGCGGCGACGGTCAATGGAGGCTGCAGCGACCGGGCAGGCAACACCAGCAGCAGCCCGATCCACCTGGCCTACGACGCAACTCCACCGATGCTGCGCAAGGTCAGCGAACAGAGCACCGCCGCCGCCGACGTACTGAGCTGGGAGTCATCGAGCACCTCCGACCGTATCGTCGTCCGCCGCGCCGTCCGCGGCCGAAAGCAGCACAGCACGCGTGTTCGACGGCAGCGCCGGCGGCTTCACGGACAAGAACGATCCATCCCGGTACCCAGTACGTCTACTCAGTGCAGGCGTTCGACCAAGCCGGGAACGCCTCGAGAGCCGTTCCTGTCACCAGTCGGTTGAAGATCCTGGCACTGCGAAAGTCCCGCTTCGTGCCGATCGCGGCGGCTGAGCCGATCCTCCGCTGGCGACGGATCGCCGGTGCCGCCTACTACAACGTGCAGCTCTACCGCGGCTCGAAGCGCATCTACGCCGCCTGGCCGACGCTTGCGCCAGGTCGGCTTGCAGACGAGCTGGAAGTGGTCCGGTCACCGATTCCATCTGTCGCCCGGCCGGTATCGGTGGTACGTCTGGGCCGGCTTCGGGTCACGGCGATCGGCCCAGTACCGCATCGTCGGCAGCGCACGGTTCGTGGTTCCCGGCGGCTGAGCGCGTTTCGGGTGCGGGATGCGTGAGCGCTTCCGCCCGAGACAGTTGCCTCCCGAGATCAAGCGGGCTGGAAACCATCGCGCGCGGCGACCGTACGAGCGTCGCTGACTTCGACTCGGCGCCACTCCGGTGCCGGCAACGTGAGCCTCGTCCTGGAGGGCAAAACGTTCGGCCGTGGTCCGTTTCGTTCATCGGCCGTTGACGTGCCGGCCGATCGCAGTCGGGACAGAACGGATGAAGCTCGTCATCTCCGCAAAGACGGAGTGTCCAGCCGGCCTGGTCGGTCGACCTGGTCCGACCGCAAGCGTGGCATCGGAGGCTGCTTCCCTCGGCGCTGGAGTCGCCGATACGCGCCCCCCGAGGTCGCACGGTCCAGGCCCGTGAGTACCTGCTCGAGGTGCTGTCGCAGTTCCGACAGCTTCTGGGCGAGCTCGTCCAGAGTTGGATCGGTCGACGCGCCGCGTTCCAACCCGCGCGGCTGTCGCCTCCACTCACCTCGTTCTCCGCTTCTGGCCCAATGTCTGAACCGTCGCCTCGCTATAGCCGCATTCCGGACGCGCAGAGCAGAATGTACGCCACAGGCGACGCTTCGTCCCTCCCCACAAGGGCCGGTCCGCTGCTGTCAGGGCACGTGGCGGTGATGGTGATGGGCAGCGTGTCGGTGAAGCGACAGCCGTTGTCGCGACCATCGTCACTTGCCGCGTGACAACTCGCGAGTCGGTCACCTGACGGGTGACCGTACGCGTCTCACCAGGGCCTGCGACCAACTGCTTGCGGTCGATCGCCCGGGATCGAGTCCGATGGGATCGGTGACGAGCCGGATGCCCTTGCGGATCAGCGGAAACCCGGGCCACCCTACGAGCGGTGCGGAAACCGCTATCGCGAGTGCGACGACTAGCAGGAGGCCGGCGACCACCGTGGCGTCGTCGACATGCCGAAGCTCTTCCAAGCCGCGCAGCGGAGTCGAGTGCGGAGCGAAGGCCCCTTCTGGACGTCGCTCCCGCTGCGCGCAGACATCGCAATCCCGAAGCGCCGGGACCGGGACGCGATCCTGTCCGGCAGAGGGAACGGCCCGTGAAGGGGTATACGGGCCGTTCCCGCAGGAAGCTGCGCTGCCAACATCTACGGTTGCCGCTTGCGGCGGCGGCCGCAGGCACAGCTGCCCGCGCGATTGTCAGTTCGCATTCCAGGAGCCGATCCCTGTCACCGACGTCGGCGCAGTGGCGCGGAGGTCGGTATCAGTCTAAGCGGTTGCGTCAGTTTCACGCGATCGAACTTGCCGAGCCCCGGTGGGTGCGGGACAGCACTCTTTGGTATCCGGAAGATCGCCGCTTCGTGCTCGACAGTGCGAATGGGGTTCACGTGAACAAACCCACCTGCAGTGTCCTCCGCATCGCCGCGCGCCGAGTCGTACTCCAGGCGCCGGCCCGTGTAGCGCGTCGAGAAGGAACGGACCAGCTGAGCCATCGACAGGCATCTCCCTCGACGCTCGCTACCCAGATCTCGGCGACCTGCTGGGCTAGGCCGAGAAGAGCACGGCTCTCGTCGAGTTTGCGATGGTAGAACGTGGCGTCCGGAAGCTCGACGTGGCGAGTCGATCGTCGCTTCTTCACGCTGCAGGCGAATCAGCGCGATTCGGCTCGTGACCAGCATCCATCCCCCACAAGACGACGTCGGGAAAGAAGACGAATCCGCAGGTACGGCACTTCTGCGTCCCTTGCGCGATCCACCTGAAGGTGGCGGCGCCGTCGTGCGAGACGCCGACGTAACACTGTTCGTCGCGGTCGCCCGTACCTACCCAGATCGCTCCGCCGTACGGGTCGAACTGAACGGCGTGGATGTGGCGGACGGTCCCGGCTGGAAACTCGAAGGCTTGGCGCCAGGTCCGACCTTCGTCGCTGCTCTTCCAGATGCAGATCGGATGTGCGCCGGTTCGGTGGTGTACTCGCCGAAGTACATCGTTCCCGTGCTGGTCGCCGGTCAAGCCGAACGCCATCAGCCCACGACCCTTGCCTGGCCCGAAGTAGCGAAGGCGGTGCGTCCGCTCGATCACCCTCGTCCGTAGATCGACAAGGTGGACGTCGCCCGCCGCGAATACCACCAAGCGTTCGATCCCCTAACGGCAAGAGCTCGACGAGCTCCTGGTATCCAAAGCGAGACCGGAGGCTCGCAAGGTAACCACCCCAGGCTCTCCCTAGCCGAGGGCGCACGCTAAGTACTCGCTCGAACGCGCTTCCACCCTGACTCCTGTAGATCGCGAAGCCTCGCGTTGCCCAGACCGTATGGCCGTCGTCGTGCTGCAGGACGAGGCCGTCAGCGAACGTGGCAGAGAGTCCGTTGATCGACGTGGGGCGCCAGAAGATTGTGCGCGGTGTACGAAGCTCGCGAAACCACACCACGAGCGCTACGGCCAAGCAGGCTGCCGCGACCCCGACTCCCGCGCCAATCACTCGTTGATGTTAGCGGCGCACGATCCACAAACCGCGCGCGATCCTGGCCGACTCTCCACCGAGGACGTCGAGAAGAGATAGAACAACCCGGCTGCGGACCCAAGCCGCGGTACCGCTCCGCCCTGTTGACGGACCGCTGCGAATCTCGATCGCCGGAAGAAGCAACTCCCCTATGCACGACGGACTTCTCTTTGCTAAAAACCAGTGCGCGCCGACGACGACGGTCGGCGACGGACAATGGAGAAGAAGGGGGAAAGGCTGCAGCAGCCCTTGACCTCGTTCGACATTGCGCTCGTCATCTACCTTGGAATCCTCACTGGCTTCTTGGGGTGGTGGGCTCGCTTCCCCCGCTGAAAGCGTCGCCGGCACGCTAGGGGTTTGGAACGCGAGATGTCCAGAGGTCGACATAGAGCGCGGCGCCCGTAGCTCGGGTTCCGTTTCTTTCGAACCGAGACTGGCTCCAGGAGCAGATTGCGGCGTGCCGGACCCTGTTCGTCTGCCTGTTCGTCAGTCTCAGCCTCACCGCCGTGACCAAACAAGCAGGGCTGACGTGGCCGCAGCAGCCGCTCCGCGTGCGGTCGGAGGTCTGGCGCAGTCGCGTTCTGCGGACCGATTACGTGACCTGCGAACAAATGCGACTGCTTCGGAGCGCAAGGGTCGTTAACGCTCAGTACCCGCCTGCAAGAGTGGGACATCGCTGCGCATGGATGCCGTACGGCCCAGCGCCGACGCCTGGTATGAAAATCTCGACGGGAGACGGTCGACCGGGGTCGACAAACGCTGCGGCGGCGGACGTTATCGCGCCAGGCTCACCTGGCTGCGGCGGAGGGCGGGAAAGTCCTGAGCCACCTCCCGCCGACCGAAGGCCCCATGGCTGCGCGGGTCGGCTGTCGCAACGCCAGCGGCGGGTGATGAGCCCCGCGCTCAAACCGCCGCCAGTCGCCGGCATGACCGCCGCAGGTCTCGGTAGGGTCGCGCAACTAGTCCATCCGGAACCGCCAGGAACGGGCTGGAAAGGACACGGGGCAGGCGGTGTGAGGTCGTTAGACCGGGTGTCGTTCTCTGCCTTGCGTACCCGTGAAGCGGTTCCGTCGACGCGGGAGGGCCGTTTTGAGGACTACAGACCGTCGTTCCACTGCTCGGTTGCGCCACGCAGTCTTGGTGCTGCTGCCATTGATGCTCGTGCTGTTCGTGGCTGCCGGGAATGCGATCGGCGACGGCAGCGCACGCTGCAAGAAAGTGCTCCGACATCGTTCGCCTCATCGCGGGCGTCAGGTACGCAGGCGCGGAAGTGGCGGAGCTGCGACGCGCTTCGCGCGACCAGCCTTCCGGCCGAGTAGGACGATCGTGGTCGACACGGCTGCCGGATTTTGGCGGGCATGGCGCCAGCTCCGCCCGCACGAGGAGATCGTCGTCCATCGCGTGACCTTCAGAGGCGAGGTTGAACTCCTGCACAAGCGATTGTCCGACTGGGCCGAGATCCACTTCGACTCGGGCACGAGGTTCGTGGGCGTCTCGGGCGCCGACGGACCACCCCGCTGTCTGGCTCAACGACGACAGTCACATCCGCTTTTACGGAGGAGACGTTTCTGAATCGGCTTCCGGCGGGATGGCCGGTACCGGCGTCGTCGTCTACGACTCCAGCTATCTCTCCTGGTGGGGCTTCAGAGTTCACGACGTCGGAGGTGCCGGCATGTACCTGACCGGGATCAAGAAGGCCAGTGATCACCTCGACTTCAAAGGGGACGTCTACGACTGGGGACACAACCTCAAGTGGGACCCGCACACCGTGAAGGGCACGGGGCTTCAAGGGGTCAACGTCGCTGATTCCCACTACGGCGTCAACGAGAGCCGGCTCGCCTTCCACGTCCACAACAGCCGGGCCGGGTCCGGGCTGGAGATGGGTGGTGCGGTCGCGACCGACGGGGCACGTGGCAACACGATCTACCTCTGGTGCCAAGAACTGACGATCGTTGCACCGAACATGCAGGGCGGAAACTGTGCCCAGGTGTGGGGTGAGAATGTCACAGGTAATAGGTTCAAGTACATCAGCGGCTCAACACCTCACCGGTCGTCCGTACCAGGCGGGCGGAATGTTCGCCGATCAGTCGCTTGCGACGGACCGGGTCGTATATGGGCGGTCGTCCCGCACGAACCTCAATCGGGACTACGGCTTGGTCCGCTGGGACAGTCGAGGTGGCACGGTGTTCCAGGATGTGGCGTCATCGAGATGAGTCGGGCGAGCGCCGCCGGTCGCGCTATGGCGCAGGCACGACGGTCTGGTAGACCTCGCCGAGTCGATCCGACCACGGGTTCTGGCCCGCGTAGCGCGGGTTTTGGTTCGTGTTCGAGGCTCGGCCGTCAACGACGGTGACGCCCTTGAGGCTCGTCCCGGAGTTCATGCCGCCGTCCCAGAGCGCGTATCCCTCGGCGTTGTCCACCTGGATGAACTTGATTTCCGCCGACTGGCCGTTCGACGCCCCAGAACTGGATGCCGTTGCCGCCGGTCTGGATCTTTGCGACCTCGGTCAGATTGACTGCGAGCAGGTAGATGGTGTTCTTCACAGGCTTCGGGTCGGCACGGTGCGCGGCGCCGTATTCGATTGCGGCGCCGCTCGAGATGTCGTGGCAGTAGAAGGCAAAGCGGTTGTGCTGGAAGGGGTAGATGTTGTTGTCGTCGAGGTTCACGCAATGGAGACCCGTCCCCTTCTCGATATGCGGGTCCCAGGCAAGGTTCTGGCCGACCTTCCAGATCGTTCCGTTGAAGTCGACGTGCTCGGTCGGCGCCTGACCGCCCAAAAAGGCCGCACCGGTGCCACCGCAGTCGTGGGCGGTGAAGTACCACCACGTGATGCGCTGGCCGCCGTAGCTCCTGAGGCAGTCCCCACCGGTGTCGGAGGTCGATAGGTCGCCTCCGTAGATGCGAATGTTCTCGGGGTTGTCAAGCCAGAACGGCGCTGTAGTCCTTGTCGCCCGAGTAGACGAACTTGACCGTATGTCCTGTGAGATCGATGACCGCCGGCGCGCTGAGGCGGTTCTTGATGACCAGCGCGTCGGATGACGGCGCTGGAGACGGTGAAGTCTGCGGTCGCCCTGACAAGGTCGCCAGGGCGCAGACTCGTGATGGCCGACTCTCAGCTGGGACGCGCTGGTCACATCGATGGTGCGGACGGGACCGAAGGGGGCACGCGTCTTCGTGTAGGAGATCGCCTGGTCGTACGGCGAGGTGTTCGTGGTGAGAGCGCTGGTCGATCCCGTAGCTCGCACCAGCAGCGCCTATGAGAGCCGCGAGAACGATCGCGATCCGGCCTCTGGTCACGCCACCAAGGAACTTCCGGTCCGTCTGAGCTGCGGCCGACCACACGGAGGGAGCCGGCCGCCGTCAGCCTGGCGGCGCGGCGAGCGTAGCCCGATGCCGTATCGACTCGTGGTCGCTATCGGCCTTCCGTGCCGCCAGTCGATCTCGAGGAAGTCGGCTGTGGATCCGAGGACTGCCCGGTACGCGACGATCTTGTTCGTCCGGGTGTCGATCACGTCCCCAGAGCGCCCGACGTAGAGGTAATGCCCGTCTCGGCTGGTCTGGAGCCAGCCGTCGTTCGGCGGCGCATGCTCGAGCTTGATGTTCGCCAGCAGCTTTGGCGGCGACGCGGGCAAGCCCTGGACGTCGAAGACGTGGACGTACCCGTTCGGAGTGTCGATCAGATAGAGCCGGCGTTCGTTGGGCGAGAGCGAGATGCCGTGGTTGGGCGTGCGCAGGAACGTGGCCGGGTCGAACGAGAAGCCCGGAACCGGAACGGTGTAGAGCACCTTGCCGGTGCTGATGCTGCTGACCTGGAAACCGAGGAAGCTTCTCGCTGTCGTGAACGCGAGCGTCTGCGAACCGTTGATCGTGAACGGCCTGACCCCCGGCCCATTGAGGGGGCCGATCTTGCGCACGACGCGATTCGTTGCGGTGCTCGCCACCTCGAGGTACGGGTAGTCGACACCGCCCAGGTACAGGTATCGACCGCCCGGCCCCATGATCGTGTTGTGGGCGCCTATCGGGCCTGCGATAGACCGGCCTGAGGGCTTGCCGTCCGACGCCGCGATCATGCGCCACGTGCCGTCCGTGGTGCCCTCGCCCGCGGGCATGTAGATCCAGCGTCCGTTCGGGCTGATGGCCATGCTGTCGATCCCGAAGGAGTACGTGCGGTGCCAGAGCGTGCGTCCGCGACGCAGGTCGTAGGCGAGCAACGACCCGCCCGGAGGCTTCTGTTGTCCGTATGCGATGTAGAGCCGCCCGGTGCGCGGAGATGCGACGACGCCGTGGATCGAGGTGCCGATCTGGGGCAGGCTGATCGTCTGGACGAGCCGGTTCGCGTGGTCGATCGAATACACGTAGAGCGCGCCGTCGGCAATCACGTATTCGAAGTGCCTGGTCTTGTCGGAGTGCGCGGTCAGCCGCGCGGGCGAACGACCCGAGTTGCGCACGAAGGCTCCGAACGTGAACGACCGACGAGCAGAGCGAGCGCCGCGACGAGAACGACTGCTCCCACGACCGCGATTCCGGCCCCCGAAGCCCCGCATAGACCATCAATAGCAGCCGAGCATTAGAGGCCGATGACCCATCCCACTCCGCTGAGTGGGCGGGATGCGGGGCGGCTCAAGCGTCCGCGGCTGTCTGCCGACAACGAGAGACATGCGGAAGCAGGCTGCGGTCGTCTTCTTGTTCGTGCTCGTGTTCGCCAGTTTGGGTTCGTCCGCCCTCGCCAAGCAGTCATCGGCCCGCTCCGCACAGTCCGCCACGATTCGCAAAGAGAAGCAGCTCGGCCCCACGCCTCTTCCCCATTGGTACTGGCATTGGGTCGAGTGGCGGCTGGGCGAGGGATACGCGAAAGGGCATGGCCGCCAGGCCCACTTCCGACCGAGCCGGGCACCGCGCCAGATCCCGCGTTGGGCATGGCAGCGGTTGCACCTCTTCCGGCTCGCCCGAGTCTTGGCAGGCAGCCGCCCCGGCCCCGCATCGAACGGCGGCGAGACCTACCAGAAGGCGATTTCCTACACGCGAAACCGACCACCGTTCACACCGAGGCGAACCGTCAGCGTAAGCAGCGCCTCCCAGTTGCAAGCGGCGATCTCGAACCTGCAGCCGGGCGACCTGGTCAAGGCCACTGCGAACTTCACGGTCTCCAACTCGTCGTCGTCCGCGCTGATCATCAAGAACCGCCTCTCCGCCCCCGCCGAGATCGACCTGACCGGCGTCAAGATCGTCTACACCGGCACGCAGCAGGACAACAGGCCGTCTGGTTGAACAACGCCAGCAACCTCTACATCTTCGGAGGCGACATCTCCACCTCGGACACCGGCGGCGTCTGTCTCCGCGACTACGGCTCCCAACACGTCCTCTGGTGGGGCTTCACCGCCCACGACTGCGGCGCCACCGGCTTCCAAGCACAGGCCATCGGCGGCCCCGTCGACCACGACGACTTCCAAGGAACCATCTGGAAGGTCGGCCAGAACCTCGCCTGGGACCCCCACGCCGAAAAAGGCACCGGACTCCACGCCGCCAACCTCTGGGACGCCAACCACGACCGGCAACTTCACCAACAACCGCTTCGCCTTCTACGCCCACGACATCCCCGTCGGCGCCTGCGTCGAGTTCGGCAACAACCAACCCTCCTCACAGGCAACCGGCAACGTCCTCTACCTCAAGTGCGTCAACGCGACCGATGTCGCGCAGATGCAAACCGGAGGCAACGCCCTCCAGATCTGGGGGGACACCAACACGCTCGGCCTCGACGTGAAGTACCTGGAAGGCAACAATCTGCAAGGGTTCGCCCTCCGCGACAACGGCATCAACCCCGGTCAGACCGCGAAGGGCGTCACCATCGAGTACGGCCGCGCCTCGCACACGAACCAGAACCCGCGGTACGCCGGCCAAGGCCCGTGGGACTCGTACGGCAACGTGGTCTACAAGCGAGTTCGGCCCGCTCCTCGTCGAACTCGCTAATCAGCGGAGCGACGAGACAAGGCCCCAAGGCCGCGCGGAGATCGTGTCGCGGGACCTAGATTCTCACCGAGTTCGTCACCAGGTCAGCTTCCGTGCAATGGTGTTCCCCGCCCGGTCTCGCAGGATCAGCCGTGCCCGGCTGGACGCTGCCGGCAGCGTCGCGATGATCAACTTCCGCCGGGCGACCGACGACCCAGTGCCGGTACCTCGGCCCGCCGCCTGCGATCCGCATCTGCGACTTCTCGCTGACCCGGAACGACACCAGACGGCCACTTCCGGTGCTGCGCGTCCGAAGGTAGAGCAGGCGCGGCGGAGTGTTGTCGACCTTGAGTTTGAAGTAGCTGATTCCGGACCCGTCACTGTTGCTATAGACCACCGCTGGTCGGGAGACGCGATTCGTCGGCAGCAGTCGCGTATTTACCCGGAGGCGAATCTGACCGTTCTTCTCCGCGCCGGAGGCGAGGACAGGCGCCTGACGGCGGCAGCTGCACCTTGGCTGTGATCCCGGTAAGCGGCTTGCACGACAGCCGGATCGAGACGCGGCCGTGCACCCAGTGGGTCGGGAATTTTCGCAAACTTGCAGTGAGGGTCGTTGCCGGGTGATCGGTTGCGGCGGCTTGCGGGCAGTTTGGAGCGCACGACGAGTCGGGCGTCGTGCGGAAGGGCGCCTTCAGCTGCAGCAGCAGCTCGGTGATCTCGTCGTTCGGATTGAGCTGTTGGTTGTCGATCGCGTCTGCATCCAGGCCGGAGTAGATGGTCATTCCGGTGTGATTGCCGATCACCCCGTAGTGACCAGGCGATCGGCCAGCCGCCGTTCGGGATGTTCGCGTTCGTTGCTTCGAGCAGCGGCGCCCAGTTCTTCGTCGTGGTCTTCATCGCGTTCATGTCGTTGATCATGCTCGCGTTGCTGACCAGCTGAGTCGGATCGAGGTAATACGGGCTGCTCGGGTCGGAGCTCGCGAGGAAGTCGACGAAGGACTGCGAACTTCGGGAACGTCACGGCGGAGTTCTGGGGCTCGCCGGCCGCGTTGCTGGCCAGGGTCGAGAACGGCTGGATGAAAGTGCTGTAGTTCTGAGGGCCAGTCCCGTCCGAGTCCCAGATCATGACCTTGTGCGTGGCGGCGAACGCGTTGAGCGCCGCCTGGCCGCTGGCGGAGATGGTGTTCCAGCGGAGCCCGTACAGGATCACCGTGTCGTAGGGAGCGAGGTTGCCTGCGGTGAGTTGGCTCGTGCGCAGCTCGTTGAAGTGATAGGCGGAGAGTCGAGGATTAGCAGCGGGAAACGTCCCCACGCCGCCTAACCCCGGATAGACCGGGGCTGTGAAACCCGGCACGACCGCGACGTTGAGGCTCGGCTTGCGTAGCCGGCCCGGCCCCCCGGCTGTGGCCCGGGTATCCGAGGAACGCGGCCGCGAGGCTCACTGCGGCGAGCGCCGCGATCGCGATCGTGGTGCGTCGCTGAATTCGACTTCTCGCCAAGGTACTGCCCCCTTCTAGAGTGGTTTGCCAGCGCGGCCCCGATTAGCCCAAGGTTGTAGCCGATCAGCACTCGATTTGCCTAGACACACGGTGTGACTTGCCTGGACAAACCGCGCAAACCTCCGAATCCCTTGCCGAGGCATCATTCGCCGTGTGTCGCCCGCGTTCGTATTCGCGATAGCGCTCAAGCCGAAGAGCGCCTCCTCCGACTGGCAGCAGGTGGAGAGACAACCTTCGTCGTACGATCCGGTCGGCACGCGCCTCCGACCCGGCCGCATCGGTGATCATTGCGTGTCACGACGAGCCCGAGCTGGGCGAGGCGGCAGACGGCGTGGTTGCCCTCCGCGTCCCGTTCCCCGAGCCGGCGAGCCCGGCACGAGGGAGGGCGGGACAAGGCGGCTAAGCGTCGCCACGCGGCGGCATGGTTGCGCGAGACGATGGGTGACGACGACGCGGCCTACGTCATGTTTCTCGACGCGGACGACCTCGTGCATCGCGACCTCGTCGTCCACGTGCGCTCGAGTCGTGAGCCGAGCTACGTGGTGCGCACCGGTTACATCGCCGACCTCGAAAGAGGCCTCCTCCGCTACCGCCGGACCGACTTCCACGAGACGTGCGGCAGCTCGTTCGTGTTCCGGTTCGCTCGCGCCGAGCTACCGACGTCCTGGGACGACCTGTCCGCGCCGTTCAGCCAGTTCGGCAGCGCGCCCGACCAGCGCGGACACCCCGAGTACGACCAGGTCGCGACGGACCTGGGCCGCCCGCCGATTGCCTTTCCCTTTTCGGCAGTCACCTATGTCGTCAACCATGCCGAGAGCCTCTGGAGCGCTAAGGGCCGCGGCCGGCGACCGGTCGGAGCCGTTCAGGATCTCGTCCCACCGTCCCGGGCGCGCCGAGTTCTGAGCGACGACTTCGCGGCGTCTCGCCAAAGCGTCGTCGGGCTATCGCGCCTCTAGGACGTGCCGTCGTCCGCGCCGCGAAGGCGCAGGCACAACTCTTAGGTCGGCTCAAGGCGGTTCGGTCATAGAGAAGGTCCAGGAGTCGCCCCCGGTTCAGAGCCCGACCGGGTTACGGACGCGCGTTACCGGGGGCGTGCGGTGGAGGCTGGTCGGACAGGCCACCGCGCAGGCGACGTCCGCCGCTGCGTCGATCGTCCTCGCACATCTGCTCACGCCGCAGGAGTTCGGTCTCGCGGGCATGGCGCTCGTGTTCGTGGGCATCGGCGCGACGTTCGGCGATCTCGCGCTGAGCGCCGCCCTCATCCAGCGACCCGTCCTGCAGGAGGAGGATCGCTCGACGGCGTTCTGGACGAATGCGGCTGCCGGATCGCTCCTCATGCTCCTCGGCATCGGCATCTCGCCGCTCGTTGCCGACTTCTTCAATCAGCCGTCGGTGGCGCCGCTCTTCGCGGGCAGCCTCGGTCCTCTTCCTTCTCTGGTCGCTCTCGCTCCACGCAGAGCGCATTGCTCATGCGCGAGATGAACTTCCGCGGCCTCGAGATCCGAGGGATCGTGGCCGGGTTCGCGGGTGCGGCGGCGGCGGTCGCTGCTGGGAGTCGCCGGCGCCGGCGCGTGGGCGCTCGTCGGCCAGGGACTCGTGCAGGCGGGCACCTCTCTGGTGCTGCTCTGGACGTTCTCGCCCTGGCGGCCGAAGTTCATGTACTCGAGGGCGAGCCTGCGCGAGCCTCGGCTCCTACAGCGGCAAGACGCTCGGCTCCCAAAGTCTCGGGTACCTCGTGAACAACGTCGACAACCTGCTCGTCGGCCGCTTCCTCGGCTCCGTCGCACTCGGCCTCTACAGCGTCGCGTACAACACGATGTTCCTGCCTGTCAGTCGCATCTCCCAGCCGCTGCAGCAGGTTCTCTTCTCCGCCTTCGCGAAGATCCAGCGCGAGCCGAGGCGGCTCGCGCGAGGCCTGGGCTCGCGGCAATGAGGTGATCACTGCGGTGAACGTTCCCGCGTTCCTGGGCATGGCGGTCGTCGCGCCGGACTTCGTGCCTGTCGTCCTCGGCCAGAAGTGGGATGCCGGCCGTGCCCGTGTTGCAGTGGCTGAGCCTCGCCGGGGTCGGTACGACACTGCAGACGCTCAATTGGGCCACCACCCAGGCCATGGGACGGCCGGGCGTGATGTTGCGCTTCCGCCTGTTCTCGACGCCGGTCACGTTGCTCGGGTTCGTCATCGGCTTGCACTGGGGGGTCGTCGGCGTCGCTGCGTCGTTCGCCATCACCCGGTTCATTTTCGCGCCGATCCAGACGTACATCACCTGCCGGACGCTCGGCTGTTCGCCCGGTTTGTGCGAGGCGAAGCGTTGGTCGTATGTCTCGCGGTGGTCATGGCCGCCGCTGTGGCCGTGGCGCGACTCGGGCTCGTGCATGCCGGTGTCCCAGCCGCGGCTCGACTCGCAATAGTCGTCCCCTTCGGCATCGTCGTCTACGGCGGACTGCTGCTCCTGTTCGCGCCACGCGTCGTCGGCGAGCTGCGGATGCTGGCACATCGGCGCGCCTGATGGCCCTCGAGGTCGCGAAAGGGATCGTTCGGCTCGAGGCGGGCACCACGCCCGCCGAGGAGCTCGACTTCCGGCCTCGCGCCCTCGTGCTGTGGTGGTGCCGCGAACGGAGCGCGGGGTGCGCAGGTGGGATCGGTTTCGCAACCGACGGTGGAGGTGACGCGTCGACGGCCTGGGTCGCAGACGACGCGCTGGCTCCGGGCGTGTTGAGCCGCTGGGGCGCCGAAGCGCCGCTGCTCTTCCACGATGACCCGCGGACACCCGATGCCTCCTTCCGCGGGCACGTCCGCTTCGCCGACCGCGGGTTCTCCGTCGAGTGTGACCGGGAGCCGGAGCACCCATGGCTCGTCCATTACCTGGCCCTGGGTGGGTCGGACGTGCACAGCGCGGCCG
Organism: uncultured Actinomycetes bacterium; assembly: GCA_963731015.1. Lineage (GTDB taxonomy): Bacteria > Actinomycetota > Thermoleophilia > Gaiellales > Gaiellaceae > Palsa-739. The sequence continues at coordinate 33,444 of CAVSTY010000003.1, forward strand.
TTCGCAGTCTCGTGCTCGACAGCACGGGCACGCGCGCCGTCACGGGGCTCGGCTTCACACCGGGCTTCGTGCTCGCGGCCGTAGGGGCAGGATCGATGGCCGGGCGAGCCGCAATCGGGTCTCGCGGTTGGGTTCGGCGCGGCCGCTCGGCTGAGCAACCAGGTGGCCGGCGGGTTCGTCTCGCAGGCCGACGCCGGCGGAACGATTGCGCGCGGAGCTCAATGCACCGACGCAATCGCCGTGCTTCCCGCTGCCGCAGCGTCAGGCGAGATCGCAGCCCTCAGCCGGCTCGTCTCGTTCGACCGAGACGGGTTCACGCTCGAGACCACGCGCTTGACCTCCGAGCTTCCGCTCGCGGTCCTCGCGCTCGAAGGGGGCAACTACACGGTCGGCCTGGGCACTGCGTCGTCGCGAAGCTACGGCGGTCGGCTTCGAGCCTGCCGGAGCACTCCTCTTCGGCACCGGCCTCAACGCAACGTCGCACGCGCGCGACATCGGACGCCTGTGCGTGGGCGGCTTCTCGCGCGATCAGCGCGCCGGCTGCGTCTCGTGGTCCACCCGCCGGCGCGGCGCCTGGCCGCCCGAGCCACGCTCGCGTTCCACCACCGAAGCCGTCTTCGAGGTCATAGACACGACATCGGGCGAGTTGCATGCCCGCGCAACGCTCTCTGCCCTCGGACGGCGTCGCTTTTCACTCGAGCTGGCCCGTCCGAGATCGTCCGCCCAGAGACTTCGGCTACGTCGCGTTCGGGACGGAGCTTCGCAAGCCCACACTGCGCGACCGGTTACGCCTGCTGGGCCGCGGCGGCTCGCTGCGCGAATAGCGCCTCGAGCACCGGAACGGCCACCGGGGTGGCTGCTTCGGGCTCCGCGACGTTGTAGTGATGGTGCAAGCCGGGAATCGGATTCACCTCGAGCACGACGCCGTTGCTCGAGGCGAGCGATCTCTCGACGTCCGGAGCGACGACGTCCACGCCGGCCAGCCGAACACCGACGGCGGCCGCCGCCGCTCGCACCTCGTCGCACGACCTCGCGGGCGACCGGCTCCCGCACGGTGACGCATGTGCGGCCGCCGCTGATATTGCTCGCGCTCTTGACGACGACGGTCGTTCCTTTCGGCGGTCGGGTCGACAGGCGAAGGCCCTGCCTTTCGAGGGTGAAGAGGCAATCGAGATCGACGGGGAACGGCTTCATCCCCTCCGTCGTGTCCGTCTCGAGGCGGCGGTCGTATTCCGCGAACATGAGCTCCTCGATCGTCGAAGTGCCGTCGCCGACGACCTGCGGCCGGCCGCGACGAATGACGTCGAGCACCTCGCCGTCGAGCAGGAGGAACCGGAACTGCTCGCCGACTGCCTGACGCTCGACGACGAGCCGCTCCGACGTGGATGCCGGCGCGGCGCAGCGCCCGCTCGAGTTGCGACGCGGTTTCTATCGACGGCGTGACGCCAAGGCCGGCCCCGCCCCCGCGGGCCGGTTTGACGACAATGGGTGCCGGGCCTGTCTCGAGGAACGAGCGCGCGGCCATGCGGTCGCTCTCGGCGAACGACGATGTGCTCCGGCACGCGCACACCGGCCTGTGCGAGGAGCTCGTACGCGAGATCCTTCGCCGACGCGAGCTCGATGGAGACCGGATCGGCGAAGGGTGTGCGTTGCCCGAGGACGTGCACCGCCGAGACCGTCGCGGGCGAACTCGAACAGTCGCGGCGCCGGCTCGGAGAACGACGCGCCGACCGCGGCCGCTGCCTCCTCCCACATCCTGCGGGTGAACGCCTCACGACGCGCCGGCACCGCTTTCCCGAGCTGCCGGTCGGTTCGCCAGCGTCGGAGGCTGTGTGCGACGCCGAGCTCGCGAACCAGCGATGCGCGCGTCCGCGCAAGGTAGAACTGCTCCGCCAGGCCCGTTCCAGGTCGCACCGGGCCGCGAGTGTAGCTGCCGGTCCTCGGGTCTTCCGGGAGTCCGCCCCGCCGATCAGGTTCGGTTGGACGTTTGCGAGGATGCGGAGCGCTCCGCCTGCGAGCGACAATGCTCGAATCGAGCCGGAAGCGACCTCAATGAGCAGTGAGGCACGGGCGGCGTCTGCCGCGCGCTTCAGCCTGCCTGTCTCAGCTCCGGCAGCTCGTCAAGACGGCGTTCGCCGCCACCGGCTTCGGCATCTTTGTCGTATGGGCGTGGCACGACGGCGGCTTCGCGCCCGAGGAGTGGCTGCCCGGCGGCCTCCTACTGCTCGCGCTCTTGTGTACGGCGTCCGCATCCGCCGACGTCCGAGCACGGCTGTCGACCCGGCCGCTTCCGCTCGTCCTGTTCGGCCTCTATGTGGTGTGGAGCTATCTGTCCATCCTCTGGGCGCAGGTTCCAGCGGACGCGCTGGACGGCGCCAACCGAACACTCGTCTACTGGCTCGTATTCGCGCTCTTCACCGGCCTCGGACTTTCCGAACGGTTGGGTAGCGCCGTCGTTCTCGCGTGGGGAGTTGCGCTCGCCGCGCTCGGCGTGATCGTACTGATCCAGACGGCGACCGGCACAACGAGTGCCGGTCACTTCGATCAGGGACGTCTCGCGGCGCCGATCAGCTATCCGGACGGCGACGCCGCGCTCTTCCTCTCCGCGTGCCTCGCGCTTGTGGTTCTGGCGTCCCGGCGGCAGGCGAAAGCTGCTTTCGCGTTTTGCCGCCTGTGTCGGCGCGGTCGTGCTCGCCGACTTGAGCGTGCTCTGCCAGAGCCGGGGCGCGCTCGTCTGGTTCCCGTGCGCACTCGTGCTCTACCTCGCTGTCGCCCGCAACAGGCTGCGTGCGTTCGCGCATCGTCGTTCTCGTGGCGGCTGCGGTCGCCCCCGCGGTGCCGGCGCTGCTGCACGTGTACTCGGTCGTCGTAACGGGACACGACCGCGAGAGCGCAGCACGGAACGCGCTCGCTTGGATCGCCGGCACCGTCGGCCTGGCGGTGATCGGTCTGGGCGCGTTGCTGCTCTTCGAGCGGCATGTGACGCTCTCCGGCCGAGCTCGTGTCCTCATCGGGACGAGCTTGTCGCCGTCCTCGTCGGCTGCCGCTGTCGTCTCGTCTGCCGTCATCGCGGCCGGCCACCATCCGCTCGGCCGCGCAGAGCGGGCCTGGCGCGACTTCACGACGAACAAGGCGGCCGCCCCCACAACGACCCTGCACTTCACGTCGGGATTCGGAACGAGCCGCTACGACGTCTGGCGGATCGCGGCGCGGCAATTTCTCGCCCATCCGGTCACCGGAGTCGGCGCCGACAACTTCATCGTCGGCTATCTCCGAGACCGACGGACACATGAGACGTCGCGTTATCCGGAGAGCGTCGAGCTACGTACGTTCTCCGAGACGGGGATCGTCGGGGCAATGCTCTTTCTCGGCTTCCTCGCGGTCGCGTTCGTGCGGGCGGCGCGCGCCGCACGACGATCACGCTCGCCGGGACTCGCACTCGCCTGCTTCGTAGGCGCCGGCTACTGGCTCCTCCACGCCTCGACTGACTGGTTCTGGGAGTTACCCGCGCTCACTGGGGCGGGGCTGGCTCTGCTGGCGATTGCTGCGGCTCCGACTCTCGCCGAACCGTCGCCCGGCGCGGAAGACCGCCGTCACGCGTCTCAAAGTCGCTGCCGCCGCGGGAACCGCGTTGATCGCGGCGGCGGCCCTCGCAATTCCCTGGGCTTCCGTCAGCCTCATCGACGCAGCCGTGGCTCGCGGACCGAGCCCAAGCTTCCTACTCCCTCCTCGACACCGCAGCGACACTGAACCCGTGGAGCGAGCAGCCGGCGCTCGCCCGGGCGACACTCGCCGCACATGCCGGAAGGCGCGCGGCAGGAGCGGGCACGCGCTGCGCGCAGCGCTGCGTCGCAACCCCAGCGACTGGTACCCATATCTCATCCTCGGCATCATGGCGGGCCGTGAGCATCGGCCGGCGCTCGCGCGAGCCGAACTCGCTCGGGCGCGTCGATTGTCACCACGAAGATGCTGAGTGATCTCCTGGGCCCAACAGCGGCTGCGGTGGGGTAACCCGCTCACCCAGCGCCAGGTGAACCGGGCTCCTACGGGGGGAGTGAACTCAACCTTTCGGGGGAGTCGGCAGCCGTGAGTCCTAGCCAGCATTCGTTTGACGTCCCCTCGGGAATGTGTTGTATTGATTTCGGAAACCTGCGGAGGAGAGTGCTTGTGAAGAGGATTCTGGTTCTCGCCGCGGTCGCGACCGTCGCGCTCGTCTTTTCCTCCGTTGCATTTGCGAATTCGCTCAAGTGCGCCCACGGCTCCAAGTGCGGGTCGGGCTCCTTCGAACCTCCCGGCAGCACGGGTAGCGGAACGTTGCCCTTCACTGGGCTCGACCTGGCCGGGATCGCCGCCGTGGGCGGCGTGCTGCTGGTCAGTGGACTGACGTTGCAGCGGGCGAGTCGCCGCCGCCGCTAGGCATCCGAGCTTGAGCTCCCGTTCTGCCGCGATCCGGCGCGATCGGAACGGGTTCAGCCAGAGCAGCCGGTTCGGCCCGGGCGTCTGCTGTGCGTGTACCAGCACGCACCCACCCCGGATGCACCCGGCATCTACCGGCATCGCCGCTACTTCGCAGAGCTCGTCCGGCGCGGCTGGCACGTCGACCTGGTCTCCACGCCCCGCAATTACATGACGGGCGACGTCCCTCCCGCGTACCGAAAGCTCGCGTTCCGCAGCGAGACGATCGAGGGCATCGCACATCATTGGGTCTGGACGCCAGGCGGTATCCACCGTTCGCGCAGCGCCCGCGTAGCGAACTACGCCGAATTCGTCGTCCGCTGCGGCAGCACGAGCAGTCACCTTGCCGCGCCCCGACGTGGTGCTCGTGTCGTCTCCACCACTCCCGGTGGCCGCCCTCGGACCGTTGCTCGCGCGCCGGTTCGGATGCCCCTGGCTGCTCGAGGTTCGAGACATCTGGCCGGAGTCGGCGGCCTCGGTCGGCTGGCTGCATTCGGAGGGGACCGCCTATCGGCTGCTGGAGCGCTTCGCGCACTCGGTCACACGGCGCGCGCCCGACGGTGATCGTGCCGACCCCCGGATTGGAGCCGCTCGTCCGTGCCCACGGCGCCCGGGAGGTCTGCGTCCTCCCAGGGATCGTGCGCGCGCGACACCCCGATCCCGAACAGCGCAGTCGCACCAGGGCGAGCCTCGGAGTCAGCGAGGATCAATGCGTCTTCCTCTACCTGGGTGCGATCGGCGTCGCGAACGGGCTCGACCTTCTACTCGACGCGGTCGACTCGCTGCCCGATGACGTCCCAGCGCGCGTCGTCGTCGCAGGAGATGGCAGCGCGCGCCGCTCATTCGCAGAAGCGGTCACCGCCAGGCGCTTGGACCGGATCACGTTGCTTCCTCCCGTCGACCAGGAAGGGGTCGGCGACCTGCTCGCCGCCGCCGACGTCGGGCTGCACCTGCTGCGCCCGGATCCGGTCTTCGGCTCCGCTCTACCGACCAAGGCACTCGAATATCTCGGCGCCGGATTGCCCTTCGTGACGACCGTGCCCGGCCTGCCCTCCGAAGTGGCGGTCGCGAGCGGAGGAGCTGCGGTGTCCTCTGCAGCCGAACTGACGCGACGAGTTCGTCTCGTGGTCGGGGGCGACCAGCGACGAACGACGAACGCGCGGCCAGCAGGCTCTCCGCTACGGGCTCGACAACTTCGGGCTCGAGGCCAACGTGACCCGGCTCGAAAGTCTGCTCGCGAAGATTCTCGACCAGCAGCCGCGCGAGCAGACAGCGCACGTCTTCGGCCCATGAGGTCTTCGTGATGGGAGACCCTTGGAGCAGCTGCTGGGCGGGTGTAGGTTCGGGCCAACAACAATCGTGGTTGGAGGAGCTGCGGACCTCGTGCCACCGAGGACAGGGGGACCGACATGCGTCGTGCGCTCATCTATCTCGCCGTAGTTGGTGTTGCAGCCGCCGTTGTTACAGGGGTGGCGAGTTCCGCAGGGACACCGCAGTCGCTGCGGAGCCAGCAAGCGTTTGCTCAACACCTGCAGCAGATCGGGCTCGGCCGCTTCATGACAGCGCCCGCGCAGGCGGCCCTGGCGATGGCGGCGGCCGGAAACCGCCAGCTAGGTCCGAAGGGACAGCTGAACCAGAGCCAGGAGCCGCAAGAGCATCCGAGCGGTACCGCCAAACTCGCCAAGACGCAGGGCATGGACGTCACCGGCCGCGGGCTGGCGAACGTGCGCGTCAACGATCCGGCCGAAGACTCGCACTTCATCGATCAGACCACCCAGAGCGAGACGACGATCGGCGCCCATGGATCGAATGTCGTCGGTCGGCTTCAACGACTGCACAGAATGCGCTGCTGACCCTGACAGCCGCCGCGGACCTGACCGGCTACGCCTACTCGACCAACGGCGGCAGCACGTTCACCGACGGCGGGGTGCTCCCGAACGCGCCCGCGTTCAACAACCTCGGCGACCCCTGGCTCGGCACCGACCGCAGCGGCAACTTCTACTACTCGAACCTGATGCTCGACGGCACGACAGGGAACCTGGACATCGGTGTCGCGAAATCGACCGATGGCGGCAAGACGTTCTCGGCTCCCACGGGTCGGTCTCTCCGAGCCAACGATCAGCCTTCTACTTCGGGGACAAGGACGCGCTCGCGGTCGGCCCGGATCCCAGCGGTGAAGTCGCGCGACGACATCTACGTCGCCTGGGACGACCAATTCGCCGACCAGAACTTCAACTTCTTCACCGGCCTCCCGGTCGCCCGCTCGACCGACGGCGGCGCGACCTGGCAGGTCACCTACGCCGACAAGATTCCGGCCGACACCGACCGGCTGTTCGTTCACGCAGTACATCGGCGCGACGCCGATCGGTCGACCACGCCAGTGGGACCCTGTACGTCGCCGCCGAGAAGATCAGCGTCGACGACCCGCGGCTGTATCGGGGTGGCGCCGACCTTCAGCGAGTGGCTCTTCGGGTCGACCAACGGCGGCCAGACCTTCGACGCCGGCAGCAGATCGCGACCGTCACCGAGACGGTCCGAACGGCTGCTCAACCTCGGCCCGGGCATGGTGATGCGGAACCTCGAGTTCCCCTCGATCGCGATCGGGCCGGCGGCACCGTCTACGTCGCCTGGAACGACGGCTCATCCGGCAACAGCAACATCCGCCTCGCAACCTCAACCAACGGCGGCTACAGCTGGAGCCGTCGTCCTGGGCCACGCAGGGCACTGCCGACAAGGTGCAGCCCGCCCTCAGCGCCGACAGCAGCGGCCTCCACCTCCTCTACTACCAACGCAACCCGAACAACACACTCGACGTGCTTGGCGGGCAACTCCACCAACGGCGCCGGACATCGTTCACCACGACGCGGGTCACCTCAGTCTCGTTCCCGGGCGTGTTCACGGATCCGCAGTTCGACCCCATCATCGCCTTCGGCTACATGGGCGACTACATCGCCAACGTGACGAACGGGACCACCCGCTACTACGCCTGGGGCGACAACCGCGACACGGTCAAGAACTTCCTCTGGCCACAAGGCCGCCACGACCCCAACGTCTACTTCGCGCACCAACCGTAAGAACGGAGGGGAGGGGCGGCTACCGACCGCCCCTCCCGCAGTTACTGGTGTTCTGTCCGGAAGGTAGAGCGTGCTGTTGCCGTCGATCTGGACTTGGTGCGGGAGTAGATGGAAGCGCTGCCGCGTCGCAGCTGAGCTGAGAAGCCGGCCGGCGAGGACAGCGGCAACGTGATCGGCGCCTGTTCGGGCAAGGATTTCTTGCCTGGCGAGATAGCGTGTGAGCAGACCGACCCGCGAGGTGTCGACCATGCGCCGAGGGACAGGTTTGTTGGCCAGGAAGGCGACGATCGTGACCCGGCGTCGTCGCCAGTGACGGCGTGACCGTGCGACTGCGTCTAGTCTCCGAGCGTGCAGACGGGAGAGCGCCAGTCGACGGCATGCGCAGGCACCGTCTTGGTGACGACGGGCCCGAGGTTTCGGTGCTGGGGCTCGGCTGCAACACCTTCGGGCTGCGGATCGGTCTCGCCGAGACGCGGGAGATCGTCGCGACGGCGCTCGACCTGGGCGTCAACTTCTTCGACACCGCCGATCTGTACGGGAAGATGGACAGCGAACGCTTCCTCGGCCAGGCACTCGGCGCTCGGCGCGACGAGGTCGTAATCGCCACCAAGTGGGGGTGGACGACGCTCGATGGCGCGCCAGAGCGGCGGGCGCTCGGGCTTCTCAAGCGCGAGACGCCGCGCGGCTCCGAGCCCTACATCCGCTGGGCGCTCGACCAGTCGCTGCAGCGTCTCGGCACCGACTGGATCGACGTCTACCAGTACCACAAGCTCGACGACGAGACGCCGCTGGAAGAGACGTTCGGGACGCTCGCGTCGCTCGTGCGCGAAGGGAAGATCCGCTGGGCTGGACTCCCACCGCTCGAGGCGCGCGAAGCTGGAGGAGGCAGTCGGCCTCGCGCGCCGTATTGGCCTTCCGCTCGCCACGATCCAACTCCAGTACAGCCTCGTGCGCCGAGACGTCGAGCGCGAGTTGCTCCCGCTCTGCGAGCGGCTCGGAGTCGGTGTCCTCCCCTACCTCCCGCTCGAAGGTGGCCTCCTCACCGGCAAGTACCGCCGCGGGGAGCCGCTTCCGCCGGATTCACGCTTCGCGACGGCCTGACGCAGTTCTGGCCCAGAGAGAGTTTCTTGACCGAGGAGGCATTCGATCGCGTCGAAGCGCTCGAGGCGTACGCCTCCGAGCGCGGCATCTCGCTGCTCGACGTCGCGATCGGCGGGCTGATCGCCATGCCGGCCGTCGGGTCGGTCATCGCGGGAGCGACGCGCCCCGAGCACGTGCAGGCGAATGTGCGCGCCGCGCAGTGGGTACCGAGCGACGAGGATCTGGCGGAGCTCCGCGCTCTCGCCTGACCGCGCGACGTCAGGCGACTCGGCGACCGGCGAGCGTCTCGAGCCGTTCGAGGAAGCGGCCGGTCTCGGGATGAGCACGTAGCTCCTCGCGCACCGGCTCGACGCGCTCCCGGAGTGCGATGAGCTCGTCATCGGCGGCGTAGATCGCGGTCACGTCCGGGGGCAGCGCCTCGCGGTCGCGTCGCTCCTGGTCGGCCAGGCGATCGAGGGCACGCGCGAGCGTCGCGGTCGCCGCTGTCGTGCAGCATCTCCCGCTCGGCGGCTCCGAGCCACTCGTACGTCGCGCGGCGGCGACGAGCGCGATCGTCCGGGGCCAGAGGTTGACGTTGAAGGTGATCGAGCCGCGCAGCCGCCACCCTGCGAGCGCCTCGGTCTGCATGTCCAGACCGTCGATCAGTGTGTCGGGGCGGGACGCCATCTGTCTCACCGAGAGCGTGACCGCCTCGGCGCCGAGCATGCGGTAGGTCGTCTCGGCGACGAGCGACTCGTGGATCCGCAGCTTCGCCCCTTCGTAGTCACGCGGACCGAGCAAACGCCTGGTGAACGCGAACGGCTTTCGCTGCGGGCCGGGAAGCACGACGAGGCCGACGAGCCCAAGGCGCGTCAGCGGCTCGAGCATCTCTACCGTCACGTCGTCGCGACAGACGGCGTCGAGCACGGAGTAGTCCTCCAGGAGGAACGGCGTCTGGAGCGGGTCCAGGCTCCGCACACCGAGGCAGCCGAAAGCGCGGGTGCCGGCCCAGCCGAGATCTGCGTGGCCGCGGCCCACGGCCGCGATCGTCGCTGTCTCCTCCTGGACGTTGTCGGCAGTCGTCCAGGAGTCGACGAAGCTGACTTGAAGGGCGCCGGCCGAAGCCCGGTCGAGCTCCTCGGCGAACCATGTGAGCTCGGACAGCTGTGACCCCTGCGCGTTCGCGAAGCGGAGCACGAGCGGCCTACGCCGCGGCCGCAGCGACCGCACAGCCCAGACGGCGCGACCATCTACTGCGCGCCTCGTCTCGGAACGCCCGATCGGGTCCCAGGCCCTGTGCCAGCGCCAGTCGAGCGCTGGAGGGACGCGTCGCGCGAACTCGCGCGGGTCGGTGACGAGGAGGTGAGCGGCGTTACCCCAGTCCATCCGGCCGCCGAGCATAGCCGGAGATCCTGCTGAGCTGGCCGCTACGCGGAACCGGTCCAGCGGAGCAGACGGGTTCTGCTCACGAGCCGGCCGACCCTCCCGGGCGTCGTATCGACCTCGTCGTCCGAATAGCCTCAGCTGAGCGCACTCGTGCCGCCCGGGGATGCGAGCCCCTGATCCCGGGGTTTTGCCTAGTCGTTCGTTTTAGGGCCGCTAAGCCCCGCAGCCGGAGTGTCCCTATGCCGACGGAAGGACGACTCAGTCGTAGGAGTCGGCAACGGTCGCCGAGACCGGCGCAGGACTCCGGCTCGCAGAGCGGTCACCCTGCAGCACCACCAGCACTGTTCGCAGCAGGATCGCCAGGTCGACCGTGAGGCTCCGGTGACGGAGATACCAAAAGTCGTAGGAAAGCTTCGTGGCCGTCTCGTCGGCGCTGGCGGTATAGCCTTGACGGACTTGGGCCCAGCCGGTCAGGCCCGGCTTGATCAGGTGTCGACGCGTCCAGTAGGGAAGGTGTTTCAGCTCAGAGAGGAACTCGGGCCTCTCGGGACGCGGGCCTACCAGCGACATGTCACCGCGGAAGACGTTCCAGAGCTGAGGCAGTTCGTCGAGTCTGAGGCGGCGCATCACGCCGCCTGTTCGCGTCAGCCGCGGATCGTGGGCGACCGCCCACACGGCCGTCCCGGACGCCTCGGCATCCGCACGCATCGTCCGGAACTTGTAGATCGTGAACAGCTTGCCGTGCTCGCCGAGCCGAACCTGACGCAAGATGACGGGGCCGTCCGTTTGCCGAACGAACAGCGCCAGCAGCGGGAAGAGAGGCAACGTGAGGAGCAGAAGCAACGAGGCGCCCACGAGGTCGAGGGCACGCTTGACTGCACGCGAGTAGCGGCGCTGGTAGAGGTGCAGCACGCTCAGGAACCAGTCATGGGGAAGGTCCTCGATCGGCACCCGGCCGAACGCGTATTCGTAGAACTCGGTGAGTTGAACGACCCGGAAGCCGGCCTGGGCGGCGTCGAGCAACCGCGAGAACGTTGCCGCGGGCTCGTCGTGACCCGTGAGAACGACGAGATCCGGCTGGCTCTCCGCGATCACGCGATCGAGCTGAAAACCATGTCCCAGCCACGGTGCCTGAGAGTCTTGGTCCTCCGGGAGATCCACGTCGGCGACGACCCCGATGACTTCATATCCTCCGCCGCGGCCACGACGGACGTCCTGGAGCAAGGTCGATGCATCCGAGAGCTTGCCGACGAGGAGCAGCGCGAACGGCCGGAGTGACCTTCCGCAGAGCGAATGTCTCCCAGCACGCGCCCGCAACGAAGACGATCAGCGCAAGGAGCCAGATCGTCGTCGGAGAGAGACCTGCATCCGGCAGCCACGCGGACGCGGTCGCCGAAAGGACGACGGCGATCAAGACGCCACGTGCCACTGCCACCCGCGGTCCGAGCGCTGTCAGTGCCGAGCCGCCGAGACTGTGGCCGATTGCCATCGACACGGCCCAGATCGTCGATGCCACCACGACGGCGATGATCCGGTGCGTCCAGCTCTCACCCTGGGAAGACGCGAGAACGACGGCAATGACCGGGCCGATCGCCACGACGATGTCGCCCGGTTTCCCGGATCGCCGCTGCGCGGCGCGGTGGCAGCCGACGCGGCAGCGCGCTATCCCCTTCCCCTTCGCGAGCGCGCACGCTGGAGTCGATTCTAGGCGTGACCGCGTGCCGCAAAACCCGTACAAAGGACCAGCCTGACCAGGACCTAGCCGAGGCGTGCCGTCCCCGGTGGCGGCTTCGAGCGTAGAGGCGCTCGTAGAGCGCTTCGAGGAGGTCGAGCGGCCGCTCGAAGCGGAACTCCGCCTGCTGCCGTCGTCGTGCGGCATCCCCGAGGCGCCGACGTCTCGAGCGGGATCGTCGAGGAGACGCCGATCTCCTGCGCAGAACGCGACGTGGTCGCGCGGCGGAACGAGTATCGCTTCGCTGCTCGTGTTCGACGATCGACGGAATTCCACCGACGCGGCTCGCCACGATTGCCTTCCCTGCAGCCATCCACTCGAGTACCGCGAGCGGCATCCCCTCGAAACGGGACGACAGGACGAGCGACGTCCATCGCGGCGACTAGATCCGGCACCTCATCGTTCGGCCGGTGCCCGAGGAAGAGAGTCCGCACGCCGAGTTCGTCGGCGAGCCGCTCCAGGCGGCCGCGTTCCGGGTCCGTCGCCGACGACGACGAACCGCAGATTCGGTCGCTGCGGGAGCGAGCCTACCGAGGGCCCGCAGTGCCGTCTTGAGCTCCTTTTCCGGTCGGAGGCCGCACACGGTCCCGACTACGGCGTCCGACGGCGCGAGACCGAGCTCGCGCCGGGCCCGCTGCCCGTCGCCCAGCCGGCCGGTCGGGAATCCCGTTGGGGATGAGGACCACCTTATTCTCCGGAATCCGCTCGAGCTCGATCATCCGCATCCGGTCCGTCGGGGACACGGCGACGATCGCTCCGGCGCGCCGCGCGATCAGCTCGCGGTCTACGAGACGCCGCAGTGTCCCCTCGTAGGACCAGGAGTGCTCGTGTGCGAGCAGGACGGGCAACCGGGCTGCGCGGCACCAGCAGCGCTCCCCAGAGATTCGAGCCGAATTTGTGAGCGTGCACGATGTCGACTCTGCCGCTGCGCAGCAGCCGAACCAGCGGCCGCCAGCGCCAGACATCGAGCCTCGAGCGGCGGTTCAGCTCGAGCACCTCGACGCCCGCCGCGCGAGCTGCTTCAACGTGCTTCCGAGCGGACGGACGGGTCGAGCAGATAATGCTCTCGAACCGGCTCCGGTCGAGACCGAGCGCGATTCGTGTCGCGACCGTCTCCGCGCCGGCGGTCATCAGGCCGTCGATGATCGTGAGGACGCAGAGCCTTTCTTTCCTGCGGGCACTGCCAGCAGGATCCTTGTTCATGCCAGGTGACATCCGCATCCGACGATAACCGGTAGGACACCGGCTTCTCGTCCACGACTGATCCCACGCTCCCACCGACTGCGCGGTCGTCTGCTCGTTACCAAGCAGCTTGCCGCCATATTCGCGCGAGTCGCACGTCTGCCTAGTGACTGGCGGCAGCAGCACTCAGCCTGCGTGGCGCTGAGGACAAAACCCAGCGTCCCGAGTATCGCTTCGCGCACAGCGTCGCGCGACGATCACGCTCAGGAAGAAGCACCCTAGCCGGGGTACTGCGCTTCTGTTGAGGTCTCGAGTTTGGTCGCCCTCGGCTCTACGGCCCCGTGAGGACGCCGTAGCGTGCGTCGCCACACACGTCTACTCGCCGCCCCTGCAAGCCGTACCGCGTCGACGGCCGCGGGTCTCGGATCGCGGAGTTCGAGGTCGCTGCGAACCGAGCTGTTCGCAAGGTCACGCGCGAACTGCCCCACCGAGGTCGGGCGGGCCAGAACGTGGAGCAGGTCATCGAAGAACCACTGGAACCGAAGGCCCAGCTCGTAGTCAGCCGTGGCAGGGAGGTCGTGACCGAGCGCGAGGCGGGTAGCAAGCCAGGGAAAGTCGACGCCCGCTGCGACCGGGAGGTCGAGCGAACCCCAGAACTTGGGATTGATCTCGATCAGCTTGAACTCACCGTCGCGCTCATCGCGTATGAACTCGGCCATGGCGACGCCGTGCCAGCCCAGGGCTCGAAAGAGTCTCAGGCCATGGTCGCGCAATCGCGCGTCGTAGAAGCTCTCGGCCGCAGTGCTCGCACCGCCCGTGACCGGATACTCACGCACTCGCCGATGCATGAAGAACGCCTTCTCGACTCCATTGTCGAAGAGGGCGGAGAAGCCGTAGCCGGCGCCCGGGAGGTGCTCCTGGATCGTCGAGTCCGGGGTGAACACTTCCGCTAGTTCCTCGGCGTCATTCACATACCGAACGACACCGGAGCCGTGCCTTCGCTTGACCACCACCGGGAAGCGGTCGACGTCGCTCGGCTCGGCGAAGACTGTCGGCGTAGGGATGGGGACAGTTCGCGCGAAGGAGACTGCGGCCGCCTTGTCCGCCGCCACCACGAACTTGTCCATCTCAGCGATCGGAATCTGGACGTGGTCGGGCAGACTGCTCCTGTTTTTGGCGAAGACCTCGACGAGATCGAGACTCATTGGCAGGATCACGTCTATGGAGTAACGCTCGACCGCACGGTTGATGACCGAAAGGAATTCGCCATCCCGCGTGGGCGACGGGTAGACGATGCGAGCGGCGGCGAACCGAGACGACGCGCCAGCCGCGAGTCGCCGAGGCGCTGCAGCGACGACGGTGGCTCCGCGGCGTCCGAGGCTGCGAACTGCGCACAGACCGTTCTTGTAGTGGGTGTCGGTGACGAGGACGTTCACGCGCTCATCTCGGACGTGGAGGTGAGCCGGTCGGCGACAAACCGCGCGAGGCCGTGGCACGCGACCTCGATCGCATCATGCGTCTCGGCGAAGACGCGGCCCTCGCAACCGTTCGGATCGGCAATGTCGCCTCCTTCCCCGAAGCTCCCCAACAAAACCAGCCGCCGCGAATCAACCGACGAGAGCTCGCAGCGCGTTCGCTCGTCGACGGCGACGACGAGGTCGAAGGCTGCGGGATCGAGCGCATTCAGTCCGCGGGCCCGGTGACCCCCGATGTCGACTCCCCGCCGGAGCGCCTCGCGGCGCGCGTACCTGTGCGGACGCCTTCCCTCGTAGTAGGTGCTCGTCCCGGCGCTCTCGACCCTCACCGCGTCCTCGACCCCGAGCTCTGCGATCTTGGCGCGAAGGACGCCCTCCGCAACGGGTGAGCGGCAGTAGTTGCCGAGACAGACGACGAGAACGCTGTAGTCGGCCGTTCGCCCCGAGGAGCCCCTTTCTGACGACGAGCGCGAAAAATGCGCGTCGACCCGCCAGAGCGTCTGCCTCAGCTTGTGACCCAGCGTCGAGACCGTTGCGCTCCACTCCATCACGCCGGGACAACGACAGGGCGCTGAAGCCGCGCCGCCCGTTCTTCCCACCAGCTGTGAATCGCTCTCAAGCTTGCGACCCAGGCGCCACGATCGCGAGCGTAGTCAAGCGCCCATGAGTAGAGGCTGAGATACGCGGGCTCGGCGAGGCTGTGCGGATGGAAGAGCAGCGTCACTACCCCTCCCGTTTCCGCAATGCGGTCGATGAAGTCCTTCATCGTCTCCTGCGCAAGCGGAGCGTCGAGCTCGAGGGCGTTCGACGACAGCAACGGCGACTCCTGGATGATCAGCGGCACTTCGAGCACGGTCAGCGGCTCATCGGCCGCGAGGTCGAAGAGCCGGTGTGGGAGCGCAGTCCCGGCACGAAAGCCGACGTTGCGGTTGAAGCCCACCGTGGAATCGACCAGGATTCCCGCCTCCGACTGGATCCGCGGGGTCGTCCCGACATCCCAGTGCAGGTAGTGCTGCCGACAGGACACCACGTCGCCTCCAATGTAGTCCTCGACTACGCCCTTCTCGTACCGGAGGGCATCCAGGTCGGTCGCGCTCGCGTACCCGGCGTGGAGGCCGACGTCGAACCCCTCCTCCTGAAGCTCCCGCGCGATTTCGCGGACTTTCCGCGTCCTTCCGCGGAACCTGCAACGGTCGGCACCGGTGTACACGGCGTCGTAGATCGTCTTCCGACTTGGGGGGTACACCGTGAACAGGTACGACGCCATGACTCCGCGTGATCGCTCGAGCTCGACGCATCGCTCGAGTGTGTCGGCCGCGTCGGGAGCGCGCGAGACACCGAAGTAGGGAACGCGCGCGACTGCGCGTGCGGCCGCCCCGGCCCGCCGTCGTGCCGCTTCCTCGCCGGTGCCCCCTGTCGAACCACGCAACGCAACCGAGAGCGATCGAAGGTGCTGGCTCGCGGTCCATCGGCGGGCGACCATGTCGACGTCGTGGGTTAGACAGAGCGCGAAAGTGGCACCTTCCGGCCAGAGCGGCTCCAACGGGGTTTCCTTGGCAAGCCTCCGGCGCTCGGCGGCGACCCAAAGATCGACCTCCGGAACCCACAGCCGCCCGCGCCTGAAGTTCTCGGAGAACGCGTGTTCCCAGCATCCCCACTGGTCGCGGTGGGCGTGCTCGGACTCCTCAACTCGCAGGAGTAGGCGAGCCAGGTCGTCCGGAGGATCCTCGACATCGACGGTCGGCGGCGCGCCTACCCAGCCGCGAACGACGTCGGCGACGTGGCTCGCCGCGTGCGGCGTCTTCCATGTGTTCTCCTCACTCACCGAATAATGAGGCCAGCGACGCGGGCGCCCGAACAGCGCCCTACAATCGGCGACGAGGCTGGGTCCTCGGATCCAACGGTAGCGAACACGTGTCTTCCATCCTGAGCCGGCTCAACCGTCCTCCGCAGCTCCAGGCGCCGTTCGTCGCCGGCGACCCCGAGTCCGGGTACTACAACGACCTGCGCGTGGAGCTCGACACGGACGACGCGACCGAAGCGCTCCGGCTCCTGCAGACGTTCGTTGCCGACCGAGAGCGGGCAAACCACGTCACGATCGCGCAGCTCGCGCTCGGTGCGTGGCAGATGCGAGGGGAGGACGAGGCGTGGCTCCGTGTCTTTGCCGAAGGAGCCGAGTGGCTTGCAGGGGCGCTGGACGACGGCGGCGGTCTTCAGTACCTGTTCGCGATGCCGCACACCTTTGAGATCAGCCCGCCGTGGTACTCGGCGATGGCGCAGGGCGAGGCCGCGAGCCTCTTTGTGCGTGCAGCGCTGACTCTCGGCGATGACACCTTCGCCGAAGCGGCCGAGCGGGCAATCCAACCTCTAATGAGAGAAGGCTCTTCGATCGTCGCGCACACGCCCGAGGGGCCAGTCCTGCAGGAGTATCCGACGCAGCCGCCGTCGCATGTCCTGAACGGATGGATGTTCGCCCTCTGGGGCCTCTACGACGTCGCCAAGCTGGCCGAGCGTGCCGGGAGGACAGCGCCCCAGGCACAGCGCGCGTTCCTCGACGGCACGACCGCCCTGGTCCGCCGAGTCGACCTCTACGACGCGGGCCTCGGCTGGTCGCGCTACGACCTCTATCCCCACCGCCTGACGCACGTCGCCAGCCCCTTCTACCACCGCCTGCATGTCGCGCTCCTGAACGCGACAGCCGACCTCACCGGCGAGGAGGCCCTTCGACGCAAGGCGGCCGTATGGGAGGCGTCCGCAGGGCGCCTCCCGCTGAGGATCGCGGCCGTCGGGCGGAAGGTGGCCTTTCGGTGCGTCTATCCGAGGCGCCCGATCTGACTGCGCGAGTGAACCGCCAGCCCGGCGCATCGTTGCGATTCTTGGTCTAGGTACTCTGGCTCGCGGTGTGCGGCATCGTCGGTGCAGTCGGTCTGAACGCCGAACCCACGCCGGAGGCGGCGGCGGCGGTGCTCGACTCGATCCGGCACCGCGGACCGGACGCGGCAGGTCACGCGTATCGCAACGGCGTCTGGCTCGGCTCGCGTCGCCTGAAAGTCCTCGACCTGAGGGACGAAGCGAACCAACCGATGACAGACGCGGAAACCGGCGTCGCGCTCGTCTACAACGGCGAGATTTACAACTTCCTCGAGCTGCGGGCAGAGCTCGAGCAAGCGGGCCATCGGTTCGAGACGAGCGGCGACACCGAGGTCGTCCTCCGCGGATATCTCGAGTGGGCTGACGAACTGTTCCGGCGCTGCAACGGCATGTGGGCGCTCGCAATACACGATCCTCGCCGCGGCGGTGTCCTCGTCTCGCGGGACCGCTTCGGAGAGAAGCCGCTCTATATCGGAAGGCACGCGAGTGGGGCCTGGTGGTTCGGATCGGAGGCGTCTGCACTCCACACCGCCGGCGTCGGCGCTGGCCGCTACGACCGGGCGCGGGTTCTCAACTTCCTCACCTTCGGCGACGCCGAGGACCCAGGTGGATCCTTCTTCGAAGGCATCTCGCAACTTCCCCCCGGACACTCCGCGCTCCTCGTCCCACACGGCACCCTCGACGCGCGAAAGTGGTGGGATCTCGGCGAGTTCGCGGCCGCATCATGGCTCGACGGAGCCGACCCGCCGGACCCGCAGGAGGTGCTCGACGACGCGGTGAGGATGCGACTCCGTAGCGACGTCACGGTCGGAGCCAGCCTGAGCGGCGGTGTGGACAGCTCCGCGATCGTCGCGTCGATCCGTAACGTCGATCCAGCCCGGCCGCTGCATGTCTTCACCGCGAGCTTCCCAGGTCAGGCCATCGACGAATGGAAGCGAGCGAGCAGCGTCGCCACACGCTTCGAAGCGCAGGCGCACAGGGTGGAGCCGACACCTGAAGGCTTCCTCGAGGAGTTGTCCTTGCTGGTGCGTCGACAGGGCGGCCCTTTCGACTCGCCGTCGGTGTACGCGCAGTGGTGCGTGATGCGTGAGGCCGCTGAACAGCGCGTCACCGTGCTGCTCGACGGACAGGGGGCTGACGAGACCTGGGGCGGCTACCGCAAGTACGTCTGGTTCGCCGTAGCGGACGCGGCGCTGCGCGGCCAGTTCGGCAGCGGCAGCCGGATCCTCAGGAGCTGGAGGGCCGCCGCCGACCTCCCCGCGCCGGATCCACTACAGATCCTGGGCCTCGCGCTTCCGACCCGCGGGCGGGACGCCGCTCGCATCGCCCTCCGGCGGTCGACACGCTGGATCGGCCCGGCGCTACGCGAAGGCCGACTTGTCGACCCGCAAGGGTCGAAGCTGCGTGGGCCGCTCCTCCTGCAGGCCGCCGTAGCCGATAGCTCCCGCGTGATCTTGCCGCGGCTCCTCCGTTACGCCGATCGCAACTCGATGGCTTGGAGTCGCGAGCTGCGGCTGCCATTCCTGGACGAGCGAGTCGTGAGGCTCGGTCTCGGCGCAGGTTGGCGGCCGAGCCTCGAGTCCGGCTGGACGAAGGAACGGCTGCGACGCGTCGCCGCGAATCGTCTCCCCGACGAGGTCGTCTGGCGGCGAGGCAAGACTGCGTACGACGTCCCGGATCGCGAATGGCTTGCGCGGCGCGACATCCAGGCGCAGGTGCGCGAATCGGTCGCGTTTCTGCGGTCTCGGCAGATCCTGGCACCACGACGTGAGCCGCAGACGACTCCGTGGCGGGCACTCGCGCTCGCAACGTTCCTCAGCGAGTACGACCTCGCCGCGTAGGCAGTGGCCTCCCCGCGGCTCCTCTTCCTCTCGTCGTCGTTCCCGTACGGCTTGATCGACAGGTTCTTCGCGCCGGAGGTCCGCGAACTCGTCCGCCAGGGCGTCGACGTTCTCGCCGTTCCCGTGCGACCCACACGGGACGCTGACGACGGAGGACGCCGGATCGCTAGCCGTACGGCGCCCGCTCTTCGACCTTGCGATCGCACGTGGCGCCCTCGCCGAGACCATCCGGGCCCCATTGGCCGTGGGACGCTCGTTCGCGCTGTTATTCCGCAGCCCGGCACCTAATGTGCTGCTGCGAAACCTCGTTGCCTTCCCGAAGGCGCTGTGGATCGCGAGGCTCGCCCGCTCATGGAACGCGGATCACATCCACGCACACTGGGCAGGTCCGCCGTCGACCGTCGCCTTCATCGCGTCGAGGCTTTCGGGCGTGCCGTTCAGCTTCACGGCACACTTCGCCGACATCGCCGCGAACAACCTGCTTCGCGAGAAGTCCGCGTCAGCGCAATACGTCCGGTTCATCGCCACGGCGATGATGGACCTCGCACGCGAAACCGCGCCCGGAATCGACGATTCCCGCTGGGTCTTGGTGCGTTTCGGCGTCGAAATGCCCGAGGGGGGTGCGCCACGCGAGGGCGTCGGCGACCCCCCCGTGCTGCTGATGGGCGCGCGCTTCGATCCCGAAAAGCGGCACGACCTTCTCTTTCGCGCAACACGTCGTCTGCTCGACGAAGGACTCGACGTCGAGGTGTGGCTCGCGGGGGCAGGACCCACCGAGGAGGAGACCAAGCAGCTCGCTCGCCGGGTCGGAGTCGAGAGTAGCGTTCGTTTCCGAGGCTCCGTCCCGCGCGCCGTGCTGCTCGAGTGGCTTGCCTCAGGGCAGGTCGACGTTGCCGTGCTTCCCTCGGACGGCGAAGGACTCCCCGTCTTCCTGATCGAGGCACTCGCTCACTACGTCCCGGCGATCGGCACGGACGCAGGAGGAGTCGCAGAGCTTCTCGGCGACGGCTGCGGAGAGGTCGTACCACTCGACGACGCCGACGCCCTTGCTGACGCAATCGCACGCGTGCTCCGCACGCCCGAGCTGCGCGAGCGGGTGGTGCGAGCCGGACGAGCCCGCGTTGAGCGCGAGTTCGCCATCGAATTAGTGGTCCGGCACCTGAGAGGGCTACTCGGATTCGCGGATGACGCTAGAGATCCGGTGCCCGCAGACCGCTCCAGCGACAACTCTTCGACCTGAAAGGGTTTTTGGTGAGCTTCGCCTCTTTCTGCTCGCCAAAGCCCGACCATAGCTCGTAAAGCGCCGAACTCAATACCGCCAAGGTCGGCCCGGTAGCCCGCCCACTCCCGGTGCGGGATACTCCGGATGAGGGGTTCAGTGCTTCGCCGCTCGTTCCGACTACGGAGACGTGCGCAAGCAAGTCGCTGTAGTGATTTTGCTGATGCTCGGCTTTGCGGGGGCCGGTTCATCGACGATCGTCACTCGCGCCCTCGCAGGGTCGAAGGCAGCTTTCCGCCGTTCAGCAGGAGAAGCGCCTCGGCCCGAAGCCGATCCCCCGCTGGTACTGGCGCTGGGTCGAATGGCGCCTGGGCGAGGGGTACGCGAAGGGGCATCAGCTTCAGCCCGACCTTCGCCCGACTCGGATGCCGCACCGGGTTCCCAACTGGGCATGGCAGCGCCTCCACTTCTTCCTGCTCGCACGCCAGCAGGCATTGGCGGCACAGGGCCAGAGCAGCCGGAGGCAGCACCACCGCCACCCCACGACCACGACCACGACCACGACCACGACCACGACAACCGGCACGACCACGACCGGCACGACCACGACCGGCACGACCACGACCGGCACGACGACAACCACCTCATCAGGCGATCGGAACCTACGAGCAGGCGATCGCGTATACGCAGACGCGGCCCTCGTTCACGCCGAGCCGAACAGTCAACGTGAGCAACGCTTCTCAGCTGCAAGCGGCACTTTCGAACTTGCAGCCGGGCGATCTCGTTCGGGCAACCGGAGGTTTCACGGTCAGCGGCGAGACCGTGATCAAGAATCGGCTTTCATCCCCCGCCGAGCTCGACCTGAGCGGTGTCCACTTCGTCAACTCGAGCGGCCAGAACAGCCCTGCTGTCTACTTGAACAACGCCCAGAATCTCTACATCTTCGGCGGCGACATGAGCACTGCTGATACCGGCGGCCAGGGCATCCTCGACGCCGGCTCTCAACATGTTCTGTGGTGGGGCTTCACGATCCACGACACCGGCAGCACCGGCCTCGGTGTTCGGCCGATTAACGGACCCGTCGACCACGACGACTTCCAGGGGACGATCTGGAAGGTCGGTCAGAACTACGCCTGGGATACGCACGCCGAGAAGGGTTCGGGTCTGCACGGGGCAAACCTCTATGACAGTTCAGCGACCGGCAACTTCACGAACAACCGCTTCGCGATCTACGCGCACGACATCCCGACCGGCGCCTGCGTCGAGTTCGGCGACGAGAACACGACCGCGATCGCCACGGGGAACGTCCTCTACGAGAAGTGCGTGAACGCCACCTTCGTCTCGCAGACGCAGACGGGCGGCAACGCCCTCCAGACGTGGGGATGCACGGCCCATGTCGGCCTCGATGTCAAGTACCTCGAAGGCGACAACCTCCAGGGCTACGCCTACCACGACGCCGCCATTTCCTCAGGGCAGAACGCATCAGGCATCAACGTCGAGTACGGCCACGCGTCGAACACGAACTTGAATCCCCGGTACGCGAGTGCCGGGACGTGGCAGCATCTGTTCCACGAGGTCTTTCAGAACCTCTCACCGACCCCCTGAAGAAACGCTTTCCAGACGCTCCCAGAGCGCGTCGCAGAGTCGGCGCACTCCGGGCTGAGCTGAAACTCGCTCTTTCGGCCCGCCGATTCGCGATGTACGCCGCGGGTGATGTCTCGCTCGGGATACGCCACGCTGACGAACTCGTAGAGCGAACGCATCGATTGCTCCGGATCGTTGACCAGCCGTTCGTACGAACAGAGACGAACGTCCGAGCGCTCGTTGAGCCGCAGGTCGAAGAAAAGGGACGTCCGGGCCCACCAGAAGAGCGCCGCCGCATCGTGAGGGTCCATTCCGGGCTGGTAATAACGCGACAGGATCGACCGGGTCGTCTCCGGAACGACCTCGCCTCGCCAGTTGGGCGGGTCGTTCGAGAGGAGAAGGCGGAGGTTGCGCTCGCCGTTCTCCACGCCAAAGTATGAAAGGTCGGAGGCGGCGACGTTTTCGGCGCGGCGGTACATCCAGATCGCGAAGGAGTTGTCGAGACCGTCGAGCCAGGTCGGAACGTACTGCGACTCGACAAGAGGCTTGAGAACGAGGAGAGGCGCACGGATACGCTCGAGCCGGCGCTTCACCTCAGGCAGCGGCTTGAGCCGCAGCCGGTTCTCGGCGGGCGAGGAGAGATCGCTCTGCTCCGGGAACGTCACGCTCCGCGGGTCGGCGTCGAAGAGCTCCAGCATCAACGTCGTCCCGGAGCGCTGGCAGCCGACGACCAGGACGACCGCTTTGCGACCGTCGCGCGGAAAGGATTTCTGAGGCGATGTGCGCGCTTCTGCGCGAGATACAGCTCGCGTCCTGCGCGACGCCGGATGCGTGTCGGCAAACTGTCAGGCATGTGCCGCGACCGACGCCTCGCTGCAACGGCTGCCGCTCACGCGGAGGACTCTAGCCAGGCCGTGGAAGTCCGGTAGCGGTGGCAGCCACTCGGTTTCTCTTCGTGCTCGGGACGGGTCGCTGTGGGTCGACGCTCCTCGCCGAGATCCTCGCGGCCCACCCCGAGATCGGCTGGATCTCCACGCTGCCGGACCCGCTCGGGCGTGTCGCGCGCAGCCTCCGTTTCGAGCCTCGGCCCTCCGAGGCGTACGCGCTGCTCCGGACGGAGGTCTCGCCCATGCTCGTCGACCCGTTTCGGGACCTGACCGCCGCCGATGCGGCGCCCTGGCTCGAGCGACGCCTGCAACGGTTCTTCGGTCGGCGCGCGGACGGACCAAGGCCGTCCGGTGTTCATGCACAAGTTCACCGGCTGGCCGCGGCCCG
Source organism: uncultured Actinomycetes bacterium (assembly GCA_963731015.1). Taxonomy (GTDB): domain Bacteria; phylum Actinomycetota; class Thermoleophilia; order Gaiellales; family Gaiellaceae; genus Palsa-739. The sequence goes on from CAVSTY010000003.1 coordinate 56,618, forward strand.
CTTGCTCGCGACCGTCTTCCCGGAGGCGAAGTTCGTCCACGTCTTTCGTGACGGCCGCGGCGTGGCGAACTCCTTCGTGCAGGTCCACTTCTGGCAGGGCTACCGGGGCGCTCCGGGCTGGACGTTCGGCGACCTCACGGAAGAGGAGCGACGAGACTGGGAAGCGGCGAACTTCTCGTGGCCCTACCTCGCCGGTCTCGAATGGAAGCGGCTGATGGCCGCTTTCGAGGCCTCCAGGGAGGAAATCGGTCCCGAGCGCTGGGTCGATGTCCGCTACGAGGACCTCGTCACGCGGCCCGTGGAAGAGACGACGGCGATCCTGCGGTTCGCGGGGCTCGACCGCTGGACGGGTCTGGAGCGTCGCCTGGCAGCGCTCCGAGTTTCCGAGGGACGAACCGATGCCTATCGGGACGAGCTTCGACCGGAAGACGTTGCGCAGCTCGAGAGCGCGCTCGCGCCGACGCTCGAGAGTTGGGGCTACTCAACCCCCCGGTAGGTAAGAGCGAGCCTTCTCTGCACCGTCTTCGCGTAGCACCGTGGGGGCGCTGGCAAGGAGGGCAAGCAAGAGCCAGAGCGGCTTCTCGAACTCTCCGGAGAGGAAGGCGTACGCGGTGAGCAGGCCGATCGTCCCGGCGAGAAGCCCACGGACGTGAAACTCGAGCTCGTCGTTCTCCAGGTCGAGCCTCCGCAGCGCTCGCCCTGCCAGCCGCAATCGGAAGCGCGAGCATGGCGAGAAACAGACCCAAGCCGACGAGCCCGAGGTCAGCTGCCATCTGAAGATAGGTGTTGTGCACCACCAGCTGCTACTGTGACGATCTGGCGGACGATGGTCAGGTTCAAGGTCTGCGTTGCGTACGAGGGCTCTACCGTTTGGAAGTTGCCGAGGCCCGACACCGCCGACGGGATGTCCCTCGAAGACCACGGAGCGCCACTCGCCACACGTCGAGTCGCCCAGACGCCGCGCCAGTTCAGCCCACCGTGACTGTGCGCTCTGGAAGACGTGGGCGGGCTTGTAGCCGAAGTAGTAGCCCAGGCCCGACTGCGGCAAGGAGCGCCAGAACGAGCGCGAGGATGCGCGGCCCGCGCACGGCCGGCCACCACGACCGCCGCGAGCAGACCGACCGCCAGGCCGACGATTCCCCCTCGCGACTGGGTGAGGGCGAAAGCCGACGAGGTCGATGCCGGCCACGGCCGCGTACAGCCAGCGCGCTCGTCGCGAGCGGGCGGTCACAAAGAGGAAGCAGGCGATGATGATCGCCGGAATGAGCTCGGCCGCGAAGTAGTTCGGGTCGAAGATTCCGTCGAGCCGGGTGTGTATGGCCGTTGACGATGCTGTAGAGCGACGTGACCACGCTCCCAACCAGGAAGCCGTGAACGATCGTTCGGAAGCCCGAGCGCGTCGAAGCCGCCGTGTAAGACGACGACGAGAAGCGCAGCATTCAGCGAGGATGCGTTCTACGCCAGTTCGCGTCTGGCTGGAGTCGGCAGCCCAAAGCATCGAAACGCACCGCGAAGAGCAAGAAGCCCCACGATCAGCCAAAACAACAGCGGCCGAGACTTGCGGGAGCATCGGCAGCGTCACCCGACGGGTGAGCACGGTCGCTCCCCAAGCGAGGACGAGTAGCGCCCCAACGGGCTTGGCGAGCGTGGCGCCGGCGCCGAACGACCCGGGAAGGTGCTCCGGAAACGTCAAGACGATGAAGGCTGCGACCGCCAGTGCGAGTCGCGACATCGCGAGGGCGACAAATGCCGGCCGCGAGGAGCGCGAGCACCGCGTACTTCGGGGAGTGGACCGCGACGGCCGCGAGCAGCGGCTGCCGCGGCCGGCGGCCGCTGCGATTACGGCGCTGCTAGCGGTGAAATCCGGTGTCAGGCCGCGAACGAGCTTCGCCCGACACGGCTGGATCAGGAGTTCTCGGCAGACGGCTGCGGCGTCTTCCGGGGACAGGAGGTAGTCGCCCGGAATCAGTGGAAGCTCTCCCGGATAGCCCTCGTAGGCCTGCTTGTCACTCCGCCCGGTGCCACGGCGAGAGGTGACGAAGAAGCCGAGTGGGACCACTCCACGCCGGCCGAGCAGATCGCGCAGCTCGGCGAGCTTGTCACGACGGGTGTGACCGATCCGAACACATACGACGACCGCCTCACTGGCGTCGGCGAACGCGACTGCTTCCGCAACCTCTGGCAGCGGGGGCATGTCGATGACGACGACATCGCTGTCCCTGGCAAGCCGATCGAGCAGCTCGCTTGACTCGCTGCGTATCGAAGAGGTGGAGCTCGTGCATCTGCTCCTCGCTTGCGAGCAGGAGCTTCAGCCGTGAATGCAGCGGCGCCTCGACCGCACCCGTCCGCGGCGCATTCAGGGTTGTTCAGCAGATGCACGACGCCGTTGCGATGGCCGACGATGTTGAAGACCGTGCCGACCATGGGGCGCGGCAAGTCTGCGTCGACCAGAGTCACGTTCAGGCCCGCGCTGCTGAGCGCGATCGCGAGATTGACCGCCGTCAGCGTCTTGCCGTCACCGGGCCCGGCGCTGGTCACGACGATCGACGTGGGAAAGCGATCGCCGTCACCGCCCGCGTTCGACAGGACCGCTCGCAGCGTCCGGTACGCCTTCCAGGCTTCGCGGGGAAGCGGTGCCTCGCCCGAGGAAGTAGCCCTCCACCGCGCGGGCGGGAAGCCGCGGGACGCGGGCGAGCACCGGCAGCCGATGCGCCTGCGTGAGTTCCTCCTCGCGCGTGAAACGTGGGTTGATCGACCTCGAGGGTGACTGCTGCGGCGATGCCGAGCAGCAGACCCACGAGGAGAGCGACGGCGAGTGTCTCCTTCGGGCGCGGCCACGACGGCGGACCAGGGGGCGCTGGCCGGAGTGAGAATCGAGACCGTCGGATCGCGCGGTTCCGACGATAGGACTGGAGCTCGGCAACAGTGGCGGCGAGGGTCGCATGTTGTGCGCTCTGTGCAGGCACCAGAGCGCATCTGGACCCTGAATGGCCTTGATTCTCGCTTGCAGCCAGGTCTGGAACTCCACGGTTCCGCTGCGCGATCACGAAGCGGCGCGAAGTGGTTGGCGGCCTGCGCTCGCGAGGCGAGCGTTCGGGCGCGCTCGCCTGGACGGCGACGATGTCGGCCTGGGACAGCGGGGTCAGGCTGATCGATGCGCTGCCCCGGTGCGGTCCCAGCTGCCGGTAGGAGCGGCTCCGGTAGAAAGCGCCGAGATAGACGGGGCGACGACAAGACGTTGGCCGCACGAACGGTGACCGACGAGCCGTCGGCAGGTTGCGTGAAGAGGGCGCGGATGGGCCCGCGCGAGCGGATCCCGGTGTCGAAGTTGGACCGCGGCTTGATCCCAGATCGGCGCCTGCGTCGTACCGCTTCGTCGCGGTCTCCACCACGACGAGCGCGACGAGCAACGCGATCAGCGTGATGCCCACGATCAGCAGGCGGTGGGCTCGCAGTGCGTGCCAGTACTGGCACGCGGCCTGCGCCCGGGTCAGAACTCGCGCTCAGCTCCCCTTCTCCACGACTCGAACTCCCTTCTCCACCATCACAATTCTGCTCAAACTCGCCAGCCTTTCAACGGCTCGCGAGCAAACGAGCGCTAGCCGGGGTCGCCAGAAGTGCCGAGCGCGATGCCGTGCCCGACGATGGTACCGACCGTGAGCGCGACGGCCAGCCAGCAGAGGAGGCAGAGACTGCGAGGAGGTGCTGACCAGTCCATCGCTCCGACCATCTCGCGAGAATCGTCGCACACGCGTCGGCCAGAAGGGGTACTTTCTGCAGTGCTGTTGTCGGACGGGAGGGGGTGAGCATAGCGATGCCTGCTGACGAGCTTTGGGAGGACGTGGACCGCCTCCTCGAACGATTGACGCCCGAGCTCGCCGCAGAGCATGGCCTTGGCCCGCTCGCGGCTCGACGACTGCGCCGCGCCGGCGCTGAGGTGCCCGGACAGGCTGCTGCGGGAGGAGCGCGCCGGCCGGACGGCGAGCCTTATCGCACCCGACCCTGCTCAAGCGGGCTCGCGAGGCCTACGACGGGCCACTCCTGCTGGTGAAGGGGCCGGAGCTGACGGCTCGCTACCCCGATGCGCGCGCGCCGCTTCGGTGACCTCGATCTCGTGGCCGGCGATGCGGAGAAGGCGCAGGCAGCGCTGCTGGCGGCCGGCTTTCGCCTCGAGGACCGGCCGAGTTGGCCACCGCGAGGGGTACGACGATGTGCGCCGCCCGCACTACCACCTGCACCCGCTCGAGTGGCCCGGCCTTGCTCTTCGGATCGAGATCCACAAGCACGTGAAATGGCCGGATGACCTGACGGCCGCCGACGAACGAAGAGCTCTTCGAGGCAGCCGCGCCGTCCATCGTCGGCGTCGACGGTCTACTCACGCCACACCCCACCATCACGCTGTCTTGCTCGTCTCTCACGCCTGGGGCGAGGTCCCAATGCAGACAACTCCGGCAACTCGTCGACGTCCTCGCCTTCGTCGACGACGATCGAGCGCGGCGAGCTCCGCCGACTGGCCGCCCGTTGGGGGATCGAGCGCGGCTGGGACGTCGACGCTCGCTGTCGCCGACTGGCTCGTACGAGAGCAAGCCCGAGCCACGCCTCGTCGGCGTCTGGGCGCGGTACCTGCGTGAGCTGCGAGAGCCCACTGTGCTCGAGATGCACGTCCAGGAGTGGCTCTCCCCGTTCTGGCTCACGACGCCTCGGCCCGCCGCCCGCAAAGCGTTCCACGCGGTCCTCCGAGACTTGAGACCAGAGCCGGACCAGACCTGGGGAGGCAAGCTGCGGCAGACGATCCGGGCGCTCACGCATCCACGGTCCTCGAGGACAGAGCATTACGTCCGGTCGGGTTACCAGCGCACCGCCACCGGACAATGGACGCGCGACTAGTAGCGGGTCCGAGCCCTGGCGGCAGAGTGTTCGGTCCGTGAGCCGAAATCCCCGACGCGGCAGTGACGCGATGAACGAATCGCCGCCGACGTTCAGCGTCGTCATGGCCGGCATACAACAGCGCCCTGACGATCGGCGAGGCGATCGAGTCCGTCCGGTGCCAGACGAGATCGGACTGGGAGCTGATCGTCGTGGACGACGGTTCACGCGACGGAACCGCGGAGGTTGCGGAGGCGTTCGACGATCCGCGCGTCCGGGTTGTCCGCACGGCCGGAAACCGGGGACCGGCAGCTGCACGTAACCGGGGGATCTCAGCTCGCGCAGGCACCGCTGGTCTGCACCCTCGACAGCGACGACCTTTGGCTGCCGCACTATCTCGACACGATGGCGCGCACACTGGATTCCAACCCGGAGGCTGCCGTCGCGTGCACGGACGCATGGGTACTCGATCAGACGACCGGGCGTGTGAGGAAGAAGTCCGCGATGGCATTCCTCGATCCGCCGGACCCGCTGCCCGGCGACACTGAGACGTTTCTCGCCGAGCTGTTGCGACGCAACTTCATCTACAACTCCGTCGCAGCGCGGCGCGAATCACTCGCGGGCTGTCGGCGGTTACGACGAGAGGCTCTGGATCGGCGAGGATTGGGAGCTCTGGCTGCGTCTCGCCGCCGCGGGCTTTCGTTTCGTCCGCGTCCCGCAACTGCTGGCTGTGTACAGACAACGGGCTGACTCGCTGATGACGAGCCACCCCGAGCGGCTTATCGAGGCAAAGTGCGAGGTGTATCGAGTCGTCGCGGAGGACTGGGACGCCGAGCCCTGAGCTTCGCGACCTCGCGCTCAGACTGCGCCATGCAAGCGACACTCCGCAGCCGGCGTCGTGCCGCCGCCGGAACGCTGCTCGCGACCGCTCTTCGACGCTTCGCAACACGTTACGAGACTCGAGGCTCTGGCATCGCGAACCGCCTCGGGAGGTTGCAGAGCTGCTGCTGACCGTCGCCGGCATGCAGCACGCGTAGCCGAGCCGGCCGCGCATCCGGCACCACTGCAAGACTCCGCTTCTGTGCGCGTGCTAGTCGCGGGTGCCGGCGGGCTCGATCGGGAGCATTCTCTGGGAGGGGCTTGCCGCCGAGCACGCGTTGCAAGGAATCGACCTTCGCCGTGACAAGGGCCGGGGAATCCGTCGAGCGGACGTACGGCGAGCTCGTTCGATCCGAGGTGCGTTCGATCACGTCGACGCCGTCGTCGATCTCGCGACCGGCTCGACCGTCGACCTGTCCTGGGATGAGGTCCAGGCGGACATCGGAGGACGCGTGAACATTCTCGAGGCAGCACGTCTCCACGGTGTCCGCCGCTACGTCTTCGCGAGCTCGAATCACGCCACCGGCATGTACGAGCTCGAACAGCCGTATGCATCCATCGTGGCGGGCGCCTACGACGGGCTCGATGCTGGCGCGGTGCCACTGATCGGGACGGACTGGCCGGTCCGGCCGGACAGTCCATACGGCGTAGGCAAAGCGTTCTCCGAAGCAGCGATGCGGTACTACTCCGACGAGTACGGGATCTCGTGCATCTGCCTCCGGATCGGCACCGTGCTGGCTGAAGATCGCCCGAAAATTCCGCGCCACTACGCGACGCTGCTGACGCACAGCGATCTCGTCCGGCTCGTTGGCTGCGCGCTCCTCGCGCCCCTCGAGCTCCGCTACGGCGTCTACTACGGCGTTTCGGCCAATACCTGGCGGTTCTGGGACATCGCGAACGCGGCGGAGGACCTGGGATACGAAGCTCAGGACGACGCGGAGCGGTTCCGTTCCGGAGCCGACGGCCGAGCCTGAGGACTCAGGAGGCCGAGCGTCTTCTGCAACGCGACGAGAGGGACGCCGGCAAGGCTCTTTACTTCCCAGCGCTCCTGCAGGTGCCGGGGCAGACGGGCCACCGCACGTAAGGGCGGATCGTCACCCGTGGTCTGCAGGTAGAGGGCCAGAACCTGCGCCGTCCCGGCGAGTCGGCTCCCGTTCACTCCGGCCAGAGCGAATGCAATCCGATCCCTCTGCCCCAGCGGTTCGGTGTCGAACGCCGTCGTGTACTCCTGGAGGACTTCGTCGTCGGCGATTTCGGCGAGGTAACGCACGGTCGCGCTGACGTGCGCGACGAGGCGTACGCGGCGCGCCCGCTCGAGCAGTACGTCAGGGGTCGGAGCCCCTTGCGAGTGGAGAACGCGGTGCACGTCGACGAGCCACTGACACGTCTGCACGGGCATCGTTCGCGCGCCCATGGCACAGGCGAAGAGAATCTCGTCGGCGGCATCGAGCACCCGCGGAACGCCTTCCGCGTCTGCGAGTTCGAGCGAGCGCTCGCGCAGGGCACTCGCGGCTGTCTCAGTCAACGGCCCCGCAACCGCCGGCGGCGCGCCATGGTGGACGACTAGCACTCTCTCGCTCTCGTCACGGAGAATCGTCGAGGATCGAGTCTGTCCGGCTGCCCGCCAGCCGGCATACGTCGACACCTCCACCGTTTCCGCCGCCCGCTCAGGCTCGACGATCAGATCGAGCTGCGGCACCGGGCGCAGGCCGAGCCGCGGATACCAGCGGAGAAGAGCGGACATGCCGCCCACAAGCAACGGTTCGACGTGGGCACGCTGGCGCAGGAGCGGAAGAAGCACCGCGAGCCGGTCGAGCAGGAGCTGGTTGCGATACCACACGCTCCGATAGGTGCCGAAGAGGCGCGGCAGTTGTGGATCGTCGGGTGCGATATCGCGCAGCCGTTCATAGAGCAGCGGCAGGAGACCGAAGCTTCCCGTCTCGAGCGTCGTCACCTCGAGAGGTTGCAGCGCCTGCCAGCGCACCGACGCCTCCTCGCCGGGGCCGAGTGCGACCTCCAGGAGGGAGCGCTGGATCGCGGTTGGCCAGAAGGAGCCGCTCGGGCGGCTGTCGCTCAAGACTCCTCCGCCTGAGCCGCCTCGGCCGCAGCACGGCGGCGCTCCATCGCCTGCCGGATCACCTCGAGATACTGAGACCGAGACGCGCTCTCTCGTAGCCCGTTGTTCTGGGTGTGAAGCCGACGCTCGAGGACGACCTCCGGGAGAATCGTGTGGCGCAGGCCCGCTTCCTGGGCACGCGCGAACCAGTCGACGGTGACGCCGACCCGGACGGCCGTCGTGAAGGGGCCGACACGCTCGAACGACTCGCGCCGGACCAGCATCAGGTTGGGCGCCGTCCACGGCATCGCCTCAGGTGCCGGCGGTCGCAGGCTCGCCCGCGTCTCCTCGTCCAGCTCGGGGCTGAAGAACTCGCGCACGTGCCCGAACACCATGTCGAGGCCGGGATCAGCGTCGAGCGCGGCCTTCTGCAGGCTCAGCTTGCCGGGGGTGAAGCGGTCGTCGGCGTCGAGAAAGGCGTACAGCTTCCCGGACGCGTTCTCGACGGCGCGATTGCGCGCGGCGCCGTTGCCCCCGTTTTCCTGCTGGATGAGTTTCGCCTGCGTGAAGCTTCGAGCGACGTCGGCGGTCCCGTCCGTCGAGCCGTCGTCGACCACGATCAGCTCCAGCGGCTCGTAGTCCTGGCCGAGGACACTCTCGATCGCCTCGCCGAGGTACGGGGCGGCGTTGTAGGCCCCGATCATCACGCTGACGAGGGGGTTCACCCGTCTGCCTCCTCCGCCGATGGCTCCTGCCGGGCGAGCTTCGCACGCAGCGAGCGGAGGAGCGGCTCTTGCGGAGCCCGGCCGCCGGTGAGGCTCGAAGCCTGGTAGCGGCGGTAGAGCACGATCTCGGGGATGACCTGGTACTCGATCCCGCGCTCGCGCATCCTCACGAGGAGGTCCATGTCCTCGCCGTGGACGAACGACGTGTCGTATCCGCCGAGGTCGAAGAAGACGTTGCGGCGAAACATCACGGACGAGAGCGGGATCCCGTCGACGTCGCCGTAGACGCTGTCCCGCGCCATCCATTCTGGTGCGTTCATCCACTCCTGCCGCCCGAAGACGGCTCCGACCTCGGGATGGGAGAGGAGATAGCCGACCTGGACGCTGACTCTCGTCGTCGGCAGCAGGTCGTCCGAGTCGAAGTTCGCGACGAATTCTCCCGACGAGCGCTCGGCGGCCGCGTTGCGGGCGGCCGACGGGCCCTTGTTGTCCTGCTGCACGTACACGACGTCGGGGTAGCGAGCGACGATCAGCGCGGTGTCATCGGTAGAGCCGTCGTCCACGACCACAACCTCGAGCGGTCGCCAGTCCTGAGCGAGAACGCTCTCGAGCGCCTCGCCGATGTGCTCAGCAGCGTTGTACGCCGCCATGATCACGCTGACGAGCGGGGAGTCGTTCGCCTCGCTCATGAAGCGAGCTCATCGAGCAGGCGCTCGATCGTGGGCGGGATCAGCTCGGTCGGACCGCCGACGTCGAGACCGAATGCCGGGATGTCTCCGAGCAGTCCCGCCATCGCCGACAACGCCTCCTGCCGCGCCGGAACGAGCTGGAGCAGCGTGCTGGGAGCGAGGGCGGCCAACACCTGCGCAGCACCTCGGCGCTGGACCTGCGGCTCGACGCCCTGCACGCGAGGCGCGACGATTGCCCGGAGCGGGAAGCCGCGACACATTCGCTCCGGAAACCGCTCGGCGACGTAGAAGACCGACTTCTCCTCCAGCGCGCCGTCGCCTGCGAAGCTCGGAGAGGGAAGATGAGGCAGAAGTCCCGCGTGGTCGGGCTCGAGCTTCCCCGAGCAGAAGAGGCTGAGTACGCGCGGTTCGGGTTGAAGTTGGACCCCGACATAGTCGTCGCCGGCATAGAGCAGATCGGACGTCAGACACGAAAGCGCGCAGGTCGACTTCCCCGAGCCTCCGGCTCCGACGAGCAGCACGCCGCCGGTCGCTTGGCCGACCGCCGCTCCGTGCAGAAGAAGCGCGCCGTGATCCGGGAGCCACCAATGGAGGATCTGGCGAAAGGGCGCCGCCGGCTCCCAAAACGGGAGCTCGTGCGCATTGCTGCACCAGAACCACGCTTTCCCCGTTGCGCGGCTGTACGCGCTGAGTTGCCCGAGCGCGGGCCGACACGCGAAGTGACGATCCTCGTCGGCCGTGTAGATGGTGGTGCCGCGCGGGCTGCCCGGAGCGAGTGACGGGAGCGGCGGCGGCGGCGTCCCCGAGTCCGTGGAGTCCCAGACGTGGATCGTCAGCTCCGGTTCGTCGGTCTCCTCGTGAGCCAGGTGTTCGAAGGCGCGGCCCAGTTGGTCGGCGAGCGCGACTCCGGCGAAGCGGAGACGCACGTGAACATCTCCGATCCGGATCGAACGCTCGACGAGCTCGACAGCGGCCCGGGCCGCCCGTTCGAAGCTTTTCTCGAGCTCGTCGATCGAGTTGTCGAGCGTGCCCTCAGCCGTTTCAGGTGCCGGCAGAGGCATGCGGCCATCCACGCGTGTCTACCTCATGGACCGGGTCGAGCAGGATGATGTCTTGCATGTCTGTGAACGTCGCGAAGCCCGGGGCCACGAACGGGACGCGCGCGCCTACATCCTGCGACGGAAGAGCGCCGCTGCCGGCGTTGTTGCCGTTGCTGTTGGCGTCCTCGACGATCAGCTCGGCGCCGGCGAAATCCTCGAGCAGCTTCTTGACGGCTGCTTCGATCTCTCCGTCCTCGGCGTCATACCGGTGTTCGAGCTCGAGCGCGATGGTCTCGGCGGTTTCTCCCTGCTCGAGCCCCTGCCAGACCTCGACTGCAGTCCCCTGCAGGCTGAAGTAGTGGCCGCTCGCGAGATTGACGATGATCGTCTCGCCGCCCACGGTCTCCGAGATCACGTGCGGGCTGTTGACCCGGTATGTCATAGCGCGGCCCCCTTCGTTGGTTGCGTTTTCTCAGCCGTACGGCCGTACACCGCAATGAGGAATTCGTGCATACCCTTTCTCCGACCTCGCAAGAACCAACATTAGCTCGAATGCGCAGATTTGCTCGAATTTCGGGAATCGTCCTAGCCGTTCTCGGTGGTCTCGCTCTGGTCTGGGTCGTCGTCGTCTGGCGCTGGCAGGACCCCTTTACGGCGCTCTACACGACCTGGGAGCAGCACAAGCTCGCCCAGCAGCTCGACCACGAGATGGCCCAGCCCCCACCGAGAATCAGACGGGGCGAGTTGCTCGCCGCCGAGGCCCACACCATCGAGCTTGCTGCGGCCCGGTTCCGGCATTCGGCCCAGGAGGGACAGGCGATCGGCCGGATCATCGTTACCCGCCTCGGCCTGAACATGGTGCTCGTGAACGGAACCGACGAGGCGTCCCTGCAGCGCGGTCCGGGCCGGGATCTCCGCACGTACATGCCGGGGCAGAGCCGGCTCGTCTACATCGCCGGGCATCGGACGACCTTCCTCGCTCCGTTCTCGAACATCAACCAGATGCGGCCCGGTGACCTGATCCGACTGGAGATGCCGTACGGAACGTTCGTGTACCGCGTGTTCGGCCACCGGATCGTGCCGGCCGACGATCTCTCCGTACTGCGATCGCCGCGGCACGAGCTCCTCGTCCTTCAGGCCTGTAACCCCCGCTTCTTCGCCACGCAGCGCTATCTCGTCGATGCCCGTCTCGCCTGGGTCGATCCGAGAAGGGGGCGGAAGTTGCCGCCGTCGCTACTCGCGGCTCCCTAGCGAGTCGTCGAATTCGGCGACGAGGGCGTGATAGGTCGCGCCGAGCCCGTCCTCCAGGCCGATCTCGGCCTGCCAGCCGAGCTCGTCACGCGCCCGGCTCGAGTCCAGGCAGCTCCGCTCCAGCTCTCCCGCGCGTAGAGGCGCGAGCTCTCCTTCGATCTTCACGTTCGCCGCGGTCCGCAGCAGCTCGAAGAGGCGGGCCACCGGAGTCTCGACGCCGGTCGAGACGTTGAACACACCGGCGCGCCCAACGGCCGCGCGGAGCGCGCGCGCAACGTCGTGCACGTGCACGTAGTCGCGCGTCGGCTTCCCGAATCCGAACAGGGTCGGAGTCTCGCCATGCGACAGTTGGTGACTGAAGATCGCAACGACACCCGCCTCACCGTGCGGGTTCTGCCGCGGCCCGTAGACGTTGCCGAGCCTGCAGACAGCGTGGGGAATCCCGGTCGCCTCTTTCCACGTCGTCAGGTAGGCCTCGGCGGCCCACTTCGAGGCACCGTACGGCGAGATCGGGGCAGGGGGCTCGTCCTCGGACGTCGGCAGAGTCGCGTCGTTGCCGTACAGCGCCCCGCCCGTCGAGGTGAAGACGACCGGCGCACCGTGGCGTGTGGCTCCCTCGAGGACATTCAGCGTTCCGCGGACGTTGATCTCGAGGTCGTGTCCCGGATCGGCGACGGAGCGCGTGACGCTGGCTTGCGCCGCGAGGTGGAAGATCGCCTCCGGCCGGGCGGTGTCGACTACTGAGTCGAGTCCTTCACGATCCGTGATGTCGACAACCTCGAGCGTGGCCTCGGACGCCACGCGCCGGGCATCGCCGGTGGAGAGGTCATCAACGACCACCACCCGCCAGTCGTCGGCGAGCAGAGCATCGACGACGTGCGAGCCGATGAAGCCCGCGCCGCCCGTGACCATCGCGCATCTGTTCGACACCGGTTCCCTCCTGAATGTGCAAGCCCCGAGTTGCAGCGTTACATTCTCATGAACGCTCCCGCCAGAAGCAGGGGAAGATGGTCAGTAGCAGGCCCGCCGGGGGGACGGCCGAACTCGAACACCCGACGGTCCTCATCGCGGACGACGACATTCCGCAGCGCCGTGCGGTCCGTGAGGCGCTCGAGGCGGATGGGTTTGTCGTGGTCGGCGAGGCGAGCGACGCGGCTGCGGCGATCGGGGCGGCAACCCGCTTGCGACCGGACATCTGCCTGATCGAGATCGAGCTGCCGCTCGAGGGCCTGAACGCGGTCGGGAGGATCGCCAAGGCCTCGCCGAAGACCATGATCGTCATCCTCAGCCGGTCGGATCACCCCGAGGACGTGGTGACCGCATTCACGCGCGGCGCCTCCGGCTACCTGCTGAAGGGAATCCCCGGCGACCGGCTCGCCTCGACGCTCCGGAGTGCGTACCACGGAGAACCCCCACTGTCCCGTTCGCTCGTCCCCTACCTCGTCGACGAGATCCGGCGCGGCTCGATCCGCCGGCTGACGCTGCCCGGCGGGCCGGTGACGCTCACGCCGCGCGAGTGGGAGGTCGGAGAGCTGCTTCGCGAGGGCCGCTCCACCACCGAGATCGCCGAGAGACTCGGCGTCTCCCCCATCACGGTACGACGCCACGTCGGCCTGCTGCTCAAGAAGCTCGGCGCGCCGAATCGCGAGGCCGCAGTCGAGCTTCTGCGCACCTACGGCCGACGCTGAAGGGACCCGGAAGCCCGCTTGAGCGCTGCGATCTGGCAGCGCTGATCATGATCTGAACGGGACCTGCGGCCCACCTGAGCAGGACCTCCGGTGGTCGCCGTCACCGGCTCTATACGTCTTGATGCAACGGACAAGGCGCGCCCCCGCGCAGACAGTCAGATCTCCTTGGGCCCGTGCGGGTCAGGACGTCGATTCGAGCGCGAGAGTCAGGGGGCGCGTCTGTCGTGCCTTCGCCTTCTTCGCGACCGAGGACAAGTGCCGGCGGACGGTGATGTCCGACAGGTCGAGCTCGTAGGCGATCTCTTTCGTGTTCATGCCCTCACGCCGTCGCGCGACTACGTCGGCCTCGCGGCGCGTGAGCCGGATCCCATCGACCGAAATCTGCTCCTTCGGGCCACCGCGCACCTGGTCGATCAGCGTTCCGACACCCGCGCGCGGGATGACCGAGTCGCCGCCCAGCGCCACCTCGACGGCGCGGACGAGGCCGCTCGCGCCGTGCGTCTCGGGGACGAATCCGTCTGCCCCGGCCCGGACCGCAGCCAGCAGCGCCTCCTGGTCGAGCTCGGGCGCGACGACGAGCACCGCGGTGTCCGGTGCGCGCTCGCCGATGCGGCGCACCGCGAGGACGCAGCCGCCGGAGATCTCGGAGTCGACGAGCACGAGCCCGGCCCCGTAGAGCTGGGCCGCCTTCGCCGCCCGTGACGCATCGGCGACATCAGCCGCGACGTCGAAGTTCGCCCGCGAGAGCACACTGCGCCGCGACGCGCGAACAAGCGCCTGACCGCCGGCGATGACGACCGTGCGCACGTCGGCGCCCGAGTCGGCACGGCCGGCGCGAGAGTTCCCGTTGGGTGTCGTGGAAGATTCCAAGTGCCGCAGCGCCGTTTGCGGTACCCCGGGCGAGGTACCGATCGGTCGCCTCCAGAGCATGGCCGTCGCAGACCGTCGGGACAATCCCTCGGGTGAGTGAACCCACCCCAAGGTCTGGCTTGAACGCCCTTCTGGTCCGGCGACGAGCGGGTTGACTGCGCGGTCAGGTATGAGCGTGAGACGGACGCTGCCACTGGTTCTCGTCTGTGTGCTCGCTTTCGGGACCCTGGCCGGGGTCGCGCTGGCCAGGCAGGCGTCGACCGTGAAGATGAAGGCGAAGCTCCGGTCGGTGAAGGGGACGAGCGCTTCAGGCCGGTTCACCGGGACGTTGCTCAGCTACAGCAACGGTCGCTCCAGGCTCAGCTGGACACTCACGTACCGGCACCTGAGCAGCCGCGTGACCAACGCCGAGCTCCTCGTTCCCGCGAAGGGGAAGCAGGGAGCCGTAGCGGTTCAGCTCTGCCGCTCCTGCAAGGCAAACGCCCACGGGGTTGTCACCCCGATCCTGCCCGCCTCCACGAAGGCGCTACAGACCCGGACCACCTGGGCGATCGTCTATACGAAGAAGAACCGCAAGGGCGAGATCCGCGGCCGCATCGTGCGCACGCACTGACTGCTTCCGGGCTCAGCCGTTCGAGGCTTCCTGGAAGAAGGAGACCGCCTCGTGGCGGTCTTTCACGCCGAGCTTCTGCACAACGGAAGAGATGTGCGCCCGCACTCCGCTCGGCTTGAGCTGGAGGCGCTTCGCGATGTCGCGGGTCGACAACCCTTCGGCCAGACCGGCAAGCACGTCCCACTCGCGGCTCGTGAGACGCGGTCCGAGTTCCGCCCCGACTTCGGTCGTGCGGAAGCGCGGGTCGTTGGAATGGAACTGCATGACCATGCGCGCGACGAGCGCGGGGGGAATCGCCGCCTTGCCTTCGGCGACCTCGCGCAGCGCCTGCGGCAGGGTCTCGAAGTCGATGTCCTTGACGAGGTAGCTCACCGCGCCGGCACGCAGCGCGCGGAAGAGGTCGCCGTCCTCGTCCGAGACCGTGAGCATCACGACCTTCGTCGTCGGCAGACGGGCGGCGATCTCCCAGGCCGCCGCGACGCCGCCGCCCGGCATGCGGACGTCGAGCAGGCAGATGTCGGGTCTCGTCTCGAGCGCCTGTTGCACGGCGCGGGCTGCGTCGGCGGCCTCCGCGCACACGATCATGCCGCCGTCCGTCAGCGCCCGGCGAACGTCTTCGCGGGTGGGCGCGTGGTCGTCGGCGATGAGCACGCGTAGCGCCTCGACCGTTCTGCTCGGCGATGTGCGCGACGAAGCTCACAGCTCGAGCTCCACTTTCGTGCCGGCTCCGCGGCGGGAGTCGATGCGCAGCTTTCCTCCGAGCGCCTCGGCGCGGTCCTTCATCGTGACGAGCCCGAAGCCCTGGCGTGGTTGCTCCTCGTCGAAGCCGGACCCGTCGTCCTCGACCCCGAGCCGCATGCCCGCGTCCGCGCGCTCGAGGTAGATCCGCAGCACCTCGGCGCCGCTGTGCTGCGCGGCGTTCGCAACGGCCTCGGACGCGATTCGGATCACCGCCTCCTTCTCCCGCGGCGACAGAGTGATCCCGGTGGCGAGCTCCATGTCGACGGACGCGCCGTAGCGTTGGGCGGCTTCCTGCACGGCCTGGGCGAGCGCCTCATCCAGCGGTTCGGCGGGTCTCGCCGCGAGCGCACCCACCACGCGCCGCGATTCTTGCTGGGCTCGATCGACGCCGCGGAGGAGCCGCTCGACGAGCTCCGGCTCCGCACCGCGCTCGCGGAGGAGCCGGACGTTGCGGCCGATGAAGGAGATCTCCTGAGCCAGCCCGTCGTGTACGTCGCGGGCGAGGCGGCGCCGTTCCTCGAGCGAGGCCGCGGCGATGACGCTCGTCCAGTAGGAGGCGATCTCGCGAGCGGCTCCTATGAGCAGGGCAAGGTAGAAACCGAGCCGGAACACGTCGCCGGTGTAGACCCAGTCCGTCAGCGCCGCCGGATGGAAGAAGTAGTTGACGTGGCTCGCGCCGGAGAGAGTGCAGGCGATCGCGAGCCACAGGCTCAGCTCGTCGTTGGTGAGGCGGTTGCGCCGGGCGAACCCGAGCGCGGCAAGGATGTAGAGCAGTGCGAGTCCGAGTTGGATGCCGCCGGACAGGCTCGGGTGCACGTCGGTCGTCGTGACGGACAACGCCACGCTGTGGGGCAGGAGGCTCGGGAAGACGGCCACCGGAACGGACCCGGCGACGGCGAGCGCGAGCGCGCCGCCGTAGATCACCAGGGGCCACCGCCGACCCACGGCGAGCCGGCGCCGCGGCAGAAGCGCCGCCACGCAGATCAGGAGCGCCGCGAGCAGCGCCGTCCACAACATGCTCCACACATCCGCCCGGCTGGATCGCAGGTCGAACACGGCCGGAACCGTGGCGAAGGCGAAGTTCCAGAGCGCGAGCACGGATAGCCCGGCCGACAGGATCAGCTCGTCGAGAAAACCTGTCCGCCAGAAGCGCCCGAACAGCAGGAAAGCGGCGGCCGTAGCGGCGATTGCCGCCGTCGTCTCGAGTGCAACGTGCAGCGCCGGAGCGTGGTACGCGAAGTTGAGACTCGCCACGAGGACCAGTGCAGTCGTCGCGCCGGCACAGCCGAGCGCGCAGCCAACCGCGAGCCTCCGCAACCGAAGCACGACACCGCATATTCACTCACTCCGAGCGGCAAAAGACCAGCCTCTTGGGCTGGACCGGCCTGCCGATTCGGCTACGCGTGAATTCAGCCGCTCAGAGCACTCGACGGCGGTCGGGCGACTTCCAGCCGATCGGCCGACGTACACACCCGGCCGCCGGGCCATTGTGAGCAGGTGGTGATCCACGGAATGCGCCGGCTGCTCGAGAACCAGTTCGTCCGCTTCTGCGCGGTAGGCGCCTCGGGCTACGCGGTCAACCTCGCCGTCTACGCGACGCTGCTCGAGCTCGGTGTGCACTACCTCGCCGCCGCGGCGATCGCCTTCCTCGTAGCCGCCGGGAGCAACTACGTCTGGAACCGCACGTGGACGTTCCGCACCTCCGACGCCCCGGTCCTGGCCCAGGGCGCACGGGCCTTCGTCGTCTCGGGGCTCTCCCTCGGGGCGAACCAGATCTTCCTGCTCGTGCTCGTCGCCGCCGGCGCGGGGCACCTGGCCGCTCAGGCGGTGGCGATCGTCCTCGCGACGCCGTTCAGCTTCGCGGCGAACAAGCTGTGGGCCTTCGCCGCGGAGCCGTCGGCCGGCGAGCTGCAACCGGTCGTTGTTCGCGCGCGCCGCCACGACTCCTGACGCGACGCAGGTTCCCGAGGCGGAATCGGCGGGTAGACGGCGAAGTACATCGGTTCGCCCGTGAACATCCACCAGCTCGCACCGGATGAGCCGCTCTCGCCCGAGCTCGTGCTCGTCTTCCCGCCGGAGCTACGCGACCAGGCTCTCGCGCGCCTCGGCCCCCCCGTCCGACATTCGCCCCCGAGGCGGGCTGTCGAAGCCCCGGCGGCGGTCGCGGCCGTCGCCGAGCCGCGGGCACCGTCCGTCGGCGCGCTGCTCGTCGCGCGCGTCGGGCAGCTCGCGCTGATCTTCGTCGCCGTCACGCTCCTCACCCTCGTGTTGTCGGTCGTCGCGCAGGCGATGCGATGAGCAGAGCTCCGGCCACAGCGCCAATCGATGAGGCGGCGGAGCCTGGCCCTTCGGGTCGATCGAAATCTCGCGTCCGGAGGTACAGAAGGGGGGTATGGAAGCCCGCCTGACTCAGCGGCGCCTCCTCGTGGGCGCAGCCGCGCTCGTGGCCCTCGTCGCGGTGACGAGCGGCTGCGGTGGCGGAACCAACGCACAGGCGTCGGCGAAGACCGATCCCAAGCCGGTCACCTACTCGAACTCCCTCCTCAGCTTCAGCCACCCGGCGGCGTGGAAGGCATATCCCTTCCGCTGGGCCGGCGAACTGCACTTCCGCCCGATGGTCTACCTGAGCACGCAGCCCGTGCAGGATCCGTGCTCGACCAAGGGCAACACGACGTCGTGCGGCTTCCCGGTCAAGCAGCTCGAGCCGGGCGGCGTTCTCGTCACCTGGAACGCGAGCAATCCGCCTGCCTTCGCGCTCGGGTCCGGCTCGCGGGTCCGGGTCGACGGCCGCGACGCCAGGCGCGTGGACACGGCCGGCGGAATCTGCCGCAAGATCGGCGCCGACCGGACGGTCGACTTGCTGATCGCAGCGAGGCCCTTGCCCTCCACGCCCACGGAGTTCACCGCCTGCCTGCGCGGGCCGGGCCTGGCGCAGGAAGAGAAGAACGTCGAGGCGCTGCTCGCCTCCACGAAGTTCGCCTCGCAGTAGCTCGCGGGCTCTAGAACGAAGGTCCTGGCCGTACTAGACCTTGGTCGGGCCTGGAATGCCGCGCAAGTGTCGAAACCGGAATCAGACGCGGACGATGCACGGCATCCACAGACGGTGATGTCTCCTCGGACCCGGCGGGTCAGGACGTGTCACAAGAACTCGATGCCGTGCACGGACCGCGCCTCAGCGCGGAGCGCCTAGGTGCCGCCGAACCAGCGGTAGATCGGTAGCTCCTCGTTCACCCCGGACTCGGAGACGAGCGCTGGCTCGGGTTCCGACTCGGTCACCGGCTCGGCATGTTGGGCGGCCGCTTGCTCGAGCTCGGCCTCCGCGGCAGCACGACGTGCCTCCTCCGCCTCCGCAGCGCGACGGGTCTGCTCCTCGGCCGCTGCGGCGCGGCGGGCCTCCTCCTCGGCCTCCGCGGCGAGACGAGCCCGCTTCTCCGCCTCCGCAGCGCGGCGCGCATCCTCCTCCGCGCGCGGCGGGCCAGGTCCTCCGCAGCCTTGCGCTCACGCTCCGCCTCGGCAGCACGACGAGCCTCCTCATCGGCCTGAGCAGCAAGACGGGCCTGCTCGTCCGCCTCGGCGGCGCGACGTGCTTCCTCCTCGGCAGCCCGGCGAGCCTGCTCGTCGGCAGCCCTTCGCTCGGCTTCCGCAGCGAGACGGGTCTGCTCCTCGGCCGCCGCGACGAGGCGCGCCTGCTCTTCCGCCTCGGCGACGCGACGCGCTTCCTCCTCGGCAGCGCGGCGAGCCTCCTCGGCCTCCGCGGCGAGACGAGCCTCCTCGGCAGCCTTGCGTTCGCGCTCGGCCTCCGCAGCGAGGCGCGCCTGCTCTTGCGCCTCGGCAATGCGACGCGCTTCCTCCTCGGCAGCGCGGCGAGCCTCCTCGGCCTCCGCGGCGAGACGAGCCTCCTCGGCAGCCTTGCGTTCGCGCTCGGCCTCCGCAGCGAGGCGCGCCTGCTCTTGCGCCTCGGCAATGCGACGCGCTTCCTCCTCGGCAGCGCGGCGTGCCTCCTCGGCCTCCGCGACGCGACGTGCCTCCTCCGCCGCAGCTTTGCGTTCGCGCTCGGCTTCCGCGGCGAGACGGGCCTGCTCCTCCGCCTCTGCCGCGCGGCGGGCCTCCTCTTCGGCTTCCTTGCGCTTGCGCTCGGCCTCCGCGGAACGGCGAGCGCGCTCCTCGGCCTCCGCGGCGCGACGCGCTTCCTCCTCGGCGGCTTTGCGTTCGAGCTCGGCCTCGGCGTCGCGGCGTGCCTGCTCCTCAGCCTCGCGCTCGGCTGTCACCGAGGCAAGCTGCTCGCGCCGTTCCGCCTCCTCCGCGTCGATGGTGTAGCGCTCGGCGAGAGCCTTCCGCTCCTCCGGAAGCTCCCGAATCCCGTCCGCCGATCGCCGTTTCCACATCATCATCCGACGGTCGAATTATCCCCTGGAACGCGCAAAAAGGGGACCCCAAAAAGGGGTTGATCTCCCTATGCGAATGGAGACTGGAACCTGCTCTCCGCCTCGCGCCAATGCGTCGGCGAGGTCCCGCTTCTGCGTCAGCCGGTTGGCGCGGTTGCCGGCGCTGCCGCGGTGTCCTCGCTCTTGCGCGTCGTCCACGCGTAGTGGGCGAGGCGGCCGGAGAGAAGGAGGAGGATCACGGCGTTCACCGGGTGGAACATGCCGATCCCCCAGGGTGCCAGCCGGCCGCGGCAGGATGGCCTGAAAGAAGCCGAGGACGGCGAGCACGATCCAGGCCGCGAGCAGGCGGCGCGCCGACCAGGCGAGCAGGACGAGAATCAGAGCATCAGCGGGGCCCCGTACGTCGAGAGGGCCCAGCCGAGGCCGCGGTGGGGTTCAGCGACTTTGCGTTGTCGATCGTCGCGCCGTGCTTCATGGCGAAGAGGCCGTAGCCGACGAGGAAGAACTGCACGACCAGCCCAGGAAGAAGATCGTGGTCACGTACCGCAACGCCACCCACGCCCCGCGCCGCACTGCCGCCATCGTTCCGACTCCTTGTCCTCGTTTGCCCGACGCGGGCAGGCTACAACGGGGCCGGTCGCGAAAACTAGGCTCGAGCCATGCCGGACGCGATCGTGGTCGGTTCCGGGCCGAACGGGCTCGCCGCGGCGATCGTGCTGGCGCGGGCCGGTGTCGCTGTACGCGTCCTCGAGGCCGCCGACACGGTTGGCGGAGGCGCGCGGTCGGCCGAGCTGACGCTGCCGGGCTTCGTCCACGACGTCTGCTCGGCGATCCACCCGCTCGGGGTCGCGTCGCCGTTCTTTCGCACGCTGCCGCTCGCGGAGCACGGCGTCGAGTGGATCGAGCCGCCCGCGGCGCTCGCGCACCCGTTCGACGACGGGACCGCGGTCCTGCTCGAGCGCTCGCCGGAAGCTGCCGCGCCCGGTCTCGGCGACGACGACGCCCGGTGGCGGCGGCTGTTCGCGCCGCTCGTCGCCGACGCGGAGCCGCTGTTCGAGGACCTGCTCGGCCCGCTGCACCTCCCCGCGCACCTGGTCCCGCTGGCCCGTTTCAGTGCGCGGGCCGCGCCTCCGGCGACGATGCTCGCCCGGCTCGCGTTTCGCGGCGAGCGGGCGCGCGGCGTCTTCGCGGGGCTGGCCGCGCACTCGATGCTCCGGCTCGATCGCCCGCCGAGCGCGGCCTTCGGTCTCACGCTGGGAGTGCTCGCGCATGCAGTGGGCTGGCCGCTCCCGCGAGGGGGCTCGCAGCAGCTCTCCGACGCGCTTGCCTCCTACCTCCGCTCACTCGGCGGCGAGATCGAGACCGGACGGCGGGTCGAGTCGCTCACGGAGCTCGGGGAAGCGCGGCCCGTGCTCCTCGACGTGACGCCGCGCGGCCTGCTCGCACTCGCGGGCGACCGCCTCCCCACCCGCTATCGCCACGGGCTGGAGCGCTACCGCTACGGGCCCGGCGTGTTCAAGCTCGACTGGGCGCTCGACGGCGCCGATCCCGTGGCGGGCGGAGGAGTGCGCGCAGGCGGCGACCGTCCACCTCGGCGCCACATTGGAGGAGATCGCGGCGTCGGAGGCGGCACCGGGCCGCGGCGAGATCGCGGAGCGGCCGTACGTGCTCCTCGCCCAGCCGAGCCTCTTCGACCCGACGCGCGCACCCGCGGGACAGCACACGGCCTGGGCGTACTGCCACGTCCCGAACGGCTCGACCGTCGACATGACGGAGCGGATCGAGGCGCAGATCGAGCGCTTCGCACCCGGCTTCCGCGAGCGGATCCTCGCGCGCTCGGCGCTCAGCCCTGCGGACATGGAGCGCTACAACGAGAACTACGTCGGCGGCGACATCAACGCCGGCGCCGCGACCCTGTCGCAGCTCTTCACGCGTCCGGTCGCCCGGGTCTCTCCGTACACGACGCCGCTGCCGGGTGTCTTCCTCTGCTCCGCCTCGACGCCGCCCGGCGGCGGCGTGCACGGGATGTGCGGCTTCCATGCCGCCCACGCGGCGCTGCGTCAGATCTCGGGCGACTCGAACACGAACTGACCGGCCGCCGCGAGCGGCTCTTCCTCGGCCTCGTGCGCGACCGTCGTCCGGAGCGGCTTCTCCTTGAGGAACCACGAGAGGACGAACGGAACGAGCGACAGCGCCATCCCGAAGAGGAAGACACCGCTCAGCGAGTAGGAGAACGCATGCAGGACCACGTCGTGCACCCTCGGTGGAAGCTGGTCGATCTGCGTCGGGTCGAGCTGGACGCCGCTGCCGAGGTGCGCAGTGACGGCCGGTGGCAAGCCGGCCAGCTGGTGTGAAAGCCGTGTGGCGAAGATCGTCCCGAAGAGCGCGACGCCGAACGCTCCGCCCATGCTGCGGAAGAACGTGGCCGAGGCGGTGGCGACGCCGATCTCCTCGGGCCGCGCGTCGTTCTGGACGGCCAGCACGAGCACCTGCATCACGAGGCCGAGACCGACACCGACGACGACCATGTAGGCCGAGGCGACCCACGGCGGCGTGTGGACGCCGAGCAGTGAGAGCAGGTACATGCCGACGATGAGCACCGCCGTGCCGGCGATCGGGAACGGCCGGTAGCGGCCGATGCGGCTGATGGCGCGGCCGGAGAGGACCGCCGTGATCAGCAGCCCGCCCATGAGCGGGATCATGCGGAGGCCCGAGCTCGTGGGAGTCACGCCGTAGACGATCTGCAGGAAGAGCGGGATGAAGATGATCGCGCCGAACATCGCCATTCCGATCGTGAAGCCCATCGTGTTCGCGACGCTGAAGATGGGCGAGCGGAACAGCTGAAGCGGCAGGAGCGGCTCGGCCGCACGACGCTCCTGCCAGACGAAGGCCACGAGCAGGACCACTCCCACGATGCCGAGCCCGATGATCTGGCTCGAGCCCCACTTGTACTGGGTGCCGCCCCAGGTGGCGAGCAGGATCAGCGCGCCGACGCCGCCGCTGAGCAGCGCGGCACCGAAATAGTCGATGCGGTGCCGCCGATGCGGCGTGTGCAGATGGAGCCGTGTGGCGACGATCACCACCGCGACGATGCCGACAGGCAGGTTCACGTAGAAGATCAAGCGCCAGGAGATGCCGGTGAGGAAGCCGCCGAGCAGCGGGCCGGCCACAGACGCAACCGCGAAGACCGAGCCGATCAGGCCCATATAGCGGCCCCGCTCGCGCGGCGGGACGATGTCGGCGATGATCGCCTGCGCGCCGACCATGAGGCCGCCGGCGCCGATCCCCTGCAGCGCCCGGAAGCCGATCAGCTCGGCCATCGTCTGCGAGAGGCCCGCGAGCATCGAGCCGGCGAGGAAGATCAGGATCGCCACGAGGAAGACGGGCTTGCGCCCGAACATGTCGCCGAGCTTGCCGTAGATGGGGGTCGAGATCGTCGAGGCGAGCAGGTACGAGGTGACGACCCAGGAGATGTGGTTCAGCGCGCCGAGGTCGCCGACGATCTTCGGCAGCGCAACGGCGACGATCGTCTGGTCGAGCGCGGCGAGGAACATGCCGAGCATCAGCGCGATGAACACGGTGCGCAGCGCTGCGCCGGTCAGCGTTCCGTCGCCCTCGGGCGTTCACGCTCTGACAGTACCCACGCGACGCGGGAGCAACTGCCGGTCCCACTTGTGCTCGACGGCCGGCTCACCTAGGTTCCGATCCTGTTGTTGTCGTCCTACAAGGAGGCGTGATGAGAAGGCGCTATCTCTGTGGCGCTCTCATGGGGGTCCTCGCCGTTGCAGCTGTGCTCTCGGCGACGGCCGGCGGAGCCACTCCGGGCATGCGGCACGGCCCAGCCCACATGCGCACAAATTCGACCAGCACGAACTGGTCGGGCTACGCAGTGACCGGTGGCCGTTACACGAAGGTCTCGTCGTCGTGGACGGTGCCGGCGGTGTCGTGCTCGGGAACGGCCTATTCAAGCTTCTGGGTCGGCCTGGACGGCGACACGTCGAACACGGTCGAGCAGACCGGCACGGACTCGGACTGTTCGGGCTCGACTCCCCAGTACTACGCCTGGTACGAGATGTACCCGAAGTTCCCATCCAACTACAGGAACACGGTGAAGGCCGGAGACAAGATGTCGGCGACAGTGACGACCAACGGGTCCGGCAGCTTCACGTTGACGATCTCCGACAGCACCCAGGGCTGGACCCAGACGACGAACGCGCGACTGAAGTCGGCCAAGCTCGCATCGGCGGAGGTCATCGCCGAGGCCCCGTCCAGCAGCGGCGGCGTCCTGCCGCTCGCGAACTTCGGGACGGTGGGCTTCAGCGGCGCGACCGTGAACGGGAGCGTCCTCACCAGCACCACCGCCGGTCTCGACAAGATCACGATGCAGTCGGGCTCGACGGTGAAGGCTCAGCCGAGCTCCCTGAGCAGCGGCTCGTTCTCCGTCGCCTGGAAACACTCGTAGGCAGCTCGCGTGGAGGATCCGCCCACGGCGGATCCTCCACGCCATTCGGCGAGTGCAATTACCCGCTTCGGGGGCTTGTCTCCGACCAGCGGGCCGACTAGGTTCCGGTCCCTGTTGTCGTCGTCCCAGAAGGAGATGTGATGAGAAGGCGCTATCTCTGCGGCGCCATCGTGGCGGTCCTCGCCACAGCCGCGGCCCTCTCGGCAGCCGCGGGCCAGGCCGCGACCCACTCGAGTACGAATCCGGCGAAGCCGTCCGTGCTGCGGGTGTTCAAGGGTAAGCCGTCGAGACCCACTCGCGGGAGCAACAACCTGTCCTACCGGGGCGGAGTCGGCGGGATCGGCGTCGAGACTGCGCCCAAGGTCTACCTCGTGCTCTGGGGGTCGCAGTGGACGAACAACGACCCGTCGGGAGAGGCCTCGCTGCTCCAGAGCTTCTACGCCGGCGTCGGAGGGAGCGAGTGGCTCGGCAGCGTCACGCAGTACTGCCAGGGTGTCGCGAGCGGCACCGTGACGTGCGGCTCGTCCGGCAAGCACGCCGGGAACCCGACCGGGATCTACGTGACGACCTGGGCCGACAGCACTTCGGCCGCGCCGTCGAGCCCGAGCCAGTCACAGCTTGCCGCGGAGGCCGTCAAGGCGGCCGGGCACTTCGGCAACACGACCTCTGCCGTGAACAACACCGTCCAGTACGTGATCGCCACGGCAACCCACAACAACGCCTCCGGGTTCGGGACGAGCTACTGCGCCTGGCACAGCTCGACCTCGTCCTCGTACGGCAACATCGCCTACACGAACCTCCCCTACATGACCGACGCAAAGGCTTCGTGCGGGGCCAACTTCAACGGGCTCGGCGCCACGGCCGGCGTCACGATCGTCGCCGGGCACGAGATGGCCGAGACGATGACCGACCAGTTCCCGAACGGAGGCTGGCTCGACCGGAACGGTGAGGAGAACGGCGACAAGTGCGCCTGGAGCTCCGCAACGGCCGACGAGCCGATGGGAACGGGCTCGTTCCCCGTGCAGCCCCTCTGGAGCAACGCCTCCAGCGGCTGCGTCCAGTAGTACCGCGCAGGACGGTGGGCGTCGGCGTACCGGCGCCCACCTTAGGCCCACCGGTCGCGGGGCGGCGTAAGGTTGTGCCGTGGATCTGAGCGCCAGCCCGCCCGCCGACGCCGCCGCGCACGGCACCAGCGCCAAGATCGAGCGACTACTGCGGGAGATCGAGGCACTGATCGCAGACGACGAGGCCGCCGACCGGCAGATCACGGGCGGCTGGCGGACCTTCGAGGACATCCTCGCTGCGGCGCACGTCCACACCTGGGACGCCTACAGCGTCGACCTCTCCACCGATGCCGAGAGCTTCCAAGCGCTGTCGCACCGGCAGCAGGAGGCCGTGAAGCGGGTCTTCGGGACGATCTACCGCGCGGAGTCCATCGTCGACGACTGGATGGACCGGATCGTCGCGGCACTGCCCCGGGAGCCGGAGTACGAGTCGATGCGGGCCGCGCTCCTGACGCAGGAGCACGACGAGCGCATGCACGCCGGCAGCCTGCTGCGGGTCGCGACCGAGGTGCTCGGCATCGACGCCGCCGACGTCGCCGGCATGGCGAAGAAGTACAACAACTTCGTCGCCGAGGTTCTCTTCGATCAGTTCGAGGTCGAGATGCGGCACCTGCTGCGGCCGAATCGGCCCATCGAGGACGTGTACGCGGCGATCTTCATCTATGGCGTGATCAGCGAGGATGTCGTCGCGAACAGCGACGTCGTGATCCGCCGCGCCAAGGGCAACGCGCTCTACGACGTCTACGACCTGCCCGGGATGAAGGAGGGGCAGACGAAGGTGCGCCGCGACGAGGGCCGCCACGTCCGCATTGCCGTCCTCGCCACGCACCGCTTCCTCGAGGAGTTCGAGGGCGCCGCCGAGCGGCTGCTCGCCATCTCCAGCGACTACATGGATCTCGCCGACCGGATGGTGCGGCGCGCCAAGGCGTCGCGCGGCCTGATCGACGCGCACCTCGCGGAGTCGTACGGGCCAGACGTCGACTCGCTCTACTACTACGTGATGAACATGAAGCGGCTCGCGGTCCGGCTCGACGAGCTCAGGCTGCGCGAGGGAGTGCTCGAGGTGAAGCGCCGCGTCGACGCCGCGATCGCGGAGCTGAGCGGCGAGGACGGGGAGCCGCTCGTCGAGACACCGAACCGGCTCCTGCGGCTCGTCGGGCCGAAGATGCTCCGCCTCGCGGGCGCCTCCCGGCTAGGCACCTAGGACGCGCTCGTAGCAGTCGCCGAGCCGCCGGGCGAGCAGCGGCCACGCGTACTCGCTGACGGCACGCTCGCGCGCCGCGCGGCCTCGCTCGACCCGCGCGGGCTCGTCCGCGAGCAGCGCCGAGATCGTCTCGGCGAGAGCATCCGCATCGCCGGGAGGGACGAGCGACCCGGTTTCCTCGGTGACGACCTCGCGGTACCCCGGGATGTCGGAGGCGACGACCGGCACCGCGCATGCGAAGGCGCGCGTGATCGTCATGCCGAAGCTCTCGTTGCCGAGCGACGGGGCGACGAGGAGCTTCGCCGCCGCGAGCTCCTCAGTGAGCGTCGCGTCCTCAACGAAACCGAGGATGTCGATCCCCTCCTCCGACATGCGAAGCCGGGCGAGGAGCAGCCGCACGGCGAGGGGCTCGGCGCCGAGCACCCGCAGGCGGATCCCGCTGCCGCGCAGACGGGGCCACGCCCGGAGCAGCACCGGCAGGCCCTTGCGTGGGTCGTGACGGCCGGCGAAGACGATGCGGTCGGCGCGGCCGCCCGGATCGATCCCCTCCGGAATCTCGACACCGTTCGGGATCACCTCGTAGTGGCCGCGACCGAAGGCGGCGGCCGCAAGCCGCGCCTGGTCGGACACGGCCACGCGCAGATCGATCCGATCGAGCAGGAAACCCCACAGGGGCTCCGCGAACCGGCGCCAGTTGGAATCGCCGGCCGCGTGGAACGTCGCAACCGCCGGTCCGTCCCACAGCGCGAGCGCAGCCGGGCTGAGCATCGGCGCGAGCGGCTCGTGCACGTGGATGAGGTCGAAGCCCTCGCGCGCGAGCGCGCGGCGCATCTGCAGCAGCGCATGCGGGCTCAGCACGAGGTTCGAGAGCGCACCGTTGCCGGGCACGATCACCGACCGGCCGAGCGGGATCACGCCGGGTGGCGGTGGGCCGGGCCGTCCCTGGCGCGGGTGAAGGATCCGGCTGAAGGAGCCCGGTGGGTCGTTGCCGATCAGAAGGCGCGTCTCGATCCCGATCGCCTCGAGCGCGCGAGCCTGCGCGTCGGCGTGGTCGACGACGCCGCCGCCGAAGGACCACGAGTACGGGACGACGATGCCGACTTTCATCGGCGCGAGGCTACCGGCGGCGTGTGAGCAGGAAGCCGACCACCGCGCCTGCGAGCAGCAGCTGCGACTCGACCGACATGCCGACGCCGTGGCGGCCCCCGCCGCGGTGGAAGACCTTCTCCCCGCGCAAGCGGAGCCACGGCACGAGGTGCTCGAGGTCGGGCATCGATGCTGCCGCACCGCCCAGCACGGCGGGATCGAGTGGCCCGCGCCGCGCGGCGAGCAGGCCGAGCGCGACGAGGCCGCTGCCGATCTCGAAGCTCCGGTCGGGGATGTCCTCGTGCGGGACCCGATCGCCGGCGACGTGCAACGGCGGACCGAGGAGCAGCGCGAGCGGACGCGAGCGGACGACGGCTCCCATCGCCGCGCCCGTGGCGACGTGCAGCGAGACGATCACACCCTGATCATCGCCTATGCTGCCCCGTCGATGGGCCTCACGGACTGGTTCAGGCGCCTGTTCTCGCCGGCTCCGGATGCCGGTGGCGCCGAGGACCCGGCGACGCTGCGCGCCGAGTACGGCGAGGGAGGACTATCCGGGCTCGCGCGTATCGAGGACGCCCAGGCGCGAGAGGACGCCCTCGAGGCGGACGAACCTCCGTCCGATCCGACTCCTTAGGCAGCTCCTCAGTTAGCGTTCTCCTGGGTGTGCCGGGAAGTCTGGTCGGCGTGAGCCGATGACGCCCGCAGCCGCCATCCCCGTCTTCCTCGTCTCGATCGGCGTAATGCTTGCCGCGTCGGCGGTGTTCGCGCGGCGCCTCGACCACATCGGGCTTCGCCTCGGCCTGCCGGAAGCGCTCCTCGGGCTGCTCACCGCCCTGGCCGCCGACGCGCCCGAGATCTCGTCGGCGATCGTGGCGCTCCTCCAGCACGAGCGCGCCGTCGCGGTCGGCGTCGTCGTCGGCTCGAACGCCTTCAACCTCGCGGCCATGCTCGGCATCAGCGCGGTGGTGGCGGGCCGCGTCCGAGCGCGGCACGAGACGCTCGAGCTCGAGGCATTCGTCGCGCTCTGGCTCCTCGCAGTGACGCTCGCGGTGGTTGCGGGCGGGCTCGGCGCAACGGCCGGAGGCGTGCTCGTCGCCGTGGTCGTCGTGCCCTACGTGGCGCTGCTCGCAGCCGGACCCCGCCTCGCGCGGAAGCTCCCGCTCGGCGTGGCCAAGTCGCGCTTCGTCCGACGCAGCTTCGGCAAAGGCCACCGGCCGGAACGGTCGCTCGATTCGCGCCGGGAGGTGATCGGCCTGGTCGTCGTCCTCCTGCTCGCGCTCTCCCTGATCGTGGCCGGAAGCGTCGGCGCGGTGCGGGCCGCGACCGATCTCGCCGAAACGTGGTCGGTGCCCGAGGAGCTCGTCGGCGTGGTCGTGCTCGCGATCCTGACAAGCCTTCCCAACGCGTGGACGGGCGTGCGCTTCGGCCTGCAGCAGCGCGGCTCGGCCCTGATGAGCGAGACGCTGAACTCGAACTCGATCAACATCGTCGCCGGCCTCGCCGTGCCCGCCGCGCTCGGCAGCCTCGCCGCCTTCTCGGGCCTCGCGATCTTCGACGTCGCGTGGCTGATCGGGATGACGACGGCGGCGGTCGTCCTGTTCGGGCGAGGACGCGGAGCCGGCCGCGGCGCCGGCGTCTTCCTCATCGTCCTTTACGCCGTCTTCCTGGCGGTGCAGTTCGCGAGACTCGCCTAGTCCCGAACCTCCGCGGGCTGCTGGAGTGCTGATTCCTCGGGCACGACTACGCGGCCGCCGCGCCACCATGAGGTGAGTGCCGCGACCAGGCACGCCGCGATCGCGAAGGCGAACGCCTCGTGGAGGCCACTGCGGAACGGCGCCGCGATCAGGTGCGGAAAGAACGCGCGCCCACGGATCGCGGCGGCACTGTGCGCAGGGAGCCGCGCGAGCACGTGCGGGCCGAGCAGCTTCTGGGCCGGGTTGTAGCCGAGGAACGCGGCGAAGAGCACCGAGACCGGCGGCAACTCGCTCACGCGTGTCGCCACGCCGGCCGAGACGCCGTGCGCGCGCAGGCCCGTCGCGAGCGAGTGCGGCAGCGTCGCCGAGAGCCCCACGATCATCAGCGTGAAGAAGATGCCGATCGACAAGACCTGGGCCGAGTTCTGGAACGTCTGGTTCATGCCGCCGCCGGCGCCCCGGTGCTGCGCGGGCAGGCTGTTCATCACGCCCGCCCGGTTCGGCGAGGCGAACGCACCCATCGACAGTCCCATCAACAGGAGGATGGCGGCCAGCTCCGCGTACGAGAAGTTGACCGGCAGCATCGCGAGCAGGAAAAAGCTGAGCGCGGAGACGAGCATCCCGCCGGTCGCGAACGGCCGCGGCCCGTAGCGGTCGGAGAGGATCCCCGAGATCGGCCCGGCGATCAGGAACCCGATTGTCAGCGGCAGCATCCGGATCCCGGCCCAGAGCGGAGTCGAGGCGAAGCCCACACCGTGCTCGGGCAGCCAGATGCCCTGCAGCCAGATGATCAGCATGAACATGAGACCGCCGCGCGAGATCGCCGACAGGAAGCTCGAGAGGACGCCGAAGGTGAACGCGCGGATCCGGAACAGCTGCAGCCGGAACATCGGCGCCTTCGAGCGCAGCTCCACCACGACGAACAGCGCGAGCAGGCCTGCGCCGGCGGCGAGGCACGCCTTGACGACGGGAGACGTCCAGCCCATCGGATGGTTCCCGTAGGGCCGGATCCCGTAGGTGATCCCGACCATCACGAGCACGAGCCCCGCGGCGAAGGTGAGGTTCCCCGCCCAGTCGACCGGCTCCCGGGTGCGCACTCCGAGCTCGCGCAGGCTCCGGTACGACCAGATCGTCCCCGCGATCCCGGCAGGCACGGACACCAGGAAGACGAGCCGCCACGAGATCGGCGCGAGCAGGCCGCCGAGCACCAGTCCGATGAACATGCCGCTGATGCCGACGACGTTGTTGATACCGAGCGCGAGCCCACGCTGGTTGGCCGGGAACGCGTCGGTGAGGATCGCCACCGAGTTCGCCACCAGGAAGGCGGCGCCGACTCCCTGCACGATCCGGAACGAGATGAGCCAGTCCGCGCCGGCCCGCCCGTGCATCCAGTCGATCGTCAGCAACAGCGACGCCACCGTGTAGACGACGAAGCCGAGGTTGTACATCCGCACGCGACCGAACTGGTCGCCGAGCCGGCCGAGGCTGACGACCAGCACGCTCGAGACGACGAGGAAGCCGAGGATCATCCAGAGCAGGTAGAAGCTGTTACCGGGCTCGAGTGGATCGAGATGGATGCCGCGGAAGATGGCCGGCATCGCGATCAGGACGATCGAGCCGTCGATCGTTGCCAGCAGCACTCCGAGCGTCGTGTTCGAGAGCGCGATCCACTTGTAGTCCCGTTTGCTCCGCTTGTCAGGCAACCTGTTCAGGTTACCTGTCTACAATCTTGCCATGCCCCACCCCTCGGCACAGGTCGTGAAAGGCGCGAGCGAGCTCCGGCTGGTGCTCGGCCAGCTCGTGAGGAGACTGCGGGCGGAGTACTCGTTCCCGGTTGCCCAGGCGAGCGTGCTCAGCCGGCTCGACCGCGAGGGCGCCCAGACGGCGAGCGCACTGGCCGCGGCCGAGCACGTCCGGCCGCAGTCGATGGCGCAGACGCTCGCCGAGCTCGAGACGGCCGGTCTGATCGAGCGCGGCCCCGACCCCGGCGACGGGCGGCGCATCCAGATCGAGCTCACCGAGGAAGGCCGCGAGCGTGTCCTCGAAGGCCGGGGACGGCGCGAGGACTGGCTCGCCGCGGCCATCGCGGCCGAGCTGGATCCGGAGGAGCAGCGGACGCTGCTGGCCGCGATCCCGCTCCTGCGTCGGCTGTCGGGACACTGAAGAGGCCTACGGCAACGCGGTAAGCATCCCGTAAAGCCCCCGGGCGACCGCGCCGATGCCCGGTTACCCTCCCAAAAAGAGGCGCTGGGGGGATCGGAACGAAAGTGTCGTCGGTGAGTAGACGTATTGGCATAGCGCTCGCGGCCGTAGTCGCGACGAGCGCCCTCGCGGCGGGCATCGCAGGCACCGCTCGCGCCGCGACGACCTCGTTCGATCACACGCAGACGATTCTCTTCAACGGGGAGCCGACGTTCCCCATCGTGCTCTCGCCCGGCCCCCCGCTCGGCGGGCAGACGCCCTGGGGCACGGACGGCCTCACCGAGACCGCCGACGCCGGCGTGAACGTCTACCGGACCGGAATCGGCGGGATCTGGCAGACCAGCGACATCAACTCGGCGCTGGCCTGGAACCGCGCCGCCGCGGCTCGACACGTCTACACGTGGCCGAACCTGAGCGGCTACTCGCAGACGCTCCCCGGCTCACTGGAAGACGCGGGACTGACGCGGGTTGTCCAGACGCTCACGGACGACCCGAGCGGCAGCGCGATCGCCTTCTGGAAAGGCCGTGACGAGCCCTGGTACAGCAACATCGCACCCTCGGCGCTCCAGTTCGCCTTCTGCCGCGTCACCTCGCGCGGCGATCCCTTCTGGTGCAACGGCGAGGCCCCGCTTGACCCGAGGCATCTCTGGGTGACCATCGAAGCTCCTCGCGGCACCGCCGCCGATCTCGCGCCGTACTCCAGCGTCACCGACATCCACGGCGTCGACATCTACCCGGTCACGCTCGCCCACACGTCGCCGAACCTGCAGGCGGTCGGCAGGTGGACGTCGACGCTCTCCTCGGTCACGCCCCTGGCGCCGGTCTGGACGACCATCCAGGTCTGCGCAAGCGGCAGCATCGACAAGACGACCGGTAACTACATCGTCCCGACCTTCCAGCAAGAGCGGTACATGGCCTACGACGCGATCCTGAACGGGGCGAAGGCGCTCACCTTCTTCGGCGGCAACATCGCAGGCTGCTTCAGCGGCAGCGACGCCACCTACGGCTGGAACTGGAGCTTCTGGCAGAGCGTCCTCGAGCCGCTCGTGCAGCAGCTCTCGGCGTCCAGCCCGATCGCGCCCGCGCTCGTGAACGCCGCGAAGGCTCCGCAGGTCACGACCCGCGGCTCGGGCACCGAGACGGTGGTGCGGCAAGGGACCTCGATCGACGACCTCTGGCTGATCGCAGCCCGCAACGGCGCCGGCACCCGGACGGTGACCTTCAAGGGCCTTCCGCGCTGGACGCATCGGGGCAGCGTCTACACCGAGAACCGCACCGTCGCGGCTTCGGCCGGATCCTTCAGCGACCGCTTCGCGCAGTGGGACGTCCACGTGTACCACTTCGTCGAGCCGCTCATCGTGCGGAAGAGGACACCCAGCAAGGCGTTCGTCGGCGCGCGCGTCACGCTGCAGGGGAAGGGCCTCGCCGCGACGACGAGCATCAGCTTCGGCGACGCCAAGGCGCACTTCCGGATCGTCAACGACGCAAAGATCGTGACGACCGTCCCCAAGCGTGCAAAGAGCGGGCCGATCGTCGTCACTTCCGCCCTCAAGCAGGTGCGGACGAAGGGCTCGTTCCACGTCCTCCACTAGTGCGGCGACGAAGCGCCCCGGGGGCTACTTGATGATCTTGCCCGAGGGCGAGAGGACGTACCACTTGCCGCCGTTCAGGTTGATCCCCTGCCCGGAGTGCTGGCCCGGCTTCGTGTCGCTGACGTACGTGTAGAGCGGCCAGCGGTTGTACGTGACGACCCGGCCGTCGGTGCCGAGGAGCTTCTTCTTCGCGGCCCCGCCCGCCGTCGGCTTCTGGCCCTTCTTGACCTTCAACGGCGGCCAGATGGCTGCACACGTGCCCTTGCAGGTGACCTTCTTCCGGTGGTCGGGAATGAACATGTAGAGCGTGAAGCCCTTGCTGTTCACGAGGACGACGCCGAGCTTCTTGAGCTTCTTCGTCTGCACCGTCGCCCCAGCGGCCGCGTGCTGAGCAGCCGCCTTGGAGCTAGCTGAGCCGATCCAGCCGGCGGCGACGACCGTGACGGTCGCGGCGAAAAGAGCGACGAGGCCGAACCGCAGCGGGATCTTGCGCGTAGCCATTGCCGTCACTCTAGACAAGGAGGAGCAGGTGCGGAGGATCGCTCTCTTTGGGCTCGTGCTGCTTGCCGCGACGGCCGCCGTTGCCACTGCGTGAGCGGCGGACTGCCCAACATCGGGACGCCGTCGATGAAGGCTCAGCCCGTCTACAAGGGCTACTACGACCACCACATCGACAAACCTGTTCTGATCGGTCAGGACGACCAGGTCGACGCGCTCGAGAAGAAGGGGAGGCTGACGGAGAAGGACGCGCACATCGTCCTCAACGCGCCGATTCTCAACGTCGGCAAGGGCGGCTGAACGTCCCTAGAAAAGCCGAAGCGGCGGGGTAGCCCGCCGCTTCAAAACTCCGCCGCAGAGTTGTTGCCGTCAGCCCCGAGCGGGAGTCGTACTGATCTTCCCGCGCCTTGGTCCTGCTCGGCCTCCCCCTTTTGGGGGATCTGCGGAAATCGGCTTGGTCAAGCGGTGCGCGACGAGGGCACGAGCGAGAGCTGGGGCTTGGGCTGCGACTCCGGGAACAGCAGCCGCTCCACCTCGGCGGCCGGCGCCGGGCGGCCGAAGAAATAGCCCTGGCCGAACCGGCAGCCCATCTCCCGCAGGCGCTCGGCCTGCGCGCGATGCTCGATTCCCTCGGCCACAGCTGCAAGGCCGAGCGAATCGCCGAGCCGCAGGATGGCGTCGACGAACGCCTCGTCCGTATCCTCACCCACCAGCCGGTCGACGAACGGCTTCGGGATCTTCAGCGACTCGATCGGGAACTCCGCCAGCCGGCTCAGCGACGAGTAGCCGGTGCCGAAGTCGTCGATCGTCAGGGCCACGCCGAGCTCGCGTAGCCGCTGCATCGCGATGAGGGCGCCGTCGCTCCCCTGGATCACGCCCGACTCGGTCACCTCGAGCACGAGCCTGCCCGGTTCGACGCCGTAGCCCTTCAGCGCCTCGGAAAGAGTGTCGACCAGCCGCTCGTTGGCGAGCTCCGCCGCGGCGAGGTTGAGCCAGATGCTCAGCCGCTTCGGCCAGCGGCGTGCTGCCTCCAGAGCCTGGTGGAGGACGAGCCGGCCGAGCTCGACGGTCAACCCGGTCTCCTCTGCAGCCGGCAGGAAGTCGGCGGCGGTGAGGAGGCCCCGCGTCGGGTGCGGCCAGCGGGCGAGCACCTCGAAGCCCTCAATCTCCCCGTCCGCCAGCCGCACGACCGGCTGGTAGTGGACGAGGATCTCGCGCCGCTCGAGCGCGGCCTCGAGATCGAGCCCGAGCTGCCTCTGGGTACGAAGCTTCTCGTGCAGGTCCGCCTCGTACAACGTGTACGCACGTTCCGAGCGCTTGACGCTGTACATCGCGATGTCCGCGTTGCGGATGAGGTCCTCGCCGGTGGTCACCCCCGCGGCGCCGACGGCGATACCGACGCTGACGTGGCACGCGACGTCCCCACACCCGAGCGTGTACGTCCCGTCGATCTTCTCGAGCATGCGCCGCGCGGTGGAGACCGCGGCCTCGGCGTCCGCCTCGCGGACGAGCACGGCGAACTCGTCGCCGCCGATCCTCGCAGCGAGATCCTCGGCGCGGATCGCATCGGCAAGGCGCCGCGCGAATTCGGCCAGCAGCTCGTCTCCGGCGCTGTGCCCCCACGTGTCGTTGACCGTCTTGAACCGGTCGAGGTCGAGATAGAGGACCGCCGTCGAGCCCGAGCCACGCGCGAGCTCGTACTCCACCGCCTCGAGCAGGTTGACGCGGTTGGGCAAGCCCGTGAGCGCGTCGTGGTACGCCTGGTGGCGCAGCTGCTCCTTGAGCTGTGTCACCTCGGCGAGCGAGTGCTCGAGTCGGCCGTTCTCGAGCAGGATGCTCGCATGCCCGGCGAACGTCTCGAGCAGCTCGACGTCGGTGTCGACGAACGTGCTGACGTCGCCCAGGCGTTCCCCCACCACGAGCAGTCCGAACGTCCGATTCTCCCCGCGCAGCGGCGCCACGATCGCGTCCTCGAGCCCGCGCGACCGCAGGAAGGCGTCGAAGGCCTTGGACGCGCGCCGCTGCGTGAGCAGCATCGCCGAGCTCGTGGACGAGACCGCCCTGAAGGCCGTGGCGTCAGCCGGGGTGAACCGGTCCTCCGGATGCATGAGCAGCTCGCCTCCCACACCGCTCACGCTCCGGAGCGGTCCTTCGCCCTCGGAGGCCGGCAGAAGGAGGATCTCGGCGTACTCGGCGCGGAGCAGCCGGCGCGCGGCGACGAGAAGCTGTCCGACCGCAAGCCCAAACTCCGGCGCGCCCTGGGTCGCGCGCATCGACTCGTAGAGGAACTCGACGTGCTCCCGCTGCTCGCGCTGCTCCATGTAGCCGCGGAAGGCGGCGACGCAGGCGAGCACCGGGACGACGAGGAGGACGACCGCGAGCGGGCGCGCCTCCAGCAGCTCGACGACGGCGAGGCCGAGTGACGCCGTCGCAAGCGCTCCAATCGTCGACGTGAGCAGAGTCCGCAGTAGCTGCGGCGCGTTCCACCGCTCCTCGGCGATCGCGATCACGGCGGAGACGAGCAGGATGCCGAGCACGTGCGCAACCGCGCAGGCGAAGAGGACGAGCGCCCAGATGTGCGGTGCCGAGTCCCCGGGCTCGGCGAGCGAGCGGAAGATGACGAGCGCGACTCCGCTGCAGAGCGGGAGCTCCGCGAGATTGAACGCGAACTTGACGAGCTGGCGCTGGCTCTTCCAGCGGGTGACCATCAGAGCGACGAAAGTGCCGACGAGCTGGCCGATCA
The DNA here is from genome assembly GCA_963731015.1 of uncultured Actinomycetes bacterium. Taxonomy (GTDB): domain Bacteria; phylum Actinomycetota; class Thermoleophilia; order Gaiellales; family Gaiellaceae; genus Palsa-739. Next base: position 92,969 of record CAVSTY010000003.1, read on the forward strand.
GAAGCGCCATCGGAGCGGCGAGCAGCAGGCCGAGCGTGAGTCCGATCTCCGTCAGCGAAAGCGTGTGCGCCTGCTTGCGGAACTGGAGGTGGACGACGAAGACCTCGGCGAAGTAGAACGCGAGTGCCAGCGCCCACCAGGAGAGGTGCGGGCCGTGCACGAACGACGGATTGCCGAAGGTGTGGATCGCGAACGTCCACACGAACGTGCACGTGAGCGCCAGGGCACCGTTGAAGACCCAGACCCGGCGCGGCGCGCGCAGAGCCTCACGCACAGCGACGCCGAGCGGGCGCGGCGGCTCGCTCGGCGCTTGGCGCGGGGTAAGAGGCCGGGCGATCACCGGCCTCTCCCGCTACCTATCGGCCCCAGCTCGCTCCGAGCCACTGGTCGCCCGACCAACTCGATCCGCTCCAGCTCGAGCCGCTCCAGGAGCTACCGCTCCACGAGCTGCCCGACCAGCTGGAGCCGCTCCAGGAGCTGCCCGACCAGAGCAGATCGCTCCAGCTCGAGCCGCTCCACGAACTGCCGCTCCACGAGCTGCCCGACCAGCTCGAGCCGTTCCATACTCCGTTCGACCAGCTCGAACCCGCGGCCTCGAGCGCCGCGACCGCAGCCGAGTCGAAGGGCATGCCGAAGATGTCCTGCTCGCCTTGAAGCTCATCGCCGTCGATCGAGATGTGGTCGGTGCCGCGCGAGGCCTCGAGCGAGCCGGTTCCGGTCGAGAGCGCCTTGACGCCGAAGCGAGCGAGGTACTGCTTCGCCGTGAGGTCGGGAGCCACGGGCGCCGACAGCAAGTCGCTCAGGTCCAGCTCGCCGCAGCCCTGCTGCTTCCAGTTGAAGGACTTCAGCTTGTCGCAGCTCCTGACGAGCATGTCCTTCACCTGGTCCGGCGTCAGCTGCGGGAACTTCTGGAGCAGGAGTGCAGCCGCGCCCGACACGAATGCCGCCGCCTCCGAGGTGCCGCTCCCGCGGAAGTACCGATCACTCAGGGCTCCGTCCGGGTTGTTCAGGTCGATGTACGAGCCGGGAACGCGAAGGCCCTGCATGTGCGCGCTCGGGGCGACGAGATCCGGGGCGCGGCAGTTCTTGCTGCAGCTTGCAGCGCCGGTCGAATACGAAGCGACCTGATCGCCGGACGCCGACTCGGTCCCCATCGTGTCCGCACCGCCGACCGCGACAATCTGGGGGTCGTACGCCGGATCGGCGAGACCGGGCGCGCTCGCGCCGAGCTGGTAGCCCGAGTTGCCGGCAGCGCCCACCACGACGATGCCTGCCTGCCAGGCCTGCTCCACGGCATACGCGAGCGGATCCACCTGGTACGGCTGAGTCGAGTTCGTGCCGTAGGAAAGGTTGAGGACGCGGATGTTCATCCCGTCGTCGCTGCGGTGCTGCACGACCCAGTCGATCGCCGCGATCACCTGGCTCACGTCGACGCCGCCGTCCGCAACTCCGACCTTCAGAGAGATGATCCGGGCGTCGGGAGCTACGCCGCGGTACCCGCCGGGCTGGCCGTCGTTGCCGGCGATGAGCCCGGCCATGAACGTGCCGTGCCCGTTCGTATCGAGGCCCTGGAGGTTCGGATCCCGCGACTCGAGAGAGAGGTCCGGCCCGTTGATCACCTTGCCCGGTCCGTCGAGACCCGCGACTGGAGCGACACCGGTGTCGATGACCGCGACGTCGACGCCCTGCCCGGTGTAACCCGCGTTCCACCAGGCCTGCACGCCGTCGCCCGCCGTGATGTTCTGCATCGAGTAGGGATCGGCCGCCGGGTCGTAGGTGGAAGCGCCCCAGGAGGCACCCGAGCGGATCCCGCCGAACATCATCGCCAGCAGGAGCACCAGCAAACCCGCGTGCCGGGGCCTGAGCCGGAAAGCGTCGCGCACGTTGAGGTTCGCCCCCACGTGTACCTCCTTGTCGCGACCGCCCTGATGCCGCAGAACGAGCCGCAGTAGCCGCCAAATCAGTCGGCGGACCGTAGGCGCTCGGCGGGGGTCGCTCCTCCCGCGAAAGGGGTAGCCGATTCGCTCGAACGAGGGATTCTTGAACGCCCACGGACGATGCCGAAGGGCCGGTCGCACCGACGCTCGGGGGACTACGATCGGTCGGCCGTGAGTTCCGTTCTCGACTCGGCGCCGCCGCAGTTCACCTCCCGGGAGGCTGCGCAGATTGCGGCAGACCTGTTCGGCGTCCGCGGCACCGCGTCCGCGCTGGGCAGCGAGCGCGACCAGGCGTTCTTGCTCGACGACGGAGGCCACGGCGGCGTCCTCAAGATCTCGAACCCCGGCGAGGACGAGGCCGTGCTCGACCTCGAGGAGGCTGCGATCGCCCACGTCGCGGCCGTCGACCCGGACCTGCCGGTAGCCCGGGCGCTCGCGCCACGGGCTGCCTTCGACGGCCACCAGGTGCGTCTGTTCGAGCAACGGCACGGCGACAAGGGCGGGCCGGAACTCGACGACGACGCGGTGCGCGGGATCGCCGCCGTGCACGCCCGGCTCTGCCTCGCGCTCCGGTCGTTCTTCCATCCCGCGGCCGGCCGCGAGCTGCTGTGGGACGTCCGTGCCGCGCCGCAGCTGCGGCCGTTGCTCGACGAGATCGCAGATCCTGCGCGAAGTGCACTCGTCGCGCGCGCGCTCGACCGGTACGAGGAGCGGGTGCTGCCGAAGTGGGAACGCCTGCGCGGCCAGGTCGTGCACGGCGACTTCAACCTCGACAACCTCCTGCTCGATGAGCACAGCCGGGTCGCCGGGATCCTCGACTTCGGCGACTGCTGCCACACGGCGCTCGCGGCCGACGTCGCCGTCGCGCTCGCGTCGGTCCTGCGCGGACGGCCAACCGAGGACGCGTTCCGGGCGGCGCGGATCTCACTCGACGGCTTCTCGTCCCGCTTCCCGCTCGAGCCGCTCGAGCGCGAGCTGATGGGCGATCTGGTGGCGGCGCGGCTCGCCGCGATCGTCTCGATCAGCGCGTGGCGCTCACGGCGCTACCCCGAGAATGCCGAGTACATCGAGGCCTGGGACGAGGACTCCTGGCTTCTCCTCGAGCTGCTCGACGGACTCGACCCAGCGGAGATCGCGCGCGAGCTCGGCGTGCCGCGAAGCCCGGCTCCGAGCCAGGAGCTCGTGCGGCGGCGGGACGAGACGCTCGGCGCGCTCCTGACACCGCTCACCTACGCGCGCCCGGTCCACGCGGTGCGGGCCGAGGGTGTCTGGATCTACGAGCCGGATGGGCGGCGGCTCCTCGACGCCTACAACAACGTCCCGGTCGTCGGGCATTGCCACCCCCGTGTGACCGAGGCGGTCGTCCGCCAGACGCGGCTCGGCGCGACCAACGCGCGGTACCTCGCTGAGCCGTTGATCGAGCTCTCCGAGCGACTGCTCGCCACGTTCCCACCGGACGCGGCTCTCGACACCGTCCTGCTCGTCAATTCGGGCAGCGAGGCGAACGACCTTGCCTGGCGCCTCGCAGCCGGGGCGACCGGACACGACGGGGCGCTCGTGACCGAGAACGCCTACCACGGCGTCACCGATGCCACGACCGAGCTCTCGCCGGAGGACTGGCCGTCGGCGCAGCCTCCCGCCCGTGTCGCGCGCATTCCCCCGCCGGGAAGCGGCGCAGATCTCGCCGGCGCGCTGGACGCGGCGCTCGAGGAGCTAGACGACGGTCTCGCCGCGACGTTTCTCGACGGGTCGGTCATGAGCGACGGGATCTTTGTGCCTCAGACCTCGGAGCTCCGCATGCTGGTGGAGCGGACGCACGCCGCGGGTGGCCTCTACGTCGCGGACGAGGTGCAGGCAGGCCACGGCCGGTGCGGCCCGGAGCTCTGGTCGTTCGCGCGGCACGGCATCGCGCCGGACGTCGTGACGCTGGGCAAGCCGATGGGCAACGGCTATCCGGTTGCGGCCGTGATCACGCGACGCGAGCTCGCCGAGCGGTTTCCGTACGCGGGGCGGACCTTCTCGACCTTCGGCGGCAACCCGGTCGCTGCGAGCGCCGCGCTTGCCGTGCTCGACGTGCTCGACGACGAGCGGCTGCCGGAGCGCGCAGCGGGCGTCGGCGAGCGGCTGCGCACGGCCGTCGAGAGCCTTCGCAAGGCGGACATCGTCGAGGTGCGGGGGCGCGGCCTCCTCGCCGGCATCCAGCTTTCGAGCGGGGAGTTGGGGGCCCGCGTGGCTGACGAGCTCCGTGAGGCCGGGGTCCTCGTGGGGCGCACCGGGAAGCACGAGGACGTGCTCAAGATCCGGCCGCCGCTGGCGTTCACAGATGAACACTCCGCGCTGCTCGTCACGGCCCTCGATCGGGCTCTGGGCTGATCTTTTCGCCGCAAAGTCGTATCTTCCGACCCGATGGCCGTCGAACAGACCGATGCGCAGCTGGTGTTCCGTTGCCGAGCGGGCGACCCCGACGCCTGGAACGAGTTCGTCGAGCGCTTCTCGCGCTACGTCTACGCGATCAGCGCGCGCGGCTTCCGCCTCCCGCAGCAGGACGCGGAGGACGTGTTCCAGGAGGTTTTCGCCCGCGCGTACGAGCGGCTGTCGGAGCTGCGGAGTGACGATGCCGTCCGGCCCTGGCTCGCCCAGCTCACGCGCAGGCTCTGCATCGACCGGATGCGCCTGAACGCCCGCGACACTCCTACGGACGCCGAGCCGGACGAGCGGGAGGTCGACGACGTTCTTTCCCAGCTCGACGACGCAATGTCCGTGCGCGCCGCGCTCGACAAGGTCGGCGATCCGTGCCGGGAGATCCTCGATCGCTTCTTCTGCCAGGACGAGAGCTACCGGACGATCGGCGAGCTGCTCGACATTCCGGCCGGAACCATCGCCAGCCGGATCTCACGCTGTCTCGAAAAAGTTCGTACAGAATTCGATGGAAGAGGTCGGGCCTCTCGCCCGTCATGAAGTGTGAGATGAACGGTTTCGACGAGGAACAGATCGGCCGGCTGCTACGCCTCCTTCCGCCTGCACCCGACGGCTGGGTGCGCGCGGCGCAGGAGCTGCCGGCTGCGCGGGCGATGCTCGACGAGCTCGTCGCGCGTGCCGAGCAGGACGTCGCTTTCCGGCTCCAGCTCCGAGCCGACCTCGAGTGTGCGGTCGCCAACGCCGGTTACGAGCCCTCGCCGTTCATCGTCTCAGAGCTGCGCCGGCTCCTCGAGACGGTCTGACACACGCGGGTCAGCGCCGGTGAGACACTTCTGCGGTGCTCACCGGTCTCACCCTTCCCGCGTTGCTCGAGGAGCTGGCCGCGCCGCGCGAGGTCCCGGGCGCGGGCTCGGCGCTTGCGGCCGCGCTCGCGACGGCTGCGGCCGTCGTGCAGATGGCCGCGCGGCTCTCCCCCGGCAGCTGGGCTGACGCGGCCGGGGTAGCCGCCCAGGCAGAGGCTCTGCGAGAGCGTGCGGTGCAGCTCGTCGACGAGGACGCGGACGCCTATCGGCTCGCGCTCGAGGCGCGGGCAGCCGCCGACGAGAAGGCGAGGCCGGAGCAGCGTGACTGGGCGCTCGGACAGGTCACCGCGGCGGCCGCGGAGCCGCCGCTCGCGCTCGCCCGCCTGGCCGCCGATCTGGCCGAGCTCTGTGCCGCGGCCGGCGCGCGGGTCGAGCCGCGCGTGCACGCCGACGTCGCCGCAGCAGCCGCCCTGGCGGCCGCCGTGGCACGCGGGGCACGAGAGCTCGTGGCTACGAACCTCACGGCAGTCGCCGGCGATGCGCGGGTGGATGAGGCCGATCGCCTCGTCGCCGCCGCCGAAGCGGCGACCAAGTCGTGGTAAGCGCTCCGACCGCGAGAAGGCCCGGCGGGTAGCCGGGCCTTCTCGCGTGACGGGTCAGGTCAACTGCCAGCCCGTGCTGGGCTAATCCATCCTCACGTTCGAGAACCTCTGTATGTGCGCCTCGAACTCGGTCTCGGCATCCTCGGCGGACTCGTCGTTCTCGCCGGCCTTGGTTCCGTGGCCCTCGACCTCGATCTCGTCGTCTTTCCGCTGTTCGTCCGACATCTCGCTCCTCCTTCGGCCCGGATCGAGCACTCTCATCTTCTAGACGCGCCTCCCCGCAGAGATCTTCCGTCGGTATCCACCCACCTGCGAGCAAACGAAGGGCCCAGCGTCCGCCGGGCCCTTCAAAGACTCGTGCTGCTTGTCTCAGCCGAACCGCGCGTGCCCTTCCACCTCATCGTCATCGCTCGACTCGGTGTTCGCGCCGTAGTGACCGTGGCCCTCGACCTCGTCACCCTTGTCGTCGTTGGCGCCGTAGTGGCCGCGCTGCTCGTCGTTGGCGCCGTAATGGCCGCGCTGCTCGTCGTTGGCCCCGTAGTGACCGTGAGCCTCGACGTCGTCACCCTTCTCGTCGTTGGCGCCGTAATGACCGCGCTGCTCGTCGTTGGCGCCGTAGTGGCCGCGCTGCTCGTCGTTGGCCCCGTAGTGACCGTGAGCCTCGACGTCGTCACCCTTCTCGTCGTTGGCGCCGTAATGGCCGCGCTGCTCGTCGTTGGCGCCGTAGTGGCCGCGCTGCTCGTCGTTGGCCCCGTAATGGCCATGACCCTCGACGTCGTCACTCTGCTCCTCGTTGGCGCCGTAATGGCCGCGCTGCTCGTCCGACATTGCTCCTCCTTCTCGAATCCCGTTGCGCCTCGTTTGGGCGCTGTTATCTCTCTAGACGTGCCTGGGAGGACGAATCTTCCCACCGGCCCTTCAAATTCGCAACCGCGCCTGCGATCCTGCCCCGCGTGGACGGCTTCGCGGCATCGCTGCAGGCATTCAGGAGGGTTTTCGCGAACCCCGGCGTCCGCAACCTCCAGATCGCCGGAGCCGCCTCGACTCTCGGCATCTGGGCGTATGGGGTAGCGCTTCCGGTCTACGCGTACCACGCCGGCGGTGCGCGCGCGGTCGGCCTGCTGTTCTTCGCCCGCTTCATACTTGCTGCGCTCGCGAGCCCTTGGATCGGCATCCTCGTCGATCGCTGGTCTCGCCGCAGGGTGATGCTCACTTCGGATCTCCTGCGCTCCGGCCTCATGGTCGGTATGACGGTAGTTGCCAGCACCGGCGGCAACCCGTATGCGGTCTACGCGATCGCGGTCACGTCGACCATCGTCGCCGTCTCGTGGATCCCCGCGGAGGCCGCGCTCATGCCTTCGCTCGTGAACTCGCCCGACGAGCTGACTGCGGCGAACGTCGTCGGCAACACGATCTCGAGCGTCGGGATGTTCGCTGGCCCTGCCCTCGGTGGCATCCTCCTCGCGCTCAGTGGCCCGGCGTCAGTCTTCGCACTCACCAGCGCGCTCACGCTCTTCTCGGCGGCGTTCGTTCTGCGGGTGCCGCGCGACCCGCCACCTGAGCAGCCGGAAGAGCGGCCACACTTCGTGGCCGAGCTGACGGCCGGGCTCGAGGCCGTGGTCCGTCGGCCTGCGCTGCGCGTCGTGATCGGGCTGAGTGGCGCGCAGGCGGTCATCGACGGGGCGCTCGAGGTGCTGTTGGTGGTGCTCGCGCTGCGACTGCTGCATGGCGGCAACGCCACCCTGGGGTGGCTGAACACCGCCGTCGGCATCGGCAGCATCCTGGGTGCGTTCGTCGTCGCCGCCCTCGCGGCGCGTCGGCGCCTCGCTGGAGGCTTCGCGATCGGCCTCTTACTCTCGGGGATACCACTTGCGCTCACCGCGGTGGTTTCCTCCCTGGCACCGGCACTGGTCCTCGTCGGCGCCCTCGGGGTTGGTGCGATCTTCTGCCAGGTCAACAGCGTGACGCTGGTGCAGCGCTCAGCCGAGAACGAGGTGATGGGCCGCGTTTTCGCCTTCCTCGGCATGCTTGTCCTCGGCGGGATGGCGATCGGCTCGCTCGTGACCCCCGCCCTCGTCAGCTGGCTCGGACCGAAAGGAGCCTTGATCGCAGCGGGGTCGTTCCTGCCCATTCTGCTCATCCCTCTCTGGCCGAGCCTGCGACGGATCGACGACGAAGCCGTGATCGCAGAGGAGCCGTTGGAGCTGCTGCGAAGGATCGAGATCTTCGCGGGGCTGCCGGAGCCCGTGCTCGAACGCCTCGCGGCAGAGGCCACGCCTATCTCGGTCACAGCCGACCAGATCATCGTCTCCCGCGGCGAGGTGGGGAACCACTTCTATGTCATCGCGGCCGGCAAGGCCGCAGTGGAGCTCGGCGACGGTACGACCCGGGAGCTGGGACCCGGAGATTTCTTCGGCGAGATCGCCCTCCTGCGCGACGTCCCGCGGACGGCGACGGTACGCGCACTGCAGCCGCTCCGGCTTTTCGCCGTCGAGCGGGAGGAGTTCATCGCCGCCGTGACCGGGCACGCACCTACGCATGCACTCGCCGAGAGCATCGTGGTCACACGCCTTCCGGCGGGGGCGCTGGGGGGTTAGGAGGTCTCGGCGAGAAGCCTGTCGAGAGCTTGGAGGAGTTCGAACGCGGTGTCCCGCTCGCCGTCCTCGAGCCGTGCGGCCACGCGGGCCAGCGGCGCGAGGCGGCCCTCGCCTGCGAGCGCCTCGCGCGCCCGCCGCGCCCGCTGCAGCAGGTCGAGCGCAATCGCCGCCTGGTTCGCGAACAGACCGAGCAGGTCGACCTCCGAGAGCCTGACCCTCGATTCCGCGGGCCGGTCGAGCACATTGAGCACACCGAGTGCCCGCTCCTCGACGAGCAGCGGCACCGCCATCATGCTCTTCGGCACGTAGCCGGTCGACTCCGCAGCCGAGCGCGACCAGCGTGTATCGGCGCTCAGGTCGTCGACGATCAGCGGTTGGCGGGTGGTGAGCACCCAGCCGGCGATGCCGGTGCCCGCCGGGAACCGCATGCCGATCAACTCGCCCTCGCCTTCGCCGGCCACTGCTTCGAAGACGAGCTCTTCCGCCTCCTCGTCGAGGAGGAAGACGGATGCAGCCTTGGAGCCGAAGATCGCGCGCGCCACCTCAACGGTCGCCTGCAGGAGCGCGCGGTGCGCATCGTCCGCTCCGATCACACCGGCCGCGACAGCCGCTTCAAGATCACTCATGCTGCTTCCTTTGCGTTCGAGGCCGTCTGGTGGAGGACGCTCTTGAGCTGAAACGGCGTCAGGTCGTGGTGCTTGCCGAGGATGAGCGCGCAGATGCCCGCGATGTGGGGCGTGGCGAAGCTGTTGCCGGTGCAGCGGAGCGTGCCGCCGCCGAGCCATGCGACGTCGAGGTCGAGACCGCGCCCGAAGAACTCGACCGGCGGCTTGGGGTTGTAGTAGAAGGTCAGCCCATCCGCCTCCTCGTGACTGCCGACGGAGATGACGCTCGCGAAGCGCCACGGATAGCTCTCCACCGGCATGTTGTGGGCCGAGGCGACGAGAAGAACGCGCTTGAAGTACGCGTGATCGGCGAGCTCGTGCAGCCGGTCCACGTACTTCGTGCGCGTCGTCGAGAGGCTCATGTTCACGACCTGGAATTCCTGCTCGATGGCCCACTCCAGCCCGCGCAGCATGATCTCCCCGCCGCCCTTGTAGCCGGCGCCGAGGACGCGGACGCTCGTCAGCTCGACGTCGGGCGCGAGCGAGCGCACGACCCCGGCGCAGGCCGTTCCGTGTCCGCAGAGGTCGCCTTCTCCGTCATCGAGGACCTGCAGCTCGCCCTCGTCATCGCGGAGGACGGCAACCGACCGGTCGACGCGACCGACGAGTGGATGGTCGAGCTCGATGCCGCTGTCGAGGATGCAGACCCGGACACCCGCGCCGGTCGAGCCGCCCCACGCCCACTCCCGTGTCACCTGCTCGGGCAGCGTCACCGGCACGCCGATCCGGTCGACAGCCTCCGCCGGCAAGCTCCAGGCCGGGAGGTCCTCCTCTTCCTCGTGCTCGTGGAGTTCGATCGCAGTGCTCATGGGACGCCGATCATCGCAGGATCTGCACCGCAGTCCCAAGCGGAACGGTTCGCATCAGATAGCGGACGTCCGCCTCGGTCGCGTGCAGGCAGCCGGCCGACACGGCTGAGCCCTGTCCGGAACCGGCGTGGATCGCGACGTAGTACGTGATGCGTGTGTTCCAGCCGGGCGGGAGATGCGGCTGGCGCGCGGTCAGAGCGAGGATGCAGCAGCCGAAGGCGGGACCGAAGGGACCGGTCAGCTTCTCGGCGACGGCGAACCGGCCCGTGGGCGTCGGCGAGCCGGGCCTGCCGATCCCGACCGGAATGGTCCGCACGAGTCGGCCGTCTCGCAGCACGTCGAGCTCGCGCCGGGAGAGCGAGGCGCGGAGCGCCCACTGCACGGGCTGGACGGAGACGTCACGGCCGAACTCGACCCAGCCGTGGCGGCCGTTCGGCAGCGCTTCGGCCGTCACCTCGACCCAGCGGCCCCGGACGCCGACCACGCCGAAGACGAGCGGGCCGCCGAGCGGGCCGCGCGGCCCGACTCGAACGAGACGCGACCCATCGGGCCGGGCGCGGAGGACGACGCTGCCGTGCAGCGGACGGGCCGCGAGTGACGCCGTCGCGCCGCTTGGCGGCGCGGCTGCGTGAGAGGCGGCTACGGCCGCCGCAGCGAGATATGCAATCAACGTGTGCCCCATCCGCCTGTAATTCTGCCCGCTGCCGGAACGGGTGGAACTAGCGCAGCCGATTCCGGTCTGTCAGCATCCGGTGTGTCCGGGTTTTCGAGAAGGGGGAACCACATGCGTCTCCGGCTCCTTTGTCTTGCCGTCTTCGCCTGCGCCGCCGCGGCCGCGCTCGCAGGTGCTGGCGCGGCTCCGCGCGCACACGCCGCCGCGGGCGGCCAGTCGCTCTGCATCGGCCACCACCCGCAGGACGACATCTGGTACACGGGAAGCTGCACCGGCCACGACGAGCCAGAGATCGACCCGCTCTCGAACGCGTCAGGCTCTGCCCAGGATCTGACGTGGAAGCTCGTCCTGCCGACGAACGAGGCCGGAACCGCGGCGGCCCAACAAGGTCAGGTCGACTCGGTCGGGCCGACGTTCTGGATCGGCGGCAGCGTCACGGATCCCAAGAGCCGCTTCGACCAGGCCTTCCTCGAACTGCAGTTCTATCCGAACAGCGTCACCACGAACTGCGCCGCGGGCGGCGGCTACAACGTCGTCTATTCCCCGAACACGTACACGGCGTGCTCGCCGGTGTGGCGGGTTTCGAAGACAGGCAACTCCGAGTCGGCCGCTTTCAACGCCATGCTCACCGACAGCGCGACCGGCGGACCGCTGCTCATGCATGCCGGCGACACGATCACCGACCACCAGTACGTGACCGCTGCGAAGGACGGCATGCACGTCACCGTCACCGACGTCACGACCGGCCACTCCGGGACCATCGTTCTCGACGGCAAGGCCGACGGGCCGCTCATGCCCGCCTACAGCGTCCAGAAGCTCGGCAACTCCCTCGGCTGGGGTCTCGTGCACGACGCGCCGAACAGCCTCGTCTGGGAGATCGGCCACACGGGGAACTCCACGTCTCCGGCCGGCAAGTTCTGCCTGCCGGGCAGCGCGACGAAGCCGCCGTGCTACTCGTTCGACGTCCCCAGCTGGCTGCTCTTCAAGCCGTTGCAGATCAAAGGCGTGACCTTCGGCAGCGGCACCTCCGCAAAGTCGTGGGCGACCGTCTCCGACACCGGAGGCGAAGCCGAGATCCTCGGCAACTCGTTCGTCGGTCCAACCGACTGCTCCGGCTTCGGCGGGCCGTTCTGCACCTACCCCTTCTACGCCTGGAACCGAACGCTCGACGCCTTCACGTACGGCGGCGACTACCCGGGCACCGCAAACGACTTCGGGCAGGCAGCGCAGTTCCAGCAGACCGAGGACTGCGCGAGTCCGGCCGACGGATCGCCACAGTACTGCGCCACCGTTGTGAAGTAGGGCCGCTCAACCTTGGTGCTGCCGGAGCCAGGACTCGAGATTCCGCGCCTGCTCGACGACGCTCGCTCCGGTCTGCGGCGGAGCGACCGCGTGCGGTGAAGGGCTCGGCCGCGACGGGTGCCCGCCGGTGTTCAGCGCGACGGCGGCCACGAGACCGGCGACGACGGCTGCCGCGAGGGCAGCGGCCACGGCCAGCCGCCGCGTCGTCCTTCGGTGACGAGGCCGGGCGGGCCGGGCGAGGATCTCGGTCGCGCGCTGCGCCGGGTCGGGAGGCAGCGGCATCGTCGCGGCCTCGGAGGCGACCGGAGCGAGCAGACGGGCGAGGGCCGCAGCGGACGGGGGCCTGTCCTCGGGCCTCGCCGACAGGCACGCCGTCACTGCTGCGGCAAGCTCGGGCGGAGCCGCGGGAACGCGGGCGGCGAGGTCGGGAGGCCGGAAGCCGTCCTCCGAGCCGAGCTCGGCCAGCGAGCCGGCCGTCCGCGAGGGCTCTCCCGTGAGCAGTTCGTAGAGCACCGCACCAACGGCGTAGATGTCCGCCGCGGCTGTGACCTGCTCGCCGCGCGCCTGCTCGGGCGCGAGGTACCCCGCGGTGCCGAGCACGGTGCCGGCTAGCGTGAGGCGCGTTCCCTCCTGACCGGCCGCGATCCCGAAGTCGCCGAGCTTGAGGACACCGTCCGTGCCGAGCAGGAGGTTGTGCGGCTTCACGTCGCGGTGTACGAGGCCCGCGGCATGGGCAGCTGCAAGCCCCGCGCACATCTGCGTGCCGAGCCTCGCCGCCTCGCTCACCGGGAGCGGCGCTCGCCGCGCGACCACCTCGGCCAGCGTCTCCCCCTCGACGTACTCCATGGCGATGAACGGGCGCCCGTCGTCCTCTCCCACGTCGAAGACGCGCACCACGTTCGGGTGCGCGAGCCGCGCCGCCAGGCGTGCCTCGCGGAGAAAACGCCGCTGGAGGTCCTCGTCCCGCGCGAGATTTTCGGCGAGCCGTTTCAGCGCCACGGGCCGGTCGAGCTCCGCGTCGTGAGCGAGGTCGACGGTTGCCATCGCTCCGTGTCCGAGCGCACGGACGAGTTCGTAGCGTCCCGCGATTTGCGTGACCGCACTCACTGTTCGTTCCCGCCGCCGTCACCCTCGCCGTGTCCGCGGTGCCCGTGGTGTCCGCGGTGGCCGTGCCGCTCGTGCGGCGGCTTCGGCGGCTTCCGAGGCGACGGCGGTGTACAGATGATGCGATCCGCAAGGGCGTTCACACCGGAGAGAAGCGGCGTACGAAGCCGGGACGGCACCTTGTCCTTCGACGCCGCGACATCGGCGCGAAGGGAGCTCGCGAGCTGGAGTGCGCGGCAGCTGTTGCCCGCCGACGCGGCGGTGGCGATCGCCGACGCTTGACCCTCCCAGTCCTGCGCCAGTGCTTGCGGCACTCCAGGGACAGCTGCTTGCTGCGGCTGAGAAGCTGCACCGCAGCCTGCCGCGACGACAGCGAGAAGGGCTGCCGCGGAGAAGATCCTCAACACCCTCGCGCTGTACCCGTTTTCGGCTCCGACGTAGCCTCGCAATGAGGGCCGCGGACCGTTAAAGTTCTGTTAATGCCGATGCTTCATGGTTGTGCGTTTCCGGGGTGCTCGACCTTCACGCTGAGTACCTACTGCGTCGAGCACGAGCTGCTCGTGCGCGCGGTGAAGGAGTCCGAGCGCGGACACGCCTCGGACACCGCCCTCACCGCAGACGCCCCGCTTGCCGCGGAGGCCGCGCTGAGCGCCGCGGCTCCCGAAGCGGCGGCTTCCTAGCTAGGCGTTCTCCGGCTGCGCGGCGGCCGGAGCGGTGCTCTCTGCGAGGTCGAGGGGCCTCACGACCTCGGCGAAATGGCATGCGGTGGGATGGCCGGTACCGCGGTCGACGAGCTCGGGCTCCTGCTCTGCGCAAATCGCCTGCGCCTTCCAGCAGCGCGTCCGGAACCGACAGCCCGACGGCGGGTTGGCCGGGCTCGGCACGTCGCCCTCCAGCACGATCCGTGCGCGCTTCCCGCGCTGACCCGGCTCCTCGATCGGCACCGCCGACAGCAGCGCCTGCGTGTACGGGTGGGACGGACGCTCGTAGATGTCGTGCCTCGAGCCGATCTCGACGACCTTGCCGAGATACATCACGGCGACGCGGTCGGAGACGTGCCGCACGACCGACAGATCGTGTGCGACGAAGATGTAGGTGAGGCCGAAATCGCGCTGCAGAGACTCGAGCAGGTTGACCACCTGCGCGCGGATCGAGACGTCGAGCGCCGACACGGGCTCGTCGAGGATGATGAGCTGCGGGTTGAGTGCGAGCGCCCGCGCTACGCCGATTCGCTGCCGCTGGCCGCCCGAGAACTCGTGGGGGAAGCGGTTCGCGTGCTCGGGCGAGAGGCCGACGACGCGCAGCAGCTCGTCCACGCGAGCGCGCCCCTGGGCGCCCCTGGAGCGACCGTGGATCACGAGCGGCTCGCTGACGATGTCGCGGACGGTCATGCGCGGGTTGAGCGATGCGTACGGGTCCTGGAAGACGATCTGCATCTCCCGGCGCACCGGGCGCATCTGGCGGCGCTGCAGGTTCGTGATGTCCCGGCCGTTGAAGATGATCTTGCCCGACGTGGGCTCGGTCAGCTTGATCAGCGTGCGCGAGAGGGTCGTCTTGCCACAGCCGGACTCGCCCACCAGCCCGAGCGTCTCCCCCGCCTGGATCGACAGGTCGACGCCGTCGACGGCGTGGATGTGCCCGACGGTGCGCTTGAAGATCCCGGCTCGGATGGGGAAGTACTTGACGAGGTTCTCGACCCGGAGGATCTCCTCGCCGCTGCCCGCCCGCTGAAAGACCTCCGCAGGCGCCTCGGCGCTCACGCGACCGCCTCTTCCGAGAACTTGGACTTGCGGCCGATCAGCTCATCCGAGAAGTGGCACGCGCTCAGGTGCGCAGAGGTCGGCCCGGCGCCCTCGACCTGGACGAGCGGCGGATTCTCCTGCCGGCACTTGTCGCGCGCGAGGAAGCAGCGGGGGTGGAACGGGCAGCCCGGCGGCAGGTCGATCAGCGAGGGAGGCGCACCGGTGATCGGCTCGAGCCACTCCTCGTCCTCGGTCAGCTTCGGCAGGCTGTTCATCAGCCCGATCGTGTAGGGATGCCGGGGCGATCTGAAGATCGTCGCGACGTCGCCCGACTCGACGATGTGCCCCGCGTACATGACGAGGACGCGGTCGCACATCTCGGCCACGATGCCCAGGTCGTGCGTGATCAGGATCGTCGCCGCGTCCGTCTCCTTCTGCACGCGCTTCATGACCTCGAGCACCTGCGCCTGGATCGTCACGTCGAGCGCGGTGGTCGGCTCGTCGGCGATGAGGAGGGAGGGCGAGTTCGAGATCGCCATCGCGATCATGGCCCGCTGGCGCATCCCGCCCGAGAACTCGTGCGGATACTGGCTGTAGCGCGTCTCCGGGTTGGGGACGCCGACGAGCCGCAAGAGCTCGATGACGCGCGCCTTGACGGCGTCGTCCTTCTCGTCCGGGAAGTGCGTCTTGATCGCCTCGCCCAGCTGGTTACCGACCGTGAGCACGGGGTTGAGCGACGTCATCGGATCCTGGAAGACCATCGCAACCTCGTTGCCGCGGACTTTCCGCAGCTCCTTCTTCTTCAGCCTCAACAGGTCGCGACCCTTGAACATCGCGGTGCCGCTGGCGATCCGTCCCGGCGGCAGGGGAATCAGGCCCAGCAGCGCGAGCGTCGAGACGCTCTTGCCCGATCCCGACTCGCCGACGATCCCGAGCGTCTCGCCGGGATAGAGCTCGTACGTGACGCCGTCCACGGCATGGACGATCCCGTCTTCCGTCTTGAACTCGACGACGAGGTCCTTGATCGAGAGGACCGGGTCAGGCACGCACCCTCCTCTGCGTCGGGTCGAGCGCGTCGCGGAGGCCGTCGCCGACGAAGTTGACGCAGAGGACGATCAGCACGAGCGTCAGGCCCGGGAAGATCGTCAGCCACCACGCTGATCCGCCCGTGGGCGTCTGGGGGCTCTGCTGCGCATCACTGATGAGCACACCGAGAGACGGCGTCGGCGGCTTGATCCCGAAGCCGAGGAAGGAGAGCGCCGCCTCCACCAGGATCGCCGTGCCGACGGCGAGCGTGGCGTTGACGACGATCGGTCCGAGCGTGTTCGGCAGGATGTGCCGGAACATCAGGCGCGCGTCGCCGGCCCCGGAGGCCTTCGCCGCCTCGACGTACTCCTTCTCTCGCAAGGAGAGGTAGACGCCGCGCACCACGCGGGCGATGCCCGTCCAGAAGAAGAAGATGAGGATCAGCGAGACACGCCACTGGCTGCCCGCCCCAAGCAGGGCAGTCGCCGTGAGCAGGATGGCGAGAAGGGGCAGCGTGAGCACGAGGTCGGTGAAACGCATCAGGAGGTTGTCCAGCCAGCCGCCGTAGTAGCCGGCGATCGCCCCGATGATCAGACCGACGATCGTCGAGAGGACGGCGACGAAGACGCCGACCTCCATCGAGGTGCGGATTCCCCAGAGCACGCGGGTGTACTGGTCGCGCCCCAGTGCGTCGGTGCCGAAGTAGTGCGCGTGCGACGGGCCTTGGAGGATGTGGGTGAGGTCGATCTGCGCGTACCCGTACGGCGCGATCTGGCCGGCGAAGATCCCGGCGCCGAAGATGACCACCAGACCGAAGAGCCCGACCAGCGCGAGGCGGTGGCGGAAGAAGCGCATGCGCGCGTACGACCACTGGCTGCGGACCTTGAGGTCGAGGCCCGCCGCCTGCGTGTCCTCGACCGCGCCGGTGACCATGACCCCGCCGTCGGCGCCCAGCGGTACCCCCGCGACTGCCTGAGCGGTCGGGTAGAGGGAGTCGTCGCTCGGGACCATCGGCCCCTTGGGCGGCACGCCCTGCTCAGTCATAGCGGATTCGCGGATCGAGGACGCCGTAGAGGATGTCCGCAATCAGGTTGAAGACGACGATGAGGATCGCCGTGACGAGGAGATACGCCATCACCTCGTAGAGATCGAGTTGTTGGAGGGCCTGGATGAACCAGAAGCCGATGCCGTCGAGCGAGAACACCGTCTCGGTGACGATCGCGCCGCCGAGCAGTGCGCCGAAGTTGAGGGCGGCGACCGTCGTGATGGGGATCAGCGCGTTGCGGAAGACGTGGCGCATGATCACTCGCCGTTCCGCAAGGCCCTTCGCGCGCGCGGTGCGGATGTAGTCGCTGTTGATCACGTCGAGCATCGAGGCGCGCATGTAGCGGCTGTAGATCGCGAAGCTGATGATGCAGAGGGTCGCGATCGGCAGCGCCAGATGCTGCATCCGGTCCCACGACCAAGCCGGGCCGCCGGGAAGGCTGTTCAGGCCCGAGGTGTAGAAGATCCGGACGTTGTAGTGCAGAAAGATGTCGGTGAAGGAGATCTGCAGCAGAAGCGCGAGCCAGAACGTGGGCATCGCGAAGCCGAGGAAGCTGATCGACGTGAACAGGTAGTCGAAGACCGAGTACTGGCGGATCGCGGAATAGATGCCGACGGCGACGCCGAGCACGAGCGCGAGGACCTCCGAGATGATGATGAACTGCGCCGTGTGCCCCATCGTCCGCTGGATCTGGGGCCAGATCGGCTGCAGCGTCACGAGCGACTTGCCGAGCTTGTGCGTGAAGACCTGCTGCAGCCAGTAGAAGTACTGCACGACCACCGGCTTGTCGAGGTGCATCTGGTGTTCCAGATGGATGTACGTGCTCTTCGGAACGCGCGGGTTCGCCTTCAGGAGCGCATTCGGGTCGCCGGCCCAGGAGACGAACAAAAAGCTGAAGAACGTGGAGAAGAACAGGACGGGGATGCTGTAGAGGATCCGCCTGACGATGTAGGTGAGCATCGCTTCTCCCTGAGTAGTTGAAGAAGATCGGGATCCGCGCCCGCCGTTCGGCGAGCGCGGATCCCTTGGTACTCAGTGGTCTATCTGGTTCTCTGCCTCGAGGTCAGCAGCCTACCAGTGCCACTGCTCAACGTTCCAGGTCGGACCCTCACTCGTCGGGTTGTTCGACTTGGAAGCGCCCTGGAGTGCCTTCTTGTAGACGAAGATCTGCGGCGGCGCGTAGAGCGGGATCACCGAGAGCTGCGTCGAGGTGATCTGCGCGGCCTTCTCGTACTGAGCAGTCCGCTGCGTCGAGTTGAAGTTGACGTCAGCCTTCTTGATCAGCGAGTCGACCTTCTTGTTGCAGTAGCGCTTGTAGTTCGAGCCGCCAAGGTTCTTCGAGCTTGTCGTAGCACTGGTAGATGGCATCGAATCCGGACGGATCCGGGCCGCCGATCCAGGCGTACTCGCCGAGTTCGAAGTTCGGCGAGTTCGTGAAGCCACTCGGCAGGATGGTGCCGAAGAACGTGCCCGGATCGTGGATGCCCACGTCGAGCTTGATCCCGATCGCTCCCAGCTGCTGCTGGAAGATCTGGCTGCTCTCGACACGGGACGCGCGGGTCGTCGTGTCGAACTTGAACTCGGTCTTCTGACCGCCGCACGACCAGACCTTGTTGGTGCCCGGCGTCGGGGTCGAAGGACCGCCCGTGCAGCCGTGCGACTTGAGCGACTTGATCGCGGCCTTCGGGTTGTAGTTGTACTTCTTGAAGTACGCGTACTTGCCGTTGGCCGGCCCACCGAACTCGTACTCGGTGTTGTTCAGCGGCTTCAGGCCCGGTGCGATACCGCCGTACAGCGCCTTGATCAGCGACGGGCGGTTCATGCCCAGGGCGATCGCCGAGCGCACGAACTGCTTCTTCAGGAGCGGATTGCCCCCAGGGCCGACCTGGATGTCCCAGTGCTCCTGGGTGAAGCTCGGGACAGCGCTGTACTTGAGGTTCTTCTGGTGCACGAGCGTGGACAGAGCCGACTCGGGCGACGGGGTGATCGCGTCGACCTCGCCACCGCGCATGGCCTGAATCTCCGAGTTGGTGTCGGTGATGATCTTGAAGGCGATCGAGTTGAGACCGGACTTCTTGCCGTACCACTTCGGGTTCTTCTTGAGGACCATGCCCTGGCCAGGCGTGTAGCTGGACATGTAGAACGGCCCGTTCGAGATCGGATGGCCGTCGTTACCGCACACGCAGTTGTGCCAGTAGTCGTTGAAGCTCTGACCCTTGAGCGCGAAGCCCGGGAAGACGTACCCGAACAGGTCGCGGTAGTCCGCGAACGCCTGACCCGGCTTCCAGTAGAAGGTCACGACCTTCCTGCTGTTGGCCTTGGCGCGCGCGATGTTGACGTAGCCCGTGTTGGACGCAACGTTGTTGCCGGGAAGATTGATCTGCTGCCACGTGTAGATGTAGTCGGCCGAGGTGACCGGCTTGGACTTGTGGCCGAGCCAGTTCCAGTTGGCGTCCTTGCGGATCCAGATCTTGAGGATACTTCTTCGTTGGCCTTCACCTTCGACGCCATGTCGAGGTGGTACTTGCCGTTCTGGTCGATCAGATAGTTGCCGCGGATGATCGGCGTACCGGCGACGATGGCGGCGTAGAACGCGTTCTCGTCCGCATCGTCGAGGTTGAAGCCGGTCACCGTCTGCTCGAGGCCGAAGACCATGGTCTTCTTCGCCGCGCGAGCCGCGGGCGTGCGCGGGACGCTTGCCCACGCCTTCGCAAACGGGGCCGCATGGAGCGACTGAGCGCTGGAGCTAGAGCTCGAGCTCGCGGCCGTCATCGCGGCAGCAGAGCCGGCCAGGCCGAGCACGGCGGCGACCGCTGCAGCGAGGAACCAGACCCGTCTATGCATTGGATATACCCTCCGTTCGGTGCGCGCCCGGAGCCTCGGACGGCGGCGCCAACTCGCTCCGACGCTCCCGAGGGAGCGTCCGTCACGTTGTTAGACGACTGGGGTGCCGGCTTAGTTAGAAGGCCCTGAGAACGTGGGCGCAAATGCGTCAGACGTGCCGGAAGCCGGCTTGCGACGAGTCCACGGGCGAGGTACACGCCGTCCTCGAGCCGGCCCAGGCGGCTCACGGCGAAATGCTGGCCCGCGACGCCGACGAAGCCCGAGACCCGCGTGCACGCTCTGCTGACCCGGCTGGCCCCGGACCGAAGAACATCGTCGCGACCACGGCCGCCGCCGAGGCGACCGCCACGGCGGAGCTGATTCGCCAACTGCGCCCGAACCGCGGCAGGACGAAGCCGTCCCACGGTCGGCTCCTCGAGCGGCGCCGCCCGCAGCTGTGCGGTCACGTCCCGCACCTGTTCCGCCCACGCCGAGCACTCCGGACAGATCAGGAGGTGGGTCTCGAGGCGGTCGAGCTCGAGCTCCGGCAGCTCGTCGTCGAGCTGAACGGAAACGGACTCGCGCGTGCGAGCACAATTTGTTCGGCGAAGCTGCACCTTGCTCCTCAGATGTTCTGACGGGGCGTCGTGCCGAAAGTTAGCCGTGCGGCGGTGGTCGAGACCGGCGAACCAGTCGAGCGCTTCGGGGTTCGCGAGCGAGTCGCGGCTCGCCACCTCGTCGGCCGGGGCTCCCATGAGGAGGCGCTTCACCGGCACCTCGAGGATCTTCCCCGAGAGCGTGCGCGGGATCTCGGGAGCGGCGAGCACCGCGTCGGGAACGTGGCGCGGCGAGCAGTCCTCGCGGATCCGCGGCGGATCTCCGCCTCGAGCGTGTCGTCGAGGACGGCGCCGTCGCGCAGGACGACGAACAGCGTCATGCGGCTCCCTTCACCCTGGGGGACGTCGACCACGAGCGCATCGGTGACCTCGTCGAGCGCCAGGACGCTGCGATACAGCTCGCTCGTGCCCATCCGCACGCCGCCGCGGTTGATGGTCGCGTCGGAGCGGCCGGTGATGATCGCGGTGCCGCGCTCGGTGATCTCGATCCAGTCGCCGTGGCGCCACACTCCCGGGAACGTGGAGAAGTAGCTCTCGCGATAGCGCAACCCGTCCTCGTCGCCCCAGAGATAGAGAGGCATCGACGGCATCGGCTCGGTGATCACGAGCTCGCCGACCTCGCCCACCAGCGGGCGTCCGTCCTCGCTCCACGCCTCGACCTTCGCTCCGAGCGCGCGCGCTTGCAGCTCGCCGCGGTAGACCGGGAGCGTCGGGACGCCGCCGACGAAGGCCGTGCAGACGTCGGTGCCGCCCGAGGTGGAGAAGAGCCAGACGTCCTCGCCGAGCCGGTCGCGCACCCAGTCGAAACCCTCGGGCGCGAGCGGCGAGCCGGTCGAGCCGACGCTGTCGAGGCGGGAGAGGTCGCGGCCCGCCTGCGGGTGCATGTCCTCTTTCTGGCAGGCCGCGATGTAGCCGGCGCTCGTGCCGAAGCTCGTGATGCCGGCGGCGTCGGCGAGATCCCAGAGCGTCCCGAGGTCCGGGTACGCCGGATTGCCGTCGAAGAGGACGATCGACGCGTCCGAGAGCAGGCCGCCGACGAGGAAGTTCCACATCATCCAGCCGGTGGTCGTGAACCAGAACAGCCGGTCGCCGGCCCGCGCGTCGAGGTGGAGGCGAAGCTTCTTCAGGTGCTCGAGCAGGATCCCGCCCTGGCCGTGGACGATCGCCTTCGGCAGGCCGGTCGTTCCCGAGCTGTACAGCACCCAGAGCGGGTGGTCGAAGGGGAGCTGCGCGAAGTCGAGCTCGGCGGGCGGGAGCTCCCAGTCCCCACCGGCGAGGTAGGGAAGGACGAGCGTCCGCTGGAGCGTCGGCAGCTCCCGCTGCAGCGCCGCGATCGTCTCGCTCCGGTCGAAGTCCCTGCCGCTGTAGCGATAGCCGTCGACCGTGAGCAGCACCTTCGGCTCGATCTGGGCGAAGCGGTCGACGACGCTGCGAACCCCGAACTCCGGCGCACAGCTCGACCAGGTGGCGCCGATGCTCGCGCAGCCGAGAAAGGCCGCGATCGTCTCGGGGATGTTGGGGAGATACGCGGCGACGCGGTCGCCGGCGACGACACCTGCTTCGCGCAGCGCGCCCGCGACGGCGCCGGCGCGCCGGCGCAGCTCTCCCCACGTCCACTCGCCGAGCGGTCGCAGCTCGGATGCATGGCGAATCGCCACCTCGTCGTCGGCGCGGTTGCGGAAGACGTGTTCCGCGTAGCTGAGCCGCGCCCCGGGGAACCACTCGGCGCCAGGCATCTCGTGGGTCGTGAGCACGCGCTCGTACGGCTCGCTCGCCTCGACCTCGAAGAACTCCCAGATGGAGGCCCAGAAGTCCTCGAGCTCGTCGACCGACCACTGCCAAAGGTCGGCGTAGTCCTCGAGAGCCAGCCCGCGGGTCTCGTTCAGCCACTCGCGGTAGCGCGTGATCGTCGCGGACGCGATCCGCTCCGGGCTCGGCGTCCAGACGATCGGCGGCGGCATGGCCGCGATGCTACTGCGGGGCTACTGCCTGTCGGCGACGGCGCGTGCCAGCTCGCGCTTCGACATCTTCGAGCGCCCCTCGACCCCCAGGGTGCTCGGGAGCTCCGAGCGCCGGGCCTTCTCTCCTCTGGCCATCTTCGGCATGCGTCTCATCTCCTCCCTCGGGTGGAGGGCGACCCGCGACGGTCGCCCTCCCCGTCCCTCTCAGCCGAGCTAGGCGGTCGCCTTCTGGTTGATCCCCGCCTTGAACATGCCGCCCGTGGCGATCTTCGTCAGGAGCCTGTCCGCGTTCGACTCCTCGTCGAGCGTCTGGTCCATCAGCTCCTTGATGGCGTCGAAGCCACAGTCGTCGGCGAGCTGACGAGCGGTGCCGTACGCGGCGATCTCGTAGTGCTCGACCCGCTGCGCGGCGGCGATGAGCGCGGCGTCCTGAGCCATCTGGTCGCCGCCCCTGCTCATCGTCTTCTCGCCCTCGGAGATGAGGCCCTGCATCCCTTTGCAGACCTCCGTCGGCGTCGAGACGCCGATCTCGCTGAGCGCTTCCTGGACGCGCTTGAGGTGCCCGCGCGTCTCTTCGAAGTGGTGCTCGAATGCCTGCCGAAGCTCGTCGTGGTGCGCGGACTGCGCCATCTTCGGCAGCGCGGTGACGAGCTGCGTCTCTGCGCTGTGCAGGTCCTCGAGCTGTTCCTGCAGTACATCGTTGAGCGAATGGAAACCCATGTGTGCTTCACCCCTTTGGTCGTATCTCTCTCACTGGGGTTCCGCGCTTCTCGAACTGCAAACAGGGGTACGGAGCTAAGGTCCAGTCGTGGCCGAGGAGACGCTCACGATCCGGGACAACCGCACGGGAACCGAGGTCGAGATCCCGATCACGGACGGCACGATCCACGCCACCGACCTCCGCCAGCTCGGGCTGATGTCGTACGACCCGGCGTTCCTCAACACTGCCTCGACCCGCAGTGGGATCACCTACATCGACGGCGACGCCGGCATCCTGCGCTACCGGGGCTACCCGATCGAGCAGCTCGCCGAGCACGCGACTTTCCTCGAGACGGCGTGGCTCCTGTTCGAGGGCGAGCTGCCGACGCGCGACGAGCTCGGCGCGTGGGAGGAGGAGGTACGCCTCCACACGTACGTGCACACGAACGTGATGCAGTTCCTCGACGGCTTCCGCCACGACGCGCACCCGATGGGGATGCTGCTCGGCGCGGTGGCCGCGCTCTCGACCTTCTACCCGGACGCGAAGGAGATCGGCGACGAGGAGAGCCGCCGCCTGCAGCGCGTGCGTCTGATGGCGAAGTTCCCGACGATCGCGGCCTGGGTGTTCCGCCACAGCCGCGGGCTGCCGTACGTCTTCCCGCGCAACGACCTCGACTACATCGGCAACTTCGTCAACATGACGTTCGAGATCGGCGGCGTCCACGAGCCGAACCCCGTGCTGCAGCGGGCGCTCGAGATCCTCCTCGTGCTGCACGCCGACCACGAGCAGAACGCCTCGACGAACGCCGTGCGCGGCGTCGGCTCGACGCAGGTCGATCCCTTCTCGGCCGTCTCGGCCGGGATCGCGGCGCTGTACGGGCCGCTCCACGGCGGGGCGAACGAGCAGGTCTTGAGGATGCTCGACGAGATCGGCGACGTGAAGAACGTCCCCGCCTTCATCGAGGGCGTCAAGAACCACGAGCGCCTGTTGATGGGCTTCGGCCACCGCGTGTACAAGAACTACGACCCCCGCGCGAAGCTGATCAAGCGCGTTGCCGACGACGTCTTCGCGCAGACCGGCATCGATCCGAAGCTCGAGATCGCGCTCGAGTTGGAGCGGATCGCGCTCGAGGACGACTACTTCATCTCGCGCAAGCTCTACCCGAACGTCGACTTCTACTCCGGGATCATCTACCGGGCGATGGGCTACCCGACCGACTACTTCACGGTGCTCTTCGCGCTCGGCCGGCTGCCGGGCTGGCTCGCGCAGTGGGAGGAGATGCTCTCCGACTCCGAGCAGAAGATCGCGCGCCCGCGGCAGGTCTACACGGGCTACGACGAGCGCGAGTTCGTCCCGATCGCCGGCCGCTAGCTAGCGGCGGAGCTGAACCTTCCCCTCGTCGCCGGCCGGTGCGGAGGTGTGCTCGTGCGCGATCTTCCAGGCGCCGTCGGCGTTCCTGCGGAGGACCCACGTGAGCCGGTTGTTCATCGAGCGCAGCTCGTTGCCGTCGGGGGACACGGCCGCGAAAGGTCGTGAACGCGCTGAGCGCGCCACGTCGGAGCCGGTCTGCGTGCGGACCTCGTCGAACTCGACCTCCACGACTTCGTCGTCCGGGAGCGAGCCGAACCACTCCGCACCATTCCGCGCAACGCCGTCCTTGCCGTCGTACGTCCACTCGCTGCCACAGGTCGAAGGTGCGGACGTCGTCGGCGTACAGCGCCGACGAACGCGTCGACGTCCTTCGCGCGCACCGCTGCGACGTATCCTCGAGCATCTCTTCCACGTCAGGCTCCTTTCGTCGGTGTCGCTCTCAGGACTCCGCAGCGACGCGAAACTCATCGGAGATCGCGTCGCGCTCTTCACGCGTGAGCGGGATTCGCGAGCGCGGCGAGCGCCGGTTGGAGCTGCTCCGGGCGGCGCGGGCCGAGGACGACGGAGACGCGCTCGTCCGCGAGCAGCCAGGCGAAGGCGAGGGTGGCCGGATCGCCGCGCCGCTCGAGCCCCTCGAGCGCGTCGTAGACGCGGTCGTCCCGCAGGTGCTCGTACGGCCCCGAGCGCAGCGTCATCCGCGAGCCTTCAGGCGCCGGTGCGTCGCGACGGTACTTGCCCGTCAGCCAGCCGCCCATGAGCGGGGAGTGCACCTGGAACCAGAGGCCGTGCTCGGCGCAGAGCGGGAGCACCTCGTCCTCCACCTCGCGATCGAGCAGCGAGTACGAGTTCTGCACCGCGGCAAAGGAGCCGGCGGCGAGGGCCTGCCGCAGCCGGGCGCCGTCGACGTTGCTGACGCCGTAGGCGCCGATCTTCCCGGCGGCGACGAGCTCCGCGAAGACACCCGCGAGCTCCGCCGCGGGCACATCGTCGTCCCAGGCGTGCGAGAGGTAGAGGTCGACGCGCTCGACGCCGAGCCGCTGAAGGCTCGTGTCGATCTGCCGCCGCACCCGGTCCGGCGCAAGCCCGCGGTCCTCGCCCTCGGCCATCGGGTTGAACGTCTTGGTGGTGATCCGGAGCCCGTCGGGGCGGCGCGTGCGGATCCACTCGCCGATGT
Source organism: uncultured Actinomycetes bacterium (assembly GCA_963731015.1). Taxonomy (GTDB): domain Bacteria; phylum Actinomycetota; class Thermoleophilia; order Gaiellales; family Gaiellaceae; genus Palsa-739. Next base: position 118,338 of record CAVSTY010000003.1, read on the forward strand.
ACGTCTCGCTGCGCCCGCCACCGTACGCGTCGGCGGTGTCGAACCACGTGATGCCCTTGTCCCACGCCGCGTCCATGAGCTCGAGCGCCTGCTCCAGCGTGTCGCCCCGATCGAAGAAGGCGGGCGCCGAGCCGATGCCGCCGAAGTTGCCACAGCCGAGGATCACGCGTGGGTAGGCTCGCTCCATGGCTGCGACCCTATTGGACGTCGAAGCCGTCCGGGCCCGCTTCTCCTCGCTGCGCGACGACGGCTTCGTCTTCCTCGACGCGCCCGGCGGATCGCAGGTGCCCGACGAGGTCGGCGACGCGATCGCCCGCACGTTGCGCGACGCGAGCGCGAACATCGGAGCCAACTACGAGACGAGCAAGCGCGTGGAGGGAATCCTCGCGACGGCACGCGAGGACGGAGCCCGCTTCCTCGGCTGCTCGGCCGACGACGTCATCTTCGGCACCAACATGACCTGGCTCGACTTCGCGCTGTCTCGCACCGCCGCGCGCGACTGGCGCGAGGGCGACCGGATCCTCGTGTCGCGGCTCGACCACGACGGCGGAGTGTCGCCGTGGGTCGAGCTCGCCGCAGACCGCGGCTTCGAGGTCGAGTGGGTGGACGTGACGGAGGATCTGCGCCTCGACTACGACGACCTCGCGAACCGGCTCGACGAGCGCGTGCGCGTCGTCGCGTGCGTCGGGTCGTCGAACGCGGTCGGCACGATCATCGACGTCGCACGGGTCTCGGAGCTCGCGCACGAAGCCGGGGCGCTCTGCTGGGTCGATGCGGTGCAGTACGCAGCGCACGAGCCCGTCGACGTGGAGGCGCTCGACTGCGACGTGTTCATCACGTCGGCGTACAAGTTCTGCGGGCCGCACGTCGGCCTCGCGTACGGCCGGCACGACCTCCTCGAGTCGTGGCGCCCGTACAAGGCACGTCCCGCCGCGTCGGAGCCGGTCGGCCGCCGCTTCGAGGTCGGGACGGCGCCGTACGAGCTTCTCGCCGGTTTCTCCGCGACGATCGCGTACCTCGAGTCGATCGGCGGCATGGAGGCGATCGCGGCCTACGAGCGCGAGCTGGGACAGCGCTTCCTCGACGGCCTGCCAGAGAACGCGACCGTGTACGGCCTGCAGACGATGGAAGGCCGGGTCGCGACGTTCCTGCTCAACCTCGAAGGTGTCGACGCGGTTGACGCGGCAAAGCGGCTCGCCGACGAGGGCTTCGGCGTGTGGGCGCACGACAACTGGTTCTCGCTCGGGCTACGGGAGAAGCTCTCCGTATCCCGACAGACGCGATCCGCGTCGGCCTCATCCACTACAACACGCCCGACGAGATCGACCGCTTCAACGCGGCGCTCGCCGCGCTCTAGGCGAACGCCGGCCCGAGCGCGATCAGCTCCTCGAGCTCCTGCAGCACGTCGTCGGACAACTCGAGCCGCGCGGCGCCCGCGTTCTCGCGCGTGTGACCGTCGCTGCGGCTTCCCGCGATCGCCGCCGCGACGCCCGGCTGGTGCAGCACCCAGGCGATCGCGACCTGCGCAACGGCCGCATCGAGGCGCTCCGCGACAGCTCGCAACCCGTCGGCAACGGCGAAACTCTTCTCGCCGGAGCCCGGGCCGAGCAGCCGCTTGTAGAAGGCGGACTCGAGCCACACCCCGCCCCAGGCCGCGCGAGCCTGCTCGATCGTTCTTCCGGTGAGGATGCCGCTGCCGAGCGGCTCGAAGATCGTGACCGCGATCCCTGCTTCTCCCCACTCCGCGATCGACGGGCGATTGTCGAGGTAGTCGATCAGGCTCAGTCCGATCTGAACCGCGTCGACGCGGCGCTGCTCATGACAGAGCGCGACGTCTTCGGCCGAGTAGTTGGACAGGCCGATTGCGCGCACCAGCCCTGCATCGACGAGCTCCGCCATCGCGCACCAAGTCTCCTCGAGCGGGACGCCCGTGTCGTCGGGCCAGTGGAGGAAGTAGACGTCGATGTGGTCGCGGCCGAGGCGTGACAGGCTCGCACGGCACGCGGCATGGACCTCGTCGCGGCGGAAACCGCTGCCGCCGCCCGTCAGTGCCGCGCCCGGCGCCACCTTCGACGCGACGAGGAAGTCGTCGCCTACCTGTGCGAGGGCCGCGCCGATCAGCTCCTCGTTGTCGGTCGCCAGGTAGTTCTCGGAGGTATCGACCCAGTTCACGCCGCACTCGATCGCGGTTCCGATCACCCGTGCTGCACGTCCGACGTCGGCCGTCTCGTCAGGCTCAGGGCCGAGCTCGTAGCCGCCCAGCCCGATGCACGAGAGCTCCACCCCGCTCGGCCCGACGGGCTCGTGCCGCATGGCGCGCGACGATATAATACGAACATATGTTCGTGCTTGCACGCGGACGCAGACGCGTTCTTCGCGTCGGTCGAGCAGCGGGACGATCCGCGGCTCCGCGGCCGTCCCGTGATCGTCGGCGGCGGCGTCGTGCTGGCCGCGAGCTACGAGGCGAAGGCGTACGGCATCCGCACCGCGATGGGTGGCAGGCAGGCGCGCCGCCTCTGTCCCGACGCGATCGTCGTCCCGCCGCGCTTCCCGGCGTACACCGAGGCGAGCCGCGCCATGTTCGCCGTCTTCGAGGACGCATCGCCCGTCGTCGAAGGGCTGTCGATCGACGAGGCCTTCCTCGATGTGCGCGGGATGGAGCGGATCGCCGGGACGCCCGCGCAGATCGCGGTGCGGCTGCGCGCTGCCGTGCGCGAGCGTGTCGGTCTGGCCGTCACGGTCGGCGTCGCGCGGACGAAGTTCCTCGCCAAGGTGGCGAGCGGCGTCGCGAAACCGGACGGCCTGCTCGTCGTCCCCGCCGACCGCGAGCTCGCCTTCCTGCACCCGCTGCCGGTCGAGTGCGTGTGGGGCGTCGGCCCGGCGACCGCGCGGCGTCTGCAGGCATGGAACGTGCGGACGGTCGGCGAGCTCGCCGCCCTCTCGGAGCCCACGCTCGTCGCGATGCTCGGCCGAGCGGCGGGTCGCCAACTCAGCAACCTCGCGCACAACCGCGACTTCCGGCGAGTGGAGCCGGGGCGGCGGCGCGGCTCGATCGGCTCGCAGCGCGCGATCGGACGTGGGCCGCACTCCGCGGAGAAGATCGACGCGACTCTGGTGGGCATCGTCGACCGGATCACCCGCCGTCTGCGGACCGCGCGTCGCGTCGGCCGGACCGTCGTCCTGCGGCTCCGCTTTGGCGACTTCGAGCGCGCCACACGCTCCCACACGCTGCCATTTGCGACCGCGAGCACGCAGGCGATCCTCGTCACGGCGCGAGCGCTCCTCGCGACGGCGACACCGCTGATCGAGCGGCGCGGCATCACGCTCGTCGGCTGCTCGGTCACGATGCTCGAGGCCGAACGTCCGCGTCAGCTGCTGCTCGGCCCGGACGAGGCGCTCGACGCCGCGGTCGACGCGATCCGCGACCGCTACGGCAGCTCGGCGATCACGCGCGCCGTCCTGCTCGGACGCGATCCGGGCTTCTCCATGCCGTTGCTGCCGGACTGACTATTTCGGGCGCGGGACTTCCGCAAAGTGCGCGGGGTTCCACGTGGACTGCGAACGGCCCTTCGGCAGCGCCGACGACGAGCAGCGTCGTTCCCGCGGTCAGCGCAGTCGCGCTACGACGGACGCCCGGATCGGTGACGGCGAGCGCATCGCCCTGCTCGAGTCGCACCTCCTCGCCGTCGAGCTCGAACGCAGCCGAGCCGTCGAGCACGAGATAGAGCTCCTGCTGCCCACTCCCCCGTTCGTCGTGCGCTTCGACGAGCAGCTGATCGGCGTGGCGGGCGACGAAGACGTTCGCGCCGAACGTGTCGATGCCGAGCGCGTGCTGAAGCGGATACCAGACCGGATCGCCCGGCTCCCCGTCCGGGACGACGGGCAGGTCCGTGATCGAACTGACCGTCCAGCGCGTCACTGCCCGCCGGCCAGCAGGCGGGAGAGAACGTCCGGATCGATGTTCCCGCCGCTGACGATGCAGACGCAGCGATCGTCCCGCCGCAGCGCGGCCGCGAGCGCGAGCGCGCCGGCGCCCTCCGCGACCACGTGGGCGCGCGAGGCGAGGAGCCGCACCGCCTCGGCCGCTTCGCCGAGCGGCACCGCAACCGCCTCGTCGACCAGCTCGCGGGCCTGCTCCCACATCCCCGGGAGCAGCGCGCGGCCGCCGGCGCCGTCGACCCACGAGGGCGTGAACTCGATCTCGCGCGGCTCGCCCGCCGCGAAGGCCGCAGCGAGCGGAGCCCCCGTCTCGGGCTCGGCGGTCACGACGCGAACTTCCGGCCGCAGCGCTTTGATTGCGCTCGCGATGCCCGTCGTCAGTCCGCCGCCGCCCCAGGGGATGACGACCGTGTCGAACTCCGGCGCGTCCTCCGCCAGCTCGAGGCCGATCGTCCCGTTGCCCGCCATCACCGCCTCATCGGCGGCGGGAGCGACGAACAGCCCGTCGACACCCTCGCGACCGCGATCGACCATCGCCTGCCACCACTCCTCGTGCGTGACCGGGACGAGCTCGGCGCCGAGCGCCACGACGCGGTCGAGCTTCGCGCGCGGAGCGTCGGCCGGAGCGATCACGCGCGCCGGCACGCCTGCCTCCCGCGCGGCCCACGCGACGCCTTGAGCCATGTTCCCGGCGCTCGCAGTGACGACGCCGTGCGCGAGCTCGTTCGCGGAGGCTGCACGGATCGCGGAGAAGGCGCCGCGCAGCTTGAACGAGCCGATCGGATGGAGGCACTCGAGCTTCAGCAGGATCCGGTCGTCGCCCCCCAGGGGGACGAGCGGCGTACGAAGGACGTCGTCGCCGATCCGCTCGCGCGCCCGGCGGATCTCCTCGAGCGGGATCAATCCGACTCTTTGGCGAGCTCGGTCAGGTCGGTGCGGACCGTCCAGAGCTCCGGGAACATCTTGAACTTGATCAGGCCGGCGAGCAGCTCGACCGGCGTGCCCTGCGTCCCAACCACGTCCTCGCCGATCACGCGGCCGACCATCTTCACGTGCCGGAAGCGCCAGACGCCGACCTGCTCGTCCCAGTCGATCAGCGCCTCGGCGAGCTGGTACAGGTCCTCGTGCTCGCGACCCTGCGTGTACACCTCGAGCAGCGACAGCCCGCGCTCGCGGCGAAGCGTGTCGAAGGCGGCATAGAGGCCGGGCGAGACCTGTCGGATCCCGCGGAAGCCGGGCGAGTCGAAGCCCGAGCCGTGGCCGAGCACGCGGCGCACCTCCTGGTACTCCCACGGCGACATCAGCTCGAGGTGCTCGAGGAACGAGACGACGTAGCGGATGGCATGGTTCGCGCGCCCCAGCAGCCGCAGCGCCGCCGCGACGTCGCGCGCCTCGATCAGCCGCGTCGCCTCCTCGACCTCCGTCCACGCGTGCTTGAGCCACAGCTCCGACGACTGGTGGACGGTCTGGAAGAGGAGCTCGTCGCGGTGCACCCACTCGTCCGGCCCTTTCTGGAGCGCAAGGAGCTCGTCGGTGCGGAGGTAGCGCTCGTAGTCGCTCGAGGCCTCGCCCGGCAGGATCGGCTGGAATTCCTCCTCGTGGCCGTGGGGCGCTTCCACGACCACGACCCTACTAGCAGGTGAACGCAAGGTGGCCTTTGGCCGCCTCGTTCAGTGCGTTGCGAGCGTAGTCGGAACCGCGCGTCAGCGCGATCCGGGTGTCGCTGTCGACCGGAAAGATGAAGACGGAGTCTCTGCTCGCGTCCCAGTGGGTTCGAGGATCGCCGCCTGTCGGCGTGACGAAGTAGTTGCCGCCGCTCTGGAGCAGGAAGGTGAAGCCGCTCAGCCCGCGGCTGTTCGGGTAGTCCGACGTCGCCCAGAAGAGGCTCACGACGACCAGCGCAATACCGACGAAGAACGCGCCCGCGAGCGCGTGCCGGCCGACGGATCGAGTGCGCACCAGCGCATAGAGCAGCAGCGTGACCCCGATGGCCGGCCCCAGCGCCTGCAGGTAGCCGTATCCGCTCGCGATTGGGTCGCCGGCGAGCAAGGCGATGCCGAGCACGAGAGCGCACAAGCCGACGAACACGACTATCGGCGTCACGTTGACTCGCTCCCAACGGTCGAGACGATCGCCGGCGAGCGCATGCAGGAACACGGCTCCGAAGGCGACGAGCAGGACGACGGTGATCGGGACGAAGAGGGCGTCCACACTCTGGAGGACGTACTGGTTCGACGTGAGACCGAGAGTGCTCTGGTCGATTCCGAAGTAGCCCGCGAAGGCTTCCTCGCGGCGGTACCCGAAGTAGTAGGCGAGCGCGCTGATCAGCGTGACCGGCGCGACGACGGCGAAAACGAGGCCGACCACGCGACGCCCCTCACTGCCGGCCAGCGCCGACGCAGATTCGGGCTCCGGCACCTCCGGCACGGCTACCAGACCTTCATCTCGAGGCCGGCGAGCGGGACTCCGCCGTCCTCGGTGACGAGCCACGTGTCCTGCATGTAGAGGCACTCGACGCCGTCCGCCGCGATCGCGTGCGGGTGCATCGAGAAGACCATGTTCGCGGCGAGCTCGGTCTCGATTCCCTCGCCGATGCGGGGATGCTCGATCATCGTCATGCCGATCGAGTGGCCGGTCACGTGGCCGAGGTGGTAGCCGCGCTGCGTGAACCCGGCGGAGACCGCGCGGTGCACGTCGTGTGCGGTCGCGCCCGCGTGGAGCGCCGTCTGCGCGACCTCGTAGTACTCCTCGTACGCCTCGAGCATCCGCTGCACCTCCGCACTCGGCGTGCCGAGCGCGCGCGAGACCTCGACCCAGTGGCCGCCCGGCCCGGCGATCTCGAGCGACGGGATGGTGAACTCGCCGAAAACGGTGTCGTGGCGCGCGATCGCGAACTCGGCGCCGACGAGCACCATGTTCATCGTCAGCCGCCCGCAGCCGCGCTCGACGAAGAGCCGCTCGGCCGGCGCGAGCACGTCGGCGGCGTTGCGGCCGGGCGCCCAGGCCTCCCGGAACGCGTGGAAGCCGGCGGCGTTGATCTCCACGCTGTCGCGCACGGAGGCGAGCTCGGCCTCCGACTTGACCGCGCGCGCGAGGTCGAACTGCTCGTCCCAGGGGACGAGCTCGGCGGCGCCGGCGAGCGCCGCGTGGTCGCGCACCGTCATCACGTAGTCGAGCCCGTAGACGCCGACCCGCTGCCCGCGCAGGCGATCGGCCAGCCACTCCCCCGGCCGGTCGGCGAAGACCTGGTCGGCGATCTGGGAGTCGCCGTGCTCGCCGACGTAGCGCGCCTCGGCGGGGAACACGATCGCCGCCTCGCCTTCACGCGGCACGAGCACGTAGGCGTACCGATGGACGATCTGGAAGCCCGAGAGATAGGTGACCGCGCCCTCGAACCCCGTGTACTCGGAGCCGCACACCAACGCCGCGTCGAGCCCGTCGCGCTCGAGCGCCTCGCGAACCCGCGCGTGCCGGCCGGTCAGCTCTGCGTCCACGAGGCCTCCACCCCTTTCACGAGCGCCTGGATTGCGGCGTTCAGCGGCGTCGGAACGGCGTGCTCGGCGCCGAAGCGGACGATGCCGCCGTTGAGGTAGTCGACCTCGGTCTGCCGCCGGGCCTCGACGTCCTGGAGCATCGACGCCTTGTGGTCGTAGGCGACCTCGGGCTTCGCCGCGTGGTCGATCAGCTCCTCGGGGTCGGCGTCGAGCTCGATGCCCTGCGCGGTGGCGACGGCCTTCCCCTCGTCCACCAGGCCGGTGACGAGCGCCCGCAGATCGGGCCGCTCGCAGACGCCGCCGTGCGTAAGGCCGGTGAGTGCGCCGATCGGGTTCGTGGACGCGTTGAAGATGACCTTGCGCCACTGCGGACCGCGCGCGTCCTCGACCGCGTCGGCAGGCATCCCGGCCCGCGTGCACGCGTCGGCGAGCCGCTCGACCTCGGCGGGCGGCGTCCGCTCGTCGTAGGGGCCGAACGTCGTGTCACCCTTGACGTCCCACTGCACGTGTCCAGGCTCGAGCAATTTCCCGGCCGGGAAGGTCGTCCCGCGGATCACGCGATCGACGTGCCCGGCGATCGTCTCCTCGTTCCCCAGGCCGTTCTGCACGGTCGCGACGTACCCCTCGGAGAACGCGTGCGCGGTTGCGGCGATCGCCGGCTCGGTGTGCATCGCCTTGGTCGCGACGATGCCGAAGTCGCAGGGGGGAATCCCGGCCGCGTCGCTCGTACCGCGCGGCCTACCGACGAGCTCGCCGGCTCCCGAGAGCCGCAGGCCGTCTCGGTTCATCGCCGCGATGTGGAGCTCGTTCAGGTCGAACGCCCAGACCTCGACGTCGTCGAGCAGCGACAGGTGCGCCGCGAACAGCGACCCGACGGCACCACAGCCCACGACGCAGATCCTCACTCCGAGTAGCTCGCCTCCCTCGCCTTGACGAGCCTATAGAGCGCCGTCTGGAGGGGCACGGGGACGTCGTGGCCCTGCGCCTCGCGCACGAGAGCGCCGTTGATCAGCTCTACCTCGGTCGGCCGGCGCGCCTCGACGTCCTCGAGCATCGAGGGGAAGTGCCGGTGGCCGCGCTGCGTCGCGAGGACGTTCATCTCCCACGGGTCGTCGTGCAGCTCGACGCCGGCCGCCGCCGCGACCGTCTTCCCCTCGTCGACGAGGTCGCGCACCAGGAGGCCGAGGTCCGACAGCTCCGCTGTCTGCGCGAAGTGGAAGTCGTGCGGCAGGCCGGTCAGCGCCGCGACGCCGTTCACCGTCGCGTTGAAGATGAGCTTCGACCATTGCGCCGGCCGCAGGTCGGGGAACGCCTGCGCCTTCAACCCGCCCGCCTCGATCAGCTCCGCGGCCCGGCTCGCGTCGGCCTCCGTCGTGCCGCGATAGGGCCCGATCCAGGTGGCGGTGTCGAGGACGTATTCGACGTGCGCGTCACCGTGACGCGTGCCGCTCATGAACGTGACGGCGGAGAGGAGCGGCCACTCGCCGTGCGCCGCGACGATCTCCTCCGCACCGAGTCCGTTCTGGATCGTCATCACCGTCGCCGCCGGCAGCGCACCCTCGAGACGCGCGGCGAGCGGCTCGAGGTCGGTGCTCTTGCACGCGAGAATCGCGAGCTCGGCGTCGGCGGGAAGCGCCGCGGGATCCGGCGTCGCGTCGAGCCGTGCCGTGAAGTCGCCGCGCCCTGACACGCGCAAGCCCTGCTCGCGCAGCGCGGCGGCGTGCTCCTCGCGCCGGGTGAGCACGGTGACGTCGGCGACCTGCGCGAGGTGCGCCGCGAGAAGGGAGCCGATCGAGCCGGCTCCCGCTACGACCACGGCTGTCACGCCTCGACCGCGACCGCCCCGGTCTCGCGCTGGATCACCGGGATCACGTGCTCGGCGAACAGCTCCTGCGCCTTGATCGCCTTCCAGTGGTCGGCGCCGCCCGGGTTCGTCGTGATCGCGATCTCCGTCAGCCCCTCGCAGACCTCGAGCGTCTCGCGGATCCGCTGGATCACGTCCTCCGGCGTGCCGACCCAGACGATGTCGCCGGCGATCATGTCGTCGTACGGCGTCGCCGCGAGCTTCTCCATGATCCCGGCGGCGTAGAACCCGTAGCCGGCGGCGTTGAGCGCGTCGACCGGCGGCACCGGATGCTCGGTCAGCGGCGACGCATTGCCCGCGAGGAAGCCGCGCATGTGAGTCTCGGCCTCGCGCCGCGCCAGGTCGCCGTCCTCGTCGATGTAGCAGGCGTGGATCCAGATGATGTCCGGCGTCGTCCCGTACTCGGCGCACTTGGCGCGGTAGAGATCGAGCTGCTCCTTCAGCGCGGCATACGGGAGGAGCGGCGGGACGGCGACCGCCCAGCCGTGCTTCGCTGCGAGGTCGTACGTGCGGTCGGAGGTGCCGCCGAGCACGACCCGGAACTTGTGCCCGCTGAACGGGATCACCTGGCTGTCCTGCACGTTCCAGTACTCGCCCTCGAAGCTGACGACGTCGGAGTGCAGCGCCTCGACGAAGAGGTCGAGCGCCTCCTCGTAGCGCGGCCGCGCGGTCTCGTCGAGCGGCAGTCCGGCGGGCAGCGGGATCCAGCCGTGGCCGCGGCCGACGCCGAACTCGTAGCGGCCGCCGGTGAGCAGCGAGAACTCGTGGACCTGGGCCGCGAGCACGAGCGGGTTGTGGTACGGGAGGACGTGGAGCATCGTCCGGAAGTTGATCCGGCTCGTCCGCGCGGCGGCCAGCCCGAACAGCCCGAACGGATTCGCCGACGCCGAGAACTTCGGGAAGAAGAAGTGCTCGATCGCGGCGTACGCGTCGTAGCCGAGCCGGTCGGCGTTCTCGATCTGCTCGAGCACCTCGCCGTAGAGCTGGTCGTACGACTTCCCCGGCCAGCTCTGCAGCTCCGAGTAGATGCTGAACCTCATGTCGTGACCCTCGCTTTCTCGAGGTCGGCCACAGGGCGACGTCGCCGTGGCAAGGAGAACTCGCGTCCGCCGGTGATGCCGGCCGGGCGAAGGATGAGGACGACGGCCATCAGCACGCCGAGGACCATCTCGGCAGTCCCAGCCGGGACCTTCAGGTGCCAGCCGAGCACGTCGACGGTGTTGGTCGCAGCCGTGAAGAAGGAGTAGATCCCGTTCAAGGCCAGCGTGCCGACGACCGCGCCCAGCAGGCTCCCCGATCCGCCGACGACGAGCATCGCCAGCGTGATGAAGGTGAGAGTCAGATACAGGCCGCCCACCTGAAGCGGCAGCAGATGCACCCAGATGCCGCCCGCGAGGCCGGCGAGCGCACCGGAGAGCGTAAAGGCGAGCAGCCGCTGCCGGTAGGTGGAGATTCCGGCCGCCGCCGCGGCCGCGTGATCCTCCCGCGTCGCGCGCAACATCCGGCCGAAGCGGGTGCGCTGGTAGGCGTAGGCGGCCACGACGCAGATGAGCGCGCCGATCGCCGCCTGCCACATTCCGGTCGTCTGCGGCACGCCGGAGAAGGAGTTCAGCCCCGGCCCGATCCTCTGCTCGTACGTGAGCACGTTGTAGGTGATCCCGAGCACGGCGAACGTTGCAATCCCGGCGGCGAGGCCCGACAGGCGCATCAGGGGCAAGCCGACCGCGAGTGCGAAGACGGCCCCGGCCGCGGCCGCGAGCGCGAGCGACGCGACGTTGCCGACGTTGTGGCTGAGGAGGAAATGCGAGAGCCCAGGCATCGTGATCCTCTTCTGGCCCTCCGGCACCGTGAGCACTCCTGCCGTCCACGCGCCGAGCGCGACGAAGCTGATCGTCCCGAACGACAGGACTCCCGAGTTGCCGATGAAGACGTAGAGCGCGACAACAATCGCGACCTTGACGAGCGTGTCCAGGAAGTACGATTGGAGGTAGCTCGAGACTTCGAGGCCGAGGAGCGCGGTCGCGAGCACGAGCAACGCCGGTGCGAGCAACTCGGGAAGGCGGCGGGCCTGGTTCACAGGCGCTCCACCGCGGCGTCCCCACGGATGAAGAGCCCGTTCGGCCGGACGAGCAGCACGACGATCACCGCCGCGAAGATGAAGCTCGGAAGGTACTGGCTCTGGTTCGACGGCAGGATCCCGCCGAGGAGCCCGAACGCGAAGCCGATCGAGAAGCCTCCCAGCGTCGCGGGTATCGGCCGGTTGAGGCCGCCCAGCACGACGCCCATGAGCACGTAGATGGTCTCCGGCAGCGCCCACGTGCTCGTGATCTGCGGCTGCTCGACGCTGAGCATCACGGTGGCGGTCGCAGCAAGCAGGGCGGACAGGATGACAGCTCCGCCGATCACGCGGTTCGCCCGCACTCCGAGCAGTCGCGCGGTCCGGAAGTCCATGGAAGCCGCGCGCATGTGCAACCCGACCGACGTCCGCGTGAGCAGGAGCTGGAGTAGCAGGAGGCAGATGGCGGCGGTCGCGATCGCGATGATCGCGATCTTGCGGATGTAGACGCCGTGGATGTCCCACGGCGCCTGCCACACCCCGAGCGACCCTGCGGTCTTGCCGAACGTTCCCCAGGCGATGAGCGCGATGCTCTGGAGGACGAACGCGACGGCGAAGGTGGCGACGAGCATCACGGCGGGCGAGTGCGTCCGCAACGGCCGAAAGACGAGATGGTCCATCAGCACCGAGAGCACCAGGACGACGCCGAAGCAGAAGAGGATCGAGAGCCAGTTCGGCAGCCCCCACTGGTCTCCGTAGGCGAGCGCGAAGGCCCCGGCCATCATCAGCTGCCCGTACGCGAAGTTGACGAGCCGGAGCACGCCGAAGACGAGCCCGATCCCGACGGCCATCAGCGCGAAGATGCCGCCGAGAGCGAGAGCGTCGGCGAACACCGGCCACGTGATGTTTAGGAACGCGAGGATCATGCGAGATAGGCCGCCACGAGCCGGTCGGTATCGCCAGCATCCTTCGGGCCCAGCGTGAGACGAAGCGTGCCGTTCGCGAGCACGTGCGACTCGTCGGCGAGCGCGACCGTTCTCTGGGCACGCTGCTCGACGAGAAGGACGGCGAGGCCGGCCTCCCTGATTCGCGTCAACGCATCGAAGACGACGTCGACGATCTTCGGCGCAAGCCCGAGCGACGGCTCGTCGAGGAGAAGCACCTCGGGATCGGCGGCGAGCGCGCGTCCGATCGCCAGCTGCTGCTGCTGGCCGCCCGACAGCACCCCGGCGTGCCGGGAGCGGAACTCGCGCAGGATCGGGAAGAGCTCGTAGGCGCGGGCGAGGCCGCCCCCGTCTTGCCCCTTCCTCTGCGCGGCGAGCCCGAGCCGGAGGTTCTCCTCCACGGTGAGCTCGCCGAAGATGCGGCGTCCCTCGGGAACGAGCGCGATGCCGCGCCGGGCCACGTCCTCGGGCCGTCGCCCCACGATTGAGCTTCCGTCGAGGCGCACGTCGCCGCCGACGACGGGAGCAGAGCCCATGATCGCGTGCAACGTCGACGATTTTCCGGCGCCGTTCGGCCCGATCAGGCCGACGATCTGGCCGGACTTCACCTCGAGCGAGAGCCCGCGCACGGCCTCGACGGCTCCGTAGCGAACCGAGAGCTTCTCGACCGCGAGCTCCGTCATTCGACCTCCTCCGCGGCCGCGCTCTCCCCGAGATAGGCCGCGGCGACCCCGAGGTCGGCGCGAATCTCTTCCGGGGTTCCCTCCGCGAGCGTCGCGCCCTGGTCAAGCACGTGGATGCGCTCGCAGACCTCCAACACGAGGGCAACGTTGTGGTCGACGAGCAGCACGCCGGCGCCGCGGCCGCGCACCGCGTTGACGGCGCCCGCGAAGCTCGGCACCTCGGCCTCGGGTAGGCCGGCAGCCGGCTCGTCCATCAGCACGTACCGCGGATCCGTTGCGAGCGCCCGTGCGACGCCGAGGCGCCGCTCGTCGCCGTGAGACAGGTCCGACGCGGGCCGATCGGCGTACTCGGTGAGGCCGAGGAGCCCGAGCAGCTCGTCCGTCCGGCGCCTCGCCGCCCGGCCGGAGGCGCCCACCCCGAGCGCGGAGACCTCGACGTTCTCCCGCACCGTCAGAGCCCGGAACGCATGGCTGTGCTGGAAGGTGCGCGAGAGCCCATGCCGTCCGCGCCGGTGCGCCGACCAGCGCGTCACGTCGCGTTCCTCGAGCACGACGCGCCCACTGCTCGGCCGGTCGAAGCCGCTGAGGATGTTGACGAGCGTCGATTTGCCGGCGCCATTCGGCCCGATCAGGCCCACGACCTCGCCCGGGACCAGCTCGAGCGAGACATCGCGCAGCGCCTCGACGCCCGTGAACGATCGCGAGACAGAGGAGGCCCGAAGCGATGCCCCAGGCCCCCTCTCCTGCTGTGCGACTTCCGCCAAGCCCTACGAGTCCGGGCTGTTCGGGACCTTCTTGGCCCGGATCAGGCCCTTCTCGATCGGGTTGTTGTTGTTGATCTCGATAACGCGGTACTGGCGCCCGAAGACCGAGTGCAGCTTCTTCGAGAAGCTGACCTTCCCCGAGAGCGTCTTCACGTTGTGGAACTTCTGCATCACGGTTGCGAGCTTCGAGCCGACGAGCGATCCGTGAGCCCGCCTAATCGCAGTGGCGATGCCGTCGATTGCCGCCGGGCCGGTGACGAAGCCGCCCGTACCGGCTTGGACGTCCTTCGCCAGCGCGTTGATCCTGGCATTCGGATCGTCCCCGAACGCATTCGCGTACGTCACGAACCAGTAGTTCGTCACCTTCGGGTTGAGACCGCCGACCCAGTACGTCCCATCGCCGGCCCACGAGTTGAGGATCGGCACGTTGTTGCCTGCCGACCGCAGCCCGGTGATGAAGGAGCCGAGAGAGCCGAATGCGCCTGCTGTAGACGTGACGATCACGGCCGGCTTCTTGTGGCCGAGGATCCCGGTGACTGCGTTCCCGACGTCGTTGCCGCCGTACACATGATCCGTGTACGACGTCTCATAGTTGATCTTGCCGCCGAGCTGCTTGAACCGGGCCTTGAACGCGCTCACGACCGCCTTGAAGTAGACGATCGCGTTGTCCTTCGCGAGGTCGGCCGTCTTCCAGCCGTGCTGCCAGGCGAGCTGCGCCATCGCCGACCCCTCGTCCTGCGCGACGTTGCCGAAGCTGAAGGCGAGCTTGCCCTTCTTGCCGAAACGCTTCGGCCCCATCTGGTCGGTGCCGATGCACGGCGCGACCGTGAGCAGGCGCTTATTGATCGAGGCCTGGACGACGGGAGCAGCGAGATCGACGTCACACGTGGTCATCATGATCTTCGCGCCCTCGCCGATCAGCTTGTCCGCGCACGACGTCGCCGCGGATGGGTTGGGCTGATGGACGACGCACTGGATCAACTTGATCTTTCGGCCCATGACGCCCTTCGCGTTGATCTTCTTGATCTCGTACTGCGCCGCGCCAAGCGCGGGCAGGTCGAACGGGCCCATGGGTCCGCTCGAATCGTCATGGACCCAGCCGATGACGATCGGTCCTTTCGCCGCCGAGTGTGTCCTCGCCGCGGCAGCCGCGACGAAGACCAGCGCCCCAGCGGCGGCGATCACGAGCGCCCAGCGCGCCCGGTTGCTTACCCTCATGTTTCTCCTCTCCGGCCCGCGGCTTCCGCCGGGACTCTCCTTTTCGACCAGGTGTGGGTGAAGGCGTCCCGACCGCGGCGCGCAAGCTCGGCGGCGTCGAGATCCCAGAGCGAGTCGGGATACGCGTTGCCGAAGGTGCCGTTGTCGGAAAAGATCTCGAGGTCGTAGAAGCCCTCCCAGCCCACGTCTTCTAAGACGCCGAAAAGGGCGGGTAAGTCTGCCGTTCCGTTGCCAGGGAGGACGCGATCGGCCCAGCCGCGCGTCGGCTCGCGCCAGTCGTTCACGTGCACGCCGGCGATGAGGTGGGCATAGCGTGGGATCTCGTCGAGCACCTCTGCCGTGTTCCATAGGTGCCAGACGTCGAATTGGATTCCGACGGCGTTGCTGCCGACCTCCTCGACGAACTCGGCGGCATCGCCGAGCGTATTCAAGATCGACCAGCTCTCGATTCCCTCCAGCTGGAAGGGCTCGACGGCCAGCCGCAGGCCGAGTCGCTCCGCCTCGCGGGCTACCTCGCGCACACCGCGGACCGCGGTCTCGCGGTCGCCCGGGCCGGTGAAGCAGAGGATCGCGGCCGGCTCATACGGCGCCAGGACCTCGAGCGAGCGGAGCAGCGTGTCGATCCGCTCGCGCGGGGTGTCGGGTCCCGGCAGCAGCGGCAGCGGATGCACGGACGGCACCGCAGGGACGGCGGTCGCAGAGCCGAGGCCGCTCGCCTGGAACTCCTCGAGCAAGCCGTCGCCGAGCTTGATCTCCCAGATCCCGATCCCGTCTACGCCCGCGGCGGTGTAGGCGCGCACATCGTCGGCGAAGCTCGCGGCGAGCGTGCTCACCTGCGAGATCGAGAACCGCGGCTGCTGGTGCGTCTCTCTCGACACTCGGACCCGAAATGGTGTCACTAAAGACGCGTCCTGATCAAGACGTGTGCGCACGCCAACTTGCAAGAGAGCGGGCGCGCGCGACCGCGCGCTTGGTGAGCGGAGGCTCGAGCAGCTTCCGCGCGACGATCGTCCCGGAGCCTGCGCCGAGGCCGGGCCCGGGCCAGGTGCTCGCGCCGATCTGCCACAGCCGCTCGACCGGCGTCGTGTGGCCGGGGCTGCTCCCGAACGGCCGCCAGAGGAAGTTCTGGTCGAGCGCGAGCGAGCCGCCGTACGGGTCGCCGTGGCGGAGATTGACGTTCGCCCGCTGCAGGTCGTGCGGGCCGAGCGCGACGCGCTTCAGGATCGAGGACTCGAGGTTGGGAATGTGCCGCGCGAGCCGCGCCTGGATCCTGTCGGCGTACCGCTCGCGGAGCTCGTCCGTCCAGGCGCCGTTGCCGACGTACGGCACGGAGGAGGCGTGACCCTTGATCCGCCACGGCAGCTCCTGCAGCTGGATCCAGAGGAGCCCGCGACCCTGGGGCGCCCGCGAGGGGTCAAGAGTAAGCGGTTGCCCGACGACGATAGTCGCCTCGTCCGGCAGCAATCCGCGCTCAGCCTCGTTTACGGCGCGCGAGACCCCGTCGAGACCCGGCGTGAGGTGAACGATCGCGGTTCCCGCAAGCCGCTCGTCGCCGTCCCAGCGCGGCGGCTCCGAGAGCGCGTAGTGGATCTGCATCTCCGCGCGGCCGTAGCGGAAGCGCCGCGCTCCCTCCGCGACCGGCGCCGGCACGTCGGCGTCGGCGAGCAGGCGCTCGTGGAGCTGCGTCGGCGTCACGTTCGCGATCACTGCCTGCTGGGCCTCGATCGTCTCGCCGTCCGTGAGGCGCACGCCCACCGCGCGGCCGGAGCGCACGAGCACACGCTCGACGTCGCGGTCGGTCTCGCACACTCCGCCGTGGTCCCGGATCAGCTGCACGAGCGCGTCGGCGAGCTTCGCGCCGCCGCCGCGCGGCACCGGCATCCCGCCCTCCTGCACCGCGACCGCGATCACCTGCGTCATGAAGCCGGACGTCGCCTGATCCGGCCCGAGTCCGGTGTGGAGCACCCACGGCGCGAGCAAGCCGTGCGCGCGCTCGGAGGCGAACGTCGTCTCGAGCCAGTCGCGGCTCGACTGCAGAGCCTCGCCGAGGAAGGCGAGCGCGCCCGCGCGCCCGAGGCGCCGCACGGCCTTCGCGGCCAGCGCCAAACCCCCGGGCGACCACAGCTCGGTGCCGAGGACGCCGAAGGCGAGGTCGGCGTTGGGAAAGAAGCGCTCGAGCACGCCCGGCCACTCCGGCCCGAGCTCCTCCTCGTTTCCCTCCGCCGTGCGCAGAAGGAACGCCGCGCCCCCGTCCGGAAAGGCCGTCGCCGTCGGCAGCTCGGTGTTGACGTACTCGAGCCCACACGCCGCGAGCTCATCGCCGAGCTCCGCGTGCCCGGCGCCGCCGACCCAGAGCGGGTGCCACGCGCTGAAGACGTCGTGGAGAAATCCCGGCTCCGTCAGCTCCTCGGTCTTGATCGCGCCGCCGAACCAGTCGTTGCGCTCGAGCACGCACACGCGCCACTCGGCTCGCGCGAGCAGCGCCGCGCAGGCGAGCGAGTTGACCCCGCTCCCGACGATGACCGCGTCGTAGTCAGCCACTGTCGCGGATCATCTCTTCTCGCGCGAGCTACTGGTAGGTGAGGACGATGAGTGCGACCCCACCCGCAAAGGTGAGTGCGCCGGCGAACACGACCTGGAGCGGAGTCGTCGGCAGCGCCGAGCCCTCGCCCCAGTAGGTGGCGAACTGGCCGGTCCGTCCGCGCGCGAGGTTCTCGCTGGGGCTCCCGGAGCCGGCGGCGACGAAGCCGACGAGCCCACCGCCGAAGATCATTCCCCACCCGAAACCCGTCGCGGCGTCACCCCAGCCGGCGAACTGCACGACGAGGAACCCGATCAGGCCGGAGACGGCGGCGAGCCCGACGGCCGCGGCGAGGATCTGCAGCGTGATGATCCCCGCCCCGCGCATCAGCCCTCCGCGAGCTCCCGGAACTCGTCGTCGTTGACGAGGCCGCGCTTGCGCGTGCCCAGCTCTTTGACGCGCGCGAGCAGCTCCGGCCAGCGCTCCTCGGGTACGTCGAGGCCGAGCTCGTCGACCTTGATCCGGATCGAGTCGAGTCCGCTCTTCTTGCCGAGCACGATCGCGCGCTCGGCGCCGACGAGCTCGGAGGAGTACGGCTCGATGGAGGGCGGGTCGTGGAACTGCGAGGCGACGGCGCCGGATTCGCGCCGGAAGAGCGTCTCGCCGGTCAGCGGCTTCCACGGCGCGAGCCCGTAGCCCGACAGCTCCTGCACACGCGCGGCGGCCTCGCGGATCCGCTCGAAGCGGAGGCCGGTCTCGACCCCGTAGAGCGCACGCAGCGCAATGGCGATCTCGCCGAGGTCGGCGTTCCCCGCGCGCTCGCCCATGCCGTTGATCGTGCCGTGGATCCAGGTGGCGCCGGCGCGCACCGCCGCGACCGCCGACGCGGTCGCGAGCCCGAAGTCGTCGTGGCCGTGGAAATGGACGGGCACGCCGTCGACGTATTGCAGCGTCGCGCCGACGAGGTCAGCGACAGCCTCCGGCGACGCGATCCCGAGGGTGTCCACGACCGCGACCTCCTTCGCGCCGGCCTCGACCGCGGTCTCGTAGACCTGCCGGTAGAAGTCCGGCTCGGCGCGCGTCGAGTCGACGCCGAAGAAGGCGGCGCGGATGCCGTGCTCGTCGGCGAAGCGCATCGCGCTCGCGATGCGCTCGAGCATCTTCTCTCGCGAGACGCCGATCGCGTCGAGCTTGAGATCGGAGATCGGCGACTCGATCACCGAGGCCTCGACGCCGAGCTCGACGAGGAGCTCGAGGTCGGCGGGTACGGCACGCGAGAAGCCCCAGACCTCGGCGCTGAGCCCCGCGCCGGCGATCAGCTCGACCGCGCGCCGGTCGTCTTCCGACACGCGCGGGAACCCCGCCTCGATCCGCCCGATCCCGAGCCCGTCGAGCAGCCGCGCGATCTCGAGCTTCTCCTCGGGCGAGAGGACGACGCCGACCGTCTGCTCGCCGTCGCGGAGCGTCGTGTCATACAGGCCGACCTCGCCGCGGATCGCGTAGCGGTCGTTCAGCGAGCCGGTCCAGATCAGGTTTGACATCGCACCACTCCGTCGGGGAACGAGGAGAGCTTGTCGACACCGCCGCTCGTGACGAGGAAGTTGTCCTCGACCCGCAGCCCACCGCCGCCGGGCCAGTAGACGCCGGGCTCGACGGCGACCACCATCCCCTCCGCGAACTCGCCCCCGCCGGCCTGGTGGGGATAGGGAGGCTCGTGCGCCCGGGCGCCGACGCCGTGACAGATCGGGTGCGTCGGCTGGCCTGCGTAGCCCATCGCGGCGATGCCGTCGCGCACGGCCCGGTCGAGCTCGGCCATCGGGGCCCCGGGCCGGATGCCGTCGAGCGCACTGTCGTACACGTCCATCAGCGCGGTCTCGAGCTCGGCGTACTCGGGCTTCAGCTCGCCGACGACGAGGTTCTTCGTGTGGTCGGCCCAGTAGCCGTCGGCACAGACCCAGATCTCGAACAGGACCGGCTCGCCCTCCACGACGGGCAGGTCGCCGGTGGCAGTGAAAGTCTTGATTCCGCGGCCGGCCCAGACGAGCGAAAAGGGGAGCGCGAGCTCGACCTGGCCGTGGTAGCCCGTGCCCTCGCCGTGCACGAAGCCCTGCCAGAGCGCGGCGACCTGCGCCTCCCGCATGCCGGGACGGAGCAGCTCGCGGACGTGGTCCATCGCCGCCGCCGCGAGCTCGTTCGCGAGCCGCAGGCGCTCGACTTCCTGCTCCGTCTTGAGCGAGCGTGCGCGGACGAGAGCCGGCGTCGCGTCGGCCGCCTCCGGGAATGCATCGAACCAGGCGGCGGTGAAGGTGGTGGGCTCACCGACCATCCGGTCGGAGGCCTGCGTGCCGAGCGAGAGCTCGAGGCCGACCCGCTCGTAGTCGCGCGCCGCCGCGACGGCCGCCTCGAGCGTCCGCGCGAGCGGCGGGCGCGGATCCTCGGGGTCGTAGCCGCGGATCAGCCGGACGTCCTCGGTCCAGGCCGTGCGCGCCGCGTCCTCCTCCGACGCCTCGATCGTGACCAGCACCGGCTCGCCCTCGCGCGGGAACACGCAGGCGTCGTAGCCCTTCATGCCCCAGAAGTTCGTCAGGTAGAGGACGTTGTCGGGCGCGCGCACGACAAGCGCGTCGAGCTCCTCTTCCGCCATGAGCGCGCGGACGCGCTCGAGCTTGTCGTCGTCGCGCGGCCAGGGCACTGCGCGATCTTACGTAGGGTCCCGCGCGTGGAGCCACGGCGTCGACGTCCATCGTTCAAGGGTTACGGCATCCCAGAGAGCGAAGACGGGATGCTGCCTTGGAGTTGGGCGGCGGAGCACCTCGAAAAGGCGCGCAACTACTGGGTCTCCACCTCGCGCCCGGACGGCCGGCCGCATGCGATGCCGGTCTGGGGGATCTGGCTCGACGACGCCTTCTTCTTCGGCAGCGGCCGCGAGTCGGCGAAGTCGCGGAACCTCGCCGCGAATCCCGCGATCGTCGTCCATCTCGAGAGCGGCGACGAGACGGTGATCCTCGAAGGAGTCGCCGAGCCGGTACTCGACGACGCGCTCGAGCGACGCGTCGACGAGGTCTACGGGCCGAAGTACGACTTCACACCGGACTCCTCCGGCGAGACCGATCCGTGGTTCGTCGTACGGCCGAAGCGCGCGTACGCGTGGAACGAGCGCAGCTACCCCGCCAGCGCGACGCAGTTCGACTTCGACTAGCTGTCTTCGCCCCAGGGGCGGATCCGAGGCGGTGCCGGCTCGCCGTGAGCTTCCTCCCACGAGACGACCGGGTTGCGCAGCACGCCGATCCGCTCGATCTCCGCTTCGACGACGTCGCCGGGCTTGAGGTAGAGCCGCTTGCGCTCCTCCTCCGACTTGAAGCCCGCGACACCCGCGACCGTGCCGGTCGAGAGGACGTCCCCCGCGCTGTAGCCGAGCGCCGAGAAGTTGCTCAGGATCTCGGGGATCGTCACGCTCATGCGGCTCGAGTGCGACTCCTGCCGTGTTTCGCCGTTGACCCGCAGTTCCATCGCGAGGTCGTGCGGGTCCGGGATCTCGTCGGGCGTCACGATCCACGGCCCGAGCGGGCAGAACGTGTCGATCGCCTTGCAGAAGCTGAACACGCCCGAGCGCATCTCGCCGCGCTGGATGTCGCGGGCGGTGATGTCGTTGAAGATCACGTAGCCGCCGATGTAGTCCGCGGCCTCTTCCGGCGAGAACCATTTGCCCGCGCGCTTGAGGACGACGGCGAGCTCGAGCTCGTAGTCGAGCTCCTCGGTCAGGTGCTCGGGATAGACGATCGGCTCGTCCGGGCCGACGATCGCGTCGACGTTCTGGAAGAAGTTGATCCAGGGCGCGATCCGGTGCGTCCAGTTGACGTTCTTCGACTCCTCCTCGTGCTCCCGGAAGTTGCCCGCCGTATGGAAGAACTTCTTCGGCACGATCGGCGCGCGCAGCCTCGCCTCGGCGAGAGGCGTGCGCTCGCCGGTCTCGTCTGCGCGGCCACGCTCGAACCACTCGCGCATCGTGGGGACGTCGAGACCGACGATCGTCTCACCGTCGAGGTAGCCGACCCCGCCGTCGTCGTAGGTGACGAGCTTCATCGCCGGCCGCACCCCACTTGCTCGTACGCGTCGTGGATCCACCCCGCGAACTCGTCGTCGATCGACGCGACGCGGAAGTGGTGGACGAAGAGATCCTTCTGGTAGGGCGAGACAGTCCGGATGCGCGGGTCGTCCACCTGGTACGTCACGTCGAAGTAGCCGACGAGCTCGTCGCCCTTCGGCCGCGCACCCGCGAAGCCGCGCTTCGGCCCCTTGAACGTCACGGTCGTCTTCGCGACCGAGAGCGAGTGCTCGCCGCACCCGGCGACGAGCTCGGCGAAGCGGTGCCACAGAGCACGTCCCTGGTCGCTGCCGGCCTCGAGGTGCCGCTCCACGGTCCACTCAGGCGCGGCCACAGACCTCCAGCGCGACGCGCGCGTAGACCTCCGCCGTCTTGACGAGCGCGTCGATCTCGAGGTTCTCACCAAGCTCGACGTCCATGAGCCCGGTCGAGGTTCCGTAGTTGACCGTCGGCACGCCGTACCGCGTCAGCGCGGACGCGTCGCTGAACCACCGCGTCACGTCGCGCGCGGGCGGCTCGCCCCAGACCTCCGCGTGCGCGGCGTCGATCGCGGCGACGAGCTCGTGGCCCTCCTCGATCTCCGCGCCCGGAGCCGTGACGAAGACCTCTCCTTCGACGGCGAAGTCGGGAAAGCGCGCGGCGAGGCCGCGAACCATGTCGAGCACCTCACGGCGCGCGACCGCCATCGGCTTCGTCGGCGGCACGCGGACGTCGAGAAAGAGGTCGGTGTGGTGCGGCGTGCGGGAGGCGCGCCAGCCGAAGCCGCCCTCAACCGCCCCGACGTTGACGATCGCCTTGGCGCCGCGATACGCGTTCGCCGGATCGTCCTCCCAGCCCGGGATCCACTCGAGCACCGCGTCGAGCACCTCGCGCATGCGCAGGATCGAGTTGCGGTCGCGCCGACCCTCGCTGAACGCCGTGTGGATGAAGTCGCCGTGGATGCGGATCCGCAGCCAGAGCGCGCCGAAGTGGCCAAGCACGACTTTGCCCTCGGTCGGCTCGCCGAGCAGGCACATGTCCGCAACGCCGCCGTGCGAGACGAGGTAGCGCGTTCCGGCCGCGTAGCCGCGGTATTGCGCTCCCTGCTCGTCGCCCTGCTGCGTCTTCTCGATCTCGCCGCAGACCGCAGCGATCAGGACGTCGCCGCGCAGCCGCACGCCCGCGTCCTGCAGCGCGCGCACGGCCTCGACGTAGCAGGCGACCGCGCCCTTCATGTTCGAGATGCCGAGACCGTAGAGTCTGCCGTCCCGCTCGAACGCCTGCGGCTGGAAGCCCGGGACGCCGCGCAGCCAGGGCTCACGGCCCGAGTACGAGGTGTCGAGGTGGCCGTTGAACATCAGGGACTTGCCGCCGCCGGCGCCGGGCCAGGTGCCGAGCGCGTTCGCGCGTCCCTCCTCCACCTGCTGCCACTGCACCTGCAGGCCGAGCGACTCGAAGAGCTCGACCATGACGCGCGCTGCCGGCTCCTCGTCGCCCGTGAAGCTCGGGACGTCGACCAGCCGTGAAGCGGTCTCGACGAGCCGGTCGCGTTCGACGCTCACCATGCTTCGTAGCCTCCGATCAGGTCGCCCGCGTCGACGCCGAGCTCAACGAGCTGAGCAGCCGCCAGGGAGGACGAATAGCCCTGCGCACAGACGACGCAGACGCGCCGGCCGGCGAGCTGCTCGGTTCTCCAGGGGAGCACCGACAGCGGAATGTGCTCCGCGCCCGGGATGACGCCGGTGCGTTCGCGCTCGTCGACCGAGCGGGTATCGACGAGGAGCAGATCGGAGTCTGCTCGCGCCTCCTCCGGCGTGTAGCGGACGATGTGCGAGCGGGCCTCCTCGAGCATGTCGTCTACCCGCGAAATTGCGGCAGCACCTTCTCGCCGAAGAGCCGGATCTGCTCGTGGCGGTCCGCGCCCCAGAGCTCGAGCATGACATGGGTGCAGCCGGCGTCCCGGTACTCCTCGATCGCCTCGATGCAGTCCGAAGGCGTCCCCGCGATCGGGCGGCACTTGTCGAGGAGAGCATCCGAGACCTCGGCCTTCGCCGCGAGGCGACCGCCCCGCTCCATCGCCTCGGCGACCGGCCGGATCTCGTCCTGCTCGATGCCGGCGAGCTCGAGCAGCGTGTCGGCGGCGCCCTGGATGTTCTGCACCTTGTTCGCGAGGTACATGCCCGCGATCTCGCGCGCGCCGTCGCGTCCGGCGTCGCGGTCGCTCTCGTGGATCGAGGCGACGACCGTGCAGCCGACGTCGATCTCGCCGCCGACGTTGTCGCGCGTGTAGCGGACGAAGCCGGGAGTCGTGATCGAAGGCGTGAGGCAGCCGTCGGCGATCTCGCCCGCGAGCTGCTGCATCTTCGGCGCGGTCGCGGCGACGTAGAGCGGCGGCACCTCGCGCGGCGCATGCGCTTCGGGCGCGAGAGCGGGCACGTCCGCGCTCCACGTGTCGCCGTCGTAGTCGAAGCGCTCGCCGGAGAGGACCCCGCGCGCAATCGTGACGGCGTCGCGCATCGGCCCGAGCGTCTTCTTCGTCTGCGTCTTCGTGTTGTTGAGGAAGATCTTGGACGTCCCGAAGCCGAGGATGAACCGTCCCGGCCCGGCCGCCTCCTGCACGACCCGCGCATCCATCGCGGCCTGGACGGGATGCCGGGTCGAGGCGGCGATGATCCCCCAGCCGATCGTGATGCGCTCCGTCTCGCGGGCCATCAGCGCGCCGACGCCGGAGGAGGAGCGCGCCTCCATCCCGTGCTTGCGCCACCAGGGGTACGCCTCGGCGAGCCAGATCGTGTCGAGCCCGGCCTCGTCCATCGCACGCGCTGACGCGAGCATCTCGTCGAGCGGCTCCATCGTGAGCTGCATGACGCCGAACCGGAGCGGAGGCGTCATCAGCCGGTCTTCCCCAACGCCTCCTGAACCTGTTCGTCCAGCGCCGAGAGGACCTGCTGCACCTGCTGGTTCACGATGGGCTGCAGCACGCGCTGGCCCATCGAGCCGACCGGGCCGAGGATCTTCACCTCGGCGCTCCACGCCATCGAGGTGGCGCCCTCGGCCGCGTCGGTGAGCGTGAACGACGTCTCCATGTTCATGATCGCGCCGACGCCGTTGCCCTTGACGGCGAGCTTCGCGAACTCGGGCTCGCGCTCCTCGATCTTCTCCATGTCGACCTTCATCTTCAGGCCGCCGAGCCCGAGCGGGATCTTCACGTTGGCGGTCCAGCGCCGGTCGTCGTGGACTTCGAAGCTCTGGACGCCCGGCATCGTCTTCGCCATCGACGCCGGGTCGTTCAGCACCTCCCACACGGTCGCGCGCGGCGCGGCGAAGGTGCGGTCGCCGGAGACGTTCACGCGCTCGCCTCCTGCAGCAGCCGCCAGACGCGCTGGTACGGGTTGTGGCTGTCGGTCACGACCGCTCCGGTCGCGTCCTGGATCGCGGCGCAGACGGCGTGGATCCCGGCGCCGCCGCCCTCGCCCATCCCCTTCGTCCCGAGCGGCGTGAACGGGGAAGGACTCTCGATCGCGCCGGTCGCGAGCGGCGGCATGTCGAGCGCGTGCGGCACGTGGTAGTCGTAGAAGTTGGGCGTCAGCAGGTTCCCGTCCTCGTCGTACTCGTACGTCTCGTGCACGGCGGCGCCGATCGCGTGCGCGGTCGCGCCCATCACCTGGCCCTCGACGATCTGCGGGTTGATCCGCTTGCCGCAGTCGTCGACGGCGGCGTAGTCGACGATCTCGTAGGAGCCCGTCTCCGGGTCGATCTCGACGACGGCGACGTGCACCTGGCAGGCGTAGGTGAGCGTGAGGTTGCCGAACTTCCGCTCCACGTCCGGCACCTCGAACGGCGGCCGGTAGACGTAGCGGCAGTTGAGCGTGACGTCGAGGTCCTCCGGGAGACCCGCGTTGTTCGCGTTGATGATCGCGCCGCAGGCCATGAAGGGGAGGAACGCGTCGGGGCTCTCCTTGATCCGGACGCCGCCGTCGGCGAGCTCGAGCGCCTCCGGCGGCACGCCGCCGAAGACGGCGCCGGCGAGCTTCTTGATCTCGGCCGCGAGCATGTCGGTCGCGCCCTTGACCGCGCCGAGGCCCGTCACCGCGAACTGGCTCGCGTACGTGCCCGAGAAGCCGGCGTGCGAGTTCCAGTAGCTGTCGTGGCCGGCGCGAACGTGCACGTCGTCGACCGAGCAGCTGAGGATGTCGGCCACGACCTGAGCCGCGGTCGTCTCGTGTCCCTGCCCCTGCGGCGTCGTGCCGAGCGTGACGACGATCTCGCCGAAGATGTCGAGCTTGACGGTCGCGACCTCGTTGTTGCCCGAGAACTGGAGCTCCGGATTGATGAGCCGCGACTGGCCGAAGTTGTTCGTGCCGGAGTCGAGCGTCGAGCCGATCCCGACACCGAGGAGCTTGCCGCGTTCCTTCGCCTCCGCACGCTTGCCCGGGACCGAGCCGTAGTCGATCAGCTCGAGCGCCAGGTCGAGCATCGCGGCGTAATCGCCGGAGTCGTAGACACAGCCGTTCGGCGTCTCGTACGGCATGTCCTCGGCGCGGATGTAGTTCTTCTTCCGCACCTCGACCGGATCGAGGCCGAGCTCTCGCGCGACGATGTCGATCACGCGCTCGGTGAACCAGAGGTGCTGCATGCGCGAGTAGCCGCGGTTCGGGGAGACCGGCGCCTTGTTGGTCGCGACCTGCGTGAACTCGAGCTCGATGTGGCGCCAGCGGTACATCCCCGGCGTCACCTGTGCCCAGATCACACCGCCGAGCGGCTCGTAGCGCAGCCACGCGCCGGCGTCGTCGAGCGCCTTCGTGCGGAAGCCGAGCAGCGTCCCGTCGGCCTTGACGGCGACCTCGGTGTCCCGGAACCAGCGCTCGTTGCCGTGCGACATCGAGAGGTGGAAGTCGGTGCGCCACTCCGTCCACTGCACCGGCCGGTTGAGCTTGCGCGCGAGCAGGCAGCAGACGACGAGCTGCGGATGCGACGTGATCTTGTTGCCGAAGCCGCCGCCGATGTCCTGCGTGACGAAGCGGAGCTTGTCGAGCCCCACCTTCATCGCCGGCCCCATCATGATCGCGGCGAACCCGGGGAACTGGTTGTTCGTGTGGATCGTCCACTGCCCGACGCCGCGGTTGAACTCGACGAGCGCACCGTCGCACTCCAGCGGGGTCGAGTTGAAGCGGTGGAAGTGGAGCTCAGGGATCTTCACCACCCGGTCTGCCTCGGCGAAGGCGGCGTCGAGGTCGCCCCACGAGTAGAGGCCCGACCACATGAGGTTTCCGCCGGCGTCGTCGTGGAGTACCGGCGTGTCGGAGTCCTGCGCCTTCCGCGCGTCGACGACCGCCTCGAGCGGCTCGTAGTCGACCTCGACGAGCTCGGACGCGTCGCGGGCGAGCTCGCGCGTCTCGGCGACCACGGCCACGACCGGCTCGCCGGCGTAGCGCACCTTGCCGACCGCGAGCGAGAAGTCCTTGATGTCGGCGCCCGGGGCGCTCGAGATCTGGAAGAACGGATCGGTGAGCGCCGCGACCTCCTCGCCGGTCAGTGTCCCGTAGACGCCGTCGATCGCCTCGGCCGCCGAGACGTCGACCCGCGTGATGTGAGCGTGCGCGTACGGGCTGCGCACGAAGTGGAGATAGCCCATCCCGTGGCGCTTCACGTCGTCGACGAAGACGCCCTCGCCCTGCAGAAGCCGCTTGTCCTCCTTGCGCCGGACGCTCTGGCCGCCCCAGCCCTTCTGCACCTCGACCGGCGCCGGAGCGACGACCGTTTCGCTCACTTCGCCACCGACTTCACCGCTTCGAAGATGTTCCAGTAGCCGGTGCAGCGGCAGATGTTGCCCTGCAGCGCCTTCTTGATCTCGTCCTCGGACGGGCTCGGGTTCTCGCGCAGCAGCGCGGTCGCGCTCATCAGCATCCCCGGCGTGCAGTAGCCGCACTGGAGCGCGTGGTGCTCGTTGAATGCCTGCTGCAGCGGCGTCAGATTCGTGTCCTCGCTGAGGCCCTCGACGGTCTCGATGCTCGCGCCGTTCGCCTGGACGGCGAGAAGCATGCAGCTCTTCACGAGTACCCCGTCGAGGATCACCGAGCACGCGCCGCAGTTGCCGGTGTCGCAGCCGATGTGGCTGCCGGTCAGGTCGAGGTCGTCGCGCAGGAAGTGGATCAGGAGCTTGCGCGGCTCGACGTCGCGCTCGTACGTCGTGCCGTTGACGGTGACCGTGACGTCCATCAGCGGGCCGCCGCCTCCTGCGCGG
The DNA here is from genome assembly GCA_963731015.1 of uncultured Actinomycetes bacterium. Taxonomy (GTDB): domain Bacteria; phylum Actinomycetota; class Thermoleophilia; order Gaiellales; family Gaiellaceae; genus Palsa-739. Next base: position 146,149 of record CAVSTY010000003.1, read on the forward strand.
CGCGGGTCGCGAGCACCCCGGCGAGCTGCGTGCGGTATTCGCTCGAGGCGTGGACGTCGGACGGTGGCATGAGGTTGGCCGCGCGGACGGCGTGCCGCGACTCCTTCGGCCGAGTCGGCCGTGAGGAGCACCGGAACCGCGTCGACACAGCCGAGCGCGACACGCACGGTGCCGTTGACGCTCGCGGCCGCGTTGCAGATGCACGTCCCTTCGGCGCCGAGCGTCACTGCGGCGAAGCCGTCCTTCTTGCCGGCCGGAATCGAGATCCGCGTCAGCAGCTCGCCGGGCCCGACCGCGGTCAGGTAGACGCCGAGGAAGAACTCCTCCGCGGGCACCTCGCGTTCACCGCCCGCCCCGGCGATCGTCATGCGCGCGCCGATCGCGACCATCAGTGGGGGCAGGTGGTTCGTCGGGTCGTTCGAGCAGACGTTGCCGCCGATCGTGCCGCGGTTGCGCACCTGGACGTCCGCGATCGTCGCGCAGACCTCGCCGAGGATCGGACGCGCCTTCGCCTCCGCCGAGCCCATGAGCTCGGAGTACGTCGTCATCGCGCCGATCGTGAGCGTCCCGTCGCCGGCGAGCTCGATCCCCTTCAGGTCCTCGAGCCCGTTCAGGTCGACGAGCATGTCGGGCGACGCGGCGCGCGCTTTCATGACGTTGACCAGCGTCTGCCCGCCCGCGAGGGCACGGGCGCCGTCGTTCGCGGCGAGCAGCTCCAGCGCCTCCGCCACGGACCCCGCTTTGGCGTATTCGACCTCCCTCAACAGCACGAGGGCGATCCTACAGAGCGGCGTGAATGCGGGTTTTCGCCTCCTTCAGGCGTCCGCCGGCACGACCGGCGCGCAGGGCGAGGATCTCGCCGAGCATCGAGACGGCGGTCTCGGACGGCGAGTCCGCGCCGATGTCGAGCCCCGCCGGCCCGGAGATCCGTTCCAGGGCGTCGTCCGTGACTCCCTCCTCGCGCAACAGCCCGCGGCGGCGCTCCTGGTTGCGGCGGGAGCCGATCCACCCGATGTAGAAAGCGTCGCTCTCGAGCGCGGCGCGGATCAGCGGCAGGTCGAACTTGTCGTCGTGCGTGAGGACGACGACCGCCGTACCCAGGTCCGGCTGGACCTGCGCCATCGCCTCCTCGGGCCAGGCGAGCAGGAGCTCGTCGGCGCTCGGGATTCGCTCGGCCGTCGCGAAGCTCGCCCGCGCGTCGGCGACCACCGTTCGCCAGCCGAGGAGCTTTGCGGCACGAGCAAAGCGCCTCTGCCGTATCGACTGCGCCGTAGACGAACAGGCGCGGCGGCGGCGCCTCGACGTCCGCGAGAACCGTGCGGTCGCTCAGCTCGATGACGTGGCTGCGACCCCGCCGGCGCGCCGCCTGCTCTAGCTCGGGATCGTGCAGCCGCTCGCCGACGCTCTCGCCGGCGACGACCGTGAGCGTCACGTCCGGACGCTCTACATCGGTGAGCTCCTCGACGAAGACGTCGATCTCGCCGCCGCAGGGAAGGCCGATCCCGAAGGCCATCTCGTCGGTGATCCCGTACGTGAGCAGCTGCGGCGCACCGCCCGCGAGGAGCGCCTGCGCCGCGAGGACGACGTCGCTTTCGACGCAGCCGCCGGAGACCGACCCGGCGAGGTCACCGCTGTCGCTGACGTAGAGCTTCGAGCCGACCGGACGCGGCGCCGAGCGGCGAGTCGCCACGACGGTCGCAACGGCGACCCTGCGGCCCACCTCGCGCCAGCGCACGGCCCGCTGCAGTGCCTCGTCCATCCCGGTCAAGCTAGCGGCCGAGATAGGCCTTGCGAAGATCCTCGTGCTCGCGCAGCTCGGCGGCGGGACCTTCGAGCACGAGCCGGCCGGTCGACAGGACATAGCCGCGGTCGGCGATCGAGAGGGAAACGTTCGCGTTCTGCTCGACGACGAGCATCGCGACTCCCGACTCGTGCACCTGCTGGATGATCTCGAAGCTTCGCTCGACGAGGATCGGCGCGAGTCCCATCGACGGCTCGTCCATCAGCAGCAGCTTCGGCTTGCCCATGAGCGCGCGACCCATGGCAACCATCTGCTGCTCCCCGCCCGAAAGCGTGCCCGCCAGCTGCGAGCGCCGCTCGTACAGCAGCGGGAAGAGCGTGTACACCCGGTCGAACGCCTCCTTCGTGCCGCCGCCCTGCAGGTAGGCGCCCATCTGGAGGTTCTCGAGCACCGTCATCGGCCCGAAGAGGCGCCGGTTCTCGGGCACGATCGCCATCCCCTTGCCGATCCGGTAGCTCGTCGTGCGCGAGGTCACGTCCTCGCCCTCGAAGCGCACGACGCCGTTTTTCGGCCGGACGATCCCGAGCACCGTCTTCAGCGTCGTCGACTTCCCCGAGGCGTTGCCGCCGAGCAGGCAGACGAGCTCGCCGCGCCGCACCTCGAGATTGACATCCTGCAGGATGTGGATCAGCCCGTAATAGGTGTCGACTGATTCGAGCTGCAACAGAGGCTCCGGCGCAGCTCCGTTCCCGCCCGCTTCGGGCGCCGCCTCGTTCACTTCGTCGCCGTCGCGCTCGCACCGAGGTACGCCTCGATCACGCGCGGGTTGGTTGCCACGGCCTCGAAGCTTCCCTCCGCGATCTTGACGCCGTGGTCGAGCGCAACGACGCGGTCCGAGATGCCCTCGACGACGTGCATGTCGTGCTCGATCAACAGGATGGTGAAGTCGCCCTCGTCGCGCAGCTTCACGATCAGCTCGGTGATCTCGTGCGTTTCAACCGGGTTCATGCCCGCTGCCGGCTCGTCGAGCAGGAGGATCCGCGGCCGCGTCGCCGTCGCGCGCGCGATCTCGAGCCGGCGCCGGTTCGCGTACGAAAGGCTGTACGCGGGCTGGTTCCAGCGATAGCCCATCAGCCGCTCGCCGAAGAAGCCGAGCTTCTCCTCGGCGAACGCGTTCATCTCGCGCTCTTCGCGCCGCGCGCGCGGCAGCTGCAGCATCTGCTCGATCAGCGTCGCCTTGGTGCGGACGTACTGCGCCGCCATGACGTTCTCCTTCACCGTCATGTTCAGGAACAGCCGGAGCGTCTGGAAGGTGCGCGCGACGCCACGCTCGGTGATCTTGTGCGGCCGCAGCCCGATCAGGCTCTGCCCGTCGAGCAGGATGTCGCCCCCGTCGGGCCGGTAGACGCCGGTGATGAGGTTGAACAACGTCGTCTTGCCGGCGCCGTTCGGGCCGATCACGCTCACGATCTCGTGCTCGTTGACGTGGATGTCGAGGTCGTCGATGACGTTGAGGCCGCCGAACGAAATGCTCACCTTCTGCAGTTCGAGTAGGGGCTTCTTGTCCGCGGCCTGCTCGCTCATACGATCTCCACTCGCTGCTGCCCGAACAGTCCGTTCGGCCGAGTCGCCATGAGGGTGATGAGGAGCGCACCGACGAGGAGGTAGCGCGTCGTCGCAGCCTGGTTGACGAGGTCGGTCTCCCAGACGAAGGCGCCGAGCCAGATGGTCGGTACAAGGAGTGCGTAGCGCTTCCACCCCTTGAGCACGGTGCACGTGAGCACGATCGCGATCACGATCACGAAGGCGTAGTTGCCGGGCTTGTAGTTCGAGACTTCGTACGTGCCCTTCGGGAGGACCATCCAGTGCCGGATGAGCGTCGCGAAAAAGCCGTGTGTCGTGAACGCCGTCGGGCCCACGGCGATCGGTCCGTCTACCCACCGCGTCGAGATTGCGCCGGCGATCGCGTGCATGACGAGGCCGAACCCGACGAGCCCAGCGAGTACAGCGGCGAGCACCTTCCAGGGCCGCACCTTTGCGAGCAGTCCGAGCAGGACGGCCGCGTAGAAGACCCAGCGCGCGTGGTTGGGGGTGGTGAGGACCTCGAGCAGCACGTTGATGGCCACAGCGCCGAAGATGACGCCGCCCAGGCTCCCGGCGCCGCCGAGAATCACCATCGCGTAGATCAGGATCAGGAGCTGGAGGGTGAACGCATCGGGAAACACGCCCTGGTAGTAGGAGGCGTTGACCGTGCCGGCGAATCCGGCGACGCCGGCTCCGACCGCGATCGCCAGCAGTCCCAGCCACTTGACCGGCATGCCCATGAGGTTCGCGGCGAGGGGATCCTCCCGCAGCGCCCGCCATGCGCGGCCGGTCCGCGACTTGTTGGCGGACGCCAGGAGGACGGCGATCACGAAGACGCCGGCGGAGGCGACCCAGAGGTAGTCCTGCGGATTGTTGGGGTTCAGCGCATGACCGAAGACGCGCCACGGGTCGATGTTCGTGATGCCCGTCGGCCCTCCCGTGATGTCGTGGGGCGCGCCCAGCCCGAACCAGTCCCAGACGTACCCGTTCGACGTGAAGTTGTTGAACATCAGGAGGAAGAAGAGCATCACGATCGCGAAGTAGTCGCCGCTCAGCCGCAGCGACGGGAGCGCGAGCACGAAGCCGAGCACCACCGTGCACGCGATCACGAACGGCACGCTCTGCCACGTCGACCAGTGGAGGCCGTAGTGAGCCGAGGAGAGCTCGGCGAAGAGGTAGGCCGCGAAGCCGTAGAAGATGACGTAGCCGAGGTCGAGCATGCCGGCCCAGCCGACCGCGACGTTCAGGCCGACGGCGAGCAGGACGTAGAGCATCGTGTCGGCGGCGACGCCGATCACGTAGACGTTCGAGGTCAGGAAGGGAATCGCGCAGGCGAAGCCGACGAAGGCGAGGAGCAACAGGATGCGCGGCGTGCGGTCGGCCACACGGTTGAGGAACCCGATGACGCCGCCGGACCCGGTGGTCCGCTCTCCCGAGCGACGCACCCACTCGTCGGCGCCGATCTGGGGGCCGCTGCCCGGGTCGGAAGGAGTGGGGGCGTCCATCGACATGTCAGACCTTCTGCAGCACCGGTGTGCCCCGGATCCCCGTCGGACGGAAGAGCATGAAGATGACGAGGATCGCGAAAAGGATGAAGTCCGAGAACGTCGAGGATAGATAGGCGACGGTGAACGTCTGGAGTAGACCGATGAGCAGTCCGCCGAGCACGGCGCCGCCGATGTTGCCGATCCCGCCGATGACGGCTGCGGTGAACGCCTTCAGGCCCGTGCCGAAGCCCATGTAAGGATTCAGCTGCTGGTAGATCAGCCCGGTCATCACACCCGCCGCCGCGGCGAGCGCGGAGCCGATCAGGAACGTGATCGAGATCACGCGGTCGACGTCGATCCCCATCATCGAGGCCGCTTCGCGATCGACCGAGACGGCGCGCATCGCCTTGCCCGTGCGAGTACGCCAGACGAAGAGCGACAGCGCGCCCATCAGGACCACGGTGGAGAGAATGACCACAATCTGGATGTACTGGATGCTGAAGTTGCCCGCGCTCTTGCCGTGGAAGAGCACGCCTACGCCGCTCTCGTTCTTCTCGAGGTCGAACGTGTCGTAGGTGCGTGGGTTCGCGCCCCAGAGCAGCACCGCCGTCTGCTGTAGGAAGAACGAGACCCCCAACGCGCTGATCAGCGGGGCAATTCGGGGTGCGTTACGCAGCGGCCGGTAGGCGAACCGCTCGATCACGACGCCGAGGATGCTGCACCCCGCCATCGAGGCGGCGAACGCGAGCAGGATCATCGGCACGAGCGGCAGAATCGGATCGGTCGGCGAGCCGAGCGCCGTAAGCGTGAACAAGCCGATGTACGCGCCGATCATGTAGACGTCCCCGTGCGCGAAGTTGAGCAGCTTCAGGACGCCATAGACCATCGTGTAGCCGAGCGCGATCAGCCCGTAGAGGCTGCCGACCGTGACGCCGGCGACGACCTGTTGGAAGAAGAAGTGCCAGTCGTAGAGCTGGAAGGCGAGAATGCCGCTCGTTCCCTCCTCGTCAGTTGAGCGTGCGGCCCGCCCTCGAGGGACGGGCCGCACGCCGTTCTCACGCGGACACTACGCGGATCGCTAGTGCGTTGCGTAGAGCTGGTTGTACGAGCCGTTCGACTTGATCTGGAACAGCGTTGCACCGGACGACGGCCCGTGGAAGGCGTCGGCCTTGTTGTTGAACGCCATCGGGTAGCCGAGGATGCTCGAGCTCAGCTTGGTCTTCTTCACCTTCGCTGCCACTGCTCCGCGAGCCTTCGTGATGTTCGACGGCAGGTGCCCGTGCACCGCCGCGCACGCCTTCGAGATCGCGACGCCGAGCATCTCGGTCGCCACGAAGCTCGGAGCCCCGAACGGATCGGACGCCGACTTCGCACCGTACGCCGACTTGTACCTCTTCAGATACGTCTTGTTGATGGCCGAGATGTTGGGACCGAAGAACGAGACGTATCCACCGGTGAAGTGGAAGTCCGGGCTGACGCTTCCGTCGGTCGCCATGATCTTCCCGTGGTAACCGGAGGTCTGCAGGTCCTGTGCGAACACCTGCGAGTCGGCCGCGTCCTGCGTCGGCGCATAGACGAGCTTCACGCCAAGGGCCACGGCTTGAGCCGCCACCGGCTGGATCGCTGCCGCGAACTCGGCGGCACTGCTCTGGTCGGTCTCCTTCACCGACTTGCGGGTCACCTTGAGCTTGTGGGCCTTGAAGATCTTCTGCCCATCGTTGGCGAGTCCGATGCCGTATGCCTCACCGTCGTCCACGACCATGACCTTGTCGTTCTTCTTGAGCCCGAGATGGCTGATGAGGAACGGCAGCGTCTGCGCCTGGACTGCGTTCGGCGGAACGACGCGATAGAAGTACTTCAGCGGCTTCTGCGTGCTGGTGCCGGTGGCGAGCGTGTCGAGCGTCGCCGAGCCGGAGACGTAAGGGAGATGTGCCCCGTCGAGCGTCGGGCCACCGCCGAGATTCTCGTTCGAGCCGGCAAAGCCGACCATGCCGAGGATCTGCTTGTTGGCGACCATCTGCCTGGCGACCGTTGCGGCCTTCTGCGAGTTGAGCGTGCTGTCACCCGCCAACGCGAGACTCAGCTTGACCCGGTGAAGCTTCTTCGACACGCCGGGGATCTTCTTGCCGGCATTCCAGTTCTTGATGAACAGCTTCTCCCAGTTCGACTGGTCGTCGCCGAGGAATGCCGCGCCGCCCGAAAGCGGCCCGGCGTAGCCGAGACCGGCCTTCTTGCACAGAGCCGACTTGGCGGCGACCTTGGCCGACGCCGTGCTCCCGAGCGTCGTGGCGACTACGACGGCAACCACCGACGCAATCCCCGCGAGTACTCCAACCTTCTTCAACATTCATTCCCTCCTTATTCAGACGCCCGTATTCAGACGCCCCGACAGCTAAGACGCGTACCTCCGGCCGAGGTTTGTGTCCAAACGGGCAAGTGGCGCGATCCTACCCCCCCTTTGTCATGGAAGTGAAAGCACATATAGGCTCATCTTGGTCGTGCGTTACGTCATCCAACCCGGGGGTGCGGATGGGCCCGTCACCCCGCTCGTGACGTGCCCGCAGTTCGAGCAACGCCTGAAGCGCTTCGACGGCGCGGGCGAGGAGCAGCACGACGACCTGCGAGACGAGGTGCTCTACGTCCTCGAGGGGAGCGCGGCCGCGACGGTCGGCGGCGAGAATCATTCACTCGAGTCTGGAACCGGCGTCTTCGTCGCGCGCAGCACACCATGGCGCATCGAGGCGGCGGACCGCCTGCTGCTTCTCTCCGTCCTCGTCGAGGACCCCCTCGACGCTGGCTCCAGCCACGCCGTAGTTCCTACCAGCGAGCGGGGCGTGGCCACAGCGGGGCGCGAGTTCGCCCTTCTCGCGCAGCCGGACAACGGCTGCGAGTCGGTGACACAGTTCGTCGGGTACATCCCACCGGGGCGCGCCCCGGATCACTTCCACCGTTACGACGAAGTCGTCTACATCCTCGACGGAGAGGGCGCGTTCCACGTCGACACCGAGAGCGCGCCGCTGCAGCCCGGCTCTGCGGTGCACCTGCCGGCTCGGCTCATCCACTGCCTCGAGAACCACGGCCCCGGCGAAATGCAGGTGCTGGGCGTCTTCCGCCCGGCGGGCTCGCCGGCCGAGGCCTACTACCCCGACGGCTCCGTTGCCGTCGTGGCGGGCGGCTGCTGATGCCGCACATCGAGCGCACGGCGCACATCGGGTGGGACGGGAACCTTGCGCGCGGCGCGGGCACGCTCGACGCCGAAAGCGGCGCCTTCGCGCGGTTGCCTTTCTCCCTGCCCTCGCGGGTCGGCGACCCGGGCGGCAAGACGAGCCCCGAGGAGCTGCTCGCCGCCGCGCACGGCGGTTGCATCACGATGTCCCTCGCCGGCGTCCTGACCTCCGCTGGCATGCCGCCGGGCCGGCTCGACACCACGGTCACGATCGAGATGGACGAGGTCGAGGGCCAGGGCCACCAGATCGTCGGCTCGAGGGTCGAGTTCGTCGTCCAGGTGGACGGCCTGGACGATGCCGCGCTCCAGGCGGCGCTCGCGGAGGCAGACGAGGGCTGTCCGTTCTCGGCGTTGCTCAAGCGCGCGGGCGCGAGCGTCTCCGTAAGCGCACGTCTCGGGTGAAGCTCGCTGAGCTGGCCGCGGCGCGGCGGACGCACAAGGCCTTCGAGCCGGAGCCGTTATCGCGCGAGACACTGCTGGAGCTCCTCGCGGTCGCGCGTCACGCGCCGACGCACCATCTCAACCAGCCGTGGCGCTTCCGCGTCCTCGGCCCTTCAACGCTCGACGCGCTGAAGCGGGCGGCCGGCGAGAAGGAGTCCGGGAAGCTCGACAGGGCTCCGACGCTCGTGCTCGCGACCGCCGCGCTGACGGGCGACCTCGCGATGGACGAGGAGGACGTGTGCGCGACGGCCGCGGCGATCATGCTGGTTCTCCTGGCCGCAACGGAGCGCAACATCGCCACCTACTGGCGAACGCCGGCGGTGCTGCGCACGAAGGCCGGCCGGGCTTCGGTCGGGATCCCGGCGGGAGAACGCTTCCTCGGCCTGCTCCACTTCGGCAGCGGCGCGCGCCAGCCGGCTCCGCGCGACCGCGACCCCGTCGAATCCTACGTGGCGTTTCTCCCCTAGCCGGCCGCGGTCTCGCCGGCTCCCGGCTCTTCGACGCCGGATTCCGATGGGCCCACTACGTCCGGTTGCTCGGGCCGGAGATAGAGGTGCTCGAAGACGAGCGCTGCGAGGAGGGCTCCCGCGAACGGGCCGATCCAGTAGATCCACCAGCCCGTCCAGGTGTTGCCGGCGAGCTCCGGGCCGAAGGCCCGAGCGGGGTTCATCGCGGCGCCGGTGATCGGGCCGCCGACGAAGACGTCGATCGTGATCGTCAGGCCGATCGCGAGACCCGCGATGGCCTTGAAGGCTCCGCGCGGATCGACGGCCGTCGCCCAGACGGCCCAGACGAGGAAGAACGTCATGATCGCCTCGAGCAGGAGGGCCTTCCAGTCGCTGAAGCCCGTGGCCGGAGCCGGCGCGGTGAGCTTCACCGCGGTCTGCGTGAAGAAGTACCGCAGGAGGAAGGCGGCGCAGACGGCACCCAGCAGCTGCGCGAACCAGTAGACGGCCGCGAGAGTCAGCTTGATGCGGCGCGTCACCACGAACCCGAGCGTGATCGCCGGATTGAAGTGGCCGCCGGAGATGTGGCCGAGGTTCGTGACCATGATCCCGATCGCCAGGCCGTTTGCGAGCGCGACGGCGACGATGTCGCTGTGGCTGACAATTCCGGCCCCGCCGCCGATGAAGATCAGCGTGAAAGCGCCGACGAACTCGGCCAGACCGCGGCGGAACGGATCCTCATCCACTGGCGGCGCAGGCTACGAGTCCCGTCGGACGGTGCCGATGCGTGGCGATCGGCCGCGCAGGGTACTCCGCCTCCATGGGCGGGGTCACGGACGAGCAGAGCTTCGAGGTCGAGTGCCCGCACTGCCACAAGACGTTCGCGGGAGAACCGATCGCGGGCGGCCGCGCCGCCCGCTACCTCGGCTTCAAATGCCCGCACTGCAAGCTCTTCGTCCCGCTGCAGCGCGCAACGGACGCCGAGCTCAGCCGGGATCCAGACGCCGCTAGCTGACGGCGTCCCGGAGCGCCTGCGCTTCGGGCAGATGCTCGAGCTTCTTCAGCGTGTTGTTCTCGATCTGGCGGATCCGCTCGCGCGTGACCCCGAAGGCGCGGCCGACCTCTTCGAGCGTGCGCGGCTCGCCGCCGAGCAGCCCGTAACGAAGCTCGATCACCTCGCGCTCCCGTCGCGGCAGCGCGTTGAGCGCGTTGACGACATCCTCACGCCTCAGCATGAGCTGCGCTGTGTCGAACGGCGATTCGGCCGCCTCGTCCTCGACGAAGTCTCCGAGCGACGAGTCCTCCTCCTCGCCGATCGGCTTCTCGAGCGAGACGGGAAGCTGCGACATGCGCAGGATCTCGCGCACCTCCGCGGTCGTGATCTCGAGCTCCTCGGCGATCTCCTCCGCGCTCGGCTCGCGCCCCAGGCGCTGCACGAGCTGGCGCTCGATGTGCACGACCTTGTTCAGCTTCTCGACCATGTGCACGGGGATCCGGATGGTGCGGGCCTTGTCGGCGATCGCCCGTGTGACGGCCTGCCGGATCCACCACGTCGCGTAGGTCGAGAACTTGTAGCCCTTGCGGTAGTCGAACTTCTCGACGGCACGGATCAGGCCGAGCGAGCCCTCCTGGATCAGGTCGAGAAACGAGAGCCCGCGGCCGAGGTAGCCCTTGGCGATCGAGACGACGAGACGGAGATTGGCCTCGATCATCTCCCTCTTCGCGCCCATGTCGCCGCGCTCGATCCGCTTCGCGAGCGTCACCTCCTGGTCGGCTGTGAGGAGGTTCACCTTCCCGATCTCACGCAGATAGAGGCGGAGGGAGTCGAGCGACGGCTCGACGGTGAGGTCGAGCTTCGGCGCAACGGCGGCCTTCTCGTCCTCGGGAGGCGGCGGCTCGTGCGGCGGCGCCTTGTGCCGCTCGCCTTCGACGACGTCGACGCCGTGCTCGACCAGGTACGTGTAGAAGTCCTCGACCTGCTCCTTCGTCAGCACCACGTCCTCGAGCGCGCCGGCGATCTCGTCGTAGGACAGGAAGCCTTTCTCCCTCCCTTCGGTGACGAGCTTGTGGAGCTCTTCGACGTCAGGAAGCGAGATGTCGACGGTCAGCACGTCCCGAAACCTCCCGGCCTAGTGGTTGCACGACAGCACTACAACAACCGACCGCGGCCCCCCCTCGCCCGTGCCCCGGTCCTCCCTCCAATCGCGAGCCGGATACTAGTCAGGACTTGCCGATTCGTAAAGAAGTTGTCAACGAGCGGTGCAAACTTCGCCGACGCGCTCGGCGCGCGTATTGAGGATCGGGCGGACAGCGAGGTCGGGCAGCTCGATGCCGAGCAGCCCAAGGAAGGCAGCGAGCGCCGGCGCGTGGGCCCGGGCTGCACCGTCCTCCGTCTTGAGCGCGATCCCGGTCCCGTCCGGTCCGGCAGCGCAGAGAAGTCCCTCCGCACCGCCCTTCGCGAGCCAGCCCGGTGCGCCGCGCATGAGGAGATAGTCGGCGCCGTCGGGGCCGCCTACGAGGTCCGGCCGCGCCCGCATCGCAGCCGCCACTCGCGGGCCGCCGGGAAGCGACTCGAGCCGCGAGAAGGCGTGCGCCATCCGCTCGAGCGTGAGCCCGAAGGTGACGATGCCGCACCCGTCAGTGCCGGTCACGAGCGTCTCGGGCTCGACCTCGGCAGCCTCGACGTGAACCTCCAGGCAAGCCCGCTGGACGCGATGTTCCGGCAGGCGGTAGCCCTGCGTCGGCCAGCCGTGGGCGCGGCAGAGGGCGAGCAGCCCGGCGTGGTTGCCAGAGCAGTTGTTGTGGATCCGCTCCGGCGGCCGGCTCTCCTGTAGGCCGAGCTCGAGATCGTCCTCCGTCGCCGCGGCGCGCGCGAGTAGCGCGCGCGCCGCGGCCACCTGCTCGGGCGTGTCGTGATGGGACGCGCACGCGATCGCGAGCTCGTCGTCCGGCAGGTCGTCGCGGGCGCGCACGAGCGGGAGAGCCTGCAGCGGCTTGGAGGCGGAGCGCATGAAGCACGTCAGCGACTGATCGCCCGCCGTCGCCACGACCTCACCCGAGCGGACCGCGACGGCATGGACGCGGTGCGCCGCCTCGACGACTCCGTTGCGGCGCACCTCGACGACGATCGGCTCGCTCACGCGCGCGAACCATATGTGCGTTGCGAATGGTCGGCGCTTGCAGTATGGTCGGGAGATGCCGACCGTTGATGGCTACGACTACGAGGCCGACGAGACGATGATCGTTGCCGACCCCGCACAGCTGCGGGCGATGGCCGATCCGTTTCGCACCGGACTGATCCAGCTGCTGCGCGACCGGGCGCGCTCTACGCAGGAGATCGCCGAGGAGCTCTCGATCCCGAAGGGAACCGTCGGCCATCACCTGAAGGTGCTCGAAGCGGCGGGCCTGATCCGCGTCGTCCGCACCCGCAAGGTGCGGGCGCTGACGGAGAAGTTCTACGGCCGCACGGCGCGGCTCTTCCTCTACCAGACCGAGGACCCCGCAGACGGCCGGGCGATCTCTGCCGTCACCCTCCGTCAGGCCGCGAGCGAGGTCGAGCTGGCACCGGTCGTGACCGGCTTCGGCCTCGTTCGCGCGCGCCTGACGAAGAAGGACATGGAGCGCTTCGAGCGGCGCACGAAGAAGCTGATGGACGACTTCCGCGCCGCCGACCAAGCCGGCGGGATCCCGAGCTCCCTCACGGGCGGCATCTGGGCCGTGGAGACCGACGATGCGTAGACCGACCAGCCCGCTCTGGCGCCACCACGACTTCATGAAGATGTGGACGGGCCAGACGATCAGTCAGTTCGGCTCGTCGATCTCGCAGCTGGCGCTGCCGATCATCGCGGTCAAGCTGCTGCACGCATCGGCCTTCGCCGTCGCCGCCCTCGGCACCGTCGAGTTCCTGCCCTTCCTCCTCTTCACCCTGCCGGCCGGCGTGTGGGTCGACCGGCTGCCACGCCGCTCGGTGCTGATCGTCGGCGACGTCGGCCGCGGACTACTGCTCTGCTCCGTGCCGATCGCCTACCTGACCGGCCACCTGAGCATGGCCCAGCTGTTCGCGGTCGGCTTCACCACCGGGATCCTGACCGTCTTCTTCGACGTCGCGTACCAGTCGTACCTCCCCGCGCTCGTCGACCGCGAGGACCTGGTCGACGGCAACTCGAAGCTCGAGATAACGCGCTCTGCCGGCCAGCTCGCCGGGCCGCCGGTCGCGGGCGGATTGATCCAGCTCCTGACGGCTCCGTATGCAGTCATCTGGGACGCGGTGAGCTTCTTCGTCTCGGGCGTGTTCCTGCTCGCGATCCACAAGAAGGAACCGCCGCTCGAGAAGACGGAGGACGGCCGCCGCGCCGGCATGCGGCACGAGTTGTGGGAAGGGCTGCTCTACGTCGTCAAGCATCCCTACCTCCGGCCGCAGGCGATCTCGACGGGCGTCTCGAACTACTTCTCGAACGTCGCGTTCTCGATCATCATCGTGTTCGCCATCCGGACTCTGGGCATGTCCCCCGGTCTGATCGGAGTCGTCTTCGGGCTCGGCAGCATCGGGTGGCTGGCGGGCGCCGCGGGCGCGCCGCGCACCCAGCGGTGGCTCGGGGTGGGCGGCGCGACGATTCTCGGTGCCTCGATGAGCGGGCCTGGGACGCTGCTCGTGGCGCTGACGCCCAAGAGCTTCCCGGTGCCGTTCCTCGTCGCGGGAACGATCATCGGCGGCTTCGGGGCGGTCGTCTACAACATTCAGCAGGTGTCCCTGCGCCAGGCGATCACGCCCGAACGGATCCAGGGCCGGATGAACTCGGTGATGCGCTTCCTGGTCTGGGGTCCAATCCCGCTCGGCGCCCTGACCGGCGGTGCCATCGCCTCCGCCTTCGGGCTCAGGACGGCGCTGGTCGTCGGCGCCATTGGCAGCTTCACGAGCGTGATACCGATCGTGTTCTCGCCGATCCGCCAGCTGAAGACGATGCCGGAGTCGGCGGAGGCGCTACCGGGCATGCCCGGCGGCGAGGTCGGGCTCGCGCCGACCGTCACCGCCGGCATCGACGACAGCGGCGCCCTCACCGGCGCGGGCCAGTCCGCGGCGTTCGACGAGTCCTGACGCAGGCGCGGCTAGCCTTGGCGCATGCCCGAGCTTCCGGAGATGGAGGCGTGGCGGCGCCGGCTGAACGACCCCGTTTCGGCGTTCCCGATCGCGAAGGCGGGGCCGGCGCACATCGCGACGCTGAAGACGTTCGACCCGCCGCTCGACGCGCTCGAGGGTCGTCGGTTTCGCGGGACCGAACGCCGCGGCAAGCGCCTCCTGTTCCCGACCGACGACGGCGAGCTCGTCCTCCTCGTCCACCTCATGACGGCGGGTCGGCTCAAGTTCCTCCAAGCCGGCGAGAAAGGCCCGAAGACGCCGGCACTTGCTGTCGAGTTCCTGGGCGGCCCGAGGCTCATCCTCACCGAGAACGCGAGGAAGAAGCGCGCCGGCGTCTGGCTGCTCACGCCGGAGGCGGCGACGGACGAGCTCGCGCATCTCGGCCCGGAGGCGCTCGGGGTCGGGCCGGAGCGGCTCGGCGAGATCGTCCACGGCGAGTCGCGCCGCCTGCACGCGCTGCTGCGCGACCAGCGCCTGATCGCGGGGATCGGTCGCGCCTGGGCGAACGAGATCCTCCACACGGCGAAGCTCTCCCCGTACGCGCTATCCGGCGACCTCGACGACGAGGAGGTCGCGCGGCTCGCGGCAGCGATCGACTCCGAGCTCGAGCGCGGCCTCGAACTGCGCGAGACGGGCGCCTCTGACGAGAAGACCTACCGCGTCCACCGCCGGCTCGGCGAGCCCTGCCACGTCTGCGGCACACCGATCGCGCAGGTCGATTTCGAGGAGCACACGATCTACTACTGCCCGACCTGCCAGACCGCCGGCCGCGTCCTGAAGGACCGGCGGCTCTCGCGGCTCCTGCGGTGATCGCGGCCGACGGAGTGGTGACGCTCCGCGCTCCCGAGCCCGAGGACGTGGAGCTGCTGGTTGCAGACCGGGACGAGGAGTTCTTCCGCTGGTTCGGCGCGGGTGCGACGGGTCCGCGTCCCGTCGCGTGCGTCTGGGTGGACGAGCGGCTGGTGGGCTGGGTCGACTACGACCTCGACGCCGACCACGACTGGCTCAGCCCGGGCGAGGTGAACGTCGGCTACTACCTCTTCGCGACGGCGCGCGGCAATGGTTACGCCTCGCGGGCCGTCGAGCTCCTGCTCGAGCACCTCAGGCGCGACACCGAGCACACGGTCGCGACGCTCCTCATCCATCCGGAGAATGCGCGCTCGCTCGCCGTCGCCCGCCGGCTCAAGTTCGTGCAGAAGCGCGAGGTCAACGGGGAGCCGTTCTTCACCCGCGACCTTCGTTAGGCTCCCGGCATGGCAACAGTGGCCGAGGTCATGAACAGCAACGTGCTCGCCGTCGACCCGACAGCGTCCATCGGCGAAGCCGCCGAGAAGATGATGGACGGCGGCGTCGGCGCCGTCGTCGTGATGGAGGACATGGTGCGGATGGTCGGCATCATCACGGAGCGCGACCTGCTCCGCGCAGTGGCGCAGCGGGCACGCGCCGCCGAGGCGCGCGTGCGCCAGTGGATGACCGAGAGCGTGATCACGATCGAGCCCGAGACGACCGTCCAGGACGCGGCAAAGATGATGTTCGAGCGCAACTTCCGCCACCTGCCGGTTTCGAAGGACGGGCGGCTGCTCGGCATCGTCAGCCTCCGCCGCCTCTCCCAGTACGAGTTCGAGCACGCGAAGGAATCCGCCGCACCCGCTCACTGAGCGACCGGCCGCGAGGTCGCGCGGCGTGTGGCACCATCCCCGGGTCGCCCAGACGCTCCACCTTTGGGCGCCTCCGGCGGGGAGGGCAAGGGGGAATGACGGAACGGTGCCTCCCCGCCGGTTCTTCCGCGACGAACCGGTCGCAGGGAGTCCGTCGGACCGGCTCACTAGGCTCACGACTCGTGATCAGGCTCTTCCCGAATCGCGGCGGCTGGCTCGAGGTCGTCTGCGGCCCGATGTTCAGCGGCAAGAGCGAGGAGCTGATCCGTCGCCTGCGCCGCGCCGAGATCGCCGGGCAACGCGTGCTGATCGTGAAGCCGCGCATCGACAACCGCTACGACATCGCACACGTCGTCAGCCATGCCGGCGCGCGGATGCGGGCGGTCGCTGTCGACGACCCCGCCGACATTCCCGGGCTCGTCGACGGCTACGACGTGGTGGGAGTCGACGAGGTCCAGTTCTTCCCGCCGCAGATCACGCTCGTCCTCGACGGGCTCGTCGAGGGCGGGATGCGAATCATCGCCTGCGGCCTCGACCAGGACTTCCGTGGTTTCCCGTTCGCCGCGATGCCGGAGCTCCTCTGCCGCGCCGAGCTCGTCGACAAGCTCCAGGCGGTCTGCCACCGCTGCGGCGGGCCGGCGACGATGACGCAGCGTCTCGTCGACGGCGCGCCCGCTGCCGCCGACGGCGCGACCATCGTCGTCGGAGCGCTCGAACAGTACGAGGCGCGCTGCCGCTCGTGCCACGAGCTCGCGGCGCCCGCGCTCGCGGCAGGTTAAGAACCCGGTCGAAGCCGGATCGTCAGCGTCTCGCCGTCGATCGCAACGGTGCCGCCGAGGTGCCGCACGAGCCGGACCGCGACGGCTGCACCCAGATCGCGCAGGTCGTCGCCGAGCACGACCGGAGCAGACGCCGCGGTGACCCGCGAGAGGCGGAGCTCGGTGCCGTCCACCCCGACCTCGACTTCGTCCAGCCCGCCGTGGCGGAGGGCCGACTGGAACAGCGCCGCGAGACCGCGCTCGACGGCGTCCGTGTCCGTCTCGACCGCAGCCCCGTAGCCCGCGACGCGCACGCGCTCCTCGCCGAGGCGCGCCGCCGCCGCCCGCACCAGCTCGAGCGCGTCCGCCTCGCGCAGCGTCGGGTCGTAGCGGCCCGACTCGATCCGCGCCGCGAGCGACAGCTCCTCGATCAGCTCGGCGAGCTGCCCGGAGGCCGCGTCGATCATCTCGACGTAGCGGTCTGCCGGCGGCTCGAGTCCACCGCCTCGCGTGAGCGTGGTGGCGAAGCCGTGCACGGTCGCGAGCGGCGTGCGCAGGTCGTGGCAGGCGAGCGAGACGAGCCGGGCGAAATCGCTGTCGTCGGTCAAGGCGGGTCTAACCTAGCCGGGATGGAACGCACCGAGACACCCGATCTGCAGGCAGCCGCGCCGGAGATCGCGCTCGGCCTCTCGAGCGTCGGCGTGACGGGCGTCCAGAAGGCCGTCCGTATCGGACGCGGACGAGGCGAGAAGCTCATCGCCGCGACGATCGACTGCACGGTCGACCTCGACCCACGGCAGAAGGGCGTCCACATGTCGCGCTTCCCCGAGCTCTTCGAGGAGGCGGTCGAGGGCGTCGTCTCCGACGACGCGTTCCTCGTCGAAGACCTCGCGGAGCACGTGGCGTGTCGCGTCGTCGACCGGCAGGATGCACTGCTCGCCGAGGTGCGGATCACCGCGCGCTACCCGTACGAGCGGCGGACGCCGGTGACGAAGCTCGCGACGCAGGAGATGGTCTCGCTGATCGGGATCGCGGCCGCCTCACGCGAGGGCGTCCGGCGCGTCGTCGGTGTCGAGGCCACCGGAATCAACGCCTGCCCGTGCGCCCAGGGTCTCGTGCGCAGCGCCGCAACCGACCGGCTCCTCGAAGCGGGCTTCGGGGACAGCGACGTCGAGCGGATCCTCGAGCTCGTCCCGCTCGCGACCCACAACCAGCGCGGGTGCGGCACGCTCCTCGTCGGCACCGCCGAACGCCTCAACGCCGAGCGCCTGGTGGAGATCGTCGAAGGCTCGATGAGCTCGCCGATCTACGAGCTCCTCAAGCGGCCCGACGAGCTGTTCGTCGTCGAGCACGCACATCTGCAGCCACGCTTCGTCGAGGACTCGGTGCGCGTCGCGCTCAAGAGCGTCCTGGAGCTGCCGCGTCTCGGCCACGGCGACTTCGTCCTCTCGCGCCAGGTCAACTTCGAGACGATCCACGCCCACGAGGTCGTGGCCGAGCGTCACGGCACGATCGGCGAGCTGCGGTCGGAGCTGGACGGCGGCGGCCACGGCCCCGCCGCGCACACCGTCCTCAGGGACTGGCTGCGCGCGTAGCGTCGCTGCGTCGGCGCCGCAGCTCGACGCGGGTCTCCTCGCCGTGCGCCAGCCGCGCGATGTTCGCTCGGTGGAGGAAGACAACGCCGGCGCCCGCCGCGGCGCCGAACGCGATCACGGGCCACGGGTAGCCGAACAGCCAGGCCCACAGTGGGAGGGAGACCGCGGCCGTCATCGAGGCGACCGACGCATAGCGTGTGAGCGCGAAGACCAGGATCCACACAGCGGCGCCGGCGCCTCCCACGAGCGGCGCAACGCCGAGGAACGCGCCGCCTGCCGTGGCGACCATCTTCCCGCCCTTCTGGAAGCCGAGGAAAAGCGGCCGCCAGTGCCCGAGCATCGCGGCCGCGCCTGCGAGGACGCCGGCGCCGTGGCCGACGACCACCGTCGCGGCGAATGCGGGCGCGAAGCCCTTCGCCGTATCGAGGATCGCCGCCGGGAGCCCCAGCTTCGGCCCGTAGACGCGCCAGACGTTCGTCGCGCCGACGTTGCCGCTTCCCTTGGTGCGGATGTCCTCGCCGCGGAAGATCCGGACGAGCCAGTAGCCGAACGTCAGCGAGCCACACAGATAGCCGGCGACGACGAACGCAGCTGTCTGCAAGGGACTCCTCCCCCGCTAGGACGGGATGCCGTACTGCTCGATCCAGCCGTTCACGACGCCCCAGTCGAGATTCGTGAAGAACGCGTCGATGTACGAGGCGCGATCGGTCTGGTAATCGAGGAAGTACGCATGCTCGTAGACGTCGAGCGCGACGAGCGGCGTTGCGTTCCAGACCGGGAACGTGTTCTGCGCGTCGCCGACGTAGTTGAAGAGGCGGCCCTCGTCCCAGTCGAACGCCGTCCAGGCCCAGCCGCGGCCGGCCATGCCCGTCGCCTTGAGATCCGCACGCCAGGTGTCGGCCGAGCCGAAGTGCCGCGCGACGAGGTCGCCGAACGCGCCCTCCGGCTCTCCTCCTTCGCCTCCGAGGTGGCCGAAGTAGAGCTCGTGGTTCTTGATCCCGCCGATCGCGAAGGTCAGATCGACCTTCAGCGCGCGGAACTCGGAGAAGGTCTGGTTCGCGGCGGCGAGGTCGGCGTCGGCGAGCCGGCCGAGGATCTCGTTCCGCTTCGCGACGTATCCCTCGTACAGCTTGTAGTGCGCCTCGACCGACGCGCGAGAGATCCCGTCGAGCTCGTACACCTCCGGCCGCAACGGGCGCGGCGCGATCTCCTCGAACCTGTAGACAAGCGTGGACACGAGCGCGGAGCATATCCTCCGTCGCAGAAGCGCAGCCGCTGAAAGGAGCCCCCCGAGATGGCCTTCGAACTGCCCGATCTGCCGTACGCGTACGACGCGCTCGAGCCGCACATCGACGCGGAGACGATGCGCATCCACCACGACCTCCACCACGGCGCCTACGTCACGAACGCGAACGCCGCGCTCGAGGGGACGCCGCTGGCGGACGACTCCTCGGTCGAGAGCGTGCTCACGAACCTCGACGTCCTGCCCGAAGACAAGCAGACCGCCGTCCGCAACAACGCCGGCGGCCACGCGAACCACTCGCTGTTCTGGGAGATCATGAGCCCGGACGGAGGCGGCGAGCCCGGCGGAGCCCTCCGCTCGGCGGTCGAGGACGCGTTCGGCTCGTTCGACGAGCTGAAGAGCGCCGTCAACGACGGCGGCGTGAAGCGCTTCGGCAGCGGCTGGACCTGGCTCGTCTGGGACGGCACCGGTCTCGCGGTTTACTCGACGCCGAACCAGGACTCGCCGATCATGCAGAGCCACGTTCCGCTGCTCGGGATCGACGTCTGGGAGCACGCTTACTACCTCTCCTACCAGAACAAGCGTCCCGCCTATCTCGAAGCCTGGTGGAACGTCGTCAACTGGCCCGAGGTCGAGCGGCGCTTCGCGGAGGCGCAGAACTAGCGACCGCAATCCGAGGCGGCCCTGAATGCGTAAGAACGATGGTGATATGGAGATTGCGCTCGACGTTCCCCAGCCTCGGCTGCGTGCAGTCCCTGCGGATCCCGCGCCGCCCGACGACTCTGCGTCCGACGCCGAGTTGCTGGCCCGCGTCGCCGAGCGCGACCGCGAGGCCTTCGAGATCCTCTACGGCCGCTACGTCCGGCCGGTCTTCGGCCTCGCGTTGCGGAGGCTCGGGGACCGCGGCCACGCCGAGGACGCCGTTCAGGAGGCGTTCACGGCGATCTGGCGCTCCGCCTCGACGTACCGGCCGGAACGCGGCGCGGCCGGCGGCTGGCTGTACACGGTCGCGCGGAACGCGATCGTCGACCGGCTGCGCCGCAACGGGCCCGCCTCCGACGCCGAGCTTCCCGAGCTCGCGTCCGCCGAGCCGGGCCCCGCGCAGCAGGCCGAGGACTCCGACGTCGCGTGGCGCGTGCATCGCGCCCTCGAGGAGCTTCAGCCGCGCGAGCGCCAGGTGATCGAGCTCGCCTACTGGAGCGGCATGTCCCAGAGCGAGGTGGCGGAGTACCTCCACCTCCCGCTCGGAACCGTGAAGACCCGGACGCGAAGCGGCCTCGCCCGGCTCGCCGCGGTGCTGGAGGGAGAGCTGTGAACCGCGAGCCGAACCTGAACGATCTGATCGGCGACGAGGCGACCGGCGCCGAGCGGCAGCAGCTGCAGCACGTGCACGAGATGCTGCTCGAGGCAGGTCCGCCGCCGGAGCTCAGCGACACGCTCGAGGCGGGGCCGACCCTCGGCATGACGTTCGGGCAGCACCAGCGCCAGCGGAAGGTGAAGCGGCGGGGGATGCTCCTCCTCGCTGCCGCAATCGCGGTCTTCGCGGTCTTCATCGCCGGTTACGCGAGCCGCAGCACCGGACGAGGCACCCACCAGGCGGTGATCACCCAACAGCTCAAGGGCACGCCGCGCCTGCCACAGGCGCAGGGAACGCTCCAGGTCTGGGACTCCCAAGACGCCGGCACCAACTGGCCGATGACCCTCACCGTGGTCGGCCTGCCCACGCTGGCTCCGCACAGCTACTACGAGGTCTACCTCGTCCGGAACGGCAAGCCGTGGGGCTCGTGCGGGAGGTTCCGCGTCGGGAACTCCAGGAACTCCGCCGAGTCACCGGTGACGGTGACCCTCAGCGCGCCGTACACGCTCCATGACGGCGACACCTGGGTCGTGACGAAGCCCGGGCGCGGCGGCGCGGAGCCCGGCCCGACGGTGCTCCGCCCGGTCACGACCTAGCCGGCTCGCTCCTCACTCCACCACTGCCCCGAGCCCGCGGGCGAGCTGGACGGCGCCCGCCAGGTCGAGGCGCGCCCGCTCGATCTTGGCCGCCGCGAGGGCGACACCGTCGAGGGTCGCGTCTCGTAGGTCGGCACCGGCGAGCGTCGCGTTGTGGAGACGCGCGCGTGTGAGGTCGGCACCTTGCAGGTCCGCATCCGTGAGGTCGGCCTCGGAGAGGTCTGCCTCGCGCAAGCGGAGCCGCTGCAGGTCGAGGCTCGTGAGGTCCTGGCCGCGGAGCAGGACGTAGGACCAGTCGCCGCCCTCGACGACAAGGCCGGTGAGCGTTGCGCCCGCGAAGCTCGCCCCCACCAGCCTGCACTCCGCGAAGCGCACGCCGAACAGGTTCGCGCTCTCGAAGGTCGAGTTGGCGAAGTCGGAGCCCACGTGCTCGGAGCCGTTGAGCTGGGCGAGGGTGAAGTCGCAAGCGCGGAAGGTGCATCCGCTCGTGCGGAGCCCGGAGAGATCCTGCCCGCGGAAGCTCTCGTTCTCGTAGACCTCGTGCTCGAGCTCAGCGTCCCGTTCGGGCTTCATTGCGCATCTCGGAGAGCAGCCGCTCGAGCCGCGGCTCGGTCGAGTCGTCGACGAAGGTCATCGCCGCGGCGACGCTCGGATGGACGGCGGCGATCGCGTCCCGCATCTGCAGCGCGACGGCCCGGTAGGAGGGATGACCCTCGCGGCCGGAGCGAAGCTCGATCAGGTGGAGCGCCTCGCGTGCGTCGAGCTCGAGCACGTACCGAATGCGATAGGCGAGGCAGAGCGCGTACGGCGCCTCGTCGGCGAGCCCCTCGCCGCGCAAGCGCTCGTACTCGGCGCGTGAGGTCTCGAGGGCACGTGTGTAGTCGGGGCCGAGTCCGGCCTCCTCGACCTCGTGCGGAACATCGGCACCGAGGTCCGGCGACAGCCGCTGCCACTGGCACGTGAGCAGGCGATGGCGCTGCAGGTCGCGGAAGGCGCCGTAGTCGGAGACGATCTCGAAGCGATACGAGAGCGTCTCGAAGCCGCGCCCCGGCCGGTGGCGCCGGTTCTCGCGCTCGGCCACGAGCTCGCGGACGAGTGTCGTGCGCTCCTCCGCCGACAGGCGGGCTACCGCCGCGAGCGACTGTTGCTCGCCGACCGTCGAAGCCTCGTACAAGAGCGCTGCGAGCAGCTCCTCCTCGCTGCCGTGCGCGCGGAGCAGGCGCACCGACGGAGCGGCAGCCTCGTCGCCGGTCTCGTCGAGCCCGAGCCGCGCCGCAACGCCCGCCGCGGCCTCGTTCCGCTCGTGCAGGTACTCGATCCAGCGTCCCCCGCGGTCAGCGCGCGGCACGCGGGTGACGAAGCTCGGCATCACGATCTGCAGCTCCTCGAGCAGCAGCTCGCCGTAGGCGCGGGCCTCGGCGAGCGGATGCGCGAGCAGGTGGAGGACGAGCTGCTCGTAGGTCTGGCCGGTCGCGTAGATCCCGACGTGCGAGAGCGACGCCGCAGGGAGGACGCCGCGGACGAGGTCGAGCGCCTTGGCGCGCACGGCGCGCCGGTGCGCGGCCGGCGACTCGCCCTCCGCCGCGGGGAACTTCTCGTCCACCCAGGCCGAGACGCCCGTGAGCAGCGCTGAGTAGGCGGCGAACAGCTCGTCCATCGCGGCCTCGTAGGCCGGGCCGAAGCGCGGGTCCCGGTGGTAGCGGTAGCCGAAGCCGTCGAGCTGCGTGTCGTACGCGATGTAGCGCGTCGACTGCTCGAGATAGGCGGCGAGCCGCGGGCGCTGCAGGATCTTCGTGAGCAGGTTCGACGTCCACTCGCAGGCGATGTGCGCGCCGCCGAGCTGCGCGACGGAGTCGTCGCCGTAGCCGAGGAAGATCGTCTCGTAGAGCTTCGCGGCCCGCTCGCCCTCGCCGAGCTCGACGACGGGCACCTCCGGTAGCGAGTCGGCGAACTCGTCGAGGAACAGACGG
This sequence comes from uncultured Actinomycetes bacterium, assembly GCA_963731015.1. Classification (GTDB taxonomy): domain Bacteria; phylum Actinomycetota; class Thermoleophilia; order Gaiellales; family Gaiellaceae; genus Palsa-739. The sequence goes on from CAVSTY010000003.1 coordinate 169,388, forward strand.
CGCAGCGTGCCGGCGTAGCGCGAGTAGCGGGCGAACAGCGCGCCCTTGACCGTCTCCGGCAGGTTGACGAGCGCGAAGACCGGCCGATCGAGGTTCGTGAAGTGCGGAGCGAGCCGATTTTGCTCCTCCTCGGTGAACTGCTCGAGCGGGTATGTCACCGTTTCCATCGTGGCCAAGGGATCGCCCAGAGTAAACAGCGTCTCGGTCGGAACCTCCGGGTGGTCGTACCCGAGCTGGAAGCCCGGCTTCTACCCCGCCGGGCTCGACCCGTCCGGCTTCCTCGCCTTCTACGCCGAGCGCTTCTCGACGGTCGAGCTGAACACGACCGGCTACCGGTTACCGGCCGAGGAGCAGTTCAAGCGCTGGGCCGAGCAAGTTCCCGACGGGTTCGAATTCGCACCCAAGCTTCCGGGGGAACGGCCGCGCACCGTCGCCGAGTTCGAGAACCGCGTGCGTCACCTCGGCGACCGCCTCGGGCCGGTGCGGATCTCGCTGAAGTCGAAGCGCGACGCAGGGATCCTGGAGCTGCTGCTCGGCTCGCTCGACCCGTCGCTGCGGCTCGCATTCGACTTCGAACATCCCTCCTGGGACGGGATCGAGCCACGGCTCTCAGAGGCGGGTGCCGTGCGCGTCGGCGACCTCGACCATCCGGCGCCTTTCCGTTACCTCCGCCGCCGGGAGGCGCCGGACGAAGCGTTCGCGGCGGCCGTCGCCGCAGCCCAGGAGCCTGTCTTCGTCTACTTCCGCCACGACGACGAGCCGAACGCGCCGGTTCACGCCGCGCGGCTACGCGAGCTGCTCTCGGCCTAGGAGGCGGCCTGCAGCGCGGCCGCGCGCATCCGCGCGACCGTCCCCGCGGTGCCCGCGTTGTGCGACCAGGTCGGCCACGAGTACGGCGTGTTCGTCTTGATCGGACAGCCGATCGTGCAGCCGAGCTTCGCGCCCTTCGCGGTGCTCGAGAAGAGACCCGAGAGGAGCTGCCGGACTGCCGCTGCTCCGTGCTTGTGCCGGACGACGTTCAGGATCTCCCAGTCCTCGATCCCCTCGCGCAGCACCTCGAGCCGGGCGCTCGCGATCGGCCCGTTCCGGCCGGGATAGACGAGCACGAACGAGCCCTTCGCCCTGTCGATCGAAGCCAGCGGATTGCCCTTCGCGTACGTCGTGGTCCCCTCGCCGTACAGGAGGCCGCTGATGCCCTCGAAGGCTGCCCAGTCGGCGAAGACCCGCGGATCGGACGCCGGCTCGGTGGCGGCGAAGCCGGGCGTCGAGTGCGAGGACGCGTCGTACGTGTACGTCCAGATCTGCTTGTGGTGACGCCGCGCGGCGTTGATCAGCCTCAGCTCCCGGGTGGCGTGGGAGATGCCGCGGCGGGACAGGGACGGGTTCGTGTAGGTGCCGTAGTAGCGGCTCGCGAGCACGACCCAGGCGTCGACGTCGTCGGAGCCGCCGTTCCAGAGGAAATGGTTCTGGGCGGTCGGCATGCCGGTGACGACGACATGGCTGCCGGGGAAGCAGGCGTGCGTGACCTTCGCCTGCTTCTCGACCGTCCTGAAGCGCGACGCCCCGGGTTCGTCCATCCCGTACAGGTACGGGTACGAAGAACCGAGCCAGCCGTGCTTCTGCCAGAACCCGTGGACCGAGCGGAGGTACGAGCACCAGGCCTGCGGCTTGAACGGCGACCGGCCGCCGACATACGTGCTCGGGGCCCAGCGGTTGTTCGAGATCGGGATCCACATCGAGGCGAACTGCGTGGGCTGTCCCGCCGCGGCGACCATCTGATCCGTCTTGTCGAGCCACCAGCGCCGGTCGCTCGTGTAGCCCGAGGCCACCTTCGGGTTGCCGTAGCCCCAGCTGTTCGGCGAGAGCCGGTAGGAGGCGAAGAAGCTGAAGAGTCCCGGCAGCGTCGAGTCGGGCGAGACGCCGTAGAGGCCGGCCGCCTTGTTGGCGTACGACTGCGGCGAGAAGTTGAAGGCCGTGAGCAGGCTTCCCGCGACCTGGTTCTGCTTCGGCAGGGTGACCGGCGAGACGGTGACCGAGACCGTGACAGGCGTCCTCGATCCGTCGGCGACGACGAGCAGTGAGCCGCTGTAGTTGCCGGACGGAGTGCCGTAGGGCACGGTCACCTGCAGCCAGACCGGCTGGTTCGCGTGCTCGGCGGAGCGCCGCGAGCCGTCCCACGGCATGAGCACGTCGGGCACGTCCTTCCCGTCGACCGAGACGTAGTGCGCGAAGAAGAGCTTCAACTCGAGCGGCGGGGCGATCGACGGCGTCACGATCGAGACGTTCTGCGCTCCGTGGACGAGGAGCGTCGCGTCGTCAACGCCGCCGACCGGCATGGCGAGGGACACGGACGAGGCGGCGTGGGCCGGCGCGGCGCCCGAGGCGGTGAAGGTCGTCCCGGACGGGTAGACGCCCACGCTCGCCGACAGCGTGCGCGCGGCACTGGACCCTGCGCTGAGCGCCAGGACCAGGAGAACGAGAAGCACCAGCCGCCGCATGCCTCCGAAATCGGCCCGTGATTTGAGGGAGGCGACCCTCAGAAGAGGGACGGAGCCCCGGCGTGCCGCTCGTAGGCGCCGGTCGCGGCGATGTCGGCGAGCTCGGAGACCGCGTGCCGCAGCTCGTCCTCCGTGTTGAAGAAGTGCGGGCCGAGCCGGATTCCTCCCAGCGGGTCCGGGCGGAAGTCGCAGACGATGCCGCGTTCGCCGAGCTCCTTGTGGCAGGCCGCGTGGTCGGGTGTCGAGACGGTGACCGTGCCGCCGCGGCGCTCGGGCTCCCGCGGCGAGACGATCTCGAGCCCGGCTTCGTCGCAGAGGTCGATCAGGAGCTGCGTGAGCGAGAGCGAGCGTTCGCGGATCCGCGGCACGCCGACCTCCTCGATCACGTCGTAGCCGGCCGTCGCCGCGTAGAGCGCCGGAACGTTCGGCGTGCCGGTGAGGAAGCGGCGCGCGCCCTCCGCGTATTCGAGCTCGGGCTCGAAGGCGAACGGCCGGGCGTGCCCCTGCCAGCCGACCAGGGTGGGCTCGAGCCGCTCCGCCACGTCCGGCCGCACGTAGAGCCACCCGGCGCCCGGCCCACCGCAGAGCCACTTGACGCTGCCGCCGACGGCGAACTCCACGCCGAGCTCCGTCAGGTCGAACGGCAGGACGCCGGCGGACTGATAGCAGTCGAGCACCACGTAGGCGCCGGCCTCGTGCGCCCGGCGGACGATCGGCTCGACGTCCTGGATCTCACCGTTCTTGAACAGGACGTGGCTGATCGGGACGAGCAGCGTCCGCTCGTCGATCGCGTCGGCGACCGCCGCGCCGTCCTCGACCGCGAGCACCTCGAGGTCCGGTTGCGCCTGGTACAGGTAGCGCACCGACGGGAAGTTCGCCTCCTCGTAGACGATCCGGTTCCGCTCCCCTCCCCGCGCGAAGCAGGAAAGGACGATCGCCTCGGCGATCGTCACGTTCTGGTGCATGACGATCGAGCCGGGTGGCGCGCCGAGGATCCGCCCGAGCTGATCGCCGACCGTGACCGGCATTTCCCACCAGCCTTCCGCCCACGCGCGGATCCCCCGCTCGCGCCAGGTGCGCGCGTACTCGCGGAGGTTGTCCTCGGCCGCCGCCGGCATCGCGGCGAGCGAGTGGTTGATCAGGTAGGTGCAGGTGTCGAGGATCGGGAAGCGGTCGCGATACTCGGCCGGATCTATCTGGGCCGGGTCGATCACGCCGCCGACTCCAGCGCCTCGTCCTCGGCGGCGTAGTCGAGCGTCGCTTCGATGTACGACCCCTCCCAGCTGCGACCGCTCTCGAGCTCGCCGACGAGCCAAGCACACGTCTCCTTCACCGCCTCGGGGTACGCCGTGACCGGCCGGTAGCCAAGCTCGCGCGCGGCGGCTTCCATCGAGACGATCAAGGAGGAAGACGAGGGCACGCCCCAGGGGTTGTTGAACTCGTCCGCCGGGAGCAGGACCGGCTCGAACTCGTGCTCCAGTGCGTTGCCGATCGCGTGGCAGATCTCGAGCGTGGACGGAGGGTCGGGATCGCCGCCGTTGAGGATGCGGTCGCCGGGCTGAGCGGCGGCGAGGCGGATCAGCTCGGCGAGATTCGCGACCGACGCGGTGTTGAAGCGGCTCTCGCCGTTCCACGCGAGCGCGATCCGGCGGCGGCCGTCGAAGGCGCGCTTGACGAAGAAGAGCTCTCGCGGGTTCTTCGCGCCCGGCCCGTACACCGCGCAGGCGCGGATGAGCGTCGAGGGCAGGGGACCTGCGAGCAGCGTCTGCTCGAGCTCGGCTTTCTGGGTCGAGTACGTGGCGTCGCCGGGCTCGGCCGTTTGCTGCGTCTCGAGAATCGGCACGGGCAGCTGCGGCGGATCGCCGCCCTCCCCGTCGAACGCTCTCCCCTCGTCGTCGGCGTAGACCGAGGCGGTCGAGATCACGACGAGGGAGCCGACGAGCCCGTCGAGGCCGTTGAGCTGCTCGCCGTGCGCGCGATGCATGGCGACGCTGTCGTACACGACGTCCGCGCCCACTCCGAGCGCGGCGCGCAACTGCGCATCGTCCTCCCGGTCGGCCACGACCGACTCGACGCCGAGCTCCGCGAGCCCTTCGGGCAGCACCCCGGAGCGCGAGACGGCGACCACCTCCCAGCCGTCCTCCGCGAGCGCGCGCGCGGCGGCGCGGCCGATCATGCCCGTGCCTCCGATCAGCACCGCCCGCGGCACTAGAGCTCCCCCTCCTCCACGTGCTCCACCCTATGCCGCGCGGCGAAGGCCGCGACGACGCCTGCCGCGAGGACGATCCCGGCGGCGATCTCGAGCGTGAGGTGGATGCCGTGCCCGGCGGAGCCCTCGGCGGCGACGAGCACCTTGGCGATGAGTTTCGTGTGCCCCTTCACGCCGGGGCTGTTCTCTGCGGCGGTGATGTTGCCGCCGGTCGTCACGAACTTGATCACGAAGTCGCGGTAGAAGAGCGGGATGTGGAGCTTGACGAGCTTCTCGTTGAGCCCGCTCGTGAGCTGGGCGTTGACGACCGCCCCGAGTACGGCGACGCCGAAGACTCCGCCGAGCTCGCGGCTCGTGTTCACGGTCGAGGCGGCCATGCCCGACTGCTGCGGCGGGACGATGGCGAGCACGGAGGCGGTCATCGTGACGAGCGCGATCCCGAAGCCGACTCCCGCGATCGCGAGCGGCCACGCGAGCGCTCCGATGCTCGTCGTCACCGTCAGCTGTCGATCGACGAGCAGGAGCCCGAGCCCGGCGAGACCACAGCCGACGACCATCGGCACCTTCGGCCCTACACGCGCGGTCCAGCGGCCGGCGGCGAGTCCGGCCACGATCATCGCCACCGCAAGCGAAGTGAAGACGAGGGCGATCTGGTTCCCAGTGAAGTTCGAGATCAGCTGCAGGTAGAGCGCGGTGAAGAAGAAGACCGAGAACACCGAGAGGTTCGTGGCGAACGCGACGACGTTCGCCGCCGTGAACGTCGGGTTGCGGAAGAACTCGAGCTTGACCACCGGGTCCGGCGACCTCCGCTCGATCAGGACGAAGGCGACGACGAGCAGGGCGGCGAGCACGAACAAGGTGTCGATCCACCAGGTTCGGTAGCCGCGGTTCTCGCCGCCGATGACGGCGAACGTCGCGGCAGTGATCGCGCAAGCGCCCGTCACGAGCCCCGGCACGTCGAGCTTCCGCCCCTCGGGATCCTTGCTCTCGGTGAGCGTGACCGCGGCGACCCCGAGCGACAGTGCGCCGAACCCGAGCCCGAACCAGAAGATGCTGCGCCACCCGGGCCCGTCCGCCAGCACGCCGCCGATCACCGGGCCGAGCGCGAGCGCGAGCCCGGAGACGGCCGCCCACACGCCCAGGGCGCGGGCGCGCTCGGCCCGCTCCGGATAGATGTGCCGGATCAGCGAGAGCGTCCCCGGCTCGGAGGCCGCCGCGCCGAGGCCCATCACGAGTCGGCCGGCGATGAGGACGCCAGAGCTCGGTGCGACCGCCGCGACGATCGAGCCGGCGCAGAAGACGGCGACGCCGGCGAGCATCACCTTCTTCCGTCCGAACAGGTCACCGAGCGTGCCGCCCGTGAGCATGAGCGCGGCGAAGGCGAGCATGTAGCCGTCGACGATCCACTGCAGACCGGTGACGCTCGTGCTGAGCGAGGTCTGGATGTCGGCGAGCGCGACGCTGACGATCGTGTTGTCGAGGAAGGTGAGGAAGAGGATCGCGCAGACGGCCCCGAGCGCCGCTTCTCGCGCATGACGCTGCCGGAACAGCGCGACCGAGCTCACACCGGGGAACTTACGGCTTGCAGGCGGACGGAGTGCTGCCCTGGAGCGCCACGAGCTTGCAGAGGCTCGCGTACCCGACCTTCCAGGTGCCGTTCTGCAGCACGGCCGTTCCCGCTTGCTTCGGAAGTCCTGCGCTACCGAGCTTGACGGTGTAGACGACCTTGGCGTTGTTCGCGCCCTGGAGCGTCACGGAGGAGACCGTCACATTCACGTTCTTCGCAAGCGGGTTGCTCGCAAAGGCCTGGATGACGGACTTGAACTTCGAACCGTTCTGGAGCACTGCGGCACGATCGGAGACCGAGGTCTGGCCTGAGAAGAACTTCTGATAGGCGCTCTTGATCTGTGCCTGCGCCGCGGCGTCTCCGCTGGTCGAGGTGTGGCTCGAACCGCCGCAGCCGGCGAGCGCGAGCCCAGCGACGACTACCAGCGCGAGCCGTCTCACGGCGAGAACCCTAGACCTCCTGCAGCGAGCGCGCAGCCGGGCCCGATGTAGCGCGCGGACGGGCCGGACGAGGACGCCGAGCCGCTTCTGCTCGAGGATGTGCGCCGACCAGCCGGCCGTCCGCGAGCAGGCGAACATCGCGGGCGCGAGCTGCGGCGGCACCTCTGCGACGTCGAGCACGAACGGCCGACCAGATACTCGACGTTCGTCCACGAGTGGCCCGGGCTCTTCTTCGCGATCGCCTCGTGCGCGACCTGCTCGAGCTCCTCCGCGACCGCGACGCGCGGCGAGCCGAGCTCCTTCGCGACGCGCTTGAGCACGCGCGAGCGGGGATCCTCGGCGCGGTAGACGCGGTGTCCGAAGCCCATGATCCGCTCGCCGCGGCCGAGCGCCTCCGCGACCCACTTCTCGGCATCGCCCGACTCGGCGACGGCGTCGAGCATCGGCAGCACGCGTGCGGGCGCTCCGCCGTGCAGCGGGCCGGAAAGCGCGCCGACGGCCGAGGAGAGCGCGGCTCCGGCGTCGGCACCGGTCGAGGCGACGATCGCGCGCCGTGAAGGTCGACGCGTTGAGCCCGTGCTCGGCGGTGCAGATCCAGTACGTGTCGATCGCCGTCGCCGACTTCTCGTTCAGCTCGCCGCGCCACTCGAGGACGAACCGCTCTGCGGCTGTGTGCCCTTCGGCGACGGTCGTCCTCGGGCACCGGCGGCAGGTCCGCCCCGCGGGCCGACTGGGCCACGACGGAGAGCGCGGCCGACGAGAGGCGGCGCAGATCCTCCTTCGCGTGGTCGTCGTCGACGTCGATGAACTGGCCGAGGTTCCACTTCGCCGCTCAGTGCAGCGAGAGTCGACTGGAGGTCGGAGATGTACCCGCCCGTGCGGCGCTCGAGGTCGACGTGCTCGTAGGGAAGGCCCGGGTGCAGCGAGCCGTCGACGAGCAGCCCCCACACCTGCTCGAACGGCACGTTGCCGACGAGATCCTCGATGTTGACGCCGCGGTAGCGAAGCTCGCCTCCGTCCTTGTCGGGCTCGGCGATCTCCGTCTCGAACGCGATCACCCCCGCGAGGCCCGGGCGAAAAGTCGTTGCTGCTCATCCGTGAATCTCCTCCAGCTCGATCTCCTGACCAGCGCCGCGCTCCCGCGCGGCCGCGAGCACGAGCGCCGCGGCGGCGAGGTCCTGGACGGCGACGCCGACCGACTTGTACAGCGTGATCTGATCCTCGGAGCTGCGGCCAGTTGCCGTCCCGCCGATGATCTCGCCGAGCTCGACCACTCCATCGCGGCCGCGCGGGTCGAGCTCCGGCGCACCTGCAGGAAGCGGCGCAAATGCCGAGTCCCGCTGCTCGACCACGACGACGTCCGCCCGCTCGACGATCGCGGGGTCGAGCTCGAAGCCGCCGCCGAGGGTCGAGCCCACGGAGCTGACGTGCGTGCCCGGGCTGAGCCAGTCGAAGCGGACGACCGGCTCGGGCGAGGCCGTCGTCGCGTGGACGACGTCGGCGCCGCGAACCGCGTCCTCGAACTCGCCGCGCCCGGCGACCCGCACCTCGGCGAAGTCGCGCAGCGCGCGGGAAACATCTCCTGCGCCGCGAGCGCGACTGCACGCCGGTGCCGAGGATGGCGAGCACGCGCGCGTCCGGCCGCGCGAGCATGCGCGTCGCGAGCGCGGCCGCCGCGGCCGTGCGCATCGCGGTGATGTACGTCCCGTCCATGAGCGCAACCGGCGTGCCGGTCGCGGGATCGAAGAGCGCGATCGCCGCCTGGTGCGTCGGCCGGTCACGGTTCTCCGGGAAGAGCGTCACGAGCTTGCAGCCGAGGCCGGCGGAAGGCGCGTAGCCGACCATCGTTCCGAGAACGCCGCCGGGAGTGAACGCACCGACCCGAGGCACGAGCGAGGCCTCCCCCGCGGAGAGCTCCGCATGTGCGCCGCGAGGGCGTCGACGCAGCGCGTCGAGGTCGAGCAGCTGCTCCACCTCGCTGCGGGTCAGGACAAGCATCTCGCCCTGACGGTACTCCTAGCCGGCTAGCCGACGAGCGTCAGCGTCCACTCGGGATGGTGCTGGGCGTCGAGCGAGAAGAGGAGGATCCGCTGCCACTGGCCGAGGCAGAGAGCCCCGTCGGCGACGGGGATGTGCTCCGAGCGCGGGCCGAGGAGGAACGCGAGCAGCCGCTCGCGCGAGCGCAGCTTGCCGGGCACGACGCGCTCGAGCAGCGATTCGAGATCCTCGAAGAAGCCCGTCTCCCGCTCCTGCACGCGGACGAGCGAGAGTGTGCTGGCGGTGTGGAGGTACGCGATGCCCGAGTCGACACCCGACGCGGCGACCTCGCGCGAGACGTCGTTCGTGATGTCCATCACCGACAGCGACGGGAGGGCCGCGGCGATCGAATAGGGGACTTCGACGGTCGTCATGCCTGTGCGACCTCCTTGGGCAGCCTGAAGTGGACGTCCTCTTTCGCGACCTCGATCTCCTCCGGGAGCGCATAGCCAGCCTCGGCCAGCCGCGCCGCCGTCGCCCGCACGAGCTCCTCGGGCGTCGACGCACCGGCCGTGAGGCCGATCGTCTCGTGACCGTTCAGCAGCTCCTCGTTGAGCGCGCTCTCGCCGTCGACGAGCGTCGCCTGCGCGCCCGCGGCCTGCGCGACCTCGACGAGCCGCTGCGCGTTCGAGCTCGTCTCGGAGCCGATCACGAGCACGAGCGTCGCGCCCTGGGCCACCATCGCCTTCACCGCGTCCTGACGGTTCTGCGTCGCGTAACAGATGTCGTCGGCGTCCGGTCGCCGCAGCGTGCCGAGGTGGCCCTCGAGCGCATCCACGATCGGAGCGACGTCGTCGAGGGACAGCGTCGTCTGCGTGATCACGGCGACGGGCTTGTCGGTGTCGAGCGCTCTCGCCTGCTCCGGCGACTCGATCACGACCGTGGAGTCGGGCCGCTCGCCGAGCGTCCCGATCACCTCGACGTGGTTCTCGTGGCCGACGAGCGCGACGAGATGCCCGCTGTCGGCGTAGCGCCGCGCCTCTGCGTGCACCTTGTTCACGAGCGGGCAGGTGGCGTCGACGACGCGCAGGCCGCGCCGCTGTGCGTTCTCCTTCACCGACGGCGCAACGCCGTGGGCCGAGAGGACGCAGATCTCGCCCTCCGGGATCTCGCTCTCGTCTTCGACAAAGACGGCGCCGAGCTTCTCGAGCCGGCGCACAACGTGCTCGTTGTGGACGATCTGGTGGCGGACGTAGACCGGCGAACCGTACTGCTCGAGCAGCCGCTCGACGATCTCGATCGCGCGGTCGACGCCGGCGCAGAACGAGCGCGGCGCGGCGAGAAGGACGCGACCCCTCATGTCGCCACCGCCTCTTCGAGCGCGTGCAGCGCACGCAGGCCGTCGCGCATCGAGCGGACTGCGCCGCCGCGGCGGGTCGCACCCCAGCGCAGGAGGCCGGCGACGTTCGTGCGCCCGTCGATGTGCACCGTCCGGTCGATTCCCTCGAGGGAGCTGTCCGCGTCGTCCGAAATCGCACGGACGACGCCGGCGAGCCGGCCGCTGCGCGCGAGGGCGCCGCTCTCCATGTCGACCGCGTCGGCGCCGCTCGCCTCGCGCAGGCGCGCCCGCTCGGCGGAACCATGGACGAGCGCCCCGCCGCCGAGGACGACGCCGGCTCGGGCGCCGCGCACTCCGAGCCCCGGCCCCTCCCAGAGGGTCGTGCCGGTTTCGTCGACCACGCGCGTCGCGTCGAGCACGTCGCCGACGTGGAGCTCGCCGAGCGAGCCCGCCAGCCCGAACGAGACGAGCTTCCCCTCGGGGACGCCGTTCGCCACCCCGATGCCGACGCGGACCGTGGTCAGACCGAGGCGCTTCGCCACGCGCTCTTCCGCAGTCGTCGCCACGGCGAATGTCAGCCCGTCAACGTCCACGCGAGACTCCGCACGGTCTCTTTCAGGTTCTTCGAGGCCTCGTACGCCGCCGACGGCTCGAACCCGCAGTGGATGCCGCAGTGCTCGCAGCGCGGGTCGTTGCCGGGGCCGTACGCGTCCCACTCCATCCCCTCGAGCAGCGCCTCGTACGTCGGGAAGATCCCGTCGGTGAGCAGGTAGCACGGGCCCTTCCAGCCGTACGGGTTGCGCGTGATCGAGCCCCACGGCGCGCAGGTGAGCTCGCGCTCTCCGGTGAGGAAGTCCTGGTAGATCGGCGTAGCGATCCAGCGGTAGCCGTGCTCTTTCGTCGCTGCGCGGATCGCGCGGAACTTCACCTCGTGCTCGGCGCGCGTCATCGTGAGCGCCGGGTCGATCTGGGAGTACTGGTAGCCGGGAGCGACGAGCATCCCGTCGATTCCAACCTCGTCGGTGAGGTAGCGCATCATCTCGATCACGTCGCCGACCTCGGTCTCCTTGAAGATCGTCGTGTTGGTCGTAACGCGGAAGCCGCGGTCGCGCGCCGTCTTGATCGCGTCGATCGCGATGTCCCAGAGCCCCGGGTAGTCGCAGACGTAGTCGTGGATCTCGCGCATCCCGTCGAGGTGGATGACGAAGCTCAACCGGTTCGACGGCTCGAACCAGTCGAGGCACTGCTCGAGCCGCAGCGCATTCGTGCAGAGCTCGATCGTCTTGCCGAGCTCGAGCACCTGCGGTACGACGTCCTCGATCCCCTTGTAGACGAGCGGCTCGCCACCGCAGATCGACACGACGGGAGCGGGGCACTGGACGGCCGCGTCGACGCATTCCTCGACCGATAGGCGCGCGCGATTCGACTCGTACTCGCGGATCTTCCCGCAGCCGATGCACGCGATGTTGCACGCGAGAGTCGGCTCGAGCATGAGCACGAGCGGATAGCGCTCGCCTTTCCGCTGCTGCACGGCGACGTACTTGCCGATCGAGACCGTCGATGCGAGCGGAAACTTCATCCAGCCAACCTTTCTCTCAATCGTCCGAGTGCCAGAAGCGGAAATGTAATGCGGTAGAGGTGATACCGAATCATGAAATCGAGTGGGAATCCCGTGCCGGTGAAATGCTCCTCGTCCCAGTCGCCGTCGGGGCGCTGCGACGCACAGAGATAGTCTGCCGCTCTGCGGCGTGGTCAGATCTTCAGCGTTTCCTGCGGCCACGTATGCGAGCAACGCCCAGGCGGTCTGCGAAGCCGTCGTGAACTCGGCCCGGCCGCGCCACGCAGGGTCGGCGTAGGAGCGGATGTCCTCGCCGAAGCCGCCGCTCTCCTGCTGGACGGAGTCGAGCCAGGCGACCGCGCGGCGCATCGACGGGTGGTCGGGCGGGATGCCGCAGGCCTCGAGCCCGGGTAGCGCCGCGCCCGTGCCGTAGATGTGGTTCACGCCCCAGCGCCCGAACCACGAGCCGTCCTCCTCCTGCTCGGAGAGGAGCCACTCGACTCCGCGCTCCGCCGCCTCCGGGTGAACGCCGAGCGTCCCGAGAAGCTCAATCGAGTGCGCGGTGACGTCGGCGCTCGGCTCGTCGGTCACCTTGCCGAAGTCGCAGAACGGAACCTTGTAGAGCCACATGGCCTTGTTGTCCACGTCGAAGGCACCCCAGCCGCCGTCCCGCGACTGCATACCGACGAGCCAGTCGACACCGCGGCCGACCGCGTCCTCCTCACCGATGCCCATGCCGTGGAGGGCGAGGGGGATGACACCCGTGTCGTCCACGTCCGGGTACACGTCATTCTCGTACTCGAACGCCCAGCCGCCGGGTGCGAGTTCCGGGCGGCGGATCGCCCAATCGCCCTTGACGCGCACTTCCTGAGACAGCAGATATTCGCCCGCTCGCACGAGTTGCGGGTGGTCGACGGGCAGGCCGCACGCACGAAGGGCCAAGAGGGCGAGGCCGGTGTCCCAGACCGGCGACTGGCACGCCTCCGGCCGCAGCCGCTCGCCGTCCTCGACCATGAAGCCCTGCCAGCCCTCGACCGCTTTGCCGAGCGTCGGGTCGTCGAGCCCGTGCCCGAGCGCGGCGAGCGCGATGATCCCCCACACCCACGGCGGCTGGATCCCGCCCCACGAGCCGTCCGCTTCCTGCCGCTCCCGGATCCAGCGCTCCGCGACCGCGACCGCCCGCCGGCGCAGGGCGTTCGGCCGCCCCGGCGGCTTCGTCCGTCCCGGGATCGCCCCGATCGCGCTCAGGTCGAGCTCGGCCGGCCGCACGGGGCGCAGCGACTGCGAGACGGCGAGCGCGACGAACGTCTGCCGTGCCCAGCAGGAGAAGGCGTAGATCGAGAAGGGCGACCCCGGCGGCAGCAGGACGAGCTCGGGCGGGATCGGCACCATCTTCTGCCAGGGCCACTGGCCGAGCAGCGCCATGAAGCACTTCGTGAACAGCCGGCTCTTCGGGATCCCGCCCTGCCGCCGGATGTAGGCGAGCGCCTTCGGTCCGGGGTCGACTCCCGCGAGCCGGCAGCGCGACGTACGCCTCGATCGAGGTGGAGAGGTCCGGCGGCCCCTCGAACCAGATCGACCACGTTCCGTCGTCGCGCATTCTCGCGATCAGCTCGTTCGCGATCCTCCGGTCGAGCTCCGGCGTGCGCAGGTCGAGGTAGTGGTGCCAGAAGAGGTGCTGCGCGGTCATCGTCGCGTTCGACTCGAGCTCGCCCACCCAGACCCCGTCGGGCCGCTGCAGCTCGAGCAGGCGTCGCGTGCCGCGCTCGATCGCGGCGTCGAGCCGGGTCAGCTCGGCGGTGGCGGCCATCTCAGGCGGTAACTCTGGCGGAATTGCTGCTCAAGATGTGCTGAGCCGCCCGGCGGCCGCTGCGGATCGCGCTCTCCATCGTCGCCGGCCACCCGGTGTCCGTCCACGCGCCGGCGCGCGCGACGTTCGGCCTGGAGGTCTCCACTCCCGGCCGCTGAACGCCCGGACGAAGCGCGACGGTTGCGTACGGCTCGCGGCTCACGCGCGACCAGAGGAGCTCCGCCTCGCCGAGCCGCCCGGTGAGCTGACCGGCGATCTGCTCCACGAGCTCGCGCCCCCGGCTCTCGAGCAGCTCGGGCACGCCGCTCGAGACGACCGTGAGGTACTGACCACGCTCGGGCCGGCTCCCGGTGAGCGCGCCGCGGTCGAAGACCCAGTGCGCGTCCGAGTCGAGCAGCGCAGCGAGCGGCTGCTCGAGCAGTGTCCGGCCGAACCACAGGTGGACGCTCACGATCGGCGAGTCCTCGAGCGCCGGCTCCGGCTCCCCGAGCAGGCGCGCGCTCTCGCGCGGCGGCACGGCAACGACGACCGCGTCGGCCTCGAGCTCGTCGAGCGAGGGGACGCGCGCCTCGGTTTGCACCGTCGCCCCGGCGGACTCGAGCGCGGCCCCCGCAGCATCGCCGTGCATCTGGCCGAGCGGCCGCGTCGGGAGGATCAGGTCGCAGTTCGCGCGCGGGCCGAGCAGCGCCGTCCGCACGGTGAAGAGGCCGGCATCTGCGTCGACCTCGTCGCAGCGGAGGTTGAGCGCCGGCCGGATGAAGACGTCCCAGAAGCGGTCGATGGACGCGTCGCTCGCGCCGAGCCGCCGCAGCAGCGAGCCGAACGTCTCGCACGGCGTCGCGCGCGCGTTCCGACAACGAGCCAGCACGAGCGGGATCCGCACGCGGTCACGCAGCGGCAGATGCCGATAGCGAAGCAGCGACGCAAGCCTTGGCCTGATCGTCGCGTACCGCCCGTCCTCGTCGAGCACCGGGAGCGACAAGCGGCGTGCGCAGGTACGAGTCGCCTTCGCCGATCCGCTCGAGGAAGCCCAGGTACTCGGTGAAGCAGCCGAGCGCGATGTGCTGGCCGTTGTCGGGCGGCGGCTCCGGATCGCCCTCCCGCTCCGGCAGCGTCTGGACGGCGCCGCCGAGCGTCGGCCGCGCCTCGAACACCGTCACGGCGTGACCGGCGTCCACGAGGTCGAGCGCCGCGGCGAGGCCCGCGAGCCCACCCCCGACCACCGCGACCTTCACGGCAGGAGGCCTCGCGCGACCACGGCGAGCTTGCGCGGCGCGGAGAGGCGCGTCTTCTCGCCGAAGACGTCGAAGCCGCCCACCTCGATCCGGTCGAGCGTCTCGCGGTACAGGCCCGCGAAGGTGCCGACGCAGAGCGCGCTGCGGCGGTCGAGCGAGTCGAGCAGGCGCAGCCCTGCGGCGAGATACGCCCGTGCCCGCTCCGCCTCGAACGCCATCAGCTCACGGAACTGCGGCGACGGAGCGAGCTCCTCCACGCCGAACGCGGCGAGCTCGTCCTGCGGCAGATAGACCCGGCCGAGCTGCCGGTCCTCGTCGACGTCGCGGATGATGTTGATCAGCTGCAGCGCGATCCCAATTGAGCTAGGTCAGCGCGTGCTCGGTGTCGCTCGAGCCGTAGACGGGAACGCACGCGAGCCCGACGGCGCCCGCGACCTTCTCGCAGTAGCCGCGCAACTCAGCGAAGTCGCGGTAGGTGGACTGCTCGAGGTCCTGCAAGCCGCCGTCGATCAGCGCCGAGAGCGGCTCACGTGGGATGCCGAAGCGCTCACGTGCGTCGCTCAGCGCCACGAACACCGGATCCGCGGGATCCTCGTCGAGCGCCGCGCGCAGCTCGTCGAGCTGCGCCCGCTTCTCCTCGGGCGGCAGCTCGCCGTCGGCCACGTCGTCGACCCTCCGCGCGAACGCATAGATCGCGGCGATCGCTTGCCGCTTCGGGCGCGGCAGCACCATGATCCCGTAGGCGAAGTTCTTCGCCTCACGGCGCGTGATGCGGCCGACCTCGGCGTAGGCCTCCTGAACACTCATCGCACGAGCACGAGCGCGGCCTCGCGCGCAAGGCGGGCGCGCGACGGCCGCGGGCGGCCGCTGAAGATGTCCCAGCCGGCCGACTCGAGCGCGTCGAGCGCGGCGAGCCCGCCGCGGGCGAAGAGCGCTACCGCCCGGCCGAGCCGCCCGCCGATCCCCTCGCGCAGCACCTCTCCGGCGGCGAGCAGCTCCGTGGCGCGCTGCGCCTCGAACCGGAGCAGTGCGCGCAGCTCCTCGGTCGGCCGGTCGAGCGGCGGGTCGCCGAACGTCCGGCGGTCTTCAACTGGGAGATAGACACGTCCGAGCTCGAGGTCGCGCGGCACGTCCTGGAGGAAGTTCACGAGCTGCAGGCCGGTGCAGACCGAGTCGCTCGCGGCGACGAGCTCCGGCTCGTCGAGCTTGCGGAGCACGCCGAGCACGAGCCGGCCGCACGGGTCGGCCGAGTGGACGCAGTAGTGCTTCAGGTCCGCCCACGTCTCGTACTCGCGCACGCGCTGGTCCATGCGATTCGCATCGATCAGCCGCAGAAACGGCTCGCGCGGCAGCTCGAACTCGCGAATCGTCGGCTGCACGTTCCGCAGCACGGGCCACGTCGCCTCGCCCGCGAAGGCGGCGTCGACCTCGCCCTCGAGCTCGTCGAGAGCCGCGAGCCGGTCGCCCTCGTAGGCGTCGCCGAGCTCGTCCACGAGCCGCGCGTAGCAATAGAGCGCGCGGATGTGCGGGCGCAGCGGACGCGGGAACAGAACCGACCCGACGGGGAAGTTCTCGCCGGCTGCGCGGGCTGCGATCTCGGCGAGCTCCACTCGACCATTCTTGCTTGAATGGCCGCGCGGGCGGCGGCCCCGAGGGCGAGCTGAGGGAGGAGGAGAGCTTGACGAACAACACGACATCGGCCTCCGGGACCTCCGGAGGGCGCGAGTCGGCTGTGACCGGCGTCGACCGCCGCGACGGCGCCGTCGTCCTCACGCTCGCCGGCGAGCTCGACCTCTACAACGCCGAGGAGGTGCGCGGCGCGCTGCTCGACGCCTGTGCCGGCGAGCCGCACGTGCTCGTGGTCGACCTCGAGGATGTCCGGTTCGTCGACTCGACCGCCCTCGGCGTGCTGATCGAGGCGCGCTCGCGAATGACCGACCGCGGCGGCTTCCGCCTCGCGGCGCCCGGTCTCGAGACTCGCCGCGCGCTCGAGGTCTCGGGCCTCGACCGCCACTTCCTCATCCATGGCACGGTCGCGGAGGCGCTCGAAGCGGCTCGCTGATCCGGTGCGCGAGTCCTTGCTTTCACCTGGGTCGCTCGAGCGCTACGCCGACGCGATCGTGCGGGCGTCTCTCGGCATCGAGCGAGGCGACACGCTCGTCGTCCAGGGCGAGCCGGAGCACCGGGAGCTGCTCGTCGCGGTAGCCGACTCGGCGTACCGCGCGGGCGCCCGTTTCGTAGACGTGGTCACGAGCGACCCGCTCGTGATGCGCGCGCGGCTCCTGCACGGCAGCGACGACGCCCTCGGCGCGCTGTCGCCGTGGTCACGCCGCCGGTACCGGGAGGCCACGGCCCCGCACGGCGCTCTCGTCCACATCGCCGGCGAGGGGGAAGCCGGCTACCTCGACGGCGTCCCGCCCGCGCGGATCGCCACGGACTACTCGCGGCTGGCCGGGCAGCTCGGCTTCCTGCGCCGCGCACAGCTGAACATGCGCTCGCGCTGGATCATCGCGGGCTGGCCGACCGACCACTGGGCGGGGCAGGTCTACCCCGAGCTCGAGCCGCTCGAAGGGAAACGGCGTCTCGCGGACGACCTGGTGCGGTTCTGCAGGCTCGCAGACGACGACGGAAAGGGGACGAGCGGCTGGCGTCAGCACCTGCGCACGCTCAGCCGCCGCTCGGCGCGGCTGACGAAGCTCGGCCTTACCCGGCTCGAGCTGCGCGGGCCGGGGACGGAGCTCGACGTCGGCTTCAGCGAGGACACGCGCTGGATCGGCGGCGTCGAGACGCTCGCCGACGGCCGGAAGCTCGCGTCGAACATGCCGACGGAGGAGGTCTTCACGAGCCCGGACCCGCGCCGGACGAGCGGGACGTTCCGCTGCACCTTCCCGCTCTCGTTCCGCGGCCGGCTGATCGAGGGGCTCCGCGGCCAGTTCTCGAGGGGGCGGCTCGTCCGGCTCGAGGCCGACTCGGACGACGATCGCGACTTCGTCGCAGGCTTCATCGACACCGACCGGATGGGACGGCGACTCGGCGAGGTCGCACTCGTCGACGCCTCCTCCCGTATCGGCCAGACGGGCCGCGTCTACTACAACACGCTGCTCGACGAGAACGCGGCCGCCCACATCGCGTTCGGCAGCGGTTTCGGAGGCACACGTTCGGAAACTCCTGCACGAGGGGTGAACCGCTCGACGATCCATCTCGACGTCATGATCGGCGGCCCGGACCTCGAGGCGACCGGCTTCGACGCGCGCGGCCGGCGCATCCCGCTGATCCGCGAGGGGACGTGGCAGATCTGAGCGGGAGGGCAGCCGCGATCGCGGTGCTCGCGGCGGTCCTCGCGATCGCCGCAGCGGGCTGCGGCGGCGGATCGCATCCCCGGACGACGACGCGGGCGGCGACCGGGGCCCCGAAGTGCACGCTCTCGGCGAAGCAGCGCCGGGTGATTCGCCGGGCGAAGCGGATGATCGTCCAGATGCACCACCTCGAAGCGCCGTTGAAGACTGTCCACGCAGTCGGGCCCAAGGCGCTCGAGGAGGAGCTGTACCGCTTCGAGCTCTCGATCGGCGTCCTGCCGCCGGACGAGCGCGCGCTGCTCATCCGCAAGGCAAAGAGCGCGACCGCGCTCTGCCAGGACTGCTTCGACGCGCTGGAGTCGATCGAACCCGCAGTAGCGACGCGCATGGGCGGACGCCCCTGCAAGCCCGGCTTTTGAGCCGGGCGAAGAGCTGCGCTCTTCGCCCGGGGGCTAAGCGACCAGAACCAAGACCAAGGACGCGCGGGCGAGAGCGCGGTCTCGCCCGCGCTCCGTGCCTTGTTTTCTGCCGGACCTGCGGGCGGCGGCCTCTGTCGTGCGCTAGCGCACGGCAGAAGGCCGGCGCGAGCGCAGGTCCGGCGGGAGACTAAGCCCGCGCGGAGTTCCTTATATCCCCGGGCGAAGAGCGAAGCTCTTCGCCCGGGTCTCTAGCCGTCGACGAGCAAGCCGTTCAATGGACCCAAGAGCGCTTCGGCTCTGCGAGAAACGTGGGGCAAGAGGGTCAGCTTTCCGTCGGCCCAGCCGTCGCGGCGCCGCCGCTCGAGCCGCTCCTCTGCGAGCGGCCTCCACAGGTCGTCGAACACGCGCGCCGGGTCGCCCTCGATCTCCTCACGCGGCCGCTCGAGGTGCTCTTTCCACAGTCTCAGCCGCACCTCCCGCGCGAGCGCCGGGTCGCGGACGACGACGTTGCACTCCGTGTCGTTGAAGAGGGAGTGCTCGTTGAGGTTCGCCGAACCGATCGTGAGCCACGTGTCGTCGACGATTGCCGTCTTCGAGTGGACGTAGACCGGATTGCCACCCGGGCCGGGTTGGAAGAGCGTGCAGGCGAGGAACCGCGGCGTGTCGCCTCCCGACTCCCGGTCGGCCTCGATCAGCATCCCGACCTGCCCGCGGCTGTCGTCGGCGCCGTTGTTCGGCTTCGCCGGCAGGAGCGCGATCACGCGGAAGTCGTTGCTCGGCGGCCGGCGGAGCTTCTCGGCGAGCACGAACGTCACCTCCGGCGACCAGAGGAACTGGCTCTCGAGATAGACGAGCCTCTCGGCCGACCGCAGTGCCCGCAGATAGCTCTCGAGGATCGACCACTCGCCGTCCCGGTAGGGCTCGTACAGCCGCTCGGGGACGGTGCGCACGAACTGGGCCTCGATGCCGTCGTTGACCGCCGGCGGTCGGCCCGGCTCCGGTAGCCCGTCCGGGCCGATCGCATGCCAGCGAACGTGGAAGTGCCGCGCGACGTCGGCGACGACCGGCCCCTCGAGCCGCAGGGCGGTGTCGTGCCAGCCGAGCCCGTCGCGGCGCGGGTGCTCGTTCGAATCCAGACGGTCGCCGGACAGGGCGGTCAGGTCGATCCCACCGACGAACGCCGTCTCGTCGTCGACGACGACGAGCTTCTCGTGGTGGCAGTGAAGAGGCCGCTCCCGCGCGTCGAGCGCCATCGAGATGCGTGTGCCGCCGACGAGCTCGTCGCACGCCTGTCGCACCTCGCCGCGATCCGGGTGGAAGAGCGGCAGCGGCGCGCCTGCCCACGCGAGCACGCGCACGTCGACGCGCTCCGCAGTCTCGGCGAGCAGCTCCCGCAGCGTCGGTCCGTCCTCCTCGAGCTGGAAGGACGGGTCGAAGTGCCAGCCGGCGAGGTGGACGTGCGAGCGCGCCGACCGGATCGCGTCTGCGATCCGCGGCAACGCCTCGCTCCCGTCCAGGAACGGCTCGACGCGACAGCCGGGCCGCGGCGCGAACGTCGCCGTGCCGGCCCAGCCGCCTTCCGCCGGCGGATCGATCGCCTCGCCGCTGCCATGGCGCCGCAGGCGCCGCGCGTGGTGAACGCGGATGAAGCGCTCGACCGTCTCGCCGACGAGATCGTCCAGCCGATTCAGGGGATACGGGGCCACGGGGCGCTCATGCCCCGAAGCGCGCAGACTTTCACCCGGTCGGCGAGGAGTACTGCGAATAGGTTCCGGTGCCGCTGATGAGCCGCCCGGTGAAGGACGGCGTCGGGAAGTTCTCGACCGGCAGCTTCGCGACTGCCGGCGCCATGAACGCCTTCCAGATCTCGGCCGGCAGGGTGCCGCCGGCGACCTGGCCGACGTTCTCGACGTTGAGGAGCGGGATCTCGCCTCGGGGATACCCAACCCAGACACAGGTCGCGAGTTGCGGGACGTAGCCGCAGAACCAGGCGTCCTGGAAGTTCTCGGCCGTGCCGGTCTTGCCGGCCACGGGACGAGCACCGAGCGAAGCCGCGACCCCGGTGCCGTGCTGGACCACGCCCTGCAGGGCGTACGTGAGCTGGGCGGCGACGTTCGGGCTCAGGACTCGCCGGCCTTGCGGGGCCAGGCCCCTCATCAGCTTCCCGTTCGGCCCGCGCACGGTCTCGAACGCCCGCGGGTCGTGGTGGACGCCGCCGTTCGCGAAGGTGGAGTAGACGTCGGTCATCTCGAGCGGCGTGAAGCCGACCGAGCCGAGCGTGATCGCACACGCCTGCCTGAAGTACGGGCCCCTTACCTGCTCGGTGATCCCGAGGTTGTGCGCCATCGCCATGACGTTCCGCACGCCGACCACAGCGATGAGCTGGGCGAAGATCGTGTTCACCGAGTTCGCCGTTGCGTCGGTGAGGGTCATCGTGCCCGCGGCCTCGTCGGCGAAGTTGTGGACGTCCCACGGCCCGTTGTTCGTCGCGCACTCCGGCTTCGTGATGAACAGCTCCGGCGGGCCGTAGAAGGTCGACGAGAGGGAAACGCCCTCGCTCAGCGCCGTGGCGAGCGTGATCGGCTTGAAGGAGCTGCCGGTGGAGCGGTGGGACTGGGTCGCCAGGTTGAACTGCATCGTGCGTCCGCTCGGCAGATAGTTGACCATCGCCTTCACGGCGCCGGTCTTCGGATCCATCGCCACGATCGCCGCGGCGGGGTCGTTCGGACGAGTGGAGGACCGAGGTGACCGCCTGTTGCGCGAGCCCCTGCAGGTGAGTGTCGAGCGTGGTCTTGACCCTGAGACCGCCGAGCGCCACCTGCCGCTGTCCGCGTGGGAGGCTGTCGGCGAGCTGCTGCGTCGCCCAGCCGAAGAAGTTCGGCTGGTGCAGCTCCTGGTAGAGGTGGCCGGGACGCAGCTGCAGCTTCTTCCGCGTCGCGCTCCGCAGCTTCGAGGCCGTGATGTAGCCGTTCTTCCACATCGCGTGCAGCACCTCGTTGCGCCGGGCCAGCGCGGCGCGAGGGTTGCTGAGCGGGTCGTAGACCGACGGCGCCTGCGGCAGCCCGGCAAGCAGCGCCGCCTGGACGAGCGTCAGCTTCGAGGCCGGCTTCGAGAAGTACGTGCGTGCCGCCGCCTGTGCGCCGTATGCGTGCCTGCCGTAGAACACCTCGTTGAGGTATTCGGCGAGGATCTGCTTCCGACTGTACTTCTGGAAGAGCTTCGTGGCGAGGCAGGCCTCTTTGATCTTGCGGGAGATAGTTCGCTGTGCGTTGCCGATGTAGAGGTTCCGGGCGAGCTCCTGCGTGATCGTCGAGCCGCCCTGCACGATGTGCCCTTGCGTGAGGTCCTGGTACATCGCGCGCGCGATGCCCTGGTAGTCGAGGGCGCCGTGCTGCCAGAAGCGCGCGTCCTCGATCGCAACGGTCGCCTGCGGGAGCGAAGGCGAGATCTGCGAGAGCGGCAGCGGCTGCCGGTTCGTGGCCGACGGCACGACGCCGAGGAGCTGATTGTTGTCGGTGTAGAGGAACGAGTTCTCGCCCAGCGCGAGCTTGCGGAGGTCGACGGACAGGTTGCACTGCGAGAGCAGGACCTGGCTCCCGGTGAAGGCGACGGTTGCCAGCAGCAGGGCCACGATCGAAGCGAGGAGGAGCGCCCCGACGAGCACGAGACTGCGGCGCTTGCGTTTGCTCCGGCGCAGCCTGCCGTGCCGCGCGAGCAGCACGCGCTCGAACTCGACGTCCCTGCGCGACGGCTGTCGCCGCTGCGGCCCTCTCCCGTTACGACGTTGATCGCCTGCCATGCCTCCGCCATTGTGCTTGAA
The DNA here is from genome assembly GCA_963731015.1 of uncultured Actinomycetes bacterium. Classification (GTDB taxonomy): domain Bacteria; phylum Actinomycetota; class Thermoleophilia; order Gaiellales; family Gaiellaceae; genus Palsa-739. The sequence continues at coordinate 191,556 of CAVSTY010000003.1, forward strand.
ACGGCGGGCGGGCCCGGAGACCTAAATGGAGTGAGGGTGGCTCGCGCCACCCTCACTCGACATTGTCTGGGTAGACCTCATCCGAAGGAGACTGGCGCCCTCGGTGGTGCAACTACTCGTCGACGCTTAGCTCACGCCGTTGGTCCAGGCTGCACACGCATCCGACGTTTCCTTCGTCTTCACGGTGCCGCCGGGGCCGGAGACGTGCGACCAGTTGCCGTTGTCCTCGGCCGAGATGCAGTACTCGGCTCCGATCGCGGCGCCGGTCGCCGCATCGGCAGCGGTGCTGGCCTTGACGGTCACGATGCCGGGAACCTCAGGCGGGCCGGCAGCGAACACCTTCATGCCGTTGTCGTAGTAACTCTTCAGCCCGCTGGCGCCGGTAAGTGCGATGCCCGTGTACGTGTTGTTGTCGGCGAAGTAGGCCTCCGAATCCGGAACGGCCTGGCGGACGTCCGAAGCGGCCGCCGTCTGCTGCGCGCTCTTCTGGAACCCGAGATACGACGGGATCGCAATCGCGAGCAGGACGCCGATGATGATCAGGACGACGAGGAGCTCGATCAGGGTGAAGCCCTCGTCACGAGCGAGACGCTGCTTGAGACCGTGCATGCTTCTTGTCCTTTCGTGATGGGTCTTGAGCTCGGGATCTCTCCCGTGACTCGTGGCAGCTGCCTGGATCGGCGCGCTCGGTAGGAAAACGGGATGAGAACGGCCGGAAGCCGGTGGCGGCCAGAAAAACCGCTGCTAAACCGGCGTTTTATAGCGGTAGCCGAACCCGCGAACGGTCTCGATCGGGGTACTCCCTGACGCGTCCGGTGCGAGCTTTCGCCGGAGGTAGCCGACGTAGAGCTTCACCTCGTTGCGGGAGGTGGCCAGCGTGTCACCCCAGACGAGCTCGCGGAGCTGGTCGTGGCTCAGAACCTGGTTCGGGTGCCGGACGAAGGCGGACAGAAGCCGGTACTCGAGACGCGTCAGGGCGATCTCACGGTCGTCGTAGCGCACGGCACGCTGAGCGAAGGAGATGCTGAGTCGCGCGTCGGCGTACGTGTCGCGCTCGCCGCCGCTGCGTGGGCGCCGCAGGAGCACGTCGACCCGCGCGACGAGTTCCTGGCGTCCGAACGGCTTGACGACGTAGTCGTCGGCTCCGCCCCTGAGCCCCCGGACGCGCTCCAGCTCCGCGTCGCGCGCAGTCAACATCAGGACGGGCACGTCCGACACTTCCCGGATCCGCTCGAGCGTCGCCCAGCCGTCGAGACCGGGCATCGCGACATCGAGGATGACGAGATCGGGCGAGCCCGCATAGAGCTCGCGCAGCCCGGCGCGTCCGTTGGGCGCGTCGATGACGTCGTGTCTCGCTCGCTCGAGCAGCGCCCGTACGAGGCCACGGATGTCGTCGTCGTCGTCGATGACGAGGATCCGGGAGCTGTCCATCGCACCTCTTTCCACCAGCGGTTACAGGAGTCCTGCGCTGCCGCCGATAACGGGAGCAGGCACGCGTCAGGATCCCGATGACTGCATCCACCGCCGAGTTCGTAACCCGCTTCGCGCGGACGCGCCCCGCTTCGCGGGCCAAGAACCAACCCCCGGAGCATGCGCTCCCGTTCACCGTGATCGCGGTCGGTACGGCGTACGCGCTGCTCTTCGTACCTCCCGGCCGGCTCGACTACCACGAAGTCTCGGCCGCAGCGGCGCTCAGTGCCGCCCTGCTCGGGCTGGCACTCTTCTGGTCGACCTTTCCACGGGTCACCACCCTCGCGATCCCGCTCGGGTACATCGCGCTCGCCGCACTCCTGCGCGATGCCGCGGGAGGAGGCACATCGGGCTTCGGCGGACTCTTCCTGCTCCCGGTGCTCTGGCTCGCCGTCACGGCGGGGCGGCGTGAGCTCGCCGCGGTCCTCGCCGCGATGACGGCCGCTCAGCTCCTGCCGCTCGCGCTGATCGGGGGGCCGGCTTACCCGGACGCCGGCTGGCGAGGCGCCTTCGTCTTCACGACTGTGGCCGCGATCACCGGCCTGATGGTGCAGCGACTCATCGAGGAGACTCGTCAGCGAAACGCCCTGCTCCAGGAACAAACGGAGTCGCTCACCCGCGTCTCCGCTCAGCTCGCCGCCCAGAACGAGCGGCTGCTCGAGCTCGACCGTCTCAAGGACGAGTTCGTCGCGACCGCGTCGCACGAGCTGCGGACTCCCCTCACGTCGCTCAGCGGCTATCTCGAGATGTCGCTCGATCCTGCCGAGGGCCCACTCTCGCCCACCCGCGAGAGCCACCTCAGGATCGTGCAGCGAAACGCCGACCGGCTCGCGATCCTCGTCGAGCAGCTCCTGTTCCTCGCCCGCGCCGACTCGCATCCACTCGAGCTCGACCGGCAGTCCGTCGATCTCGCCAAGCTCCTGACCGAGGCTGCCGAGACCGCCCGTCCGGCCGTGGCGGCGAAGAACATCGCGCTCGTCGTCGAGGCAGACGCTCCTGCGGAAGCGGTCGCCGACCGGCTCCAGCTCGTCCGGATCGTCGAGAATCTCGTCGCGAACGCGGTCAAGTTCACACCGGACGGCGGGACGGTGCGACTCGCGGTACGTGGCGAGGGAGACGCCGCGATCCTCGAGGTGACGGACACCGGACTCGGCATCCCGCACGCCGAGCAGCCGGACCTCTTCAATCGCTTCTTCCGCGGCACAAACGCGATCGAGAAGGCGATCCCCGGCAGCGGCCTCGGGCTGGCGATCTCACAGGTCATCGCCGAAGCCCACGGCAGCACCATCCAGGTCGAGAGCGTGCCCGGCAGCGGGTCGACGTTCCGTCTCGCGCTTCCGCTCGCCTAGGCCGTTTCGGGGTACCCCGATCGAGACTGTTCGCGGGTTCGGCTGTCGCGACAAAAAGCCGCTTTAGCAGCGATTTCTTGGGGCGCCACCCGCTTCTGGCCGCACCCCTCCCGGTTTCCTACCGGGCACACCGATCCAGGCGCTGCCACTGACCATCCATGAAAGGAAGAACAGATGCACAGCTTGCGGCAGCGCCTTGCTCGTGACGAGGCCTTCACTCTGATCGAGCTCCTCGTCGTCCTGATCATCATCGGCGTCCTGCTCGCCATTGCGATCCCGTCGTATCTCGGGTTCCAGAAGAGCGCGCAGCAGACTGCGGCCGCTTCGGACGTCCGCCAGGCCGTTCCGGATTCGGAGGCCTACTTCGCCGACAACAACACCTACACCGGGATCTCGGCTGCCGGTCTGAAGACCACGTACGACAACGGCATGAAGGTGTTCGCTGCCGGCCCGCCTGAGGTTCCGGGCATCGTGACCGTCAAGGCCAGCACCGTTGCGGATGCGGCGACTGGTGCCGCGGTCGGAGCCGAGTACTGCATCTCGGCCGAGGACAACGGCAACTGGTCGCACGTCTCGGGCCCTGGCGGCACCGTGAAGACGAAGGAAACGTCGAATCAGTGCACCGCCTGGACCAACGGCGTCAGCTAGGACGTCGCTCCTCCGGAACAGGTCTACCCAGACAGGTGAGGGCGGCGAAAGCCGCCCTCACTGCATCAGCCGGCGCGAGGAGCCAAGCCGACGCGGGGACTCGAACCCCGGACCCCATCATTACGAGTGATGTGCTCTACCAGCTGAGCTACGTCGGCGGGGAAACCCAGTCTAGCCCCGGCTCAGGACTCGATCGTTACGAGCGTCCCGATCGGCGTGTAGGGCCAGATCTCAGCGGCCGCGGCCTCCGGCAGCTCGACGCAGCCGAGGCTCTGCGGGGTTCCGAACGAGGCCCGCGGGAACTCGTGGAGCGCGTCGCCGCCGTGGAAGTAGCTGATCCAGCGGATCCCGGGATCGTTGTAGTGCGAGCCGTCGGGATTCGTGCCGCTCATCGTCCCGCTCGGGATGTGCTCGAACACGGGCCAGGTCCCAGTCGCGGTCGGTGCCGACGCGATACCGGTATTGCCCGGCGACGTGAGGATCACGCGGCCGGCGTGCCAGAGGCTGAGGGACTGCGGGACCGTCTCGTGCACGAAGACGTAGCTGTAGCCGCCGCCGTACCGGCGGCCGGCGAGGTCGTCGTGCATCAGCGCGCGCCACACCTGCGGGCCGGCTACTCCGTCGGTGGCCATGCTGTGCTCGTTCTCGAATCGCATGACGGCACCTTGCGTGATGGCACTCCAGCTGCCCGGCCTCCAGAGGGTCTGGAGCGACACAGGCGTCTGCAGGTAGCGCCAGGAGAAGGTGCCGTGCGGCGCCGAGACGGCGGCAGCGACCTCGGAAGCCGGCGTCGACGGCATGTCCGAGTCCTGGCGCCAGCGGACGGGGAGATAGCCGAGGCGCGCGAGAAGCTCCTGCAGTCGCAGCGTTGAGCCCTCGGCCACGTTCCAACCGATCGTCCCGCCCGGCACCCGCACCAGCTCGGTGCCGCCGACACCGAGGCCGAGCCCCGCCGGGTGGAACGTCAACGTGTGCGAGTCCACCTGCTCCCAGTGGCCGGGCATGGCGGGCTCGAGCCGCGGCAGCCGGGAGCCCAGCACGGACGCGACGGGCCGCGCGAACGTCAGGGTCAACGGAGCGAGCGGAGAGACGCGGCTCCCGCTGGCGGGCTCGGCCACGACGCTTCTCCGGGATCCGGGGACGAACCACGAGACGTGCGCGGGCTTCGAGAGCGTCTCCCAGGGCCGAACGGCAGCCGCCACCGTCGTCGTTCCCGCGGTCGCGCTCCCGGCGGCGAGGACCCCGAGCGGCACGACGCTGCGGCCGGCTCCCAGTCTCCGCAGCCGTCCGTTGCCGATCGAGACGCGGCTCACGGGCTCGGCGAAGCTGATGGTCACGGCGGTGCCTCGCTTGGGTCGGAGCAGGGTCGAGCGGATGTGCGCCGCCGGCGTGACGACCGTCATCGTCCGCTTCTCCTGGCCGCCGACGAGCCAGCCGATCCAGCTCGGCCGGCGCGTCTCGACGGTGACGGTCACACGCTCGCCCGGCGTGAGCCGGACGCGCGGCCAGACAGTGCCGCCGCGCAGCACGATCGGCAGCGGCTTTCCACCGGGGCCCTGCACCGACACGCTCTCGACGTGCCCCGAGAAGCCGGGCAGCGAGATCCCCGCGAGACCGCTCGTCGATGCGGCCACGCCCACGCTCGGCCAGGCCAGCAGCGCCGCAACTGCGGCGACCGCGACGACGAGGCCGAGACAGAGCGCCGTCAGAAACCACCTGCGCAACACGACGATTCAGTATGGCCTACGCTCGGACGGAGATGGCAGGTCCGGACGGCGGTAGAGGGGTTCCGCGCGAGCTCTCACGCGGCGAGATCGAGGAGTTTCTGCGCGGCCAGCGGATCGCACGCCTCGGCTGTCACGCCGACGGAGTCACGTACGTCGTGCCGCTCATCTACGCGTACGAGAACGGAGCGGTCGTCGCCGTCACCACCGAGGGTCGCAAGACAGCGATGCTGCGCGAGAACCCGCGGGTGTGCGTCGAGGTCGACGAGTACGACGCCGACGGGAAGGGAAGCTGGCGAAGCGTGATCGCCCACGGCACGTACGAAGAGGTCGCCGGTGACGGGGTCGAAGCCGCCCTGGCCCTGATGCGCGAGCGCTTTGCCCGTACCGCGGGGCGCGCTGCCGAGCCGCGGCAGCTCGGGCCGGACGTCGTCGTCCTCCGCATCGATCTCGACGAAATCTCGGGCCGCGCCGTCGAGCGGTGAGTTTTCCCTGCGTAAGCAGGGAATGAGACTTTGTACGGAAATAGAAAAACACCTGGTTTGGGAATGGACTTCAGCGCAACGCCGTTCTATAACTCGAAAGGCGGCGACGCAGTAGTCAGCCGAGATCACGCCGCCCGGGGCGCCCGAACTGGCAGCCCCACACGAGCGAAAGGAACGACTTGAGCGACACGATTCATCTGCATGACCTCTCGCCTGTCGAGCGCCTGCTCGAGGAGGCCGCCGAGCGCGGTTTCGTCGAGGAGAAGGACATTCAGGCTCTCGCCGACGAGCACGAGCTGACCGAGGACGACGTCACCGGTCTCCGCGCCGCGCTAGAGGAGCGCGACGTCGTCGTGCGCGACGAGACTCCCGAAGAGACGACGCGCCCGGTCGCAGCCACACCGGTCACGGGCACGCTGGACCCGCTGCAGCTCTTCATGGACGCGGCGGGCCGGCACAAGCTGCTCACGGCCGCCGACGAGGTCGCGCTCGCCAAGCGCATCGAGCGCGGCGACCTCGCAGCGAAGGAGAAGATGATCAACTCCAACCTGCGTCTGGTCGTCTCGATCGCAAAGCGCTACCAGGGGCACGACGTGCCTCTCCTCGACCTGATCCAGGAGGGCGTGATCGGCCTCAACCGCGCAGCGGAGAAGTTCGACTGGCGCAAGGGCTACAAGTTCTCGACCTACGCAACCTGGTGGATCCGCCAGGCCTGCCAGCGCGCGGTCGCGAACCAGTCGAAGACAATCCGCATTCCGGTGCACGTCCAGGAGCGCCGCATCAAGCTCAACCGCGCCTCGGCCGAGCTGCAGGCCAAGCTGGGCCGGGAGGCGACATCGGAGGAGCTCGCCCAGGCGACGCGGCTCAAGCTCGAGCACGTCGTGGAGGCGCTCGATGCCGTCGACTCCGTCTCCCTGAACCAGGGCCTCGGCTCCGACGGCGACTCGGAGCTCGGCGATCTGTTCGCCGACGAGTCGTCGGTCGATCCCGCCGAGGAGGCAGTCGAGTCGGTTCGCCGTCAGCGCGTCCAGCGCGCGGTCGCGGACCTGCCCGACCGGCAGCGGCGCATCATCGAGCTCCGCTTCGGCTTCGACTCCGAGCCCGCCTCCCTCGAGACGATCGGCAAGGAGCTCGGCCTGACGCGGGAGCGCGTCCGGCAGCTCGAGAGCGACGCTCTCGCGCGGCTCCAGCTCGCGCTCGGCGACGAGCTCGTCTTCGCCGCCTAGGCACGAGAGGTCAAGAGACACCGCGAAGGGCCGGGAGCGATCCCGGCCCTTCGTCGTTCTGGAGGGAATCCTCGTCGGCGAGCACCGTGCAGAGCACCTCCACCACCTGCCGGTCGAACTGCCGGCCCGCGCACCGACGGAGCTCCGCGACCGCTTCCTCCGGGGAGCGGGCGGCGCGGTACGGCCGGTCGCTCGTAATCGCGGAGTACGCGTCACAGGCGGCGACGATCCGAGCCGCGAGGGGAATCGACTCGCCGGCGAGCCCGTCCGGGTAGCCGGTTCCGTCCCAATTCTCGTGCGTTGAGCGCACGATCGCGCCGATCGGCCGCAGCGCAGTTGCCGCGCCGAGGATCCGCTGTCCGATCAGCGTGTGCGAATGGATGAAGCCCCACTCGGTGGGATCGAGCGGACCGGACTTCTGCAGAACGATGTCCGGGATCGCCAGCTTGCCGACATCGTGCAGCTCAGCCGCAAGCCGTAGCTCCTCGAGCTCGTCGGGGGCGAGCCCGAGCCGCTGGCCCACGCGCACCGCGAGCGACGAGACGTCGGCCACGTGGGCGCGAAGCTCCGGCTCGCGCTCGGCGAGCGTGCGCAGGAGCGGCTCGTGCGCAGTTCCGCGGTGGATCTCGGCGAGGAGCTCCTTGTGGGAGTAGAGGCGCTCGTCGGCCACGCTGAGCGCGGTCGAGACCGTGTCCGCTTCGTCGGGAATCAGGGCCGCGCCGTACGCGCTCGTGACGTCGAAGCCCTCGCCGCTCTCCCACAGCGCCTGGGCAATCCGGTGCAGGTCGGGCTCGGTCGCGGGCAGCAGGACGCAGAACTCGTCGCCGCCCATCCGGTACGCCTCGCCGTCGGGCGCAACCGCCTCTGCGAGCTTGGCCGCGAGCCGGCTCAGCAGAGCATCTCCCGCGGGATGGCCGAAGGTGTCGTTGTACGTCTTGAAGCCGTTGAGGTCGAAGAGCACGAGCGTGCGCGGCTCGCCTTCGCGGGCCGCCTCCAGCTCCACTTCGAGGTCGACCAGGAGCTTGCGCCGGTTGGCGAGCCCGGTGAGCGAGTCGGTCAGAGCCTCGTGGCGGCTGGCCTCCAGCAGTTGGGTGTTCTCCAGAAAGCTGAGCGCCGTGCGCGCGAGGACGAGCACGATCGTGACGGTCGCGAGGAGGAGCGCGAAAGCGTGCACGGGCACTTGGGTTGCCGCCACGAGCACGCCGGTCGCGATCAGACCGCACACGATCGGCGTGCCGAGCAGCGCGCGATCCTCGAGCTTCACCCGAGGCACCCGCCCGGGCCGCTGCCACGCCGCGAGCGCGACGAGGACGAGCGACGCGGGCCACACGAGGTCGAGCAACGTGCCTTCGGCGTAGGTACCGGCAGCCGTCTGGTACAGGTAGACCCCGTCGCCGATCGCGTTGAGGAGCAGGCCCGCGGCCATCAACGCCCACGCGCGACCGGGCCGCCAGCGGGTAACCGAGAACACGAAGACGAGGAACGCGAGCAAGAGCACGTCCCCGATCGGATAGGCCATGTTCGTCACGACCACGAGCCGGCTCCCGTGCGTGGAGTTGAGGACGACCTCGACGAGAACGGACGCCCCGAGCGCTCCTGCGGCCGTGGCAGCCATGAGCCCGTCGAGCCAGAGGCTCGCGCCGAACGTCGACAAGCGCCGTCGCAGGAGGAGCGCGATCCCGACGTAGAGGAGCGGGTAGAAGGCGAGATACGCGACATCCGCGGCGGACGGGAACGGCGGACTGCCGCCGTACCAGAAGTCGAAGAGGATGTCGCCGATCGTGCTGGCGAGAAGGCCGGCCCCGATGAAGCACCAGGCGGAGCGCTCGGCGCGCACCAAGATCGCGCGGGTCAGGACGCCGAGGGCAGCGAAGAACTCGATCCCCTCGTAGAGCCACGTCTGGTAGAGGCGCGGCCCGCCCGGAGAGAGACGGGCGACATAGGACATGGCAAGCGCGGCGACGCCGGCGACGAGAATCGCCTGCCAGACCCGCAAGGGCGCGGGGGAGCGGAGGTGGGCCGCAGCTTCCATTGGTGCTGAAGCCAGATATCGACAGCTTCTGACCCCCGCTTTATGGCGCTGCTGCGTCTACACCGCGGACTCGACGCCAGACCCAGCGAACGACGAGCACGAGCAGAGCGACGAGAAGCGCAGTGCCCTCCCGTGCGTACTGCACCCACCAGTGATGGAACCCCACGATCCCGAGGAACCAGGCCACGGTTCCGAGAATCGCAAGTGCTCCGGAGACCCGTTGGTACCACGGCGTGGTGTCGGTCGGCTCCTCCTCGAGCGGATCGACAACCGGTAGCCGCCCGAACGCCCCGCCCGGATCCTCAGCGTTCCACGAGGCGTCGAGATGCCGACCTCCGTCTTTCGGCAGCGTTACCACCCAGCGCTGAGGGGGCCACGATCGCGTCGTCGACATGAACGACGAACCCGGCCTGGCGGTACTTCGTCCACTCATGTCTCTCTCCCGGCGGCTCCGTCGTGGCGTACGCCGATCTGTCGGGGCTCGGCCAGATCCAGAGCTGTCCGCCACGGCGCCGAATAACGTCGGCCGCGTCGGGCGAGACCTCGAACTTGACCTGGCTCGTCCGTTCCGGCAACACCGACGCCGTGCTCTTACGCAACGGCTGCGGTGGCCCCGAGCTCCAAGCGCAGGCGGATGAGCAGAGCCTCGAGCGCGAGCGGCGTCGAGACCTGCAGCTCCTCGGCCTCGCGCCACGCGGCGCGCACGAGCTCGCACGCCTCCTCGGCGGCGTGCATGCGCTCGAGCGTGGCGTCGGCCCGCAGCTCCTCGAGCCGGTCGACGTGCACAGCCGCCGCCTCGGCGCCCGCGGCGACCACGACGAGGTCGCGATACCAGGACTCGAGCTCCTCGAGCAGCGCGAGGAGCTCCTCGCGCTCGGCGCCGCGCTGGGCGCGCCGGATGCGCTGCTCTGCCTCTCTCCCTTTCAGCTCGAGGGATTCGACCTGCACCTCGGCCGCCTCCTTCGCCTCCGCCCCACGCTCGGCGATGCCGGCGAGGAGCGCCTCGGCGGCGTCGGCCGGTTCGAAGCCGGGATCGTCGTACGCCGCGCGCGCCACGCCAATCAACGCCTCCCGGCGCGCTGCCGCAGCCGGGTCGAGGAGCTGGAGCGCGCGGCCGAGACGCCCGCCGGCGACGCGCGCAAGCGTCGTCAGCTCCTCGTCGCCGAGCTCGGGCGCGTGCTCGCGGATCGCCTGGCGGACCGCCGGCTCCGAGAGGCGGCGGAACGGAACGAGCTGGCAGCGAGAGCGAATCGTCTCGGGTAGAGGGCCGAGCCGCTCGGCCACCAGGACGACGACGGCGTAGGGCGGCGGCTCCTCGAGATCCTTCAACAGCGCGTCCGCGGCGTCCTCGTTCAGCGAATCTGCGCCGAAGACGAGGTACACGCGGCGATCGCCCTCGAACGGCCGCATGTGCAGGTCGCGCCGGAGCTCGCGGACGTCGTCGATCCGGATCTGCTCGCCGAGCGGCTCGAGGAGGTAGAGGTCCGGATGGCTGCCGCGCTCGACACGCGCGTGCTCGCCGAGCAACTCCGCCGCGAAGCGCCGGGCGAGCTCCCGCTTTCCGACACCGGCGGGGCCGTGGAAGAGGTAGGCGTGGGCCGGGCCTTCCTGCAGCGCCGCCGCCAGCAACCGCTTCGCCTCGTGCTGCTCAGGAACGGTCTCGAAGCCGCTCACGTACCTCCCTCGCAATCGCCTCGGGTTCTCCGGTCGCGTCGATCGTGACGATTCTGTCGGGAAAGCGCTCCGCCAGCTCGCGGTACGCGGCATCGACCTTCGCCTGGAGCTCGGTGCCCTCGCGCTCGAGCCGATCAGGATCGACCTGGCGGCCGGTGGCGATACCCAGGTCGAGGAGGAGCAGGAAGGTCACATCGGGGAGCAGCCCGCCGGTCACGGCGAGGTTGAGCTGCAGCACGGCGTCGATCCCGAGCCCGCGTGCGATCCCCTGGTAGGCGAGCGACGAGTCGAGGTACCGGTCGCAGACGACGTCAGCGCCGCGCTCGAGCGCCGGCCGGACCACCTCCTCGACGTGCTCGGCGCGGGATGCGGCGAACAGCGTCGCTTCCGCCCAGGCCCCCATGACCGGGCCGTTGAGGACCAGGTCGCGCACCGTCTCCCCGAGCTCGGTGCCGCCGGGCTCGCGCGTGAGGACGACGTCGCGGCCCTCGGCGGCCAGCGCGGCGCGCAGGAGCTCCGCCTGCGTCGACTTCCCCGAGCCGTCGGCTCCCTCGAACGACACGAACACGCCGCGACTCTACGGCAGGAGGAGCGGCGGTCCGAAAGGCGAACCGTGACGGTCCGTGGAGCACGTCCAACCGTTCAACCGTCCGTTCCCCTGGCGAACCGTCGCCCTCGTCGCGAGCGTCCTCGCGCTGGGGGCTGGAAGCGTGGTCGCGCTCGTCGGCCGGCCGGCAGTGAGCCGTTCGGAACCGGCTTCCCGTCAGGCCCGGCACGCACCGGCACTTCCCCCGCTGCGGCCGCGCGCCCGGATCTCCGTCCTCGTCCTGAACGGCAACGGAGTCTCGGGCATCGCTGGGACGACGGCGTCGAAGCTGCTCACCGCCGGCTACCGGCACGCCATCCCGGCTGATGCGTCGCAGCTCGATTACGCGCGCTCGCTCGTCCTCTTCAGGCCCGGGTGGCAGCGAGAGGCGGAGCGCCTTGGGCGGGACGCCCGGATCCCGACCGTTGCGCCGCTCGACGGCCGCGTCGCGCCCGCGTACGTGCACGTCCCGCTCATCGTCATCCTCGGCGCGAACTAGCTCCGGAAGCCGCTTCCGGTTTCCGTCCGATGCGGGGTCTACGGTCCCGTTCCCCGTCGGCAGGCTCGCGTACCGGCGGTGCGGTCGAGAGGCAGTCAGAGACTAGAGTTCCGGGAGGGGAAGATGGCAAGCGTCGAGCAAGTTCAGGGCAGCGAAGCGACGGCCGACGAGGTCGTGAACACAGTCGTCGAGGAGGGGGCCCGCCTCGGCGTGAAGCGCTTCTTCACGATTCCCGGCCGGGATCCGTTCGACGAGATCGAGTGGGAGACCCGCGATGCGATCATCCCCGGCCGCGACGGCCCTGCCTTCGAGCAGCGCGGCGTGGAGTTCCCGAAGTTCTGGTCGCAGACCGCGACGAACATCGTCGCGCAGAAGTACTTCCGCGGCCGCCTCTCCTCGCCCGAGCGCGAGTCGAGCGTGAAGCAGATGATCGGCCGCGTCGTCGACACCGTCGTCGCCTGGGGCAAGGAGGGCGGCTACTTCGCCGACGGCGACGAGGCCGACACGTTCGAGTCCGAGCTGAAGGCGATCCTCGTCAACCAGTACGCGTCCTTCAACAGTCCCGTCTGGTTCAACGTCGGCTTCGAAGCGACGCCGCAGTGCTCGGCCTGCTTCATCCTCTCGATCGATGACTCGATGGAGTCGATCCTCGACTGGATCCGGCGCGAGGGCGTCATCTTCCGCGGCGGCTCCGGCTCGGGCGTCAACCTCTCCCGGCTGCGCTCGTCGAAGGAGCAGCTCTCCAAGGGCGGCTACGCCTCCGGTCCCGTCTCCTTCATGCGCGGCGCCGACGCCTCGGCCGGCACGATCAAGTCCGGCGGCAAGACCCGGCGCGCGGCGAAGATGGTCGTCCTCGACGTCGACCATCCCGACGTCGAGGAGTTCATCTGGTGCAAGGCCAAGGAGGAGCGCAAGGCGCGCGTCCTCGAGCAGGCGGGCTACGACATGTCGCTCGACTCGCCCGACTGGGCCTCGATCCAGTACCAGAACGCGAACAACTCGGTCCGCGTCAGCGACGCCTTCATGGACGCCGCGACGAAGGGCGAGGAGTTCAATCTCGCCGCGCGCACCGACGGCACCGTCCTCGAGACGAAGGACGCGCGCGACCTGCTGCACCAGATCGCGGCGGCCGCGTGGGAGTGCGCGGATCCGGGTGTCCAGTACGACACCACGATCAACTCGTGGCACACGCTCCCGAACACGGGTCGCATCAATGCCTCGAACCCGTGCTCCGAGTACATGTCGATCGACGACTCGGCGTGCAATCTCGCCTCGCTCAACCTGATGAAGTTCCGCCGGGAGGACGGCGAGCTCGACGTCGAGGCGTTCGAGCACGCGGTCGACGTCGTCTTCCTCGCCCAGGAGATCCTCGTCGGCTACTCGTCTTATCCGACGCCCGAGATCGGCCGGAACGCGAAGCGGTTCCGCCAGCTCGGGCTCGGCTACGCGAACCTCGGCGCGCTTCTGATGGCGCGCGGGCTGCCGTACGACTCCGACGAGGGCCGCGCTTACGGAGCGGCGATCACCGGGCTCATGACGGGCCGTGCCTACCGCAAATCGGCCGAGATCGCGGCGCGGATGGGGCCGTTCGACGGGTACCAGGTCAACCGTGCGCCGATGATCGGCGTGATCGCGAAGCACCGGGCGGCCGTCGGCAACATCGAGCACGCCGACTCCGTCCCGGCCGACCTGCTCGGCCACGGCCGCAAGGCCTGGGACGACGCGCTCGACCTCGGTGAGATCCACGGCTTCCGGAACGCGCAGGCGACCGTCCTCGCGCCGACCGGGACGATCAGCTTCATGATGGATTGCGACACGACCGGCGTGGAGCCCGACTTCTCGCTCGTCAAGTCGAAGAAGCTCGTCGGCGGCGGCGAGATCACGATCGTCAACAAGACCGTGCCGATGGCGCTCGAGCGGCTGGGCTACGCGCCGCGCGAGGTCGAGGAAGTCGTCGCCTGGGTCGACGAGCGGAACGGTGTCGTCGGCGCGCCGTACGTGAAGACCGAGCACTACCCGATCTTCGACTGTGCCGTCGGCGAGCGCGCCATCCATTATCTCGGCCACGTCCGGATGATGGGCGCCGTCCAGCCCTTCATCTCCGGTGCGATCTCGAAGACGGTGAACATGCCGGAGGAGGTCGCGATCGAGGACGTGATGGGCCTCTACGTCGACGCGTGGAAGCTCGGCGTCAAGGCGATCGCGATCTACCGCGACAACTGCAAGGTCGCGCAGCCGCTCTCGAGCTCCGGCAAGGACGGCCAGACCGCGGTGGCGACGCCGCCGATCCAGGTGCACGAGCGGAAGCGTCTGCCCCTCGACCGCACCGAGGTCGGCCGCAAGTTCCAGGTCGGCGACCACGAGGGCTACATCCACGTCGGCCTCTACGACGACGGCAGCCCGGGTGACATCTTCGTCGACATCGCCAAGGACGGCACCACGATGGCCGGCCTGATGAACTCGCTCTGCCTCGCCGTCTCGATGGGACTCCAGTACGGCGTGCCGCCCGAGGTCTACGTCTCGAAGCTCAGCCACATGCGCTTCGAGCCGAGCGGCCTCACGAACGACGCCGACATCCGCACGGCGAAGTCGATCGTCGACTACATCTTCCGCTGGTTCGGCAAGCGGTTCCTCACGCCCGAGCAGCAGGAGGAGGCGGGGATCCTCTCGCCCGAGGTGAAGGCGCGGATGGCCGAGCGCTACGCGAACGGCGAGGCGGCTGCGCCGGCCGAGCCGGCCGAGACGCCGCCGCCCGGCCAGACGGCGCTCTTCAACTCGTGGGAAGACGCGGTCGAGTGCGCCCGCTGCGGCGGGAGGATGATCCGCACCGGCAGCTGCTACACGTGCCGCGACTGCGGCACGAACACCGGCTGCAGCTAGGAAAGGCGTTACCGAGGTCGACGGGGCCCCATTCGGGGCCCCGTCTCGTTCACGCCCACGCGGCCAGGATCAGGCTGGCGGCGGCATCCCTCGCCGGCGCGCTCATCCGAAGCTGCAAGGTCACGGCGAACGACACCGTTGCAGTGAACGCAAAGTTCGTCTCCGTAAACGCTGAGACGTCAATCCATCTACGGGGCAAGCCCCGAATCCGTTGCTATGGGACCGGATCGCTGCCACGATGCGCGAATGCCGACGTGCGGTGCCTGCGGCCAGGACAACCCCGAGGTCGCCCGCTTCTGCCTCGCATGCGGTGCGTCGCTCGCCGGGGAAGCCCCCCATCGCGAGGAACGGCGAATCGTCAGCGTCGTCTTCGTCGACCTCGTCGGCTTCACCTCGCGCTCCGAGCAGCTCGACCCGGAGGACGTGCGCGCGATCCTCACCCCGTACCACGGGACGGTGCGCGACGAGCTCGAGTCCTTCGGCGGAGTCGTGGAGAAGTTCGTCGGCGATGCCGTGATGGCGGTCTTCGGCGCGCCGACGGCGCACGGCGACGATCCCGAGCGGGCCGTCCGGGCAGCGCTGGCCATCCGCGAGGCGGTGGCGGCGCTCAACACCGAGCAGCCCGAGCTCGAGCTCCGCATCCGCGGCGCCGTGAACACCGGCGAGGCGGTCGTGACGCTTTCCGCGCGGCCGGCGCTCGGCGAGGCCATGGTCGCCGGCGACGTCGTCAACACCGCCTCACGCCTGCAGCAGCACGCTCCGGTCGGCGAGATCGTGGTCGGTGAGGAGACGTACCGCGCGACGCAGGGAGCGATCGAGTACGAGCCGCTCGAGGCCGTGACCGCGAAGGGCAAGTCGGCCCCGATCGAGGCCTGGCGCGCGGTGGCAGCGGCCTCGGCAACCGGCGAGCGGCACCTGTCGAGCACTCCGTTCGTCGGCAGGAGTCGCGAGGTAGACCTCCTCGGTGCCACCTGGGAGCGCGTCGAGCGCGAACGACGCCCTCACCTCATCACGGTGCTCGGTACTCCGGGCGTCGGCAAGTCGCGGCTCGCTGCGGAGTTCACGCAACGCATCTCGGAGCGCGGGGGCCGCGTCGTGCGCGGCCGCTGCCTCCCCTACCGCGAGCGGAGCGCGTACGGCGCGTTCGCGATGCAGGTCAAGGAGCTCGCCGACATCTTCGACAGCGACGACGTCGAACTGGCGACGGGAAAGTTGCGCACGCTCGTCGAACGGCTGGTGGGCAAGGAGGAGGCCGAGGCCGTCGCCGGGCACATCGCGATCCTGCTCGGATTCGAGACGAAGGCGACCACGCCCGATCGCGACAGCCTCTTCCAGTCGGTTCGCCTGTTCGTCGAAGCAGGAGCGCGCGACGAGTCGACAGCCTTCGTTTTCGAGGACATCCACTGGGCCGACCCCGCGCTTCTCGATCTGATCGAGCTCTTGGCCACGCGGCTGCACGACCTGCCGGTCCTGCTCCTGACGCTCGCCCGGCCGGAGTTGCTCGACACGCGGCCCGGTTGGGGCGGCGGCCTGCTCGCCTACAACGCATTTCCTCTCGAGCCCCTGGAGGGTTCCGACGCCGCGGAGCTCGCGCTGCATCTCCTCGACGGCAACACGAAGGCGGTCGAGGTTGCGAAGGCGGGCGAGGGCAACCCGCTCTTCATCGAACAGCTGGCCGCCGTCCTCAACGAGGGCGGCGAGCGGGCGGAGAGCCTTCCCACGACGATCCGCGGCCTGGTGGCAGCGCGCCTCGACGCCTTGCCGCCCGAGGAGCGGGACGTCATCCTCGATGCCTCGATCAACGGCCGGATCTTCTGGCGGGGCGCGCTGAAGCGCATCGCGCGCGATCCCGACTCACTCGGCGTCACCCTTGCCGCACTCGAGCGGCGTGACCTGATCCGCCGCGATGCCGTCTCACGGATCGAGGGAGACGAGCAGTGGTCGTTCAAGCACGTCCTCATCCGTGACGTCGCCTACGACCTCCAGCCACGCGCCCGCCGGCGGCAGGGGCACCGCCACACCGCGGAGTTCATCGAGGCCTCGACGCCGGAGGTCGGCGACGCGGGTGCGGCGCTCGCCCGCCACTGGCGCGGCGCCGGCGAGCTCCAGCATGCAGTTCGGCACTTCGTCGCGGCGGCGGAGGAGGCGGAACGCGGCTGGGCGAAGCAGTACGCGGTGACGCTCTACAAGGAGGCGCTCGACATGACTCCGGCAGACGACATCGAGCGCGTCCGTTTCCTGCGCAAGCGGCTCGCCGTCGCGCAGCAGACGTACATGCACATGGACGACGCCCAGCTGCTCGGGCTCGGCAGCGGCGAGGGCTAGGCCGGGACGGGCGGGAAGTCCTCCGGGGTAACGTCGCCCGCGATCTCGTGGAGCGCTTCGATCGTATGTTTCCCGAGCTTCTGCCCGTGCTCGCGGACGATGTCCTCGTTCGGCGCCTCGTAGACGCAGTACGTGTGCACGAGCCCCTCGTCGTCGACGACGACGTGACTGTGCTCCCACGTGATCTCGGCGAACTCGGCCTCGGTCAGCGAGCGGGAGCGTCGCCCGACGGACGGCATCTGGTCTTCGCCGACCTCGAAGCTGCGGATGATCATGTAACGCGGCATGGCGCGAGTCTATAGCGCGGGCGAGAGCGCAGTCCGGCCTCCGGCTAAGCCCGCTACGCGAGAGCTTAGCCTCCGACCCTTCGCCCTGAATCCGGTTGAAACGTCTCGAACCTTTGTGGGGTCCAGGCGGCCGCTCGAACCCACGGTCAACCCAATGTGCACTCAGCACGGAGCCGATGAGCGACCGCGTCTCCCGTCGGTGGAGTTCCTTTATCCAGCGAGCGAGTGCGCAGCACTCGCGAGCTCCCTGCGGAGCATCCAGCGGTACAGGTCCATGTCGGCGTGCTTCCAGTCGGCGTGCGTCTGGTGCGCCCACGGCTTGTACAGCTCCTTGTGGTACGGGCTCGAGAGGCTCTCGCTGTGCCCGATCACGTTGCGGACCCGGATGTGGAAGCGGGAGACGAGCCACGCGGTGAGCGCTAGCGACGCGCGGATCTGCGCGCGATCGTGAAGGATCTCGGCGTCGGACGTGCCGACGTGCTCGATGCCGATCGCGACGTAGTTGAGGCCGACGGTGTGCCGGCACATGACGTTCAGGCGGACGAGCTGGTAGATCGTCCCGTCGTGCCCGACGATGAAGTGGGCGCATGTGCCGGGCAGCTCACCGAGCTCCGGGTCGGGCGTGTTCGCCGCGAACGTGTTCCACGCCGCCGAGAAGCTGTTGCTGCCGGTGTAGTGCTCGACGATCACCTTCGGGTGGAGGCGCCAGGAGTGGATGCCGTAGTGCTTCTCGGCGTATGCAGCCATCTCCGCCTTCCGCTTCGGGCCGTACGGGATCGGTTTCCAGACGATGTGCGGTTTCGGCGCGACGGCGAGCGAGATCGTGAGTGCGAGCGCGGCGAGCACGGCTCAGCAGGCTAGCGCGCCTGTCCACCGGAGAGGGGTGCCGGCTTCCTGGTGCGGCAGCGGGTTCGACTGGTTACATATGCGCGATGGGAGCGAGGCAACTTCTCGGCGTCGGCGCCGTCGCGGTGCTCGTGCTCGCGGCGGCCGCGTGTGGCGGCGGCGGAAGCAATACGACGACGAGTACCGCGGCCGGCGGCACGTCGGCGGAGCAGTGGGCGAACGGCGTCTGCTCGTCCTTCACCACGTGGACGAAGTCCCTCGAGAGCATCAAGACAGGCGTCACCTCTCAGCCCTCGAGCTCGCAACTCCGACAGGCGGAGCGGCAGGTCGAGAGCGCGACCGAGACGCTGGCGCAGTCGCTGAAGGAGCTCGGCGCGCCCGAGACCGCGCAGGGTGAAGCCGCGAAGAAGAATCTCGACACGCTGGCGACCACGCTCCAGAGCGGCATGAACCAGCTGAAGACGACCTTGAACAACGCCCCCTCGGGTGCCGCGGGCGCGCTGGCCCAGATCTCGGCGCTCACCGCGACGCTCTCGACGATGGCAAACAAGCTCAAGCTCGCCGGCGGGAACCTGAAGAACTTCGCCCCCAGCGGCGAGCTCAAGCAGGCGTTCCAGCAGGCCGGCGCCTGCCAGAAGTACATCCACTCCTAGCGAAGCCGGTAGATCCGCTCGCCGACGGGCTCGGCGCGAAACCGCTCGAGGAAGTCCTTCGCGTACGGCCGCCCCGGCTCGGCAAGCAGCACCTCGCCGCCGAGCCGCGGGAGGAGCCCGGCGAGCTGCTCGGCGTTGCGCGCCTCGTACAGAAGATCGGCACCGAGGACGAGATCCCAGGGCGCCGCGCGCAGTAACAGCTCCGGCTCGCTCCAGCGGACGCGCCCGACACGCAGCAACAGGTCGTTGCGCTCGGCGTTCTGCCGCAGGAGGTCGATCGCGTCCTCGGCCCAGTCGGTCGCGAGCACGTCCGCGCCGCGGAGCCCGGCGGCGAGCGCCGGCAACCCGAGCCCGCAGCCGAGCTCGAGAACCCGCAGTCCGCGCAGCTCGCGCGCCGCGACGTGGCGGGCAAGCGCGACGCCGCTCGGCCAGAGCTCGGCCCAGTACGGCAGGAACTCCTCGTCGTCGAACGCCGTCTCGTCGATCAGCTCGTCCGCGCTCGGCGGTCGGAGGATCTCGAGGCGCAGACCGCCTCCGAGCTCGACCTCCTCCTTGACGAGGTTCAGAGAGCGGCGAACAGGTCGACCGGATTGCCGTCGGGGTCGCGCAGCTGCGCATAGCGCTGGCCCCAGAACGCGTCCCACGGCTCCTTCTCGCCCTCGAAGCCGTCCGCGACGACCTGCGCGTACAACCCGTCCACCTCGGCAGGGCTGCCGCACGCGAACGCGAGCGCGACCTGGTTCCCGGCGGCCCGTGTCCAGCTGGGGTTGAAGCTGCGCATGACGTCCTCCGTGTCGAGCATCAGGCGGAGGCCGTTCGGCAGCGCCGCCTCGATGTGGTCGTCCCCCTCGGGGAACTCGACTCCGAGCAACCCGTAGAAGGCGCGGGTGCGGACGATGTCGGAGCAGACGATCCCGATCGCGTCGAGCTGCGGCACGACTCGGACGCTAACCGTTAGCGTCGGCTCGATGCGCCGGAGAAGGCTCGGCTCGAGCGACTTGGTGGTGTCCGAGATCTCGCTCGGCTCCTGGCTGACCTTCGGCGGCGGCGTCGAGCGGGAGCGGGCCGAGGCGTGCGTGGCGAAGGCGTTCGAGCTCGGGATCGACTTCATCGACACCGCGAACCAGTATTCGGGCGGCCGTGCGGAGGAGTTCCTCGGCGAGGTGCTCGCCGACCGCCCGCGCGACTCGTACGTCCTCGCCACCAAGCTTTTCTGGCCCATGCCCGACGGCGGCCACGGCCTCTCCCGCGAGCAAGTCTTCAAGCAGCTCGACGCGTCGTTGCACCGTCTGCGCACCGACTACGTCGACCTCTACCAGTGCCACCGCTACGACTGGGACGTGTCGCTCGAGGAGACGATGGAGGCGTTGACCGAGGTGGTGCGGGAGGGCAAGGTGCGCTACCTGGGCTTCAGCGAGTGGCCCGAAGAGAAGATCCGCGAGGCGCAGGCGATGCAGGGCGTCGAGCACTTCGTCTCGAGCCAGCCGCAGTACTCGATGCTCTGGCGCGGCCCGGAGCGCGACGTCATCCCGGCGTCCCGCGAGCTCGGCATCTCCCAGATCGTCTGGTCGCCGCTCGCGCAGGGCGTCCTCACGGGGAAGTACAAGCCCGGAGAGCCGCTGCCCGAGGGGACGCGGGCCACCTCCCAGACGATGGGCATCTTCATGGACCGCGCCCGCGATCAGCAGTTGCTCGAGCGTGTGCAGCAGCTGCGCCCGGTCGCCGACGGGCTCGGCCTCTCGATGGCCCAGCTCGCGCTCGCCTGGGTGCTGCGGGAGGAAAACGTCGCCTCGGCGATCATCGGCGCGAGCCGGCCCGAGCAGGTCGAGGACAACGCCGGCGCGTCCGGGGTGGAGCTCGATGGCGAGACGCTCGCGCGGATCGACGAGATCCTCGGCGACAGCGTCGCCTGGGACGGCCCCGCGTCCTAGTTGGCGTCGCCGTTGCGCGAGGCGAGGATCGAGTCGGCAAGCCCGTACTCGACTGCCTCCTCGGGGGCGAGAAAGCGGTCCCGGTCGATGTCGCGCATCACCTGCTCGACGTCCCGGCCGGAGTGCTGCGCGATCACCTCCGCGTAACGGCGCGTGAGGGAGAGGATCTCGCGCGCGGCGATCTGGATGTCGGCCGGCGTCCCGCGAGTGCCTGCCGAGCCCTGGTGGATCATCACCTTCGAGTTCGGCAGGACGAAGCGCTTGCCGGCGGCGCCGCCCGCGAGCAGCAGGGCTCCCATCGACATCGCCATCCCGATGCAGAAGGTCTGCACGTCCGGCTGCACGAACTGCATCGCGTCGTACATGGCCATTCCGGCGTAGACGTCTCCTCCTGGCGAGTTGATGTAGAAGCGGATGTCCTTGTCCGGGTCCTCGGCCTCGAGGAACAGGAGCTGGGCGACGACGAGGTTCGCCGCCGAGGCTTCGACCTCGGTGCCGAGGAAGACGATCCGTTCGCGCAGGAGCCGCGAGAAGATGTCGAACGAACGCTCGAAGCGGCCGTCCGACTCGACCACCATCGGCACGAGGTGATTCGATACGCTACTCATCGGTTGCACATTAATACGCAACTAGGAGGTTGCGCAAATGCCAATCGAGCGAATGGAAGTCGAACGCGAGATCGTCGTACCCGAGGAGCCGGGTGAGGTCTGGGAATCGCTGACGGATCCGGAGCGGCTCGAGGAGTGGTTCGCGTCGGACGTCGAGCTCGACGCCCGTCCCGGCGGCGAGGGCGTCTTCCGCTGGGGAGACGGCGACGAGCGGCGCGCTGTCGTGCGCGAGCTCGAGGAGCCGGAGCGCCTCGTGCTCGACTGGGACGACGGCGGCAGCGTCGCGATCGAGCTCGAGCCCGTCGTCGACGGAACCCGGGTGCACGTCGTCGAGTCCTCGCCCGAGTTCTCCCCCGCGTTCGAGCTGCGCGCTTTGGCGTGGACGGCAGCCGCGGCGTAGACCGCGTCTTCGCCGCGCTGGGTGATGCAGGACGGCGCTCGCTCGTCGAGGCGGTCGCGTCGCGTGGCACGGCGACCGCAACCGAGCTCGCTGCCGAGCTGCCGGTCACGCGGCAAGCGGTCGCGAAGCAGCTCTCGGCGCTGGCCGACGCCGGCCTGCTGCACGCGACGCGCTCGGGGCGAGAAACGCGCTACGAAGTGACGCCGGCGCCGCTGGAAGAAGCCGTCGAGTGGATGGTCTCCGTCGGCTCCGCCTGGGACGAACGGCTGGCCGCCCTGCGCCGCAGCTTGGCAAAGAAGACCTGACTTGTAGATGCTTGCGCCATGCTCGTCGTCCTGAGCGCCGACATGGAGGGGGTGTCACAGCTCCGCCGCGCGCGCGAGATCCTCGCCGCGTGTCCCGAGTACTGGGAGACGGGGAAGCCGCGCTACGAGGCGGAGGTTGCAGCCGCCTGCGAAGGGCTCCTCGCCGGCGGAGCGACGGAGGTAGTCGTGCTCGACAACCACGCCAGCGGGAACCCGGTGAACATCGGCGCGGCTGCGCTCCCTGCCGGAGCGCGGCTCGAGGCGTGGAACGTCTGGGACCTGCCGGGGCACGGCGTCGATGCGATGCTCCAGGTGGGCTACCACGCTCGCGGCGGTGTGGACGGGTTTCTCTCGCACACGTACGGGTTCGACCTTCGCCTGCGCTGCGGCGACGAGCTGATCTCCGAGAGCCACGGGCGGGCCTGGGCTGCGCAGACACGCCTGATCGGCATCACCGGCAACGACCTGCACGAGCAGACGCTCGGCTCGCTCTCCGGCACGCCCTTCCTCGTCGTGCAGCGCTCGTTCAGGCACGGAGCGGCCGAGCCCGTCGTACGCCTGGATGCGGTCCGCGAGTTTGCCCGTACGTGTGCCGAGAACGCCGGCGACGTCCCCCCGGTCACCCCGCCGGGCGCTACTCCGCTCGCCGCGAGCATGCCGCACGGAGCCGCGGTCGAGGCGACGATGCGCGAGGCCGGCTTCGCCCGAACCGGCGAGGTGGAGTACGAGATCGAGCTCGGCTCGTGGCAGGACGCCCGCGACCCTGTCGGAGTCGCGATGCTCGCTGCCTTCGCTCCGGTCCTGGACGCCTGGTCGAACGACCTGACGAGTCCGGAGCTGGCGAGCAGCTATGACGACGCCAAGCGCGAGGAGCTCGGCGCCGCGATCGACGCCTGGGCGGACAGCTCCGGACCGGAGTGGTTCAGCTAAGGGAAGAGTCGCTCGAGCGTCCAGGCGCCCGACGGCTCCCGCTCGTAGCGGAAGCGGTCGTGCAGGCGACTCGCACGGTGCTGCCAGAACTCCCAGGCCTGCGGGAGGAGCCGGAACCCGCCCCACGTCGGCGGCCGCTGCACGGGGCCGTCGCCGAGATCACGGCCCACCTCGGCGAGCCGCTCATCCAGCTCCGCTCGCGAACCGAGCGGTTCGCTCTGGCGCGAGGCGACCGCGCCGACCTGCGCATCGCGGGGCCGGGTCGCGAAGTACGTGTCCGACTCCTCAGCGGAGACGCGCTCGGTGCTCCCCTCGATCCGCACCTGCCACCCGAGCGGGCGCCAGTGGAAGAGGAGCGCAGCCTGCGGGTTCGCTTCGAGCTCGCGCCCCTTCCGCGATGTGAAATGCGAGAAGAAGACGAGTCCACGCTCGTCGAAGCTCTTCAGCAGCACCATGCGCACCGACGGCGCACCGCCAGACGTCGCCGTCGCGAGCGCCATCGCCTCCGGCACCTCGACCGCCGCTGCCGCCTCCGCGAACCAGCTCCTGAACTGCTCGAGCGGATCGGAGGCGAGATCACGGCGCCGAAGCTCGACCTCCCCTGGGTTGACTTTCTTTGGCACGCTCAGAGCTTCGCGCGCAGCTCGGCCGGGCGCAGAATCTTGGCACCGAGCTCGCCGTCGGTCGGCACGAGGTCTCGGACGACGCGCAGGACGACCTCCGCCTCGTCGCTGAGCGGGCTGAGGATCTTGTTCCCCTTGAGCAGCGCCTTCCCGCGCGGCCCGGCGTGCACGGCGAGGTCGCGCTCTGCGTAGCCCCGTTCGCGAAGGAGGTCGTTCGCCTGCTCGATCGCGTCGCTCACGGCTGGGGTTCTAGCGGAAGAGATCCGTCTCGGGTGGGATCACGAGGTCGGCGGCCCGGTCGTCGCCGCGCACGTCGAGGCCGCGCACCACCGCGACGGGCACGCGGTCGAGCTTGCCGAAGACGAGCTGAGCCGCACCGGCGATCTCGTCCGCGACGGCGATCCGCGTCGCGTGCAGCTCGTAGCCGGTCGGATCGCGCTCGCCCGCGAGGTCGCGCACCACCTCCACCCCGGCGGCGCCGATTGCGACGTCCGTCGTCGCCGCGCGCCAGGGCCGGCCGAACGAATCGGTGACGATGACTCCGACGTCGGCCCCGGTGCGCTCGTGCAGGTCCGCGCGTAGCCGGGCTGCCGAGGCGTCGGGGTCGAGTGGCAGGAGAACGACGGTCTCCGGCTCCGGCGCGTTCGAGGCGTCGACGCCGGCCGAGCCGCACACGTAGCCGTGACGCGTGCGCGCGATCAGGAGTGGCGGCCGGACGCGGACGAGCTCGGTCGCCTCGTCGAGGATGACCTGGATCCGGCGCGGGTCAGCCTCATCGCCGGCGAGCTCGCGCGCCTGCTCGGACGCCTCGACGTCCTTGAGCGCCACGACCCGGCCCTCGACCTTCGAGACCGCCTTCTGCGCGACGACGACCACGTCCCCGTCGGCGAGCTCGGTCCGCTCGGCGATGAGGCCGACAAGGTCGTCTCCCTCGCACAGCTCGGGCAGTCTCTCGACCGGCGTGACGGCGAACCCGGGGCCGACGTCTTTGACGAGGATCAGCGTCGGATTGTCCTCGTCCCAGAGCCCATGCAGCTCCTCGAGGGCGACGAAGCCGACCGCCACGTAGAAGGCGCGGGTCTCGTCGTAGCCGCCGGGGTCGGGCCGCGACGGGCCGAGCGTCTTCACCTGGAGGTAGCGGATGCCTCGTGCCCGGCACCAGCGCTCGGCCTCGGCGACGAGAGCCCGCCCGATCCCGCGGCGGTGCTGCTCCCGCCGGACGCCCATGACGTAGACCTCGGCCGCATGCGGGGTGTGCTGCTTGACGCAGAGGAAACCGGCGTCCGGCTCGACCGCGAATGTCGGCAGCGTCGCCGCGTGCTCGATGTACTCGCGCGTGGACTCCTCGATCCCGAACCAGTCGGGCAGGTCGCGGAGCACGACCTCGGCGATGCGCGAGCGCTCCGCCGCGTCCTGGATCTCCACGACCTCCGTCACGAGAGCCCGGTGATGCGCAGGCCGGCGTGGCCCTTGTAGCGCTTGTTGAGGCTGACGATCACGGCCGTCATCCCCTCGAGAGCGCGCGCTCTCGCCAGCGGCCCGGCGTCGAGCGCGCGGCCGGCTACGACGTTCGCCGCGAGCTCGAGTGCGAGCGCCTTCGCCTCCTGGTCGTCGCCGCAGACGAGTGCGTCCTCGTCGGGGCGGCCGTGCGCGAGTTTCCCCGCGGCGAGCGAGTGGAGCCCCGCAACCACCGGGCCGTGGACGACGTCCTGCGTCCGCTGCGGCGAGGGAGAGCTCGTCGGTCGAGCGGAGGTCGCTGGCGACGCTGAGCACGGGCGTCGTACCGATGGCGTCTGCGAGCTCGGTTGCAGTCGAGACCGCGGCAGCGGCCTTCGTCCCGAGGACGACGAGGTCCACGCCGCGCACCGCGTCCTCGTTCGCGGCTCCGCCCGCGGCGCCGACCTCGTTCGCCTTCTCCTGCGCGCGCTCCGCGTCGCGGGAGCCGATCACGACCTCGTCGCCGGCCTCGACGAGCCGACGCGCGAGCGCGAGCCCGAAGTCGCCCGTGCCGCCGACGATGGCCACTTTCATGCGGGCACAGCTCCCAGCGCGGCCTCGGCGAGGCGGCGCCGCGCCTCGGCGTCGGACATCAGCGTCCGAGTCACGATCGGCCGAACGTCTCCGAGCCCGTCGAGGTCGTTGGCGTCGGCCTCGTCCACGACGAGCGCGTCGATGAGCCCGGGGTAGCAGCCTGCGACGTGCTGGGGCGACGTCCCGCCCGCGAGCCGCCGCAGCATCCGGTCGGCCGGCCCTTTCACCGCGCGGCCGCCGATGAGCGGGCTGACGGCGACGCACGGCACGCGCCGTCGCGCGAGCGCGTCGCGCACCTCGCGCACGGCGAGGATCGGGCCGACGGAGACGTACGGGTTACTCGGCGCGAGCAGGATGAGGTCTGCGCCGACGATCGCCTCCAACACGCCGGGAGCCGGTCGCGCCGTCTGCTCTCCCTCGAAGCGCACGGCGTCGACCTCGTCGCGGTGTCCGCGCGCGACGAACCACTCCTGGAAGGGGAACGTCCCTGCCGGTGTGTCGAGCCACGTCCGCAACCGGTCGTCGGTCGCCGGCAGCAGCCGCACATCGACGCCGAGCTCGCTCGCCAGCCGCGCGGTCACGGCGGAGAGGGGCTCGCCTGCGCGCAGCGCCTGCATCCGCACGAGATGAAGGCCGAGATCTCGGTCGCCGAGCGCGAACCAGTTCTCGCCGCCGAGCCCGCCCACGGTCTCGAGCGCGTTCCAGGTCTCGCCGCTGCGCCCCCAGCCGCGCTGCTCGTCGGCGAGACCGGCGAGCGCGTAGAGGATCGAGTCGAGGTCCGGTGAGACGTGGAGGCCGAGCACCTCGACGTCGTCGCCGACGTTGCCGATCACGCTCGTCGCGGCCGCGCCGGCGACATCGACGACGCCGCGGACGAACCGCGCGCCGCCCACTCCTCCCGAAAGCACGACGACGTTCAGACGTAGCTCCTCTCGAGCTCCGCGAGACAGGCCTGCGTGCGCGGACCGGTGCGCAGCTGCAATCGGGTCAGGTCGTCCATCGTGTCCACGTCGTCGGCGAGGTTGGGAACGGAGACGGAGACGGCCTCGATGCCCAGCGATGTGGCGTGCTCGCGGAAGCGGTCGGAGCTGCTCGGGCCGTACAGCGGCGCGAACGATTCGGCCGACGGGAGGCTCAGGGCATTCGTCGTGCCATCGAGCGCCTCGACGAGCGCGACGCAGCCGGCCGGAGTCGCGGCGAGTAGCGCGCTGAGATCGTGTGGCACGACGCACGGGACGTCGGCATTGACGACGAGGATGCCGCCCGGCTCCACGTCCTCCAGGCCGGCCTGCACCGCGACACCCTGCCCGCCGCCCGGGTCGGCGACCGCCTCGGCTCCGGCGTCGCGGGCCGCGTCCGCGCCCCCGTCGTCGGGCGTCACCACGCGGGTGCGTCCGACGATGACGCACGCGGCCAGGACGTCACAGAGCATCGCGTAGGCGAGCGCCCGGCGGATCCGGCTCGAGGAGTGGAGGCGCGTCTTCCCTTCCGCGCCCGCGAACGGGATCACGACGGTCGGCATGCGGAGACACTAGATACTCGGGCCGTGACGATCGCGGCGACACAGACGTTCCCTGGGCCGGCGTGGCAGGAGCTGACGGGGGTGACGCTGCTCGACACCTGGCCGCCGGCGGCGCCGCTTCCCGGCGTCGCAGTCCTCCTCCAGGCAGTCGTCGCGGTCGGGCCGGACGAGCTCGACCTCTTGCCCGACCTGCGGCTGGTGGCGAACTACGGCGTCGGCTACGACCGCGTGGATGTCGCCGCCTGCCGCGAGCGCGGAGTCGCCGTGACGAACACGCCGGGCGTGCTCGACGCCGCGGTGGCCGATCTCACGCTCGCAATGATCCTCGCCTGCCGCCGCCATCTCGTCGAGTCGGACCGGTTCGTGCGCGACGGCCACTGGAAGCGCGGCTGGGCGCGGCCCGAGCTGCTCGGACGCGACCTCGCGGGCTCGACGCTCGGCCTCGTCGGACTGGGACGGATCGGCGCTCAGGTCGCGCTGCGCGCCGAGGCATTCGGGATGCGCGTCGTCCACCATCGCCGCAGCGACGGCCTCCCGCTCGACGAACTCCTGCGCACGGCCGACGTCGTCTCGCTCCACGTGCCGCTGACACCGGAGACGGACGAGCTCATCTCGCGCGAGCGGCTCGGGCTGCTTCAGGACGGCGCGACCTTCGTCAACACGGCGCGGGGAGCGATCGTTGACGAGGAGGCGCTGGTCGAGGAGCTCGTGTCGGGCCGGATCTCCGCAGGCCTGGACGTCTTCGCCGACGAGCCGCGCGTGCCGGAGCGCCTGCTGAACCTGCCGAACGTGGTGCTGGCACCGCACATCGCGAGCGCGACGGTCGAGACGCGAGCCGCGATGACGCGCGTGCTCGTCGACAACGTGCTCGCCTTCTTCGCGGGCAAGACCTTGCCGAACGAGGTGTCCGCCTAGGTCGCTCCGGGGCGCCCGGCGGCGACCCAGCCGCGCACCTCGAACCAGTGGCTGGCCTTGAGGGCCTCCGCGACCTTCTCGTCCGTGTGTGCGGCGTAGAAGACGTGGCTGTCGAGGTCGCAGCAGATGGCGACGTCCGAGAGCGAGGTGTCCTGCACGTACATGAGCGCGTCGGCCGGCAGCTTCGCCTCGGCGACGGTGTAGTGCTTGAACTGGAGCTCGGGTGCGATCTCCATCAGCTCGGGCCAGTCTGGGCAGGTGCGTGAGCTCACGCCATCGACGGTACCGACAGGGCGCGGCGCACAATTAGCGCAAGCGTGCCCACCAACCGCGGGTCGGCATTCGGCATCTCGATCCGCTCGAACTGCATCCCGAGTTCGGCCGCCTTCTCCCGTGCCTCGACGTCGAGATCCCAGCGGATCTCGAGGTGGTCGGAGACGAAGCCGACCGGGCAGACGAGAACACGCTCGACCCCCTGCTGCCGCAGGGATTCGAGGTGGTCGAGGATGTCGGGACCGAGCCACGGCTCGCCGGTCGGCGACTCGCTCTGGAAGGAGAAGCTCCACGCGGCCAGGCCCGCCGCCTCGGCGACGAGCCGCGAGGTCTCGAGCAGCTGCTCGCGGTACGGGTCGCCGGCGTCGAGGATCCGGGCGGGCAGCGAGTGCGCCGTGAAGACGACGTGCGCGTCGGTACCGCGCACCCGCTCGGCGAGGAGCTCGACGAAGCCCGGCTCGTCGTGCCAGCTCTCGACGAAGCGGAGCTCGGCGCGCCGGTCGAGTGCGCGCTCGAGCTGCTCGCGGTAGCCGGCGATCGAGAGGGCCGAGTAGTGCGGCGCGAGCACGAGGCCGACGACCTCCTCTGCTCCCGAGGAGATCGCCGCCTCAACCGCATCGGCGATGCGCGGCGTCCAGTGCTTCATCCCCGTGAAGACCGGCAGGCCGAGCTCGGCCTCGAGGGCGGCGCGCGTCTGCTCGGTGATCGCGTTGAGCGGGGACGAGTCCTCGATGCCGAGGCGCCGGTAACGCCCGACGAGGTCGGCGAGGTGCTCCGGCGCGACCGGCCGGCCGCCGCGGATATCGGCGTAGTAGGCGGGGACGTCCGCCAGCCGCTCCGGCGACCCGTAGGCCATGAGCACGACGGCGCTCTTCATGCCGCTCGACCGTAGCTGCGGACGAGCTCGGCGAGCCGCGTGAGCACGTCGGGGTCGGTCTGCGGGAGGACACCGTGTCCGAGGTTGAAGACGTGGCCCGGCCGTCCCCCGGCGCGGCGCAGGACGTCGAGCGCCGCCCACTCCGCGCGCTCCCACGGGCCGAGCAGGACGGCGGGCTCGAGATTCCCCTGAATCGCCCGCTCCTCCCCGACGGCCGTCCACGCCTCGTCGAGCCGGATGCGCCAGTCGACGCCGATCGCGCTGCCACCTGCAACCGCCATCTCGGCGAGCAGCTGCGTCGTCGCGCCGGTGCCGAAGTGGATCGTCGGCACGCCCGCAGCCTCGAGTACGCGTGCCGAGTACGGAGCCACGAACTCGCGGTAGTCCGCCACGGAGAGCGCGCCGACCCACGAGTCGAAGAGCTGGATCGCGTCGGCGCCTGCCTCCGCCGTCGCGGCGACGTAGCGGGCGAACTGCTCTGTCAGCCGCTCCATCAGCGCGTGCCATACCGCCGGCTCGCGGTACATGAGCGTCTTGGTGCGGACGAAGTCGCGGGTCGGCTTGCCTTCGACGAGATAGCCGGCGACGGTGAACGGCCCGCCGCAGAAGCCGACGAGCGCCCGCTCCGGCTCGAGCTCACCGCGCACGAGCTGCACGGCCTCGAGAATCGGCGCCGCCCACTCCTCCGGCGCACCGACCCGCATCCGCTCGACGGCGGCCGCCGAGTCGATCCGTTCCTCCACCACCGGCCCGACTCCTTCGACGAGCTCCACCTCCACGCCCATGCCGAGGACGGGCGACATGATGTCGGCGAAGAGGACGGCGGCATCGACGCCGTGCCGGCGCACCGGCTGCAGCGTCACCTCCGCGCACAGCTCCGGCGTCCCCGCGATCTCGAAGAAGCCGTGCCGCTCCCGCAGCGCGCGGTACTCGGGCAGCGAGCGCCCTGCCTGCCGCATGAACCAGACCGGCGTCCGCTCGGCGGGCTCGCGCCGCAACGTGCGGACGAGAAGCGGGTCGCCGCTCAGACGCCCAGCGGCTCACGGCCCTGCTCGCGCAGCAGCCGGGAGAGCCCTTCCTCGAGCGAGATCTCGGGCTCCCAGCCGAGCAGCTGCTGGGCCCGCGTGATGTCGGGCTTGCGCTGCATCGGGTCGTCGATGCGGAGCGCCTCGAAGACGATCTCGCTGGAGGAGCCGGTGATGCGCTTCACGATCTCGGCGAGGTCGAGCAGCGTCCGCTCGTCGGGGTTGCCGATGTTGACCGGCAGATGCTCGTCGCTCTCGGCGAGGAGGACGATGCCGCGGATCAGGTCGTCGACGTAACAGAAGCTCCGCGTCTGGGACCCGTCGCCGAACACCGTGAGCGGCTCCTCGGCGAGCGCCTGCCGCATGAAGTTCGAGATCGCGCGGCCGTCGTTGGGCCGCATCCGAGGGCCGTAGGTGTTGAAGATCCGCACGACCGCTGTGTCGACTCCCTGCTGGCCGTGGTACGCCATCGTCAGCGCCTCGGCGTACCGCTTCGCCTCGTCGTACACGCCGCGCGGCCCGATCGGGTTCACGTGTCCCCAGTACGTCTCGGGCTGCGGGTGGATCTGCGGGTCGCCGTACACCTCGCTCGTCGACGCGAGGAGGAAGCGTGCGCGCTTGAACTTCGCCAGCCCGAGCGCGTTGTGCGTCCCGTACGAGCCGACCTTGAGCGAGTGGAGCGGCATCCGGAGGTAGTCCTCCGGGCTCGCAAGCGCGGCGAAGTGGAAGATGAGGTCGATCGGCTCGTCGACGTGAATCGGATCCGTGACGTCGTGGTCGACGAAGGTGAACCCGTCGTCGCGAACGTGCTCGATGTTCGCGAGCGAGCCGCTGACGAGATTGTCGACGCAGATGACGCGGTGGCCGCGCTCTAGGAGGTAGTCGCACAGATGCGAGCCGAGGAACCCGGCGCCGCCGGTCACGAGGGCGGTAGGCACGCGGCGATAGTACCGGGCGCAAGGGCTGCGCTCTTCGCGCGGCTACTTGAGGTCCTTGTTCGACTCCATGTCGAACCACATGGCGAACAGCGTGAATTGGAGGCCCGAGATCACGAGCAGCGCGACCAGGACCACCGTGGCGATGGGGATCGAGTAGCCCGCGATCCGGTAGCCGACGACCACGAGCCCGAGCAACACGCCGGCGACGGTCGCGATGAACCCCATCACGTAGAAGAAGACGAGCGGATGGAAGTCGCGCTTCACGTACTTCTCCCATAGCCGCCAGAAGAACCCCTTCAACAGAAGCCACGCGATGCGCGGCACGACGTGGCGGTAGCGCAGGTCCGAGCGCTCGCCGACGCCGTAGATCGGACGCGACGGGACGTCGCGCACGCTCGCGTTCCAGACGTTGAGGTGGACGAGCATGTCGTTCGGGAAGCCGTAGTTGGTGTAGATGTGGTCGAGGTCGAGTTCCTCGAGCATCCCGCGTGAGACGGCGGTGTAGCCGGACTGCGAGTCGGCGACGTGCCAGTAGCCCGAGGCGATCTTCGTCAGCATCGAGAGGATCGCGTTCCCGAAGAAGCGCGTCTTCGGGATCAGCTGCCAGGCCTGGCCGGTGGAGAGACGGTTCGCCTTCGCGTAGTCCACTTCGCCGCGCGCGACCGGCTCGACGAGCTTGGGCAGGTCGGTGGGTTCCATCTGGTTGTCGCCGTTCATCACCACGACGACGTCGAGCCCGTCGGCGAGAGCGCGGCGGTAGCCGGTGAGGGTCGCGGCTCCGACGCCGCTCCGGCGTTCGTGCGTGAGCACCTCCACCCGCGGATCGCCGAGCTCGAGAGCGCGCTCGGCCGTGTGGTCGGTGGAGCCGTCGTTTACGACGAAGATCCGGTCGACGAGGGGCGGAATGCCTGCGAGCGTCGCCCCGATCAGCGCCTCCTCGTCGTACGCGGGCACGACGACCCCCACGCGCTTGCCCTCGAACACTCGGAGAGGCTAACTACTCGCCGTTGCGCGGCGTGACCCGCGTCGCGACAGGCTCCCAGAGGAGCGCGACGAGCGCTCCGAGGATCAGCCCGATCAGCGCGGAGATGACCACCGTGTTGCGGCGGCTGCGCGCCGTGATCTTCTGCGCAGCGGCTCCAGCGATGATCTGTGGACGCTCGACCTGCTTCGCCTGCTGCAGGAATTGGGTCGCCGCGATCAGATCCTGCTGGTTCGTGTGGAGCGAAGTCTGGAGCAGGAGCTTGTTCGTCACCGAAATGGACGAATTGGACAACGCGTCCTGGATCAAGCCGATCTCAGCCTTGTCCGCGGCGATCTCCGCCTTGAGGTTCGCGATCTTCCCGTCCGCGTACCTGCCGAGACGACGGACGGCTTCGGCGGTGAGGGCATTGGCGGCGCACTGGGCGACCTTTGCCTTCCGAGCCTGGACGCTGATGGTGACGAGCGGATTCGTGTTCGGGTTCTGCTTCGAGCTCGAGCTCGAGCTGCCGGAGACCGCCGCAGAGGAGATTCCCTTGCGGAACTGCGAGGCCGACGTCTTGCACTTCTGCGCGACGATGCCGTCCACGAGCGCGTTGTGAACTAGCTGACCGACCGATCCGGGGTTCGTCTGCGGGCTGAGCAGCGGCGCATTTCCGCTCGCGTTGTACGGCTGCCCGAGATAGAGCGTCGCAGACGCCTTGTAGACCTGATTCCCGCCCAGCGAGATGAGGTAGCCGATGACGGCACCGACGACGAGCCCGGCCGCGAGCAGCCACCAGCGGGTCCCCAGCAGGCGGACGTAGCGCGCGAAGTCGACTTCCTGCTCGGCCTCGGGGTCGAAGCCGCGCTGAGGGGGAGCAGGCGCAGTCACGAGGGGCGACGATATCCGACGGTCATGAGCGGCCTCTTAGGAAGCGGTCAGTGGGCGAGTTGGCGGCGTTTCGAGCGGCGCGGCTCGACGGCGTAGAGACGAGAGAAGCCGTTGAAGAGGAGACGCGCCCCGTTCCCCGAGACAGGGACGTACTGGCCGTGCGGGAAGGTCACGAGCCGGTGCCCGGTGTGGAGGTTCACGCCGATGATCCGGTGCGAGAAGCTGCCGACGTAGGCGACGCCGTCGACGATCACAGGCGCTCCCGAGATCGGGCCTCCGGTCGGGATGCGCCAGAGGATCTTTCCTGTCGCGGCCGAGGAGCCGTAGAACCACCCCGTGTACGAACCCCAGCAGACCACGCCGTCCGCGACGGCGGGAGAGGAGTACACGTAGTAGCCGGCCGTGTCGCGCCAGAGGTAGTGACCGCTCGTGCTGAACGCCGTCAGCGAGTTGCCCGTCGAGGAGGGGACGAAGACCCGGCCGCCCGCGATCGCCGGCGTGCCGTAGATCTTCCCGTTCACGGTCTTGACCCAGCGGGTCGCGCCGGTCGCCGGCGAGAGCGCCCACAGGCGTCCGGCGTAGTCGCCGACGAAGAGCCGGCCCTCGGAGACGGCGGCGCTCGAGGTGATCTTCGCGCCGAGGTACCTGCGCCACTTCAGCCGATGCGTGCGCAGGTCGAGCGCATACATCGCGCCGGCTGCATCGCCGAAGTAGTCGATGCCGTTCACGACGATCGGCGACGACTCGATTGCGGAGCCGGCGTTCCAGCTCCACTCGAGATGGCCGGTGTCGCGGTCGAGGACGTAGACCCCGCCGCTCATCGTGTGGTAGACGATCTCGTTCCCGTAGACCGCCGGCGACGAGGCCATGCGCGGGAAGCCCGTCGTCATGTGAGCCCAGGCGAAGTCGCCGTTGCGCATCGAGATCGCGCGCACGGTCCCGCGGGCGTTCCCGATGTACGCGAACCCGTTGGTCACGACGGCCGGAAACTCGATCAGGTGGCCGAGGCCCCGGCTCCAGATGAGCCGGAACGGTGGGCGCAGCCGGATCTGCGTGGGCGCCTGGGTGCGAGCCTCCGTCGCTCCGTAGAGCGGCCATTGCAGGTCCGGCTGGTAGACGTCGACGGTCTGCCAGCGGCTGCGCTGGAAATCGACGTGAAGGTGGGCGGGGCCGTAGCCGCGGACCGAGACCGAGACGTCGTGCTGTCCGCGCGGCGCCACGATCGTCGCCGTGCCGTGCCGATCCGTCTGCCTCGTCTTCCCCCAGAGGCTCACCCGCGCGCCGCGCACCCGCACGCGCTTGTCGCCATCGAGGATCGTGACCACGAGCTTTGTCAGCTTGTGGTTCGACTGGTACGACGGCTTCGGCTTCGGCTTGGGCTTCGGTTGCGGCTTCGGCTGTGTCGTCGGCGGAGGCGGGCTGGTCTGTTTGCTCCCGCCGCAGGCGGCGAGCAGGGCCACCAGGGCCGCCACGACGAGGACGCGCGCGATCACGCGTGCTCCCCGACTGCGAGTTCGCGGTAGCCGGTGAGCAGGAGCGGAGCGCCGTCGATGTCGCGGAGGATCACGTTGTCGTCGGGGAAGTGGGGCACGGTCTCGCCGATCTCAGCCCGCCGGCCGAGCGTCGCCAGCACCTGAGCCTCAGCCATGTTCGCACCGCCGTCGGCGAGCGCCGAGGTCGCGGCGACGTGGCGGACGTTGATCTCGGTGACCTTGAACGCGCCCGTGCGGTCCTCGCGCAGGTCGACCGTGAGCAGCCCGTGCGCCGGCTCGCCGGCGAGATCCGCGACGAAGCGCACCGCCTGCTCCGCAAGGGTCCGCGCCCGCTCGTCGTTGATGAGGCGGCCGCGGTTGATGTTGCCGGTGATGCCCGAGACGGCGAGATGTCCCATGAAGTACTCCAGGCGCTCGTAGCAGCCCGCCTTGAGCAGCTCGCCCTCGTGGAAGAGGAGCGAGCAGGCGACGTTCCGTCCCGGCAGATGCTCGGCGACCATGTAGCTCGGGATCTCCGGATTGAGGTAGGCCCAGGCGTATGCCTCCTCGGACTCGCTGACCTGGATCGAGCCGATCCCGCTGGAGGACGCGTCGGAGTGGTCGCGGAGCCACACCGGACCGCCGTCCAGATCGAGCCCGCGGCGCTCGAGCAGCTCGTCACGGCTCGCGATGCGATACCGCGGGACGAGCCCCGTCTCGCGCAGCGCCTCGTACAGCTTCCCTTTGCTGATCGCGACCGACACGAGGCCGGGAGGCGGCAGCAGCGTCGGCACCGGGAACTCGCGGCCGCTCCAGAAGAGCACCTCCGCCTCGGGCCCGACGAGCGCCGCGTCGATGCGCTCGCGCTCGCAGATGTCCGCGACGAGCTCGGGATAGCCGGGATCGTCCGGCTGGGACACGCGGTAGACGCGGTCGTAGAGCCCCTCGTAGAAGCCGTACCAGTTGCCGCCGCGATCGGCTCCCACGAGCGTCGCGTCGGAGAACGCAGGGCTTGCGCGCAGGGAACGGGCGATGGCTCTCGGCGTAACGCCGCAGGCGCCCGTGACGAGAATGTTCAGCGGCGCCACGGTGGTGTCCCAGGGTAGCTTCGGTCCCTCAGGACTCCGACTTCCACCCGCCGGTGTCGCCCTTGTACGTGCCGCCGAAGAGGGCTCGCGGCGTCCGCGCGAGGATGCGCAGGTCGAGGCGCGGCGAGCGGTGCTCGACGTACCAGACGTCGAGCTCGATCCGGTCCGCCCACGGCAGCTCGGCCCGGCCGTTCACCTGCGCCCAGCCCGTGATGCCCGGCTTCACGTCGAGCCGGTGCCGCTGCCGCTCGTCGTACTGCTCGACCTGGTAGCGCAGCGTCGGCCGCGGCCCGATCACGCTCATCTCGCCGCGGACGACGTTCCAGAGCTGCGGCAGCTCGTCGAGCGACAGCTTGCGCAGCAGCCGGCCGGCGCGCGTGATGCGCGGATCGCCGCGGTTGACCGAGAGGCCCGCCCCCATCGTCTCGGCGCCGACGACCATCGTGCGCAGCTTGAGCAGTTCGAAGTCGGAGCCCTTCCGGCCCACGCGCGTCTGCCGGTAGAGCACCGGGCCGCCATCCTCGAGCTTGACCGCGAGCGCGGCGAGCGCGATGAAGGGCGATGCGAGCACCAGCGCCGAGCCGGCGAGCGCGACGTCTGCCGCGCGGTTCACGCCAGCTCCTCCCGCTGCGGCGCCCAGGTCGCGGGGACACCGCGGCGGAGGTAGTTCCAGAGCGCGACAACGGTCGCCCAGGTGATGAGGACGTAGTAGCGCGGGAGCCCGACGCCGAAGAGTGCCGCCAGGAGCACAGCGAGCTGGACGCCGAGGACGACCGCATAGAAAGCGCCCTGGCCGACCAGCGCGATCGAGCTCCCGAGCAGGATCAGGTGGAGCAGCCCGCTCGCGTAGCGGAGATGGCGGTGCGAGACGAGCGCGAGGAAGTAGCCGGGACGCTGGCCGCGCAGCATGCGTCCCCGCAGCACGATGAGCCACGAGTGCTCGAACATCCGCACCTTGCGGCGGTACTCGCTCTCGTTCGTGGGCGTCGGACGCTCGAAGGCGAGCGCCTCCGGCTCGTAGACCGCGCGCTTCCCCCGCTGCACCATGAGGTACGGCAGCGAGAGATCGTGCCCGAAGCGGGGGTCGACCTCGGCGTAGTCCAACCGGCGCAGCGCGTAGACCGCCCCGTTCCCGGCCGTGACGGAGCCGAGCCGCGACTCTCCCTCCCGCGTCACGAGCTCGTAGCGCCAGTAGACGCCCTCCTTGTTCGAGCCGTCCGGAGCCTCGAGCCGCAGGCGGCCGCAGACGTACGCGACGCCCGGGTCGGCGAGGTTGCGGACGAGCTTGCGCAGCGCATCGGGCGCCCAGGTCGCGTTCGCGTCAGAGAAGGCCACCACCTCAGCCTCGGTCGCACGCACGGCGGCGTCCTGCGCGGCGACCTTGCCCCCACGCGGGTTCCGGATCACCCGGGCACCGGCGGCCTCAGCGAGCTCCTCGGTCCGGTCGGTGGACGCGTCGGACGTGACGACGAGCTCGAGCAGCTCCGGCGGGTAGTCGAGCGCTCGGAGGTTCTCGAGCCGCCGCTCGATCGCGTTCTCCTCGTTGTAGGCCGTGACGATCACTGCGACGGACGGGAGATACCCGTCGTCGAGAGCGACGCGCCGCGTGCGCACGCGCGCGCCCAGCGCAACCGTGAGCGGGTAGAGCGCGTGCGTCCAGGCGAGCGCGGCAAGCGAGCCCCAGAACAGGACGAGAGCCGCGATCATCGCGGGAGAACGCTAGCGGTGCAGCAGGGCTAGTTGCCCCAGGGCCCGATTCTCGGATCGTGCGGCACGGTCAGGGAGAAGCCGAGCGACTTGCCGGAACCCGGCGCCATCGCGCGAACCCAGTCGGTCTTCGTCGTCCGAAGCTTCACCGCCGCGCGGAAGATGCCGTTGCTGTTCGCGCCGACGTTGGCGACGGTCCGCCAGCTTCCGCTCTTGCCGTGCCTGACCTGAACGGTGACGCTCACCTTGGTGCTCGTCGCGTCGCGGCCCCAGATGCTGAGGGTCGATCCGCTGCGGTAGGCGACGAACGGGAACCGGAAGGCGGTGAGCACCGGCTTCGGCCGCGCGCTAGCGAGGGACGACGAATGGAAGAAGAGACCGCTCTGGTACGGGCTCGGACTCTTCCGGTCCTGCAAGTCGAACCAGGTGACGAGCGACACGCCGGAGAGCCACATCTGGTGAAGGGATTCAGCCGTCCAGCGGACGGCGAGGCCCATCGGAGCGGCGTGCGGCCTCGGCGGGCTGCTGTCCCAACCGAACTCGGTCACCCAGAACTTGACGGGATGTGACGAGACGACGTGATGGAGCCGCACGCCCGCATGGAGTACCGAGCGCATCCGCGGCAGATCGCCGAGCTCGACGTCGTTCGGATTCCTTGCGTGCCCGAACGGGCCGCCGAACGTGTAGGGGTGGTGCGACCAGACGTCGAAGTGGACGGCGTTGTGGCACGTCGCATGCGGATGTGATCCGTTCGAGAGACAGAGCAGAGACCGCATGAAGGCAAGCGGGGAGACCGAGTACCACTTCTGCTTCTTGCCCTTCGGGTGTCCGAACGGGTCGAGCGCGCCCGCGACGACGAGATTCGACCTGTCGACCCCGTGGACGGCGTTGGCGAATGAGTTGACCATCCCGCGATACGCGCTTGCGCTCGCCGGGCCGAGGTCGAGGCTGAGATTCGGCTCGTTCCAAACCTGGAAGACGTGCTGGGCCGGAAGGCCGTTCGTCCCGTCGTAGTGCGTGGCGAGCGCATGGGCGAAGTCCCCGAGTGCTGCCGCCTTGGGCGACCCCGCGCCGCCTGCTGTCGGCCGCTTGGCAAACGCCCACCCGGGAATTCCGATGACGTCCAGGATCGGGGTGACATGCGCAGCTGCGGCGTCCTCGATCATCGCGTCGAGCCCCGCCCACGAATACCCCGGCGATGCCGGATCGCGGGCATCGAAGCCGGTTGGCCGGTGCGACGGCGCGATCGCCCGCCACGGGACTGCGACCCTCACGTACGTCGCTCCGGCCGAGCGCGAAAGCGCGAATGCCGCCGAGCGCTGCGAGCTGTTGAACAGAGCCGGATCGACGACGGCCGTCATCAGCGGTGCGGTTCCCGGCGTCGAATACGACGCCGTCACGCGGCCGGCGATCCCTGCGGACGCCGTCACGGCCGCCAGGCACAGAATCGCGGCTCCAGTGGCCAGATAACGAACGGTGACCCCCACCGCCCGACACGCTATAGGCGATCCCGATTCGGCACGGACCACCTTTGCGGACTTCTTACACCTGGGCGGCCGCCCGCAGTTGCGCGTGGCCGGCTAGGTGCCCACTGACCCGATGTTGGACTTCGGGGGCACTGTGAGCGAGAAGGCGAGCGAGTTGCCCGAACCGGTGGCGCTCGCGCGGAGCCAGTCCTTCTTCGTCGCCTTCAGCTTGAGGCTCGCCTTGAAGATGCCGGACTGGTTCGAGCGGATCCGCGCCACAGTCCGCCAGGCGCCGCTCTTGCCGTGCCGGCGCTGCACGGTCACCGTCTCCTCATCGCTGGTCGCGACGCGGCCCCAGACGCTGACCGTCTTCTTCTTCCGATACGCGACGAAGGGGAACCTGAACGCCGTTTGGGTCGGCTTCGCGCGCGCGCTGTCCACCGCCGAGGAATGGAAGTAGAGGCCGCTCTGCCACGGGCTCCCCTTCGGGAAGTCCTCGAGCAGGAACCACGTCACCAGAGACACGCCCGACAGCCACATCTGGTGCAGAGACTCCGCCGTCCAGCGGGCGGCGAGGCTGAGCGACGCCGCGTGCTTCTTCGGCGGGTTGGTGTTCCAGCCGAACTCGGTCACCCAGAACTGAACGGGCTGCGACGACACCACATGGTTCAGCCGGACGCCTGCCCGCAAGACCGCCCGCATCTTCGGCAGGTCACCGAGCTCGACGTCGTCCGCTAGCTTCGCCCGGCCGAATGGGCCGCCGTAGGTGTATGGATGGTGCGACCAGACGTCGAAGTGAATCGGGTCGTCGCACGTCGAATGCGGATGCGATCCCTTCGAGACGCACAACAGTGAGCGCATGAAGGCCAGTGGGCGAAGCGAGTACCACGTCTGGCTCTTGCTCTTCTTGTGGCCGAACGGGTCGAGTCCCCCGGCGACGACGAGGTTCGACGGGTCGACCGCGTGTACAGCAGCGGCGGCGACGTTCACCATGGCGCGATACGTGCTTGCCGAAGCCGGGTCCAGGTAGAGGCTTAGGTTCGGCTCGTTCCAGACCTCGAAGACGTTCCCATCCGGTGCTCCAGGGGTGAGCCCGTGGTAGTGCGTCGCCAGTGCGGTCGCGAAGTCGCCCAGGTCGGCGACATTCGGCGACCCGCCGTTCCCGCCGGTCGGCGGCGTGTCGTACGCCCAGACCGGCGGTATCTCGATGTCGAGGATCGGGGTCAAGCCCGCGGCCTTGGCCGCATCGACAACCGCGTCGATGCCCGCCCACGAGTACCCGGGAGACGTCGGATCCGTGGCAACAAACCCGGCAGGCGGCGTCGCGGGCGCGATGTTGCGCCATGCGACGGTGACGCGCGCGTACGTCGCTCCGGCAGCCCGCGTCTGCGCAAACGCGGCCGCTGTCTCGCTGCCCCCGAAGAGCCCAGGATCGACCACCGCCGTTGCGAGTGGCGCCGTGGCCGGAGTCGAATACGTCCGCGTGCGGCCGGCCGCATCGGCGACCGCTACGGACATCCCCACGAGCACAAAGACGGCGCCGACTGCCGCAACGTTCCGCAGGGTGCCCACCGCGCGCACGCTAGCGGCCGTCCGCGGTCGAGGTGGCGAGGATTTGCGGACTCATTACAGCCCTCGCGAGCCGATCCCGGAGAACCGAGTCGGGATCAGTTACCCCAGGGTCCGATCTTCGGATCGTGCGGCACCGTGAGCGAGAAGGGGAGCGAGCTGCCCGAACCCGTGGCACTCGCGCGGAGCCAGTCCTTCTTCGTCGCCTTCAGCTTCAGGTTGGCCTTGAAGATGCCGTAGCGATTCGAGCGGATCAGGGCCACTTTCTGCCATGCGCCGCTCTTGCCTTGGCGGCGCTGGATCGTCACGACCTCCTGATCACTCGTCGCGACGCGGCCCCAGACGCTGACCGTCCCCTTCTTCAGATACGCGACGAGCGGGAACCTGAACGCGGTCCGGGTCGGCTTGGCTCGCGCGTTCTCGAGCGACGACGAGTGGAAGTACAGGCCGCTCTGGTAGGGGCTCGGGCTCGGGAAGTCCTCGAGCAGGAACCACGTGACCAGCGATACCCCCGACAGCCACATCTGATGCAACGACTCCGCCGTCCAACGGGCGGCGAGGCTGAGCGATGCCGCGTGCTTCCGCGGCGGATTCGTGTCCCAGCCGAACTCGGTCACCCAGAACTGAACGGGCTGGGACGAGACCACGTGGTGCAGCCGAACACCGGCCTTCAGCAGCGCCCGCATCTTGGGCAGATCGCCGAGCTCGACGTCGTCCGGATTCCTTGCGTGCCCGAACGGACCGCCGAACGTGTACGGATGGTGCGACCAGGCATCGAAGTGCACGGGGTTGTGACACGTCGCGTGCGGATGCGACCCTTTCGAGAGACAGAGCAGCGAGCGCATGTAGGCGAGCGGCGCGACCGAGTACCACTTCTGCTTCTTTCCCTTCGGATGGCCGAACGGGTCGAGTGCGCCTGCGACGACGAGGTTCACCGGGTCGACCGCGTGCACCGCGTTCGCGACGGCATTGACCATCCCCCGGTACGTGCTCGCACTGACGGGGTTCAGGTCGAGACTGAGATTCGGCTCGTTCCAAACCTGGAAGACATGCTCCACGGGGACGTCCGGGTTGCTGCCGTCGTAGTGGGTCGCCAGGGCCGTCGCGAAGTCACCGAGGTCAGAGGCGCGTGGCGTACCGCCGTTCACACCTTTCGGCGCTGTCTTCCACGCCCAAGCGGGCGGCGCCCCGATGTCGAGGATCGGCGTCAGCCCTGCGGCGTCGGCCTCCTCGAGGATCGCGTCCACCCCTGCCCAGTTGTACCCCGGCGACGTCGGATCGCTAGCGACGAAGCCGATGGGCGGTGTATCCGGAGCTATCCCTTTCCAGGACACGCTTAGGCGCACGTAGGTGGCGCCCGCCGCTGCAGCCATAGGAAAGGCGGTCGCCTGCTGCGGACCTTGGAAGTTCTTGTCGAGGAGCGCGGTGCGGAGCGGAATCGTGCCGCCTGTCGAGATCACGTGCTGCCCCGCCGAGGCAGTCGTAGTGGCCGTGACGAGGGCGAGAACAAATGCCGATGCGACGGCGACGCAGCGGAGACCGCGCACAGACGCGGAGCTACCAGCTGCCGTACCAAGGAACCCTGCGACCCTCACCGCTGGCGATCGTAGCCGGGAGATCGGCGCGGCGGCGCAGGCCTTACTGTTGCTTAACCGGCAACGCGGGCAGTTACCTGGAGCTCGCTCGTCGCGAGCGGCAGGCCGATGCGGTAGCCGGTGTACACCGCCGCGTTCCACGCACGCTTCCCCGCTATCAGCAGCCTCGAGCCCGACCGCCCGGTCGCGCACCACTCGATCACTCCCCGGTAGTGGAACGTGACGTCGCGGAAGCCGTGCGCCTCGAGCAGCAGCCGAAGTGACTCAGCAGTGAAGTGCCAGAGGTGATCGTCGGCGGGACCGAACTTGATCGGCTTGCCGACGGCAGCGAGCAACCGCGCATAACGGCGCTGGAACGCGAAGTTCGGGGTCGTGAGCCAGAGCGTTCCATCTTGGCGCAACGTCGCCCTTACGGAATCGAGCAGGTCGCCTGAGTCTGTCACGTGGGCGATGACGCACCACATGGTGACGACGTCGAAGTCGGAGGCTTGGCCTCCGAGAGCGCGGTCTCCGATTCGCTCCCTTGCCGCGGCGGTCGCCTCGGGGGAGGTGTCGACGGAGTACGCGTCCCACCCGGCGTCAATGGCCACGCCGGCGAACTCGCCGATGCCTCCCCCGAGATCTAGGAGACGTCCCCGCGGCAGTACGTCGAGCGCCGAGAGGAAGTACTGGCGCTTCGCTTTCGCCCAGTACGGATCGCTGGTCTGCTTGCTGTCCCAATAGTCGGTGCGGCCGTCGTAGCCCAGCACACGTGCCAGGCCGCAGGCAGGACATTCGAGGAAGCGTGAGGGGCCGTAGTGCGTTTCGGCCCGCGGCGATCCGCATACCGGGCAAGGACCGGACGACACTCGATCACCCTAGTTCGCGATGGCGAACCAGGTTGTCCTCTCCGTCGAGGAGAAGCCGTGGTGGCCAGACGCTATCGTGGGCCGGCGCGCTGGAAGGGACGGAGAGCCAAGCGATGAGCATCCAGTCGGACACCGCCGTCGAGCCGGCGGCGCCGCAACAGACGAAGCCTCAAGACGCGCCGGCAAGCGCCCAGTCTCCGGAAGGACGTTCGCGCCGGAGGCGGCAGACCATCGAGTACCTGCTCGGCTTTAGCCGGTGGCGCGCATCGCTCCTCGCGGTCCTTTCCGTGTGCGCAGGCCTCACAGAGGCGGCGGTGCTCGCCATCGTGGCGCAGATCGGCGCCGCTCTCGCCACTCGCGGCAATGCCGCCGAGACCCACCTCGGGATTGCCTCGATCAACATGTCGATCAGGGCGATGCTCGAGTTGGGCGTCGCGATCGCTGCAGGTCGGGTGCTCCTGCTCGTTCCAGCCGCGCTACTGGCGGCGCGCCTCGCCGCCGACGCCGAGGCGACGATGCGGAGTCGCCTCTTCTACGCCTTTCTTCGCGCGAGCTGGGCCACGAAAGCCAACGACCGCGAGGGGACGCTGCAGGAGCTGATGACGAACCAGATCACCCAGGGGACGCAAGGCGTCGTCCAGACCACCTGGGTCATCACGTACCTCTTTTCACTGCTGGCTCTGGTTGCCTCGGCACTGATCCTGAGCCCGGTCGCCGCAGGCATCGTCGTCGGCGTCTCACTGTTTCTGTTCGCGCTGCTCCGTCCGCTCAGTCGCGCCGGCAGCAAGTCTGCGCGCGACCTGTCGGCGGCCCAGCTCGCGCACGCAAGCGGCGTGAGCGAGGCGACTCGCCTCGCCGAGGAGACGCAGGTCTTCGGAGTCGCGCCCGGGCAACGAAGCCGCCTCCAGCAGTTGATCGACCGCGCGCGGCACCTGTTCTTCCGCACCCAGCTGACCGTCCGGCTCGTGCCGAGCCTCTACCAGAGCGGCGTCTACCTCCTGCTCATGGCCGGCCTGGCACTTATCTACGCGTTCGACAGGAGCGGGCTCGCAGCACTCGGCGCCACCGTTCTCATCCTCGTCCGAGCAGGGACGTATGGCAACCAGGCGCAAACCGCCTATCAAGTCGTCAGGCAGACGCTCCCGTTCATCGACCGCGTGCTGACTGCGGTCGAACGGTACGAGGCGGCTGCGACCCCTGAAGGCTCGAAGCCGTTTGACGCGCTCGACACGCTCTCGTTCCGGAACGTCTCGTACTCGTACGGCAAACGCTCGGACGTGCTGGTCGACTTCACCTTCGAAGTTCAGGCCGGCGAGACGATCGGGGTCATCGGCCCCTCCGGGGCCGGGAAGTCGACACTGGCTCAGCTCCTCCTCCGGCTGCGCGAGCCGGACGCCGGCGAATACCTCGTCAACGGCGTCCCCGCGGCTTCGCTGCGCTGGTCCGACTGGGCTGTGAAGGTCGCCTACGTCCCCCAGACACCGCAGCTCATCCATGGGTCGGTAACGGACAACATCCGCTACTTCAGAGAGGTCAAGCCGCAGGACGTGGAGCGCGCCGCGCGGCTCGCCGGCATCCACGACGACATCATCTCGTGGAGCGACAGCTACGAGACTGTCGTCGGTCCGCGCGCTGCCGCGGTTTCGGTGGGACAGGCGCAGCGGATCTGCCTTGCGCGCGCCCTGGCGCTGCGACCGCAAATCCTGGTGCTCGACGAGCCGACGAGCGCGCTCGATCCGACCTCCGAACGGCTGATCCAGGCCTCGTTGACGGCCCTCCGAGGGAACCTGACCCTCTTCGTCATCGCCCACCGACTCTCGACGCTCGACATCTGCGACCGCGTGATGGTGATCGTCGATGGCAGGCTCGACGCCGTCGAGAGCATCGACGACCTCCAGAGGCGGAACGCCTACTACCGCAGCGCGACCACTGGCCTTGCCTGAGCTCGAACGCCCTTTCACGGAGCCGCCGAGCGCGGCAGCCGGCGGCGCAGGTCGCGTGATCGACGAGCCAACCGCGATCGTCCACGACTGGTTCCAGGGAATGCACGGGGCCGAGCGGGTCGTCGACGCCCTGCGAAAAGGACTCTTCCCGCGACGGGCGGGACGTCGACATCTTCACGTTCACCGCAGCACGGGGCGTCGTCCCTCTCCGAAGCTCGCGCGACAGGATCGTGCAGGAGTCGCGGCTCGCCCGGATCCCGGGGCTTCGACAGGACGGCCGCCGCACCGGACGATGGCGCTACCTCCTCCCGTACATGCCCCACTACTTCTCGTCGCTCGACCTCGA
Source organism: uncultured Actinomycetes bacterium (assembly GCA_963731015.1). Taxonomy (GTDB): domain Bacteria; phylum Actinomycetota; class Thermoleophilia; order Gaiellales; family Gaiellaceae; genus Palsa-739. The sequence goes on from CAVSTY010000003.1 coordinate 236,507, forward strand.
CGCACTACGACGCTCGTCATCTCGTCGTCGCACGCCTGCGCCGTGAACGTCCGCCCGCGCGAGGACGCGCTGAACGTCTGCTACTGCCACACGCCGATGCGCTACGCCTGGCTGCCGGAGACCGATGTCGGCAGCGAAGGGGCCGTCAGCAGAGCCGGGCTCCGGCTGCTGCGAGGCAGGCTGCGACGGGTCGACCTCGCCGCCTCCCGCCGACCGCACGCGTACGCCGCCAACTCGACTGCAGTCCGCGACCGTATCCGCTCCTTCTACGGCCGCGACGCGACCGTGATCCATCCGCCGGTCGAGGTCGCCGACTTCGATCCGCGACTCGAGAAGGAGCCGGGACACTTCCTCTGGGTGCACCGGCTCGTTCCGTACAAGCATCCGGAGCTCGTCGCCGAGGCGTTCCGCGACCTTCCGTACCGCCTGACGATGGTCGGCGTCGGCCCGCTCGAGCGCCGCGTGCGACGGAGCCTGCCGCCGAACGTCGAGCTCCGCGGCTGGGTCGGGCGCGACGAGCTCGCGCTGCTCTACGGGCGAGCGGCTGGCTTCATTCACATCGGCGAGGAGGACTTCGGGATCACGATGGTCGAGGCGCTCGCTGCCGGCACGCCTGTCGTCGCGCTCGCCGCGGGCGGGGCCAGGGACATCGTCCGCGACGGTGTCGACGGGGTGCTCGTCGAGGAAGCCGAGCTGGGCGCGCTCCGGGCGGCGATCCGTACGACGGCCGACTCTGACTGGGACCCGGGCGAGCTGCGTGCGCGCGCGCTCGAGTTCGCGCCCGAACGGTTTCTCGAGCGGATGCGCGTGTGGCTCGACGAGGCGTCGCGCCAGGCACGCGGCCACGGCCTGCGCTGGGCTCCGGCGTAGCCACTGCGATGAGAATCGGGATCGACGCCCGCAACGACGGAACCGGCGTCGGCCGCTACACGTTCTCGCTCGTTCGCGAGCTAGCCCGGATCGACCGCGAGAACGAGTACGTCCTCTTCCTGCGCCGCGATCGCTTCGACGCGTTCGTCCCGCCCGCACCGAATTTCCGCGCAGTCGAGGCCGACATCCCCTGGTTCACGCTCCGCGAGCAACTGCTGCTGCCGCGCCTCGTCGCGCGCGAGCGGCTCGACCTCGTCCATTACCCCAACGTGACGGTCCCGTTGCTCGCGACGACGCCGTTCGTCGTGACGATCCACGACCTCAACTATCTCGACGCGGCGTCGATCTTCGGAGACCGGCAGGTCGGCGCGACACAACGCTGCTGACAGCGGGCTACCGGCTCGAGCTCGCGAAGGTGCGAGCGTGCGCGGAGGCTGATCGCGGTCTCCGGAGCCACGCGGGACACGCTGCTCTCCAAGCTCCGCGTCGCCCCGGAGAAGATCGTCGTCACGCACGAGGCCGCGGAACTTCCCCGCGACCTCGCGGCCGATCGCACGGTGCTCGAGCGGCACGGGATAACCGACCCGTTCTTTCTCTACGTCGGCTCTGCGTATCCCTACAAGAACCTCCTACGGCTGATCGAGGCCTTCGCGCTCTACTGCAGCCGCGTCGCGGGTGACGTCCAGCTCGTGCTCGCGGGCGACCACGAGCAGTTCGGGGCCTCGCTGAGAACGCGGGCGGCGGCGCGGGGCGTCGAGAGATCGCGTCGTCTTCCCGGGACCAGTGACCGAAGCTGAGCTTCTCTGCCCTTTACGAGGCCGCGCTCGCATACGTGTTCGTGTCGCTCCAGGAGGGGTTCGGCCTGCCAGGCCTCGAGGCGATGGGGGCAGGCGTGCCGGTGGTCGCCGCCCGTGCAGGGAGCCTCCCGGAGATCTACGGCGACGCGGCCGAGTACTGCGACCCGCGCGACGTCGAGTCGATCGCGGCCGCCCTCTCGAACGTCGCCGACAGACGAGGAGCTGAGGACGCGCCTCCGCGCCCGAGGCCGGGATCGTGCAGCCGAGTTTTCGTGGACGAGCACGGCCGAGCAGACGCTCGCCGTCTACCGCGATGCCGTCTCGGTCCCGCGCGCGTAGCTCGCACCGGCTATTTCGTGCACAACAGGATGCTGTGGTAGCTCGCGGGCAGAACGTCGGCTTGCGAGAATCCCGCCTCGCGTGCGGCACCGACCATCCAGGCCCGCGAGTACGCGACGGCGCTCTCGGGAAAGCGCGGATTCTCGACGTGCGCCGCGCCGACCTGATGCTCGAACGTCCAGCGGCCCCCGAGGTTCCCCTGTTCCTCGAGATCCTCGAGACAGAAGACCGTCGCCATCATGCGGCTGGCCGGACGAAGCATGCGGTGCGCCTCGCGGAGGTAGTGCACGACGTCGTCCTCCAAGAGGTGCGAGAGCAGCGACTGCGCGATCACGAGGTCTATCGCGCCGTCGCCGACGGCCAATGGAGGACGGGCCGAACTGCCGGCGGGGTTGTAGACGGTGCTGCGGGTGCTCACGTACTCGAACTGGAACCGGTCGGACGGGAAGGCCCGAGCGCACCACGCGACCATCTCCTCGTCGACGTCGAACCCGTAGTACTGCCCGGTGAAGCGGTTGCCGAGGTAGTCGAAGTCGCGAAGCGTCAGCGCGGCCTTTCCGATCCCGCTGCCGATGTCGACGATCGTGGAGTCGAGCGTGGCATATCCGTTTCCAAGGATGAAGGTCCAGAGATCGGCGCCGGCGGTGAGGTAGTAGTAGTGCGGAAAGAGCACGTTGTTGCCGACGCCCGTTCGCACGATGTAGCGCAGCGGTGGAAGCCGCTGAGGCGTGATCAAGCGCCAGGCGGGCAACGCTATGAGGTCGACGCCGCGCGAGATCACGCCGAACGCCGCGGAATGAGAGAGCAGAGCGGTTGACGGGATAAACCGGCGCAGGAGCCGGACGATTTCGGGCGACGGCACGGCGGCTAGCGTAGCCGCGTCAAAACGCGACTCCCGCCGACAGCGTCGAAGAAGGCGGCGGGTGAGCGCTACCATCGCGCGGTTGGAGGGAAAGGCTCTCCAGGCAAGGCCCGAGGCGGAGAGCGCCGGTGCGCTCACGTCTGCCCGCAGCGCGGTACGGCGGTTGCCGGCGGTTCCGGCAGTCGTCCTCGTGGCTTCGGTCGTCGCGGTTCTCTACGACGCATACCGCTATCCGCTTCGCATCAACTCCATCGCGACGTCCCCGACCTACCGCAACACTCCCCTCGCGTACCAAGCCGGTAAGTACGCGATCCTCGGCGCTCTCGCGGTTGCCCTCCTCGTCGTCGTGGCGCGAAACCGTCGCGACCTCGGCCGGCTCCGCGGGGGCGACTTGCTCCTCCTGGTACTCGGCTCGTACGCCCTTCTCCGGGGAGGCATCGCGACGGCCCAGACGCATTCCCAGACATCGCTCCGCACGATCCTGCCGTTCGCCTGCGGCGTCCCCTTTGCCCTCGCGGGCGCGTCCTGGGTTCACGCCAGAGCCGGCCGCTCAACGTCGTTCGTCCGGGCCGCCGTGTGGTTCGCCGGCGCTGTCGTCGCGCTCCACGCCGCCGTCAATCTCGTGGAGATGGCGCTCTGGGCGACAACCGGCCGGCTGCCGGCGCTCGGCTACAGCCACGGGCTCGTGCGCTTCGGCGGGATCTGGGACGACCCGAACGGCACTGCCGTTTTCAGCGCCCTCTTCATCACGGCGGCTCTCGGGGGCGTGCTAGCGGTGCGGCGCCGCCTCGCCCTGGTCGTGCTCGCCGCTGCGCTGTTCAACCTTGTAGTGGCCTGGTCGTTCTCCGGGTGGCTCGTCTTCATCATCGGCGTGATCGGCGTCGGCGTCCCGCGAGTCGGCTGGGGAAAGGTCGCCGCCGGGCTCGGCGCGCTCGCGGTCGCAATCGCCGCGGTCGTCGGGCTGGCAGCGCTGACCGGCACGAGCATCGGGTCCGCCGCAAGCACGAAGCTCTCGAGCGCACGCTCGCGCCTCGGGCTGGACCACCATCTCGTCCACCTTCATGGAGTCGTCGCGTGGCTCGCTGGCGCGGCCCGACCACTGCGCGTCGAGGACGCTTTCGGGACGTGGCTCTCGGCGACCGGCGTGATTGGAGTGGTGCTCCTCATCGCCTGGCTCGTTGTCACGCTGAGGTCGGCCGTCGCGGCGGGTCGAGTCTGGCTCCTCGTTGCAAGCCTCGGTCTTCTCGCCGCATCCCTCTTCGTACCGCTCTTCCTGATCTTCCCCGTCGGCCTCCTCTTCGTGATCCAGCTCGCAGGCGGTGTGGATCCGCCGGCGTCAGACCCGGTTGCCGGCCGGCTCGCCGGCGAGGGCTAGCGCGAGCTCTTCCGCAGACAGGACACCCTCCGCAAACGCGGGGTCGTGCGGCATGTGCTCGGCTTGGACGAGCGCGCGGGGCAGGCTGTCCTCGTCACCGGCGTCGTAGATGCAGATGTTCGCGCCGTTGAACCTCAGGTGCGCCGGCGCGACCACCGGCAGCCTGCAATAGGAGTACTGCGCGGCCTTGTTTCCGGCTCCTAGCCGCGGGTCGTCCGGGGGAAACAGGAGCAACCCGAAAGTCGCGTGCTGCAGGTAGGGCACGACGGACTCAAATGGGATCTCGGCATGGAAGACCACGTTGGGGGGCGCGCCGCGCGGCGAAGGCCCGAGCACGTGAAAGGCGATGTCGGGACGCACGCTCGCAGCCGAGTCGAGAGCGCCGTAATCGAAGAAGTGCGAGACGCCGGCGAACACCGCGTTCGTCGTACCGTCGTACGGCGATGGTGTCGACCGGTCGAATGCCCGCTTGTCTATGCCGGGCGGGTGGACCTGAACGGCCGCGTAGGGAGCCAGCGCCTCGGCGACGAACTGGGTCGGAGCGCTGACGAGATCGAATGTCGGCAGCGCCTTCTCCTCGGCTCTGAGGATGAGCGGATGAACGCCGAGACCTCGCAGGTCGTCGGAGGCGCGGTAGACGAAGCGCGCATTCGGGGCGACGTTGCGCACCCCGTCCACCAGGAGCAGAGACGCGTTCGACTCGAAGATGACGACATCCGCGTCCGCCAGCACCCCGGCGAGCGGCCCGAGCGACGTCCGTGCGTAGCGCGCGAAGAGGGGTGTCGCGAGTCTGTTCGCCAGCCGCGAGCCGAGGTCGCCGGGATGCACCCACGGCATCAGCACAAAGCTGGTGAGCCGCTCCCGCACCTCCACGAGGCGATTCGCCTCGGCGCGCACCGGATACTCGAAGCGGTAGTCGCCGCGGAACCGTGAAAGCGTGCTAATGGCCGCCGTGACGAAGGTCACGTCCCAGCCGAGACGCCAGTACGCCTCCGCCAGGTTGTGGAATCCCGCGCGGCGCTTCGACCCTAGGTAATGCCCCGAGACCAGGACGACACGGCGCAAGGTATTCGGCATCGTCCGTCAGTCATCGAGGTGCCGACTACACTGCCGTCCCTGTGACGCGTACGTGAGCGGGTTCCGGACGAGATGACGGCGGATCACACGCTCGAGGAGCGAAGCGGCTCGCCACTGACGATATTCGTCGTCCCGAGCTGGTACCCGTCGCAGACGACTCCGATCCTCGGTGTCTTCATCGAGGATCAGGTACGCGCACTGGCGAGGCGCCGCCCAATCTGGCGCCTCGCCGTGAGCGTGTGGGGGCAAGGCGAGACCGGAATCAAGCTCCGCAGGCCGATCACTTCCCTTGCCCGTGCGGTGTGGCACACACATGCAGGCCGATCGGAGCGCGCGTTGGCGGACAACGCTCGGGTGTACGTCGAACCAGTACTGCATTGGACTCCACGGCTGTTCACTGGAAGGTTCGAAGCGATAGCACGAGCGAATCGAGGGAACTTCGTTCGCGCAGCTATCGACCTCGGCTCCCCCGACGTGATACATGCGCACGGCACTTTCCCTGCCGGGCTTGTCGCCATGACGCTGGCGGCGGAATTCGATGTCCCCTACGTGATCACAGAGCATTCCGGTGAGGCCCTACAGGCCCGGATCGAGCGTTCTGCCCTCGGGCGGCGGGCATTCCGAGACGCGCTGGAACACGCCAGCGCGCGCATCGCGGTGAGCCAAGCCCTCGCCCGGAGACTCGCAGACTCGTATGTGCCCCCTACGGACATCATTCCGAATGTAGTCGATGAGGACTTCTTCGACCTCACGGGCCCTGCGCCGCGGGCGCAGGGCCCATCGCGAGTGTTCACCCTCGCCCAACTCGTCGATGGCAAGGGAATCGACATCCTCCTGGCCGCAGCCGAGCGCTCGCAAGCAGTCGGTTTCCCGCTTTCGCTGCGGATCGGCGGTGACGGTCCTCGGCGGGACGACTGGGAGCGTCTCGCGCACAGGCTTGGAGTCAGCGAGAGCGTCGAGTTCCTCGGCAGGCTCGAACGAGAAGCTGTTCGAGAAGAGCTCAATGCCTGTTCGTGCTTCGTACTGCCGAGCGAGTCCGAGTCCTTCAGCGTGGTGTGTATCGAGGCGCTCGCCTGCGGACGTCCCATCGTGGCGACGCATTCGGGTGGCCCAGAGGAGATCGTGACCGACGCGAACGGCGTCCTCGTTCCCACCCGCGACGTGGACGCGCTGGCTGCCGGCCTGCGGTCGGTCCTATCTCGCGACTACGACCACAAGGCGATCCGAGACGACGCCGTCCGCCGTTTCGGCACCGAAGCCCTGGCCTCCGCGATCGAGACCGTCTATCGGAGGATCACCTCGCCGGGTATCTAGTACGCGCCCCGCTTCCCGAACACTGCGGGGAGCGTGATCAGGAGGATCCGGATGTCGCGGGCGAGCGACAGGTTCTCGACGTACTCGCGCTCGACGGCGAGCCGCTCGTCGAACGTCAGCTCGCCGCGGCCGTAGACCTGCATCGGCCCGGTGATCCCCGGCTTCACCTGCAACCGGAACTGGTGCTCGGGTGCATAGCGCTCGACGAGATCGAGCTGCTCCGGCCGCGGGCCGACGATCGACATCTCGCCCCGCAACACATTGACCAGCTGCGGCAGCTCGTCGAGGCTCGTGCGACGCAGGAGACGCCCGACGCGCGTGACGCGCGGATCGGTCTTGAGCTTGAACATCGGCGCCTCGAGGTCGTCGAATGGCACGAGCTCCGGGAGTCTGGCCTCCGCGTCCTTGACCATCGTCCTGAACTTGAGCATCTGGAACGGTCGTCCGCGCTCGCCGGCACGCGTCTGGCGGAAGAAGATCGGCCGGCCCGAATCGACCAGGGTGGCCAGTCCTACGACGAGGAGAAGCGGGGACGCGAGAACGAGTCCGATCGCCGCAAGCGCAATGTCGAACGCCCGCTTGAGCGCGACCGTCGTACGTGAGATGTCCCACGTGTTGTAGTCGAGGAGCGGCAGATCGGCGATGTGCGTCAGATGCGTCGCCGTCCCGAACATGCCCCGCGTCGGAGGGATCACGGTCAGCTTCACGCGGCGTGCGCGGCAGAAGGGCAGGAGCTTCTCGAGCAGCTCCTCGCTGAGCTCGCTGCAAGCGATCACGATCCGGTCCAGGCCCCCGTCCAGGTCCGCGAGGCCTTCGCTCAACGCCGAGCAGCTCTCGATCCGGCCCGCGACCTCGGCGTGGATGTCCGGGAAGAGCTCGAGCTTGCGGACCACGGCTTGCGCAAGAGGGCCGTCGCCGACGATGAGCACGCGCTGCGGCGAGGTGACGCGGCGCCAGAGCGCCCGCATACCGGCGCGGAACGTGAAGCCGAGACCGAGCACGGTTCCCCAGACCAGGAGTCGATCGTCGGAGCTCAGGTCGAGCGCGGGGAACGGCGCGAGCAATAGCGTCAGAACCGCAGTGCTGCTCAGCGTCCAGACGAGCAACCACGGGAGCTCGTCGACCGTCAGGTGGCGCAGCGTGCGATGGTCGCGGTCATAGAGGCCGGCGAGCTTCGCCGCGACGATCCAGATCGGCGCGGAGAGGACGAGGAGCAGTGCTGCCGCCGCGCCGCTTCCCCAGAGCCCTACGATGACTGCAGCCGCAGAAACAGCGAGCACATCTCCCACAGCGAGCATCCGCCGCAGGAGCGGTTCCGGACCGTACGGGCCGAGAGCACGGTCGACCGCGAGGCTTTCCCCCGAGGTGCCGGTGGCTTGTCCGGCGGCGATATCGAGCTCACTCAATCCGGCGGCCTCCACTGGGACAACGGCAGGACACGCCCGAAAGGGCGCTACACACCGTAGCCTCGGCTCGCGGCGGCCGCCACTTAAGGGCCTCTGCCGAGAAGCTGCTGGTAGTTCGGATTGAGGCGGCGAGCTTCAGCTAGATCGCGCTTCGCGGCAAGGGCGTTGCCGCGCTTGGTCTCGATGATCGCGGCGCGCAGCCAGAGTTGGTAGTCCCGCCTCGAGTGGCTGATCGCATCGTCCAGCCAGTGAGCGGCCACCCTGTAATTCCGCTCACCCTCGGCGACCAGCCCGAGCCAGAGGTAGGGGGTAGCCGCCCAGGGCTCGATCGCCTTGGCGTCGAGGGCCTCCGAGCGCGCCCTCCCCGCGTCGCCCGCGAAAAAGGCGTCTTGACTGTTGCGCAGGTGGCTTCCTGCGGCGAGGACGACGAACTGGGGAATGATCGCCGCCACGGCCACCACGGCGATCACCGGGCGGACGATGCCTGCGCGTCCCCAAGCGGTCGCACGTGTGGCCGGAAGCGCGCCGAGGGCGACGCCGAGCATCCCGACGCCCACGACCGCGATTCCGGCTAGCTGCCAGACCCAGTCGTACGCGGCGGCGACGAAGAAGGCGACACTGCAGGCGGCCGCAGCGGCGACCTCCGCGCTCGCGAGCGCGAGCGCCGAACGAACCGCGCCTACGACAGCGGTCAGAACGGCCGCGGCGAGCAGCAACAAGCCGACGATCCCGAGTTCGGCGAGCGACTCGAGGTAGAGGGAGTGCGCGAACTCGCTGGAGATCTTCAGCGAATTGTGCTGCAGCCACCACGCCTGCCACGACCCTGCGCCGCCGCCATTCACGGGATGAGCCCGGAACTCGGAGACCGCGGCGCTCCAGAACTGCCAGCGCCCGCTGCCGGAGCTGTTCAGCAGATGGTTGGTCGTCTCGGTTCCATGCGTGTTCGCGATCGTCGGGTTGCTCTTGAAGTTGTCGAACTTCGCGATCGGGTGCGCCAAGGCGATCGCAGCTACCGCGAGGACGACGAGCGCTGCCGTGGTCACCTGTCCGACGCGTCGCGAAGGCGTGGGCACGCGAGTGCCGAGTTCAGCCAATGCGGCCCACACGAGCGCTGTCACGACACACGTAATCGCAATCCACAGTGCCGCGTGATGCCCCTGCTGCACGCCTAGGCGGGTGCGCATATGCCCGTCGACGAGCTGCTTCTTCGACACGAGCACAGCGACGGCCACTGCACCCGCGACTCCGGCCACCACCACAGCCGCGAGGGCCGGCCACCGCTTGGGCGTGAGCAAGAGGAATGCGACGACTCCGACGGCCGTCGCCGCGAAGGCGCCACGCGAGGAAGTCAGGTACATCACCGCGCCCAGCAGCGGGAGCGGGAGCGCCGCCAGGGCGCCCACGATCCGAGAGCGACGCGAGGTCATGAAGGAGAGCAGCAGCGGATATGCAAGCGCGACCTCGATCCCCAGTCCGTTCCAGTAGCCCAGCGGAAAGCTGAGTCGGTACTTGAGCGGCTGTAGAAATTGCGCCCCCGGCGACACGCCGAAGGTACTGGGGAAGAACCGGCTGACAAGCGCAACCGCGGCGATCGCAGATAGAGCCAGGGCCACCCCGCCGACGAGGACTCGGGCCGGCAAGAGTCGCGCCAGCACGATTGCGATCGCGAACACGGCGACATAGAGCGCTACCTGGTTGAACTGCGCGAAGGCACGTTCGGCGTCAGAAGCCCAGCCAACCGAGATCAAGATCCAGATTGCGAAGGCCGCAAAGAGCCCGAGTGCAATGAGGGCTAGCCGATCGATGGCACCCCATGCCGAGGCGACTCCGATCGCCGCGCCCACGCCCAGGAGCCACCAAGCGGCGATGCCCGCGTACGAGCGCGTAGTGGGGAAGAAGCCACCATTCGCATACGAGAGCGCAAAAACGGCAGCCGCGACCCCGATAACCGCAGCTGCGTCGCGGAGGACCAGATTTTGCGGTCTGCTTACGTCTGTCGGCCCCACGGCTCGCTACAGTAACGGGCGTGTCCGGGGGGATGAACCGGCTTCTCGCTACCGCAATTGCGGCCGGCACACTGCTCGTCGCCCTCGTAGCTCCTTCGGTGGCGATAGCTTCCTGCAACGGCCGACCGTCGGCTGCGAACGTCTATAAGGAGTGCCTGGCGGGTGGCGGCGGCGGCAAGAAGACCGGAAAGGGTCCGACCACCGGCCCGAGTTCCGCGAATTCGACGCAACCCGTCTCGCATGTCTCACCGCAGACTGCGAAGGCGCTCAAGCAGGCCGGGAGGCAGCGGCGAGTCCTGTCCGCGCTCGTCCGCGGCTACGGCGTTTCGCGCCTGGCCGAGCCGTCCAGCTCGAGTAGCGAGGCGATCGCGCCGACCGCCCTCGGCTCCGCATTCGATCTTGGCTCAGGCCCGACCGCACTTCTGCTCGTCCTCGCAGGCACCGCCGTGATCCTTGTCGGCGGTAGTGGGATGCGCATCTGGCGTAGCCGACAGCGTTCCTAGAACCAGCCGCGCCTCAGGCGTCGAGCGCGCGTCCGTAGATCTCGAGCGTTCGTTCGATCACGCCGTCCCAGCCAAAGCGTTCGCGGGCGAGGGCGCGCCCGGCGCGGCCGAGTCGTTCCCGCAGCTCGGGGTCGGCGAGCAGCCGCTCCACCGCCGCGCGCAGCGCCAGCGCGTCACGCGGCGGTACCAGCAGTCCCGTCTCACCGTCGGCCACCAGATCCAGTAGCGCGCCACCCGCCGCCGCCACGACCGGCCTGGCGAATGCCATCGCCTCGGCCGCAGCGAGGCCGAACCCCTCCCGCTCGCACGGCGCGACGACGACGGACGCCCGCTCGAGCAGCCGCTCGACCTCGGCGTGCGGCACGGCTCCGAGCGCGTTCGGGACGCGCTCGCGCAGCGGCCCGTCGCCGGCGACGACGAGATTCAGGTCACCGACCGCCTCGAGGAGCGTGTCGATGTTCTTTTCAGGCGAGAGCCGGCCGACGTAGAGCACCTCGGCGGGCTCGGCCGGCTGCCCCACCTCGTCGGGAATCCGAACTCCGTTCGGGATCACCACGGCGTCCAGCCCCGCCGTGCGCACCGCCGCGGCGAGGGTCTCGGAGACGCAGATCACGGCGGCGGCCGGCCCGAGGAGCGCGCGCATGAGCCGCGGGCGAGCACGCGCGAGCTCCTCGTCCGAGAAGCTTCCGGCCGAGCCGGAGCCGTGCAGCGTGACGACGAACGGCCGGCCGGCGAACCGCGCGACCGCCGCCGTGAGCAGCCAGTGCGCGTGGACGAGATCCGCGCCGCGCGCCGCGCGCCGCACGGCCCGCCACATCGAGAGGAGCAGGAGCGGAGCGAGCCAGGGCCGCCGGCGGACGTTTGCCGCCATCCCACCGCCGTACGCCAGGCCGTAGTCCCGATAGCCCGAGCCCGGCGCGAGCACCTCGACCTCGACCCGGCGCTCGCGCAGACGCTCGACGGCGTCCGCGACGAAGCGGCCGGCGAACTCGCTCTCCGTCCGCGGCCAGGACGTCGTGAGGACGACGACCCGCACCTACGCGTTTGGCTGCCCGCGTGCGCGGCCGGCGAACACGACCGGCAGGGCGAGCGCGAAGGCCAGGAACGCGTAGAAGTAATAGAACTGGATCGTCAGGTAGAAGAAGTTCGCCACGATCGTCCCGACGAGCGCCGCCGTCAGGCCGTAGGCGAGCGGCCGCACCTGCGCGCCCGCCGGATCGCCGATCCGGTCGAGCAGCCGACCGAGCCGGCGCGCCGCCAGCAGCCGCACGAAGACGTAGCGGAGAAAGAAGATCCAGAGGACGAGGCCGAGCAGGCCTGACTCCACGACGACCGCGACCCAGTAGGAGTGAGCCCCGTAGTTCGACTTCCCGGTCACGAACTCGTAGTAGACGGCGAAGTTGTTGAGGCCGAGCCCGAGCAGCGGATGCAGGTGGAGGACGTCGCCGATGAACGAGTAGACCGCGAAGTGCGCGTTCGTCGAGCTTCCCCCCGTCGAGACCCGCTGGCCCAGGAAGGTCTCGAAGAAGTGCCTGCGCGTGTAGAGCACGCCGAGGAGCACGACCGCGACGGCGCCGACCGGGTAGAGAAACTGCTTCGAGCGAAAGAACCGCCGATACGGCAGCACGAGCACGAGGGCGCCGGCAATCAGCCCGACGCCGGCGCTGCGTGAGAACGTCGCGATGTCCACGAGCAGGAGGAAGCCGAGCGCGATCGCCAGCGGCCACCTGAGGCGATGACCGCGCGGCAGGCGCAGGTAGACGGGCGTCAGGGCGAGCAGCGGCACGATCAGCATCACGCCGAGGTGGTTCGGGTCGCCGGTGAGCGCGTTGACGCGGTAGATGTTCTGGCCGCCGATCGCGCCGTAGATGTTGATGCTGGCTGCGCCGCCGGTGAGCGGGTTGAGCAGCAGGTTGTCGAGGCTGTGGCCCGCGACCTGGGAGCCGAGCTGGAGGATCCCGTACACGCCGTTCGCGACGAAGCCGACCATGAACCAGCCGAGCGCCCGCCAGAAGAAGCGCTCGCCGCGCTGCACGAGGTAGCCGATCGCGGCGACGAGGAAGGCGAAGTGGATGACGAACTTCGCCATCCCCTTCGTGAACTGGGTCAGCCCCTGCTGCGTGTCGATGTTCCAGAACCCGGCGAGATAGACGAGCGCGAAGGCCGCGAAGAAGCCGAGCACGATGGCGCTCGTCCGCGGCAGCGGACGGCGCTCGGTCGCGACGTAGGCGATGAGGAACAGGATCGTCGCGATGTCGTTGAGCCCGATGTTGCCCGCGACGTTCCAGTGCACCTTCTCGAACGTGGCCGCGAAGAGCGAGGCGAAGAAGAGCCCCGTCACGATGCGCTCCTGCGTGCGTGGCACGACGACGGCGCGGCCGGCGGTGAGCGCTGCGGCGGTCACGTAACGCTCCTTAGCAGGTCCGCGAGCTCCTCGACGCGCTCGCCGCGCGAGAGCTGCTTGCGCCAGTCGTCCGAGAGCGGCGTCCCGTCGAGACTTCCGGCCTGCCAGCGCCGGTGGAGATCGAGCAGCGCCTCGCGTAGCGCGTCCACGTCGTCGGACGGCACGACGACTCCCGCTCCCGTGTCGCGCACGAGCTTCGCGGCAGCGCCGTCGGGTGGGACGGCGGCGAGGATCGGCCGCTCGGCCGCGAGGTATTCGAAGATCTTTCCGGTCAGGACGCCCCGGCCTCGGCCGCCGGACTCCGGGATCAGCAGCAGCAGCGCCTCGGAGTCACGTTGCAGCTCGAGCGACCGGCGGCGGGAGACGTCGCCGAGCAGCTCGATGCGGTCGCCGAGGCCGAGCGACTCCGCGTACTCGCGGTCCACGGCGCGGAAGTCTCCGGCGAAGCGCGCCACGACGTCGTCGAGGCCGGAGTTCGCGAGCGCCTGCAGGAACGGCTTCGGGTCGCGCTTGCCGTGGAAGTGGCCGGCGTGGGTGATTCGCAGGCGGTCGCTCGCGTGGTGCTCGAGGCCCGCAAAGTCGTCGAAGTCGCAGCCGTTGCCGATCGTGACCACCTTGCTCTTCGGCTCGAGCGCGCGCATCTCTTCGGCGATCGCGTCGGACACGGCGACGATCGCGTCCGCCTGCGAGGCGACGAGCTTCCCCACCCCGCCGGTGGTCTTCTCCTTCAGCCGCGCGAGCTGCGACTCGTAGCCGCGCCGGTGAGGATGCGAGGTGAGCGGGTCGCGCAGGTCGGCGACCCAGGCCGCGCCGGTCGTCCGCTGCACCGCCGCGCCGAGGAGGTGGAGGGACGGCGGCGGCGAGGTCGTGAGCACGACGTCGATCCCCTCGCGCCGGACGAGCCGGATCGCGACCGGCGTCGCGAGGGTGCTCCAGGGGACGTTCTCGTCCGGCACGAGCAGCCGCCGCCCGAGCAGCGCGGCCTGCGTGCCGAGCCGCGCGACTCCCTGCTTGGCGACGAGCTGCTCGGAGGGACGGCCGGCGCTCGGCCCGACGTAACGCACGCGGTGGATCCACGCCTGCGTCGGCAGCTCGAGCTCCTCGTCCGCCGGGACGGGGCCGGCGAAGTGCGGCGCGAGCACGTGGGTCTCGATCCCGAGCGCCGGGAGGTGGGTCGCGAACTTGAGCGGCCGCTGGACGCCGCCTCCGCCGCCCGGCGGGAAGTGGCGCGTCACGAGCAGGACCTTCAACGGCGCTCCGTCACCGGCGCAACGGTACTTACCCGGCGGGAACCCGGAAGGCGACGAACCTGTCGTCCTCGTACGCGGGCCGCAGGCCGCGCCGCTCGATCGCGTGGACTGGGCCGGAGCGGGGGAGCACGAGCCACTGCGCTCTCCAGGCCTGCGGCTCCTCGAGGCTCGGATGCGTGAAGAACCTGAGCACCGCCCGCCGGCGCTTGGCGAGTTCGTTCGGCCGCGTGTTCGCGGCGTGCGTCGGCGGCACGGCCACGACATAGACCGGAGCAAACGCGGTCGCCCGGTAGCTCGTCGCGAGATCCGCGAAGACGATCGAGCGGGGCGCCACGTCCCGCTGCAGGAACTGGATCAGCCCGGGCGTCAGCGCGTCCCGGTCGTGCTTGACCTCCGGCGTCCAGTGCGAGAAGCCGTGCACGGCCACGGGCAGGACGAAGAGGAAGACGGCCAAGGCGGCTGCGGCGTCGTGTGCGCGGGAGCGAGCGGGCGATGGCTCCCCGCCGCGCCGCCAGGCGAGGACGGCGCCGGCGACGAGCGCAGCGATGCCCCCGTAGAGGGCGATCCAGACCACGATCGCCGGCTCGGTCCTCGGCGCGCGCAGCCCGAAGTCGCCGGCATATGCGACCTGCAGCCAGATGCCACACGCGAGCCCGCCTACGATCGCGAGCGTCCGCGAGTAGCGGCTGACGATCGCGGCGCCGCCGGCGAGCGCCACGGCGAAGGGGATGAACCCGGACGCGCGCCGCGACTGCGAAAGCGAGACGGCGTCGGAGAAATGCGGGAACACCAGCGGCCACAACTCGATGCCGAGCACCGCGACGGTGGCGCCGAGCACGAGTGCACTCCAGCGCCGTCGCCGGGCGAGGAACGCAAGCGGAATCAGCAGCAGCGCCACGACCGCCACGGCTCCGTTCCGGTCGATGCGGGCCGGAGCGAGGCTGTAGCGCGAGAGCGAGTGCACGATCAGATCCGCCCGGTAGTGGTGCAGGTTCTGCGCGAGCTGCGCCGGGTTGGGAGACACCGGGATCGTCTGGTTGACGACCGGCTCCAGCCACAGGAAGGCAAGCGTCATCGGCAGCCCGAAGACGGCGAAGCCGAGGACCCCGTTCCTCAGGTCCTCACCCCGGGTGAGAAGCGCGCGCGCGATCACGAATGCTCCCAGCGGAATCGCGAGGAACAACGCGTACGTCGGGTGGACGAGCGCGAGCGAGCCCGACGTCGCGGCGAGCAGGAGCGCGGTCGGCCAGGTCGGCTTGCGTACGAAGTAGAAGAAGAGCGCGACCGCGGCGGGCACGAGGAGCTGGGTGGCGACGCTCGCCGGCTCCCAGAGGAACCGATACACGCCCCCGTGGCCGGGCGCGAACACCTTGAACGCGAGCTGCGCGAAGACGACGGCGAGCGCAAGGCCGGCGGAACGGAAGATCGCCCAACCCATCTCGAAGACGAGCACGAGGGCGAGCGGCACGAGGATGCTCGCTTCGTGCGCCGCGACGCTCGACGGATCGACGCCGGCGAGCCGGGCGACGAGCGCGAGCCACGCGTGCCAGAGCGGGAACGCGTAACCGGGATGCAGCCCGCCGTGCGCGAACTCGCCCACGTCGTGCAGCGAGAGCGAGTGCAGCGTGCCGAGCTTCCGGATGCGGCCGAGGTGGAAGAAGACGTCGCCGGTGAAGGCGCCCTGCACGAACCAGATGCCGACGCCGAGGCCGATTCCGGCCAGGGCGAGGACGCCGCGGGCAAGTCGCGCAGAGCCCGGCAGCCGCGGGCCTTCCAGCTCCCGACCCAGCAGCGAGAAGACGAGGGCGACCGCGCCGGCGCCAAGCTCGAAGGCGAGGGTCACGTCCAGCGAGGCGCCGAGCGCGAACGTCAACGCGAGGCCGGCGCCGACGAGCGCGATCGACGCGGGGAACGCGGCCGCCGCGCTCCGCTGGCCCAGGCACCGCGCGACGAGGATCCCGGGGAGCAGGACGACGAGTGTCGCCGACGCGAGCCGCAGCCAGAGCCCGAATCCCGTCTCGGGCAGAAGCCGGGAGAGTCCGAGCAGCCCCAGGACCGCGGCCGGGGTGACGAGGCGCCACACGAGGTCCGCCGGCGCGGGCAGCACCGCCGGCCTGCGCAGCTCGACGGCGGGGTTGGCGAGCCAGTTCACCGCGCCGGACCCGGAACCGCGCGGGTGCGCCGCACGCCCTCCCAGGCCACGATCACGGCTCCGGGCAGCGCGACCGCGACCGTGACGACGAAGAAGAGAAAACCGGCCGAGAACGCCTGGTCGGCCGAGACACCGAGGGCACCGAGGAAGCTCACGAAGAACGTCTCCCTGACGGCGAACCCGTTGATCGTGAACGGGATGAGCATGACGAGGAAGAGCAGCGGCCCCATCACGTAGTAGGGACGCGGCGAGAGGTCGATTCCCACGGCCTTTCCGGCGCACCAGATCGCAAGCACGCGCGCCGCCTGCACCACGACCGTGAGCGCGAACGTCCCGACCAGCAGCCGCACCCTCGTCCGGTAGGCGTGGAGCGCGAGGTACACGTCACGCAGAACCGCCTCGACTCGCAGCCGCTGTAGCACGGGCCGCAGCCAGTGCATAACCGGATGCAGCCGCGTCGAGAACAGGACGAACGCGCCGACGACGCAGAGGACGACGAAGGCGAGTTCGACCCAGAGGTAGCCGCCGACGGAGTATTGACCGACGGCGAGCGCGAAGCCCGCAGCCGCGAGGAGCAGCGTGGCGGCGCCGCCGAGCGCCCGTTCCAGCAGCACCGTGCCGGCCACCGGCCCGCGCAGGCCGGGGTGGCGGCGGGACGTCTCGTAGATCCGCGAGGCATCTCCACCGAGCGAGGTCGGCAGGATCTGCGCGGCGGCGTACGAGACGAACGTCGTGCGCACGAGCCAACCGAGGCGCTCGTGCACCCCGCTCGAGGCGAGCAGCCTGCCCCAGCGCCACGACAGCGGCCACACCGAGACGGTCCAGATCGCGAACGAGGCGAGCCACCAGCCGAAGCTGGCGTGCGCGAGGACGTGTGCCGTCTCGCGCAGGTTGATCTTCCAGACGAGGTAGGCGACGGCGAAGCCGGTGACGATGAGCGTCCCGCTGACGCGCAACGTGCGGGGACGTCTCATGCTGTGGCCACCACCTTCACCCGTCAGCGAGTGTAGTGGGCGCCCCCGAAGTACCATCGCGCCGTGTCCGACCTTCCGACATGACGACGATCCTCGTCACCGCGTGCGGCGCGCCCGGTGCGGGCCGGCTGCTGCGGGCGCTGCGCGAGAACGGCGAGCGCCAGGTGCGCCTCGTCGGCGTCGACATGTCCGAGCGGGCCATCGGCCGCCACTTGTGCGACACCTTTCATCTCGTCCCCCCGGGTGCGGATCCGACCTTCCCCGACGCGCTGCTCGCGGTCGTCGAGAAGGAGGGCGTCGATGTCGTCCTGCCGGAGTCGTCGCACGACCTGCGCCACCTCGCGCCGCGGCGCGACGAGTTTCCGGTGCCAGTGATGGTCTGCAGCCCCGAGGCCGAGCAGCGCTCGAACGACAAGGGCGAGACGTTTGCGGCGATGCAGCGGATCGGCGTCGGGGCTCCCGAGTTCCGTCGCGTGACCGGCGCGGCCGGAGTCGAGGAGGCGGCACGCGAGCTCGGCTACCCGGACAATCCCGTCTGCTTCAAGCCGGTCTTCTCCTCGGGCTCGCGGGGCTTCCGCGTGCTCGACCCGAGCGTCGACCGCACGCACCAGCTCCTCAACGAGCGTCCGGGAGCGCTGGCGATGCGGCTCGAGGAGGCGGTCGAGCTGTTGCCCGAGGACGGTCTCGACCTGCTCGTGATGGAGTTCCTCACGGAGCCCGAGCGCACCGTCGACGGGATCGCCGACGGCAGCCGCATCATCCTTCAGGCCACGCGCACGCGCGAGTCGGTGCGCTGCGGGCTGGGCATGTACTTCGTGACGCTCGACGCCCCGGAGCTCGTCGCCGCGTCCGAGCGCGTCGTCGCCGAGTTCGGGCTCGAGTGGTTCTTCAGCATCCAGTTCATGGGCGAGAAGGTGATCGAGATCAACCCCCGGATCTCGACGATGATGATCCAGGAGGACTTCAACCTCCCCTGGCTCGCGGTCAAGCGGGCGCTCGGCGAGGCGTCCGACGACGAGCTCCGCGCGCTGCAGGATCGCGTCCGGCCGGGCCACACCGTGCTTCGTTTCTTCGACCAGGTGGAATTCGATCCCTGATGGACTGGAAGTCGCTGCAGGAGACGCTCGCGGCGGCGTGCGAGGAGCCGGACGAGGAGACCGCAGAGCGCGCGGTGCGGGCGGCGGAGCTCGTGGCCGCGACGTCCGGCGAGCCGCCCGACGACCTATCGCCCGACGATCGCGAGTGGGCCGAGACGCACGGGATCCCGCCCACCGAGCTCGTCGACCTCGCCTGCCGCTCGATGAAGTGCGTCGCCGCGCTTGTCGGACGACTGGCACGACCGGCTGAACGACCTCCGCTACCGCCTCGGCGACGTCGCCGCGGCCTAGGAACAGTTCGAAACCCGGACCCGCTTGAACGCAAAGGGAAGCGAGCCGCTCTGGAGAACGAGCGCGGTGCGCATCGCCGCCTGCGTGCTCGGCTCCGTGATCTGCGCGTTGCCGACGATGCCCTGGGAGAGGGCCGGGTCGGTGTAGTCGATGTACGGCGTCTCTTTCAGCTCGCCGTCGAGGACGATCGCGTTGTGCCCGGCGTACCGGCTGATGATCGACGCGTTACGGGCGTTCAGCTGACCGTCCAAGCCTGCGTTGACGCGTCCGCGGTTGTACTCCGCCTCCGTGATCCGCTCGAACTGCTTCGAGCCATGGCCGGTGAGCTGCAGCGTCACGATCGGCTGGCCGGTATTCGGATCGGCATCCTCACTGATCCCTGACTCGACGAGGTCCCCTCCTGTCAGCGCCGGCGGTAGCTTGAACAGGTACCAGTACCTGCCGCTCTTCGAGCTCCCGTTCGACCCCGCTCCCGGACAGCCGGTCGACGCGTTACACGAGACCGGCTCGCGGTTGGCGGGCACCTTCAGCACCTGCGTGTGCGGCGGCTGCTTCCCGCCCTTGTACGGCAGGAGCAGCTGCTCGAGACTCGGGGCTGGTCCCTGCAGGACAGGGTGGGCAGGCGTCGTCTTGAAGAGGTAGTACGCCTGGGGCGAGCCCTTGCTCGCCTCCTTTTGCACCGCCGCAAGCACGCTGTAGAGCGAGGGCTCCGGCGCCGGTTGCTGCTTTGCCTGCACGGTGGGCCGCGCCAGGCTGGGCTCGAAGTCGAACATCTCGAGCCGGCCGGTCGTGCCGACGAGCTGTGCGACCGCGGGCGGGTGGTGGACGCTCGCCAGCTGGATGACGATCTCGTCCTTGCCCCGGAGGGCGACGTTCGGTGAGGACACGCCGATCGTGTCGAGGCGCTGGGTCATGATCTGCAGCGCCGTCTGCATCTGCGCTGGAGTGATCTGCTGGCCCTTGTTCGGGATCGCGCGCAGAACGATCTCGCACGAGGCCCGATGAGAGGAGCCGCAACCCGAGGCGAGGAGTGCGACTGCCGGGATCGCCAGGAGCAGTGAACAGTGGGCTCGCACCAACCCATCGTAGGCCGTTTCGCCATCACTCCTACAGCCGGAGCTCGAAGAAGAGGACGCCTTCGATCGGGTTGTCGTTGTAGCGCTCGATCGAGCGGAAGCCGAGCAAGAGGTAGAGCGCCCGGGCGGCGTCCATCCTGGGCAGCGTGTCGAGCCGCATCGCCGCGTAGCCGAGCTCCCGCGCCCGGGCGATCGACGCTTCCACCAGCGCCCGGCCGGCCCCCGAGCCGCGTGCGGACTGGCGGACGTAGAGCCGCTTCATCTCGCACGCGCCGTCCTCGAGCGGCCGTAGCGCGACACAGCCGGCGATCTCGTCGCCGTCGCGCGCGAGGAGGATCGCGTCGTAGCCCCCGGGGAGCGCAGCCAGCTCCGCCTCGATGTCGCTGAACCAGCCCTCCGGCCCGAGCCACGCGAAGTACTCGCGGAAGACGGCGCGGAGCGCGTCGGCGTCGGCCGCGCCCGCGTCGGAGATCAACGGAGTGCCCGCAGCGCCTCCACGTCCTCGGCACTCGGTTCCCAGGCGCCGGCGGCGACGTTCGCGTGTATCTGCTCCGGCTTCGTCGCACCCGCGATGACGCAGCTCACCGCAGGCATCGCGAGCAGACCGCCGACCGCGACGTCCAGGAGCGAGACCCCGCGCTCGTCCGCGTAGCGTTGCAGGGTCTCCGCGCGATCCCACCGCGCCTCCGGGATCTCGCGGCCCGCGAGCCGCCCTTCGGTCGCCTCCTCGCCACGCCGGTACTTGCCCGTGAGCAGCCCGCTCGCGAGCGGGAAGTACGGGAGGAAGCCGATCCCCAGCCTCTTGCAGGCCGGCAGGACCTCGTCCTCCGCCTCGCGCTCGACGAGCGAGTAGTGGTTCTGCACCGAGACGAAGCGATGGAAGCCCGCGCCGCGCGAGACCTCCTCTGCGGCTTCGATCTGCTCGGCCGAGAAGTTCGAGGAGCCGATCCAGCGCACCTTTCCGTCGTGGACGAGGTCGTTGAGCGCGCCGAGCGTCTCCTCGATCGGCGTCACCGGATCGGGCTGGTGCATCTGGTAGACGTCGATCACGTCTGTGCGCAGGCGACGGAGCGAGCCCTCGACGGCCCACCGGATGTAGTCGGGATTCCCGCGCCGCTCCTCCGGCCGCTCCTGCATCTCGCTGCCGAATTTGGTCGCGATCAGAAACCGGTCGCGGCGACCCTCGAGCGCGCGGCCGATGAACTCCTCGCTCGTCCCCTGGCTGTAGATGTCGGCCGTGTCGATCAGCGTCACGCCGGAGTCGAGCGCGGCGTCGATCACGGCGAGCGACTGCTCGTAGTCGATGCGGCCGCCGAAGTTGTTCGTGCCGAGGCCGACGACCGAGACCTCCGGCCCACCCTCGCCGAGGAAGCGCGTGCGCATGGGCTCGACGCTAGCCGACCGCGGCGAGGCTGAGCGTCAGCCGGCACTACGATTGCCGGCCGTGGAGGGGCAGCACCAGTTCGTCTTCCTCGCCGGCCTGCACCGGAGCGGTACGACACTGCTCGCACGGCTGCTCGCCGCGCACCAGGAGATCAGCGGCTTCTCGGGGACAGGTATCCCGGCAGACGAGGGTCAGCATCTCCAGAGCGTCTATCCCGCGGCGAAGGAATACGGCGGCCCCGGGCGTTTCGGCTTCGCGCCCGAGTCGCACCTGACGGAGACCTCTTCCCTCGTTTCCGAGGAGAACGCGAACACGCTGTTCGAGGAGTGGTCGGTGCACTGGGACCTCTCCCGTCCCATGCTGCTCGAGAAGTCGCCGCCGAACCTGCTGAAAACGCGCTTCTTGCAGGCTCTTTTCCCGAGTTCGGCGTTCGTGATCATCGTCCGCCACCCGATCCCGGTCTCGGTCCCTACGGCGAGGTGGCGTGGAACGCGGCGCTACGACCGGCTGTTCGAGCACTGGCTCCGCTGCCACGCGCTCTTCGACGCCGACCGCGAGCATCTCGAGCGCGTACACGTCCTCACCTACGAGCAGCTCGTCCGCGACCCGGCGGGCGTGCTGGACGGGATCTTCGAGTTCCTCGGGCTCGAGCCGATCCCGCCGAGCGAGCCCGTCGAAGATGGAGCGAACGAGAAGTACTTCCGCCAGTGGCGCGAGCTGAAGCACGACCTGCGGATGCGCGCGTACCTCGACCTCGTCTCGCTCCGGTACGAACGCCGCGTCCGCCGCTACGGCTACAGCCTGCTCTCTCCCGAACGCGGCTAGCCGAGGCCGTCGGGCAGCGGCCGCGCGTGCACGACGACGAGAGTCTTCGTCGGACGGGTCAGGGCGACGTAGAGCTCGCGCAGCCCACGGTCTCCGTCGTCCGCGACTGCTGCCGGCTCGACCACCACGACGTGGTCGAACTCGAGGCCCTTCGCCTGCCGCGGCGTCAGCACCGGGACGGAGATCTCGTCGAACAGCTCGCCCTGCGGCAATGTGCCCGCGAGGGAGCGCGGCACGATCACCGCGAGCAGCCCGTCCAGCTCGGCGAGTGCGGCCGCCTCGCGCAGTGCAGCGCCGAGTAGCTCCTCCTCATCGGCGCGCACGAGGCGCGGCGGGTCGCCGCCCTTGCGGTAGGCGAGCGGCGGCTCGACCTCCGGCGCGATCCGGTCGAGCAGCGGCAGCGCGAAGTCCATGATCTCGGCCGGAACGCGGTAGGCGTGCCGCAACTCCTCGATCTCCATCTCCGCGTCGTCGGGCAGATACGGCTGGAGCTCCTGCCAGCGCCGGTAGACAACCGGCCCGGTCGCCTGCGCGACGTCGCCGAGGATCGTGAGCGAGCCGTCGATCGCCCGCCGCGAGATCGCGAGCAGCTGCATCGGCGACAGATCCTGCGCCTCGTCGACGATCACGTGCCCGTACGAGCGCGGCGCGCCCGCGAGGAGCGTCCGTGCCTCGTCGAGCAGGGGCACATCCTGGTCGCTCCAGCGGAGGTCGGACATGCGGCGCGGCCGGTCGCGCAAGAGGAGCTTCCGCTCGTCGTCCTCCAGCACGTCCTCCGACGCCGCCTCGAGCGTGGTCGGCGACGTGAGGAGCCGCGAGACGAGCTTCTCGGGCTGTGGCAGAGGCAGGACGCGGTCGAGCCAACGCGTGAGGAAGCCGCCGCGCCGCAGCGCCCGCTCGAGCTCGTCGAAGCTCCGCAGCGCGCGCGGACCGAACAGCTCGCCGTAGCGCTCGTAGAAGCGGCGGAGCACGGCCATCCGGAACCGGTCGCGCGCGAGCCCGAGCGGAGCGCCCGCCTCGAACGCTTCCTCCAGCAGCGTCGCGACGTCGCGCTCGCGGACGCGCACGTAGACGCCGTCGACGAGGGTGACGAGCTCCTCCGGCGCCGGCACGACCGCGACCTCGACCGCGCGCGCCACGACCTCGCGCAGCCGCGGATCGCCCTTGAGACGGGCGATGTCCGGCTCCTCCTCGCGGAGAACCTCGATCCCGTCGAGCAGCTCGGTGACGGCGCGCTGCTCGACCGCCTCCTCACCGAGCGTCGGCAGGACGTGCGAGACGTAGTCCATGAAGGTCGGGTTCGGGCCGACGACGAGCACGCGGCGCAGCTGCTCGCGATGCGTGTAGAGGAGCCAGGACGCGCGATGGAGGCCGACGGCCGTCTTGCCGGTGCCGGGGCCGCCCTGCACGACGAGCGCGCCTTCGGGCTCGGCCGTGATCAGCCGGTACTGGTCGGACTGGATCGTGGCGACGATGTCGCGCATCCGCACGTCGCGGCGGCGCTCGAGCTCCTCGAGCAGGAAGTCGGAGACGGCCGCGCCCTCGACTGCGCTGCCGTCGAGCGACTCGTCGGAGATGTCGGTCAGCCGCCGGCCCTCGGCTCGGAAGCGACGCCGCTGCTGGACACCGTGCGGCGTCTGGGGCGTCGCGGTGTAGAACGGCCGCGCTGCCGGCGCCTGCCAGTTGACGACGAGCGACTCGTGCTCGTCGTCGTGCACCCAGCGGCGGCCGACATAGAGCGGCCGCGGCGTTCCGTCGAGCGTGAGGCGACCGAAGACGAGCCCGCGCTCGGCGTCCTCGAACGTCCGCATGCGCCGCTTGACCCACGCCTCCATGTTCAGCGCCGCCCACTCGGTGGCCATCGCCTCCTGCGTGCGTGCGACGGTGGAGCGCATGCGGTCGAGCTGCTCGTACGCGCGGTCGACGTACGCCTGCTCGGCTGCAAGCTCGGGGTGCGTCACGGGCTGTTGAGCCTAGCGCGCAACACGGCGAGGTCAACTCTGACGCCGGCAGCCTCCGCCTCGAAGCCCGCGTCGCGAAGCCACGCGAGCTGATCCTCCACGCTGTCGGGCACGTCCATCACCCAGTCGATGTGGATCGGCCCTTCCTGTCCCGCCGCAGGGACGACGACGTCGCCGAGGACGAAGCGGCCACCCGGCTGCAGCACGCGGGCGACGCGCGAGAACAGGTCTCGCTTCCCCGCGCCGTCGAGGTGGTGCACGGCGAGCGCCGAGACAACGAGGTCGAACGGTCCGGACGGGAACTCGTCCTCGAGTCGCTGCAGCCGCAGGTCGGCGTCCGGGAGCCGCTCGTGCGCCCGCGCGAGCATCGCCTCGCTCGCGTCGATTCCGACCCAGCGGGCCCCGGGATGCTGAGCCAGCACGCGCAGCGCGGTCTCGCCGGTGCCGGTGCCGAGCTCCAGCACGCGCTTGGCATCGACGCCCGTGGTCGCCGCCACGACCGCCTCCTGCAGCTCCTCGTAGCCGGGGATCTCCTCGGCCATCTCCGCGAGATAGGTGTCCGGATCCCACTCCCACTCGCTCACGGCCACCATCATCGTAGGATCGAGCGCGTGAAGCTGGGTCTCAGCCTTGGCTACGCGCCGCCCGGAACGAACCCCACCGACCTGTTTCCGCTCGTGCAGGAGGCGGAGCGGCTCGGCTTCGACTCCGTGTGGGTCGCGGAGGCGTGGGGCACCGACGCGGTCAGCGTCCTCGGCTGGCTCGCGGCGCGGACCGAGCGGATCAAGCTCGGCTCGGCGATCATGCAGATCCCCGGCCGCACGCCCGCGAACGCGGCGATGACCGCGGCGACGCTCGACCTCCTCTCCGGCGGACGCTTCCTGCTCGGGCTCGGCACCTCGGGGCCGCAGGTGGTCGAGGGCTGGCACGGGCAGCCGTGGGGCAAGCCGCTCGGCAAGACGCGCGAGTACGTCGAGATCGTGCGTGCGGCGCTGCGGCGGGAGGTCGTCGAGCACGACGGCGAGCACTACGGGATCCCGTACGACGGGCCGGGCGCAACCGGCCTCGGCAAGCCGCTCAAGCTGATGCTGCGCCCGCTGCGCGCCGAGATCCCGATCTACCTCGCGGCGCTCGGACCGAAGAACGTCGCGCTCGCGGCCGAGATCGCCGACGGCTGGCTCCCGATCTTCGTCGCGCCCGAGCGCTTCGACGAGGCATTCGGGCCGAGCCTCGCGGCCGCGCCGCCCGAGTTCGAGATCGCGGCGACGGCGAGCGTGTTCGTCGGCGACGACGTGGCCGCGCTTCGCGACGCGCTGCGGCCGCACGTCGCGCTCTATGTCGGCGGCATGGGCGCCAAGGGCCGCAACTTCTACAACGCGCTCGTGCGCCGCTACGGCTGGGAGCAGGAGGCCGAGCGGATCCAGGACCTCTACCTCGCAGGCAAGCAGCGGGACGCGATCGCCGCCGTGCCCGACGAGCTCGTCGACGCCGTCTCGCTGCTCGGGCCGAAGGAGCGGATCGCGGAACGGCTAGAGGCATGGCGCGAGACCCCCGTCACGACGCTCGTCCTCGGTACGACGCAACCCGAGGCGCTGCAGACGCTTGCGGAGCTCGTCCTCTAGGCTCCGGCGGCGATGGCTCCGCCCGTAATCGTCCTCGGCGTCGGTCGCTCGGGCACGACGCTCCTGCGCGTGATGCTCGACCGGAACAGCGAGATCGCGATCCCGTACGAGTCGTTCTTCGTCCCGCAGCTCGCCCACCGGCACGGCCGCCGCCCGAATCTCGACAAGTTCCTCGACGACCTCGGGCGCCTACGGACGCTGTACGACTGGGGCATCACGCCGGACGACGTCCGGCCCCGCCTCCGCGAGGGGATGACCACCGCAGAGGCGATCGCGGCGATCTTCGAGACGTACGCCGAGCGCCAGGGCAAGACACGCTGGGGCGACAAGACTCCGCTGTACATGCAGCAGTTGCCGCTGCTCGAGCGGCTCTTCCCGGACGCGATCTGGGTGCATCTCGTCCGCGACGGACGCGACGCCGCGCTCTCCTTCCTCGAGCTGCCCGAGGGCTTTTCGGGCAAGACGTGGGCACAGCCGCGCACCGTCGCGCAGTTCGCAGCGCGATGGCGGACGGAGATCCTCGCGGCGCGAAAGCTCGGCAAACACGCGGGCGGGCGCTACCTCGAGCTCCGCTACGAGGATCTCGTGGCAGAGCCGGAACGCAGGTTGCGGCAGGTCTGCGAGCACGCCTCGCTGACCTGGGAGCCGGACATGCTCGACCACACGCGCCCGAGTGACACCGCGCACATGCCCGAGCACCGCAACCTCGCCCAGCCGCCGACGCCGGGGCTCCGCGACTGGCGCAGCCAGATGAGCCGCGAGGACGCGCTCGCGTTCGAGCAGGTCGCGGGCGACGTGCTGCAGAGCGCCGGCTACGAGCTGCTCGAGCCCGGCGGCAGCTACCCGACCTCCCAGGGACGCCGCGAGCTCGCCCGCTTCGCTGCGCTCAGCCGCAGCTGGAACACGACCGCAGCCACGTACCAGCGCTCGCCGCTCTGGCGGCGCTCACATCCGACGCTGGGCTAGCAGGGGCCGGGCTGCGGCGTGCCGCCGGGCCCGACCTCGTGCTCGTTTCCGTCCTGCAGGCAGTACGAGGTCGCATCGGCCTGCACGAGCGTGACGCCGCTGCCGGGCGGAAGCGCCGCGCCGACGTACGTCTGGTTCTGGTCGTAGTACGCCTGCAGCCCCGGCACGACCTGATTGAAGTCCACCCC
The DNA here is from genome assembly GCA_963731015.1 of uncultured Actinomycetes bacterium. Taxonomy (GTDB): domain Bacteria; phylum Actinomycetota; class Thermoleophilia; order Gaiellales; family Gaiellaceae; genus Palsa-739. Next base: position 263,246 of record CAVSTY010000003.1, read on the forward strand.
GGCTGTCGAGGACTGCGCCTCCGTCACTGCCTGCTGTTCGGCCGTGGAGGTCGGGCCGTTCGACTGCATGTCCTGCGTGGACAGATAGACGCCGACGAAGACGGCGATGAGCATGGCCGGGATGGCGACGATGCGAACCATCCGGGGGATATCGGTCGCGGCGAGCGGCGGCTGTAGTGTCGCGGGCGAGGTCCGTGGCCCGCGTCTGCGTCATCATCCCCGCCTTCAACGCCGAGCAGCACATCGAAGAGGCGCTGCGCTCGGTGCGGAGCCAGACGTACGTCGACTGGGAGATCGTCGTCTGCGACGACTGCTCGACGGATCGAACGGCCGAGCTTGTGCGCAGCTTCGGCGAGCGAGTCACGCTCGTCCGCAGCGAGACCAACTCCGGTCCGGCGGCGGCTCGGAACCTGGCGATCGAGCACTCGAACGGGGAGCTGCTCGCGTTCCTCGACGCCGACGACTACTGGCTGCCGGCCCATCTCGAGCGGATGGTGGCGCTCTACGACTCCGGCGAAGACGTGGGAATCGTCGCCTGCAACGCTTCGCTGCTGCAGGAGAGCCGGCTGCGTCCCGAGACGTACATGGACCTCGTCCGCTTCCCGCGGGACGTCACGCTGCACCGGATCCTGCGGGCCAACCCGTTCGTCAGCGTCCTCACGCCGCGGCGCGTCGTGGACGAGGTCGGCGGATTCTGCCCCGAGCTGGCGCGCGCCCAGGACTACGACCTCTGGATCAGGATCGTCGAGGCCGGATACACAGTCGTCGCAACGCGCGAGGTTCTCGCCGTACGCCGCATCCGCCCGCAGTCGTGGTCCAGCAACGTGGGGGTCATGGCGCGCTACAGCCAACAGACGTACCGCCGGGCGCTGGAGCGCGGCAATCTGTCGCGTCGAGAGCGGCGCGTCGCCCGCCGGGAGCTCCGTCACGCGCGCCTCACCGAGCGGAGCGTCTCGGATGAGGGCCTTTCGTACCGCCGGGCGCTTCGGACTCTGCCGCTGCTCTTGCTCGTGGTCGCGGAGCACCCCCTCTCGTGGCGATCGCTACCGCGGAAGCTCGCGCGCGGCAAACAGTTCTTCGTCCCCGTTCCACCACTGAGGCGGGTGCCGGCGCGCGGCTCCGACAGCGCCGCCGCTCAGGCGATGACGCGGTAGACCTGGAAGACCTCGGCGTTCTCGCGGTTCACGTTGACGCCGTGCATCCGTGCGAGGTTGCGGACGTACTCAGCGTTCGCGTACCGCCGATGCTGCTGGGACGCGTACTTCTCGAGCGCCGCGATCTTGCGCTCGACGTGCCCCTGCTCGAGCGCGACGTACCACTGGTACTCGAAGTCGAAGTTGTTCCAGGGGATCTCGTAGCCGAGGATCGTCGTGCGCTTGAACGCGCGCAGGCCCTCCTCCGCGACGGTGCGGTGATCCTGGTGGACGTCGTGGAGGCTCGGCTGGAAGACGACGTCCGGCGCCCACTCCTCCCAGAGCGCGACGAGCAGCTCGAGAATGTCCTGCCGCCGCTCGGGAAAGGTGCGCACGTCGAAGTCGTGCACGGTCAGGGACTCGGACGGAATGCCGAGCTCGGCCGTCGCCTCTGCCACCTCGCGCGCGAGCGTATCGGGCGGAAAGCCCGGCGGCAGCGAGCGCGTCGCGATCGAGAACGCGACGTAGCGGACGTCGCAGCCGGCCTCGACGAGGCGCGCCATCGTCCCGCCGCACCCGAACTCGCCGTCGTCGGTGTGCGGCGCGAGCACGAGCGCCTTCTTCCACTGCTCGATCACTGTCTCATCACCGGGCGATCATCTCAGGCACGGGCTCCGGTGTCTCGGCCGGCTGCGGCTCGCGCGCACGCATCCGCACCGGGGAGACGAACCCGATCAGACCGATGAGCAGCCATGTGGTCGGGTCCTCGAAGAAGTCGTTGTACGCGAGGGAGTGGACGAAGATCGCAAGCAGCGCCAGCCCGGAAGCGAGAGCGACCCGTCCGTAGGTGCGGTGGTCGATCCGCCGGTACGCGGCGAGCAGCAGCGCACCGACGAGCCAGAAGAAGATGAGGACGCCGGGCGCGCCCTCCTCCGCGGCGACGGTCACCGGCGTGTTGTGCGACGCGCTCTGCCTCGGCTTCTTGCCCGTCTGTTTCGAGTACGCATGCTCGAAGCCGCCGAGGCCGACGCCGTGCGAGGGGTGCGCCTCGGCGATCTTGATCCCTACCGCAATCAGGGTCGCCCGCCCGCTTGTCGCGTGGTTGAGGCCCGAGACCGTGTGGCTGCGTAGCGCATGCATCAGCCTCGGCTGGCTCACCGCGATCCCGGCCGCAACGACGAGGACGGCGGCGAACGCGAACAGCGACTTCCAGCGCCAGACGACCGCGCTCAGCGCGAGCACCGCGACGAGCAGCGCCGCGAAGCTCGACTGGGAGAACGAGATGAGCAGCCCGAGCCACGCCACGGCGACGAACGCCAGCGCGGCCAGGCCGGCCCGGAGGGACAGCGCACCGCGAACGATCAACACGGCGGTCGCGATCAGCGCGACGACGAGGAACCGTCCGTAGATCGACGGGTCGAAGAAGACGGAGTTCACCCGGAAGAGCGCGTCGAAGATGTTGACCTGGTTCAGCTTCGCGTTCTGGAAGATCGTCCGCGTCTCGTACTGGTAGAAGGCGACGCCGGCGAAGACGAGCCCCATCGCCACGAGCTCCAGGTAGAGGATCCGGACTCGCGACGCGACCCACGGCAGGCGGGCGATCGAGATCGCGATGATCGTGAACGGCACGTAGAAGGCGAGCAGGTCGATCGCCGCCGCGTGGACGTTGACGCTCCACGCGACCGAGAGCCCGGTCCAGCCGAGGTAGAGCGCGAGCGGCCAGGCCACGATGCCGAGCTCGCGCGTCCTGGAGTCTCCCTCGACGAGGTCCCAGAGCAGCGCACCCGCCGCGCCGAGCGCGACCGCGTACAGCGGCACGAGGAGCGAGTGGCCGAGGAAGCCGATGCGGAACGGGACGAAGGCGAGGGTGAGGAAGGCGACGAGCCAGGGCTCGCGGCGGAAGAGCCAGGCGAGCAGCGGGCCGACCACGATCACTCCTCCGATCGCCATGCCGAGCTCCCCCGCGTTCGACGGGGCGAGCGACACCGCGAGCAGGACGCTGCCGACTCCGGCATAGCAGAGGCCGGCGATCCGGTTCCGGCGCGTCCGCGCGAGCAGCAGAACGGCTAGCCCGATGCAGGCGATGGGCCCCGCGATCTCCGCGAGCCCGATCACTTCGCGTGCACCCGCACGACGGCGGTCGTGGCGTGTCCGTTCTCGGTCACGACGAGCCGGTACGTGCCCGGCGTGGTAGGCGCGCGCAGCCGCAGGGTTCTCCCGCGCCGCTCGCCGTGCCTCTTGCCGAGACGCCAGGTGTAGCGCCGCGCGGCCGTCTCGACGTGCACCTTGAAGGGGCGTCCGGCCTTGACCTTCGTCAGGCCGGGCGTGAGCTCGATGTAGCGCAGCACCACCGTCACGTGCTTGCGCTTACCGGCCGGAGTCTGGTTGCCGGCGCGGTCCTGCGCGCCGATCGAGAGGACGTAGGTGCCCGCAGGAAGCGACTTGTGGTCGACCTTGCCGGCCCACTTGATCTTGCTGCTCGGACGGGTTTGGTGGCCCAGGACGATCCGCCGGCCGCCGAGATAGACGACGGCATGCGCGTTCTTGCTGAACGTGTAGCGGATCGCGACCGAGCGGCCGCGACCGGCAAAGAGGACGGGCTTCCGCTTCACGCCGATCGGCCGAGAGCACCTGCGGCGGCACAGTGTCGAGCGTGATCTTGTTGGTGAACTTGAACGTTCGGCGCGGCAGGTGGACCCACGGGTAGTAGACGCCGTCCGGCGCCACGGCGCCGGTGGCGGTCCGACCGTCCCACACGAAGTGCTGCGGGCTGCGGGCGTGCGCGAGGACGTTCGGGGCGATGGTCGCGACCTTGTGGAAGTCAGAGTCCACGATGGTCACCGTCACGCGGCCCGTGTGGCGGAGCTTGAGGCGAACCTTCGCCGTTCGCGTCGGGCAAGCCGGCCCACAGACCGGCGAGAACACCACCGGCGCCCCGGGCCGGCTCGTGAAGATGCTCGTCCCGAAGATGGGACTCTTCTCGAGCTTCAGGTGCTCGGTGATCGCAAAAGCGGCAGCCGTGGCGACCAGCAGGCCCAGGAGCGTGACCGACGTGAGAACCCGCTGCAAAGCCCGCCGATTCTACGGGCCCTTCGTTAACGAAGTTGAAGAGAGGTCAGACGCGTTCGGGCGTCGCGCGGGGCTCCTCGCTCAGCATCACCCGCACGGTGTAGATCGTGAGGACGACGAGCATGAAGACGAGGCCGCAGCCGAGCACCCAGTTCGCCTCGGGCACGTTGAGGAGCTTGAGCCCGCTGATGATCAGGATCCCGGCGAGACCGCCGCGAATCGTCATGTCCGGGACCTTCACCGTGTACCGGCTCGAGATGAGGATCCCGGGCACCGAGCCGAGCAGCAGCCACGCGGTCGCGTGCAGGTCGACGTCGCCGATGATCAGATGGCCCACGCCCGCGACCCAGAGCAGCGCGGCGGCGTGGAAGATGTCCGTGCCGACGATCCGCGGCATCGTGAGCGGGTAGACGAGCACCATCATCAGCCCGAAGTACGTGCCGCTACCCACCGACGTGATCCCGACGATGAAGCCGAAGACCGCGCCGGTGCCGAGTGCGATCAGCTTGTCGCGACGGCTCATGATGAACGGCGCGTCGCTCGGCTGAACTCCCCGCTTCACGAACGACTTGGCGAGGAAGCCTGCGCCGCCGCCGATGAGCGCCACGCCGATCGCGTAGCCGAGGATCGTCTGCGCGTTGCTGATCGAGCTCGCGAGCACCCACGAGACCGCGACGCCGGCCGCCGCCGCCGGCCCCGAGCCGGCGAACAGCCAGAGCGCCAGGTGGCCGTGCACCGTGCTCAGCCGGCGATGCCGGATCGCGCCGAACGACTTGAAGATCGCACCGTGGAAGATGTCGGTGCCGACGGCGTAGGTCGGCTTGAAGCCGAAGACGATGATCAGGATCGGCGTCATCAGCGATCCGCCGCCGACGCCGGTGAGACCGACGACGAGCCCCAGCCCGAGCCCGGTCAGCGTGAACTGCCAGGTCATGACGCCGAGAGGACCATCCCGGCGCCGACGGTCTCGTTCGTCGCCTCGTCGATCAGCACGAACGCGCCGGTCGCGCGGTTCTCCTCGTAGGGATCGACGCAGAGCGGCTCGGAAAGCCGGAGCCGCACGACGCCGATCTCGTTCAGCCCGAGCTGCTCGGGACCCGGGACGTCCTCGATCGTGTGGACGTCGACGCACGAGATGAGCTCGTCGGCGATCGCGCGCACCGAGCGCGTCGTGTGCTTGACCGCGAGCCGCGCCCGCGGCTGAAGCGGACGCTCGCTCATCCAGCAGACGCGCGCCTCGAGCTCGCGCGCAACCGTGGGCGGATCGGCCGGGTCGGCGAGCATGTCCCCGCGCGAGACGTCGAGATCGTCGGCCAGCCTGACCGTGAGCGACATCGGTGGGATCGCGGCCTCGAGCGGCCCGTCGATCGTCTCCACCGCCTCGACCTGCGTCCTCGCGCCGCCGGGCAGCACGACGACCTCGTCGCCGGCGCGCCAGACGCCTCCGGCGACCTGGCCGCCGTAGCCGCGAAAGTCGTGGTGGTCACCCGACATCGGCCGGATCACCCACTGCACCGGGAAGCGCCGGCTGTCGAGATCGCGGTCGGAGGCGATCTCCACCGTCTCGAGATGCTCGAGCAGGAGCGGCCCGTCGTACCACGGCATGTGCTCGGAGCGGTCGACGACGTTGTCGCCCTGCAGCGCCGAGATCGGGATCACGACCAGGTCCGGCAGCCCGAGCTCCTCGAGCCCCGCGGAGATCTCGTCGAACCGCTCCTGCGACCAGTCGACGAGATCCATCTTGTTCACGGCGACGACGGCGTGCGGGACGCGGAGGATCGAGAGGATGTACGCGTGGCGGCGGGTCTGCTCGACCACGCCCTGCCGGGCGTCGACGAGCACGATCCCGAGCTCGGCGGTCGAAGCGCCCGTGACCATGTTGCGCGTGTACTGGACGTGGCCGGGCGCGTCGGCAAGCTGGAAGCGGCGGCTCGGCGTGACGAACGAGCGGTAGGCGACGTCGATCGTGATCCCCTGCTCGCGCTCGGCGCGCAGGCCGTCGGTGAGCAGGGCAAGGTCGACGTACTCGTTGCCGCGACGCCGCGAGACGTCCTCGATGTGCTCGAGCTGGTCGACGAAGATCTGCTTCGTGTCGTAGAGCAGCCGGCCGATCAGCGTCGACTTGCCGTCGTCGACGGAGCCACACGTGACGAGGCGCAGCAGCTCGGACCTCTGGGCTGCCTCAGAAGTAGCCAACGCGCTTCCTGTCCTCCATCGCGGCCTCGCTGAAGCGATCGTCGGCGCGCGTCTCGCCGCGCTCGGTGACGCGCGTCGCGGCGATCTCCTCCACGACCTCTTCGATCGTCGACGCGTGCGACTCGACGCCGCCCGTGCAGGTCATGTCGCCGACGGTGCGGAAGCGGACCGAGGTGACGAACGGATCTTCGCCCTCCATGCGCTCGACGTACGGCGACGCGGCGTAGAGCATCCCGTCGCGGCGGAAGACCTCGCGCTCGTGCGCGAAGTAGATCGGCGGCAGCTCGAGCTGCTCGCGCGCGACGTACTGCCAGACGTCGAGCTCGGTCCAGTTCGAGATCGGAAAGATGCGGACGTGCTCGCCCTTGCGGACGCGCGCGTTGTAGAGATTCCACAGCTCGGGACGCTGCGCGCGCGGGTTCCACTGGCCGAAGTCGTCGCGGAAGGAGAAGATCCGCTCCTTCGCGCGGCTGCGCTCCTCGTCGCGCCGGGCGCCGCCGATCGCCGCGTCGAAGCCGTGCTCCTCGATCGCGTCGAGCAGCGTCGTGGTCTGCAGCCGGTTGCGCGACGCGCGCGGGCCGGTCTCCTCGACCACGCGCCCCTTGTCGATCGACTCCTGCACCGACGCGACGACGAGCCGCTCGCCGAGCTCGGCCACGCGCCGGTCGCGGTACTCGATCGCCTCCGCGAAGTTGTGCCCGGTGTCGACGTGCATGATCGGGAACGGGAACTTGCCGGGCCTGAACGCCTTCTCTGCGAGCCGCAGCAGCACGATCGAGTCCTTGCCGCCGGAGAAGAGCAGCACCGGCCGCTCGAGCTCGGCCGCGACCTCGCGAAAGATGTGGACGGCCTCGGACTCGAGCTCGTCGAGGTGCGTCAGCGTCGGAAGCGCGCGATCCGTCGTGCTCACTGCTCGGCCTCGACCCGCCGGGGACGAGGTTGAGCTCCTCGAGGCGGTCGATGCACGGTGACGGCCGACTCGGACGGTGTGCGATCCGGTCGTCTCGAGCCGCAGCTCCGGCTCGAGCGGTTCCTCGTACGGCGCCGAGACGCCGGTGAAGTCGTCGATCTCGCCGGCGAACGCGGCCGCGTAGAGCCCCTTCGGGTCGCGGCGGGCACACTCCTCGAGTGAGGTCGCGACGTAGATCTCGACGAACGGCGAGTGCTGCTCGACGAGGGAGCGCGCGTGGCGCCGCATCTCCTCGTACGGCGAGATCGCCGAGACGATCGACGACCGCGCCGGCGCGCGCCAGCCGCGACGCGACCCAGCCGATGCGCGCGATGTTCGTGTCGCGGTCCTCCTTCGAGAAGCCGAGGCCCTTCGAGAGGTGGGTGCGGATGATGTCGCCGTCGAGGTGGTCGACGACGAAGCCGCGCCGCTCGAGCTCCGGCTCGACGATGTTCGCGATCGTCGTCTTGCCCGCGCCCGAGAGGCCCGTGAACCAGAGGACGAAACCGCTCATGTGTGCAGCCCGCATTCGGTTCGCTCGGTTCCGGCCCAGCGTCCCTCGCGTCCCTGGCCGGGCAGGGTCGAGTGCGTGTCGCCGATCGACTCGTAGCCCTGGTCGTGGAGCGCGTTGTACGGCAGCTCGCGCTCGCGGATGTACGCCCAGCAGTCGTCGTCGCTCCAGTCGGCCAGGGGGTTCGCCTTCCAGAGCTCGTGCTGCTCGTCCCAGGCGAGCTTCGGCGCGTCGGCGCGGAGCGGCGACTGGTCGCGGCGGATGCCGGTGATCCAGGCGTCGAGGTCGAGCAGCGCCCGGTTGAGCGGCTCGATCTTGGCGACCGCGAGGTAGAGGTCGGGATTCGTGTCCCAGAGCCCGTCCTCGACCGGCGCGCCTTCGAATACGCTCGATCGTCGTGGAGTAGCGGCTCTCGACCTCGCGCCAGAGCTCGTACGTCTCCGGGAAGAGATACCGGGTGTCGAGCGCGAACACGCGGGCGTTCGGCTCGAGCTCGAACAGCATGTCGAGCAGGACGGACTCCTCCTTCTGGAAGGAGCACGCGAGCGCCACGCGGCCCGGAAACCCCTCGAGCACGTACTCGACGACCCGCTGCGCGGGCCACGTCTCGACGTCAGCCGGCAGTTGCAGGCTCGCCACCGAGCAGCACCTCCTTCAACGTGTCGCCGCGCAGGCCGAGGCGCAGCGTCTCGAGCGCGATCACCTCGTCGGGCGGGATGTTGCCGAGGTTGACGTTCGTGCCGAAATGCTTGATGAACCAGGCCTGGCTCTCCTTCGTGGGCGCCTCCCAGATCAGCGCCTCGAAGGGAACCGAGTGCTCGATCTCGTCGACGAGACCGGTGCGAAGCTCACCGCTCGGCCGGTAGATGCCCGCGGTGCCGCCCTCGCGACCCTCGGCGATGACCCGCCATGCGCCTGCGTCGAGCTCCTCCTGCATCCACTGCGCCCAGAGGTACGGCGCGATGTTCACCTCGGCGTCCTTCGACCCGACCTCCGAGAGGACGGTGAAGTCGCGCGCGAAGTCGGCGATGAGCTCGAGCTTGCGGTCGCGCGGGATCTCGATCGTGCCGTCGGAGATCTCGACGTGCGAGAAGCGGTACTCGGTGAGCCAGCCCTTGAACTCCTCGAGCTTGTCGCGTGCGTAGACCGCCTCGAAGAACGTGCCGCCGCACACGACGGGCGTCTCGAAGTGGCGGTAGAGCGCGATCTTCTTCTCGAGGTTGTTCGTGACGTAGCCCGTGCCCCAGCCGAGCTTGACGATGTCGACGAAGGCGCCGGCGGTGTCGAAGAGCCCCTCGATCTCGCGCAGGTTCAGACCCTTGTCCATCACGTGCGTGAGCCCGGTGCTGCGCGGCTTGCCGGGCCGCACGGGCACTCCCAAGAATCCGTCTTCAAAGCCCGGCATGAGCACTCCTCCACAGGGTGGTTCCGAAAAGTCGAGCGGAACATTACCTAATCGTTCGCATTGCAATCACTTATCTGGCGCCCGGCGTGGCCGCTCGGAGCATGCCGGAAAGAGCCATCTTGATTGTCAGATCTGACAACGCTAGCGTGACCTTCCTCGCATCTGCCCAAGAACAGGAGGTTCACCATGTCCCTTCGACGTGCAACTCGCCTCGCGATGCTCCTCGCGACGGCGGCCGTGGCGCTCGGCTCGGCGGTGTCGGCGCGAGCGGTGGGCGAGAGTCCTGCTCCCCTCCCGTCCGACCAGGCGACCGCTCTCGCGACAGCAGCTGCGGACGTTCCGAGCGGATCGTTGACCCAGTCGGTCGACGGCCAAACCGCCCTGAACGCATCCATGGACCCAGCAGCCGACACGGCGATCGAGTCGGATCTCACCCCGCAGGCTGCGGTGGGGATCACGGATCCGAACGGCGCGGGAACGATCTCGCCGAACAGGCCGACCTGCTGGTCCAACTACATGTGGCATCAGTGGGGAACGTGGCCGTACCAGCAGCGAATCACCGACACCACCTATTGGTGCGCGGTCTACAACAGTCACATCACCTTCCGCACGTCGATGACGACGGCATCGGGCCTCCTCTGCGGCGTCAGCTGGCGGGCGGGCGTGTTGATCGCCGGCGGGGTCGGGAAAGGCTTCACGTCTTTCACCAAGCGCTCCTCGGCCGGATTCTCGTGTCAGACGGACATCCCGTGGATCGCGATCCACACGACGCACCACGAGGACGTCAAGCGCAACGATCGCGGCGTGACGACCCTGGTCGGATCGGGCTGAGCTAGTAGATGTCGCGCAAGAGGCCGTCGATCTCGTCCGGGCTCGCGGGCTTCGGGTTGGCGAGGTTCCCGCCTCGCTCGGCTGCGGAGACCGCAAGCTCGGGCAGGTCGTCCTCGGGCACGCCGAGCTCACGCAGCCGGGTCGGTCCCGCAAGCGCAGCGAGCGCCTCGACGCGGGCGGCGGGATCGCGGGGCTCGCCGATCGCCTCGCCGAAACGCGCCACGGCAGCGGGAGCGAACTGCGTGTTGAAGCGCAGCACGGGCGGCAGGCAGATCCCGTTGAGCGTCCCGTGTGGGAGCCCGTAGCGCCCGCCGATCGCCTGCGCCATCGCATGCGCGAGCGCGAGCATCGACCCCGCCAGCGCGGCGCCGCCGTGACAGGCGCCGCGGAGCAGCTCGGTGCGCGCCTCGCGGTCAAAAGGACTCGCGACGACGCGCGGCAGCCACTCGGCGATGAGGCGCGCGCCGACCAACGCGTGCTCGTCGGCGGCGGGATTGTGCCCCTGGACGTAGAGCGCCTCGGCGCAGTGGGCGAGCGCGTTCATCGCCGTGCCCACGGTCGTCTCCGCCGACAGCTCCAGGGTCAGCTCGGGCTCGTAGACGATCGCGGTCGGCCGCGCCCCACCGCCGCCGCCGCGCATCCGCCGCTCGGGATCGCGGACGCCGAAGTAGCTCGTCCACTCCGCGCCCGCGTACGTCGTCGGTACCGAGACGAGCGGCAGGGCAGTCGCTGCGGAGATCGCCTTCCCGAGGTCGATCGCGCTGCCGCCGCCGACGGCGAGCACCCCGTCCGCACCCCGCGCGGCGGTAACCGCCTCGGCGACGCGATCCGAAGGAACCTCCTGCCAGCGCGCGGCGGCCTCGACCGACAGCTCTAGCGCATCCCAGCGCGGACTCGCGACGAGCATCGGCGACGACACCCCGGCTTCGACGCAGGCTTCCGGCAGCGAGCTCAGCCCCCAGCGGACGATCACTTCAGCCGCTCGCGGGCGAACGTCACGAACTCCTGGGCCACGCGTGTCTCGGCGCGGCCGCTCGCACGTGCGAGCTGGACGTCTCGCGCCGGCTCCAGCCCTTCGACGCGCGCGATTGCGAGCGCCCCCGCAGCGAGATCTCCCTCGATCGCGATGCGTGAGATGAACGTGGCGCCGAAGCCGCCGAGTACAGCGGCGCGCGCCGACTCCTGCAGCCCGAGCTCGAGCTTCACGTTCAGATCCCGCAGTCGGATGCCGAGCTCGCGCAGCTCCTCGTCGATCATCTGCCGGATGCCCGCGCCTTCCTGCATCAGGACGAGCGTCTCGGCCTTCAGCTCCTCGAGCGTCATGCTCTTGCCGGCCCGCTTGTGTCCGGCCGGTACCGCGAGGACGACCTCGTCGCGGTAGAAGGGCTCGAACGTGACGCCTCGATGCCGGCCCGCGACCCCGACGATGCCGAGCTCGAGCTCGCGCCGCCCGACCTGCTCGACCACCGTGTGCGTGTCCGAGACGGTCAGCGCGACATGCACCAGAGGATGACTCTGTTGGAACTCCCCGAGGACGACGGGCAGGACGGTTCCGCCGGGTCCGGTCGAAGCGCCGATCTCGAGCCGGCCCTTGAGCTCGCCCTCGGCCTCCTCGTCGAGGCCCGCGAGCAGCTCCTGCTCGAGCGAGAGCAGCCGTTGCGCTCCCCGGTACAGCCGGAGCCCTGCCTCGGTCGGCTCGACGCGGCGGCCGGAACGGTCGAGGAGCCGCTGGCCGACGCGCTGCTCGAGCGACCGGATCTGCAGGCTCACCGCGGGCTGCGTCACGCCTAGCTGGTCAGCCGCCTGCGAGAAACTACGGCGCTCCACCACCGCGCAGAAGGCGGCAAGCTGCTTCGTGTCCATAAGGCCGACTTATAGCTGACTTGCCTGGTCGCAGACCGCCCGCGGATCTACCATCGGCAGGTGCCTGACTCGACGCGGATCGAGGACACGCTCGTCCGCGGCTATCGCCAGCTCGCGCTCGAGACGCCCGCGCGGCCGCGCGACATCGTCCTGCGAGCCCTCGACGTGATCCTCTCGTCGCTGTTCCTGCTCGTCTCGCTGCCGATCTCGCTCGTGATCGCCGCCGCCGTCCTCGTCACGAGCGGAACGCCGGTCCTCTACCGTGGCGAGCGCGTCGGCCGCGGTGCGCGCGTCTTCACGATGTACAAGTTCCGCACGCTGCGGCGCGGCGCGGAACGGCGGCTCGGCCAGCACCTCGGTGAGGAGCTCGTCGAGCGCACGCAGGCCGAGTTCACGCCGATCGGAAAGTGGCTCAAGGCGACGCAGCTCGACGAGATCCCGCAGTTCGTGAATGTGCTGCACGGGGACATGAGCATGGTCGGGCCGCGGCCGATCCGTCCAGTCTTCTTCGACGAGCTCGCGCACGAGCTTCCTTCGTACTGGCAGCGGCTCGTCGTGCGGCCCGGACTGACGGGCCTTGCGCAGGTGCGGCGCGGCTACGAGACGTCGATGGGCGAGAAGCTCGCGCACGATCTCGAGTGGATCGCCGACCGGTCGGTCCGCCTCTACCTGCGCACGGTCGTCGCCACCGGCTGGCGGGTGCTCAAACAGTCGTTCGGAGGACTGACAGGCCGACGCGCCTAAGGTAGAGCCGTGTGCGGGATCTGCGGAATCGCGACGACGCACGGCGGCGCGGACGTCGAGACGCTGCGGGCGATGAGCGGCCTGCTCGTCCACCGGGGGCCCGACAGCGCCGGCGAGCATGTCGACGGCGGCGTCGCGCTCGCGGCGCGGCGCCTCTCGATCATCGACCTGGAGCACGGCGACCAGCCGATCGCGAACGAGGACGGAAGCTGCGTCGTCGTCCAGAACGGCGAGATCTACAACTATCCGGAGCTCCGCCGCGAGCTCGAGCGCGCGGGGCACGAGCTGCGCACGCGCTGCGACACCGAGGCGCTCGTCCACCTGTACGAGGAGCACGGGATCGGCTTCGCCGAGCGGCTCCGCGGCATGTTCGCAGCCGCGATCTGGGACGCGCGGCGCCGCCGCTTGGTCCTCGCACGCGACCCCTACGGGATCAAGCCGCTCTACTACCGGCACGTCGGCGGCGAGCTGCGCTTCGCCTCCGAGCTGAGGGCGCTACCGCGCGGCGAGCTCGACCTCGACGCGCTCGAAGCCTTCCTCGCCTTCAACTCGATCCCGGCGCCGTACTCGATCTTCCGCGACGTGCGGAAGCTTCCGGCCGGCCATGTGCTCGTCTGGGAGGACGGCGAGATCTCGCTCGAGCGGTACGCGCGGCCCGGACCGGCGCTCGAGGACGAGCTGCGGACGGGCGACGAGGCGGAGCTCGTGGAAGAGCTGCGCGCGCGGATGCGCGACTCGGTGCGGGCGCATCTCCTCTCGGACGTGCCGGTCGGCGTCCTGCTCTCGGGTGGGGTCGACTCGGCCGTGCTCGCGGCGCTGGCGGCGCAGGAGACGCCGGAGCCGGTGCACACGTTCACGATCGGCTTCGCGGAGCGCAGCTTCGACGAGCGCGCAGACGCTCGGCTGGTGGCGGAGCGTTACGGGACCGAGCACCACGAGCTGCTCGTGCGGCCCGAGCCCGAGCTGCTCCTCCGGGCGCTGGCGGAGGCGTTCGACGAGCCGTTCGCGGACTCGTCGGCGCTGCCGACCTATCTCGTCTCACAGCTCGCAGCCGACCACGTCAAGGTCGCGCTCTCGGGCGAGGGCGGCGACGAGCTCTTCGGCGGCTACTACACGTACTCGGCCGACCTCTTCGCCGACCGCCTGGCGCCACTCGCGCGGGCCGTGCGCCCATTGGTCGAAGCGTTGCCGGCCTCCACCCGCAAGGCGAGCCTCGACTACAAGGCGAAGCGGTTCGTGCGCGCCGCGCACCTGCCGCCGCTCGAGCGGCATCACGGCTGGAAGGAGATCTTCTCCGCGGACGTGCGGGCGGAGCTGACCGGCCGTCGCGCCGCGTTCGACCCGGTCGACGTGTATCGCGCGCGGTACGCCGAGACCGTGGGTGCGCCACAGCTCGCGCGGCTGCAGGACGTCGATTTCGGCGTCTACCTCGTTGACGACCTGCTCGTGAAGACCGACCGCGCGTCGATGGCGCACTCGCTCGAGGCGCGCGTCCCCTTCCTCGATCCGCTCGTGACGAACCTCGCCTTCGCCTTGCCGACGCGGCTCAAGGTGCGTGGGCTCGCCAAGAAGGTCCTGCTGCGGAAGGCCGCGGAGCCGCTGCTGCCGAAGGAGGTCGTGCACGGGCGCAAGCGCGGCTTCTCGATCCCGGCCGCCGCCTGGCTGCGCGGTGAGCTTGCGCCGTTCGCGCGCGAGACACTCGCGCCTGAGAACCTGCAGCGCCAGGGCGTCTTCCGCCCGGAGCCGGTGGCGCGGCTGATCGACGAGCACGTCGCCGGCCGGGAGGACTGGAGCCGCCAGCTGTGGGGGCTGCTCGCGTTCACGCTCTGGTACGAGCGGCACGTCGAGCAGGGGCCGCCGCGGCTCGAGTCGGCGCGGATGGAGGCACTCGCGGCGTGAAGGTCTGGATCGACATCACGGCGCCGGCGCACGTCCTCGTCTTCCGGCCGCTCGTCGAGATCATGCGCGGCCGCGGCGACGAGGTGGCGATCACCGCCCGCGACTACGCGCAGACGCTCGAGCTGCTCGAGCTGCACGGGCTCGAGGCGGACGAGGTGGTCGGACGGCACGGCGGCCGTTCCCGGCTGCACAAGGCGCGCCAGATGACGCACCGGCTCGGCGCGCTGCGCAAATGGGCGCGCGGCCGCGAGTTCGACGTCGCCCTCGCCCACGGCTCGCACGAGCTGACGATCTCGGCGCGCCGGCTCGGGATCCCGAGCTCGACGACGTTCGACTACGAGTTCGCGACGCTGCAGCACCAGCTCGGCTGCCGCGCGGCGACGCGGGTCGTCGTGCCGGACGCGATCCCACCCGAGCGGCTCCGCCCGTACGGCGTCCGCCCGCCGAAGCTCGTCCAGTACCCGGGCTTGAAGGAGGAGTACTACCTTGCCGACTTCGAGCCGGACCGGTCGCTGCTCGAGCGGTTCGGCGTCGACCCGGCGCGCGTGCTCGTCGTCCTCCGGCCGCCGCCCGACGTGTCGCTCTACCACCGGCACTCGAACCCGCTCTTCCCGCAGACGCTCGAGCACCTCGGCCGAGCCGAGGACGTCCACGCGTTCGTCCTGCCGCGGACGGAGGAGCAGCGAGACTACGTGCGCGGGCTGTCGCTGCCGTCGGTGATTCTGCCGGACGGCGCCGTCGACGCCCAGAGCCTGATCGCGCTCGCCGACCTCGTCGTCTCGGCCGGCGGGACGATGAACCGGGAGGCGGCCGCGCTCGGCGTCCCGGTCTACACGACGTACGGCGGGCGACTCGGCGGCGTGGACGAGGAGCTGATCCGGGACGGACGACTCAAGCCGCTCACCGACCCGCGGGCGCTCGAGCTGACGAAGCGCGATCCCGCTGCAACCCCGCGCGTGCGGCGCGAGCCGAGCGAGATGCTGCGGTTCCTCCTCTCGTCTCTCGACGCCTGAGCTCCGGCGCAGCCAGTCGACCGTTGAGCGGAATCCCAGTCAGGTGAGAGGACGCTGGCCCAGGCGAGAGTCATCTCGTCAGCGACCAAGAACTCGCTCTGGCTCAGGCCGCGACCTCGGCGAGCCGGGCGAGCAGCTCGGGGCCGTAGCGCTCGAGCTTCGCCGGCCCGATTCCCGGCACCGCCGCGAGCTCCGCCAGTGTCCGCGGGGTCCGCGCCACGAGCTCCGCGAGCGTCCGGTCGTTGAAGACGACGTACGCCGGCACCTCGTCCGCACGCGCTCGCGCGAGCCGCCACTCCCTCAGCGCCTGCACCGCCGGGGTCTGCTCGAGCCTCGGCTTCTCGCGCTTCGGGAGCGCCGGCGCAGCCGCCCGCACGCCGAGCTCGTCGAGGAAGCGGCTCGGCTTGCCTTCCCAGGTGACGAGCAGATGCCGCTTCGCCCGCGTCAGCCCGACGTAGAAGAGGCGCCGCTCCTCCGCCACGTCGCCGCGCCGGACCGGCAGCTCGCCCTCCTCCACGCGCGGCAGGAGGACGGCCTCCCACTCCAGCCCCTTCGCCCGGTGCAGCGTGAGGAGATGGACGCCGCGGCCGGCGCTCTCGCCGAAGCGCTGGTGGAGCAGCGCGACGAAGCCGTCGACCTCGCCGGCGAACTCCCCGGCGAGGCGCACGAGCCGCGCCAGGTCGGCCTGTCGCGTCTGCTCGCGCTCGCCGAGCTTGTCCGGGACCTCCGCGAGGAGCCCCTGGTGGGCCGCGAGCTCGCGCACGATCTCGGCAGCGGGTCCCTGCCGGCCGCGCAGCGCCTTGAGCAGCTGGCGGGCTGCGTCGCGCGCCAGCAGCGACGCCCCCTGGAACGGGATGCCCGCGTCGTGGAACGCCTCCTCGAACTCGCTCGTGCGCGCGTTCGTGCGCACGAGCACGGCCATCTGCTCGAGCGGAAGCCCTTCGCCGTGCAGCCGCCGCACGTGTTCAGCGACGTCCAGCCCGGGGCCGACGACCGGCTCGGGACCGTCCGGAAGCGTCGGCGCGAGCGTCTTCGCCGAGCCGCCGAGCCGCGGCACGAGCCGATTCGCGAGCTCGATCACCTGCGGCGTCGAGCGGTAGTTCCGCTCCAGCCGCACAACGCGTGCGTGCGGGAAGCGTCGCGGCAGCGCGAGCAGCCACTCGGCGCTCGCACCCGTGAAGCCGTAGATCGCCTGGTAGTCGTCGCCGACCGCGCAGAGATCGTCTCGCTCGCCGAGCCAGAGGTCGAGCAGTGACTGCTGGAGGAGGTTGACGTCCTGATACTCGTCGACGGTGAAGGCGTGCCAGCGCTCGTGCACCGCCGCGCGCGCCCCGTCGTCGCTCTCCAGCAGGCGAGCAGTGCGCTCGAGCAGGTCCTCGAAGTCGAGCAAGCCTTCGGCCGCCTTGCGCTGCTCGTACTCCCGGAACACCCGTAGCGCGAGGTCGGGCGGGATCGGCGGCTCGTGGTCGCCGAGCCAGTCGCCGTACGTATCGGGCGTGAGGCGCCGGTTCTTCGCCCACTCGATCTCCGTCGCGAGGTCGCCGGCCGGCCGGAAGCGGAACGCGCCCGGGAGCGAGTTGCCGATCCGCCGCAGGAGCGGCGCCTTCGACGGGAGAATCCGGCCCGGATCTCCTTCGAAGTGGCGGAGCAGCGCAAGCGCCGCCGAGTGGAAGGTCGACGCGCGTACGCCGTCGGCGCCGAGGGCGCGCAGCCGCGCACGGAGCTCACCGGCCGCCTTGTCCGTGAACGTCACCGCCACGATCTGCTCGGGCCGGAACGCGCCGCTCGCGACCTGCCACGCGATCCGGCGCGTGATCGTCGTCGTCTTGCCCGTGCCGGCGCCCGCTTGGATGCACAGCGGCCCACGCGTCGCCTCGACGGCAGCGCGCTGCTCGGGGTTCAGCCCTGCGAGGATCCGGTCGGCGTCCAGGTCGCCGAGGCTAGCGGCGCCGTCGGCCGGGGACCGTGACGGAAGGGTCAGGGGTTCGTGTCGACCCGCGGCTCGATCTCGAGCACGTAGCTGCCCGTGTCCGAGAGGTTCGGTCGCTCGACGCGCTGCGGCTTGGTCACGATGTTCCGGAGCTTGCCCACCACCTCGAGCGTGTCCCCCTCGTCGGCGAGGCGCTCGAGCTCGGCGAGCTGCTCGGCGAGCCACTCGGGATCGACCGGAAGCCGGCTCAGCCGCATGATCTTCGGGTGCTCCGTCTCGCCGACCGAGTCATCGTCGCTCCACAGCTCCTCGTGGATCTTCTCGCCCGGCCGCGAGCCCGTGAACGCGATCCGCACGTCCCGTGAGCCCGTGGTCGGATCGTCCGGCAGGCGTGGCTGCTTGCCCGAGAGGCGAATCATGTTCTGCGCGAGATCGACGATCCGCACCGGCTCGCCCATGTCGAGCACGAAGACCTGGCCCCGGCCGCCGATCGCGCCGGCCTGCACCACCAGAGACACGGCCTCGGGGATCGTCATGAAGTAGCGCGTCATCTCGGGGTGCGTCACCGTCACCGGCCCGCCTCGCTCGATCTGCTTGCGGAAGATCGGGATCACGCTTCCCGACGAGTTGAGGACGTTGCCGAAACGCACGGCGACGAAGCGGGTCGCGACGTCGCGCCGGTGCCCGAACGACTCGACGATCCACTCGCACAGCGCCTTCGATTGGCCCATCACCGTCTTCGGGTTGACCGCCTTGTCCGTCGAGATGAAGACGAACCGCTCGACACCGAACTCCGCCGCGAGCTCGACGAGGATCCGCGTGCCCACGATGTTGTTGCGCACCGACTCGAGCGGATGCGTCTCGAGCATCGCGACGTGCTTGTACGCGGCGGCGTGGAAGACGACGGTCGGCTGGTACTTCTCGAACACCTCGCGCCGCATCGCCTTGCGGTCCTTGACGTCGATCAGCTTCGGGAGCGCAGCGGTGAAGTCGCGCTCGGAGGCGAGCTCGCGCTCGATCTCGAACAGCGGCCCTTCGGCGTTGTCGACGAGGATCAGCCGCGACGGTCGGACGCGCGCGATCTGGCGGCAGAGCTCCGAGCCGATCGAGCCGCCCGCGCCCGTCACGAGCACGGTGTGGCCCTCGAGGTAGGCGGCCATCTCGTGGAAGTCGACCTCGACCTGCTCGCGGCCCAGCACGTCCTCCACCTGCACGGGCCGGATCTGGCCGGCGAGGTTGAGGTCTCCCGAGATGAGCTCGTAGAGGCCCGGCAGGGTCTTCACGACGATCCGCAGCTGCTGCGCCGTCTCGACGATCCGCCGGCGCACCTCACCGGAGACGGTCGGCATCGCGATCAGCACCTCGTCGGGGCGATGCTCGCGCAGGACGCGCGGCAGCTCGTCGATGGTGCCGAGCACGCGCACGCCCATGATCCGCGTGTGCCGCTTGCGCGAGTCGTCGTCGACGAAGCCGATCGGCGTGTAGTTGAGCATCCGCGAGCGCTGCATCTCCTGCACGATCAGGCGGCCCGCGTCGCCGGCGCCCACGACGATGACCTCCTTGCCGCGCGCGACTATGTTCAGGCCCGGCCGCTCCATCGCCGTACGGGCGATGAGACGCGAGCCCAGGATGAACGCGAGCGTGAGCAGAAGATCGATCGCCGCGATCGACCGCGGCAGTCGCAGAGCACCCACCGGCTGAAAGAGGTAAACCGCCAGATCCGCGACAAGGCACGCGACGACGACGCCATAGAACGTCGCCCACATGTCGCGGATCGAGACGTAGCGCCACCAGCGGTTGTAGAAGCCGAAGGCGATGAAGACGATGAGCTTGATCCCGACGACGAGCAGGATCGTCCGGTCGAGCAGCTTGGTGTAGATGAAGTTCGGGCCGTGGTCGAACCGGAGCTGGAAGGCGAGCCACCAGGCCGCGGCGACGATCGCCGCATCCACGAGCAGCTGCCAGATCCGGTGTGGCGAGAGAAGCTGGCGCATCAGACGCGGCTCGGGACGGCTGAGCGCACGACGTCGACGACGCGCTCCTGCGCCTCTGCCGGAATCCCCGGCCAGAGCGGCAGCGAGAAGTTCTCCGCCCCCGCCTGCTCGGTCGCGGGGAGCGAGCCCGGCTCGTAGCCCAGGAAGCGCATGGACGGCTGGAGGTGGAGCGCGGTCGTGTAGTAGGTGGCCGACGCGATGCCGGCTTCGGAGAGCGCCGCGCGGATCGCGTCGCGCTCGCGTGACCGGCAGACGAAGAGGTGGTAGACGTGGCCCGGCTCGTCCTGCGGGATCTCCACGAGCTCGCCGAGCCCGAGCTCGGCGTAGCGGGCTGCCGCGGCCCGGCGCGCCTCGTTCCAGCCGGCGAGCTCCGGGAGGAAGATGCGCAGGAACGCGGCCTGCAGCTCGTCGAGCCGCGAGTTGTAACCGACGAGGTCGAACTCCGACTTGTCCTTCGAGCCGTGGAACGAGAGGAGCTGGACGCGCTCGGCGAGCGCCTCGTCGTTCGTTGCGACGAGGCCTCCGTCGCCGAGGCAGAAGAGGTTCTTCGTCGGATAGAAGCTGAAGGTCGAGATCGCACCGTGCTGCGCGACTTCCGGCGCGCCGAACGCCTGCGCCGCGTCCTCGAGCACGGGCACGCCGAGCTCGACGAGCGGCCGGACGTCGAGCATCCGCCCGAACAGATGCACGGGGATGACGGCCCGCGTCCGGTCCGTCACCTTCGCTGCCGTGTCCTCGAGGTCGAGGTTGAGCGTGACGGGGTCGATGTCGGCGAAGACCGGCGTGGCGCCACGGCGCACGACCGACTCGGCCGTGGCGTAGAAGGTGAACGCGGGGCAGATCACCTCGTCGTCGGGCCCGACGCCGAGCGCCTCGAGGGCGAGCACGAGCGCGTCGGTGCCGTTCGCGACGCCGATCGTCCGCTTCACGCCGAGGTAGGCGGCGGCCTCTTCCTGGAACGCCCAGTAGTTCGGGCCGCGGATGAAGCCCTTGCCGTCGAGGACTTCGTGGAACGCGGCCTCGAGCCGCGGAATCAGCGGCTCGTATTCGGCTCGAACGTCAACGAGTGGAATCGTCTGCACGCGGGGCAACTTTAGCCGCAGCCATCCGGCGATAGACCAAATACGCCAGCCCGAGCACGATGCCTGCAACGATCGCGTACTCGGCGTACCGGAAGCTCGTGGTCGAAGCCGCGATAGCTCGTGCCGAGCCCGTAGCCGGCGCCTGCGAAGGCGAACGCCCAGACGGCCGAGCCGAGCGAGCGACAGGCAGCGTGTACGGCAGGAGCCGCATCTCGAAGACTCCCGGCCGCGATCGAGACGAAGGAGCGGACGACGGGCGTTATCCGGCCGAGAAAGACGGCGAGGTTCCCCCAGCGTCCCGAACCACGCGCTCGGCGCGGTCGAGCCGCTCCGGCGAGAGGTGGAACCAGCGGCCGTGCCGCTCGAGCAGCGGCGCGGCCCCCCGTAGCGGCCGATCACCCAGCCGATGAGGCGCCGACGAGATAGCCGAGCGTTCGCCGCGAGCGCTAGCGCGACGTACGCGCCGGCACCGAAGCCGATCCGAGGCCGAACAGCGTCACGCCGTCGGCGCCGGCGAGAAGACGCCCGCGGCGACCGCACCCCGCATAGAGCATCACGAGCTCGCTCGCCGCCGGGAAGAGCGCGTCGATCGCCATCAGGCCGAAGACGGCGTAGACGCCGTGATGGGCGACCTGCGGAGGTGAAGCTCGAGGAGACGCTCGCCAGGAGCACCGCGCGGATACTAGTGACGCGTGTGAGCGGGCAATGAGAACGGCGCCGCGAGCGAGCTCGTCCCGACGGAGCTCGTTGCCTGCACAACCACCTGGTAATGCCCGCCGGGCGCACGGTGCCGGCCGATCCGGCCGTGCCACGCCACGTGTTCCGGCCCTGCCGCTTGCGGCCCGGAGCGAAGAGTGGCCACCGGCACACCGTTCAGCCGTTGGACTTGCACGACGACGGTGGCCGCGCGAGTCAGCTGGAACGTCGCCGTCGGGAGCCCCTTGCTGCCGATCGTCAGGGCGAGTGACGAGAGCGTGTCGTCGAGCGAGAACGTCCGCTGCGCGCTGGTCGTGACCTTGCGGTCGTCGGTCCCGGTGACCGTGAACGTCCACTTGCCCTCGGCCGCGGGCGAGCCGCCGACCTTGCCGTTCCACGCGAGCCCATGCACCGCTGCCGACTCCGCACCGTTGGCGAGCGGAAACTTGGCGCCGCCCGGCCCGGCGAGCGACGCGACGACGTGCGAGGGGCGGGCGACGCGATAGGAGAGCGACTCGAGGTCGCCGACGCCGTCGCCGTTCGGCGAGAGCACGGAAGTGGAGGGAGGCGCCGCGTAGACGCCGCTGTAGGAGAGGACGAGCGCATCGGCGACCTTAGGCGTGATGCCGCCCGGGGACCGCGTGAGCAACTGCCCGTCGAACGCAAGCCCCGCGGCGGAGCCGGCGCCGAGCCCGTAGGCCGTCGTCGCGCCGAGCTGCGAGAGCTCGACGGCGAGCTCGTAGTTCGACATGCCGATGCTGTAGGCGGCTTTCGTCCCCTCGACGCTCACGAGCACGATGCGGCCGTCGGAGAGCTGGCCGATCGCTCCGCGCGCCTGGCGGCCGTTGAGCTGGCGGGGCGCGAACGACTCTCCCGCGTGGAAGATCGGCTTGCCGTTCTTGACGAGCAGCGGGCCGCCTCCGATCGCGCTCGCGAGACCGCTCCAGTCCGGCGAGAGCGAGAGCTGGGCGTCAACGTGCTGTCCCACCCGGGCCTCCGCCTTGAGCTGGGCGATCGACTGCGTGCCTCGCGCGACGAGCACCGCGCCGCCGGCGGGAATCCGCGTCGGCCCGGCGGTCGTCACCTGCGTCACGGTGCCGTCGAGCGGCACGTCGAGCCGGACCGGCGGAAGCGTGCCGATGACGGCCTCGACGACCCCGGACTCCCGCGGCGTCGTGGCGCCGTACACCGGCGTATAGAGGGAGAACTTCCCCGACCTCGCGGGCGAGTTCAGGAGCAGCGGGCGCCGCAGGCCGCTTCCCTGCCAGGTGCCACCGAAGGACACGTGACCCGTCGTGAGGGTGCCGGCCGAAGTGATGCCAAGGCTCGAGCGCCCGAGCCCAGGCGGGCTCTCGAGCACGCCGTTCCGCATGAGCATGCCGCTGGGTGCGCCGCTGCTGCGGTTGAAGTAGTCGCCGTCGATCGCCACAGTCGTCCCGCCCGCGGCCACCCGGCCCTCGAGGCGCGTGAGCGACTCCGTCCCGCGCAAATGGTCGTTCGACAGCGCGGGCGCGAGCGAGTAGATCTGACCGTCCGGCTTCGGCGCCGTCAGGACGTCGAGGACGATCGGCCCTCGCGACGTGAAGTCGACCTCGCGCGTGTAGGTCACGCCCGGCAGCAGGAGAGAGCTCGAGACCGACTCCTGGCGGGAACGCCCGGTCGCCGCGGAGGCAACGACGGACACGCCGATCGCCGCGAGCACGACGCCGATGAGAAGCTTCCGCAACAACAGCACGACCCGGCGCCCAGAGTAGCGTTGCTCAGGTGGATGCGCCCCTCGCCGCGATCGACGACGGCTGGGACTACAAGGTCCTGATCGTCGACAACGCCTGGGTCGTGCGCTGGCCCCGCCACCGCCTCGCCGTCGAGGAGATCGAGCAGGAGGTGGACCTCCTACCCGTGCTTGCGCCACTCCTCCCGGTCGAGGTACCGCAATTCGAGTACGTCTCGCGCGACCCCTGGCTCGTCGCCTATCGCCTGGTCCGCGGCGACCCGCTGGTGGCCGAGGACCCGGACGGCGTCCGCGCCTTCCTCGACGCGCTCCATGCCGTCGACGTCGACAGCGTGCCCGCGCGGCGACCGGACTGGCTCGAGACGTACCGCGAGCAGGCGGACGAGTTCCGACGTGTCGTCGTGCCGCTCCTCGACCCCGACGAGCGCTCCCGCGGCGAGGCGCTGCTCGCGGAGACGGAGACGCTGAGCGGGTTCGGGCCTGCGCTGACCCACTCCGACCTCGGCCCCGAACACCTGCTCGTGAGCGACGGGAAGCTCGTCGGCGTGATCGACTGGGGAGACGCTCGGATCGGCGATCCCGCGATCGACTACGCCTGGCTGCTCAACGCGCCGTTTCCCGGCTGGGACGTGGACGACGAGCTACGCCGCCGCGCCCGGATTTACCACCGGCTCGGGCCGTGGTTCGAGGTCCACTACGGAGATTTCACCGACCAGCCGGAGTGGGTGCGCAGCGGCCTGGCCGGCATCAGGGCGAGACTGTGACCGTGCGCCTCGCTCTCGTCTCCGACCAGCATGGGAACGACGTCGCCTTCCGCGCTGCGGTCGAGGACGTCGAGCGGCTCGGCGTGGAAGAGATCGTCTGCCTCGGCGACGTCGTGCAGGGCGGGACGGAGCCCGGGCAGACACTCGACCGTCTGGCGGCCCTCGGCTGCGCGACGGTGCTCGGCAACGCGGACGCGTTCCTGCTCGAGGTTCCCGCGGACTCGCCGGAGCCGGTCACTGAACGCCAGCTCGAGGTACGCGAGTGGACGCTGTCGCAGCTGGACGCCGCGCACGTCGAGCAGATGCGCTCCTTCGCGCCGGTCGTCCGCCGCGAGCTCGACGGCGCATCGCTCGTCCTCTTCCACGGCTCTCCGCACTCCTACGACGACGTGCTCCTCCCCGAGCTCGGCCGCGAGGCGCTGGAACCGTTCATCGGGCAGGACGCGGCGCTGCTGGCGGGCGGGCACACACATCTGCAATGGACGCGCAGAATCGAAGACGCGCTCTACGTCAATCCCGGCAGCGTGGGCATCTCGTACGACCGGCATGCCGACCCGCCCGTCCTGCGCGCGCTGGCCGAGTGGGCGCTCGTCACTGTCACGGACGGCACGGTCGCTGTCGAGTTCCGTCAGGTGCCGTATGCGATCGAAGACGTCCAGGCGCGGCGATGCGAAGCGGCCGGCCGTACGCCGACGAGTGGGCTGCGCAGTGGTCGGCTAGTTCCAGACCCTGACGTCGCGGTACAGCGTGTCCCGCTGCACCGGCACCTTGCCCATGCTCTTGATGAGGTGGACGAGCTCCTCGGCGCTCGTGCGGTGCGTCGTGCCTGCGGCCGAGACGACGTTCTCCTCGATCATCACCGAGCCGAGGTCGTCCGCCCCGAAGCCGAGTGCGACCTGGCCGATCTTCTTTCCCTGCGTCACCCACGACGAGCCGATGTGCGGCAGGTTGTCGAGGTAGATGCGCGAGACGGCCTGCGTCAGGAGGTAGTCGAACGAGGTCGGCCGCGCCTCGACCGGCACGAGCGAGACGAGCCGGTTCCCGTCGTCTTGGAACGTCCACGAGAAGAAGGCACGGAAGCCGCCCGTCTCGTCCTGCAGCTCGCGGATCCGGCGGAAGTGCTCGACCCGCTCCTCGAGCGTCTCGACGTGGCCGTACATCATCGTCGCCGTGGTCGAGATCCCGAGCCGGTGCGCCTCGCGCATCACGCCGAGCCACTCCTTCGTGTTCACCTTCTTCGGCGCGATGATGTCGCGCACGCGGTCGACCAGGATCTCGGCGCCGCCGCCGGGGATCGAGTCGAGACCGGCGTCGCGCATGCGCGCGAGCGTCTCGGGCACAGTCAGCTTCGAGCGGCGCGCCGCGTGCACGATCTCCGACGGCGAGAGCGCGTGCAGATGGATCCGGTACCGCGCCTTGATCGAGGAGAAGAGATCCTCGTAGTAGTCGACGCCGAGGTCGGGATGGTGGCCGCCCTGCATGAGCAGGCCGGTGCCTCCGAGCGCCAGCGTCTCCTCGATCTTCTTGAAGATGACCGCCTTCGGTAGCAGGTAGCCCTCGCGTTGGTCGCCCGGGCGGCGGTAGAAGGCGCAGAAGTCGCAGTCGGTGACGCAGACGTTCGTGTAGTTGAGGTTGCGGTCGATGATGAACGTGACGCGCTCCGGGTCGTGGAGCCGGTTGCGGATCTCGTTCGCGGCGCGGCCGACGGCGACGAGGTCACGCGAGCGAAGCAGCTCGACGGCGTCCTCGTCCGTGATCCGCTCACCCGAGGTCGCCCTCTCGAGGATCTCGGCGACGGGCGTGCGCTCGGCGACGCTCATGCGACGGCGGCGCCCGCGGTCGTCTGGACGAAGCGGAGCTCGGGCACGGTCTCGAGCAGCCCGGCGTCGCGGGCGAGCTCGAGGAACGTGTAGAGGCCGGCGCGCTCGCGCGGCCCGAAGCGGTAGCGGAGCTTCTCGAAGTAGCGCGCGAGGAAGCCGGCCGGATAGCCGTACCGCTCGGCCGCCTCGTATGCGAGCTGCTCCGGTTCGGCGCGGGCGAGCCGCACCGACGAGACGAGCGCATCCTCGAGCTCGGCGAGGCCTTCGGCGAGCGGCTCGGGACACGCCCAGACCGCGAACACCATCGGCAGTCCCGTCCGCTCGAGCCAGAGCCGGCCGAGGTCGTGGTGCGGCGTCGGATCCTCGAACGCTGAGCGCAGCGCGGCGTCCCCGATCAGGAGCTTCGCCTCCGCCTCCCCCGACTCGTACGCCTCCAGCGGCGCCTGCTCGGCCTCGGGCAGCAGCACCTTCGTCAGCGCGACCGAAGTCGCCGACTCGGGCGTCACCGCGACCGCACGCACTTGCTCGAGCGGCTTGCGCGAAACGAGCTGGATCGAGTCGACGGCTCCCTCCGACGCGACGCAGAGCCGGGGCAGCAGCCGCAGGGAATCGGCGTTGCGCGCGTACTCGATGGAGGAGATCGGAGCCGTGTCGAGCTCGCCGCCGACGAGCATCCGGTTCAGGTCGGTCGGGACGCCCTGTACCTCATCCACCTCGGCGTCGACGCGATAGAAGACAGGCGCCATGTTCACGTACGAGATGCGGCCGAGCTTCACCATGGCGGCTCCATTGCGGCGAGGGCCGCGTCGCGGCTCGGATACGCCCGCACCTCGGTGACGACGTCGTCGCGCAGCACGAAGACCTGGTGGCGCCCGTCGATCGGCAGATGCGGATCGACGACGAAGCGGTCGCCTTCGTCGCGCACGATCTCGGGACGGGCTTCGATGCCGCTCGCCTGAGCGGTTCGAAGCATCTCGAGCACGTCGTCGCGATTGCGGCACAGCTCGCCGGGCCAGAGCCCGACCCACACGATGTCGGGAGCGAGCACCTCCTCGAACGCGGTGAGGTCGCCCTGCGCGATCGCCTCCCGCACGTTCACCATCGGCGCAGCTCGTTGTAAAGGCTGTCGCGCTGCACGGGAGTGCGGCCCGCCTCGCCGACGAAGCGGACGAGCTCCGCGACCTTCTGCTCGGTGCCGGCGCTCGCGCCCGCAGCCTGGAAGATCTTCTCCCGCACGACCGTGCCCTGGACGTCGTCGGCGCCGAAGTGGAGCGCGACCTGGGCGAGCGGGAGGCCCATCATGATCCAGTAGGCCTTCACGTGCGGGACGTTGTCGAGCAGCAGCCGCGAGACGGCGATCACCTTGAGATCGTCGGCGCCGGTCGTGAAGCGGAAGCCGCGGCGCTCGAAGACGGTGTTCTCGGGGTGGAAGGCGAGCGGGATGAAGGAGAGGAAGCCACCGGTCTTGTCCTGCTGCACGCGCAACCGCAGCAGGTGGTCGACGCGCTCCTCGTAGGTCTCGACGTGCCCGTAGAGCATCGTGCACTGGGTCGTGATGCCGAGCGCGTGGGCCGTGTTGTGGACGTCGAACCACTCGTCGGGATGCTCTTTGCCCGGCGCGATGAGCGCGCGGACGCGGTCGGCGAAGATTTCGGCGCCGCCACCCGGCATGGAGTCGAGGCCGGCGTCCTTGAGCGTGCGCAGGACCTCCTCGTGCGAGCAGTCCTCGAGCCGCGAGATGTGGTGGATCTCGGACGCCGTGTAGAACTTGAGGTGGACGTCCGGCAGCGCGTCTTTCAGCTTGCGCAGGAGTCCGGCGTAGTACTCGAGGTCGACGTGCGGGTTCTCGCCGTTGACCGTGTGGATCTCGGTGAAACCGTGCAGCTCGTGCTGAGCGACCGCGTCCTCGACGAACTCGTCGGCGGTCAGCGTGAACGCGTCCTCCTGCTTGCGCGTCTTCGCGAAGGCGCAGAACTTGCACTTCACGCGGCAGACGTTCGTCTGGTACAGGTTGATGTTCTGAACGAAGTAGACCTCGTCGCCGCCGCCGCGAGACCGGCGCGCGAGGTCGGCGAGCTCGCCCAGCGCGAGCAGGTCGTCCGTCTCCATGAGCGTGACGCCGTCGTCGAAGTCGAGCCGCTCGCCGGCGAGCACCTTCTCTCTGATCGGCGCGAGCGTGTCGAGCCTGTCCAGAACCGCCATGTGCGGACTACCTCTCCCGGTCGACGACTGCGTGCGTCAGGGCTTCGAGCTCGTCTCTGTGCAGCTCGCCGTCGAGACGCGCCCTGGCCTGTCTAGCGTAGTCGAGCGCCACCTCCCGGGCCTCGTCGAGAGCGCCGGTCGCCGCAACGCGCACGAGGGCGCCGTCCATGGGACCGCCCGCGAGCGCCGCGCACACGACCGCGTCCTGCTGCGCCGCGAGCAGGAGCGGCAGGGTAGGCGTCCCGTCGCGCAGGTCGGTTCCCGCGATCTTGCCCGTCTCGATCGTGGCGCCCGAGCAGTCGAGGACGTCGTCGGCGATCTGGAACGCGATCCCGAGCGCGAGGCCGTACTCGCCGGATCCGCCGCCGAGCCGGCACGCGGCCTCGAACAACTTCCCGGTCTTGAGCGCGCAGCGCTCGAGGTACGCCTCGACGGTCGTCGACGGGTCCCGCGTCTGAGTCCGCTGCAGGGCCTCGCCGCGCGCAAGGGCGAGCGTCGCGTCGGCGAGGATCTCGACGGCGGCGGCGTCTCCCGTCGCGCTGAGCTCCGAGAAGGCGCGCGCAAAGAGGTAGTCGCCCGTCGCGCGCGCGGCCGCGGGGCCGTAGATCGACCAGGCGGCGGCCTTGCCGCGGCGGAAGTGGGCGCGGTCGATCAGGTCGTCGTGGACGAGCGTCGCCATGTGGACGAGCTCGACCGCGACACCGGCCGCGAGCGGCGGCGCTTCTGCCGGCGGCGCGGAGAGGAAGACGAGCGCGGGCCGCAGCCGCTTCCCGCCGGCGGCGAGCGCCTCGTTCCCCACGGCGGCGACGAGCCCTGGATGGGTGGCGACGGTCCGCGCGAGCCGCTCCTCGAGCGCGTCGAGATAGCCGTCCAGCCCGGGCACCGACCGGATGTCCGAGAGCGATGTGGTCACGAACCCGCCTCCCCTACGTGCAGGGCCACGATACCGCCGGCGAAGAGCCGGAACCGCACGGCCTCGAAGCCGCACGACCCGAGCAGCTCCGCGAGCTCCTCGGGGCCCGGGAAGCGGCGCACGCTCGCCGGCAGGTACGTGTACGCCTCGCCGCCCGGCAGTACGCGGCCGAGCACAGGCACGACCCGGTCGAACCAGAACCGGTAGAAGGGTGCGAGCCACCCGCGCGGCGTCGTGATCTCGAGGATCCCGAGGCGGCCGCCGGGACGGATCACGCGACGCAGCTCCTTGAGCCCTCCTTCGAGGTCCTCGACGTTGCGGACGCCGAAGCCGACGACAGCCGCGTCGAAGCTCGCGTCTTCGAACGGAAGCTCGAGCACGTCGCCCTGCACCCATTCGAGGTCGGGCGCCTTGCGCCGGGCACGCTCGAGCATCCGCTCCGAGAAGTCGAGGCCGACGACGTGGCCGGCTCCCGCTTTCCACGCAGCGACCGCGAGGTCGCCGGTGCCGCAGCAGGCGTCGAGGACGTGGTCTCCCTCGCGCACCGCGGCCTGGACGGTCGCGCGCCGCCAGCGCTGGTCGAGCCCGAGGGTCATGACGCGGTTCATCGCGTCGTAGACCGGCGCGATGCGATCGAACATCCGCTGCACGCCCTCGGCCGGCAGCCGGCCGCTCTCGACCGTCACGTCTGTCCCCAGCGCGGGGTTAGCGCATGTTCGAGCCCCAGCAGGTCGAGGGCACGCGCGACGATGAAGTCGACGAGGTTCTCGACGGTCTCGGCGCCGTGGTAGAAGCCGGGCGCGAGGAAGAGGATCGTGGCCCCGGCCTCGCGCAGCGTGAGCATGTTGCGGAGATGGATCGCCGACAGCGGCGTCTCGCGCGGCATGAGCACGAGCCGGCGCTCCTCTTTCAGCGCGACGGACGCGGCGCGGTGGATGAGGTTCTGCATCGCACCGGAAGCCACGGTCCCGACCGTCCCCATCGAGCAGGGGCAGATCACGTACGCGTCGACCTTGGCGGAGCCCGAGGCGTAGGGCGCGCCCCAGTCCTCGGGGTCGAAGACGCGCGCCGCGCCGTTCGCGTGCTCGAGGAGCCGGGCGAGCGTCTCGTCGCGTGGCAGCGCCGGGTCGGCGAAGAGCTCGGTCGCGACCACCTCGATCCCCGCGCGCGAGGCGCAGATCCCGATCTCGCAGTCGGCCGCGGCGAGCGCCTCGAGCAGCCGAGCCGCATACGGCGCGCCGGAAGCTCCCGTGATCCCGAGGAATACGTGCACTCCCGGGATTCTCGCTGCTAGCGGAGCCCTTTCGACGCCTCAAGGAAGATCGCGAGTTGGCGCAGGCGCTTCTTGCCGAGCGAGGCGAACGGCGGCATCGGCGACTCCGGGGTCACGCACGACGGGCACTTGAGGTGGGCGATCTGGAACCGAACGCCGAGATGACGACGGCCGATCGCAGTCAGCGGCGGCGCGTTGAGGTTCCTACTGCCCGAGCCCGCGTACGTGTGACACGCGATGCAACCCGTGCGCTCGAACAGAACGGCGCCGCAGGATCGCCTTCTTCGGCAAGTGCTCGACCTTGATCCAACGCGGAACCTCACTCACCGGCGCGCTCGGATGGACCGTCGCGGGGCCGCGGGTGAACGCACTCAACCAGCCGCATCCCGAGGCGAGCGGGACGAGCACCGCGAGCAGGAGCAGCCGGCGCATCCCGCCGGGACTCTACGCCGTTACTGCTTGCCCTTGGAGGCTTCGAGGAAGACGGCGAGCTGGTGCAGACGCTCCTCGCCGAGCGACGCAAAGGACGGCATCGGCGACCCTGGATTGACGCACGACGGGCAATTGAGGTGGGCGATCTGGAACTGGATGCCGAGGTTCCGTGAGCCGATATCCGTGAGGTCCGGCGCACCGAGGTTCGAGCCTCCGGCCCCGTCGTAGGTGTGGCAGGCCGTACAGCCCGCGGTGGCGAAGAGCGCGGCTCCCGGCTTCGCTGCCGGCGGCAGCTTCTCGTCCTTGATCCAGCGCGGGATGTTCTGCTTGACCTCGGAGGCGAGCGCCTCCTGCGCGGTGGCGCCCTTCCACGTCAGCACGCCCATGGAGATGATCGTGAGGACGGCGGCGACCATGGCCACCGGCCGCTGCGAGGGCTTGCGCACGCGACGGCGGTCGAGGAACGGCAGCATGATCAGAAGGATCAGTGCGATGGTGGGCACGCCGACGGTGCCGAGGAAGACCGACTCCGGCCACTTGAAGATCCGGAGCAGGTAGAAGAGGAAGTAGAAGTACCAGTCCGGCCGCGGCACGAAGCTCGTCGTGCCAGGATCCGCCGGCGGATCGACCACCGGCCCGAGTAGGCCCTTGTGCGTGGGGTCGTGAGGCATCGGGCCGGTCGACGTGAACTTCCAGATCACCGCGAGCACGATGATCGTGAAGACCACGACCAGGCTCATGATCGTGTCGTGGAACATCGCGTACGGGTAGAAGGGCTTCCCCTTCGCCTTGACGTCCGCCTTGTACCGGGCGAAGTCCGCCCGGGCCGAATCGACCCGGCTCGGCTTCTCCTTCGGGACGGCGGCCACTACTCGCTGGCTCCCGGCTTGGCCTGCATCGCGGATGCCCCCGACGGCCGCGGCACCGGCCGTGTCAGGCCCGGCCGCAGCTGCGGCTCCGCTTCCTCTTCGGGCTCCCCGCCCGCGGCGTCCTTCGACCACGGCGGCGAGGTGACGCCGAGCCGGATCACGAGGTAGAGATGAAGCGTGATCAGGGCGATGATCGCGCCCGGAATCACGAGCATGTGCAGCGAGTAGAAGCGCGTCAGTGTGTAGCCGCTGATCTCCTGCCCGCCGCGCAGGAACTGGGCTAACCACGGTCCTAAGAACGGCGCCGTCCCGTTCAGATTGATCCCGACGACGGTGGCCCAGTACGCGGTCTGGTCCCAGGGCAGAAGGTAGCCCGTGAAGCCTTCCATCATCCCCATCACGAGGATGAGCACGCCGATGATCCAGTTCAGCTCGCGCGGATACTTGTACGCGCCGAACAGGAAGACGCGGCCCATGTGCAGGAACATGAGGATGATGAAGACGCTCGCGCCCCAGCGGTGCATACCGCGCACGAGCCAGCCCATCGTGAGGTGGTCGCTGATGTTGACGATCGACTCCCACGCGACCGGTTGGCCCGTGTGGGGGTCGGTCGAGGCCGACGGCACGTAGTACATGGCGAGGATCACGCCGGTGATCGCCTGCACGAGGAACGCGGTGAGCGCGGCCGAGCCGAGCGTCTGCATCCAGTTGATGTCGGACGGGACGTTCCGGAAGAGGAAGTACTTGACGCCGCCGATGAGCCCCGACCGCTCCTCGAGCCAGTCGAGCGGGTAGACCACGGCCTCCGCCATCTTCTGGCGGCGAAGCTCGGCCTTCGTCGGCTTCCGTCTGTGCGTGGTGGCCATCAGTTGTGCGGCGGCTGGAGCGGATACAGCCACTGCTCGGGCCCGTCGATGTGCTCGCCCGGGCCGGCCTCCTTGTATTTGTGGATCTGGGCCTGCGCGCCCGTGCCGACCACGGTCGAGACCGAGTAGGTGCTGAGGAGGACTAGGCGGCCGTTCACGACCTCGAACGCGTAACGGTCGAGCGCGCGCGGCGCCGGGCCGGCGATGCGGTTGCCCTCGGGATCGAACTGGCTGCCGTGACACGGGCAGCCGTAGCCGGCCGGGATGACCGACTGGAACTCGGCAGGGCCATTCAGCGTGTGCTCCTTGAAGGGCTTGACGCCGGTGAACTTCAGCCCGCTCGGGCCGTTCGCCTGTGTCGGGCAGCCGAGATGGGTACAGCGGTTCGAAATGATGGTAAAGCTCGGCACTTGCTGCTTCGTCGCCGGGTCGGTGACGTTGCCGTTGTTGCGGATGAAGGCCGTCCGCCGGCTGACGTCGCCCTGCTCGACATCGACGATGAAGGTGGCGATGAACCAGTCGTTGAGCGTGAAGTTCGAGATAGGCCCGAGGTCGACCTTGCGCTGCTCCTGCCCGAGGAACGACGGGAGGGCCGCGAAGCCCGCGACCGGCACGACGATCAGGCCCCCGATCACGACGCCGAGGCCGAGCGTCGCGCCCTCGAGGAACACGGAGCGCGTCACGGGGGCGTCCGGGAGCGACTGCCGGTCGGCCGCGGTCGCCGTCGTGTCGCGCCGCTCGGGCTCGACGGCGACCCGCTCCGCGCGCAGCTCGGCGGTCGCTTCGCGCGCCCAGAGGATCGCGAAGACGATGGCGATCACCGCGCCGATCGACGAGATCAGCAGCGGGTTGATGATGAGTCCCACCAGGAGGACGACGATGCCGATCGCGAAGCCGATCGGGTACAGCGTCGGCGACGGCAGATGCGCCTCCTCGTGGAGCGACTCCTGCTCGGTGTCGGGACTCGGCTGCTCGGGCTCCACCAAGTCGAAGTCTTACCGCAAAGGCCGGCCTGACGGAGCGAGAACTAACCCAGGCCGTACTCGGTCCAGCGGCGCGTGACGAGCTCCTTGACCTCCGGGCTCATCTCGATCTCGTCGGGCCACGGACGCGCGCCCTCCTCCGGCCACTTCGCGGTGGCGTCGATGCCGAGCTTGCCGCCGAAGAACTGCCGCTCGGGTGCGTGGTCGAGGTGGTCGAGCGGGCCCTCCGAGAGAATCACGTCGCGCTTCGGGTCGACGTTCGCGCCAGCGTAGAAGAGCACCTGCTCGTAGTCGTGCACGTCGACGTCGGCGTCGACGACGACGACGCACTTGGTGAGGCTGAGCATCCCGAGTCCCCAGAGCGCGTGCATCACCTTGGCCGCGTGGCCGGGGAACTGCTTCCGGATCGAGACGAGGCAGCAGTTGTGGAACGCGCCGGCGATCGGCAGGTCGTAGTCGACGATCTCGGGCAGCGTCGTGCGGACCGCGGGCAGGAAGATCCGCTCGGTCGCCTTGCCGAGCCACGCATCCTCCTGCGGCGGCTTGCCGACGACGATCGAGGGATAGACCGCGTCGCGCCGCATCGTCATGGCAGTGAGGTGGAAGACGGGGAACGGCTCGGCGGCCGTGTAGTAGCCGGTGTGGTCGCCGAACGGCCCCTCCTCCCCGACCTCGTCCTTCTCGATGTAGCCCTCGAGCACGATCTCCGCCCGGCCCGGCACCTCCACGTCGACGCTGACGCCCTTCACGAGCTCGACCGGCTCGCCGCGGAGGAAGCCCGCAAGCATGAACTCGTCGATGTGCTTGGGCAACGGTGCGCTCGCTGAGTACGCCGTGATCGGATCGAGACCGAGCGCGACGGCGACCTCGATCCGGCCGTCGGTCGCGAGGTAGTCGGCGCGGCCGTCCTTGTGGATCTGCCAGTGCATGAAGGTCGTGCGCTCGTCGATCACCTGCATCCGGTACATGCCGACGTTGCGGCCGCCGGTCTGCGGGTCGTGCGTGATCACGGCCGGGAGCGTGATGAACGGCGCGGGATCTCCGGGCCAGCAGCGCTGAATCGGGAGCAGGCCGAGGTTCACGTCGTCGCCGCGCAACACGATCTCCTGGCACACGCCCTTGCCGACCGTCTTCGGACGCGAGTCGGCGATGGACTTGAGCTTCTGCAGGCCGCGCACCTTCTCCATCAGCCCGCTCGGCGGCTGCATCTCGAGCACGTCCGCCAAGCGTTGCGCGACGTCGTCGAGCTTCTCGACGCCGAAGGCGAGGCACATCCGCCGCTCGGTGCCGAACTGGTTGATCAGCAGCGGGTGCTCGGAGCCCTTCGGCTTCTCGAACAGGAGCGCCGGCCCACCCGACCTGACGGTGCGGTCGACGATCTCCGTGATCTCGAGGTCGGGATCGACCTCGGCCGAGACGCGGACGAGCTCACCTTCGCGCTCGAGCAGCGCGATCCAGTCGCGGAAGTCCTTGGCGGGCACGCGCCGAGTCTACGGCTGGGTCCCGCCTAGCTGTCGCGGCGGCGCTTCGCGCGCCAGTGCGTGAGCTCACCGAGGGCGATCACGCAGAGAAACACGCCGCCGGTCGCAAGCATTATCTCGACGACCTTGCTCCCCTCCTGCGCGGCGGTCTCCTCGGCGAAGAGCAAATGGAACATCGCGGCGAGCACGGCCGGAGCCTATCTCAGTCGCCGGGCTGCTCGACGAGGAGGTCCGCGAAGTTCGCGGAGCTCTTCGCGAACTCCCACCAGCCGTGTACTTGTGGCTGAATGAGCGCGGTGCTGCGCCCGTAGACGAACGGGATCACGGCCACCTGGTCCGCGACCGCGTAGCGGTCGGCATCGTGGTAGCGCTCGAGCCGGTCGCGGTCACTCCGCTCCTGCCGCGCGGATTCGACCAGCTCGTCGAAGCGCCCGTCGGCGAAGTGAACGGCATTCGTTCGCGCCTCGGAGTGCAGGAGGAGCCGGAGCATGTACTCCGGGTCCGGGTACCCCGGCATCCAGCCGAACAGCGCCATGGGCGCGTGCTCGAGCAGCGACCCGGCAGGAGGGTCGTGTCCGGGCCAGAGATCGAGGCGCACGTCGATGCCCAGCCCGTCTCGCCAGCCGCCCACGACGATCTCGAGCAACTCGCGCCAGACGTCCTGAGCCGTGAGAGCGAGCGAGAGCTCTCCTGCCGCGCCCGAGCGGGCCAGATGCTCGCGCGCCCGTTCCAGGTCGAGCCTCGGTGCGATGTCGGGCGAGTGCCCGTAGAGCGCCGGCGGAACGACGCCGCCCGTCGCGGCGGCCAGGTTGGCGGGCGCGGCCTCGGCGAGCGCCGACCGATCGACTGCGAGCGCGAGCGCACGCCGAAGCTCGACGTCGCGGAGCTGGGCGTGGGTGTGGTCGAAGCCGATGTACGCCAACCACGTCAGCGGCTCGTCTCCACCCGGATGGCAGTGAACATGGTCGGCCGTGTGGGGTGTGTAGACCACGCGAGCGAGATCGAGCTCGCCGCGGGCGAACGCCGGATAGGCGTCGTCCACGGCAGACCGCATGCACTCGACCTTCGCGACGTTGCCTCGGCGGGACC
The DNA here is from genome assembly GCA_963731015.1 of uncultured Actinomycetes bacterium. Classification (GTDB taxonomy): domain Bacteria; phylum Actinomycetota; class Thermoleophilia; order Gaiellales; family Gaiellaceae; genus Palsa-739. The sequence continues at coordinate 298,985 of CAVSTY010000003.1, forward strand.
GGTGATAGCCCTCGTGGCGGACGAGCACCAGCCGCTCCGGTGACTGCTCCGCAACGCGAAGCGGGCCGCTCACGACCTGGGTCTCCGGAGCCGACCACGCCTCGCCGTGCTGCTCGATCGCGTGCCTGGGCTGGGGCGCGGCGTCCGGACGGTTGACAACGCTCATGAAATACGGCGCCGGAGCGACGAGCCTGAACTCGACCGTCCGGTCGTCGAGTGCGCGGACGCCGATGCTGTCGGCGTCACTCGACCTGCCGAGCGCGTAGTCCTGCCCGCCCTCGAGCACGAAGTAGACCGCGACCGAGGCGCCGGGGCGCTCGGGATCGAGCACGCGCTTGATCCCGAACTCGACGTCATGAGCGGTCAGCGGTCTGCCGTCCGACCAGGCGAGTCCCTCGCGGAGATGGAAGAGGTAGCGGAGTCCGTCGTCCGAGATCTCCCACCGCTCGGCGAGCGACGGGACAATCGTCCGTTCCGGCCACGCCTCGACGAGCCGGTCGAAGAGCTGCATGCAGAGCTGAATGTCGGGCCACCACCCCGCACGGGTCGGGTCGCCCAGCTGCGGGACGTAGCTCACCGCCATCCGCAGAGTCTTGGTCGCCGGCTCGGGCGCGGGCTCGGGCGGAGACCAGTGCTCGAACGCACGCTGGTAGGCCGCGTTCGCTTCGGCGAAGCGAAGCGACGTGTGAAGAGCCAGCGCGAGCTTGAAGAGAACGAGCGCGATCTCCTGCCGCTCGCCCCGGCGCTCGAGCAGCGGCAGCAGGTCGCGGTAGTGCTCGATCGCCTCGTCGAGCGCGTGCTCCTCCCGCGCCTTGTCCCCGGCCCGGAGGAGGTATCCGGCCGCCTTGTCCTCGTCCTCGGCCCGCAGCCAATGATGCGCGAGCAGGCCCAGCACCTCGGTATCGCGACCCGCGTGGCGCTCCTCGAGCCACTCGGCGGCCCGCCGATGCAGGCGCGTCCGCTGCTCGGCGAGCAGCGTCCGGTAGGCCGTCTCCTGGATCAGAGCGTGGCGAAAGCCGTACTCGGGCTGCGGCCAGCGCCGGCTCTGGCGCAACAGACCGAGTCGCTGCAGCTCGTGGAGCGAGTCGCCCGGGACCTCTCCCAGCACGCCTTCTAGCAGCGGCAACGCGAACGTGCGCCCGAGCGCGGAGGCGGCGGTGACGAGGTCGCGAGCCGGCACCGAGAGCCGATCGAGCCGCGCCAGGATCGCCTTCTCCACGGTCGGCGGCACCTCGACCTCGACGGCATGATCGAAGCGCCAGCCGTCCTCGGTGCGGACGAGGGCTCCGACGTCGGCGAGCGACCGGACGAGCTCCTCGAGGAAGAAGGGATTACCGTCCGCGGCCTCGAGGACGCGCCGCTCGAGCTCGGCCGGCAGCGTCGCGGGTGCGACGAGCGCGGCGAGCAGCTCGCCGTCTGCGTCGCCCAGCGGGCCGAGGTCGATCTCACGCAGCAGATGCGGAAACTCGCGGCCCGCATGCTCTCGCAGGCTCCACGCGGGGTGGTCGCGCTCGGGCCGCAGCGAGAGGACGAGCAGCACCGGCGCGTCCTCCGCGAGCGACAGCAGCTGCTCGAGGAGTAGCACCGAGGTCGGGTCGGCCCAGTGGAGATCCTCGAGCGAGAGCACGAGCGGCGCCGACTCCGAGAGCCGGGCGAAGAGCTGGCCGACGACCTCGAACGTCCGCCACTGCAGCGCCTCGGGCGAGAGCTGCGACGTGCGCGCGGCCGCCTCGTGCTCGAGTGCGACTTCGAGCAGACCGCCGAGGTACGGATAGAGCTCGTCGGCCTTGCCCCGGCCGGTCGCTGACGGCGACCGGGAACTTCCGCCGGGCGTCGTCGGCTGTGCCGACGACGCTTCCAGCCCTCCGAAGAGCTGCTCGAGCCGGCGGCGTAGGCCGACCCGAACACGCAGCTCCGGCTCCTCGACCCCGGCGCCGATCCATTCTCCGCGCAGGAGATCGCGGAACGGCCAGTACGGCAGCGACTCGCCGTACGAGACGCAGCGGCCCTCGAGCCAGCAGCTCCCCTCTCCCTCTGCGAGCTCGCGGAGCTCGTTGAGGAGGCGCGTCTTGCCGATTCCGGCGTCGCCGGCCACGACGAGGACGCCGCCCCGCCCGGCGCGTAGCGCCTCGAGCGCCTCGCGGCCGAGGCCGAGCTCGCGGGAACGGCCGACGAGCCGCGTCTCGACACCCGGCAGGCCGCGCTGCGTCCGACCGTCGGCAGCGATGCCGGCGACGGGCCACGCGGTGACGCCGTGGCTCTTCCCTTTGAGCTCGAGCTCCTGGCGGGCGCCCCATTCGAAGAGCTGCTCGACCTCGCGGTGCGTCGCGTCGTCGACGAGCACTGAACCCGGCTCGGCCGCCGACTGCAGCCGCGCCGCAATGTTCACCGTGTCGCCGAACGCGGCGTACTCGATCCGGGCTCCGGCACCGACCTCCCCCACCACGACGGCGCCGGTCGCGGCTCCGACCCGGACGCCGAAGCCCTCGGCATCCCAGCCGCGCCGCACCTCGCGGGCGTACTCCTCCATCTCGCCGACGATGCGGAGCGCGCAGCGGACGGCCCGTTCCGCGTCGTCCTCCCGCGTCGTGGGCGCGCCGAAGAACGCGAGCACACCGTCCCCGGCGAGATCCTTCACGTGACCGCCGAGCGTCTCGACCTCGCTGACGATCCGCGCGATCGCCTCCCCGACGACGAGCTTCACGTCCTCTGGATCGAGCCGCTCCGCGAGCGCCGTCGACCCGACGACGTCCGCGAAGACGGCCGTCAGGACCTTCCGCTCCTCGCGCACAGCGGTGGTCATAGACAGAGGAAAGCGAACCGGCGCGCCCGGATCAAGCTGCTCGGCGCTCCGCGTGCGCCGCGAGCGCCGTCTCGAACGCCTCGTCACCCGTCGCCGAGCGCGCCGCCGCCTCGAGCGGCTGCGGGTCGGCGTGGAGCCGGAGCGCCGTCCGCGCCTCGTCGAGCGCGCCGCGGCCGAGGAGCGCGGCCGTCGCCGCCCAGAGCGGCCCGTCGCCGTCCGTGTCCTCCGCCCGCACCTGGCTGCAGAGGGAGATGAGCTCCGCAAGGTCGGCCACGGCCGCGACGTCGTGCAGCGCCGAGATGCGGGCGACGCCGTGTGCGTAGAGGTAGTCGCCGAGCAGCAGCGCCGTGTCGCCGTCGGGCGACGCGAAGAGGCGCGACCGGCCGTAGTGGACGAGGTAGCCCTCGTAGATCGTCTCGAGCCCGAGCGCATAGCGGGCCTCGCCGAGCGGCGAGAACACGGGACTGCGATCGCGCTCGGCCTCCGCGAGCAGGCAGTCGGCCCAGAGCGTGCTCTCGGCAGCCGCGTCGACGGCCATCGTCTCCCAGACGTCAGCGACCAAAGCCCGCCACCGCGGCGACCGTGCGATCGATCTCCTCCTCGCCGTGCGCCGTCGAGGGGAAGAGCGCCTCGAACTGCGACGGCGGGAGGTAGACGCCCTGCTCGAGCAGGTGCCGGAAGAGTGCGCCGTAGCGTTCGGTGTCACAGGCCTGCGCCTCCTCGAAGTTGCGCACCGGGCCGTCGCTCATGAAGAGCGTGAGGAGCGCGCCCACCCGCTGCACGCGGCCGAACGGCGCGAGACCCTCCTCGAGGAGATCGGCCCTCCGCTCGAGCTCGTCGTACACCGCGGGGTCGCGCAGCCGGCGAAGCACCGAGAGGCCGGCGGCGCTCGCGAGCGGATTCCCGGCGAGCGTCCCCGCCTGGTAGACGGGGCCGGCCGGCGCGAGCAGGTCCATGAGCTCGGCCCGGCCGCCGAAGGCCGCGAGCGGCAGCCCGCCGCCGACGATCTTCCCCAGCACCGTCAGATCCGGGAGGACGCCGTAGCGCTCCTGTGCGCCGCCGCGCGCGACGCGGAAGCCCGTGATCACCTCGTCGAAGATCAGCACTGCGCCCGAGACGTCGCAGAGCCGGCGCAACGTCTCGAGGTACCCCGGCTCAGGCGGAACGACGCCCATGTTCGCCGCGACCGGTTCGACAATGATCGCCGCGAGTCCTTCGCCGTGGCGCATAACGGCCTCGGCCGAGGCGTCGAGGTCGTTGTACGGGACGACGATCGTGTCCGCCGCGGCGCTCGTCGGGACGCCCGGCGACGCCGGAATTCCGAGCGTCGCGAGCCCCGAGCCCGCGCTCGCGAGCAGCGCGTCGACGTGGCCGTGGTAGCCGCCGGCCGTCTTCAGGATCCGGTCGCGCTTCGTGAACGCGCGGGCGAGGCGCAGCGCGCTCATCGCCGCCTCGGTGCCGGACGAGACGAGGCGCACCTTCTCGACCGACGGCACCGCGTCGACGATCTCCTCCGCGAGCTCGACCTCGGCCTCGGTCGCGGCGCCGAAGCTCGTGCCGCGCAACGCCGCGTCGCGAACTGCCGCGATCGTCTCGGAGTCGGCGTGGCCGAACAGCAGCGGCCCCCACGACATGACCCAGTCGAGCAGCCGGCGGCCGTCCTCGGTCTCGACGTACGCGCCTTCGCCGCTCTTAACGAACAGCGGCTCGTCGAGGCCGACGGCGCGCATCGCGCGCACGGGCGAGTTCACGCCGCCGGGGATGAGCTCGAGCGCGTGGCGATAGAGCTGCGAGCGCTCGGTCAGAGCCAAGCGGCGAGGTCCTTCGTCCAGTAGCTGACGATCAGGTCGGCGCCGGCCCGTTTGATCGCCGTGAGCGACTCGAGTGCCGCCGTGCGCTCGTCGAGCCAGCCGGCCCGTGCCGCTGCCTTGACCATCGCGTACTCGCCGGAGACGTTGTACGCCGCCAGCGGCACCTGGAACGCGTCGCGGGCAGCGCGGATCACGTCGAGATACGGCAGCGCCGGCTTGATCATGATCGCGTCGGCGCCCTCGGCGAGATCGATCTTGCACTCGCGCAGGGCCTCGCGAACGTTGGCCGGATCCATCTGGTAGCCGCGCCGGTCGCCGAACGCGGGCGCGCTGTCGGCAGCCTCGCGGAACGGGCCGTAGAACGCGGAGGCGTACTTCGCGGAGTAGGCGAGGATCGGCGTCGTCTCGAAGCCGTGGTCGTCGAGCGCCTCGCGAATCGCGGCGACGCGGCCGTCCATCATGTCGCTCGGCGCCACGATGTCCGCGCCGGCCTCGGCGTGGCTGACCGCGGTGCGGGCGAGCAGCTCGAGGCTCCGGTCGTTGTCGACATCGCCGTCGACGACCACGCCGCAATGGCCGTGCGACGTGTACTCGCAGAGACAGACGTCGGTGAGCAGGACGAGCTCGGGAAAGCGCGGCCGCAGCGCGCGCAGCGCCTGCTGGACGATGCCGTCGTCCTCCCACGCACCGGTCGCCTCCTCGTCCTTCTCCTCCGGGACGCCGAAGAGCAGGACGGCGCGGACACCCGCTGCCGCGAGGGACTCGGTCTCGCGTAGCAAGCCCTCGACGTCGAAGCGCGCCATTCCCGGCAGCTCCACGTTCGCGAGCGGCTCGGGCGCGACGAAGAGCGGCATGACGAACTGGTCGAGCGAGAGCCGCGTCTCGCGCACGAGCCCGCGCAGCGAAGCCGTGCGGCGGAAGCGCCGAAGCCGGGTGACCGGGAACGAGCTCACGCGCGGATGGTACGCCGCGGCGCGCTCAGGCAGCGGGCGCGGGCGGTCTTCCGGGTCCAGGCTTCTTCTCGCCCGCAGGTTCGACGCCGATCTCGGCGAGCGGAGTGTCGTCCGGCCACTTCTGCAGCTCGACCCGCTCGGCGAAGAACTCCCAGGCGGCGCGCCCGGCAGCGAGCAGCGGCAGCGCGACGAGGATCCCCGCGAAGCCGTAGATCTCGCCGCCGGCGAGCAGGCCGAAGATCACGAGCAGTGGATGGAGACGCAGACTGCGTCCCATCACCTTCGGCACGACGACGTGGCCTTCGAGCTGCTGGATGCCGAGGAAGAGAAGCGCGACCCAGAGTGCAGAGAGCGGGTCCTGGACGAGCGCGTACAAGACCGGCGGGATCGCGCCGAGCCACGGCCCGATGTACGGGATGAGCTCGGTGACGGCCGCCCACGCGCCGAACGCGGCGGCGTACTTCCCGCCGTTCGGCACGATCCCCACCGTCCCGAGGATCCAGAGCCCAAGCCCGACGCTGACGCCGATGATCAGCGAGAGCAGGAACTGGCCCTTGACGTAGCTCGCGACCGCCTGCTCCATCCGCACGATCAGCCCGCCGCGACCGCGCGGCGGGAATCGTCGGTCGACCGCCTCCGTCAGCCGCTGCATGTCGAGCAGCATGTAGATCGAGACGACGACCAGCAGGACCGCGTCGAAGAGAAGGGTGACGACCGTGAGCCCGGCGCCCTCGGCCCACTGCAGAGCCCTCGTCGTGTACTTCTGGACGTCCTTCGTCCCGACCTGGTTGAGGAACTTCTGGCCTGACCGCTCGACGTGGACGCTGCCCAGGTGGTTGTGGTCGAGCCAGCCCTGGAGTCGCGCCAGATCCTGCTCGGCGCCCGTCCGCGGCGGGTGTCCGGAATCGGTCGTAAAGTAGTTGTCCACCCGGTGGGCCGCGGTGCGCGTCTGCTGCACCACCACCGTGGCGAGGGCGAGGATCGCCAGTGCGACGACTGCTGCAAAGGCGAGATAGACGAGGGCTACCGCCCCTCCGCGCGGGATCCAGGCCCGACCCAGCACGCGGACGAGCGGGTTGAGCAGCAGCGCGATGAGCAGCGACACGAGGAAGAGGAAGAGGACGTGACGCACCGCTCCGGCCACCGTCCAGACCAGCAGCAGCAGAATCGGCAGCAGTACGAGCTGCACCCAGCGCGGGATCTGGATCGTTACCGGCGCGGGCGGCTGCATGCCAGCGATGGTAGAGAGGGCGTCGGAGATGTCCCGATCCGCGGGAATCTGGCCCTATCCCTCTGGGAAGAGCCGCCGCAGTTCGATAAGGTGCCGCGCGACATGCCGTCCTCACGCCCCACTCGGAGGCGGCGGGTCGAACGCCGGCAGGCGCGCGCTGCGCGCCGGGCGCGTTTGGTCGCCCTCCTCGTCATCCTCGCCGCGGTCTTCGTCGTGGCCATCGCCCTCACCGCATTCGGCGGCCGCACGACGACGCCGATGTCGGCCATCGTCCCGCGCCAGAGCCAGGCCACCGTCGCGCAGACGCGACCCGGCACCGAGATCGTCGCGCAGCGCGGGCAGGTGCGTCTGCAGCTCCCGATCTCGCAGAGCCGCCTGACCGCGATCGGCTACCACTCCGCCGGCGACGGCGCGCTCTCCCTCCAGCCGGTCGGGCACCAGGCGAACGAGGGCCTCGTGCAGCGGGTCGTGCACGGCATCTTCGGCGGCGGAGGCGGCTCTCCAAGGTGGTACCAGCTGGCCGGAGGCGGTACGTCGGCGCTCGACGTCGGCGCACCGATCGGCAGCGACGTCTACTCACCGGTGGACGGAACGGTGGTAGCGATGCGGCCCTTCGTCGTCGAGGGCAAGACGTACGGCTCCGAGATCGACATCCAGCCGCAGAACGCACCCTCGGTCGTCGTCGCAGTGACGCAGCTCGTCGCCGACCCGGCGCTCACGGTCGGAACGCCGGTCGTCAGCGGCGCAACGAAGCTCGGCCGGGTCGCCGATCTCGCGACCATCGAGCAGCAGGCGCTCGCGCGCTATACGAACGACGCCGGGAATCACGTGACCGTCGAACTGCGCGCGGCCCCGGTCCTCGCGACCGGCTAGAAAGGCATCCGACTCTGAAGATTCTCTTCCTGGCGGACGTCTTCGGCGTCCCCGGGCGCCGAGCGGTGGAGGAGCACCTGCCGGCGCTGCGCGAGCGCTACGACGCCGACCTCGCGATCGTCAACGGCGAGAACGCAGCCGACGGAGCCGGCATCACGGCGAAGCTGGCCGACAAGCTGCTCGCGGCGGGAGCGGACGTGGTCACGCTCGGCAACCACACCTATCGCCGCAGCGGGATCGCCTCCTACCTCGCTGCAAGCGAGCGCGTGATCCGGCCGGCGAACTCCGGCTCCGAGGCGCCGGGCCGCGGCCTCGCCGTGGTCGAGGCGCGGAACGGCGTCGCAGTCGCCGTCGTCAACCTGCTCGGCCAGCTCTTCCTGCCGACGCCGGTCTCGCCGTGGGAGATCGTCGACGGGCTGGTGGACGAAGCACGGGCCGCGGCGCCGGTCGTCTTCGTCGACTTTCACGCCGAGGCCACGAGCGAGAAGGTCGCGCTCGCGACCTGGCTCGACGGCCGCGTGACCGCCGTGATCGGCACGCACACGCACATCCAGACGAACGACGCGCGGATCCTTCCGGGCGGCACGGCGGCTATCAGCGACGCGGGGATGACGGGACCGCACGACTCGGTGATCGGCGTCCGGTCCGAGCTCGCAATCGCCCGGATGCGGACCCGCCTACCCGTCCGGTTCGAGCCGGCCGAAGGCGACGTTCGGCTGGAGGGCGTCCTCGTCACGTGCACCGACAGCGGGCACGCCGAGGCGATCGAGCTCGTCCGAGTCCCCGCCTGACTGGGTGACGAGCCGTCGGAGCGGCACCGCCGGCGCGAGGAGCGCGATCACCGCGAAGGCGTAGAACCACGGGATGTAGGTGTAGAGCCAGTACGTCTCGACCAGCTCGAAGCCGGCGAGGAGCACCGCCGTGAACGCGGCGAGCTGCAGCGGTGACTTGCGACGCGGCACGAAGGCGACCGCAACCGCGCCCGCGAGGAGCAGGCCCTGCAGCACGCGCTGAACGATGTGGAGATCGGGGAGCCCGCGCGCGTGGTACTGACCCCAGTCCCAGAGCGACCACGGCGCCGCACGTCCGATCTGGAAGCCGACGGTGCGCGTCCAGAAGACGTGAGCCTCGTGGAACGGGTCGGGCGCGAGGAGCAGGATCGAGAAGGCCGCGAGCGTGGCTGCTCGCGAAACCCAGCGCGAAGGCGCGGCTCGGTCTCCGGCCGGGGTACGTGAGCCAGAGCGGCGCGACGAGCAGCGACGCGAACTTCGTCCAGCCCGAGAGCGCCGCCAGGACGCCGCGGGCCGCCGGTCTCGAGCAGAGCCAGAAGCCCCAGACCAGGAAGCAGGGCATGATCGCGTCGTTCGTGTTCGAGTTCGAGACGTACTGCGTGAAGGGGTACGCCGCCCAGGCGAACGCGAACACGGCGCCGAGCCGCTGGCCGCCGAAGCGCAGCCCGACGAGGAAGAGGCCGAGCAGCGTGAGGAGGTCGAATGCGATCGAGGTGAAGTGCGCCGCCGGCAGGTCGTCCCACTTCCCGGTCCAGCCGAGGATCGCGTAGCCGGGGATGTACGACTCGTACGCGACCGGGCCGTACGTGTCGCCCTCGGGGTTCGCGCTCTCGCAGCGCCCGTTCGTCTGGATCCAGTCGCGGATCTCGCCAGATGCGTCGGCCGTGCCGCAGGCCTTCTTGGTGTGCTCGATCGGGAAGTTCCCCCACGGGGCCGTTCGGTGGACGATCCGCTCGGCACCGATCACGCCCGAATAGCCGACGTCGATCACGTTCGAGCGCTCGACGTTGAGCCCGACGCGGAAGCCGCACAGGAAGATCGTCGCGCCGAGCAGCGCCCAGACCGGCCAGCGCGGCGCACCCGGCGTACCGCGGTTGCGCACGCCGATCCACGTACCGCGCAGCACCACCCAGATGAGCAGCGGATAGAAGAGCGGCACCGCCGTGAAGACGTCGCCGTGGTTGAAGTACCAGAGCGACGCCGTCGGCGAGAGGAGGAAGAGCAGGTCGAGGTTGCGGAGCGAGAACGGCCGCCGCCAGTCGCCGAGCCCCACGAGGAAGACGAGGCAGAACGCGCCCCAGACCCACGGGTTGTTGATCGCCGTGCCGCCGAATGCGCCGGGCGAGCCGCGCGCCATCCCCCACGCCACCTGCGGCCCCGTCCACGCCTCGGTCACGGCCCTGGTCGCGTCGACCACCGTGCCCTGCGCGATCTCGCCGGCGCTCTCCCACCAGATCTTCACCGTCCACTCGCTGGTGCTCCGGTCGTACGTCACCTCGTGGCTGCGGCCGGAGTGCGGGTAGCGCGAGAGCCAGGCGGCGACCTTCGGGTAGCGCTCGAAGGTCTCGAGCGCCTGCTGCTGCGTGAGCGACGACTGCCGCTGCACCGGGGCGAGCGGCGTCTTGACGAGGTGTCCCTTCCCGTCGAAGACGGGAGCGGTCGGGGTGGTGCTCGTCGACGCAAACGCCGCAGGAGCGAGCACGACGACGGCGAGCGCGGCGAGAGAGGCGGCGAGGAGACCCCTCACCCGGGGAAGCCTACGTTCGGAGCCGGAACGACCAGAGCTTGTTCCCGACGAAGTTGAGCGGCATCACGAGGACGACGGCGATGGCCTGTGCGGCGAGCCTGCCGAGCCCGCCGTCGGCGATCAGCACGTGGAGCAGGAGGAGGTTCGCCCCGAGCGCCGCGAGCGAGACGAGGAAGAAGCGCATCCCTTGGATGCCGACGTGGCCGCGGTGCTCGCGAAAGGTCCACACTCGGTTCCAGATGTAGTTGCTCGTGACGGCGACGAGGAACGAGCAGGTGGCAGCGACGAGGTAATGCACGCCCCGGTGCAGCAGCAGGTCGTAGACCGCGAGGTTGATCAGATAGCCGACCGCGCCGACGACACAGAACTTGCCGAGCTGCTGCCAGTTGCGGACGGAAAGGAGCGATGCGACCAGGCGCGGCCGCGGTGTCTGGAGAGTGGCGCCCGGGCGTCCCACGTTCGCCCGCGAGGGTAGCGCCTCTTCTGCGTCAGGCGGTCGAAACACGCTCGGACTCCCGCTCCACGACGAGCGCCTCGACGTGTCCGTCGGGCGCGAGCAGGAGGTCGCGGAGCTCGCCGCCGAGGAGGTCGCGCAGCGACCGCGAGCGATCGCGGTAGAACCCGACGTCCTCGAGCAACATGAGGGCCGACCGCACATCGATCGCGTCGTCCCGCAGGTCGACGGCGGCGAAGACGAGGAAGCGGCTGCTCCCGTCGCCGCAGAGCACCACGAAGCCGAGCGCGCGCCACTCGGCGAGATCGAGCAGCAGGTCTACGGGCCGGCCGAGACGGATCCCGTGGAGCTGCACCGGAAGCTGCAGCAGCTCAGTGGCTGACCTCGGCCCCATGCTCTCCATCGTTTCTCACCCGTCGGCCGGCACGGAATACGTCACCGGCCCGCGATCAACGGCACGAAGCGGCAGGGAACGGTGCGCAGGACGGCCGGGCCCTCGGGCGTCCGCACGACGACCTCGAGCCACTGCTCGCCGGCGCCGCCCACCGGGACGACGAGGCGACCGCGCTGCTCGAGCTGCTCGTAGAGCGCGGGCGGCGCCTCCAGCGCCGCGGCCGCGACCGCGATTGCGGCGAACGGTGCGCGCTCCGGGACGCCGAGCGTGCCGTCGCCGACGTGGAGCTGGACGCGATCCCCGTAGCCGGCCGCAGCGAGATTCGCGCGTGCGTGCTCCGCGAGCTTCGGGATCCGCTCGATCGTGTGCACCTCGCCGACCAGCTCGGCGAGCACCGCGGCCTGGTAGCCGGACCCGGTGCCGACATCGAGCACGCGCTCGCTGCCGTGCAGCGCGAGCTGCTCGCAGATGAGCGCGACCATGTACGGCTGGGAGATCGTCTGCTCACCGCCGATCGGCAGCGCGGCGTCGGCGTACGCAGACTCCCGCAGCTCCGGCGGAACGAACAGCTCGCGCGGCACGCGCCCCATCGCCGCGAGCACGCGCTCGTCGTAGATGCCGCGCCGGCGGAGCTGCCCCTCGACCATCCGTGCCCGCTCGTCAGCCGACACTTGCGAGCGCCTCCATCGACTGCGGCACCGCGACGCCGAAATGGGCGAGCACCGACCGGCGCCACGTCGGTGATCCGACGCACGTCTGCCTGCAGCCCGACGGTCACGACGGGTGCGAACGAGTCGCCGGCGACGAGCGAGCCGTGGCTGCCCCCGCCCGCGTGGTGGCGACCGCCCAGGTCGGTGAGCTCCCAGCCCTCCGCCGCCGACACGAGCAGCTCGCCGGCGTTCGGGTTCGCGAGCGCCGAGCGTGCACGCGCGGCGCCGTCGGGGTGCTCCAGCTTCTCGACCGGAGCGTCCGCCGCGTCCCGACGAGCGACGGCCTCGCCTCCCTCCAGTCGAAGCGTGACGTCCACCGCCGGGAAGCCGTCCAGCCGCCGCGCCAGCTCGGCCGCTTCGACCCGCGCGCCCGGCAGGAGATAGATCTGCCCGGCGCGATTCGACGCCGTGACGACGACCTGCCCCTCGAGATCCGCGAACGGCGCCTCCAGGTGTGCGGCATGCTCGACCGAGGTCTGGCCGTGATCCGAGAGGAGCACGACGGCGTAGCGCTCGAGGAACTCGTCCGGCCCGCCCGCCGCCTCGAACAGTGCTCCGATCGCGGCGTCGGCCTGCTCGAGCGCATGGCCGGCCGCCTCGCTGTCCGGGCCGCCCGCATGCGAGGCGAAGTCGAAGCCGGAGAGGTAGAAGGCAAGGAAGTCGAATCCGTCGCGCGTGACGAGCCAGCGTCCCGCCCCGGCGGCGTACGCGTCGACCGATCCCGCGCGGCGGCTGCGCGCCACGAACGGCGCGCCGGTCCGGTCCGACTCGAACAGGCCGTAGAAGAAGAACCGGCGCGGCCCGTAGGCGGCACGCCGTACTCCGGGAAGGGTCGTCAGGTGGCGGTGCCGGCCGCGGTAGCAGGTGATGTTCACAGCGGCCGCGACGAGGCCGGCGTCCTCGAGCGCCTCGTAGATCGTCGTCGCGCCCGGCGCGAGGTGGCGCGCGTTCATGTTGAAGATCGGGTCGAGTAGCGACTGCGAGAGACCGGCCGCGCGAAGAGCCGCGAAGGACGAGCCGTACTCCACGATCCTGCGCTCCTGCCGGTTCCACCAGACGAGCGAAGGGATGTGGTGCACGCCCGGCCCGGCGCCGGTCGCGATCGAGGTGAGGCAGACGGGCGTGAGCGACGGGAAGACCGAGGTGGCCTGCCGGTAGTCGCCGTGCTCGGCGAGGAAGGAGAGAGCCGGCGCGCGGCCACTCTCGACCGCGCGCTCGAAGGCGGCCGGGGTCATCCCGTCGACGACGAGGAGCGCCAGCTTCGGAGCCATATGTCGGACTTACTCGTCCCGCGCGAGCGTCCGCAAACCGGCGTACCGCTCGGGTTGCGTTCGCCGGAGCCGCGCGGCGACGGCAGGCAGCGCCACCGCCTCGAGGTAGCCGACCAGGGGGATCCAGGCCAGGGCCGCGACGACGAGGGCTGCGCCTGTGACGAGCAGCGCGGTGCCGGCGTGTGTCGCGCCACGCCGGACCGCTCCGCGGACGATCTGCAGAGCGCCCAGCGCACCGGCAACAGCGCCGGCGATTCCGGCAAGGCGGTCGCCCCAGCCTCCCGGCTGCCAGCTTTCGATCCCGAAGCCGATGCCCGCGCCGACGGCTGCGCCCACAACGATGGTGGCGATCCGCCACGTGCGCCCTGTACCGGCCACGCCGGCGAAGAACACTCCGGCGGCGGCGCCGAGGCCGGCGCAGACGCCGATCCAGTACCACGATCCCATGCGGGGAACCGTAACCGCGCGCGCCTCTCGGCCGTTGTCCGCGCAGATCCCGCTAGGAGGCTTCACGTGACCCCCGACCAACGACCGCTGCTCATCTTCTTCACCTCCCTCCGCTCCGGCCAAGCCCGGCGGATGGAGAGCCTGCTCGCACACATCGCCCGGAAGGAACGCGACCGTCTGCGCGTGAGCAAGGTCGACGTGGACGAGCGGCCCGATCTCGCCGAGCGCTTCCGGGTGGATCAGGTGCCGGCGCTCGCGCTCGTCGTCGAGCGGCGCGTCGTGTCGCGGCTCGAGGGGCGCGCGACGGCGCCGCGGATCGAGTCGATGCTCGAGCCGCACCTCGCCGCAGAGCAGATCGCGGTCTAGCCGGCCAGCCGGCCGATCACCGCCAGGCCGAACTCGGCGGCGCGCTTGCCGTCGATCACGCGGTGGTCGAACGTCACCGAGACATTCCCCATCCGGCGGACGACGACCTCGCCGTCCCGCACGATCGGGCGCTCCTCGATCCGGTGGATGCCGAGGATCGCCACCTCGGGATGGTTGATCAGCGGCGTCACGAACAGGCCGGCCGCCTTGCCCGCGCTCGTGACGGTGAACGTGCCGCCCCGGAGCTCCTCCGGCTTCAGCGTCCCCGCCTGCGCACCCTCCGCGAGGCGCCGCACCTCGGCGTCGAGCTCGTCGAGAGAGAGCCCGTCGGCGCCGTGCACGACCGGGACCACGAGTCCCTGCTCGGTCTGGACCGCGACGCCGAGGTCGTAGCGGCCGAGCAGCACGAGCTCCGCCTCCTCGACGCGCGCGTTGAGCTCCGGGAACTCTCGGAGGGACGCGGCGACCGCCTGGAGGACGAGCGGAACGAGGCGCTTGAGGTCGACCTCCGAGAAGTCGCACTCCTCGACCCAGGTCACGGCCGGGATCTCGTGAGCGCGCGTGAGGTGCTCGAACATCTGTCGGCGGACGCCGCGCAGCTGGACGTGCTCGCCCTCGGTCGGCGTCGCGCGCCCGGACTCTCCGCCGGTCGCCGCGCGAACGTCGTCCTCCGTGATCCGCCCCTGGGGCCCGCTACCGGTCACGGCGGCGAGATCGACGCCGAGCTCGGCGGCGACCTTGCGGACCAGCGGCGTCGCCCGAACCTTCTCGCGGGCCGGTCGCGCCGCTTGCTGCTGCAGCTCCGGCTCGACGCGCGGCTGCTCCTCGTCACGAGACTCGGGGGCGGCGCCGTCACCGCCGATCACGACGAGCACGGTGCCGACCGGCACGACCTCGCCCTCCGCCACGAGGATCTGCGAGACCTTGCCGCCCGCCGGCGACGGGATCTCAACGGTCGTCTTGTCAGTCGCGATCTCGACGAGCGGTGCGTCCTCGGCGATGTCCTGCCCCTCCTCGACGAGCCAGCGGGCGATCTCGCCCTCCGTCAGACCTTCGCCGAGGTCGGGCAGCTTGAACTCGTAGGCCACGGGGCGCAGTTCTAGCGGATCGCGTCGTCCCGGAGGACCGCGTGGACGCCTTTGACATCGTTGACCACCTGCGTCACGCGCAGGTCTACCGCAACGCTCGCCAGCGCGAGCGCCTCCGGGCGCGAGACGGCGAACTCGCGCTCCATCAGGTCGAGCATCGTCTCGGTCGCCTGCTCCGCGGCGGCGTCGAGATCCTCGTCGAAGCCGAATGCCAGCCAGAAGCTCGAAGTTCGAGCGATCGGGGAGCGGAGGTCGCGGTCGTCGAGGTCGAGCGTAAGCGTCGCCCGCTCGACCGGACACTCGATGGCGGTTCCCGACACCTCGCCGTCGCCCTGCGCGCCGTGGCCGTCGCCCGCCATCAGGAGTGCGCCATCGACCGCGATCGGGAGATACAGCGTCGTGCCGGCGACCAGCTCCTTGCAGTCGATGTTCCCGCCCCAGCGCCGCGGCGGAGTCGTCGAGTGCTCGCCGGGCTCCGGCGGCGGCATCCCGATCACGCCGAGGAACGGCGCCGCACGGACGGCGTGCGGGCCGAGCCACCACATGTCGCCGTCGAGCGACCAGGTAAAGGTCTCCCCGTCGGCCCACGTGCGGCCCCAGTCGTGCGGGACGACCTCGTCGATGCGTACCACGAGCGTCTGGCCGGCGCGCGCACCGCCGACTTCGACGGGGCCGTACAGCGCATGGCCGGCGCCTTCGGGCCGCTCCGGTTCGACGTCGGCATCCCAGAACCAGCCGGCGTTCGGGACCTGGAACGAGACCGACCCGCCGGGCTCGATCGTCTCGACCGGCTCGTACTCGCGGGAGAACCAGCCCCTCATGCGCGCGGCTCCTGGATCCAGGCGTCCGCCGGTGCGAGCAGGACGCGCAGGCCGATGCGCTGCCCGTCCTCGCCGCGGAACTCCCAGAGCGAGACCGCCTGCTCGTCGCCGCCCAGCTCGGGCGCGACCTCGGCCGGAACGTAGCCCGCCTGCAGGCGCCGCTCCGCGTCCCAGATGGCGACCGCGTTCCGGTCGTGCTCGTTCCCCGGCTCCGGAACGAGCGCAACCCTGCGGCCCGGCGCGAAGGCATCGTCCTGCAGCGCGTCGGCGCGGTACGACGCGCCCGCGAGCTTGACCACCCGAACACGCGGATCGTCCCACTTCATCGCGTCGCCCGTTGCGGCGTCGCGCAGCCAGTAGCCCGACTCGCCGCGCTCGAGCCAGATGCGCAGGCGCGGCTCAGAACTCGAGGAGCTTCCGGGCGGCACCGACGACCCGCTCGACCGACGGCATGTAGCGATCTTCGATCTTCCAGTACGGATACGGCACGTCGAAGCCGGTCACGCGCAGGACGGGGCCGTGGAGGTCGAGGATCGCCTTCTCCGCGAGGATGGCCGCGATCTCCGCTCCGAAGCCCGCCGTGCGCGGCGCCTCCTGCACGACCACGACGCGGCCCGTCTTCGAGGCGGACGCGAGCAGCGCGTCCTCGTCGAGCGGGCGCAGCGAGCGGAGATCGAGCACCTCGACCGAGGCCTCGTTTTCGAGCGCATCCGCCGCGCGCTCGCACACCGGCACCATCGCGCCGTAGGCGACGAACGTCACGTCCGTCCCCTCCCGCGCGAGCCGCGCCCGGCCGAGCGGGACGACGTGCTCGCCCTCGGGCACCTCCTGCTTCTCGCCGCGGTAGATCAGCTTGGGCTCGAGCACGACGACGGGATCGGGGTCGCGGATCGCCGCCGCGAGGAGCCCCTTCGCGTCGGCAGGCGTCGAGGGAATCGCGACCTTCACGCCGGGCGTGTGGACGTAGTACGCCTCAGGCGAGTCGTCGTGCAGCTCGGGTGCGCGCACGCCGCCGCCGTACGGCATCCGCACGACGAGCGGGAACTCCATCTTCCCGCCGGTGCGCCAGCGGTAGCGGCCGACGTGGGTGATCAGCTGGTCGAGACAGGGATACGAGAACGCGTCGTACTGCATCTCGCAGACCGGCCGCCAGCCGGCCATGCAGAGCCCGACCGCGCTGCCGAGGATCCCCGCCTCGGCGAGCGGCGTGTCGACGCAGCGGTTCTCGCCGAAGCGCTCGCGCAGCCCGGCCGTCGCGCGGAAGACACCGCCTGCGCGGCCGACGTCCTCGCCCATGACCAGGACCGTGTCGTCACGGGCGAGCTCGACGTGGAAGCCGTCGTTGATCGCCTCGACCATGAAGAGCTCAGCCATCCCAGCCCTCGCGGAGGTTCGGCGGCGGGAGAACGTACGCGTTGTCGAACACGAGCTCGGGATCGGGCTCCGGCTCGGCCTCCGCCTCGGCGATTCCCTGCCGCATCGTCTCGAGCGCGTCGTTCTTGACCTCCTCGGCCGTCGCGTCGTCGAGCACGCCGAGGCGGCGGAGATAGGCGCTCGTAGCGGCCGACGCACTCGTTGCGCTTCTCCTCCTCGACGCGGTCGAGATCGATGTACGCGCGCGGGTCGTCAGCCGTCGCGTGCGGAGCGGCGCGGTACGTGACGGCCTCGATGAACGTCGGGCCGCCTCCTCCCCGGGCACGCTCGACCGCCTCGCGCGTCGCCTCGTACACGGCGAGCACGTCGCCGCCGTCGACGCGCACGCCCGGCATCCCGTAGCCGACGGCCTTGTCGACCAGAGCCTCGGCATGCGTCTGCGCCTCGAGCGGCGTCGAGATCGCCCACTGGTTGTTGTTGCAGAAGAGGATCAGCGGCGCCTGCATCACCGCCGCGAGATTGGCGCCCTCGTGGAAGGAGCCCTCGCTCGTCGCGCCGTCCCCGAAGTAGGCGATCGCGACGGTCGAGTTGCCCTTCAGCTTCTCGCCCCACGCGAGGCCGGCGGCATGCGGAACGTGCGTCGCGATCGGCACGCAGATCGAGGCGACGCGGTACTCCGCCGGGTTCCACCAGCCGGCCGGATGGCCCCGCCACCAGTGGAGGACGGTGCTCGGCGGCAGGCCACGCAGCAGCCCGATCGCCGACTCGCGGTAGCTCGGGAAGATCCAGTCCTCGTCGGTGAGCGCGTGCACCGAGCCGGCCTGCATCGCCTCGTGGTTCCAGAAGATCGCGTAGGTCCCGATCCGGCCCTGGCTGTGGTAGACGACGGAGCGCTCGTCATACGTGCGGAGGAGGATCAGCGAGCGGTAGATCGCGAGCAGCTCGTCCGGGCCGAGCCCGTCGACCTCACGCTCCTCGTCGATCACGCGCCGCAGCTCGTGTTCCTCCGGAGCTACCTTCGCCACGGCCGCGAAGCCTAGTCGGACGAGGAGCGGCGTAGGATCGGCCGGTGGATCGCCAGCAACCGGACCTCGTGCTCATCGTTGCCCGTTCGTTCGCGACGAAGCTGGCGACGCCGACGCTCATCATCGACGCCAGGGGCGACCTCATCTATTTCAACGCCGCCGCCGGTGACGTACTCGGACGCTCCTACCTCGACGTCGGCTCGCTGCCTGCCTCGCGCTGGCAGGAGCTCTTCCAGCCACGGACGATCGACGAACAGCCACTGGCGCCCGAAGAGACGCCGGGAGGCATCGCATTGCGCGAACGGCGGCCGGTTCACGGCTCGTTCGCGTTCAGCGGTCTGGACGGTCGCGAGCGCGAGATCACCGTCACCGCGTTCCCGCTCTTCTCGCATCCCGACGAAGTGGTCGGAGTGATGTCGATCTTCTGGGAGCTTCCGGCCGCGCCGTGATCGTTCGCGTCTGGGGTGCGCGGGGATCGCTCTCCGCGCCGGGACCTGCCACCGTCGGCTACGGCGGCAACACCTCCTGTGTCGAGCTGGAGCTCGCCGACGGCACGACGCTGATCCTCGACGCAGGCTCCGGGATCCGCGAACTCGGGCAGCGGCTCGTCGAGCGAGATCCCGGCGTGCTCTACATCTGTCTGACCCATCTCCACCTCGACCATGTCGAGGGACTCGGCTTCTTCGCGCCGCTCTGGAGGTCCGGCTGGGACCTCAGGTTCTGGGGACCGCCGTCCCCGACGGCGACACTCCGGCAACGAATCTCCCGCTATCTGTCGCCGCCGCTCTTCCCGATCGGCCTCTCGGAAGCGCCGGCGGAAGCCGTGTTCGACGACGCCCCGCGCGAGCCGTGGCGAGTCGGCAGCGCCGTCGTCGAAGCCCAGATGGTCGAGCATCGCGGGCCCACGCTCGGCTACCGGATCGAGGAGGAAGGTCGTGTCCTCGCGTACATCCCCGATCACGAGCCGTACCTGACCGCCGCCCTCGACGACCGGCCCGAGTGGATCTCCGGCTGGTCGCTGGCGGCGAACGCGGACCTCCTCCTGCACGACTCGCAGTACACGGACGAGGAGTACCGAGGCGGCCGACAAGGCTGGGGCCACTCGAGCGTCACGCATGCAGCCGCGTTCGCTCGCGCCGCCGGAGTCCGCCAACTCGCGATGTTCCACCACGATCCCATGCGCTCGGATCACGAGCTCGAGGGTCTCTACGACCAGGTGGCCGCGGCCGTCCAGGACGACCAGGAGCCGCCGCTCATCGCGCGCGAGGGCTTGCAGATCGCCCTCTCCTAGCGCGCACGCGCTTTGAGCGGGGCCGAACCGGCTCGTACACTCGAAAACATGCAGATCTGCCCCAGCTGCGGCGAGGAGAATCCCGACAAGTTCCGCGTTTGCGGCTTCTGCGGCACCGCGCTCGCAGCTGCCGAGCCGCAGCCCGCCGAGCCACAGACCACCGTCTGCCCATCGTGTGGCGAAGCGAATCCCGCCAAGTTCCGGCTTTGCGGCTTCTGCGGGAGTCCCCTCGCGGCCGCACCGGCGCCCAGCGAGGAGCGAAAGGTCATCACCGCGATCTTCGTCGACCTCGTCGGCTCGACCGCTCGCTCCGAGAATCTCGATCCCGAGGACGTGAAGTCGCTCGTGGCTCCGTACCACGCACGCGTCCGCGGTGAGCTCGAGGCCCATGGCGGCACCTTCGAGAAGTTCAGCGGCGACGCCATCCTCGCGCTGTTCGGCACGCCCAAAGCCCACGAGGACGATCCGGAGCGCGCCATCCGCGCCGCGCTCGCGGTCAGGCAGGGAATCGCCGAGCTGAACGAGGAAGACGAGTGGCTCGACCTCCACATCCGAACCGGCATTCACACCGGGGAGGCGCTCGTGATGCTCGGGGCGCGGCCGGGCGAGGGCGAGTGGTCGGCTGCCGGCGACGTGCTCAACACCGCCGCACGCATCCAGTCGGCGGCACCGACCGACGGCATCCTCGTCAGCCGGACGACGTATCTCGCGACCATGGATTCGTTCGCGTTCAGCGCGGCCGAGCCCATCCAGGCGAAGGGGAAGGCCGAGCCGGTCGAGGTCTGGGAGGTCGTCGCTGCGCAAGAAGGGGAGGTCTCGGAACGCCGGGCCGAGACCGAGCTCGTCGGCCGCGAGGCCGAGCTCGAAGAGCTCACTACCTTCACCAGTGAGCTGCTGGAAGAGCGCACGGCGGGACTGGCGACGATCGTCGGCTCACCGGGCGTGGGCAAGAGCCGCCTACTACTCGAATTCGTGCGTCACCTCGAGGACCAGTTCACGGTCCATCGTGGGAAGTGCCTCTCGTACGGCGAGGGCATCACGTACTGGCCGATCGTGGAGATCTTCAAGTCGGCGGCGGGGATCCTGCAGAGCGACGACCGCGAGGCGAGCGCGCAGAAGCTCGACACCTTCCTCGAGACGCTCCCCACCGACGACCTCGACGAGCTCCGGACGATCGCGGCCGCGCTCTCCAACCTGATCGGCATCCCCACGACGCCGCGCGGGACGTATGCGACGACCGAGATCTCGCAGGCCGAGCTCCACTGGGGGCTCCGCCGTGTCCTCCAGCTGCTCGCGTCGGAGCGACCGACGGCGGTCGTGGTCGAGGATCTGCACTGGGCCGAGCCGACGCTGCTCGAGCTGCTCTCGTACCTCCTGGCCGAGGAGGGAGGGGTACCGCTGGCCGTCATCGCCACGTCGCGGCCCGAGATCGAAGACCAGGCGCCGGGCTTCCTCGGCCGAGAGGGCAAGCGGCGCACCGTCGACCTGCATACCCTCGGACCGGAGCAGGCGGCGGCGCTGCTGGGTGGTCTCACCGGTGACCCTGCATTCGCGGACACACGTTTCGCCGAGACGCTCATCACCAACGCCGGCGGCAATCCACTCTTCCTCGAGGAGACCGTGCGGATGCTCCGCGAGGAAGGGCTGCTCGAACTCGAGCGCTGGGAGAGCGACGAGATGCAAGACGTCCCGATCCCGACCAGCGTGCAGGGACTGATCAGCTCGCGCCTCGACAGGCTGGAGCCCAAGGAGAAACAGCTCGCCCACCACGCGTCGGTGATCGGCTCCGTCTTCTGGGCGGGCGCGGTCGCCCGCCTCGGCGCCGCAGACAGCGCAGCGCCGGAAGACCCGCAACCCGGTCTCTCGGAGCTCGAGCGGCGCGACTTCGTCGCCCACCTGAAGGTCTCCACCGTCCGGAACGACGAGGAGTACTCGTTCAATCACATCCTGATGCGCGACGTCGCGTACGGCCAGGTGCCGAAAGGGCTTCGCGCGCAGCTCCATCTCGGCTTCACGAACTGGGTGAAGGACCTGCCGACCGGTGCCGACGAATTCGTGGAGATCGTCGCGTGGCACCTCGAGCAGGCGTGCCTGCTCGCACGCGAGGTCACGCGAAGCCCGATCGAACCGCCGATCCAGGAGGCAGCGTCCATGCTCGCCGAGGCGGGCGGCCGCGCCGAGCGGCGCGAGAGCCTCCGCGAGGCGCATCGCTACTACACGCGTGCCCTCGACCTGCTCGACGACGAGCACGCCGACCTGCGCGTGACGCTGCGCGTGCAGCGGGCGGACATGGCGATGCAGCTCGGCGAGCTCAAGGAAGCCACGGAAGAGCTGCTCGAGGTCGCGGAGCAGGCCTCCGAGCTGGGCCGTGCCGAAGCCGAAGCGGAGGCGCTGCTCCTGCTCGGCGACATCGACCAGCGTCAGGGGCGGCCGAACGACGCGCACCGCCGGCTCCTCAAGGCCGAAGAACTCGCGGGTTCGACCGAAGACGCTCGCCTTCGCACGAGAGTGGCATTCGTCATGAACACGTTCGTCGTCGACTACCTGGGCGAGCTCGACCAGCCGATCGAGAAGCTCCGCGCCGCGATCGCCGAGGCCGAGGCGCTCGGCGACCACGCACTCGCCGCCGAGGGCCACCTCCGCATCGCGGCGCCACTGATGAGCCACGACCTCGAGGCCGCAGAGTCCGAGCTCCAGCGCTGTCTCGAGCTCGCGGACGACCTCGGTAGTCACCGGATCGAAGCCGAGGGAGCTTCCTGGCTCGGGATCGTCGCGTACTACCGCAATCGCCCCGAGGAGGCCGAACGCCTCTGCCTCCAGGCGCGAACGTGGTTCGAGCGGACGGGGGACAGCTACTTCCAGGTGCAGAACCTCACCCTCGGCCTGGGCACCTTCGCGCTCGAGAACGGTCGGGACGAGGAAGGCGAGAAGTGGCTGCGCGAGGCCCTTCCGGTCGCGCTGCAGATCGGCGGCTGGGTCCTGCTGAATACGTACTGGCACCTCGTTCGGACCCTCGTCGCCCAGGACCGGCTCGACGACGCTCGCGAGATCGCCGCCTTCGCGGCTCGCGGCGTTCCTGAGGAGGATCCGCATTCCAGCGCCTGGCTTTCGCTGACCGAGGGCTGGGTTGCGACTGCGGCCGGCGAGTCCGCAGCGGCTGCGGCGGCGTTCGCCGAGGCGGTGCGGCTGTTCGAGGAGCTCGACTACCCGCTCGACCTCGCCGAGACGCGCTTTGCGTTCGCCCGCTCGCTGCTGACGTTCGGCGAGGTGGTCGGCGGCCGCACAGAGCTCGAGCGAGCGCGCTCCACCTTCGCCCGCATCGGCGCCGACGTCCGCCGCGACGCCGTCGACGCCGAGCTGGCGGAGTTGGTGGAGGGGCCGGCTCCCGCCGGCCCCTCGACTGCCTAACGGTTACTTCGCCGCTTTGTTGCCGGCATCTTTGGGGCAACCTCGATGATCGAGGCTGGGATCACCTGGACATCCATCAGGTCGAAGCTCGATGGGTTCACGCCCTCGATTTGCCAGAGGGTGTCGAAGGAAAGCTCCGAGTTCGACGCAAGCGTGAAGACAGGCGACGTGATCGTTCCTGCATTTGCCGAGCTGTCCTGGCAGTTGTCGATCGGATCCGGAGACTGGTACGACCCGGTGACGTCGTTCCCGTACCACCAGGCGGGGCCGCCGAGGTCCGCGTTGCGCCGGTCACTCACGTGCCAGCCGGGAGCAACGCCGAAGTCACTCGACGCAGTGAAGGTCGTATCTCCGTCGGCGACAGGATCCGAGAAGACGGTGACCGGGGAGTCTCCCTCCGTTCCTGTCACCTGAATGTTGTTGACGTACCACCCCTCGTAGTTGTTGAATTGCGCGTCTCCCGTCGAGAAGGCGAAGCGGAGCTGGATCGCCTGGCCATCGAACTGGCTGAGGTCGACCGTTTCGGAGACCATCGTTGGAGTGCCGTCGAAGCCACCCGTGCCGGAGGCGAAGCTATCCCCGCAAGTTCCACTCTCCGGATCGGTTGCCGGGTTGAGCTGCAAGACCGTGACCGGGCTCGGCCCCGTCGAGATCGTCCAGGTGTAGCTCGCCGGATCGCTCTCCTGGCCGGTGGTGTTCTTCGCCTTGACGTTGAACGTGTGCTGCCCGTCGGCCAGATCGCCGTATGTCGCCGGCGAAGTGCAGTCCTCATACGCGCCGTCGTCGAGCTGACACTCGAACGTGACCGTCGGGTCTGTGTCCGTGAAGGAGAACGACGCGTCGGACGAATCGCTCGGATCCGGCGGAGCGTCCGTAATCGTGGGCATCGGCGGCGGCGTGGCCGTGCAGTCCGAGCCGGTGCAGTTGATCGAGCTGCTGACGTTCTGCCCCGACTGCGTGTCCTGTGTCGTCGATCCGTTCACCGTCGTCTGCTGGGTGGTCGTGCAGGTCCCGGGGGTGCTGCAGTCGGCCTGGACGGTGTTCGTCTGGCCACTGCCCGTGTCGTTGTCCTGCTGCGACGACTGGTCGATCGTGAACGTGTCGCCCGAGTTTCCGGTCTGCGTCGCGGTGCCGACGCCCTTGTGGACGAAGTGCACAGGGCCCTGGCCGACTTTCGGTGCCTTGAAGATCCCCTCCGGTCCGTACTGCGTCTGGTGGAGCGCGTACGAGCCGTTGAAATCGGAGTCGCCGGGGGCCGTATGGCAACTGGAAAGGCCGGAGGTCGCCGCGTCCTCGCATTGCGTCTCCGTCTGGACGACGTTTGCGGTAGAGACCCCTTGGCTGTCCTGGTTGACCGTCCCGACGAGTCCGCTGTACGGCAGGCTGGTGTCGGGCGAGCTCTGTGTCTGGCTCACCGGCCCCTTCGGGGTGTTGGCGACGGCCTGGAGATTGCTCGTCTGGCTGAAGGCGAGCGAGTTCGCGCCTGTCGCGTTGCCGGTGAAGCCGCTGCTCTGATTCTGCTCGATGTCGAGCGACACATTCGGGCCATTCGCTGCGGCGTTCTCGTTCTGCGTGATCTGTCCGGACCCGTTGGCGATCGACTTCAACATCTGGGTCTGCGTGACGGCACTGCCGATGCAGTGACCGCTGGATGTAGCGGACTGCGCCGCAGCGTTTCCGCCGTGCATCGAGTCCTGCTTGATCGTCACGTTCTGATGAGCCTCGAGCGTGACGTTGACGGACGAGCCCTTCTTCGCGACTGTCGATCCGGTCACGTTGATGTTCTGGAAGACGCAGGCGGTGTTCGCGTTTGCGGAACCCGTTGCCCGCTGCGTGATCGACGCGGCGGACGTCGCAGTTTGCGTCAGACCCGACGCCTTCGTGGCGTCCTCGTAGACGATCGCTACGTTGTCCTTCGTCGAGCTCGACTGGCTGATCGTGCAGGACTGCGACAGGCCGGTCGTCTTGATGCACGCCGCCGTGTTGGTCAACGCCGCGGGCGCCATCGCAACCTGAACGACGGCGCATCTTCGTCGTCGTGCAGCGGAACGTGTTCCGGCCGCCGGCCTTCGCCACCTGCACCACCGCGTGCGTCGCACGTGTGCAGCTCCATCCACGCCCGGGACACCGTGTCCCTGCGTAGTTGCGGAGGCCGCGCTGAATCACGACTCCCTTCGGACTCACGTGAATCGAACGCAGGTACTGGATCACCGCCGCCCGCGTGGAAACGTCGATCCTCGCCACCTTCTGCGCCCTCGTGGTCGCGGCACCTGATGCCGAGCCGAACGCCACCGCGACAATCGAGGCCGCCAAGAGACTCAACAAGACTCGTCTACGCACAGCTCTCCCCTCCTATCCCCTTGCGTCCCGCTCCTCGTTGCGGGCCGCGTGACCATCGGTCGGAGACGAGCCTACGCCGAAACTTTCCGACGTTTCTAGTCGTATGGGTAGCTCTGGCAGGTCAGGAAGCAGATGAGGCGAGCTGGTCGAGGGGCCGGCTCCCGCCGGGTGAAGCCCGGCTCTGACGAGCCCTCCCGACTGCTTGATCTACCTCGCGGAGGGCGGGTGAACCGGGGAGATGAGTGGCGAGAACGCGCACCCATCTCCCCAGTACGTCTCTCAGTTGGTGAAGAAGCTGAGGCTGTAGCCGTTGAACGTGAAGTCAGTGATGCCGTCCGTGGTCCCTGCCGACTGGTCACCGTCCGCTTCGATGACTGCATCGGCCACGGTCTGGCCGCTTTCGGCGGTCTTGATATCAGTCCACGACATATAGCCCTGACTCACGCAGTCAGGGCTGCATTGGATGAGCTCCCACGATGCGGTCCCGAGACCCGCCTGGGATGGGTAGCCAAAGGCGTAATTACCGTCGCTGAAGTCGATGTCGTAGCGGGGTGATCCGGCGGAGTAGGTGTCCGTCGTGAACGTCGGCTCTGCTAGACCGCTGACAGTGAGAGCTGCCGAGTCGTGGATCGTGAACTGCGCGTAGGTCGTGTCTGATGGCGACCCGACAGTCAGATTGATCGGCGACGCCCCAGGGGCGTCTGACCATCCAGCGGAAGCCCCGCTGCCGTCCCACTCAAAGGTCAAGTACGGGATGACCTCCCAGCTGTATGTCGCAGCGTTGGTGCTCTCGTAGTTCCCGCTTGAATCCGTCGCCTTGACGTCCAGGGTGTGCGGTCCGTGGGACAGACCGGAATAGGTCGGATTGGTGGACGGACAAGAAACGTAGCCTCCACCATCGAGATTGCACTCGAACTTGGCGGTCGAATCGTCGTCTGCAAAGACGAAGTTTGCTGTCGTCGAGGTGGTCTGAGAATCGGGGCCGGAACTGATAGTCGGATCCGGCGGCGTGATCACCCAGGTCCAGTGGGCGTCGTTGTCGCTGACATACGTGCCGGTCGAGTCGTATGCCTTGACGCTGAACGAATGCGAGCCGGAAACGAGGTTCGGGTAGCTCACACCCGAGGCGCAGCTCGTGTACGAGCCGGTGTCGAGCTTGCATTTGTACTGGACTGACGAGTCCGCATTGGTGAACGAGAACGACTCGCTGTGGCCAAACGTGTCCGGGTTCGTCGGCTTCGCGGTGATCGACGGATCCGGCGGCGTGATCACCCAGGTCCAGTGGGCGTCGTTGTCGCTGACATACGTGCCGGTCGAGTCGTATGCCTTGACGCTGAACGAATGCGAGCCGGAAACGAGGTTCGGGTAGCTCACACCCGAGGCGCAGCTCGTGTACGAGCCGGTGTCGAGCTTGCATTTGTACTGGACTGACGAGTCCGCATTGGTGAACGAGAACGACTCGCTGTGGCCAAACGTGTCCGGGTTCGTCGGCTTCGCGGTGATCGACGGATCCGGCGGCGTGGTCACCCAGGTGTAGGGCACCGAGGCCGCGACACCGCTCGCCGCATTCTGTGGATCCACGGTCTCAACTGAGAACGTGTGGGAACCGGACGGTGCGTCTGAATAGGTTCCGTGTGTGCCGGTTTGATTGGATGTGGTCGTGGTGCACGGCACGGGATTGCTGTCGAGGAGACAGACGAAGCCGACTGTTGGATCCGGGTTCGAAAAGACGAACGGCTTGCCATACACGTCGGTGTTTGAAGGCTTCGCCGTGATCTTCGGCGCGGACAGAGTCTTCGTGCAGGAGGTCTTGCCGTTCGGGCAGAGGATCGTGCCGTTGACCGTGTTCGTCCCTGCCTGCACATCAGTCTTTCCAGTCCCTTGAATCAACGTGTTCTGATTGACGATTCCGGTGCCTGAACTGGTGATTCCGCCACTGACCGTATTCTTCTGCGTCGAGTGCGGGGTCGTCGTTGTCTTGCTTCGAGGTCTGGGTGAGGAAGAACAGGTCGCCGGCGTTTCCGGGTCTGCCCGACTGGCCGTAGCCCTTGTGGGCGTAGTGCACGCGACCCGAGCTGCTTCGTCGGGGGCGTGAAGACCCCCATCGGCCCGTACTGCGTCTGCGTGATCGAGTAGCTCGGCAGGTGTCCTGATGGGCTGTGTCGCACGTCGCCGGGATCGTCGCAACATTGACCGCGTCCTCGCACTGCGTCTCCTGTCTGCGTCGCATGTGCGGTCGAGGTGTTGGTGCTGTCCTGGTTGATCGTCCCGACTATTCCGCTGTAGGGCGCGGTTGGGGACATCCGCGCTCTGCGTCTGGGTCACCGGCCCCTTCGGGGTGTTGGCGATCGCCTCCATGTCGCTCGTCTGCGTGAACGCTGCGTTGTTGGCTCCCGACGAGGGACACACCGTCGCCGACGTCGCATTTGAAGCCCGAGCTCTGGTTCTGCTCGATGTCGACCACCACATTCGCACTGCCGGTCGGTCGCCGTGTCCTGCTTCTGCGTGATCGACCCCTTGCCGGTCACGAACGAGGTCAACGACTCATCCTGCGTCAGCGGGGACGTGGCGTCCGAGCTGCAGTCGTAGCGTTCTGCGCCGGTCGCACTGCGCCCTGAACGGTGTTGCTGCCGGTCAGCGAGTTCTGCTGGATCGAGATCGACTGATGAGCGTCACTCGTGACCGTGACGCTCCCCGCATTCGTTGTCGTCGAGCCATCGATCGAGACAGCCTGATGAACGCAGGCGAGGTTGTTGTTCGAGGAGCCTGTCGCCGAAGCCGGACCCTGCGTGATCGACGCCGTGTAGATCGCCGACTGCGACAACCCGGTGAGCTTCCCAGTGTCCATCCAGACCACGGCCTTGTTCGTCCCGGTCGCGTTCGGCTGGTTGATCGTGCAGGACTGCGTGATGCCCGTCGTCTTGACGCACGACGCCGTGTTCGATCGGTGGTGGCAAGGCTGGACGACGCGCGGCTAGCGGCGTTCAGCCCGCGGGAGGCGCCCCCGAACTGCACTACGACACACTTCGCGGTTCGACACGCGAACCGGTTCAGTCCGCCCCGCTTCGCGATCTGGACGACCGTGTGCCTGGTGCCCGCACAGGTCCAGCCCTTGCCGGGACAGTGCGCGCCGGCGTAGTTCCGAAGACCGCGCTGGATCACGACGCCCTTCGCACTTACATGGATCGAGCGCAGGTAGTGGACGACCGCCGCCCGTGTCGAGACGTCGATCTTGGTCGCCGTCTGCGCGTGCCTAGTGGCCGTCTGCGTGTTCGTGGTGGCCAGCGCTCCCGACGCCGAGACAAGCGCGATGCCGACGATCATGGCCACAGCAAGGCCAAAAGCTCTCTTACGCACGTGGTCCTCCTCCTAAGGGCAGCCGCAGGCCGCCACGACTAAGTCCGCGGCCTCACCTTACGCCGAAATCGCTGATTTTTCTAGGCGAAGCGGCGTCAAAGCCACTTCAAGCGAGTACCCGACCCCGCGATGAGTAGACTCGCGCGATGCGGTCGGTGGTGGGGTCGGATGGGCGCACGCTCACGGTGCGGGAGGGCGGCGATCCGGCCGGCTTTCCCGTTCTCTGCATCTCGGGCACGCCCGGGTCGAGCACGCTCTACCCGCCGCACGCGCGCGATGCTGAGGAGCGCGGAATCCGACTGTTCTCCTACGATCGTCCGGGCTACGGAGGCTCGACGCGACTGAAGGGCCGGACGGTCGCGGACTGCGCCGCCGACATCGTCACCGTCTGCGACGCACTCGACATCGACCGGTTCTGCGTCTGGGGGGTCTCGGGCGGAGGCCCACATGCTCTCGCTGCGGCCGCGCTCTTGCCGGACCGGGTGATCGCTGCGGCCTCGCTGGCCTCCGTTGCACCGTACGACGCGGAGGGGCTCGACTACCTCGAGGGGATGGGCGAGCAGAACGTGGAGGAGTACGCCGCGATCTTCGAGGGCGAGGACGCGCAGCGAGCCTCGACCGAGAAGCTGCGCAACGAGCTGCTCTCGTCGACCCCGGAGCAACTCGCCGAGGTCTGGCAGACGCTGCTCGGTCCCTCGGATCGTGAGGTGGCAACCGGAGCGCTGGCGGCCTTCCTGCTCGATCACATGCGCGCCGGCATCGGTGCGAGCGTGGACGGATGGATCGACGACGACCTCGCCTTCGTCGCTCCGTGGGGCTTCGAGCTCGACTCGATCCGCGTGCCGGTTCAGCTCTGGCAGGGCGAGCAGGACAAGTTCGTGCCCTACGGCCACGGCGTCTGGCTCGCGGCCCACATCCCCGGAGTCGACGCCCGACTGACTCACCGAGGACGGCCACCTCACACTCTCCGAACGCCGCGTCCCCGAGGTTCACGCGTGGCTACTGGAACACGCCGCGCTCGAGATCGAGCCGGCCCCCGCCTAGCCGCTAGCGCTCGTCAGGCCAGCACCGAGACGGCGTCCCGCTCGGCCTCGAAGACGGCGTGCTCGACGTCCCCGAGATCCTCGCCGTCTGCGTGCAGCGGCATTGGCCCATCGCAGACGATCTCGACCCGGTCGAGGTCGTGGCCGTAGAGGTAAGGCCCGCTGCGGACGTGGCCCGTCAGGATCCGGACAGCCGTCCCGACCAGCGAGCGGCGCCGGACGCGGACAGGGGCCACGACGTCGAGGCCGAGCTCGAAGTCGGCATCCGGGACGAGCGGCAGCGCGATGCCTTTCGCGTACGTGTAGGGCGAGCCGTTCGCGACGAAGGCAAATGCGGCGCGGCCGAGGCCGACGACCTCGAGTTCCGGCTCGAGGTGGCCCCGGTGCGCCGCGAGTGCCCGAACGATCGCGACGGCGAAAGCGAGATCGCCCGGCCGTTTCCCGTCCGGCTGCCGGCCGAGGGCATCGACGCGGCGCACGGCCTCGGCGTCGAGACCCACGCCGGCACCGAACGCGAAGCGGCGCCCGTTGACGCGGCCCAGGGTGATCCGCCGTCTCCGTCCGCTCCTCGCAGCGCCGCGACGACCGACCGGGCTGCCTGCACCGGGTCTGCCGACAGTCCGAGCGCGCGCGACAACACGCTCGCCCCACCGCCGGGCAGGAAGCCGATCGGGACGTCCGACTCGAGCCCGTTCAGAGCCTCGTTGAAGCCGCCGTCTCCGGAGAAGACGACAACCGCCTCGGCGCCGTCGCGGCACGCGCCGGCCACGAGCTCGGTGGCATGTCCCGGGCGCTCGGTCAGGAGGACGTCGAGCTCGGTGACCCGCTCCAGCTCCGCGCGCACCTCCGCGAGCCGCTCCTCGCTCACGCGGGTGGCGAACGGGTTGACGACGAGAGCCGCTCTCACCGGCTTGCGTACCCGCGCATGCCGTCGAGCAGGAGCGCCGTGAAGCGGTCGGCGAGCTCGTCCGTATCGGAGCCCGGCCGGAGCCAGGTGAACGCCCAGTTCGCCGCCGACAGCGCGAGCAGCGCCGCGGTCGCATCGTCGAGATCGGTGCGCAGCTCGCCGAGCTCACGCCCTTCGCGGAAGAGCGCCCGGAAGCGCTCCTCGTAGCGGCGGCGCTCGGCGACGAACTCCTCCCGCCGCTCCCCCTCGAGATAGCGCCACTCCCGCACGAAGACGGTCGCGACGTCGAGCTGCTCGGCGACCACCCCCAGGTGCGCGCGCAGCGCTGCCCGGATCCGGTCGACGACCGGCCCCTCTTCGGGCACCGAGTCGAGCGCGGCATGGAAGGCTGCACCGCCCTCGCGCGCGACCTCCCACAGCAGGTCGGCCTTCGACTCGATGTGCGCGTAGAGCGATCCCTTCTGCACGCCCATGGCCTCGGCGAGATCGCCGATCGACGTGCCGTGGTAGCCCTTCTCCGCGAAGAGGCGGGCAGCGGTGCGGGTCAGCTCGGTGCGGCGCGCGGACATCTAGAATGCAAAACCTAACGATCGTTCGGAAGGTGGTGCTGCGTGGCGGCAGTCGAGATTCCCCGGGATGAGCAGGCATTTCTCGAGTACGTCCAGGCCGGCGGCCAGGTCGAGACGACCGACTGGATGCCGGACGACTACCGGGCCAAGCTGATCAAGTTCATCGAGATGCATGGCAACTCCGAGCTCATGGGCGTGCTGCCCGAGCGCGAGTGGATCCTCCGTGCCCCGACGCTTCAGCGCAAGCTCGCGCTGACCGCGAAGGTGCAGGACGAGGTCGGCCACGCGCAGCTCATCTACCGCGTGGTCGAGGATCTCGGCAAGCCGCGCGAGCAGTGCCTCGCCGATCTGGTGGACGGGAAGGCGAAGTTCCACAACGTCTTCCACTACCCCACCAAGACCTGGGGAGACGTCGGCGTCATCGCGTGGCTCGTCGACGCGGCCGCCATCATCAGCCAGAAGGCGCTGCTCAAGTGCTCGTACGCACCGTATGCGCGGATCATGAAGAAGATCTGCTGGGAGGAGTCGTTCCACATTCTCCACGGCCGCGACGTGATTCTCGCCATGGTCACGGGCACGCCCGAGCAGTTCGAGCTCGTGCAGGAGGCGCTCGACCGGTGGTGGGGCCCGCTTATGCAGTTCCACGGCAACCCGATCCCATCCGACGAGGACCCGATGTTCCTCTGGCGGATCAAGTCGCAGGGGAACGAGGAGGCACGCCAGCAGTTCCTCGACGGCTACGTGCCGCAGATCCGCGAGCTCGGGCTCACCGTGCCCGACCCGAAGCTGCGCAAGCGCGACGACGGCGTCTGGGAGTACACCGAGCCCGACTGGGCCGAGCTCAAGCACGTCGTCACCGGCCACGGCCCGAAGACCGAGGAGCGGCTCGCGCTCCGCCGCGGCTTCCTCGAGCGGGAGCAGTGGGTGCGCGACGCCTTGGCCGCATGAGCGAGCCCGTCTGGGAGGTCTTCCGGCAGGAGCGCCGCGGCCAGCCGTTCGAGCACGCGGGCTCGGTCGTCGCACCCGACGCGGACTTCGCCGAGGCCTGGGCGCGCGAGCAGTACGGCCGGCGCGGCGAGTCGGTCGCGCTCTGGCTCGTCCCGCGCAGCGCGATCCACGACGTCGAGGACTGGGCGGACGAGTTCGATCTCAAGTACCGCCGCGTCGACGGCTACTCGATCAAGGCCCGCCTGAAGGAGGCGCGTGAACGAGCAGGCACTGCTGGGCCTGGCTGACGACGAGCTCGTCCTCGGCTGGCGCGACTCCGAGTGGACCGGCATCGCGCCGATGCTCGAGGAGGACGTCGCCTTCTCCTCGATCGCGCAGAACGAGATCGGCCACGCGCGCGCCGTGTACGAGCTGCTGGCCGGGCCGGAGGGTGACGCCGACGTGCTCGCCTTCGACCGCGAGCCGGCGGAGTACTGCTGCGCGCCGCTCGTCGAGCTCCACCTGCTCGAGTGGGCGCACACGATCGCGCGCCGCTGGCTCTACGAGGTCGCCGACGAGATCCGGATCACGGCGCTCAAGGACGACTCCGATCCCGCGGTCGCGGGGCTCGCGGCGAAGATCGACCGCGAGGAGGTGTACCACCGCCTGCACGCCGAGATGTGGCACGACCGGCTGCGCGACGAGCCGCGCTTCCAGGCCGCGGTCGAGGAGCTGTGGCCATACGCGCTCGGCGTCCTGCCGGCCGAGCTGCGCGGCGAGCTCGTGTCGCGCGTCGGCCTGGCCGAGGCTGACGCGGTCGAGCGCGGGACGCACACCGACCAGCTCGCTCCCCTGTGGGAGGAGATGACGGTGGTACGGCGCTCTGCCCCGGCGGGGACGCAGTGGTAGAGGAGGCTGAGATCTGGGAGGCGCTCGAGGAGATCCCGGATCCGGAGATCCCCGTCGTCTCGCTCGTGGAGCTCGGCGTCATCCGTTCGGTCGATG
This sequence comes from uncultured Actinomycetes bacterium, assembly GCA_963731015.1. Taxonomy (GTDB): domain Bacteria; phylum Actinomycetota; class Thermoleophilia; order Gaiellales; family Gaiellaceae; genus Palsa-739. Next base: position 331,991 of record CAVSTY010000003.1, read on the forward strand.
TCGAGAACGGGCAGGTCCGGATCGAGTTCACGCCGACCTTCCTGGGCTGCCCCGCGCTCGAGTTCATGAAGCGCGCGATCGAGGAGAAGGTGCCGGGAGCCGAGGTCGCGGTCATCACCGACGACTCGTGGTCGACCGACAAGATCACCCCGGCCGGCCGCGAGAAGCTGCGTGCCGCAGGGTTCGCGCCTCCGGCGCCTCGGCTCGTGGAGCTGCAGTCGCAGGTGCACAAGTGCCCCTACTGCGGCTCGACCGAGACGCGCCTCGAGAACCTCTTCGGCCCGACACCGTGCCGCTCGCTGCGCTACTGCGAGAGCTGCCGCCAACCGTTCGAGCAGTTCAAGACGATCTGATGACCGGGCGCCTAGCCCTCTAGCCGCGATCGGCGGAGAGCCAGACGACCTCGCCACCGGCGACGCCCAGCGACTGGGCGGCGTTGACGGGATTCCCGCAGATCACCGATAGCCAGCCGCGCGGATCGACCATCAGGCCCCACTCGCCGCTCGCGAGGTCGGCGTACGTTGCGACCGCGCTTGCGACAGCGCTGCCCCCCGCGGGAGTCTCGACGAGAATCCGCTCGGCCCGATCGAGCCCGGCGGCGGCGAGCTGCGAGCTCCTCACGTTGAGCTGGACGTTCCCGAAGCGGTTGAGGTCCTGCACCTCGCATGTGATCTTCCCTGGCTCGACCAGCGGCTCGGCCAGTTGCACCTCGGCCAGCGTCTCCGCCTCGATCGCCGGCCCAAGGTCGGCCAGTGACACTCCGTTCGCGAGGTGCGCGGCCGCTGGGGCGAGCACATCCCGAGCGTGGAATGAAGGCGAGACGGGCTCGAGCAGGATGCTCGAAGAAGTGATCGAAACCGCGCTCCTCACGCCGCCCGCCGCGTGCCAGGCGGGACTCAGCAGGCCGTTGTCCGGACCAACGAAGAGTCTCCCGTCCTCAGTCTCGATCGCGATGTCGCGATCGCGGCCGACGCTCGGGTCGACGACGGCGAGGGTGATCGCATCGTGGCGGATGAACGGCAGTGAGTCGGCCAGCAGGAGCGCGCCTGCACTGACGTCCATCAGGGGGACGCCATGCGAGAGATCGACGACCGGGCACCCGGGCGCGAACTTGTCGATCACGGCGTGACACACGCCGACCCATTCGTTGCGGAACCCGAAGTCCGAGAGGAAGACGATCGACCGCGTCATCTGCGCACCACCGAGGAAGCTTCGCGCCTCTCCCGCCGGGATGCAACCTCAGCATGACTCACGAAACGGCGGCGAGACGCGCGGCGAACTCGGGATCCTCGGCGCACAGGCGGTCGACCTCCGCACGGTCGACGGCGATGACGACCCCGTATGTCAACGCGCGAACGCGGGCCGTGCGCGTCCCGTCCTCGGAGAGGAGCGCCCGCTCGCCGACCACCGACCCAGGGCCGAGCTCGCGCGTGCCCTCGGGCGCCTCGACCACGATGTGCCCCTCGCGTACGAGGTAGAGCCCCGTACCCGGCTTGCCGCGCTCGATCAGCATCTGGCCGGCGCCGAACGAGAGCTCCGAGCCCACCGCCTCCAGCTTGCGCAGATCGTCCTCGTCCACGCTGCGAGTATCGCACCCGGCGCCGGTGGTGACGATCCGGTGAAGAGCCTGGAACCGCGGGCACGCGGCGGTTAGGGTCAGCCGCGATGTCCGCCGCCGCCGCAGCCGATCTCGCCGGCATCCCGCTCTTCGACCCGCTCGAGCCGGACGAGCGCGCCGCGATCGCGGCGTGGTTCGAACTCGAAGACGTCAGTCCCGGCGTCAAGCTCACCGGCGAGGGCGCAACGGGCTACTCGTTCTTCGTCCTCCGGGAGGGCACGGCGACGGTCAGCATCGACGGCACCGAGGTGCGAACGCTCGGCCCGGGAGACTTCTTCGGCGAGCTCGCGCTGCTCGGCGACGGGCGCCGCACGGCGACGGTCACGGCCGCGTCTCCGTCGCAGGTGCTCGTGCTCTTCGGGACCGAGTTCCGGCAGCTCCAGCAGGAGCATCCACAGCTCGCGGCGCGAATCGAGTCGGGCCTCCGCGAGATCGCGCAAGCTGCGTAGCCGCCGGGCCTCTCAGTAGGCTCTGGCTGTGACGGTCGAGATCCTCTACTGCCCCACCTGAAGCGGCTACGAGCCCCGGGCCACGAGTCTCGTGGCCATGCTTCACGAGCGTGGGATCGAGGCGAGCGCCACCCCGGGCGGCAAGGGCCAGTTCGACGTCGTCACCGACGGCAAGCTCGTCTACTCGAAGCACGAAGTGGGCCGGTTCCCCGGCGAGAACGAGGTCTTGAGCCTCCTCGACGGTCGCTGAACGAAGGCCTCTCTCAGGGCACGGTCCTAGGACCGATGTCCCCTTGCGGCCCGGACCAACATCCGGGCAGCCTCGGTCAAGTCAATCGACTCCCGAGGAGGCCCAGATGTACAAGTTCACATTCACCGCAATCGCCGCTGTGGCGGCAGTGCTCATCGCCTTCGCCTCGACCGCCGCTGCGCGCGACAGCCACGGCGGCAAGGCGCTCGTCAAGACCGGCAACTGCTCGGCGGCCAGCAACTGGAAGCTCAAGGCCAAGGCTGACGACGGCCGGCTCGAGACCGAGTTCCAGGTCGACCAGAACCGCGTCGGCAAGCGCTGGCGCGTGACGATCACCCTGAACGGGTCGAACGTCTTCCGCAGCATCAGGACGACGCGCGCCCGGAGCGGCTCGTTCGAGGTGCACCGCCTCCTCGCCGGTGGTGCGGGCAGCCGGATCGTCGCCACCGCGAAGGCGCTGCGCAGCGGCGAGACCTGTCGCGCGGCAATCACCTTCTGAGCTTTGCCCAGCCGCCACGAGGCCGGAGACTCTCCCCGTCTTCGGCCTCGGGCGCTCTCAGACCAGGTTGTCCCTGGCCCAGAGCGCGGCCTGCGTTCGATCGGTCACGCCGATCTGCTGGAAGACGCGAGTGAGATGCGCCTTCACGGTCTTCTCGCTGATCCCGAGCGCCCGTGCGATCAGCTTGTTCGGCATGCCATCCGCGACACAGCGAAGCACCTCGCGCTCGCGCTCGCTCAGCTCGGCACGTTCGCGTACGGCGCGTGCGGTGAGCACCGCGCGGGCCGCCTTCGGGTCGAGCGGCGACTCGCCGCGGGCCGCGGCACGGACGCCGGCGATCAGCTCTTCCGGCTCCGAATCTTTGAGCAGATAGCCGACCGCACCCGCATCGAGCGCGGCAAGAATGCGCTCACGGTCTGCGAGCGAGGTCAATACGACGACCTGAACCTTCTCGTTCGCAGCCACGATCGCGCGCGTCGCCTCTATCCCGTCGACGTTCGGCATCGACAGATCCATCAGCACGACGTCGGGGCTGGTCTCGGCGGCAAGAGCCACCGCTTCCGCCCCGTCGGCGGCACTTCCGACGACCTCGATGTCGTCGGCGGTAGCGAGCAGGCGCTCGAGCCCGGCACGAACGAGGCGGTGGTCCTCCGCGTGCAGGACGCGGATCACGTCGCAACCTCGACCGTGACCCGTGTGCCCGCGCCCGGAGCGGAGTCGATCTCGAGCTCGCCACCCGCGTCGTGCGCGAGATCCTGGAGCATGCGCAGGCCGAAGTGGCCCTCGTCCCCGGAGTCAGTGGGGTCGAAGCCGCACCCGTCATCCTCCACGACGAGTCGCGCGCCGGCCTCGGTCGCGGCCACCCGCACGGTCACCGATTCGGCGCCCGCGTGCTTGACCGAGTTCCTGATCGCCTCCTGCGCAACGCGGAAGAAGAGTGCCTCGGTCTCGGGCTCGAGCTGGAGGTCTGGATCGACGTCGATCGAGGTCTCCAAGCCGCGTCCGCCGCCCGCACCCAGCAGGTCGCCGAGAGCTGCCGAGAGGCCCGCACGGTGAAGCTCGGGGGGATAGATGTCGACGAGCAGCGTGCGGAGCTGGCCGATCCCGTGCCGGGTCTCGGCAGCCGCCGTGCGCAGGTCGCTGTCATACGGCGCGGGCGCCCCCGTGGCTGCGGCCGCCAGCGAGTAGGACACCGCCGCCAAGTCCTGGACCACTCCATCGTGGAGATCTCGTGCGATCCGTCGCCGCTCGACCTCCGACGCGTCGATGGCGCGCCTCAGCAGCCGCTCGCGCTCGTCCTGGCCGCGCTGCACACGGCGCGCGAGCCACAACGCGAGCGGGAGCTGGATCACCATGAGCAGAGCCAGCGCGCCGATCATCACCGGCGCGAATTGCCGGAAGATCCGCGCCGCGCGGGCGGAGATGAAGCTCGACCGGTAGTACATCTCGAAGCGCAGCGGGCGGCCGGACGGCGTGCGAATCGGCAGGTAGACCTCGAGCAGCTTGCCCATGCCGCGCTCGTAGCGGTTCTCGGGCTTCGAGAGGTCGCTCACCTCGGCCTCGACACGTCCGTTCTTGAAGTCCGCCCGCTCCTTGACGCTGAGCGGATAGCGCTTTCCGATCAGAGCAGGCTCGTCCGAGTAGACGATGCGGCCGCTCTCGTCCCAGATCTTCACGCGCGCGACGGCGTTGTCAGGACGAGAGAGCACCCGCTCCTGGATGACGCGGTCCAGCGCGGCAAGCGCGCTCGGCTTCTCTCGCAGGATCCCGTTGCTGAGAGCCGGCTCCACGGAAACCTCTGCCGCGATCCGCGTCTGGTCTTTCGCATCACGGATCGCCTCGGCCACCCCCGCACGGCGAAAGAGCCAGACGCCCGACGATGCTGATCAGCGCGACCGCGACGAGCCCGATCGCGACGTAGCGGATGGCGGCCTCGCGGACGGGGCTCCGCTCGCCCTCTGGCCTGCGCAGGCGCCACTTCATGACAGGAACGTGTGCCTCTAGCGGCCCTGGAACCGGGGCTCGCGCTTCTCGCCGAAGGCCACGACGCCGTCGCGGAAGTCGTCGGTCTGCGCCGCCTCGGCCTGGGCCACGGCCTCCCGCTCCAGCTGCTCCTCGAGCGTCGAGGTCGCCGCCTCGTCGTAGAGCCGCTTCGTCAGCGCGATCGCGCGCGTCGGCCCGGCGGCGAGCTCCCCTGCCCGTTCCGCCACTCGCGCCGGGAACGCCTCCGCATCGACCACCTCGGAGACGAGCCCCCAGGCATGTGCCTCGGCCGCGGTCAGGCGCCGGTTCGAGGTCATCCACTCGAACGCGCGCGGCGTCCCGAGTAGGCGCTCGAGAAAGTACGTGCCGCCGGAGTCGGGGATCAGGCCGATCCCGACGAAGCCCGGCACGAAGAAGGCCGTGTCGGAGGCAAGCCTGATGTCGCACGCGCAGGCGAGCGAGAGCCCCGCCCCTGCACAGACTCCGTTCACTGCAGCAACTACGGGCTTCTCGAGCGAGCGGATTGCCAGAACGTTGACGTGATAGGTCGCGCGCAACATCTCTGCGACGTCACCGCCCTCGCCGAACTCCGTCAGGTCCTGGCCGGCCGAGAAGCCGCGGCCCGCGCCCGTGATGACGACCGCACGCACCTCCGGGTCGCGCGCCGCCTCGAGCGCCGCCTGCAGCTCCTGGTGCACGCCGCGCGTGAACGCGTTCAGCTTGTCGGGCCGGTTGAGCGTGATCGTCTGGACGGCCCCGTCGCGCGAGACCTCGACCTCGGACACGGCTAGCCCAGCTCGAGGAACTCGACGGTCGGCTGTGCGAAGCCGCGCTTGTACGCGTCCTTGCCCGTCGCCATGAACTCGTCGCTGCGGATCGCGCTCTGGAACGCCTGCTCGTCGGCGAACTCCCACTCCGCGTAGTACGCGTGCTTCGCCTCGCCCATCGGCGCGCCCGTGACCCTGCCGTGACGGAAGGTGCTGTTCGGCACCTGCGCGCAGAGCTCGGCGTGCTCGGCGTATGCAGCCGCGTCGGGCTCACTCTCGTAGAGGACTGCGACCCTGTACATAGACTCCTCTCAGCAGTTGGCGAAAGGACGATAACCGCGTCGGCGAAGGAGGAGCGATGGCAGGCAAGGTCGTGCACGTCGAGATCGGTGCCGCGGACGCCGACCGCGCGCAGGGATTCTGGAGCGGCGTCTTCGGTTGGGAGGTCGGCCCTCCGATGTCACCTGAGATGGACTACCGGATGTTCCAGACCGCCGAGGACTCGGGAGGCGCAATCGTCGGCGGCGCGGAGCCGGGGAACCTCACCGTCTACCTCGACACCGACGACATCGACGCTTCGCTCGCCAAGGTGCAAGAGCTCGGTGGCCAGGCCGGCGACAAGACACCTGTGCCGGGCCACGGCTGGTTCGCCGCCTGCCGCGACACCGAGGGGAACGCGTTCAGCCTCTGGCAGGGGGGCGCAGAGGCCACCTAGAGACCGGCTCGGTCTCCAACCAGTCGACCGCGGGAGGATCGAGTTCGCGCAGCACGTCCGGCGACGGCAGCGGCCAGAGGTCGATGTCGGTCGCGATCGCGTCCTGCTGCTCGCTCATCCGGTCGTTGAACGCCGGATCAGCCGCCGCGGTTACGCACCGCGGCGATCGAGCACACGCAGCGCCTTGCCCTCGCTGCGCGCGACGCTGCCGGGCGGGCCGAGCCGCACGCGCGCGGTCAGCCCGAGGGCGCGTCCGAGCCGCTCTGCGACGAACGCCTCGAGCCTCTCTCCGCCGGGCTCGCGGTCGCGCAGCTCCGCCTCCACCGTCAGCTCGTCGAGGTGCCCGGGACGCTCGACGACGAGCTGGTAGTGCGGCGCGAGCTCCGGGATCGCCAGCAGCGCCCGTTCGATCTCGCTCGGGAAGACGTTGACGCCGCGAATGATCAGCATGTCGTCGGTCCGGCCGACGACGCGCGACATCCGGGCGAACGTGCGGCCGCAGGCGCACGGCTCGCGCGTGAGCGAAGCGAGGTCGCCGGTGCGGTAGCGCAGCAGCGGCAGCGCCTCCTTCGTGAGCGTCGAGAAGACGAGCTCTCCGACCTCGCCGTCCGGCAGCGGCCGTCCCGACTCCGGGTCGACGACCTCGGCGAGGAAGTGGTCCTCGTTCACGTGCGCGCCGTCCCGTCCCTCGAGGCACTCCGCGGACACGCCAGGCCCCATCACCTCCGAGAGGCCGTAGACGTCGACGGCCGTCAGTTCGAGCGCGCTTTCGATCGCCTCGCGCAAGCCCTCGGTCCAGGGCTCCGCCCCGAAGACGCCGGCGCGCAGGCCGAGGCGCGCGGGCTCGGAGACGTGGTCGGCGATCGCGAGCGCGTAACTCGGCGTGCAGCAGAGGATCTCTGCGCCGAGGTCCTCGAGCAGCTGCGCCTGGCGCGGCGTGTTGCCGCCCGACGCGGGGACGACTGTGCAGCCGAGCCGCTCGGCCCCGTAGTGGATGCCGAGGCCGCCGGTGAACAGGCCGTAGCCGTAGGCGACGTGAACGACCGTGCCCGGTCCGGCTCCGGCCGCCGCGAGCGCGCGGGCGCAGCAGTCCGCCCAGGCCGCGAGGTCGGCTCGCGTGTACGCGACGATCGTCGCCTTCCCGCGCGTGCCCGAGGAGGCGTGGATCCGGAGGCACTCCTCGAGCGGCACCTGCAGGAGCCCGAACGGATACGCGTCCCTGAGCTCCGACTTGATGCGGAAGGGCAGCTCCGGCAGCGCCTCGAGCTCGACGCCGAACCTCTCCCGCAGGCGCTCGCGCTGGAGCCGCTCGAGCTCCGGCCTCGGCAGCGTCTCGAGCTCGGGCTGGAAGATCGGCATCGCGCCGAGTATTCTCTCTCTGCAAGCGCCACTGGGAGCGACCCGAAGGAGGCGGCGTGCGCGCACCGTTCATTGCCATCGAAGAGGCCGTAGTGACCTACTTGGAGGTATGGACGAGTGCTTCGCAAGTCGCTGAATCTTGGGATCCTGGCGCATGTAGACGCCGGTAAGACAACTCTCACCGAACGGCTCCTGTACGCCGCCGGCGTGATCGACGAGGTCGGCTCGGTCGACAAGGGGACGACGCGGACCGACTCGCTCGCGCTCGAGCAGCAGCGCGGAATCACGATCAAATCGGCGGTCGTCTCGTTCCCGATCGACGGCGTCACGGTGAACCTGATCGACACGCCCGGCCACCCCGACTTCATCGCGGAGGTCGAGCGGGTGCTGAGCGTGCTCGACGGCTGTGTGGTCGTGCTCTCGGCCGTGGAAGGCGTGCAGCCGCAGACGCGCATCCTGATGCGCGCGCTGCAGCGGCTCGACGTGCCGACGCTCCTGTTCGTGAACAAGATCGACCGCTCCGGCGCCGACCCGGAGCGCGTGCTCGACGAGATCGAGCAGCGCCTGACGCCGGACGTCGTGCCGATGGGCTCGGCGGACGGGCTTGGGTCGCGGGCAGCCTCCTTCGCGCCGTTCGGCCCCGCCGACAGCGACCTCGCCGCGCGGTCACAGGGCGGGGAGCTGCACCCTGTCTTCTTCGGCTCGGCACTCACCGGCGCCGGTGTCGACCAGGTGATGCACGGAATCGCGCGACTGCTCCCCGCCCGTGCGAGTGACGGCGGCGGGCCGCTGTCGGCGCAGGTCTTCAAGATCGAGCGCGGCCCGGACGGCGACCGCATCGCCTACACCCGCGTCTTCTCCGGGACGGTGACGGTGCGCGACCGCTTCGAGGCCGGCAAGGTCACGGCGCTCCGCGTCTTCGCGGATGGGGATGCCATCCAGCGGGATGCCGTGCAGGCGGGCGAGATCGCGAAGCTCTGGGGCCTCGCGGAGATCCAGATCGGCGACTGGCTCGGCGAGCCGCGGCGCGAGATCGAGCACCACTTCGCTCCGCCCACCTTCGAGGCCGTCGTCGAGCCCGTCGATCCCGGAGACGGACAGCGGCTGCGCGCGGCACTCGGGCAGCTCGCGGAGCAGGACCCGCTGATCGACGTCCGGCAGGACGATACGCGGGCGGAGATCACGGTCTCGCTGTACGGCGAGGTGCAGCGGCAGGTGATCGAGTCGACGCTCGCCGACGAGTACGGCCTCGAGGTCGCGTTCCGCGACGTAACGACGATTTGCGTCGAGCGTCCGTTGAGCAGCGGCGAGGCAGTCGAGATCTTCAACACGCCGACCAATCCCTTCCACACCGACCTCGGCCTGCGCGTCGAACCGGCGGCGCCGGGCTCGGGAGTGGAGGTGCGTGTCTCCGGCAAGATCGACCCGCGCGACGCGCCGCTCTACGTCTTCAAGACGTTCGCCGCCTTCACGGAGCACATGGGGGAGTACGTGCGGCTCGCGCTCGCCGAGGGCCTCCACGGCTGGCAGGTCACCGACTGCGTCGTCACCGTGACCAAGATCGCGTACAGCCTCGCCGACGGGCCGCCGTCCCGGCGGGGCCCGATGCCGACCGCCCGCGACGTCAAGCGGCTGGTGCCGCTCGTGCTCATGCAGGCGCTCGAGCAGGCAGGCTCGGCCGTGTGCGAGCCGGTGTTCCAGGTCGCCGCCGAAGTGCCGACCGAGACGATCGGCTCGATGCTCGCCGCGCTCGGGCGCCTCGGTGCCGGGGCCGCGACACCCTCGACGCGCGGGGAGCTCTCGGTGCTGGAGACGACCCTGCCGGCGTCGCTCGTCGGTGAGCTCCGCCGCCGGCTGCCGGGTCTCACCGGCGGCGAAGGTGTCCTCGACGCCGAGTTCGCGGGCTACCAGCCGGTGACCGGCGAGTCTCCGACCCGGAGGCGGTTGACGCCCGACCCGCGCAAGCTCGACGAGTACCTCGCGCAGGTCGGGCGCTGACGTCAGGCTGCTTCGGCGAGCGCCGGCTCCTCCACACCGCTCTCGGCGACACGCGCAGGCTGGTGCCGGATCAGTCCGGCTGCAACCGCGCCGAGCGCCACGACCGCGCCGCCGATCCAGACTGCCGTCGACGTTCCGTTGGTGAACGTCTCGGCGCTCGTGTATCCGCCCGCGTTGGCGAAGACCGATGCGAGGACCGCGACGCCGAATACGCCGCCGAGCTCGCGGATCGCGTTCGTTGCGCCCGACGCCTTGCCCTCGTACTTCGGCGCGACCGAGCTGAGCACGACGTTTGCCACGGGGGCGAAGAAGAGCGCCATCCCAGCGCCGGAGATCAGGAACGGCACGACGAGATCCGAGTACGGCACGGTCGGCGACTGCAGCGCCGCGAGCCACATCAGCCCACCGGCCTGCAGCGCAAGCCCGACCGTCATCAGCCGGTGGCCGCCGATCCGGTCGGACAGCGCGCCCGCGATCGGCGCAATGAAGATCGGCATGGCCGTCCACGGCAGGATGCGGAGTCCCGCGGCGAGCGGCGACATGTGCTGCACGGTCTGGAAGAACTGCGCGAGCAGGAAGATCGAGCCGAACATCCCGAAGAACATGAGGAACGAGGCAACGTTCGTCAGCGCGAAGGTCCGTTCGCGGAAGAACTGAAGCGGCAGCATCGGCGCCGGCGCGCGCCGCTCCCAGAGGACGAACCCTGCCACGAGCAGGGCGCCGACCAGGATCGGGAGCACGACGCCGGGGCTCGTCCACCCGTGCGCGTTACCGCGCACGAGGCCCCAGACGATGCCGAGCAGGCCGACGCTCGCGAGCCCGAGACCGGGGAGGTCGAGACCCGCGTCCGGTCCCCGCGTCTCCTCGAGCCGCGCGAGTGCGAGCGGAGCGAGCACGAGGCCGATCGGCACGTTGAGCCAGAAGATCCAGTGCCAGGAAACACCGTTGACGATCGCGCCGCCGACGAGCGGACCGAGCGCGATCGCGAGGCCGCCGATACCGCCCCAGATCCCGAGCGCGAGCCCGCGCCGCTCGCGCGGCACGGCGGCGGAAAGGATCGTCAGCGTGAGCGGCGTGACGATCGCCGCGCCGACTCCCTGCAGGGCGCGCGCGACGTCGAGCGCGTCGGCGCTGGTCGACAGCGCGGCCGCCGCGGACGCTCCGGTGAAGAGGAGCAGACCGAGCGCGAACATCCGTCGCCGGCCGAAGCGATCGCCGAGCGCAGCGCCGGTCAGGAGCAGCACCGCGAACGTGAGCGTGTACGCGTTGACCGTCCACTCGAGCTGCGAGATCGTCGCGTGGAGGTTGTGACGGATCACCGGCAGCGCAGTCGTGACGACGAGGTTGTCGAGGCTGACCATGAAGAGCGCCACCGAGGTGATCGCCATCGTCCAGATCATCGAACGTTTTTGTGTGTGAGTCATCACTTCCTCCAAACGGAAAAAAGAGAGAGGTCTAGAGCTCCTTGCCGCTTCCGGAAAGGAGCTCTGTCATCCACTGGTCGGGCTCGTCGTCGACGTGCATCGAGGCGAGGACGTTGAGGAGCATGCCGGTCGAGAAGAAGCCCCAGACGGTCGGCCAGTCCGCGCCCGAGACACGTCGCACGTAGGCGACGAGGTCACCGAACCCGGCCCGCACGACGGCCCGGATCTCGGGGTCGTCACAGGCCGCGTAGGCCTGCATCTGCGCTCGCAGCCGCATCCGGTCCTCCTCGAGCATCGCCAGATACGCCTGCCCGATGGCCTTCAGCGCGTCCTCGCCGCGCTTGCCCTCGGCGGCACGCTGGAACATCTCGAGCGCCTCACGGAGGCAGCGGGCAACCGACGCCTTGAACAGCTTCTTCTTCGTCCCGAACAGGCGGAACAGATAGGGCTGCGAGATGCCGGCGCGCCGGGCGATGTCCTCGGTCGAGGCGCCCTCGAAGCCGCGCTCGGCGAACTCGATCATGGCGGCGTCGAGCACCTCGTCCCGCCTGGCCGCCGCCGTCGATCTCGTGGTGCTGGTGCTCATCGCATGGGATGTTAGTGATGACTCACAAGTGTGTCAAGCCGCCGGAGCAGAAACTAGGGTTTCGCCGATGTCCGGCAGTGCACTTGCAACTGGCCTGGCGATCGCTGCCGGCCTCGCCGGCTCGGTGCAGGTCGCGCTGATGTCGCGGCTCGGCGAGCGCATCGGCGTGCTCGGAGCGCTCGCCTTCTCGACCGTACTCACGGCCGCGATCGCTCTCGGGATCCTCATCGTCGCGCGAGGGAGCCTCGGAGCCTTTTCCCGAGCCGTCCACCAGCCGTGGTGGATGCTCCTCGGCGGCGTCATGGGACTGCTGATCGTCTTCACGATCACCTACGCCGGCCCGCGCATCGGAGTCGCAGCGACCGTGGGGATCCTGATCGCCGGCCAGTTGGCGATGGGCGCCGCGATCGACCGCTGGGGACTGTTCGGCTCCGAGCGGATCGCGCTCCACTGGCCTCGCTTGGTCGGTATCGGGCTCCTCGCCGCAGGCGCCGCACTCTCGTTGCGCAAGTGAATCCGTTCGGCCACATCGACCTACGCGTCGCGGATCTCGCAGCCGCGGAGCCGTTCTACGACGCACTCCTACCGGCGCTGGGCTTCACCGAGCGCTACCACGGCGAGATCTGGAAGGTCTGGGCGACGACCGAGCCGCTGCCGGGAACAGCCTACTTCGGAGTCACCGAGAGCCTCGGGCACCTCCCGAACGAGAACCGGATCGCCTTCTGGGTCGCGAGCCGCAAGGACGTCGAGCGCGTGGCGACGGTCGCCCGCGAGGCGGGAGCCCTCGACCTGAGCGGCCCGAAGGAGATGCCGTACGGACCGGGTTACTACGCCGCCTTCTTCGCGGACCCGAGCGGCAACCGGCTCGAGGTCTATGTCCGGCCGCCGGTAGAGAGCTAGAGCGTCTCGATCAGGTCGGCGGCGAGCTCGGTTCCCGGCTGCCGGCGCAGACGCTCTCCTGCTGCAGCGCACCGCGCGCGCCGCTGCTCGTCGGAGAGCAGGCGGTCGAGCGCCGCCGCCAGCTCGCCGCCGCCCCGGTCGTACGTCGGCAGCCGCATGCCGTAGCCCGTCTCGTCGACGCGCTGGGCGTTGTCGTGCTGATCCCAGAAGATCGGCAGCACGAGCATCGGCTTGCCGAACCACATGCACTCCGTCGTCGTGTTGTTGCCGCCGTGCGTGATCACCGCGTCGACCTGCGGCAGGACGGAGGTCTGCGGCAGGAACTCGGCGCCGACCATGTTGTCCGCGAGCTCGTACTCGGCGTGCTGCGGCCCCTTGCTCACGACGAAGCGGTGCGGGGTATCGGCGAGCTCGGCGACGAGCTCCTTCATCAGCGCGACGTCGGCCGAGCCGAGCGACCCGAGACTGAGGTAGACGAGCGCGCGGCCGTCCGGCTCCGGCGGCGTCCAGGGCTCGTCCGTCGAGCGCACGCTCGTCTGCAGGTTGTGCCAATGCGGGCCGAGCGACAGGTCGCGGGGATAGTCGAGCTCGTCGGGGTAGAGCGTCAGGTTGAGCCACGGCGACTCGTGGATCAGCTCGACGCCGGGAAGCGGCGGCGCGCCGTGCTCGACGCAGAACTCCGAGAACGACGCCTGCAGCTCGCGGACCTGCCGCCCGTACTCGAGGCGGAAGGCGTCCCATTCGCTCGGATCGTCGAGCGGCAGGCCGGAGAACGTCGGCGGCAGCGAGGGATCCTTGACCTCGAGCGGGTTGCAGGAGACGATCCGTACCCACGGACGGCCGCTCGCCGGGATCGCGGGAAAGCCCACCACGTTGTCCTCGACGACGACGTCGGGCGCGACCTCCTCGAGGATCTCGACCAGCCGCTCGTCCACGTACCGCGCTCCGTCGACGAGCGCCTGCCAGGTCGGGAGGATGAACTCGCCGAGCTGGTCGAACGTGCTCTTGCGGAAGACCGGAGCCGTGTCCCGGATGAAGTCCTTCCAGAACTGGCCCGGTTCCTCGGGCTCCGTCGGCGGCTGCGCGAGCCGCATCGTCCGCTCCTCGAACCCCTTCGCCTCGAGCGTGCCCGCGAACGACTCCTCGACGATGAAGACGATCCGGTGTCCGCGCCGGCGCAACACGTCGCCGATGCCCACGCAGTTGTTCGTCGGGCCGAATGCGCCCTCCGGGAAGAAGACGATCGTCCGGCCGGAGGTGCTCAGAGGCCGAACGGATTGAAGGGCCTCGGGCTCGTGGAGAAGAGCACGCCCTTCGTCTCCAGATAGAGGTCGAGCGTGTCGATCGAGAGCTCGCGGCCGAAGCCCGACTGCTTGTAGCCGCCGAACGGGATGCCGGGGAACGCGGTGAACGGCATGTTGATCCCGACCATCCCGGACTTGATCGCGCGTGCGACGCGGTGGCCGCGCGCCGGGTCGCCGGTCCAGACCGTCGCGAAGAGCCCGTACTGCACGTCGTTGGCGATCCGGATCGCATCCTTCTCGTCCTCGAACGGGATCGCAGTGACGACCGGCCCGAAGATCTCCTCCTGCGCGACCGTCATCGAGCTCTCGACGCCGGCGAGGACGGTCGGGAGGTAGAAGGCGCCCGCGCCGTCGCCGGCCTCGCCGCCGAGCACGACCTCGGCACCCTCCTCGCGTCCCTTCTCGACGTAGCTGTGCACGCGGTCGCGGTGCGCGGTCGAGATGAGCGAGCCGACCTGTGTCTCGGCTTCCAGCGGGTCACCGACCTTGAGCTGCTTCGCCGCCTCGGCGAAGCGCACCACGAAGTCGTCGTAGATCGAGGCCTCGACCAGCACGCGCGAGCGCGTGCAAGAGCCGGGCGCGCTCGTTCGGCGGCGTCTTGCCCCACGGCCCGTCGAGCGCCGCGCGGGCGGCTTCGACGGCACGGTCGATGTCGGCCTCGCCGGCCATCGCCGCACGGGCCAGCGGCTCGCCGGTCGCCGGCTCGTGGAGGTCGCGGATCTCGCCGGCTGCGGGCTCGCCGACCTCGCCCCCGATGAAGAGCCCGTACTCCTGTCCAGCGGTCACTGCCATCGAGCGGAACTTAGCGCGTTTGTCGCGCCACCCGGTGAGGTAGATTTGGGCGGTAGATTTCGGATCCGAAACCGAGCGAAGGAGACGAGATGTCGAGCACGGTCCGCGTCCAGGCAGCGCGCATCCCCGACCGCGACCGGTTGCTCGAGGCGCTGCGCGAAACCGGCCTCGACGCCGAGCCGGAGGACGAGGTCGGCATCGTCGTCCCCGTCGGCCAGGGCGGCAGCAAGTTCTTCCACCAGGTCGAGGGCGTCGTCTTCAGCGTGGGCGCGCCGTTCGTGCCGACCGAGCACGAAGGCGTGATCTACATCCGCCCGCCTGTCGGCTAGCGCTCGAACAGCGCAGCCTGGCCCTGCCCCACGCCGACGCAGAGCGTCGCCAGGCCGTACCGCCCGCCGCGGCGGCGGAGCTCGTGGAGCAGCGAAACGACGAGCCGCGCGCCGCTCATCCCGAGCGGATGACCGAGCGCGATCGCGCCGCCGTTGACGTTCACCTTCTCGGGGTCGAAGCCCAGTTCGCGGATGACGGCGAGGCTCTGCGACGCGAAGGCCTCGTTCAGCTCGACGAGATCGATGGCGTCGAGGGAAACGCCGCTTCGCTCGAGCAGCTTGCGCACGGCCGGGATCGGCCCGATGCCCATCACGCGCGGGTCGACGCCGGCGACCGCGCTGCCGACGAACGCGCCGAGTGGCTCCACGCCGAGCTCGCGCGCCTTCTCCTCCGAGGCGATCACGAGCGCGGCGGCGCCGTCGTTGATCCCGGAGGCGTTACCGGCGGTGACCGTGCCGCCATCGCGGAACGCGGGCTTCAGCGCTGCGAGCTTCTCGGCCGTCGTGTCGGGTCGCGGATGCTCGTCGCGCACGACGTCGCCGACCGGGACGAGCTCGTCGGCGAACCGGCCCGCCTCGTCGGCGGCCGCCCAGCGCCGCTGCGACTCGAGCGCGAACGCGTCCTGATCCTCCCGCGTCACGCCCCACCGCTCGGCGACGTTCTCGCCGGTCTTGCCCATCGACTCGGGCGGGAATAGCTCGACGAGCTTCGGATTCGTGAAGCGCCAGCCGAGCGTCGTGTCGTAGCTGGGACGATCGCCGCGCTCGAACGGCTTCTCGGCTTTCGGCGTCACGAACGGCGCACGGCTCATCGACTCCTCGCCGCCCGCGACGAAGAGGTCGCCGTCGCCCGCGATCACCGCGTGACAGGCGCCGATCACGGCGGCGAGTCCCGACGCGCAAAGCCGGTTGACGGTGACGCCGGCCGCGGACTCGGGGAGCCCGGCGAGCAGCGCCGCCATCCGGGCGACGTTGCGGTTGTCCTCGCCCGCCTGGTTGGCGGCGCCGAACCAGACGTCCTCGATCTGCTCCGCAGGCACGCCGGCACGCGAGACCGCTTCGCCGATCACGAGCGCCGCGAGGTCGTCCGGACGCACGCCCGAGAGCGCGCCGCCGTAGCGGCCGATCGGGGTGCGGACGGCTGAGAGGACGACGGCCCGGCCCATCCGCGTGAGTCTAGGCAGCGGCGGTGGCGCGACCGAGCAGGCGGTCGATCGCGGCGAGCCCTTCGTCCCCGATATCGACGCTGTGCTCGTTCACGTAGAGCGCGATGTGGGCCGCGGAAACCTCGTCGGAGAGCTCGTACGAGTGCAAGCGGACGTAGTCCCGACTGGCCTCGGGATGCGCGAAGGCGTACTCCACGGAGGCCCGGATCGCGGACTCGGCCGGCTCGACGAGTTCCGACTCGAGATCGCTCCGCGCGAAGATCCCGGCCAGCGGGACCGGCAACCCGGTCTCGCCCTCCCACCACTCGCCGAGGTCGGCGACGGCCACGAGTCCGTGCTCGCCGTACGTGAAGCGGCTCTCGTGGATGATCAGGCCCGCATCCACCTCGCCGGCGACCACCGCGCCGAGGATCCGGTCGTAGCGGAGCTCGACCACGTCTGCGAGCCCCGGCGCCGCAAGCCGCAGGAGCAGGAAGGCGGTCGTCTCCCGGCCCGGAACCGCGATGCGACCGGCCGCGGCGTCCTCGAGCGAGGCCGGCTCCCGCGCGACCACGAGCGGACCGACGCCGCGACCGAGCGCGGCCCCGCTGCGGAGCAGCCGGTAGCGGTCCCCGGCCGCCGCCGCGGCGCCGAAGCTGATCTTCGAGAGCTGGAGCTCGGCGGCGGCCGCGTGCCGGTTCAGCTCCTCGATGTCGAGCAGCACCGGCTCGACCTCGAACGGCGCCGGCACGAGCCCGTGCACGAGCGCATGGAACGCGAACGCGTCGTTCGGGCAGGGCGTGAAGCCGAAGCTCAGCTTCACGAGCGACCGAAGAACCAGGCCTCGAGCGGCTTGAGGAGTTCGTCGCGCGTGAACGGCCGGACGAGCTCGGCGTGGCCGTCCCGCTCCGAGACGGTGAAGTCGTCCTCGAGCGTCTCGTTCGCCTCCTGCAGCGCGTCCCCGAGCTCATAACCCTCGAACACGTAGTCCTCGGGTCTCGGTTCCTTCGACTCTCGGTGCTCGGGATTGACCGCGCGGCCGACGGCCCAGACGCCACCTTCCTTGCGCTCGATCCAGATCACGACCGTCTCGGGGTCGCCGTTCGAGTCGACGCCGTGGAGCACCCGCTCCGCGAACCGACCGCGGTCGGTGGACGCCTTCACGACACGGACTATGACACCTCGCGGCCGGCGCCTGTGGCACGCGCGCGCTCGACGGCCGCTACGGCGACGGCCACGTCCCACGCAGCCAGGCCGTTGGATTTGAAGACGACGATGTCGTCGTCCGACTGGCGGCCGGTCACCTCGCCCGCAACGACCTCCTGTAGCTCGTGCACCTCGAGCCAGTCGAGGACACCCGACTCCACGGGCTCGATCAAATCGGCGGACTCGAGCTTCGCGTCGTCGCGCGAGTCGCAGCAGACGAAGCCCGCACGCTCGAGGACGACGTTGTCGAGCTCGCGGCGGCGGCCGTCGTTCGCGCCGACCGCGCACACGAGTGCGCCGGCGCGCAGCCACTCGCCGCGCAAGACCGGGTCGCGAGACGTGGTCGCGGTCGCGACGACGTCGCACCTGGCCGGATCCTGGTGGCTTTCCCCCGGCTCCGCATCGTGCTCAGCGCAGAAGGCGCGCAGCCGCTCCTCCGTCCGGCAGTAGGCAACGACCCGCTCGAGCTGCGGGAGCGCGGCACGGATACAGGCCACCTGCGACTCCGCCTGCCAGCCGCAACCGATGACCCCGAGACTGGTCGCGCCGCCCGAAGCGAGATGCCTGGCCGCGACACCGCTGGCCGCACCGGTGCGCAGCTGGCCGAGCTTGTCGGCCTCGATGACTGCGACGAGCTCGGGCGAGTCGGCGCGAAAGAGGAGGACGGCGAAGCGCGCGCCGTCCCGGAAGCCGGCGTAGACCTTCGCGCCCGCATAGCCGAGCTCGAGGTCGGCGGCGGCCATGACCGCCAGCGCTCCCTCGTCGAGCCCTAGCCGGTAACGGGGCCGGTTCTCGACGCTTCCGGCAGCCATGCGACCGAAGCACGCCTCGATCGCTTCGACGGCGTCGGCGGGAGTCAGGAGCTCCGCGACGTCCTGCTCGGTGAGATAGAGAGGCACAGACCGATTTTGGAGCAAAACCTCGCGACGGATACCTGGTCCCCTCGGGAACGATCAGAGCGCGCGCATGCGGTTGTTGCGGGCGTTGTGCTCGAGCTCGGCTTTCCCGAGCGCTTCGAGGAGTGGCGGTAGGTACATGCCGAAGCGGCCGCGCAGGCCCTTCTTGAGGCCGTACCAGCCGCCGATGGGGTTGTCGGAAGCGCGTCCCCAGGCCTCGACCGTGTCTTCCTTGGTCGATTTCTGCTCGTCTGCGCTCCCGAGCTCGATCCAGTCGCCGCGCTCTTTCAGCATGGCGTGGAGGTCCTCTATCGCGCGCGCGTCATACAGGAGTGTCGTCTTTCCGACGCTGCAAACCAGCACTGGCCGGCCCTCGCGCTCTTCGAGGAACATCTCGTACTCGGAAGTCAACGGCGGCGTCCTTAGCCGCCACGGGTCGTCCTGCGTCCCCGCTCCGCTCATCTCTCCGCTCCAAAGAGGCGATACGCGCCGATCTCTTCGAGCTCGGTCACGACCGGTGGTTCCTCACACCGCGCTCGGATGTCTTCCTGGAACTGCCGGAAGGCGGCGATCGCAGGCAGAGGGTTCGGCTCGTCGTGCTGCGCAATGTGGATGAACGTAACGCCGTCGGGCAACTTGAAGGTGGCGTAGTGCAAGCCCTCCGGCTTCGAAGCAGCAAGCTCGTCGTATACCGCGCGGACGAGCTGCTCGTTCTCGGCGACGCGGTCGGAGTTCACCCGATATCGAACCATCACCTGCGGCATATCGACCTCCTGAAAACCGATCGGTTTCGAATCCAGCCGAACTATATACAACGGGAAACCGATCGGTACCATGAGAGTGGTGGACGCCGAGACAACGCGGATAGCAGCGGTCGCCGCAGAGCGCTTCCATGCCTACGGCATTACGGCAACCGGCGTAGCCGACCTCAGCCGCTCAGCCGGCGTGTCGAAGCGGACCCTGTATGAGCGGTTCGGCTCCAAGGACGGGCTCGTCACGGCGGCCTATGAATCGCTGGACATGCCGGTCTACCGGATGTTCACGGCGGCAATCGAAAGCGACCTCGACGACCCGCGCGAACAGCTCGACGCGTTCTTCGCGCAGCTCGAACCAATTCTCGGTTCGGCCGACTTCCGGGGTTGCCCTTTCACAAATGCCACTTCCGAGCTCGGGGATCCCACACATCCGGCACATGCAGTTGTCCGTCGTCACAAGGCCCGGCTGCGGCGCTGGCTGCGCGACCGAGCAGCAGCTGCCGGCGCCTCGGATGCCGCAGCACTGTCCCGACAGCTCATGCTCGTGTTCGCCGGAGCACAGGCGCAAGCTCTGATCGAACAGTCAGGACGACCGGCGCGGGACGCCCGCAGCCTGGCGGCTAAGCTCGTTGCCGATGCGCTCGCTGCACGCGCTGCGTGACAGCCTCTTCACGGCTTCGCGCGCCGGGTCGGAGCTACAGGAAAGTGCGCCCGGCAAGATTCGAACTTGCGACCTCTGCCTCCGCAGGGCAGCGCTCTATCCCCTGAGCTACGGGCGCTCGGGACAGGGAGTGTAGCGTCGGGCTAGCCCCGGCCCAGGAGCCGGGAGAGGAGCCCGGGACGCTGCGGGGGGCCCGGCAGGTTCGCCGCGGCGACGCATTCGAGATGTGCGTGACGGCGACGGCTCGTGTCTCCCTCCGGCGCGATGAGGACGTGATCACTCATCGCATGCAGACGGTAGCCGCAGAGCGGGCACGTGTAGGTCGCTGGCTTGAGGCTTCGGACGGGCCGGATCGAATACCACTCAGCCGGTTCGAGCCGCGAGCGCGAGCGGCGCGTCATCCGGCACCTCCGTCCGCACGTACGCAAGCGCGACCACGGTGCCGTCCTCACGGCGTGCGGCACTGGTGACGCGGCCCACCTCCCGCCCCTCGTGGAGGAGAGGCGCGTCCGGTTCCGGCACGACGTCGAGCACGAGGACGCGCAGCGCTCGGTTCGGATGCCCGCGGAAGTGCAGCCGCGCCACCGGCTCCTGTCCCGGATAGCACCCCTTCGAGAAGGAGACGTGCGTGGCGTCGAGGCCCGCCTCGGCCGGGAGGATCCGATCGTCGATCTCGTGTTCCCAACGCGGAACGCCGCTCTCGATCCGGCGCAGTTCGAGCTCTTCTGCCGAGAGCGTCGGGGCGAGCCCGGCGTCGAGCGACTCGCGCGCGCCGGGCCAATCCGTCGCGAAACCCTCCGCGCCGCCCAGAACGAGCACCGACTCGTGCTCCTCCGGCTCGATCTCGCAGTGTGCGCGAAGGCGCATCCGCGTCAGGTGCGCGCGCACGACGTCACCCAGGCCCGGCTCGGTCAGCACGAGGAAGTCGTCATCGGCGCGCCGCAGCACGACGAGCGGTGCGATCACGCGCGCCTTGGCGGTGAGAAGGAGCGCCGGGCATGCCTCACCGGGCGCGAGCGCCTCGACGTCGTTCGAAACCATCCGCTGCAGGTAGTCGGCCGCGTCGGGTCCCGCCACACCGACGCACTCCCGCCCTCTCGCTGCCACGTCCATGCCGTCTAGTGTGCCCGGCGATGCCGCTCTTCCGCTCGAAAGCCGAGGCCAAGGTGCGCGCCGCGGGCTACGACCCGGCGCGCCTGCCGCCGGGCCAGTACCTGACCGAGAAGTGGCCCGTCCTGCACGCGGGAGGCGTCGCGCAGGTCGACGTCGCAACCTGGACGCTGCGGATCTTTGGCGAGGTGGAGGAGGAGGTCACGCTCGACTACGAGCGGCTGCGGGCGCTGCCGGCGACGGAGGTCACGACCGACATCCACTGCGTCACGCGCTGGAGCCGCTTCGACGCCGGCTTCCGCGGCGTCCACTGGCGGGAGCTCGCCAGACTCTGCCGGCCGAAGCCGTCGGCGCACTACGCGATCGCGCACGCCGAAGCCGGCTACACCGAGAACCTCCCGCTCGCCGCGCTCGACGAGGAGAACGCGCTCGTCGCCTACGAGGCGGACGGCGAGCCGCTGACCGCCGAGCACGGCGGCCCGGTCCGTCTCGTCGTCCCGTCGCGCTACTTCTGGAAGAGCGCGAAGTGGCTGAACGGGATCGAGCTCGCGCCGGCCGACCGGCCCGGCTTCTGGGAGCGCTACGGGTACCACAACGACGCCGATCCCTGGCGAGAGGAGCGCTACGGTTTCTAGTGGGCGGGATCCTCGTCCACGAGTTCACGACGCTCGACGGCATCGTCGACGCGCCCACCTGGACGTTCGACTTCGGCTTCGACCCCGAGATGGGCGGGGCGATCAAGGCGCTCACCGACCGCTCGAGCGCGATCCTGCTCGGACGCACCACGTACGAGATGTTCGAGCCGGCGTGGTCGAGCCGGACCGAGGAGGACGATCCGGGCGCGCCGTTCTTCAACGACACGGAGAAATACGTCGTCTCCTCGACGCTGAGCGAGCCGACCTGGCGGAACTCGACGGTGCTCGGGCCCTACGACGCGGACGCGATTCGACGACTCAAGGCGGACGCCGCGGGCGACCTGTACGTCAGCGGTAGCGGAACGCTCGTGCGTTCGCTCCTCGCCGACGGCCTCGTCGACGAGCTGCACCTCTTCGTCTTCCCGCTGACGCGCGGCTCCGGGCCGCGTCTGTTCCCCGAGAACGCGCCGCTGGCGCTCTCGCTCGCGGCCTGCGAGCCATACGACAACGGCGTCATCCATCTTGGGTATGCCCCCTCCCCTCAAATGGGGTAAAGCCTGGTTGATCAGCTGCCGATAGACCCGGCGAACCACCTCCCCCTACGAGAGACGGCGCCCCGCACGGGCGCCGTTTCTCGTTCCGGAGTACGTTCTCCTGATGGACGACGAAGACGTCCGGACGGAGTCGCAAAAGGAGTGGGCCAACTGGGCCGCCCACGGCTACCGCAAGCTCTACCAGCCGCGCTCGATGCTCTGGTTCGGCGACATCTTCTTCACGCTCTTCGGCGTCGGGTTGCTCGTGATCTTCTGGCTCGCGGCGCACGGCCGCGTGCCGTAGAAAGACGAAGGGCCGGCGGAACCGGCCCCTCGCGTCAAGCCGCTACGCGGCTCGTTACATCATCCCGCCCATGTCCGGCATGCCGGCGCCGGCACCCACGGGGTTCTTCTCCGGGGCCTCGGCGACGACCGCCTCGGTGGTGAGGATGTTCTTCGCGATCGACGCGGCGTTCTGCAGCGCCGACCGGGTGACCATCGTCGGGTCGCCGATCCCGCTCTTGAGCAGGTCCTCGAGCTCGCCGGTCTCGATGTTCAGGCCGTGGCCCTTCTCGGCGCCACGCACCTGCTGCACGACGACGGAGCCCTCGAGCCCCGCGTTGTACGAGAGCTGGCGGAGCGGCTCCTCGAGCGACTTGAAGATGATCTGCGCACCGGTCTTCTCGTCGCCCTCGAGCTTGCCGAGGATGTCCGGCCCAACCGCGTCCGCTGCGTCGATGAGCGCGACGCCGCCGCCCGGAACCTGGCCCTCTTCGAGAGCCGCGCGGGCTGCCTGCAGCGCATCCTCGACGCGGTGCTTCTTCTCCTTCATCTCGGTCTCGGTCGAAGCGCCGACCTTGACCACCGCGACACCGCCGGACAGCTTCGCGAGCCGCTCCTGGAGCTTCTCGCGGTCGAAGTCGGAGTCGGTGTTCTCGATCTCCGACTTGAGCTGCTTGATGCGGCCCTTGATCGCGTCGGTCTCGCCGGCGCCGTCGATGATCGTCGTCGTGTCCTTGTCGACGACCACACGGCGGGCATGCCCGAGCTGCGAGACCTTCGTGTTCTCGAGCTTGAGGCCCATCTCCTCGGTGATCACCTCGCCGCCGGCGAGGATCGCGATGTCCTCGAGCATCCGCTTGCGGCGATCGCCGAAGCCGGGCGCCTTGACGGCGACGGCCTGGAAGGTGCCGCGGAGCTTGTTGACGACGATGGTGGCGAGCGACTCGCCCTCGACGTCCTCCGCGACGATCAGCAGCGGCTTGCCCGACTGGATGACCTGTTCGAGCACCGGCAGGAGATCCTTCACCGCGCCGATCTTCTGGTTGGCGACGAGGATGTAGGGATCCTCGAGCACCGCCTCCATCCGCTCGGGGTCGGTGATCATGTACGGCGAGAGGTAGCCCTTGTCGAACTGCATGCCCTCGGTGAACTCGAGCTCGAGTCCAAGGGTCTGGCCCTCCTCGACGTTGACGACGCCGTCCTTGCCGACCTTCTCGATCGCGTCGGCGATGACGTCGCCGATCTCCCGCTCGCGCGAGGAGACGGTTGCGATGCGCGCGATGTCCTCGCGGCCCGAGACGTCCTTGGACTGCGTCTTGAGGTTCTCGACGACGGCGTCGACGGCGGTCTCGATGCCGCGCTTGAGCGCCATCGGGTTGGCGCCGGCCGCGACGTTCCTCATGCCTTCGCGGACGATCGCCTGCGCGAGAACGGTGGCCGTCGTCGTGCCGTCGCCCGCGACGTCGTTCGTCGCCGTGGCGACCTCGCGCACGAGCTGCGTGCCCTGGTTCTCGAAGACGTCCTCGACCTCGATCTCGCGGGCGATCGTGACGCCGTCGTTCGTGATGGTGGGGGCGCCGAACTTCTTGTCGAGCACGACGTAGCGCCCCTTCGGGCCAAGGGTGACCTTGACCGCGTCGGCGAGGATGTTCACGCCGCGCTCGAGCGCGCGCCGTGCATCCTCGTTGAACTTCAGCTCCTTGTGAGCCATGTCTTCTTCTGACCTCCGTTTGTCTCTCTACGCCGTGGCGCCGGCCGGCTCACGATCGCCTGTGACCTTCGCGAGCACATCCGACTCGCGGAGGATCAGGTAGTCGTCGGTGCCGACCCTGATCTCGGTTCCGCCGTACTTGGAGAAGACGATCTCGTCGCCCTCCGCCAGATCCATCGGGACGAACTTTCCGTTGTCGTCCCGGCTGCCCGGGCCGACGGCGAGGACGCGGCCGCGTTGCGGCTTCTCCTTCGCGGTGTCCGGAAGCACGATGCCGCTCGTCGTCGTCTCCTCTTCTTCGAGGACCTCGACGATGAGGCGGTCACCAAGTGGCTTCAGGTTCATTCAGAGCCTCCTGACTGCTCTCAGTGACAATTCCTGGCACTCTCCCCTCGAGAGTGCCGAGGTCATTCTACGGTCGGCACTCTAGCGGCGCAAGTGCCAGCTGGTAGAACCGAACCGTGGAGCGCGAGTTCTCGGCCGGCGGCGTGCTCGTGCGGACGATCCGCGGCAAGCAGATGGTCGCAGCGATTCGTCCGCGCGGCAAGCAACGCGTCTGGGCGCTCCCGAAGGGCCACATCGACGCCGGCGAGTCGGCGGCCGAGACGGCCATGCGGGAGGTGCGCGAGGAGACTGGCGTCGAGGGGCGGCTCGTCGAGAAGCTCGGCGACATCCGCTACGTCTACACAGCCAACTGGGACGAACGGAAGGGCGAGCGGATCTTCAAGGTCGTGAGCTTCTTCCTCCTTCGCGCGGGCCGTGGCCGAATCGGCGAGATCGAGGAGGCGATGCGGATCGAGGTCGCCGAGGCGCGCTGGCTGCCGCTGGAGGAGGCGCCACAGTTCCTGTCCTACGACGGCGAACGGAAGATGGCCGCGAAGGCGCTGGAGCGGCTGGCGACGTGACCGTCGTCGGCGTCCTGCATCCCGGCGCGATGGGAGCCGCGGTCGCCGGCGCCCTGCGCGACCGCGGCGAGACCGTGCTCTGGGCCTCGGCCGGCCGGGGCCCGGCCACCGCCGAGCGGGCACAGGCGGCCGGGCTGGAGGACGCCGGTGATGTCGGAGAGCTCTGCCGCCGTAGCGAGATCCTGCTCTCGATCTGTCCGCCGCACGCCGCGGTCGAGGTCGCGCGGGCGGCGAGCGGCTTCGCGGGCGTCTACGTCGACGCGAACGCGATCGCACCCGGCACCGCCCGGACGATCGCGGAGCTCCAGCCGTGCTTCGTCGACGGCGGCATCGTCGGGCCGCCGCCGCACGAGCCGGGCACGACGAGGCTCTACCTCTCCGGCGGCGAGGCGGAGCAGATCGCCTTGCTCTTCGCCGGAACGAAGGTCGACGCGCAAGTCGTCTCCGCCGAGCCCGGCGCGGCGTCAGCTCTGAAGGCGGCGTACGCCGGCTGGACGAAGGGCAGCGCGGCGTTGCTGCTCACGGTGCGGGAGCTCGCGCGGGCGGAGGGAGTCGAGGACGCGCTGCTCGACGAGTGGCGGCTCTCGATCCCCGAACTCGAGGAGCGCCTCGGCGGCGCCGAGCGCTCGGCGCGCCGCAAGGGTTGGCGCTGGATCGGCGAGATGGAGGAGATCGCGCAGAGCATGGCAGCACACGAACTCCCCACCGGGTTCCACGAGGCAGCGGCCGAGGTCTTTCGCCGCACCGCGGAGCCCGGGGCGTGAACGAGCACCTCAACGCCGCCGAGTTCCTCGCCGCCGCCGCGCAGCAGGTGGATCCCGCCGTCTGGTGCTACTTCGAGGGCGGGGCGGGCGACGAGTGGACGCTGCGGGAGAACGTGGCGGCGCTCGGGCGCTGGCAGCTGCGACCGCGAGTGCTCGTGGACGTCGGAGACGTCCGGGTCGAGACGACCCTGCTCGGCACGCCGGTCGCAATGCCGCTCGGGGTCGCGCCTTTCGCGCTGCAGAGGCTGCTCGATCCCGAGGCAGAGCTGGCGACGGCACGCGCGGCTGCCGCCGCCGGCGTGCTGATGACGGTTCCGACGCTGACGTCGTTCCGACACGGGGAGCTGCGGGCCGCCGTCGACGCGCCGCGTTGGCTCCAGCTCTACGTCCAGCGCGATCGCGAACTGACCCGCGACCACCTCGCCGAGGCGCGGGAGGCCGGCTATGCAGCCGTCGTGCTCACCGTCGACCTTCCGGTCATCGGCCGCCGCGAGCGGGATCTCCGCCTCGGCTTCGCCGTGCCCGACGACGCCCCGCTCCACTACGGCACGCTCGTCGACGTCGACCCGACGCTCACGTGGCGCGACCTCGAGTGGATCCGCTCGGCCACCGGACTGCCTCTCGTCCTCAAGGGAATCGCGACGCGCGAAGACGCGCTGCTCGCCGTCGAGCACGGGGTCGATGCCGTCTGGGTGTCGAACCACGGCGGCCGCCAGCTCGACGGTGTCGCAGCGTCCATCGATGCGCTGCCCGAGGTGGCCGAAGCCGCAGCCGGTCGGTGCGAGGTCTACGTCGACGGCGGCTTCCGGCGCGGCGCCGACGTGGTCAAGGCGCTCGCGCTCGGCGCTCGGGCCGCGTTCGTCGGGCGGCCGGTCGCCGCCGGACTGGCGGTGGGCGGCGAGGCGGGAGTCGCGCGCGTACTCGAGCTGCTCCGTGACGAGATCGAGCTCGCGCTGGGACTCGTCGGGTGCGCGCGACCCGACGAGGTCACCCGCGGGCACGTCCAACGCGCGACGGGATAGCTGGCAGACTCCCAACACGATGTACGCCCTCAACTTCTACTCGCCGCTCGTCGCCGACCAGCTGCGCTCAGGCCGGAAGTCGGCCACGATCCGGCTCGGGGACAAGTCCGGCAAGTACAAGAAGGGCATGGTCGTCAAGGTGCTCTGCGGCGTCCGCTTCAGCCCGCGCGAGCACGTCTTCGACGCGGTGATCGACAAGGTCGAGGTGAAGACGCTCGGCGAGCTGTCGCCGCGCGAGATCGAGCACGACAACCCCGAGATCCGCCGCACCGACGAGATGGCCAACTTCCTCGGCCAGCTCTACAACCGTGAGGTCGAGCCAGACGATCTCGTCACGGTGATCCGCTTCTCGCAGATCATGAGCGGGCCGGTCGTGGCCGCGTTCGAGGGCGATCTCTTCTAGCTAGCGGTTCCACGGGAGCGTGTCCCACGCCGACGGGCGGCCGGACTCCCACTTCGGAAACGGGTCGTATGCCTCGGCCGGCATGCCCGTCTCCTGCTCGACCCCCGCGCCGTGCCGCAGAGCTGTCTCGTCGCGCGCATAGAGGATCGAGCCGTCCTCGTTGCGGAAGCCGAGCGTGACCATCACGCACGGTGTGTCGCCCACGCCGACGAAAGAGTGCGTCGTGCCGGGCGTGCAATGGAAGTAGTCCCAGGGCTCGAGCCGCCGCTCGTGGCCCTCGACGATCAGCAGGCACTCGCCCTCGACGACGAGAAAGCCCTCCTGCTCGGACTCGCGGTGGTAGAGCGTCATCGGCTTGCCGGGCTCGAGCACGTGCACGCGGGCGCCGACCCGGGAGCCGTACGGCACGAGCATGGTGCGGGCGCCGAACTTCTCGTTGACCCACCAGTCCGTCTCGGCGACGTTCTGTACGAACCAGTCAGCCACGGCGGATCTTCGAGCCGAAGAGCTCGTTCGGTCGCACCGGCTCGCCGCAGTCCTCGCAGTCGACGACGGCAAGCGACGAGAACGCAGCGCCGCACGAGGGGCAGCGGCGGAGCACCTCGCCGCCGCACTGTGGGCAGGTGGCAGGCACATCCGTCTCGAACTCCTCGAACCAGCGGCGCGCAGCGCCGCAACCGAGACAGAATGCGACCCAGTCTCCGAGGACCTTCCGACGCTCCTCCCGCAGCCAGTCCGCCGCTTTCGCCACATCCTGACCTTAGCCGTGGTCGCCTTCCTGGCGGTCGCGGTCTACATCGTCGTCCGCGACCTGATCCGCGGCTACTGGACGACGCGTGGCGCACGAGTCGAGCACTACACGCTGCACAGCCGCATGGTGCACCGCGATCTGCACGAGATCCGCGTCGTGCCGGCGGAGCACGGAAACTGGACGCTCGTGTTTCTGCACGGTCGTAGCGCCGGCCCCGCGAGCACACTGAGCCAGCCCTTCTTCGACGCGCTGCACAACCTCGGGAAGCGCGCACCGATCGTCCTCCTGCCCGACGGCGGCGACCACAGTTACTGGCACAACCGCGCCGACGGCAGGTGGGGCTCGATGGTGCTCGACGAGATCGTGCCGAAACAAGGACGCGTCGCGATCGGCGGGATCTCGATGGGCGGCTACGGCGCGCTCCTCCTCGGCGCGCAACGGCACTTCTGCGCGGTCGGCGGCCACTCGCCGGCCCTCTGGTTCAGCGGCGCCGACAGTGCCGCGGGCGCGTTCGACGACGCCGAGGACTACGCCCGCCACGACATCGTCAACCACCCGCCCCGCTACTCCGCACCGGTCTGGATCGACGTCGGCACCGAGGATCCGTTCCACAACGCGGCCGTCCATTACGCGCACGAGATCCACGCGCAGCTGCACGTCTGGCCCGGCGGGCACGACAGCGGCTACTGGCACTCGCACCTGCGCCAGTACTTTGCGTTCTATGCCCGGCACTGCGCCTGACCCGAAGATCGAGCTGCACGTCCACCTCGAGGGGACGGTGCGCCCGGACACGCTGCGCGCGATCGCGAAGCGCAACGACTACGCGCTGCCCGACGACCTCGAGTCGCTCTACCGGTTCCGGGACTTCGCCCACTTCATCGAGGTCTGGATCCTGACGACGAACGCGTTGCAGACGGAGCAGGACTGGCGCCAGATGGTCGTGGACTATGCGGCCGAGGCGGCCTCGCACGGCTGCGTCTATCTCGAGGGGATCTTCAGTCCCGCCGAGCGCGTGCGGCGCGGGTGCCTCTGGGAGGAGATCTACGAAGGGGCGTGCGCCGGGGCGCAGGACGCACGCGAGCTGCACGGCGTCGAGGTGCGGCTGACGCCGGACATCCCCCGCGGCTTCACGCAGGAGGAGGCGCGTGCCACGGTCGAGTGGGCCGCGCGCTTTCGCGACCGCGGCGTGGTAGGCGTGGGCCTCGGCGGGCTCGAGGCGCAGTTCCCGCCGGAACCCTTCGAGGAGGTGTTCACGCTTGCGCATTCGGTCGGCCTCGGCTCCGTGCCGCATGCAGGCGAGGCGGCCGGCGCGGCCTCCGTGCGCGGCGCGCTCGAAGAGCTTGGTGCGGACCGGATCCGGCACGGGATCCGCTCGGTCGAAGATCCCGGCCTCGTCGCCGAGCTCGCCGGCCGCGGCACCGTCCTCGACGTCTGTCCGCTCTCGAACCTCCGCACGGGCGTCGTCGGCTCGCTCGAGCAGCATCCGCTGCCGCAGCTCGTCGCCGCGGGAGTTCGCTGCTCGATCTCGACCGACGACCCGGCGATGTTCGACACCGACCTGACACGCGACTACGAGGCGGCGGCCTCGCTCGGCGTCTCTCCACACGCCGCGTACGAGGCAGGCCTCGCCGGCGCGCTCTGCGACGACGCGACGCGGGCGCGGCTGCGTCGGATCGGCGACTCCCACGACTGGGACGATCGCTAGGGTTCCGCCGATGGCGATCGCAAGAGAGGCCGGGCCGGTCGGGTCGCTCCACGAGGTGCGCGAAGCGGGCCTCGACCGCGAGGATCTGCTCGGCATCTACCGCAACATGCTCGTCACGCGCGGCGTCGAGGAGCGCGGCCACATCCTGTACCGCCAGGGCAAGATCCCCGGCTCGTTCTACACGGGCCGCGGCAACGAGGCCGCCGCCATCGGCGTCGCCACGGCGATGGGGCCGGACGATGTCGGGACGCCGCTCCACCGCGACATGGGCGTGCACATCACGCGCGGTGTCGACCCGTGGCGGATCTTCGCCCAGTACATGGGCCGCCAGGACGGCCCGACGCACGGCCGCGACGGCAACGTCCACATGGCCGACTCGCAGCTCGGGCTGATCGCGATGGTCAGCCATCTGCCCGCGATGCTCCCGGTCGCCACCGGCTGCGCGCTCGCCTTCCGGATCCGCGACGAGTCGCGGGTCGCCGTCGGCTGGTTCGGCGAGGGAGCTTCGGCGCGCGGCGACACGCACGAGTCGATGACCTTCGCGGGTACGCGCAAGCTGCCCATGGTCTTCGTCTGCGACAACAACCAGTGGGCGTACTCGACGCCGACCCACCTCGAGTACGCAACCGAGCACGTCGCCGACCGCGCCGAGGCCTACGGCTTCGAGGGAGTCGTGGTCGACGGCACCGACGTCCTCGCCGTCTACCGCGAGGCGAAGCGCGCCATCGACAAAGCACGCGCCGGCGGCGGTCCTACTCTGCTCGAGTGCCTTACGCTCCGGATGGAGGGCCACGCCGTGCACGACGACGCCTTCTACGTCCCGAAGCCGATCTTCGAGCGCTGGGCGGAGTCCGATCCGATCGAGCGCTTCCGCAGCTGGCTGCGCGACAACGCCGACCTGACCGACGAGGAAGAGGACGAGATCTCGGCAGGTGTCAAGCGACAACTCACCGCTGCGCTCGAGCGCGCGGAGGAGTCGCCGCAGCCCGACCCGTCCACCCTCACGGAGGGCGTCTTCGCCTCACCCGAGGATCTCGACACGCCGCACCACAAGTAATGGCCGAGCTGACGTATCTGCAGGCGATCTCGGACGGGCTCCGCACGGAGATGCGCCGCGACAAACGTGTCTTCCTCATCGGCGAGGACGTCGGCGTGTACGGCGGCGCCTTCAAGGTCTCGCTCGGCTTCCAGGAGGAGTTCGGCCCCTGGCGCGTGATCGATGCGCCGCTCGCCGAGACGGCGATCGTCGGCGGTTGCACCGGCGCGGCGATCATGGGCCTGCGTCCCGTGGCGGAGATGCAGTTCGCCGACTTCATCTCGTGCGCCTGGGACCAGCTCGTCACGGTCGCGGCGAAGCAGCGCTGGCGCGCGGGCACGCCGGTGCCGATGGTCGTGCGCCTGCCGTCTGGCGGCGGCTTCTCGGGCGGGCCGTTCCACTCTCAGAACCCGGAGTCGTCGTTCGCGCACATCCCGGGCCTGAAGTGCGTCTGCCCCGCTACGCCGGAGGATGCAAAGGGACTCCTGATCAGCGCGATCGAGGATCCGAATCCCGTCCTCTACTTCGAGCACAAGCACCTCTACCGGCGCATCAAGGGCGAGGTGCCCGAGGAGCGCTACACGACTCCGCTCGGCAAGGCGCGCATCCACCGGGAAGGCGGCGACCTCTCGGTGATCACGTGGGGCGCGATGGTTTACACCGCCGACGAGGCCGCGCAGCAGCTCGAATCGGACGGCGTCTCGGTCGACATCGTCGACCTGCGCACCGTCATGCCGTGGGACAAGGCCGCGGTGCTCGAGTCGGTGCGCAAGACCTCCAAGGTGCTCGTGCTGCACGAGGACACCCGCACCGGCGGCTTCGGCGGAGAGATCGCCGCCACCATCGCCGAGGAGGCGTTCGAGGACCTCGACGCTCCGGTCAAGCGGCTCGCCGCTCCCGACTCGCCCGTCCCGTTCTCGCCGGCGCTCGAGAAGGCGTACATCCCGCAGGTCGACGACGTCGTCGGCGCTCTCCGCGAGCTAGCGGAGTACTAGGAAGGAGTCGGATTGGCCACGGAGACTGCAGTCGACGTCGTGATGCCGCAGATGGGCGTGTCCGTCTCCGAGGGAACGATCACCCGCTGGCTGAAGCAGGAGGGAGAGCAGATCGAGGCCGACGAGCCGCTGCTCGAGATCTCCACCGACAAGGTCGACACCGAGGTGCCGAGCCCGGCTACCGGCACGCTGACGCAAATCCTCGTCCAGGAGGGCGAGACGGTCGACGTCGGGACGAAGCTCGGACAGATCGGAGGCAGCGCCGCCGCGGAGGCTCCCACGGCTGAGAGCGCGCCCGAGCCCGAGACCGCTCCGCCCTCAGAGACGCCCGCGCCGCCGGCACCCGAGCCGGCCGCAGCTCCGCCTGCGGCGGCCCCGCAGCCGTCCGGGAACGGGAAGGCGTTCGTGTCGCCGGTCGTGGCGCGAATCGCGTCGGAGCACGGGGTCGATCCGTCCCAGATCCCGGGCACCGGCTCGGGCGGCCGCGTGACGAAGAAGGACATCCTCGCGTTCGTCGAGTCCGGCGGCCCGGCGGAAGCACCGGCACCGCCGCCGCAAGCCGAGGCGCCCGCGCCTCCGCCCGAGGCCCCCGCCCCGGCTGCCCCGGCCAGGGAACCGGCTCCGCCGGCGAAGCCTCCCGCGCCGGCACCCGTCACCGCCGGCGAGACTCTCCCCGGCGAGACCGTCGAGCCGATTACCGCCATGCGGCGCGGCATCGCCGAGCACATGCGCCGCTCGCTCGACACAGCCGCCCACGTCACAAGCGCGATCGAGATCGACTTCTCGCGCATCGTCGCCGTGCGCAACACGCTCAAGAAGGAGTACCAGGCCGCTTACGGCGTCAACCCGACCTACCTCGCGTTCGTCGCGAAGGCATCGGTCGAGACGCTGCGCGACTACCCGTACGTCAATGCCGAGATGCGCGGCGACTCGATCGTCACACGCAACTTCGTCAATCTCGGCATCGCCGTCGAACTCGCGGAAGGGAAGGGCCTGATCGTCCCGGTCATCCGCAACGCCGAGGGCCTGAACCTACTCGGACTCGCCCGTGGCATCGCCGAGATCGCAGCGAAGGCGCGGAACAAGCAGCTGGTGCCGGACGACGTCCAGGGCGGCACGTTCACGATCACGAACCCGGGCGGCTACGGCACGTTCCACGGCACGCCCGTGATCAGCCAGCCGCAGTCGGCGATCCTCGGCACCTACGCGCTCGTGAAGCGGCCGTGGGTCGTCGAGGACGAGCTCGGTCAGGACGTGATCGCGATCCGGCCACTGATGAACATCACGCTCACGTACGACCACCGGCTCGTCGACGGCGCGCTTGCCGGCCGCTTCCTCCGCGACCTGCGCGAGCGGCTCGAGGGCTGGGAGGGCGACGGCGAGTAGCGCCGCCGCGCCGGCGCTAGCCTGACCCCGTGGCGACCGGCGGCTACGTTCTCCAGCTCGGCGAGTTGCCGTACCTCGAGGCCTGGGAGCTGCAGCGCTCCCTCGCAGGCGCGGTCTCGCAAGGTGCGATCCCCGACACGGTCGTCCTGCTCGAGCACCCGCCGGTCGTGACGCTCGGCCGGCGCACCGACGAGACCGCGGAGCTGCACGTGCCCGAGGGCGCGGCGGTCGAGGTGGTCGAGACCGACCGCGGCGGCAAGTCGACCTTCCACTGCCCCGGCCAACTCGTCTGCTATCCAATCCTCGACCTGAAGCGGCACGGCCGCGACGTGAAGCAGTACGTCCGGAACCTCGAGGAAGCGCTGATCGGGACACTCGCCGCGCTCGGCGTCGAGGGAACTCGGCTCGAAGGGCTGACGGGCGTCTGGCTCGAGCGGCCGCCGCGCAAGATCGCCTCGATCGGAGTGCATGTCTCACGCTGGGTCACGACGCACGGCTACGCGCTGAACGTCGACCTCGACCCCGCGCCGTTCACCGACTGGATCACGGCCTGCGGGCTGGAGGACGCGATGTTCACCACCATCGCGAGCGAGCTCGGCCGTGAGGTAACCGTCGACGAGGTGCGTCCACACGCGGTCGCGGCGCTCGAGGACGTCTTCGGGCTCGAGCTCGAGGAGCTGCCGGCGGACGACGGCGCCGGCCTCTGGCCGCAGCCGCTCCACGCCAAGCTGGCCGCGAGCTCCTAGGGCAGCCAGTCCTCTCGGAACTCGCCGTCGATCCGCTTGGGAAAGCGCGCGTACGCGACCTCTTGATCGGTCGTGTCCTCCTCAGCGGACGCGTCGTGCCGCATGGCGACCTCCGAGTAGGGATAGGCGCCCCAGTCGCCGTCCGCGTGGCCCCTCGCCCCGATGGCGAGGATCGCGGCCGGCGCCGAGCCGGCGCCGACGATCGTGTGCGGGACTCCCGGGGGACAGTGGAAGTAATCCCATCGCCGCAGCGGCCGTTCTTCGTCCTCTACGATCAGCAGCGCCTCGCCGGAGAGGACAAGGAATCCCTCTTGGTCTGCCTCCCAGTGGTACATCGCCATCGGCTGCGCCGGGCGCGAGGACGAAGAGGTTGACACCGACCTGGGGATCATCGTCGTCGATCAGCAGGGCCGCGAAGCCCGCCGGCCCGTAGTCCCACCACTTCGCGTCGCGGACGTTGCGGTCATACCAGCTCACCGGGGGACTCTAAGCGCGAAGGCCGTCGAGCACGACGCCGAGGTAGCGCCGCCACTGCCCGGAAGGCGCCGAGGTCAGCGCCGACCGCACGAGCAGCTGGACATCGGCCGGCTTGACGTCTCGCCGCACCGCGCCCGCGCGCTGCGCCCGCGAGACGATCTTCCCGACGAGCGTCTCGAGCTCGGTCGCGCCGGGCTTGCCTCCGCAATGCACGACACACCGGTGCAGTCCCGGTGTCGACATGTTCAGCTCCGCGACCTGCCAGGCGAAGTCGAAGAACGCTTCGCCCGGATCGTCGGAGGCCAACGCATCCTCGGCGAGCGCCCGCATCTGGGCGACATGCCTTTCGATAACCGCATACATGAGGTCGTCCTTGGTCGGGAAGCGGCGGAACACCGTCCCGTGCCCGACTCCTGCGAGCTGGGCGATCTCGTCGATGCTCGCGTCGGGGCCCGACGCGCCGAAGGCCTGCTCCGCCGCGTCGAGCACCCGCTCGAGGTTGCGCCGCGCGTCGGCGCGCAGCTCGGTCATCAGCTGACGAACACCGGCTCGTCGTCGGTCCTGGCCTCGGCCTCGATCCGGGCGACGTCCTTCTTGCGCAGGAGCGCGAGCAGGACGACAAGGCTCAGAGTGACGAAAACGGCAGCCCCGGCGAAGGCGTACTGCCAGCCGTGCACGACGTCCGCCAACGAAGCCGGATCGCTCGTATGACCGACGGCGACGGTGGTCAGAACCGCAAGCCCGAGTGCTCCGCCGACTTGCTGCGACGTGTTGAAGAGCCCGGACGCGAGTCCCTGGTCCTCGTTCTTGAGGCCCGTCGTCGCCACGAGCGTCAACGGCATGAAGATGGCGCCCATCCCGAGGGAAGCCAGGATCATTCCCGGCAGGACGTCGGACGCGTACGACCCGTTGACCGGCATCCGGGCGAAGAGGAGCAGCCCGAGAATCGTGAGCACCATGCCGGCGGCCGTGACGGGCTTGACGCCGATCCGAGGCGCGAGCGCCGACGCGAGCCCTGCGGAGACCATGATCCCCGCCGTGAAGGGCAGGAACGCGATCCCGGCCTTGAGCGGACCGAAGCCGAGCGCGCGCTGGATGTACTGCGTGTTGAAGAAGAACATGGCGAACATCCCCGAGAAGGCGAGGAACATCGACAGGTTCGCCGTCGTGAGCGAACGGGTGCGGAAGATCGAGAGCCGGACGAGCGGCTCGGCCGAGCGCTGCTCGATCAGGACGAACCCCACGAGAAGCGCGGCGGAGGCGACGAAGGAGACGACCGTCCACGTCGAGCCCCAACCGTGCTCGGCTGCGTTGACGAGCCCGAACACGAGCGCCATCAGCCCGCCGGTCACGGAAACTGCCCCCGCGAGGTCGTAGCCCTTGTGCGCGTGCTCGTCCTTCGACTCGGGGACGAGCCGCAGCGCCGCGAAGAAGGCGAAGATGCCGACGGGGACGTTGACGAAGAAGATCCAGCGCCAGGAGAACGCCTGCGTCAGGGCGCCTCCGAGTACGAGCCCGACCGCCGAGCCGCCGATGGCGATCGCGGCCCAGACCGCGAGTGCCCGCGCGCGCTCCTTTCCTTCGTCGAAGGTCGTCGAGATGATCGAGAGCGCTGCGGGCGAAATGAGCGCCGCGCCGAGGCCCTGCAGCGCCCGGAAACCGATCAGCATCCCCGACGTGGTCGCGATGCCGTTCAAGAACGACGCCGTGGTGAAGATGACGAGGCCGATCAGGAAGAGCCGCTTCCGTCCCAGGAGGTCGCCCGCGCGCCCGCCGAGCAGGAGGAAGCCGGCGAAGACGAGCGTGTACGCGTTGATCACCCACTGCAGGCTCGCTTCGCTGAAGCCGAGCGACTCCTGAATGTGCGGTAACGCGACGTTCACGATCGTCGCATCGAGGACGACCATGAACTGCGCGAGGCAGATGATTACGAGTACGACCCAGGGATTCGTGGAATGGCGGCTCATGCCCCTCCTTACGTAAGCGGACTCCACAGTCCGTTTCAGGCTAGCAGCGGTCCGTCCCCCTCCGCCACCTAGACTGGAACGAGTTCATGAACTCATCGCTTCCCGTCGCCGAACGGCCTCGCAGGCCAGAGTGGATGAAGGTACGCGCGCCGTCGAAGGACGGCTCGTACTTCGACGTCCAGAAGCTCGTCCACGGGCTCTCGCTGCACACGATCTGCGAGGAGGCGCGCTGCCCGAACATCTCCGAGTGCTGGGGCCGCGGCACCGCGACGTTCCAGATCCTCGGCGACACGTGCACCCGCGCGTGCCGCTACTGCTACGTCCACTCGGGCAAGCCCGAAGCGCCGCCGGACCCGCTCGAACCACTCCGGCTCGCCCAGGCGGCGGCGCAGATGCAGCTCAAGCACGTCGTGGTTACCTCGGTCGACCGCGACGACGTCCCCGACCGCGGCGCCGGCCACTACGCCGCGACGATCCGCGCGCTCAAGGCGAAGCTGCCCGAGGCGTCGGTCGAGGTGCTGACGCCCGACTTCCTCGGCGTCGAGGAGGAAGCGCTGCAGACCGTGCTCGCTGCGCGGCCGGAAGTCTTCAACCACAACATCGAGACGGTGCGTCGCCTGCACGCGCGGATGCGCGGCGCGAAGGCGAGCTACGACGGCGCGCTCTGGCTCCTACGCCGCGCGAAGGAGATCGCCGACTATCCCGTGTTGACGAAGTCCGGGATCATCGTCGGCCTCGGCGAGACGAACGACGAGGTCGTCGAGACGATGCGCGACCTGCGGGCGAACGGCGTCGACGTCGTGACGATCGGCCAGTACCTCCAGCCGAGCGCGAAGCACGCGCACGATCGATCGCTGGGTGCATCCCGACGAATTCCGCTGGTTCCGGGAGCAGGGTGAGGCGCTGGGCTTCGGCTCGGTCTTCTCCGGGCCGCTCGTGCGCTCGAGCTACCGCGCCGACGAGCAGAAGCACGCCGCTGCGACCGGCCGCGGCGCCGTCGCGTACTAGACGAAGACGAAGGGCCGCCCGGAGGCGGCCCTTCGAACACCCAGCAGACGCTGGTCGCGTCAGCCGTTACTTCGAGTTGTTGATCGCCGCGTTGCCCTGGCCCGCGGACCAGAACGCTGCGAGCTGAGCGAGGAGTCCACCCGCCTGCGGCGAGCCGAGACCCGTGATCGCCGTCTCCAACCACACCCTGACACTCCAGCCGGTGGCACCTCACGGGACGTGCACCGTGCTAGCTCCCGGGACGATCAAGGTGAAGTTCACGCGGGCTGCGAAGCTCGGAAACCCGCGCAAGGCCAGCCGCTACACGGTCCGCGCCTCGATCGGGACGCAGAACTTCAGTGCACGCGTCTCGATCAAGCCGGCGGGCTAGCCGTTCGGCTTCGCCATCTTGCGGTAGTCGAGCGCCTCGTCGAGCACGGAGTCCTCGACGCCCTTCTCCCGCGCGACCTCGCGCAGTGATCGTCCGGAGGCGGCCGCCTCCTGGACGATCTCGGTCGCGCGGTCGTAGCCGATGTACGGATTGAGCGCGGTCGCGGCCGAAAGGGTCAGCTCGGCGTAGCGCTCGCAGTTCTCGCGATTGGCCTCGATCCCGTCGACACACTTCTCGGCGAAGAGCCGGCACGCGCTCGCGAGTAGCTTCACCGAGTCGAGGATGTTGCGCGCGAGCAGCGGCACGAAGACGTTGAGCTCGAAGTGCCCCTGCATGCCCCCGATCGCGATCGCCGCGTCGTTGCCGATCACCTGCGCCGCGACCTGCGTTACGACCTCCGGCATCACCGGATTCACCTTGCCCGGCATGATCGAGCTCCCCTTCTGGAGCTCCGGCAGCGCGATCTCTGCGAGCCCGGCACGCGGGCCCGAGCCCAGGAAGCGGATGTCGTTCGCGACCTTCGTGAGCGAGACGGCCACGGTCTTCAGTGCGCCCGACGCCTCCACGATCCCGTCACGGGCCGCCTGCGCCTCGAAGGGATCGGCCGGCGCCGAGATCTCGAGGCCGGTCTCGCGGACGAGCAACTCACGGACGCGCGCCGCGAACTCCGGATGCGTGTTGAGGCCGGTGCCGGTCGCGGTGCCGCCGAGCGGAATCTGCCCGAGCCGCGGCAGCGCGTCGCGGACGCGCGCGATGCCCTGGCGCACCTGGGCGCCGTAGCCCGCGAACTCCTGGCCGAGCGTGACCGGGACGGCGTCCATCCAGTGCGTCCGTCCCGACTTGACGACGCCGTCGAACTCCTGCGCCTTGGCCTCGAGTGAGGAAGCGAGGCGGTCCATCGCCGGCAGCAGGTCGTTCGTGATCTCGTCGAGCGCCGCGAGGTGCACGGCCGAAGGGAAGACGTCGTTCGAGGACTGGCCCATGTTGACGTCGTCGTTCGGGTGGACGTCCTCGCCTGCGAGCGTGGCGATGACCTCGTTCGCGTTCATGTTCGAGGACGTGCCCGAGCCGGTCTGGAAGACGTCGATCGGGAACTGGTCGTCGAGCTCGCCCTCCACGATCCGGTTCGCGGCGGCCGAGATCCGCTCCGCCTTGTCGGCGTCGAGCAGGCCGAGGCCGGCGTTCGCGCGCGCGGCGGCGCCCTTGATCCGGCCCAGCCAGCGTGCGACGGGCGCCGGGATCGGCTCGCCCGAGACCGGGAAGTTCACTACCGCCTTCGTCGTCTCACCACCCCAGAGCTCCTGCCGTTCCTCGGCCTTCGCCATCAGGGCGAGTGTAGGGAAGTGCAGGCGGTCGTCGCTGCCGGGAGCTACGCGACGGAGGGAAGCCGGCGCTCGGCCCGCTGCTCACGCGGCGCGCGGCGCTCGGTCTCCTTCACCTCGAGTACCGGCGTCCAGCCGAGATAGCCGCACTCGGGACACTCGGGAGACTCGAAGTGCTTGAAGCGGTCGCGCCGCGCAACGCGCGTGGTTCCGCACTGGAGGCACTCGACGGCGACAGGATCCACGTCAGGTCCATCGGCGCCGCACGAGGCCGGCGGCTCCCCTGTTCGGGGGAAGGACGGTCGCGCCCGCAGGACGCGACCGTCCACCCGAATGAGCTAGCCGATTGCCGTCAACCAGCCGACGTTCGGACTGCCGAGACCCGTCACGTTGTCCCAGCCCGGACCGACATTCAGGCTCGAGTCCTGATTGAAGGTTCGCACCGAGTAGAGGAGGCCTCCCGAGGCATCGACACCGTTGGCGAAGTCGACGCGCACATTGCCCTCATCGGGCGGCGAGCCCGTGACGTCGGTGAACGCACCGGTGCTCGCATTGGCGTAGATGGTCGGATTGAGCAGCCCGACCCCGCCGCCGGCGTGCTGGAACGCCAGCGCCGTCATCCCGGCGAAGAGCGGCGACGAGAGGCTGGTGCCGCCGATCCGGTACTGGTCGTAGTAGACGCCGTCGGGGAAGGTCTGCGTCTCGCCGACGAGCATTCCCGTCGTCGGGTCCGCGTCCATGCCCACGTCGGGCACTCCGCGTGCGCCTGCCGGCGTGATGCCGGCCTGGTAGCTCGGCTGTGCGAAGAGAGACGACTCGCCGCCGCCGGCGCCGTAGAGGAAGCCAAGAGGATCCCACGATTTGGCGTTCGACGAGAGCGTGTACTTCTCGGTCCCCCAGCCCGTCTCCCACGACAACGCGCCCGTGGCACCGATCGCAGTGGACGTGCCGCCGACGGCCGTCGCATACGGGTCGGACGCCGGGTAGTCGGTCTGCACGAGACCCGTCGACGCAAGCTCGTCGCCGTCGTCGCCGGAGCTGAACAGGTACGAGATTCCCTCCGCGGCACCCTGGAGGAACGCCTGCTCGTACGCGGCGGCCGTGCTCGACTTCAGGCCCGCCTCGACGCCGTCCCACGAGTTGGTGACGATCTGGGCCGAGGCCTCGTTGTTGATCCTCGCGAACGTGTCGAGGAAGTCCGAGTCGTAGCAACTCTTCGAGGCGTAGTAGCGGATCTTCGCGCCCTGTGCCATCGCGTGCACGGCCTCGACGTCGAGCGTCTCCTCGCCGTACCAGCCGGCCATGGAGCACTGGCGCTGCCCGTCGTTGACGCGCGTGAAGGAGCCCGGCAGCGACTGGCTGAACTGGCCCGTGGCGTACGCGGAATCACCGTTGCGACTGGCATACGTGGAGGCATCGGAGGCGATGTTCGGCGACGCGTAGGCGTCGGTGATCGCCACAGTGACGCCAGCGCCGTTCAGCGCCGTCCCACCCTCGTACGCAGAGCGGAACTGTGTGCCCGTGTAGCCGCACGGCGCGTACGGCAGGGTGTGACCGTCGAACGCCGGCAGGGTCGTGGCGAGCTTCTGGCCGTAGTACGCCGAGCACGGCGCCGCGTTCCGGAAGCCCGGCTCGGGCGGCGCGGGCTTCTGAGTGTCCGGCTTGACGATCGACGGCGTCGTGTCGACGCCCGAGACCGCCAGCACGGACGACGCCACGCCGGCCGGAGCGCTCAGCGCGCCCGCCGGTGCCTGCACCGAGAAGCCGTTGTGCTTGTAGCGGTTGATCGCGACGCCGAACGCCGCCTCGGCGTGCGCGACGCTACCGCTGATGTCGAGCCAGCGGTTGTGCGCCTCCACTCCCGTGACGTTCAGGCCCGCTCCCGTCAGCCAGGACTTCACGGCGGCAACCGTGCCGCCGGTGGTGCCGAAGCGCTGGAAGTACTGGCTCGGCTTGAGGAAGTGGCGGAACTGCGCGCTGCCCGGAGTCGAGACGGCGAGCGCGAACTGCCGCAGTTTGGCCATGCCGCCGTTCGGCGTCAGGTAGATCCGAGCGTTTACCGCTGCGCCCGGTGACGCGTGGCCCTGATTCGTGGCGTGGTTCAGCCACGCAGGCCGCGTGTTCGCGATCGCCTGGCGCCCGGAGGCTGCATGGGCGACGCCCAGCGAGCCGGCGGTGCCCAGGACAATCGCGGCGGCGCCGACGGCCAAAACGGCGGCGCGTGTGCGTGTGAGTCTGACTCTCAAGGTAGAACCCCCTTCTTCTCCCGCAGTAGTGAGAACCCGCGGACTCTAGGTGACGCCCTCAGCAACTGCGAGCAGTTCGTCCCAGGAACAGAGCTTGACGCGTGGCCGACCCAACTTCTCACCGGCCGACCGCTCCGCTTCGTCGATCGCCGTCCAGCCGGCGTATTGGACGACCCGGACGCCTCGCTCCGCGAGCAGCGAGTCGACCGCGGCGGCGGTCGCATCCGGCTTCGGCTCGAGCCGCCTGGCGGCCGCGTCCTCGAGCAGGAGCTCGACCGTCTCGGTCGCGTCCTTCTTGTTCGTGCCGATCACGCCGGTGGGGCCACGCTTGATCCAGCCTGCGCAGTAGACGCCGGGCGCGACCCGCCCGCCGTCGTTGGGAATCGTGCCGCTCGCCGCGTCGAAGCTCACGCCCGGCAGCTCGACCCCGTGGTAGCCGACGCTGCGGAAGACGAGACCGCACGGCAGCGTCTCGCGCTCCTCCGTCGGTACGGCCCGGTTGTTCGCGTCGAGCTCGTTGCGGACGAGCTCGATCCCCTCGACGCGCTCCGCACCAAGCATCGCCACGGGTGACCGGAAGAAGCGGAAGACGACCCGACGCGGCTTGCCGTCCGGCTCGCGCGCCGCGAGCTCCTGCAGGACCGCGAGGTTCCGTTCGGCGTTCGTGCCCTGCGGCTCCGCGCCCTCGAGCTCGGCCGGGTCGACAAAAACGTCGGCGCCGGCGAGCTCGCCCATCTCGTGCAGTTCGGGAGTGGTGAACGCCGCCTGGGCCGGCCCGCGCCGCCCGACGATCACGATCTCGCGGATCGGTGAGCTCTCGATCGCGGCGATGGAAGCATCGGTCGCATCCGTCGGTGCAAGCTCCTCGCTGGTGAGCGCGAGCATGCGCGCGATGTCGAGCGCGACGTTCCCGACGCCGATCACGACCGCCCGCTCGACCCCGAGGTCGAACTCGATCTGCTGGTAGTCGGGGTGGCCGTTGTACCAGGCCACGAACTCGGTAGCCGCCCACGAGCCGGACAGGTCCTCCCCGGGGATGCCGAGCCGGCGGTCGGTCTGCGCACCGACGGCGTAGACGACTGCGTCGTACAGGCGCACGAGGTCCTCGTGGTGCAGATCGCGGCCGACCTCGACGTTGCCGAGGAAGCGGAAGCCCGACTGCTCGGCGATCCGCTCGAAGGCGCGGGAGACGGTCTTCAGCTTCGGATGATCCGGGGCGACGCCGAGCCGGACGAGCCCCCACGGCGTCGGCAGCCGCTCGATCATGTCGACCTCGGCCGGTGGATCCGCGGATAGCAGCGCGCCGGCGGCGTAGAAGCCCGCGGGGCCCGATCCGACGACGGCGACGCGCATGAGTGCGCCGACTCTAGTCGTGCCCTGTCGCGCTAGCGCGTCAGTGCGAGCAGCCGGAGCCGCAACCCGCGGCGTCGTCCGGCGACTCGCCTTCGGCGACCTGGAACGAGTGGCCGCACCCACAGGAGGCGACGGCGTTTGGGTTCTCGATCTTGAACCCGGCCTCCTGGATCGTCTCGAGGTAGTCGACCTGCGCACCCATCAGATACGGCGCACTGAAGGGATCGATGACGACCGCAACGCCCTCGCACTCGAACTCGTGGTCGCCCTCCTGGGCGCCGCGGTCGAAGCCGAGGCCGTACTGGAAGCCCGAGCAGCCGCCGCCTTCGATCGCGACGCGCAGCACCGAGACGTCCTGCTCGGTGGCCATGAGGTCGCGGATCTTCGCCGCCGCCGCAGGCGTCAGCGAGACGATGTTGTCGGTGCGCTCCCGGATCTCCATCTGCGTCTCATCGTAGCAACGTGCCTCCCTGCCACCCGTCGCGTGTACGCAGCTGGAGCCGGAGTTTGTAACACCCGCTGCAGGCTCTGCTACGGGGATTCAGTACCCCCAAGTGCGGGCGCGGTGACATTGGTAACGTCAGCCACTCGGTGGGTGGTTGCGACCGCGCGAATGGGTAAGGGGAGGCACGCGTAGATGCTCGACAGCTGGCTGCCATTCCTGATCTACGGCCTGTTCGCGCTCCTGATCCCGGCGTCGATGATGGGCTTCTCGTTCTGGTTCTCGCAGAGGCCCACGCGCCGGACGCGTGCGAGGACGGTGCCGTTCGAGTCGGGCGTCTCGACGGGACCGCTGCCGCGCCAGCGCTTCAGCGTGAGCTTCTACCTGACGGCGATGCTCTTCATCGTCTTCGACATCGAGA
The DNA here is from genome assembly GCA_963731015.1 of uncultured Actinomycetes bacterium. GTDB lineage: Bacteria > Actinomycetota > Thermoleophilia > Gaiellales > Gaiellaceae > Palsa-739. The sequence continues at coordinate 375,217 of CAVSTY010000003.1, forward strand.
TCGTCTTCCTCTACCCGCTCGCCGTGCAGCTCCACGCGCTCGGCTGGTTCGGGTTCTTGGAGCTCGCCTTCTTCGTCCTGATCCTCCTCATCGCCTACGTCTACATCTGGCGGAAGGGCGCGCTGAACTGGTGACGACCGATGGCTGACGAGACGCCGCGCCTGCGCGACTACGGGCTTCACTCGGAGCGGCTGCTCTGGCCGACGAAGGGCCCGTCGCACTTCGAGGAGGAGATGGGGGCCAACGAGCTCGAGCGCGCGCTCGGGCTGACGACGCTCTCGAAGGCCGTGCGCTGGGCGCAGACGAAGTCGATGTGGCCGGACACGTTCGGGCTCGCGTGCTGTGCGATCGAGATGATGTCGATCGTCTCCGCGCGCTACGACATCGCGCGCTTCGGGATGGAGGCGTTCCGCTCCTCGCCGCGGCAGGCCGACCTGCTCATCGTCTCGGGCCGGGTCGCCCACAAGATGGCGGAGCCGCTCCGCCAGATCTATGACCAGATGCTCGAGCCGAAGTGGGTGATCGCGATGGGCGCCTGCGCGAGTTCCGGCGGGATGTTCAACAACTACACGATCCTCCAGGGTGTCGACCGGATCGTCCCCGTCGACATCTACGTCCCCTTCTGCCCTCCGCGGCCGGAGGCGCTGATGGAGGGGATCATCCGCCTGCACGAGGCGCACCAGGCCGGCGTGCCGCCCGCCTACGAACGGGTCGGAGTCGCGACATGACCGAGTGGCACCGCGTGCCGGGCTATGTCTCCCACAAGGACGGCCGGGAGATGCCGACCGTCACGATCGAGACGGCGCAGATTCGCGAGGCCTGCGAGCACGCGTGCGACGAGCTCGGCTTCGACATCTGCGTCGACGTGGTGGCGACCGACTACCTCGGCTGGGGCGGCGAGGGCGTCTCCGGCTACTTCGGCACCTCGAGCGGACGCGACCTCATGCATCCGATGACGCAGGGCCTCCAGGCGCTCCCCGAGCTCAAGCCGAAGCGCTTCTCGATCAGCTACCACCTCCTCGCGCTGCGAAAGGGCGCGCCGCGCGCTCGGCTCCAGTGCTGGGCCGACGAGGGAGAGCACGTGCCGAGCGTCGTTTCGGTCTGGCCGACCTGCGACTGGCACGAGCGCGAGCAGTTCGACCTGATGGGGATCGTCTTCGACGGCCACCCGAACCTCGAGCGGCTCCTGATGCCCGAGGACTGGGAGGGCCACCCGCTGCGCAAGGATTATCCGATCGGCGGCGAGCCCGTCCGCTTCACGGACGAGCAATGAGCGCGACCACGGAACGCCCGCAGACCTACGAAGGCTCGCGCATCCCGTCGCGGGTCCCGACCGTGCTCGACATCCCCGTCGAGCTGCGCGACAGCGAGGACGTGCTCCAGGTCAACTTCGGCCCGAACCACCCGTCGACCCATGGCGTCCTCCGCCTGATCGTCGACCTGCACGGCGAGGAGGTCGTGGGTGTCTCGGCCGTGATCGGCTACCTCCACACCGGCTTCGAGAAGTCGATGGAGTCGACGACGTACTGGAAGTGCGTCACCTTCCCCGAGCGGATCGACTACGTCGGCTACCAGAGCAATGAGCTCGTCTACGTGCTCGCAGTCGAGCAGCTGCTCGAGCTGGAGGTGCCCACCAAGGCCAAGTGGATGCGGATGCTCCTCTGCGAGCTCAACCGGATCCACTCGCATCTCGTCTTCCTCGGCACGTCCGCGCTCGAGCTCGGGGCGATTTCGATGTTCTGGTACTGCTTCCGCGAGCGGGAGACGATCCTCGACCTGTTCGAGCTCGTCACGGGGCAGAGGATGCATACCCGCTACTTCCAGATCGGCGGGCTCGCCGAGGACATCCCGCAGGGCTTCTACCCGGAGTGCCGCAAGTTCGTCGAGTGGATGCCGCACGCGCTCGACGACTACAAGGGCATCCTCGACCGCAACGAGATCTGGCTCGAGCGGACGCAGGGGATCGGCGTCCTGTCGGCGGAGGACGCGATCGCGCTGGGACAGACCGGCCCGAACCTGCGCGCCTCGGGCGTCGACTGGGATCTCCGCCGCGACCAGCCGTACCTCCACTACGAGCAGGTCGACTTCCAGGTGCCGGTCTACCCCGAAGGCGACGTCTATGCGCGCTACCGCGTGCGGATGGACGAGATGGCGGAGTCGACGAAGATCGTCCGCCAGTGCCTCGACCGGCTCGAGCGCATGGACGGGATGGCGTGGATCGCCGACGACCGCAAGGTCGTGCTGCCGCCGCGCGAGGAGCTCCACACCTCGATGGAGGCCCTCATCCACCACTTCAAGATCGTCACCGAGGGATTCGGCGTGCCCGAGGGCGAGATCTACGTCGCCGTCGAGTCGCCGCGCGGCGAGTCAGGCTGCTACCTGGTCTCGGACGGCGGGCCGAAGCCGTGGCGCATCCACTTCCGAGCTCCCTCCCTTGTCGCGCTCGAGGCTACGGCGACCTGCCTCCACCACGCCCTCGTCGCCGACCTGATCGCGGTCGTCGGCTCGCTCGACGCCGTGATGGGAGACACGGACCGGTGACCACGTTCCACGACGAGGTGCAAGAGCTCAAAGCCCGTTACCCCGAGGGGACGCGATCGGCGGTGCTGCCCGCGCTCCGGCTCGCCCAGGAGCGGCGCGGCTGGCTGTCGCGCGAGGCGATCGAGGAGACCGCCGAGGCCCTCGAGCTGACACCGGCGTACTGCTACTCGGTCGCGAGCTTCTACGACATGTTCAATCTCGAGCCCGTCGGCCGGCACACGATCGAGGTCTGCACGAATGTGTGCTGCGGGCTCGTCAATGCGCAGGCGGTGCTCGATGCGTTCGAGCGCGAGCTCGGCGTCGCCCCCGGCGAGACGACGGAGGACGGCGAGGTCACGCTCCGCGCGGTCGAGTGCCTCGGCGGCTGCTCGACCCCGACCATCGTCGCCGTCGACCATGTCTACTGCCAGTCGGTGAGGCCGGAGGACGTACCGGCGATCGTCGCGGAGCTCGCGAATGAGTGAGACGACGGTCCGCGTCGCCGAAGGGCCGGCGCTCGTCCTCGCGGGCTACGAGGGCGAGCCGCTCCGCAGCCTCGAGTCCTACCGTGCCGTGGGCGGTTACGCGCAGCTCGAGAAGGCGCGCGCCGAGGATCCGCAGGCCGTGATCCAGCAGGTGATCGAATCGAACCTGCGCGGCCGCGGCGGCGCCTTCTTCCCGACCGGCCGCAAGGCCAGCTTCATCCCGACTCCCGACAAGATCGCGAAGCCGATCTACATCACGGTCAACGCGGACGAGTCGGAGCCGGGGACGTTCAAGGACCGCGAGATCATGCTCAAGGTCCCGCATCGGCTGATCGAAGGCTGCCTGATCGCGGCGCACGCGATCCAGTCGAAGCAGGTCTACATCTACATCCGCGGCGAGTACCTCGAGGAGTACGAGTCGCTGCAGAGCGCCGTCGACCAGGCGCGCGACGCGGGGATCCTCGGCGAGGTCGAGATCGTGATCCATCGCGGCGCCGGCGCGTACATCTGCGGCGAGGAGACGGCCCTGCTCGAGTCGCTCGAAGGCAAGCGCGGCCAGCCGCGCTCGAAGCCGCCGTTCCCCGCGATCTCCGGCGTCTACGCCTCGCCGACGCTGATCAACAACGTCGAGTCGATCACGACGATCCCGGCGATCTTCGCCGTCGGCCCGGAGGAGTACGCGACGATCGGCGCGCCGCCCGACTCGACCGGTACACGGCTCTTTTGTCTCTCGGGCAACGTCGAGCGACCCGGCGTCTACGAGGCACCGCACGGGATCACGGTGCGACACCTCGTCTACGACATCGGCGGCGGTGTGCCGGACGGGCACACGCTCAAGGCGGTGATGATGGGCGGCTCGTCGTTCCCGGTCATGACGCCCGACGACCTCGACACGCCGCTCGACGCCGACTCGCTCGGCAAGAAGGGGTACTTCATCGGCTCGGGCGTCGTGACGGTGATCGACGAGCGGACGTGCATGGTCCAGTTCGCGCTGCGCGTCGCGCAGTTCTACATGCACGAGTCGTGCGGCAAGTGCACGCCGTGCCGCGTCGGCACGCGCTGGCTCGTCCAGCTCATGCGCGCGGTCGAGGAGGGAACCGCCTCCGAGCGCGACCTCGAGCTGACGCTCGACGTCTGCGACGGGATCATCGGCAAGTGCCTCTGCGTGCTAGGCGACTCGGCGGCGATGCCGGTTGCGAGCTGCGTGACGAAGTTCCGGGACGAGTTCCGCGCCCATCTCGAGCACGGCGGCTGTCCCTTCGGCGGCGACTCGCAGCTCGCAGGGCTTCTGGCTCCGGTCGACCAGCACGCGCACACGACCGTGCCGCAGGAGGCGCCGGTATGAGCACCGAGCTCGTGCGCGTCACCATCGACGAGCGCGACGTCCATGTCCCGAAGGGGACGGGGCTGATCGAGACCGCACTCGCCGCCGGGGTCGAGATCCCCGTCTTCTGTTACGAGCCGCGCCTCGGCGCGCCGATCGGCGCCTGCCGGATGTGCCTCGTCGAGGTCGACGGCATGCCGAAGCTGCAGGCCGGCTGCACTCTCACTGCGCAGGACGGGATGAAGGTGAAGACGGCGCGCACGTCGCAGCAGGCGGCAGAGGGACAGGACGCGACGCTCGAGTTCATCCTCGTCAACCACCCGCTCGACTGCCCGGTTTGCGACAAGGGCGGCGAGTGCCCACTGCAGGACCTCGCCTTCCGGTACGGCCCCGGCAACACGCGGATGAGCTTCGAGAAGCTCACCTTCGAGAAGCCGATCCCGATCTCGCCCACGATCTCGCTCGACCGCGAGCGCTGCATCCTCTGCTACCGCTGCACGCGCTTCAGCGAGAGCGTCTCGGAGGACGGCCAGCTCGTCGCCGCGAACCGCGGCGCGGCGTCGGTGATCACGACCTTCGAGGACCTGCCCTACACGGGCGCGTTCACGGGCAACGTGACCGAGCTCTGTCCGGTCGGCGCGCTGCTGCCAACGCAGTACCGCTTCGAGGGACGCCCGTGGGAGATCGTCGAGGTCCCGACCGTGTGCGGCCTCTGCCCGGTCGGCTGCAACGTCCACGCGACGGTGCGCGAGGGGAAGGTCAAGCGGATCCTCTCCCGCAACCACCCCGAGATCGACGAGGGCTGGATCTGCGACAAGGGCCGCTTCGCGTATACGCACCTGCGCGCCGAGGACCGGCTCACCGAGCCCCTGCGGCGGGTGCGCCGGAGCGGGCTCGAACCGCTGTCGTGGGAGCAGGCGATCGACGAGGCCGAGCGGTTGCTGCGAGCGGCCCGCGGACGCGTCGTCACGGTGCTCTCAGGCTCGGAGACGGTCGAGCAGGCGTACGCGCTCGGGAAGCTGCTGCGCGTCGGGCTCGACTCGCACCAGGCGACGCTGCCGGAGGAGATCTCCGGCGCGCTCGACGCCTACCGGCTCCCGCTCTCCTCCATCCGCGACGCCGATGTCGTCGTCGTGCTCGGCGACGTCCCCGTAGTCGAGCGCGCGCCCGTCGTCGACCTCTGGATCAAGTCCGCGCGGCGCAACGGCGCCCGGATCCTCGACGACGCGAACGACCCGGCGGTCGCCGAGGCGGAGCGGGTCGTCCTCGTGTGGAGCGGCCCCGGCGGCCGCGGCGGCGCGACTGTGGCAAAGCTCGCGGAGAAGCTCGGGCTCGCCGGCCGTGCGGGCTGCGGCGCGTTCGACCTTCCCGAGACGCCGAACGGCCGCGGCGTCGCCGACGCCTGGGCCGCGTGCTGCGACGAGGAGGCCGAGGCAGCAGAGTCGATCGGCCTGCTCGTGGTGTCAGGAGACGAGGCCGCGGCGAGCGACGACGTCCGCGCGCTCGCCGAGCAGGCGGACGCGACGATCGTGATCTCGATGTTCGGCGGACTCGCCGCCGGCTGGGCCGACCTCGTCCTGCCGGGAACGGGCTACCTCGAGCGCGACGGGACGTTCGTCAATCTCGAGGGAAGGCTCCAGCGCCTGCGCCGCACGGTCGAGGCCGCCCTGCCCCGACGAGCTCGAGTGGATCTCACAGCTCGCCGCGCGGTTCGGCGTCGACGTCGCGCCGTACACAGCTGCCGTCTTCGCCGAGGTCTCGGAGCGCGTCTACGGCGGCCTCGCGTTCGGCGAGGTCGGCGAGCGGGCGCCACTGCGCGGCTATCCCGAGGCGCCGGAGCAAGTCGCGCGCCAGGCGCTGCCCGTGCCCCAACAGAAGGCGAAGCGAGGAGAGATCCGGCTCGTCGCCTACAAGCCTCTCTTCTCGGGTGCCGCCGTCGAGCGCGTCACGGAGCTCCAGTTCCAGCGGCCTCGGCCCGAGCTCGAGCTCTCGGCCGACGATGCAAGACGGCGCAAGATCGCGACCGGCGACCTCGTCACGGTCGGCTCGAACGGCAGCGCGATCACGCTGCCGGCCCGCGTCAACCGCCGCTTGCACGCGGGCATCGCGCGCGTCGCGCTCGAGCACGCGAACGGACTCGGCGGCATCGTGGAAGTTGCGAAGGCCGAGGAGGTGGTCGGCGCGTGAACGAGCCTTGGTGGATCGCGCTGATCGAGGCGCTGATCATCGTCAACATCTTGCTGGGCCTCTTCGCCTACCTGACCCTGGTCGAGCGGAAGCTGATGGGGCGGATGCAGCTCCGTTACGGGCCGAACCGCGCCGGCCCGTACGGCCTGCTGCAGCCGATCGCCGACCTCCTCAAGCTCATCCGCAAGGAGGCGTTCGCACCGTCTGGTGCGATCGAGCTGCCATACATTCTCGCGCCGGTCGTCTCGGCTTTCACCGCGATCGCCGCCTTCGCGTTCATCCCGTACGGGCCGGGCTGGACGGTGAACGGCTGGCACATCAACGGCGAGATCGCGAACGTCTCGATCGGCCTGATCGCGATCTTCGCGCTCGGCTCGATCGGGATCTACGGCTTCATCGTCGGCGGCTGGGCGTCGGAGTCGAAGTACTCGATCCTCGGCTCGATGCGCACCTGTGCGCAGCTCGTCTCGTACGAGGTCTCGCTCGCGCTCAGCGTGCTCGGCGTCGTGATGCTCGGCCGCTCGCTCAACCTGCCCGAGATCGTCGCGCGCCAGGGCTCGTTCCTCCCCTACGCGATCCCACAGCTGATCGGGCTGATCGTCTTCTTCTTCGCCGGGATCGCGGAGACGAGCCGCGCGCCGTTCGACCTGCCCGAGGCCGAGCAGGAGCTCGTCGCCGGGTACCACACCGAGTACTCCGGGATGCGCTGGGGCCTGTTCCAGATGGCCGAGTACATCAACCTGATCACGATTTCCGGCCTGATGGTGACGCTGTTCTTCGCAGGCTGGCATGGGCCGTGGGACCTCGGGCCGATCTGGTTCCTGCTCAAGACGATGGCCGTCCTCTTCGTCTTCATCTGGCTGCGCACCACGCTGCCGCGCCTCCGCTACGACCAGCTGATGCGCTTCGGCTGGAAGGTCCTCCTGCCGGTCGCGACGGTGAACGCCGTCGTCACGGCCGCGCTCGTCGTGGGGTTCGGCGGATGAGCCCGCAGCCGCTGGAGAGCTTCAAGGGCTTCGGGGTCACCTTCAAGCAGATCTTCAAGAAGCCGATCACGCAGCAGTACCCGGAGTACAAGCGGCCGGTCTATCCGCGCTTCCGCGGCCGGCACCGCCTGTGGAAGCACGAGAACGGGCTGGAGAAGTGCGTCGGCTGCTCGCTCTGCGCGGCCGCGTGCCCCGCCGACTGCATCCGGGTCGTCGCCGCCGAGAACACGCCGGACAACCGCGTCTCGGCCGGCGAGCGCTACGCGCGGATCTACGAGATCAACCTCAGCCGCTGCATCTTCTGCGGCTACTGCGAGCTCGCGTGCCCCTTCGACGCGATCACGCTCGGCAACGAGTTCGAGCTCGCTGAGCACAACCGCGACGACCAGATCTACACGAAGGACATGCTGCTCGCGCCGCCGGTGAAGCAGGTGCCGGTCGCGGACGCAGACCTCTTCGACACCCCGATCCCTTTCTACAAGTCGAACTCATGATCCTGGCCTCGGCAGGGAACTCGGTCGTCTGGATCGTCTGGGTCTTCGCCGCGTTCGCGTGCCTCGCGTCCGGAGTCGCCGTGATCTCGTTCTCGAACGCCTTCTACTCGGCGCTCGCGCTGATCGGGAACCTCGCCTCGCTCGCGGTCATGTATCTCCTGCTGTCGGCGGAGTTCGTAGCGGCGGCGCAGGTGCTCGTCTACGCGGGCGCTGTCGTCGTGATGTTCCTGTTCGTGATCGCGTATGTCGGGCCGCGGCGCGAGACGCCGTGGTCGAGCGGGCCGAGCTGGCAGACGGTCGGGGCGGCCGCCGCCGCGGGAGCGCTGCTCGTCGAGATCGTCGTCGCGATCGGGATGCAGGCGAGCGGGAGCCTCTCGCACGAGACCGCGGTCGGGAGCGACTTCGGCACCCCGGCCTGGATCGGACGCGTCTTCCTCGTCGATCACCTACTCGCCTTCGAGATCACCTCGGTCGTGCTGCTCGTTGCGGCCGTGGGCGGCGTGATCCTCGGCACGCACACGCAGAGGGCGGCCTGATGCACGGACCCAACGTCGCTCTGGTACATCGCGGTCGCCGCCTTCCTGTTCGGGATCGGCGCGCTCGGCGTGCTCGTGCGGCGCAACATCCTCGTCGTGCTCCTGTCGCTCGAGCTCATGCTCAACGGCGGCAACCTCGCGCTGATCGCGGTTTCGCGCCACTTCCACAACGGAGCCGGCCAGATCTTCGCGCTCGCCGTGATGGCGATCGCCGCCTCTGAGGTCTGCGTCGGGCTCGGCCTCGTCGTCGCGCTCAACCGGCGCAAGCTCTCGCTCGACGTCGACAGCCTGTCGGAGCTGCGCGGATGACCGGCGGCTCCTGGCTCTGCCTGCTCGCGCCGCTCGCCGGCACGATCCTGATCCTGCTCGGCGGGTCGTGGCTCCCGCGCATCGCCGCCGCCTGGATCGCCACCACGAGCGTTTTCGTCGCGTTCGCCGGCGCGATCTGGGCCTTCCTTGGCGTGCATGGGAGCCAGCCACCGAATCAGTTCTTCGGGGTCATCGGCACTCCCGTGCCCGGCCGCGGCGAGATCACGACCGCGTGGACCTGGCTCGCAGCCGGCCACTTCAGCGTTGGCTTCCAGCTGCTCGTCGACCCGCTGAGCACGATGATGATGCTGATCGTCAGCGGCGTCGGCGGGCTGATCGTCCTCTACTCGATCGGCTACATGGACGGCGACGAGGAGGAGCGCCGCTACTTCGCGTACATCTCGTTCTTCGTCTTCTCGATGCTGCTGCTCGTCGAGGGCGGCAACCTGCTCATGCTGCTCGTCGGCTGGGGACTCGTCGGTCTCTCGTCGTACCTCCTGATCGGCTTCTGGCACGACCGGCCCAGCGCTGTCGCGGCCGCAAAGAAGGCGTTCGTGATGAACGCGTTCGGCGACGCGACGATGGCGCTCGCCTTCTTCATCCTCATCGCGCATACGAACTCGCTCTCGTTCGCGAGCGCCTTCAACGCGCATCTCTCGAGCACGGCGGTCAACCTCGTCGCGCTCGGCCTGCTCGGCGGCGCGGTGGCGAAGTCGGCGCAGATCCCGCTCCAGACGTGGCTGCCCGACGCGATGGAAGGCCCGACGCCGGTCAGCGCCCTCATCCACGCGGCCACGATGGTGACCGCCGGCGTCTACCTGATCGCGCGCACGCATCCGATCTTCGAGCAGGCGCGGACGATCGAGCTGATCGCGCCGGCCTGGGCGCGCTCACGCTGCTCGTCGCGGGGCTGATCGCGCTCGTCCAGACCGACATCAAGCGCGTGATCGCGTACTCGACGATGTCGCAGATCGGCTACATGTTCGTCGGCGTCGGGGTCGGCGGCTACGCGAACGGGATGTTCCACCTCATGACGCACGCCTTCTTCAAGGCGCTGCTCTTCATGACGGCCGGCCTCGCGATCCACGCGCTCGCGAACGAGCAGGACATCCGGAAGATGCGCGGGCTCGGGCGGGTGATGCCGTTCACGAAGTGGTGCTTCCTCGCAGGCGCGCTCGCCCTCGTCGGCATCCCGCCGTTCGCCGGCTTCTTCTCGAAGGACCCGATCATCGCCTCGACCCTCAACATCGGCTGGTACGGCTACGTCTTCTACGCCTGCGGCATCGCCGGCGCGTTCCTCACCGGCCTCTACACCTTCCGGCTCTGGTTCCTCGTCTTCCCGGGCGAGCCGAGCCCGTTCGTCCGCGAGCACTACCACGACCAGCACGGGACGCGAAGGGCGCGTGGACGATGCTCGTGCCCGTCGGGATCCTCGCGGTGCTCGCGACGATCGGCGGCTGGATCCAGTTCCCGCCGCACTGGGATCCGATCACGAAGTGGCTGGCATCCGGTCGCGCCGTCGCTGCCGGACGCCGTCGCGAGCTCCACGCAGGAGACGGTCACCTCGATCGTGACCGTGCTCGTCGGCCTCGCGGGCATCGGCGATCGCGTGGGCGGTCTACTCCGAGCGGAAGATCGCGATCCCGGCCGCTCCCTCCGTGCGGCGCGTGCTCGAGCAGAAGTTCTACTTCGACTGGCTCTACGACCGGATCTTCTACGGGCCGGCCGTCGCGACCGCCAACGTTCCTGCGCCGCGAGTTCGAGGAGCCCGTCGTGCTCCAGACCGGCACCGACCTCGGCGACACCACGCTCGCCACCGGGGAGCCTCGTTCGCCGGCTCCAGACCGGCCTGCTCCGCACCTATGTCTTCTTCATCGCCGCGGGAGCGGCGGGAATCGTCCTCGCCTTCCTGATCGCCAAGTGAACGCCTCCTACCTGACCTCGATCCTCATCTGGCTGCCGGTCGCGGGCGCGATCCTCATCTGGCTGCTGCCGATCTCGCGGTATGCGACCGGAGCGCTCGCCCTGCTCTTCTCGTTCGCCGAGGTCGGGCTCTGGATCAAGCAGGCGGCGCACTTCGACTTCTCGCAGCCGGGCCTGCAGATGTCGGGGCAAGCGAACTGGTTCGGCGACCTCGGCGTCTCGTACCACGTCGGCGTCTACGGCTTCTCGCTCTGGCTCGTCGGCCTCACCGTCGTCGGGATGGCCGCCTGCACCGCCTACGGCTTCTGGGTCGGCCGCGACCGGCCGCGCGCGTACTTCGGGCTGATGCTGCTCCTCACCGGCGCCACGGTCGGCGTATTCGAGTCGCAGGATCTGCTCCTGTTCTACGCCTTCTTCGAGGCGATGCTGATCCCGCTCTACATCCTGATCGGCGTCTGGGGCGGCGCCCGCCGGATGGAGGCGACGGTCAAGTTCGTCCTCTACACGATGGCCGGCTCCCTGCTGATGCTCGCCGCAATCGTCGCCTACGGCCTGCAGGCGGGGACGTTCGACCTCGTGGACGGGCCGGCCAGCGGAAGCCGCTGGCTCTTCCTCGGCTTCATGGTCGCCTTCGTGATCAAGGCACCACTGTTCCCGTTCCACGGCTGGCTGCCCGACACGTACCGCGAGGCGCCGCCCGAAGTCGCCGCCGTCCTCTCCGGGGTGATCGCAAAGGCCGGTCTGTACGGGATGCTCCGGATCGCGATCACGAAGTTCCCGGACCCGACGTCCTACTACCGGACGGCGGTGCTCGCGCTCGCGGCCGCAGCGCTCATCTACGGCTCGCTGCTCGCCTTCCGCTCGCCCGACTTCCGGGGCGTCGTCGCGTACTCGTCGCTCGCGCAGGCGGGACTGATCACGCTCGGTCTCTTCGCCGGCACCGACCTCGGCTACGACGGCGCGGTGCTGCAGATGGTCGCGCACGGGCTGATCTCGATCTCGCTCTTCCTCGTCGCGGGCGCCGTGGAACGGCGGACGACGACGGGCGAGTTCCGGCTGCTGGGCGGAATGGCGCGAGGGAGACCCGCGCTCGCCACGCTGCTGATGACGATCGGCGTGATCTCGCTCGCCGTTCCCGGGTCCGCCTACTTCGCGGGCGAGTTCCTCATCCTCGCCGGCGTCTACCAGCGCGGCTGGTGGTGGGCTGTGATCGGCGCGGGCGCGATCGTGCTCGCCGCGATGTACATGCTGCGGCTCATCTCGGCCGTCCTGCACGAGGCGCGCGGCTCGACGGTCGTCAGACGAGGCGCTCGACGTGCGGCCCGGCGAGCTCGCGCTGCTCGCGCCGCTCGTCGCCGGACTGCTGCTCCTCTCCGCGTGGCCGGCCGGATCAGCCACCACTCGTTCTTCGGCCAGAGCCCGACGGCGACCGTGAACGGCCCAGTTCAAGTGACCCTCCACACGCCACCCATCGACTGGTTCGCGCTCGCGACGATTCTCGACTCTCTCGGGGCCGTCGTTCGTCTCGCTCCTCGGCGCGGTGCTCGTGCCGCCCTCGGTGCGGCGCGGACATTCGGCGGGATCGTCCGAAGCTCGGCTTCCTCGGCGGCCTCGTCGCTCTCGATCTGGCTCTACGTCGACACTCCCCACAGCGACACGGTCGTCGTGGGCGCCTTCTACCGCGACCGCTGGACAGCGCTCGCGCAGGTCATCCTCTGCTGCGTCGGCCTCGCCACCACGCTCCTCGCGGTCGAGCACGTTCCCGGCTGGGGCCGCAACGGACACGGCGCGACGACCACATCGCGGAGTTCTTCGCGCTCCTGCTCGCGTCGGCGGCCGGGATGGCGTTCTTCGTCGGCGCCGCGAAACCTCATGACGCTCTTCCTCGCGCTCGAGTGGTTCTCGATCGCGCTCTACGTCATGTGCGCGATCGACTACGACCTCGAAGGCTCGCTCGAAGCCGGGCTGAAGTACCTCATCGTCGGCTCGTTCGGCTCGGCGCGCGCTGCTCTTCGGCTCGGCGCTCGTGTACGGCGCGACGGGGACGGTCTCGTTCACGGGCATCGCGTCGGCGATCGGCACGCACGGGCTGACCGGCGACTCGCTCCTCGTCGTCGGTATCGCGCTGATCATCGCGGGGCTCGGCTTCAAGATGTCGGCGGCACCGTTCCACATGTGGACGCCCGACGTCTACGAGGGCGCGCCGACGACGGTCACCGCGTGGATGTCGGCGGCGACGAAGGTCGCGGCGCTCGCTGCTCACGATGCGCTTGATGGTGACGGCGTTCCCGCAGGACGAGCACCTCTGGGACTGGGCGCGTTCGCCGCGATCGCGGTCGCATCTCGCTCGTGATCGGCAACCTCGCCGCGCTCGTGCAGAAGAACGTCAAGCGGATCCTCGCGTACTCCGCGATCTCGCAGGCGGGCTTCATGCTGATCGGCCTCAGCGCGGGAAGCCCGCTCGGCGCGCGCGCGGTCATCTTCTACCTCATCCCGTACTCGGCGATGGCGTTCGGCTCGTTCGCCGTCGTCGCCGCGCGCGAGCGGGAGCTCGGCGAGCCGGTGACGCTCGACAACCTCGCCGGCTTCGGCTGGGAGCGGCCCTTCCTCGGCGTCGCGATGTGGTTCTTCATGTTCGGCTTCGCCGGCCTGCCGCTCGGCGGCGGCTTCGTCGGCGAAGTTCTACGTCTTCGCGGCGGCGTACGACCACGGCTGGACGTGGCTCGTCGTCGTCGGCGTGCTCGCGACGCTCGTGAGCCTCTACTACTACCTCGGGATCGTGCGAGCGATGTACATGCGCGGCCCGGCGCTCGCCCTCGCGGGCGGCTCACCGCCGCGCGACCGGTGTCCTTCACATCGCGGTCGGAATGGCCCTCGTGGTCTCGGTCGGTTCGCTGTTCTCCGTCTCGCCGCTGATCGATCTCGCGCAGCACGCGGCGGACTCACTTCCGTTCTAGCGGCGACGCGCTCGGAGCTCGACCACTGCCACGCCGATCGCTGCCCCGACGAGCGCGCCGACGAGCGTCGTCGTGTTGTCCACGAGCGAGTCGTAATACGCCCTCGCCGCAATCGTGCCGCCGCTGAGATCCACATAGAGGTACTCCGCGAACTTCAGCGCGATTTCCGCAGCGCACGTGACGCCCACGCCGATCGTCGCGGCGAGCCACCACGGCGCGTTCCAGCGGGACGCGACGAGAGTCACGGCAAGCGCCAGGACGGCGCCGGCCACGAAATGCTGTGGGCTTCCGCCGCCAGTTCGGACCGGCGGCTGCGAGCATCGCGAAGGTCAGGCGGCGCGCTCGAAGATCTCGGCCGGGCTCGACGGCCTCGACGCCGGCCGCGAACGGCGACGGCGGCGTTCCGGCTTCGTGCGCGTCACCTTCACCGGCTCGAACACCCAGGCAAACGGCGGGAGCGGCGTACGCGAGAAGCGCCGCGAAGAGCGCCCAGGTCGCGAACGGCGGCACGGCCCTGTTCCCGCGGTGGCGTTCGAACGAACGGCGCAGCCGAGAACGACGAACGCGAGCGCGAGGGAGTTCGTCACGGCGTAGAAGAGCGCGCGACGTCCCTCGAGCAGGTCGCTGACGCCGACGAACGCGACCGCGGCAGCGGCCGCGGAATCGCCGAGAAGGCCGAGCCAGAGAGCGAGTCCTGGAGGCCTACGGCCCCGGCCGCGAAGCGCGGCCGTCGCGAGCACCAGGGGCAGGAGCCGTGAACCCACGTCGCAAAGGTTCGTGGCCGCATCGGACGGTCCTTTCATAGTCTCGCGGCGCCACTCAAGGAGCTCGCATGCGAAACGACCTCACATGGCTCGGCCACTCCGCGTTCCGCCTCGACACGGCGGGCGGAAAGCGCATCTACATCGATCCTTTCCTCAACGGCAATCCGAAGTGCCCGGAGCGACGAGCAAGACGCCCGAGCGGGTCGACATCGTCGCGGTCACGCACGGCCACGGCGACCACGTCGGCGACACCGTCGCGCTCGCGAAGAAGCACGGCTGCACCGTCGTCGCCGCCGGTCGAGCTCGCCTGCTGGCTCGGGAACGCAGGGCGTCGAGAACGTGCTCGACCCGAACAAGGGCGGCACCGTCGAGGTCGACGGCGTCGCTTCACGCTGACGAACGCGCACCACTCGAGCTCGAACCCCGACGGCGAGTACATGGGCGAGCCGTGCGGCATCGTGGTGCGAGGTCGAGAACGGGACGAAGCTCTACTTCGCCGGCGACACGTGCGTCTTCGGAGACATGGCAGCTGATCGGCCGCCTGTACAGCCCGACGTCGCCGTCCTGCCGATCGGCGACCACTACACGATGGGTCCGCGAGGAGGCCGCGGTCGCGCTCGAGCTGCTCGGCACGAAGCGCTGCGTCCCGTGCCACTACGGCACGTTCCCGCCGCTCGTCGGGACACCGGCCCGAACGCTGCAGGAGCTCGCGCCGGACGTGCCGGTGGAGGACGATCGAGCCGGGCGACTCGGTCACCGTATGAGAGAGCGCTGGTGGGGCGGGAGCGGCCGGCGGGTGCCGGAGCTCGCGGTCGAGGGCGATCCCGCCGTGCCGGCGGACGAGGCGCTCGTCCTCGACGGCGTCGACGACCTGCGACGGCGATCTCCGCAGGCGTTCGCTCGCCGGCACGCCGGTCGTCGTGCGCGCGGCGTCGCCGGAGGAGGTGCGCGCGGCGCTCGCGCGGCCCGAGGTGGCGTGCCGTCCTCGTGCCGGAGGACGCGCGCGACCTGCTCGAGCTCGACCTGACGGAGCTGACGTATGGACGTGAGCCGATCGTCGCGACGTACTCGATCGCCGCCTGCGACCTCGAGGCGAAGCAGTGGGGCGTCGCCGTGCAGTCGAAGTTCCTCGTCGTCGGCTCGGTCGTGCCGTGGGCGGAGCCGGAGGTCGGCGCGATCGCGACGCAGGCGTACGCGAACCCGACGCTACGGCCCGAACGGTCTGGCGCTCCTGCGCGACGGCCTGAACGCCGGCGAGGTCGTCGAGCGGCTCACCTCGGAGGACGACGGTCGCGACCGAGCGCCAGCTCGGCGTCGTCGACGGCGCAGGGAGGACGCCGCGAGCTGGACCGGGCCGCGACTGCAACGACTGGGCCGGGCACCAGACCGGCGCCGGCTACGCGGCGCAGGGCAACATCCTCGTCGGCGCGGAGACCGTCGCCGCGCTCGCGACGACGTTCGAGGCGAACGCGCAGCTGCCCGCTCGCGCAGCGGCTGCTCGAGTGCCTCGCGGCAGCGCAGGCCGCCGGCGGCGACCGGCGCGGCCAGCAGTCGGCGTCGCTCCTCGTCGTGCGAGCGCGACGGCGGCTACGCCGGCTTGTCGGACACCCTCGTCGACCTCCGCGTCGACGACCACGAACGGCCGATCGAGGAGCTGCGGCGCATCTACGGGATCCACCACCGCCTGTTCGGAGTCAGTCCGCGCGAGGACTGGCTGCCGCTCGAGGGAGAGTTGCGCGCGGAGGTCGACGAGCGGCTCGCCCGGCTCGGCTACGACTCGCTCGACGCCTGGGCCGGGGTCGAGAACCTCGAGGAGCGGGTGGACGGCGGCGACGCGATCGACCCGGTCGTCCTCGACGCCCTGCGCGAGGCGAGCTCGTGAGAACGCTCCGCATCGACGAGGTCGAGGGTCTTCCGGTCCTCGGCACGCTCATCTGGCAGCCCGTCCGCCGGCCGCTCGGCATCACTGCGTTCGGCATCAACGCGTACACGGCGGGCAACGCCGGCGACGAGGTCGTCGAGGATCACACGGAGCAGACGCACGAGGAGGCGTACATCGTCATCCGCGGCCACGCGACCTTCACCGTCGACGGCGAGGAGATCGACGCGCCCTGGGGGACGATCGTCTTCCTCGACGACCCGAAGCAGCAGCGGCACGCGATCGCGAAGGAAGCGGGGACGACCGTGCTCGCGATCGGCGGTGAGCCGGGCGTGCACACGATCTCGTCCTGGGAGTACATCTTCCCGTCGCTGCCCGCGCGCAACGCCGGCGACTGGGACACCGCGAGGACGATCCTCGAGGAGGCGCTCACCGAGCGGGACGTCCCAGGCGATCCGCTACCACCTGGCCTGTGTCGAGGCGCGCGCCGGGAACGCCGATCGTGCGCTCGAGGAGCTCTCGATCGCCTGTGCGGCGCGACCCGACTATGCCGCTCTCGCGGGCGAGGAGGACGATCTCGCCTCGATCCGCGACGACCCGCGCTTCCCGGGCTAGCCGTCCCCGGGTAGCCGAACGCCGCCGGCGAGCTTCCGCAGCGCCGGCACGGGATCGACCTCCGGCCGCGCAACGAGGAGGACGGCGCCGTGGCCCTCGTCCCGTACCAGCGAGTCCACGAGCAGCTGTAGCCCGAGCGCGAGCGCGAACGCCTTGTGCGCCTGCTCGCCGCCGAACGGCACGAGCTCGTCCTCTTGCGCGAGCCCGGCGACGACGTCTCCCCACGTGATCGCGCCCATCGAGACGTCGGCGACGACCGGATCGCCCTCGCTGCTCGGGATCCCGATGGCGAGCGGGTTGGTCCCGGCGAGCTTGGGGCCTCCGGACGGATGGCCGAGCCGCCGTGGTGAGGTCGCCGTCAGCACGCCGACGAGGCCGCTGTCGGCGAGGCGGCGCACATGGTGGCCGAGCATCCCGGTCGGGAAGGTGCGCTCGCAGACGACGAGGCGCGCATGTGCCGGAGGGCGCTCGAGTTGCGCACGCACGACTCGCCCGAGCACGAGGTACCCGATCGCGCCGCGGCCGTGCCAGCGCTGGAAGCCGTCCTCCTCCTCGAACAGCGCCGGCTCGGCGGACGGGTCGTAGCCCTCGAGCTCCTCGAGCCACGGAATCCGCGCGTGGCCGTGCCCCTGCTTCCCGCGGCGCTCGGCCGCGTCGAAGTGCGCCCACAGCTCTTGCGCGTCGGCCTCCCCGAAGCCGAGCGCCCGCAGCCGGCGCAGGCCCTCGTCAGCGTCCACGGAACCTCGCGGCGAGAACGGCCGCGGCGCCCGCCGCGCCGACGGCGACGAAGGCGGGAGGGATGCGCCGGCGCGCGTGCGGGTAGGCGCGCTCGCTGAACTCGAGCACGGGCCAGCCGCGATCGCGCGCAACCCGCCGCAGCTCGCGATCGGGATTGACGGCGACCGGATGCCCGACGGCCTCGAGGAAGGGGAGATCGGTGTGGCTGTCGGAGTAGGCGGTGCAGGCAGAGAGGTCGAGACCCTCGCTCTCGGCAAGCTCACGCACGCACTCGGCCTTCGCTTCGGCATGCAGCGCGCGTACGGCGCGGCCCGTGTACCGGCCGTCCCGCACCTCGCAGACCGTCCCGAGCGCGCCGTCGAAGCCGAGGTCGTCGGCGATCGCCTCCACGATCTCCTGCAGCGTGGCCGAGACGACGTAGACGCGCTCGCCCCGCTCGCGGTGACGCTCGACGAGGCTCAGCGGCTCGGCGTAGACGAGCGGACGCAGCACCGGCTCCATCGCCTCGGCCACGAGCTCGCGCAGCTCCTCGGGCCGGTACCCGGCAAGGATGCGCAGTCCGTCCTCGGCGGCCCGGCGCACCGCCTCGTGGCTCGCGCCGCGCGCGACAAAGAGGAGCTGCCAGGCCGCGGCCTGCAGAAGCTGCCGGCGCGAGATCACGCCGCGCTCCCGGAGGGAGCCGGCGAGCGCAAGGGCGGACGACCGCCGAAGCAGCGTCCGGTCCAGATCGAAGAACGCGGCGGCCGGCACCGCCTCAGGACTCGAGGCCTGCTCCGGCCATCGCCGCGTCGCGCTGCGGGTAGTCCTGGATGCGGACGATCTTCCCGTTGCGGACCTCGACGACCTGGAACAGGCGCGGGACCAGCCCCTTGGCGCCGAGCCGGTCGAGGCGCCTGCCCTTCATCTGGATGACAACGCGATTGCCGAGCTCGATCGCCTCACCGGGCCGCAGCCGGTTCGCGCTCCCCGAGCGCCACAACATCGTCTGCACAACCGTGTCGCCGTCGCGGCACGGATTCCACACGCCCTCGCGTGCCGGGGACCAGGTCGCGTCGTCCGCAACCAGCTCCCGCAGCTTGCGGTGATCGGCTCGCTTGGCGAATCCGTAGGCCTGCTGGACGATCTCGAGAGTCGTGCTCATCCCACGAGGGGCAGGGACTTGACCATCCCCGGCCCCGCCTCGCGTCTCAGGGCCTCGATCTCCTCCGCGATCGCCACGATCGCGTGCGCAGACTCGGTCTCGGGCTGCGCCGAGACGATCGGCGCGCCCGCGTCGCCCTGCTCTCGCAGCGCCGGATCGAGCGGCACGGTGCCGAGCAGCGGCACGCCCAGCTCGTCTGCGAGCTCCTCGCCGCCCCCGCTCCCGAAGACGTCGCCGGACATGTTCTCGATCACGCCGAGCAGCCGCATGTTCGTCTTCTGCGCCATCCCGGCGGCACGCGCGGCGACGTCCTGCGCGAGCTTCTGCGGCGTCGTCACGACGACGACCTCGGCGCGCGGCAGCAGCTGGCCGAGCGAGATCGAGACGTCGCCGGTACCCGGAGGCATGTCCACGACGAGCACGTCGATCTCGCCCCAGTGAACGTCGGTCAGGAACTGCTCGAGCGCGCGGTGGAGCATCGGCCCGCGCCACATGACGGGCTCGTTGCTGGTCTCGAGGAAGAAGCCGATCGACATCAGCTTCAGGTCGTCCTTCACCGGCGGCACGATCAGCTCGTCCACGGCGATCGGCCGCTGGCGGATACCGAGGATGTGCGGGATCGAGTGGCCGTAGATGTCCGCGTCGAGCACGCCGACGCTGTGGCCGGCCTGCGAGAGCGCGACCGCGAGGTTCGCAGCGAGCGACGACTTGCCGACCCCGCCCTTGCCGCTCGCGACCGCGAGCACGCGGCAGTCGTGCGGCAGCCGGATCACGCCGTCGCGCTCGGGCGCTCCGCCGCGGAGCTTCTGCGTCAGCGCCTGCCGCTCCTCGGGCGTCATCACGTCGAAGGAGAGCTCGACTCCCGTCACCCCGGCGACGCCGGCGAGCGCCTGCTCGACCTGTTGCACGAACGAGTCGCGCAGCGGACAGCCCGCGACCGTGAGGACGATCGTGAGCGCGACGACGCCGTCGTGCAGTTCGAGGTCGCGCACCATGTCGAGCTCGGTGACCGGGCGCCGCAGCTCCGGGTCGATCACCTGCTCGAGAGCCGTCAGGACCTCGTCGCGGTTGACCTCCACGCGGCGAGCGTAGCGCCTGGGTGCCGGGCAGGAGGCGGTCTTCCCACGGCGAAGCGCTACGCCCGTGACCTCGGACTCCACGCGCTGGCCCCTGCTGGAGGAGCGCGCCCCGTTCGCGACAGCGAGCCCCGTTCGCCGCAGTCGGAAGCTGCCGCGCTCGGCGTGGCTGCTCACCGCGCTCGCCTTCCTCTGCGGCGGCCTCGTCAGCGCCGCCGCTTTCTCGATCGGCTGGCGTCACCAGGCGCAGCGCGACACCGCCGCGCAAACCGCGCTCGCGGCGGCGACCGCGCGGACGCACCGGCTCGAACAGCGAATCACCGGGTTGCAGGCGTCGCTGGCCCGAAGCCGCGGTGTCGCAGCATCGGCCGCGGCAGCCGCGAAGGCTCTCGCCGGCGCCGGCACGCGGGTCGCCGGGGACGCAACCACAGCGGGCGGCGAGGCCGCCTCGATCTCCTCGGGCGCCGGCTCGCTCACCACCGCAGCCAACCGGATCGCGAGCGAGCTGAAGACGCTCGACACGTACCTCACGACGACTCCGACGACGCAACTCGATCCCGGCTACATCTCGACCCAGTCCGCGTATCTCGCCCAGCAACTGACGCGGCTGCAGGGGAACGCGGGCACGCTCGGCAACTCGGTCCGGTCGCTCGAGACGAGCCTGCGCAGGCTCAGCAGTGACGCAAACGGGCTAAGAACTCGCTGAGAGAGTCCGCCGAATGCTGTCCTTTTCGGGCACTCTGTCCGAGATATGAGCAGGATGGCGGCGCGTTCGATCACGTTTCTCGCTCTGGCAGCGCTGACGCTCGCCGTCACGGCGTCGAGCGGCGCAGCCGCGAGCCCGGCTCGCAGCGCCGTTCCTCGGGGTCGTGCCGCATGCGAGTGACCTACTGACTCCGGCGCCGTTCGCACTGTCGCGGGCCATCGGCGCCGCCGGCCCGAAGACGCTCACGTTCGACGCAAGCTACGAGACCGACATCAACCGCTACTTCACGGACGTCGCCCACGACAGCGGCGGCACCGCCAACGTGTACTCGGTCGCCGAGCAGTACTACGACGGCACCGGCCCCCAGGTTCACGTCCAGTACCAGTCGACGTTCGGCGGCTCGTACGTCGACAGGGATCCGTTCCCGGCGACGAACGCCTGCGGCGACGGACTCGACGCGTACTGCCTCACCGACCAGCAGCTGCAGGACGAGATCCAGAACGTGCTGACCGCAACGAGCTGGCACGGCGGCCTCGACCACATCTTCTTCCTCATGACGCCGAACGGCGTCGGATCGTGCTTCGACGGCATCGGCAGCCAGTGCTCGACCAACGCCTTCTGCGCCTACCACAACTACTTCACCGCTCAACGGTGAGGACGTGCTCTACGCGAACGAGCCGTACGAGGGGCCGCCGGGCGGGTGCACCGACTCCCACACAGGGCTTCCCGAACGATGCGGACTGCCGACACGACGATCAACACGATCAGCCACGAGCACAACGAGTCGATCACCGATCCCCTCGGGACCGCCTGGCTCGCGAACGACGGGAACGAGAACGGCGATCTCTGCGCGTACGGCTTCGGAAACGCCCTCGGGGGGACGGAAGGGGTCGACGCCTTCAACCAGCAGATCAACGGCGATAACTACGACCTGCAGCAGGAGTGGAGCAACGCGGACAACGGCTGCATCCAGCACACCGGCGATCTGAACCCCACGAGTCCGACGTTCGGCAGCGGGCCGCTCGTCTATCGCGGCGGGCCGGTGATGCACACGAACACGACGTACGCGATCTACTGGCTGCCCACGGCCGGCGTCAAGATCGCGCCCGCCGTCACCGGAGCGGCGGTGGTGAACGGGACGCTCAAGACCTCGGCGGGGTCGTGGAGCGGAGCGCCGACCACGTACGCGTACCAGTGGCAGCGTTGCTCCTCGACCGGGACGGGCTGCGTCGCCGTCTCCGGAGCCACGGCCACCTCCTACAAGCTGACGGCCGCCGACGCCGGCCACGTCGTGCGCTCGACCGTTCGCGCCACCAACGTGAACGGCGCCTCGTCGCCGGCAGCGTCGACCGGCACGCCTCTCGTGGTCGACGTCCCCGCGGCCACCAAGGCGCCGCACATCTCGGGCCGCGCCCGCGTCGGCAAGAAGCTGTCGGGCAGCCGCGGCTCGTGGACCTACTCCCCCACGGGCTACCGCTATCAGTGGCTGCGCTGCAACGCACACGGCGGCAGCTGCTCGAGCATCCACTCGGCGGCGCATCCGACGTACACGCTCGTGAAGCGCGACGCCAGGCACCGGCTGCGCCTTCGCATCACCGCCACCAACGCGGCGGGAAGCAAGACGGCGCTCTCGAGTCCAAGCGCCCGCGTCGCGAAGCGCTAGGAGCCTTCGGCTAGGGCTTCTTGCCCTTGCTGATCACGAGGTTGACCTTCGCCCCCGCCGCCAGGCTCGTTCCCGGAGCCGGCCTCTGCGAGATCACGCGTCCTTTCTTGACCCTGGAGAACTTCTTCGTGACCTTGCCGGCCGCGCAGTGGGCCGACGTGAGCGCGTCCCTCGCGGCGGCGAGCGTCTTGCCCTTCAGCTTCGGAACGAGGCAGACGGGGGCGGAACCCTGGAGGGTGAAGGTCGCGGTGACCGACCGCGCCTGACTCATCGTCACGTTGCAGGCGCCGGTACCCGAGCACGCGCCCGACCAGCCGGAGAAGACGGAGCCGCTTGCCGGCGTCGCCGTGAGCGTCACGCCCGTCCCGGTCGCGTAAGCGTGGGAGCACGTCGCGCCGCAGTTGATGCCGGCCGGGCTCGAGCCGACGGTGCCCGATCCGTTCCCCGAGGTCGCGACGGTCAAAGTCTGTGTGGGCGTCTGAACGGTGACCTGGATCGCCTTGCTGCCGGTGCGCCCACCGTTGATGGACGAGTCGGCGTCCGTCACCGTGAGCGTGACGGTCTTCGTGCCGGCCGAGGCGTAGGTGTGGCTCGCCGTGACGGCCGCGGTCGTCGTCGTCTGTCCGTCGTCCCAGTTCCACTTGTACTGGGTGATCGAGTCGCCAGGGAACGGCGCGCTGCTGCCCGACGCGCTGAAGTTGTGGGAGACGCCGACCGTGAGCGTGCCCGGGCTCTGGATCGCGGCAGTCGGCGAGATCGGCTGGAACGGCGCGATGCCCTTCGGCGTCCCCACGCCGGAGACGCCGTCGTAGCCGGGCTCGGCGTTGCACTGGTACTTGTCCGTGAGCACCGCGGTGCCGGACGCGCCCCACATGCAATCGACCATCCCCGCGCCGAGATCGACGTTCGGGTTGCTGTTGCCGAAGCACTCCACGGCAGAGGTCGAGTCGCAGAGTGCGTTGCCTCCGACGGTGACGTCGTAGAGCTGCGACGGGGTCGCGTGGAAGTGGCCGTAAAGCGTCATCCCCGGGTACTTCACGCCCCCGGGTCCGCCGGCCAGTGCCCACATCGCCGCGACGAGCGGCGAGGACAGCGACGTGCCGCCGATCGTCTCCCAACCGGGAGACTGGCTCGGGCACGAGTTGCCGTTGTCGTCGCTGCCCGAGCACCAGGCGGTGGTCTCGTACATGTCGAAGCCGGTGAAGTAGTCGGCGTCGGCTGCGATGTCGACCCCGTTCCGCAGAGTGGAGCCGCAGCCGAGCGTGCTGTAGCCGGCCACGGCCTGCTGCCACGGCTGCGCGCTGTAGAGCGAGCTGCAGCCGCCACCGGAAGCGCCCAACGGACCGAGGTTGAAGCCGTACCCGTCGAACGGGCCGTTGTCGTTCCACACGGCTTCGCTGGCGCGGCTGGAGTCGGGATTCAGGGACAGCGACGTGCCGCCGACCCCGATGACCGTGTTGTACGACGCCGGCACCGAAGGGGCGCCCTCGGACGGCGCAAGCTCGTTGAAGAGGTCCCAGCCGTACCAGCCGTCGTCGCCCGTCGAGGCGAGGATGGCGACGCCCGGATGGTCGAAGTCGCTGCTCTCCGGGCCGGACTCGGGCCCGCCGTAGGAGTTGCTGACGATCGAGGCGTGTGCCGCGGCGTAGTTGACGGCGGCCCCGAGATCGGAATCGTTGTTCGAGTTCGCCTCGACGAGCAGGATCTTGCAGGCGTGGCAGAGGCCCCGCACCGTCTCGACGTCGAGCGTGATCTCTCCCGACCAGCCGACGTCGCTGTTGATTCCGGAGACCGAGCCGCCGGTCTGGCTCACGACCTGGAACGAGCCCGACGTCTCCGACGGAAGCCCGTACTGCGCATCGAACGCGTTGACGTCGGCCGTCACGCTCGGGTCGTTGTAGGCGTCGACGATCGCGACCGTCTGGGTCGTCGCCGCAGCCGGGTTCACGCCGTAGGCCGCCGCGAGCTGGGCGGGCGAGTACCCGCCGGCCGGGCCGAAGGCAAAGGCGCTCGCCGCCGCGGGCCGAGCTACTCCCGCCGCGCGCAGCTGCCTCGCTTCGCTCGAGGACACCTGCTTCGGTGCGAGCCGCACGGCATCACACGACCATTGACCGGGCAGAGCGGCCGGGCACAGGCGCACGGGCACCTGCACGGTCGTCTGCGAAGCGGAGAACGCGGGCAGCGCCCCTCCGACCAAGAGCACGACGAAGCCGACAACTGAACCAAGCACGAGGCGCATGGAGCAGGCTTCGGACACTTCGGCTCCGGGCCCGATCACCCGTTCGGGCAACCCGGCGTTAGGGAGCGCTTCCCTCCTACGCGTCGCCCCGGAGCGCAGCGGCGATCCGGCTGCAGACGGCCTCGGAACCGGCCGCAACGACGCGCGAACGCTGCTCGAGATCGAGCGGAGCGGCCCCGAACTGCTCGTCGACGTCGAACAGGTCGACGGCGAGCCCGAGCTCGCGGCAGAGGAGCTGCGCCGCGGCGATGTCGACCGAGCGGGCCGGCTTGAGCGAGCAGACGGCGTCGACCCGGCCGGCGGCGAGGTGGCAGAACGAGAGCGCAAGCGAGCCCATGATCCGGAGCCGGTGCGCGAGGTCCGCGACCTTGGGTGCGTCTCGGGCGACGAGCGACGTACGCGTGGCCTCGAAGGAGAGGATCTCGACCTCGTCCTTCGGCCGCACCGCGCCTAGCGGCTCGCCGTCGAGCCACGCGCCCTCGCCTCGGCGTGCCGTCCACTCCTCACGGGAGCCGAAGTCGTGGACGAAGCCGAAGACGACGTCGTCCATCGTCTCCCCTTCCGCGACCGCGATCGAGAGGGCGAAGAACGGAATGCCGCGCTTGGCGTTGAGCGAGCCGTCGATCGGGTCGACGACCAGGAGCGGCAGCCCGGTGCCGCCCACCCGACCGACCTCTTCCGAGACGACGCCGCCCGCGGCCTCCCGCACGCGGGCGAGGATGACCTCCTCCGCCGCCTGGTCGATCGCCGTCGTCTCGTCACCGCCGAGGCCTTGCCCCACCACGGGCTCCCGCTCGGCGCGCGTGGGCAGGCGCGCAAGCACGGTGTCGACGTCGGCGACGGCGGCCCGGCAGAGCTCCAGCCAGTCAGTCAAGCGGCAGGAGCAGTAGGCCGGACGTGAGCTTCGGATAGAAGAACGTGCTCTTCTGCGGCATCACGTCGCCGCGGCGCGCGATCTCCCAGACGTCCTCGATGCGCGTGGGGCGCAGGAGGAAGGCCGCCTCCGCCTCGCCGCGGTCGACGGTGGCGACCGCCTCCTCGCGACGCGGGGTGTACGTGACGCCGCTCGGGGCAGCCCGTTCCACGACCTCCGGGTCGAGTCCGCCGCCGTCCAGCAGTTCGTACCGTTCTGCCCGGTAGAGCACGGGGCCGGGAAGGTCGTCGCCCGGAGGCTCGATCGGCGTCCCCGCGGCCGCACCGGCGCTCTGAGCGACGCGGTGGGTCGGGAAGATCGTCAGTCCCTCCTGGCCGGTCGGGACGATCACCGCGAGCAGCCACTGTTCTCCGGAGGCGAGCGTCGTCTCGTACCGGTGGTGCCCGTCCGCAATCAGGAGCTGCGAGTCGGCGAGTTCCTCCGCGAGCGCATCCGAAAAGTCCGGATCGAGCCGCCACAGGCTGTCTCCGCCGCTCTGCAGGTCGGGCTCGCCCAGGCCGTCCACTTCCACCGTTCCGTCCCAGAGGAAGAAGAGCGGCTCGAGCTGTGTGCGCGTGGCGCGGAGCAGCCGCAGCCGACCCTCCTTCGGTCCCGCGTGCGTGCGCTCGTGCGGCAGGACGACTCGGTTCTCGTAGGGCTCGACCTGGAGCGCGGTGACGAACCCCTCGCGACGGCGGGCAACACCGTCCGGGCCGACGTACTCCTGCGCGAGCCACCAGCACGCAGGTTCGTGCTCACGGACAAAGACTCCGCGCTCCTGCCAGTCCGCGAGACTGGCTGCCGCCTCCTCGTCGGAGTCGGGCAGCGTCAGGTGGACGACGTTGTACGGGCTTCGTCCGAGGAGCTCTTCCCGCTGCTCCGGCGTGATGACGTCGTACGGCGGCGCGACGAGCGATTCGAGCGGGCCGCCGACAGCCGGGTCGTAGCGGAGCGCGCGGAACGGCCGTACGACTGCCACGGCACTGACCGTACCAACCGGGCCGCCTCGCTACCGCCCTTCCGGCTCGTCCGCGCAACGACGGGAGATCCCGCCGTCCAGG
This sequence comes from uncultured Actinomycetes bacterium, assembly GCA_963731015.1. Lineage (GTDB taxonomy): Bacteria > Actinomycetota > Thermoleophilia > Gaiellales > Gaiellaceae > Palsa-739. Next base: position 401,733 of record CAVSTY010000003.1, read on the forward strand.
CGCGACGGCTCAGGCGCAACAGCTCCGCCGCGAACGATGCGAGGAGCCCCAGGGTGACGACCAGCACGCGCCAGACCACGCGGGCGCTCCAGCGGAGACGGAGGCGCAGATCGCGCGTCCGGTCCGGCATGAGACGACGGCGGCGGTCGATCACGAGCACCTTCTCCTGCGGCACGACGGCGATGACCGCCGACGTGGGCACACGCCGAACGCACCGGTAGCCCGTCCGCACCTCGAGCACCGTCGGCTCGTGAGGACTGATGTCCGCGAGCACCCGCTCCACCGTGCCGCGGCCCCCGCCCGAAAGCGAGAACCCGACGCAGTTGGCAACCCAGTAGCGGGTGACGGGGCTCGAGGCGTCGAACCGCCGGCTCTGGCGCAATGCAACCGCCATCCTGCCCCGCGTACCCCGCTACCCGGCCATGCGAAACTCCCTTTCGTGACGGCCATCGCGGAACTCGAGGAAAACCGCACCGTAGAGGGGATCTACGCGGTCGCCCGCAAGGAGCGGCTGCGCACGCGGAACGGCTCCAGCTACCTCGCGCTCGAGCTCGTGGACGCGAGCGGGCGGATCGGAGCGCGGGTCTGGAACGACGTCGACCTGCTCGAGGGACGCTTCGAGACCGGTGACGCGGTGCGCGTGCTCGGCCGCGTCGAGCGGTTCCGGAACAAGCTCCAGGTCGAGGTGCGGACGCTAGAGCCGGCCGAGGATGTCGATCCGGCGGGGTTGACTCCCGGTCTCCGCCGGGACGCGGACGAGCTCGAGGGCTTCCTCGAGTTCCTGGTCGAGGAGGTCCACGACGAGACGCTGCGCGGCGTCGTCACGCGGGCGCTGGCGGAGGCTCCGCTGCGGGCGTATCCGGCGACCCCCGACAGCCACCACTCGTATGCCGGCGGCCTGCTCGAGCACACGGTCGGGGTCGCGACGCTCTGCCGCGAGCTGGCCCAGATCCACCCGCGCCTGCGCGCCGATCTGCTGCTCGCGGCCGCGCTCGTCCACGACGTCGGCCGAACGCGCGAGCTGGGCCGGCCGCCCGTCTTCGCCCCAACGGAGGAGGGTCGGCTGCTCGGCCACGTCCACCTCGGGCTCCGGCTGCTCGAAGAGCTGGCCGCTCCCGCCGAGCTGCTGCACGCGGTCGCCTGCCACCACGACGCGCGCGCGGCCCGCACCGCCGAGGCAGCAGTCCTCTACCACGCGAACCAGCTCGACGCCGTCGCCGCAACGCGGCCGGTGCCCGGCTAGCTTGGCTGCTCTGCTGGCGCTCGGCGCCAGCCTCACCTGGGGCGTCGGCGATTTCCTCGGCGGTGTGAAGGCACGGGTCCTGCCGAGCCTGCTGGTGATGGCTGCGTCGCAGCCGTTCGGCCTCGCCGCGCTCGGGATCGTGGTCGCGATCCGGGGAACCCCGATCCCCGGCGACGAGGTGTGGTGGTCGGCGCTCTCGGCCGTACTGGGCACGGCCGGGCTGTTCGCCTTCTACCGCGGCATGGCGGCGGGAGCGATCAGCGTCGTGGCGCCGATCGCCGCACTCTCGGCCGCCGTTCCCGTGATCTGGGGTGTGGCGGTCTCCGGCGACAACGTCCGCGGTCTGCAGGCGATCGGCTTCGTCGCGGCGATCGGCGGCAGCGTGGCCGCCTCGCTCGAGCTCCGGCCAGGGCGGACGCAGATCGCAGCCGGTGTCGGCTGGGCCGTGCTCGCGATGCTCGCGTTCGGCGGCTACTTCGTCCCCATGCACGCGGCCTCGACGCAGGACTGGCTGTGGCCGGCCTTCATCTTCCGCTGCACGTCGGTCACGATCGTCGTCTCGCTCGCACTGCTGCGCGGCCTCCGCCCGACCGGACTCCGCGGCCACTGGGCGGTCCTGATCGCGATCGGCTTCCTCGACACCGGAGGGAACGCGCTCTTCGCTGCCGCCTCCTCGTCGCACGGCCTGCTCAGCGTGGTCTCGGTGCTCGCGTCGCTCTACCCGGTGGTGACGGTGCTGCTCGCGCGCCTCATGCTCGGGGAGCGGGTGCAGCGATCGCAGGACGCCGGAGTGATCCTCGTGCTGCTCGGCATCGTCCTGATCACAGCGGGGAGCTAGACGTGGGTCACCCGCCGAGCGTGTGCCGCAGCTCGCGCACCGCGTCGGGCACGAGCCGGTAGTACGCCCACGTGCCGCGGCGAGACGCTTCGACGAGCCCGGCGTCACGTAACACTCTCAGGTGGTGGGAGATCGTGGGCTGCGAAAGCTCGAATGCCGCGTTGAGGTCGCACACGCAGCACTCCTCGGTCGAGGCGAGCCGGTTGACGATCGCGACGCGGGTCGGGTCGGAAAGCGCGCGGAAGCGCGCCGCAAGCGTCTCGCTCGCCGCCGGCTCGAGGGGCTCGGTCGCAGGGCCGCAGCAGAGGACGGGCAGAGTCTTCATCGATCTTGGTCAATATACTGTATCGACATCGATCGATGAAAGGAGAGGCGATGAAGCGCACCGACTGTTGCGACTGCTGCGGCTGCGGTACCGGCTGCTGCTGAGCACCACATGCCGGCGGGGCGTACGACCCGCCGGCGCCTTTGTGTCCGACCCCGCGAGTAACTTCCATCGTATAAAGACCAATCTCGTCGGCGTGCTCCGCGACGTGCCGCTGACGACGCTCGCCTTCGCGATCGCGCTCGGTCTGTCCCTGATGGCTGATCGAGCTCGGGACGGTTCTCCTGATCGCACTGCTCGTGCGGCGGCTCTCGTCGCACGCTGATATCCCGGCCGACTAGCTCAGACGTTGAAGCGGACGTTGAGGACGTCGCCGTCCTCGACGACGTAGGTCTTGCCTTCGAGCCGCTGCTTGCCGGCCCGCGCAGCCTCCGCGTGACCGCCCGCCGCGACGAGATCGTCCCAGCGCACGACCTCGCACCGGATGAAGCCGCGGGCGATGTCGGTGTGGATGGTCTCCGCGGCGTCGAGCGCGGTCCGGCCGCGCCGAAGCGTCCAGGCCCGCGTCTCCTTCTCGCCCGCGGTGAAGAAGGTGATGAGGTCGAGCGTCTCCGCGAGCCGGCGTACGACCTCGCCGAGCGCAGACTCGCCGGCGCCGCGGAACTCCGCCGCCTCCTCGGGCGACAGCTCCGAGAGCTCGGCTTCGAGCTGGAGGTCGATCCCGTCGCCTCCGTTGACAAGCTCGAGCAATGGCTTCGTCGTCAGCGGATCGAGCTCGGGCGGAAGCTCGTCCTCCCACTCGGCCAGCGCCCGGCCGGCGTCGAGATGGGCGAGAAGCCGCTCGAGGTCGGCCGCCTCCGCCTTGAGCCGCGCGTCGCCCGACTTCGCCTGCTTGCCGACGCGTTCGAGACGCCGCTCGACGTGGTCTCGGTCCGCCACCAGCAGCTCAAGCTTCAGCGTCTCGAGGTCGTCGGCGGGAACTCGCGTGCCTGAGAAGCCGTCGAGCACCACGAGCAGCGCGTCGACCTGCCGGAGGTTGCCGAGCAGCTGAGGCCCCGTCCCGGGAATGTCGACGACGCGTACGGCCGCCGGCGTGACCTTTCGCGCCCCCACGGTCGCAGCGAGCTGCTCCAGCCGCTCGTCCGGAATCTGCGCCATCCCGACGTGCTCCTTGCCGGAGCCGTGCGTCTCCGCGCGCGTCAGCGCACGAAACAGCGTCGTCTTACCCGAGCTCGGCAGCCCGACGATCCCGACCTCCAGCGCCACGCGCGGAGGCTAGCCGGGCTGCGGGTCCTGCTGGGCGATCTGCTTCTGCAGGGAGACGAGCGCGCGGTGCTGGAGCGACTTGATCGCGCCCTCGTTCTTGTCGAGGATCGCCGCCACCTCGGCGTTCGGGAGGTTGAAGACGAACTTCAGCGTCAGCACCTGCTGCTGCTCGGGCGAGAGGCGATCGATGAGCTTCAGCATCGACTCGCGGCCGATCGTCTGCATCGCCCGAAGCTCGGCTGACGGCTCTTCCTCGCCCGGCGGCTCCGGAACCTCCTCCTCCGGCTGCCAGCGGCGGTGAGCACGGAAGTGGTCCATGGCGAGGTTGTGGGCGATCCGGAACAGCCAGGCGGAGAACGGCGCCGACTGCCACTTGAAGCTGCCGATCTTCTCCAGCATCTTGAGGAAGGTCTGCGTCGTGAGGTCCTCGGCGTCGTGCCGGTTGCCCACGCTGACGTGGAGGTAGCTGTAGATCCGGTCGAAGTGGATGAGGTACAGCTCCTCGAGAGCCTCGCGTTCGCCCTGCTGGCCGCGTTCGACGAGTTCCCGCACGTACTTGGTCGATTCGCGCGCAAGCGGACGCTCGGTAGGAGAGCTCATCCCCTCTTCATTTCCCCGTGACCCCATCGGAGCTAACTCCTGCAGCTATCCCGAGCCGAAGCCCACACGGCCGGCGCGGACGATCCGCTTGTAGTACGCGACGTGTGCAACGACCACGTGGAGCGGGCCGTCCTCGGTATCGAGCACGACGACCGGCTTACCGGCTCCCGTCGAGCCGAGTGCCGACTCGAGCTCGTCGGCCGTGAGTTCGTCGACGAAGCTGCCGACGATCTGGCCGCCCGCAAAGCCGAGCTCGACGCGTACGCGTTCGTCAGCCAACTGCAACCACCTCCGAGAGAACGCCGTGGACGGAATCGGGATGGACGAAGGCGACCTCGAGGCCGAACATGCCGCGCCGCGGCGTCTCGTCGAGCAGCTCGGCACCCGCTTCGGACAGGTCCACGAGGGCCGCGCGGATGTCCTCGACCTCGTAAGCCACATGGTGCATCCCGGGACCGCGCTTCGCGAGGAAGCGGCCGACGGGCGTGTCCTCATCGAGCGCGCCCAGGAGCTCGAGCCTGCTCTGCCCGACGCGGATGGACGCCGCCTCGACTCCCTGCTCCTCCACGCGCGCGCGTTGCTCGAGCCGCGCGCCGAAGAGGCGCTCGTACGTGTCGAGCGCGCCGTCGAGATCCTCAACCGCCAGACCGACGTGATGCACCGAGCGCGGCGTCTCCATCTGGCGATCGTATTTGAAAGACTCGCGCCGACGATGCGTGCCTTCGCCCTCGCCCTGGTCGTGACGGCCGTGCTCGTCGCCGGCTGCGGGAGCTCCAGCAAGGCGGCGAAGCCGAACAACGAGGCGTCGAAGCCGGCCGACCAGGTCTTAGCGGACGCGAAGGCAGCCGCGACGAGCGCGAGCTCCGCGCATGTCTCGGGGAAGCTGGTCTCGAACGGCACCGCCATCACGCTCGACCTCTCCATGGCGCGCGACAAGGGGGCGAAGGGCTCGGTGTCGATCAACGGGCTCGGGTTCGACCTGGTCAAGATCGGCGACACCGCGTACATCAAGGGCAGCGACGCCTTCTATCAGCATTTCGCCGGCCCCGCCGTCGCGCAGCTCATCCACGGCAAGTGGATCAAGGCGCCGACCACCAGCAAGCAGTTCCGTTCGTTCGCGGCGCTCGCGAGCGTCTCCGGGCTCTTCGCCGAGATCGGTGCGAACCACGGCAAGCTCGTCAACGACGGCAAGACGACCTACAAGGGCCAGCCGGTCGTCGCCATCCGGGACCTCTCGGACGACAGCAAGCTCTATGTCGCCGCGACTGGCAAGCCGTACCCCGTGGCGATCGTCGGCGGCCGGAAGAACCAGTCCGGCACCGTCACGTTCAGCGACTGGAACCAGCCCGTGTCGCTGTCGGCGCCGAGCGGCGCCCTCGACGTCTCGCAGTTCCTCGGCTAGGCGGAACTAGCAGGCACTTCGCCAGGCTCGCTCGCGACCACGCGCGGCACACCGACGGTCTCGGAGGCGCTCGACTCCGCCTCGACGTCCTCGACGAGCGCGTGCAGCTCGTCGCGGACGAGCGTCTCCTTCTCGAGGAGCGCGGCCGCGATCCGGTCGAGCGGAGCCCGGTGCTTACGCAACAGCCGCACGGCCACCTCATAGGCTCCGTCCGTGAGACGCGACTGCTCCTCGTCGCGCAGGCGCTTCGTGGACTCCGAAAGGGCGTAGTTGTCGGCCCGCATCGTGCGGGAGGTGACCGTGTCGGACATGCCCCACTCGAACACCATCGAGCGCGCGATCTCCGTCACCTTCTCGAGGTCGTTGGCGGCGCCGTTCGTGACGCGGCCGAAGACGACCTCCTCGGCGGCCCGGCCGGCCAACGCGACGATCATCCCGTCGACGAGCTCCTCCTTCGTGTGGAGGTAACGGTCCTCCTCCGGCAGGTAGTAGGCGTAGCCGAGCGCATTTCCGCGAGAGACGATGGTCACCTTCTGGAGCTCCATCGCCGAGCCCATCAGGTGCCCCATGAGCGCGTGACCGCCCTCGTGGTAGGCGAGGATACGGCGCTCCTTGTCGGTCAGCACCTTGCGCTGCTGCAGGCCGGCGACGACACGCTCGAGCGCCCAGTCGAAGTCGGCCTGGGCGATCGAGACGTCGCTGCGCCGCCCCGCCTTGATCGCCGCCTCGTTGCAGATGTTCGCGAGCTCGGCTCCGGTCAGGCCCGAGGTCTGCCGCGCGACGACACCGAGATCAACGTCGTCGAGGTTGAGCGGCTTGCCGCGGGTGTGGACGCGGAGAATGGCCTCGCGGCCGGCGAGATCGGGAGGAGGCACGAGCAGCTGGCGGTCGAAACGTCCGGGCCGCAGCAGGGCCTGGTCGAGATCCTGGATCCGGTTCGAGGCGCCCATCACGACGACCTGCTCCGCACCTTCGAAGCCGTCGAGTTCGACGAGGAGCTGGTTGAGCGTCTGATCCTGCTCGCGGTTGAAACCATGCCCGGAGCGCTGCGCGCCGACGGCATCGAGCTCGTCGATGAAGATGATCGCGGGCGCGTTCTTCCGCGCTTCGATGAAGAGCTTGCGAATGCGAGCCGCGCCGAGGCCTGCGAACATTTCGACGAACGACGAGGCCGAGGCGCTGTAGAAGTTCGCGCCCGACTCGCACGCGACGGCCTTCGCGAGGAGCGTCTTCCCGGTCCCCGGCGGGCCGTAGAGGAGAAGGCCCTTCGGCACCTTCGCGCCGAGTCGCTGGAAGCGCTTGGGGTCCCGCATGAAGTCGACGACCTCCATGAGCTCGCCCCGCACCTCCTCGACTCCGGCGACGTCGTCCCAGCCGACCTGCGACCTCGTGCCCTTGGCCATGGTCGCCGGCGACGTGCGCGGCATCATCCCGACCGTCTTCCAGAGCACCCAGGCCATGAAGGCGACGAGCAGGAAGAACGCGAGCGGCAGCCACGTCGTGGCGAAGTCCGCCGCAGAGTGCAACCAGTTCCCCACCATCTCAGCCTCTCATCGGCAGCAAGTGTCGCATCCCTTAGCCGAGTGACACAGCCGCCTCCCCGGCTGTCGTCGAGCGGACGCCGGCGTCACACCAGGCCGCTACACACGCGGCAACTCGCGACTCGTCGACGCCGCGCGATGCGTCCTCCACGAAGGCGATGCGGCGGCCGCGGCGAAGCAGGGCACGGACAGCCGCGTCGTCGCAGATGTCGGTCGCGACGCCGAAGAGGAGGATCTCGTCAGGGTCGAGCACGTCGAGCAGTGTCTCGGTGTTCGGGTTCGTGAAGGGGTCGTACTGCTTCTTCGGGATCAAGACCTCGCGGCGGCCTTCGAGCAGGCGGCGCAGGATCGGCACGGGGACGGGCACGAGCGGCAGCGGCAACGGGTCGCGCTGCTTCGTCTCGGGGATCTTCTCGGCGCCACGGGTTCCGAGCAGGCAGTGTGGCGGCCACGTGCTGTCGAAGTCGGGGTCCGGGGAGATCTCGGGGTCGGTGAGCTCGTGCTGGTCGCAGGAGGCGACGTGGACGACGCCGGCCGCGCGCGCCGCCTCCACCAGCTGTGCCATCGCAGGCCTCGCCTCCTCCGCGCCTGCGAAGTAGAGCTTGCCGCCCGGCTCGACGAAGTCGACCTGCGTGTCGACGTCCCAGAGGATCGTCCCGCTCATGCGCGCAGCCTCTTCAGCGCCGGCTCGAGACGCTGACGCGTCGTGAGAACGCCGGCGAAGAGGTCGCCGTGACGGCGAATGCGCTCCAGCACGACCTCCATCGTGAACTGCCGCGCGTCGAGCGAGTCGTCGATCTCCTCCCAGCGCAAAGGCGTCGAGACCGGAGCACCCGGACGCGGCCGCACCGAGTAAACCGAGGCGATCGTCTTCCCCTCGCCGTTCTGGTTCGCGTCGATCAGGACACCGCGCCGCTTCGCCTTCGACCACTCCGTCGTCACGAGCCCGCGATGGGTGCGCGCGAGCGCCCCCGCCACGATCTCGCAGAACTCGCGCGTCTGCGCGTACGTGTACCGCCGCTGCACCGGAACGAGCACGTGCATGCCGTCGGCGCTGCTCGTCTTCGGGAAGGACGCGAGCCCGAGCGCGTCGAGCGCCTGCTTGACGACGAGCGCGACCTGTACGACCTCGGGGAAGCCGACGTCGGGAGAGGGGTCGAGGTCGAAGAGGACGAAGTCGGGCCGGTCGGGCTTGTCGACCCGCGAATACCAGGCGTTCATGTCGATGCAACCCATGTTCGCCATCCAGGTCAGCGCATCCTGGTCGTTCACGATCGGCGCGTCGATCCAGCGCTTCTTCGGCGGCCGCTCGCGCGTGGAGACCTGCACGTGGAACCGCGGAATCCACTCCGGCATCCCCTTCGGCGCGTCCTTCTGGAAGAAGGCCTTGCCGAAGGCACCGTCGGGGTAGCGGCGCATCGTGAACGGCCGGCCACGCAGATGTGGCACGAGCACCTGGCCCACCGCCCGGTAGTAGTCGACTAGGTCGCCCTTCGTGATCCCCTCGTCCGGCCAGAAGATCTTGTCGAGGTTGGAGAGCTTGACCTTGCCCGCGTCGACTGCGGCTGGACGCTCGCGCCGCACGTCCTCTGCCGGCTTGTCGTCTCGGAGTCCCTGGAAGGACGGAGCGCGCAGGTGGCCGTCGTGCGTCCACTCCGCGAACTCGACCTCGGCGACGAGTCGCGGCTCGACCCAGACGACGTCACCCTTCTTCACCCTCGGCATCTTCGGCACGACCGCGAACGGCGGCTCGTCGCGGCGGAGTGGCTCGAGCTTCGCGAGGAGCTCGCCGATCACCCGCTCGCCGAAGCCGGTGCCGACGTTCCCGACCCATTCCCACTCCTCGCCGCGATGGACACCAAGCACGAGCGCGCCGAAACTGCCGCTCCGCCGGCCCTGACCCTTCGTGTAGCCGCAGATCACGAACTCCTGGCGCCCGTGCGTCTTGATCTTCAGCCAGTCACGGCCGCGACCTCCCGGGGAGTAGCGCGACGACGGCCGCTTTGCCATCACACCCTCGAGTCCGAGCTCGTACGCCGCCTCGAGCAGCGCCTCGCCGTCCTCGAACGAGCCGGAGAGCTGGACCACCGGGTTCGGCGCCAGGAGCTCCTCGAGCCGAGCCCTCCGCTCGGTCAGCGGCAGGTCGACCAGGGGCTCACCGTCGACCTCGAGCACGTCGAACACCTCGTACGCGAGCCGTGAGCTCCCCTGTTGCATCGCCGAGAAGCTCGCCTTTCCATCGGCGTCGAGCGCCACGACCTCGCCGTCGACGACCGCGTCCGGCGTGCGCAGCGCCTTCGGGAGCTCCTTCGCCACAAGCGTGAACCTCTGGGTCAGGTCGTTGCCCCTGCGCGAGACGAGTTTCGCCTCGCCACCGCGGACGTAGGCGAGCGCGCGGTAGCCGTCCCACTTCGGCTCGAACTGCCAATCCTGGCCGCGCGGTAGTTCCTCGGTGAGCGTCGCGAGCATGGGACGGTAGACGCGCCGGCCGAGCGTCACGCCGTCGTCGCGCTTGCGGAGGATGAGCCAGTTCTTCTCGTCGCCGGAGAGGTGCGCCGGCACGAGCGTCCACGTCCCGTCGAGCCGCTCGCCGTGCAGCCGCACCGTGAGGCCGCCGTCGCGCTTCTCCTCGAGCAGCTCGTACGTTCCTCGGTCCCAGATCTCGACCGTGCCCGCTCCGTAGTTCCCCTGCGGGATCTCGCCCTCGAAGCTGCCGTACTCGAGCGGATGGTCCTCGACGTGGACCGCGAGGTGCTGCTCGCCCGGCTCGAGCGGGACGCCCTTCGGCACGGCCCACGACGCGAGAACACCGTCGCGCTCGAGGCGGAAGTCGTAGTGGAGCCGCCGTGCGTCGTGCCGCTGGACGACGAAGATCGGGCCTTTCGCCTTGCCGCGCTCGCCCCCGAACGGCTCGGGTGTCTGCTTGCGATTTCGCTTGCGTTCGTACTCCGAAAGCTTCTTGCTCACGCCGTCTTTCCCAGTTTCAAGCTGTACGCCTGCTGTTTACACAACGAATACATAGCGGGGATAAGCCTGTGGACGGTGTGGACAGCGGTCGCGTCCCACGCCATAAAATCTCCCTAAATCTGCCCTAAGCTACTCAGGCGAAGACGCCGAGCGAACGGAAGCGCGCGCGGCGCTGCCGACGGAGATCCTCGCCCGGAATCCCCTCGAGCCCGGCCAGGGATTCGCGCAGCGCCTGCCCGAGCAGACGCGCCGCCATGTCAGGATCGATGTGCGCCCCGCCCATCGGCTCGGGAACGATCTCGTCGACGACACCGAGTTCGAGACAGTGAATCGCGTCCGGACGGAACGCGGCCGCTGCCTTCTTCGCCTGGCCAGCGTCGCGCCAGAGAATCGCCGCGCAGCCCTCCGGCGAGATCACGGAGTAGATCGCGTTCTCCTGCATGAGGACGCGGTCGGCGAGCGCGATCGCGATCGCCCCGCCGGAGCCGCCCTCACCGATCACGCACGCCACGGTCGGCACTTTCAGCCGGGCCATGGTCGCCTGCGACCGTGCGATCGCCGCGCCCTGACCGTGCTGCTCGGCGACGACGCCGGGATAGGCGCCGGGCGTGTCCACGAGCGAGACGATCGGGAACCCGTGCCGGTCGGCGAGCTCCATCGCATGCCAGGCCTTGCGGTATCCCTCCGGGTTCGGCATCCCGAAACGCCGACTCGCGCGCTCGTGGATGTCGCGTCCCTTCTGCTGGCCGACGAGGACGATGGTGCGGCCGTCGAGCTTGCCGAGGCCGGCGATCATCGCGCCGTCGTCGCCGAGGGCATGATCGCCGTGCAGCTCGAACCAGTCGTCGAGCAGGCGCTCGACGTAGTCGAGCGTGTACGGCCGCTCGTCGTGGCGGGCCAGCTCGACCTTGCGCCAGATCTCCTCGTCGGTGGCCTCCTCGCCGATCCTGGCGATCTGCCGCTGGAGCCGCTCGAGCTCGCCGGAGATGCGCGCGCCGCCGAGCAGCGGCAGGTTCCTCAGCCGCCCGAGCCGCTCGCGCAGCCTCAACTCGTGCTCAGTCGGGGGCATCGAAAAGCCTCAGGAGTCGAGTCAGCGTCGGCCGCAGCTCGGAGCGCGGCACGATCGCATCGATCTGGCCGTAGCGGAGGTTCTGCTCGGCCCGGCCGAAGTCGTCGGGCAGCTTCTCGCGCGTGATCTCCTGGACGACACGCGGCCCGGCGAACGACATCAGGGCGTTCGGCTCGGCGAGAACGACGTCGCCAAGCGTCGCGAAGCTCGCGAGCACGCCGCCGGTCGTCGGATGGGTCATCACGGAGATGAGCGCCTGCCCGGAATCGTGGAGGTCCTCGACCGCAGCCACGGTCTTCGGCAGCTGCATGAGCGCGAGAATCCCCTCCTGCATCCGCGCGCCGCCCGAGCTCGTGACGGAGACGAGCGGCATCCCCGCAGCCGCCGCCGAGTCGCAGGCGCGAGAGAGCTTCTCGCCGACGACGCTGCCCATCGACCCGCCCATGAAGGCGAAGTCCATGACGGCGAGCTCACAGTGGCGTCCGTCCATTGTCGCCCGGCCGATCACCATCGCGTCGGCAAGCCCGGTCTTCATCTCGGCCTCGGCGAGGCGCTCGGTGTAGGGGCGAAGGTCGAAGAAGCCGAGTGGGTCCTCGGAGCGCAGCTCCGTCGCCTCTTCGCTGAAGGAGCCGGCATCGGTCAGGGACGCGATCCTGGCCCCGGCGCGCATCGGGAAGTGGTGACCGCACTGCTCGCAGACCCAGAGACTCCGCTCGAGCTCGTCGTCGCGGTAGTGCGAGTGGCAGCTCGGGCAGGTGTTCGGGTCGGTCGGCGGAGGGGTCGGCTGGTCGTTCGTCTCGACCGAAACGTCGATTTTGGCCACGTCAGGAGCTTAGACCTCGCACTCGAGAGGGCGGTTGCGAAGGGGCTCAGTAGCCGAGAGCCGCAGCAAAGCGACCGAGCTGCTCGACGTTCGCCGGGTCGGGCGCGAGCCCCGTGAAGCCTGCGCCCACGAGCTTGCCGCTCTCCCTCACGTCCGCGAGCAGCTGCTCGACCTCGCCGAGCGTAGGTCCGCCGGGCTCGGGCATGAACACCGCGAGCTCGTCCGGATCGAGCACGTCACAGTCGAGCGCGACGTAGACGGCGCCGGCTCGGCCGAGCAACGCGCGAGGGTCGTCCCCGATCCCCGACGCGGCGATGTACTCCTCCTCGGGCGGGTCGAGGTTGCGCGCTCCCCAGAGCACGACGTCGGCAGCGGAGATCGTGCCCCGGTCGAGCAGCGTGCGCAGCGGCATCCCCCACTCGTTGCCGGAGGGGGAGGTCTCAGGCGTGTTGAGATCGCCGTGCGCGTCGAGCCAGAGAACGGCTACCTGCCCATGGCGGGCGGCGAGCCCCTCGACCGCGCCGACGTGGGCGCAACAACAGCCGCCGAGCACGAGCGGCCGCGCGGGCAGGTCGGAGGCGACCGCGAGCGTCTGCATCGCGAGCGTCTCCTCCTCGATCACGGCCACCTCGGGGTAGTCGAGCGCGAGCGAGGCCGCCTCGACCATCGGCTCTCCGCCGTCGCCCCACGCGCGCGGCACGCGAACGAGCCCGGCGTTGAAGGTGCGGCCGCAGCTGTGGCACTCGTAGCCCTCGTCGACCGCGACGGCCGTGAGCGTGCGGCAGTCGGGACACCGAGCGCGCAGCAGGCTCATGCGTCCGTTTTCTCGAAGGCCACGCCGCACGATTCCACGTGCATGCCGGCGCGCTCATAGAGCCGCACGGCACCGGTCTCGTTCTGGGAGTCGACGTCGAGGGTGACGCGCGTCGTGCTGCGGCGCCAGAACTCGGCGAAGGTCCGCTGCAGGAGCGCCTTGCCGAGTCCTTTGCCCCGCCACGCAGGCCGGACTCCGATCGCGCCGACGTAGCCCCCGCCGGCGACGCTCGCATCGTTGCGCGTGACGGCGGCGAGCTCATCCCCGTCGCGCACGACGAACCAGACGGGGCCGTGCTCGTCGCGGTGCTGGCCCTGGCGCAGCTCGAGCCACTCGTCGAACGGCGTCTGATGCCACTCCCAATGCTCTGCGAACGACTCGTTCAACGCCTCGTAGAACGCCTCGTACTCGTCGTCGTGCAGCTCGTCCACGACCAACCCGGCCGGGAGGACGGGCTCCGACGGTTCCTCGGTCAGCTCGATCGCCATCTCGTAGAAGCGGCGCACCTCGCGATAGCCGCGCGACTCGAAGAGTGCACGCGCCGCGGCATCGGGCTCCGGGGCGCCGACGAGGATCTTCTTCACCCCCTCCGCGCGCGCGAACGCCTCCCCGTCGCTCGACGATCTCGCTTCCGAGGCCACGGCCCTTGTCGGCGACGACGCCCCGGATGTTGGCCGCGTCGCCGTGCACGCCGTACGACGCGCTCGCGACCATGCGGCCGTCCTCCTCCCAGACCCACGACTCCTTGCTGTAGTGCAGGAACATGAGGATGTCCGCACCGGTAAGGCGGCCGGGGCGGCCGTAGAGACGCTCCTCCTCCGCAGAGATGAGCGCCGCGACCACGGGCGCGTCGTCCTCGACGAACGGGCGGATGTTCATGCGAGCTCCTTCTCCCAGACGACCTGCTCTGTATCGACGACCATGCCCACGCTTTCGTACAGCTTCGTCGCTCCGGTTGTGTTCTCGGCGTCGACCCCGAGGCCGACCCGCCGCTGCCCACGCCGGTGAAACTCGCGGAAGCTGTGCAGCAGCAGAGCCTTCGCGAGTCCGCGGCCCCGCCAGGCAGAACGAACGCCGATCGCGCCGATCCAGCCGCCGCCGGAACGCTCGGGGTCGTTCCGGGTGGCAGCCACGACGTCCTTGTCGGTGTGGACCAGGAACCACAGCGAAGGGTCGTGATCCGGCCTCGCGATCTGTCGTTCCCACCACTGCTCGAATGGTGTCGGCCGGAACTCCCAGTGCTCGGCAAACGCCTCCTCGAGCGCCTCGTGGAACGCACGCGCCTGCTCGGGGGAGAACGGCTCGATGCGAAAACCATCCGGGAGCCGGGGAGCGGGCGGCGGGTCGTCGCCCAACTCGATCGTCATCTCCCAGAAGCGGCGCACCTCGCGATAGCCGCGACCGGTGAGCAATGGTTCCGCCGCCACGTCCGGCGCAATGGTCACGGCGTGGATTCGGCCGACACCCAGCGCGCGCAGCCGCTCCTCGCTGCGGTCGACGAGCTCCGACCCGAGACCGCGACCGCGCCGCTCACGATGGACGATGCCGATTGCGACACCCGTGTCGTCGTGCTTCTCCACCCACCCCACTGAGACGAGCCGTCCGTCCTCCTCGTACAACCAGGTGTCGTGCGGAAGATCGGGGCCTGCGAGCCACGCCGTGATGTCTGCCACGCCCAGCCGCGACGGACGGCCGAAGAGATGTGTTTCGTCCTCGGCGAGAAATGCCGCGAGAGCGGGGAAATCGTCGGGTGTGATCGGGCGGACGTTCACGCCGGCGCGAGCGAGTCGAGGCTCTCTGCGAGCCCGGCCAGGCTCCGCAGCTCGATGTCGGGCTGCGGCTCGGCCTCTTCGCCGAGCCGGTTGATCCAGATCGTGCGCAGCCCGAGCGCAGAGGCGGGTGCGATGTCGTGGAAGAGGCTCGCGGCGACGTGGACGTGGCGCCCGCGGTCGGCTCCGCTCCGCGCGAAAAACTCGTCCCAGTGCGCCGGCGCGGGCTTGTAGGAGCCGATCTCGGACGCGGCGATGGTCAGCTCGAACCTGACGCCGACCCGGGCGAGCGACGCGGCGAGAAGGTCGGGGTCGGTGTTCGAGAGGACGGCGAGCCGCCAGCCGCGGGCGCGCGCCTCCTCGAGCGCCGCCGGCACCTCCGGGAACGGAGGCCAGTCCGGTAGCGAGCGCCCCAGCGCGTCCTGCCGACCGGCGGGAGCGCCCAGCCGGGCGAGGGCGACGGCCATCACCTCGCGATAGCTCCGGCTCGGATCCTCTCGCTGGATCTGCGGCTCCAGCTCGTGGTAGCGGTGCAGCAGCTCACCGCCGCGCGCCGCACCGAACAACCGCTCGAGCCCGCGGCCGATGCCGGCGTTCCAGTCGATCAGCGTCCCATAGCAGTCGAACGTCGCCCAGCGCCCCACGACGCCGAGCCTATACGCGCCGGACCGCTAGTCCTCGAAGCGCCTGAAGACGACGCAGGCGTTGTGGCCGCCGAAACCGAAGCTGTTCGACACCGCCACCTTCACGTCGGCGTCTCGCGCCTCGTTCGGCACGTAGTCGAGGTCGCAGGTCGGATCCTCGACCTCGTAGTTGATGGTGGGTGGCAGCTTGCCGTCGCGGATCGAGAGCACCGTGAACGTCGCCTCGATCGCACCCGCCGCTCCGAGACAGTGGCCCGTGGCTCCCTTCGTCCCCGAGACCGGCGTCTTGTAGGCGTTCTCTTCGCCAAGCGCGTACTTCAGCATCTGAGTCTCGGAGGAGTCTCCGATCGGGGTGGACGTCGCATGCGCGTTGACGTAGTCGACCTCGTCGAGGCCGACGCCGGCGTCTCCGAGAGCCATCTTGAAGGCCGACACCGGGCCGGTCGGGTCGGGGTCGGTGATGTGCTTCGCATCGGAGGACAGGCCGTAGCCGGCCACCTCCGCGTAGATCTTCGCGCCGCGGCCCTTCGCATGCTCGAGCTCCTCGAGCACGAGCAGCGCGCCCGCCTCGCCCATGACGAAGCCGTCACGCTCCGCGTCGAAGGGCCGGGAGGCGCGCACCGGATCGTCGTTGCGGCGCGAGAGCGCGCGCATCGCGCCGAAGCCGGCGATCCCGACCTCGCATACTGCCGCCTCCGTGCCACCGCAGAGCATTACGTCGGCGCGTCCCAGCCGGATCGCGTCCGTCCCGTCACCGATCGCCATGTTCGAGGCGGCGCACGCCGTGCACTCGGACAGGAGCGGCCCGCGTGTGCCGAGCTCGATCGAGACCCAGCCCGCGCCGAGGTTGGGGATGATCGCCGGGATCGAGAATGGGTTTACGCGGTCCGGTCCGCGATCGACCAGCACGGAGTGGCACTCCTGGAACGATCGCAGGCCACCGATGCCGGTAGCGACCGCGGCGCCGATCCGGTCAGCCTCCCTCGCGACCTCGAGCCCCGAGTCGGCGACCGCCTGGCGGGCGGCAGCAAGGATCAGGTGCGTAAAGCGGTCCATCCGCCGCGCCTGCTTCCGGTCGATCCAATCCGTCGGGTCGAAGTCCTTCACTTCGCAGGCAATGTGCACCGAATAGTCACTGTGATCGAACTGCGTGATCTCGCCGGCGCCGGACTCGCCTGCGAGCAGGCTCGACCACGTGGACTCGATGTCGAGCCCGAGCGGTGTCACCGCGCCCAGCCCGGTGACGACGACGCGCCTGCGTCCGTTGAGAGAACCGTTCCCTGTGGTCACTACATCCCGAGTCCGCCGTCGACGAGCAGCACGTCCCCTGTGATGAACGATGCCTCGTCGGAGCAGAGGAAGCGTACCGCGCCGGCCACGTCGTTCGGCTCCCCGAGCCGCCCAAGCGGCGTGTTGCCGAGCATCGCGGACGTCGCCTCCTCCGGCAGGACGTCGGTGAGCTGCGTTCGCACGTAGCCGGGCGCGACGACATTCGCCCGCACGCCGCGGCTGCCGAGCTCTCGCGCGAGCGACTTCGTGAAGCCGATGATCCCGGCCTTCGACGCCGCGTAGTTCGTCTGCCCCCAGTTGCCGTGTACGCCGACGATGGAAGAGACGTTGACGATCGAGCCGGCCCGCTTCTTCATCATCGGCCGACACACGGCCCGGCACGTGTAGAAGACGGAGGAAAGGTTCGTTTCGATCACGGTCCGCCAGTCGTCGTCGGGCATGCGCGCCAGCAGGCCGTCGCGCGTGAGGCCGGCGTTGTTGATGAGGATGTCAAGATCGCCAGCCTCCTCGACGAGCCGGGCCGCCTCCTCGGCACTCGAGACGTCGGCCTGGACGGCTCGGCCCTGGATCTCTTTCGCCAGCGTCTCGGCCTCCTCGGCTCCGCTGCGATAGCCCACCACGACGTCGGCGCCGGCGCGGGCGAGCTCCAGTGCGATCGAGCGCCCGATCCCCTTCGAGGCGCCCGTGACGAGGGCACGCTTGCCCTCGAGCGAGCAGAAGGTCACGGCGATTCGGCGAGCAGCTCGGGAAGCCGCTCGAGCGCCTCGATGCTGTTGACCGAGACGGCTTTGACACTACGGTCGATCCGCTTGACGAGCCCGGAGAGCACGTTGCTCGGCCCGACCTCGACGAAGGTTCGGACGCCGTCGCGCATGAGCTCCGTCGCCGACTGGGTGAAGCGCACCGGCGCGGTGAGCTGGTCGACGAGGAGCGGTCCCATCCGCTGAGCCGACTCGACGCGTGCGGTCACCGTCGACATGAACGGCACGACCGGCTCCTGGAAGCGCACCTTCTCGATCGCGGGCCGCAGCCGGTCGGCGGCGCGCGCGACGAGCGGCGAGTGGAAAGCGCCGGAGACCTTGAGTTTCACGACGCGGCGAGCGCCCTCGCTCTGCGCCTGCTCGATGCACTCGTCGACGGCGAGGTGCTCGCCGGAGACGACGATCTGCCCGGGACAGTTGTAGTTCGCCGGCCACACGCCGAGGATGCGGCGGCAGAGACCCTCCACCACGTCGTCGGCCAGGCCGAGGATTGCGGCCATCGAGCCGGGGTTGCGCGCCGCGGCCTCGGCCATCGCCAGGCCACGCTCGCGCACGAGCGCCATCGCCTCTTCCAGAGTCATCGCCTCGGCAGCCGCCAGCGCGGCGAACTCCCCGACCGAGTGGCCGATCACGAAGTCCGCCTTCACCCCGCGATCCTGCAGAGCCGCCAGCACCGCGAGTGAGGTCGCAACGAGCGCGGGCTGCTGCACCGCGGTGTCGACGAGCTCCTCGGCGTCGGCGTGGAAGCAGAGGCGCTCGAGATCGAGACCCGTCGCTGCGCTCCCGCGTTCGAACACCGCTCTCGAGGCGGGCACGGCCTCCGCGAAGTCACGGCCCATGCCGGCCTCGAACGAGCCTTGGCCCGGAAAGCAGAACGCGATCTTGCTCATGTGGCAGCTCCTATCGTCCAGCGCATCAAGGCGCTTCCCCAGGTCAGTCCTGCGCCCATTCCCGTCATGAGTACGAGACTGCCGGGCCGAAGCCTGCCGTCTGCCTGTGCTTCCGCAAGCGCGAGCGGAATCGAGCCGGACGAAGTGTTGCCATAACGGTCGACGTTAACCACCACCCGATCCGACGGGATCCCGAGCTTCCTGGTTGCGTGATCGATGATGCGAACGTTCGCCTGGTGGGGAACGTAGACGTCGACGTCCTCGATGCGCGCCCCACACTCCGCCAGCACGTCTTCGGCAGACGAGACGAGAACACGCGTAGCGAACTTGAACACCTCACGTCCGTTCATCTTCACGTATTTCTCGGGCTCCTCGAAGCGGCGCGAGCCGCTGCCCGGGAGCCAGAGATGCTCGCCGCCGGCGCCGTCGGCGCCGAGCTCGAACCCGAGGAAGCCCGCCTCCTTCGCCGGCTCGAGCACGACCGCCCCTGCTCCGTCTCCGAAAAGGACGACCGTCGAGCGATCGCTCCAGTCGAGGATGCGCGAGAGCACGTCGCCGCCGACCACGAGCGCGCGCCGCGAAAGGCCCGACGCAACCATCCCGTACGCCTGCGCGATCGCGTACATGAAGCCCGTGCAGCCGGCGGAGAGGTCGTAGGCCGCCGCCTCTTTCGCGGCCAGCTGGTCGGCAAGGATCGCCGAGGTCGAAGGGAACATCATGTCCGGCGTCACGGTGGCGACGATCAGGAGATCGACGTCCGTCCCGTCACTGCCGGCCTGCTCGAGCGCCTGCTGTACGGCGGGCAGCGAGAGGTCGGAGAGCGCCTGCGAGTCGGCGGCGACCCGGCGTTCGCGGATGCCCGTGCGCTCCATGATCCATTCGTCGGAGGTGTCGACCATCTGTGCAAGCTCATCGTTCGTGACCACTCGCTCGGGCGCGTAGGCACCGAGGCCCGTGATCGTGACGTGCACGTCGCTGCGGCCGTGACCGATCATCCGCCTTCGCTCCCCACGAAGACCGTCAGCATGGCCTCGACTGCGAGCTCGCCGTCCACGGTCGCGCGGCCCTGTCCCTTTGCGATCGGCCCCCGCACGCGCAGGAACTCGCACTCGAGCTCGAGCACGTCGCCCGGTTCGACGACGCGCTTGAAGCGGCAGTCGTCGATCCCGGCAAAGAACGGGATCTTGCCCCGGTTCGCCTCGTCGGCGAGAACCGCGACCGCGCCGCACTGGGCGATCGCCTCGATGGTCAACACGCCGGGCATCACCGGGCGGTCGGGGAAGTGCCCCTGGAACCACCAGCCGTCCTCGGGAACGAGGAAGCGCCCGCGCACCTTCCGGCCGGGCTCGAGCTCCAGCACCTCGTCGACGAGCAGGAACGGAGGCCGATGCGGGATGATCGACTCGATCGTCTCCCGCCCGAACGGGGCTGCAGGAAGGGTCATGCGACGTCGCGCTGCTGGAGCCGCTCACGAAGGCGATTCCTGCCGCGATGCGCATGACACTTGGCCGTCCCGACCGGCATCCCGGCGGCGGCCGCGATCTCCTCGAACGTGTAGCCGAGGGCATCCTTGAGGACAATCACCTGAGCCTGCTCGGGCGAGATGTTCGCGAGCGAGTCGCAGAGCTCGCGCCGCAGCTCGGTGATGCGCACGCCGCGGGTCGGATCGTGCTCGATGGCGATACCGATCTCCTCGGGCAGCGGATCGTGAACACGTGTCCGCTGACGCTCGGCCACGTCTCGACACGTATTGACCACGAGCCGGTGCAGCCAGGTCGAGAACTGCGCCTCGCCGCGGAACTGCTTGAGGCGGACGCACAGCTTCGCCAGCGCCTCCTGCGCCGCATCGCGTGCGTCCTCCGGATCGCGCAGCAGATGCCGCGCGAGCCGCTCGACCCGCGGCGCGTGCCGCACGCAGAGCGCCTCGAGCGCCCGCTGGTCGCCGGCCTTCGCGCGGGTCACGAGAATCGGGTCGCTGAGGCTCGCATAGTCGAGACTCCGCTCGCGCAGCGGCTGTCTGATCCTCCCCACGGTCGAAGTAGTCTAAGGGCGGGTGTCGGATCTCTCGCCGGGTTCTGTCGAGCCGTTGCTGCAGGGGCGCCTCGGGCGCCCGTACCGCTTCGTCGAGGAGTGCGCTTCGACCCAGCGCCTGCTCGAAGCGGGCGAGGCCGAAGGGGCGCTGGTGGCGACCGACCTCCAGACGCAGGGCCGCGGCAGGCTCGGCCGCACGTGGGAGACACCGCCGGGGCGCGCGCTGCTCTTCTCCGTCCTGCTCCACCCGCGGCCGCCGATGGCGCTCTGGCCGGAACTCTCGCTCGTCGCCGGCGACGCCGTTGCCGATGCGTTGCGTCAGGAGACCGGAGTCGCAGCGGAGCTGAGCCACCCGAACGACGTCCTGATCGAGGGGCGGAAGGTCGCAGGGATCCTGCCCGAGGCCACTGTCGGCCGGGTCGTGCTGGGAATCGGCGTCAACGTGAACCAGGCGAGCGAGGAGCTACCGGCCGAGACGCCCAAGCCCGCGACCGCGCTCCGCGTCGAGACCGGCCGGGAGTGGCCGCGGGCACCGCTGCTCGCCGCGATCCTGCTCGAGCTCGAGCGCCGCTACGACGACTGGCAGCGGCTGCACACGAACCGCTGAACCTCAGCCGAGGTCGGGGCGCTGCTCGCGGAAGTTGCGCGCCGCATCGATCGCGGCGCCGAGGTTCAGGCCCTTGTCCTTCGCCTGCTTGATCAGCATCACGGTCTCGAGAGCGTTGATGTCGTAGATCCGCTGTTTCTTGCCCTTGGTGGGGATGTGCGCCTTGTTCGTCCAGTAGTCGAGCTGCATCTTCGAGATGCCGGCGATCTGGCAGACCTGTCCGAGATAGAGCCCGACGTTGTCGAGATGCTCCGCGAGATTGATCGGTTCGAGAAGATCGACCTGCCTGCTGACCGCCATTTGCCCTCACCGCCGCTTCGGGGCTGAACTCCGCTTGAGAGTTATAGAGATCCGGGCCCGTTTTTTAAAGGGGGCGCTGCACTAAGCCAGCGGTGCGTTCCCTTCGCCTGGCTCGGTGTCGCCCTCCGCTTCGTCATCGGACTCCACCACGGGCGCGAGCGCGGAGACCGTTTCGTCGTCGCCGCGGAGCCGCATCACGATCACGCCCTGGGTCGAGCGGCCGAGCCGCTTCACGTCCTCGACCGGGATCTTGATCATGGTGCCGGCGGTCGATATGAGCATCACCTGGTAGCCGTCACGGACGACACGGGACCCGACGAGGTGGCCACGCGCCTCGGTTAGCTGCACGGTCTTGACTCCCATGCCGCCGCGGCCCTTGACCGGGTACTCGGAGACGCGCGTCCGCTTGCCGTAGCCGTTCTCGGTCACGACCAGAAGGTCCGCGTCGTCCTCGGCGATGTTGATCGAGATCACCTCGTCGCCCTTGCGCAGCCTCATACCGTTGACGCCCTCGGTCGCACGGCCCGTGGAACGAACGTCCGTCTCGTGGAAGCGGATCGCCTGGCCCTTGGCCGAGACCATGAGGATGTCGTCCTCGCCGGTGGCGTGGCGGACGCCGACGAGCTCGTCGCCCTCGCGCATCTTGATCGCGATGATCCCGTCGGCCTTGAGCGGCGTGTTGTAAGCAGCGAGCTGCGTCTTCTTGACGACACCGTTCTTCGTGGCGAAGACGAGGTACTTCGCCTCCTCGAAGTCGCGCGTCTGGATCACCGCTCGCACCTGCTCCTCCTGTCGGAACGGGAGGAGGTTGACGATCGCGCGACCCTTCGACTGCCGGGAGCCGAGCGGCAGCTCGTGCACCTTGAGCCGGTAGACCTTGCCGACGTTCGTGAAGAAGAGGATGTAGTCGTGCGTCGAGGCGACGAAGAGGTGCTCGATGTAGTCGTCCTCCTTGAGCTCCATCCCCATCACGCCGATCCCGCCGCGCCGCTGCTCGCGGTAGGTGGTCACCGGTAGCCGCTTGATGTAGCCCGAGCGCGTGATCGCGATGACCATGTCCTCCTCCGCGATCAGGTCCTCGAGCTCGAGCTCCTCCTCGGCGGCGACGATCTCGGTGCGCCGGTCGTCGTTCCGGCCGTAGATCTGCTTGATCTCGAGCAGCTCCTCGCGAATGAGCGCATCGATCTTCGCCGGCTCACCGAGGATGACACGCAACTCGGCGATCCGCTCGCTGAGGTCCTTGAACTCGCCTTCGATTTCCTTCCGCGCAAGGCCGGTGAGACGCGCTAGGCGGAGATCGAGGATCGCCTGCGCTTGGATCTCGCTCAGCTCGAAGCGCTCCATCAGCTGCGTCCGCGCCTCGTCGGTGTCGGCCGCGGCCCGGATGAGCGCGACGATCGCATCGATGTTGTCGAGCGCGATCAGATAGCCCTGGAGGACGTGCGCGCGGGCCTCGGCCTTGCGCAACTCGTCCTTCGAGCGGCGGGTGACGACCTCGCGCTGGAAGTCGAGGTAGTGCGTGACGAGCTCGAGGAGCGACAGCGTCCGCGGCACCCCGTCGACGAGCGCGACGGCGTTGTACCCGAAGGTCGACTGCAGCTGCGTGTGCTTGAACAGCTTGTTGAGGACGACCTGCGGCACGGCATCGCGCTTGAGCTCGATCTGGATCCGCATCCCGGTGCGGTCGGAGTGGTCCTCGAGGTTCGAGATCTCCGTGAACGTCTTGTCCCGGACCTGCTCGGCGAGCCTTCCGATCACGCCGGACTCGCAGTTCTTCTTGACGCCGTATGGAAGCTCCGTCACGACGATGGCCGTCCTGCCGCCACGCAGCTCCTCGATGTGGGCTCGGGCGCGCATGACGATGCGGCCACGGCCGGTGCGATACGCGTCGCGGATGCCGCTTCGGCCGACGACGATCGCGCCGGTCGGGAAGTCCGGGCCCTTGACGTGCTTCATCAGGCCCTCGACGTTGATCTCGGGGTCATCGATCATCGCGAGGACGGCGTCGACGGTCTCGCCGAGGTGGTGCGGCGGCATGTTCGTCGCCATCCCGACTGCGATCCCCGTGGAGCCGTTGACGAGAAGGTTCGGGAACCGCGAAGGCAGGACGGACGGCTGGCGGCGAGACTCGTCGTAGTTCGGCTCGAAGTCGACCGTGTTCGCATCGATGTCACGCAGGAGCTCGGTCGCCATCCGCGCGAGCCGCGCCTCCGTGTAGCGCATCGCAGCCGCGGGGTCGTCGTCGATCGAGCCGTAGTTGCCCTGTCCGTCGACGAGCGGGTAGCGCAGCGAGAACGGCTGCGCCATCCGGACGAGCGTGTCGTAGATCGCCTGGTCCCCGTGTGGGTGGTAGTTCGCCATCACCGCGCCGACCGTGGACGCGGACTTCTTGTACGGCCGGTTCGGCTGCAGGCCCGCCTCGTGCATCCCGTAGAGGACGCGACGATGTACCGGCTTGAGCCCGTCGCGCACGTCGGGCAGCGCGCGCGACACGATCACGCTCATCGCGTAGTCGAGGAAGCTCGAGCGCATCTCCTGCTCGAGCTCGCGCGGCTCGATCCGGCCCCGCCCGAGTGCGCCCGTCTCTACCTCAGACATCGAGGAACGTGACGTCCTTCGCGTTTTCCTCGATGAAGAGCCGGCGCGGCTCGACCTGGTCGCCCATCAGCATCGAGAAGAGCTGGTCGGCGGCACTCGCATCCTCGACGTCCACCCGGACGAGGAGCCGCTTCATCGGATCCATCGTCGTCTCCCACAGCTGATCCGCGTTCATCTCGCCGAGACCCTTGTAGCGCGAGAGCTGGATTCCGGTGCCCCTGGCGAGCTCGAGTGCCTCGTGCCGCAGCTCCGAGAAACCCTCCGCCTCGGCCCGGCCCTTCCCCAGCGCAAGCGCGAACGGCGGCGGCCCGACGATGTCCAGGAGCTTGCCGTAGGCGCGACGCAGATTCGCGTAGATCGGCGAGGAGAGCAACTCGGCGGTGACGCCGATGGTCTGCGCCGCGGACGTCTCCTCCTCGACGACCTTCACCTGGAGGCCCTGCTCGTCGCGCGCGAGCACCGAGAGCTTGTAGCCGTTGGGAGGCAGCGCGCCGATCGCCCGCTCGAGCTCCTCCGGTGTCGTCGCCGCGAGCTCGACCAGCCGGTGAGAGACCGCAAGCTCCGCAGCGTGGTGGCCGTAGTCCGCACGCAGGCGCGCCGACCAGCCCTCGAACTCCGCCAGCGCGCCGGTGAACTTCTTCCAGCGCGCCTCTGTCAGCTTCGCCTCGGCGCCGGCGCGATCGCGAACCTCGAGGTCGCCGAAGCGCTCGCGCACGAGCAGATCCTCGAGCTGGGAGTCCTTCTCGAAGTAGAACTCCTGGTTGCCGAGCTTGACCTTGTAGAGCGGCGGCACGGCGATGTAGATGTGGCCGTACTCGAAGAGCTCGCGCATGTGCCGGTAGAGGAACGTGAGGACGAGCGTGCGGATGTGCGACCCGTCGACATCGGCGTCGGTCATGACGATGACCCGGTGGTAACGGAGACCCTCGATGTCGAACTCGTCGCCGATGCCGGTGCCGATCGCGGTGATCATCGCCTGGATCTCCGTGTTCGAGAGCACCTTGTTGATCCGGTTCTTCTCGCTGTTGATGATCTTCCCGCGCAGCGGCAGAATCGCCTGGTACGTGCGGTCGCGGCCGCTCTTCGCCGAGCCGCCGGCGGAATCGCCCTCGACGATGAAGAGCTCGGCGGCGGACGGGTCGCGAATCGAGCAGTCGGCGAGCTTGCCCGGCAGGAAGGTGCCGTCGAGCGCCGACTTGCGCCGCGTCAGCTCGCGCGCCTGCCGCGCGGCGAGGCGAGCGCGCATCGCCGCGATCGCCTTGTTGCAGATCGCGCGCGCGTCCTGCGGGTTCTCCTCGAGGAACCGTGAAAGCGCCGAGTTGACGGTCGTCTGGACGAGACCTTCGACGCCCGGATTGCCGAGCTTTGTCTTCGTCTGCCCTTCGAACTGCGGATTGCGCAGCTTGATCGAGACGACGGCGGCGAGCCCCTCGCGCACGTCCTCGCCTTCGAGGCTTTCCTTGTCCTTCAACAGCTTGAGCTCCTGCGCCTTCGCGTTCAGCGTTCGCGTGAGCGCGCTGCGGAAGCCGGAGAGATGCGTGCCGCCCTCGACCGTGTTGATGTTGTTGGCGAACGTGAACACCGACTCCTGGTACGAGGAGTTCCACTGCATCGCCACCTCGACGCCCCCCTGGTCGGTTTCGCCCTCGAAGTAGACGATGTGCTTGTGGATCGCGTCCTTGGCCTCGTTGATGTACGAGACGAAGTCGCGAATCCCGCCCTCGTAGTGGAATTCGACGGTCTTGCCGTCGGCGCGCTCGTCGACGAGTTTGATGTGCAGCCCCTTCGTCAGGAACGCGGTCTCCCGCAGGCGCTGCGTGATCGTCGACGCGTCGACGTCGAGCTCCTCGAAGATCTCGGAGTCGGGCAGGAAGCTGATCGTCGTCCCGGTCGGGTCGCCCTTGGTCATCTTGCCGGCGATCTCCATCTCGCCGGTCGGGTCGCCGCGTTCGAACTCCTGGCGGTGAACCTTCCCGTCACGGCGCACCTCGGCGACGAGCCGCTCGGAGAGCGCGTTGACGACCGAGACGCCCACACCGTGCAGACCGCCCGAGACCTTGTAGCCCTCGCCGCCGAACTTGCCGCCGGCGTGGAGCTTCGTGAGGACGACCGTCAGCGCGGGCAGTCCCTGGTCCTTCATCACGTCGACGGGGATGCCCGAGCCCCAGTCCTGGACCGTGACCGAGTGATCAGGATGGAGCGTGACTTCGATGCGGTCGTTGCGCCCCTGGAGCGCCTCGTCGACCGAGTTGTCGACGACCTCGTAGATGAGGTGGTGGAGCCCTCGAAGCCCCGTCGAACCGATGTACATACCCGGCCGAAGCCGGACCGGCTCGAGTCCTTCGAGGACGGTGATGTCCCTAGCGGTGTAGTCCGTTTCAGTCATGAAAAAAGCCCTGCAAATTACGCATTTGCGGGCAAAAGGAAGTGTATCAGACCGGGCGGCCGTCCGGGGCCCGTGCGAGCCCCATTTTTATGGCTTTCGCAACAGATTCGCGCAGATCAGGGTCCGCGATGCCGGCCGCGAGGGCGGCGGCCTCGCGCGCCTGCTCCGGCGAGGGCTCGACAGGCGGTGCGGAAGACGGCTCGGAAGCCGTTTCCGGCAGCGGTCCGGGCGTGAAACGAAGCCTCGGACAGCCGGGCAGCCGCTCCGAGATCTCGGGTGCGCGCTGGGTCAGCTCGAAGCCCCAGATCGCGTCGCGCACGTGGACGATGAGCGTCCCATCGGGCTGCCTTCGCGCCGGCCAAGCATTGCGCGCGATCTCCTCGCCGACGACAGACGGCCACGCCGTGACCGCGTCTCCCGCGCCGCTGTCGGCGCCGACGCGGCTCAGCTCGGCACGAATCTGGTCGCCGAGCGGTTCCACTACGCCGCCGCCTCCAGCACCGCGCCCGGGGTCACCTCAAGCAGCTGGTCCGGCGGCGTCGGCAGCATCGCGGCGTCGGTGGCGGTGACGAGAGCCTGCCCGGCACTCCGCACGCGGGCCGCAAGGATCCTGCGTCGTCCGGGGTCGAGCTCCGAGAGAACGTCGTCGAGCAGAAGAAGTGGCGGCACGCCGGTCCTGTCGGTAATCGTTTCGGCCTCGGCGAGGAGCAAAGCCAGCAGAGCGAGCCGCTGCTCTCCCTGCGAGCCGAAGCTGCGGAGATCCCGGCCGCCGGCGGCGATCACGATGTCGTCGAGATGCGGCCCGTGCGAGGTCACGCCGCGTTCGAGATCGCGGTCGAGCGCGGAGGCCAACCCTTCCGACGTCGGCGGCTCGCCGTCGTAGCGGAGGGAGACATCCCCGAGTCCGAACTCGTCTGCGCGAGCGCCGAAGGCCGGCTCGAGCAGGGCGAGAGCCTCGAGGCGGGCGGCGACGAGCTCAGCTCCGAGCACCGTGACGCGCTCGCTCCACGGCTCGATGGCATCACGACTCGACGCTCCGATCCTTACCCGCCGGAGCGCGGCGTTCCGCTGCGCCACCGCTGCGCCGTACTCCGTGGGCAGCAGCGCCCGCAC
This sequence comes from uncultured Actinomycetes bacterium, assembly GCA_963731015.1. Taxonomy (GTDB): domain Bacteria; phylum Actinomycetota; class Thermoleophilia; order Gaiellales; family Gaiellaceae; genus Palsa-739. The sequence goes on from CAVSTY010000003.1 coordinate 429,010, forward strand.
CGGCGCGAAGCGGCCGAGGACGCGGTCGAAGTACGCGCGGCGAGCGGCAGGCGGACCCTTCACGACGCCGAGCCGGTCCGGCGTGAACACCAGCGTCGAGGCGAGCGCCCGCAGCTGCTCGGCCGCCCGCAACGGCGCGCCGTTCAAGCGGGCGCGCTTTCCCTCGCCCCGCCGAACGGTCACTTCGAGCTCGAGCCCGACCTCGCCGCGGTGACCGGCCACCGCAGCCCGGGCACCCTCGGCGCCGAACCGCACGACCTGCGAGTCGGTGCGAGTACGCGGCGAGAAGCCCTGGGTCGCGACGTGGACGGCCTCGAGCAGATTCGTCTTGCCCACGCCGTTCGCGCCCACGACGACCACGAGCCCCGGTTGCAGTGTCAGCTCGAGCCGCTCGTAGGAGCGAAAGTCGCGGAGAGAGGCAGTCTCGACGATCAGCCGGGCAGGCGGATCGGCATGACGAGGTACGTGAAGTCGTCGGCCTCGTCGGTGAGGATCGCCGGCCGGAGCGGGCTGATCAGCTTCAGCTTCACGTCGTCGCCCTCGACCGACTCGAGCCCTTCGCGCAGGAACTCCGCGTTGAAACCGATGTCGAGCGGCTCGCCGCTGTAGGCGACAGGCATCGACTCCGTCGACTCGCCGACCTCGTGTGTCCGCGCCACGACCGTGACCTCGCCGTCGGCGAAGCGCAGCTGGAGCGGAGTTGCGCGCTGGATCATCACCGCCGCACGCCGCACGACATCCAGGAGCTCGGCGCGCGAGATCGTCAGCTCGTGCTCGAACGTCTCGGGCAGTAGCTGCCGGTAGTTCGGGAACTGGCCGTCAATCCGGCGCGTCGTGAGCCAGACGCCGCCGACCGAGAAGAGAACCTGGTTCTCCTGCACGCCGACCGCGATCTCGTCGCCGTTGCCCGGGATGCGCTGGAGCTCCTGCAACGCGCGGCTGGGGACGATGGCCTCGAGCTCGGGCGCCCCTGCTGCAAGCGACGTCTCCTTCACGGCGAGCCGGTACGAGTCGGTGGCCGCCATCACGAGCTTGTCGCCGACGAACTGGACGAGGACGCCGGTGAGCACCGGGCGCGCCTCGTCGCGAGAGGCCGCGCGGGCAACACGGCCGATCGTCTCGAGAAGCGCCTCACGGTCCACCGCGAACGTCTCCGCCTCGGTCAGCTCCGGCAGCCGCGGGAAGTCCTCGGCGTTGTACGTGTGCAGCGTGTAGCTCGCGCTGCCCGAGCCGACATGGACGACCGACTCTGCCGCGCGGTGCTCGATCGTGACCTCGTCTCCCGGCAGCAGCCGGGCGATGTCGACGAGGGTGCGGCCCGGCAGCACGATCGCGCCGTCGCCTTCCACCCGCGCCGGCACTGTCGCGCGTAGCGAGAGCTCCATGTCCGTGGCCGCCAGGCGAAGGTCGTCGCCCTGAGCCTCGAGCAGGATCCCCGACAGGATCTGGATCGCCGTCCGGCTCGAAACAGCGCGGCCGACGAGCGTGAGTCCCTGCACGAGCTCGTCCTTCGTGCAAGTAATCCTCAGCCCGGCACCGACTGCGATGTCACTCTCGATCATCTTGGGATTCTCGTAGAAGTCATAGGGAGTGTGGACGACGGGGAAGACGTGCTTCTAGTCGCTTCCTTCCTGCGGTTTGCGTGTGGAGCTTCATTGTGGACGATCCGAAGGGTCCCACAGGCGGCAAGCGTCAGCGGACCTGCTTCACACGTGCGGTCAGCTCCTGCACGAGGTTGTACACAGACCTGTCCTCACGGATCAAGCGGGAGATCTTCGAGGTCGCATGGATCACCGTGGTGTGGTCGCGGCCGCCGAACTCCTTGCCGATCTTGGGCAGAGACGAGTCGGTGAGCTCGCGGGAGAGGTACATCGCCACCTGCCTCGGATAGACGATGTTCTGGGAGCGCTTCTCGCCGCAGAGCTCGTCGTGCGAGAGACCGAAGCGCTCGGCGACGAGATCCTGGATCCGCTTGATCGAGACCTCGGCGGCCTCTCCCTGGGGGAAGACGTCGCGCAGGACGTCCTGCGCGAGCTCGACCGTCATGGGTCGGCCGGTGAGTGAGGAGAAGGCGACGACGCGCGTCAGCGCACCTTCGAGCTCGCGGATGTTCGACGAGACGCGGCTGGCGATGAAGGTCAGCACCTGCTCGTCGTGGACGTGGATCCCGTCGACTTTCACCTTCTTGCGCAGGATCGCGATCCGCGTCTCGAGATCCGGGGGCTGGATGTCGGTGATCAGCCCCCACTCGAAGCGGCTCCGCAGCCGGTCCTCGAGCGTCGCGATGTCGCGCGGCGGCCGATCGGAGGACAGGACGATCTGCGAGCCGGCCTCGTACAGCGAGTTGAAGGTGTGGAAGAACTCCTCCTGGAAGCGCTCCTTGCCCTCGAAGAACTGGACGTCGTCGATGAGGAGGACGTCGTAGGCGCGGTAGCGCTGCTTGAAGCCCTCGATCCGCTTGTCGCGAAGCGAGTTGATGAACTCGTTGACGAACGCCTCGCTCGTCAAGTAGCGCACCGAGATCGCCGACGAGTGCTCGGCGACGTACTGCGCGACCGCTTGGAGGAGGTGCGTCTTGCCGAGTCCGGTGCCGCCGTAGATGAAGAGCGGGTTGTAGGCCTGCGCCGGCGCCTCCGCGACTGCGAGCGCAGCCGCGTGGGCGAAGCGGTTCGACGAGCCGATCACGAACGAGTCGAACGTGTACTTCGAGTTGAAGCCCCCGCTCTCGGGCCGGCCGGGCATGCGCTGGACCATGGGAACGAGGTCGTCCGAGCCCGCGCGGCCCTCCGGGGACTGCCCGGTGCCGTTCGCGACCCGGAGCTCGAGTGGGCGCTCGAAACCGACGATGTCGCGGACCGCGGCGCCGATCAGCCCGAGGAAGTGACCTTCGATCCAGTCACGGGTGAACTCGCTCGGAACCGTGAGCACGAGCGTGTCGCCGTCGACCGCGAGGTCGCGGACGTCGCCGAACCACTTGCTGTACGTCCCGTCGCTCAGGGCCTCTCTCAGCCGCCCCGAGATCTCCTCCCAGAGGTCCTCTGCGGACAGCTCAACTTGGTGCTCCACGACGCCCTGCTCCTCCCCGTCTGCAGCCCGGCGGCCAGCATAACAGTGCCTTCGAGCAGGACAAAATCAGCGCATTTGCAGGCTTTTCCCGTCCGCTGTAATCCGTCCACAGCTGTGGATAGACGTGGGGGAAACTTGCTTCGGCCGCATCCCTGCATCGGTTGCGGCTGTGGACAAGCCGGTGGACGAAGCGCGGCTATACTGGCCGCCGCACCCCGCGACCTGCGGGGATTTTTCTGGCAGAGACAGTCTTTTTACAGTCGTGAAGCGCACCTATCAGCCCAACGTCCGCCGCCGTAAGCGCAAGCACGGCTTCCGCGCCCGCATGTCGACGAAGGCCGGCCGCGCGATCCTGAAGCGCCGCCGCGGCAAGGGCCGAGCTCGCCTCTCGGCGTAGCTGCGGTCGGCACTAAGCTGCACCCGTGAAGCGCGCCAACCGCCTGTCCCGCTCCCGGGACTTCGACGCGGTGCATCGCCGCGGACGCTCGGTCTCGTCCCGCTTTCTCGTGCTCTACTGGCTGCCGCAGGAGGAGCCGGCGGAACCACGCATCGGGTTCGCTGTGCCGCGGGCTGCAGGCGGCGCCGTCGAGCGGAACCGGATCAAGCGCCGCCTGCGGGAGGTCTGGAACGAACGGCTCGACCGTGTCCCCGCTGGACACGACTACGTGCTGATCGTCCGCCCGGGACTCGTCGAGTCGGCGGAGACAAACGGATTCGCGTGGCTCGGCGAACGCGTCGATGAGCTGCTCGAGCAAACGGGGGTTCTCGCGGCATGAGTGTCGTGATGCGCCTGCCGAGCCTGCTCGGGATCGGCCTCGTCTGGTTCTACCGCCTGACCTTCGGCGCGGTCTTTCCCACCACGTGCAAGTACCACCCGTCGTGCTCCGAGTACGCGATGCAGGCGCTGCGCCGCCATGGTCTCGTCAAGGGCAGTGCCCTCGCCGGCTGGCGTCTGCTCCGGTGCAACCCGTGGAGCCGGGGAGGCTTCGACCCGATTCGATGATGCTCTTCGCCATCCCGATCATCAGCCAGCTCGAGACCGTGATGAATCACGTTCTCCACTGGTTCCACTACAACGTCGGGCTCACCTGGGCCTGGTCGATCGTGGCGGTCACCGTCGTGGTCCGGATGCTGCTCGTGCCGATCACGATCAAGCAGATCCACTCGATGCAGAGTCTGCAGCGCCACGCGCCGCAGATGAAGGAGATCCAGAAGAAGTACAAGGGAGACAAGCAGAAGCAGAACGAAGAGCTGATGAAGTTCTATCGGGAGAACAACATCAACCCGGCCGCCTCGTGCCTCCCGATGCTCCTGCAGCTGCCGGTCTTCATCTCCCTCTACTACGCGCTCAAGCACGAGCACTTCCCGCCCGGCTCGGACCTTTCGTGGCTCAACTTCATCCACAACATCTCGCTGGGGACGACGACGCAGTGGGGCGGCTACATCCTGCTCGTCGTCTACGTGGCGAGCCAGATGGCGTCGTCGTACTTCATGATGACGACCGCCGACAAGACGCAGCGCACGCTCTTCATGATCATGCCGCTCGTCTTCGTCTTCATCATTGCGCGCTTCCCGGCCGGGCTCGTCCTCTACTGGGTGACGACGAACCTCTGGACGGTCGGGCAGGGACTGATCACGCGGCGACTGGTCGCGAAGACGCCCGCCCCAAGCGCCGAGAAGCGCAGCTCGCGGACGCCGCCGAAGGACGACGGGTCGAGCGGGAACGGTGCGAGCCCGGAGCCTCCGGTGCCGAAGCCGGATCCGTCGCCCGCCTCGCAGCAGCCCCGTCAGGTGCGACGCAAGAAGAAGCGCACGAGTCGGAGATGAACGAGATCGCGGACCTGACCTCCGAAGCGACCGGGGAGACGGTCGGGGAGGCGAAGTGGGCGGCGCTGCGCGAGCTCGAGCGGCGGCATCCCGGGCTCGACAAGGCCGCGGTGCAGTTCGAGGTGGTCTCCGAAGGTGAGCGCGGGATCCTCGGCGTCGGCTACGAGCCCGCCCGCGTCGTGGCGCATCTGCCGGCGGAAGCCGCGGAGGCGGCGGCGGCAACCGGGGCCGCGCTCGACGAGAGCGACCAGGCCGCAGCTGCACGGGCGCTCGTAGCGCAGCTCGTCGAGACGCTCGGTGTCGAAGCGGACGTCGTCGCCCACGACGAAGCCGAAGCGATCGTCGTCACCTGCTCGGGGCCGGACGTCGGACTCCTCATCGGCCGCCACGGCCAGACGATCGACGCGGTCCAGTACCTCCTGAACGTGATCGCCTATCGCGCCTACGGCGAGGAGAAGAGAGACGTCGTCGTCGACGCCGCCGGCTATCGCGCCCGGCGGCAGGCGACGCTTGAGACGCTCGCCTTGCGGGTCGCCGAGCGGGTTCGCGAGTCGGGCGAACGCGAGGAGCTCGAGCCGATGACGGCGGTCGAGCGCAAGGTCGTCCACCTGAGCCTCAAGGAGGTCGCGGGCGTTGGGACGGCCTCCGAGGGCACGGAGCCGAACCGCTACGTCGTCGTCGTTCCTGAGTGACTGGCTGAGCGCAGTCGTCGAGGCGCCGGGGCTGACGGCCCTGAGTGACCTCGACCGGGCGCGAGACATGCTGCTGGACGACGCGCTGCGGGCGCTGCCGTTGCTGGAGCGATACGACGGAGCGATGGTCGACGTCGGCTCGGGCGGCGGCTCACCGGGGATCCCGCTCGCAGCTGCACTGCCCGAGCGGGAGATGACACTGCTCGACGCGGAGCGCCGTAAGTGCGACTTCCTCCTCCGCTGGGCCCCGCCGAACGCCGAGGTCGTGTGGGGGCGTGCGGAGGAGCAGCCGCCGGAGCGATGGAGCGTGGCACTGGCGAAGGCGCTTGCCCGGCCGCCCGTTGCAGCAGAGCTGTGCCTGCCGCTGGTGCGGAGTGGCGGCGCGGCGATCCTCTGGCTCGGCGAGCGGGCGGATCTCGAGCAGCTCGCGGCCGCGGCGGAGCAGCTAGGCGGAGGCGCTCTCGAGGTGCACGACGGTCTCGCGGTGCTGCCGAAGATCGGGCCGACGCCGCCCGGCTTCCCGCGCCGCGCCGGCGTTGCGAAGAAGCGTCCGCTGGCGTAGCGACAATGACCACGGCCATGAGCCGCATCTACGCCCTTGCGAACCAGAAGGGCGGCGTCGGCAAGACGACGACCGCCGTCAATCTCGCCGCCTGCCTCGCCGAGGCCGGCGAGCGTTCGCTCGTGATCGATCTCGATCCGCAGGCGAACGCGACCTCGGGTCTCGGGATGCGGGCGAACGGAACCTCGAGCTACGACCTCCTCGACGGCGCACCGCTCGCCGACCTCGTCCACCCGACCGCGTTCGCGAACCTCGATCTCGTCCCGGCCAAGCCGGATCTCGCCGGCGCCGTCGTCGAGCTCTCGGGACGCTCCGACGGCGAGCGGTATCTCTCGGAGGCTCTCGCTTCCGGCAGCGAGCGCTATGACTTCGTCTTCCTCGACTGCCCGCCCTCGCTCGGCCCGCTCACGGTCAACGCGCTCGCGGCCGCCGACCGCGTGCTGGTGCCCGTCCAGGCCGAGTACTACGCGCTCGAGGGTCTGACGCAGCTGCTGCATTCGGTCGAGCTGATCCGGCGGCGGCTCAACCCGACTCTCGGCATCGGCGGCGTCCTCCTCACGATGGTCGACGGCCGCACGCGCCTCGCGCACCAGGTCGAGGAAGAGGTGCGGCGGCACTTCGGCGACCTCGTCTTCCGCACCTCCGTCCCGCGCTCGGTGCGCCTCGCCGAGGCCCCGAGCCACGGACTGCCCGCGATTGCCTACGACCGTCGCTCCGCCGGAGCCGACGCCTACTGGAAGGTGGCGATGGAGCTTGTCGAGCGCGCCTGAGTCCTCCCCACAGCGCCGCGGTCTCGGCCGCGGCCTCGAGGTGCTGATCGGCGGCCAGCCGGTTCCGAGCGAGCTGCTCGAGATTCCGGTCGACGCGATCCATCCGAACCCGCGCCAGCCGCGGCGCCGCTTCGAGCCCGAGGCCGCTTCCGGGCTGGCCGAGTCCGTGCGGCAGCAGGGCGTGATCCAGCCGTTGCTCGTGCGGCCGCGCGGCGTGGGCGGCTACGAGATCGTCGCCGGCGAGCGCCGCTGGCGGGCCGCGCGGGAGGCGGGCCGCGAAACCGTTCCCGCCGTGGTGCGGACGGCCGACGATCGCGACACCCTCCTGCTCGGTCTCGTCGAAAACGTTGCCCGCGAGCAGCTGACGCCGATCGAGGAGGCCCGCGCGTACGCCGTCCTCATCGACGAGTTCTCGCTGTCGCTCGGCGAGGTGGCGGAACGGGTCGGCCGCTCGAAGCCGTCCGTCTCGAACCGGATCCGCCTGCTCGAGCTGCCCGACGACGTGCTCGGCATGGTCGAGCGCGGCCAGCTGACCGAGGGACATGCCCGGGCCGTCCTCGCCGTCCCCGACCAGGAGGGCCGTCGCCGGCTCGCACGCGAGATCGTGCGACGCGGCCTCTCGGTTCGGGCGGCCGAGCAGCGGGCCAAGTGGGCCGGCGCGCGGCAGAGGCCGCGGACGCGCTCAGCACCGGTCGACCCGGCGCTCGCCGAACGCGTGCGCGGTGCCGTCGACCAGCTGACCGGCCGCCACGCGCGCGTCCTCCCCGGACGGGTCGAGCTGCCCTTCGGCGACGAGCACGACCTCGCCGAGCTGGTCGAGGCGCTCGAGAACGCGGCGGCTACAATTGCGCCCCGCAGTTCCCATTAACTTGGGGCGATTAGCTCAGCTGGTTAGAGCGCCGCTCTGATAAGGCGGAGGTCCCTGGTTCGAATCCAGGATCGCCCACTCCCTGTGCCCCTGATTAGTGCAGGCGGTGTGTGCGGACGAGCCGGCCCCTGGTCTCCGCGTCGAGATCCCCGTCCAGCGCACCCTCGACGACGAAGCTCGGCGTACGGCCCGTTTGCGAGAGCACCGCCATCCGGAGGACGATCCGGCGGGCGTCCTCGTTCTGCGAGATCGCCTCGAGCGATTCGATGTCGTCCAGCCAGAGCGGACGCACCATGGGTCAAACGCGACCCGCCGAACCGGAGATATGCCTGGTTTCCGGCCCCAGTGCCTGAGCTATATTCGAGACGAGGTCGCCCGGGATGCAGGAGATGCTCATCTACGGAGTCAGCTTCGATCTGGTCGGCAAACAGCCGATCGTCCTGCTGAAGACCGCTGACGGAAACAAGTTCCTGCCGATCTGGATTGGACATCCAGAGGCGGCCGCGATTCTCATGAAGCTCCAGAGCCAGACCTCGGTCCGGCCGATGACGCACGATCTCGTGAGCGAGATGCTCGAGCAGCTCGGTGCGTCGATCAGCCGGATCACGGTCACCGAGCTGCGCGAGAACACCTTCTACGCGCAGATCACCGTGATCCAGGACGGCCAGGAGATCGAGGTCGACTCCCGCCCCTCCGACGCGATCGCGCTCGCCATTCGCGCCGAGGCGCCGATCTTCGCCGCGGACGACGTGATCGCGGAGTCGGCGATCGAGTTCGAGGGCGAGGAGGTCGACGAGGAGCAGCTCGAGGCAGAGGTGCTCAAGTTCCGCAGCTTCCTCGAGGACGTCACGCCTGACCAGTTCGTCGTCGAGAACGGCGACGAGGAGGACTAGCTCAGGACGACGGCGAGCACGAGTGTGACGCCGTTGAAGAGGCCGTGCACGAACATGCCTGGCACCACGCTGTCGGTGCGGTCCCGGAGCCAGGCGAGCGCGATGCCGAAGGGGACAAGGACGATGAGGCCCTCGATCAAGCCGTGCGCGAGACCGAAGGCGACGCCCACGACGACGATCGAGGTCCAGCGGCCGAAGACGCGTAACAGCGACTGACCCTCGCCGCGGAAGGTGAGCTCCTCGACGAAGGGCGCGATGACGGCGAGGAGGACGAAGTTCGCTGCAAAGGCGCCGGCATGGGCGGCTTCCCAGTGCGTCGGCGTCAGCCCCTGCTCCTTGCCCGGGCTCTCCGGCAGCGGGAGCAGTGACGCGAGCCCGTCGGCCGCGACGATGATCACTGCGGCAATGGCGGCAAACCGCAACGCCTGCATCCAGCTCCGGGGCGCTCGTAGGGCGAGCAGGTCGAACCTGCCCCACGCGATGAGCAGGACGATCCCCAGCCAGAGCGCGTAAAAGGCGACGCCGTTCTCGAAGGTCGAGTACTTGTAGGCGACGTTCTTGTCCGTCCGCAGGCCGCGTTCCGAGTAGGAGACGACCACGAAGGCGGCGATGAAGAGCGACCAAACCGTGAGGCGGGTGAAGCTCGGACGAACGGCGGCGACGCTCACGAGGCCGCAGCATAGGGTTCGGGTCATGCGCCACTTCACGCCGGAGGAGGCGAACGCCGAGCTCGAGCACGTGCGGCCGCTCGTCGCGCAGCTCGTTGCGACACGGCAGGAGCACGCCGCCGCGCTCGAGCGTCAGGAGGAGCTCGAGCGCAAGATCCGCGGCAACGGCGGCGGCATCCCACCCGCCGAGCTCGCCCAGGCGACCGCAGAGGTCGACGGCGTCGCGCGGCGCATGGCGCGGCTGGTGGACGAGATCACGAGCCACGGCGCCCAGGTGAAGGATCTCGACAGCGGCCTCATCGACTTCCCGGCGCTCCGCCACGACGAGACGGTGCTGCTCTGCTGGCAGCTCGGCGAGGACGAGATCGCCTGGTGGCACGGCGTGGAGGACGGTTTCGCCGGCCGCCGCCCGCTTCCGCTCGACTGAGGAAACGCCGCGCCCGCGGCGAATCCGGCGGCGATGCCTTTCTGGCACCGCATAGTCATCGCTGCCGCCGTCCTGCTCGCCGTCACGCTCCTGGCACGTCTGGTCGACTGGTGGCTCGCTCGGAAGTCGGTCTCGCCGGAGGTCGAGACGCGTTACCGCGTCCTGCGGCGTGCCGTCAGCGTGACCATCATCGCGGTCGGTCTCTTCTCCGCCCTGCTGGTGATCCCACAGATACGAGCCGTGGCCGGGGGATTGCTGGCGTCGACCGCCATTCTCGGCGTGATCATCGGCCTGGCGTCGCAACAGACGCTCGGGAACTTCATCGCCGGTCTGCTGATCGCGACGACGCAGCCGGTCCGGATCGGCGATCACGTCAGCTACTCAGGCGAGACCGGAGTGGTCGAGGAGATCGGTCTCACGTACACGTTCATCCGCACCGTCGACCGCCGGCGTCTCGTCGTCCCGAACAGCAAGCTCGCCTCCGACCCCATCATCAACGCCTCGATCCGGAGCCGCGAGACCTTCGCCGAGGTCTCGGTGCCGGTGCCGCTGGCTGCCGATCTCGATGGCGCGCTGGAGGCGCTGCGGGAGGACGTCGCGGACGAGCGCCATGGCGACGTCTACGTCAGCTCGCTCGACGGCACCGCGACCGTCACCCTGCGTGCCGCCGCCTCCGACGAGCTCGCGGCCGAGCGCCTCGAGCACGAGCTGCGGCTGCGCGCTCACCGGCGGCTGCGCGCACTCGGCGTCTGGGCGTGAGCCGCAGGCGGCAGCCGGCGAAGCGGCGACCGACACGGAGACGGCGCCGCCTCATCCTCGTCCTCGCGATCGCCCTCCCGCTCGTGGTGCTCGCCGCCACCGCGGCCGGCGGCGCCGTCTACTTCGGCTCGAGCTGCGACCTGAGCACGCTGCGGCCGGTGCGCCAAGCCGACAACTCCCTCGTCTACGGCGCGAACGGCGGTCTGATCGGCGTGCTGCCCGCGGTCGAGAACAGGACGGCGATTGCGCGCACGGCGATCAGCCCGTGGATGCCGAAGGCGACCGTAGCGATCGAGGACCGCCGCTTCTACCAGCACGGCGGCATCGACCCGGAGGGGATCCTCCGCGCCTTCGTCGCCGACGCGAGCGCCGGCCACATCGTCGAGGGCGGCTCCACCATCACGCAGGAGTTGGTGCGCAACCTCTATCTCTCGCGGGAGCAGACGCTGCAGCGGAAGGTCGTCGAAGCCTGCCTGGCCGTCAAGCTTGCGCGCGTCTGGTCGAGGGACAGGATCCTCACGGCCTATCTCAACGACGTCTACTACGGCAACCACGCGTACGGGATCGAGGCTGCGGCCGAGACGTACTTCTCCGTTCCGGCGAGCCGGCTGACGCTCGAGCAGGCGGCGCTTCTCGCCGGGCTGCCGCAGGCGCCGTCGTACTACGACCCGCTCCACAACCCGTCCGCTGCACTCGGGCGCCGCGACGAGGTTCTGCGCGCACTGCGGCGGAGCGGGGACATCACCGGCGAGCAGTACGCAGAGGCGACGCGCGACCGCGGGCTGCACCTGCGCCCGAGCCCGGCGTACGCGAGCCGGGAGCCGTACTTCGTCGGCTACGTCGAGAACCTCCTCCAGCAGGCGTACGGAGCAGCGACCGTTCGGGCAGGCGGGCTGAAGATCTACACGACGATCCGGCCGCGCCTGCAACACGCCGCGGTGCACGCGCTGTCGGAGGAGCTGTCCGGCCGCAACGATCCGGCCGGCGCGATCGTCTCGATCGACCCCGCAACCGGGGCGATTCGCGCGATGGCAGGCGTGACGCCGGCAGCGCCCGGGAATGAGTTCAACCTCGCCACGACGGCCGAGCGCCAGGCGGGCTCGACGTTCAAGCCGATCGTCCTCGCCGCCGCGGTGGCGGAGGGCATGAACCCGTGGGCGACGCGCTACCTCTCCGCGCCCTTCTACTACGCGCCGCTGCAATGGCGCGTTCGCACGTACGACGGGAGATACGCCGGGCCTGAGAACGTCGCGGCCGCGACGCTTCAGTCGGACAACACGGTCTACGCGCGGCTCGCCCTCGACGTCGGCCCGGACGCGATCGTCGGAATGGCGCAGAAGCTCGGCGTGCAGACGCAGCTGCAACCGACGCCGTCGCTCGCCCTCGGGACCGGCGCGGTGACCCCTCTCGACATGGCTTCGGTCTACGCGACGCTGGCGGCGGGAGGCGTGTACTCCAAGCCGCTCGCAATCCGGCGGGTCGTTTTCCCCGGCGGCAAGGTCGGCGGCGGCTGGGGCCGGCCGCAGCGGACACGAGTCGTCCCGGACTGGGTCGCGGCGACGGTGACCCATGTGCTCGAGGAGAACATGCTCCACGGCACGGGAGTGGGAGCGCACGTCCCGGGCCGCATCGACGCAGGCAAGACGGGGACGACCGACGACTACGCGGACGCCTGGTTCTGCGGCTACACGCCCTCGCTCGAGGCCACGGTCTGGATCGGCTATCCGAAGGGCGAGATTCCGATGCTCGACGTACACGGCGCCGCCGTCTCGGGCCCGACACTGCCCGCGGCAGATCTGGCGGCTGTTCATGGAGCGCACGGTTGAAGGCTCGGCGACCGCCGCGTTCCCGGCGCCGGCCTCGCCCGCCCAGTTCGTGCCCTGGACCGGACGCTACGCCTACACGGCTACGACCCCGCCCTAGCGGTCCCGCAACTTACGGTATGAAGCCGTCGTGGCTTCGCTACTCACTCTCGAGGAGGCGCATGAGTGCGTGCTGAAACACGCGCGCCCCCTGCCGGCCGAGCCCGTCCCCATTGCCGACGCCGCCGGACGCGTCACCGCCGAAGACGTGCGCGCCCGGGTCGACCTGCCGCCGTTCGCGAGCTCTGCGATGGACGGATTCGCGGTGCGCTCGGCCGATCTGCCGAGGACGCTACGGATCGCCGGCGAGTCCGCCGCGGGGCGGCCGTTCGCGGCGCAGGTCGAACCGGGCTGTGCGGTGACCATCTCGACGGGCGCGGTCGTGCCGGAGGGTGCCGACGCGGTTGTCCCGATCGAATACGTTGTCCAGAGCGACAACATGGTAGAGATATCGGAGGCGATCAGACCGGGGGCGCACGTTCGCCCTCGCGGTGGCGACGTCGCCGCCGGAGAGGTGGTGGTCCCCGCCTGCGTGAGGCTCACGCCCGCACGCTTGGCTGCGGCTGCGGCCTCCGGCGTCGCTGAGCTGTCGTGCGCACGCCGCCCGAGGGTTGCCGTGCTCGCGACGGGCAGCGAGCTCGTCGGTCCCGGCGGGGAGCTGCGGCCGGGCCAGATCTACGAGACGAACGGTCTCATGCTCTCCTCCGCGCTGGTCGCTGCGGGCGCCGAGGTGCAGACCGAGCCGCCCGTAGCGGACGACGAGCAGGCGTTGGGGGAAGCCATCGAGCGTGGACTTGCAGCCGACGTCCTCGTCACCTCGGGCGGTGTCTCGGTCGGCGAGCACGACCTCGTCCGGGCGGCGGAGCGAGAGCTCGGTGTCGAGGAGGTGTTCTGGCGAGTGGCAATCAAGCCCGGCAAGCCGGTCTCGTTCGGCGTCCGCGGCGACACGCTCGTGTTCGGCCTCCCGGGGAATCCCGTCTCCGCGCTCGTGGGGTGCGAGCTCTTCGTCAAGCCGGCATTGCGCGCGTTGCAGGGCCTGCGGGATCCGCTGCCGCGGTTCGAGCCAGGCCGGCTCGCGTCCAGTCTGCGGCGCAACGAGGAGCGCGACGCGTTCGTCCGCGCCCGGTCGCGGGTGGACGGAGGCGTGCTGGTGCTCGAGCCGGTCACCGGCCAGGAGTCGCACATGATCGTTCGCTCGTCCGCTGCGGACGCGCTCGTGCACGTTCCACGTGGAAACGGGGAGCTTGCGGCCGGCTCGACTGTGCGCTGGTTCCGTCTCGAGGGCTAGTCGTTCACAGCCCGACGCGTCTGGGGCACTGCGGCGCGGCGCCGCGGGGCGAAAACCAGCGTGCGGATGAGGTCGCGGACGGGGCCGCGGCGAGGGCGCTCCGACGGAGCGGGATACGGTGCGTAGCGGTTCGCCGCGAGCGCGGCGAGCTGACCGGCGGCCGCGAGCCACGCGAGGCCGATCACGAACAACGGCAGCGGCGCGTAGCCGACGGCGAAGAGCTTGACGATGTACCACGGGGCGTCCCAGCCCAGCCCATAGTGCGTGGCAAACGTCCAGACGAGGTAGGCGGGTCCCAGAAAGCCGGCAAGGAAGACGCCCGCGCGGGCGCCCGGGTGGCGTGTCTGCACCTGCGGCTGCCAGAGCCAGATGTGTAGCGAGGGAAGGATGAAGATGAGCGCGAACGGGTTCGTCGCCGCCACCAGGAGCCCGATCACGCCGAGCGCGAGCAGCGCGGCGCTGTGGCCGGCGAGCCGCTCCTCGGGCCGAATCGGCCGTCGCGGCAGTAAGCGGCTGCGGGCGACGAGCCAGCCGGCGCCCGCGAGCAGGGCGAGCGCCACGAGCGCTCCCCCCGGCCAGGAGACGGAGGTCAGGGGCGGCGCGTATCCACCACTGCCACCCCAGAGGCCGATCGCCCTGAAGACGAGGAAGACCGCCCCGACCCACGCCCAGAAGCCGAGGCGGCTGCGATAGCTGCGGAAGGCCGGCGAGATCCGGATTCGGCGCCGGCGACACCGGGCGAACAGGTCGACGGCTGCCGCGAGGAAGGGTAGGAGCATGGCGACGAGCACGAGCTCGATCGCCCAGCCGCGGATCAGCCGCTGACCGAGGAAGACGTAGTTCGTCGGACCCTGTGCAAGCGAAACTCCCTGCTCCATCCCGTCCAGGGTGTCCTGCGCAGCGAGGCCGACGACGCCGAGATGCCCCACGTCGAGCCTGGTTCCGTGTCCTCGCGCCTCGGCGGCGCGCGCGCCGGAGGTCGTCACGGTCACCGCCGGGATCCCGCGGCTCACGAACGGAGCCTGCTCGTACGGATCGAAGGGGAATCCGAGGCTCGCGAGCTGCTGAAGGCCGCTCGGCCGCGCGGGCTCGCCGTTGCCTCGCTGCGCGAGGTTGGTCCGCAGCGTCTCGACGAGCCCCGGAGCGGGAGAACGGGCCGTCTGGCCCCCGAAGACGAGTCGCGGCGCGCCCCGACCGGCGATCGAGTCGAGGTTGACGACCCCGAGGATCTTCGCGTTTCCCTGCTGCTCCGCGGCGAAGTGCGCGGCGCCCTGGGAACCGTCGACTGCGCCGTCGGTGGAGAGGAAGACGAGGGTGTACGGGAGCGAGATCCGCTGCGCCGCGGCGGTCGGGGCATAGGAGCGCGCCAGCTCGATCAGGGCCGCCGTGCCCGAAGCGTTGTCGTTCAGCCCGTTGCCGACGCCGCTGTCGTCGCGATGCGCCATCACGATGATCTCGGGCGGCGAGAGACCGGTGCCCCGCTTGGCCGTGACGAGGTTGACGAGCGTCGTTCGGCGACCGTTGATTGTGGCGGTGAACGGCTCGCTGTGGACGTGGAAGCCGTACGGCTCCAGCTGTTGGCGGAACCAGGCAGCTGCGCCTCTGGCATCAGGCGTGCCGGGCCTCCGGTCCGGATAGTTCGACGCGAGGTCCCGGGCGAGAAATGCCGCCTGTGACGCCTCGAACGCCGCCGGCAGGCCCGTTTGGGGATGGAGCGCGGGCGGGCGGGCGACGCTGAACGCGAGCAGCAGCAGCGGCAGTCCGACGAGCAGCCACGCGCCGCGGTAGAGGCGCGCGTTCACGGGACGCTCGAGCGACCCCGGCCGCGAGCGTCGGCGCTCGGGTACGGGCGAGGCGGCCGTCACGGTCGTTCAGTCTAGGCCCGGATTCGGGCGCGCCGTTTTCCCGTGGAAACGATCGGGGTTAACTCTCTCCAGGCGGGGTAGGGCCAAGCCCGAGGGTAAACATCGGGGCTTGCAGGCGGGGTCCCTCGGGCGTTAGTGGTAGAAATCGGCGGGTTTAGATCCCGGAATCTGCGGTAAACACCGAGAGGGTCACGATGGACGAGGCGGCAGTGATCGAGACGGCGGGCGAGACGCTCGAGGGAATGCGAAGCGTGCGGCTCAGCGTGCCCGCCCGTGCGGAGTACATCGCGCTGGCTCGGCTCGCGCTCAGCGGCCTCGCCGACATCGTCGCGTTGTCCGAGGAACAGCTAGCCGATCTCAAGCTCGCCCTGACCGAGGCCGTGTCGAACTCCGTACGGCACGCGTACGCCGGCGGAGCCGGGCTCGTCTCGATCGCGTACGAGCTCACCGGCGATGCGCTTGCCGTCGAGGTCGTCGACGACGGGAAGGGCTTCGATCCGGAGCGGCCTGCGCCGCTCGAGGGCGAGGAGCTCACGGAAGGCGGCCTCGGCATCGCGATCATCCGCACGATCGCGGACGAGTTCGAGCTGCAGTCCCAACCCGGGGTTCGGGGCTCGCGCCTGCGTTTCGTGAAGCGGCTGCGCCAGCCGGCCTGACTGTTGTCAACACCGACAACGTCTCGGCGGAAGCTTCTCGTCGTCGTCAACCGCGCTCCGGTCTCCTACACGCGTGACGCGGACGGACGCCGGGTGGCCCGGCGGGGCGGCGGCGGTGTCGTCACGGCCCTCGGCGGACTGCTCGCCCACCACGACGTGACGTGGGTGGCAAGCGCCATGACCGAGGAAGACAGGGTCGTCGCGGCCGAGCAGGACGGCTCGTTCCTCGAGCAAACGGCGGAGGGGGCCCCGTATCGGTTGCGGTTCGTCGCGCACGACCCGGTCGCCTACGACCGCTTCTACAACGTGCTGGCGAACCCGACCCTCTGGTTCCTGCAGCACTATCTCTGGGGGTTGGGCTCGGCACCCGACTTCGGGCCGGAGCTGCACGAGGCCTGGAGCGACGGCTACGTGCCGGTCAACGAGGCGCTCGCCGCCGCGGCGCTCGACGAGCTCGAGCGCGAGCCCGACGCTGCGGTTCTCTTCCACGACTACCACTTGTACCTCGCGCCGGGCTTCGTCCGGGACGCGCGACCCGGCGTCGTCACGTCGCACTTCGTCCACATCCCGTGGCCCGAGCCTGACTACTGGCATGCACTGCCGCCGGAGCTGCGGGTGGCCGTGCACGAGGGGCTGCTTGCGAACGACGTGGTCGGCTTTCACACCGAGCGCTGGCGGCGCGCGTTCCTGCTCTCGGCGGAGCGGCTGCTCGGCGCGCGCATCGACCGGGAGGCCGGGACGGTCGAGCACGACGGCCGCACGACGCGGGTCGTCGCGCGGCCGATCAGCATCGACCCGGCGGAGTTCGACCGCCTGCGGGACGATCCCGGCGTGCTCGAGCGGGAGGCGGCTCTCGTCGCACGGCGCCCGGAGCAGCTCGTCCTCCGTGTCGACAGGACCGACCCCTCGAAGAACATCGTGCGCGGCTTCGCCGCCTTCGCCCTGTTGCTCGAGCTCCATCCTGAGCTGCACGGGCGGGTGGGAATGGTCGCGCTGCTCGCGCCCTCACGGCAGGACATCCCGGCGTATGCGGAGTACCTCGCCGCCGTCGAGACCACGGCGCGTGAGGTGAACGAGCGCTTCGGCCGCGACGACTGGCAGCCGGTGGAGCTCGATGTCGCGGACGACTTCCTGCGGTCCGTCGCCGGTTACAAGCAGTTCGACGTCCTGCTCGCGAACCCCGTGTTCGACGGGCTCAACCTCGTCGCCAAGGAGGCGTTCCTCGTCAACGAGCGGGACGGCGTGCTCGTCCTGTCCGAGAACGCCGGCGTGCACGCGGAGCTCGGGGAGTGGGCTCTGACGGTGAATCCGATCGACGTTTCCGGTCAGGCCGAAGCTCTCTACGCGGCGCTCACGCTCGAGCCGGCGGAGCGGCGACGGCGGGCCGATGCGATCCGCGAGCATGTCCGCAAGCACGACGTCCGAGAGTGGGTCGACGCGCAGCTCGCCGACCTCGACGCCGTACGATCTTCCTGATGGAGGACCTCTCGCACGTCGACGAGTCGGGCGCCGTCCGGATGGTCGACGTCGGCGCCAAGGAGCCGATGCGCAGGCGGGCCGTCGCCCGGGCCGAGATCCGGATGGCCGCGGCCACTGCGCGGATCCTGCGCGAGCTTCCCAAGGGGGACGCGCTCGCGACGGCGCAGGTGGCCGGGATCATGGCCGCGAAACGAACGAGCGAGCTCATCCCGCTCTGCCATCCGCTTCCACTGACGCACGTCGAGGTGACACTCGAGGTGCGCGAGGAGTCGGTCGAGATCGTGTCGGCGGTCGAGACCACGGCGCAAACGGGCGTCGAGATGGAGGCGCTCACCGCGGCTTCGGTAGCGGCGCTCACCGTCTACGACATGGCCAAGGCGGTCGACAAGGAGATGCGGATCGGCGACGTCGCCCTCGTCGAGAAGACGAAGGAGCGCATCTGAAGGCAGTGGTGCTGACGGTGTCGGACGGGGTCGCGGCCGGGACGCGCGAGGATCGCAGCGGTGACGCTCTCGACGAGCTGCTCCGCGGCGAGGGCTACGAGGTCGAGCGCCGCGTGGTCGCCGACGAACGCGACGAGGTCGCGGCGGCGATCCGGGAGTTGGCGGCTTCGGCTCGCCTCGTGCTCACGACCGGTGGGACCGGCCTTGCGCCGAGGGACGTGACCCCCGAGGCCACCCGAGACGTGCTCGAGCGCGAGGCGCCGGGCATCGCGCAGGCACTGCGGGCGGACTCGATCGCGAAGACGCCGCACGGTCTCCTCTCGCGTGGCGCGGCCGGCGTCCTCGGCTCGACCCTCGTCGTCAACCTGCCGGGCTCGACGGGCGGTTGCCGCGACGGATTCGCCGTCCTCCGCCCTGCGCTCGAGCATGCGCTCGAGTTGCTTGCCGACGCTCCCACGGCCCACGAGCAGACATGACGGCCGGTTCGGCGCCGGCACCTCTTCCCGCACGGTTCGCGCGGTTGGTGAAGATCGAGCACACGGTCTTCGCGCTGCCGTTCGCCTACGTCGGGGCCTTCCTCGCGGTGGACGGCACGCCGAGCGGACACGATCTGCTCTGGATCACGCTCGCGATGGTGGGCGCTCGCTCGCTCGCGATGGCGCTCAACCGCCTGATCGACGCGCGTATCGACGCGCGGAACCCGCGCACCGCCGGCCGCGAAATCCCGAGCGGCCAGCTTTCGGTCGCCCAGGTCGTCGTCTTCTGCGTGGCGTCGCTCGCGCTCTTCCTCGTCGGCCGTCTGGCAGCTCGATCCGATCGTGCGCTGGCTCTGGCCGATCCCGGTCATCGGCTTTGTCGTCTACCCGTACCTCAAGCGCTACACGTGGCTCTGCCACCTCTGGCTCGGCGCGGTCGACGGCCTTGCGCCGGTCGGCGCCTGGGTCGCCATCACCGGGAAGCTGCCGTGGCAGGCGTGGCTGCTCGGGGCCGCCGTCGCGTTCTGGATCGCGGGCTTCGACTTCTTCTACGCACTCTTCGACGAGGAGATCGACCGCCGGGAGGGGCTGCACTCGATCGTTACCCGGTTTGGTGTTCGCGGCGCGTTCGTCGGTGCTCGTCTCTCGCACGCGGCGACCGTCGCGTGCCTCGTCGCGGTCGGCTTCGGCCTGTCGGTCGATGTCTTCTACTGGCTCGGTGTCGCCGCCGTCGCGCTCCTGCTCGCGTACGAGCACTCCCTCGTGCGCCCGGGCGACCTGCGGCGGCTCGACACGGCGTTCTTCACGATGAACGGCGTGATCAGCGTCGTCTTCGCCGCGTTCGTGATCCTCGACACCGTCAGCTGAACGGCCGAGCACGGCGGCGGCCTATCCTGGACGCGTGCTCACGGCCCGCCGGCTCGGCAAGCGCTACGGCGAGAAGCGCGTCCTGCGGGGAATCGACCTCGCGCTGCCGCGCGGCGGCTTCCTTGTCGTCACCGGCCCGAACGGCTCCGGGAAGACGACGCTGCTGCGGATCTGCGCCGGTCTCGCGCAGCCGACGGAGGGCACGATCGAGCGGAGCGCGGCGCGCGCGCAGGTCGGCTATCTCGGACACGAGCCGCTCGTCTATCGCGAGCTGACCGCGCTCGAGAACCTCGAGCTCTACGGGCGCCTCTATCGCCTGCCCGAGCGGCGCGAGCGGATCGGCATGCTGCTCGAGCGCTTCGGGCTGTGGGAGGCGCGGCACGAGCGCGTCGCCTCGTACTCGCGCGGCATGACGCAGCGGCTCGCCCTCTGCCGCGTCCTGCTGCACGAGCCGGAGCTGCTCGTGCTCGACGAGCCGTACAGCGCGCTCGACGAGGCCGGCGCCGAGCTCCTGGACGCCCAGCTCGCCGAGCTTTGCGGGGAGCGCACGTTCCTCGTCTCGACGCACGACCCGGCGCGCATCCAGCCCTTGGCGAGCGAGGCGCTCGCCCTCGCGACATGAGCTACGTCCGCGACGTCGGCGCGCTGACGCGCAAGGATCTTCTGCTCGAGCTCCGGGCCCGCGACACGCTGCCGGCGATGCTGCTCTTCGTCGTCGCCGTCTTCGTCGTCTTCCACTTCGCGCTGCCCGGCACGCCGTCGCGGCTCGAGACGACCGGCCTGCTCTGGGTGGCGATCCTCTTCACCGCGCTGCTCGGGCTCGGGCGCGCGTTCGTCCCCGAGCGGGAGCAGCGCACCTTCGACGGGCTCGTGCTCGCGCCGTGCGACCGGAGCGCGATCTGGCTTGCGAAGTCCCTCGCCACGCTCGCGTTTCTCGTTGCTGCCGAGCTCGTGGCGTTGCCGCTCTACGCGCTCTTCTTCCACCGAGTCAGCGCCGCGATGGTGGCCGCTGTCTTCCTCGCCGACCTCGGGATCTGCGGGGTGGGGACCTTCCTCGGTGCGATGGCCGTCGCGACCCGGGCGCGCGACCTGCTGCTGCCGCTGCTCTTCCTGCCGCTCGCCATCCCGATCGTCGTGGGCGCCGTCGGTGCGAGCGTCGTCGCCTCCCCCGGCCGCTACCTGCTGTTTCTCGCTCTCTACGACCTCCTGTTCGCGGTCGTCTGCTGGGCGACGTTCGAGTATGTCGTCGCCGAGTAGCACGGCTGCTGCGACAATCCCCTCCGTGGGTCGCATCCCTCTGCCCGCGCTCGCCGTGAGCTCGCTCGTGCTCGTCACGACCGCGCTCGCTTTCGTCTTCTTCGTCGCGCCGAACGACGCAAACCAGGGCTTCTCGCAGCGGATCTTCTACTTCCACGTCTCGATCGCGATCACGGCCTATGCCTGCTTCGCAGGAGGCGCGTGGCAGGCGTTCCGGCACCTCTGGAAGCGCGACCCTCGCGCCGACCTCCAGAGCTACGTCTGCGTCCACCAGGGGTTGATCTTCGGGACGCTCGTGCTGCTCACCGGCTCGATCTGGGCCAAGATCGCGTGGGGCCGCTGGTGGCTCTGGAGCTCGGACCAGCTCGTGCTCTTTCTCGTCCTCTTCCTCTTCTACTGCGCGTACTTCATGCTCCGTTTCTCGGTCGACCCCGGGCCGCAACGCGCGAACCTGAGCGCCGTATATGCGCTGTTCGGGGTCGTCCTCATCCCCGTCAGCTTCGCCGCGATCCGGCTCGCGAAGGACATCATCCATCCGGTCGTCTTCACGCTGCACGGACCACGGTTCGGCGGCTGGATCCTCGTCACGTACTGCATCGCGCAGGCCGCCATGCTCGTCCTCGGGTACACGCTCTACCGGCTCGAGCTCGGCGGCAAGCGGCTCGACGTGCGGCTGCGCCGGTTGAGGGAGGTGCTCGCCTGACCACTGCGGAGAAATACGTCACGGCCGCGTACTGCGTCGTGTTCGCCGTCCTCCTCGTCTACGTCCTGATCATGGCGCTGAAGCTGCAGCGCCTCGAGCGTGAGGTGGACGAGCTCGCCGGGCTCGTGCCCGACGAGGACGCCGACGAAGTCCGGGAGCCCGCGCGCGTTGGCTGAGCTGCTCTTCTGGCCCGCGCTGCTGCTCTACGGAGAGGCAGCTGTCGGCTACTTCGGCGATGCGAGGCATCCGGGGCGAGCGGGGCGCGCAGCGACCTGGGGAGTCCGGCTCGGCTGGCTCGCGCAGACCGCACTGCTCGTCGTGCAGGCGACGCGTGACGACGGTTTCCCGTGGGGCACGTGGGCCTCGTCGCTCTCTCTCTTCGTCTGGCTCGTCGTCTCGGCGTATCTGATCTGGGGCTGCCGCCGGCCGTATCGGCTGCTCGGCCTCGTCGTCATGCCGCTCGCCGTGGCGCTGCTCGTCGTCGCGCGCGCAGGCGGCGGGACCGGAAGCGGGAGCGCGAGCCACTACTCGAACCTCTTTCTCCTCGTCCACGTCGGGCTCGTGCTCGCAGCCTTTGCCGGCTTCACCCTCGCCGCCGCGCTGTCCGGGCTCTACATCTGGCAGGAGCGGCGGCTGATGACGCGCCCTGCGACGATCCTCCGGAGGCAGATGCCGGCGCTCGAGACGCTCGACTCGCTCGCGCTCCGGACGGTCGGGTGGTCGGTGCCGCTCCTGACGCTCGGCGCCATGGTCGGACTCGTGCGGCTCCTGGCGCGTGGCGATCGGCTCGACGCGCTCATCGCCGTGACGGTCGCGACCTGGTTCGTCTGGTGCGCGTATCTCGGTCTGCGCCTGCTCGGCGGCTGGGCGGGACGGCGCGCGGCCTACCTCGCTCTGGCCGGTTTCGCTCTCGTCGTGATCGTCCGGCTGGCGCTCCCCGCAACCCACTTCGCATGATCCGTCTCGTCCTCGTCGGAACCTCTCACCATCACGCGCCCATCGAGGTGCGAGAGCGGGTTGCGCTCGACCGCGAGGCCGCGCAGGTGCTCGCGGCCCGGCTCGCGGCGGACGGTCGCGAGGCGGCCTGCCTCTCGACCTGCAACCGCACCGAGCTGTACGTCGCCGCCGACGACGCGGAGCAGGCTGAGCGGGACGCGGTCAGGGCGCTCGCATCGCTCGGCCCGGAGGTCGAGCCGGCGCTCTATCGGCTGCAGGACCGGGCCGCCGCGCACCACCTCTTCCGCGTCGCCGCGGGACTGGACTCGCTCGTTCCCGGCGAGGGCGAGATCCTCGGCCAGGTGCGGATCGCGCACGAGTCTGCGACGACCGGCCCTGTGCTCGACCGAGTCTTCCGGCAGGCGCTCCACGCCGGCCGGAAGGTGCGGGCAGAGACCGCGATCGGACAGAGCCCTGCCTCGGTCTCGGCGGCTGCCGCCGCGCTCGCCGAGCAGGTGTTCGGCAGCCTCGACGGCCGCTCGATCCTCCTCCTCGGCGCGGGCAAGGTGAGCGAGCAGGCCGCGCGCAACCTCCGCAGCCGCGGCGCCGAGATCGCGCTCGTCGCCAACAGCAAGACCGAGCGCGAGCGGATCGGCGAGGAGCTGTCGCGCGTCGACGTCGTGATCGCCTCGACGAACGCGGCCGGCCTGGTGCTCGAGTCGGAGACCGTGGCCGAAGCGCTGCGTCGCCGCAAGAGTCGCCGGCTCCTGCTCGTCGACCTCGCTGTCCCGCGTGACCTCGATCCCGCGATCCGGGAGCTCGACGGCTGCTACCTCTACGACATCGACGACCTCGAGGGGATCGTGACCGAGACGCTCTCGCTGCGCCGCAGCGAGGCGGAGCGTGCGGAGGCGATCGTCGCCGGCGAGGCGGAGAAGTTCCACGAGTGGCACGCCTCGCTCGACGTCGTGCCGGCGATCGCGTCGCTGCGGGCGAGGGCCGAGGAGATCCGCGAGGCCGAGCTGCAGAAGGCCGAAGCGCTGCTCGGGCGGCTCGACGAGAGCCAGCGGCGGGCGGTCGAGGCGGTGACCGCGCAGATCGTGAACAAGCTCCTCCATCTGCCGACCGTGCGGATGAAACAAGCAGCTGCGGCAGCCGATGGGGTCCTCTATGCTGAGACCGTGCGGCATCTCTTCGGTCTCGGCGAGGACGAGCGCTGAACGTCAAGCCCGCGACGGGGCGTCCGCTGCCGCTTCAGGTGCCGACGGCCTTCATCCGAGTCCGGCCGCGCGGCGTGGGATGCGCGCCGCCCGTGCGGAGGCGACCCCCCTGTGCTCGTCCGCGTCGGCAGTCGCGGCAGTAAGCTCGCGCTCACCCAGGCCGAGCGCTCCCTTTCCTCTCTGCGGGCGCCCGGCATCGAGCTCGTGCTCGTGCCGATCACGACGGCGGGTGACCGCGACCGCTCGCGGCCGTTCGGCGAGATCGGCTCGCGCGGCGTCTTTGTGAAGGAACTCGAGGAGGCGCTGCTGGAGCGGCGGATCGACGTGGCCGTCCACTCCGCCAAAGACCTCACCGCCACCGATCCGGAAGGGCTCGTGATCGGCGCGTATCTGCGCCGGGAGGATCCGCGCGACGCGCTCTGCGGCGCGGCCGAGCTGCGTCCGGAACTGCGCATCGGCACGGCGTCGGTGCGGCGGAAGGCGCAGCTGCTGGCGCTCGAGCCGACGCTCTCGATCGAGCCGCTGCGGGGCAACATCGACACGCGGCTGCGCAAACGGGGCGAGCGGGGGCTCGACGCGATCGTGCTCGCCGCGTGCGGGCTCGACCGGCTCGGGCTCGGGAACGAGATCGGGCACCGGTTCGAGCCGGAGACGATGCTGCCCGAGGCCGGACAGGGTGCGCTCGCGCTCCAGGTCCGGGCCGGTGAGGAGCATCTGGTTGCGGCTGCGGACGATGCGGAGACCCGTGAGCGCGTGGAGGCGGAACGCGCGGTTGTGGCGGCGGTCGGCGGGGGTTGCCTCGCTCCCGTGGCGGCGCATCACGATGGCGCGACGCTGACGGGGCTCATCGCGGCGGAGGACGGATCCTGGATCGAGCGGCGGACGGGCGACGACCCGGCGGCGCTCGGGGCGGAGCTGGCGGGTGCGGGTACTCGTCACGCGTGAGGAGCTCGTCTCCCGCGTCGAGTCGCTCGGGCACGACGCGGTCGTCCGCGAGCTGATCCACATCGAGCCACTGGGCGACGAGCCGGTCGACGCTCGCGCGTACGACTGGCTCGTGGTGACCAGCCGCAACGGAGCGCACGAACTGGCGCGGCGCGGCGTCACCGCAAACCGCATTGCGGCGATCGGCCCGGCGACGGCCGAGGCGCTGCGGTCACACGGGCTGCAGGTCGATCTCGTCGCCGCGACCCACACGCAGGAAGGCCTGCGGGAGGAGTTGCCGGAGGGAACGCTTCTGCTCGCTGCCGCGGAAGGAGCGCGGCAGGACGTTCTCGACGCGGACTTCTTTCCGCTCTACCGGACGATCGAGCTGCTGCCCGACATCCCGAGCGTCGACGTCGCGCTGCTCATGTCCGGTTCCGCCGCCCGGGCCCTCGCCGCGACCGGGGCACACGTTCCCGTCGTCGCCATCGGACCCCAGACCGCGGCCGAGGCGCGCGCAGCCGGCCTGAATGTCGTCGCCGTTGCCGCGACTCAGGACCTCGACGGCCTCGTCGAGGCAGTACGTTCCTCCTCGTGGTCATCGCCTTCCTGAGCGACTTCGGGCTGCAGGACGACTTCGTCGGCACCTGCCACGGCGTCATCGCGACGATCGCGCCCGACGCCCACGTGATCGACGTCACGCACGGAATCCGCCCGGGCCACGTGCTCCAGGGAGCGCTCGCGCTGGCGAACACAGCGCCGTACATGCCCGCCGGCATCCAGCTCGCCGTCGTGGATCCTGGCGTGGGGAGCAGCCGACGCGCGCTCGCCCTCCGGGACCGGGACGGCCGGCTGTACGTCGGTCCGGACAACGGGCTCCTCCTGCCGGCCGCCGACCGCTTCGGCGGTGCGGCCGAGGTCCACGAGCTTGCGAACGCCGAGTACTCGTTGCAGCCGGTGTCCCGCACGTTTCATGGACGTGACCTGTTCGCGCCTGCCGCGGCTCACCTCGCTGCCGGCGTGGCGCTCGAGGAGCTCGGCCCGCCGCTCGACCCGGACGAGCTCGTGCGGGTCGATCTCCCGCAGCCAGAGGTGGGGCAGAACCGCATCCGTGCCGTCGCGCTGGTGGTCGACCGGTTCGGCAACGTCGCGCTCAACCTTCGGCGCGAGGATCTCGAGTACGTAGGGCTCGCCCCCGGCACCCGGGTCGAGCTCAGCTCCCGCGGCGAGCGGTTCTACGCCGTCTCAGCCCGCACGTTCGGGGATGCGCCACGCGGCTCACTGATCCTGTACGAGGACAGCTACGGCAGCCTCGCCCTAGCGGTCTCGCGGGGCAGTGCTGCTGAGCTGCTGCGCGTCGAGGAAGGCGCCGAGATCGTCCTCGACCTCGCGGCGCGGTGATCGACGGCCAGCGTTTCGCCCGCTTCGTCACCGACGCGGTCGTCCGGCGGCCCGCGCTCTGGGGAGTGTTCCGCGGTCCGCTGCGCAAGATGTTCGACGACCTCGCGCCGACCTGGGAGACCCGGATCGGGCCGCACCACCTCTGGGCGCTTGATCTCGCGCTCGAGGCGGTGCCCGCGCCGCGCCGTGTCCTCGATCTCGGCACCGGCACCGGCGTCGTCGCACTGGCGCTCGCCGAGCGCTATCCCGAGGCCGCAGTCGTCGGGATCGACCTCAGTCCCAGCATGATCGAGGAGGCCCGACTGAAGTTGCCGCCCGAGCTCGCGGACCGCGTGCGCTTCGAGGTCGGCGACGCCTCGGCGCTCGCCTGCCCGGACGGCGACTTCGACCTCGTCGTGCTCTCGAACATGATCCCGTTCTCCGGCGAGCTCGCCCGCGTCGTCGCGCCAGGAGGGACGCTCGTGCTCTCGTTCTCGCGGGGCGCCGAGACTCCGATCTACGTCGCGCCCGAGCGACTGCGCCGGGAGCTCGGCGGCCGGGGATTCGCGGAATTTGCAGAGTTTTCGGCCGACCCGGCCACGGCGCTCCGGGCGAAGAGGGAGTAGGGTCCCAGCCAACGGTCGTCCGCGACACGGTTGCACCGGTCCGAACGGCCCGAGGCCCCCGAGCACGCGCAAGCGAGCATGGGGGCCTCATTTCGTCGGTTGCTAGATGCCGTGCCCGCCGACCCAGCTCACGTCCGGTTGGAGGAGGGACTCACTGGATCCAGTCGGCTGCTGCCGTGTCGGTCTCCGTTTCGGTACCCGGCACGCCGATGGCGCTGTCGACGGCCGGCGGGCTCCCCCCCGCAGCACGTTGCGCGGCAGCTTCTGCCTTCTTCACCCGCTTGCGCTCACGGCGCTCCTTCACCGCGAGCTCGCGTGCTCGCTTCGCGTGCGACTGCTGACTGCGACCGGCCATCGGCCTCCTTTCGAGTCGAGTTTGAGAAGCAGCTGCGGGGTCGGCGACCACCACAGCTGCCCTCTCCCGCGCTCAGGCCTACACCGGCGCGACGTTTGTCGCCTGCGGCCCCTTTTGGCCCTGCTCGGGCTCGTACTGCACCTTCGCGTTCTCAGCGAGCGTCTTGTAGCCCTCGCCGGCGATTGCGCTGTGGTGAACGAACAGATCCTCGCCGCCGTCGTCAGGAGTGATGAAGCCATACCCCTTGTCAGCGTTGAACCACTTCACGGTTCCGGTTGCCATGGATGAAAGCACCTCCTCTGCTGTTCAGGAACGGGCAGAGGAAGCGCACCGCGCGCAACCGGTACTCGCTCAGATAGCCGGCCGACCCTAGCAGGAGAGCACGGAAGCGCTCTGGGCTGACGCCCGCCTGGGCCAGTGTTCAGGAGTGTTCCCTGACGATGATCGGCTGCGTACACGCCTGCGCCCCTGGCCGTTCGTAGACGCGGATCAGATCGGGACCGAACAGCTGGTCGAGCTTGGCCTGAGCGTCGAGTCCGTCTCTCTCGACTAAGGCCCGCACCTACCCGTCGGATTACCGGTATCAACGGTTCGTGAAGGCTTGGAGAAAGGTGGCGAGGGCCGGACTCGAACCGGCGACACCCCGGTTTTCAGCCGAGTGCTCTACCAGCTGAGCTACCTCGCCGCGGCTGGGCGGCGGTCAGTGTAGCCGGGGGCCCCTCCACCGCGAGCGTTAGCCTCCCCGCCGTGAGCGTTGAGCACCCCGTGCGCGAGATCGACGTGATCGGCGCTCCGCTCGACCTCGGGGCGGGGCGTCGCGGCGTCGATATGGGGCCATCCGCGATCCGCTACGCAGGCCTCGAGCAGCAACTCGCCGACAAACTCGGCGTACGGGTCAACGACGCGGGCAACGTCATCTCGCCCGTGGTGGAGACGACCGATATGGGCGACTCTCACGCGCGCTATCTCTCGCAGATCCTCGACCTCTGCGACCGGCTGTCGACGCTCGTCGCCGAGGTGGCCGGACGTGGCTCGCTGCCGCTCGTCCTCGGCGGCGACCATTCGGTTGCGCTCGGCTCGCTCGTGGGAATGGCCAAGGTGCGCGGCTCGGGCGGCGTGGTCTGGATCGACGCCCACGGCGACCTCAACACCCCCGCGACGTCGCCGAGCGGCAACGTCCACGGGATGGTGCTCGCCGCGGCGCTCGGGCTCGCCGGCGACGCGTTCCGGCGCGACGGCTGGCCGTTGCCGGCGGTGGAGCCGGGGAAGGTCGCGCTCGTCGGAGTTCGGTCGCTCGACGACGGCGAGCGGAAGCTGCTGAACGGGCTCGACGTGAAGGTCTTCACGATGAGCGAGATCGACCGGATCGGGATCGAGCCGTGCATGCGCGAGGCGCTTGCGCACGCGGCCGGCGCGACGTTCCTCCACGCCTCGCTCGACATGGACGTCATCGACCCCGACTACGCCCCCGGGGTGGGCACCCCGGTGCGCGGCGGGCTCTCGTACCGCGAGGCGCACCTCGCGCTGGAGACGGTCGCGGAGTCCGAGCTCATCGACTCGATGGACGTCGTCGAGGTCAATCCGATCCTCGACCGTGAGAACGCCACCGGGCAGCTCGCCGTCGAGCTCGTGGCCTCGGCGCTCGGCGCTCGCATCCTCTAGACGTGGAGCTCGAGGTTCGGGACGGCGACATCGCCGACGTGGAGGCCGACGGGATTGCGAATGCCGCGAACGACCACCTGTGGATGGGCGCCGGCGTAGCGGGTGCGTTGGCGGCGGCCGGCGGCGAGGTCATCGAACAGGAGGCAATGGCGCAGGGGCCGATCGAACTCGGAACGGCGATCGCGACGACTGCCGGGAACCTCAACGCCCGGTACGTCATCCACGGCGCTGCGATGGGACAGGACCTGCGCACCGACGCTGATCTCATCGCCCGTACAACGCGCTCCTGCCTCGAGGTCGCGGACGAGCTCGGCTGCCGTTCGCTTGCGCTGCCCGCCTTCGGCACCGGAGTCGGCGGCTTTCCATTGGCCGATTGCGCCCGGATCATGGTCGCGGAGGCTCGGATCTTCCCGGCCCGGTCGCTCGAGCGCCTGATCTTCGCCGTCTACGGCGGCAAGGCCTACGACGCGTTCTCGTCGGCGCTCTCCTCGCCCGAGCCCGAGGGCTCGTAGTAGCGCCGTCCCTCGAGCTCCTCCGGGAGGTAGCTCGTCTCGAAGCCCTGCGGGTCGTCGTGCGGATAGACGTAGCCCTCGCCGTGGCCGAGCCGGCGGCCGTACCAGGAGCCGTCGCGCAAGGCCTTCGGCGGTCGAGCCGCTCCGCGTTCCTGCACGTCGGCCGTGGCCCGGTTCAGCGCCATGTAGCTCGCGTTCGACTTCGGCGCGCGGGCGAGGTAGATCACGGCCTGCGAGAGGTTGAGGCGCGCCTCGGGCAGGCCGACGTGCTCCACCGCCTGCGCCGCCGCGACGGCTATGAGGAGCGCGCGCGGGTCGGCGTTGCCGATGTCCTCGGAGGCGAGCACGATCATTCGCCGCGCGATGAAGCGCGCGTCCTCGCCGCCCTCGAGCATCGCCGCGAGGTAGTAGACGGCCGCGTCGGCGTCGCTGCCGCGCATCGACTTGATGAAGGCGGACGTGTAGTCGTAGTGCGCGTTGCCGGTCTTGTCGTAAACGAGCGGCGGCTTGCGCGCAGCGTCCTCGACGTTTGCTGCGCTGATTGCGCCGTCGGCGGTTTCGTTCGCCAGCTCGACGATGTTGAGTGCGGTGCGAGCGTCGCCGCCGGAACGGTGCGCGATCAGCTCGACGACCTCGTCGGACGCTTCGCCGCCGACCTCGCCGAGTCCGCGGTGGACGACGACGGCCATCTCATCCGGCGTCAGTGCTTCGAGCTCGTAGACCTGCGTGCGCGAGATGAGCGCCGAGTTGACCTCGTAGTACGGGTTCTCCGTCGTCGCGCCGATCAGCGTCACGAGTCCCGACTCGACCCCCGGCAGCAGTGCGTCCTGCTGCGCCTTGTTGAAGCGGTGGATCTCGTCGAGGAAAAGGATCGTGCGGCGGCCGGTGGTGCCGAGCCGCTCCTTCGCTCGCGCGAGCACCTCGCGCACGTCCTTCACCGTCGCTGACACGGCCGACAGCTCCTCGAACGCCGCGCCGGTCGAGGCCGCCACGATTCGCGCGAGCGTCGTCTTGCCGCTCCCCGGCGGCCCGTAGAGGATCGAGGAGTGGACGCGGTCCTCCTCGATCGCGCGCCGCAGAGCCGAGCCCTCGCCCAGCACGTGCGCCTGGCCGACGAACTCGCCGAGCGACTCCGGCCGGAGCCGCTGCGCGAGCGGCGCGACCTCGCGTGCGTGCCGGTCGGCGGCGTCGGAGAAGAGGTCACCCACGACGGCAGTATGCTCGGCCGCGTGTCTGTTGCCGACTCGTGGAGCGGGGCGAGCTACGAGCGCATCGCGGAGACCTTTGCACCGATCCACGATCGCGTCGTCGCGGCGCTCGCGATCGAGCCCGGCGCCCGCGTCCTCGACGTCGCGTGCGGGACCGGCGGCGTGGCATTGCGAGCCGCACAGGCAGGGGCGGACGTCGTCGGCATCGACATCTCGGCCGACCAGCTCGCGAAGGCGCGACGCGCCGCGGAGGAGGAGGGACTCGCGATCCGCTTCGACGAAGGCGACTGCCAGGAGCTGCCGTACGGGGACGCCGAGTTCGACTTGGTCGCCTCCGCCTTCGGCGCGATCTTCGCGGACGACCAGGAGCGCACGGCGGCCGAGCTCGCCCGGGTCTGCCGGACGGACGGACGTCTGGCCATCACCGCCTGGCAAAAGGACCCGTGGTCCGACCTGCACACCAAGGCGGGCCGGCCGCAGTACGACGTGGACGCCCGCAGGTGGGGAGAGGAGGAGTACGTCCGGGCGCTGCTCGGCGCTGCGTTCGCACTCGAGCTCGAGCGCGGCACGTGGCGCATCGAGGCGGATTCCGGCGAGGCGCTCTGGGAGCTCGTCTCGACCTCGATGCCGCCGCTGCGCGCGTGGCTCGCGAGCGTCGACGAGCAGACGCAGGCCCACGCCGAGCAGGTCTATCTCGACTTCCTTGCGTCGGGTGTCCTCGCGCGCGACTACGTCCTCGTGCTAGGAACGCGCCGATGAACGCGACGGCTCTCCGGGACGAGGTCACCGACCTCCTCCAACGTCTGATCCAGGTCGACACGACGAATCCGCCCGGAAACGAGACCGCCGCGGCCGAGCTGCTGCGCGACTATCTCGAGGCGAACGGCATCGCCTGCGAGCTGATAGCGCGAGTGCCCGAGCGGGCGAACCTCATCGCGCGGATCCCGGGCGACGACGGGCCGTCGCTCCTCTTGCTCGGGCACACGGACGTCGTGCTCGCCGACCCGGCCGAGTGGTCGCTGCCGCCGTTCTCGGGTGAGCTGCGGGACGGAATGGTCTGGGGGCGTGGCGCGATCGACATGAAGAGCCAGGTCGCGGCGAACGCGGTCGCCTTCGCGTCGCTCGCGCGCGAGGGATTCCGACCAAGCGGCGACCTGATCTTCGCCGCCACGGCCGACGAGGAGAACGGCACGGGCTTCGGTCTCGAGTGGCTGGTCGAGGAGCATCCCGAGGCCGTTCGCTGCGATTTCTCGATCAACGAGGGAGGCGGCGACCGGGTCGAGCTCGAGGACGGCCGGGCGATCTACCAGGCGACGGTGGCGGAGAAGATGACCGCTCCTTTCCGGATCCTGGTCAAGGGCCGTTCGGGACACGCGTCGATGCCGCGCATCGCCGACAACGCGCTCGTCAACGCAACACGGTTGATCGACCGAATCGCTGAGTATCGGCCGGAACCGCAACTCGGCCCCGAGGTCGAGGGCTTCATGCAAGCGGTGTTCGGTGAGGTTCCGCCCGCGGCGCAGGTGGTGGCGCGCGTTGCGCCTCTGTCACCGGTCGTCGCGGTTGTCCTCGACGCGTTGCTGGCACCGACGTTCTCGCCGACGATGATCTCCGCTTCGCAGAAGCGCAACGTCATACCCGCACTCTGCGGAGTCGAGGTCGACTGCCGACTCCTGCCCGGCCAGCATCCCGAGCACGTCGAACCCATGATCCGCGCCGTGCTGGGCGGCGACGTCGACTACGACCTCGAGTGGGTCGAGGGTGCGCACGGCGGCACTCGCTCGTCGCTCGACACGCCGCTGTGGCGCGCGGTCGAGGACTGGGTGGCCGAAACCGAGCCGGGAGCGCTCGCCACTCCACTCGCGTGCGTGGGCTTCACCGACAGCCACTGGCTGCGCCAGGCGTTCGGCACCGTCGCATACGGCTTCTTCCCCACCACGGGCGAGCTGCCGCCCGAAGTGGCCGCGGGGCTCGTCCATTCCGCGGACGAGCGCATCCCGGTCTCCGATCTCGAGGCCGGGGTCAGCTGGCTGCGTTACGCGGCGCGCGCCGTCCTCTCGTAGCGCCACTACCCTTTGACGCGATGGCCAAGGAGAAGATCCGGCTCGGCGGCATGGCTCTGCCGAACGGCGTGCTCGTGCACGGGCCGCACGCCTGGGCGTGCGCGATCCGCCACGACGACGGCCGGATCGAGGTCGTCTCGGCGCGGAAACGGCTCCAGGCGTCGAAGATCCAGAACCCGTTGTTCCGCGGGCCTGCACGGCTCGCCGAGGCCCTGGCGCTGCTGCCCCAGATCAAGGTGAAGCTCCCGGCGGCGAAGCTGCCGCTGGAGAGTCCGCGGACGCTCACCTCGATGCTCGGCGCCGCGGTGGTCGTCCGCGGTCTGCGCGAATCGGGCCTGCGGCCGCTCGCGCGGGAGCTCCTGTCGGCGCTCGTCTCCGTTGCGCCGGCCGTGCTGGCGCTCCGCGGCGGCGAGCTCGCGGCCTACCACGGCGCGGAGCACATCTCGATCGGCAGCTACGAGCACGGGAAGCGCGCGACGCGCGAGCACGAACGCTGTGGCGGGCATCTCGTCGGGCCGCTCATCGTCACGTCCGCGGTCGGCAATGTTCTCGCCGGTCTTGCTCCCGAGCGGCATCGGCGTCAAGCGCAGGCCGCGGCCCAGATCGGGTCGATCGCCGCGGCCACGGAGCTCTTCGGCTGGATGACGCGCCACCCGGATCGCCTGCTGTCCCGGGCACTGTCGAAGCCGGGGCACGAGCTTCAGCACCGCTTCTCGACCGCCGAGCCGAGTGCTGCGCAGCTCGAGGTGGCCGAGGCGGCGCTCAAGGCGTGCCTCGAGCTCGAGCATGCCGAGCGCGCCGCGTAGGCGGCGTCTCGCTCCCGAAGTCTTCGACCTCCCGGTCGAGAAGATGCGCGCGGGGTGGTACACCGACGCGTACTTCAACCACACCCGCGCGACGCTCCTGGCCGACGGCCGCCGTCCCCGGGTCGTCGTCCAGGTCTTCCAGAAGAACGACGCGTGGCTCGGCGGGGTGGACGAGGCGATCGCGATCCTCCGGGTCTGCGCGGACGAGCCGGACGGGCTGACGATCCGCGCCCTCCACGACGGCGACCGGCTCGAGCCCCGGGAGACGGTGCTGACGATCGAGGGCGACTACACGACGTTCGCGCACCTCGAGACCGCCTACCTCGGCACGCTTGCGCGACGGACACTGATCACGACCAACGTCGTGCACGTGCTCGAGGCGGCGAACGGCAAGCCGCTCATCTTCATGCCGGCGCGCTTCGACCACCACCGCGTGCAGGCGGGCGACGGCTACGCGGCGTATGTCGCGGGACAGGTCACGGGCTGCGAGATCGGGGTCACGAGCGACGAGCAGGCGTCCTGGTGGGGCGGACGCGCACTCGGCACGGTGCCGCACTCGCTCATCGCGGCCTACGGCGGGGACACCGTTCTCGCCGCGCGCAAGTTCGCGGACTGGGCTCCGCCGGACATGTCCGTGACCGTGCTCGTCGACTTCGAGAACGACTCGCTGCGCACGGCGCTCGAGGTGGCCGAGGCGCTGGACGACCGGCTCTGGGGCGTCCGGCTCGACACGTCCGAGTCGCTCGTCGACCGCTCGCTTTGGGACGAGATGGGCGACTTCAAGCCCACCGGAGTGAACGAGCGGCTCGTGCGCAAGACTCGCGACGCACTCGACGCGGGCGGATTCGGCCACGTCCGGATCGTCGTCTCCGGCGGCTTCACCGTCGAAAAGATTCGCGCGTTCGAGGAGAGCGGCGTACCGGTGGACGCGTACGGCGTCGGCTCCTCGCTCATCCGCGGCGCCAACGACTTCACCGCCGACGTCGTCATGACGGATGGGCAGCCGTCCGGGAAGTTCGGGCGCCACCTGCGCAACAATCCGCGGCTCGAGCCAGTCGACTGACGCTAGCGCGGATACAGCTGCACGCTGAGGCGCGGCGGAGAGTAGCTCTGGCAGTTGCTGCGGCTGAACTTCGCCAGCACGCGAGCGCGGAGGGTCCCCACCTCAGTCGCCTGGACGAACGAAAGGCTCTGGCGGTGCTCTCGCCGGAAGGGGAACCAGACCGTCGGCCCGTCCGGCTGGGCCGTCCGTCGCTGCGTGAGCCGGGCGACTCGGTACGTGACGCTGGTCGTCGCCGCATCCCGAAACACGCGGATCCCGAGCGACCACTCCGGCGCGCGGTAGTGGACGCAGTCGTACCGCCAGTAGACGGTGCCGACGCTTGCGACCGCCGTCAGGACGTAGGGCTTCTGCCGTCCGGCTGCGGCGGAGCTCGGAAGCAGTACGACGGCAGCCACCGCGCCGAGGAAGAACGCCGCTTTCACACAAGAGATACGCGCGACCCCGTCTCAGGAGTCCTCAGTCGAGTCTCCCGGGACGCCCGAGCTGGCCGAGCTCGGCAATGTCCCGGCGGAAGAAGAGCGCGACGGTCCAGTCGACGACGACCCGGACCTTCCGCGACACGAGCGGCAGCTGGTACAGGTGGTACGTGCGCGTGACGAACCAGCCGAGGAAGCCGTGGAGACGCAGGCCGAGGACCTCGGCGATGCCTTTGTGCCGGCCGAGTGTGGCGACCTGGCCCATCATGCGGTAGCCGTACGGTTCGGGCGCGCCCACCAGGTTCTTCGCGAGGCGCCGCGCCTGGCGGAGCGCGTGCTGGCACGTCGGCGGATCGGGCCGTTCGCTCCGCGTGTTCGGCACGAGTGCGCAGTCGCCCAGCGCCCAGACGTGCTCGTGACCGCGAACCCGCAGGAACTCGTCAACCTCGACGCGGCCTCTCTCATCGAGCGGCAGCGACCACTCGCGCAGGAGCGGGTTCGGCGCGACGCCGGCCGTCCAGACGAGGGTGTTCGTCACTATCCGCGTGCCGTTCCCGAGCACGGCCGCGTCGGCGGAGACCGACTCGAGGGTCGTGCCCACCTGGATCTCGATGCCGCGCTTGCGGAGCTCGGCCGCGGCGTAGTCGCCGAGCGGGGGCGGGATCTCGGACAGGATTCTCGACGCCGCGTCGACGAGCACCCAGCGGCGCGGCGTCGAGTGCAGCTGCGGGTAGTAGCGGAGCGCGTCCTCGGTGAGGTCGGACAGCTCGGCGAGCGCCTCGACCCCCGCGTAACCCGCGCCGACGAAGACGAAGGTCAGCCGCCGCACGCGTTCCTCCGCGTCGCGCGCTCCAGCCGCCAGCTCGAGCTGCTGGAGGACGTGGTTGCGCAGGTAGATGGCATCCGCGAGCGACTTGAAGGCGAGTCCATGTTCAGCCAGGCCCGGGACGGGGAGCGTCCGCGGCACCGCGCCGAGCGCGACGACGAGATCTCGCCAGCGGATCGTCCGTCCCGCGCCGGTCGCCGTGCGCGCCTCGAGATCGAGGCTGTCGATCCTCCCGAGTAGCAGCTCGGCCCGGGGGCACATCACGCGCAGCGGGACGACCGTGTGGCGCGGTTCCAGAGTCCCCGCGGCGGCCTCGGGCAGCAACGGGGTGTAGAGCATGAAATTTTCCGGGCTGACGATCGTGGCTCGGCGGTCGCGCAGGAGCCGCGCGACGTAGGCGCCCGCGAACCCGCCGCCGAGGACGAGCACGTCACGGTCTTCTAGGCTCTGTTCCATGGTGCAAGTCTCCGTGATCGGTAGTGGTGCGGAGCACGAGGAACGCGCCGAGGAGGTCGGACGGCTGCTCGCGGAGAGCGGCGCCACGGTCGTGACAGGCGGGCTCGGCGAGGTGATGGCGGCCGCCTCGCGCGGGGCCAAGCACGCCGGCGGGGCGACGATAGGGATCCTTCCTGGGGAGACGCGCTACGGACTCAACGAGTGGGTCGATCACGTCGTGGTCACCGGGATCGGCCATGCGCGGAATCTCGCCGTCGTTGCGTCGGGCGACGCGGTGATCGCCATCGGCGGGCGCTACGGCACCCTCGCGGAGATCGGCCTCGCGCTGACGCTCGCACGGCCGGTCGTCGTGCTCGAGCCGGGCTGGCAGGTGGAGGGCACGCAGCGGGCACAGACGCCGGCCGAGGCGGTCGAGTTTGCGCTTGCAGCGGTACGGCAAACTCGGGTGTCATGACGCACGTGCTGCTGCTCAACCTCGTCTTCTTCTTCCCGGCGACCTGTGGCGCCTCGGCGTTCGCGTTCTGCATCTACCGGTTTCTGAGGAGCGCGCCGCCGCCGGCGTCCCCGCCCGAAGGCGGGAGCAAATCGCCCTTGCCGGCCGCGGGGCCGAACGACCTCGCTCGCTCCGCCTAGGCCGTCTTCGCCGCGTGGCGGTGGCGGAAGTTGCGCGCCTTTTCGCGGTTGCCGCAGACCTCCATCGAGCACCACGCGCGCGAGCGGTTGCGCGACTTGTCGTAGAAGGCGACGCGGCAGTGCTCGTCGCGGCAGGTCTTGAGGCGCTTCCAGTCGTCGGTCGGCGCGAGCTCGGCGACGGTCGCGACGATGTGGCCGACCGCGCCGCGGGCTCCGTCGTCCTCGGGAGCGAGGACAGGGCGTCCGTCCTCAAAACGGACGCCGAGGCGCGCCCTGCGTCCGGCCTCCTCCAGCGTCTGCGAGGCGGCGCCGGCGTCCACCTCGACCCCGTTGTTCGCGAGCAGGAGCTCCCGGATCGCCTCCCGCACGGCGACGGCGTCCTCGACCT
This sequence comes from uncultured Actinomycetes bacterium, assembly GCA_963731015.1. Lineage (GTDB taxonomy): Bacteria > Actinomycetota > Thermoleophilia > Gaiellales > Gaiellaceae > Palsa-739. The sequence continues at coordinate 465,912 of CAVSTY010000003.1, forward strand.
CCTGCTCGGTCGGCTCCACCAGATCGTCCACAAGGCCCTGCTCGGAGAACCACATGGCGAGCTCGTCCGGCGTGGCGATCCGGTCGATGCCGGTCTCGAAATCGAGGGTGTTCACGTAGTCGCGGACGAGGTCCAGCTGCGTATGTAAATCCGTAACCATTGTCCTTGCGTCGGAGGTTACGTAACTGGTATTCTCCGAACAGTGGTTAGGGTAGCACGCCGAGTAAAGGAGGAGTGATGATGCATCCCGAGCTTATGCGCCAGGTCGCCATGTCCCGCATGGCTGACTTCAATCGCAGTGCCGTTCGGTACCGCCAGGCGCACCAGGATCGCGCCCGCTCGCCGCAGCCCGTGCGGACGGCGATCCAGCTGCGGCTGAGCGCCTGCCGTGAGGAGCTCGAGCGCCTCGCGATCCTGAGCGAGCGGCCGCTGCACGAGGGCGAGTGGATCGTGGCGGACGTCGACGGAGTGGCAGTCGCGGCGGTCTCGGTCGATGACGGGTCGACGGTCTACGACCCGTTCCGGCAGACCTCGCAGGCCGTGTCGCTGCTGAAGCTTCGCCGCAAGCAGGTGCTCGCGACCGCCTAGGCGGTGACGCGACTCTGGAGGAACGTGCGCTCGGTCTCGCTCGGTGCGAGCTCGAGCGCACGGGAGTAGGCCGCCGCAGCCTCTGCGTCCCGGCCGAGGCGGCGCAGCAGATCGGCGCGGGTCGAGTGCCAGAGGTGGTAGCGCTCGAGCCCGGTCAGCCCGTCGACGAGCTCGAGCCCGGGCTCCGGCCCTTCGGCCATGGCGACGGCGACCGCGCGATTCAGCTCCACGACCGGCGACGGGCTCAGCTCTGCGAGCCGGCCGTAGAGGAGCGCGACCTGTGCCCAGTCGACCGGCTCCTCGTAGTGGAGCGACGCGATCGCGGCCTGCAGCTGGTACGGCCCGGGATGGCGCAGGGACAGTGCTCGCTCGAGTGCACGCCGGCCCTGCTCGATCTCGTCTGCGTCCCAGAGGCTACGGTCCTGCTCGTCGAGCAGGACGAGCTCTCCCGCGGGTGAGACGCGCGCGTCGCGGCGTGCGTCCTGCAGGAGAAGCAACGCGTGCAGGCCGTGTGCTTCGGCCTCGTCCGGCATCAGCGTCGCCAGCACCGCGGCGAGCCGGATCGCCTCCGCGCACAGCTCGCGGCGCACGGGCGGCCCGTAGCCGGCGTTGAAGACGAGGTAGATCGTTGCGAGCACGACCCGCAGGCGCTCCGGCAGCAAGTGCTCCGCCGGCACGCGCAGCGGGATGCCGGCGTCGCGGATCTTCCGCTTCGCCCGGACGAGCCGTTGCGCGAGCGTCGGCTCGGGGACGAGGAACGCGCGCGCGATCTCGGACGTCTCGAGGCCGCCGACCAGGCTCAGCGTCAGCGCGACCTGGGCCTCCGGCGCGAGCGCCGGGTGGCAGCAGGCGAAGATCAGCTCGAGTCGTTCGTCGGGGATCACGGCTTCCTCGTCGTCGGGGAGCTCCTCGGCCCGCAAGAGCAGCTCCGTCTTGCGCGCGAGCGTCTGCTCCCGGCGGATCCGGTCGATCGCCGCGTTCCGGGCCGTCGTGACGATCCAGGCGCCGGGATTGCGCGGCGCTCCGTCGCGTGGCCAGCGCTCGGCCGCCCGGACGAAGGCGTCCTGCACCGCGTCCTCGGCGAGGTCGAGGTCACCGAGGACGCGGCCGAGGATCGCGATCGAGCGGGCACGCTCGTCGCGGTAGGCGCGAGTGAGCTCGTCTACGACGCGACCTCCGCCTCGCGCATCACGATCGGGCGCACCTCGATGTGGCCGTAGCGGGCGGACGGGATCTTCGCGGCCCACTCGAGCGCCTCGTCGAGCGTGTCCACGTCGATCAGGTAGTAGCCGCCGAGCACTTCCTTCGTCTCCGCGAAAGGCCCGTCGGTCGTGAGCGTCTTGCCAGCCTCGACGTGGACGACCGTCGCCGTCTCGCCCGGCTGGAGCTGGTTGGCGCCCACGAGAATGCCGCGGCTCTGCAGCTCCTCCGTGTACTGCCCGTACTCGGCGTAGATCGCGTTGCGCTCGTCCTCGGGCATGTCGCCCCAGTGCGCCTCGTCGTCGTTGATCAGGAGCAGGTACTGCATGGGATCCCTCCTTCGGGATTCGTTTGACGCTTCTACGACGAGCGGGGCGGGCCGAAATCGACAGGCAAGGTCAGACAGGTCGGGCCGCCGTCGCCCTTGCGCGAGATCTCGTCGCCGTCGTACTCGACGACCTCGAGACCTGCGCTCTCGAGTCGCTCGCGGGTCACCCGGTTGCCGGCGAGCGCGAGCGCCCGGCCGTTCGGCAGGCCGAGGACGTTCGGACCCATCGTCTCGAACTCCTGGTCCGGCACTTCGACCACGACGATGCTGCGCGCCTCGAGCAACTCGACGAGCGCGACGGGCATGAGCGGCGGATACGCAACCACGAGCTCCGGCGTGAGCGGGTTCAGCAGGGAGCGGAGATGCAGAACCTCGCCGCGGCCGTGGAAGTGCGGTAGGTGGAACGCGAAGACATCGGCCTCGGGCAGGAGGCGGCGGAGCGCCTCGATTCCGGAGGCGTTAGTGCGGTACGTGTGGCCGACGAGCAGCGTCCGCTCGTCGAGCCAGACGGTGTCACCGCCCTCGGCGAGCTCGTCTCCTTCGAGGCGGCCGAGCACAGGCAGAGGCAGATCCGGCGCGAGCGCCTCGGGCTCGCCGCGGCGTCCGGCCTTTCCCGGCTGGAGCAGGATCGCGCCGTGCGGTGTCACGAGCACCGGGTCGTAGACGTAGATCGAGTCGAGGTTCCCCGGCTCGCCGCGCGCCTCGATCACCTCGGCACCCGCATCCGCGAGCGCGCCGCGGAACCGCGCGTGCTCGTCCGCGAGCCGCGCCGGGTCCGGTGCCGCGCGCCAACCGAGCGCCTCCCACGACGGAACGTCTTCCCTCCCGGGCGGCCGGACGAGGATCCTCGTCACGACTCGAGCATACGGCGCAGCAGCTTGAGCGCTCCGGCCTTGTCGAGGAACTCGTTCAGGTTGCCGCACTTCGGGCTCTGGACGCAGGACGGGCAGCCGCGCTCGCATGGGCACCCGGCCAACAGCTCAGCCGTGTCGGCGACCCAGCCCTCGAACTGCTCGAAGCCGCGGGCCGCGATGCCGACTCCGCCGGCGTGTCCGTCGTAGACGAAGACGGTCGGCGCGCCGGTGTCGAGGTGGAGGTTGGTCGAGAGGCCGCCGATGTCCCAGCGGTCGCACATCGCCCACAGCGGCAGGAGCGCGATCAGCGAGTGCTCGGCCGCGTGGAGGGACGAGAGCAGCAGCGGCATCGCCTCGAGGCCCTCGAGCTGGTGCGGCCTCGGCACGAACCAAACTGCTTCGGTGTCGAACGTGGTCAGCGGCAGGTCGAGGGGGACAGTGTCGAGCGTCGAGCCGTCCGCAACCGCCTTCTTCTGGTACGCCACCACCTGCTCGGTCACCGACACGCGGCCGAAGGAGAGCTCGAGACCGAGCCTCCGCTCGACGCGCAGCGGCTCCTCGATCGAGGTCTCCGTCTCCTTCTTCGCCTGCGTGTACCAGTCGCCGGCGAACGGCTCGACCAGCGCACGCCGCGCCTGCAGGTCGAGCTCGCGCACGAGGTACTGGCGGCCGAGGTGGAGGTAGACGGCGCCCGCGTGGACGGTGGAGTAGGCGCGCTCCTGCTCGGCGAGCCCGAGCACGTCTCCGCTCGAGGCGTCGACGACGAGGAACGCGTCGGGCGAGGTCGAGCGGAGCGGGACGCGCGCGGCCGGCGTCTCCTTGCCGGCCCAGACCCAGCCGCGTGCCGTGTGGCGCAGCTCCGGCACGTGCGGCGCGCGCTCGAGCGCCTCCGGGCCGAGCGTCGCGGTGTCGGTGTCGTCGACCGGAGCCTCGAACGCGGCAGCGGCGACGTGTCCGTCGAGGACGCGCGGATTGGCGTGGTCGAGGATCGCCGCCTCGACCCGCCGCTCGAGCAGCGCCGGTGGCTCGCGCATGAAGTACTGGTCGAGCGCATCCTCCGAGGCGATGAGGATCGCGAGGCCGTGCTCGCGGCGGCCGGCACGTCCCCACTGCTGGCGCAGGCTCGCCACTGTGCCCGGGAAGCCGACCGAGATCGCGCAGTCGAGGTCGCCGATGTCGATGCCGAGCTCGAGCGCGTCGGTGGAGGTGACGCCGAGCAATTCGCCCTCCACGAGCCGCCGCTCGATTTCCCGCCGCTGCTGCGGCGTGTAGCCGGCGCGGTACGGCGCCAGCCGCGCCGCCGTCTCCGCGTCGAGCCGATCGCTCGCGAAGCGGTGGATGAGCTCCGCCGACTTGCGGCTCTTCGCGAAGCAGATGGTGCGGAGGCCGCGGCCGACGAGGCCGGCCAGGAGTCGCGATGCCTCGCCGAGAGCGCTCGCCCGCAACCCGAGCTCGGCGTCGAGGAGCGGCGGGTTCCAGAGCGCGACCGTCCGCTCGGCCCGCGGCGCCGCGTCGTCCTCGACGACCGTCGCGTCCTCGCCGGTGAGCGCGCGCGAGAGCTCTCCCGGGTTGGCGATCGTTGCCGAGGCAAGGAGCAACTGCGGCTCGGCCCCGTAGATCCGGGCGAGCCGCCGCAGTCGCCGCAGGACGTTCGCGACGTGCGAGCCGAAGACGCCGCGGTAGACGTGCGCCTCGTCGACAACCACGTAGCGGAGGTTGTGGAGGAAGTCGCCCCAGAGATCGTGCCGCGGCAGGACGCCGATGTGGAGCATGTCCGGGTTCGTGAGCACGAGGTTCGCCCAGCCGCGGATCTGCCGTCGCCGCTCGGTCGGCGTGTCCCCGTCGTAGATCGCGGCGCGGACGGCGGCCACGCCGAGCTCGCCGAGCGAGCGCGCCTGGTCCTGGGCGAGCGCCTTCGTCGGGTAGAGGTAGAGCGCGCGCGCGTGCCGGTCGGCCGCGAGCGCGTCGAGCACGGGCAGGTTGAAGGCGAGCGTCTTGCCCGACGCGGTGCCGGTTGTGACGATGACGTTGCCGCCGGCCCGTGCCGCCGCGTACGCCTCGGCCTGGTGCGCGTACAGCTCGTGGATGCCGCGGCGCGCGAGCGCCTCGCGCAGGACCGGCTGGAGCGAGTCGGGAAGCGGCGCGGTTCGGGCATCGCGCCCCGGCTCGGTCGCGAGGTGCGCCAACTCGTCCCCGGCGAGGAGGTCGTCCCAGACTGCGGTGGTCGTCACCCCACCATTGAAGCGGCCTACAGCTCGCTGAACAGTGTCAGCTGGAGTCCGTCGGGCGTCCGGAGTCGCGTGTTACGTCCGCCCCACGGCGGGACGACGGGCTCGGCCACCGACTCCGCACCGGCCGCGGTGAGCCGTCCCGTGGTCGCGTCGAGGTCGGTCACCATGACCGCGAGGCGCACGGGACCGGAGACCCTGCGCCCGGCCTCGATCCGGTCGACGCTCTCCGCCTGCCGCTCATCGAACAGCTCGATCGTCGCTCGGCCTGCGTCGAGGAGGATTACCCTCCCATCCTCGCCGCTCCAGTCGGCGAGCTGTTCGAACCCGAGCGCGTCGCGGTAGAACGCGACCGCCTCGTCGAAGTCCGGCACTGTCAACACCACGCGCGTCTCCATGTATCCCTAACGACTCTCCTGCACGGATCCATTCTGCTCGACGATTAGTACCCGAGCCGCGTCGATGCCGCTCAGGTCTGCTCCGGCGGGAGCTACGACCGCGTCGAACCTGCCTTCGGGAGTCTCCGCGAGTCTTCCGGCCCGCGCTTCTGCGCGGGCGCGAAAGGCGGGATCGGACTCGACCACGACGACCTCCCAGCCCGCGAGCTCGAGCGGCGTGGCGTGAATTCCCGCAAAGCCGAGCTCCAGCACGCGGCCCGGGCCCTCTCCCAGGAGCTCGAGGATCCGCGGCGTCGCGGTGGCGGCGAGGGCGGGGGGAAGCCGGTACATCGGTACGCTCGATACATGAACGCCAGGCACACCGGCAAGTTCCTCGGCGTCCCGTACGACTGGCGGCGGCCGACGTGGGAGCGCTACAAGTCGCGCTGGTGGAACGCGCAGGACCGGCGGATCGTTATGCCGCGGGCGTTCGGCTGGGGGTACGACTTCAACTTCGCCGAGGTCGCGCGCCGTCTGCACCTCTGGGGTTAGGGTTCGCCCACCGGGGTGCCTCGCGGCGAGGCTGAGATCACACCCGTCGAACCTGATCCGGGTCATGCCGGCGAAGGGAGTGCGTTGGTTCCACGCTGCATCACGATTGCGGGCTCCGACTCCGGCGGAGGGGCCGGGATCCAGGCCGACCTGAAGGCGTTCGCGGCGGCGGGCGTCCACGGCATGTCGGCGATCGTCGCCCTGACGGCGCAGAACACGCGCGAGGTGTCGGCCGTCCACGAGGTGCCGCAGTGGTTCGTCCGCGCGCAGCTCGACGCGGTCGCCGGGGACATCGGGATCGACGCCGCGAAGACGGGGATGCTCTTCTCGCGCTCGATCATCGAGACCGTGGCCGATTGGCTCGAGGAGCATCCGCTGCCGCTCGTGGTCGATCCGGTCATGGTTGCGAGCTCGGGGGCGCTCCTGCTGGAGGACGACGCGGTAGAGGTTCTCGTCGGGCGTCTCTTTCCGCTTGCGACCGTGGTGACACCGAACTTGATGGAGGCACAGGCGCTCACCGGGTCGGAGGCGTCGCCGGCGGAGCTCGCCGAGGCGATCGTCGCCCTCGGTGCGCCCGCTGCGCTCGTCACCGGAGGACACGGCGAGGACCCGGCCGACCATCTCTTCGACGGGCGGGAGCAGCTCGAGATCCCGTTCGAGCGCCGCGGCGTGGCTGCCACCCACGGCGCCGGCTGCACCCATTCAGCGACGCTCGCCGCGCTCCTTGCGCGCGGGCTCTCGCTGGCAGAGTCGGCGCGCGGTGCAGCTGCGGCCGCATCGCGCGCCGTCGCGCAGGGCCTCGCGGAGATCGGCGGCGGCGACGGTCCGGTGGACGTCTTGGGGGTCGCCGCGCGATGAGCATCTCCCCCGGAACGACCCTGCGCGAGCTGCGCGAGCGGAAGCCGCTCGTCCACCAGATCACGAACTACGTCGTCATGAACGAGACGGCCAACGCGACCCTGGCGCTCGGCGCGCTGCCCGTGATGGCGCATGCGCGCGAGGAGGTCGAGGAGATGGTCGGGCTCGCGTCCGCGCTCGTCCTCAACATCGGCACGCTCTCGGAACAGTGGATCGAGGCGATGCTGCTCGCCGGCCGCGCCGCGAGCACTCGCGGGATCCCGGTCGTGCTCGATCCGGTAGGGGCCGGTGCGACGGCGTACCGCACCGACACGGCGCGGCGGATCCTCGACGAGGTGCGCGTCACCGTGCTGCGCGGCAACCGGGGAGAGATCGCGACCCTCGTGGGCGCGGAGGCCGAGGTTCGCGGCGTCGAGTCGATGTCGATTGGACTCGAGCCCGCCGCACTCGCACGAGAAGCGGCGCGGGGTCTCGGGGTCGTCGCCTCTGTGACGGGGCCGATCGACAACGTCTCCGATGGCGAGCGGGCACTCGCCGTGGCGAACGGGCATCCGCTGCTCGCCACCGTGACCGGCACCGGCTGCATCTCCTCGGCCCTCACAGGCTGTTTCCTCGCGGCGAAGCCGGACGAGCCGCTCGAGGCAGCGGCCGAGGCGCTAGCCGCGCTCGGCGTCGCGGCCGAGGATGCCGCCGACGGCGCGGCCGGCCCGGGCACCTTCCATGCACGGCTCTACGACGCGCTCGCGGCGCTCGATCCGGAGACGCTCGACGAGCGGGCGCGCATCTCCGAGTCGTGACGACGCTCGGGGAGGTCGGCGAGTTCGGACTGCTGGCGGAGCTCGAACGGCGAGGGCTTGCCCACGGGATCGAGCACGACGCGGCTGTCGTGGAGGGGCTCGTCGTGACCCAGGACGCGCTCGTCGACGGTGTCCACTTCCGCTTCGACCTCCTGAGCTGGCGCGAGCTCGGCGCGCGCGCCGCCGCAGTCAACATCAGCGACCTCGCGGCCTCGGGAGCCGATCCGCTCGCGCTCCTCGTCTCGCTCGGGTTGCCGCCGGAGACCAAGCTCGAGCACGTGCTCGAGCTCTACGCCGGTCTGAACGAGCGCGGGGTGGCGGTTCGAGGCGGCGACACGACCCGCGCCGGCCTTGTCCTCCTGTCGGTGACCGCACTCGGCCATTCGGAGCGTGTGCCCGGCCGCTCCGGCGCGCAGCCCGGCGACCTCGTCGTCGTCACCGGACCGCTCGGCGGCGCGGGTGTGGCGTTCCGGAACGGTTCGCTGCCGCCGGTGCCGGACCGCGTCGAGGAGGGGAAGCGACTGGCCCGCACCGCGACGGCCATGCTCGACCTCTCCGACGGGCTCGCGCCGGATGCCGGCCACATCGCCGAGCGCTCGGGAGTCGGCCTCTCGATCGAGCTCGAGCGCGTTCCGCTCGCGGCGGGCGCCGAGCTCGACGACATCGGCTTCGGCGAGGACTACGAGCTGCTCGCGACGACGCCGGATCCGCTCGACTTCCCGGTCATCGGCCGGGTCGAGGAGGGCGCAGGAGTCGAGCTCACGCTCCGCGGCGAGCCGTACTCAGTTGCCGGCTGGGAGCACTTCCGCTAGCCACTGCTCGAAGTGTGCGCGCGGGCGCGCTCCGATCACCGAGCCCCGCGCTTCTCCGCCCGAGAAAAGGATCACCGTCGGGATCGAGAGCACGTCGTAGCGCGAGGCGATCCCCGGCTCCTCGTCGATGTTCAGCCGCGCGACCTCGACGGGCAACTCCTCGAGGATCGACTCGATCGCCTTGCACGGCCGGCACCAGGGAGCCCAGAAGTCGACGAGCAGCGGGCCGTCCGCGATCGCCGCGTCGAATGTCCCCTCGTCGAGCTCGGTCACAGCCGTCCCGTCAATGCGGCCAACCGTAGCCGTGGCACCTTCCAGACCGCCTCGAGCACGATCGCCCGGCTCATCTTCGACTGGCCCGCTGTGCGGTCGGCGAAGCGGATGGGAACCTCGACCACGTTGAACCCCTTGCGCAGGGTGCGATACGTCGTCTCGATCTGGAAGACGTAGCCGGCGGCGTCGATCGTCTCCAGGTCGATCGATTCGAGCACCTTGCGGCGGAAGCACTTGAAGCCCCCCGTCGCGTCGTGGATCGGCATGAGCAAGACGCGCGTGTAGACCGAGGCGCCACGCGAGATGAAGCGCCGCACGAGCCCCCAGTTCGCGGTGCCGCCGCCCGCGACGTAGCGGGAGCCGAGCGCGAGATCCGCGCCTGCCTCGACCGCCGCGATCAGCCGGGGCACGTCGGCCGGATCGTGCGAGAAGTCGCAGTCCATCTCGAGCACGAGCTCGGCGCCGCTCGCGAGCACGTGCCGGAACCCGTCGACGTACGCGCGTCCCAGTCCCTCCTTGCGCGGCCGGTGAAGCACCTCGAGCCACGGCAGCTCGCTCGCCAGCCGGTCGGCGATCTCGCCGGTGCCGTCCGGGGAGTTGTCGTCGATGACGAGGACGTCGACGTCCTGGTGCGCGAGGGCACGCACCATTAGCTCGAGGTTCTCCCGCTCGTTGTAGGTCGGAAGGCAGACGACGGCGCGGGGCACGCTCATATCATCGCCAGAGTGTCGGAGCTACCTAAGAACTCCGAGATCGCCGACCAGATCGAGCTGCTCGGCGACCTGCTCGAGCTCGAGGGCAAGGACACGTTCCGCGTCGTCGCCTACCGCCGCGCTGCCGCACGTGTGCGCGAGACGTCGGGCTCCGTCGCCCAGCTGGCGCTCGATGGGCGTGCGAAAGAGCTGCAGGGCATTGGCAAGACGATCGAGGAGAAGATCGTCGAGATCGTCGAGATCGGCGAGATCCAGGCGCTGACGAAGAAGAAGGCCGGCGTCCCGCCCGAGGTCGTCCTCTTCATGAAGCTGCCGGGTCTCGGGCCGAAGACCGCCGCGCGCATCTGGCGCGAGCTCGGTGTCGAGACGCTCGACGGGCTCAAGGCCGCGGCCGAGTCTGAGCGGTTGCGGGCGCTCGCCGGGCTCGGCCCCAAGAGCGAGGAGAAGATTCTCGCCGCGCTCGCGTACCAGGCCGAGAGCCCGGAGACCGACCGGTACCTGCTCGGCCGAGGCCTGCCCGAGGTGCAGGCGGTCGTCGCGGCGTTACGCGAGCTGCCGGCCGCGCTCGCGGTCTCGGAGGCGGGGTCGGTGCGGCGTCGCAAGGAGACGTTCCGCGACCTCGACATCATCGCCAGCGCGACGAATCCGGGCGACCTCACGGGCCACTTCGCCGAGCTGAGCTGGGTCGTCGACGTCGCGGCGCAGGGTGACACGAAGGCGACGGTCGTCTCGCGCGACGGGCTGCGCTTCGACCTGCGCGTCGTCCCGCCGGAGTCGTTCGGCAACCTCCTGCAGCACTTCACCGGCTCGAAGGACCACAACGTCGCGATGCGCGAGGACGCCGTGCGGCGGGGGCTCTCGATCTCGGAGTACGGCGTCACCAACGTCGAGAGCGGCGACATCTTCAAGAGCGCCGACGAGGACGCCGTGTACGAGTTCCTCGGCTACCAACCGATTCCGCCCGAGCTGCGCGAGAACTCGGGTGAGCTCGAGGCGGCGCGGCGCGGCGAACTCCCGAAGCTTGTCGAGTTGCGCGACGTCCGCGGCGACCTGCACACGCATTCCCACTGGTCGGCCGACGGCAAGAGCACGCTCGAGGAGATGCTCGAGGCCGCGGTCGCGCGCGGCTACGCGTACTACGCCGTCACCGACCATTCGCACTACCTCCGCGAGGGGCGGATGCACGCCCAGCTCGAGGAGATCGAGCGGTTGCGTAAGCGGTTCCCGAGCCTGCAGATCCTCGCCGGCGTCGAGGCGAACATCCGATCGAACGGCGAGGTCGACGTGGCGGACGAAGATCTCGCGCTGCTCGACTGGGTCGTCGCCTCGGTGCACAACGCGCCCGACTCCCGCCCGACCGAGCGTGTGCTCGAGGCGATGCAGAACCCGTACGTCGACGTGATCGGCCACCTCACCGGTCGCCGGATCGGGAAGCGGCCGCCGCGCGACGTCGACGTCGAGCGTGTGATCGAGGGGGCGCTCGAGACGGGGACGTTGCTCGAGATCAACGGCCAGCCGGACCGGCTCGACCTGCGGGACGTTCACGCCCGCGCTGCGAAGGAGGCGGGGCTGAAGCTGGTCGTCTCCTCCGACGGACACGAGGTTCGCTCGCAGGCGTACGTCGAGCTGGCAGTGGCGCAGGCTCGGCGCGGCTGGCTGACGAAGGCCGACGTCGCCAACACGCGCACCTGGAAGCAGCTCGACAAGCTGCGGAAGAAGCGACCGTGACCGACTTTCGGGTGGACGGCGCCGCCGCGCTCGAGTGGACGGCGCGCTACCTGGAGCGCGTCGGCGAGCTGCCCGTGCTCGCGCAGGTGAAGCCGGGCGAGCTCTCGGGGCAGCTGCCGGCGGCGGCGCCCGAGCAGGCGGAGTCCTTTGCCGACGTCCTCCGCGATCTCGACGAGCTCCTCCTGCCCGCACTCACGAACTGGCAGAGCCCGCGCTTCTTCTCCTATTTCGCGGTCACGTCGTCCGAGCCCGCGATCCTCGCGGAGCTGATCGCCGCAGCGCTGAACCAGGTAGCGATCGTGTGGCGCGCCTCGCCGGCCTCGACCGAGCTCGAGCTGCGCGTCGCCGACTGGGTACGGCAGCTGCTCGGATTGCCCGAGGGTTGGCACGGGCACATCGAGGACACGGCCTCCACCTCGACGCTCGCGGCGCTGATCGCGGCACGCCACGTCACGGGCCGCGACGTCGTCGTCTGCTCCGAGCACGCGCACTCCTCGGTGGAGAAGGGCGCACGGATGCTCGGGATGGAGCTCCGCAAGGTGCCGGCTGACGACGAGCTGCGGATGACGGTCGACGGCTACGACCTCGCCGACGTCGCGTGTGTCGTGGCGACCGTCGGTACGACGTCCTTCGCCTCGGTCGATCCGGTGCGCGCAGTCGCGGAGAGGGCGCATGCCGCCGGCGCCTGGCTTCACATCGATGCGGCCTACGCGGGCTCGTCCTGGATCTGCGAGGAGGAGCGCTGGTCGGCCGACGGGGTCGAACTCGCCGATTCCGTCGTTGTGAATCCGCACAAATGGATGCTGGTTCCGACGGACTGTTCGCTCGTCTGGACGGCGCGGCCGGAGGAGTGGCGCGAGGCGTTCGCCCTGACGCCGGAGTATCTGCGCGCCGACGACGAGGCGTTCTCGCTCGCGGACTACGGCCCGCCACTCGGCCGCCGCTTCCGCTCGCTCAAGCTCTGGGCAGTGCTGCGCTGCTACGGCGCCGAGGGTCTGCGCGCCGTCGTTCGCGAGCACATCCGCCTCGCCGAGCTGTTTGCCGGCTGGGTCGAGGAGACGCCTGAGTGGGAGCTCGTAGCGCCGCAGCGGTTCTCGCTCGTCGTCTTTCGCCGCCACGGGACGGACGAGGAGAACGAGGAGCTGGAGGCGCGCGTGAACACCTCCGGTGAGATCTTCATCACGCACACGAAGCTCGACGGTCGCTACGTCCTGCGGCTTGCGATCGGCAACGCGCGGACGACGGAGGCCGACGTGCGGCGCGCGTGGGACGTGCTCAACCGGGAGGCAGTGGCTTAGAGCCGACGGAGCAGCGCCAGGAACTCGCCCGTCGAGCCGACGACGACGTCCGCGGCCTCGACCAGCAGCTGCGGCGACTCCTCCGAGGCGACCGCCACGCGCACCGCGACCTCGAGACCTTCGAGCGCGGCGAAGGAGTCGAGGTCGGTCGTGTCGTCGCCGGCCGCAAGGGCGCGCCGCAGCCCGTGCTCCTCCAGCAGGTGCCGCACCGCCGTCCCCTTGTGCGAGCCGACCGGCGGCAGCACCTCGAGGATCCTGCGCCCATAGCGCGCGACGAGCCCTTGCTCGCGGGCCGAGTCCGCGATCCCGTCGAGCAGGCGCACCGCCTCGCGCTCGTCGTCGTGGCCGCGGAAGTGGAAGGAGACCGCGAGGCCCTTCACCTCGATCTCCTCCGGCGGCCACAGGGCTGCGGACGCGAAGGCCGCGAGCGTTCGCCGCCAGAGCTCGGCCTGCGGCTCGAGCTCGAGCCCGTGAGAGCCGACGCACACGACGCCGTCGACCCCCAGCCGGGCACGCACGTCGTCGCCCGCTCGGCCGCTCACGACCGCGACGAGCGCGTACTTCGCGACGAGCCGCTCGAGCTCGGTGCGCGTCTCGGGCGGCGGCGCGGCGTCCTCCGGCCGCGCGACGATCGGCGCCAGCACTCCGTCGAAGTCGAGGAAGAGGCCCGTCTCGGCCGGAGCGGCCGCCAACTGCGCGAGGAGATCGTCCGAACCGGCCACGTAGGCCTACGCTACTTCGCCGCTGGGCATAATCCGGTCATGCCCGATCTCGACGAGCTCTGGATCCCGCTGGTGGACGAGCCGATCGGCGGCATCGTCGACCGCGTCCTGCACGAGGATCCGGCACTCGCGGCCCGTGTCGAGACGCCACACCGGATCCTCGCCTTCAAGACGTTCGCCTACATCCGCACGGGCCTCCTGCTCGGCCAGCTCCTGTTCGAGCACGACATTCCCGCCTGGGACGGCTCCGAGAGCTGGGTGGACGCGCTGCTCCGTGATCCCGCCCATCGCGCCGCGATCGAGCGCGAGGTGCGCGACGTCGCGGAAGAGATCGCTTCCGATCCGCAGTACGCCGACGACGAGCCCATCGCTCCGGACGCCGGCACGCGCGACCGCTTCCGCGCCTTCGCGCGGGAGCATCTCGGGCGCAGCTGAGGGCTACGACGCCTTGGTGCCGTTCCCCTGGTAGACGAATCCGTTGTCGCTGCCGAACAGCTTGCGGCCCAGTGCGCGCCGCAGAGCCGGGCCGGTGATCGGGTTGAGCAGGAGGCCGAGGACGATCCCGAACGAGCAGGATCAGGCTCTGCTTGGCAGCACGCTGGGGCTCCGGTGCGGCGCGCTTCACGTCCTTGACACGGCGGGTGGCGTTCCGAAGCTCGTCGATCGCGCTGCGGATCTCGTCCTGGATGTCCTTGTCGCCGGCGAGCTGCGAGGCCGCGTCGGAGACCTTGCGGCGTGACGAGAGCTCCTCGTAGACCGACCGGGCTGAGGCGAAGGCGTTACGGATGTTGTCGCGCAGCTCCTCGTCGCGGAGAGCGCGCTCGACGTAGGGGCGGGCGTTCGACGCTGCGTCGGCGACCCTTTCCTTCGTGTTGGTCATCTGCGGCCAATCCTTTCGTCGGGGTTAACGGTGGTTCTATCTTTTCGCAGGCGGCGTTCGTACGCGACGTACCCTCTGTGACGTGGTGGCAAGCATCGTCAAGCTGCTCGGCGTGATCGTGGCGGGGGTCGCCGGAGTTTTGCACGTCTGGTATCGCGGGGTACTCGCTGCGCCCGAGGTGAAGCGGCGGAAGGCCGCTAGGAGAGCAGCTCGGCGCGCCTGAGGAGCGACTCGGCGAGCTTGCGCGAGGCCTCGTCCACGAGCTCGCCCTCGAAGCGGGCTGCGGCGCCGGAGGTGTCGAGGAGTCGCCTCGCGCGCTCCACGTCGGCCGGGGACGGGGTGAAGATCCGAGTTGCACGGGCTCGATCTGGCTCGGGTGGATCACCCACTTGCCGTCGTAGCCGTGCTCGAGAGCGCGCCGCGCGGAGAGGACGAGTCCGAGGTCGTCGCCGAGGCGCGCGTGCGGCCCGTCGAGCACCTGCAGGCCGGAGGCGCGGGCCGCGGCAACCACCCGTGCGAGGGCATAGTCGGAAGCGCCTGCGCCGATCGTCAGCACGGGGACGCCGAGCGAGGCAGCGAGATCGGCCGGCCCGAAGACGAGTGCTTCGAGGCCGCCGCCGGCGCCGGCGATCCGCTCGGCTTCGACGAGCCCGCGTGCCGTCTCGATCTGCGCCTCGAGTCCGATCCCGGCCGGAAGCAGTTCGGCCGCGGCGGACACGTCCTCGGGCGACTCGACCTTGGGGAGTACGACCACGTCCGGGTGCGCCTCCGCCGCGGCGCGCAGGTCGTCCTCCCACCACGGTGTAGAACGTCCGTTGACGCGGAGTGCCGTCGTTCGGGCGAGCGCGCCGCGTCCCAGCGCGGCGACCGCAATCCGGCGCGCGGCCTCCTTGTCCTCGGCCGTGACCGCATCCTCGAGGTCGACGATCACCTCGTCGGCGGCGAGTGACGGGGCCTTTGCGAGCATCCGCTCGCTCGAGGCGGGAACGGTCAGGCACGAGCGGCGCGCGCGAACGGGCACGCGTGAACGCTAACGCCGTCGCACGAAGAACGCGTACCGACGACCTTCGAAGGTCGTCTCGCCGCTCGAGGTGAAGTCCAGCTTCTCCAGGATGTGTAGCGCCGCCTCGTTGTCGTGGCCGGTCATGGCCGTGAGACGGTCGAAGCCCGCCGCGAAGGCGGCGCCGACGATCGCCACCGACGCTTCCGTGCCGTAGCCGCGCCGCTGCGCGTCGGCCGCGACGACGCAGCCGAGATCGAGCTCGCGGCGCCCGTCGATCTGCTCCCACTGCAGGCCCGCGAGCGCGACCGCCCGCCCGCTCTCGCGTTCGACTGCCGCCCAGAGACTCATCCCGCCGTCCCGCTCGAAGCGGTCGACCTTCTCCCGAATCCACTCCGGATCCTCGCCGAGGTCTGCGGCGTTCTCCAGCTCGAGCGGCCGGATGAGGAGCCGCTCGGTCTCGATCGGGAGCTCGATCCTCAGGTCTTCTGCCATACGGAGACGTGCTTCGTGCTCTCGGCGGTGAACGGCGAGCGGTCCCAGTCGGCCCAGCGCTCGCGCAGCTCCATCCCGGCGAGACGTGCCATGAGGTCGAGCTCGGCCGGCGAGACCGCGCGGAACGGAACAGAGAGTCGCCGCCACTCCCCGTCGACGAGCGAGAAGTGGTGGGAGACGAGCCGCTGCGTGTCGGCGTCGTACTCGTCGACGCCTACGTGCTTCTCGCTCAGGTCGAACACCTCGAGCGGCTGCGTGTTCGCCGCGCCGACCTCGACCACGAAGCAGCCGCCGGGCTCGAGGTGCGCCGCGGCGTTCGCGAAGGCTGCGACCTGCCCGTCCTGCGTCGTGACGTTGTTGATCGAGTTGAAGACGACGTAGACGAGCGAGAACGCGCCGTCGACCTGCGTCGTCGACATGTCGCCGATCTCGACCGGAATCTCGTCCGTCTTCTGCCGCAGCTGCGCGACCATGTCCCGCGAGAAGTCGATTCCCTCAACGCGAACCCCGCGCTCGGCGAGCGGCACGGCGATCCTGCCGGTGCCGATCGCGAGCTCGAGCGCGCCGCCGCCCGCGAGCGGGAGGAGGAACTCGACGACCGGCTCGACCGGCATGCCGGCCGTCGAGGAGTCGTAGCGCGCGGCGACGTCGCCTGCGAACCAGTCGGTCATCCCGCCCGCTTCAACTTGCCGTGCTTCTTCGCGTGCCGCTCGCCCCTGCGGAACACCGCGAGCCCGATCGGCGTCGCGAGCACGGCGATGATCAGCAGCGGCCACACGTCCGCCCACACCATGCCGGTGCCCTCGATGATCGAGTGGCGGCAGCCGCGTAGCGCGTACGTCGCCGGCGAGATCTTCGAGATCCACTGCATCCACTCCGGCATGACGCTCACGGGGTAGTAGACGCCCGAGACCACGAGCATCACGCCCTGGCAGACGAAGCCGAGCTGCGCGCCCTTCTCCGGCGAGATCAGCGGCAGCACCGAGGTCATGATCCCGACGCCGATGAACGAGAGCGACGCAAGCGCGAGCAGCCCGAGTGCCGCTCCGTAGTTCGCCTGAGGTGCGTGGATGCCGATGAACGCGGCGACCACGAAGAACAGGATCGTCGCGCGGATCAGTCCGTAGAGCACCGCATACGCGCCCTGCCCGAACAGGTGGACGAGCCGCGACAGCGGCGCCATGAACGTGTACTCGATCGTCCCCTCCCAGCGCTCCCAGGCGACCGTCTCGGTCATGAACTCGAAGATGATCCCGAGGAAGGCCCAGATCGTGGCGCCGACGAGCAACACTGTCGCGTAGGTGTTCTCCTCCGCCGGGGTGGTCCCGGGGATCGCGCGCGCGATGAAGACGATCGTGAGCGTGTTCGCGATCGTCCAGACCATGAACGCGAGGTCCCACACGAAGTAGCGCTTCGTGAGGTACATGTTCCGCTCGACGATCCCGAAGAGGCCGACGAGCTGGTTCCTTGTTTCCAGAGCGAACTCGCTCACGCGAACACCTCCCTGTACTCGTCGTCGTCATCGTCGGATGCCTCGTTCTCGAATTCGCGCCCGGTGGCGGCGAAGAACGCCTGCTCGAGCGTCTCGACGCCGAAGCGCCGCTTCACGTTCTCGACCGGCTCGAGGAAGAGCAGCTTGCCGCGGTCGAGCAACCCGACCCGGTCGGCGAGCGCCTCGGCCTCGGCCATGTCGTGCGTGCAGAGCAGGATCGTCGCGTCGTGCTCCGCGCGAACCTGCCGGATGAAGTGCTGCACCTCGAGCTTCGAGCGCGGATCGAGGCCCGTCGTCGGCTCGTCGAGCAGGAGCAGGACGGGCGAGGTCAGGAGTGCCCGCGCAAGGGCGACCTTCTGCTGCATCCCGCGCGACAGGTTCTCCATCGACTCGCCGCGCCGCTCGGGCGGGAAGCCGACCCGGGTGAGGATCTCCGGGACACCCGTACGCGTCTGCCGCGGTGTCATCCCGTAGAAGCGCGCCGCGTACGAGAGGTTCTCGGCCGCGGACATCTTCTTGAAGAAGCTCGCCTCGACGGAGACGCGGTTGACGAGCCGGCGGATCGTCGACGCCTCACTGTCCACGTCGTGGCCGAACACCAGCGCCTCGCCGCCGTCGTTGATCAACAGCGTCGAGAGCAGGCGGACGAGCGTCGACTTCCCCGAACCGTTCTGGCCGAGGATGGCGACGCACTCGCCACGGGTGATCGTGAAGGAGACGTCGTCGAGCGCCGGCCACGGACGCTTACGCGCGAAGCGGCCCGCTTTGCGGTCGCGGCGAACGAACGTCTTCCGTAGGTGGCGCACCTCGACGGCGGGCACCTGGCGGTCTAGACGTGAAGCCAGATCGATTGTGGATGGTGCGAGAGAGGACATGCTGCTCCTTCGGAAGAAGAGGGAACGGAGGACGGGAAGCCGCCTGAGCGGCGGCGCGCGGACCTAAAGGGCGCCGCGGGGTCCGGCGAGCCGCACAGTGGCGCCTCCCCGGTTCCGGTCCATCACGTTCGCGAGCAACATGGCTTTCGCAGGGTAGGCGCTCGACGTGCAGGCGTCAAATGTTTCGGCTGAGCGGGCGCTTCTCGGCGACGACCGCCCACGGTGCTAGCTTCGGCGACAGGCGGTGCGTCGGAGCAGGCGGCCGCCGAGGCGAAGGAGCCTCGTGACCCGAGTGGTCGCGGGGCTTTTTTTGTGCTCGGAGGAGGGAGCCGGATGGTCAAGGTCGAGGCGGTGGTCGTGAGGGAGCGGGTCGAGACGGTGATCGACGCTGTCGAGGAGGAGACTGGCCACGTCGGCGTCACCGTCGTCGAGGCGATCGGGCACGGGAGCGAGCGCGGCGTGACGCACGAGTACCGCGGCCGCACGTTCGAGTCGCGCTTCCTGCCCAAGGCGCTCCTGGCCTTCGTCGTGGACGATGCGCTCGCCGAGCGAGTCGTCGCCGCGATCGCCGACGCCGCCCGCACGGGCCACTCCTCCGGCGACGGCCTTTGCTGGACGTCGCCCGTCGCGAACGTCGTCCACCACCGCACAGGGGAGCGTCTGAGATGACTCACCATCAACTGCTGATCGCCGCGAACACGATCTGGGTCGTCGTTGCGGCCGTGCTCGTCATGTTCATGCAGGCCGGCTTCGCCTTCCTCGAGGCGGGGCTGACGCGGATGAAGAACGCCGCTCACATCGCGGGCAAGAACGTGCTCATCTTCGGCGTGGCCTCGCTCGTCTACTGGCTGGTCGGGTTCGGGCTCGCCTTCGGGAACGGGAATGGCTTCGTCGGCACGCACGGCTTCGCGCCCTCGTTCGGCGCGTTGCTCGCGGTCGGGAAGGCGCCGTACACCGCCTTCGTAGGGATTCCGGGAGCGGCGGGCTGGCTGTTCGAGGTCGTGTTCGCCGGCGTCTCGCTCGCGATCGTCTGGGGCGCGATGGCCGAGCGGGCCAAGCTGTGGGTCTACTTCGCGTTCGGCGCGATCTTCACCGTGGTCTACTCGCTCGTCTCGCACTGGATCTGGGCGCCCGGCGGCTGGCTGCAGCGATTCGGGATGCAGGACTTCGCCGGCTCGACGGTCGTCCACTACCAGGGCGCACTCGCCGCGCTCGCCGGCGCGATCCTGCTCGGGCCGCGAATCGGCAAGTTCGGGCACGACGGCCGCGCCAACGCGATCCCGGGCCACAACATGCCGTTCGCCGTGCTCGGGACGCTCATCCTCTGGTTCGGCTGGTTCGGCTTCAACCCGGGCTCGACACTCGGCGTCGTGACGGGCGGCCACGTCGGCTTCTTCGGTTATGTCGCGCTGACGACGAATCTCGCGGCAGCGGCGGGCGGAGTCGGCGGGATCTGCATCGCGTGGCTCGTCCTCCGCAAGCCGGACGTCTCGATGATGCTGAACGGCGTCCTCGCCGCGCTCGTGGCGGTGACCGCCGCATGCGGGTTCGTCGCGCCCTGGGCTGCCGTGGTGATCGGCTTCGTTGCTGCGGCGGTCGCGGTGGTTGCCGTGCCGCTCGTCGAGCGGCTCGGCATCGACGATCCGATCGGCGCGGTCGCGGTGCACGGTCTCGCCGGTGTCTGGGGGACGCTGGCGACCGGGTTGCTCGCGGTTCCCGCCCTGGCCGCCACGGTCGGCGTCGGGCGGGGCGGGCTCCTCTACACCGGCTCGCCGTACCAGCTCGGCGTGCAGGCGCTCGGCCTCGCCGCGGTCGGCGTCTTCACGTTCTCCGCGTCCTTCGGCTCGCTCTGGGCGCTGAACCGGCTGTGGGGGATCCGCGTCGAGCAGCACGTCGAGACGGCGGGTCTCGACGTCGCCGAGCACGGCATGTGGGGCTATCCCGAGTTCTACATCCCGGTCCCCGGCGGCTACGGCACGGAGTCGCACGGGCACCTGCTCGGACACGTTCACCGGCTTCCCGAGCCGGAGGCCGAGGCCGCCTAGTTAGGGTCGTTCGCATGCCGTCGCTCTCGACCTACTCGGTCTTCCTGGCGACCGCGATCGTGCTGCTGCTGATCCCAGGGCCGGCGGTCCTGTACGTCGTCACGAGGAGCATCGAGATGGGCCGGGCCGGAGGGCTGGCCTCGGTCGCCGGAATCACGACGGGCACGGTTGCCTACGTCACGCTTGCAGCTGTGGGCCTCTCGTCGCTGATCCTCGCGTCGACGGCTGCCTTCGACGCGGTGAAGTACGTCGGAGCCGGCTACCTCTTCGTGCTCGGGGTGCGGCGCCTGCTCGGACGGGGCCTCGAGTCGCCGGACGACGAAGCGGTGCCGCGGACCCGGCGACGCGCGTACGCGCAGGGTGTGTTTGTCAACCTCACGAACCCGAAGACCATCGTTTTCGTCTTCGCGTTCCTGCCGCAGTTCGTCGACCCGAACGCGCAGGACGTCTGGCTGCAGGTACTCGCCCTCGGGCTCAGCTTTGCGCTCCTCGGCTTCCTGAGCGACAGCATGTGGGCGCTCGCCGCCGGGACGGTCGCCGATCGGCTGCGCGGCTCCGCCGCGATTGCACGCGTGCAGCGCTGGGTGGGCGGAAGCGTGCTCGTCGGCCTCGGGATCCTCGCCGCCGTGTGGACGCCGAGCAGGGCACGGTGAGCATCCGCGAGCTGCGGCCCGAGGACTGGCCGGCCGTACGCGAGATCTATGCGGCCGGGATCCGGAACGGCAATGCGACCTTCGAGACCGAGACGCCGTCCTGGGAGCTGTGGGACGCGGCGCACTCGGAGCACTCGGAGCTGCGGCTTGTCGCTGAGGATGACGGCGCAGTGGCGGGCTGGGCCGCACTGTCGCCGGTGTCCGAGCGCTGCTGCTATAGCGGTGTCGGCGAGGTGAGTGTCTACGTCGCAGAGGCAGCGCGCGGCGCGGGCCTCGGGCGCGCGTTGCTCGACGAGCTCGTCAGGCGCTCCGAGCACGCCGGCTACTGGACGCTGAATGCAGGCGTGTTCCCGGAGAACGAGGCTTCGATCCGGCTGCACGAGGCGTGCGGCTTCCGCGAGGTCGGCGTCCGCGAGCGGCTCGGCGAGCTGCGCGGCGTCTGGCGCGACGTGGTCTTGCTCGAGCGCCGCTCTACGCTGGTCGGCAGGTGAGGTACCAGTTCGTCGACTGCCGGTGGGAGCTCGGGAACCCTGCGCGGGGGCGTGAGCTCTACCTCGCTGGGCACATCTCCGGCGCCTCGTTCCTCGACGTCGACGCCGACCTCTCCGATCTGTCGGTCCAGGACGCGGGTCGCCATCCGCTTCCGTCCGCGGACAAGTTCGCACTCGCAGCCGGCCGCGCCGGGATCGGCGAAGGGGTGTACGTGGTCGCCTACGGGAGCGGCAGCGGGGCGGAACGGCTCTGGTGGCTGCTCCGCCACTTCGGCCACGACGACTGCGCCGTCCTCCTCGGCGGGATCGAGGCGTGGGGAGGTGGGCTGCGAACGGGCGATGAAGAGATCGCGCGCGCGGAGTTCGTCCCGCGCCAGCGCAGCGGCGACACGATCGCGCCGGAGGAGATCGCGCGCCGGCTCGCGGATCCGTCGCTTGCGCTGGTCGACGCGCGGACCGCCAACCGCTGGCGCGGCGAGCCGAACGAGATCGACGACCCGCCCGGCCGGATCCCCGGCGCGGCGAATGCTCCCTGGAACGAGCCGCTCCCGGAGCTACCCGCCGGCGAGCTCGTCGCCTACTGCGGTTCGGGCGTCACGGCGTGCATCACGCTCCACCGCGCGTGGCTGGCCGGCCGCGAAGGCCGCCTCTACCCGGGCTCGTGGAGCGAGTGGTCGCAGCGTGGCCTGCCGCTCGAGCGCGGCTAGCGGCGCGACAGCCCGGCGCTCGCGGCGGTGAGCGCGAACTTCGTCAGTGACTTCGGCATCCGCTGCGCGTCCTTGATCGTGGCGCGCAGCGCACCCGCGAACTCCTCGACGTCGTCGTCCGTCACGACGAGCGGCGGGAGGATGCGGATCACGGCCATGTCGTGTCCTGCGACCTGGCTCAGAATGCGGTGCTGCGTGAAGAGCGGCACGACGACGAGCTGCGCGAAGAGGCCGCGCTGGGCCTTCTCGATCATCCGGTACGTCATGCGGCCGCCGCCCTGCGGCTCAGCGAACTCGATCGCCCACGCGAGCCCGAGCCCGCGCACCTCGCGCACGACCTCGAACTCGTCCACGAGCGGCCGCGTCAGCTCGAGCAGCCGCTCGCCGAGGCGCGCGCTCTGCTCCACGAGCCGCTGCTCGCGCAGCTCGTGCAGCGTCGCGAGGCCGGCCGCCATCCCGAGCTCGTTCGGCGCGAAGGTGGAGCCGTGCGACATCGCATGCGACATCGAGTCGAAGACGGCTTCGTGCACCTCGCGCGCCATGAGGAGTGCCCCGACCGGGACGTAGCCGCCGGACAGCGTCTTCGCGACCGTTACGAGATCCGGCTCGAGCCCCCAGTGCTGGAACGCGAACATCCGGCCGGTGCGGCCGAAGCCTGTCATCACCTCGTCGACGCAGAACAGCGTCCCGTAGCGGCGGCACAGCTCCTGCGCGCCCTCGAGGTAGCGGTCCGGCGGGAGGTGGATGCCCTTGCCCTGCAGCGGCTCGACGATGAAAAGCGCGACGTCCTCCCGCCGCAGCTCGACCTCGAGCGCCTCGAGGTCGCCGAACGGGACCTGGTCGAAGCCCGGCAGCAGCGGTTGGAAGCGCGCCGTGAACTCCTCGTTCCCGTTGGCCGACAGCGAGCCGAGCGTCAGGCCGTGGAAGCCATGCTCGGCAGAAAGCACGCGCCCGCGTCCGGTCGCGGCGCGGCCGAGCTTGATCGCGGCCTCGACCGACTCGGTGCCGGAGCTCGTGAACAGGCAGCGTTCGATCCGGCCGCCGGCGAGGCCGATCAGCTCCTCGGCGAGCAAGCCGGGGAGGAGCGTCGTCCCCATCGCGAGCATCCCCGGCGTCTCGAGCCCGAGTCGCCTCGACGAGCGCCGCGCGAACCCGCGGGTTGTTCCGGCCGACGCCGTACATCCCGAAGCCGCCGAGCAGGTCGAGGTAGCGAGTTCCGCCGGTGTCGTAGAGGTACGCGCCCTCGGCGCGCGCCCAGGTGCGGTCGAAGCCGATCGTCCGGAGCACGCGCACGAACTGCGGATTGATGGTGCGGGCCCAGAGGTCGAGATCCTCGCCGCGCCGCGAGTCGAGCAGCGCCTCGAGGCTGAAGTCGCTCATCGGCGCGGACTGTAGCTAGGGCGCCCCGAGGCGCTCGAGCAGCCGCTCTGCGTACCAGTCCTCCCAGCGTTCTTCGCGGGGTTCGGCCGTGTAATCGCGGTCGAGCGCGACGAGCTCGGACACGAGGTGGCTGCGGACGGGAGCTGCGCCGAGCAGCTGTGGGAGCTCCGAGAGGTTGAGGAGCCAGTCCGCGTACCACGAGGCCCAGTCGGGATCGTCCCCGTCGACGATCCGGTACACGACGTGATGGGTCTCGGCTGCCTCGTGCAGGAGGTCGGCGACGGCGCGTGTCTCGGCCATGCCGCCGATACTCGCACGCTGGGCGCGCCCGGCACAATGTCTCGCGGCCCCCGTAGCTCAGTGGATAGAGCAGCGGTTTCCTAAACCGCGTGCGCATGTTCGATTCATGCCGGGGGCATCGAGGAAGGCCTGCAAATCGGTGGGGTTTGTGTGGTTCGGGAGGATTCGTCGGTGAAGTGGCTGCGAGGCACGCCCGGTGGCGATCTCGTGCTGATCACGGCCCGAACCTGTGGAGCGGAGCTGTCTCGCGCGAAAAGCTGCGCTGAGCGCCAGCGACTCGAGCCGCGTCGGCCGAGCTAGTGGCGGACGCCGAAGTCTGTGGTGATGATTGTGACGCGCCTGCGGCCATAGACGCCCGGAGCGCGGGCGACACCAACAGCTGAGACTCCGATCTGGCGCCACTGGCCGGAAAGCAGGTTGGCCAGATGCGGTGGGCTTGAGATCCACAACCTCATCGCACCTCCGGCGCTTAGGCCCGGTGAGGCCCAGACGAGGTTCTCGCCCGCTGCCCAGTATGAGTAGCCGTGCGCGGGGTAGAAGTGTCGGATCCGCTGCCAGAACTGCATCCCGCCGGCGGAGGAGTGGCTGAAGTAGCCCAGTCGGCCCATCTCGAGCGAGTGCCGCCGCGCGGCTCTGTCGAGCGCCGCAGACTCACGCAGCGCCACGAGGCCGTGCGCGACGCGAAAACGGTTCACCGAGGCGAGCACTTTGTGGTTCAGCGTCTGGAGGCTGGTCTCCGAGCGACTGGACGCGCGCCCCGAGTCGGCGAGAAACGCGGCCGCGATGAGCACGGCCAAAGTAAAGGCGAACCGGGGTGCTCTCTTGCCGTTCACCAGCGCACGGTTCCCGACGGGCAACATTGCCATTCCCCCTGACGAACACGAGTTGAAACGCCTAAGGGACTATCTCGGCTAGATCCCCAGCCATCTTGAGTGGCTCTCCCTTCGCTGCATCCGCTCGATGGCCTTAGGTTGCGCTCGTGCGCGGCGAGCGCAATGAGCCAGGCATGGCTCGCAGTATTCGCAGCGCCAGTAGGCGCCTTAATCCACAGCTTCCACCGTTTCCACAGCGGCTTGCGCTAGAGGCCAGTAAGTCCTATGGATGGGACTCCCTCGGAAATCGCCGACCAGTTCGCGGGCTGGACTCAAAGAGCCTTCAAGGTGACTTATCTCTACACCGCTCTCTGCCTCTACGTAGCAGCCCTCACGGCGTTCCTGGGCTGGTGGGCTCGCTTCCCGCGCTAGGGGCCTGACAGCCGGGGCGACCCGAAGCGTCGGCTTGCTCAAAGGAGGCGGAATCCGAGGTAGACGAGAGCGGTGACCCATCCAACCAGCACGACCGCCACGCTCGCAGCCAGAAAGGCGTCGAGCAGGCGATCATTGGTTGCTTCGCCCGTCGTTCTCACTGTCATGACACCCCGGAGCGGTCTCGGATTGCTCGTCTCGCGCTCTGCGTACGTAGCCCTGGGTGCTATCTCCGCTTTCCGAGGGCTGCCTCAACTCTTTCACCCGACGCCTGTCACGCAGCCGGGGCGGCGTCGAGTTTTACGCCGCTATGACATCACGACCAGGAGCGGCCGGGGCACTGGCGAACGCGCTACTTGGGGCGGACAACGCGCAGCATCGCGTGCATGCCTTGCTCGCGGTGGTCTGCGATCGCGCACCAGAGCTGGTAACGACCCGGCTTGAGCTTCAGCTCGCGGTCGACGACCTGGCCGGGCTGCACGCTGGGGAACCGGAAGATTCGCGTGCCGCCGATGCGCCGGACGTCGAGGTCGTGCGTGTCCTGGCCGCGGTTGACGAGCTCGACGATCACGCGGCCGGCCCTCACCTTCGTGCGGGAGAGGCTGTAGCTGAACTCCTGCGCGACGACCTGCACCCGCGCGGGCGGGTGCTGCGCCGCTTGCGGAGCGAGGATCACGCGACGAGCTTCGGCCGGGAGAAGGAGGCCGCTTGCGGGATCACGGTGGCGGCGTCGACTCCGAACCACTGCTCGAGCAGGGCCGCGTAGACGCCGCGGAAGTCGGAGGTGGCCGCCACGTTGCCGTCCGTGTCCAGGCCCTTCTGCAGGCCGGGGAACTCGCCGACCATCGTCCCGGCGACGCGTGTTCCGAGGAGGAAGCCGACTCCCGGCCGCGCCGTGGTCGGTGCCGCTGTCGCCGTTCTCGGCGGCGCGACGCCCGAACTCCGACCAGACGTGCACGAGAACCCGGTCGGCCAGACCGCGCGCCTCGAGGTCGCGCTGGAACGCGAGCAGCGAGTCCGAGGTCAGCTGGAGCCCCTCGGTCAGGGCGGTCGGCTCGTCGGCGTGCGTGTCGTACTCGCCCGGCGCCGTCAGCGCGACGCAGTGGAGCGGCAGGCCGGCGGTCAAGCATCGCGGCAAGCCCAGCGAGCCTCTGCGGGAACGGGTCGCTCGACTGCGGATACGCCACCGGGCTCGAGATCTTCGACGACTGGAACGGGATCAGCTGCCGGCGCAGGCGGTCCACCTGCGCTGCGACGTTGCCGGCCGTCCGCAGCCCGGCGTCCGCGGGCTGGTGGCCCATCAGGCCGATCGTCTCGAGCATCCGCTGCTCGACCTCGCCCCAGACTCGCTTGCTGTAGAAGTCGTACTGGTCGGGGCCCGAGATCGACGCGACCGGAACCTTGGCGGTCGCGAGGGCAGGGGCGAGCGTGTCGTCGAGCGAGAGTCCCTGGAGCGGGTTGTCCTTCTTGCCGACCTTGTCGAGGTACCGCCCGAGCCAGCCGGTGCGAAGCGAGGCCACCGTCGCCCCGACCTCCCAGTAGTGGCGGGAGGTGAAGTGCGACTGGTCGGCGTGCGTGTAGCCGACGGCGGGCAACACCGTCACCTTCTTCTCCGAGTAGAGCTGCTGCGAGCCCGCCGAGCGCCGGATGCCAGTAGAGGCGGTCGTCCTCGGCGAACTGCGTTCCGCCGGCGAGCGCGAGCTGCGGGCGCAGCTTCTTGTAGAGCGGGTCGCCCTGCGGTGACAGCACGGAGAGGCCGTCGGCACCGCCCTCGAGGAAGATGGAGACGAGAACTGGCGCGGCCGGCCCGGAAGCTGCAGCGGCGATCCCCTCCTCGAACGCACGCAGCCCGAGCAGGGAGCCGCCGTAGACGGCGAGCGCGGCGCCGAGGCTCTTGGCGAGGAAGCGGCGCCGGGTGAGTCCCGTCCCGGCCGGGAGCGGCATTCCCGGCTCGATCGCCGGGAGGCCGCGGCCGGCCTCCGCGAGCGCGCGATGGAGGAGCCGCGAGCGTGAGAGCCCGTCGCAGTGGTTGCACGGTCTCGTCATGCGGCCTGCAGCTCCGGCGAGACGGCGATCAGCTGGCGGAGCGCGTTCTGAACCATCACCGGGTACTGCTCGCGCTTCCAGTCGGCGCCCTTCGCGTCGGCGAGCGCCCGGTGCGCGAACGTGTGGAGCGCGTGATGGGTGTCTCGGCCGAGCGGCGGGTTGTGCCAGAACCGGCACGCGTGGTCGAGGAGCTTCTTCGCGTCGTAGGGCTGGTGGGCGTGCCCGGGATCGAGCGCCTGGCGGTCGAGCACGTACTGGGCGATCCACCAGCGTCCACGCCACGTCGCCGTGTCGAGCCAGCGCGTGTCGTCCCAACCGGCGACGTTGGGCGGATAGAAGAGCTGCTGCCCGGCCATCGAGTCGAGCCAGGTCCAGGCGGTCGTGTCGATGCCGCGCCGGATTCGGCGCAGCAGCCCGGCGTTGTAGACGACCGGCGACTTCACCAGCCGGGGACCCTTGTAGAGCGCAGGATGGCGCAGGATCGCCGCGACGACCGGCCGCACCTCGTACTTCGACGCGCTTGTACAGCCGCTCGAGCGCCCGCTGCGTCGCGTGGTCCGGCGCCACGGGGACGAAGTAGCTCCAGAGCTTCTGGACGAAGAACGATGCGTGGTCCGGATGCGTGACGCAGAGGCGGCACGAGTCCTTCCAGGTGAAGCGGCCCCGGTGATGGAAGATCGTCTTCTGGCCCGGGTCGTGGTACGTCGGGTCGTAGCGGAAGTTGACCGGCCCGCTGTTCTGGCTCCAGCTCGTTTCGGAAGCCGGTGAGGGCACGCGCCTGCTGGCGGACGTCGCCCTCGGTGTAGCCGCGGTCGGCGCCGAGCGTGAAGAGCTCCATCATCTCGCGTGCGTAGTTCTCGTTCGGCGAGTCCTTCGAGTTGTCGCTTCCGTTCAGCCACAGCAGCATCGCCGGGTCTTTCGTCACGTCGAGCAGCAGCTCGTGGAACGAGCCGAGGCCGTGGTTCGCGGAAGAGCTGGTTCTGGTTGATCATCAGCCGCTGCGAGCCGACGCCGTTGTTCGAGGTCGCGAACCAGTCGTGCCAGATCAGCGTCATCCGCTCGACGAGCGGGCGCGAGGTTCGCACCATCCGGTCGAGCCACCACACGTGGTCGTGACCCCAGGCGTCGAAGGGTGCGAGCGGCCGGCCTTTGTCGTCGTGCGGCCGATGCCCGACGAGGTTCTCCCGGCCCGGATGCGTCAGCTTGTGGACGGCTCCTTCGAGCCCGAGGCGAGCGAGCTTTTGCGCCTCACCGGGTCGCGGCCCGAAGCCGGCACGCCAAAGCAGCCGCTCGGCCTGGGCGGCCCCGAACGCTCCGCGCCATACGGCGACACCGGCCACGGGAGAAGACATCGGTACCGCTTGGCTCGGACAGCATCCCCGATCGAGGGGCGTCGGAATCAGCCGCGGGCTGGCGTGCGAGCCTCGGACGCGAGGAGCTTCGACTCCGCTCGCGCCGGGCTAGTAGCGCGTAGCAGTAGTGAGTGGAGCTGTTGGCCTGCTTCGGCTGCGGCGCGACGGTCACCCACACGCCTCCGCCGGCCGTCGTGATGGACGTGAGGCACGGCCCGCCGACGGTTGGGGTAGAGCCTGTGACCGGAATCCTCCGCGTCGGCCCGTTCCGCTCCTGTTCTCGGTAGACCGCGCCGCTCGGCGTGTCGTACCACCAGAGAGCGCCGAGCCCGTACATCTTCTCCTCATTCTTGGGTGGTCCGTCGAACTCCCAGAAGACGGGCTTGCTCAGCGAGGATGGATCGAACCAAAAGGTCTGTCCGTTATGCCCCGTCACCCTGACCCAGACGTTCCCGGCGATGAGCTCGGGTCGCGTGGCGCGGGAGTCTGACACCACGACCTTCCTGGGGCGCTGGGGCGACTGCGGGTCGATCCGGTAGAGCATCGACTTCGCCGAGCTCACGACCCAGGCCGCGCCGTAGCCGAAGGCGATCGAGTCGATCCGTGCCGAGACGGGGAAACGCGTTCTCGCGATGACGTGCCCGTCGGCCGGATCGATGCGCAGCACCTCGTCGTCGCGCGGCGTGTAGCCGACGATCCAGACGGAGTCGTCGCCCACCGCCACGCCGGTCGGCGTGACATCGAGCGGATACTCGTGGACTTTCCGCCGTCCCAGCGGTAGGTGAACCAGATGGGCCTTACCGACGAGCCCTCCCGTGACGAACCACGCGCCGGACGCGTCCGCGGCCAGGACGGGTCCGGAGTACAGGCCGCAGCATTCGGCGGGTCGAACGACAGAGGTCGGTGTCCTGCCGATCACGCGGTTCGTTCGGGTGTCGATCTCGGAGATCGTTCCGCTCCCGTCGCTGTAGACCCAGACATGCCGACCGTGGCCGGCGGCCACGACTGGAGAGAGCCCCACATGAACGATCTTGGAAACCCTGTTGGTCGCGGGGTCGATTCGCGCGAGCGTGTTCGGCCCGGCCAGGAGACGAGGATCAGCGCTCCCTCGAACCCGGTGAGCCAGAGTTGTCGCGATCACCGCGGCTGCGGCTGCGATTGCGAGCGCGGCGGCAGCGGCGAGAAGCAGCGTTCGCCGCCGACGCAACGCTCGCGTGGCGCCGAGGCCGAGTGCCTGTCCCGCGGCGGCGACCAGCGCGCCGCAGGTCGGGTAGCGCTCCGTCGGCTCCTTGGCGAGCGCTTGCGCGATGACGTGGTCTACGGCTTCTGGTAGGTCGGCTCGTTCTTGGTGGGGTTTTGGTGGTTGTTCTTCGAGGTGTGCCCAGGCGACGGCGAGTCGGGAGGTGCGTGGGAAGACAGGTTCGCCGGTCAGGCACTCGTAGAGGACGCAGCCGAGCGAGTAGACGTCGGTGCGGCCGTCGACCGGGCCGCCGTCGAGTTGCTCCGGTGCGAGGTAGGCGGGCGTGCCACCGGCGAAGCCTTCGCCTGCCGGGCCACGGTCGTCGTCGAGGCGGCGCGTCAGCCCGAAGTCGGCCAGATAGACGTGGTCGGAGGCGTCGAGCAGCACGTTCGACGGCTTCACGTCACGGTGCACCAGACCACTCTCATGCGCCGCGTCCAGGGCCGCGGCCACCTGGCTGCAGATCGCGATCGCCCTGGCCGGCTCGAGCGCACCCTCCGCCCTGAGCAGAGAGCCGAGATCGCTGCCGTCCACCAGCCGCATCGCGAGGTAGACGCGGCCGTCGACGTCACCCGCGTCGTAGATCGGGACGACGTTCGGATGCTCCAGCGACATCACGAGCTCCGACTCACGGGCGAACCGCGCCCGGAAACCCTCATCCAAAGCAAGAGACGGCGCAACCAGCTTCAACGCGACCGGCCGCTTCAAGCGCAGGTCGTACGCGCGGTAGACGACGCCCATCCCGCCACGCCCGATCAGCTCCTCGACCCGGTAGCCGAGAAAGTCACTACCGGTGCCGACAGGTTGGAAGGTGTCCATGCTCGTGCGACCTAGGGGCGGCAGGGGGAGTTGGACACCGGAGGTGCAACGGTCGCCCACACGGCTCCTCCGGCAGTCGTGATCGAGGTGAGGCACGGTCCGCCCGCATTCGGCAAAGAGCTCGTGACGAGAATCCGGTGCTTTGGTACACCCCGGCGCCCCATACCGGTGACGGAGTAGTTCACACCGTGCTCCCAAAAGACGGCGCCGCTCGCCGAGTCGTACCACCACTGATTGCCGAATCCCCACACGTTCTCCTGGTTCTGGGGTGGGCCGTCGAACTCCCGGTGAGTCTTCTTCAGCCAAGGAGCCTTCTTCAGCGGTGATGGATCGAACCAGATGGTCTCCCCGTTCTTCACCCTGACCCAGACCACACCGCCGACGAGCTCGGGCCGCGTGGCGCGGGAGTCTGCCACCAGGACTTTCGTGGGACGCCGAATCGACTGCGGGTCGATCCGGTAGAGCATCGACTTCGCCGAGCTCACGACCCAAACCGCGCCGTAGCCGAAGGCGATCGAGTCGATCCGCGCCGAGACGGGAAAGCGGCTTCTCGCCGTGACGCGCCCGTCGGCCGGATCGACGCGCAGCACCTCGTCGTTGCGCGACGTGTGGCCGACGATCCAGACGGAGCCGTCGGCCCACCGCCACCCCGGTCGGCGTGATGTCGAGTGGGTACTCGCGCCTTCCCTCTCGCCCGACCGGCACGTGAACGAGCAGGGCCCTCCCGACCAGCCCTCCCGTGACGAGCCAGGCACCAGAGGCATCTGCCGTCAGGACGGGCCCGGAGTAGAGGCCGCAGCACTCGGCGGGCGGAAGGGCCGAGACCAACTCCGTCTCGATCACGCGGTTCGTTCGCGTGTCAACCTCGGCGATCGTCCCGCTCCCTTCGCTGTAGACCCAGACACGCCGGCCGTTGCCGGCGGCCAGGACCGGATTGACCCCCACGTGGTGGACGATCTCGGCGACCTTCTTGTTCGCAGGGTCGATTCGCACGAGAGTGTTCGGTCCGGCGAGGAGACGGGGAGTGATGCTCGGGGCGCCGTGAGCGAGGGTGGTGGCGGTGACGGCAGCTGCTGTGGCGATTGCGAGGCCGATTGCGCCGGCCACGAGCAGTGTTCGTCGGCGGCGTGACGTCGGCATCGTCGCGAGGCCGAGCGCCTCTTGGGCGGCCGAGATCAGTTCGCCGCAGGTCGGATAGCGCTGCTCGGGCTCCTTCGCCAGCGCCCGGCCGACAACGGCGTCGATCGCCTCGGGCAGCTCGGGCCGCTCCCGGCTGGGCTTGGGCGGCTCCTCCTCGAGATGCGCCCACGCAAGCGCCAGCCGCGACGTACGCGGGAAGACCGGTTCGCCGGTCAGGCACTCGTAGAGCACGCAGCCGAGGGAGTAGACATCCGCGCTTCCGTCCACGGGCGCGCCTTCGAGCTGTTCCGGGGCGAGATACGCGGGTGTCCCGATGGAGCGATCCTCGCCTACACCGAAGTCCCCGTCGTCGAGCCGCCGTGTCAGCCCGAAGTCGGCGAGGTAGACGTGCTCCGAGCCGTCGAGCAGGACGTTCGACGGCTTCACGTCGCGGTGCACCAGACCGCGCTCGTGCGCCGCGTCGAGGGCCGCGGCCACCTGGCTGCAGATCGCGATCGCCCGGACCGGCTCGAGCGCACCTGCGACCCGCAGGAGAGAGCCGAGATCGCTGCCGTCGACGAGGCGCATCGCGAGGTAGACGCGGCCGTCGACATCGCCGGCGTCGTAGATCGGGACGACGTTCGGATGCTCCAGCGACATCACGAGCTCCGACTCGCGCACGAACCGCTCGCGGAACCGATCGTCACGCGCCAGGGAAGGGGCGACGAGCTTAAGCGCGACCGGCCGCTTGAGGCGCAGGTCGTACGCGCGGTAGACGACGCCCATCCCACCGCGGCCGATCAGCTCCTCGATCCGGTATCCGAGGAAGTCGCTGCCGAGTTCGACGGGCGAGGAGACGTCCATGCTGGTGTCTCTGACAAGCCTACGCCTGTCACTGAGGCGCAACTGAGTCTTCCCTGAGGCCAGGTGCAGGTTCATAGTGGCGGCGGGAGGAAGCGATGGAGTTCCGGATCCTGGGGCCGCTCGAAGTCGTGGACGCGGGCCACGCCGTTCCGCTGGGCGGGTCGAAGCAACGAAAGCTGCTCGCCCTGCTTCTGCTCACGCCGAACCGGCCGGTCTCGGTCGACCGCCTGATCGATGCCGTGTGGTCGGGCGACCCGCCGGCCGCGGCCTCGAATGCGCTGCAGTACCACGTCTCCCAGCTGCGGAAGGTGCTCGGCGACGGCGCGACGATCGTGACGCAGGAGCCCGGCTATCTCATCCAGCTCGAGGCCGACCAGCTCGACCTGCTCCGCTTCGAGGAGTTGGTGGCCGAGGCGGAACGTGCCGACGCTGCGGGCGCGAGCCGGTTGCTGGGCGGGGCGCTCGGACTCTGGCGCGGCGAGGCACTCGCCGAGCTGGCGGACGACGTGCTCACACAGGCGGAAGTCCAGCGACTCGAGGCCGCCCGCCTCGCGGCGCTCGAGCGGCGAATCGACGCCGATCTCGCGCTCGGCCGAGCCGGCCAGCTCGTCCCGGAGTTGGAGGCGCTCGTCCACACGCACCCACTGCACGAAGGTCTCGTGGGCGCGCTGATGCGAGCGCTCTACGCCGCGGGCCGGCAGGCGGACGCACTCGACGTCTACCGCGCGACGCGCCAGACCTTCGACACCGAGCTCGGGATCGAGCCATCGCCGTTTCTGCGTGAGCTCGAGCGCGCGATCCTGCGGCAGGATCCGGAGCTGGCACTCGAGCAGTCCGGGACGGGCAGCCTGCGCTCCATTCTCGTCCTCGTCGGCGACGAGAGCCGGATCGCCGACCTGATTGCGATCGCCGAGGCTCTGTCGGCCGGCTCGGGGCGCGAGCTGATCCTCATCCGCTTCGTCGAGGACTCCGACGAGCTCGCAGCCGCGACGGCCTCGCTCGCCGGCGAGCGACAGGCGATCGCTGCGCGCGGAACTCCCTGCCGCGTGGCTGCGTATACCGCGGCCGAGGCCGGAGCGGAGGCCGCGCTGTTGGCGGCCGACCAGACCGCGGACCTCGTCCTCTCCGAGGCGCCGCAGGAGCTCCTCGGCGACGCCTCCCTCGGCGAGCCGTTCGCGTCCCTGCTCGAGCGGACACCCTGCGACGTCGGTCTGCTCACTGCGGGAACCGGAGCTGCGGCGGGCCCCGTGGTCGTGCCGTTCGGAGGGGCGGAGCACGACTGGTCGGCAATCGAGCTCGCAGCCTGGGTGGCGTCGTCGCTCGGCACGACGCTCCGCCTGCTGGGGACCGAGGCCGATCCGACCGCCGGGCGGCGCGATGCGAGCAGGCTGCTGGCCCGCGCCTCACTGCTCGTGCAGCAGATCGTCGGGATCGTCACGGAGCCGCGCCTGATCCAGCCGGGCGACGCCGGTGTCGTCGAGGCAGCAGCGGACGCGCGTGTGCTGGTGGTCGGCCTCTCGGAGCGCTGGCGTGCGGAGGGAATCGGAGCGGTTCGCGCCGCCGTCGCAGACGCAGCGGCGGCGCCGGTTCTCTTCGTTCGCGCAGGGCACAATGCCCATGGCCTCGCCCCGTCGCAGACGATGACGCGATTCACGTGGACGCAGGCCGCAGCGTCCCGGTCTCAGTAGAGCCTCAGCCGCTCCTCAGCGCCGGCAGCGACGCTCGTCGCCGACCGATGCACTCCTAACGTCTGGAAGGGAGCGGCGATGCGCGCGAAGCTCTTGTCGGCAGTAGCCATCGCAGTCGGGGCGGCGGCACTGACCTCGGCGGCCAACGCCGACCACACCACCGCCCGAAAGCGCCCCGTACGCGTGGTGCTCGCGTCTCCCACCATCGACCTCTACCACTCTGCTTCGGTCCGGGTGAGTGGCACCGACGCTCACTCGGTCGAGGTGCGCCTGGTCGGTGCGATCGACCGCGCCGGGGTGGCGTACAAGTGGTCGCCGTATGCGTGGCGCGCTCTGCGGGTCGACCACGGCGCCTGGCACGGACTGCTGCCGGCCCCGCCGTTGCTCGGCATCTATCGGTTGCAGCTCCGGCTCGACGGTGCCCACAGGCTCGTCGGCTCCTCCCGGTGGCTGCTCCGCGTGTTTCCGAGCGGAACAATGAGACGCCCATCGTTTCCCAGCGCCCTCGGCGCCGTCCGGCACTTCGTCGCCGGGCTGCCCGGCCACGAGGTCCTGGTCGCGTCGAGGCGGTGGCCGCTCGCGAGCTTCGACCACCGCGACCGGCGGCTGAACCGGGTCTTCGTGATCGCCTACGCACCTCGCGGCGACCACCGGATCGGCTCGCGTCTCGGCCTGTTCGTCACCACCGTGCGCAACGGCTTTCACGGACGCTGGCGCCTACTGGACGCGACGACCCAGCCGTACGACTGAGCCAGTCAGTGCGACCACTGCGTGACCGGTCGCTCCTGGGCCACGCCGTCGACCTCGAGATCCACGCGCTCGTTGAAGAAGCAGATCAGGCCGCGGATCGGGCGCCCGTCGCCGTCCGGTTCCTCGTACGTCCACGCGAGATCCTCGTGTAGCGCATCGCCGGCGCGCACGTGCCAGTACGAGGCGACGCCCTTGTACGCGCAGCGCGTCTTCTTCTCGGAGGGCTCGAGCAGGTCGGTGCGCACGTCCCCTGCCGGGAGGTAGAAGCGCGCCGGGAGCCCGGACTCGAACAGCGCGACTGCCCGCGTGCTCTCGGCGACCGTTTCGCCGTCGACCGAGACTCCGCACCGGGCGGGTCGTGCGATACGTGTCGATGCGGTGATACGGGTCGCGCGGGTGCCCGAGCACCTGCTCGTCCTCGACGAACCACTCGTCGAGCTTTCCCCAGTAGAAGGCCGCGTGCCCGGCGAGGAAGGCGGCCGGCGCGATCGGCTCACGGTACGTCCAGACCGCGTCCGGCTCGAAGCGATCGTCGACGCGAAGCGAGCGGTACGACGCTTCGCCTTTGTGCGGGCAGTGCGTCTGCGCGTCGCTCGGCTCGAGCAGGTCGTGCCGCAGGTCGTCCTCCGGCACGTAGTAGACGGGCAGGTGCGCCGTCTCGTACAGGAGCTTCCCGCCGACCGTGTCGAAAACCGTCTCTCCCGCGAAGAAGCCCCGCAGCCGGTAGGGCACGGGGTCGAAATAGAGAACGGCGCCTGTCGGCGGCTCAGGCGTGAAGTTGAAGCGGCCGGCGGGCCGGTGGCCGAACGGTCCGGTGCCGGACGTGAGTCCCATCCCGCAACCCTGCCTGCCGGCACTCGAGCTATGCGAGACGGGAGCTCAGGACGCGTTCCCACAGCTGGTCGCCGCCCACGGCGAGGCAGCCGTCGACGACCGCATCCTCACCAAGGGCGCTCGGACGCACCTCCGGGACGATCGGCGCAAGCTCCGCCAGGCGGGCGTGGACTTCCTCGGCAAAGCCCGGCGCTCGGCCGATGCCGCCGCCCAGCACGATCAGCTCCGGATCGACGACCGCCACGATTGCCGCCAGCGCACGTGCGACGATCGCCGCTTCCTGAGTGACGATCTCGCGTGCGGCCTGGTCGCCGGCCGCTGCCGCAGCGAAGACGCCGCGGGCGCTGCGGCGACGTGTTCCCGCCCGCCGGGCCGCCCGGACGACGGCGGCGGACGAGGCCGCCGCCTCCAGTGCTCCTCGCCGGCGCGCGTCGCGCGGATCGAGGTCGCCGTCGGCGAGCGGCAGGAACGCGATCTCGCCCGCCGCGCCGTGAGCCCCGCGATGGAGCTCGCCGTCCAGGACGAGGCCCATTCCGATCCCGGTGCCGACGGAGACGAAGGCGAAGGTCGAGAAGTCGCGCCCGTGTCCGTGGTCGCGCTCGGCGACCGCGGCGGCATCGACGTCGTTCTCGATCGTCGTCTCGGAGCCCAGGAGACGCCGCAGGTCGCGCAGCACGGCGGGCCGCTCCCAGCCCGGCAGGTTCGGGGCGAGCTGGAGCGCGCGGCCGTCGGGCTCGACGATTCCCGGGCTGCCGACCACCGTCTGCAGCAGGGTGTCGCTGTCGTCGACGCCTGCGTCCCGCAGAAGCTCGTTCGCCAACGCGACGAGCTCGCGGACGCGCGCCGAACCGCTCGAGGAACGTGCGGCGCGGCTCCGGCGGGCGCGGACAGTGCCGGCGAGATCGGCGACGGCGCCGCGCACGAACTCCCGGCCCACGTCGAGCCCGAGGACGAAGCCGGCATCGCTGCGGATCTCGTACAGCGACGCGCTCCGTCCCCTGCCGCCCACCCGGCGGCCGGCGTGTTGTACGAGTTCGTCGCGCTCGAGGCTCGTGAGGGCGAGGGCGACGGTCGGCTTCGAGAGGCCGGACGCGCCCGCGAGGTCGCTGCGCGACACCGGCCCGTTTCCTCGCATCCGCTCGAGCAGTAGCTGCTCGTTGAGCGTCCGCATCAGTCTCGGCCGCGCTGCGCCGGTTGTCGTCGCCGTCGTCACCAGCTTGTCACGAGGATAAAGATAGGTTAGTTTCCTAATTCATGGAAGGGGCACGGCTGCGCGGTCAGGTCCGCGCCTTGCTCACCGCGAGGACCGCCGTTCGGCGGCCAGGGAGGGATACGAGATGAGACGAGGGCTTCTCGTTCTGCTGCTCGCCGGAATCACAGCCGCCGCCTGGACGGCCGTCGGGAGTCAGGCCGGCACGAAACACACGTCCAGCGGCTCGGTGGTCACGATCGCGAACGTCGCCGGCATGAGCTGGACGTGCAACTTCAACCCGTTCAACAGCACCGTCCAGTTCCTCGCCTTCGGGCCGATCTACGAGGAGCTCGCATTCGTGAACGAGCTCAAGAGCGGCGCGGCGACTCCGTGGCTGGCCTCGAAGTACACGTGGTCGAACCACGCGAAGAAGCTCACGTTCACGATCCGCAAGGGCGTCAAGTGGTCGGACGGGAAGCCGCTCACCGCGGCCGACGTCCTCTTCACGTTCCAGCTGCTCAAGAAGCACAAGGCGCTCGACCTCCAGGCCGTGTGGGCCGTGCTGAAGAGCGTGAGCCGCAAGGGGAGCAACCAGGTCGTCCTCACCTTCAAGTCGGCCGCGGCGCCGTACTTCTACTACGTCGCCGGCCAGACGCCGATCGTGCCGAAGCACATCTGGGCCAAGATCTCGAATCCGGTCAAGTACACGGATAAGAACCCGGTCGGCAGCGGTCCGTACACCGTCGGCAACTGCAACCCGCAGCGGATCATCTACTCGAAGAACACGCACTACTGGCAGAAGGGCAAGCCCAAGATCGACACGGTCGTCTATCCGGCCTACACCGACAACCCGCCCGCGAATCTCGACCTCGCCACCGGGCAGGACCAGTGGGGCGGTCAGTACATCTCGAACATCAAGACCGCCTACACGGGCAAGAGCAAGGACAACCACTACTGGTTCCCGCCGGTCGCAAACGTCTCGATCTTCATCAACCTGAAGAACCCGATCCTCAAGAACGTCGCCGTGCGCCGCGCGATGGCGTACGCGATCAACCGGCCGCACGTCGCCAAGCTCGGCGAGTCCGGCTACGAGCCGCCCGGCAACCAGACCGGGATCGTGTCGCCCACCTTCAAGAGCTGGGAGAACAAGAAGCTGGCGAAGCAGATCACCTACGACCCGAAGAAGGCGAAGCAGATCCTGACCAAGGCCGGCTTCAAGCAGAAGAACGGCGTCTTCCAGACGAAGTCCGGCAAGCCGCTGTCGTTCACGATGATCAACATCAGCGGCTACGACGACTGGATCGCGTCGGCCAGCATCGTCCAGGACGAGCTGAAGGCGATCGGGATCAAGGTCACGACCTCGAACATCTCGAGCAACGCGTACGACGACGACACCTTCAACGGCCACTTCCAGCTCGCGTACGACGGCAACGAGGCGGGCGGGCCGAGCCCGTACTACGAGATGCGGCAGGAGCTGTACTCGAAGAACTCCGCGCCGATCGGCAAGCAGGCCTCGTCGAACTGGGAGCGGTACTACAACAAGAGCGTCGACAAGCTGATCGAGTCCTACGCGAAGACGACGAGCCTCTCCAAGCAGCACTCGATCGTGAACCAGATCGAGGCGGCGATGGTGCGGGACGTCCCGATCATCCCGATCACCGAGGGCGTCGACTTCTACGAGTACAACACGAAGTCGATCACCGGCTGGGTGACTCCGAAGAACCCGTACGCGAAGCCGTCTCCCTACGAGGTGCCCGACTGGGGCGTCGTCCTCACCCACCTGAGGCCCAAGGGGTGACGGCCTGAGGCACAGTTCACTGGCATGAGGCGCGGGTCGTGAGGTTCGTCCTTCGCAGGCTCGGGTTCTTCGTGGTCACGCTCTGGGCGGCGATCACGCTGAACTTCTTCATCCCGCGCCTCATGCCGGGCAATCCGGCCGAGGCGATGATGTCCCGCTACCACGGGCGCATCAACCCGCAGGCCCTGCACGCGCTCGAGATCGCGTTCGGCGTCAAGGCACATCAGAGCCTCGTCCAGCAGTACTTCGACTACCTGGGCAACGTCTTCCGAGGACGTTTCGGGATCTCGCTCACGTTCTTCCCGGATCCCGTGATGCACGACGTGCTCCAGGCGCTGCCCTGGACGCTCGTGCTCGTCGGTGTGACGACGGTCCTGGCCTTCGCGCTCGGGACGATGATCGGGCTGGTGGGAGCCTGGCGGCGCGGAGGGCTGATGGACAGCGCCATGCCGCCGATCTTCGTCATCACGTCCGCGTTCCCGTATTTCTGGATCGCCGGCATCGCGATCTGGCTCTTCTCGCTCAAGCTCGGCTGGCTGCCGCATGGCGGTGGCTACGACCCCATCGACACCCCGGCCTGGACGTGGCACTTCGCGAACGACGCCTTCGTGCACGCCATCCTGCCGGCGCTCACGATCCTCGTCACCGCGATCGGCGGCTGGATCCTGACGATGCGCAACAACACGATCTCGGTGCTGACCGAGGACTACATCCGGATGGCGCGCGCGAAGGGGCTCAGCCCGCAGCGGATCATGTGGACCTACGCGGGGCGGAACGCGATCCTGCCGAACCTGACCGGCTTCGCGATGTCGCTCGGCTTCGTCGTCGCCGGCGCGATCCTCGTCGAGTACGTCTTCAACTATCCGGGTGTCGGCTACATGTTCCTGAACTCGGTGACGAACGAGGACTACGCGCTCATGCAGGGCCTCTTCCTGCTGATCGTCGTCGCGGTGTTGACCGCGATCCTCGCTGCCGACGTGGCCACGGCGTTCCTCGATCCACGGACGCGGGACGTCAGATGAGCGCATCCTCGGTCGGGGCGACCGACCAGCTCGCCACTCCTCCCGCCGGGCAGGCGCCGATGGTCGCCGAGGCCCGGCAGGGTCGTCTGGGTGACCTCTGGCGTGCCGTCAGCCGCAGCAAGAAGGCGGTCGCCGGCGTGCTCCTGCTGCTCTTCTTCACCGTGCTCGCGCTCATTCCGGGGCAGATCGCGCCGTACAGCCCGACCGCGAAGATCTTCCCGCCGGGGCTCCCCGCGTCCCGGCAGCACTGGCTCGGCACCACGACCCTCGGGCAGGACATCTACTCGCAGCTCATCTGGGGCACCCGCCTCTCGCTCCTGATCGCGCTGGCCGTCGGCGCGGTCGCCACGATCCTGGCCGTCCTCGTGGGCGTCTCGGCGGGCTATCTCGGCGGCGCCACCGACGGATTCCTCTCCCTGGTCACCGACGTGATCCTCGTCCTGCCGATCTTCCCGCTCATCATCGTGATCGCCGCCTACGAGAAGAATGCGGGTTTCCTCACCGTCGTCGTCGTGCTCGGGGTGCTGGGCTGGTCCTACGGCGCCCGGCAGCTCCGCTCGCAGACCCTGTCGCTGCGGAGGCGCGACTTCCTCGAGTCGGCCCGCGTGCGCGGGGAGCGGAAGTCGTACGTGATCCTGCACGAGATCTTGCCGACGATGACTTCGCTCATCGTCGCGACCTTCCTCGGCGCGGCGATCTACGCCGTCCTCACCGCCGCGGGTCTTCAGTTCATCGGGCTCGGCGATCCGAACAGCCAGAGCTGGGGAACGATGCTCTACTGGGCGCAGTCGAACGACGCGCTCCTGGCGGGCATGCCTCTCTGGGCGATCGCGCCCGGTGTCTGCGTCGCGCTCCTCGGCGCCGCCTTCGCGTTGCTCAACTACGCCTTCGACGAGATCAGCAGCCCGGCCCTGCGCGTCCGCAAGCTCGACCGCGCCCGGCTGCCGAAGCGCTTGCCGCCACCCGAGCCTGCGGAGCCGGTCGCGGGCGTGGACGCGCCGGTGCTCAAGGTCGAGGACCTCACGGTCGCCTACGCGACCGACGCCGGCCCGGTTGTTGCGGTCGACCACGTCGATCTCGAGCTCGCGCGCGGCGAGTTCCTTGCGATCGTCGGCGAGTCGGGGTGCGGAAAGTCGACGCTGCTGTATGCGATCGCGCGGCTGCTCGGCGCGCCGATGGCCGGCGAGATCGTGGGCGGCCGCGTCCTCTTCCAGGGGCGCGACCTCGTCCTGCTCGAGGAGAAGCAGCTCCGCGCCGTCCGCTGGCGCGATCTCTCGGTCGTGATGCAGAGCGCGATGAACGCGCTCAACCCCGTGCTGACCGTGGCCGAGCAGATGCGCGACGCCTGCCGCGCCCACTCGAACATGTCGAAGGCCGAGATCGAGGCTCGCTCGCGCGAGGTGCTGCGGCTCGTCTCGATCGATCCGGTGCACCTGCACAGCTATCCGCACCAGCTCTCGGGCGGGATGCGGCAGCGCGCGATGATCGCCATGGCGCTGCTCTTCACGCCGGAGCTCGTGATCATGGACGAGCCGACCTCGGCGCTCGACGTCGTCGCGCAGCGCTCGCTCATGGTGCAGATCAAGGAGCTGCAGCAGGAGCTGGGGTTCGCGGTGATCTTCGTGACGCACGACATGTCGCTCGTGAGCCACTTCTCCGACCGGCTGCTCGTGATGTACGCCGGCCAGGTCGCGGAGCTGTCGCAGACGAAGGCGCTGTTCGAGCGGCCGCTCCACCCCTACTCGCAGGGGCTGCTCGGGGCCTTTCCCTCGCTCCGCGGTCCCAATGTGCGGCTGCTCGGCATTCCCGGCTCGCCGCCGAACCTCGCGAATCCGCCGCGGGGTTGCCGCTTCGCGCCGCGCTGCCCGAGCGCCGAGCCGCGCTGCACGGCTGCCGAGGTGCCGCTCTACTCCGTCAACGGGAGCCTCGTCCGCTGCGTTCTCCAGGAGGAGGCCTCGTGACCGAGGCGTTGCTCCGCACCGAGGGCCTGACCCGCCACTTCCGGGTGGGCAAGCTCATGTCGCGCCAGACCTTGCACGCCGTCGACGACGTCGACCTCAGCATCCGGCGCGGAGAGATCGTCGCGCTGGTGGGCGAGAGCGGCAGCGGCAAGAGCACGATCGCCCGGCTGCTGGCGCTCGTCTACGAGCCGACCCAGGGGGAGATCTGGTTCGAGGGCCGGCCGCTCAGCCGCCTGCGGGGTCGAAGGAGCCGCCTCGCGTACAGCGCTGCGGTGCCGATGGTGTTCCAGGACCCGTACAGCTCGCTCAACCCGTCGTACCGGGTCTCGCACGGGATCCTGCGCGGGATGAAGCTCCACCGCAGCGACCTCTCGGGCGCCGCGCGGCGGGCCGAGCTCAACCGCGTGCTGGAAGCGGTGGGCCTCGTGCCGGCGGCCGACACGCGCAACCGCTTTCCGTTCGAGCTGAGCGGTGGCCAGCGCCAGCGGGTCGGGTTCGCCCAGGCTCTCGCGCTGCGGCCGAAGCTCATCGTCGCCGACGAGCCCGTCTCGATGCTCGACGTCTCGATCCGGGTCGGCGTCCTCAATCTCATGGGCGAGCTGCGTGAGCAGGAGGGCGTCTCGTTCCTCTACATCACCCATGACGTCGCGAGCGCGCGCTACCTCGCCGACCGCGTCCTCGTCATGTACGCGGGGCATCTCGTCGAGGAAGGACCGACGGAGGACGTGCTGCAGCAACCGAAGCACCCGTACACGCAGCTGCTCGTGTCCGCCGTGCCCGATCCTCGCGCCGAGCTGCGCCTCGCGGATGCACGCGACGTCGGCGAGCCGCCGAAGGTCGTCGACCCCAAGCCCGGGTGCCGCTTCCGGCAGCGGTGTCCGTTCGCGATCGCGAGGTGCGAGACCGAGACGCCGCAGCTACGGGAGCTCGCGGACGGCCGTCGCGTCGCCTGTCATGTCGCCGACTGAGCCGGTCGCGCGGTCGAGCTCCTCGCGCGCCCGGGCGTAGGCGTCCGGCCCGGCTCCGAGCCGGTCGAGCCCGAGCAGCGCCGCGCCGACGATCGGCCTCGACTGCGCCACGCGCACCGAGAGTCCCGGCCCGACCTCGCGGAGACCGGCCTCGATCCCGTCGAGCAGCCGTCGGTTGCCGGACTGCAGGAGCCCCCCGCCGAGGACGACCTCGACCTCGTCGGCGGTGACTTCGAGCCGGGTCGCGGCCGCGCGGACGAGATCCACGCACTCGGCGGCGAGTCGGTCGACGATCCCTGCTGCGACCGCATCCGTCTCGGTCGCGCCGAACACGAGCGGCGCGAGCTCGCCCAGCTGTCTCCACTGCACCCTTCCGGCCTGCGTGGCGCGTGCGAGCGCCACGGAATCCTCGACTCCGAAATGCTCCGGGACGAGCTGCTCGAGGAT
This sequence comes from uncultured Actinomycetes bacterium, assembly GCA_963731015.1. GTDB lineage: Bacteria > Actinomycetota > Thermoleophilia > Gaiellales > Gaiellaceae > Palsa-739. The sequence continues at coordinate 508,902 of CAVSTY010000003.1, forward strand.
CGTCTTGGCTCCTCGGCCGTCCTGGCTGCGCGCGGCCGCCGAGACGGCCGCCAGACCGACGTCGCCGGCACCGCCCCAGTCGCCGCTGATCGACCCGAGCGAGGCGAAGCGAGCCTGGCGCCCGTCCGGTGCGACCCCGATGCAGTTGATGCCGGAGCCGCAGGTCACCGCGATGCCCCAGCCGCGTTCGCTTCCCGCCCTCAGGACGGCGAGCGTGTCGTTGCCGACGAGGGTGTCGGCTCCCCAGCCACGGCGTTCGGCTTCTGCCCGGTAGACCTCCTCCTCGTCGGGGAAGTCGAGACCGGCGAGCAGAAGCACGGCGAGGTCGGCCGGCGCTCCGACCTCTGCAGCCAGCGCGTCGAGCGCAGCCGCGCTCGTGTCGACACCGATGATGTGCGGGTGGCTGAGCGGGCCTCGGGCGAAGCCGAGCACCGCTCCGTCCTCCCGGACGAGAGCCGCGTCGGTCTTCGAGCCGCCGCCGTCGACCGCGAAGACGGTCTTCAGTGGACGGCCTCGGCGACGAGCTGATCGAGCAGGCCGTCCACGAGCTCGACCTGGCCGATCAGAGGGTGCGCGAGCAGCGCCTTCCGCGCGTCCACCGGATCGCGGCTGAGCGCGGCGCGGACGGTCAGCCGCTCGTAGGCCGCGACGTGCTGGACGAGCCCGAGTAGCTCGGGAGCGAGCGGCGGCTGCGGCAGCGGCTCGGCCCCTTCGCGACCGACGCGCGCCGGCATCTCCACGACGTCGTCCGCCGCAAGTCCCTCGAGCGTCCCCTCGTTCCGGACGTCGACCTCGTGGATGCCGCCGTCGCCGGTGGTGAGCGACGAGATCAACCCGAGCGCCGCCTCGCTGTAGTAGGCGCCCCCGCGCTGCATGAGGAGGTCGGGCCGCTGGTCGACGGCCGGGTCGCGGTAGAGGTCGAGAAGACTGCGCTCGATCTCCTGGACGACGGCAGCGCGGGGCTCGCCCTCCAACTGCTCCCGCAGGACGGCGTCGTGGGCGTAGAAGTAGCGCAGGTAGTAGGACGGGACGGCGCCGAGCTCGTCGAGCAGCCGGCGAGGCAGCTCGATGTCGCCCGCAAGCTCGTCCCCGTGCTCGGCCAGCAGGCCCGGCAGCACGTCGTCCCCGTCGAGCAGCACGCGCCGCACCCAGGTGAGGTGGTTGAGCCCGACCTGGTCGACGACCACGCGCGCCGGCTCCACGCCGAGCCACTCGGCGAACCGACGCTGAAAGCCGATCGCGACGTTGCAGAGCCCGACTGCGCGATGACCGCCGTCGAGGAGGGCGCGGGTGACGATCCCGACGGGGTTCGTGAAGTCGACGATCCAGGCTTCCGGCGCCGCGAGCGCCCGCACCCGCTCGGCGATCTGGAGCACGACCGGGACGGTGCGCATCGCCTTCGCGAAGCCCCCCGCTCCCGTCGTCTCCTGCCCGATGCAGCCGCAGGCGAGCGGAGCCGTCTCGTCGTGCAGCCGCGTCTCCTGGCCGCCGACGCGGATCTGGATCAGGACGTAGTCGGCGTCCGCGACTGCCGCGTCGAGGTCCCCCGTCACCTCGAGGCCGCCCGCGTACCCTTGCCGCGCGAGCATGCGTCGCGCCATGCCTCCCACGACCTCGCGCCGCCCAGGATCCACGTCCTGAAGCACGAATTCGTCGACGTCGAGGCGGGTCAGCCCGGAGACGAGCTCCGGCGTGTAGGTGGATCCGCCGCCGACGACCGCGATCTTCACTCTGGTTAATCTTACTTACGAGATGACGGAAACCAAGGCCGTACCGGCCCTGCTGCGGGCGTTGAACGAGCGAACGGTGCTCGACGCGGTTCGCGCGAGCGGGCCGATCTCGCGGGCCGAGGTCGCCCGCAGAACGGGTATCTCGAGGCCGACGGTGTCGCTCGTGCTGCGCTCGCTGCTCGAAGACGGACTGGTGCGAGAGACGACGCACGAGCCCGGAGGCCCGCACTACGGCGCCGTCTACTACGAGGCCGATCCGGAAGCGGCCGTGGTGCTGGGCGTCGACTTCGGGTCGCGTGCGGTGCGCACTGCGCTCTGTGATCTCGGCGGCGGAGTTCGCGCGCGGGAGGAGATACGCAGCCGTGGCTCCGTCGAGGAACGGATCGACGCGCTCGCGAGTTCCGCCCGTTCGCTCCTGCGCACGAGCAAGCTGCCCGGCCACCTGCTCGAGAACGCGGTGGTCGCTCTGCCTGCAGTCGTCTCTCCCACCGACGGTCGAGTCTCCGCTCCCGACCTGCCCGGCCTCGGAGCCTCGAACCTGCGCGAGCAGCTCGAGCACGCCCTCGGCGTGCCCGTGACGCTCGAGAACGACGTCAACCTCGCGGCGGTGGCCGAGCAACGGCGTGGAGTCGCCCAGGACGTCGCGGACTTCGCCTTCCTGCTCGTTGGAGCCGGCCTCGGCGCCGCGGTCATGCTCGACCGGAAGCTGCACCGCGGCCACAACGGGAACGCGGGCGAGCTCGATGCCGTCCGCAACGGCCGGTCCGACGACGTCGATCCGTGTGCCGCTTCGCTGACCCAGCTGGCCTCGGAGCTCGCGGTGGGCAAGGAGACGGCGCTCGAGCTGCCGTTCGACGTGCAGGAGCTTCTCGCGGCTGCCGACGCCGGCGATGCAGTGGGGGTCGCCGTCGTCGAGGAGGCGGCCAGGCGCATCGCGCTCCACGTCCTACCTCTCGCGGCGACGCTCGATCTTCCGCTCGTCGTGCTCGGCGGCAGCGTCGGGGCGAACGCGGCCCTGCTCGAACCGGTCCGCCGCCATCTCGCCGACTGGCTGCCCTTCCCTCCTCCGCGGATCGAGGTCTCCGCGCTCGGGGAAGCGGCGGTGATCGAAGGCGCGCTCGCCGCCGGCGTCGACTCGGCGGTCGAGCACCTCTTCCAGCGGCGCGAACGGCGGCGGGCTTCCTAGCGTCGCCGGCGCGTCAGGTGCGGCACTTGGGGTCGCCCCAGCTCCGCTCCAGCGCCTGCATCTGCTGCTGCACTGTTGCGTCGTAGCGGCCGATGTCATCCGCGGCCCACATCACGTCCGGCGTCACGCCCGGGCCCTCGACGGTCGCTCGGTACCTGGTGCCCTGCCCGCTCGGATGTCCCGAGTGCGGGAAGAAGCCGTAACAGAAGTCGCCGAGCGTCTTGCCCCGATGGTGCGTGAGGAAGCCGTTCTCGCGATGCCAGCCCTTCCCGTACCTGGAGTCGAAGGTGTCGACGTAGATGTTCCGTCCGTAGCTGTCGAGCGGAGCGCCGCGGCCGGTGGCGCTGAAGCCGTACACGCCGCGGCCGCGATAGGTGAGCCGGCCGAAGAGGTGGCGGTATCTCCCGTAGGCCCAGTTCTGGTAGACGGTGAGGACGGCGAGCGGGCCGCGCCAGTGCGAGAGGTGGAGCTCCCGGGCTCCTTGCTTGCCGCCGTAGTTGGGCTTGAGGCGCACCCAGGACTGGAGGGCCCAGTAGCTGCCGTCCGGGGCCTTGCAGGCCTCGAGCAGCCAGGGGAGCGGTGGCCCGTCATAGGGACGGCAGACGCCTTTGCCTCCCAAGCCGTAGCGGATCTGGAAGCTGACCTGCGGCCGCACCGTGCTCGGCGTGCGGGCGTTGATCGCGCCCCAGGCGACCAGGGACCTCCGCGCTCCGCCGCTGCGATAGCTCACGTGTGCGCGGCCCTGGGGGTCGATGGACAACCTCGCCCCTGTTACGTCGCGGCCGATGATCGCGCTGCCGAATGCCGGAGCCGCGGCGAGGGCTGCGAGCACGATCGCTGCGAGGACTATGAGGCTACGCCGTAGGTGTTTCATCGGACTCCGAACGTTCCGAACCTCTTCCACCGTAGCGAGGACTCTGCAAGAAGGGCTGGTAAGAGATAGGGCCCCGCGCTACCGTTCGCCCCAGGTTGGATCGTCCCTTCGTTTGCGGCCGGTGGGGCACCCAGGATGATGCCGCAAGCAGCAGCCACGAGCACGAGCGCTCCCACGTCACCGAGACGGGGAACGAGCCGCCGGCCGGGCAGGCTCGGGCTCATCGTCGCGCTCCTGCTGCTGGCCGCCCCGCTCGCCGTCGCCGCCTGGAGCCTCGGGAACTACTCGGCGCAGCGCGAGCGCAACACCGCTGACACCCGGCTCGCCAACAGCCTCAACCCGGCGATCGGCGTCTACGGGAACCTGGTCTCGCACGCAGACTCGGCCGCCCGTCGGCTTGCGAAGGAGCGGCCGCTGCAGCTCAAGTTCCTCCGCGGCGGTCGCCCCGTCCTCGCCTGGAGCCTGCTCCCTGATCTGACGCACCCGAAAGGCCGCCTCGCCCGTTGGTCGGGTCCGATCCCCGCAGCCGCGGTCGTGCGTCCTGTCCAGGTCGTCTCCAAGGGCCACCCGGTCGGCTGGGTCAAGGTCTTCGTGCCTCTCGACCGGCGGCTCGTCGTCTGGCTCGAGCGGCACCCCGGTCTCGGCAACCACCAGCGGCTCGGTTTCGCCCGCGGCGGCAGTCTCGTGGGCTCGAGCCGAACGCAGCGGATCGAGTCGTCCGGAGCGCCGCCGGTCCAGAGCGCCGGCGACGTCCGGGTGGGCGGTGTCGACTATCGGGCGATCGCGGAGGGTCTCGGCTCAGCAGCGCACGGGACGCAACTCGTCGCGCTGGAGGGCAGCTCGTACATCGCCTCCAAGGCGGATGCGGCGCGCTGGCGGGTCATCGGCCTCGGCTTCGGCCTGATCGCGGCGCTCCTCGCCCTGGCGTACGCGGTGTCGCCGTCGATTGCGCGCAGCCGAGTCTCGAGACAGGAGCGCGAGCAGGCCGATCGCGTGCTCGCGCACGTGGGCGACGGTGTCTTCCTCGTCGATCGTGAAGGCGTGATCCGCCTCTGGAACGCGGCGGCCGAAGCGATCACGGGTCTACGCTCGGACGCCATCTGCGATCGTCCGGCGGAGGAGACGATTCCGGGCTGGTCGGCGGTCGCCGACAGGGTTCCGGTGGCGCGCCGGCCCGGCGATGCCGACGATGCGTCGAGTGCGGAGACCGTGCCGGTGGAGATCGAGGGGCGCGAGATCTGGCTCTCGATCGTCGGCGTCACCCTGGCCGACGGCATCGTCTACGCGTTTCGCGACGTCACCCGCGAGCGGCGGCTGGAGGAGCTCCGCGCACAGTTCGTCGCCACGATCTCACACGAGCTGCGTACTCCCCTGGCCTCGCTGCACGGCGCCGCCATGACGCTGCTCGAACGGCAGCACGACCTGCACGAGCAGACCCGGCACGACCTGCTCGACATGATCACCGTCCAGTCGAAGCGGCTCGCCGACCTGGTGGAGGAGATCCTGCTTACCGGCCAGCTCGACAGCGGCGCTCTGCGTGTAGTCACCGAGCCGTTTGATCCCGAGGAGCTCGTCTGGACGGCGGCCGCGGCGGCGCGCCTCCGGGTGAGCGACGACACGACGATCGACGTGTCGGTCCCCGCTGTGCTGCCGAAGGTGGAGGGCGACGCCGAGCGCACGCGCCAGGTGTTGACCAATCTCGTCGACAACGCGATCAAGTACTCGCCGCACGGCGGGCGGATCGAGCTCGGCGTCGAGGCCGGCGAGGGCTACGCTCGCTTCACCGTCCGCGACGAGGGCCTGGGCATCCCGCTGGGCGAGCAGAACCGAATCTTCGAGAAGTTCTATCGGCTCGATCCGGACCATCGGCGCGGCATCTCGGGCAGTGGTCTCGGGCTCTACATCTGCCGGGAGCTCGTCCGCTCGATGAACGGCAGGATCTGGGTCGACTCCGATCCGGGTAAGGGAGCGATGTTCACGTTCGAGCTCCCGCTGGCCGAGCGGGTCACCGCGCCGGCTTGACGGGCGCGAGCGCGTAGATCCGGCCGAGGCCGACGAGATAGAGGCGTCCGTCGGCGGCCACCGCGGGCGAGTACTCGCCGTCGGGCCACTCCGCGCGGAGCCGGCCGCTCGCGGCGAGGAGCCCGTAGGTCCGATGGTCGAAGCTCGAGAAGTAGACGATGTCGTCGACGACCGAGGCTGCGCCGGAGATCGCAGCGCGGGCACGAAAGCTCCAGTCGGAGCGAGCCGGTGCCGCCGTCGAGCGCGTAGAAGACGTGGTCGTACGAGCCGACGAGGACCAGGCCGCGCCAGACGGCTGGCGAGGCGTAGACGTAGCTTCCCGTCCCGAAGCTCCAGAGGACGTCTCCGTTCCGGGCCGAGAACGCATAGACGCGGCCGTCGAGCGAGCCGACGTAGACGCGGCCAGCGTCCACGGAGGCGGTGGAGTAGAAGTTGCCGTGGCCGCTGCTGCGCCAGATCAGGCGCCCGGTGCGCGCTGCGAGCGCGAACATCTCGCCGGCGTAGTCGCCGATGTAGATCCGTCCGTACGCCAGCGTGGGCGAGGCCTTGATCGGCGCGCCCGTGTCGTAACGCCACAGCAGGCGGCCCGTGCGGGCGGCGAACGCGTCGACGAATCCGTTCTGGTCGGCGACGTAGACGGTGCCGTTTTCGACGAGCGGGGACGACTCGGAAGGCCCTAGCGCACGCTGCCAGGCGATGCGGCCCGTGCCGGGAGAGAGGGCCACGAGCGCGCCGTTCGGAAGCGTTGCCTTGCACTCGTGGTTGCCGATGAAGGTGGCGAAGAGGAGATGGCCGGCGAGGGCAGGGGACGACCAGCCACACCGGTGGGAGTCGTAGCGCCAGCGAGTGCGGCCGGTCGCCGGATCGATCGAGTAGAGCCGTCCGTCGAAGGCCTCTTCGAACACGCTGCCGTAGCCGACGACCGGCGGGAACTCGAGCAGCGCCCGCCCGTGGAACGTCCAGAGCCGCCGGAACGGCGGGCGCAGCCCCGGCGCCGTGACCGCGCGCAGGCGGGCGTTGTCCGCTCCGTAGGTGGGCCAGGGCACCGCGGCGTTCGTCGCCGGCAGCTTCGTCACGGTTGTGGTCGCGGCCGGGGTCGTCGTCGGTTGCGGCCGCGGCCGGGCGCTCCCACACGAGACGAGAGCGCCGGCTGCGACGATCGCTCCGACGGCCGCAAGGCTCCTAGCTATCGCTGGTCTCTCCGCTGAGATGGCTCCAGAGGTTGGAGAAGAAGCGCGACAGCGCGGGCCAGTGTGCGCTCGCGCCGAAGTTGATCGCGCCGGCGTCGAACACCGTCGAGCGGCCGCGCGTATAGATCGTCATCTCGGCCGGCTTGCCCGGCCCGAGTTCGTTCGGGATCTGGGCGAGGACGTGCGTGTGCGGCGGCGAGACGGCATTCGGCTCGTCCACCTCGATCCCGTAGTTGCCGACCGCGCTGCCGTTGTGGAGGCCGGTTCCCTGGAACAGCCACGGCGCGGCGGCGGTGTTCACGATGCGGTACGGCCGGTTCGGGTACTTGCCCTCGTCCCAACCCGCGTACTGCGCGCCGACCAGCGCCGCCTCGGGCCTCCCGAGGTCGCGCCACGGCGTGCGGCCGGTCATCGTGTTCCCCGAGACCTTCACCTTGTAGAAGAAGTTGTTGGCCGACAGGAACGCAAGGTTGCCGCCGGCGTTCCGGTACTGCGTCATGACGTCGAAGGTGTGGGACGTGACGTACTCCTCGTGGCCGGCGAAGACGACGAGCCGGTAGTGACTGAGCTGCCGCGCGCTCGAGAGGCGCTCGAGGTCGTCGTCGGAGATGAAGTCGGCCTGATAGCCGCTGTGCCAGTACCAGCGCAGGAAGCCGAGATCGAAGCGTGAGAACTGCTCCGGCAGCCCCGCGGGAACGCGGGCCCCGCTCACCCGTGAGCTCGCGAAGGGGTGGGTCAGGTCGATCGAGTGGACAGAGGAGTCGAGGTACCAGCTGTCGCCGTCGACGACGTCGTACGCGTGCCACGTGTTCGTCGGCTCGACGACGAGGACGGGCGCCGTCCCGAGGCGACTCGGGCGGAGGACGAACGGCGCGTAGTCGCTGTGCGCGCCCCAGCTCAGGCGTGCGACGTAGTCCCCGCTCGCCCAGGTCGAGCCGAGGCGGATGTGCACGAGCCAGCGGCCGTTGCCCGACGGGCGGCGCACCTGCTGCGGCGCCGTCACGGGCTTGCCGAAGGTGGGTTTGTCCCACCCGGGAGCGGCTGCCGGGCCCGGCGTGCCCGAGGCGCCGGCCTGGAAGATCTGGAGCGTGGCGCGGGTCGTGTCGCCTCCGCCGATGTTCAGCACGGCGACCTGGCCGGGCGCATAGCTGCGCGCGCCGAAGCCGGCGAGGAGCGGAGGGGTTCCCGCCCGGCCCGAGCCGAGCACGGCTCCGAAGACGACTGCGACGGCGGCGACAACTGCGACGCCGGAAGCGAGGCTCGCGGCTGCGGCTCGCTGTCGCCGGGCCCGCGGCGCGCGCGGGATCCGGCGTTCACGGAGGCGGTGCGGCGCGATGTTCATGGCGCCACGGTCGGCGGCGGCGCCAACCGCGCCCTAACGGCCCGCTAACGGCAGTTACGAAGGGGTCTTACGGGGGTGCTACAACCTTCGCGCGTTGGTCGAATTCGCAATCCTGGGACCGCTCGAGGCTCGCGCGAGACGGAGAGCCGATCCCGCTCGGCGGTCCGAAGCAACGGGCGCTGCTGGCCATGCTCCTGCTCGAGGCGGGACGGGTCGTGTCGCTCGACCGCCTCGTCGAGGCGCTCTGGGAGGACAACCCGCCGGCGACGGCTACCGCCTCGCTCCAGAACTTCGTCGCGCAGCTGAGGAAAGCGCTCGGCGCGGACGTGATCGAGACGCGCCCGCCGGGTTACCTCGTGCGGCTCGAATCGGAGCAGCTCGACCTGGCGCGCGTCCGGGGTCTCGTCGACGCCGCGCGCGCGAGCGAGCCGGTCCGGCGTGCGGCGCTGCTCGACGACGCGCTCGCCCTGTGGCGAGGTGAGCCGCTGGCCGAGTTCCGCTACGAGGCGTTCGCGCGGGAGGAGATCGCCCGGCTCGAGGAGTTCCACCTCACGCTGGTGGAGGAGCACGCGGAGGCGAAGCTCGCGATCGGTGAGCACGCGGAGCTCGTCAGCGAGCTCGAGGCGCTCGTGCGCGCGCACCCGCTGCGCGAGCGGCTGCGGGCGCAGCTCATGCTCGCGCTCTATCGCTCCGGCCGGCAGGCGCAGGCGCTCGAGTCCTACCGCGAGGGCCGCGAGCTCCTCGTCGAGGAACAGGGCCTCGAGCCGAGCCCGCTCCTGCGCGGCGTGCACGCCTCGATCCTCCGCCAGGAGACGTTCGCGGTCGACCGCGGTGCGATCCCCGAGGCCGAGCACTTCGAGGAGGTGGCCGCGGCGCTGCTGGCCGGCAAGGTGACCGTCGTGGTGGGCTCCGACTCGGAGCCGCTCGCATCCGAGCTCGCTCGTCGCTTCGGCGTCGAGGCGGTCACGCCGGAGCTCGCGCGCGTCTCCCAGGCCGTCGCCGTGCTCAACGGCGCGGGCCCGCTCTACGACGCGCTCCACACGCTCGTCGAGGGAGACGGGGAGCCTTCGGCCGTCCATCGTTTCCTTGCGCGGCTCCCCGCGGTGCTGCGCGAGCGCGAAGTCGCGCAGCCGCTGCTGGTCACGACCGGCTACGAGCTCGCGCTCGAGCGTGCGCTCGAGGAGGTGGAGGAACCGTACGAGACGGTCTGCTACCTCGCTGCGGGACAGATGCGCGGCAGCTTCTGCCACATCGCGCCGACCGGGGTGGCGAACGTGATCGAGCGGCCCAACGCCTACACGGGCGAGCTCGCGCTCGACGAGCGCACGGTGCTCCTGCACCTGCAGGGGCGGATCGACCGCTCCACCGAGCGCGCCTGGGAGAGCTTCGCCGTCACCGAGGACGACTTCATCCACTACGGCGACGTCGCCCGCCGCCTTCCCGTCTCGCTCGCCGCGCGCCTCCGCCGCACGCATCTGCTCCTGCTCGGCTACACCCTTTCGACCTGGACGCTCCGCGTCGTCCTCGACCGCTTCTGGGGTAGCGAGCCGCTGCCGTACCGCTCGTGGTCGGTGCATCCCGGGCCGCAGCCGCTCGAGCGTGAGTTCTGGCGGCGGCGGGACGTCGAGGTCGTGGACATGGCGCCCGCTGCCTACGTCGCGGAGCTCGAGCGCGTCCTGGAGAGAGCCCAGTGAGCGGCATCCCCGAGAGTCCGTACAAGGGTCTCGCCTCGTTCGAGGACTCCGAGCTCGACGCGCTCCTCTTCTTCGGCCGCGAGCGCGAGATCTCGGCGGTGGCGGCGAACGTGCTCGCGAATCGGCTCACCGTCCTCTACGGGCCGAGCGGCGTCGGCAAGAGCTCGCTGCTCGGCGCCGGCGTCGCGCGGCGGCTGCGAGAACTGAGCGGTGCGCCGGTCGTCGTGCACGACGCGTGGGCCGAGGATCCCGCGGCTCGCCTGATCGCCTCCGTGCACGCCGAGTGCGGCGAGCTCGGCGCAACGGCCGGCCTAGTCGACACGGTCGCCGCAGCGGCGCAACAGAACGGCGAGCTGCACCTGCTGCTCGACAACTTCGAGGAGTACATCCTCTACCACGGTCTCGAAGGGCCGCTGAGCGCCACGCTGCCCGAGCTCCTGCGCCGGCCCGGGCTGCGCGTCAACGTCCTGCTCGCGCTGCGCGACGACGCCCTGGCCGAGCTCGACGAGTTCGCCGACCGGATCCCGGAGCTGTTCTCGAACCTGCTGCGCCTCGACCGGCTCGACCGCGAGGCGGGACGCGCGGCGATCCTCGGCCCGCTCGCCCGCTACAGCGAGCTCGCCGGTGAGCAGTTCACAGCCGAGGATGCGCTTGTCGAGGCGGTTCTCGACGAAGCGTCGACCGACGCGGGCGTCGAGGCGCCGTACCTCCAGCTTGTGCTGGAGCGGCTGTGGGAGCGCGAGCGGGAGGAGGGCTCACGCGAGCTGCGGCTCGCGACTCTCCGCGCGATCGGAGGGGCGCGCGCCGTCGTTCGTGAGCATGTCCAGGGAGCGCTCGACCGGCTGCCGCTCGCCGAGCAGGAGGCGGCGGCGCGGGTCGTGCGGCAGCTCGTCACGCCGTCGGGGCGAAAGGTCTCGCACGAGGCGTCCGATCTCGCCGAGTACGCCGAGGTCGAGGATGCCGAGCTCCGTCGGCTACTCGAGCGGCTCGGGCGCGAGCGGATCGTGCGCGGCGTCAACGGCATGCAGGGCGCACCGACGCGCTACGAGATCTTCCACGACGTCCTCGGGCCGCCGATCCTCGCGTGGCAGGCCGAGCAGCAGCTGCGGCGCGAGCGGATCCGCTCGCGGCGCCAGCGGCGGCGGCTGCTCGCGATCATCGCTGCGAGCCTCTTCGCGCTGGTCGTGGTCGCCGCGATCGCCGCGTATGCCCTCGTGCAGCGGAGCGACGCGCGCACGCAGGCGCGCCGCGCGCACGGAGGCGCACTCGCCGGCCGTGCGCTGGCGGACATCCCTACCAATCCGCAGGTCAGTGTCGGCCTGGCGTTGCAAGCTGCCCAGCTCGCCCCGGGACGCCAGACCGCCGACGTCCTACGTTCGAGTCTCGCCGCGATGCGCGAGGAGAAGATCATTCAGCTCGGCGGGAAGATCGTCGTGGCATCGTTCCGGCCGAGCGGAGGCTTGCTGCTTGTGGGGAGCGACGACGGACGGCTCGGGCTCTATGACGCAGCCGGCCGGCAGGCCACGTCGCTACACGTCCCGGGACTTGCGCTGGCGGTCTGGAGTCCGGACGGCCGCGTCTTCGCCACCGGTACCTCGGGCGGCGCCGTCGCCGTCTGGCAGCCGGGGTCCCGTAAGCCCGTGCGCACCATCTCCACGCCGTCCCCTGTCACGGCCCTCTCCTTCGACCGCACCACGCTGCTGATCGGGAGCGGAACGCATGTGCGCCTCATGAACCTGGCGACCGGGCGGACGAAGACGATCGTCCTCCCCAACGCCGTCCTTGCCGGGACCCTCGATCCGACGGGCCAGGTCTTCGCGGTGGCGATGCGCTCGGGCAAGTCGACGACGGCAGCGATCTTCAGCGCGCGTACCGGCCAGGTGATCAGGCGTCTGCCCGAGTCCGGGATCCGCTCGTTCGCGTTCAGCCCGGACGGGAAGCTGCTCGCGAGCGGCAGCTACGACCGTACGGCGCGGATCTGGGAAGCCGACACGGGCCGGCTGCTCCACGTCCTCCCGCACAGCGGATACGTCCTGGCCGAGCATTTCTCGCCCGACGGCCGCTCGCTCGTGACCTCGAGCGAGGACGGTGCCGCCTACGTCTGGGATGTCGCGGACGGTCAGCGTGAGCTCCTGCTCGTCGGCGCGACGGGCAAGACCAACGACGCGGTCTTCAGCCCGGACGGCAGCGAGATCGCGACGGCCTCGGACGACCGGCTCGGGCGCCTCTACTACAGCCAGGACGGCCGGCTCCTCGCCCCGCTCGCGGGTCACGGCGACGCCGTCACAAGCATCGGCTTCGACCCGAGCGGGCGTACCGTCGTCACGGGATCGACCGACGGCAGTGCGAGGCTCTGGGACGCTCTGCCGCAAGGGACGCTGCAGACGATCGACACCCGCTCGTCTCCCGTGACGACGCTCTTCGCGGGCAACTATCCGGTCAGCGTCGCCGGCAAACAGGCCCGGATCCTCAGCACCAGCGGGAAGGTGCTCGAGACACTGACGATGCGCGCGCCGATCCGCGCCGCTGTCGCGCAGCGAGGCGAACTCGCTGCAGTCGACGTGCAGGGCAACGTCAAGACCGTCACCGTGAACGGCCGTAATTCGTCGACTGAGACGGGCGCCGATCGGACGGCGCTTGTCTTCGTCGGCCCGCGAACGCTGGTTCTGGGCTCCGCGGACGGTCAGATCGACCGCTGGACGAGCGGCAACGCCGCGCCGCTCGCGCACGTCCCCGGCCGTGTCCTCGGGCTCTCGGCCGGCGGCGGGCGTTTTCTCGTCCGCCTCCCTGACGAGGTGCGCGTCTACACCGATGCCGGCAAGCTCGTGAGCAGGATTCCGACGAAGGCTCAGCATGCCGTCATCTCGCCGGGCGGCCTGGGCGTGGCGACGACGAAGGGCGAGATCGCCCAGCTCTGGGACGCCTCGACCGGAAAGCTCCTCTACACGCTCAAGGGGCATGCGCAACTCGTGAACGACGCGGAGTACTCGTCGAACGGCCTCGAGCTCGTCACGGTCAGCTCCGACCACACCGGCCGCATCTGGAGCACCCGCAGCGGCCGTCTCCTGCACGTCCTCATCGGCCACTTCTTCGTGGTCAACACGGGCAGCTTCAGCCCCGACGGCCATTGGATCGTGACGACCAGCCAGTTCACCGCCGGCCTCTGGAACGCCCGGACGGGGAAGCTTCTGTTCTACCTCGGCCGCGACACGAAGCCGCTGACGAGCGGGAGCTTCAGCCCGACCGGCAACTGGATCCTCACCGGCAGCGAGGACGGCACGGCCCGCGTCTACCACTGCGTGATCTGCCAGCCGCTCGCCGGGCTGGAGGCGACGGCGAGAGCTCGGCTGCGCGCGCTGCGCTAGCCGTCGACCGGCGGCGGCGGCGTGCAGCGCGGCTCGTGCCGCTCCGCGAGCACGAGCAGGAGTGCGTGCAGCTGCTCGCGCTGCTCGGTGTCGAGCGGCGCGAGGAACTCGTCCTCCAGGCGCTTCGACAGCGCACGGAGCTTCCCGAGCGTGCGCTTGCCGTCGGCTGTGATGCGCACGAGGTGCCGGCGGCGATCGTCGGGATCGCGCTTGCGCTCGACGAGCTTCTGCTCCTCGAGCTCGTCGAGCAGCCCGACCATCGTGCCGCGGTCGTAGCCGAGCGCGTCCGCGATCTCAGCCTGCGTCTCGGGAGCGCTCCCCTCGAGCAGGGCGAGGATCGCGTGGTGGTACGGGTTGAGCCCGAGGCGGTCGTACTCCTCGACCGATCGTTGCTTTGCCGTCATGCCGAGCCGCTTGAGCAGGAAGAGGCTCGAAGCGACGAGCTCGGCGGGCAGTCCGGTCTGGATTTTCAGAACAGTTTTCATCTCGGTTCCTATCTCCTGGAATAGGGTAGCGCGTTCAAGCGTTCCTTCCGTGTATAGTTGGATATACCAACGATTGGAGGATCTGCTTGATTCCCACGATTCATCCTGTTTCTTCGCGGCGGCGGTGGAGTGCGCTGGCCCTGATCGTCACCGCTCAGTTCATGGTCATTCTCGATGTGGCGATCGTGAACGTCGCCCTCCCGTCGATCAAGTCGGACCTCGGCTTCTCGGACACGGGGCTGCAGTGGGTGATCACCGCGTACGCCATCATCTTCGGCGGAACGCTGCTGCTCGGCGGCCGGCTCGCCGACCTGCTCGGCCGCCGGCGCATGTTCGTCGCCGGTCTCGCCCTCTTCGCCGCGGCCTCGCTGCTCAGCGGCTTCGCCTGGTCGGCGGGCTCGCTCGTCGCTTTCCGTGCGTTGCAGGGGCTGGGAGGCGCGCTGCTCGCGCCGGCTGCGCTCTCGCTCCTGATGACGACGTTCGCCGAAGGGCGCGAGCGCAACCGCGCGCTCGGGATCTACGGCGCCGCTTCCGGCAGCGGCGCGGCGGCCGGCGTCCTGCTCGGCGGCGTGATCACCTCGTACCTCGGCTGGTCGTGGATCTTCTTCGTCAACGTCCCGGTCGGCCTCGCTGCGATCGCGCTCACGCCGTTCCTGCTGCGTGACAGCCGCGCGGAGCTGCCGCACCGCCACTTCGATCTGGCCGGCGCCGCGTCGGTCACCGGCGGGTTGATGCTGCTCGTCTACGCGCTGACCCGAGCGGCGACCGACGGCTGGAGCTCGCCCGTCACGCTCGGGCTGCTCGCAGGCGCCGCAGCTCTCATCGCGGCGTTCGTCGTGATCGAGTCGCGCTCGCGCTCGCCGCTCCTGCCGCTGCGGATCTTCCGGCTGCGCGCGCTGACGGCCGCGAACGTGACCATGGCGCTGGTCGGCGCTGTCACGTTCTCGGAGTTCTTCGTTCTCACGCTCTACGTGCAGGACGTCCTCCACTACTCGGCCGTGCAGAGCGGCGTCGCGTTCGTCGCCTTCGCCCTGTCCGTCGTGGTCGCCTCGAACCTCGCGCAGGTGGTCGTCGGGCGGGTCGGCGTCCGGGCGACGCTCATGATGGGCCTCGCGCTCGCGACGATCTCAGTGGGCCTGCTCACGCAGGTGCCGGCGGACGGCCACTACTTCTGGGATCTGTTCCCGGCCTTCGTGCTCGGCGGAACGGGCCTCGGCTTCTCCTTCGTGCCGGTCACGATCGCGAGCCTCGCGGGTGTGGAGCGCGCCGACGCCGGCGTCGCCTCGGGCCTCGTGAACACGAGCCGGCAAATCGGCGGCGCGATCGGGCTGGCGGCGATCAGCACCATCGCGGCAAGCGCGGCCGCAAGCTACGCCCACGCGCACGGCGTTTCCGCTACGAGCCCGTCCGCAGCGGTCAGCGGCTTCCAGACCGCGTTCATCGTCCTCGGCGGCCTGCTCGTAGCGGCGTTCGTCGTCGCCGCGGTGTTCCTCCGGCCGGGCCGCGAGCGCGCCGAGGAGGTCGAGCCGGCGCAGCTGCAGGAGGCCGCGTGAGCGCGCGGGACGACCGGGTCGGTCACCGGGAGCGGATCGACGATCTGCTTCGCCAGATCGACGTTCAGCGTCGGCAGCAGCTTCTGCTCGAGGCCTCGGGGGCGTACGCACCGGGCCTCGAGCAGGAGGCCAGGGAGACGCGGGAGCAGCTGGCAGAGCTCGTCCGCTAGCCCTATCGTGGGCTCATGCGGGCAGCAATTGAGCATGAGCGCAAGCTCGACGCTCCGGTCGGCTTTCGGCTGCCGCCGCTCGGCGGCCGGCCACTCAAGCCCGCGGTCTTCACCTCGGTCTACTACGACGTGCCGGGGCGCGTCACTCGCGGCCGTGGGCATCACGCTCCGGCGCCGCACCGAGCACGGCCGCTGGGTCTGGCAGCTAAAGCTTCCTTCGGACGGACTCGCGTCTGGAGCTCGAGGCGAAGGGCGGGCCGCGCAAGGCGCCCAGACAGCTGCTCGAGCTTCTCCACGCCCACCTCCGCCACGGATCGCTCGAACGGGTCGCCGAGTTGCGCACCCGACCGCCGCGGGGAGCTCGTCGCGCGGCAACGGGAACACCGCGGAGGTGACCATGGACGAGGTCGCCGTGATCGACGCCCGCCGGGTGTCCGACAGGTTCGTCGAGGTGGAGGTCGAGCTCCGCACCGGTAGTCCGGACCGCCTCGACGTCCTCGCGGGCGAGCTCGTCTCGGGCCGGCGCCGAGCCAGGCAACGGCGTGCCGAAAGCTCTTCCGCGCGCTCGACCGCATCTCCGCCGAGGCTCCGGCTCTTCGCAGACGCCGTTCGAGTCAGCTGCAGAACCGTCTGCGCCTGCAGCTGGCCGAGATCGAGCGCCACGATCCGGGCACCCGCCTTGGGCGCGATCCCGAGAGCCTCCACGACATGCGCGTCGCCGTCCGCCGCCTGCGGGCGCTGTTACGGGCCGGAAAGGAGCTCGTGGCGGCCGACACCGCCGAGCTCGACGGGCGGTTGAAGCAGCTGGGCGGCGTGCTCGGCGAGGTGCGCGACCTCGACGTGCTGCCTCGGCCGCCTCCACAGCGAGGCAGCGGAGCTCGGCGGCGAGGACGCAGAGCGACGCCGAGTCGCTGCTCGCGTCGTTGCGGCGAGAGCGCTCCCGCTGCCGCCGCCGCTTGCTCGCGCTTCCTCCGTTCCGACAAGTACCTGGCTCTCCTCGACGACACGGCGCGGGCGATCGAGGCGCTCGTGCCGAGCGGGGCCGAGACGACGCTCGACGAGCTCACCGACAGGGCGTTCGGCAAGTTGCGCAAGGCGGTGCGCGACGCTGCCGGACGAGCCGGCCGACGCCGAGCTGCACGCGGTCCGAAAGGCAGGCAAGCGCGCCAGGTACGCGGCCGAGCTCGCAGGCCGGAGGGAGCCCGTGCGCCGGGCGAAGAAGCTGCAGGACGTTCTCGGCGAGCACCAGGACGCGGTGGTCGCTGCCGAGCGGCTGCGGGAGCTAGCCGCCGGGGCGACGCCGGAGCAGGCGCTCGCCGCCGGCCGCCTCGTGGAGCGCGAGGAAGAGCGTCGAGCGAAGGCGCGGAAGACGTGGCCGAAAGCGTGGCGGAAGCTCCGCAAGACGATCTGACCGTCGTCCGCGCCGCGGGCGGGTTGGTCGTGCGCGACGGAAAGGTGCTGCTCGTGCACCGGCCGAAGTACGACGACTGGAGCTTTCCGAAAGGCAAGTGCGACGACGGGCGAGTCGGACGAGGCATGTGCGCTGCGCGAGGTCGAGGAGGAGACAGGACTGCGCTGCGAGCTCCTGCGACGAGCTCGGCGAGACGAGCTACATCGACGGCAAGGGTCGGCCCAAGGTCGTTCGTTACTGGAGGATGCGGGCCGTGGACGGGGACTTCGCACCCCACGACGAGGTGGACGAGATCCGCTGGGAAACCCCCCAGAACGCCGTCGGCGTTCTCAGCTGGGCGCGAGACCTCCCGCTGCTGGAGCGCCTGTGACGAGCGTGCTGCTCCGGCATGCCGCTGCTGGCGACCGTGAGCACTGGGACGGTGACGACTTCCACCGCCCTCTCAACGCCAAGGGGCGCAGGCAGGCCGCGGAGCTCGTCGAGCTGCTTCAGCCGCTCGGTGTGCGGCGTGTCGTCTCCAGCCCCTACGTTCGCTGCCTGGAGACGGTACGGCCGCTCGCGGCCGCGCTCGAGGTTGCGCTGGAAGCGGACGACCGCCTCGCCGAGGGAGCCGGGCCGGGCGTGGACGAGCTGCTGCGCGAGGACGGCGTGGTCTGCTGCACGCACGGCGACATCGCCGAAGCTGTGCTCGGCCGGAGTCTGAGGAAGGGCGCCTCCGTCGTGATCAGCGACGGCCAGATCGTGCGAGAACTCCCGCCGCCGAAGTAGCTAGGCCGCGAGTGCGTCGAGCGAGGCGAGGACGGCGCCCTCACGGATGCCACCGCCGCAGACGTGCAGCGGGACACCGAGCCTGCGCTGCACCTCGGCGAGCAGGACGACTCCGGCCGGCAGGATCTCGGCGCGGGCACGATCGACGCCGAAGCGCCGGGCGACCTCGCGCGGCGTCGTCGTCTCGACGATCCGCAGCGCCTCGGCCAGCTCACTCGCGTCGAGCTGCGCGCCCACCAGCCGGCGCGCCGCCCGTGCGCTCCCGCCGACGACGAGGGCGGCTTCGACCTTGGGCGGACGCAGGTGAGCGAACGCATCCTCGGTCTCGGAGCGCGCATCCCCGGCGCGAGCGGTGAGCCGCACCGAGCCGAGATCGACGGACTCGATCCAGTCGGGATCGAGGCTCGGATCTCCGACGGCGATCTCCGTCGATGCGCCGCCGATGTCGCAGACCGCGACGCGCGACGGGAGGTTGAAGTCTGCGGTGAGGATCGCGCCGCGGTAGGCGAGCGTGCCTTCCGCCTCCTTCGTGAGGACCCGCGCCTTCACCCCTGCCGCCCGCGACAGCGCCGCGACTAGCTCGGTGGAGTTGGCCGCCTGTCGGCCGGGAGCCGTGAGAAAGACGTCGAGCGAGGCGACCCGCTTGCGCCTGGCTGCGGCCGCCATGCTGCCGACCGCCTTTGCGGCTGCAGCGACGTGAACGGCCGACACGGCGCCGTGGCGCTCGATCTCCTCGCCGAGCGACAGCCGAACCTTCTCCGACTCGAGCGGATCGAGACCGTCCGGTCCCGCGCTCACGACGAGCAGGCGAGTTGTGTTCGAACCGACGTCGATGACCCCGACACGCATCTCCACGCATCGTAGGTCCGCCGTCGGAAGACGAGTAAGCGTTCAGGTGACCGTCTGGTGACGGAGTTGAGACAGTTCAGCGAGCACGGGCGAGCGAAAGGCGCCGCCGCGCGCGCCGCATCAGCGTCTGCTGGCCGGAGCGCGGCCGTTCGTCCTTCTTCGCCAGCACTCGGTCCCAGCGTCCGCTCGCATCGAGCTCGAACGAGGCCGCCGTGTCGCGCCACACACCCTCGAAGGTGGAAGAGAGCTCGGCCTGGAGCCCCGCGTCCTCGATCGGGGTCACGACCTCGATGCGGTGGTCGAGGTTGCGCGGCATCAGGTCGGCGCTGCCCATGAAGCAGGTGCTGCGGCCGTTGGCATCGAACGCGAAGAGCCGGCTGTGCTCGAGGAAACGGCCGATCACGCTCCGCACACGGATGTTCTCGCTCAGCTCGGGCACGCCCGGCCGCAGCGAGCAGACCCCGCGGACGAGGAGCTCGATCTTCGCGCCTGCCGTGGAGGCGGCATAGAGCTCGTCGATCACCTGCGGGTGGGTCAAGCCGTTCACCTTGATCCGGATCCGCGCCTTCTTACCCGCCTCGGCTGCTTCCGCGACCAGCCGGATCTCCTCGATCAGCCGTTCGCGGAGCGTGAACGGCGCCACCAGCAGCTTGCGGAAGTGCGCCGGGCGTCCGAATCCGGTCAGGTAGTTGAACAGGTCGGCGATGTCCGCGGCGATCTCCTCGTCGGCGGTGAAGAGCCCGAAGTCTTCGTAGGCGCGGGCGGTGACGGCGTTGTAGTTGCCGGTGCCCAGATGGACGTAGCGGCGCAGCCCGCCCGCCTCGCGCCGTACGACGAGCGTCGTCTTCGCGTGGATCTTGAGGCCGGGGAAGCCGTAGACGATGTGGACGCCCGCCTGCTCCAGTTTCCGCGACCACTCGATGTTCCGGCGTTCGTCGCCTCGCGCCTTGATCTCGACGAGGCAGACGGTCTGCTTGCCGCGCTCCGCGGCGTCGACCAGCGCCGGCACGAGCGGTGTGTCGTCGCTCGTCCGGTACACGGTCGACTTGACCGCGATCACCTCGGGATCGGCCGCGGCGCGGTCGACATACGACTCGAAGCTGGCCGCGAATGAGTCGTACGGGTGGTGCACGAGGAGATCACCGGAACGGATCGCGGCGAACTGCTCCCCCGCCGACTCGATCGAGTTCCACGGCGGCCTCGCAACCGGCACCCAGGGATCGTTCTTGAGATCGGGCCGATCGAGCCGGTAGAGCTGTCCGAGATCGGCCAGGTCGAGCATGCCGTCGAGCGGATAGACGAGCTCGTCGCGGACGCGCAGCCCCTGCCGGAGCTGCTCGAGCATGGCCTCCGACATCGACTCCGACACCTCGAGCCGAGTCACCTCGCCGAATCTCGCGCGCAGCAGCTGGAGCTCCACGGCCTCGAGCAGGTCGTCGGCCTCGTCGGCCACCTCGAGATCGCCGTCGCGCGTCACGCGGAAGAGCGACCGCTCGAGGATCTCCATCCCAGGGAAGAGCTCGGGCAGATAGTGGGAAAGGACCCGCTCGAGCGGCACGAAGCGGCCACTCCGGCCGACGGGGAAGAAGCGTGGGAGACCTTCCGGCACCTTGACCCTGGCGAAGCGCTCTTCGCCGGTCTCGGGGTCGGACACGAACAGGCCGAGGCTGATCGAGAGCGCGGAGATGTACGGGAATGGCTGTCCCGGCCCGACCGCGAGCGGCGTGAGGACCGGAAAGACCTCGCGCTCGAAGCGGTCGTCGAGCTCCGCGAGTTCCTCCGGCTCGAGCTCCTCGACGCTCGAAACGACGATCCGCTCCTCGGCGAGCGCCGGGAGAAGCTCGCCCCTCCACAGCTCGGCCTGGCTGCCGTAGAGCTCGAGCACACGCTCGCGGGCGTGGTCGAGTGTCTGCTGCAGCGTTCTTCCGTCCGGCAGTCGCGTGCTCACACCGGCTTCGATCTGGCCGGTCAGCCCGGCGATCCGGACCATGAAGAACTCGTCCAGCATCTCGGCCGAGACCTTGAGGAAAAAGACGCGCTCGAGCAGCGGCAGGGTTTCGTCGCGCGCCAGCTCGAGCAGCCGCGCGTCGTAATCGAGGAAGGAGAGCTCCCGGTTGATCAGCCGGTCGGCGGCGGCGGAGGAGCGCTTACGGGTGCGGGCAGTGGTAGCCAACGCCTCACCCTAGCTCTCGCTCGTTGCCGGTGCAGGTAACGGACTGCTGACGATCCAGGTGTGTGCAGGCTGGACGGGCTTGGTGATCCGCGGCCGGCGCCCGCCCAAGCAGGCGGACGCCGGCCCGAATCGGTCAGCCGTTGCTCTCGCCTTGGTCGTTCTCGCCGTGCTGTTGCGAGGCGAGCACGACCTGCCACGTGAAGTTGTCGCCGTGCTGCTGCGTGTAGAACCAGCGCCACTTCCCGCTGCTGTTCCAGAGGTTCGGGATCTGGGCGCCGAGCAGCCCTTCGGGGCCGGGGCTGCCGTTCGACACGTGTACTCCGGTGATCTCGTTGTCACCCTCGTTCTTCCCGAAGCCACCGTTGGCCGAGTCGAGTGTGGCGGAAGGATCGCGACCCTCGGCGAGCCAGCGCACCGGCTGGTTGCTCGAGTCCGAGTAGTCCTTCCTGACGTCCCAGATGAAGCCGGAATCGAGCGCATTGCGCTGCGTGTGCAGCGTGTCGCCCGCGTCCTCGACGAAGGTGACGAGGTCCCGTGAGAGGAACGTCACGTTGTCGAGGCCGGCGACGGTTGCCGACTTCGACTGGTAGAAGAGCGACAGCCGGCCCCCCGAGGAGGCGGGGTCTCTCTGGACGAGCCTGAAAATGGACGTCCAGCCGCCGGCCGTCCCGTTTTCGGGGCTGTCAGCGTTCGTGTCGCCCGTCTCGTCGAAATAGAACTGCTTGAAGTCCGAACCGGGGCGGAACTGCCCGTTCTCGGGCCGCTTGAAGGGCGTGCCGTCAGCGGTCTTCGCAAGCGCGTTCGCGTCGAACGGAGCGTTGCCGTCCGTTTTCGTGTCGTGGATGGTCACCCACTTCGTCCGGAACGACTTGCCATAGGTGCGGAGGTCGACCTGATCCGGGGCGTTGATCGCCGTCTGCGAGTCGAACGTGACGGCGTGACCGTCGTCCCAGACCTGCAGGACTTGGAGCTTCCCCTGGGCCAGATCGCCGGGCTTCACGGGGACGTACCGATAGACGAAGCTGTTCGGCTGCTTCGCCGTCGTTCCGTTCTTGAATGGTCCGCCCACGTCTTCGACGATCCAGATCTCCCCGCGACGATCGACCTGGATTCCCTCGTAGCCGCCGCGGCCGAGGGCGCCCGAGACGTCGGTCACGGTCGACGGGTAGGTGGCGGTCGCGGCGTACGTCGGCGCCGACGAATCCTCTGTCGTGAACAGGAGCCGCTTCGACCATGGATCCCACGTCGATCCGTCGATGCCGGCGATTGGATTGCCGTCGGCATCGGTCGTTGCGAGAAGCGTCACGCGATGCGCGACGTCCGCGTCGAGGTTGATGCGCGTGATGTAGCTCTCCGTCTGTCCGTTGACGAGTCCGCCGACCTCGTGCCCCTGAAACAGGAAGTGAGTGCCGTAGTCGTAGTTGGGATCGGCTCCCGTCTGGTGCTTGAGGACGAGGTAGGTGTTCTTGTCGGGCTCGGTCTTCTGCGCCTCTGTCGGCGAACTGAGATCCGCCGGCACCATCTGCGGCACCGAGGGATCGTCCGGGCTCGGTGCGTCATTGATGTAGCCGTACCAGCCCACCGCGCCTTGCGCGCCGTCGAGAGCCATCGAACCCTGCGCGACCATCACCTGACGCAGCTCCGGTGACAGCACGCTCGCCGGCGCATATCCGGCGGCTTTGGAGTTCGCGTTCGGCACGTTCGTGTAGCTGACACCGCTGTCCTTGGCCACGGCAACGGCGACGACTGCGCTCGCAGCGGCGACCGCAGTAAGAAGCGCCCAAAGGATGCGCCTTCTCATTCCTTCCCCTCCTGTGGTGGTCGAATGTGAACCGCCGAGATCCTCGGGGGGCCGGAGTGCGAGATGGGCTACATTCGCGCGAACGACGGGTTACGAACTGGTCACCGGCGCGCAACCCAGTCGGGATCCCAGAGGCGGAAGCCGCCGAGGAAGGCGTTCTCGTTCTCGCCGCGCCGGCAGCCGTCGGGCAACTCCTCGAGTTCGGCGACGCCGCCTCCGCCGAGGACGACCTCGTCGGGCTCCATCGCCGCCGTGAGGTGCTCGATGGTGGTGAAGACGTCCTTCGTCCACTTCTTCTTGCCGCGCTTCTTCAGTCCCCGCTCGCCCACGTAGTCCTCGAACGTCTTCTTGCGGAACGGGAGATGGCCGAGCTCGAGCGGCTCGATCACGCCGTCGACGATCATGGCCGACCCCAGACCGGTGCCGAGCCCTAGGAACAGCATGCGTCCGCCCTGGTAGCTGCCGACCGCCTGCATCACGGCGTCGTTCACGACCTGCGTCGGCTTGCCGAACGCAGCCTCGTAGTCGAACCCGACCCAGCCGGCGCCGAGATTCACCGGATCGTGGACCACCTTGCCGCCTCGGACCGGGGCGGGGATCCCGACCGTGACGCGACTCCAGGTCCAGCCGGCCGCCGCCTCGAGCGTTCCCGCAACCATCTGTTCCGGTGTGAGCGAGCGGCCGGAGACGAACCGCCGGCGCTCTTTCCGGTTCGAGGTGAGCGCCTTGACGTGCGACCCTCCGACGTCGACTGCGAGAACGACCCGGGCCACAGGGTGAACTGTTACACGCTGCGGGCTAGTCGGCCAGCCCCTTGGCGCGCAACTCCTCCAGAGCCCGCTCCGACTTGCCGAGCTCGAGGTCCATTCCGGCGAGGACGCGATCCGTCTTCGTGAACTGGACCTCGTCGTACTGCACGATCTGGACGCGGTTGCCGCTCGGGTCGCGAATGTCGAAGAAGCGGCCGGGAAGGATCTCCACGCCGGCTTCCTCGAGCGTGCGCCGCGCCGCCTCCTTGTCGTCCACGACGAGCCCGAAGTGCGGCTCTTCGGTGCGTGGGCCACGCTGGAACAAGGCGAGGAACTGATCGCCCATCCGAAGAAACGCGGCGCCCGGGATGCGGCTCAAATCAGTGGGCTGGAAGAGGTCGGTGTAGAAGGCGACCGCTTCCTCGATGTCGTCGACCTGCAGTGCGACGTGGTTGATCCCGACGAGGCGTGGCGACATGCAGCCAACAACGACGGAGCGCGGTAGGGCATGCCCGGCGGAGTAGGCTCGAAGCGTGGCCAATCCCAGGGGCACGGACCCGTCGCTGTCCGCCTCGCAGCTCGAACGGCTCGGTGAGGTCGGCGAGGAGCGAACGGCCGACATCGGCCACGTACTGTTCAGCGTCGGGGACGACGCCTATGAGTTCATCGCGATCCTGGAGGGTGAGGTCGTAGTGCGCGACGGCGGCGGCAACCCCATCATCCGCTGCGGTCCGTCGAAGTTCCTGGGTGAGCTGAACCTACTCTCGGGCCAGACGGTCTTCCTGACTGCGGTCGTGACCCAGCCGTTGCGGTACATCGCGGTCGACCGGGTAGCTCTGCGCGATTTCTTGTTCGAGGACAGTCAGCTCAGCGACATCCTGCTGTCGACGTTCATCGCACGGCGCGAAGCGCTACAGCAGGTGCAGGGAATCGGCCTGGAAATCGTCGGGCCGCGTTCGTCCGAGCCCACCAGGCAGATGCTCGACTTCGTCCGTGCCAACCGTCTGCCCTACACGTGGCAGGACGATCCGCCACCGGATGGCCAAGACCCTCCGCTGGTGCGGATCCCGGGTGGCGCGGCGCTGGAGCACCCGACCAGGGGCGACGTGCTCCGGGCGCTCGGCGTCGGCCGGGAGCTCGAGCGCCGTGAGGAGGTCGATCTGCTCGTCGTCGGCGCCGGCCCGGCCGGGCTCGCCGCCGCCGTCTACGGCGCCTCCGAAGGCCTCGACACGCTCGTGGTCGAGAGCACTGCTCTCGGTGGTCAAGCCGGATCCTCTCGCCGGATCGAGAACTACCTCGGCTTCCCGGCTGGGATCACCGGCACCGAGCTGACGGGCCGGGCCGTGACCCAGGTACGGAAGTTCGGGGCGAGGCCTGCCACGCCGTTCCGCGCCATCGGGCTCGAGGTCGGCAACGGTCGGCACGTCGTCCAGCTCGAGGAGGGACACGAGATCGCGGCGCGCGCCGTGATCCTTGCAACAGGTGCCGAGTACCGGCGGCTGCCGGTCGAGGGCCTCTCCGACTACGAGGGCACGAGCGTCTTCTACGCGGCCGGACCGCCCGAGGCGCAGCTCTGCGGCGCTGAGCGCGTGGCCGTGGTCGGCGGCGGCAACTCGGCGGGGCAAGCCGCCGTCTGGCTCGCCCGCGGCGGTGCGCTCGTAACGCTTCTGCACCGGCGGGCCGACCTGGGAGAGACGATGTCGGAGTACTTGATCCAGGAGGTCAAGCGCTACGGCGTCGAGATCCGCGATCGCAGCGAGATCGCGGAACTGCACGGCAGCGAAGGGCGCCTCGAGGCCGTGACGCTCACAGACGGCATGCGGCTCCCGTTCAGGTTTCTCTTCCTGTTCCTCGGCGCGAAGCCGTGCACCGAGTGGCTCGGGGATGCCGTTGCGCGGCACGACGACGGCTTCGTGCTCACCGGGGAGGCGGTCGGCGCCACCAACCTGCTCGAGACGAGCGTTCCCGGGATCTTCGCAGCCGGCGACGTGCGATCGGGCTCGACGAAGCGCTGCGCGGCTGCCGTGGGTGAGGGTTCGATGGCCGTTCAGCTCGTGCACGGGTTTCTGTCAGCGCAACCGGCGGAGGTCAAATGAGCGCGAAGGCGTGTACCCATCTCGACGAGGTCGAGGTCCGTGAGCTCCCTGCCGAGGTGGCCGGCTGCGAAGACTGCCTGCGCATGGGTACCAAGTGGCTCCACCTGCGCATCTGCCTCAGCTGCGGCCACGTCGGCTGTTGTGACAACTCCCCGGAGCGGCACGCGACCGCCCACTATCGCGAGGCGTCGCACCCGCTCATCCGCTCCCTCGAGCCCGGCGAGGAGTGGAGCTGGTGCTACGTCGACGACTTCGCGATGGTGATCGACGGGGTCACCGGGGAGACACGCATTCCGCCTTCTCCGCTCCTGCAGTGAGCGACACTCTCTACACCGGACACTGCATGTGCGGCGGCGTCCGCTTCGAGGTCACGGAGGAGCCGCTGAGCGCCGGCTACTGCCACTGCACCCGCTGCCAGCGGCGAACCGGCACGGCGGCCTCCGCCCAGGCCCGGCTGGCGCCCGGCTCGTTCCGTCTGCTCGCGGGCGAGGATCTCGTACGGGAGTACGCGCCCGGGGACGGCTGGCCGAAGTGCTTCTGCTCGGCCTGCGGCAGCGCGCTCTGGAGCAATTACCCCGACACGGGAGAAGTCGGGAGCGTCCGGCTCGGACTCTTCGACCCCGGTCACGGGATCCGGCCGCAGTGGCACTCGTTCGTCGACTACGCCTGCGAGTGGGAGCCGATCCCCGACGACGGCCTCGAGCGCTACCCCGAAGGGAAGCCGCGCTAGCGGCCTCAGACGCCGATCGAGGCGTCGAGGTCCCGCTGCGCGGGGTGCGTGGGCCGGCCGAAGTAGAAACCCTGCGCCTGCTGGCAGCCGAGCTTGCGCACGATCGTGTGCTGCTCCGAGGTCTCGATCCCCTCGGCGACGAGGTTGAGCTCCAGCGCGTGGCCGAGGTCGATGATCCCCTTGAGCAGGACGAGATCGCCGTCCTTGGTGCCGACGTGGGCCGTGAAGCTCCGGTCGATCTTGACGACGTCGATCGGGAACTGGCGCAGATACGAGAGTGACGCGTACCCGGTGCCGAAGTCGTCGAGCGCGAGGACGACGCCGAGGTCCTTGATTGTGCGGAGGGTTTCGGCGACGCGCTCGTCGGACGTGAGCAACGTGCTCTCCGTGAGCTCGAGGGTGAGCAAGCTGGGCAGGAGCGCCGAATACTCGAGCGCACGTACGACGTGGCGCAGGAAGTCGGGGTGGTGGAGCTGGCGGGCCGAGACGTTGACCGACATGTGCATCGGCCGCGCGTGCAGCTGGCAGAGGCGTGTCGCTTCGGTACAGGCCTCCGTGAGCACCCATTCGCCCAGACCGACGATCAGTCCGGTCTCCTCGGCGAGCGGGATGAACTCACCTGGGGGAAGCTCGCCGACAGCGGGATGCTCCCACCGGACGAGCGCCTCGTAGCCCATGATCTCGCTGCGCCCGAGGTCGACGACGGCCTGATAGTCGAGCCTGAACTCGCCCCGGACGATGCCTTCCCGCAGCTCGCCGATGCGCTTCGACCGGTCCAGGGCCGCGCGGTCGAGCTCCGGATCGAAGAACGCATAGCCGAGATCGGGATGTGCCTTCGCGCGGTACATCGCGATGTCGGCTTCCTTGAGCAGCGTCTCGTCGTGGTCGCCGAATGCGATCCCGACGCTCGCGCTCGTGTAAAGCGGTCCCGACCCGCTGTCCATCGGCCGGGCGATCTCCTTGAGCAGCCGCTCTGCAACTCCCGCCGCGTCCTCGGGTGTGAGCGGCTCCGTCAGGACGACCGCAAACTCGTCGCCGCCCAGCCGGGCAGCTGTGTCCCCGGGCCGGACCGACTGCTCGATCCGCCTGCCGACCTCCTGGAGTACGTCGTCGCCGAGGTCGTGACCCCAGCGGTCGTTGATCCCCTTGAAGTCGTCGAGGTCGATGTAGAGCAGGCCGGTCGCCTGGCCCTCCTCGTGCCGGAGCTTGATCGCGTGGCGGAGGCGCTCGTGGAAGAACGCCCGGTTGGCGAGACCGGTCAGCGGGTCGTAGAGAGCCTGCTGTCGCAGCTGCAGCTCCGCTTCGCGCTCCCGCGTGATGTCGAGGAGGTAGCCCTGCAGGTACAGCGGCTGCCTCTGTTCGTCGAGGACGATGACGCCTTCGTCGCGGAGCCAGATGATTCGGCGGTCGCGGGCGACGAGGCGGTACTCGATGCTGAGCGGCTCGTGCGTCTCGTGGGTGTGCGCGTGGGCGGCGAGCACACGCTCGCGGTCCTCCGGGTGGAGCAGGCGCGCGAACAGGTCGGTGTCGGCCTTCCAGTCCTCGACGCTGTAGCCGAGGAGGGGCTCGATCTGAGGGCTCGTGAAGATGTTCGAGCTGACCGCGTCGAGCGCGTCGACGTAGACGACGAGCGGCAGCTGCTCGATCAGCGTGCGATAACGGCGCGCGATCTCATCCGGAGACCGGTTATGGCCGTCGTCGTACTCGCGAAAGGCAACGCGCACCGCAGACACAAGATGAGAAATCGGCGGTTTTCGGGCCTTACGCCTCCCCCGGACGGGGGGTCAAGATGCGGGTCGGCGCCGAAGATAGGGCGCCGACCCGCCGACTTCTCGCTAGGCCTCCGCCGGAACCTTGGACGGGTCGGGGACGATCCGGATGTACGGCTTCGGCTCCTCCCACTCCCCGAACAGCTCCTTCGCCTCGTCGTTCGAGACGGAGCCCGCGATGATCACGTCCTCGCCGGGCTGCCACTGGGCAGGGGTCGACACCTTGTAGCTCGCCGTGAGCTGCAGCGAGTCGATCACCCGCAGAACCTCGTCGAAGTTGCGGCCGGTCGTCATCGGATAGACGAGGATCAGCTTGATCTTCTTGTCCGGCCCGATCACGAAGACGTTCCGCACGGTCTGGTTGTCGGCCGGCGTCCGCCCCTCCGCTTCTCCCTGGACGCCCGCAGGCAGCATCCCGTAGAGCTTCGCGACCGTCAGGTACGGGTCGCCGATGAGCGGATAGTTGGGCGCCGTGCCCTGGGTCTCCTCGATGTCGAGCGCCCACTTCTCGTGGTTCTCGGCCGCGTCGACGGAGAGCCCGATGATCTTGACGTTGCGCCGATCGAACTCCGGCTTGATGCTCGCCATGTAGCCGAGCTCGGTCGTGCACACCGGCGTGAAGTCCTTGGGGTGCGAGAAGAGCACCGCCCACGAGTCGCCGATCCAGTCGTGGAAATGGATCGGGCCTTCAGTCGTCTGCGCCTCGAAATCGGGCGCCGTATCGCCGATCGTCAGTTCCATCCCTACCTCCTCCTTTCGGGCGACCCTAACGGTCGCGTCCTCGGCATCGCAAACCGCGTCGCCGATGGCGTAAAACGTCGGTAAGGCGTGGGGGCTTCCGCTTGAGGCGGCCCGCGCCGGAGGCGCATGCTCCCCGCCATGAGCTCCGGCCACCGCTCCCGCCTGTTCCACGAGGTGAACGACCGGATCTACGACCTGCTCTCCTCGTCCGACCCGGACCTGCCCGGGGAGTTCCTCTGCGAGTGCGGGCACGACTGTGGCCACCGGGTCGCGCTCTTGCCGGCGGCCTTCGCGACGCTCAGGGAAACCGGCGCGATAGTGCGCTCGCCGGATTGCCATGGGCCGGCGTCCCGGGACGACGGCCTCGTGCCGGTTCCCGCGCTCGGCTAGTAGCTCGGCTCAGGTGGCGACGGCCGCGAGTGCGCGGTCGGGCTCGTGGCGGAGCCCCGTATCCGGGTCGAAGTAGTGGAACCGCGACGGGTCGACGGCGAGCTTCAGCGGCTGCCCGGGCTTAGCGGACGTGCCCGGATCGACGCGGGCAGTGAAGAGCGACCCTTCGACCGTCCCGAGCGTCGCATCCTCATCCCCTGTCGCCGCGCGTACCTCTCCCACCTCGACGCGCGGTTCGGCGACGGAGAACAGCACGTGCGTGTCCGCGCCGAGCTCCTCGACGACCTCGACCTTGACGTCGATGCGCGGCAGGGACGGCTCGGCGAAGGCGGCGTCCTCGAACGCCTCGGGCCGGAGGCCGGCGACCACGCGGCCGGAAGGCTGCGCGCCGGACGCGGGCAGCTGGATGGCAAAGCCGCCGAAGTGCACCTGGCCACCGGTGACCTCGGCTTCGACGAGGTTCATGGCCGGTGAGCCGATGAACGCGGCCACGTAGAGGTTGGCCGGCCGCGCGTACAGCTCCTGCGGCGTGTCGACCTGCTGGATCCGCCCGTCGCGCATGACCGCTACGCGGTGGCCGAGCGTCATCGCCTCGATCTGGTCGTGCGTGACGTAGATCGTCGTGGTCGCCAGCCGGGCGTGGAGCGCGGCCAGCTGGGCGCGCATGCTCACGCGGAGCTTCGCGTCCAGGTTCGAGAGCGGCTCGTCCATGAGGAACGCCTTCGGCTCGCGCACGATCGCGCGTCCCATCGCGACCCGCTGGCGCTGCCCGCCGGAGAGCGCAGCAGGCTTCCGGTCGAGGAGCTCGTCGAGGCCGAGGAGCTCCGCTGCGCGCGCGACCCGCGCCTTGATCTCGTGCTTCGGCGTCTTGCGCACCTTCAGCCCGTAACCGAGATTCTGGCGCACGGTCATGTGCGGGTAGAGCGCGTAGCTCTGGAAGACCATCGCGATGTCCCGGGCGCGCGGCGGGAGGTCGGTCACCTCGCGGTCGCCGATCGAGATCGTCCCCGCCGTCGACTCCTCGAGGCCGGCGATCATCCGGAGCAGCGTCGACTTGCCGCAGCCCGACGGCCCCACGAGAACGAGGAACTCGCCGCTCCCGATCGTGAGGGAGACGCCGTCGACGGCGACCACTTCGCCGCCGAAGACCTTGCTGACGTTGTCGAGGACGATTTCGGCCACCGAAACGATCGTGGAGTCTATACCGCATCCGCCGACGGAAAGCAATGGCATTGACCACTTCGGTGAGTCCCTCTATAGTCGCCAGCAGCATGGAGGCGATCGGTGCCCAGCCGAAGATGACGAAGCAGAGCGCTGCGCGGCAGCAGGTGCTCGAGCTCATCGAGCGGCTCGGAGTCGGCACCGCCATCCCCTCCGAGCGGCAGCTCTGCGCGGATCTCGGGGTCTCGCGCCTGACCGTTCGCGCCGCACTCGACGACCTTGCGCGTGAGGGCTACCTCGTGCGCCGGCGCGGCAGCGGCACCTATGTCCAGCAGCCGAAGATCTCGCAGCAGCTCACGATGACCTCGTTCAGCGAGGACATGCGCCGACGCGGCATGGCGCCGAGCAGCACGACGCTGTCGCTCACCCGCCAGCTCGCCGGGCCTCGCCTCGGCAGGTTCCTCAATGTCTCTCCGGGAGACGAAGTCGTCGTAGTCAAGCGGCTTCGGCTCGCCGACGGCGTCTCGATGGCGATCGAGACGCTCCACATCCCGGCGAGCGTCGTACCCGGTGTCGAGCCGCGGGATCTGGAGGGATCGTTCTACGAGCTCCTGCACGCGCGGTACGGGATCGAGATCGCGACTGCGATGCAGACGATCGAGCCGACGGTGACGAACGAGGAGGAGTCGGCCGCACTCGAGGTACCGCTCCACTCGCCCGCGTTCCTCTTCGAGCGCACCAGCCGCGACGCGAGCGGCCGAACCCTCGAGTTCGTCCACTCGATCTATCGCGGCGACCGCTACCAGATCGTCTCCGAGCTGACGCCCTCGTAACCCCCTCGACACCGGACCTTGACAAGAGTGGTCTGGTGTGGAAGATTCCGCGCGTGGCCGATTGGTATAGACCACTCGACGCGCCGCTGGACATTGTCCGTCTCCCGGCCACAGACGTTTCGGACATCCCGCTCTCGCGTCGACGCATCGAGGGAGATTTGGCATGAGATACCGGGTTCTCGCGGTGGTCGCCGCCGCGGTCGCGCTCTCGGTCGTCGCCGCGACGACGGCTCAGAGCGGTAAGGCAGCTGGTCATACACTCACCGTCTGGCTCCAGGTGGATGCCCAGAACGGCTGGCCGCAGGTCGTCGCGGCCGCAAACAACGCGTTCGAGAACTCTCATCCGGGCTGGAACGTCAACGTCCAGTACCAGGGCTGGGGCGATCACCTCCAGAAGTTCGACGCGACGATCGCGGCGAACAACACGCCTGACGTGATCGAGATGGGCAACACCGAGATGACGAAGTACATGGCGGCGGGTGCTTTCGCGAACATCACCGCCAACAAGGGCCAGTTCGACAATGCGAGCCACTGGCTCGCCGGCCTGAAGAAGTCGTCGATGTTCAACGGCAAGCTGTACGGAGTTCCGTACTACGCGGGCTCGCGTCTGGTGACCTACCGCACCGACCTCTTCAACAAGGCCGGCATCAAGAAGGCTCCCAAGAGCCTGAAGCAGTTCGAGTCCGACCTCGCGAAGGTCAAGACGAAGAGCCACACCAAGGGCTTCACGCCGTTCTACATGGCGGGAACCGATTGGTACAGCGCACTGAGCTTCCTCTACGACTACGGCGGATCGATCGCCAAGTTCTCGAACGGCAAGTGGCATGGGACGCTTGCCTCGAAGAAGTCGGTCGCAGGGCTCACCGCCTACAAGAGGTTCTTCCACGCGTCGTCGCCCAAGTCGGCTTCGAAGCTGAACGAGGCGAACCCCGCGCCGTACACCGTCTTCTCGCAGAACCGGACCTCGGCGATCTTCGGCCCCGGTTGGTTCAGTTGCTGCACCGGCAAGAAGTACACGAAGGTCACGGGCCAGTTCGTGATGCCGAGCCACAAGGCCGGCAAGTCGATGCCGGGCTTCCTCGGCGGTTCCGACCTCGCCGTTCCGGCGCAGAGCAACTCACAGGCGCAGGCACGTGCCTGGATCGCCGACTTCACGAACACGGCGAACGAGAAGGCCCTCCAGGGGGTCGGGAACATCCCGAACGCCACGAACCTGCTCAACAACACGGTCAACGACCGTGCCGCCAAGGCGAGCTGGTTCGTCCCGACGGCGAAGCACTGGGTCGACGTCGAGAACGGAAACATCCTGCGCACGATGCTCGGGCAGATCCTGACGGGACAGCTTTCGGTGAAGAAGGCAGCCCAGACGGCCAGCGCGAACATCGCCTACACCCTCAACCAGCCCTAGCTAGCTGAGCGGTCGGGCCCCCACAGCGCTGGGAGCCACCGCCGAGGCCGCCATCGTGCGGCCTCGGCGGCGACCGTTCTCCTGGCGCCGCGTCGGCCGGGGCTCGGTCCCCTACCTCCTCGTTCTTCCTGTCGTCGCCGTCCTCGGGGCGGTTCTCGCCTATCCGATCTACTACCTCGTCCGGGTCTCGCTCGAGCGCTTTGGCCTGCCTGAGCTGATCGTCCACCGCGGCGTCTATGTCGGGCTCGCCAACTTCGGCAGCGTCCTCCACGACTCGATCTTCTGGCACACGCTGCTGCGCACGGTCGTCTTCACCGCCGCCAACGTCACCCTGACGATCGTCGGCGGGACGCTGATCGCGCTTCTGCTCAAGCGCCTCTGGACGTGGGTGCGCGTGCTCCTGACCGTCGGCCTCATCCTTGTCTGGTCGATGCCGCCGGTGGTCGCGGTCCAGGTATGGAATTGGATGACGAACGTCCAGAACGGCGTGCTCAACTACACCCTCACCGCGCTCCACGTCGGCAACTACGACGGGCACAACTGGTTCGGGAACACGTTTTCCCAGCTCGCCATGGTCACGAGCCTCATCGTCTGGGCCGGGCTCCCCTTCGTCGTGATCACGATGTACGCCGCGCTCTCGCAGGTGCCGCACGAGCTCGTCGAGGCCGCGCAGATCGACGGTGCGCGGGCGTGGCGGGTCTTCAAGGACGTGACGCTGCCGGTGATCGCGCCGATCCTCTACCTCCTCACGTGTCTATCGATCCTCTGGGACTTCGGGGTCTTCACCCAGGCGTACCTGCTGATCGGCCAGCCCGCGATCACCACGTCGAACTACCTGATGGGGATCTACCTCTTCGAGGAGGCGTACATCAAGAACGACTACGGCCGCGGCGCCGCGATCTCGATCTTGATGCTCGTCACCGTCGCCGCGATGAGCATCTTCTACGTGCGCCGGATGGTGCGGGTGGGCGAGGTCGCGTGAACCCGCGCCTGGCGCGCAAGCTCGGCTGGAACGCCCTCGGCCTCGGTCTCTTCGTGGTCATGGTCTTCCCGGTCTTCTGGATGATCTCGACCGCGTTCAAGACGCAGGATCAGATCAACAGCCTGACGCCGACCTGGTTCCCCGGGAACCCGACGCTGAAGCACTTCACGAACGCGATCCACAAGCCGTACTTCCGGCAGGACGTGATCAACACCGTGATCGTCGTGCTCGTCGCGGTCGCGGTCGCAATGGTGCTCGCGTTCCTCGCTGCGGTCGCGCTCGAGAAGTACCGCTTCAGCGGTCGCAAGGCGTTTCTCGTGCTCCTGATCGGGATTCAGATGCTGCCGGGCATCGGGCTGATCATCCCGCTCTACGTGCTCTTCGCCCACGTTCCCGTGCTGCACGTCAACCTGATCAACACGCTCACCGGCCTGATCATCGTCTACATCAGCGCCGTGCTGCCGTTCTCGGTGTGGACGCTCCGCGGCTTCCTGATGGGGATCCCGAAGGAGCTCGAGGAGGCTGCGATGGTCGACGGCTCGAGCCGGCTCGGCGCCTTCGTGCGCATCCTGCTCCCGCTCGTCGCGCCGGGTCTCGTCGCCACCTCCGTTTTCGCGTTCATCACGAGCTGGAACGAGTACATCTTCGCTCGTCTCTTCCTCAGCGACGGATCCAAGCAGACGATCACGGTCTGGCTGTCGTACTACGTCGCCGGCGAGAAGGCCGTCGACTGGGGCGGCCTGATGGCGGCGTCGACCTTGATCGCGATGCCCGTCGTCCTGTTCTTCCTGCTCGTCCAGCGCAAGATCGCATTCGGTCTGACCGCAGGCGCCGTGAGAGGATGAGGTGGTCTTGACCACTTCGGCGGCTCGCGCGGGTTGCTCGTACTTCGGCGTCCGGATCCCGCGCCACGTGCGCAGGGACATGGACGACCTCGCGACTCGCGGCTACACGGGCGTTCTCCACACGTTCTCCGAGAACGACTTCGCCTACTACCGGGACACGATGGCCGAGATCGTCGCCATCTCCCACGCCGCCGGCCTCAGCGTCCAGGCGAGCCCGTGGGGGCTCGGCCGCACCTTCGGCGGTGAGGCCGAGAGCCGCTGGGTCGCGTTCCATCCCGAGGAGTGCCAGGTGCTCGACGACGGGCGCCGTGTCGCCGCCGCCTGCCTCAACAGCTCCGCCTATCGCGACTTCTGCAAGGAGTGGGCCGACTGGGTGCTCGAGTGCGGCGTCGACTCGGTCTTCTGGGACGAGCCCGCCTGGGTCGTGCCGGTGCACGTCGGCGTCGACGACGCCGAGCGCTGGACGTGCCGCTGCGACCGGTGCGCCGAGCGCTTCGGCGGCCCGGTTCCGGGCGAGCGGACGCCAGAGGTGCAGGCGTTCCGGGAGGCGTCGGTCGTCGACTTCCTCCGCGAGATGCTCGAGCACGTCTCGGCGCGCGGCGGCTCGAACGCGATCTGCCTCCTGCCCTCGACCGAGGGGACCCAGGGGCTCGCCGACTGGAACGAGGTCGCAGCGCTCCCCGGTCTGGCCACGCTTGTCACCGACCCGTACTGGAAGCACTGGGAGGGCTCGGCGGAGTCGTTCGTGCGCCGCTTCGCCCGCCTCCTGCACGAGACGGCGGAGCGTCACGGCGTCGGTGCGCAGCTTTGGGTGCCGAGCTTCGGCCTCGACGCCCGGGACATCCCCGAGCTCGAGGCGGCTGTCACAGCCGCGCGCGAGGAAGGCGTCGACGACCTTTGGACGTGGGGCTACGAGGCCTGTCGCCACATGACGCATCTCGCGACGCCCGACGCGCCGCGCGTCTGGGAAGCGGTGAGCGCTGCGCTCACCGCCCGCCCGCAGGCCGCCACGACGGAGGCTGCGCGCCCGGATCTCGCCGACCTCGACCTCCGCTCGACGCGCGATCTCGTGCGGCTCCTCAACGACGAGGACGCGACGGTTCCCGCTGCGGTCGCCGAAGCCGGCGACGCGCTCGCCGCCGCGATCGACGCGATCGCCGAGCGGATGCGCCGCGGCGGACGGCTCGTCTACGCGGGCGCCGGCACGTCGGGAGCCCTGACCGCCCTCGACGCGGCCGAATGCGGATCTACCTTCGGCTCGCCACCCGGCGAGGTCCTCGCCGTCGTCACCGACCAGGATGCCGACGAGGATGATCGTGCGGCGGCGACGAACGCACTGCGCGGGTTAGCCCTCCGGCCCGAGGATTGCGTCGTCGCCGTCAGCGCGAGCGGTTCCACGCCGTTCGTGCTCGCCGCGCTCGAGGCGGCGCGCGAGGCCGGTGCGCTCGGCGTCGCCGTTGCGAGCGCCCGCGACAGTCGGGCCGCGGCTCTGGCCGAGCACGAGATTGCCGTCGTGGTCGGGCCCGAGGTCATCGCCGGCTCGACGCGGCTCAAGGCCGGCACCGCGCAGAAGCTCGTCCTCAACACGATCTCGACCGTGACGATGATCCGGCTCGGCCGCACCTACGGCGGCCTGATGGTCGGCGTGACGCCCACCAACGAGAAGCTTCGCGAGCGGGCCCGCCGCAACGTCGTGCTCGCGAGTGGTGCCTCGGAGGAGCGCGTGGACGAGGCGCTCGAGGCCGCCGCAGGCGACGCGCGGGTCGCGCTCGTCTCGCTGCTGGCCGGCGTGGACGCGACCGACGCCCGCTCGCGGCTCGAGGCATCGGACGGCTCGGTGCGGAAGGCGACGACGCAATGAAGCTCGGCGTTGAAGCGGCTCTGGTGCGCGGGGAGCTCATCCCCGGTGACGTCGAGGTCGAGGACGGGCGCATCGTGGCGGTCGGACTCGCCCGCGGCCCGCGCGGCCGAGTCGCGATCCCGGGCTTCGTCGACCTCCAGGTGAACGGCTACGGCGGGGTCGACTTCCTCTCCGCCTCGAGTGAGGACTACTGCCGCGCTGGGGAGGCGCTGCTGCTCGCCGGCGTGACCGCGTACCAGCCGACGTTCATCACGTCCGCGGAGGAGACGACGATCGAGGCTCTGCGGGCGCTGCCGACCGACGCCGCGGGTCCGCGCATCCTCGGCGCGCACGTCGAAGGCCCGTTTCTCTCACCCGACCGGCCCGGCACGCACCCGCTCGTCCATCTGCGCGCGCCCGACGTCGCGCTGCTCGACCGGCTGCTGAGCGCGGGTGTCGTGACGCAGATGACGCTCGCACCGGAGCTGCCCGGCGCCGACGCGCTCATCGAGCGGCTGCGCGAGCGCGGCGTCGCGGTCTCCGCCGGACACACGAACGCGACCGCGGTGGAGGCCCACCACGCGTTCGATCTCGGGGTCGGCGGCGTCACGCACGTCTTCAACGCCATGCGCCCCTTCCGCTCGCGCGACCCGGGAATCGCCGGCGCCGCCCTCACCCGCGCTCCCGTCGTGATCGGGATGGTCGTCGACGGCCACCACCTCGCCGACGAGACGGTGCGCCTCATCTGGTCGTGCGCGGCCGGCCGCGTCGCGCTCGTCACCGATGCGATGGCGGCCGCCGGGGCCGGCGGCAACGGCGGCACCTTCCAGCTCGGCGACGTCGAGGTGGCGGTCGAAGACGGCGCTGCGCCGAAGCGTGAGGATGGGACGCTCGCCGGCTCGGTGCTGACGATGATCGACGCCGTCCGGAACCTCCATGCGCTCGGCGTCCCCTTCGAGCAGGCGGTGGGGGCGGCGACCGAGGTGCCGGCGCGCTTCCTCGCCCGCAGCGATGTCGGCTTCCTCGAGCCCGGCGCGCTTGCGGATGTGGTCGTGCTCGACGACCGGCTCGAGATCCAGACCGTCCTCTGTGCGGGACGGAGCGATGTCGTGGCTCGAGACTGAGCTGCGCGAGCAGCCGGAGGCGCTGACGCGCCTGTTCGAGCGCCAGGCGGACTCGGCGCGGACAGCCGCGCGGCTCTTCCGCCAGCGCGACATCCGCTACCTCCTGATCGCGTCGCGCGGCAGTTCCTCTAACGTCGCGCGCTACGCGCAATACCTCCTCGGGCGTGCCCATCGCGTGCCGGTGATGTTTGCGACGCCGTCGCTGTACACGATCTACGGCCAGCCGCCTCGGCTCGACGGCGGCCTCGTGATCGGGATTTCGCAGTCGGGTGCGTCCCCGGACGTCGTCGCGGTGCTCGCGGAGGCGCGGGAGCAGGGCCGGCCGACGCTCGCGCTCACCAACGACGTCGACTCGCCGCTCGCGCAGACGGCCGAGGCCGTGCTGCCCCTCGAGGCCGGGCGCGAGCAGGCGGTCGCCGCCACCAAGACCTACGTCAACTCGCTCGGCGCGGTCGCCCTTCTCTTCGCGGAGATGGGCAATGACGCGACCGCGCGGGAGGAGCTTGCGCGGATTCCCGAGGCGCTCGCCGCCCAGATCGAGCTGTCTCTCAGCGACACTCCGGCGCTCGAGGAGTACCGGGATGCCGTGGGGCTGACGGTCGTCGCGCGCGGGGTCAACTACGGCACGGGCTTCGAGATCGCGCTCAAGATCCGCGAGCTCTCGGGCATCGTCACCGAGGCCTACTCCCCGGCCGACCTCATGCACGGCCCCATCGCCGCCATCCAGCCCGGCTGGCCCGTCGTGGTCGTCGCGCCGAGCGGGCCTGCTCGGCCGAGCGTCGAGGAGATCGTGCCGCCGCTCCGCGCCCGCGGTGCGCGGCTCGTCGCGGTCTCCGACGTCCGCGCAGTGCTACGCCGCGCGCAGACGAAGCTCGTGCTGGCGCCGGGCGTGCCGGAGTGGCTCAGCCCGCTGACCGCCGTGGTGCCGGGGCAGGTCGCGGCGATGCGTCTCACGAGCTTGCGGGGCCGCGACCTCGACAGTCCGGTCGGCCTTCGCAAGGTGACGCTGACTCGATAGGGACGAGAAATACGAAGCGGCCGCGCCTCCGGGGCTGCGGCCGCTTCGTTGCCACAGATCGTGGCAGACGCTGTCGCGCCTGCTTAGTGCCTGGACTGGTCGATGATGTGCAGCGCCTTCGCCATGGTCGGGAGCGTCGTGGCGAGGTCGGTACCTGCGCCCATCCGCAACGGAGCCTTGAACTTCAGGACTCCCCTGGCGCCGTCGGTGATCGTCGGCGCGCCGTTCTTCATCGTGACGCGCGTCTTCATCGTGGTCGAGAACGTCAGGGTCTGGCCCTTCAGCGCCCGGCCGTGGTAGTTCGAGTGATTGACGGTGATCGAGATCGAGCCGTCGGCCGAGCTCGTCGCCGCCAGGTAGCTCGACAGCGTTCCCTTGACCACGTACATGACCTTGGGGTTCGACTTGCCGTGGGTGCCGTTCGACTGCGGCGCCTTCGCAAAGGCGACGCTTGTCGGAATCGCCAGGGCCACCACGAGGAAGACCATGACTTTCTTCATCCTGTGAACTCTCCTTGACTGGTTCGCGCGTTTCTGTTCGCGTCCCATCGTGGTCGGAGTACGTCAGCTGCAGCGCTGCGCTGTGTAAGCGGAACGTAAAGCGCCGTTCGGGATGCCTTTGTCCCATTCACATCTATCTCACATGAATCCCCGACCCTGCGACCGTAGGCTGGCCGGCGTGAACAGGCTCCGACTGCTGAAGCGAGGCGCCGAGAGGATGCACGCGGAGGAGCTCGGTTCGCTCTTCGTCGTGTCCCTGCCCCGCTCGCTCTCGAGCCTGCTCTATGTCGAGGCTGCCCGCGCGATCGGCCTCGTCGAGCCCTCGTGGACGAGCGACGGGGAGATCCTCAATCGCGACCGCGTGCCGCGGCGGAAGCAGAGCCTGGTCCCCGCCGACGAGCGCTTCACGCTGCTCGGCTCGGCGCCCGACATCTTCGCCAACATGACGAGCTATCTCGACCGCGCGGCGTTACGGCAGGGTTTCGCGTACAAGGACGTCGTCCAGCCGTTCGTGATCGGAGGCTGGGAGGGGCTCGGCGACTTCAAGGTTCTCAAGGTGCGCCGGAACGTGGCCGAGGTCGCGTACACGATGCTGAAGCGGCAGTGGCTGTATCCCGCGCGGGCGGCGAGCGTCTTCGAAGGGCATCCGTGGTCGCTCGCCGAGGGGCTCGTTCGTGCCGAGGCCGTGCTCGACGCGCTGCCGGGCGAGACGGTGGACTACGCACACGCCGTCCTCGACCACGATCCACTCGAGGCCGCGCTCGGCCGTCTCTATCCCGATGCGCCGCTGGCGCCTCCGCGCTACATCGACCGGAGCTTCGACCGCACGCGCCGGCGGCTCGAGGCCGAGCGGCGCAGCTCGCTCGTCTTCCGCCGGCTCGAATGGATCGTCTCGGCAGTCCGGGAGCAGCTGCGCTTCGACGACCCGCGCGAGGAGATCGCCGAGGCGCTTCCCTAGATCGGCTCCGCGGGCTCCTCCCTGGCCAGGCGGCGGATCACGGGGAGGGAGATGAGCCCGATCACGAGCGTGGGCAGCACGATCACCCCGCGGTAGAGCAGTACTGCGGCGACGACGTGCGCGTTCGCGACGCCGAAGCCCACGAGCGTGCCGATCATCCCCAGCTCCACGACGCCGATTCCGCCCGGAGTGAGGGGCAGGGAGCTGAGTACGCGCCCGATCGCCCAGGCGAGGAACGCCTCGCTCGGCCGCAGCTCGGCGAACGAGATCCCCACGGCCCGCAGGGACATCTCGAAGACGACGTAGGCGGTCAGCTGGTTGGCGAGCGTGGACGCGGTGAGCCTCGGCCAGCGCCGGCGGAGCAGCACGAGCCGCTCGGCGCGCAGCTGCACGAGGCCTTCGCCGCTCCAGCCCGGCGGCTGTCGGTGAAAGAGGCGGGCGACCCAGGCAGCGAAGCGGGCAGAGACGTCGCCGAGCCACCGGGCCGCTCCCTCGCTGCGCAGCGCCGCCACGGTCAGCCCGACGATGACCACGCCGCCGGCCGCGCTCGCGCCGGCGATCGCCGCGGTCGAGCTCGACAGGTCGCCGGTGGCGAAGACGAGGATGGATCCGACCAGCGGGTAGACGAGGATCATCACCTGGCTCCAGATGCCGGTCACCGCGACGGCGAACGCTGCGGCCCCCCGGTCGATGCGCAGCCTGCGGAGGAAGCCGAAGGAGAGCGCCATCCCGAGCGGCGCGCCTCCGGGCAGCAGCGT
Organism: uncultured Actinomycetes bacterium; assembly: GCA_963731015.1. Lineage (GTDB taxonomy): Bacteria > Actinomycetota > Thermoleophilia > Gaiellales > Gaiellaceae > Palsa-739. Next base: position 549,417 of record CAVSTY010000003.1, read on the forward strand.
CGTCAGCGCCGTCGAGGCCTGCGTCATGGCAAGCGCTCCCAGAAACGAGAGTTGCGGCAGAACCGCCTGCCACGGCAGCGCCGTGGTCAGGATGTCGAGCAGCGACCCCACCGCGAGCGCCACGATCCACGGCCACGAGACGGTCCCGAGCCGGTGCGCGACATCTCCGTAGCTCGCGATGCGCGGGACGATCTCGACGAAGACGGCGACGGCGAGCGCGATGCCGACCGCGAAGCGGAGGACGGCCCGGCGGCTACTCCGCATGCGTGCAGTCTAGGAAGCGGCTCCGCGCGCACGCGCTGCTAGCCTCACGCCGCCATGAAGGTCCTCGTCACCGGCGGCGCCGGCTTCATCGGTGCTCACGTCGCCCGGCACCTTCTCTCGGCAGATCACGACGTCGTCGTCCTCGACGACCTCAGCGGCGGCTACGAGGACAACGTTCCCGAGGGAGCGACCTTCGTAGTCGGCTCCGTCGCCGACGCGGAGGTCGTGGAGGAGCTCTTCCGGGCGCACGAGTTCTCCCACGTCTTCCACCTCGCCGCCTACGCGGCCGAGGGGCTGTCTCACTTCATCCGCCGCTTCAACTACACGAACAATGTCCTCGGCTCGATCAACGTCCTCAACTCGGCCCTGCGCGCCGAGACCGTCGAACGCTTCGTCTTCGCGAGCTCGATCGCGGTCTACGGCCCCGCCCAGACGCCGATGACGGAGGAGGTCGTCCCCGAGCCGGAAGATCCGTACGGGATCGCGAAGTACGCCGTCGAGCTCGATCTCGCCGCCGCCCAGCGGATGTTCGGCCTCGAGTACACGATCTTCCGGCCGCACAACGTCTACGGCGAGCTGCAGAACTCCGCCGACCCGTACCGGAACGTGATCGGGATCTTCATGAACCAGGTCATGAGCGGCCGGGCCGCTGACCGTCTTCGGCGACGGCCTGCAGACGCGGGCGTTCACCCACATCGACGACGTCGCGCCGGTGATCGCGCGCTCGATCGACGTTCCCGCGGCGGCGAACGAGGTCTTCAACGTGGGCGCCGACACGCCGTACACGGTGCTCGACCTCGCCCGCGCGGTCGCGCGCGCCTTCGACGTGGCCGAGCCCGAGATCGACTTCCTCCCTGCGCGGAAGGAGGTCGTCCACGCGTTCTCGGACCACGCGAAGCTGCAGCGCGTCTTCGGTGAGGAGACGACGGTGCCGCTCGACGAGGGCCTGCGCCGGATGGCCGAGTGGGCGCGGGAGACGGGCGCCCGGGAGCCGGTCCGCTTCGAGAGCGTCGAGGTGCTGCGCAACCTGCCGCCCTCCTGGGCGGAAGGTCTGAAGCAGACCGTTTAGTGCCCGACGTCTCCGTCTCGCTCGTCAACACCAACAGCCGCGAGCTTCTGCTCGCCTGCCTCGAGTCGCTGCAGGGCACGGACATTGAGATCGTCGTGCTCGACAACGCCTCGGAGGACGGGTCGGCGGCCGCTGTCCGCGAGCGCTTTCCCGGCGTCCGCGTGATCGAGCAGCGGCACCGGGCGGGCTTCGGCGCCAACCACAACACCGTGATCTGCGCCACGACCGGCCGCTACGTCTTCGTCCTCAACGAGGACACCACGAGCGAGGACTGGGGCTTCGAGCGGATGGTCGCGCACCTGGATGCGAACCCGCGGGTCGCGGCGCTCGGCCCGAGGCTCGTCTACCCCGACGGGCGGCCACAATCCTCGGCCTGGAGATTCCCGTCGCCGGAGACCGCAGCGCTCGGCCTCTTCACCCTCGGCCGCGCGGGCATTCTCCAGTCGGGCGGAAGCGAGACGCGCGACGTCGACTGGGCCATGGCGGCCGCGCTGCTCGTTCGTCGCGAGGCGCTCGACGAGGTCGGTCTCTTCGACGAAGAGTTCTTCATCTATTCCGAGGAGACGGATCTCGCCCGCCGCCTGCGCGATGCGGGCTGGCGGACGCAGTACTTCCCGGAGGTCACCGTCGTGCACCACGAGTCTCAATTCAGTGCGGGAATCCCCGAGCGGCGGATCAACGAGATGTGGCGTGGCCGGCACCGCTACTGGAGCAAGCATCACTCCGCGTTGGGCGTTCGCGTTGCCGCGCTCTGCACGGGCGCGCAGTACGCGGCGCGCGGGCTCGTCCGCGCTCGCGACCGCGATTTCGCCGGCCGGATGCGACTGCATGCCCGCGACGCGATCCGGGTCCGCGGGCCCGGTCTCCGGGAGCTTGCGGAGGACTGGAACCGGGAGCACGAAAACCTCTAGCGCAGTCGCCTGGGTTCGGGCACACTTGCCCTCGATCACGAGGCTTGGGGGGAGCCGTGACTGCGGTGAAGCGAACGAGGTCGAGCAAATCAGAGGCACTCCGGGCGTCCCGCGCGCACCGGCCGTCGCATCTCGTGCACGGCGCCTGGCGGAGCCGCGTCCGGCATCGCCCTGACCCCGGTGGCGGTGGCGGCAGAGCGCGGCCCGAGGAAGCGCCGCGCGTCCTCCTCGTGGATGACGAGCGGGCGATTCGCACGATCTGCCGGGTCAACCTCGAAGGCGACGGGCTGGCGGTAGCCGAGGCGAGGGACGGGGCCGAGGCGCTCGAGGCGGTCCGCCAGGATCGCCCGTCCGTCGTCCTCCTCGACGTGATGATGCCGGGCGTCGACGGCTGGAGCGTCGCCGAGCAGCTGGCTGCGGACGACGAGTTGCGAGAGATCCCGGTCGTCTTCCTCTCGGCCCGCGCTGCGGACGAGGATCACCTGCGCGCGCAGGAGCTCGGCGCCGTCGGCTACGTCGTGAAGCCGTTCGATCCACTCGAGCTCGCCGGGAAGGTGCGGGACGTACTGGAGCGGATTGCCAGGGGCGAGCGCGAGCAGCTCAATCGCGAGCTCTCGGAGCACGGGTGATCGTCGACGCAGCGCCGCACGGGCACGCGAGAGCGGCCCGGTGGCCGCGCCTCAGGATGCGGCATGGTGCGGCGCTGGCCGTCGCACTCGGAGCACCTGCGCTCGTCACGCTGCTCGCCTTCACCAGCGTCCGCACGGTCGTTCCGGGGCTCCTCTACGTCGTCGCGATCATCCTCGCCACCGCCGTGGGCGGCCGGATCGGAGGCCTCGTCGCGGTCGCCGCATCCGCCTTTCCGTTCTTCTACTTCTTCGCCTCGCGCTACGACCGCAACCAGCTCAACGCCGAGGGCGCAACCGCTCTGGCCGTGTTCATCGTGGCGGCGCTGTTCGGCAGCGAGGTGCTCGGGCGCGAGCGAGCGGCACGCGAGCGCGCTGAGCGCGCCGTGCGGGAGAGCGAGAGTGCGCTCGACTCCGCGACGCGGCTGCAGCGCGTCGCGGACGCGCTCGCGACCGCCCACACGCCGCAGGAAGTCCTCGATGCGGTTCTCACGGAGGGCGTGCGCGCGGCCGAGGCTCGCGGCGGGCTGATCGCGACGCTGACCGAGGACGGCGAGTGGCTCGAGGTGCTCGCGTCGCGTGGCTACGACCTCCGGTACATCGAGCCGTTCCGGCGCTTTCCGGTCAGCGGGAACTACCCGCTCTCGGAGGCGGTGCGCACGGGCGAGGGCGTCTTCATCCGCTCGGAGGCGGAGCGGGACGAGCGGTACCCGGAGCTGGTCGGCCGCTCGCAGCCGGGGCACGGTCTCGTGTGCGTGCCGCTCGTGGGCGAGCTCGGGCGGCCGATCGGCGGCCTCGTTTTCTCCTTTCCGACGGACCAGGACTTCACCGCCGATCGGCGTGCGCTCAAGATCGCTCTCGGACGGCAAGCGGCGCTCGCCTTCGAGCGCGCCCGGTTCTCGGCGGCCGAGCAGACGCTGCGCGAGCGGCTCGCCTTCCTCGGCGAGGCAACCGCGCTGCTCACGTCGACGCTCGAGCTCGAGCGGACGCTCGAGCGTCTCGCCGGGCTCGCGGTGCCGCTGCTCGCCGACTGGTGCTCGATCTCGATGCTCGTGGAGGAGACGGGTGAGATCGAGCAGGTCGTCGTCGCCCACCAGGATCCCGAGCGCAGGCGCTGGGCCGAAGCGATGCAGGCGCGTTCGCGCACCATTCTGATCGACGATGAGTTCGATCTGACCGCTCGCGTGATCCGCACCGCCGAGCCTGTCTTCCTCCGCGAAGTGCCGCAGGAGCTGCTCGACGAGGCGGTGGCGCGGGATCCCAGCACCGCCCAGGCGCTCGAGGAGATCTCGATCCGAAGCGCGATCACTCTGCCACTCAGCTCGGGCGAGCGCACCTTCGGCGCGCTCACGCTCGTCTCGGAGGTAAGGGAGCTGCAGGACTCCGACTTCGACCTCGCACGGGAGCTCGCCGCGCGGGCCGCGATCGCGGTCGAGAATGCGCGGCTCTACCGAGAAGCCGAGCGCCGGGCGGAGGCCGCGCTCGCGCTCGCCTACGTCGGTGACGGAGTCGTCCTGCTCGACCGCGACGGCCGCGTGCGCTTCTGGAACGCAGCCGCAGCCGCGATCACGGGCGTGCGGGAGGCGTCTGCGATCGGGCGGCGTCCGGCCGAGGTCGTGCCTGCGTGGGAGGAGCTCACCCGGCTGGCGGAGCTCGCCGACGCCGAGACGCCCGAGCGCGCGCGCCCGGTGACGGTGCCGATCGCGACCGCGTCGGGTGATCGCTGGGTCGCAGTCACCGGTGTCGCGTTCGACGAGGGCGTCGTGTACGCGTTGCGCGATGTCAGCGACGAACAGGCGCTCGAGCGGGCGCGGAGTGACTTCGTCGCGACTGCCTCTCACGAGCTTCGCACGCCGCTCGCGGCGGTCTACGGCGCGGCCCGCACGTTGCGCCGCACAGACATCGAGATCCCGGCCGAGCAGCACGACCGCTTCCTCGACATCATCGTGAGCGAGACCGAGCGCCTGACGGCGATCGTCTCCCAGATCCTCCTCGCCGGCCAACTCGAGGAGGGCCGCGTGGACGTAACGACCGTGGCTACCGACCTACGGGCTCTCGCCGAGAGCGTGCTCGACTCGACTCGCCTGCGTTCGCCCGAGCCGATCGAGCTGCGGTTGGAACAGAACGGCGTCCGCGCGGTCGCGCTCGCCGACGAGGACAAGCTGCGGCAGGTGCTCGTCAACCTCCTCGACAACGCGATCAAGTACTCCCCGGACGGCGGCGACGTGGTGATCGAGCTCGCCGGCGGACACGGCCGCGTCCGGCTGGCCGTCCGCGATCGCGGGCTCGGCATCCCGCTCGGCGAGCAGGAGCGGATCTTCGAAAAGTTTTACCGGCTCGATCCGGCCCTCACCCGCGGCGTCGGCGGCAGCGGCCTCGGCCTCTTCATCTCGCGCGAGCTCGTCTCCCGGATGGGGGGCAGTCTCACCGTCCGTTCTCAGCAGGGCGAGGGGGCCGCGTTCGTCGTGGATCTGCCTGCCGCTTAGGCGGATCTCACTTCAAGCGGCAAACTTAGAGACGAAATGCTCGTTCTCGTTGCTGACGACGACCGTGCGGTGCGCGAGGCGCTCGAGCGTGCGCTGCAGCTGCACGGCTACGAGGTCGCGCTCGCGTCCGACGGTGACACGGCCCTGACGGCCGTCGACTCGCGCACGCCGGACGCGGTCGTGCTCGACGTGATGATGCCCGGGCTCGACGGCCTCGACGTGACGCGCCGACTGCGCCGCCAGGGAAACCGCATCCCGATCCTCCTCCTCACCGCGCGGGACGCCGTCGGCGATCGCGTCGAGGGTCTCGACGCCGGCGCCGACGACTATCTCCCCAAGCCATACGATCTCGAGGAGCTCCTCGCCCGGCTGCGTGCGCTCCTGCGCCGCTCGAAGCCGGAGGAGCCGGGCGCGGTGCTCCGCTTCGCCGACCTTTCTCTCGACCTCGGCTCGATGGACGCACGCCGCGGCGGCCGCCGCTTCGAGCTGACGACGACGGAGGCGCACCTCCTCGAGCTGTTCATGCGCAACCCGCGCCAGGTGCTGCCGCGCTCGCTCATCTACGAGCGCGTCTGGGGCTACGACTTCAGCCACTCCTCGAACGCGCTCGACGTCTACGTCGGCTATCTCCGCCGGAAGACCGAAGCCGAGGACGAGCCGCGCCTCGTCCACACCGTTCGCGGCACCGGCTACGTGCTGCGCGAGCCGTGAGCCTCCGCGGCCGCCTGACGCTTGTCGCGGCCGGGGTCGTCGCCGTTGTCGTTGCGCTTGCGTGTGCCACGACGTACTTCGTAATGCGGCACGAGCTCTACTCGCAGGTCGACGCGCAGCTCACGGAACACGCGAAGAGTCCCGACGCGACCATCAACGGCTTCAACCCGTATCAGCAGGACTATGTCGCGAAGATCTTTCCGGACGGCGAAGTCACCTCCGACAGCGCACATCTGCCGATCGACTCGCAGATCCAGGCCGTTGCCGCTCGGCCAGCGGGGTCGCTTGTACCGCGACATCACGGTGACCGGGCACAGCCTGGAGACGGGGCGGCTCTTGACGCTGCAGATGCGCGAAGCTGTGTTGCCGGCCCTCGGCGGAGGAGCGGTCGTCGTCGCTCGCCCCATCGGCTACATCGACCACGACCTCGAGCGCCTGCGGCTCGTTCTCATCCTCGTCTCTCTCGGCGGCATTCTGGTCGCTGCCGCCGCGGCCCGGCTCCTCGCCAACACGACGCTCGCTCCGGTGCGGCGCCTGACGGCCGCCGCGGAGCGGATCGCGGAGACGGGCGAGCCGAGCGAGCGTGTTCCTGAGGGAGGGGCCATCGAGCTGGCGCGGCTCGGTCGCTCCTTCAACACGATGCTCGGCGCGCTCGAGGAGTCGCTCGAGACGCAGCGGCGGTTCGTCGCCGATGCCTCGCACGAGTTGCGTACGCCCCTGACGAGCTTGCAGACGAACATCGACGTGCTGCGCGGCGAGGTGGAGCTCCCGCCCGAGCAACGGCGGCAAGTGCTCGACGATCTCCACCGCGAGTCGCAGGAGATGCGTGCGCTCATCGCCGGGCTGCTCGAGCTCGCCCGAGGCGGCGCGCAGGCCGAGAGGAATGAGTACCAGCTCGACGAGGTCGTCGAGGACGCACTCGAGCGGGCGCGCACCCGTTTCCCCGAGGTCACGTGGGAGCCCGACCGGCTCGAACCCACGATCGTCGACGGCTATCGCGACCGGATGGAACGCGCCGTCTGGAACCTGCTCGAGAACGCGGGCAAGTGGAGCAGCGACGGCGGCTCGGTCGAGATCTCGCTCGCCGGCGGCGAGCTTCAGGTGCGCGACCACGGGCCGGGCTTCGCCGACGAGGACCGTCCCCTCGTCTTCGACCGCTTCTACCGCTCGGCGGCGGCGCGGTCGATGCCCGGCGCCGGTCTGGGCCTGGCGATCGTCCGCGAGGTGGCCGAAGCGCACGGCGGCACAGTGGAGGCCGAGAACGCCCGGGACGGTGGGGCGCTAGTGCGTCTCAGCCTCAACGGATCAGCTCGGCCCGGCTCTTAAGGAGTTTTCATCTCGCCGTGGTTCGATCTGCAGTGCATCGAACCCCTCCCGGCTCGCCCGCTCTGGTGAGCCGTGGCCAGCCCGGTCCGGCGTCTTCCCGGATCCCCTGCGGTGAAGGCGCCGGGCTGAGCGGGTGGTGAGCGGCACGAGGGACCGCGATCCAGACGTCGGCCCCTCCCGACGAGTTGTTGCCGAGGCCGACCTCGCCGCCGTGAGCCCGTGCGACGAGCTCGACGATCGAGAGGCCGAGGCCCGAGCCGCCGCGACTGCGCGCTTCGTCGGCCCGGCTGAAGCGGTCGAAGGCACGCGCGCGGAAGTCGTCCGGAAAGCCGGAGCCGTTGTCCCGGACGTGAAGCTCGACCAAGCCGTTCCGTTCCGCGGCGACGAGCTCGACGGTGCCCTCGCCGTGCGTGAGCGCGTTGTCCACCAGGTTCACGAGCGCCTGGCCGACGCGCAGCGGATCGGCGTCGACCTGGAGCGCGGTCTCCTCGACCCGCAGCTGCCGGCCGAGCGCACTCGCACGACTCGCGAAACGAGTCGCCGCATCGGAGAGCAGGTCTCCGGCTGCGACGACCTCGAGCCGGACCGGCAGCGAGCCCTGGTCGGCCCGGGCGATGAGGAGCAGGTCGTCGGCGAGCCGGGACAGGCGCTGCGTCTCCTCGGCGGCCGAGCGGAGCGCGCTCTCGAGCTCCTCTCGCGAACGGGGCCGACGTAGCGCGAGGTCGAGCTCGGTGCGAAGCAGTGCGAGGGGCGTGCGGAGCTCGTGGCTCGCGTCCGCGAGGAAGCGGCGCTCGTGCTCGACGGCCGCTTGGAGGCGGGCGAGCATCTCGTTCAGGGTCACCGCGAGCCGCGACACCTCGTCTCCGGCCGGGGGCACGGGAAGGGTGCTCGGCTCGCCCGGCGTCACCGCCTCGGCGCGGCGGCGCAGGTCTTCGACGGGACGCAGCGCGCCGGCGGCGAGCGCATAGCCGCCGAGCGAGGCTGCGATAAGGGCGAGAGGCAGGAAGATGAGGAGCTCGTGCCGCAGATGGTCGAGCGACTCGTTTCTCGGCTCGAGCGAGCGGGCGAGCACGGCGACGTTACTTCGCGAGGATGCCGGGTACGCCAGGACGCGCCACTGCCCCCTCTGTCCCGGCAATGCCTTGTCGAACCAGACCCGCCGGCCCGCCAGAGCCTCGGCCAGCACCTCTCGGCTCACGAGTGGCGGCATCTTCGGATGGGAGTGCTGCAGCTGTCCGCTTGGTGCGAACAGCTGGGCGAGCGTCCGGCCGGTACCCGTATCGGTGTCGACTTTCCCTCCCGTGCCGATCGACTCTCTCGCCTGCCCGACGAGCGTCTGGTCGACGGTCCCGAGCAGCTCGTTCGCGACACGGTGGTAGACGAAGAGACCCACCGCCGCGAGCACAACGGCCATCGCGGCCGCGAACCCGAGGGTTAGACGAACGCGGATCGGCAGCCGGCTCACGGCGTCAGTCTGCGCGCAAGCGGTAGCCCACGCCTCGCACCGTCTCGATCGAGTCGCGCCCGAAGGGGCGGTCGATCTTCTCCCGCAGGTAGCGGACGTAGACGTCGACGACGTTGGAGCGGCTCTCGAAGGCGATGTCCCAGGCGCCGTCGAGCAGCTGCGTGCGGCTGAGGGTCAGGCCGGGGCGGCGCATGAACAGCTCGAGCATCGTGAACTCCTTCGCCGATAGATCGAGCTCCTGCTCGCCGCGCCACGCGCGATGGGCCGCCGGATCGAGGCGGAGGTCGCCGACCTCGAGGACGGTCGGCCGCTCGACCTGTCCGCGCCGGGTCAGGGCGCGGATCCGCGCGAGCAGCTCCTCGAAGGCGAAGGGCTTGGTGAGGTAGTCGTCGGCGCCTGCATCGAGGCCGCCGACGCGGTCGTCGACGGCGTCGCGCGCTGTGAGCATCAGCACCGGCGTCCAGACCCCGTCGCGTCGCAGGCGGCGGCAGACCTCGAAGCCGTCCGCGCCCGGCAGCATCACGTCGAGGACGATCGCGTCGTACGGGACCGCGTGCGCCATCCACAGCGCCTCCTCGCCGCGATCGGCGACGTCGGCTGCGTAGCCCTCTTCGCGCAGGCCGCGGCCGAGCAGTTCGCCGAGCTTCTTCTCGTCCTCCACCACCAGCACGCGCATGTCGTGCCATTGTCGCGCTCCGGGTGAAAGAGAGATGAGCGCTTCAGCGCGTTCTCATGGTTGGCGCGCTGTCATGAAGGGATGCGCGGCGGCGGAGTAGACGGAAACGAGCGGCTGACCGCGGCGACCGCCGTCGTGCTCGTGGTGCTGCTCGCGGCCCTCGGGGTGACGATTCTCTCGATCGGGTCGCTGATCTGGTGGCACGTGCTGCTCGGGATGCTTCTGATCCCGCCGGTCCTGCTCAAGCTCGGCACCACGGGTTGGCGCTTCGCCCGCTACTACTCGCGTTCCCCCGACTACGTCCGCCGTGGGCCGCCGCTTCTGCCGTTGCGCCTGATGGCGCCGCTCGTGATCGTGGCCACGCTCGCCGTGTTCGCGACCGGGGTTGGGCTGCTCGTCGTCGGCCCTGCAGGGGGTGTCCTCGTCGGGCTCCACAAGGCGTCGTTCGTGGTGTGGCTCGTGGTCACGGCGATCCACGTGCTCGCACACCTCCGCTCGATCCCGAAGCTCGCTGCCGCCGACTGGCGACGAACCGCGCGGCCTCCCGAGCCGAGTGTGCCCGGCACAGGTTGGCGTCGCCTGCTGCTCGCCGCGTCGATCGTCGCCGGCGCGATCCTCGCGATTGCGACGGTCCGTTATGCCCAGCCGTGGGTGCACGTGGCCGGCGGGGATCGCTGACTCAGGTCGGGACTACTCCGAGCGCCAGCGGTGGAGAATCGCGACAGCCTCGTCGAGGGACCCGACGACTGCGCCACCGCTCGCGTCGATGCAGCCGCGTACGAAAAGGTTGATCGCGAAGTCCCCGCGCCGCTCGCCACGTAGGTCGGTGAGCAGGCCGACGACTCCCTTCCGCTCCGGGTCTCGCTGCTTCAGTCCGTGGAAGAGCCCGATCTCGCAGGCCGTACCGTCGTCGACCGACGGCCCGTCGAGGACGGCAAGCACCGCGTCTGCGGACTCGACGCCGCCCGCGTCCACGGCGAACACGGCTTCGGGGGTCGCCTCGAGTCCGACGAGCCCCTGCTCGTGCGGCACGAAGACGTCGAACCCCTCGCCCCGGAGACGACCGGCGCAGTCGGCGAGGAACGACCGCTCGTACGGTGTGAAGATCGAGCCGGCAAGGTAGATGCGCATCGGCTCAGTCTCGCCGAAGCACGGTAAGGGAGTGGGCGTCCACCGAGACGACGTCCCGGGCGTCGAGCGGCCCCTCCGGCGCCTCGCCCGTCGCGAGCTCGACCTGCCAGCGAGTGCCGAAGCGGCGCGTAGGCAGCGTGAAGACGAGCTGCTCCGAGTGCGCATTGAACAGCAGCAGGAACGACTCGCCGAAGATCGGCTTACCGTTCGGTGTTCGTTCGCGGATCTCCCGGCCGTTGAGGAAGACTCCGAGCGTCCGCGTCTCGGGGTTGGTCCAGTCGCGCTGCGTCATGCGCCGCCCGTCCGACCGGAACCACCACGCATCGGGCAGGCCGCTCTCGCCCGCCTTGCCGGTGAGGAACGTCGTCCGGCGGAAGACGGGATGCTCGCGGCGGAGCGCGATGACTCGGCGCGCTAACCCGAGCAGCTCGTCGTCCGCGTCCGCCCAGTCGAACCACGAGATCTTGTTGTCCTGGCACCACGCGTTGTTGTTGCCGCCCTGCGTCCGTCCGAGCTCGTCGCCGCCGAGCAGCATCGGCACACCCTGCGACAGCAGCAGCGTCGTGAGGAAGTTCCGCTGCTGCCGAGCACGGAGCGCGAGCACGGCCGGATCGTCGGTCGGCCCCTCGGCGCCGAGGTTCCACGAGCGGTTGTCGTCGGTGCCGTCGCGGTTGTCCTCGAGGTTCGCCTCGTTGTGCTTCTCGTTGTACGAGACGAGATCGCGCAGCGTGAAGCCGTCGTGGGCCGTGACGAAGTTGATCGAGGCGAGGTCGCGGCTGTCTTCGCCGTACAGGTCGGAGGAGCCGGTGAAGCGCTGCGCGAAGTCTCCGACGTTGCCCTGGCCGCGCCAGAAGTCGCGCACCGAGTCGCGGTACTTCCCGTTCCACTCGGCCCAGAGCACCGGGAAGTTGCCGACCTGGTAGCCGCCCGGTCCGACGTCCCACGGCTCGGCGATCAGCTTCACCTGTGAGATGACCGGGTCCTGGTGGATCGTGTCGAAGAACGCGGAGAGCCGGTCCACGTCGTAGAACTCGCGCGCGAGCGCCGACGCGAGGTCGAAGCGAAAGCCGTCGACGTGGCACTCGAGCACCCAGTAGCGGAGCGAGTCCATGATCAGCCGCAGCACCGATGGGTGCACGGGATTGAGCGAGTTGCCCGTGCCAGTGAAGTCCATGTAGAAGCGCGGCTCGTCGGGCATGAGCCGGTAGTAGCTGCGGTTGTCGAGGCCGCGGAAGGAGAGCATCGGCCCGAGGTGGTTGCCCTCGGCGGTGTGGTTGTAGACGACGTCGAGGATCACCTCGATCCCGGCCCGGTGCAGCGCCTTCACCAGCCCCTTGAACTCGCGCACCTGCTCGCCACTCCGGCCCGTCGCGGCGTACAGGGCGTGCGGTGCGAGGTAGCCGATGGACGAGTAGCCCCAGTAGTTGGAGAGCCCGCGGTCGTGGAGGAAGTCCTCGTCGGCGATGTGGTGGATCGGCAGCAGCTCGACCGCCGTGACACCGAGCTCGCGGAAGTAGGCGACCGCCGGCTCGGAGGCGAGTGCGGCGTACGTGCCGCGCAGGTCGCCGCGGATCTCGGGATGCCGCTGGGTGAACCCCTTCACGTGCACCTCGTAGATCACGGTGTCGCTCCACGAGGTCTCCGGCGGGCGGTCGTCCTCCCAGTCGAAGCCCGGGTCGACCACGACGCACTTCGGGATGGCGTCTGCGTCGTCCTCGTCGTCGAGCTCGAGATCGGCGTCCTCGTCGTTGCCGGGCACGTACGGGAGGACGTTGGCCCGGTCCCACTCGATCGGCCCCTCGATCGCCTTCGCGTACGGGTCGATCAGGAGCTTGTTCGGGTTGAAGCGCTGCCCGTTCGCCGGGTCGTATGGCCCGTGCACGCGGTAGCCGTAGCGCTGCCCCGGCCCGATGCCCGGGATGTAGCAGTGCCAGTTGTGCGCGGCGACCTCACGCAGCTCGACGCGCGTCTCGCGGTCGCCGTCGAACAGGCACAGCTCCACGCGCTCGGCGTGCTCGGAGAAGAGCGAGAAGTTCGTCCCCTCGCCGTCCCACCTCGCACCGAGCGGAAAGGGCCGTCCCGGCCAGACCTCCATCAGCGCGCGAGCCTAGCGTGCGCCGCGATGATGCAGTCGACGTCGACAACGGGGGGTGACATGAGCAGCAGTGATGAGGACATGGTGCTGGCCCACTTCATCGTGTCGGATGACGTCGAGCGATCCCGCCGCTTCTACACGGACGTGCTGGGTGGCAAGGCGGTCATCTCCGGCGAGCGGGATGACGAGGTGACGTATGTCGCGCTGGCCAACAGCTGGGTCATCATCAACGTCGGAGGAGGACCGACGGACGACAAGCCCACCGTCACGCTCGAGACACCGCCCGACCCGGATCGGGTGAGCAGCTTCCTCAACATCCGGGTTGCGGACATCCATGCGGTGTACGCCGAGTGGAGTGCGCGCGGCGCCCAGTTTCTGACGCCGCCGAAGCAGCACGACACCGAGCTGCGCTGCTACATCCGTGATCCCGACGGCCATCTGATCGAGGTAGGTCAGACGACGCTGGACAGAGGATGGCGTCCACCGTCATGACCGTCAGCGGCGAGCGGGGTCACTCGCACACGCACCACCAACTACGGAGGTCGTCATGAGCACCACCGTGCAGTCCGCCACCGACATCGATTCGTTCCACGTCGACATTCCCGAGGAGCGGCTCACCGACTTGCGCCGCCGGATCGCAGCGGTCCGTTGGCCCTCGAAGGAGCTGGTCCAAGATCGGTCACAAGGCGTGCAGTTGGCGACCCTCCGGGAACTCGCGCGTTACTGGGAGACCGAGTACGACTGGCGCAAGGCGGAGGCGAAGCTCAACGCGCTACCGCAGTTCACGACCGAGATCGACGGCGTGGAGATCCACTTCATCCACGTCACGTCGGCACACGAGGGCGCGTTGCCGCTGATCATGACCCATGGCTGGCCCGGCTCGATCGTCGAGCTGTTGGAGACCATCGGCCCGCTGACCGACCCGACCTCGCACGGCGGCAGTCCCGAGGACGCCTTCCATCTCGTGCTCCCCTCCCTGCCCGGGTACGGCTTCTCGGGCGAACCGGCCGAGATCGGCTGGGACCTGGGCCGCACCGCGAAGGCGTGGGCCGAGTTGATGCATCGCCTTGGCTACGGCCGCTACGTGGCCCAGGGCGGCGATGTCGGCGCCGGTGTGACCGACGCGATGAGCCGCCAGGCTCCGGAGGGACTGATCGGCATTCACACCAACCTGCTCGTGCCGGCGCTGGGCGGCGCCATGCCGACGGACAGCGACGAGGAGCAGGTGGCGGCCTCGCAGATCGCCACCTTCAACAAGTCGGGAAACGGTTACTTCGTCGAGATGGCCACCCGCCCGCAGACGATCGGCTACGCCCTGCTCGACTCCCCCGTCGCTCTGGCCGCCTGGATGATCGACCACGACACGGACGCCTACTACAAGATCGCGCGTGCCTTCGTCGACGGACAGCCCTCGGGCAACCTCACACGCGATCACATCCTCGACAACATCACGCTGTACTGGTTGACCGGCACCGGCACCGCTGCGGCGAGGTCGTACTGGGAGGCGTACGGGCCCGACGCCCCGGCTGCGGGCAACAAGCCGCTGCCGGCGTCGACCATCCCCTTCGGCTTCACGACGTTCCCCGGCGAGATCTGGCGAACACCACGCAGCTGGGTCGAGGCGAGCTACCCGAACGTCAGCTACTTCCACGAGGTCGACAAGGGCGGCCATTTCGCAGCCTGGGAAGAACCGGAGCTCTTCGCGACCGAGCTGCGGGCCGCATTCGGCTCGCTGCGTTGACCGACTTGCGCGGGCGGCGACCCCGAACCGCGCCGCCCGCGGCTACTCCGGAACCAGCCAGACAGCGCCGAGAGGCGGCAGCGTGAGAGCCGCCGAGAACGGCTGCTCGTGCCAGGGCACCGGCTCGGCCTCGACGCCGCCGAGGTTGCCGACGCCGCTGCCGCCGTAGAAGGCCGAGTCGGTGTTCAGCACCTCGCGCCAGCGGCAGCACACGGGCATGCCGACGCGGTAGTCGTGGCGCGGTACCGGCGAGAGGTTGAGGACGCACACGAGCGGGGGCGAGTCTCCCTCGCCGACCCGCGCGAACGCGAGGACGTTGTTCGCGGCGTCGTTCGCCTCGAGCCAGCGGAAGCCGGCCGGATCGAAGTCGAGCTCCCAGAGCGCCGGCGTCGCGCGGTAGGTGCCGTTGAGGTCGCGCACGAGCGACGTGGACGCCCGCGTGCTCGGCGTACTCGAGCAGGTTCCAGTGGAGCGAGCCGTCGTCGTTCCATTCCTCCCACTCGCCGAGCTCGCCGCCCATGAAGAGGAGCTTCTTGCCGGGATGCGCCCACATGTACGCGTAGAGCGCGCGCAGGTTCGCGAAGCTTCTGCCACCGGTCGCCCGGCATCTTGCCGAGCAGCGACCGCTTGCCGTGCACGACCTCGTCGTGCGAGAGCGGCAGCACGAAGTTCTCGCTGAACGCGTACATGAGCGAGAACGTCAGCGTGTGGTGGTGGAAGCGCCGGTAGACCGGGTCCTTCTGGAAGTACGTGAGCGTGTCGTGCATCCAGCCCATGTTCCACTTGAAGCCGAAGCCGAGCCCGCCGAGGTACGTCGGCCGCGAGACGCCGGGCCACGCGGTCGACTCCTCGGCCGCCGAGACGACGCCCGGCTCGCGCGCGTAGAGCGTCTCGTTCAGCTCCTTGAGGAACGCGACCGAGTCGAGATTCTCGCGGCCGCCGAACTCGTTCGGCACCCACTCGCCGGCCTTGCGCGAGTAGTCGAGGTAGAGCATCGAGGCGACTGCGTCGACGCGCATCCCGTCGGCGTGGTGCTCGCGCAGCCAGTAGAGGGCGTTCGCGAGCAGGAAGTTCCGCACCTCGGTCGCGGCCGAGGTTGAAGACGAGCGTGCCCCAGTCGGGATGCGCGCCGCGACGCGGGTCGGCGTGCTCGTACAGATGCGTGCCGTCGAAGGTCGCGAGCGCCCAGTCGTCGCGCGGGAAGTGCGCGGGCACCCAGTCGAGGATCACGCCGATGCCGCGCTGGTGCAGGCGGTCGACGAGATGGCGGAAGTCGTCGGGCGTGCCGAAGCGCGAGGTCGGCGCGTAGTAGCCGGTCACCTGGTAGCCCCACGAGCCGGAGAACGGATGCTCCATCACCGGCATCAGCTCGACGTGCGTGAAGCCGAGGTCGGACACGTAGTCGGCGAGCTCGTCGGCCAGCTCGCGGTACGTGAGGGGGCGATTCTCGTCGAGCGGGTTGCGCCGCCACGAGCCGAGGTGCACCTCGTAGATCGACATCGGCGCCGCGCAGCGGATCGGCGGCCGTGCGGCGCTCGAGCCACTCCTCGTCGCGCCAGACGTGCTTCGCGCTGCCAGACGACCGACGCGTTCGCCGGCGGCACCTCCGCGTAGAAGGCAAGCGGGTCGCTCTTCAGGCGCAGCCGGCCGTCCTGCGTCCGGATCTCGAACTTGTACTTCGTCGCCCTCCCCGACGCCGGGGACGAACAGCTCCCAGATCCCGGACTCGCCGAGCGAGCGCATCGGATGCAGGCGCCCGTCCCAGGAGTTGAAGTCGCCGACGACCGAGACCGAGCGCGCGTTCGGCGCCCAGACGGCGAAGGCGGTGCCCACGACGCCGTCGAGCTCGCGCACGTGCGCGCCGAGCCGCTCGTAGAGGTGCTCGTGGCGGCCTTCCATCGCGAGGTGGAGGTCGAGCTCGCCGAGCGTCGGCAGGAACGAGTACGGATCGCGGACGGTGAAGGTCCGGCCGTCCGGGTACTCGACCTCGAGCTCGTACTCGAGCGGCAGCCTCGCCTTCGGCAGCAGCGCCTCCCAGAGCCCCGCCGGGTCCTTCGAGCTCGGCCTCGACGCCGGCCGGCTGGACGCGCACCGCCCGCGCCTCCGGCCGGAGCGTGCGCACGACGACGCCGTCCTCGGCCTCGTGGGCGCCGAGCACGCCGTGCGGGTTGGCGCCGAGATCGACGGTCACAACGCTTCCGCGGCCGCGTGCATGAGCCGCTCGATCCCCGCGACCGGGATTCCAACCCAGTCGGGCCGGTTGTCCAGCTCGTAGCGGAGCTCGTACACCGCCTTCTCGAGCTCGAACACCGCCAGCAGGCGCTCGATCGCGGCATCACCGGGCGGCAGCAGCGTCGCGTCGACGGTCTCGAGATAGCTCTCGAGGAACCGCTCGCGCGCCCGCTCCTCCCAGTCCTCCGGCACCTCGGCCTCCCGTGTGAGCTCGGCCGCCGTCGCCGCGTACGCGAAGGAGCGGAGCATGCCGGCGACGTCGCGCAGCGGCGAGCGCTTCCGGCGGCGCTCGACGAGCGTCCGGGCGGGCTCGCCCTCGAAGTCGAGGATGATCCAGTCGTTCCCCTTCCAGAGCGTTTGGCCGAGGTGGTAGTCGCCGTGGGTGCGGATCACGCGGCCGCTCGAGCCGGCATGGGTGAGGAGGCGCAGCTGCTCACGCACCTCTTCGCCGCGGCCGAGGATCGGCGCGAGGCGCTCGTCGTCGTCCGGCAGCGAGAGGAAGACGCGCTCGATCTCCTCGTCCACCGTCGCGGTCAGGAGGCCGAGCGACTCGACGCTCGGCTCCTCGGGCGCAAACGCGTGGTCGGTGGGATCGGCGCCGAGCGAGGTGTGCATGTGCGCGGTCACCTCGCCGAGCCGTCCCAGCCGGTCGAGGAAGCTCTCGGGCGCCGACGCGATCTCGTCGAGCGCGAGCTCCCAGCCGTCGATCGCTCCGGCGACGTACTCCTGCAGCAGCCCGAGCGTCGCCGCGAGCGGCCCGCCGGAGTACGCGTACCAGCCCCCGAGCGCCGGGATGTTGCGGAACCCGTGCTCGGTGAGGAAGCGCAGCATCTCGAGCTCCGGGTTGAGACCGGGCTCGACGCGGCGGAAGAGCTTGAGGATCAGCGCGTCGTCGAAGACGACCGAGCTGTTCGACTGCTCGGAGGAGACGAGCCTGACGGCGCCGAGCTCGCGGCCGAGCGCGGAGAAGTCCTCGGCCGGGCTGAACTCGGCCACGCCTTCCGTGCCCTGGAGCGTCACGCCGGCCCGCATGGCGCTGACGATCTCCCGCGCGATCCCCGCGTCCTCCGCGAGTCCGTCGAAGGGAAGGCCCTCGGCGCCCCCGGAGATGAGCAGTTGGTAGATGTCGTGCGCCCCGGTGTCGAAGCGCATCTCGACGAGGGCGAGCGACAGCCGCGGCTCGGCCTGCCGGATCGTGACGGTGTCGAGCACCTTCGCGTGCGCAACCGTCCGCGACTTCGCGCCGTACCAGCGCTGGCGCGTGACGTACTCGATCAACGATCGCTCGTCCATCTCACTCCACCTGCTCTTCCTGCCTGAGCTGGAACCAGAAGAATCCCCGCGGCGCGAGCGTCAGGAGGTAGGGCAGCTCCCCGATCGGCGGGAAGGCCGTACGACCGAGCATCTCCACGGGAACCATGCCCGCGTAGTGCGAGAGGTCGAGCTGCACGGCCTGCGCCGAGCGGGCGAGGTTGTGCACGCAGAGGACTATGTCGTCCTCCCAGCTGCGGATGTGGGAGAAGATCCGCATGTTGTCGCCGGGCAGCGGCTCGTAGGTGCCGAGCCCGAACACGGGGTGCTCCTTGCGCAGCGCGATGAAGCGCTGCATCCAGCGCAGGAGGGAGTTCGGCGTGCGCAGCTGCGCCTCGACGTTGACCGCCTGGAAGCCGTAGACGGGATCCATCAGCGGCTGGAGGTAGAGCTGCGCCCAGTCGGCGCGCGAGAAGCCCGCGTTCCGGTCGCCCGACCACTGCATCGGCGTGCGCACGCCGTCGCGGTCGCCGAGATACACGTTGTCGCCCATGCCGATCTCGTCCCCGTAATAGAGGACCGGCGAACCTGGCAACGAGAAGAGGATCGCGTGGAGCAGCTCGGCCTCGTCGCGGCCGGCGTCGAGGAGCGGCGCGAGCCGGCGGCGGATGCCGAGGTTGAGCTTCATCCGCGGGTCCTTCGCGTACTCCTCGTACATGTAGTCCCGCTCCTCGTCCGTCACCATCTCGAGGGTCAGCTCGTCGTGGTTGCGGAGGAAGAGGCCCCACTGGCAGTTGTCGGGGATCTTGGGCGTCCGGTCGAGGATCTCGTAGATCGGTGTTGCGTCCTCGCGCCGCAGTGACATGAACATCCGCGGCATGACCGGGAAGTGGAAGGCCATCTGGCACTCGTCGCCGTCGCCGAAGTAGTCGACGACGTCCTCCGGCCACTGGTTCGCCTCCGCGAGCAGCAGCCGGTCGGGATAGCGCGCGTCGATCTCGGCGCGCGCGCGCTTCAGGTACTCGTGGCTCTCGGGGAGGTTCTCGCCGTTCGTGCCTTCCCGCTCGAAGAGGTAGGGCACGGCGTCGAGCCGGAAGCCGTCGATGCCGAGGTCGAGCCAGAAGCGCAGCACCTCGAGCATCGCCTCCTGCACTTCCGGGTTGTCGTAGTTGAGGTCGGGCTGGTGGTGGAAGAAGCGGTGCCAGTAGTACTCGCCGCGGAGCTGGTCGAGCGTCCAGTTCGAGGGCTCCGCGTCGATGAAGATGACGCGCGCGTCGGGATAGCCCTCGTCCGTCTCCGACCACACGTACCAGTCGCCCTTGGGGCCGGAGGGATCCGCCCGCGACTCCACGAACCACGGGTGGTCGGCCGAGGTGTGGTTCATGACGAGGTCTGCGATCACGCGCATGCCGCGCTGGTGCGCCTGCTCGACGAACTCTCGGAAGTCGTCCACCGACCCGTAGTCCGAGTGGAGGGCGAAGAAGTTCGAGATGTCGTAGCCGCCGTCGCGCAGCGGCGACTCGTACATCGGCAGCAGCCAGAGACAGTCGACGCCGAGCCATTCGAGGTAGTCGAGCTTGTCGATCAGGCCGCGGAAGTCACCCGAGCCGTCGTCGTTGCCGTCGAAGAACCCGCGGATGTGGATCTCGTAGAAGACGGCCCGCTTGAACCAGAGCGGATCCCGTTCGAACCATTGCTCCGACATCAGGAGCCGATCCTTAGCAGGTGGCTCCGGCCGGGGCCGAGCTTGACGTAGTTACGGCCGATCCGCCACGTCCACTTCTCGTCCGTCAGCAGGTCGCGAACCGGGTACGCCGGCGGGAGCCCGGTCGAGACGGGCACGACGCAGACGCCGACCTGCGTCGCCGCCGGATCGAGGTTGACGACCGTGACGACGGTGTTATCGCCGCGCCGCTTGAGGAAGGCGAAGAGCCGCTCGTTCTCGGTCTCGAGGATCGTGAGCGGATCGAGCCACTGCAGCGCCGCGTTCTCCCGCCGGACGGCGTTGAGCTTCGCGGCGAGCGGTAGCAGCGGGCCGTCGAGCTTTCGCTGCTTCAGCTCGTACTTCTCCGAGTTGAGGTACTCCTCGGAGCCCGGACGCACAGGCACGTTCTCGCAGTGCTCGAAGCCGGAGTAGATGCCGTAGGAAGGGGAGAGCGTCGCTGCGAGCACGAGCCGCGCCTCGAAGGCTGCGCGCCCGCCTGCCTGGAGGTACTCGTGGAGGATGTCCGGCGTGTTCGCGAAGCAGTTGGGCCGGTAGAACTCCCGCCACTCGAGCAGCTGGCCGAGGAACTCGAGCAGCTCCCAGCGCGTGTTCTTCCAGGTGAAGTACGTGTAGCTCTGGGCGAAGCCGGCCTTGGCGAGCGTCGTCATCGGCGCAGGCCGCGTGAACGCCTCGGCGAGGAAGATCACGTCCGGGTGCTCGCGGCGCACCTCGCCGATCAGCCACTCCCAGAACGGCAGCGGCTTCGTGTGCGGGTTGTCGACGCGGAACACGGTGACGCCGCAGTCGACCCAGTGGCGAACGACCTCGAGCAGCGCCTGCCAGAGCCCGCGCCAGTCCTCGCTCCCGAAGTCGACGTTGTAGATGTCCTGGTAGCGCTTGGGCGGGTTCTCGGCGTACTTCAGCGTCCCGTCGGGGCGCCGGTGGAACCACTCGGGATGCTCCTTCAGCCACGGGTGGTCCGGGGAACACTGGATCGCGAAGTCGAGCGCGATCTCGATCCCGAGCTTCCGCGCGGCGGCGACCAGCGCACGGAACTCCTGGTCGGTGCCGAGCGACGGGTCGATCGCGTCGTGGCCGCCCTGCTCGGAGCCGATCGCCCAGGGGCTGCCGACGTCGCCGGGTTCGGCGGTTTCGGCGTTGTTCCGGCCCTTCCGGTTCGTGTGCCCGATCGGGTGGATCGGCGGCAGGTAGAGGACGTCGAACCCGAGCTCGGCGAAGCGCGGCAGCAGCTCGTGGACGCCCGCGAAGCCGCCCCACGAGCGCGGGAAGAGCTCGTACCAGGAGCCGAAGCGGCCGAGCACGCGGTCGACGTCCACCGAGAACGTCTGCGACCGCGCCTTCTCGGAGCGGGTGCCCACCGGCGCGTCGAGTGCCTGCTTGACGGTCAGCTCCTCGTCCCCAAGCAGCACGGAGCCCTCCGACAGCTCGCCGGTGAGATCGGCCTGACCCGCCGCGACCTTGCGCCGCAGCTCCTCCTGGAAGGAGGCGACGCGGTCGACCCAGGCCTCGATCCGGAAACTCCAGAGACCCGGCCGGTCGACCTCGAACGAACCGGCCCAGACGTCATTGCCCAGGGGCTCGAGCGGTGTCTCGGACCAGCGAGTCGCATCCGGGCCCTTGTGGCGAACCGCCGCGCCGAGCGTCTCGTGCCCGTCGCGGAAGATCCGGGCGGTCACCTCGACCTTGTCGCCGACGGTGTGCTTGACGGGGTAGCGGCCGCAGTCGACCTGCGGCGACACCGCCTGGATCTGGATCCGCGCCGGTGTGGTCTTCGGGATGGACACGCCCCAAGTCTCACTGATGAGGAAGGATCAAAACGTGGAGCTCCCTCGCTCGGCCGGCATCCTCCTCCATCCGACCTCGCTGCCGTCCGGGAAACTCGACCGCGACGCGTACCGGTTCGTCGACTGGCTCGGCGCCGCCGGCCAGTCGTGGTGGCAGGTCCTGCCGCTCGGGCCGCCGGACGAATTCGGCTCGCCGTACCGGTCGCCGTCCGCCTTTGCGGCGTCCGCCCAGCTCCTCGCCCGGCCTGCTGCGCGGGTCACGGCCGGCGAGGTCGAGGACTTCGTGGCGCGGCATCCCTTCTGGACCGGCGGCTGGGCACGGTTCGCCGGCACGGAGGCGCTCGCCGACGAGGTCCGCTTCGAGCGGGAGTGGGGGGCGTTGCGGGCCTACGCGGCCGAGCGCGGCGTCCGTCTCATCGGCGACGTGCCGATCTACGTCTCCGACGGCGGCGCCGATCACGCCTGCTGGCCCGAGCTCTTCGCGCGCGGCGAGGTCGCCGGTGCGCCGCCCGACGCGCTCAGTGCGACCGGCCAGCGCTGGGGGAATCCGCTGTACGACTGGCCCGTCCATCGCGCAACGGACTTTCATTGGTGGCGCGAGCGGTTCCGGCGCACGTTCGAGCTCTTCGACCTCTCCCGCATCGACCACTTCCGCGGCTTCGTCTCCTATTGGGCGATCCCGGCGCGGAACTCGACGGCGAAGAATGGACGCTGGCGGCCGGGCCCCGGCGCCGAGCTCTTCTACGCGGTAGAGCGCGAGCTCGGTGACCTGCCGCTTGTCGCGGAGGATCTCGGACACATCACGCCGCCTGTCTACACGCTCCGCGACGAGCTCGGGCTGCCGGGGATGGTCGTGCTCCTCTGGGCATTCCGCCGCCGCAAGCGCAATCCGCACAACCCGGCCAACTTCCGGCGCAACTCGGTCGCGTACACGAGTACGCACGACACCGACACCGCAGTCGGCTGGTTCGCCGGACTCACGCCGCGAGAACGAGACGCCACCGGCCTCGATCCACGCGAACCACAGTGGGGGTTGATCGACCTCGCATATTCGTCCCGCGCAGTGCTCGCGATCGTCCCGGCGCAGGACGTGCTCGGCCTCGGCAGCGACGCGCGGATGAACCGTCCCGGCAGGATCGGAGGAAACTGGCGCTGGCAGCTCGAGCGAGGTGCGCTCACGCCGGGGCTGGCGCGACGTCTGCGCGGCCTCGCCGGGCAGCACGGCCGCGTCTAGGTAACCGCGAAGTAAACGGCGCAGGCCGTGCCGGCGCAGAGGCAGTAGACCGCGAACGGGATCAACGTCCGCGTCTCGAAATACCGCATGAGGAAGCGCACCGACAGATAGGCGGTGAGCGCCGCGCAGAGCGCGCCGACGAGCGCCGGCCCACGCACGCCGTTCCCCTGCGAGCCCGCGAGATCCGGCAGCTTGAGCACGGCCGCGGCGAGAATGATCGGCGTGGCGAGCAGGAAGGCGAAGCGCGCCGCGTCCTTGTGCGAGAGGCCGACGAGCAGCCCGCCGCCCATTGCTGCGCCCGAGCGGGAGAAGCCTGGGATGAGCGCGATCGCCTGCGCGGCGCCGACGGTGAAGGCCTGCCACCAGCCCACGGTCTTTGCGATCCGCTCGTCGTCGTCCTCGGCCACGACCGGCGCGCGCCGCCGCAACGCCTCCGCGCCGAAGAGCAGCAGGCCGTTGCAGGCGAGGAAGATCGACGCGTATTCGGGCGAGGCGAACAGCTTGCGCAGGGAGTCCTGAAGCAAAAGACCGAGGATCCCGGCCGGAATCGTGCCGAGGATCAGCAGCCAGCCGAGCTTCGCGTCAGGGTCGGTGACCTCTCGGTCGCGCAGCGAGCGGCCGAGGCCCTTGATGATCCGCACCCAGTCCTGCCAGAAGAAGGCGAGCAGCACGAGCGCGGTCGCCAGGTGGACCGCGACGAGGAAGGTCAGGAAGTACGGCTTGTTCTGGTGGATGTTCCAGCCCAGCAGGTTCGGGAGGATCACGCTGTGGCCGAGGCTCGAGACCGGAAAGAGCTCGGACACGCCCTGGAGCAGCCCGAGCACCGCGCCCTGGAAGTAGGTGATCGGGGCCAAAACTCAGCCGGCGTCGGGCGTCTGGTCGGCGTGCTTCTTCGGCCCGGTGTTGAACCAGGCGAAGGCGAGGCAGGCCAGCCCGACGAGGAAGGCCGCGATGCCGTGCTTCACGTGGTGGTGGCTCGACCCGGCCTCGTGTCCCGGGAAGAACGACGGCAGCGAATCGGCGGGCTCGACCCAGTAGATCACGGCGATGACGATGAGGACGACGCCGAGCACAACGGCCAGGGCGACGAGCCACTTCCGGTAGCGATCCATGGCGCGAGAGTATTAGCTGACCGGATGTGAGGCGTCGGTGAACTCGCGAAACTGGGCCGTGAGCAGGTAGGCCGTCTGCTCGCCGATGTCGACGGCACGGTCGCCGATCCGCTCGATCGTCCGTGCGACCACGACCATCCGCAGCCCCCACTCGCGGAACTCCTCCTCGGCCATCACGTCGACCAGGCGCTCGACGAAGCGGCGGTTCGCGCGGTCGATCAGCTCGTCGAGCTCGACGAGGCTCTCGGCGCCGGCGAGATCCCGGCGGCTGAAGGAGTCGAGTGCGACGCGCAGCATCTCCTCGGCCCGCTCGCCCATCTCCGTCAGGGTCTCGACGAGCGCGGGGTCCGGCTCGACGTCCGAGACGAGCTTCGACAGTTTCGCGATCGTGACGCAGCCGTCGGCGCTCCGCTCGAGCAGGAGGTTGATGTGGATCATCGCGAGGATGAGCCGCAGGTCGCGCGCGACCGGCGTCTGCAGCGCGAGCAGCGCCTGGATCGATTGCTCGATGTTGAGGAAGTGATTGTCGACCTCGTCGTCGAAGGCGATCACCTCGTCGGCGAGCTCTCGATCCCGCTCCTCGAGGGCGCGCATCGCGCCGTGGACGGCGCTGACGACTCGCTGCCCCATCTCCTGGAGCTGTGCCTCGATCTGCTCTAACGCGGTGTCGATCGACATCTGAACCAGCGTACTAGCTGGTCTCCGGCCTCGCGCGCCAGACGCGTGTCACCACTTCGTCTCCACCTCGCAACGCCGGGTTATCCCACCCTCCGCAGTACCGGTCGTACCTTGCCCGCGAACCCCTGAGGAGGAGGAAAAACCAAGATGCCGAGAAACGGCAAGCTCGTCCGCATCTCCCTCGTCGCTGCGGCAGCTGCGGCGATCGCGGTCGTCGCGGTGGTCAGCGCCGGAACGGCGTCGGCCAAGAGCACGGCCGGCACCGTTAACGGCGCCGGGCAGCACGTTCGTCGCCCCGCTCGTGACGAAGTGGGAGGCCCCGGTCCAGTCAGACCTCGGGATCACAGCTCAACTACAACGCGATCGGCTCAACCGGAGGCGTCGCCGCCATCACGCAGAAGCAGGTCGACTTCGGCGCGAGCGATGCGCCGCTCTCGCAGTTCAACCCGACCTGCAACTCGTGCGTGCAGATCCCGTGGGCGCTCGCGGCGACGGCGGTCGATCTACAACCTGTCCGGCGTCTTGCAGCACCTGCAGCATGACCGGCTCGGTGCTCGCGCAGATCTACATGGGCAAGATCACCAAGTGGAACGCTCCGGCGATCAAGAAGCTCAACAAGGGCAAGAACCTGCCGAGCACGTCGATCACCGTGGTTCACCGCTCCGACGGCTCGGGCACGACGTACAACTTCACCGACTACCTCTCGAAGGTGTCCGGCGCCTGGAAGTCGCAGGTCGGCACGGGTACGTCCGTCGCCTGGCCGGCCGGCGAGGGCGAGCCGAAGAACGCCGGCGTCGCCGGGGCCGTGAGGACGACCAACGGCGCGATCGGCTACGTCGACGTCTACTACGCCGTCCACAACCATCTCGGGATCATGGTGATGAAGAACCGCTCCGGCCGCTTCGTCCAGCCGAGGGCGAAGGGAATCCTGGCCGCAGCCGCGCTTGACACGCATCCCAAGAAGGACGGCTCGCTCTCGATCGTCAATCCGCCCAAGAGCAAGAAGTACAGGAACGCCTATCCCGATCTGCACTTACACGTACGTCGATGTGCAGAAGTCGTCGGGCGCGAATGCCGCCAACATCAAGAAGGTCATCAGCTGGGCGATCACGAAGGGGCAGAGCTACGGGCCGGCGCTCATCTTCGAGCCGCTTCCCAAGGCGGTCGTGACCTTCGACAAGACAGCAGCTCAAGAAGATCCAGTAGTAGTGGGAGAGAATCCCAGCGAGCGATCGTGACCTCTCTCGACGTAAGCACTGAAGCAACCCGCCGCCCCTTCACGGGGCGGCGGGTGCGTCTTGGCGACCTGCTTCTGCAGGGCGTCGCGGGGATCGCCGCGCTCGGCGCGCTCGTGCTCGTCGTCCTGATTGCCTGGAAGATCATCCAGGGCGCTCGGCTCTCGATCTCGACCTTCGGGATCAGCTTCGTCTGGCACGTCGCCTGGGACCCTGTCCACGGTGACTTCGGCGCCGGCAGCTTCCTCTTCGGGACCATCGTCACCTCGTTCGGCGCCCTGCTCATCGCGACGCCGATAGCGATCGGAATCGCGCTCTTCCTCAGCGAGCTCGCCCCTCGCGGGATTCGCGGGCCGGTCACCGCACTCGTCGAGACGCTCGCTGCGATTCCCAGTGTCGTGATCGGGCTCTGGGGGCTGCTCGTCCTCGCCCCGCTCCTACGCGACCACGTGGATCCGGCCCTTCACTCGGCGCTCGGCTTCATCCCACTCTTCGGCACGGCGAGCTACGGCTCGAATATCTTCACCGCGATCGTCGTCCTGACGATCATGATCCTGCCGATCATCGCGAGCATCTCGCGCGAGCTCTTCCTCAGCGTGCCCGCGGAGCTGAAGGAGGGAGCGCTCAGCCTCGGTACGACGCGCTGGGAGATGATCAGGGGCGTCGTCTTTCCGTACGCCCGGGGCGGAGTGGCGGCAGCGATGATCCTCGGCTTGGGTCGTGCCCTCGGCGAGGCCATCGCCGTGGCCATGGTGATCGGCTCGTTCACGGGCATCAGCTGGAACTTCTTCAGCCCTGGGAACACGCTCGCTGCGTGGATCGCCCAGAGCTACGCGGGTCTTCAGACAGCGCTCGCAACCTCGTCGCTCATGTACTTCGCGCTCATCCTGCTCGTCTTCTCGATCGTCGTGAACCTGTTCGCGCAGTTCATCGTGCGCCGGGCCGCGCGCCGCCAGGGACTGTCCCGGTGAGCGCCGCCGACCTGAGCGTGCTGCAGCGCCCCAACGACAGGCTGCGACGGCGGCGCCTCGTCAACCGGGGAATGGAGGTGGTCGCGTGGCTCACAGCCGCGCTCGCGGTCTTCATCCTCGGGGTCGTGATCTTCTCGGTGGCGCGGCGCGGCGCGAGCGCGCTGAACCTCGACTTTTTGACCAAGGGGCAACTCCAGTTCGTTCCCAACGCCAGGCAGGGTCTGGCGAATGCCTTCGTCGGGACGTTCATCATCGTCGGCCTCGCCACCCTGATGGCGCTCCCCTTCGGGATTCTGATCGCGATCTACGTGAACGAATACGCGCCGAAGGGCATCCGCAACGTGGTAACTCTCACGCTCGACGTCCTCGCCGGCGTCCCGGCGATCGTGATCGGGTTCTTCGTCTTCGGCCTGATCGTGGTCGCCCACGGCCAGAGCGGCTATGCCGCTGCGTTCGCGCTCGCCGTTCTCATGCTGCCGCTCGTCGCGCGTTCGACGATGGAGGTGCTCGCGCTCGTGCCCGACTCCCTGAGAGAGGCGGCACTCGGCGTCGGAGCGCCGCGCTGGCGGACGATCCTCGGGGTCGTGCTTCCGCAGACCATCGGCGGTGTGCTCACCGGGGCGACGCTGGCGGTCGCGCGCGTTGCGGGGGAGACGGCGCCGCTGCTGTTCACGTCTTCGCTCATCGCGGGCGGGACGACCCACTTCAACCCGTCCCAGCCGCTCATGACCGTTCCCCTCGCGATCTACCAGCTTTCCGACTCGCCCGAGCCGGCCGACCATGCGCGCGCCTGGGCGGCTGCGCTCGTGCTGATCCTGTTCATCCTCGTTGTGAGCCTCACGGCACGATGGCTCGCCACTCGTAGTCGCCGCAAGATTGCGCAAGCCGGCAGGTGAGCACCTGAAATGAGCCAGATGAGGGAGGAACCCGTGTCTGCGTCGAGTACGATCGAGCAAGCCGTGCGCGTCGAGACGAAGCGTCAGCCGCTGCCGCCGCGGGAGCGGCTCGAACAGGTCTTCGACATCCAGGACCTGACTGCGATCTACGGCTCGAAGCCGGCCCTCAAGAACGTCTCGATGGAGGTCTACAAGAACATTGTCACGGCCATCATCGGACCCTCGGGTTGCGGCAAGAGCACCTTCATCCGCTGCTTCAACCGGATGAACGACCTCGTCCCGAGCTTTCGCCAGACGGGAACGATTCGCTACCACGGACAGGACATAGGGGGCAAGGACATCGATCCGGTCGCCGTGCGGCGCACGATCGGCATGGTCTTCCAGCGCCCGAACCCGTTCCCCAAGTCGATCTACGACAATGTCGCCTGGGGCCTGAAGGTGCTCGGCATGAAGGACAACCTCTCGGACCGCATCGAACGAGCCCTGACGCAAGCGGCGCTCTGGGACGAGGTGAAGGACAGGCTGAAGGCCAGCGCGCTCGGGCTCTCCGGCGGGCAACAACAGCGCCTCTGCATCGCGCGCGCCATCGCGGTCGAGCCGGACGTCGTGCTGATGGACGAGCCGGCCTCGGCGCTTGATCCGATCGCGACCCAGAAGATCGAGCAGCTCCTGCACGAGCTCAAGAGCGAATACACGTTCGTGATCGTGACCCACAACATGCAGCAGGCGGCCCGTGTGGCCGACATGACCGCGTTCTTCTCGATCTCGCGCGGCGAGGAGGGCGAGCGCTGGGGCGAGCTCATCGAGTACGACGAGACCGAGAAGATCTTCACGGCCCCGTCCGACAAGCGGACGGAGGACTACGTGACGGGCCGGTTCGGCTAGCTCCGCGGAAAGCGAACGCGGATCTCGAGGCCCTGTCCGGTCTCGCTCGTTGCCTCCACCTCGCCGCCGGCCGAGGTAACGACGTGCTTCACGATCGCGAGGCCGAGGCCCGTGCCGCGGCTCGTGCGCGCCTGATCGCCCCGGTAGAAGCGCTCGAACAGGCGCGGCAGGTCGGAGGCGTCGACGCCCTTCCCGTCGTCCGAGACCGTGAGCACAGGGCCGTCTGCCGGATTCGCCAGCTCGACGCTGCAGATGCTTCCCGGCCCGGCATAGCGGATCGCGTTCGCAAGCAGGTTCTCGAGCACGACGCGCAGCATCCGCGGTCGCAGCGGCAGCTCGACACGGCTGTCGGCTCGAACCTCGAGCGAGATCTCTGCGTCGTCCGCGCGGTCGGCGAGTGAGGCGACGACTTCCTCCACGATCGGCTTCGCCTGCGTGCGGCCGAGGGCGACGACCTCGCGACCGGTCTCGAGCTCGCCGAGGAACAGCACGTCGTCGATCAGCTCGCGCGCCTGCTCGACCTCCTGCCTCGCCTGCTCCATCAGCTCGGTGACGTCGGAACCGGGCAGCGTCGCGCTCTCGAGCAGCACCAGCAGCCGCGCGAGCGGTGTGCGGAGCTCGTGCGAGACGGCAGCGGTGAAGCCGGCCCGCAGCTCCTGGTAGGCGGGCAGCTCGGGAGGGGACTCGAGGAAGAGGACGAGCAGGTGAGGATGGGCGGCCGCCAGTTCCTCGTCGAGCCGCTTGCCGGGCTCGGCGCCGTCTAGAGCCCGTACCGCCGCTTCGCTGACCGCCACGATCCGGCGCTCGCTGTCGAGGACGACGATCGGCTCGTGACTGGCTGTCACGACGGCCCTGATTCGTTCTGCATTCACCACTTCTTCACCATTCGTCTACCCTTCACCAACGGGACCGCAGCCGATAATGAACCCAAGCATGCCCAAGGTTCTCATCGTCGAGGACGACGAGGTGATCGCGCAGGGGATGGCGCGGCATCTCGGCGCCGCCGGCTTCGACCCCGTCTCGGTCGGCAACGGCACGCAGGGGCTGGCCCGACTCCGCTACGAGAAGCCCGACGTCTGCGTGCTCGACCTCATGCTCCCCGGCGTCGACGGCTGGAAGCTGATCGAGACGGCCCGCAACGAGGGAATCGGCACGCCGATCGTGGTGGTCTCCGCGCGCGGCACCGAGCACGATCGTGTGCACGCGCTCGAGATCGGCGCTGACGACTACCTCGTCAAGCCGTTCTCGATGAAGGAACTCGTGGCCCGCGTGCGTGCGGCGTCCCGGCGGGCGCTCCGGCGCGAGGAGACGCCGCGCGGCGAGCCGATCGAGATCGAGGAGCTGCGGATCGACCCGCTCGAGGTGCAGGCCTACGTGGACGATCAGAGCGCCGACCTGACACCGACGGAGTTCCGCCTGCTGTACCAGCTCGCCCTCGACCGCGGCCGCGTCGTCACCCGCGACGAGCTGCTGCAGAAGCTGTGGGGCCGCCGCGAGTCGCACCGCGACCGCACGGTGGACGTCTTCGTCCGTCGCCTCCGCGAGAAGGTCGACCGCCCGGCGTCCACGCATACGTTCATCCAGACGCGGTACGGCGTCGGCTACCGGCTCGAGCCGGTCGTTAAGGCGTAGCGACTCCGACACAAGCCCGTCACCCCATGTAGGCCCACGAAGGGCCGCTCCGCTCGCACGATTCGGACATGAAGTTCGCCGTCGTCGCCCACCGGCGCAGCGCGACGAACGAGGCGCTCGTCGGCGCGGCGCGCGCCTGGGGTCTCGACTCCGAGCTGCTCGACCCGCACACGGCGCTAACGTCCCTCGAGCCGGGGGACGTCGCGCTGGCCCGGCTCGACGTGCTCGAAGGGCTCGACGGCATCGAGCGCGGCACCGGCGAGCTCGAGCGGCTCGCGGCCGGCGGCGTGGACGTGCGCAATCCTCCCGACACCCTCGTCGTCGCGCACGACAAGCTGCTGACCGCCCGCGCGCTAAGGCTCGCCGGCCTGCCGCATCCGCACACCACCCTCCTCAGCCCTACGCTGCCCGCGGTCGTTCCCGAGCTGCCGCTCGTGCTCAAGCCGCGGTTCGGCAGCTGGGGGCGCGAGGTCGAGCGGTGCATGACAACGGAGGAGCTGGACGCGGCGCTCGTCCGGCTGCAGCGGAAGCCGTGGTTCCAGGAGCACGGCGCGCTCGCCCAGGAGCTCGTCGAGCCTCGGGGCTGGGACCTGCGCCTGATCGTTGCCGCAGGGAGAGTCGTCGGCTCCGCTTGCCGCGTCGCTCCCCGCGGCGAGTGGCGGACGAACGCCGCCCTCGGCGCGCAGGTCGAGCCGGTCGAGCCGCCGCCGATCGCCCGGGCTCTGGCGCTCGCCGCAGCGCGCGCGATGCACGGAGACCTCGTGGGAGTCGACCTCCTGCCGACCCCGAACGGCGGCTTCGTCGTCCTCGAGCTGAACGGGGCGGTCGACTTCCGGCCGGTCTATGCACCGCTACACGACGTGTTCTCCGACACCGTGGCTGCGCTGCTCGAAGACGGCCTACGGCAGCCCGAGCTGGCCGCGGCTTCAGTCTGACTCGTACGGCCGCGGCTGCAGCCCGGTCTCGACCTCGCGGCGGCCGTCGGCCTCGTAGGCGATGTCGACCGTCTCGTGCTTGCGGTACGTGCCCGCGATGCCGAGCCACATCGAGGCCCAGCGCCAGAAGCCGAGCTGCCCCTCCTGGGCGAGCGGACGCGGGAAGACGAGCGACCGTCCCTCGATCTCGAAGTCGCGGCCGGCCACCTGGCGGACGCCGCCGACGTAGACCTCGAATACCGGCGGCACGTGCTCCGGCAGTTCGATCTGCGTGCGCTGGGACACCTTCATAGAATGCCCGGCGGGTGCGCCGCCAGCTGCCGTCCCTGGTTCTCGCCGTGCTTGTCGCGCTCGCGACGGCAGGCGTCGCCGCAGCTGGAAACGGTGGCTTCGCCCCCGTTGCGCCGGCATCGCCGAACGCGGTTCACATCCGGCACGCGTATTTCCTGATCTTCGGCTTCACGGTGGCGATCTTCATCCTCGTCGAGACGCTGCTCGTCGTCTTCGTAGTCAAGTACCGGAGCCGGGGCCGCTCGCGCGCGGTCGAGGGCGCGCAGGTGCATGGGCACACGCGGCTCGAGCTGATCTGGACGGTGTTCCCGGTCGTGATCCTCGCGATCATCGCGGGTTTTGTCTTCTACGAGCTCCCGAGCATCGACTCCGCACCGGCCGCGGCGGACCCGATCCACATCACGGTCGAGGGTCACCAGTACTACTGGCAGTTCGACTACCCGGGCGGCGCGCGCTCGATCGGGACGCTGCATGCCCCGGTCGGCTCAGTGGTCGACCTCAAGGTCGTGTCGCCGGACGTCATCCACAGCTGGTGGATCCCGGCACTCGGCGGCAAGATCCAGGCGATCCCGGGGCGGGTCAACCACACCTGGTTCCAGGCGACGAAGCCGGGCAGCTACGACGGTCAGTGCGCCCAGCTCTGCGGTGCGTTTCACGCCTCGATGCTCGGTACGGTGCAGGCCGGCTCGCGGCGGGCCTACCAGCACTATCTCGCGACCTGGCAGGAGACGATCGGCAAGCAGATCTGGAACGGCGTCTGCGCAACCTGCCACGGCAACCTCGGGCAGGGCGGCTACGGGCCGGCGATCGCCAACAACACGCTCCTGATCCAGCCGAGGGCGCTTTCCCTGATCGTGCACAACGGCTTCACGGGCTCGCAGGGCGCGATGCCGCCGGTCGGCGACACGTGGACCAAGGCCGAGTTCGACGGCCTTGCCGCCTACGTGAAGAAGAACATCTACAAGACCGCGCCGGCAGGAGCGACGAGTGGCGGTTAGGTCCGAGACCGCCTATCCCGTGGGCTGGAAGAACGGCCGTGTCGCGAGCTGGCTCGTCACGGTCGACCACAAGCGGATCGGGATCATGTACATCCTGACGGCCCTCCTGTGGTTCGTCGCCGCGGGGATCCTGGCGCTCCTCATGCGCTCGCAGCTCGCGACGCCGGGCGAGACACTCTTGACGAAGGACTCGTACAACGAGGTGCTGACGATGCACGGCACGACGATGATCTTCCTCGTCGTCGTGCCGATCATGGCCGGCTTCGCCAACTTCCTCGTGCCGCTGATGATCGGAGCGCGGGACATGGCGTTCCCGCGCCTCAACGCACTCTCGTACTGGCTCTACCTCCTCGGCGGGATCGTGCTCTGGCTCAGCTGGTTCGCCAAGGGTGGGGCGGCGCACTCGGGCTGGTGGTCGTACCCGACGCTGTCGGAGAACTTCCCGTGGGCCAGCCCCGGCCACGGCCAGGACTACTGGATCCTCAGCATCCACATCCTCACCCTGTCGTCGCTCGCGAGCGCGATCAACTTCATCGTCACGATCTTCAACATGCGCGCGCCCGGCATGACGTGGATGCGGATGCCGCTGTTCATCTGGGCGATCGTGACCTACGCGATCCTCCTGCTCCTCGCGCTGCCCGCCCTGTCGGCGGCCATCACGCTGCTGCTGCTCGACCGCACTGTCGGGACGCACTTCTTCATCCCGTCGCAGGGCGGGAACATCGTGCTCTACCAGCACATGTTCTGGTTCTTCGGGCACCCCGAGGTCTACATCATGGTGCTGCCGGTCTTCGGGATGGTCTCCGAGATCTTGCCCGTCTTCGCGCGCAAGCCGATCTTCGGCTACAAGGCGGTCGCGTTCTCGACCCTCGCCATCGCGTTCTTCTCGATGCTCGTGTGGGCCCACCACATGTTCACGACCGGGTTGTCCACCGGGCTCGACTCGTTCTTCATGATCTCGTCGATGGTGATCGCGGTCCCGACGGGGATCAAGATCTTCAACTGGCTCGCGACCACCTGGCGAGGCAACCTCATCCTCGACACGCCGATGCTGTTCGTACTCGGCTTCATCGGGCTGTTCACGATGGGCGGCCTCTCCGGGCTCTTCCTCGCAGCCTTCCCGGTCGACTGGCAGCTCAACAACTCGTACTTCATCACCGCCCACTTCCACTACGTGGCCTTCGGCGGGATCGTGTTCGGTCTCTTCGGCGGCCTCTACTACTGGTGGCCGAAGATGTTCGGGCGTATGCTCGACGAGCGCCTCGGCAAGTGGAACTTCTGGCTGATGTTCGTCGGGTTCAACCTCACGTTCATGCCGCAGCACATGCTCGGTCTGCTCGGGATGACGCGGTGGGTCTACACGTACCACCACGGCGGGCTCTGGGAGGCGTACAACCTCATGTCCTCGATCGGCTCCGGAATCACGGCCGTCGGGGTCGGCGTCTTCGTCGCGAACGTCTGGATCGCGCACGTGCTGCGCAAGGGCGTGCGCGCGGGGAACGACCCGTGGCTCGCCGACACGCTCGAGTGGTACACGACCTCGCCGCCGCCGCCGCACAACTTCGACAGCGTCCCCTACGTGACGAGCGCGCGGCCGCTGCGCGACCTGCGGCGGCGCCTCGCGGAGCAGCCGCAGTGAAGACCGGTCTGGCGCCCGGTCCTTGGCTGCGCCTCTCGGCGCTGCTCGCTGCGGCCGGGACGCTGCTCGCGGTCATCTCCGGCGCCGAGAACCTCGGGACGGCGCACCGGCTGCTGGCGGCGCTCGTGGCTCCGCCGCTCGCGGCGCTCATCGTCTCGGCCTGGTACGCGCACCGGCGGCTCGTTCCGGCCGCGCTCGCAGCGGCCGCGCTGTTCGCCGCCGCCGCGGCGGTTCCCGGGCCGCACGCCCACTCGGGGCTCGCCGCCTTCGCGCTGGCGGCGCTCGTGATCGTGGTGGCCGAGAGCTTCCGCGGTGAGCGCGTGCCGTGGGGATCCTGGCGCGACTACGTCGCGCTGACGAAGCCGCGGATCATGTCGCTCCTGCTCATCACCGGCTTCTGCGGGATGATCGCCGGCGCTCGAGGCTGGCCGGGAACCGGTCTCGCCGTCGCAGCGATGCTGGGCCTCGCACTCGCGTGCGGTGGCGCCTCGGCGCTCAACCACGTGCTCGACCGAGACATCGACCCGCTGATGGGGAAGCGAACGAGCGCGCGGCCGGTGGCGTCTGGACGCGTGGCGCCGAGTCGTGCATTCGAGTTCGGGCTCGCGCTGCTGGCGTTCTCCTTCGTCCTGCTCGCGAGCGCGGTGAACGTGCTCACGGCCGTCCTCGCCCTCGTCGGCGGTCTCTTCTACGTCATCGTCTACACGCGCTGGCTGAAGCGGTCGACCTCGCAGAACATCGTGATCGGCGGAGCCGCCGGTGCCGTGCCGCCGCTCGTCGGCTGGGCCGCCGCCACCGGGCAGGTCGGGATCGCGGCGCTGCTTCTCTTCGCGATCGTCTTCATCTGGACGCCGCCGCACTTCTGGGCGCTCGCGCTGCTGATCAAGGACAACTACGCGAACGCCCGCGTGCCGATGCTGCCGGTCGTGCGCGGCGACCGCGCGACCGCGCGGCAGATCGTCCTCTACTCCCTCGTGCTCGTGGCGGCGACGCTGCTGCCGTGGGGCTGGGGAGGCGCCGGGCCGCTCTACGTCGTCTGCGCGCTCGCGCTGGGGGCCGTCTTCGTCTGGTTCGCCGAGCGCCTGCGCCGGGACACGACGCCTCGGCGCGCGATGCTCCTCTTCCACTACTCGCTCCTGTACCTCGCGCTGCTCTTCGCGGCGCTCGCGGTCGATGCGGTGATCGGCTGATGGATCCGGAGCTCGCGCGCCGGAACGTCCGCCTCGGCTGGATGCTGTTCGGCGTCTTCGTGCTCCTGTTCGCCGGCTGCGTCGGGGTCGCGCTGCTCTACCTCCACTTCCAGTAGTGGACGGGGTCTGGCTGGCGCGTCCGGAGGAGGCGGGCGCGGGCGAGCCGGTGGCGGTCAAGGACCTGTTCGACACGGCCGGGCTGACGACGACGTACGGCTCCGCGCTGTTCGCCGACCACGTGCCGGTGCTGAGCGCCGACGCCGTGCAGCGGCTCGAGGTCGGCGGCTTCGCCGTGGCCGGGAAGACGAATCTGCACGAGTTCGCCTACGGGATCTCCTCGCAGAACCCGCACTACGGGACGGTTCCGAACCCGGTCGCGCCGGGACGGCTGGCGGGAGGCTCGAGCGGCGGCTCGGCAGCCGCGATAGCCGCGGGCGACGTCGAGCTCGCGCTCGGCAGCGACTCCGCGGGGTCGATCCGGATCCCGGCGGCGTGGTGCGGCGTCGTCGGGTTCAAACCGACGCACGGGCTCGTCTCGGTCGAGGGCTGCTTTCCGCTGGCACCGAGCTACGACGTCGCCGGCCCGATGGCGTCGACGGTGGACGGCTGCGAGCGGCTGCTGCGCGCTCTTGCTCCCGAATTCGGGCCGGCCGAGCTGGAGTCGCTCGAAGAGCTGGAGGTCGGTGTGGCGTGGCTCGAGCGCGCGGACCCGCTCGTACGCGAGCGAGTGGCGGAGGCCGCTGCGCTCTTCCCGCGCCGGCGGGAGATCGAGCTGCCGCTCGCGCCCGCGAACCGGGCCGACTTCATGCGGGAGGTGGCCGACGTCCACCGCGTCCTCTTCCTCGGGAACGAGGAGCTGTACGGCGAGAACGTGCGCGGCAAGGTCGAGCGCTGCCTCGCGCGTGAGCGACGACGAGGCGGCCGCCGCGGAGGGCGAACGGGCGGAGTACCGCGAGCGCTTCCTCGAGGCCGTCGGGGGGCTCGATCTCGTGGTGACTCCGACCGTCCTGCTCGTCGCTCCGCCGGCCGACGCGGACGAGCTCGCGCTGCGGTTGCCGGCCACGGATCACACCTATCCGTTCAGCTCGCTCGGCTGGCCGGCGCTCGCGCTCCCGGGCGGCGCGGCCGAGGACGGGTTGCCCGCGTCGGTCCAGCTCGCGGCGCCGGCGGGCGAGGACGCACGCGTTCTCGCGGCCGGCCGGCTGCTCGAGTCGCTGCTAGCCCGTCGCGGCTAGGACCGCGGCTTCGTAGACCGGATCGGGCGTGAAGCGCTCGAGCTCGTCGGAGAGGACGTCGCTCGGCGCCGGCGGGTCTCCGGGAGGAAGCGTCACGGCCTCGCCGTCGAGCGTCACGCCCTCGAGCTTCTCAGCCGGATCGTGCTCGACGGCGATCTCCTCCCGCCCGAGCCGCGAGCGCAGCCAGCCGCCGAGGAGCCACGCTTGCGCCGCCGTGCCGCGCACGCGAACCGTCCGCACGTCGGCGAGCCCCGGCCAGAGCGTCGCGAGATGCGACCGCCACCGCGACGTCCTCGCCCACGCGATGTCCGAGGTGGCACAGCGTGGGAAGAGCTCCGCCAGCCGGCGGTACGGATCGGGCACGTCTTCCCATTCGGTCGAGTCGACGATCAGCCGGTTGGTGACGTCGACCAGCTGCTCGAGCTCGGGCGCACCCCACGACGGCTCGCCACGCCAGCGCAGGAACACGGGCAGGTCCGAGATGAGCAGCGGCTCGACGATGCTCGCCGGAGCCTTCGCGCGCGAGCCGCGCAGCGTCAGCTCGACCACTTCGGTCACGAGCCGGCGATCGGTGTCCGGCACCTCCCAGCTCTCGACCTCGGCCCGCGCGTCGATCCGGTTGTCGGACGCGTCGGGCTCGGGGAACAGGACGATGGTGCGCGACGGATGCCGCTCAGCCATCCCCTCGAGCGCCGCGCGTGCCGGTTCGGCCCACTCCGCAGGCACCCACGCGAGGTGTGTCATCACCGAGGTGCGCATGCTCGCCGTCTCGGCCGCCGCCTGCGCGCGCAGCCGCGCGAGCGCCGTGTCCACGTCGGCGAGGCACACGTCCTCGCCGAACCAGCTCAGCTGCTTCAGGGCCGTCGCCACGACCGGCCGTCCCGGCGGAGGAGCTCGTCGGCGCTCGGCGGCCCCCACGAGCCCGCGGGATAGTTCGGGAACGCCGCCTTGTCGCGCTGCCAGGCGGCGACGATCGAGTCGACGAGCAGCCACTGCTCCTCGACCTCGTCCGCGCGCGTGAACAGCGTCGAGTCGCCGAGCATCGTGTCGAGGATGAGGCGCTCGTAGGCCTCCGGCATCCCGGTGCGGAACGCGCCGCCGTAGAGGAAGTCCATGTGCACGGTGCGGATCGACATCCCCTGCCCGGGCACCTTCGCGCCGATCGCGAGCGAGACGCCTTCGTCCGGCTGGACGTGTATGACAAGGACGTTCGGGCGCAGCCCTTCGGCGGCGGACTCCTCGAACGGTGGATGCGGCGCCTCCTTGAACTGGATCGCGATCGTCGTCTCGTGCCGCGCGAGCCGCTTCCCCATCCGCACGTAGAACGGCGTGTCGGCCCAGCGCCAGTTCTCGACGAAGAGCTTTGCAGCGACGTAGGTGTCGGTCATCGAATCGGGTGCGACACCTGCCTCCTCGCGGTACCCGACGACCTCCTCGCCCTCGACGAAGCCGCGCCCGTACTGCCCGCGCACGACATTGCGCGGCCCCGGCGTGTGCAGCGCGCGCAGCACCTTGACCTTCTCGTTGTGCACCGAGTCGGAGGTGAAGTCGATCGGCGGCTCCATCGCGGTCAGCGCGAGCAGCTGGAGGAGGTGGTTCTGGAAGATGTCGCGGATTGCGCCGGCATGCTCGTAGTAGCCGGCGCGGGCCTCGATCCCGATCGCCTCGGCCACGGTGATCTGGACGTGGTCGACGAACTGGCGGTTCCAGATCGGCTCGAAGATCCCGTTCGCGAAGCGCAGCGCGAGCATGTTCTGGACCGTCTCCTTGCCGAGGTAGTGGTCGATCCGGAAGATCTCCTCCTCTTTGAAGTACTCGAGCAGGGTCGCCGTGAGGTGCTTTGCCGATTCGAGGTCGTGGCCGAACGGCTTCTCGACCACCAGCCGCGTCCAGCCGCGGTCGTCGCGCCGCTTGCCGAGCGCCTCGACGATGGTGGGGAAGGCCGGCGGCGGCACGGCGAGATAGAAGACGCGGTTGCCGTCGAGCTGCTCTTCCTCGTCGAGCTTTGAGAGCAGGTCGTGCACCTTGTCCTCGCCGCCTGCGTCGGCGAAGTCCGTTGCGACGTAGTGGAGCATCGGGGCGAGCTCGTCCCACGTCTCCTGTCGGAAAGGGTCGCGCGCGTGTTGCTTCACGGCGGACTCCATGTCCTGCCGGAACGTGTCGTCGTCGCCGTCGGTGCGGGCTACGCCGACCATGGCAAAGCGCGGCGGCAGCAGGCGGCGAACGGCGAGCGCGTAGAGCGCGGGCATGATCTTCTTGTGCGTCAGATCGCCGGAGGCGCCGAAGACGACGAGCGCGCACGGATCGGGCGTCCGGCGCAGGGCGAGGCCCTCCGCGAGTGGGTTCTCCTGCTGCTCGGGCGCCGTCGCGGTCACGCTTCCGGGCTCTTCTCGAGGTGGCCGCCGAAGGCGTGCCGCATCGCGGAGAGGACGCGGTCGCCGAAGTCGGCCTCGCCGCGGGAGGCAAAGCGGTTGAACAGCGAGGCCGCGAGCACCGGCGCCGGGACGCCCTCCTCGACCGCGGCCTGCACCGTCCATCGGCCCTCGCCGGAGTCGCTCACGTGGCCGGCGTACTCGTCGAGGTCGGGCGTCTCGTGCAACGCCTGCGCGGTCAGGTCGAGGAGCCAGGAGGAGATCACGGACCCGCGCCGCCACAGCTCGGTGACCGCCGGGATGTCGAGCTCGTACTTGTAGAGGTCGGGGTCGCGCAGCGGCGTGGTCTCGGCGTCGGCCTCCTGCGCGTGCAGGCCGACGTCAGCGTGCTTGAGGACGTTCAGGCCCTCGGCGTACGCCTGCATGAGCCCGTACTCGATCCCGTTGTGGACCATCTTCACGAAGTGCCCCGCGCCGGACGACCCGCAGTGCAGCCACCCCTGCTCCTCGGGCGTCGCGTCGCCGTCGCGGCCGGGAGTACGGGCTGCGGTGTCGACTCCAGGTGCCAGCGCCTCGAGCACCGGCGTGAGCCTGCCGACGGCCTCGTCGTCGCCTCCGACCATCAGGCAGTAGCCACGCTCGCGGCCCCAGACGCCGCCGCTGACGCCGACGTCCACGTAGTGGATGCCGTTCCCGCTGAGCTCGCCCGAGCGGCGCAGGTCGTCGACGTAGTACGAGTTGCCGCCGTCGATGATCGTGTCGCCTTCCGCGAGGTGCGGGGCGAGCTCGCCGACCACCGATTCGACGATCCCGGCCGGCACCATCAGCCAGACCGCCCGCGGCGCGTCGAGCTGCTGCACGAGCTCCTCGAGCGATCCCGCTGTACGCGAGTCGACCTTCGGATCGAACGTCCTGACGTCGTGACCGGCCGCGCTCAGGCGCTCGGTCATGTTCGCGCCCATCCGCCCGAGCCCCACCATTCCGAGCTGCACTAGATGTCCTCCAATCTCACTCTGGCGACCCGGCGGCCGCGTTCCTTCAGCGTCTCCAGGTCTCCCGCCGCCTGTGCGCGGATCAGCCGCCGGAAGCCGAACGGCTTGCCGGGGATCGGAAGCTCGTCGCCCGGGTCGTCGATCACCTGGAGGAAGAGTCCTGTGTTCGGGCCGCCCTTGTGGAGCTGGCCCGTCGAGTGCTGGTAGCGCGGGCCGTAGCCGTGCGTCACGACGAGACCGCTCTCGCGGCGGAGCCGGTCGACGAGTTCCGAGATGCGCTCGTCGTTCTCCGCCGAAGGCTCGACAAACGCCTGAACGCTGAAGTAGTCGCCTTCCTTCCTCCGGGCGAGCAGCTCTTCGATCGAGCCCTCCAGCTCGAGCTCCGGCTCCTTTCCCGTTGCCAGCACCTCGTTCGTCTTGTCCTTCGCCGCCTGCACGTCGGGCTGGTCGAAGGGGTTGATCTCGAGATAGGCACCGGCGACGGCGGTCGCGAACTCCCAGCGGAAGAACTCCGCGCCGAGCGCGTACGGATCGGGCAGGTCGGGTTCGGCAGCCTGCCGGTCGGCTCCGTCGGGCGACTCGCCCGGCGCGGGGATGAGGCCCTTCCCGTGCTTGCCTGTCGACTCGGCGATGAGCTGCTCGGCCCAGAGCCCGAAGTCGCCCGGGGCGTCGCGGATGCAGATCTTGTCGCGGCCCTCGCGCCAGCCCTCGCCGAACCGGCTGCCGAGCTCGTAGCCGGGATTACCCTCCCCGGAACGGCACGCCTCGCGCATCTCCTGGGCTCGTTCGAGGATGCGCGACGCGTCGGCGCCCATCATCACTGCGGGCACGATCCCGAACGGGGAGAGCGCCGAGTAGCGACCACCGATCGACGGCTCGCCGGCGAAGACCGCCCGAAAGCCGCGCTCACGGGCGAGTCGTTCGAGCTCGGAGCCAGGATCCGTGATCGCGGCGAACATGGCCCCGCGCTTGCCGTTCTTCTCCCAGAAGTAGTCGGTCTGGCAGCGCGTCTCGAGGGTCGTCCCGGATTTCGAAGACGAGACGAAGAACGTCCGCTCGAGGTCGAGCTTCTCCTCGAGCGCGCGGATCGCGCGGGGATGCGTCGTGTCGAGGACGTGGAACCAGTCGACGTCGAAGCTGCGGCGCAGCACCTCGGGTGCGAGCGACGAGCCGCCCATCCCACAGAGCACGACGTCGTCGACCTCGTCGTGCAGCGACTCGGCGAAGCGCCGGATGTCGTCGAGCTGCTCCTGGATGTGCAGCGGCTCGTCGAGCCAGCCGAGCCACTGCGCCTCGTCGCTTCCGGTCCAGGTCGTCGCGTCGCGCTCCCAGATCCCCTCGATCAGACGCTCGCGGTTCACCGCTACGCGGTCACGGCCTCGCACTTCGCCCGCACGCCGTCGAGCAGCTCGGCGAAGGAGTCGGAGAACTTCTGCACGCCCTCCTTCTCGAGCGTCAGCACGACGTCGTCGTAGTCGATGCCCACGGCTGCGAGCTGCTCGAACACCTGGTGCGCCTCGGCGACCCCTTCGAGCACCGTGTCGCCGCGCACCTCGCCGTGATCCTCGAACGCCTGGATCGTCTCCTCCGGCATCGTGTTCACCGTGTGCGGGCCGATCAGCTCCTCGACGTAGAGCACATCCCGGTACTCCGGGTTCTTCGTGGAGGTGGAGGCCCACAGGCACCGCTGCGGCAATGCACCCTTCGCTTCGAGCGCCTCCCAGC
The DNA here is from genome assembly GCA_963731015.1 of uncultured Actinomycetes bacterium. GTDB lineage: Bacteria > Actinomycetota > Thermoleophilia > Gaiellales > Gaiellaceae > Palsa-739. The sequence goes on from CAVSTY010000003.1 coordinate 590,931, forward strand.
GCGCGCCCGAGAACGCCTGCAGGTAGTTCTCGTACGCGATCCTCGCGTTCGCGATCGCGAGCTTGCCGCGCAGCGCGAGCGCCTCCTCGGTGCCGATCGCGTCGAGCCGCTTGTCGGTCTCGGTGTCGACGCGCGAGACGAAGAAGCTCGCCACGGAGCGGACCTGCGACGGATCGCCGCCGCCGTCGACGAAGCGCTCGAGCCCACGGAGGTACGCCTCCATCGATTCGCCGTGCATCTCCAGCGAGAAGAGCAAGGTGACGTTGATGCTGCGACCCGCGGCGATGCAGTCCTCGATCGCCTGCAGGCCCGGCTTCGTGCCCGGGATCTTCACGTAGAGGTTCGGCCGGTCGATCCACTCGTGCAAGCGGATCGCCTCCTCGTAGGTCGCCTCCGTCTCGTAGGCGAGGGTCGGGTCGACCTCGATCGAGACGTAGCCGTCCTGTGCGTTCCGCTCGTGCACGGGCGCGAGCAGGTCGAGCGCGTGCTCGACGTCGCGCACCGCGAGGTGAAGGAAGATCTCCTTCGCGTCGCCTTTGTGCTCCAGCTCCTTCAGCTGCTCGTCGTAGGCGTTGCCCTGCGAGAGCGCCTTCTGGAAGATGGTGGGATTCGAGGTCACGCCCACCACGGCGTCCTCGTCCATCATCCGCTTCAGCTCGCCGGTCTGGAGCAGGTCGCGCGAGAGGTAGTCGATCCAGACCGACTGGCCGCGCGCACTGAGCTTCTGGAGTCTCGATTCAGCCATTCCGCATCCCCTCTTCCATCCGTCGGATCTTCTCCAGTCTGGCGACGTAACGCTCTCCTCCGTCGAACCGGGCCGCGAGAAACGTACGCACGAGGTCGGCGGAGAGGCTCGGCCCGACGACCTCCGAGCCGAGGCAGAGCACGTTCATGTCGTCGTGCTCGACGCCCTGGTGCGCGGAGTAGACGTCATGACAGATAGCTGCCCGGATGCCGGCGATCTTGCACGCGGCGACCGAGGCGCCGACGCCGGAGCCGCAGACGAGGACGCCGCGCTCCGCCTGCCCGTCCTTGATCGCGGCGCCGAGCTCGGCGGCCTTGTCGGGGTAGTCGATGCGGACGGCGTCGGTGTCGGTGCCGAGGTCCACGATCTCGTGACCCTCGTCGTGCAGCGTCTGGAGGATCCTGTCCCGCAGGTGGACTCCGCGGTGGTCGAACGCCACGGCAACTTTCACGCGCCGGACCGTACATAGAATCGGCTCGGGTTTCCGTCTCTGGCGAAGGGAGAGGTCGTAGCGATGAACGACGTCGAGCTCTGGCGCGAGCTGGGACAGCAGCTGCGGGTCGATGCGATTCGGCCGGCCGCGAAGGCGGGCAGCGGCCATCCCACCTCGGGCATGTCCGCGGCCGACCTGATGGCCGTGCTGCTGGCGAAGTACCTGCGCTACGACTTCGACAACCCGCACGACCCCCACAACGACCGGCTCGTCTTCTCGAAGGGCCACGCGTCGACGCTGATGTACGCGATGTTCCGCGCCGCGGGCGCTATCTCGGAGGAGCAGCTGCTCACCTATCGGCAGTTCGACTCGATCTTCGAAGGCCACCCGACGCCGCGGATTCCGTGGGTCGACGTCGCGACCGGCTCGCTGGGCCAGGGCCTGCCGTACGCGGTCGGGATGGCGCTCGCCGGCAAGCAGCTCGACCGGCTCCGGTTCCGCGTCTGGACTCTGTGCGGCGACAGCGAGATCGCCGAGGGCTCGCAGTGGGAGGCGCTCGAGCATGCGGCGCATTTCGAGCTCGACAACCTCGTCGCGATCATCGACGTCAACCGGCTGGGCCAGCGCGGCGAGACGATGCACGGCTGGGATCTCGACTCCTACGCCAGTCGAGCACGGGCCTTCGGCTGCCACACGATCGAGATCGACGGCCACGACGTCGAGGCGATCGACCGCGCGTACGCCGAGGCGATCGACACAGCGGGCCAGCCTGTCGTGATCGTCGCGAAGACGATCAAGGGCAAGGGCGACCCCGACGTCGAGGACAAGAACGGCTTCCACGGCAAGGCGCTCGACCACTCCGACGAGGTGATCGCCACGCTCGGCGGCGTCCGCAACCTGAAGATCGAGGTGGCGAAGCCGGAGACGGGAGCCGCGAAGCACGAGTTCCCGGGCGGGACGCTCGAGCTGCCGCAGTACGAGCTGGGGAGCGAGGTCGCCACCCGGAAGGCGTACGGCGACGCGCTCGTGGCGCTCGGCAAGGCGCGCGGCGACGTGGTGGCGCTCGACGGCGAGGTCTCGAACTCGACCTATGCCGAGGAGTTCCGCGACGCGATCCCCGAGCGCTACTTCGAGATGTACATCGCCGAGCAGCAGATGGTCGCGACCGCGGTCGGCATGCAGGTTCTGGGCTGGCGCCCGTTCGCCTCGACGTTCGCGGCGTTCCTCTCACGCGCGTACGACTTCATCCGCATGTCGGCGATCAGCCGCGCGAGCTACTGCCTCTGCGGCTCGCACGCAGGCGTCTCCATCGGCGAGGACGGGCCGTCGCAGATGGCGCTCGAGGACATCGCCTCGCTGCGCGCCGTGCACGGCTCGACCGTGCTGCATCCGTGCGACGCGAACCAGACCGCGAAGCTCGTCGAGAAGATGGCGGACACCGAGGGGATCGTGTACCTGCGGACGCTGCGTCCGGCGACTCCCGTCGTCTACGGGCCGGACGAGGAGTTCGAGATCGGCGGCTCGCGCACGCTGCGGCAGGGCGACGACGTCGCGATCGTGGGCGCGGGAATCACCGTCCACGAGGGGCTCAAGGCCGCCGACGCGCTTGCGCAGGAGGGAATCGAGGCGCGCGTCATCGACCTCTACTCGATCAAGCCGCTCGACGCCCAGACGTTGCGCTCGCTCACGTGCCCGATCGTCACGGCGGAGGACCATTGGCCGGAGGGAGGGCTCGGCGAGGCGGTGCTCTCGGCGCTCGGCGACGCCGACGACCGGCCGCCCGTCGTCCGGCTGGCGGTGCACGAGATGCCGCACTCCGGCAAGCCCGCGGAGCTGCTCGCCGAGGCCGGGATCGACGCCGACGGCATCGCCGCCGCCGCCCGGAAGCTCGCTCAGGTCAAGGCGTCGTAGAGCTTCTGCTGCTCTTCCCGGGCGGCGCGGTAGGCCTCCGCCTTGTCGGGGCGAGGCGCGACGGTGCCCGCGATCGGCGCCTCGGCGACCTCGTGCCCGTCACGCTCGAGCGCCAGAACCGCCGCGCCGCGGAGCGAGGCCTCCTGCACGCCTGAGACGTGGATCGGCCGCGCGAGCGCGTCGGCCATGATCTGGATCCAGTCGCGGTCGCGCAGAAGCCCGCCGCCGGTGGCGACGACCTCGCTCACGTCGGGGAGCAGATCGGCGATCGCGGCGAAGCGAAATGCGACGCCTTCGTAGGCGGCCTGGCGCAGGTCGAGCGGCGTCGTCTCGAAGGTGAGCCCGCGGATCGTCCCGCGCGCGTCGGGGTTCCAGCCGGTCGAGCGTTCGCCGCCGAGGAAGGGCAGGAAGACGAGCCCGTGGTCGCTCGGGTCTCGCTCCGTGAGCGACCCCGAAGCGTCGCTGAGCGTCCGTTCGAGCCACTCGTAGAGGTTGCCGCCGTCGGAGAGCGCGCCGCCTTCGACGACGCGTCGCGCGTCCGCGAGATAGAGGAAGAGTCCGGGCTTGGGCTGCAGCCGGTCGCTCTCGTAGAGCACACGGAACGCGCCCGAGGTGCCGACCATGAGCGCGGCGCGCTCGCGCCCCAGGCAGCCGGCGCCCGCGTTCGAGCATGCCGCGTCGGGCCACAGCGGCAGGTCTGCGATCCGCGGCAGACGATCGGCGTCGACGCCGAGGACGGCGAGCAGCTCCTCGTCCCAGTCGCTGGTCGTGAGGTCGAGCAGGCCGCTGGTGGACGCCATCCCGAGGCTCGTCTCGGGCTTGCCGCGGAGGTAGTCGGCGAAGGAGACGAACCAGGCCGCCCGGCGGAATGTCTCGGGCTCCGTCTCGGCGAGCCACGCGAGCTTGGCCGGCCAGAAGGAGGGGTGGAGGAACGCGCCGGTGCGTGCGTGAATCTCCTGGCCGTCGAGTTTCCCCGCCAGCCGCTCGGCGGCGCCGGCGCTGCGGGTGTCGCGCCAGCCGAGGATCGGCGTGAGCGCGTTCCACTCGCTGTCGACGGCGACGAGGCTGTGCGCGAAACACGAGATCGCGTCCGGCTCGTCGTCCCCGAGGACGCGCCGAACTGCCGCCGCGACCTCGTCGGGATCGTGCGCCTCGTACTCCTCCTGCCGGATCGGGCTCGCCCCTTCGGCTCGCTGGTCGAAGCGCTGTGCTCGCACCGACGAGGAGCCGACGTCCAGGGCGAGGACGGTCATCAGCGGAGCGCCTTGATCCCCGCCGCGAGCCACGTGCGCGCCCGGTCGACGTTCGGGCCGCTCGGCGCGAGCCGCACCGTGTCGAGTTGGAGCTCGGCCATCCCCCGGAGGGCTCGGCGAGGATCCTGCTCGGCGAGCGCCTCGTCGATCCGCTCCGCGAGGCGCTCGGGCTTGACCGCGAGCGGTTCCACGCGTGCGGCGAGCCGCTTCGCGGTCGGCTGGTGGACGCGGTTGAGCGCAAAGACGATCGCGAGCACGCGCTGCGCCGAGTCGACCAGCCACTCCATGCGGGCGAGCGAGCAGTCGGGCCGCACGATCGTGAGCAGTGCCGCCGGCGCGTAGCCGCCCCAGCGTTCCGCGGCCTGCTCGATCCGCTGGGCTGCGAGTTCGTCGGAGTAGTCGGCGAGCTGCTCCTGCCAGCGTGCGAGCAGACCGCCCGTTCGCAACGCGACGCCGCTCGTGAGTGCCTCGGCCGAGCCGCCACTCGCGTACAGCTCCTCGGCGAGCTCGCGCGACCACCAGATCGTCTCGACCGGTTGGCCGTCGAGATAGCCGAAGACGCGCCGCGTCGGCGTCGCGGGATCCCCCCAGCTGTCCCGCTTCTCCAGGCCGGCGCGGCGCGCGAGCTCGAACGCGGCCTCGAGCGAGAGCTGCTCCTCGGTGACGACGAGCACCTCGATGTCGGAGTCGTCGTCGGCGACGCCGCGCGAGACGCTGCCGGTGAGGACCACCTCGATCGCTTCGGGCGGGAGCGCGTCGGCGACGCGTTGCGCGAGCGCACGCAGCTCCGTGCTCCTCGCGGTCGCCATCAGCCCGAGTAGACGAAGCTCGAGCCGTAGCCGCAGGTGCCGGTGTAGAAGAACGCAAGCGGAGCGTCGTTCACGAGGAGCTCGTCGGCAACGAGCTCCTCGCCGTCCCGGTCGTGACCCGGGATCACGCAGGTGACGGCTTGCCCGCCGGCGTAGCGATCATGGATCCGGACGGTCACGTGGTCGCGGATGCGGAGCCACTGCCGCCGGGGGGTGTGGTCGAGCTCGATCGTGACCACACGCACGTCGACCAGCTCGCTGTCCTTCCACGCCCACGGGAAGTGCTCGAGCGCGTCGCCTCCGAGCCGGCCCGTGAAGATCGCCTCGATCGCCGTTCTCTGCTCCTCGTTCGCGCTCTCGTCGAGGTAGAGGACCCACGTCCACGGCGAGCCCGGCTCGTCGTCGTCGTAACGGACGGCCAGCGTGACCGGCAGCCCGGCGAGGTCGGTCCCGCCGGCGTGTCCTTCCTCGATCAGCCACGACAGGACGCCCGTGCAGATGCCGTGGGTCGAGCGGCCGCCCGATACGCCGTCGATGCGGCGGCACGGGCAGATCGCGTCGCAGTTGCACGACTCGAAATAGCTGCCGCGAAGGTGCCAGGCCGTGGCCACTGCCATCCGCCGAATCTACAGTGGCCACGCCATGGCAGTGGTCATCGCGTCCAACCTGCGCAAGGAGCTCGCAGGCTCCCTGCTCTTCGACGGCGTCTCGTTCTCGGTCGAACGCCGGGATCGCGTCGCGCTGTCCGGGCCGAACGGCGCCGGCAAGACGACGCTGCTGCGCATCCTCGCCGGCGAGACCGAGAAGCACGGCGGCGAGCTCTCCTTCGCCAAGGGGACGCGCGTGGCGCTGCACGACCAGCGGCCGCCGCTTGAGCAGGCACTGAGCCTGCGTGAGTACGTGCTCGCTGGCGCGCGGGATCTCGTCGAGTTGGAAGAGGAGCTCCGGCGGCTCGAGCAGGCGATGGCGGCGGGCGACCACGAGCAGGCGACGCTCAACCGGTACGCCGAAGCTCAGGCCAGGCTCGAGCACGCGGGCGGCTACGGGTGGCGCGACCGCGCCGCGTCGGTCGTGCGCGGGCTCGGCTTCGCGGAGAAAGACCTCGAACGCCCGCTGCGCACGTTCTCGGGCGGTGAGCTGACGCGGGCCTCGCTCGCCCGCGCGCTCGGCGGCGACCCCGATCTGCTCCTGCTCGACGAGCCCACCAACCACCTCGACGTTGCGAACCTCGAGTGGCTCGAGCGTGAGCTCGCCTCACTCGACGCGGCGGTGATCCTCGTCGCCCACGACCGCTGGTTCCTCGAAGCGGTCACGACGGCGACGCTCGAGCTCGAGGCCGGACGCGGGACGTTCTTCCCCGGCCCGTGGCACGCCTGGCGGCGCGAGAAGGCGGCACGGATGGTGCATGCGCAGAAGGAGGTCGCGCGTGCCGAGGCCGACATAGCCCGGCTCGAGCGCTTCGTCGAACGGTTCCGCTACAAGAAGGACAAGGCGAAGCAGGCGCAGGCGAAGCTGACCCAGATCGGCCGGCTTCAGGAGGAGAAGTCCGCACACACCGACCAGGTCGCACTCCTTTCGCGCAGGACGCGCGGCCTCGGCTTCGAGTTCCTGAAGCCCGCGCGCAGCGGCCGCACCGTGGTCGAGGCGGATGGGTTGGAGGTTGCGATCGGCGATCGCGTGCTGCTGCGTCACGCCACGTTTGCGGTCGAGCGCGGCGAGCACGTCGCGCTCGTCGGCCCGAACGGGTCCGGCAAGACGACGCTGCTGGAGAGGCTGGTGCGCGGGGAGGGCGTCCGGATCGGGCACGGCGTCCAGGTCGGCTACTTCTCGCAGCAGGAGATTGAGCTCGATACCCGCGGCTCGGTGCTCCAGTGTGTCCAGGCGATGACCGGCCTAGCGCGGCCCGACGCACAGAATCTCCTCGGCCGCTTCCTCTTCTCCGGCTGGGACGCGCACGAGAAGGCGGTCTCCGTGCTCTCGGGCGGCGAGCGGCGGCGCCTGGCGCTCGCGGTCACCGTCGCCTCCGGCGCGAACTTCCTCGTCCTCGACGAGCCCACCAACCACCTCGACCTCGAGAGCCGCGAGGCCCTCGAGGCGGCGCTCGACGCCTTCCCCGGGACGGTGCTGCTCGTCTCCCACGACCGCGCGCTGCTCGACGCGATCGCCGAGCGGACGCTGGCAATCGAGGACGGCGAGCTGCGGGCGTACGACGGCGGCTGGGCGGAGCTACTGCGTGCGCGCGAGGAGCGCGAGGTCCGTGCGAAGCCGGAGCCGCCCGTCGAGCGCGCAAAGCCCGCTCCGAAGCCGCCCGCGACGAAGCCGAAGCGGCGGCGTTCGTCCGCGCTAGAAGTGATCGAGGCCGAGATCGCCGTCCGCGAGGCGGAGGTCGCGGAGCTCGAGGCGAGGCTCGCCGACGACTGGACGAACGTCGACGTCCTCGCCGCCCACAAGCGCAGCCGCGACGCGCTTACGGCCCTCCTCGAGCGCTGGGAGCGACTGTTTGAGCAACCGGACGCTTCGCGTCCGGTTGCTGAGTAACGGAACTCCGCACGGGCGAGAGCGCGGTCCGGCCTGCGGCTAGGCCCGGACCGCCTAGGCCCAGAACCGCTCGAAGGTCGGGTCGAGCGGCACCGCCGTCACGTCCTGCCAGAGCCCGTCCGCGAACCGGATCACGAGCGCCTGCTCGATGTCGAGGTCGAATCCGTTGCGGCTGCCCGTCGCGCGGTAGAGCGCGACGGCCCACGCGTCGTCCGCGAAGACGGTGTGGAGGTGGCTCTTGTAGGTGCCGCCGGTCTCGAGCCCGGTGCGGCGGAGGAACTCGACGACGTCGCGGCGGCCGCGGTACTCGCCGCTCATCACCGTGTTGCCCGGCACCCGCCAGACGATGTCTCGTGTGAAGGCGGCGGACACCGCCATCGCGTCCTTGCCGAAGGCGGCGAAGACCCGGCGCACGAGCGCCGCGTGCGGGTGCTCGGCCTCGCTCACGCGTCTCCCGTGAGCGTCTCGACGACCGCTTCCGCGATCACCCTGAGCGGGCGGCCCGACGCCTGGCTCGCCTTGCGGAGCCGCGCGAACGCCTCCTGCTCGCTGAGCTGTTCCTTCTCCATCAGAAGACCTTTCGCGCGCTCGATCACCTTCCGTGCGGCGAGCGCGTCTGAGAGCGACTCCGCCTCCGCCCGCAAGGCCTGCAGCTCGTCGTGCCGCGCGCGCGCGGCGGCGATCGCCGGCAGCAGATCCTGTTCGCGGAACGGCTTCACGAGGTAGCCGAAGACGCCGGCCTCGATTGCGCGCGACACCAGCTCGTCCTGGCCGTAGGCGGTCAGCATCACGATCGGGATCGGCCGCTCCTCGAGGATGCGCCGCGCCGCCTCGATCCCGTCGAGCTTCGGCATCTTCACGTCGAGCACCGCGAGATCCGGCTGCTCGGCCCGGGCGAGGTCGATCGCCTCCTCGCCGTCCTTCGCCTCGGCGCACACCTCGAAGCCCGCGCTCTCGAGCAGCGTCCGGAGGTCGAGCCGGATGATCGTCTCGTCTTCGGCGATGAGGATCTTCACGGCCGCACAGCATTCCTGAGCCGGATGCCGCTGAAGTCGAGCGTAGTGGAGATCACCTTGTCCCAGAGTGGATAGAGCGATGGTGCGATGCGCAGCTCGACCCCGGCCTCGGCGTGGCGTGCGAGCAGGTCGCCGAGGTCGACCCGGTCGATCGCGTCCACCGGCGTCGAGGCGATGTAGAAGCGGTCGTCCTCGACGACGTCGAACGGCTCGGGCGCCATGCGGTAGGCATAGAGCCTGACCGAGCGCAGGCGCTCGAGCCAGCTCGTCTCGATCACGGCCACGCGCCGGTCGGGGTCGCCGTCGAGCCAGCTCTCGACGTCGTCATCCGATGTCTCCCCGACGGCCCAGAAACACGCTCGCGGGCAATCGCGCGGAAACCAGTAGAGCCAGGCGTGCGCGTCGGCGATCGCCCAGACCTTGCCGTCACGTGGGACGAAGCGGCCGAGCGACGGGTCCTCGCTGAAGTGCCAGAGCTCGGTCACGGCAGGCTCCGCAGGAGCGCCGCCGGCTCCGGCCAGAAGAGGAGCTCGGCGGCCTCGTCGCGCGGCAGCCAGCGGTACTCGTCGTGCTCCCAGTCAAGTGTCGGCTCCCACTCGGCGGGTGCGTCGACGATGAACGACTCGACGTGGACGCTTTCGTAGCGGAACGAGGCGTCGAGCGGCCGGACGGCGGCCTCGAGGCCCGTCTCCTCCCGCAGCTCGCGCACCGCGGCCTCGGCGAACGTCTCGCCAGCCTCGACGCCGCCCGCGATCTGATGCCAGTACGCGTCGTTCTCGGGGGAACGGTGGACGACGAGGAACTCGCTGCCGCGTCGCACCACGATGAGCACCTCCTGCGTCCTCACGCGGGGAAGACCACCTCGGCCCGTGCGCCGGCGAAGGCGAAGCTGCCGTGCAGCTCGTCCGCCACCAGCGCGTGGACGATCGACAGTCCCGTGCCGCTCGGCGCGCCGTCGGTGCCGGATCCCTCGTCGGCGATCGCGAGGACGACGTCGTCGTCGCGGCGCGCGAGCTCGATCCGCACCGTGCCGGCGCCGTGCTCGAGCGCGTTCTGGAGCAGCTCCGAGAAGACGAGGGCGAGCGCGGTCGCGCGGCTGCCGGCGAGCGAGACCGGCTCGAGCTGCGCCTGAACGTCCCGGTCGGCGGTCAGTCCTTGCACGAGCATCGCGCGTAGGCGGTCGATGAGCTCCGCGAGCTCGACGTCCTCCTCCCGCTGCTCGGTGAGCGACTCGTGCACCGCGGCGATCGCGAGGATCCGGTTGACGGAGTGCTCGAGCGCCTCGCGCGGGTCGACCCCCTCCGCCCGTGCCTGCAGGCGCAGGAGCGAGGCGACGGTCTGGAGGTTGTTCTTGACGCGGTGGTGGATCTCTTGCGCGAGGACGCCGCGCATCACGGCACGGCCGTGCTCGAGCGCGACGGCGGCATGGTGGGCGATCGCCTCGAGCAGCGCCCGCTCCTCGTCGGCGAACGGCGTGTCGCGGTCGGCCACGAGTTCGCCGATCTCGCGCCGCCTCCAGCGCAGCGGCGTGCGAACCGCGTACGCACCGGGGTGGCCTTCCGGCCAGGCGATGCGCCCGTCCTCGAGCACGAGCGCGGCGCCGGTCGCGTGCACCGCGTCCATCGTCGTCTTGACGATGGCCTCGAGCGACTCCTCCAGGTAGAGGGATTCGGAGACGGCTTCGGAGATGCGGGCGAGGGCTTCGAGCTCGGCGACGCGCTGCTGCGCCTCGGTGTACAGCTGCGCGTGGACGATCGACTGCGCGACCTGGCCCGCGATCGCTTGCAGCAGTTCGATCTCGTCCTTGCGGAACTCGCGCGGCTCGCGGGTGCGGACGTTGAGCGCGCCCGCCAGCTGCTCGCGCGCGAGGATCGGGACCGCGAGGATCGACTCGTACTCCGACTCCGGCAGGTTCGGGAACTCCTTCCAGCGCGGGTCGAGATCGGCGTTCGCGGCGATCGCGACGGGACGGCGCTCAGCGGCCGCCGCGCCGGTGATCCCCTCTCCCGGACGCAGCCGGGGGCGGCGCGTCATCTCGTCGAGCGGCGTCCCGTGGGTGGCGCGCAGGACGAGCTCGCCGGCGGCCTCGTCGTAGAGGTAGACGAAGCACGCGTCGGCCTCGAGCGCGGCGGCGACCTCGTTCGCGACGAGGTGCAGCACCTCTTCGAGGTCGAGCGTGGAGTTGACGGCGGCGATCGTGTCCGTGAGCAGCCGCAAGTGGCGGTCGGTCGTCTCCACGTGCCTATCGTAGGAGGGCCGCGGCGCTAGCCGGGCCGCACGAAGAAGAGGCCGGCTATGCCGAGGCCGAAGAGGATCAGCGCGAGGATCGAGTCGGGACCGAGCCGGAAGTGCGTGTGCATGGGCCTGCCGATCACGCCGAAGCCGTAGACCGCGGTCAGCGCGACCCCCAGCGCGGCGAGCCACGCGTTCTGGTCTCCGGTCGACGGGAGCACCGGCTTGCCCGCCACGAGGTCGGCGACCAGGAAGAGGCAGACCTGGAAGGCGTTGCCGCCGAAGATGTCGCCGATCGCGAGCGCGTGGTCGCCGAGCCGCACGGCCGCGATCCCCGAGCTGATCTCCGGCAGCGCGGTTGCCCCGGCGAGCACGGTCGCGCCGAAGATCACCCCGTTGATGCCGAGCCGGTTGGCGATCTCGTTGCCGCTCTCCTCGAGCATGACGCCCGCGGCGAGCGTCACGCCGCACGCGATCCCGAAGATGAGCGCCACCCGGGCGGTCGAGGCACCGGAGTAGGGATGGCCCTGCGCCGAATGCGGCTGGCGGCGACTCTTCCGTCCCCGCCGGCTGCCCGGCATCGAGACACTCCAGCGCGGGTCCTTGCGCACGCGGTTGATCACGTAGAGGCCGACGAGCCAGACGACGACGATCCCGAGCGATGCCGGACTGACCACGCCGCCGATCGCCGTCGTCTCCTTCATGAGCGCGCCCATCTCGACGCCCGCGACGACCAGGACGACGAGCAGTGCCTCGAGCACCGGCGTCAGCGCTCCGACGAGGTACGTGAGCGGGCGCGAGGGACCGACGGCAAAGTCGCAGACGAGCAGCACCATCGTCTGGATTGCGATGCCGCCGATGAGATTCCCGGCCGCAAGTCCGAGGTTGCCCGAGGCGGCCGCGGAGATCGTGATCGCGAGCTCGGGCAGCGAGCCTGCAATCGAGAGCAGGACCAGCCCGCCGATCTCGTCGCCGAGGCCGAGCCGCGCATCGAGCGCATCGGTCGTCTTCGAGAGCGAGACGCCGGCCCGCCAGGTCACGACGGCGGCGGCGAGGAAGATCAGCAGTACGAGGGGCGAGCCGAGCCCGGCCACGCACGAACGATGCGGGCCACGGCGGACAGACCGCCGCAGCCCGCATGTCTCAGGTCAGGTGGAGCTTGCTATCCCTCGCGCTGCCGGTCGGCCGCGAGCGTCGCGAGCTCATCCTTCCCCACGAGCTCCGACGGGATCACGACGAAGTGGATCGGCGTGATCGCGCGCAGCGTCGCGGTGCGGACGCCGCCCTCGAGCGATGCCCGCTCGCCGACGATGGTTCCCGGCCCCATCTGGGCGACCTCTTCGCCGTCGACCTCGACGCTCAGGACGCCGTCGAGCAGGAGGTAGAGGTGATCTCCCTCAGCGCCCTGCGTCACCAGCACCGCGCCCTCGCCGAGCTTTCGCTTGAGGAGCTTCTCGTCTCCCGAGAGGAGCGTGCGCGACAGCTCACGCTCGAGCGCGCTCTCCGCCGCAGTGACGACCGCCTCTGACTCCTCGTCGCCCCACGGAGTGTTGCCGCCGTGCGACTCGCGGTACCACGTCTTGAAGTCGACGGTGCCGGTCTTCAGCGCCAGTGCCCCCTCGTTGTCGTAGATCCAGTGCCGCGGGAACGGGCTCGCGCCGACGACCTCGTGCTCGATGCGCCCGTCGGCGTGCAGCGTGAGCGCCAGCGTCGTCCACGCAGTGGCCGACTGGATGCGGAAGAGCGGGCCACCCTTGACCAGGCGCGGCGCGGGGAATCCCGCACGGCCGCCGACTGTCTGGACGAACCGGGCGCTGTCGCCGGTGATCTCCGGTCCGCTGCGGAGCACCTCGAACGGCACCCCCGGGACGACGATCGCCTTCGGCCCGAGGCGGAACGTCGTCGAGCCGACGAGCCCGCCTCCCTGAAAGCCGGTACCGACGATCGCGCCGTCCTCGACCTCGATCCACGCTTGTAGATCGTTCGCCTCGCGGAAGCGGTCGGCGTCGCGGAGCCGCCCCAGGTCACCGGGCTCGAGCCGGTCCGGCGGCGGCTCGTCGTAGTGGCCTACACCGAGCTCGAACGGCAGCTTCGGCAGTCCCTCGATCGCTTCCGACGGAATCCACGAGATCGCGGATACGGAACCTTGGATACGCATGGTGCCCTCCCCAGTTGATCGTGACCGATCTAACAGGGGAGGGCGACCAGATTCAAGCGGGGACGCGAATTACAGAACGGCGAGGTACTTCTTCATCTCCCAGTCGGTCAGCTGGACGCGGTACTCGTCCCACTCCTTCCGCTTCAGCTCGACGTAGCGGTCGAAGATGTGCGGGCCGAGCGCCTTGCGCATCAGCGCCGACTGTGAGAACTCGTCGGTCGCCTCGCCCAGCGTCTCGGGCAGGGAGACGATGCCGCGCTCACGCCGCTGCTCGGACGTCAGGTGGTAGAGGTTCGTCTCCATCGGATCGGGCAGCTCGTAGCCCTGCTCGATCCCCTCGAGCCCCGCGTGCAGGAGCGCCGCGAAGGTGAGGTACGGGTTGCACGCCGGGTCTGGGCAACGGATCTCGGCGCGCGTCGCCTGCTCGGAACCCGGCTTGTAGAGCGGGATCCGGATCAGCGCGGAACGGTTCCGCTGCGACCACGCGACGTAGACCGGCGCCTCGAAGCCCGGCACGAGCCGCTTGTACGAGTTGACCCACTGGGCGAAGACCGCCGAGAGCTCGCGCGCGTGGCGCAGCTGGCCGGCGATGAATCCCTTCGCTACGTCGGAGAGGTGCCACTTGTCGTCCTCGTCGAAGAACGTGTTGCGGCCGTCGGTGAACAGCGACATGTGCGTGTGCATGCCCGAGCCGTTCTCGCCGAAGAGCGGCTTCGGCATGAATGTCGCGTGGTAGCCGTGCTGCTTCGCGACCTCCTTGACGACGAGCCGGTACGTGAGCATGTAGTCGGCCATGTCGAGCGCGCCGGCGTAGCGGATGTCGATCTCGTGCTGGGAGGGGCCGACCTCGTGGTGGTGGTACTCGACCGGGATGCCCATCGACTCGAGCGCGCGGATCGTGTCGCGGCGGACGTTGGTGGCCGCGTCGAGCGTCGTCTGCGCGAAGTAGCCGCCCTCGTCGAGGGTCTCGGTGCCGGTCTCGTCCTTGAACAGGAAGTACTCGGCCTCGGGGCCGACGTTGAACGTGTCGAAACCCATGGCCTCCATGCGCTCGAGCGCGCGCCGGAGTGCAAAGCGCGGGTCGCCCGCGTACGGCTCGCCGTCCGGCGTGACGATGTCGCAGATCATCCGCGCCGCCTGACCGTCGGGCAGGATCCGGAACGTCTCGGGGTCGGGGATCGCGACCATGTCCGACTCCTCGATCGCGTTGAAGCCGGTGATCGACGAGCCGTCGAAGCCCATCCCGTCGTCGAGCGCTCCCTCGACCTCGCTGCGCGTGATCGAGAAGCTCTTCAGATGCCCCTCGAGATCGGTGAACCAGAGGAGCACGTCCTCGATGCCGCGGGACTCGATCTCCGCGAGCACCTCCTTGCGCGTAGCCGGGTCGGATGTCGCCCGGTTCCTGCTCTCCACGTAGGCCATTCTCCCTCCTGAAACGCGAAAAGCCCCGGCAACCACCCTTGTGTGGCCGCCGAGGCTCCGTCGCCTCGCAAATGTCGCCCGGATTCTACAGGCCGATCGGACGGGACCGGAAGCTACCCTCAGGGCGTTCTGGCCCGCGTTCTCGTTGCCCTGTCCGCCGTCGCCGCTGCCGTCACGCTCGCCGCGGCGCCGCACGCGGCGCCCGCGCCCGGCCCGCCGTACGTCGCGCCGGCCCACTCCGGCGTCCTCTTCCTCGTCAGCGGCCACGGCTACGGGCACGGCGTCGGGATGGGCCAGTGGGGAGCCCAGGGCTACGCGAAGCAGGGCTACACGTACGACCAGATCCTCGACGCCTACTACCCGGGCACGACGGTCGGCCAGACGAACGCGACCACGATTCGCGTCCTGCTCGCGAGCGGCAAGAAGCAGCTGTCGATCTCGTCGAAGAAGCCGATCACGGTCGAGGACGGCGACGGCGTCGACCACACGCTCGCCGCCGGCACGACGACGTTCACGCCGGCGCTGAAGCTCGCGGTCGACGGCGGGCCGGCGCAGGCTCTCGATTCGCCGCTCACGTTCGCGCCCGCGGCCGGGTCGGCGCTCACGCTCGGCCGGCGCTACCGGGGCCGGATCCTCGTCGACGTGCCGAACAAGAAGCTTCGCGCGATCAACGTCCTGCCGCTCCAGCAGTACCTGTACGGCGTAGTCCCGGCGGAGATGCCCTCGATCTGGCTGCCTGCTGCGCTCGAGGCGCAGGCCGTCGCCGCCCGCTCCTACGCACTGGCGAGCCGGAAAGCCGGAGCTCCGTTCGACGTCTACGCCGACGGTCGCAGCCAGGCCTACCTCGGCACGTCCGCCGAGACGGCCGCCGGGAAGCAGGCCGTCGACCTCACTGTCGGGCAGGTGCTCCTGTACGGCGGCGATGTCGCGGACACGCTCTTCTCCTCCAGCACGGGCGGCTGGACGCAGTCTGCTGCGGACGCGTTCGGCGCCCCGGGCAGGCCGTATCTCGTCTCGGTGCGCGATCCGTACGACACGATCTCGCCGTACCACGACTGGGGGCCGGTGCCGGTGACGGGGAAGACGCTCGGGAGCACGGTTGGCGTGCTCGGCCGCGTCGTCGACGCGACGGTGAAGCGCAACGCCTCGCGCCGCGTGAAGACGCTCAAGGTCACGTCGCTGTCGCGCGGCTCGCAGCTCACGGCCACCGCCGGCGGCGCCGCCGTCGCCTCGGCGCTCGGACTCCGCTCCTCCTGGTTCAGCGTCGGCGTCCTCTCGCTGCAGCCGCCGTCGCCGAATCCCGCGGTCGCTCCCGGCACCAGGGTCACGTTGACCGGGGTCGTGCGGGGCGTGCGCGGCGTCGTCCTGCAGAGGTCCACTGCAGGCACGCCGTGGACGCAGTTCCGCACGGTCGGCAAGACCGGCGCCTTCCACTTTTCCGTGAAACCGAAGCTGACGACCCAGTACCGGCTCGCGACCACAAATGACGCAGCCGCGTCCGTGCGGATCCGCGTGCAGGCGGCTACCGTGAAGTAGTGAAGAAGCTGACGGTCGCGCTGCTCGGCGCGGTGGTCGCTGCGCTCGTCGCGACCTCCTCTGCTGCCGCATTTACGCCGACGGACCAGTACTACGCGAAGCAGTGGTATCTCGGCCAGGACAACGCGTTCGACGCGTGGCCGACTCCTCCGCCGCTCGCCCCCGTGAAGGTCGCGATCGTCGATTCGGGCGTCGACTGCTCGCTGCCCGACTTCGCGAACCAGATCGCTGCGAAGAAGAGCTTTGTCGGCGGCAACCCGTGCGTCGACAACCAGGGACACGGCACGATCGTCGCCGGCGAGGTCGCCGGCGCCCTCGACTCGACCGGAGTGGTCGGCCTCGCCTACTCGTCCCAGTTGCTCGTGGCCAAGGTCGTCGCCGCCGACGGCACGATCCCGCTCAAGGCCGAAGCGGCCGGCATTCGCTGGGCAGTCAACCAGGGAGCGAGGGTCGTCAACCTCAGCTTCGGCGCCGTTCGCGATCCGCAGAGTCCCGCGCTCGACGCGTACTCGAAGCTCGAGGCCGACGCGGTCAGGTACGCCGTGAAGAAGGGGGCGGTAGTCGTCGCCGCCGTCGGGAACGCGGACGAGGCGTACACGACGCCGTGGCCGTACGCGAGTTGGCCCGCCGCGCTGCCCCATGTGATCGGCGTCGGCGCTCTGACCCGCTCAGGCAACGTGCCCGACTTCTCGGACCAGGATCCGGTCTTCGTCGACATCGCGGCGCCGGGAGTCGGCATCTTCTCCACCTTCCCGAAGGTGCTCACGGGCGCGCAGCCGGATTGCGTGGAGCAGGGTTACACCGCCTGCGCGATCGGTGACCTTCAGCACCCCGAAGGCACCTCGTTCGCGGCACCGCAGGTCTCTGCCGCCGCAGCGGTGCTCTTCGGCCTCGAGCCGTCGCTCACGAGCAGCCAGGTCACGAGGATCCTCGAGCGGCACACGGACGACGTCGGGCCCAGGAACGACTGTGCCGGCACCCAGTGCCCGGTCGGGCGCGACAAGTACAGCGGGTGGGGCAGGCTCGACGTGCAGAAGGCGGTCGACTTCCTCAGCTCGGGGAACCTGCTACCGCCTTCCGATCACTTCGAGCCGAACGACAGCCTGTCCCAGGCGCACAAGCTGTGGGGCACTCACCCCAAGCTCGACGCGACCCTCGACTACTGGGACGACCGCGTGGACGTCTACCGCGTGAGGCTCCTACGCGGCGAGCGGCTGCACGTGCGGGTCGCCGCGCTTTGGTCGAACGCATCGGTTGGCCTGAGCGTCTTCGCGAAGGGAGCCGGCGGCGTGACGACGCGACATCCGGGCAGGACTCAGCGCCTGTCGTATCGCGCGCCGCGCACCGGCTGGTACGACGTCAAGCTGCGGATCGAGCGCCACGGCGGCGGCCGCTACTCGCTGCAGCTGACGAAGACCAGCTAGCTCTCGAGCAGCTCGTCTTCAGGCACGGCCCGCATCACACGCGCTGGGTTGCCCACCACGAGCTTTCGCGGTTCGACGTTCTTCGTCACGACGGCACCGGCGCCGACGAACGCCTCTTCTCCGATCTCGATGCCGGGGAGCAGGATCGCGCCGCCGCCGATCCGGGCGCCGCGGCGGATCGTCGGCCCCTTGATCAGCTCGTGCCGCCGCTCGGTGCGGCCCATGAAGTTGTCGTTTGTCGTCACGACGCACGGCGCGACGAAGACGTGCTCCTCGAGCGTCGAGTAGGCGGTGATGTAGACCTCGGCCTGGATCTTCGTCATCGCCCCGATCGTGGTGTCGTTCTCCACGAGGGAGCCGCGCCCGATCACGACGTCGTCGCCGACGACGACCCGTTCACGCACGCAGGACTGGTCGCCGAGGATCACGCGTGCGCCGACCTTGGCTCCCGCGAAGACCACGGCACCGGTGGAGACGATCGCCCCGTCGCCGATCTCTGCGGGCTCGAGCGGGTCTCGTTTGGCCGTCGAGCGCGGCGAGAGCGTGGGCTGCTTGCCGACGACCGCGTGCTCGAGCACCCTCACGCCGTCGCCGAGCTTCGTCCCTGGATAGACGATCGCGGTCGGGTGGATCTGAGGCTCAACCGCCATCGCGCAGGCTTCCCGTCAGGAGCTCGAGCGCGCGCACGACCTCGAGGCCGTCGCGCATCTCTTGCCCGTCCCACCCCTGCTGCACGAGCTGCACGAAGTGGGCACATTCGAGCTTGAGCGGCTCTGCGTTCGGGAGCTGAGGGCTGAACGTGTCACCCGTTCGGGTCCGCCACTCGCCGTACGTCTCCGACGGCTGCTCGGGCGCCTTGTCGTACACGGTGATCTTGTGCTCGAGCTCCATGTCGTCGAAGACCGCCATCTTGTCGCGGCCGACGACCGTGAGGCGCCGCATCTTGTGCGGGTCGAGCCAGGAGAGATGCATGTGCGCGATCTTGCCCGAGGCGAAGCGCAGGTAGCAGAAGACGACGTCCTCGACGCCTTCGTTGAGGAAGGCGTGGCCGTGTGCCGCGGCCTCGACGATCTCCTCGGAGATCAGGTACTGGATCACCGAGAGGTCGTGGACGCCGAGCGACCAAAGCGCGTTCTCGTCCTTGCGGATCTTGCCGAGGTTCTGCCGGTTGCCGTAGACGACGAGCACCTCGCCGAGCTCGCCGGCGTCGATCAGCTCCTTCAGCTTCTGCACGGCCGGGTGGTAGAGCAGGAGATGGCCCGGCATGAGGACGAGCCCGCGCTCCTCGGCGAGGCCGGTCAGCTCCTCCATCTCGGCGGCCCGCATCGCCGGCGGCTTCTCGACGAAGACGTGCTTGCCGGCCTCGAGCGCCGCGCGGGCGAGCGGATAGTGCGTCGGCACGGGCGTCGCGATCACGACGGCGTCGACGTCGTCCGCGGCGAGTAGCTCGTCGAAGTCGCCCGTCACCCGCGCGTCGGGGTATCGCTCGGAGAACTCCGCGCGCCGCTCCTCGCTCGCGTCGCAGAGCCAGCGGAGGTCGGTGAGGTCGTCGAAGTTCCGCGCGAGGTTGCGGCCCCAGTAGCCCAGTCCTGCCTGGCCGACGCGAAGCCTCTCGCTCACAGCTTGAAGACGTGCGCCGCCGCGCTGCCCTTGGCGCCGGTCGCGTTGCGGAGGTCGACGACGAGGGACGCCTCGTCCACGAGCCGGTCGTAGTCGAGCGAGGAGTGGTCGGTGACGATCACGACGCAGTCGTATTTGCCGGGCTCGTACGGCGCCGCCGAGAGATCGACGCCGTGTTCGCGGATGTTCGGCACGTGCGGGTCGTGGTACGAGACCTCGGCGCCGGCGTTCTGCAGCAGGGAGATGAGCTTCAGCGCCGGTGACTCGCGCAGGTCGCCGATGTCCGGCTTGTACGCGACGCCGAGCACGAGGATCCGCGAGCCCTTCATCGCGCGCTGCGCGTGGTGGTTGAGCGCCTGCGAGACGAGCGAGCGGCAGAAGTACGGCATCTCCTCGTTGACCTTGCCGGCGAGCTCGATGAACTCCGTGTAGAAGCCGAACTCGCGTGCCTTCCACGTGAGGTAGAAGGGATCGACGGGGATGCAGTGGCCGCCGAGGCCCGGGCCCGGGCTGAAGCGCATGAAGCCGAACGGCTTGGTGGAGGCGGCGTCGACCACCTCCCAGATGTCGATCCCCATCCGGTCGCAGAGGATCGCGAGCTCGTTGACGAGCGCGATGTTGACCGAGCGGAAGATGTTCTCGAGCAGCTTCGTGAGCTCGGCCGCCTCGGGGCTCGTGACCTCGTGCACCGTGTCGACCGCTCGCCCGTAGAGGTCGGCGGCGCGACGAGTGCACTCGGGGGTGATCCCGCCGAGCACCTTCGGCGTCGTCTTCGTCGTCCAGTCTTCGCGCCCCGGGTCGACCCGCTCCGGAGACATGGCGAGGAAGAAGCCCTCGCCGGCGCGGAGCCCGCTCGTCTGCTCGAGGACCGGCTGCAGCACCTCACGCGTCGTGCCCGGCCAGGTGGTCGACTCGAGCACGACGAGCTGGCCTTCGCGCAGCACCTCGCCGATGCGGCGCGCGGCACCTTCCACGATCGAGAGGTCGGGTTCTCGCTGCCGCGAGAGCGGGGTGGGGAGCGCGATCAGGATCGAATCCACCCCGCGGAGCTCGTCGTAGCCGGTCGTCGCGTGGACGAGGCCGCTCTCGACGAGCGGCGCGAGCCGGTCGCTGGAGACGTCCGCGATGTGCGATTCGCCGCGGTTGAGGGCGGCGACGACGTCCTCGAGGACGTCGACGAGCAGGACGCGGCAGCCGGCCTCGGCGAATGTGGCCGCGAGAGGCACGCCGACATAGCCGGCGCCGACGACCGCGACGTCGTAGTTGGCGCCCTCAGCCACGGTCGGCAAGGCTAGCTGCGACCCGTTCTGCTGCGTGTCCGTCTCCGTAGAGCGGCGGCAACTCCTCGGGCATCCGCGCCGACGCCACCGCGGCGGCCAGCTGCTGCGGATCGTCGTCGACGAGGACGTTTGCGCCAAGCTCGACGGTGTCCTTCCACTCGGTCGA
The DNA here is from genome assembly GCA_963731015.1 of uncultured Actinomycetes bacterium. GTDB lineage: Bacteria > Actinomycetota > Thermoleophilia > Gaiellales > Gaiellaceae > Palsa-739. Next base: position 611,474 of record CAVSTY010000003.1, read on the forward strand.
CGGCCGCGCAGTGACGCACGGCACGCCGTACCAGTACGCCTCCTTCTGCAGCCCGCCCGAGTCGGTGACGAGCACGCGCGCCTGGGAGACGAGCGCGGCCATGTCGAGATACCCGACCGGCGCGAGGAGTTCCACGTTCGGCGGCAGGTCGCCCAAGGTCTTCCGGCCGGGCGTCGCCGGCTCTGCCGGCGACGCTTCCAGCCCGAGCACGGCGCGGGTACGCGGGTGCGCGGGAAAGACGACGCGTTCCCGGATGCGCCCGAGGCCGTCGACGATCCGGGCCAGCCGCTCCGGCCTGACGTTCGCCTCGCGGTGGATCGTGGCGACGACGTAGCCGCCCGGCTCGAGGTCGTGCCGCGGGAGGATCCGCGAGCGCTCGCGGGCGATCGGCGCGAGCGCGAAGCAGGCATCCGCCATTACGTCGCCCACCACCTCGATGCGGCCGGCGACGCCTTCCGCGAGCAGCGTCTCGCGCGAGCGCTCGTCGGGGCAGAGGAGCAGCGTGGCCGCGGCATCGACGGCGATCCGGTTGTGCTCCTCCGGCATCGACAGGTCGCCGCTGCGCAGGCCGGCCTCGACATGCGCGACGGGGATGCCGGCGCCGACCGCCGCCTCGGTGCCCGCGCGCGTCGAGTTCGTGTCGCCGAAGACGAGCGTCCAGTCGGGCCGTTCCTTTGCGAGCGCCGCGGCGATCGCGGGCCGCATCGTCTCGGCGTCGGCGGTGTGGAGGTCGAGCCGGTAGCCCGGCTCGGGCAGACCGAGCTCCGCGTAGAAGACATCCGAGAGCTCCGGATCCCAGTGCTGGCCGGTGTGGAGGCCGATCTCCTCGATCCCCGCCTCGCGCAACGCGGCGGAGACGGGACCAGACTTGATGAACTGCGGCCGGTTGCCGACGACGGTCAGGACCTTCACGGGTGCGAGGCTACAATGGCGGCCGTTTTGGGCCGTTAGCTCAGCTGGTAGAGCAGGGGACTCTTAATCCCAAGGTCGCAGGTTCGATCCCTGCACGGCCCATCAATCAAGACGGCGCTGGATGCAGCGCCCTCTTTGCGCCGCTTCGCCTCCTCCCAGTCCAGCCGCCGCGTCATGTCCGAGGTCCTAGCAGACTCGCTTGCCTGGGCCAGTGTTCCGAATGACCCCTGAGCGTCGCTGTTAATGCTCGGGTGAATCGATCATTTCGCCCGGCTCCGTCGTGGAGACGATGCGCCACGACTGCCAGGTGATGCGGAGGATGACGAGGGTGATGACCAGGCCGATGATCGGATCGGCCACCTGCGCTCCGAGGGCCACGAACCCGGCGCTAGCGATGACGCCGAGGCTGATGAAACCATCCGTGCGTGCGTGGTTTCCGTCCGCAGTGAGGGCGGGGCTGGAGAGGCGCTTCCCCGCGCGCAGTCGCACTTGGGCGGCGATTTCGTTGCCGACAAGGCCTATGACCCCTGCTGCCGCGAGCAGCCAGAGGTGAGTCAGGTTTTGCGGGTGGAGGAACCGAAGGATCGTCTCGTAGAGGGCCACGCACGCGGACACGAAGATGACGAGGACAACGAACAATCCGGCCAACTTCTCCACCCGGAGCGAGCGCAGGTAGAAGGCGATGCCGAGCGGTACCGCCGTCAGCGCGTCGCCGAAGTTGTGGATTAGGTCAGCGAGCAGCGCGACCGAGCCGGAGAGTGCGAAGACAACGGTCTGCGCCACCGCTGCGATTCCGAGCACCGCGAGGCTGATCGAGACCGCCTTGACGCCCTCCCGCGAGCGAACGATGGAGCGGTCTACCAGTCCGTGCGAGTGCCCATGTTCGCCGCGAGCGTGCGAGTGACCATCGTCGTGTCCATGCGGGTGTTCGTGTTCGCCCTCGTGCCAGTGGTCGTGCGGTTGTTCGACGGGTTGCGAGTGCCACGGGAGGGCGAGGTGTCGATGCTGTGTGGCGTAGGCGTGGCGGTGAACGTGGGTGCCGTGTCGGTGGGCCAGTTCAGACACGCGGACGACGGTACCCAGCGAAGCGGGCGGTCGTAGACTCGGTTCATGAGAGTCGGCCTGCTCTGGCGGGCGGAGTGGGACTCGCCAGACGCGCACGTTTCGGTGACCGAGTCCTGCAGGCTGCGCGAGATGTTCCGCGGCTTTACGGCGCTCGGCGTGGACGCCGTGCCGGTCATTTACTCCGATCAGACGGTGGATGCCGTGCGCGACCAGTTACTCGGACTCGACGGAGTGCTGGTCTGGGTGAACCCGATTCAGGACGGTCTCGACCGCTCGAAGCTCGACCCGCTGCTTCGCGAGGTTGGGGGCACCGGGGTGTGGGTGAGTGCCCGCCCAGACGTGATCCTGAGGATGGGCACAAAGGAGGTGCTCGTCGACACCGCGAGCATGAGTTGGGGCACCGAGACGAAGCTGTACCGCACGACCGAGGAACTACGCGATCAGTTGCCCGACCGTCTGGCCGAACACCGCCCGCTCGTCCTCAAGCAGCATCGCGGTATGGGCGGCAGCGGGGTCTGGAAGGTCGAGGCGGACGGCCCGGCGTCAGTGCGTGTGCAGCACGCAACGAAGGAGAGCATCCCCGAGCGGCTGCCGCTGGAGGAGTTCCTGCGCCGCTGTGAGCCGTACTTCACCGGAACCGGGCTGATGGTCGAGCAGCCGTACCAGCGCCGCCTGAGCGAGGGGATGATCCGCGCCTACATGAGCCACGACGAGGTGGTCGGTTTCGCCCACCAGTACCCCCGAGGGCTGCTCACACCCGCAGATGCCGCCCGTGCCCCCACGCCGAAGACGTTCGAGCCTCCGACCGAGCCTGCCTACGCCGACCTTCGCAGTCGCCTGGAGGCCCAGTGGGTGCCTGAGATGCAGCAGATCCTCGGCCTCGACACGCGCGCGCTCCCCGTCATCTGGGACGCCGACTTCTTGTACGGCCCCAAGACGGCGATGGGTGACGACACCCACGTGCTCTGCGAGATCAACGTCAGTTCGACATTCGCGTTCCCAGAGTTCGCCATGCCGACGGTCGCACGGACGGCCATCGAACAGATCCAGGCGCGGACTTGAGCCAGAGGCCTCTGTCCGAAGAGTCGCCGGGGCGCCACACGACCGTGGTCTTCGAGGGCTGCTTCTAGCATGCGTGCCGCCGGCTCGCCGTTTGTCGTAGAGAGCAGGATGGACATCCCGGCTCTGGCCTTTCGGCTGCAGTTCGTGCAGACTGCGACGAGCACAAGCGGACTGGGGGGCTGAGCAACGAGTAGCGGAACAGAGCCGCTCGCGACTACTGCCGAAACCGTCGACGCCGCCGTCCGCCGGCTCGTCGTCGAGCGCTCGCACGACCTCGTCACCCTCTGCGACCTAGCGGGCGCGATCCTCTACGCCTCGCCGTCCTGGGCGCACCTCGGCTGGGAGCCGGTTGACCTCGTGGGCGTGCCGATCATCGAGCTGATCCATCCCGACGACGCGCGCCTCGCCACCGAGGCGTGGAACGAGGTCGTCGCCGGAACAGACGTCGACGCCGTCACCATCAGGCTCGGCCGGCTCGGCGGAGGCTTCGCGTGGTTCGAGGTCAACGGATCCGCGGTCCGCGACGATGACGGCGAGCTCCGCTTCATGCTCGGGACGGCACGCGACGTGAGCGAGCGGGAGGAGTTGCGCTCGCGGCTGCGCGACCTCGACGCCGTCTACCGCTTCGCCGACGCCGTTGCCGGCGCACCGGTTCTCGACGAGGTGCTCGAGGCTGCGCTCGACGCGCTGCTCGAGGCGACCAGGGCCGACCGCGCCTCGGTTCTGCTCGTCGACGAGCAAGGAGCGCTCCGCTTCCGCGCCTGGCGCGGGCTTTCCGATCGGTATCGCGCTGCCACCGAAGGGCATCCGGCGTGGCCGGCAGACGCCGAGAACCCGCTGCCCGTGCTCGTGGACGACGTCGCCGGGGCAGGCTTCGAACCGGCGCTCGAACGCGTCGTCCGTAGGGAGGGCATTGCCGCGCTCGCGCTCATACCGCTCGTGCGAGGCGAGCGCTTCCTCGGCACCTTCATGCTCTACCGCGACGCGCCGCACGACTGGAGCGACCGCGAGGTGCAGTTCGCGCGCACCACCGCGAATCACCTCGCGTCGGTGATCGAGCGAACGCAGACGCAGCAGGCGCTGCACGAGTCGAGCGGACAGCTGGCGAGCATCCTGCGTACGGTCGAGGAGGGGATCACGGCGACGAACCGTAAGGGCCGTTACCTCTTCGCGAACGACGCCGCGGCCCACGCTGCGGGCCTCGAGACGGCGGACGAGCTCATGGCGTTGACGCCACAGAAGCGCGGTTCGCTGTACGAGATCTTCGACTCCGACGGCGCTCGCGTCGCGCCCGCGGACTTGCCGGCCGCGCAGGCGCTCGCCGGCAGCGAGAGCTCGGCCGTCGTGCGGATCCGTCCGCGCTCGGGTGGGTGGGAGCGCTGGCTCGCAGCTCCGCGCCACGCCGGTCTTCGCCCCGGACGGGACCGTCGAGCTCGTCGTCAACGTCACGCGCGACATCACGGAGGAGACGGACGCCCGGCGCGAGGCCGAAGGCTCCCGCGCACGGATCGCGCTCCTGCTCGAGGCGACGGAGCACCTGAGCCGGACGCTCGACTACGAGGAGCTGCTGCGGCGGGTGCCGCAACTCGTCGTCCCGCGCATCGCCGACGGCTGCCACGTCTACGTCGGCCGGAACGGCGACGCCGAGCTCGTTCGCGTCGCACACTCCCACGTGGAGCCGCGCCTCGCGGCTCTCCTCGACAAGATCGATGCCGTCTACGACGTCGCTCAGCACCGGCGGATCCCGGTGGTCCAGGTCTTCCGCAGCGGGAAGCCGATCCACCGGGCCGCGCTGTCGCGGCCGCTGAAGAAGGTCGCGCGGCCGGGCGAGGAGGAGCTCGTCCGCATGGAATCGCGCTCGCTCATCGTCGTCCCGCTCGAGACCGGCGGCAGGCGGCTCGGCGTGCTGGCGGTGACCTCGGCCGAGCCGGGGCGGCACGGGGACGAGGACTTCGAGCTCGTCTCGGAGCTCGCGCGGCGGGTCTCGCTCGCGCTCGACCTCGTCGGCCTTCACCGGCGGGCGCAGGACTCGCTGGCGCAGCTGCAGGCGGTCATCGCACAGCTGCCGCTCGGTGTCGCGATCACCGACGCCGAGCACCGCGTCGTTCTGCGGAACGAGGAGCTCGAGCGTGTCTGGGGTGCCCCGATCGCCCTCGGCTCCGACCATCGGGTGAGCGGGATCGACACCTCCGGCTGGCCGCTCGAGCGCGCGATCGAGACCGGCGAGGTGACGATCGGCGAGCGGCGCGAGTTCGCGATGGGCGACGAGCTGCGCACTCTGGAGATCAGCGCGTCGCCCGTCCGCGACGAGGAGGGCGCGATCGTCTCCGCCGTCGCCGTCGTCGCGGATGTGACGCGCCGCAGCCGCGCCGAGGAGAACCTCCGCTTCCTCGCCCGCGCGAACGAGCTGCTCGTCGCGAGCCTCGACTGGGAGCGCACGCTCGCTGCGATCGCGGAGCTCGCTGTTCCCGCGCTCGCCGGCTACCTCGTGATCGACCTGTTCGACGAGGAGGACGAGCTCCACTGGGTCGTCGCGGTGCACGCGGATCCGGAGAAGACGGAGCTCGTGCGGGAGCTGCGCGGGCAGTACCCGCCGACGCTCTCGACGCACCCGATCCAGGTCGCCCTCCGGACGGGCGAGCCGCAGCTGTTGCCGGACCTGCAGGCCGAGGCCGACGCGATGGCGCACGATGCCAAGCACGCGAGGGCGATCCGGAGGATTGCGAACACCTCCGGGCTCGTGGCCCCGCTCGTCGCGCGCGGGCGGACGCTCGGCACGATCAGCCTCGGCACGATCGAGGGCCACCCACGCTTCGACGAGTCGGACCTGGCGATGGCGATGGAGCTTGCCCGCCGGATCTCGCTCGCGCTCGACAACGCACGCCTCTTCGCCGAGGCGCAGGAGCGAGGCCACGCCGCCGAGGCGCTCGAGTACGTCGACGACGGCGTGATCCTCGTCGACGAGGCGGGCATCGTCCGGCTCTGGAACCCGACCGCAGCGATCAGCCTCCGCCGGCCCGCCGCCGACGCCGTCGGCCGGCCGATCGCCGAGTTGCTCGGCGACTGGCCGTCGTTGCAGTCCCGGATCTCGGTCGCCTCCGAGCCGCAGGCGGGCGGAGCCTCGCGTGCGCAGACACTGCCGGTGGAGGTGCAGGGCGAGGAGCGGTGGCTGTCGATCTCCGCCGTCCGCTTCCCCGGCGGCACCGTGTACGCATTCCGCGACGTCACCGACGAGCGCGCCGTGGAGCAGATGAAGACGGACTTCGTCTCGACCGTGTCGCACGAGCTCCGTACCCCGCTCGCCGCGATCTACGGCGCGGCGATGACCCTCCGGCGCCACGACGTCGTGGTCGAGGAGTCCCAGCGCGACCGGCTGCTCGAGGTGGTCTCGAGCGAGGCTGACCGGCTCGCCCGGATAGTGAACGACATCCTCTGGGCCAGCCGGCTCGAGTCGGGCCGCATGAGCATCGCGATCGAGCGCTGCGACGGTGCGGCGATCACAGCCGAGGTGGTGGACGTGCTGCGATCGCGGACGCCGGAGGGGATCGAGGTCGCCGTGAGCAAGTCCCGCGGTTTGCCGCAGGTCGCCGCGGACCCGGACAAGCTGCGCCAGATCCTCACGAACCTGATCGACAACGCGATCAAGTACTCGCCTGACGGCGGCCGCGTGGAGGTCGAGATCGGCCGCAGCGGCGGCCGCGTCCGGTTCCGCGTCACCGACGACGGACTCGGCATCCCCCCGGCCGAGCAGGACCGGATCTTCGAGAAGTTCTTCCGCCTCGACCCGAACCTGATGCGCGGCGTCGGCGGCACCGGCCTGGGGCTCTACATCTCCCGCGAGCTCGTCCTGCGGATGAACGGCCGCATCTGGGTCGACTCCGACGGCCGAACCGGCTCGTCCTTCTTCCTCGAACTGCCGATCGCCTAACGGTCCTCATGCGGACACGGCCGGTAGCAGCTACCGGCCGTGTCCGAATCAGTCGTGCGTGTTGGTGTCTAGTAGCCGGGGCCGCCAGGACCCGCGGGGCCCTCGTCGTAGTACGTCGTTCGCCGGCGGCTGAAGCTAGCCCGGTCCGGCCCACGAGGACCAGAAGATCAGCGACAACAGGATTCCGACGATGCCCACGATCAAGAGGATCCAGCCGATCGTGTGGATGTCGACTCCGGAAACGGTCGCGTTCACGGCGAAGGCGAGCACGGCGCCTACGGCCGCAAGAATTAGTCCTACTCCGAGACCCATGCTTTCCTCCTTTTGGCGGGGTCCGGGAGTGAAACGGACGAGGGCCGGTTCGAGATTCGGGTGTCGGTTCTTTCGTCTAGGCTCCGAAACGGATGCGCAAGGGCTCCATCGTCGCGCTCTTGGGGCTTGCCGTGGTCGCGGGCGGGGTCGCCACTGCCATAGCGCTCGTGCCGACCTGGCTGCCGGTCGCGGCTTCCCGCGAGGCCAGCCGCATCCATTTCGTCATCTGGTTCGTGGTCGTGATCTGCATCGTGATCTTCGCGATCGTCGCCGCGGTGATGATCTACGCGGTCATCCGCTTCCGCGTCCGTGAGGACGACTTCGAGGACGGGCCGCCGGTGCACGGGCACACCGGGCTGGAGATTGCGTGGACGGCCATCCCGTTCGTGATCGTCACCGCGATCGCGATCGTCAGCGCGATCGTTCTCTCCCGGAACGACGCCCAGGCCAAGAACACGCTGCGCATCAACGTCGTGGCCCAGCAGTTCGAGTTCACCTTCAGCTACCCCGACGCGAACAACGCCACGAGCCCGGTGCTCAGGCTGCCGAAGGACCGTTCCGTCGAGCTCTACATGCGCTCGCTCGACGTGATCCACTCGGTCTTCGTGCCGCAGTTCTCGCAGAAGGAGGACATCGTCCCCGGGCTCGTGACGCAGTTGCACATCACGCCCACCCGCCTCGGCACGTTCCCGCTCGAGTGCACGGAGCTGTGCGGCCTCGGCCACTCGCTCATGCGCAGCCAGGCGATCGTGATGAAGCCCGCCGCGTTCGACACTTGGCTCAAGCAGCAGGGAAAGTCGGCCGCGCCCGCGCCTCCGTCGACCACGCAGACGACGACGACCTCGAGCTCGACGACTCCGATCTCACCTTCCGCGGCCGGGCTCACCGTCTTCAACTCCAACGGCTGCTCGAGCTGTCACACGCTGAGCGCGGCCAAGGCGACGGGCACCGTGGGGCCGAACCTCGACAAGCTCGTCTCGTACGCGCAACAGGCGCACCAGCCGCTCGAGTCGTTCGTCCGCCAGTCGATCGTCGACCCGAATGCGTACATTCAGCCCGGCTATCCGAAGGGCGTCATGCCGGAGAACTTCGGGCACCTGCTCACGAAGGAGCAGCTCGACGCCCTCGTGACGTTCCTCGTCCAGTCGGCCCGGCAAGCGGGTAAGTAGGGGACCAGGTGACGACGACCGCAACCGCTCACGACGCCCAGCACGCGCCCAGCCCGACCGGCGGCGGCGTGCGGCGGCTGCTCCTCGGCCCGGGGCTCCTGCGCGGCGCCTGGATGTTCGTGCTCTTCGGCGGAATCGGCTTCGGGATCGTCGTGCTCATCCGCTGGGCCGCAGGCTGGCACCCGATCCTCCTGAGCGAGCCGATCGTTCTCGTCGCTGCGCTCGTCGCCGGGCCGGTCGGCTTCCTCGCGGGCATCGGCGCCTTCGACTACTGGGTCTACTACGCGCTCGGCAAGCCGACGCGGGCCGAGGACCACTCCGGCCACGGCGCCAAGAGCTGGCGCGACTACTTCCGCGTCAACACCGACCACAAGGTGATCGGTGTCCAGTACCTCGTCACGACGATCTTCTTCTTCCTCGCGGGCGGGATGCTCGCGATGCTCGTGCGCGCCGAGCTCGCGAAGCCGGGGATCCAGTACTTCGACCAGCAGACGTACAACGGGCTCTTCTCGGTGCACGCGGCGCTGATGATCTTCCTCTTCATCATCCCGGCGTTCGCGGGGCTCGCGAACTACGTCGTGCCGCTGATGCTCGGCGCGGCGGACATGGCCTTCCCGCGCCTCAACGCGCTCTCGTTCTGGCTGCTGCCGATCGCCGGGGTCATGATGCTGAGCTCGTTCTTCATGCCCGGCGGTGCGTTCGCCTGCGGCTGGACGGGTTACGCGACGCTCTGCTCGCAGCACCAGCCGATCGGCGCGATCTTCTTCAACCAGGGAGTGCAGTGGGCGGGGGCGTCGTCGATCATGACCGCCCTCAACTTCCTCGTCACCATCATCACGATGCGCGCGCCGGGGCTGACCTTCTGGCGCCTGCCGCTACTCGTCTGGGCGAACTTCACGACCTCGCTGCTCGTCGTGATCGCGACGCCGTTCATCGCCGGCTCGCAGTTCTTCTCGATGTTCGACCACGTGATGCACACGTCGTTCTTCAACCCGGTCGGCGGCGGCTATCCGCTGGGCTACCAGCACATCTTCTGGTTCTACTCGCACCCGGCCGTGTACATCATGATGCTGCCCGGCTTCGGGATCATGAGCGAGGTCATAGCCACCTTCAGCCGCAAGCCGATCTTCGGCTACCGGCTGATGGCGCTCTCACTGATGGCGATCGTCGTGCTCGGGTTCTCGGTGTGGGCGCACCACATGTTCGTCAGCGGCATGTCGTCGTGGCTGCGCGTGCCGATGATGATCACGACGCTCCTCATCGCCATCCCGACCGGGATCAAGATCTTCAGCTGGCTCGCGACGATGTGGGGGGGAAAGCTCCACTTACGCACGCCGATGCTGTTCGCGCTCGGCTTCCTCTCGATGTTCGTGATCGGCGGTCTCTCCGGCGTCATGCTCGGCGCGGTCCCGATCGACATCCATGTGAGCCAGACGTACTTCATCGTCGCCCACATCCACTACGTGCTCTTCGGCGGCTCCGTCTTCACGATCTTCGCCGGCATCTACTACTGGTTCCCGAAGATGACCGGCCGGATGTACGACGAGAAGCTCGGCAAGCTCCACTTCTGGCTCACCTTCGTCGGCTTCAACCTCACCTTCTTCCCGATGCACATCCTCGGCACCGAGGGGATGCCGCGCCGCGTCGCCGACTACCTGCCGAAGTTCGCCGACCTCAACATGTTCATCTCGCTCGCGTCGTTCGCGCTCGGCGTGTCCACGATCGTCTTCCTCTACAACATGATCACGAGCTGGCGGTTCGGCGAGATCGCGCCCGGCAACCCGTGGCACGCGATGACGCTCGAGTGGCAGGTCTCCTCGCCGCCGCCGACCTTCAACTTCGACGAGATCCCGCAGGTCGTCGGCTCGCCGTACGAGTACGGCGTCCCCGGCGCGCAGCACGCCATCCTCGCGCCGTCCAAGGCTCGCGAGATGGAGGAGGTGCCCGTATGACGCATCTGCTGGTGGTCGCGAACGAGACGGTCGACGGGAGGACGCTGCGGGACGCGCTGACGGCTCGCGGCGACGATCTTCAGGTCACCGTCGTCTCGCCGGTGAACGAGCCGCAGCGGGGCTACGTCGTCTACACCGACACGCGCCGCGCGTCGGCGCAGCGCCGGCTCGAGCGGGCGCTCGGCCACCTGCGCGAGGCCGGGGTCCCCGCCGACGGCTACGTGGTCGAGGCAGATCCCGCCGCAGCGGTACGCGACGCGCTCGCGACGCTCGAGCCGCCGGTCGACGAGGTCCTCGTGTCGACGCATCCCCAGGAGAAGTCGGGCTGGTTGCGCCGCGGTGTCCTCGACCGGATCCGCTCCGCAGCGGGTCCCGTGCCGGTTGAGCATCTCGTGGTGAGCGGTGACGGGCCGAGCGAGGCGAACGTGCTCGTGATCGCGAACGAGACGGTGCTCGGGGAGCCGCTCCTGGACAAGATCCGCGAGCGCGCCGCGGCCAGTCCCGCGAGTTTCCTCATCATGTCGCCGCAGAGCGACCCGACGGCCGGCGAGCATCCCGAGGCCGAGCGGCGCCTGAAGCGCGCGCTCGGTCAGCTGCGCAGCGAGGGGATCGACGTGCACGGTCAGGTCGCGCATCCCGATCCGTTCAGCGCCGCGATGGAGGCGGTGCACGACGAGCGCGTCGACGAGATCATCGTCTCGACCTTCGAGCCGCTGAGCTCAGGCTGGCTGCGCGGGCACGTCGTCGAGCGTCTGCAGAAGCAGACCGGCCTGCCGCGTCGAGCACGTGATCGTCGAGCGCACCTACGCGGAGGCGTCGACATAGCCACCTACTCGCACGCCGAACCGCTCGGGCACGACGAGCACGAGCATCACGGGCCGCCGGTTCCGCACTACAGCTCGCGGATGAGGCCCGAGACGCTCGGCATGTACCTCTTCATCGCGTCGGAGATCATGCTCTTCGGCTCGTTCTTCACGGCCTACTTCTTCGTGCGGATCGTCAACGGGGTGCCGTGGCCGACGCCGCCCTACCACCTACCGGTCTTCGTGGCGGCGATCAACACGTTCATCCTCATGACGTCGAGCGCGACGATGCACTGGGCGACGACGTCGATCAAGCGCGGCAACGTCTGGGGGATGCGAGCAGGGCTGCTGCTGACCTTTCTCATGGGCCTCTCGTTCCTGATCTCGCAGCTCTACGAATATCTGCGGGTCGGCTTCAACCTGTCGGACGGCGCCTTCCCCACGATCTTCTTCTGCCTCACCGGCCTGCACGGTTGCCACGTGTTCATCGGCCTCACGATCCTGGCCATCATGACGACCCGCGCCTGGCGCGGGCACTTCACCGCCGAGCACCATCACGGCGTCGAGATCGGCGGGATCTACTGGCACTTCGTCGACGTGATGTGGATCGTCGTCTTCACGACGGTCTACATCCTCTGACGATCGGGTAAGGCGCCACTCATGCGCAATCCGCTCCGCAGCGAGGCCGAGGCCTACCGCTTCCTCGGCGTGGTCATCGTCGCCGCCGCCGCCATCATCGCGGCCGCCTATATCAACACGTGGCTCGGCGTAGCGGTCGCCGTGCTCGCCTTCGTGGCGCTCGGCTGGTGGCTGATGCACGAGCCCGTGCCGGGAGCCGCCGAGCGTCCTCCGGTCGTGACGTCGGGGACGGCGCCGGGTACCCACCGCGTGCTCGTCGTCGCCCCGCCCGGGACCGAGACGGTGGCCGTGCCGGACGGGGCGGAGATCCTTATCGTCGTTCCCGCGCTCTCGTCGACGCGGGAGGCGCTGACCGGCGCCGTCGACGATCGGCGCCACGATGCCGAGGCAACGGCCGCAACCCTCGAGTCCCGCCTGCAGGGCGCGCGCGTCGAGGTCGGAGCGGACGACCCCGCACTCGCGGTCGAGGACGCGCTGCGCGTCTTTGGCGCCGACGAGGTGCTCGTCGTCGGCGACGACGGGATGCTCGACGCGATCCGCGAGCGGGTCGCACTCCCCGTCAGCCGCGCCTAGGCCGAGCTACTTCCCGGCGGACGAGGAGACGTACTTCGCGACGGCCTGGATCTGGGCCGGACTCAGCTTCCCCTGGAACGACGGCATCACGCCGCCGCCGACCATCACCTGGTGCGCGACAAGCGCCGCGCTCGGCTTGATCTGGTCGAGGTTCGGGCCGGTCGTGCCCGACGCCCCGGCCGCGGCGAGTGTGTGGCAGCCGGCGCATCCCACCAGCTTGGACTTGAAGATCGCCTCCCCGTTCGTTCCGAGCGACGCCAGCGACCCGCCGGAGGTCGTGTACCCGCCCTGGCCCGCGACCGAGGCGACGTAGGCGGCGACGTCGATCGCGTCCTGTCCCTTGACGAGATCCGCAGGCATCGGCTGCGTGTAGCACTTCGGTGAATTGGAATGAGGGGGCAGACAGTGCTCGATGAAGTACTTGCTCGACGTGTACTGCGGCGTCGACCTGTCCCGAGCCGAGCCGGATCTGGTCGAGGACGACGTTCTCGATCGAGCTTTGCGGATAGCCCTCAGCGACGTCGCCCGCGAAGGCGTTGTCGAGGTTCGGGCCGATCGTCCCGGCCGTGCCGGCGGCGGCCAGCGTGTGGCAGGACCCGCAGGTGCCGCTGCCCTTGAAGAGCGTCTCCCCGTTCTGGAGGTCGGGCGGCGCCCCGGCGTTCGCCGCGCCGCCCGTGCCGCAGCCGGCCAGGAGCAGCGCTGCTGCCACGAGCCCTGCCCCCAAGACTCCGACCCGATGCGGCCGCTTCAACCCTGCGGGACTCCCACCGCCGACACGGCCTCCTCGCGCGTGGGATAGATCGTGAACACCTTGTCGAGGCCGGTGATCTCGAAGATCTTCGTGATGTTGCGATCGCTGCAGACGAGTGAGAGCTGGCCGTCGTTCGTCCGCAGCCGCTTGACGCCGCCGACGAGGACGCCGAGCGTCGTCGAGTCGATGAATGTCGTCCCGCTGAAGTCGACGACGACCTCCTTGGCGCCCTGTCCGATCACCTCGAGCAGCTGCTGCTTGAACTCGGGCGCTGTGTAGAGGTCGACCTCGCCGGTGAGCGAGATGACGTACGTCTCACCGCTGAGCTGCTCGGTCTTGATGTCGAAATTCATGCGCAGGTCCCCCGGAAGTCGTTCGCCGGCCTACGTTCGCGGGCCGCTCGAGGGTGAGTCTATCCGCGCGGCCGGTGCCGTAATCCTCTACCGGCGGCTAGTGGCCGCCGCCCGACTGAACCGTCGGGGTGCCGGCCGAGAGCGCCTTGATCTGCCTCTCGATCTGCTTCTTCAGCGGAGCGTTCGGATAGACCTTCAGATAGCGGCGCAGCGCGTCGACCGTGACCCTGGTGTTGCCGGCGTTCTGCGCTGCCGTTGCGAGCTCCTGCAGGTACGTCGTGTTTCTGGGATGGAGCTTCGACGCCGTCTGGTAGTCGACGACGGCGGTGTTGTACGCGGACACCGCCTTCTGGTACAGCGCGGAAGTCTGGCTCGCGGCCGCCTGCGAGGCTCCCGAGTAGGCCGGGTTCTGGCCCACCGCCGACCCGAGCGTTCCGCCGGGCAGGAACGGCGCACTCGGATCCGCGGCCTGAGCCGCCGCCTGCGTGTTCTGGTACTGCGTCACGAAGCTGCTCGCCTGCGACATCTGGAGGCCGCCGAGCTCGCCCCATGTGGCGGCGTCGTTCTTCTTCTGGGCGAGGTAACTCTCGAGCGCGACGATCGCCTGGGCATTGTTGCCCTGCTGCTCGTACGCGGTGGCGAGGTCGCGGTATCCCTTTGCAGGGTTGTCCTTGATCTCGTCCTGCGCCTTGGAGACCGAGCTGCCGCCGCTGCCGCCGAAGATGTTGGTGTAGAGCGAGCTCAGGCCGCCGGCGCTGCCGGAGCCGACGCCCACGAGCACGAAGCTCAGCCCGAACACGACGGCGAGCAGGGCGTACACCCACTTCTGGTGGCGCCGGAGCCGGACGAAGAAGAGATCCTGGTTCGGGTTCCCGCCGCCGCTGTGCCGCCGCCGGCCGCGCGTGCGGGCCTTCGCCGGCTGCGCCTTCGCCTGCGCCTGCTGCTTCGCCTTGACTGCGGCTCTGGCCATCAGCCGCCCAGGGTAGCCGAGGCCGTAGCCGCTTTCGCCTGGCGGCGCTCGAACAGCACCGCCAACCAGATCGAAGCCTCGAAGAGGAGCCACATCGGCAGGAGCTCGAGGAACGTCGTCACCGGATCGGGCCCGGGAAGCGCGAGTGCCACCGCTGCGGTGATGAAGTAGCCGATCCGCCGCTTCTCGCGCAATGTGCGCGAGCTGAGGACGCCGAGCGAAACGAGCCCGAGCACGACGAGCGGCGTCTGGAACAAGATCACGACTCCCACGAGCACCGTGACGACGAAGTTGTAGTACGAGCTCGCGCGGATTGCGACGTGGAAGTGCGTGTTGTCGTAGTTCGTGAGGAAGTGCACGGCGCGCGGCAGCAGGATCCAGTAGCCGAACGCCAGCCCGGCCGCGCCGAGCGCCACCGCGACCACGGCGAGCGCGAGCATCTTCCGCTCTGAGGTCGGATTGACGGCCGGGGCGAAGAACCCCCAGATCTGCCAGATGACCACCGGCAGCGCGAGCACGAAGCCGGCGTACATGCAGACCGTGAGCGTGACGGTGAAAGGCTCCGCGACGCCGAACGTGTAGACCTGGCGATGGTCGGGCGGCAGTGGCTGGTTCAGCCAGTCGAGAACGTGGTTCCGAAAGATGTAGGCGACGATCGTCCCGGCGCCGACCGCGCCGAGCATCACGAAGAGGCGGCCGCGCAGCTCCTCGAGGTGCTCGCCGAGCGTCGCCTCCTCGGCATGGCCGAGACGGCGCGGAACCCTGGCCATGTCCCGCTAGACGGTCTCGCGCTCGGACGGCGTCGCCGTCGTCGGCGTAACCGTTGGCTCTGCCGCCGTCGTGTCGGCGGGCGGGAGCTCGGGCGGCGTGTCCGTGTCGGGCGGTGAGTTGCCGGTGACCGCGTCCTTGAACTCACGCATCCCGTGCCCGAGCGAACGCCCCATCTCCGGTAGCCGCTTGCCGCCGAAGAGGAGCAGTGCGATCGCGAGAAGGACGATGATGTGCCAGGGCTGGAGGAATCCACTTCCCATGAGTCCTACGAGAGTAGCGCGTTTTTTGGGTCTCGAACGGGAAGACGCACCGTCTCGCTAGACTGGCCTCGTTGGGTGGGCGGGGCGAAAGCCCCGCTTTTCGGGGAAAAGAGGATTGATTCCGTGGCATTGCTGAAGCTGGAGAACCTGCACGTCGCGCTCGAGGACGGCACCGAGATCGTCAAGGGTGTCGACCTCGAGGTGGACACGAACGAGGTGCATGCAGTCATGGGGCCGAACGGCTCCGGCAAGTCGACCCTCGCCTACGCGCTGATGGGTCACCCGGCGTACGAGATCACCGACGGCCGCCTGCTCTTCGACGGCGACGACGTGACGGAGCTCGGCGCCGACGAGCGCGCGCAGCGCGGCCTCTTCCTCGCCTTCCAGTACCCGCATGCGATTCCCGGAGTCACCGTGACGAGCTTCCTGCGCAGCGCGATCAACGCCGTGCGCAAGGCCCGCAACGGCGGCGTCGACGACCCGATCGCGATCCCCGAGTTCCGCAAGGAGCTCCTCGCCCAGATGGACCGCCTCAAGGTGAGCCGCGAGCTCGCCTCGCGCTACCTCAACGACGGCTTCTCGGGCGGCGAGAAGAAGCGGGTCGAGATCCTGCAGATGGCGATGCTCAGGCCGCGCATCGCCGTGCTCGACGAGACCGACTCCGGGCTCGACATCGACGCGCTGCGGGTCGTCGCGAGCGGCGTGAACGAGCTCGTCGGTCCCGAGATGGGCGCGCTCGTCATCACCCACTATCAGCGGATCCTGAACTACGTGAAGCCCGATCACGTCCACGTCTTCGTCGACGGGCGTATCGTGGAGTCGGGCGGCGCCGAGCTCGCCGAGAAGCTCGAGGCCGACGGCTACGACCCCTTCATTCCGGCAGGAACCGAGGCGTAATGGCACAGACTGAGACCGACGTCGTCAAGGGAATCCGCAGCGAGTACAAGTACGGCTTCTCGAACCCCGACGAGGCAAAGGACTACTTCTTCAAATCCGGTCGCGGCCTGTCGCACGAGCTGGTCGAGGCGATCGCCGAGCACAAGAACGAGCCCGACTGGATGAGGAAGTTCCGGCACAAGAGTCTCGACTATTTCCTCGCGCGTCCACTGCCGCAGTGGGGCGGGAACCTGAACGACATCGACTTCGAGAACATCTTCTACTACATCAAGCCGACCGAGAATCAGGCGAAGTCGTGGGAAGACCTGCCGGCCGACATCTTGGACACCTGGGACAAGCTCGGCATCCCGGAGGCGGAGAAGAAGTACCTCGCCGGCGTCGGCGCGCAGTACGAGTCCGAGGTCGTCTACCACAAGCTTCAGGAGGATCTCGAGAAGAAGGGCGTCATCTTCCTCGACACCGACACAGCTCTGCGCGAGCACGAGGATCTCTTCAAGCAGTACTTCGGAACGATCATCCCGCAGAACGACAACAAGTTCGCGGCGCTCAACTCGGCCGTCTGGTCGGGAGGCTCGTTCATCTATGTGCCGCCGGGCGTCTCGATCGACATGCCGCTGCAGGCCTACTTCCGGATCAACGCCGAGAACATGGGCCAGTTCGAGCGGACGCTGATCCTCGTCGACGAGGGCGCCTACGTCCACTATGTCGAAGGCTGCACGGCGCCGATTTACTCCACGGATTCGCTGCACAGCGCGGTGGTCGAGATCGTCGTCAAGAAGGGCGGCCGCTGCCGCTACACGACGATCCAGAACTGGTCGAACAACGTCTACAACCTCGTCACGAAGCGCGCGGTCGCGTACGAGGACGCGACGATGGAGTGGGTCGACGGGAACCTCGGCTCGAAGCTGACCATGAAGTACCCGGCGATCTGGCTGATGGGCGAGCGGGCGCACGGCGAGGTGCTGTCGATCGCCTTCGCCGGCTCGGGCCAGCACCAGGACGCGGGCGGCAAGGCCGTCCATGTGGCGCCGAACACGACCTCGGTGATCACGTCCAAGTCAATCTCGAAGAACGGCGGGCGCGCGGGCTACCGTGGGCTCCTCGAAGTGAACAAGAAGGCGGGCGGGTCGAAGTCGAAGGTGGTCTGCGACGCGTTGATCCTCGACGAGGAGTCGCGCTCCGACACGTACCCGTACATCAAGATCGACGCCGACGACGTCGACATCGGCCACGAGGCGACCGTGTCGAAGATCGGCGAGGAGCAGCTCTTCTATCTCATGTCGCGTGGGCTCACCGAGGCGGAGGCGAGCGCGATGATCGTGAGCGGCTTCGTCGAGCCGATCACGAAGGAGCTGCCGCTCGAGTACGCCGTCGAGATGAATCGGCTGATCCAGCTCCAGATGGAGGGCTCGGTCGGTTGAGCTCGATCTCGCGGGTCGACTCCGTCGGCATTCCGTCAACTGATTGGGAGCGTTCGCGACGGTTTTACGTCGAGACGCTGGGCCTGCGGCCGGACGAGCACGCGAAGGGCGAGTTCTGGGTCGGCGACACGTGTTTCGCGATCTGGATGCCGGAGCAATGGGGCGAGGAGTTCAAGCCGCAGGCGAGCGCGATCGCGCTGTTGCGCGTGGACGACGTCGAAGCGTCGCGGGCCGAGCTCGAGGCGAAAGGCGTCGAGTTCGACGGCGAGACCGTCGACACGAGCGTCTGCCACATGGCGACCTTCTTCGATCCGGACGGCAACCGTCTGGTGCTCCACAAGCGGTACGCGCCGTACACATGAACGTCGAGCGCACCGACTTCGTCTCGGTCTTCACGCAGGACATCGCGCGGGCCAAGGAGTTCTACTCTGGCACGCTCGGTCTCGAGATCGAGACGGAAGGCGAGAGCGACCTGGAGTTCCGCTGCGGCCAGGTGACGCTCGACGTCTTCGATCCGTCGAGCATCGGCCAGCAGTTCGCGCCGTCGCCGGCGGGGCTCGCGCTGCGCGTTCCCGACGTCGACGAGGCGCGCGCCGAGCTCGAGGCCAAGGGTGTGGAGTTCGAGGGCGAGACGATCTCCACCGGCGTCTGCCGGATGGCGTCCTTCAAGGATCCGGATGGCAACGCGCTGCTACTGCATAGGAGGTTCGACGCATGATCGTGGAGCACGTCGACTTCTGGACCGTGCCCGTGACCGACATGGAGCGCTCGAAAGAGTTCTACTGCGAGACGCTCGGTCTCGAGCAGACGGGCGATCAGGGGTTCCCCGAGTTCAAGCTCGGTGACAACGGCTTCCTCTACCTGCTCAGCCTCGAGGCGATCGGCGGCGCGTTCCGGGGCCCGCACGACGCAGGCTTCGCGCTCCGCGTACCGGACGTCGCGGAAGCGCGGCGCGAGCTCGAAGCGAAGGGCGTGGTCTTCAACGGTGACGTCCTCGACACCGGCGTCTGCCACATGGCCTTCTTCGCTGATCCCGACGGGAACCAGATGGTGCTGCACCGGAGGTACGCGCCCCGTGATTGAGGTGCAGCGCACCGACTTCGTCGCGGTCCCGACCCAGGACCGCGAGCGTGCTGCAGCCTTCTACGGCGAGACGCTCGGGCTGACCAGGAACCCGAACTCGACGGAGTCGTGGGTCGAGTTCGAGACGGGCAACACCACGCTCGCGCTCGTCTCGCCCGAGATGATCGGAGCGCCGTTCGCGCCGCTGCCGATCGGCTCGATCGTCTTCCGCGTGCCCGACGTCGCCGAGGCGAAGGCGAAGCTCGAAGCCGCGGGTGTCGAGTTCCTCGGCGACGCGTGGGACTCCGGTGTCTGCCACGGCGCCGTCTTCACGGATCCGGACGGCAACGGGCTCGCCCTCCACCACCGGTACGAGCCCTACCTCGACGGAACGACGCCCTGATGGAGATCACCCGTGTCGACTACATCCGCGTGCCGGTGGACGACATCGAGGCTGCGAAGCAGTTCTACGGCGACACCCTCGGCCTCCGCCGCAACGAGCACCTCGACCACGACGACTGGATCGAGTACGAGGCCGCGAACGTCACGCTCGCCGTGATGACCCCGGAGACTCACGACGACGTGTTCGCCGTGTTCCCGCCCGGGACGATCGCGCTGGGTGTCCCCGACGTCGCCGCCGCGAAGGCCGAGCTCGAGGCGAAGGGTCTCGAGGTGGGCGAGATGTGGGACTCCGGGGTCTGCCAGGGTGCCGGCGTCAGCGATCCCGCCGGGAACCGGATCCTCCTCCACCACAGGTACAAGCCGTATGAGTCGTAACGACGCCCTCGCCGCCTACGAGAAGCTGCCGCTTCCGGACACGACCGAGGAGCACTGGCGCTTCACCGACCTGCGCGGCTTCGACCCCGACTCGTTCGAGGGCGCTGCGTCCGCGGAGATCGAGACGATGCTCGACCTGGAGGTTGCCGGCTACGCGACCGTCACCGCCGACGGGATCGACATCGAGAAGGCGCCCGAGGGGATCACCTTCGCGCCGCTCCCCGAGGCGCACGAGCGGCTCTATTCACTCGTCGGCTGGGACGAGAAGTTCGCGGCCCACAACGCGGCGCTCTGGCAGCACGGGCTGCTCGTCGTCGTCCCGAAGGGCGTGGAGCTCGAGAAGCCGCTCTACGTCCGCATCTCCGCGACCGGCCAGACGTTCTGGCGGCTCGTGGTCGTCGCGGAGGAGGGCGCCCGCGCGTCGCTGATCGAGGAGTACGCGTCGCCCGAGCCCGATACCGAGGCCTACTCGAACGCGGTCACCGAGCTCTTCGTCGAGCCGGCGGCGAAGCTCGAGTACGTCTCCCTCCAGAACCTCTCGCGCGAGACGTGGCACTTCGCGACGCACCATGCGCGCGTCGAGCGCGACGCCGAGCTCGACTGGGTCGCCGGCGGCTTCGGCTCGAAGAAGGGCAAGACGCGAATCCAGAACGACCTCAACGGTCGCGGCGCGACCTCGCGCGTCACGGGCGCGTACTTCGCCGACGGCACGCAGCACCTCGACTACGACACGTTCCAGGAGCACATCGCGCCCGACTGCGAGAGCGACTTCGCCTTCAAGGGCGCGCTGCGCGACGAGGCAACGGCGGTGTGGCGCGGGATGATCCGCGTCGAGCCGAACGCGCAGAAGACGAACGCGTACCAGGAGTGCCGCAACCTCATGCTCAGCCCGACGACGCACGCGGTGCCGATCCCGGGGCTCGAGATCCTGGCGAACGACGTCCGCTGCACCCACGCGGCGACGGTCAGCCGGGTGAACCGGGAGGACATGTTCTATCTGCAGAGCCGCGGCCTGAAGCGGTCGGAGGCGGAGCGGCTGATCGTGCGCGGCTTCTTTCAGGAAGTGCTCGACCGGATCGAGCTGGAGCCCGTGCGCGACGCGGTCACCGCGGCGCTCGAGGCCCGGATCCCGCAGGCCTAGCGCCTACATCCCGCCCATCATCCCGCCGCCGGCCGGAACGACGAAGCCGGGGATCGCGTCCGGCGCGGCGAACACACCTACGGCGAGCACGAGCAACAGCGCCGTGGTCGACCAGACCGCGACCCGTCGCCACGGCAGGATCTTCTCCACCGTGATCAGCGCGGCGACGAAGGCCATCCAGACGATGCTCATCACGCCCAGGGCAAAGAGCGCGAGCATCAGTGCCCAGCAGCAGCCGAGGCACCAGATGCCGTGCTTCGCGCCCATCTCCGCCGCGCCGCGGACGCGGTCGCGCCACGCCCCCAGCAGGAACCCGAATGGGCTGCGGCACTTGTTGAGGCACACGTCCTTGAGCGGTGTGAGCTCGTACACGGCCGCGACTACCAGCAAACCGCCGGCGACCCAGCGCCCGCCGCTGTGCCACGCAAGGTCCGGTCCCAGCACACGCTTGCCGAGGGCGAAAACGACGTACGCCGCGACTCCGGCAGTTCCCCAGACGACGAGGTAGCCGGCGGTGAATGCGATTGGCCGGGCGAGGCCACGCTCCCGTGTCATACGGGCGTACAGCGCCACCGTCGGCGAGACCGCCGGCAGCATCATCGCCGCCATCATCACGATCCAGACCCCGACGAACCAGCCGAGCGCGCCGAGATCGGTGCCGGGGCTCGCACCCATCCCGTCCATCGACCGGATCGTCGACCACCACGCGACGGCCGCGACTGCGACGAGCAGTGCGACCAGCCCAAGTCGACGCCGTGCGGCGTCGCCGAGTCCCGCGTCGACTGCGTTCACGCGGCCCAGGCGAACTCGGAGCGCGAGAAGGCGGACTTCCCTTCGTACGAGATGCCGAAGGCGTCGATGCGCGAGCGCGTGGCGTGAGCCACCGTCAGGTCCGGCCCCGCCGGATGGAAGATCCCGACGAGCTTCGCGGCCTCGCCGCTCTCGACCCCGAAGGGGACGATGTCCTCGATCTCGAAGTCCACGGCGTCGCCGATCCGGACGGAATGGCGCAGCCCGTCCTCCTGCACCTCGATCGGCACGCGCTCGACGCCGAGGTTCTCCCCGATCAGCGGCCCGAGCGCCTCCATCGGCCCGCCGAGCGCGCCCGAGAAGACGCCGCCGAGCTTCTCCGCCTGCTCGTCCGACGCCGCGGCGTCGATGAACACGCCGATGCGCCAGTTTCCATCTGTCATGACCTTGGGCGTGTCGGCGACGGCAGCGACCGTGAGGCCGCTCACATCGACCCCCTCGACATCGCCGTCCTTGACGTGGAAGACGAGGACGACGCGGCAGTAGTCATACGTTGCGCCGAATGACAGCGACGCCGTGCACGGACAGACGACGTCACACGAACATGTCTCGAAGTACGACCCTGCGATCCGCCAAGCCATTGCAATCCCCTTTGTGAGCGGACAGAGCGGCGATTCTCTCGCCTCGAAGGGGGTCCCGTCAATGGAGCCGGGCGGCTAGCCGGAGAATTGCTCGTAGAGGACGCGGATCCGGACGATTGCGCCGTCGCGCTCCTCGAGGTGCATTTCTCCGGCGGGTCGCGCCGAGTCCCGGTCCCACGCGTAGACGGCGCTCAGGTCGCCGAGCTGGTCGAGCAAGACGATCTCGTCGTCGGGCGGCTGGACGCGGTACGCCTCGCCGATCGCCTCGCGCCCCGCGAAGGGACCGACCGGAATGCCGGTGAACTCGAGCTCTGCGTCCGGCGCCAGCAGCTCGAGCATCGGCTCCCAGTCGCCGCTGCGCACCCCCGCGTTGAGGTGCTCGACGTAGTCGTCGAGGAGGCTCACGACCGCACGAGCGGCTTGTACTTGATCCGGTGCGGCTCGAGCGCGTCGGGACCGCGCGTCTCCTTCATCCACTCGACGTAGTCGCCCCACGAGCCCTCGAACCAGATCGTCTCGCTGTTTCCTTCGAAGGCGAGGATGTGGGTCGCGACGCGGTCGAGGAACCAGCGGTCGTGGGTGATCACGACGGCGCAGCCCGCGAACTCGAGCAGCGCCTCCTCGAGCGCCCGCAGCGTGTCGACGTCGAGGTCGTTGGTGGGCTCGTCGAGGAGGAGCACGTTCCCGCCCGAGCGCAGCAGCTTGGCGAGGTGGACGCGATTCCGCTCTCCGCCGGAGAGGTCGGAGACGCGCTTCTGCTGATCCGAGCCTTTGAAGTTGAACCACGAGACGTACTGGCGCGAGTTGACCTCGCGCTTGCCGAGCTCGATCGTGTCGTGGCCGCCCGAGATCTCCTTCCAGACGTTGTTCGCGGGATCGAGGTCGGCGCGGGCCTGGTCGACGTACGCGAGCTCGACCGTCTCGCCGATCGAGAGCGTTCCCTCGTCGGGCTGTTCCTCGCCCGCGATCATCCGGAACAGCGTCGTCTTGCCGGCCCCGTTCGGGCCGACGACGCCGACGATGCCGGCGGGCGGGAGGGAGAACGTGAGGTCGTCCACGAGCAGCCGGTCGCCGAAGCCCTTGCGCACACCTTCGGCCTCGATCACGACGTCGCCGAGCCGCGGGCCCGGCGGGATGTGAATCTCGACGCGGTCGAGCTTGACGTTCTGCTCGTCGGCCAGCAGGCGCTCGTACGCGCCGAGCCGCGCCTTGGCCTTCGCATGCCGGGCGCGTGGGCTGGCGCGCACCCACTCGAGCTCCCGCGCGAGCGTGCGGCGGCGCGCCGACTCCGTCTTCTCCTCGTGCGCGAGCCGCTCTTGCTTCTGCTCGAGCCAGGACGAGTAGTTGCCCTGGAACGGGATGCCCCGGCCGCGGTCGAGCTCGAGGATCCAGCCGGCGACGTTGTCGAGGAAGTAGCGGTCGTGCGTGACGGCGACGACCGTGCCCTTGTAGTCCGCGAGGAAGCGCTCGAGCCACAGCACCGACTCGGCGTCGAGGTGGTTGGTCGGCTCGTCGAGGAGGAGCAGGTCGGGCGCCGAGAGGAGCAGCCGGCAGAGCGCGACCCGGCGGCGTTCGCCGCCCGACAGCGTCGCAACGTCGCGGTCTCCCTCCGGCAGCCGGAGCGCGTCCATCGCGTGGTCGAGCCGGTCGTCGAGCTGCCAGAGGTCGGCGCGGTCGATCGCGTCCTGCACCTTCGCCTGCTCGGCGAGGAGCGTGTCGTAGTCGGCATCCGGCTCCGCGAAGGCGGCACTGATCTCGTTGAAGCGGTCGAGCAGGTCGCGCAGCGGGCGGACGCCGTCCTCGACGTTGCCGCGCACGTCCTTGGCCGGATCGAGCTCGGGCTCCTGCTCGAGCAGCCCGGCGGTGGCGCCCGGCGCGAGTTCCGCGACGCCGGACGAGGGCTCGTCCCGGCCGGCCATGATCCGCAGGAGGGTCGACTTACCGGCGCCGTTCGGCCCGAGCACGCCGATCTTCGCCCCCGGCAGGAACGAGAGCGAGATGTTGGCCAGCACCTGCCGGTCGGGGCCGTAGAACTTGTCGGCCCGGTACATCGTGAAGACGTAGTCCGAGGACATCGGCGGCCGACGATAGCCGGAGTAGGATCGGCGCCGTGGCAGGCTGCTGCCGGCCGGGAGGCTACGAGCGTCTCTTCAGCGCGAAGCAGGCGAGGCTGGACGCCCGCGTGTACCGGAAGCGCGGGCTCGTCGGCACCGAGCGGAGTCTCGCCGACCTCGCCGGCGACGTGTCTGGAGCGACCGTGCTCGAGGTCGGCGGCGGCGTGGGCGCAATCGAGCTCGAGCTCCTGGCGGCGGGCGCGGACAGCGCGACGAACGTCGAGATTTCCGGCGAGTACGAGGAGGAGGCGGGGAAGCTGCTGGCCGAACGCGGGCTGACCGAACGTGTCTCCCGTCGCGTGGCCGACTTCGTCGACGAGCCCCTCGAGCCCCACGACGTCGTCGTCATGCACCGCGTCGTCTGCTGCTACCCGGACGTCGACCGGCTCGTCGGCACGGCGGCGGCGAGCACTCGCCGGCGGCTACTGCTGACGTATCCGCGCGAACGGCCCTGGACGCGCGCCGGCATCGGAGCGATCAATATCTTCATGCGGCTCTCGGGGTCGGACTTCCGCGCCTTCGTCCATTCGGTCGCGCGGATGACAGCGGCGGCTCAGCGTGAAGGGCTCGCGCTCGAACGCCGGGAGCAGCAGGGCCTGATCTGGGAGAACGCCGCCTACGAGCGGATCTAGCCGCGGCCGAGCGACCAGACGCCGTTCGTCCCGCCGCCCGCGATCACGATCCGGTTCCCGACCGTCGTCGCCGTGGGATCGGACAGCGTCTCGGGCAGGAGTGCTGCCACCGAGACTTTCCCGGAAGCGGGATCGATCGCGAGCACGCGCCGGCCGCCCACCAAGTAGACCTTGCCTCCAAGCGCCGCGAGCGCAGCGTGATCCTCCGGTGCCGGCAAGGTCGCGACGCGCCGAACGCTTCCGTCCAGCGAGACGGCGTAGACCGCGCTCGTCGCTCCGGCTGTCGTCAGTCCGCCGGCGACGTAGACCGTCGGGCCGAGCGCCGCCACGCCCGCATAGCGCGTGCCGGTCGGGAGCCGGGCGACGGTCGCGGCCGCTCCCTGGGGGCGGTAGCGGAGGATCGCGGTCGCGAACTGCGTGCCGGTGTAGCCGCCGACGAGGTACGCACGGCCGCCGATCGCCACGGCGCCGAGGTCGGAGAGAGGCTCGCCCAGCGCGGGAGCCTCGGCCGCCGATCCCGCGCGCGGATCGACGCGGACGACGCTCGGCATCGACACGCTCTCGCCGCCGCCGAAGAGAAAGACAGAGCCGCCGACGGCGGCGGCCGCCGCATCGTGGGTCGGCTGCGGAAGACGGCCGACGACGCGCAGGCGGCTCGGCGGGCCGGCGAAGATCGTGTCGAGCGAGCCCGCTCCCGTGTAGCCGCCGAGCACCATCAGCCGTCCGTGGGGGAGCGCGACCGCCGCGGCCTTGGAGAACGCGCGGGGCAGCGAGCCGACCCTCGTCACGCGCAGCCGCGGCTTTGGCTTGCCGGCGCTGGTGGTCGTCGACGGGGTGCCACCGCCGCTGCCGCAGCCGGCCGCAAGCACGGCGACGGCGAGGAGTGCTGCGAGCGCGGGCCTAGCCACTCAGGGTGATCCGGCCGAGGACGCCGCTTCCCGCCTGGTTCGGCGACCAGCTCGCCTCGATTGTTCGCTGCTCGCCGTTCGTGAGCCGGCACGTCCCGCTGAAGCTCTCGCCGCCGACGTTCGTGACGGTGCCGCGGCAGACGTCTCCGCTCGGCAGGTACTCGAGCTGGAGCGACGTCTGCTCGAGCGTGCCCGGCGCAACGAGCAGGTCGGCGCGCACGAGCAGCTTCTGCGGACGGGCGGCCTGCCCCACGAACGAGACGATCTGCTGCGTCTGCGTCCCGTTGCGGATCACGTTGCCGGTGAGGCTCTCGTTCACGTGCGCAGCGTTCCACAGCGGCGCCGAGTGGCGGAGCGGTCCGATGATCAGGAGCGGCAGCGCGATGACGGTCACGGCGCCGGTCGTCGCGATCCGGGGCATGCGCCGGGCGCCGCCGCTGAAGCGCCAGACGAGCAGCGTGAGCACGCTTGCGACCGAGATCCCGTAGAGGATCGCCAGCCACGCGGCGCCGCGATCGGTGCCCGACATCAGCCCGTGCACCGATGCCAGGCCCCAAACGGCGAAGTTGAGGTAGTGCGCCTTCCGCCAGAAGCTGTACGGCAGCCGCTTCCGGTAGTGGTTCGTGATCGCGAGGGCCACCAGGAGCTCGGCGCTGGCGATCCCGAGCCCCGTCCAGAGCGGACGGTACGTCGAGGTGAACGGCACGAGCAGGTTGAGAAGGGAGAAGGGCAGGTAAGAGTCGGCCGCGATAGCCAGGATGTGGACGCCGATGAGAGAGCCGACGAGGAGGCCGCCGAAGCGGTGGACGTCCTCCACCGAGAAGCGCGGCCAGCGGCGGCTCTGCGCCTTGCCGCCGAGCGTGAGCCCGAGGCAGACGACGAAGCTCAGGACGACGTATGCCGCGACGCCCGAGGCGCGGGCCGCGTACCAGATCGCCGGGTTCGAGGTCACGTGCACGCCGGCACCGCCCGCGTCGCGCTCGTCCACGCGTCGTTCTCGACGATCTCGCCGTCGAGGCCGACGAAGCGGCCCGGGATCCCGCGCTCGTCGAGCCACGCCGGCCCGCGCTCGCCGAGCAGGAAACCCGCCTTCGCGGCGACGTCGGCGTCGAGGCAACTCGCCCCGGACGCCGTGACCTGCTCCCAGCAAGACTCGCTCGCGCGGCCCGTCGCGGCGTCGACGAGGTGCGCGCCACGCGACGCCGTCCCGCTCGTGGCCAGGCCGCCCGTGACGACACGGATCGCGCCCTCGGCAGGGAGCGCCACGTCGACCGGCTCGCGCACGGCGAGGTCGCCGCCGACGGAGACGAAGCCGGGACCATCGAGAGTCGCCGCGGCCGCGTCGACGGCCAGCGCCTTCACAACGCCGTTGAGGTCGAGCGCGAGGCCGGGCGGGCGGGAGAGGAGCGACTCAGACAGCACGACCTCGGGCCAGCGGCCGCAAAGCGTCGGGTCGACGAGGCCTTCCGTCGTAGCGGCCATCGCGAGCGCCACCTCGAGCGCGCGCGCCAAGAGCGGCGAGACGACGAGGACGCGCGCGGTCGACCGGTTCACGCGCGACAGCTCCGACTCTGGACGGAAGAGGCTGAACGCAGCCTCCCACCGCTCGAGCACCGCAGCAACGGCGCCGGGATCGCCGCCGGCAACGGCGACGTCGCAGCCCATCGCGCGGAAGCTCTGTACGGATTCGGTGTTCACGACGTGGCGCTGACGACCGCCGGCGGCTGGGCCGGCGGGGCGATCTGCCCGCTCTGGAGGGCGCTGCGCTTGACTGCCTGCTCGAAGGAGGACGGGGCACCGAGCGGCGACGCCTTCCCCTTGGCGTGGCCGGGAGCATGGGTCTTCGCGCCGACGAAGGCGACGCCGAACACGAGCGCCGTCAGCGCGCCGATCCAGACCTTTGCCTTGCGCGCGCGCTGCCGTGCGCGTTCGATCCGTGAGGTTTCCTTCATGACTGCGGTCACTGTGCGGACGCCCGATTAGAAGACGGTGTGAAGGCGCTGGTTACCATCTGAGAGTGGCTGTGAAGGCCGTCCCCAAGCTCAACGCGCACACGCTGCGCGCGGATTTCCCGATCTTCGAGCAGAAGATCCACGGCAAGCCGCTCGCGTTCCTCGATTCGGCGGCCAGCTCGCAGAAGCCGCGGCAGGTGCTCGACGCGATGACGGAGTTCTACGAGACCTCGTACGCGAACGTCCACCGCGGCGTCTACGTGCTCGCCGAGCGCGCGACCGAGGCGCTCGAGCACGCGCGCGAGCGGGTGCGGGCCTTCCTCAACGCGCCCGACGCCCGCGAGGTGATCTTCGTCCGCAACGCGACCGAGGGGATCAACCTCGTCGCCTACGCGTGGGGTCTCTCGAACCTCGGCCCCGGCGACCTCGTCGTCGTCACCGAGCTCGAGCACCACTCGAACTTCGTGCCCTGGCAGTACATCGCCGGCAAGACCGGCGCCGAGCTGCGGATGATCCCGCTCGACGAGCAGGGCGAGCTCGACCTCTCCGTCCTGGACGAGGTCGCGCGCGACGGCCGCGTCAAGGTGGTCGCGACCAACCTGATCTCCAACTCGCTCGGCACGATCAACCCGGTTGCGAAGCTCGCCGCGTGGGCGCACGCGCAGGGCGCGATCTACGTCTGTGACGCCGCGCAGGGCGCGCCGCACACGAAGATCGACGTGCAGGCGCTCGGCGTCGACTTCCTCGCGATCTCGGGCCACAAGATGTGTGGGCCGAGCGGCGCGAGCGCGCTCTGGGGACGGACCGAGCTGCTGCAGGCGATGGATCCGTTCATGACCGGCGGCCACATGATCAACTCGGTGCGCCTCGAGAAGACGACCTGGGGCGAGCTGCCGCACAAGTTCGAGGCAGGCACCGCTCCGATGGCGGAAGCGGTCGGCCTCGGTGCGGCGATCGACTATCTCGAGGCTGTCGGCCTCGACGCGATCGAGGCGCACGAGCACGAGCTTGCCGCCTTCGCGCTCGGCCGGCTCGCGGACGTGCCGGGCATCAAGCTCTATGGCCCGCCCGCCGAGCGCCGCGCCGGCATCGTCTCCTTCAACCTCGAGGACATCCACCCGCACGACGTCGCGCAGATCCTCGACATGCAGGGCGTCGCGATCCGCGCCGGCCACCACTGCTGTCAGCCGCTGATGCAGAAGCTCGGCGTCGCGGCCACCAACCGGGCGAGCTTCTACCTCTACACGATCCCCGAGGAGATCGACCAGCTCGTCGACGGGCTGCACGCCGTCCGTAAGGTGTTTGCGTGAGCACGGATCCCGGACTCGAGAGTCTGTACCGCGAGGTCATCCTCGACCACTACAAGAACCCGCGCGGCCACGGGGTGATCGAGGACGCCGACGCCGAGGCTGAGGGGCAGAACCCGCTCTGCGGCGACGAGGTCTCGGTCTACGTCGCGTTCGGCGAGGACGGGCAGACGATCGACGACGTCAAGTTCTCGGGCCGCGGCTGCGCGATCTCGCAGGCCGCCACCTCGATGCTGATGGAGATGACGAAGGGCCGGACGGCCGAAGAGGTCGCCGTGCTCGACAAGGACGAGCTGCTGGCCGAGATCGGAGTCCCGCTCACGCCCGTGCGGCTCAAGTGCGCGATGCTCGGCCTCACGACGCTCAAGGTCGCGCTGCACAAGGCGAAGGGGACACCGCTCCCCGACGGCCTCGCCGGCTTCGACGATCTCGAGCTGACCTAGGCGTGCCGGAGATCGAGGTCGCTGCGGCCGCCGAGTTCCCGCCCGGCTCGTCGAAGATCGTCCGGCAAGGGAGCCTCTTCGTCGGCGTCTACAACTGCGGCGGCGAGCTATACGCGATCGAGGACCGCTGCTCGCACGACGACGGCCCGCTGTGCGAGGGCGACTGGGACGAGGATCGCTGCTGCGTCGTCTGTCCCCGGCACGGGTCGCAGTTCGAGCTCTCGACCGGTCGACCGATCTCGCTGCCGGCGACCGAGCCTGTAGCTACCTATCCGGTCCGCGTGGTGGACGGCACGATCGTCCTCGAGCTGCCGTAGCGCGCAACGAGATCTTCGCCTCAGGTGAGAGGACACTCGCCCAGCCGAGCACCCTCTCACCCGTCGATGTTCGGAGACTGCTTACGCCTGATCCGGCTCTTCCAGAAGGTCAGCCAGTTGCCCGCAGGATCCTCGACCGTGAACTCCTCCTGGCTTCACCTCCGCTGTCGAGCGTGAATTCGAGCTGACCTACGTGGAAGGCCAAGGCCTCTGCCAGGTCGCGGACACGAATTGAAGGCACGACACCCCAGCCGGGCATAGCTCTTGTCTCCTCGGCCGGAGTTTGGCAAAAGGCGGGACGACTGGCCCAGGCGCGAAGGCTCTGGCCCGGTTACTCTCGAAGCGATGACGATCATGGACCGCATCCGGCGTGCGTTCCGCACCGGTGGCTCCTCCGATCAGGTCGCGGGAGCAACGGTGGGTACCCAGGTCGGTCTCGGCCAGATCGAGGCGGCCGAGCGCCAGGAGTTCCCACCTGAAGAGTTCGCTTCGGACGAGCAGGAGGAGAGCGAGTAGGTCAGACCGTGGCCGGGCGGGCGCGCACCGCGGTCTCGGTCCGGTTCCTGCCGTTCGCCTTCGCCTGGTAGAGCGCCCGGTCGGCCGCGCCGAGCAGCTCTTCGACGGTGTCCTCCGGGAGCATCGTGGCGACCCCGCAGCTCGCGCTCGTCTTCATCTCGCCGACCGCGTGCGCCTCGATCGTGCGGCGCAGCCGCTCGGCGAAGCGCTGCGCCCCCGCAAGATCGGTCTCGGGCAGGACGACCACGAACTCCTCGCCGCCCCAGCGGGCGACCGTATCTTCCTGGCGCGCGAGCGAGATGAGCAACCGGCTGACCGCCCGCAACATCACGTCGCCGGCAGCGTGGCCGGAGGAGTCGTTGATCTCCTTGAAGCGGTCGAGATCGAGGAGCACGACGGCGAGCTCGTGCTTGAAGCGCTGGGCGCGGGAGATCTCGGCGGCGAGGATCTCCTCTAGCGCACGGCGGTTCGCCAGCCCGGTGAGCGCGTCGATCCGTGCCTCGCTCGCCTGCTCCTCGGTCCAGCGGAAAGCACGCAGCAACGGGCGGGTGAGCACGAGGGTCAGCAGCATCAGTGCGGCCAGAGCGACCAGGCCCGCCTCGACGACCCGGAGATAGGCGGCGTGCTTCCGGTGGGCCGCGATCTGCGCCGGAAGGTAGGCGCGGATGCCGACCTCCTGAGTCAACGGCAGCGTCACGCCCTGCTGCGTATCGGAAGGGGTCGGGCCCCCCAGGTCGAGGACCGCGAGGCGGACTCCCTGTGCGGCCCCGGCCGACATCTGGCTCAGCGTCGCCGCATCGAGCGGGAGCTCCGCGACGATCGAGCCGACCGGCTGACCCCCGCTGACGAGTTGCGCGCGAGCGGGGACGGCGTTCTTGAGGTGTTGGCCGTAGCTGCGGCCGCCGACCTCGACCAGCAGATCGTTCCGGCGTGCGAACCGCTCGAGGCTCCTCTTGTCGTGGCGGCTGATCGCCGACTGCAGGCCCGGCGACGACGCCGCCGCGACGGCCTGCAGCTGGCGCCGGTCGAGGAGGCGCGAGAACCGGGCCTGTGCGCTCTGCGCCGCGTCGTGCACCTCGAAGTCGATCGTGCGGGTGACGTTGCGGACTTCGTCCCGGACGATCACGTACGAGACGAAGGCCAACGGGAAGATCGCGACGGCCGTCAGCGTGAGCATCAGGCGGAGCCGGAGCCCGAGTCCGAGCGGACGCTGCACGCTACTTAGTGACCGCGGCCCCGACCGTGCGAATCGGCCCCGTGGGAGCCGTCGCCGTGGCCGGGTGAGCTGTGGCCGTGCTCGCCGCTGTCGCTGCGGGATGACGCATGGTCGTGCGGGTTGTCGTGGTCGCCGTGTGAGTCGTCGCCCTGGTCGTTGTCGTCGCCTTGCGACGTCACCCTGCTCGTCGCTGCCGTGGCCGTGGTGTGACTCACTGTGCGCGCGCGCCTGTCCGGGTGGGACGTGGTCGCGGCGCCCGAGTGCCCGACCCGACGGAGGCCCGCTCTTCTCGTGGGCCGCCTTCCCGAATTCGTGCTTCTGGTGCCCGAGCGCGCGGCCCCGCGGCGGCGCGGCCTTCTCGTGGGCCGTCTTCCCGAAGAACTCGTGCTTCTGATGGCCGAGCGCGCGGCCGGGATGCGAGGTCGAAGACTGGGACTGGCCGTGTTCTCCCTCGTCTCCCTGTCCCTCGGTGCTCGCCGGCGGCTTGGCTGTCGCCTGCGGCATCTGGGAGCCCGAGCCCGGCTTGGTGACCGCCTTCGGCGGCTTCGCGGTCTGGTTCGCGGCGGCGGGAGATTGCTGCGCCGGCTGGACGACCGGGCCGCTCACGGCCTGACCGCTGACGGGGCTCGAGCTTGCGGTGCTGGCGGCCGACTGCGACGTCCGTGCCGGCGCGGCCGAAGCTGCGGATTGATTCGCGTGGTGCTGTGCACCGCTCGGGCTCTTGGGGGGCGTCGTGACGACGATCTTCTCCACGGGTGCCAGTGCGGAACCGGGACCGGTGCCGATGCTGACTCCGACCGCGGGCAGACGCGCCGTCCCGGAGTCGAGAATCAGGGGTAGCGCGACGCCGGCGAGCACCAGCGCGACCACCGCCGGCGCCACCAGCCGGGCGGCTCCCCAGATCTCGTTTCCTCTGCCGTTGCCGTTGACCGACACGGCCTCCCTCCCCCTTCCGAATCCTGCTTCCTCGGCCTTGCAGGAGCAATACAAGAAACCCGGTCGGACGGTAAGCCAGGTGTCTGGCCGACGTCCGCTGTCTCGCGTGAATCATGCCCGCAGCGCGCGAACCTTGCGACACTCCGGGCGTGACCGAGCTCGTCCGCTGCTGGCCCACGACCGACCCGGCCTACATCGCGTATCACGACGAGGAGTGGGGAAGGCCGGTGCGCGACGAGCGCGGGCTCTACGAGCGCCTCTGCCTCGAGGGCTTCCAGGCAGGGCTGGCGTGGATCACGATCCTCCGCAAGCGCGAGGCGTTCCGGCGTGCCTTCGCGGGGTTCGACCCGGAGCGGGTCGCGCGGTTCGGCGAGGCCGACGTCGAGCGGCTGCTCGGCGACGCGGGGATCGTCCGCCACCGCGGCAAGATCGAGGCGGCGATCGCGAACGCGCGGGCCACGCTCACCCTGCGCGAGGCCGGACCACCGCTCGACGAGCTGTTGTGGGAGTACCGCGACCGGC
This sequence comes from uncultured Actinomycetes bacterium, assembly GCA_963731015.1. GTDB lineage: Bacteria > Actinomycetota > Thermoleophilia > Gaiellales > Gaiellaceae > Palsa-739. The sequence goes on from CAVSTY010000003.1 coordinate 644,546, forward strand.
CCGACGGGAAGGAGCTCTCGCGACGGCTGAAGTCCGCGGGCTTCCGGTTCGTCGGCCCGACGACGGTCTACTCCTCGATGGAGGCCTGCGGCATCGTTAACGGTCACCGCGCCGACTGCTGGGTGCGCGACGCAGTCGAGGCCGAGCGGCGCGCGGTGCCTTAGCTCTCGAGGATCTGCTTCAGGCGCTCGAAGTCCTTGCGGAACTGCCGCTCGGCGCCGCGCACGAGGAGACCCGCGCCGAAACCGGAGACGTCGCCGTGGGCCGTGACCGTCAGCCGCGTGCCGTCGTCGGCCGGCTCGAGCTCATGCCGGACCGTGACCTGCACCGGACCGTCGAGGGCGCGCAGCGTGAACAGGCGCGGCTCTTCCTGCTCGACGATCTCCAGTGTCGTCGAGAGCTCTCGTCCGAGCAGCGACCGCGACTCTTCGATCCGCCCGTCGCGCAACGTTGCGCTCTTCACACCGGCCTGCCACGCGGGCAGGTTCGAGACGTCGGTGAGATAGGAGAAGACATCCTCCGGCGACCGTGCGATCTCGATCGTCAGGTCGGCGCGCACCGGTTCCACGATAGTTTCCGAGCCGTGCTGGACGACCGTGTCCGTGCCGTGCTCGACCGCCTCGAGCGTGAGGACGCGTCCGAGCGGGAGCGCGGCCTGCCTCCCGAGCAGCGCTCGCGCCAGGTCGAGCCGACGACGGGCCGCTTCCTCTTTTCGCTCGTCGCGCCGCAGACCGACTGCGAGGTGCTGGAGCTCGGCGGCTCGCGCGGCTACTCCTCGATCTGGCTGGCCGCGGGAGCCCGCTATCTCGGTGGGCGCGTCCTGTCGCTCGAGCACGACCCGGCGAAGGTCGAGGCGTGGCGTCGCAACGTCGAGGAGGCAGGACTCGAGGAGTGGGCCGAGCTGCGCGACGGCGACGCGTTCGAGCTACTGCCCGCGATCGACGACGTATTCGACGTCGTCTTCCTCGACGTCGAGAAGGACGACTACGAGGAGCTGTTCCGGCTCGCGCGCGAGAAGGTCGAGCCCGGCGGCGTCGTGGTGGCGGACAACGTCCTCTCGCATCCGGACACGCTCGCCCAGTACTCGGCCGCCCGGCAGGCCGACCCGACCCTACTCAGCGTCACCGTCCCTCTCGACCGCGGGCTCGAGCTGAGTGTCGTCTTGCGGTAGCCGTGCTCTCCGCTATCGTGCGACTACCGCGGAAAGGAGGTGGTCCGGCAGTGATTTCAGACAGTACGGGCAGTGGAGGTACCAGCGGGTAGGGGTGCCGTCCCCGGGACCTACGGGGAACCGCCTAGCCAGCGTGGGGGACATCGCGTTCCGCGCCGCCCGGTCCAACTACCGAGACCGGAGCAGGAAGGCGCCTCTGCCACTACGCGCTGGTAGCTGTGACGAGGGGCCGCCTTGGGCGGCCCCTCGCATTTGCTCAGGCAGCAGCTCGCTCGGGAACCGCGACGGCTTCCGAGGCGAGAGTGGTCAGGTGCAGCCGGAGCTGTTCGAAGACTTCTCCGTCGAGGAGCTGGCCGTCGGCGTCGAACCGTTCATGCGCGCGCCCGACCGGGATCTCCGTCCCGACGACGCGGGCGCCGGCGACGCCGAGGATCCGCTTCAGGTCCTGCTGGGCCCAGAGGGCGCCGAACTGGCCCGTGCTCGCGCCGACGACCGCCACCGGCTTGTTGCGGAGCACGGCCTCGAGCCGCGGCCGCGAGGCCCAGTCGATCGCGTTCTTGAGCCCGCCCGGGATAGAGCCGTTGTATTCGGGCGTCGAGAAGAGGATCGCGTCGGCCGCGGCCCAGTCCTCGCGCAGGCGACGCACCGACTCCGGCGCGTCGCTGTCGAGATCCTCGTCGTAGAGCGGCAGGTCGCCGAGTCCCTCCCAGAGCTCCAGCTCGACGCCGTCGGGCGCGGCCTCGAGCGCGGCCCGCAGGAGGCTCGTGTTGAACGAGCTCTCCCGCAGGCTGCCGGAGACGGCGAGGATCCGCATCGTCAGCCCTCCTGCCTCACGAAGGTCAGGTCGGCCTTCAGCGTGACCTCGTCGCCGAGGTAGTTGCCACCGCTCTGGTTCGGTGCGTTCCACGCGATGCCGAACTCGTTGCGGTCGATTGCGGTCTCGAGCGTGAGACCCAGGCGCTCGCGGCCGAACGGGTCGACGCTCGGCGCCGCGGCGAGCCGGCCCTGCAGCTCGACCGGCTTCGTGACGCCCTTGATCGTCAGCTCGCCGGAGCCGGTGAGGGCGCCGTCGTCGCCGAGTGAAAGCGTGTCGGCGCGGAAGGCGATCTCCGGATGCCGCTCGGCGTCGAAGAAGTCGGGCGACTGGAGATGGCCCGAGAGCTGATCGTCCTTCACGTCGACGCTCGCGATGCGCGCCGAGCCCGCGAGGGTCGAACCTTCGAGCGTGGCGTCGAAGTCGCGGAAGCTGCCGCGGAAGGTGCTCACGCCGGCGTACTCGACCTCGAACGCGACGTTCGAGTGCACGGGGTCGGCGGCCCAGGTGGTGCCGGCCGGCGCGATGATTGTGGTGGATTCGAGAGTGCTCATCTGAGGACTTGCCTCCTTGGGAGAGTGAGCTATACTTGACATCGCAAGGATCATAGCGAGAAAAGATTGTCTAGTCAAGTATTGACCACACAAGCAGTTTCTGCGCCGCAGCCGACCGTTCCAGACGGTGCCTGGGTGCGCTTCCTGCGGGCGCATGCCGCGCTCACGCGGGAGCTCTCCTCGCGGCTCGAAGCACTGCACGAGCTCACGCTGAGCGACTTCGACGTGCTCGTGCAGCTCTACTACGCGGAGGGACGGCGGATGCGCCGGATCGACCTCGCCCGCTCCGTCCTGCTCACGGCGTCGGGGATCACCCGCCTGCTCGACGGCCTCGAGTCGTGTGGCCTGGTGGCGAAGGAGCGCTGCGCCTCCGACGCGCGCGTGACCTACGCCGTGCTGACGAAGGCCGGCGTGAAGAAGATCGAAGAGGCGCGCGACTCGCACCTGGCCGACATCGAGGAGCTGTTCGGTTCTCGGTTCTCGCGGGCCGAACGCGAGCAGCTCGCCGAGCTGCTCGGCCGGCTACCGCTCGCGCACACGGCAGAGGCGTGCTCGACGTGACCTATGCGTTCTCCTCCCTCGACGAACTGGGCGACGGGCCGGGCTTCCGCAAGATTCGCGCCGCCCTCGGCGTCACGGCCTTCGGGATCAACGGGATCGTCATGCCGCCGGGGCACGACGGCTTCCTGCACTTCCACGACACGCAGGACGAGCTCTACTTCGTCCACCAGGGCCGGGTCGAGGTCGAGGTGGAGGGCGAGACGCGCGTGGTGGGCGCGGGTGGGCTCTTCCATGTGGAGGCGGCGACGCCGCGCAAGGTCTCGAACCCGTTCGACGAGGACGCGGTGCTGCTCGCGATCGGCGGCAAGGACGGCTACATCGAGCGCGACGGCCACATGGTCGACGAGGCCGATGTCGCCCGTCGCGCCTCATTCGGGAAGAAGCCGTAGGCTCCGCGAGCGTGAGCTCGCGTGCGGCGCGGACCACACTGCTCGCGGTCGGCGCTGCGGTCGGCGTGGTCGCAGCCGTGCTCCGGGTTGTTGCGGCGAGCCTCTCGCTCTCCGACTTCCTCTCGTTCCCGGTCAACACCTCGCTGAAGGTCGCTTCCGGCTTCGAAGTGCTGGCTTGGGTCTTCGTCGCGGCCGCTTTCGGTACCGCGCTTGTCGCCTTTCTCATCAGATCACGCCTCACGCGCACGAGGGTCCTCGCGGTCTCGGCCGGTCTCTTCGCGGGGTACGGAGTTGCGCTTCTTGCCGATGCGCTGATCGACCTGGTCCAGGAGTGGGGCTTCTCGGGGCAGTCCTGGACCTTCAGGGCCTCGGAATGCGCCGGAGCGGCGGCCGGCTTGAGTGTGGTGATCGCGGGAGTGCTGGTCGCGATCGGTGTCATGTCGAGCCGCCCCGACGGGCTACTCGGCTGGGGATCGATCGCGTTGGCCGGGCACTTCGGGCTGCTTGCCGCCGCCTACAGCTTCGAGCTCGCCGCGTACCTCACGTTCCCGTTGAGCGCATTCCCGGGTGAGATCACCTGGGGCCTCGGGACGCATGCCGGCGGCCAGCTCCTGGTGGCGGCCGGTGCAGTCGTGGCAAGCGTCGCTTTCTTCAGCTCGAACGGCCGCCGCGAGCGCGGAGAGCCCTGGCAAGTGCAGCGTGAGGGCTCGCTGGGGATCGCCGCGATCGTCTTCACGGTCGGCTTCCTCGTGGCAACCGTGGGACTGATGCTCCTCGCCTCGCACGCCGGCGGCTTCGGCCGGAATGTGGCCGAGGATTGGCTCCAGGCCGTCGCCGAGCTCCTCCTCGCCGCGGCGGCGGCTTGCGGTGTCTTCGGCTTCTTCCTCTCGCGCCGCGGGCTAGAGCAGCGCGACGGTCCGGATCCCGCCGCCTTCGCCGATCCGGGCTAGCTGCTCCGGCACCTCGTCGAGCGTGATCGTGCTCGTCACGAAGCGGGCGAGGTCGATCCGGCCGTCGAGCGCCGCCTGGGCGAGGAACGGGAAGTCGTCCTGCGGGACCGTGTCTCCGCCGTGTGTCACTGCGAGGGTGATCCGCGGACCGAAGAAGTCTGCCTCGAGGTCGGCGTCGAGCTTCGCGCCGGGCACCGGCATGCCCACCAGCGTCGCCGTGCCGGCGTAGGCGCACATCTGCATCGCCTGCCGGAGCGCTGCGGGCGCAGTGACGGCCGAGAACGCGAACTCGACGCCGCGGCCGCGCGTCAGCTCGCGCACCGCCTCCACGGGATCGGCGGCCGACGCGTCCACAGTGTCGGTCGCGCCAAGCGCGCTGGCATGCGCGAGCTTCTCCGGCGCGACGTCGACGGCGACGATCCGCTCCGCTCCGCGCAGCAGCGCTCCCTGCACCACGGCCAGCCCGACACCGCCGCAGCCGATCACGGCGACGGAGGATCCCTCCGGCACGGGAGTCGCCCAGAGAGCGGCGCCCGCGCCCGTCGAGAACCCGCACGCGAGCAGCGCCGCCTGCTCGACCGGCAGCTCCTCCGGCACCTTCACGGCGCACGCCTCGTGCACGACCGCGTGGTCGGCGAACGTGCCGCACCGCAGCGCCGGCGTCAGCAGCGCGCCGTCGGCGGCCCGGTGCAGGCGGCGCCTCGCCCGGAGCTGCGAGGAGCAGCGGCGGCCGTCGCCGCGGCCGCACTGCGGACACTCGCCGCACGGTGCGCGCCAGGCGACGACGACGCGGTCGCCAGGCGCGACCGAGGTCACCTCGCTCCCGACCTCCTCGACCGCTCCAGCGCCCTCGTGCCCGAGCAGGATCGGGAACGGCATGTGCCAGCCCTTCGTCTCGACGATGTGCAGGTCGGAGTGGCAGAGCCCGCAGGCGAGGATGCGGACGAGCACCTCGCGTGCGCCGGGCGAGTCGACGGTCAGCTCCTCGACGGCGGGCGCCGCGTCCGGTTCCGCGTAGACGACGCCGCGCGTCACGTCGCGCGTCGCAACTGCTCGTCGAGCGACACGAGCGGCAGGTTGAACGTCTCGACCGCGCTCGGGTCGGTGACGACGTTGTCGCCGAGCTCGAGCATCGTCAGCTGGTCGCGCGACACCGGGGCGCCCGGCAGGCGCTCGGTCACCGTCGCCTGCGCCCGCATCAGGCCGACAGGGACGTGCACCGATGGCCGCCGCACGCCGAGCACGCCCTTCAGGCGCTCCCAGAACTCGTTCCACGTCACCGCGTCGGGCCCGCCGAGCTCGAACGTCCGGTTTGCCGCCGCCTGCTCGCCGACCGCGAGGGCGTAGTACTCGGCGAGATCCTCGATCCAGATCGGCTGCAGCCGCCGCTTGCCGGAGCCGATGATCGGCGTCACTGGCGCGAGGCGCGCCAGCCGGATGAACGTCGGCAGGACCCCGCCGTCGCGGCCGAAGACGAAGCTCGGCCGGAAGATCACGTGCTCGAGCCCGGACTCGCGCACCGCTCGCTCCATCTCCCACTTCGCGGCGAAGTACGGCACGGCGTCCTTCGACCGCTCGTCGAGCCCGAGCGCGCTCGCGAGCACGAACCGCCGCGCACCCGCCTCCTGTGCGGCCGCGACGACGTTCCGTGTTCCCTCCGCCATCACGCGCTCGAAGTCGGCGGGCCGGCCGCGGATGATCGCGACGAGGTGGACGACCGTGTCGACGCCTTCGCAGGCGACGAGGAGGGACGCTGGGTCGGTCACGTCGCCCGGGGAGAGCTCGGCGCCCCAGGCCGCGAGGCGCGTGGCGCGGGCCGGGTTGCGCACGAGCGCGCGCACCGGCGTGTCCCGCGCGCGCAGCGCGTGCACGACATGCGGCCCGACGAACCCCGTCCCGCCGGTGACGAGAACGGTCACGAGCCCTCGAAGTTCTGCCAGTAGCGGCTCGCGGTCGGCCCGCGCTGGCCCTTGTACTTCGAGCCGATCGCCTCGGAGCCATACGGCGTCGCGGCGGGCTCCGTCATCTGCATGAAGGAGATCTGCCCGATCTTCATGCCGGGATAGATCGTGATCGGCAGGTTGGCGACGTTCGAGAGCTCGAGTGTCACGTGGCCGTCCCAGCCCGGGTCGATGAAGCCTGCGGTCGAGTGGATGAGGAGGCCGAGCCGCCCGAGGCTCGACTTGCCCTCGAGCCGGGCGACGAGGTCGTCGGGCAGTCGGATGCGCTCGAGCGTCGAACCGAGCACGAACTCGCCGGGATGGAGGACGAAGGGGTGCTCGTCGTCCACCTCCACCAGCTCGGTCAGCTCCGCCTGCTCGACCTTGACGTCGATGAACGGATAGCGGTTGTTGTGGAAGACGCGGAACAGCTTGTCGACGCGCACGTCGACGCTGGAGGGCTGCAGCAGCGCGTCGTCGTAGGGGTCGATCTCGATCCGCCCCTCGGCGAGCAGGCGGGCGATCGTCGCGTCGGACAGGACCATCGCACGATTCTTACCGCGAATCCCTGTCGGGCGGAGTGGTTATCGTGGCGGCGTGGCCGTCACGCGCGCAATCGAGCTTCGCACCGAGATCCCCGGCCCGCGCTCCCGCGAGATCGCCGAGCGGAAGCAGCGGGTCGTCGCCGATCCGCTCAGCTTCTACCTGCCGATCGTGATCGCGGACGGTCGTGGGGCGACCGTAACCGACGTCGACGGCAACAGCTTCGTCGACTTCACGGGCGGCGTCGGCTGCCTCAACGTCGGCCACGCCCACCCGCGCGTCGTCGCAGCCGTGCAGGAACAGGCCGCGCGCTTCCTCCACACCGACTTCACGATCGTCCCGTACGAGATCTACGTCGACTACGCCGAGCGGCTGACCGCGCTCGCGCCGTTCTCGGGCCCGTCGAAGGCTGCGTTCTTCAACGCGGGCACCGAGGCCGTCGAGAACGCCGTCAAGTTCGCGCGCGGCTACACGCGTCGGCCGGCCGTGATCGGCTTCGAGGGCGGGTTCCACGGGCGCACGCTGCTCTCGCTCACGCTCACCTCGAAGACGCATCCCTACAAGGCCGGCCTCGGGCCGTTCGCGCCGGAGGTCTACCGTGTGCCCTTCCCGGACGAGTACCGCGGGATCACGGCGCGCGACGCGCTCGACGCGCTCGAGCGCGCGCTCCTGACGCAGGTCGCCGCCGAGACGGTCGCCGCGATCGTCGTCGAAGCTGTGCAGGGCGAGGGAGGCTTCATCCCCGCGCCGCCCGCGTTCATGGAAGGGCTGCGCGCGATCTGCGACCGCGAGGGGATCCTGCTCGTGGTCGACGAGGTGCAGACGGGCTTCGGCCGCACCGGGCGGATGTTCGCAATCGAGCACTACGACGTCGAGCCGGATCTGATCACGGTGGCGAAGTCGATCGCAGGCGGACTGCCGCTGTCCGGTGTCGTCGGCAAGGCCGAGATCATGGACTCGCTCTGGGACAACGCCGTCGGCGGTACGTACGTCGGGAACCCCGTCGCGCTCGCGGCCGCCATGGCCGTCCTCGATGTGTTCGAGGAGGAAGGGCTCGTCGAACGGGCGCAGCGGATCGGCGACACGATTCGCGCTCGCATGCTCGCGTGGCAGGAGCGGTTCGACGCGATCGGCGACGTCCGCGGTCTCGGCGCGATGCTCGCGGTCGAGTACGTCGAAGACCGTGCGACGAAGGAGCCTGCACCGGCGATCGCCGCGCGGGTCGCCGAGGAGGCCGCCGCCCGCGGGCTGCTGCTCCTCCAGGCCGGCGTTCACTCGAACTGCAACCGCGTCTTGAGTCCGCTCGTGATCACCGACGCCGAGCTCGAGGAAGCGCTCGCGGCGTGGGAGGAGGCGCTGGAAGCGGTTTTGGCGTAGCCGCGCCGGCCGTTTCCCGCCGTGTCACGGCCCCCGCAGCCTGGTGACCTGATCGCCGACCGCTACGAGCTCGAGGAGCTCGTGGGAACCGGCGGAATGTCGACCGTCTTCCGCGCCCGCGACCGCCAGCTCGAGCGGCGGGTCGCGATCAAGATCCTCCACGAGCACTACGCCCGGGATCCGGAGTACCTGGAGCGCTTCCGCCGCGAGGCGCGCGCGGTCGCGAAGCTGTCGCATCCGAACATCGTCACCGTCATCGACCGCGGGGACGACGACGGGCGGCAGTACATCGTCTTCGAGTACGTCGAGGGCGAGAACCTGAAGGAGCTCGTCCTGCGGTCCGGCCGGCTGCCGGTGCGACAGGCGCTCGAGCTCGCGCTCGCCGTCGCCGACGGGCTCGCCTTCGCGCACGACCGGGGGCTCGTCCACCGCGACGTGAAGCCGCAGAACGTCCTCCTCAACGGCGAGGGCGAGGTGAAGGTGACCGACTTCGGCATCGCGCGGTCGCTTCACGTGGAGCACGGCGTCACCCAGACCGGCACCGTGCTCGGCACCGGCGAGTACCTCGCGCCCGAGCAGGCGAGCGGGAAGCAGGTTTCGCCCGCGACCGACGTCTACTCGCTCGGCGTTGTGCTCTGGGAGCTCCTGGCCGGCGACGTCCCGTTCACCGGCGAGAACTTCGTCGCCGTCGCGCTGCGCCACGTCAACGAGCCGCCGCCGCGCCTGCGCGAGCGACGGTCCGACGTCTCGCCGAGGCTCGAGGCTGCCGTCGACCGGGCGCTCGCCAAGGATCCGGGCCGACGGTTCCCGTCCATGACCGCGTTCGCGAAGGAGTTGCGCGCCTGCCTCGCCGAGGTCGAAGGGGACCCGCCACCGCCGGACGACGACCTCGCCATGACGCTGGTCACTCCGCCCGCGCACGCGCCGCCACCTCGGGCACGACCCCGGATCGCCTGCGCGTCGCCACCACCGCCGGCGCCCGCTCGTCTGGGTGCTGCTCGCGCTTCTCGTGGCCGGCGCGGCGTTCGCGGCCGTGCTGCTGCTTGGCGGCGCGGGTCGGCACGGCGTCCTGGGCGGAGGTGGCGGGTCGTCCGGCTCGCCGGTGCAACTGAAGGGAGTCGGCGACGCGTACTCCAACCCGGGCCATCCCGACTCGCATGCCGACACCGCCCCGCTCGCGACGGACGGCTCCGAGGCGACCTCGTGGATGACGCAGACGTACGGCGACCAGGCGTTCGGCGGGCTCCTGACAGGCCTCGGGCTGGTGGTCGACGCGGGCAGCGCGGTCAAGCTCGCGCACCTGACGGTGACGACGCCGACACCGGGCTTCACCGCCGAGATCCAGTCCGGCGACTCGCCGACCGGCAGCTTCACGCCGGACTCGTCGCCGCAAACCGTCAACGGCACGACGACGTTCACGCTGGACGGGAACACCGCGCAGTACTACGTCGTCTGGATCACAGAGCTTCCGCCACAGCGGTATGCGCAGATCTCGGAGGTTACGGCGAAGAGCTAGTACTCGAGCTTCGAGCGGCGCTCGTGCCGCTCGAGCGCGAGCTCGATCAGCCGTTGAAGCGCCTCCGCGTAACCGAGGCCGGACGCCTCGAAGAGCCGCGCCCAGACACTCGTCTCGGTGAAGCCCGGCATTGTGTTGAGCTCGTTGAGGACGACCTCGCCGTCGGACTCGCGCACGAAGAAGTCGACGCGCGCGAGACCCTCGCACTCACCCGCGACGAACGACTCGACGGCGCGCCTCTGCAGCAGCTCGACCGTCTCCTGCGAAAGGCCGGGCGGCGGGATGAGCAGCTCCATCCCGCCCTCGTTGTACTTCGACGCGAAGTCGTACCACTCGTGCTCGAGCGTGTCGATCTGGCCGGGCAGCGACGCGACGGGGGGCGGCACGCGGTTGCCGAGGACGCCCACCTCGACCTCGGTCCCCTGCACGAACTCCTCCACCAGCACCTTCTCGTCGTGCCGGAAGGCGAGCCCGACAGCGGGCGCGAGCTCCTCCTCGGTGTGCACCTTCGAGATTCCGACCGAGGAGCCGAGCCGCGCGGGCTTCACGAACACGGGGTAGCCGAACGGGTTCTCGACTGCGTCGCCGAGCCGGATCGTGTGGTGCGCCGCCACGGGGATGCCGCTGTCGCGCATGACCTTCTTGAACAGGTCCTTGTCCATCGCGAGCGCCGAGGCCGCGACGCCGGCGCCGATGTAGGGGACGCCGGCGAGCTCGAGCAGTCCCTGCACCGTGCCGTCCTCGCCGAACGGGCCGTGCAGGATCGGGAGGACGACGTCGACCGAGCCGAGCTTCTCGAGCGGGCCGCCGTCGTACGGGACGGGGAGCGTCTCCGCGGTCGTCTTGCCGGTTCCGAGCGCCCAGCGCCCGTCGCGGCCGATCGCCACCTCGGCGAGCTCGTAGCGCTCGGGATCGAGAGCTGCGGCGACCGAGCGCGCCGACGCCAGGGAGATCTCGTGCTCGCTCGAGCGGCCGCCCGCGAGGATGGCCACCCGGAGGCGGGGTGAGGTCACGGGGTCGTCGTGGTGGTCGTCGTCGGCGGCCCAGGCGAGAACTGGCCGATCACGATCGTCACCGTTGAGTTCTTCGCGGCCGACTGGCCACCGGCCGGGTTCTGCGACTGGACGATGTTCTGCTGGCTCGCGTCAGTCGCCGATGTATTGCTGGTTGACCTGGAAGCCCGCGGCCTCGAGCGCCTGCACCGCCTGCTGCGAGGTGTAGCCGACGACGTCCGGCACGGTGACGAGGGGCGGGCCGTTCGAGACGTTGACGGTCACGCTCGAGCCCTTCGGCTCCGACGTGCCCGGCGCCGGGGTCTGGCTGATGACCTGATCCTTGGTAGCCGTGCTGTCGACGTACGTGGATTGGCCTTGAAGCCGGCTGCGTTGAGCCTGGATATGGCGTCCTGGACGCTGAGTCCCACGACGCTCGGCACCGCGGCCGTCACCGGCCCGCTCATGACGTTAACGCGCACCGTCGACCCCTTAGGCACGGACTTGCCGGCGGCCGGGTCGGTCGCCGTCACTTTGCCCGCCTGATTGCCGGGGACGCTGAACTTCTGCGGCTTCAGCCCGGCGTTCACGAGGGCCTGCTGCGCCACAGTCCATTGCTCGCCCTTGACGTCGGGCACGCTCACCTTCGGCGGTCCCGTCGAGACCCAGATCGTGACCGTGCCGCCCTTGTCCACCTTCGTGCCGGCGGTCGGGTTCTGCTTGAAGACGATGCCGTGCTGGAACCGCTCGCTCGGGCCCTTCCGCACGTGCGGGTGGAGGCCCGCTGCGGTGAGCTGCTGCTTGGCATTCGCCACCGGCTCGTTCACGTAGTTGTTGACCGGCACCTGCGCCTTCGCACCGGAGAGCTCCTGCCAGACGAAGAAGCCCGCGACCAGGGCCGCGACGACGAAGCCGATCGCCACGAGCCACGGCCAGAGCGGCCGGTCGCCGCCTTCCTGGTACTCCTCCTCTTCGTCGACCAGCGGCGGCGGGGCGTCGCGTGCGGCGGAAGACGGCGGCGGCGCGATGATGGTCGCGGCCGTCGCCGAGGTGGCCGCGACGGCTGCCGCCGCGGGGCGGCTCATCACCTGCGTCGCGGTGTCGACCGTGGCGGCCGAGACGCGCGCGCCGCGCGCGACGCGCTCGAGATCCGCCTCCATCTGGTCGGCGCTCTGGTAGCGGTCGTCGGGATTCTTGGCGAGCGCCCTCAGAACGACCATGTCGAGCTCGGGCGGGATGTCGGGCCGCAGTTTCGACGGCGGCTGCGGCGCGGTCGAGAGGTGCTTCATCGCGATCTCGACCGGCGTCTCGCCGTCGAAGGGCGTCTTGCCGGTCAAGAGCTCGTAGAGGACGATGCCGAGCGAGTAGAGATCGGAGCGCGGGTCGACCTCCCCGCCGCGCGCCTGCTCGGGCGAGAGGTACTGCGCCGTCCCCACGATCGAGCCCGCCTCCGTCATCTGGCTGGTGCCGGCGCGCGCGATGCCGAAGTCCGTCACCTTCACGCGCCCTTCGCCGTCGACCAGGACGTTGTGCGGCTTGATGTCCCGATGCACGATGCCGTGGCGGTGTGCGAAGCGCAGTGCCGAGAGGATCTGGCGCGCGTACTCGATCGCGACGTTGATCGGCGCGGCGCCGCGGCCGACGATCAGCTCCTTGAGCGTGCGCCCGTCGAGGAACTCCATCGCGATGTAGTAGGTGTCCTCGGCCTCGCCGCGGTCGTAGATCGAGACGATGTTCGGGTGGTTGAGCGCGGCGGCGTTCTTCGCCTCGCGGCGGAAGCGCTCGATGAACTGGTCGTCGTTCCCGTGGCGGCTGTTGAGGATCTTGATCGCGACGCGGCGGCCGAGCTCCTGGTCCTCGGCGAGGTACACGTCGGCCATGCCGCCCGCCCCGAGCTTGCGCTGGATCCGGTAGCGCCCGTCGAAGAGGGTGTCGATGAGAGAGTCGCTTACCGCCACGGCCGCCTAAAGGGTAGAGACATGCTCAGCGGTGCAGGAGTTTTTCGAGGATGGTCCGGGCGATCGGGGCCGCGACCGTGGCGCCGAAGCCGTTCGGCTGCTTCTCCACGACGACCGCGACGACGTAGCGCGGGTTGTCCGCCGGCGCGAACGCGACGAACCACGAGTCGTAGATGTTCCCGAGACCGAGCTCCGCGGTGCCCGTCTTGCCGGCCACCTTGAGGCTGGAAGGGAAGATCCCCGCGGCAGTGCCGCCCTGGACGACGAGCTGCATCATCTGGTTCAGCTCGGCTGCGGTCTGCGGCTTGATTGCGCGGCCGAGCATCTGCGGTCTCGTCTTCGTGACGGTCGACCCGTCCGCGGCGACGACCTTCTGTACGAGATACGGCCTCGGCACGACTCCCTTGTTCGCGATCGTGGCGCCGACGAGCGCCATCTGGAGCGGCGTCGCGAGCATGTTGAACTGCCCGAACGCAAGCCGGCCCGAATCGATCTGGGTGTTGCTCGTGGGGGTCCAGAGCCTTCTCCCCCTCTTGTCGAACTTGTAGAGACCGGAAGCGGCGCTCTCGTTTGGCGGCGTCTCGAGCGGCGGCACCGAGTAGAAGCCGAACCGCTTCGCGTACTCGAGGATCTTCAAGCCGCCGATCTGCTTGCCGACGTTGCAGAAGACCGAGTTGATCGAGTGCTCGAAGCCCTGCGCGAGCGAGACGTTGCCGAAGGCCTCCGGCCCGGTCTGGTCGGGGTTGCCCGCGTTCGACACGCGCTTGCCGTACTCGGTGCAGTAGCCGGGGTCGTAGAACGGGGAGCTCGGCGTGTAGGCGCCCGAGTCGAGCGCGGCCGCGGCCGTCACCATCTTGAAGGTCGAGCCCGGCGGATAGAGACCGACCGTTGCGTTGTTCTGGAGTGCCGACGCGGCGCCGCACGTGCCCTTGATCCTCTTGACCTTGTTGAAGCCGTTCGGCTGCACCATGAGGTTGGCGTTGTAGGTGGGCGACGAGGCCATCGCGACGACCGCGCCGGTCTTCGTGTCGAGCACGACGACCGCGCCGCAGCGTCCGGCGAGCTGGTCCTGCGCCAGCCGCTGGATGTCGGGGCGCAGGGTGAGGTACACGTTGTCGCCACGCACGGTCCGGGGGCCGAGCTGCAGCGCGTCCCGGAGGCTGTTGCTGAGGTTCGTGTTGGCGCCGGTCAGGTAGTCGTCGAGCGTCTGCTCGAGCCCCGTCGTCGTGCCGGCGCGAGTCGAGTAGCCGATCACCTGCGGTGCGAGCTCGTTCTGCGGGTAGTGCCGCGTGTAGATCGTCAGGCCGTGCTTGCGGGTCACGCGGTTGTTGGCGAGGACGGTGCCGTCGGCGGCGAAGATCTTGCCGCGGTTGACCGTGAGGCGCTGGATGATCTTCGTCTCGTTGTCCTTCCGGGCCGCGAGGTCGCCGACGGCCCACGTCTGCCAGTACGTCGTCGAGACGACGAGGACAGCGATCAGGATCAGCGCCGCGACGGACACGTGCCGGATCTGCTTGTTCACGCCGCGGTCTCCTCCCGGTTCGCGCGGTTGGAGACAAGCATCAGTCCCGCGACCAGCAGGAAGTTGGCAACGACGCTCGAGCCTCCGTACGAGACGAAGGGCAGCGTGATTCCCGTCAGTGGGATGACCCGCGTGATCCCGCCGACGATCACGAACGTCTGAAAGGCGAAGCTGAAGCTGAGCCCGGTCGCGAGGAGCTTCGAGAAGCCGTCGGTCGCCGTGAGCGCTACCCGAAAGCCACGCAGGACGAAGCCCATGTAGAGGAGCAGCAGGGCGGCCGCGCCGATCAGCCCGAGCTCCTGGGCCAGGGCCGAGTAGATGAAGTCGGTGTTCTGATCGGGGACGACCTGCACACCGCCCGGGGAGTTGACGATGCCGCGTCCGAGACCGGTCCCGCCGACGCCTCCGTGTGCAATCGAGTAGAGGGACTGCAGGATCTGGTAGCCGCTCGTGTGGGCGTACTTGTAAGGATCGAGCCAGACGTTCACCCGCTCCTGCACGTGGGGCGTTCCCTGCGCGACCGCGAAGGAGCCGGCGAGGAAGAGGCCGATTGCTACGGCGACGAACGTAATCCGTGCCGTCGCGACGTAGAGCATCGCGACGAAGATCCCGTAGTAGAGGAGAGCGCTGCCGAGGTCGTCGGTCGCGAAGAGGACGAGCATCGCGCCGCCCCAGATCACGAGCAGCGGCCCCCAGTCCTTCAGCCTTCCCTGGGCGAGCACCTCGCGCTTCTCCCGCAGGTAGGCGGCGAGGAAGACGATGAGCGCGATCTTCCCGAGCTCGCCCGGCTGGAACTGGAGCGAGCCGAAGTGGATCCAGAGGCGCGAGCCGTTGATCTGCTCGCCGATCCCGGGCGCCAGGGGCAGGAAGAGCAGGACGATCGCGCTGACTCCGAAGATGTACTTGTAGCGCTCGAGCACGCGATAGTCGTGGCGCAGCCAGAAGAGCGTGGCGGCGAACGCGCCGATGCCGATCACGATCCAGAGTCCCTGCCGGAACGCGTTGCTCGGGCCGAGCCGGTAGATCTCCGTCACGCCGATCGCGGTCAGGAGCGCCGCCATGGGCAGCAGGTACGGGTCGGCGAGCGGCACGGTCAAGCGCGCGACGGCGTGCGCCACGAGGTAGAGGCCGAAGAAGAAGACGGCGTAGCCGAGCGAGCCGTTCGAGATCTGCGACTTGAGCGCGATGTAGACCGTGGCGAAGCCGATCGCCGTCAGCGCGCCGACCGTGAGGAGTGCTGCAAGCTCGCGGTTGCGAAGGGTCACCGCGTGAGCCCCCAGATCACGAGCGCCGCCCCGACGGCGAGTGCTGCGATGGCGATCAGGACGATCCGGACCCGCTTCGCCTGTGGCGCCTCGACCGCGGCGAGCTCGCCGGGCGGGACGACCATCGTGTCGCCGCCCGGATCGGCCTCGACGTACTCGCGCGTCTGCTCGTCCGGCTCGTCCCCGTCCTCGGTGAGCGCCGGCATGGCGACGGTGTCCTCGAGGTTGCTCGGCGGCGCTTCGGACGAGAGCTGGAACGCAACCGCGGTGATGTTGTCCTCGCCGCCGCCGCGGTTCGCGGCCGCAACCAGCGCCTTCACGGCCTTCTCGAGGTCGTCCCGGTTCGCGTGGAGGAGCTCGAGGATCTCCTCGTCGGAGACCATGTCGCTGAGCCCGTCCGAGCAGATGAGGATGACGTCGCCCTCCTCGGCCTCGATCGTGAAGCCGTCGACGTCGACGTCGGGATCCGTGCCCACGGCGCGCGTGATCACGCTGCGCTGCGGATGGACCTGCGCCTCCTCTTCCGAGAGCCTCCCGCTCTTCATGAGCTCGTTCACGAGCGAGTGGTCCTCGGTCAGCTGCTCCATCTGCTCGCCGCGGACGAGGTAGGCGCGCGAGTCGCCGACGTGGCCGATCGCGACGGTCATACCTTCGACCAGCGCGACGGTCATCGTCGTGCCCATCCCCGAGGCGGTGGGATCGGTCGAGGCGCGGTCGAAGATGCGGCGGTTCGCCTCCTGGATGAGCGCGTCGATCCGCTTGGTCCCCTCGAGCCCGTCGGAGTCGCCCGCCTCGAGGGCCGAGGCGGCGAGCTGCGACGCGATCTCGCCGGCCTGCGCGCCGCCCATCCCGTCGGCGACGGCGAAGAGCGGCGGCGCAACGACGTAGTTGTCCTCGTTGCGGCGCCGCCGGCGCCCGGTGTCGCTCGCGACTGCGTACGCGCCGACCGGCATCTCAGCTCTCCTCGACCACGAGGTCGGTCTCGCCGACGCGGAGGACGTCCCCGGCGTCGAGGCGCTGTGCGCCGGCGACGCGCGCCCCGTTGACATAGGTGCCGTTCGTGGACTCCAGATCCTGCACCCAGACGCCGTCGCCGCGCAGCTCGATTCGAGCATGACGGGCCGACGCGAACTCGTCGCCCGTCAGCACGAGGTCGTTCTGGCCGCCGCGCCCGACCGTCACGGGTGCCGAGTTGAGCGGGAACTCGCCGCCCTCCTCGAGGCTCGGGCTGCGCTGGACGACGAGCCGTACCGACCTGCGCGCCGGTGTTCCACGGCGGAGCCCGGCCGCGGCTGCGGCTTCAGGGGTGAGGATCATGCTGTCCTGGCTCGGCGCCTGCCGGTTGCGGCCCGCCGAGCGGATCACGCGCACGACGAAGAGGTAGAGCAGGACGAGAAAGGCGATCTTGAGCACCAGCAGTACTTCGGCGACCCCGGTCGAGGCGAGCATGGTCACGGCGCCCTTAGTCCCGCTCGGTCGAGAAAGTGACCGTCGTCTCGCCGAGCGTGAAGCGCGAGCCGTCGTCGAGCCGCACGCGCTGGACACGCCGCCCGTCCACCTCCGTCCCGTTCGTCGAGCCGAGATCCACGAGCCAGTACGTCGAGCCCTCCTGCACGATCTCCGCGTGGCGGCGCGACACATTGGGGTCGTCGACCCGGACGTCGGCGTCGCGCGATCGGCCGAGCACGGAGCGCTGCTTGGAGAGGACGTGCCGCTGGCCGCTCCAGCTCAGCACTGCGACCTCCCGCTCCACGCCGAGGTCGACCGCCGAGGCTGCCTCGGTCGGCTGCGTCCGGGGTTTGTAGACCATGGTGGCGCCCGGAGCGGGGACCTCTGCCGGTGCAGGTGCCTCCTCGCCGGGCTGCCGGCCGTACTGGGCCATGCGGGTGGCGATGCCGAACTCGCCGACGCCGAGATCCTGGTCCGTCTCGAACAGGATCCGCGGCGGCGTCAGCAGCGCGTAGTTCTCGCGTGCCGCGTGCTCGGAGAGGTACTCCTCGAGCTCCGACACGAGCGAGTTCTCGTAGCCCTCGAACTGCTCGCGGTCGCCGAGCGAGAGGTAGATCGTGTACTCGTTCGGGACGTAGACACGCGTCACCGAGGTCGAGCGGTGCTCGTCCATCTCCTTCGCAAGCTTGCGGGCAAGCTCGACCGGCTGGACGTTTGTGCGGAAGGCGCGGCCGAAGACTCCTTCGAAGACACGCTCCAGCCTCTGCTCGATTCCGCGCAGCACCATCAGCTTGCGGCGGAGGGTACCCCCAGGGCAGGCGCGCGAAGCGCTGTGACCGCCGCGATCGCCCAGGCCGCGAGGAGAAGCGGGAGCGCAGCGGCGCCCGGCACGGCGGCGACGGTCAGCACGATCATCCCGGCGCCGAGCGCGGCCGCCGCCCAGCGGCCGCGGGCGCGCGCGTGCGGGAGGGCGAGTGCGACGAGCGCGAGCGCGCAGGTCTCGACCAGGAGCGCCGGGTGGGAGCCGGCCGCGCGGGCGAGCGACCCCGCGACGTCGAACGGGTCACGGGCGCCGGCGACGCCGAGCCCCAGCGGCGCCGGACCACCGATGAGAGGCAGCGCGACGTGCCGGATCCCGGCGGCGAGTGCTGCGGTGAGCACGCCGATCCCGACCCCGAGCGCGCGCACCGCGCCCGTGCGTGTGCGCGCCGCGACGAGAGGCAGGAGGCCGAGCGCGGCCACCGGCGCGAGTAGCGGACCGACTACGAAGAGGAGCGCGGCGCGCGGCTCGCGCCAGGTGACGAGCAGCCAGCCGGCGGCGAGCGCGGAGTAGAGAAGGGCGAGCCCGAGCGAGATGTTGCCGAGCGGGAGCACCGGGACGGCGAGAGCGAGCGCGATCCCAACGCGCTCGCGCAGCAGGGTCGCCGCGAGGGCAACGAGGGCGAGCAGCAGCGGCCAGCCGTGCGGGTAGAACGGCAGGGCGGACGAGGTCCAGCCGGCGAGGAGCGCCGCAAGGACCGCCGTGACCGCCTGGCCGGGCTCGATTCGCGTCGGGAGCTTGAAACCGGGACGCGGAACGGCCGTCGTGGCCGCGCCGCGCAGGGCGTCGGCGAGTTCGCGCGCGGTCGGTCGCCTGGCCGGGTTCGTCGAGAGCGCGCTGTCGACGAGCCGCAGGAGCCGCTTCGGCAGGTCGGGGCGAAGCTCGCCGAGCGGCCGCGCACCAGCCTCGATCGCACGCGCCGTCTCGAGCATCGAGCCGCGCCAGAACGGATGCCGTCCGGCGAGCGCCTCCCACAACATCACGCCGACCGCCCAGACGTCGGCTGCCGGCGTCGCCTCGCCGCCCGCGAGGCGCTCGGGGGAGATGTACGCGAGCGTCCCCGGCACGTCGCCGGCCTCGGTCAGCGTCTCGGCGTCGGTCATCTGCGCGAGCCCGAAGTCGAGGACGCGCGCAGCGACGTGGTCGCCGTCCGTCAGCAGCACGTTCGACGGCTTGACGTCGCGGTGCAGGATCCCGGCCGCATGCGCATGCGCGAGGCCGTCGCACACCTGTGCGCACGCCTCGATCGCGTCGTCGTCGGTCAGCTCACCGGCTCGCAGCGCCTCGCGGTAGGTCTGGCCGGGGACGAACTCGTACGCGATGTAGACGTGCCGCGAGTCGCGGCCGAACCCGTACGCGCGCAGGCACGTGGGGTGGCGTAGCTGGGCCGCTGCCGCCGCCTCGCGCTCGGCGCGCGCAGCGGCCTTGCCCTCCCGCGCAATGATCTTGAGCGCAACGTCGAGTCCCGTCCGCTCGTCGCGGGCGAGCCAGACCGAGCCCGAGCCGCCGCTGCCGAGCGGCCGCAAGGGCCGGTAGCGGTCGAGGACGAGCTCGATGCCGGTGAGCGCTGTGGCGGCCTCTCCCATGCAAGAGCGGAGATTGGCGACCCGGTCGGACTGTCCTCCCCGGCGCGGTTAGGCTTGCCATCCAGTGAGCACCCACGACGACGGATCGGAGCTCGAGTTCTTCGAGGAGCCGGTGACGGCCGAGGCTCCCGACAGGCAGCGCCGGCGGGTCAGATCGCCGCGCGGTGGCGGCCCGCGGAAGCCGTCCCCACCGCCTCCCGGAACAGTGGCCCTTGCGCGGCTGGCCGGGTTCGTTGCGCTCGCGATCGCGATCGTCGTCGGCCTCGTGTTCTGGATCGGCTCCTGCCAGGGGCCGACGACAGCCGACGAGTACGGGTCGTACCTGAACAAGGTGCGGCCGATCGCGCAGAGCTCGGCCAGTTCGCTGAACGCCTACCTGACCGCGTCCAACAACCCGAAGCTCACGCTCACCGAGCTCCAACAGAAACTCGGACTGTGGTCGCGGCAGCAGCAGCAGGACTACGACCAGGCTCTGCGCTTGGTGCCGCCCGCACAGCTCCAGGCGGCGCACCAGCAGGTGCTGGCGACGCTCCAGCTGCGCGCGATCGGGCTGGCCGGTCTCGCCAACATCCTCGCCGCGGGCGGCTCGAAGTCCGCCTTCCAGGTCGGCCACCTCATGGCCAACCAGGCCAACGTCCTGAGCGCGAGCGACCTCGTCTGGGCGAACCTCTTCAGGCTGCCCGCGACGCAGACCCTGAAGAGGCTGGGCGTGCTGGGCGTGACCGCGCCACCGTCGCAGATCGTCTCGAACCCCGAGGTGATCGGAGCCCATTCGTTCAAGGAGGTCTACAAGCGCCTGCACTCCACGAGCGCCGGCGGCACGACGACCGGCGTGCACGGCACCGAGATCCTGAGTACCGAGGCCGTCTCGGGCGGCAAGACACAGCCGCTCACGACCTCCGGCCCGACCACCGTGGACGTCGCGGCCGACCTCGTCTTCAAGGTCTCGGTCGAGAACTCGGGTGACTTCCAGGAGGTGAAGGTCCCCGTCACGCTCACGGTCAGCGTCTTCGGCAAGAAGGTGACGCCGAGCGTGACCGAGCATATCTCGTCGATCCAGAGCAAACAGACGCAGACCGTGACCTTCTCGAACCTCGACCTGTCGAAGGCCTTCAGCAGCCAGGCCGTCGTGAGTGTCGTGGTCGGCAAGGTGCCGGGCGAAACGATCCTTTCCAACAACCACTACTCCTATCCGGTCTTCTTCAGTCTCTCCTCGGGCGGGTAGGCGTTGAGCGCCTCGGTGGCAGGCTGGATCGCGATCGCGGCTGCGGCCGTCGCGGTGATCGGGCTCGTGACCGCGCTCGTGCTCCACGCGCGTCTGCGCCGGGTCCGGGCCGCCCAGCTCACGCTGCAGGGAGGAGGCGGCGGCGACCTCGTCGACTTCGCCGTTGCGCTCCAGGGGCGGGTGGACGGGCTGCATCGCGCGCTCGACGAGGTCACCGCGGCGCTCGGGCGCCTCGAGCGCCGCGTCGACGCGACGGTCTCGCGGCTCGCCGTCGTGCGCTACGACGCGTACGAGAACACCGGCGGCCACCAGTCCGCGTCGGTTGCGCTGCTCAACTCCGCCCGTAGCGGTGTCGTCCTCAGTGCCATCCAGGGACGGGACTACGCGCGGATCTACGTCAAGGAGCTCGACAACGGTCGCGCCGCCGTCTCGCTCTCCCCCGAGGAGCAGGAAGCGGTCGAACGGGCCATGAAGTCGCAGTAGTAGCCACGTTCGGCACTGCTACTTTTCGCCCAGGTTGCAGCACGTTCTTGTCTTGAACGCTAGTTACGAGCCGCTCAACGTTTGTACGGTGCGGCGTGCCCACGTGCTCGTCTACAAGGGCAAGGCCGAGGTGATCGAGCGGCTCGACAAGCCGCTGCGCTCCTCGACCGGCAGCTTCATCTGGCCCCACGTCATCCGGCTGATCCACTACGTGCGTGTGCCCCGCGCGATCCAGCGCAAGATCTCGCGGCGGGCCTTGTTCGCGCGTGACGGCTGGCGCTGCGCCTACTGCGGGACGACGAACGGCCGCCTCACGCTCGACCACATCGTGCCGCGCTCGAAGGGCGGCGAGTCGATCTGGGAGAACGTCGTCACGGCCTGTGCTCCGTGCAACCTGCGCAAGGGAGACCGGTCGCTCGAGCAGGCGGGGATGGAGCTCCGCACCTCGCCGCGCGCCCCGACGCCGACGCTGTTCATCAAGCTCGCAGCCCCGCGGATCCCGTCGGGCTGGACGCCGTACCTGCCCGCTACCGCTTAGTCCGTCGCGCTTTCGAGTGAGATGACACTCGCCCAGGCGAGTGTCATCCCTTATTGGCCACCGGGGTGCCCTAGTGGTCCAAAGGGTTCGGGGGCGGGCAGTCTCGGCCGTTCTCCCCTACGTAGGGTGCTTTTGGAACACAGATCCGAGCCGCCAGGGGGGTGCTGAGCGTGTACCCGTTGGATCCGTGGTGGTAGCCGACGTTGACCGCATACCAGGCGAATTGTCCGTCCTTCGTTGGCTTCACGCCGAGCACGATTGCGATCTGGGCGTGCGGCGGAACGACTGCTCCGTGCAGGCTGCGTCCCGGTGGAGAAATCGCGTAGCCCGGGACGATTCCGATCGTCGCCGATCGCGGGCGCGGTCCGGTGGGGTGCTCGGGGTAAGGAACGATGTAAGCGCCGAGGGAGGCGAGACCTCCCGGAAGTCCCACCAGATCCACGCTATCGAGGGTGACCGACTGGGAACCGGTGTTCTTGACGACGAATGGTCCGCTGATCGAACCAGACTGGCCAACGTCGAGCGGCATACTGAAGCCGATCGGATCCGCGTGGAGATTAGAAAGCGGCCCCTGGCCGCCCGAGCCGCAGGCGGCCAGTGCGGCCATCGAAGTTAGGAGCGTGATCAGAAGACAGAGGCGCTTCACTGACTCGCTTATACGCGCTCGCGCTCAGGGGTCATTCCGGAACACTGGCCCAGGCCTGAGTCGCGGTAAGCCGCACAAAACCGCATGTTCGTGCTAAAACATGCAGGTGCTGACGGCGGAGCGCAGGCAGGCGATCCTGGCGCGGGTCGAGCGTGACGGCAGGGTCGTCGCCTCGGAGCTGGTGGCCAGCCTCGGCGTGTCCGAGGACACCATCCGGCGCGACCTGCGGGACCTCGCCGAGCGAGGCCTGCTGCATCGCGTTCACGGAGGCGCGCTGGCCTCCGCGCCGCAGAACAATTCGTTTACGGACCGGCTCCAGGTTTCACAGGAGGAGAAGGCTGCACTCGCCGAGGCGGCCCTGCCGCTCGTGGTCGGCACACGCGTGATCGTCCTCGACGGCGGCACGACGACGCTCGAGCTGGCCCGCCGTCTCCCTCCGCGTTACGACGGCACCGTCGTCACCAACTCTCCGCCGGTTGCCTTGGCGCTGGCGAACCACCCGAAGGCCGAGGTCATGCTCGTCGGGGGCCGGCTGCTGAGGGACGCGCAGGTTGCGGTCGGGGCGGCCGCCGTTGAGGCGTTCCACATGGTGCGAGCGGACATCTGCGTGCTCGGCATCTGCTCGCTGCATCCCGACGTCGGCGTCACGACGCTCGGCGGCGAAGAGGCGTATGTGAAGCGCGCCATGGTGGCCTCGGCCGGTGAGGTGATCGCGCTCGCGACGGCGGACAAGCTCCGCACCGCGAGCCCATGGGTCGTCGCGCAGCTCGCGGACATCGACCATCTGGTCACCGACGGTAGCTACGAGCTGACACGGCCCTACACGAGCGCCGGCATCGACGTGGTGGTCGTATGACACCACGCCTCGCGACGTTCACCGTCTTCGCGATCAACGGCGCGATGATGGGAACCTGGGTCGCGCACATTCCATGGCTGCAGGACCATCTCGGGATCTCGAAGGCGACGCTCGGGTGGTGCTTGCTGTGCGTGGCCGCGGGGGCGCTCGTCTCGATGCCGCTGACCGGCCATATACTCGACGGCCGCTCGAGCGCCTCGGTTACGCGCGCCGCCGCGCTGATCTTCTGCCTGATGTTGCCGCTGCCGTTGCTGGCGACGAGCGCGTTCACGCTCGCCGCGATTCTGTTCGTCTTCGGAGCGAGCGGCGGGGCGATGGACGTCTCGATGAACGCACACGGAGTCGCCGTCGAACGCGAGCTGGGCAGGCCGATCATGTCGTCGCTCCACGGTGGCTGGAGCGTGGGCGGGTTCCTCTCGGCGGGTCTGGTCGCGATTGCGGCTTCGGTGGGAGTCGACCCGCGGCTCGAGAGCCTGCTCGTCGGGGTTGCGCTCTGGGTCGCCGCGCTGTGGATCACCGGGCGGCTCGGGAAGGGATCGGCCGGTTCCAAGGCGGGGAACGCGTTCGCGCGGCCCTCGCGTGCCGTGCTGCTGATCGGCGGACTGTGCTTCCTGGCGATGATGACCGAGGGCGCGATCGGCGACTGGAGCGGGATCTACCTTCGTCACGACACTGGCTCGAGCGCCGCGGCCACGGCGATGGCGTTCACCGGTTTCTCCCTCGGGATGGCTGTCGCGCGCCTCGGCGGCGATCTGTTGAATGAGCGACTCGGCGCCGGGCCGCTGATGCGCGGCGGCATGGCACTGGTGGCGGTCGCGCTCGGGGGCGTGTTGCTGATCGGCGAGACGGTTCCTGCCGTGATCGGCTTTGCCGTCTGCGGCCTCGGCATCGCGAACGCCGTGCCGCTGCTCTTCAGCGCGGCGGGACGGCTCAGTCGGCCTGGTCCTTCGCTGGCCGCCACCTTTACGATCGGCTACATGGGCTTCATCGTCGGTCCGCCGGTGATCGGTCTTCTCGCCGATCAGGTCGGGCTGCCGGAGACGCTTGGGCTGCTTGTAATGGCGGCGCTCGCCGTGGCTGTGTTGGGCGGCCGCGCCATCGCGACGAAGCCGACCCTGAGCTCTCCTGACGAAGACCTTCCGACTGTCGGCCCGGAACTAGAGGCGGCGACTCACTAGGGTCGCCCCTGGCGTCTTCGGGGGTCACCGGAACACTGGCCCAGGCGAGCGGACTTACGTTTGGAGGAGCAGCCGGGAAGGGCGACGGATTTCGCGGCATGGGATCCACACCGCCCCAGGCGCAGTCTTGAGCGCAGTGTGATCCCTGGCGCCACGGCGCCGTACATGAGGCATGAACAGACTCCGCACGATCCTCGTACTCGCCGGTGTGCTGCTCGTCGCGGCCGCGATCGCCGGCGTCGCGCAGCCGCGCCTCGGCCGCTCCGCAACACCGACCACCGGCTCGACGATCACCGTGACCGGCAACGGGACGGTCGACGCGACGCCCGACCGGGCCTCGTTCGACTTCGGCGTGACGACGAACGGCGCCACGGCTGCTGAGGCGCTGAGCCGCAACTCCTCCGAGGCGCGCGCGATCATCGACTCGCTGAAGAAGGCCGGCGTCCCTTCGTCCGAGATCCAGACGACCCAGGTCTCGCTCTGGCCGCAAACGTCGAACGACGGCACGCGGATCACCGGCTACCAGGCCTCCGACTCCGTGCAGGTCACGGCCGCGCTCGACAAGTCGGGCCAGCTCGTGGACGCCGCCGTCGGCGCCGGCGCGAACAACGTCGACGGCCCGAGCCTCGACACGGCCGACAAGTCCGCGCTCTACGACAAGGCGCTGACGCAGGCGCTCGTCGAGGCGAAGGGCAAGGCGCAGGCGATCGCGAGCGCCGCGGGCCTGACGCTCGGCGCGCCGCTCAAGGTGCGGGAAGGCGGCGCACCGGCGCCGATCATGTACGGAGAGGCGATGGCGGCACGGGCGTCGGCCGCACCACCGATCGAGGCGGGGACGCAAAAGATCCAGGCGTCGGTGACGGTGACGTACTCGACGGGCTGAGCCGGCTACAGTTCGCCGGCTCCGTGCCGCGAGGCGATGCACTCGAGTGCCCAGCCGTTTGCGGTGAGGACGATCCGCTCGGCGAGGAGCTCACCCTTCTCGCCGGCGATCTCCTGCGGCACCTCGATCACCACCTGGTGCACGGAGGCCTCGACGGCAGCCGCGAACTCGTGCCGCACCTCCGACACGATCGCGAACGAGGTCACGGAGTCCTTCAGCGCCGCCGCAAGCTCGTCGATCTCGGCGGGGGTCGCGTGCCGCCCGGCGAAGACGCCGAAGTTGACGCGAACCTCGATGCCGGGCTCCTCTTGCTCGCGCACGAGCCGTGAGATTGCGGGTTCGTCGAAGAGTGGGTTCATGCCGCACTCGTATCCGGCCGGCCGAACTCCTAACGCGGCTACCGCTCGCGCGGCTCCCAGCGGAACTTGTAGCTCGTGAACACGAGCCCGGCGATCCCCCAGGCAAAGAGAACCGCGAGGTCCTGCGGCCGCGTCCAGACGCCGTTTCCGCGCAGGTAGACGGCGTTGACGAGGTTGATGAAGTACTTGAGTGGCAGGACGTCGGCGATTGCGCGGAGGAAGGCGGGGAGGTGCCGTGTCGAACCGAACGCGCCGCTGAGGAATGCCATCGGCAGCAGAATGAAGTTGACGACGGCCGAGGAGCCCTCCGCCGAGCGGATGACCGATGCGGTCGCCGCGCCGAGCGCCGCGAAGACCGCGGTGCCGATCACGATCGCGGCGACCAGCGAGGCGATGTCGGAGGGGAAAGGCGTTCCGTAGAACACGCGGCCCAGGAGGAACAGCGCGAGGGTCTGGAGCGCGAACACGATCAGCGTCGAGACGAGCAGTGAGCCGACGTAGGTCGCCTGGGTCAGCGGCGTCGAGCGAAGCCGTTTGAGGATCCCGTTTTCGCGCCGCAGCACGAGCTGGATCGCAAGCCCGGCGAAGGCCGTGTTCGCGCACCCGTAGCCGATGAGACCGGCGAGCAGCGCTTCCGGCGCCGGCACGCCGTAGATCCTCCCGGAGTACACGGAGCTGAGAAGGACGTAGAGCAGAAGCGGGAACAGGAAGATGAAGAACGCCGCCTCCCTGCTCCGCCAGAAGACGAGCTGTTCCGAACGGAGCTGGTGGACGAACATCGCCCGCGGCGGTCGGCGACCGGAGACGCGGATCGCCTCCGCGCTCACGCCTCGACCTCGGCTTCTTCCTCGGCCTGGTCGGCGGTCAGCGCGAGATAGACCTCTTCGAGCGATGGGCGCCGCACCTGCAGGCCTTCGAGTTCCTCGCCGCGCGCGACCGCTGCCGCCGTCAGCTCGGCGAGGACGCGTGTGGGCTCGTCCGTCCGCACGAGCACCTCTTCGCCGTCCTGCCGGTAGCGAATCTCCGTCTGCAGGTCGGCGCTCGTCAGCTCGGCGGGCGTCCCGACGCGCACGATCTGTCCCTCCCGCATCACGGCGACCCGGTCGGAGAGCTGCTCGGCCTCGTCGAGGTAGTGCGTCGTGAGGAGGACGGTCTTGCCGAGCGAGCGGAGTGAGCGGATCATCTCCCAGGCGGCGCGGCGCGCCTGCGGGTCGAAGCCGGTCGTCGGCTCGTCGAGGAAGACGAGCTCGGGATCGCCGACGAGCGCGATGCCGAGGTCGAGCCGGCGCTTCTGGCCGCCCGAGAGCGTCTTGACGCGTGCGCCAGCCTTCTCCTGGAGCCCGACGACCCCGATCACCTCGTCGACGTCGCGCGGCGCGCGGTAGTAGCCGGCGAAGATCGCGTGCGTCTCGCGGACGGTGAGGTTCGCCCACATCTGGGACTGCTGCAGGACAACGCCGATGCGCTCACGGAAGTCCGGCCCCGGGCGCGCAGGGTCGTGGCCGAGGACGCGCACCTCGCCGGCGTCGCGCTCGCGGTACCCCTCGAGGATCTCGACCGTCGTCGTCTTGCCGGCGCCGTTCGGTCCGAGCAGCCCGAAGACCTCACCTTCCTCGATCTCGAAGTCGACCCCCCGAACTGCTTCGAGGCTCCCGTAGGCCTTGCGCAGGCCGGTGACCTCGATCGCGAGCATCCGCGGACAGCGTAGACGCGACCCGACCTACGGCGGCCAACCGTGCGGCAGCCTGGTCCGGCCTCGTTTGCTGAGAGGAAGCTGATTGTGTGCGAGGCAGGAGGCGATGACCGATCCGTCGGCTCGTACTCGGACCCCGATCACGCCCGGCGTAGCTCCGGAGTAGCCCCCGAAGCCCCGGTGGATCGGGACACTCATCGCCAGTTGCGGTCCCTGGTAGCTGTGGTGGACGCGGCAGGTGACGATGTCGCCTGGCCGGAGCACGCCGGGTGCGAAGGTGTGCGTCTGGTTCAGCCCGACCGAGCCGTGCCTGCCCGGTTCGAGACGGAGGGGCTGCCCGTGTGGTCCGGCGAGTCCGAGCTTGTCGATCAGCGCGAACTGCGGCGTCCAGCTGCTCTCGCCGCTGAAGTGGACGGGCTTCCCGTTCAGGCGGCCGGTGATCGTGAAGTACCAGGTGTTCGGTCCAAAGTCATAGAAGGGCTTCGGATTCGTCCCGAGGCTGGGCTGCGCAGCGATTGCCGCGCAAGCCTTGGCGGGCTGCGCTACGTCTCCGCCCGCAGGATCGCATCTGAGATGGAACAGAGCGCGTCCGCCGTATTGCCCCACAGCGAGCACTGTCAGCCTCGCAGGCACCGCGGCACGGACTGACCCCGGACCTCGCAACTCAACCCCGAGCACCGCTACCACCGAAACCACCACTACCGCGATCGACGCCACAAGCACCCGCCGCTGTCTCGCTCTCCGCTTCGCCTCCGCC
Source organism: uncultured Actinomycetes bacterium (assembly GCA_963731015.1). Classification (GTDB taxonomy): domain Bacteria; phylum Actinomycetota; class Thermoleophilia; order Gaiellales; family Gaiellaceae; genus Palsa-739. Next base: position 672,571 of record CAVSTY010000003.1, read on the forward strand.
ATCAGCGGATCCAGCGAGAAGGGCCGATGCGGGAACGACGCGGTCATAGCGCCATTATCACTAGCATCACTGTTTCGGTCAAGCGACGGTACTTCGTGTCTGACTAAGGTCGTCCCGTGGCGACGTTCCGCTACGTCTTCGTAGACGCGTTCACGGACGTGCCGCTCCAGGGCAACCAGGTCGCCGTCTTCACCGACGCGCGCGAGATCCCGGAGGAGCGGCTGCAGCCGCTCGCCCGCGAGATCAACTTCTCCGAGACCGTCTTCGTCTACCCGGCGGCCGGTGAGGGGCACGCGCGGATCCGGATCTTCACGCCGACGCTCGAGCTGCCGTTCGCCGGCCATCCGGTGCTTGGGACGGCGTTCGTGCTCGGTGGTCCGCTGCAGCTCGACGAGCTCTGGCTCGAAACCGGAGCGGGGGTCGTGCCGGTGCGGCTCGAGCGCGATGGCTCTCGGATCGTCTTCGGCCGGATGCGACAGCCGCCGTTCACCTTCGAGCCGTACGACGGCGCGGAGGAGCTGCTCGCCCTGCTCGGCGTGCCGGAGTCCGGGCTCCCGGTCGAGCTCTACCGGCAGGGGCCGGGCCACGTCCTGATCGAGCTCGCCTCCCCCGAGGCGGTGGCGGCGCTCCGGCCCGACATCGCTGCGCTGCTCGAGCTCAATCCCAACGGCACCTGCTGCTTCGCCAGCGACGGCGAGATCTGGAAGTCGCGCGTGTTCGTTCCCGCGCACGGCGTCGCCGAGGATCCCGCGACCGGCTCGGCCGCGGGGCCGCTCGCGCTCCATCTCGCCCGGCACGGCCGGATCGGCTTCGGCGACGAGATCGAGATCCGCCAGGGCGTGGAGATGGGGCGGCCGTCGACGCTGTACGCCGTCGCCCGCTCGCCGGAGGAGATCGAAGTCGGCGGCTCGGCCGTCGTCGTCGCTCGCGGCGAGTTCCGCCTGTGAACCGCATCGTGGTCATCGGGCCGAGCGGCAGTGGCAAGACGCGCCTCTCCGCTCGCCTGGCCGAGCTGCTCGGTGCGCCGCATGTGGAGATCGACGCGCTGTGGCACGGGCCGAACTGGGAGAACTGCGGGCCGGAAGAGCTTCGCGCCCGGGTCTCGACCGCGATTGCGGGAGAGAGCTGGGTCTGCGACGGCACCTATCACACGATCATCGGCGACATCGTCCTCGAGCGCGGCGACACCGTCGCGTGGCTCGACCTGCCCGTGACGCTCGTCATGTGGCGGCTCGCGCGTCGCAGCTGGGTGCGCAAGCGCGACCACGTGCTGCTCTGGAACGGGAACACCGAGGACGCGTGGCTCAACCAGATCCGCTGGCTCTTCTGGCCTGCGTTCAAGCGGGCGTTCGAGAACCGGCGCGACCTGGCGGCGCGGCTGGCGCTGCATCCGCAGCTGTGGGTGCACCGGTTGCGTTCGGACTCTGACGTCGAGGCGTTCGTTCAGTCGATCCAGCCGACCGAGTCGATGTCCGGCAGCTCGAACGGCAGTGAGCGCCAGAAGACGCCGCCGTTGGCCGAGACGTAGAGCCGGTTGCGCGCGGCGTAGAGCATCCGGTCGGGATCCTCCTCGGCGATCGCGACCGCGAAGCCCGGCGGCAGCCCGCCGCCGGCCTCCCGCCAAGTGGCGCCGCCGTCGTTCGAGAGCATGAGCGGCGGCCTCCGCTCGACGACTGCGACGACGGTCGAGCCGGCGCGCGCCGCGGCGACCACGCGCGGCAGGGCCACTTCGGGCCGCTCGGCCGCCGGCACTTCGTTGCCGTCGCCGAGCAGTTCCTCCGTCTCGACGTCGACGAGGAAGACGCCCGCGACGGTGCCGGCGGCGGCGATCATCGCGCGGTCGCCGTGAGGAGCGCGGAGACGAGGGCGCTCGCGCGCCGCGCCGCCGAGATCGGCCGGTGGCCTCCCGCGCGTGCGCTCAGGTAGGAGACCGAGAACGCGTCGCCTGCTCCCGTCGGGTCGCCGTGCACGGGCCGGGCCGTCAGCCGGACCGTCGCGTCGCGCGTGAGGACGAGCGAGCCGCCGGCGCCGAAGGTCACGACGATCTCCGGCACGCCGAGCTCGCGCAACTCCTCGAGCTCACCGTCGCCGAGAATCGTCCGGGCCTCCTCCTCGCCGAGCTTGAGGATCGAGACGTGGCGCAGGAGCGTCCGATCGAAGTCCCCGTCGAGCGCGAGCGGGCCGACCTGCCGGACGCGCACCAGTCCCTGGCCGTCGAGCAGCACGCGCCGCCGCCGCGCGATCCGCTCGAGCGCCTCGGGCGGGAAATCGTCGCGGAGCAGCGGCGCGACGTGCACCCACTCGACCCGCCGCAGTGCGCGCTCGGGCTCGTCGCCTTCGCTCCACGGCTCGCCGATCGTCTCCACCCGCATCTCCCGGTTCCCGTCGGCGTCGTACCGGAACGAGAAGGACGTCGTCTCGCCGGCCGCCGCGAGCGACACGGGGAGGCCGAGCGCTGCGAGTCGCCGCAGGTACGAGCGCCGGTCGGGCTCGCCGCACTTCGCAACCACCATCGCCTCCTGCTGCAAGGCTCGCAGCGCCCGCGCCGCGTACCAGGGCGCGCCGCCGATGCGCTCGGCGCCGCCGTCCACGACGTCACGCGTTAACGGGCCGATCACGGCGAGCGGTCGCACGACTCGCAAGCGTAAGCCCCATCGAGAGGACGAAGGCGAGGGCGAAGCTCGGCAATGAGCCGCCGATCGCTCCCCGACCCGGGTGCGTGTGGTCGACGAGGTGTGTCCACGAGCTCGGGCCGACCGGCGCGAGCCACTGGTAGAGGCAGAAGCCGGCGAGCCAGGCGCCGATCTGTCCCGGACGGAACCGCGGAGCTGCGAAAGGGTCGCGCTCGCCCGCGACCCACTGCGCGAGCAGCACGCCGAAGAGCGGCACGAAGAACGAGCCGAGCAGGTAAAGGAAGCTCTGGTAGTTGACGAGGTCGATCACGAACGTGCCCGCAGTCGCCACGGCCGCGACCGCGAGGATGAGCAGCCGCTGCGACACGCGCGGCAGGACGTTCTGCAGCGAGACGGCCGCCGAGTAGATGTTCGCGAACGGCTCCTTCGTCTCGTCGACGCCGAGCGCCACGAGCGCGAGCGCCGCGCCGAGGCCGCCGGTCGCGATCGCACCGATCACCGACGGCGCATCCGACAGCCCGCGCGAGAGCAGCAGGATCGCGCCGAGTGCGTAGAGCCACACGTTCGGGATGAAGTAGCCGACCGCCGCTCCCCAGAACGCGCCTCGGCCGCTCCGCGAGAAGCGGGTGTAGTCGGCGGCGAGCGGGAGCCACGAGACGGGCATCGCGACCACGAGGTCGACTCCCTGCCAGAAGCTGAGCCCGCCCGTCCCGGGTTGCGACCAGAGGGCGCCGAGGTTCGCGTCGTGCAGCGTCCACCAGGTCAGATATGCGAGCGAGGCGAGCACGACCCATAGCGCGACGCGTTTCACCCACACGCGGACGAACCCGACCGGCCCCAGGAGCGCGAGCACGGTCGCCGCCGCCGCGGCCGCGAGCTTCCACACCCAGAGCGGTCCGTGAACGAGCGCCTGCGCGGCGGTGGCGATGACGAGCACCTCGAAGATCGTCCAGCCCAGGTTCTGCACGACGTTGAGCCCGGTGGGGAGGTACGAGCCTGCCGCGGCCGAGCGGCGCGCGGAGCAGCACCATCGCCGGCACTCCGGCTTCCGCGCCGATCCCCGCCGCGCAGCCGAGCAGCGCGTTGCCGAAGATCCCGCCGACGAGGATCGCGAGCAGCGCCTCGGGCAGCGACAGCCCGGGGACGAGGAAGGCGCCGGCGACGAGGACGAGCAGGCTGAGGCCGAGACTGCTCCACAGCATCCCGTTCTCGAGACCGCCGAGCGTCCGCAGGCGCTCCGGAACCGGCGTGATGCCCCAGGCTGGTGCTCGCGTTTCCCGCTCCCGGCGCCGGCCAAGCCGGCGCCTCCGCTCCTCGTTGAGCTCCGTCGAGCCTACGCTCAATGAATCGCTCCTCCCTTCGCCGGCATGACCCGGATCAGGTTCGACGGGTGTGATCTCAGCCGCGTCCGTGCGGCACCCCGGTTCTCCGAGTGTACGAGCCGAAGGCTGCGAGGCGCGGCGTGCCGCTTACGGCTCCCGCGTTGCACTACCGGGCGCGCTCAGCGGAGCCCAGTGCGAACCGCCGTCGAGCGTGCGGTACAGCGTTTCGCGGCGCGTGCAGTTCGCCCCGGTGCCGGCCGCGCACATCGACACGGTCGCCCAGCCAGCCGCCGCTGAGGCGAATGAGACGTCCTCGAGCTCGAAGCCGGGAGCGGCGAGCGGGAGGCCCGCCGTCGCGCCGTTCCGCACGGGCTTGCCGTCCACGAGGCCGACGACCCGCCGGCCGCCGTCGGGAAGCGCGAGCCAATCCCTCGCGTCCGCGATCGCCGTGGGGACGCGGTCGACGCGGCGTCCGGTGACCGTGGCGGCAGTTCGCCAGGTCGTGCCGCCGTCGCTCGACGTCAGGAACGAGACGGCCGCTCGGGCGCCGTGACGGAAGGTGACCGGCAGCACCGCGTGGGTCGCGTCGCTGAAGGTGGGGAGGCCCGCCGGCGGGAGCTTCGAGCGGAATCCCGCCGGAGCGGGAGTCGCCGCGGATCGCCATGTGCGCCCGCCGTCGCGGCTGCGGTAGAGGCCGCCGTCAACGGGCGCGAGCCATCCCTGGGCCGGTGTCGTGAACGCGATCGGGCCGCTCCCCGGCAGGACCCGCCGCGACCAGGTTCGGCCGCCGTTCGAGCTCGCGAGCAGCACGCCAGGCCCCACGCGCCCGAGGCCTTGCTGGAGCGACAGGCCGACGAACCAGTGCAGTGCGTCCGGCGCGGCCAACGAGATCGAGGCCGAGACGTCGGTAGTCGTCGGCGCCGGCAGCGGCGACGAGGTCCACGTCACACCGCCGTCGGTCGTCCGCCAGAGGCCGAACCCCTGCCGCTCGGTGCCGGACAACCCGACGACGAATCCGGTCTTGGAGTCGACGAACCGCACCGCGCGGATGTCATTCGCAGCGAGCCCCGGCGGTGTCGCGGCGCGCCAGCTCGAGCCGGCATTGCTCGTCAACGCGAGCGCGTTGCTCGTCAGCGCGTAGCCGAAGCCGCCCGGCAACAGGCGGGCCTGGAGCGGATGCTCGACCGGCTCGGCCGCGACGGCGTTGACAGCGATCGTTCCTTGGGAAGCCGAGTTCCGTGAGACCCGGACGTCCCGAGCTTTTCCGGCGGCGAGGGTGAACGTCCCGAGGTAGGCCCAGCGCCCACCGCGGGTGCGCTCGTTCACGGTCAGCCGCTCCCGGCCCGTGACGGTCTCGATCTCGAACGGAACGGCCGGGTTCCGCTTCCGGTCGGCGACCCACCAGGCGTAGACGGCGTAGTCGCCGGTGGCCGGGAACGCAAGACGGAAGCTCGCCGGCGCCGCCCTCCTGCTCGGCCGCGCCACGAAGTACGCCGGCCCGAGCTGCTGCTCGGCGTTCACATCGACCTTGCGGCGCCAGCCCGGCGCGCGGAAGTCGGCTCGCGTCAGGTCGCCGACGACCTGCACCGACTCGCGCGGCGTGGGGATCTCGCCGGCGTCGGCCCGGATCAGACGCATATACGTCCGCCAGTTCCAGCACGCCCCCGGATCGGTGTGGTGCGCGAACCCGCCGAACCCGCCCAGGTGGTACGGGTCGGGTACCTGGTAGTGACCGATGATGTGCATCCGGTCGATCGGGATTCCGTACTTCCGGGCCAGGTGGGCCACGAGCCGGGCGGACGAGCGGTACATCGCATTCGTGTACCAGGAGCACTCGTGGACGAAGGCCTCGTGCTCGATGCCGATCGACGTGGCGTTGTACCGGCGGTTGCCCGAGTGCCACGCGATGTCCCGTTCGTGAACCATCTGCGTGATCGCGCCGTCGCTCGAACGGATGACGTAGTCGGCCGACGCGACGGGGCCGGCGTGCGCGAAGTACCGGATCGCCGCCGCGTACGGCGCCTCGGTCGTGTGGATCACGATTCGCGTGATCGGGGACGAGAACGGCCGATCCGCGCGCTGGAAGTTCCTCGGGCTGGCGGCAACCCACGGCGCCCCCGGATAGTCGGCTCGGCTCGAGCGCGACGCGCTGGACGAGCCGACGAAGAGCACACCGACCAGAGAGAGCACCGTGACCGACAGAAGGCCGGGCCGGCGAGACGCACGCGGAGCCAACGGCACCCGGCCAATGGTTGCAAAGAACGCGGGGCGAGACTCAGGCGTAGCCGAGCTCGAAGAACCGACCCTCATGGGTGATCGCCTGCTCTCGGGTCAGACCCTGCTCCGAGTGGGGCTTCGCACCGATCGCGTCCGCGAACCGCGTGATCAGGTCGAACGCTGCCTTGACCTCGGCGGCTTCGCGCAGCGCGTCGCGCGAGACGCCGGCGTCGAGCGCCCGCCGCGGGTCCAGGGTGGCGAGGAAGTGGAGCGTGCCGCGCAGCCGCTCGTCGATCGGCGCCGTCTCGTAGTCGGCGAGGATCGCGTCGACGAGCTGCGGATCTCCGAAGGCGTACGACGCGACCGCGCCGTGGGACTCCGTTCAGAACGGACACTGGTTCTGCGCCGAGACGAAGGCGGCGAACAGCTCGCGCTCGGCCTCGGTCCACGCCGACGGTCCCTTCATCACCTCCTGCAGCAGCTCCGAGAACGGACGGCCGAACAACTCGGTCCGGTAGCGGAGGGCGAGGGAGATGTCGGAGACATAGCCGTCCAGCTCGCGCAGCTGCTCGATCTCCGCGGCCATCTCCGGGTCGTGGCGAAGCTCGAGCCTCATCCGATCGCCTCCAGCGCTCGCGCCCGACCGGCCAGCGCGACCGCGAGCGCCGCACCGAGCGTGGCTTCGAACACGATGTCCGGATCGAGCCCCTCGACATCTGCGTCGACGATCCGGTGGGCGTGGTGCCGCACCTTGTCGAGCAGCGGAGCGAGCTCGGGCGGCTCCCGCCCGTCGTGGGCGGCGCGGGCAACCGGCGACGCGAGGATCGCATCCGCGACGCGGCCCCAGCGCTCGTCGGCCGTCACTCGCTCAGCAGACGCCGGAGCACGTACTGGAGGATGCCGCCATGGCGGAAGTACTCGCGCTCGCGCGGCGTGTCGAGGCGGAGACGCGCGCGGAACTCCTTGTCGTCCGCACGCACCGTGACCTCGTCGGCGTCGCCGCCCTCGAGTCCGGTGATCGAGAACTCCTCGCGCCCGGTCAGTCCGAGTGACTCGGCGTTCTCGCCCGGCATGAACTGCAGCGGCGCGATCCCCATCATCAGGAGATTCGAGCGGTGGATGCGCTCGTACGAGTCCGCGATTGCCGCGCGCACGCCCAGGAGGTTCGGCCCCTTCGCCGCCCAGTCGCGCGACGAACCCGAGCCGTACTCCTTGCCGGCGATCACGATCGTGGGCACGCCCTCGGCGCGGTAGCGACCGGCGACCTCGAAGATCGTGCCCTCCTCGCCGTCGGGCAGGTGAACCGTCCACGTCCCCTCGCTGCCGGGCACGAGCAGGTTCTTCATGCGGACGTTCGCGAACGTGCCGCGCACCATCACCTCATGGTTCCCTCGGCGCGCTCCGTAGGAGTTGAACCCGCGCCGCTCGACGCCGTGGTCGACGAGGTACATCCCCGCCGGGGAGTCGGGCCGGATTGCGCCTGCCGGCGAGATGTGGTCGGTCGTGACGGAGTCTCCGAGCAGGACGAGGCAGCGCGCGCCCTCGACATCGACGACCGGCTCGGGCTCGCGCGGCATCCCCTCGAAGTACGGCGGGAGGCGGACATACGTCGACGCGTCGTCCCACTCGTAGAGCTCGCCCTCCGGCGTCTCGAGCCCGCGCCAGCGGTCGTCGCCGGTGAAGACGTCGGCGTAGGTGGAGGAGAACATCTCGCCCTTGACCGACGTGCCGATCACCTGGTCGATCTCCTTCCGGCTCGGCCAGAGGTCGCGCAGGAAGACGTCCTCGCCGTCGGAGCCTTGGCCGAGCGGCTCGTTCACGAGGTCGAGATCCATCCGCCCGGCGAGCGCATAGGCCACGACGAGCGGCGGCGAGGCGAGGTAGTTCGCCTTCACCTCGCCGTGGATGCGCGCCTCGAAATTCCGGTTGCCCGAGAGGACGGCGCAGACGACGAGGTCGCCGTCCGCTACGGCCGCACTGATCGGCTCGGGCAGCGGCCCGGAGTTCCCGATGCACGTCGTGCACCCGTAGCCGACCGTGTTGAAGCCGAGCTCGTCGAGGTACTTGTCGAGGCCGGAGGCGCGGTAGTACTTGCTCACGACCTTCGACCCCGGCGCGAGCGAGGACTTGACCCACGGCCGCCGCTCGAGCCCGCGCTCGACCGCTTTCTGCGCGAGCAGGCCGGCGGCGATCATCACCGACGGGTTGGACGTGTTCGTGCAGGACGTGATCGCCGCGATCACGACCGAGCCGTGCTCGAGCGCGTACTCCTCGCCGGCGACCGCGACCTGCTTCTTCTCGATCGTTGCGGTGTGTGTGGGCACCGGGTCGGGGTCCGCCACGCCGTCGCCGGTGGGCGGATCGCTGGCCGGGAACGAGTCCGCGACCTCCTTGTCGTACGTCCCGTTCGTGTACTCCACGCCGAAGGTGTCGAGCGAGTCGATGAACGCGTCCTTCGCGCCGGCGAGCGGGACGCGATCCTGCGGCCGGCGCGGCCCGGCGAGCGAGGGCTCGACGTCGTCGAGATCGAGCTCGACGATCTGGGAGTACTCCGGCTGCTCCTCCGGCGCGTGCCAGAGCATGTTCTCCTTGCAGTACGCCTCGACGAGCGCGATCCGCTCGGCGCTGCGGCCGGTCAGGCGCAGATATTCCACCGTCACCTCGTCCACGGGGAAGAAGCCGCACGTCGCGCCGTACTCGGGGCTCATGTTCCCGAGCGTCGCGCGGTCGGCGAGGGCGAGCGAGCCGACGCCGGGGCCGAAGTACTCGACGAACTTCCCCACCACGCCGGTGCGCCGCAGGATCTCGGTCACCGTGAGCACGAGGTCGGTCGCCGTCGCGCCTTCGCGCAGCGCGCCGGTCAGCCGGAAGCCCACCACCTGTGGCACGAGCATCGACAGCGCCTCCCCGAGCATGGCCGCCTCGGCCTCGATGCCGCCGACGCCCCAGCCGAGGACGCCGAGCCCGTTGACCATCGTCGTGTGCGAGTCGGTGCCGACGAGCGTGTCGGGGAACGCGACGCCGTCCCGCACTTCGACGACGCGCGCGAGGTATTCGAGGTTGACCTGGTGGACGATGCCGGTGTTCGGCGGCACGACGCGGAAGTTGTCGAAGGCGCCCTGGCCCCAGCGCAGGAAGGCGTAGCGCTCGTGGTTCCGCTCGAATTCGAGCTCGACGTTGCGCTCGATCGCGAGCCGCGATGCGAACTCGTCCACCTGCACCGAGTGGTCGATCACGAGCTCGACCGGGATCAGCGGGTTGATCGCCTTCGGGTCGCCGCCCTGCTTGTCCATCGCGTCGCGCATCGCCGCGAGGTCGACGACGGCGGGAACGCCGGTGAAATCCTGCAGCAGGACGCGAGCAGGGTAGAAGGAGATCTCGTGCGACGGCTCGGCGTCCGCGGTCCAGCCGGCGACCGCGGCGGCTCCCTCCTCGGAGCCGTGGCGCAGGACGCTCTCGAGCAGGATCCGGAGCGTGTACGGGAGTCGGGTCGCGGTCGCGTCGAGCTTGTGAAACCCGTAGCTCTCGTCGCCGACCCGTAGCTGCTCCATGTCTCGATCTTAGAGGCCGAAATGATTACTTCGCCTTTACGCGACCCTTGTAGCTTCTGCGCCGATGAGACGGGTCGCCGCCGCGGCACTCGCATGCTTGGCTCTCTCCGCGGGCATCGCCTCCGCAAGCGGCGGCACGCAGCCGACGGGTCAGATCGTCTTCGGCATGAATCACTTCTGCCTACGCCCCGGGCCTAACGGCGGCGGCAAGGTGCCGACTGAGTGCGGCAAGGGTGAGATCGCCGTGGTTAACGCGAACGGCTCCGGCCTGAAGGTCCTCACCCACGACAAGGTGACCGAGACCTCGCCGGCCTGGTCGCCTAACCACAAGCAGATCGCGTTTATCCGCCCGAAGCCGGGCACGAGCACGAGCGACCAGATCTGGGTGATGAACGCCGACGGGTCGGATCAGCACGCGCTGACGCATTTCCGCAACGTGCCGCAGCTCTGGGGCAGCACCGTGACGTCTGACCTCTCCTGGTCGCCGGACGGGCAGGAGCTCGTCTTTGCCGCTTTCCCCAACAGCCAGGGCGGACGGGAGCAGCTGTACGTCGTGAGCGTCCGCACACACGGCGTTCGCCGGCTGACGAACCTCGCCACCGGTGCGACGGGGCCGGTGTGGTCGCCGAACGGCCGCTGGATCGCCTTCGTGGGCGCCGTCGCGCCCGATCGGATCTACCTGCTCTCAACCACGACGCACAGGGCTCACGCCGTCGGAAAGGCAACGGGGCTCGGCCTCGCCTGGTCGCCGGACAGCAAACAGCTCGTGTTCAACGGCCGCGGCAAGCTCGAGCTGGTGAACACGGCCGGCACGCACTATCACTCGCTCAGGGTCGACGGGGACCAGCCGAACTGGTCGCCGGACGGCCACTGGATCGTGTTCGCCTCCGGCGACTACGTGAAGGAGATCCGGCCCGACGGCCAGGGCATCCGTCACATCCTCTACATCACCTCGAAGAAGGGGCTGAACTTCGAGCCGAACTGGTAGCGCGCCCGCGCCCCGGCGGAGGCGCGGAAGCTGTCGCTACCTTTGGGCGGGTGAGGCGGGAGGAGATCCAGCCCGGCGCCGCCGGCACCGTTGGGCACGTCATTCCCCAGGAGGCGGAGGAGCTCTGGACGGAGGACGGCCACGAGCACGTCGGCTGGTTCTGCGTCAGCACCAACCCGTTTCCCTGCCCGGCACCCGACTGCACGTTCGTTGCCGTCTTCATGACCGCCGCGCACCTCGTGCTGGTCTGGGAGGAGCAGGACGACCCGAATCTCCTCCGCCACGCCCAACGCGCGAAGGAGGTCGGCCGCAATCCGCGGATCATCTCGTACGAGATGGACTTCGGCCCTAGCGCCTCGTACTACGCGTGGGAGGCGGCGGGCCGGCCGGTGCACGGCGTCCGCGGCAAGTAGGAGCCTCATGGATCTCAGCCGCTTCGGAGCGGCGCCGCCCTGGTCGCTCGGGGTCGAGGAGGAGCTGATGCTCGTCGACGCGGAGACGCTCGAGCCTGCACGCGACGGGTTCTCGCGGGTGTTTGGCGAGGCGACCGAGCGAATCAAGCCCGAGCTGTTCGAGTCGTTCGTCGAGATCACGACCCCGGTGGTCGAGACGTCGGAACAGGCAGAAGCCGAGCTGCGCGCGCTGCGCGAGGAAGTCGCCGAGCGGGCGGCGGTGGACGGTCTCGCGGTACTCGCGACCGGCTCGCACCCAACCGCACGCGAGCGAATGCCGATCGTGCCGGTCGATCGGTACCGGAAGCTCAAGGCCGAACTCGGGCCGAAGCTGTACCGGCAGCACGTCTGCGGGCTCCACGTGCACGTGGCCGTCCCCGATCCCGGCACCTGCTTGCGGGCCTTCGAGGGCGTCCTGCCGTCTCTGCCGGGCCTGCTCGCCGCTTCCGCGAACTCGCCGTTCTGGGACGGCGCGGATAGCGGCCGACGCTCGATCCGCTCCCAGATCCTGCTCGAGATGCCGACCGGCGGCCCGCCGCCCGTACTGCGGAGCTGGGACGACTGGCAGGCCGCGACCCGCGGCGACAGCACGCGCCGCCACTGGGACGTCTGGCCGCGGCCGGAGTATGGAACGCTCGAGGTGCGCGTCCTCGATCAGCCGACGTCGCTGCGACGGACGGCCGAGCTCGCCGGGGAGGTGCAGCGGCTCGTCCGCGAGGCGGCGGAGACGGACGGGAGGCCGTTCGACCGTGGCGAGTACGCGGCGCTTCGCGACGCCGCCGGGCGCGACGGCGGCGGGCCGGAAGCCGAGCGCCAGCTCGAGCTCGGGCCGGAGGCTGCCGCCCTGGAGATCGCGGCCCGGACGCTAGGCTGAACCGCATGGCGACCCAGACCGAGACGATCCAGGTCGGCGGCGTTCGCTGCGAGCGCTGCGTGATGCGGCTCGCGCACGCGCTCGAAGGCCACGAGGGCCTCGAGGGCGCAAACGCGAACCTGATGGGACAGGTGACGCTCGCCTGGGACGACGAGCGGACGAGCCGCGAGGCGATCGTCGCGCAGCTCGCGAAATCGGGCTTCCCCGAGCTCGCAGCCGTCTAGCGCGGAATAGCAGCGTCCCCGCGGCCGTTCGGGAGGGAGTGGCGCACGCTGGTACGGTGGATCTCATGGACGCGGAGCCGGAGGACGCGCAGCGGCTCGCGACCGAGGCGCGGGACCGGGTCCGGTTCGAGGAGGACGCACTCGCACTCTCCGACCAGGTCTACCGCGTCGCCCGGCACCTCGCGTCATCGCGCGAGGACGCCGACGAGCTCATGCAGGAGACCTATGCGCGCGCCCTCCGCAGCTGGCGCTCGTTCACACCCGGCACGAACATGCGCGCCTGGCTCCTGCGGATCCTGACCAACCTCAACATCGACCGCGGGCGGCGACAGCAGCGGGCACCGCAGATGCAGCCCCTCGAGGCGAACGACTACTTCCTCTACGACAAGCTCGCGGAGAACGGGGACGGGATCTCCGACGAGGAGCAGGTCGTGGAGCGGTTGTCGCAGGACGACATCGTGGCGGCGCTCTCCGCTGTGCCGCACGACTTCCGCGACGTGCTCGTGCTCGTCGACCTCGGCGACTTCAGCTACGCGGACGCGGCCCAGATCCTCGACATCCCGGTCGGCACGGTGATGTCGAGGCTGCACCGGGGGCGCCGCATCCTGAAGCAGGAGCTGGCCGAGTCTGCCCTGGAGGAGGCGACATGATGGACCCCTGCGCGCACTGCGAGCAGATGATGCAGCCATATCTCGACCATGTCCTCACCGATGAGGAGAAGGCCGAGGCGGAGGCACATCTCGCCGAGTGCGTGGACTGCCAAAGGCGCTACAAGTTCGAGGAGAGCCTGCGGATCTATGTGCGCAAAGCGGTAGCCGAGCCGATGCCGGTGGAGCTCCGTCAGAAGCTGGCCGCTCTCAGGATCCCGCTCGAGTAGGGAAGTCGACGTCTCCCGGCGGCGTCAGGTCGTCGCAGGGGACGAGGCGGGCCGGGAGCGACTTCGCGCCCTCGTCGGGGACGTCGTCCCAGAGCGCCCGCGCCAGCAGGACGGGGTGGAGCCGGACGCCGTCGTAGCTCGCGGCCACCGCATCGCCGCCGCTCGTGCGCCAGGCGTCCACGACGCGGTCAACCGCACGCGAGTCGAGGTCAGGCCCGTCGGCGAGGACTACGACCGCGGCCTCGGTCTCTCGCGGCAGGGTGGCGAGGCCGCAATGCAGGGAGGCGCCCGGCCCGCGCTCCCAGTCGGGGCAGTGAATGCTCTCGACAGGGAGCGTGTGCGCTCCGCTCACGACGACGATCTCCTCGACGGAGCTGTGCTGCAGCGCCGCGAGCACTCGCGGGAGGAGCTCGACCTGCTTCGGCGGCTCGGTCCCGTAGCGGGACGAGGCGCCCGCCGCGAGGACGACCGCCGCGATCACGCGAGCTGTGCGAGTGCGCGGCGCACGAGCGCTTGCGCGAGCGACACCTTCCACTCGGTGCGCGGCAGCGGCGTCGCCGTGTCGAGCTCCTCGGCGTTCTCGATCCGCCAGGGAACCGGCGCGACGCCGGCCAGCGCGATCCGGGTGGATCCATCGGCGTGCCGCGCGGCCGCGACGCCGACCTGCGGGAACGACCAGCGCTTGCGGTCCATCGCCTTGAGGTAGACGCTCGCCTCCACCGGCGGCAGCTCGACCTCGAGCAGCAGCTCGCCGTCCTCGAGCGTCGTCGTGCTGCGGTTGCTCTCGTCCGGGAGCCGGTAGAGCTCTTCGACGCGCGAGTTCGCGCGGTTGGTGCGTAGCCGCGCGCCGAGCGCGACGAGCGCGGCTGCGACGTCAGAGGGGTGCGCCGAGGCGCAGAAGTCGTTCGCGAAGATCGCGTGCTCCCGGTGCTCGCCCTCCCGAGCGTGGCAGCGGTCGCCGCCGTGAAGGCGGCACCGGTAGCCGAGCCGCCAGTACCAGCAGCGCGTTGCCTGCAGGAGGTTGCCGCCGAGCGAGCCCATGTTCCGGAGCTGCGGCGACGACGCGAGCCGGCACGCCTCGCGCAGCGCCTCCGGAACGGCCGGCTCGATCTCGAGCTCGGCCAGCGTCGTCCCGGCGCCGATCGTGGAACCCTGGATCCCGCGCGGCACGATGCCGCGGATGTCCACGAGCCGCTCCGCCTCGAGCAGTCCTTCGCGCAGCAGCGGCACCACCTCGGTGCCGCCGTGGACGAAGACTCCGCCGTCGAGCTCCTCGACGCTAGACGGCTGCAGGAGCTCCACGCGTCTCCTTCTCCCGCTCCCGCTTGCGCTCCTCTGCGTCGCGCAGCGCACGCAGCATCTCCTCGCGCGAGATCGGCAGCTCGTGCACGTCGGCGCCGGTCGCGTCGCGGATCGCGTTCGCGATCGCGGCGGCGATCGGCACGATCGGCGGCTCCCCGAGCCCCTTCGAACCAAGGTTCGTCAGGTGCTCGTCGGGCCGGTCGACGAACTCGCAGACGATCTCGGGCACGTCCGCGATGGTCGGCATCCGATACGCGTCGAATGAGGTGGTGAGGACGCGGCCGGTCTCGGGGTCGAGCAGCCGTTCCTCCGAGAGCGTGTGACCGATCCCCTGGATGATCCCGCCCTCGACCTGGCTGGAGGCGCCGAGCGGATTGACGATGCGTCCGACGTCGTGGATCGCCGCGACGCGCTCCACGCACACCTCGCCGGTCTCGACGTCGACGGCGACCTCGACCACGTGGACTCCGAAGGTGAGGACGCTCATCCCGGTCGGGTTCGGCCCGCGGGCGCCCTTGCCGAGGATCTGCGACTCCTCCAGCACGCCGACGATCTCCGGCAGCGGGGTGTCCTTCGGAAGCCCTCGCTGCTCGGCGATGTCCTCGACCTGCTCTCTCGCGTCGGCCGCGGCCGCCCTCACCGCCGGCCCCATCGAGGGCAGCGTCGACGAGCCGGCCGAGATCGAGGCGTACGGCCCGCGCGCCGAGTCGCCGAGCACGACGTCGACCTGCTCGAGCGGGATGCCGAGCTCTTCGGCCGCGATCTGCGCCATCGCCGTCCGCGTCCCGGTTCCGATGTCCTGCATCGCCGTGATCACGGTGGCGCGGCCGTCGGAGCCGAGCCGCACCCATGCGTAGGACGGCGGCCCGCCGCCGCCGTACCAGATCTGGCTCGCCATCCCCACGCCGCGCTTCCAGACGGCATCGGACCGCGCGCGCACCTCGTGCCGGCGCTCCCAGTGCGGCTGCGCGCTGCGGTAGCACTCCTCGAGGTTCTTGGAGGAGAACGGCGTGCCCTCGTTCGTGCCCGCGTAGTTGCGGCGACGCAGCTCGAGCGGGTCGACGTCGAGCTGGGCCGCGAGCTCGTCGACCAGGCACTCGAGCCCGAACGTCCCTTCGACGAAGCCCGGGGCGCGGAACGCCTTCATCGGCGGCGTGTTGAGCTTCGCCCCGTACGTGACCGTGCGGACGTTCTCGCAGTCGTAGAGCATCCGCATCGGCCCCTCGGTCGAGGCGGTCCAGCCTGACCAGCCGACGGAGTTCGTGAACTCGCCCTCCAGCGCGACGATCGTGCCGTCGCTGCGCGCGCCGGCCCGGAGCCGCTGGATGGTGGCGTTGCGGTTGCCCGCGGAGGTGTGCTCCTCGCGCCGCGTGAGCGCGCAGCGCACCGGCTGCCCCGTCCGCTTCGCGAGCTCCGCGGCGACGAAGGTGTACTCGTCGGGGCCGTTCTTCGAGCCGAAGCCTCCGCCCATGTACTCGCACACCACGCGCACCTTGTCTTCGGGGAGGCCGAGCGTGTCGGCGACCGCCTGGCGGATGCCCCAGATGTACTGCGTCGAGATGTAGATGTGGAGCGTGTCGCCCTGCCATTCGCAGAGCGCCTGGTGCGTCTCGAGCGAGTTGTGGAGGACCGTCTGCGTTCGGTAGGTGGCCTCGACGACTACGTCGGCCTCGGCGAGCGCCTTCTCGACGTCGCCGCGCTCGTAGTGCCGCGGCTCGGCGGTGAGGCGCTCGCGGCGGACGGCGTCGTCCGGGTCGAGCACGACCTCGAGTTCCTCCCACTCGATGTCGATCGCGTCGACCGCGGCGCGCGCCTGGCCGAAGGTGTCGGCCGCGACGGCGGCGACCGCCGCGCCCGAGAATCCCGGCTCCTCCTCGAGGCCGTGCGCCTCGCCCGGCCCGATCGCGGCCCGCACTCCCGGCAGCGCGAGCGCGGACGCGAGATCGATCCGCCGCACCTTCGCGTGCGCGTGCGGCGAGCGCAGCACGGCCGCGTGGAGCATGCCCGGGAGCTTGAGGTCGGCCGTGTACCGCGCCTCGCCGCGCACACGCTCGTAGCCGTCCTTGCGCGGCGCCGGCCGCCCGACCACCGCGAGCGGCCCGGCGGGCCACTGCTCGAGCGGATCCTCCTCGACGACGATCCACACCTCCTCGAAGCGTCCCTCGACCTCTTTCTCGGTGCGGATCAGTCTTGCCAACTGAGAATCGCCTCCTCGATCTTGGGATACGTGCCGCAGCGGCAGATGTTCCCGGCCATCGCGTGCCGGATCTCTTCGCGTGTCGGTTGCGGGTTCGCGGCGACGAGCGCCGCCGCCGAGACGACCTGGCCGGGCGTGCAGAAGCCGCACTGGACGGCATCGGTGCGGACGAATGCGTCGACCAGCGGATGCTCGCGCAGCCCTTCGATCGTCGTCACCTCGCCCTCGACCGTGTGGGCGAGCGTGATACACGAGAGCCGCGGCACGCCGTCGATCTGGACGGTGCAGGCGCCGCAGTGCCCCTCGTTGCACGCGATCTTCGTCCCCGTCAGCCCGAGCTGTTCGCGCAGGACGTGCGCGAGGCTCGTTCCGACCGGCGCGTCGACGACGTGCTCGCCGCCGTTCACGGTGAGGCGGAGCTCGCTCATGTCGAGGTCACTGCCACTGTGTCGGCAATCTGAATCAGGCGGACGGCGGTGCGTGCCACCTGGCGCCGCTCACTGTCGTCCTCCGCCTCGGGCAGGGTCCGCCACAGGTCGCGTGCGGCTTCGAGCAGCTCGCGGATCTGCCCGAGCTCCTCCTGGTGGGTGCCGTTCGGCTCCTCGGTCGCGTTGAGCGCGAGCCCGAGCGCGCCGAAGGCATCGGACTGCTGCCGGACGAAGAGGAGCGGCATCGCCATCGAGACGTACTGGTGGATCCGCGCCTGCGCGAGCGGCTGCTCGAGGACGGCCGGCCCGCACGGCTCCGTCGGCTCGAGCGGCTCCTCTCCGTCCGCGATCCGGTTCGCGTTGCCGGCGAACACGTCCCGCAGTTGCCGGTCGTCGAAGCCCGAGACGCGCGCGACGCGCGAGGAGAGGAGCAGCGAGCCGGGCTGCTGGCCGTACGGGTAGTCCGAGGCGTAGACGATCTGCTCCGGCGGCACGAGCCGCAGCAGGCCGAGCAGGTCGATCGCGCTCCAGACCGAGGTGTCGAAGAAGACGCCGCGCTTGCCCGAGAACCGGTATGCGAGGTTGGCGAGGTCCGCGATGCCGGCGTGGGCGAGGATGAGCTGCGCTCCGCGGTGGGCGTCGACGAGGCGCTCGAGCGCCTCCGCGATCGGCGGCAGGCCGCGGCCGGCGTGGATGAGGATCGGGACGCCGCGCTCGGCCGCCAGCGCGAAGACGGGCGCGAGCCGCTCGTCGTTGAGCAGGAACTTCTGGGCGCGCGGATGGAGCTTGATCCCGCGGGCGCCGAGATCGAGGCAGCGTCGCGCCTCCTCGATCGGCCCCTCGTCGAGCGCGAGACGCACGAACGGGACGAGGCGGCCGTCCGAGCGGGCGGCGAACTCGAGCGTCCGGTCGTTGCCGGCCTGGAAGCCCGGGTGCCGGTCGGGCTCGTCGAGGCAGAACATGTTGGCCCGCGAGATGCCGTAGCGGTCCATCGAGCCGATCAGCTCCTCGTAGCGCCCGACCATCCCGTCGATGTCCGTGCCGAGGTGCGTGTGGGCGTCAAAGATCTCGAGCTCGGCCGGGAGGTCGGCGCGGAGCCGCTCGTCCCACGCCGCCGCGACTTGCCCTGCTCGCTCGAGCGCGTCCATTGGGCTGAATCTAGCCGTCCGTCGGCGCGTCGCGTCGCGTGCGGATGCGTGCCGGTTTCGTGCCGACTTCGCAAAGGACACTGTCGGCGCGACCCGGCGGGCGGTAGCAAGGGAGCCGTTCATTCCCCCGATCGGAGGCTCCATGAAGCGCATCTACCTGCTCGTCCTGCTCTCGGCCCTCGCGCTACCCCTCGCGGCCACCTCGGCGCGTGGCAGCGGCTCGGGCAGCATCGTCGTCGGCGAGGTCTACGCGGCCGGCGGCAACAGCGGCGCCGCCTACGCGAACGACTACGTCGAGCTGTTCAACCGGGGCGCCGGCTCCGTCGCCATCGACGGCTGGACGCTCCAGTACGCGTCCGCCGCCAGCACAAGCTGGCAATCGACCGCGCTGAGCGGCACGATCCCGGCGGGCGGTCGCTACCTCGTCCAGCTCGCCTCTGGTGGTGCCAACGGAGCGGCGCTACCGACCGCCGACGCCACCGGGACGTCGAACCTGGCGGTCACGGGCGGCAAGGTCGCGGTCGTCGACGGTGCGACCGCATTGTCCTGCGGCGCCTCGGCCGGTAGCTGCTCGGCCGCGTCCGGCCTGCAAGATCTCATCGGCTACGGCGGCGCGGCGGACTACGAGGGAAGCGGCGCCGCACCGGCGGGCAGCGCGACGAACGCGCTGGCACGAGCGGGCGGCGGCTGCACGGACACGGACGACAACTCGGCCGACTTCGCGACCGCCGCACCCGATCCGCAGAATTCGTCCGCGGCGGCCGGCACGTGCTCGGTATCGCCGCCACCTGGAGGGCCGAGCGGATCGGCCGGGGTGGACGTCGACGTCCAGCCGCTGCTGTCGATCGCGCTCGACCACTCGACGTTGAGCTTCCCGGCGGCGGTGCCCGGAACGACGCCCGATCCGCTGCCCGAGCACGTGACGGTGACGAGCAACGACGCGAGCGGGTACACGCTCACGGTTCATAGGACGGCGTTCTCACCGCATGACCTGCCGCTCGGGATCGGGGTCGGGAGCGGAGGACTCGTGTCGGTGCCGATTGCGCCTGCGCCCGATCTGTCACTCGCCACGACGAACAGCCCAAGCGCAACCGGCGGCGACATCGTCGCGACGAGCGTCGGCTTCGTCTCGCCGCTGCCGGTGGTCCCGGCCGGGCACTACACCGCGACGCTGACGTTCACGGTGATCGGCAAGTGAGACGCGCGCTCGCGGCACTGGTCCTCGTAACGGCCGCGGCATCCATCCCGGGTGCCGCGGCCGGCCGCGGCATCGGGCTCAGCGCCAGCCCGCTCCGCCTGAGGTTGAAAGGAGCGTCGACCGGCGCGGTCGTCGTCCGGAACCCGGGACACCGGACACTGCTCGTCGACGTCTCGCGGGCGGGCTTCGCCCGTTCGCTGCGCGGAAAGCCGCGCGTGCGCCCGGCTCACGGGAGCGCGAGCTGGCTCTGGATGCGCCCGAAGCGGATCCGGATCGCCCCCGGCGCGAAAGGCATCCTCCACGTCCGTGCGGCCCCTCCACGGCACGCGGCGCCGGGAGACCACCCGGCCCTCGTGCTCCTGACGACGCGGCCGCTCGGCGTCAAGCACGTCCGGGTGCGGCTGCGGGTCGGCGTCATCGTCGACCTCCGCGTCCACGGCCGGATCGTGCGGAGCCTCGATGCCCGCGCGCTCACCGTCCGCCGCAGCGGGGCGTTGCGCCTGCTCGAGCTGCGGCTCGTCAACCGCGGCAACGTGACAGAACGGCTGGCCGGAGACGGGCTTCGGATCTCGCTCCTGCGCGACGGCCGGAAGCTCGTCACGCTGCGGCCGCGTAACCGGGAGCTTCTCCCGCACAGCGCGGGCATCGCCGTGTTCGCCTACCGCGGACGGCTGCGAGGCGCCGTCGTCGCGCGGGTCGAGCTACGACCTCCGGTACGCGGGTCGCAGCGCTCATTCCTCGTCCGGCTCTGACCGATAGATGGCTCATGGACAAACGCATCGTCTGGCTCTTCGTCGGCGTCGGTATGACGGTGGGCGGTTTCGTGCCCTCCGTGTGGGGCGGCAGCGCGCTCGGCTTCGCGGCGCTCGGTCTCTGCACGCTCGGCGGTCTGGCCGGGCTCTGGTTTGCCGTGCGGCTGCTCCGCTAGGCGAGGATCCGCCGGAGAAACTCCGGCTCCGGGACCGATCCATCCCAGCGCGGCTCGCCGTCGACGACGATCCGCGGCACCGACCAGACGCCGAGCTCCTGCGAGAGTTGCGGGAACTCGTTCGCCTCGATCGCAGTCGCCGCGACGCGCTCCGAAGCGAGGGCACAGCGGAACGCCAGCAACACGGCCGGCGGACAGTGCGGTCAGGTCGGCGTGACGAAGACCTCGAGCCTGAGGTCGCGGTCGAGCTCCTCCAGTGCCGCGAGTGACTCGGGACGCAGCGTGGTCTCCTCGCGTCCCGCCTCGACGACCGCGCCGACGAGTGAGCCGAGCTCGTAGCCCCACGGCAGGCCGTCGTAGCGGACGCCTACGTCGCGCCCCTCGGGCCGAATCGAGACCGCAGGGAAGCGGGGGAAACCTTCCGGCTTCTGTTCCACGCTGCAGCTCACGCCGTCGCCGAGCTCAGCGAGCCCGTCGCACACCCGCACCATCTCGTCGCCGAAGTCGACGTCGCCGGCCCCGGACCTCGGCGTCTCCTCCGGCCCGAGCGCGACGAAGAGCTCGACGGGCCGCCCGAGCGCGGCGAACCACTGCGCGCACCTTCGTCTCCTCCTCGGCGCGCAGGAGCGCCATGCGCCTAACGCCCATACAGCTCGTCGATCGCCTGCTCGAGCTCCTCGAGGCGCGCGGCTCCGAATGCGCGAATCGTTCCGTCGGAGTCGACGACGACGTTGGTAGGCACCCCGCGCACGCCGAGCGCGCCCGCGAGCTCCAGCCCCGGGTCGAGCAGGATCGGCCCCTTGATGCCCCACATCTCGCAGAACCGCTCGACCTCGGGGCGCGGCTCCGTCCCTTCCCAGATGTCGACCAGCACGATCTCGAGCCCCGACCGGGACTCCTCGCGAACGCGCACGTCCTCGAGGAACGGCGCCTCCGCGTTGCACGGACCTCACCAGGAGGCGAAGAAGTTGAGGATGTACTTCTTCTCCGCGAAGTCGCCGTTCGTGCGCCGCTCACCCGTCCAGTAGTCCTCGAGCGAGAACGCGGGCAGCTTGTCGCCGATCCACGGGCTCTGCTCCTCGAAGACGGGGGCCGGCGGCCGCGCTGCGAGCAGGTCCTCGACGATCGACATCGTCTGGCTGCCGGCGTTGGCGACGAGGATGCGCCCGTCGTGCGGGTCGACGACGACGCCGCCCGGGCCGCCGCCGACCGGGATCTGCGACCACTCGGCTCCGTCGGCGACGCCGAGCACGCTGACCGAGCCCGCACCGCGGTTCGTGACGTAGATGCGGTCGTGCGAGGGGTGCATCGTGAGCCCGACCGGGGCCGATCCGGTCCGGATCTCCTCGAGCACCTCGATCCGGTCGAGGTCGACGCGCGAGACCGTGCCCGCGATCGAGTTGACGATGAACGCCTCGCCGCGCTCGGGGACGATCCCGATCGCGCAGGTGCCGATGCCGAGCTCGAGCCTGCCGACCTCCTCGAAGGAGTCGGCGTCGTAGAAGTTGGCGGAGGCCGCGACGAAGTTGACGCAGACCACGAGGCGGCGGGTGGGGTCGACACCGATCGCTCCGGCGCCCGGCTCTGCATCCACGGTCGCCACCGTCTCCAGCGTGTCGAGGTCGATCACGCTCATCGTCGAGCCGAGCGAGTTGCCGACGTAGAGGCGCCGGAACTCGGGGACGTGGGTCAGCCCGGAGGGATAGCCGCCCACGGGCAAGGCCGTCTCGACCTCGAGCGTCGCCGAGTCGATGATCGTCACCTGGTCGGAGTGCGCGTCGGCGGTGAAGACGCGGCCTGTCTGCTCGTCGAGGCCGATGTCGATCGGCTCGTTGCCGGTCGCGACCTCGCGGATCACCTCGTGCGTCTCGAGGTCGACGACCGAGACGAAGTCGCTGCGTGAGCAGGCGACGAATGCGCGGCGGCGTTTGCCGTCGATCGCGATTCCCTCGGGGTCGAGGCCGACCGGGATCTCCGCGATCTGCCGCCACGGCGAGCGCGAGTCGATCCGGCAGGCGGCACCGACCGGGAACGCCCGATCCTCTGTTTCGCCGGTCGCCGCCATCTGACTCGCGAGTATCGCCCGTTGCGCGTGAAGGCGCCAGGGGAACGGCCGGCCGGCCGCTAGCATCGCTTCCCTGTGGGTGACGCGGTCCTCATCTACGCCGACTCCTTCCGGTCCGCCGACATGCGGCATGCGGTGCCGCTCGGCGTGCCCGATCCGTTCCTCTACGCGGAGCAGAACGGCAACCGGCATGTCTTCGCGAGCTCGATGGAGGCCACCCGGCTGCGGGCCCTCGGGCTCTTCGACGTCCACCCGCTCGAGGAGCTCGGTTACGACGAGCTGATCGCCTCCGGGATCGACAGCCGCGAACTCGATGCGCAGCTCTCGCTCCGGGCCGTCGGCGGTCTCGGGCTGAAGCAGGCGAGCGTGCCGGGCAACTTCCCCGTCTGGCTCGCCGATCGGCTCCGCGCCGACGGCGTCGAGCTCACGGTCGACCAGGACCTCTTCGACGACCGGCGGCGTGCCAAGACCGAGGCCCAGCTCGGCGGGATGAAGCGGGCGCAGCGGGCGGCGGAGGCGGCCATGGACGCGTGCCGTGAGCTGCTCCGGCGCGCGGAGATCCGCGGCGACGAGCTGCTCCTCGAGGGCGAGCAGCTCACCGTCGAGCGCGTGAAGGCCGACATGAGCGTGGTCTTCGCGACGCACGACACGACCGCCGACGAGTACATCGTCGCGCCCGGCGCGCAGGGCGCCGTCGGTCACGACATGGGCTCGGGGCCGATCCGGCCCGGCACGCCGCTGGTCGTCGACATCTTCCCGCGCGACAACGCCTCCGCGGTCTACACGGACATGACGCGAACCTTCGTCGTCGGCCACGTCCCGGACGACGTGCGCGAGTGGCACCGGCTCTGCAAGGAGGCTCTCGACGTCGCGGTCGCCCAGATTCGCGCCGGCGTCGAGGCGCGAGCCGTCTTCGCCGGCACATGCGACATCTTCGAGGCGGCGGGGGAGCCGACGCAGCGCACGAAGGAGCCCGGCGAGACGCTCGTCGACGGCTTCTTCCACGGGCTTGGCCACGGCGTCGGACTCGAGGTGCACGAGGAGCCGAGCATGGGGCGGTTGGCGAACAAGACGCTTGTCGCAGGCGACGTCGTCACCGTCGAGCCCGGGCTCTACCGCGCCGGCTACGGCGGCGTTCGGCTCGAGGACATCGTGCTCGTGACCGAGACGGGCGCCGAGAACCTCACGGACTACCCGTACGATCTCGAACCTTGAGCGATCCGGGGCAGCACGCGATCGACACGATGTTCCTCGAGGAGCGGACCTATCCGCCTCCCGAGGATTTCGCAGCCCAGGCCAACGCGCTGCCCGACATCTACGACGTTCCGTTCGACGACTTCTGGGAGCGGGAGGGTCGCAAGCGCGTCACCTGGTTCGAGCCGTTCGGCGAGCTCTACGAGTGGGAACCGCCGTACGCGAAGTGGTACCTCGGCGGCAAGCTGAACGTCTGCTTCAACTGCGTCGACCGGCACGTCGAGGCGGGCGCGGGAGACAAGGTCGCGTACCACTGGGAGGGTGAGCCGGAAGGCGAGACACGGACGATCACGTACGCGGATCTCCAGCAGGACGTGGTCCGCTTCGCGAACGCGCTCAAGAAGCTCGGCGTGGAGAAGGGAACGCCGGTCGGGATCTACATGGGCATGGTCCCGGAGCTGCCGGTCGCGATGCTCGCGTGCACGCGGCTCGGCGCGCCGCACACCGTCGTCTTCGGGGGTTTCTCCGCCGACTCGCTCTCGGGGCGGCTGAACGACATGAAGTGCGAGGTGCTCATCACGCAGGACGAGGCGTGGCGGCGTGGCTCGAAGATCGGGCTCAAGACCGTCGCCGACGAGGCGATGGGCGATGCGCCGGGAGTGAAGAACTGTGTCGTCCTCCGGCGCACCGGGGGTGACGTGCCGATGCAGGACGGCCGCGACCACTGGTGGCACGACCTTTCCAGCGACGCCCCGGACGACCCGGAGTCGTGTCCGTGCGAGGCGATGGACAGCGAGGACCTGCTGTTCCTCATGTACACGAGCGGCACGACCGCGAAGCCGAAGGGGATCGTCCACACGACGGCCGGCTACCTCGTCGGCACGTCGGCGACGCACCACTACATCTTCGACCTGAAGCCGGACGACGACGTCTACTGGTGCGCCGCCGACATCGGCTGGATCACCGGCCACAGCTACATCGTCTACGGGCCGCTCTGCAACCGGACGACGTCGGTGCTCTACGAGGGAACGCCCGACTTCCCGGACAAGGACCGCTGGTGGTCGATCATCGAGAAGTACAAGGTGACGATCCTCTACACCGCGCCGACGGCGATCCGCTCGCACATGAAGTGGGGGCCGGAGTACGCGCAGCAGCACGATCTCTCCTCGTTGCGCCTGCTCGGCTCAGTGGGCGAACCGATCAACCCGGAGGCGTGGGTCTGGTACCGCGAGCACATCGGCGCCGACCGGACTCCGATCGTCGACACCTGGTGGCAGACGGAGACCGGGATGGTCCTGATCACGCCGCTGCCCGGGGTCACGACGCTCAAGCCGGGCTCCGCGACCCGGCCGTTCCCGGGCGTCGCGGCGGCGATCTTCGACGAGCAGGGGAACGAGGTCGGGCCCGGCGGCGGCGGTTATCTCGTCCTCAAGCGCCCGTGGCCGGCGATGCTGCGTGGCATCTTCGGCGACGACCAGCGCTACCGGGACACGTACTGGTCGAAGTACGACGACATCTACCTCGCCGGCGACGGCGCCCGAATCGACCAAGACGGCGACTACTGGCTGCTGGGCCGGATCGACGACGTGATGAATGTCTCCGGGCACCGCATCTCGACGATCGAGGTCGAGTCGGCGCTCGTCGACCACCAGGAGGTCGCCGAGGCCGCCGTCTGCTCCCGCGCCGACCCGGTGACGGGGGAGGCGATCGTTGCGTACGTGACGCTGAAGGGCGGCGGCGAGGGTTCGGTCGAGAAGCTCGAGGAGCTGCGCGGTCACGTCGCGGAGAAGATCGGGCCGATCGCGAAGCCGGCGAACATTGTCTTCACGCCCGAGCTGCCGAAGACCCGCAGCGGCAAGATCATGCGCCGCCTGCTGCGGGACGTCGCGAACGACCGGCAGCTCGGCGACACGACGACGCTCGCCGACCCGACCGTGGTCGACGAGATCGCGAAGCGCGCGTCCGACGAGAAGTCACAAGACGCCGAGGCTTGACTCTCCCCCCGCGGGAGACGCGATGCTGCACACGATGCAGCTCATGCCGATCGGACGGTTCTCGCGTCTCACGGGCGTAGGCGTCAAGGCGCTGCGCCACTACGACGAGGTCGGGCTCCTCGTTCCGGCCGCGGTCGACGACGAGACCGGCTATCGCTTCTACTCGCTCGACCAGGTCGACCGGGCCGAGGCGATCCGCCTGCTGAGAAGGCTGGACATGCCGCTCGAGGAGATCCGCTCGACGCTCGCCGCCGGGGACCCGGAGGCGCTTCGCGCCGCGCTCGTCTCGCACCAGCGGCAGATGGCGATCCGCGACGCCGAGCTTCGTGCGTCCCGCGGGAAGCTGCAGCGGCTCATCGACGGAAGGGAGACGATCATGGGAATGCGCTCGGAGTCACTGCAGACCGAGGAGCACCGGCGACTCGGCATCGATCTGTACAACCGCACCTGGACGCTGATGGAGGCGCCCGGCGACGAGATGCTCCACTGCGCGCACGCGTCCGCGTACCACTGGATGCAGGGGGGCGGGACGACGGCCAACCGCGCGCGCAGCGAGTGGCTGTGCTCGCGCGTGTACGCGATCCTCGGCCGGCCCGAGCCCGCACTCCATCACGCGCGCCGCTGCCTCGAGCTCGTCGAGTCGGCGCCGGATGAGATGGAGGACTGGGACATCGCCGGGGCACACGAGGCCCTCGCACGCGCCTATCTCGCGGCCGGCGAGACGGAGGATGCGCGCCGCAACTACGAGCTCGCGCGCGAGGACACGGCGAAGATCGCGGATCCGGAGGACGCGAAGCACATCGAGGCGGATCTCGACGCGTTGCCCCTTTAGAGGCTAGGCAGCGTCCGCGTCGAATGGTAAAACCCTCGCGTTCGAGCGGCTGCGGAGGTCGAAGGCACTCCAACGGGCGGATCCGGGCAAGGTGCCAACTGGACCGCCGACCTGCGCCAAGCCGACGTCGGAAAAGATGGCTGCGCCGGGCACGATCTGCTCGGCGCGCCCGTTGGTCCCTCGTTGGCGGGGCGAACTACTCTTAGCCGGCGATGATCCCCCCTGGCCGCTCGATGGCAGTAGTCGGTTCCGCGCTCGCGATCGCGGTGGCGTTCGGCTGTGGAGCCGCGGGCGGCGCGGCGCAGCGGGCGGTGTCGCCGTGCGGCACCGCGACCGTTCCCGCCTGGTCTCCCGACGGGACGCAGGTCGCCTGGTTCGGTTACCGCTGGCCCCGGCCTGCCAACGGTCACGCAACCGGCAGCTACAACATCCTGCGGGCGTTCTGCGCTTCGAACGCCGACGGCACGCAGCTCCACCCGCTCCCCCGCACAACCTGTAGCGAGCGCTGCTCCAACAACCTGGGCGACCCGCCGGGCCAGCTCAACTGGGTGGGGCCGAACCTCCTCGTCTACGGCAGCGACGACGGGGTCCACACGATCTCGGTCGGCCAGAAGCCCAAGCTCCTCGCCAGGGCAGGGCCGGACTCGTACGCCCTCGACGCGCAAGGTGATCGCATCGCCACCGTCGAATTTGCATCAGGCTGCGTGTCGTGCCGCGGGCCGGTGACGGTCCGCAGCGTCCCGTCCGGTGCCGTCGTCGGCGTGGTCGGCGGCAAGAAGCTCAGCAACAGCGAACCGAGCCTCTCACCCGACGGTTCGCAGGTCGTCTTCACGCGTCGACCCGCCACCGACTCCGGGCTTCCCTCGATCTGGACGGCCACGGCCGACGGTAGCCATCTGCGGCGGTTGGAGCGGCACGGCAGCGCCCCGCTCTGGTCGCCCGCCGGCGATCGAATCGCCTATCTCGCCCCCACCGGGCCGGCCCGATCGGCATGGCGGCTCGTAGCTCCACAGGGCGGTGCGAGTACGACGCTCCTGCGCAACGGCCCCGGAACCGTCTTCGGCTGGTCGCCGAACGGACGCTGGATCGCCTTCCCGGACTCGAAGGGGAGGCTGGCTGTCGTCGACGTCGCTACGAAGAAGGTGCGGACGCTGCTGAAGCTTCGGCTTCCGTACAGCTTGGGGAGTGTCGCCTGGTCGCCGAATTCGCAGCAGCTGCTCGTCGTCTGGCGAGCGCCGGCCCACACGAAGTGTCCAAGCAGCCTGTGGCGAATCCCGGTCAGCGGCGGCAAGCCGCACCTGGTTCACGGCTGCTGACACGCCGCCTCGAGTAGAACTCGGCTGTGGCGATGGTGCAGCTCAAGTGTCCGGGCCGGACAGGGCTGAGACAGGCGTCAGGTCTGCGCAATCACGAGCACGACGGTCATCACGGCTAGCGCGACTCCGCCGACGGTGAACAGCGCGACGGTGCGGAACCTCAGCGGCGCGTGGCCACCAGTTCGCAGCGCATGCTCCAACTGGCGCTGGCGTTGTGCGCCGACGATCGCGAGCCCGACCGCGAGAGACGCGTAGCCGCAGCCGAGCACAATGTAGGGCCATGGGGCGACGCCGAGCAGTTGTGGGGCGAACCGGCCCACAGCCAGCGCCCCGGCGGTAGCGCCGAGCGCAGTGCGCCACCACGCGAGCCAGGTGCGTTCCGCAGCCATCGACGTGCGCCGCTCCTGATCGAGATCGGACGGTGACGTCTCCGCTTCGTCT
This sequence comes from uncultured Actinomycetes bacterium, assembly GCA_963731015.1. Taxonomy (GTDB): domain Bacteria; phylum Actinomycetota; class Thermoleophilia; order Gaiellales; family Gaiellaceae; genus Palsa-739. The sequence continues at coordinate 700,752 of CAVSTY010000003.1, forward strand.
GCGGAGTCGGTCTGTTCTGAACCAGGCTGCGGCTGCGTCATACCTTCATCTAACACGGTCGGTCCGGCCGACCACACGAGGCCGCAGCTTGCTCGACCATCCGCCTGGCATGCGAGCGCTCGCCTGCGCGAGTGTCCTCTCGCTCGGGGCTAACCGTCGAGCAGGGGCTCGAAGCGCGAGGCGTCGTCGAACGGGCCGATCACCGCGAGCCGCATCCGATCGGCCGCGATCAGCTCGGACGCGACCCGCGCCACATCGTCGCTCGTCACGGCGTCGAGCCCGCGCAGCACCTCTTCGGGATCGGGGAGCCGCCGCTCGAGCACCTCCCTGCGTAGCCCGAACAGCATCAGCCCCTGCGGGCTCTCGAGCTGGAGGACGAAGCGGCCCTTCGCGAAGTTGCGCGCCTTCTCGAGCTCTTCCGTCGGAATCGGCTCGGTTGCGATCTTGCGCAGCTCACCGGCGATCGTCGCCACGGCGTCGTCGATGCGGGCGATGTCCACGCCTGCCTGCGAATAGAGCGTGCCGGCATCGGTGTAGCTGTGGTTGAGGCCGTAGACGTAGTACGCGAGCCCGCGCCGCTCCCGGACCTCGCTGAAGAGGCGCGACGACATGCCGCCGCCGAGCGTGGTTGCGAGCAGCTGGACCGCATAGCGGTCGGGATGGTCGATCGGCAGGCTGTGCACGCCGAGCGAGACGTGCGCCTGCTCCGAGGGCTTCGTGTGGACACGGACGCGGCCGTTCGCGTGCGGCGTCGTCGCCTCCGGCTCGCCGGTCTCGGCGTCCGGGAGGTCACCGAGCAGTTCCTGCGCCCGCTCGAGCAGGCCGTCGCCGATGCGGCCCGCGACCCCGAGCACCATGCGCGACGGCTTGTACCACCGGTCGAGGTAGCCCATGAACGTGTCGCGCGTCGCGTCGCGAACCGTTTCCTTCCGACCGATGATGTCGCGGCCGAGCGGCTGGTCGCCCCAGAGGAGCTCCTCGTACACGCCGCCGATGAAGTCGCGCGGCGTGTCGTAGTACATGTTCATCTCCTCGATGATCACGCCCTTCTCCCGCTCGATCTCCTCCTGCTCGAACCGAGAGTTGCGGAGCATGTCGACGAGGACGTCGAGCGCCACGTCCCGGTGCTCGGCCGCGCACTTGACGTAGTACGCCGTGTACTCCTTGCCGGTGAAGGCGTTGAACTCGCCGCCGATCGCGTCGATCGCACCGGCGATCTCCTTGGCGCTCGGGCGCTCCTCGGTGCCCTTGAAGAAGATGTGCTCGGAGAAGTGCGCGATCCCGCTCGACTCGGCGGGCTCGTAGCGGGAGCCTGCGGCCAGCATCACGATCACCGCCACGGACTGCGCGTACGGCAGATCCGCCGTGAGGACACGCAGGCCGTTGTCGAGCGTGTCGCGTTGAAACACCGTCACCGCGCTCGATCGTATAGACCTAACGCGCATGCACGGCGAGGAGACAAGACGGGCAATTGCCGCCCAGCCGGAGTGGCTGGCACAGGTGCCGACCGACCGGCGCTTCCCGGATGGCGCCCGGCTGCTCTTCACCGGCTGCGGCACGTCGTTCCATGCGGCCATGACCGGAGGGGAGGCGGTGCAGGCGCTCGAGCTCGTCCTGCGGCCGGAGCGGGACGCGGATCTGCTGGTCGTCGTCTCCCACGAGGGAGAGACGCCGCTCACGCTCGAGGCTGCTCGGGCGTGGTCAGGTCCGCGCTGGCTCGTGACCGGGCGCGCCGACGGGCCGACCGCCGAGCTGTGCGACGAGGTCGTGGTCTGCACGCCGGAGATCGAGGAGAGCTGGTGCCACACCGCCAGCTACACGAGCGCCGTCGCCGCGATCGCGGCCCTGCATGGGGAGGACATCGGGTGGCTCCCCGGCGCGGTCGCGGAGGCGCTCGCAGCGCCGTTGCCCGAGGTGGGGCAGCAGGAGCGCTACCTCGTGACGGGCGCGGGCAGGGAGCTCGCGACGGCGCACGAGGCGGTGCTGAAGCTACGCGAGGGTGCCTGGGTCGCGGCCGAGGCGTACGAGACGGAGCAGCTCCTGCACGGCTACCTCGCCGCGGTGGACGAGTCGGTGCGGGCGTTCGTCCTTGAAGGAGACGGCGTGGCAGCGGAACGGGCGGCAGCTGCTGCGGCGGCGCTGCGCGCGCTCGGCTGCGAGGTCGATCTCGTGCCGACGCGGCATCCGGTGGTCGACATCGTGCTCTTCCAGCGCCTGACGGTCGAGATCGCCGAGGCGCGTGGACGCGAGCCGGACCGGATCCGGCGCCACGATCCCCGCTGGATCGCGGCGGCGGCAGCCGCGAAGGCGGACAACGCCGCCTAGAGGCCGGCGAGCGCGGCGAGGAGTCGGTCGACCTCCTCGAACGAGTTGTAGTGGACGAATCCCGTCCGGACCGCGCCGTCGGGCTGGAGGCCGAGCCGGGTCATCGCCTCGACGGCGTAGTAGTCGCCGTCCCAGACCGCGATCTCCTGCGCGGCGAGGCGCTCGGCGACCTCGCGCGGCGCGATCCCGTCGACGTTGAAGGCGAAGGTTGGGACACGGCCGTCCATCGTCTCGAGCCCGTAGAGCGTGCAGGCGTCCGGTAGACCGTCGAGGAAGCGCTGCCCGAGCGCGCCTTCGTGCGTCCGGATCGCGTCCCAGCCGAGCTCGTCGAGATACTCGACGGCGGCGACGAAGCCTGCGAGCAGCTCGTGCGCCAGCGTTCCGGTCTCGAACCGCGCGCCGACCGGCTCGTCCGCCGCCGGCCGCACCTTGTACGGCCGCCACGCACGCAGGAGCTCCTCGCGCCCGAACGCGAGGCCAAGGTGCGGGCTGAAGAATTTGTACGGCGAGCAGAGGAGGACGTCGACGCCGAGGGCGCCTACGTCGACCGGCCCGTGCGGCGCGAAGTGGACGGCGTCCACCCACACGAGGGCTCCCGCCTCGTGCGCGAGCTCGACCATCCGAGCCCCGTCCGGCATCGTTCCGACGGCGTTCGAGGCGAGCGGGAAGGCCACGACGCGCGTCTGCCCCGTGAGCTTGCGCTCGAGGTCGGCCAGGTCGAGGGTCGTATCCTCGTGGATCTCGACGAAGTCCACCCGCAGATCGAGGTCGTGCGCGAGCTCGAGCCACGGAGCGACGTTGCCGTCGTGGTCGAGACGCGTGACGAGGATCTCGTCGCCGGGCGCGAGCGTGCGGCCGAACGCGCGGGTGAGCGCGAAGTTGAGGGTGGTCATGTTCTGGCCGAAGATCGTCTCCTCGGCCCGGCAGCCGAGGAAGCGCGCGGCGGCCGCGTGTGCCTGCTCGACGAGCTCGTCGCTGCGGCGACTCGCCTCGAACGCGCCGCCGAGGTTCGCGTTCGAGTCGCGCAGGTAGGCGGCCACGGCGTCGATCACGGACTGCGGGCACTGCGTCCCGCCGGGCGCGTCGAGGTAGGCGACTCCCGACGCGAGCGCCGGGAAGCGCGCGCGGACCGCCTCGAGGTCGAAGCTCATCCCTGTTCGAGAGGAGACATCGTCAACCCGCGGTCGCGCAGCTGCTCCCAGTAGAGCTCGGCCTGTTCGCGGAGGCCGGACCAGACGATGGCCTGCCCGGAGTTGTGAATCCGGTTCGCCAGCCGCATCCCCGCGTCGTACGAGACGCCCGGGACGACCGCCGAGAGCGCGGCCGCGACGCCCTGGAACGTGTTGTGGTGGTCGTTGAGCACGATCACCAGCCACGGCCGGCCGATCCCGGTGCCCTCGCCGCGGTCGAGCCGCTCCCGCGGTGGAGTCAGCGTCTCGCTCACGAATCGATCGTACGGCCGTTCACGGCCCACCGATACGTCGGCTCGGCGGTGAGGGAGGAGCCGACGAAGCAGTCCCGCTCGGCGAGCGCGAGCAGCCCGGCGAGCGCGTCGGGCTCCGGCTCGGGCTGGAGCTCCACCGCGAGCTCGACCTCCGTCTCGACCAGCGCATACCGGCCGTCCGTCTCGCGCTTGGTCACGAGCGTCCGGCTGCCGCCGGACGCCGAGTGGACGTCTACGCCCTGGCGTTGTGCGTGGTAGCGAAGGCTCTTGAGCGAACAGCGGACGAGCGCCGCGAGCAGCAGATGCTCGGGCGACCACTCCGCGGGCGCGTCGAGGCGGACGCCGTTCTCGTCTGTCAGCTCGCCGCCTGCCGTGAGATCGACGGCGTACCGCAGCTCCTTCGCACTGACGGTCACGACTCGCATGGTCTCAGATGTCCGGCTCCGTCCGGAACGCGCCGTAGCGTGCGGCGCATGCGGCGGCTGCGTTCGCTGTCGGAGACGGAGTGCTATGTCCGCTTGTACGGCGGCTGGGATTCGACGGTGACCCTGGTCAAGGTCGAGCCGCGGCGTCCGCGATACGAGTCGGCCGTGTCCGGCGAGGACCTGCGGCGGGAGTTCGAGGCGCGCATCGAGTCCCGGACCGACGAGCTCATGGCCGAGCTCGACGCGGCAGAGGCCGCCGCCGAGGCCGCGTAGCCGCGCGACCACATTCGGTACTGAGTTGCCACCCCGCCGTGACAGCTCGTCGCCTACCGTTCGCATAGGGAGCCTTGCTCCCCCGATGGGGGAATACGTGGCTCACGCAAAGGACATGGCCGGTCGGGACGCGACGCCGAGCGAGGTGCCGGATGTCCTCGCTCCGGATCTGCGCATCGTCTTCGTCGGGATCAATCCGGGCCGCGTGTCCGCCGCGGCCCGCGCGCACTTCGCGAACCCGCGCAACGACTTCTGGCGTCTGCTCCACGCGGCGCGTCTGACCTCCCGCCTCTACGCACCCGATGAGCAGTTCTCGCTCCTCGAGGAGGGAATCGGCGTCACGAACGCCGCGTATCGAACCACCCCCGGCGCGGGCGATCTACGGCGCGCCGACTTCGCCGGCTCTGCCGACAGGCTCGAGCGGATCAGCCGCGAGCTGCGGCCACGGTGGCTCGCCTTCGTCGGGAAGGAGGCGTACCGCGGTGCCTTCGGCGAGCGGCCGGAGCTCGGCCTGCAGGAGAGGACACTCGGCGACACCAGACTCTTCGTTCTTCCCTCCACGTCGCCGGCGAACGCGGCGGTGCCATGGCCGGAACGGCTTCGCTGGTTCCGGGATCTCGCCGGCCGGCTGTCCGAGCTTCCTCTTCGGGAGAACGTCCGTGCGGCAATCTGCGACGCCCGCGGGCGGGTGCTGCTGCTCCGCTACTCCGACGTCTACAGCGACTGGTGGGTCACGCCCGGCGGTGGACGTGAGGCCGGTGAGAGTGACGAGGAGACACTCCGGCGGGAGCTGGCGGAAGAGGTCGGGCTCACCGCCTTCGAGCTCGGGCCGCTCCTCTGGGAGCTCGACCACTGGGATCACGACGACCCCGCGTACGGCGGCTCGTCCTCGCGTGTCTACCGAGTCGACGTGACCGCTTTCGAGCCGGGTCACATCACAGAAGCGCTCGAAGCGTGTTGGTTCTCGCCCGCCGAGCTTGCGGGAGTCGCGATGCGACCGCCCGATCTCGCCGAGCGGCTCAGCTCCGCCAGCGACTCGTGATCGGCGTCCGCCGGTCGCGGCCGAACGCCTTCGGCCGCAGGCGCACCCCGGGCGGCGCCTGCCGCCGCTTGTACTCTGCCCGGTCGATGAGTGCGACCGCACGCGCGACCACGTTCGGATCGAAGCCCTCCGCGCTCAGCTCGTCGAGCGAGCGGTCCTCCTCGACGTAGGCCTCGAGCACGCGGTCCAGCTCGGAGTAGGGCGGCAGCGAGTCCTCGTCGAGCTGGCCCTCACGTAGTTCTGCGCTCGGCGCCCGCTCGATCGTGGATTGCGGCACGAGCTCGCGCCCCGCCCGCCCGTTTAGGTGACTGGCGAGCCGGAAGACGTCCGTCTTGAACACGTCCTTGAGGAGTGCGAACCCGCCGGCCATGTCGCCGTAGAGCGTCGCGTACCCGACCGACAGCTCCGATTTGTTGCCGCTCGCGACGAGCAGCCAGCCGAACTTGTTCGAGAGCGCCATCGCGAGCGTTCCCCGGATCCGCGCCTGGAGATTCTCCTCGGCGACGTCCGGGTCGAGCCCGGCGAAAGAGTCCGCGAGCGCACCGGTGTACGCCTCGACGACCGGTTCGATCGGCAGCTCCCGGAAGTCGCAGCCGAGGTTCTCGGCGAGCCGGCGCGCGTCGGCCCGCGTCTCCGCGGAGGAAAAGCGCGACGGCATCGAGACGCAGTGGACGCGCTCGGCTCCGAGCGCTTCGACGGCGAGAGCGGCCGTGACGGCGGAGTCGATCCCACCCGAGACGCTGACGACGACGGCGTCGAAGCCGTTCTTGGCGACGTAGTCGCGCAGGCCGAGGACGAGCGCGCGGCGCATGTCTTCGAGGTCGTCGTCGAGCGCCGCGATCGTCGCGGCTTCCGGCCGCTCGAGGTCGACGACGAGCAGCTTCTCCTCGAAGCCGGAAGCCCGTGCTACCACGGTTCCGTCGCTCTCGAGGACGAGCGAGTGCCCGTCGAAGACGAGCTCGTCCTGCCCGCCGACCGTGTTGCAGAGCGCGACGCGCACCCCATTCTCTCGTGCCCGCGCGGCGAAGATGGCCTCGCGCTCCTGGGCTCGCCCCACGTGGAACGGAGAGGCCGAGAGATTGACGACGAGTTCGGCGCCTGCGGAGACGAGCTCGGTCGTCGGCGGTCCGGCAACCCACATGTCCTCGCAGATCGTGATCCCGACTTTCGTGCCTGCCACGTCGACGAGTGCGAGCTCGTCGCTCGAGGCGAAGTAGCGCTTCTCGTCGAAGACGCCGTAGTTCGGCAGATGCCGCTTTTTCGCCCAGCCGGTGACCTCACCGTCCTCGCAGATCGCGCACACGTTGTAGAGCTCGCCGTCGAACAGCGGCGCGCCGACGAGCGCGACGAGGCCCCGCGTCCCGCCCGCGACGCGGTCGAGCGAGGCGCGCGCCGCCCGCACGAAGCCCGGCCGGAGGAGCAGATCCTCGGGCGGATACCCGGTCACCGCGAGCTCGGGGAAGACGACGAGGTCGGCGCCCGCCGCCCGGGCTTCCTCGATGCGCGCGAGGATCAGGTTGCGGTTCCCCTCGAGGTCGCCGACCGTCGGATCGATCTGCGCGAGTGCGAGTTTCATGGCAGTTTCAGCCTAACAGTCGAAAACCCCTCGCGGCGCACACGCTGCGAAGACAAGTTAGTGTGCGCTAACCTAGTGGGCACTAACTTCGAGTACGAGGTGAGAACGTGAGAGCACGTGTACTAGACGCCCTGCTGGCCGAGGAGAACCGCAAGTGGATCACGCTTGCCGCGGTCTCGTTCGGCCTGTTCATGATCATGCTCGACAACACGGTGGTGAACGTCGCGCTGCCGACGATGCAGCGCGACCTCCACGTGTCGGTCTCGCAGCTCGAATGGGTCGTGATCGCCTACGCGCTCACCTTCGCCGCGCTACTGATCACCGGCGGCAAGCTCGCCGACCTCTATGGCCGCCGCCGCATCTTCGTCCTCGGCCTCGCGGTCTTCACGCTCTCCTCGCTCGCCTGCGGGCTCGCTCCGAGCGCAGGCTTCCTGATCGGCGCGCGCGCCGTCCAGGGCGTAGGGGCAGCACTCATGAACCCGGCGTCGCTCTCCATCATCGTCGCCACGTTCCCGCCGAAGCTGCGCGGAACTGCGATCGGGATCTGGGCCGGGGTGTCGGCGCTCGCGCTTGCGATCGGCCCGCTCGGCGGCGGCCTGATCGTGCAGAACCTGAACTGGAACTGGATCTTCTTCATCAACGTCCCCGTCGGCATCCTCGGGATCGTCGTCTCCCAGTTCGCGATCAGCGAGTCGCGTGACACTTCCGCCGAGCAGAGCATCGACCTCCCCGGTCTTCTGACCTCGATCGGCTTCCTCTTCACGCTCAGCTACGCACTGGTCGAGGGAAACAGCCACGGCTGGAGCTCGCCCGAGATCCTCGGTCTCTTCGCGGCGTCGGCCGCCCTTCTCGTCGCGTTCATCGTGGTCGAGAAGCGACAGCGGCTGGCCATGCTCGACCTCTCCCTCTTCAAGATCGGCTCGTTCACCGGCGCGAACATCGTGGCGATGCTCGTCTCGCTCTCGATGTTCGGCGTCTTCTTCTTCGTCTCGCTCTACATCCAGAACATCCTCGGCTACTCGGCGACCCAGGCAGGCGCCTCGTTCCTGCCGATGGTGACGCTGATCATCCTCATCGCGCCGATCGCCGGCAGGCTCTCCGACCGAATCGGCTCGCGCTGGCTGATGGGCGGTGGCATGACGCTCGTCGGCCTCTCGCTGCTTCTCTACGAACGCGTGACGGTCCACTCCGACTTCTGGACGCTGCTGCCGTCGATGATCCTCGGTGGTGTCGGGATGGCGATGACGATGTCGCCGATGACCTCGGCCGCTATGGGAGCGGTGCCGGTGGACAAGGCGGGCGTCGGCTCGGGCGTCCTCAACAGCTTCCGCCAGGTCGGCGGCTCGCTCGGGATCGCGGTGATGGGCGCGATCGTCGCTTCGTACCTTCACCATCCTCCGGGCAGTCCGCTGGCCGCCCAGGACTACGTCGACGGGCTCCATGCGGGCTTCGCTGTCGGCGCGGCGATCACGTTCGTCGGGGCGATCGTCGCCGTGGTCACCGTGCGGACGCGCCCACAGGTCGTGCGCGAGCACATCGCGGAGCTGGCGGCATGACCGTTGCGGCGCCGCGGATGGCGGCTGCCGACCGGCGGCGGCACCTGGTCGAGACCGCGATCCGGCTCTTCACCGAGGGCAGCTACCACGGCACGACGACTGCCGAGATCGCCCGCGTCGCCGGCGTCTCGGAGCCGATCCTGTACCGCCACTTCGCCTCGAAGCGAGATCTCTACCTCGCGGCGCTCGAGCACGTCTGGGCGAAGACCCGCGAGGACTGGGAGCGGAAGCTCGCTGAGACTCCCGACGCCTGCGCCGCGATCGAGGCCATCGGCAAGGGGCACGTCTCCGTGCGGTCGCCGAAGTTCCAGCTGACCGAGCTGTGGGTGCAGGCGCTGAGCGAGGCATCCGAGGATGCCGTGTTGCGGCGCCACCTGCGCAAGCACATGCGCGAGGTGCACGACTTCGTCGCGGACCTGGTCCGGCGTGGTCAGAACGAGGGAGCGATCGCGGCGGATCGCGACCCCGACGCAGAGGCGTGGATCATGCTCGCAGGCGGCATCCTCGGCATGGTGGGTCGCCGCGTAGGACTCCTGGACGACAGCGAGCTCCAGGCAATCCGCGCCGCGCGCCTCAGCTGGCTCCGCGGCTGATCTAGCTCTCTTCCCAAATGAAAAGGCCCCGGCTGCGGCTCCGGGGCCTTCTCGAGAGGCGCGCCACTCCTGGCGGGAGATAGGAGGCGGATCTGCGGCCCACCCGCTTCCGTTCCTCACCGGGAGTTCCGGTGCGCCCCCTGCGAACCTCGGCCTGGCGTCCGGCCTGGTTGCAAGGTGCGCTCACTATAGGAGGGTCTCGGGCACTCGTCAAGTAGCTCGGTCAAGTGATTTTGCATTTCGCATGGTTGACCGACTTTTCCCATCAATACGCTCAAACGAGGGATGGCCGAACCGGCCATGTTGCGCTTGAGTGAAGTATGCGCTTGACTAAGAGCGCGCCGAGACATGCCCATGAGAGAGACAGCCAGCCGCACGACCCGCCGGACCAGCCCCGAGGGACTTCGCCTCGGTGAACGGCTCCGCCAGCTCCGCGTCGCCGCGGGACTGACGCAGAGCGAGCTCGCCGGCGACCGCTTCTCGAAGGAATACGTCTCGCAGATCGAGAGGGGCAAGACGCGCCCGACCGAGGGGACGATCGAGTGGCTCGCCGACCGTCTGGGCGTCGACGCCGGCTTCCTCGCCAGCGGCGTCGCGACCGACGAGCGGACGAGGCTCGAGGGATCCCTCTCTCGCGCCGAGGCGCTGTACGAGGCGCAGCACGACCTGGAGGCCGCGGAGGCATTCGAGCCGCTGGTCGCCGCAGCCCGCGCGACGGGCATGCCCGAGCTGCAGGTCAGAGCGCTTTGCGGCAGCGGCCTCGCGAAGATGCGAACCGGTGAGCACCGCGCCGCGGTCGAGCTCCTCAACGAGGCGCGCTCGATCACCGAGGCGGAATCGTTCTCGGACGTCGAGCGGGCCGACGTGCTCTTCTGGCTCGGCTGCTGCCGCTACCAGCTCACGAGCGTGCAGACGGCGCTTGCGCTCTTCAACGAGGCGCTCGGGCTCGCCGAGCGTTCCGGCCTGCCCTGCGACGCGCTCAAGGCGAACATCCTCTCGTGGCGCTCGCGCTGCTGGCAGCGCCAGCGCGATTTCGAGGCTGCGCGGGACGACGTCGAGCGCGCGCTCGAGCTCTCACAGGGCGTCGAAGACCTCCGCACGATCGGGGCCGCCTACTTCCAGGCCTCGCTCATCGCCGACCGCGAGGGACACTGGGTGCTGGCGCGCAACTACGCGGAGCGGGCGCGCGAGGCCTACTCGCAGCTCGCCGACCGCGTCCACGTCAGCCAGCTCACGAACAATCTCGGCGGCCTGAACTTCCTGCTCGGCAACACCGACCAGGCCGTGAAGCTGCTCAAGGAGTCGTTCGCCATCGCGCTCGACCTGGGGCGGGACGCCGACGCAGGTCGCGCCGTCTCGTCACTCGCGCAGGTCCACCTGCGCACCGGGAACGTCGACATGGCGGAGGACCAGGCGCGTCAGGCGCTCGACTTGCTCGACGGACGCGTCGACTACATCGACGAGATCGGGAGCGCCCAGCTCGTGCTCGGGCGTGCCCTGCTCGAACAGGGGCGGCTCGACGAGGCGGAGACGGCGTTCGTCGCCGCCGAGACGAGCTTCGGCGAGCTTGGATCGGGTAGCCACCGCGCGGCCGCGTGGGTCGCACGCGGCGACCTGGCAACTCGACGGGGGGATCACGAACGGGCGGCCGAGCTGTACCGGACGGCCGCTGAAGCGCTCCAGGACGTCCGCTTCTAGAGACGGAAGGAGGTGACGAACTTGACGAAGTCACGGCTCATCTACCTCTTGCTCATCGCATCGCTCTTCGCCTACTTCCTCGCGTGCTTCCATCATCCAGGCCCGACCGGGATGAGCGACGGCGGCGGCCTCCTGTAGACCTGCGAGCACACGCGCGATCCGCACCTGCGTTGACCATCGTGCGGGTCGCACGCCATTGCGGGCTGCGGCGCAGACTTGCCGAGATCGGCGTGGTTACGGAACGTCGCCGGCGCGCGAGCCCATGCGCTCGATCACGACCTGCGGAATGCGTGCGGCCGGACTGAGTCGCAGGCACATCCGCACGACCTCCGCGCAGTCCTCGGGCCGGATCATCTCGTCCGGCTCGATCCCCGACCACTGCGCCATCGGCGTGTCGACGAAGCCCGGACAGAGCGCGATCGCGCGCACGCCGTCCGTATCGAGCTCGTCGTTCAGCGACCGGGTCAGCGCGATCACCGCGGCCTTCGTGGCGCCGTAGGTCGCCAGCCCCGGGGTTGGGAGCGTGCCGGCGATCGAGGCGAGGTTCACTATCCAGCCCTTGGACTCGCGCAGGAGCGGGATCGCCGCCTGCGTCACGAGGAAGAGCCCGCGCAGGTTGACGGCGAGCTGGAGGTCGTAGTGCTTCGCCGGCAGGTCCTCGACGCGCCCGCCGATTCCGATGCCGGCCGAGTTGACGAGCACGTCGAGTCGCCCGAACCGGTCGCGATGCTCGGCGACGACGCGCGTGCACTCCTCCGCCTCGGCGACGTCGGCGGCGATCGCCGCGGCGCCGAGCTCGGCGGCAGCTGCCTCGATTCGTTCGGCTCGGCGTGAGACGAGCGTCAGCTCGAAGCCCTCGTCCCGCAGCATCCGGGCGATGGCGAACCCGATGCCCGACGAGCCACCGGTGACAAGTGCAGCCCCTGGCATTGCGCCTACAGTAAACGCGGTGGAAGCGGCAAGCCTCACCAGCCTCACGGTCGGCGGCGGCTGCGCGGCGAAGTACTCGGCGGCGCGGCTCGAGGAGCTGCTGAAGGGATTCGTCCCCGCGGAGACGGAGGACCTCCTCGTCGGCCTCGATCCGGCGGACGACGCGGCCGTCTACCGGCTCGACGACGAACGCGCGCTCGTCTTCACCGTCGACTTCTTTCCGCCGCTCGTCGACGACCCCGCGCTCTTCGGCCGGATCGCGGCGACGAACGCGCTCAACGACGTCTTCGCGATGGGCGGGACGCCGCTGCTCGCGCTCTCGGTTGCGGCCTTTCCGGAGGAGCTCGAGACGGAGGTCGTCGCCGCGGTGTTCGCGGCAGCCGACGAACAGGTCCGTGCCGCGGGAGCGATTCTCGCCGGGGGGCACACGATCCGCGACGTCGAGCCGAAATACGGGCTAGCGGTCGTCGGCACCGTCCATCCCGACGGCGTCTGGATCAAGAGTGGCGCCCGCGCCGGAGACGCGGTCTTCCTGACGAAGCCGCTCGGCACGGGCCTCGTGCTCGCGCGGAAGGGCGACCTCAGTGAGGCGGCGCGCTGGATGACGATGCTCAACGACCGCGCCGCGGACGTGGTGCGGCCTTTCTCCCCGCACGCGGTCACCGACGTCACCGGCTTCGGCCTGCTCGGGCACGCGCACGAGACGGCGGCGAGAAGCGGCGTCCGGATCCGGCTCCAGGCTGCGGCGCTCCCCGCGCTCGAGGGCGCGGTCGAGGCGGCGCGCGACGGCGTCCGCACCGGCGGCGACCCGCGCAACCGCGACTTCGCCGGCCCGCACGTGGAGAGCGACGGCGTGCCGGAGGATTTGCTCGCGCTCGCCTACGACGCCCAGACGGCGGGCGGGCTCCTCGTGACGCTGCCGGCGGAGAAAGCGCTCTCGCTCGAGTCGGAGTTCGAGCGTGCCGGCCTCTTCCTCGCCCGGGTGGGCTCGGTGGAGGAGGGAACGGGCGTCGTGCTCGAGCCGTAGGCGCGGCAAAACCCGGTCTACACTCGGGTCGTGCATGCGGGGTCCGCATCGGCCGCACTGCCGCAACGGTTCGCCCGGACGATCTCACCGGTCGCCTTCCGGCGTGTCGCGCTCGCGGCAGTCGGCGTGCTCGTGATCATCGTGGCCTCGGGCGCCACCGTCCGCCTCACCGGATCGGGGCTCGGCTGTCCCGAGTGGCCGACCTGCACGACGCAGCACGCGCTCCCGCAGAGCTACCACTCGTACATCGAGTTCTCGAACCGCGTCATCTCGGCGGTCACGATCTTCACCACGCTCGCGCTTGCAGTCGCGGCCTGGGTCACGCGCGGCCTCGGTCGCCGCGGACGCTGGCTGGCCACGGCCGTCTTCGTGGGGGCGCTCGCGCAGGCGCCGCTCGGAGCGATCACCGTCTACTACGACCTCGACCCGTACCTCGTGATCTCGCACCTCCTGCTCTCGTTCACGCTCGTCGCGCTCGCGGTGCTGACGCTGCTCGAGGCAACGCGGCTCGTCCGCGGCGAGGCGCCCCCACTGCCGGGGATCGCACGGCTCGGAGGGCTCGTCCTCGTCGTCGCGGTGACCGTGCTCGCGATCAGCGGAACGGTGGCGACCGCGGCGGGACGATTCCCCGGGAACTCCGGAACCAAGGTCGTGCCCCGGCTCGGCTCCTTCTACCCGGCCGTCTACTGGCACGTGCGAGCGGTCGCGGTGTTCGGGATCGTCTTTCTCGTGCTCGCCGCCTGGGCGTGGACGCAGCGGACCGCCTACCCGTGGCTGGTGCGCGGGTGCGCGGGGCTGCTCGCGATTCTCGCGGCGCAGATGATCATCGGCGAGGTGCAGTACCGGACGTACGGCGACGTTCCCTGGTGGCTCGTCCTGCTGCACGTCGCGACGGCCGCCACCCTCGTCGCCTGGACGGTCGGGCTCGCAGCACGTCTCTGGCGCCCGGTCGGGACCGGCGAGACGCTGCAATTAGACTGAGCGGATGTCGGAGCTGATCGTCTCCTCGCGGCCCGAGCTGCACAGGCCTGTGCTCGTCGCCGCGTTCCGCGGCTGGAACGACGGCGGCCAGGGAGCAACGCTCGGCGGCGGCTACCTCGCGAGGCAGTGGGAGGCCGAGTCGTTCGCGGAGATCGACTCCGAGAACTTCTACGACTTCCAGGCCGTGCGCCCGAACGTCTCGCTCGAGGACGGCCTCACGCGCAAGCTCGAGTGGCCGTCGAACACGTTCCTCCACGCGCCGATCCCGGGCCTCGACCGTGACGCCGTGATCCTGCTCGGCGTCGAGCCGAACCTGCGCTGGAAGACGTACACGGCGCTCGTGCTCGAGCTCGTGCAGGAGCTCGAGGTCGAGCTCGTCGTCACGCTCGGGTCGCTGCTCGCCGACGTGCCGCACACGCGTCCCGCTCCGGTGAGCGCGGCCGCGAGCGACCCGACGCTCGTGGAGGAGCTCGGGGTCGAGCCGTCGCGCTACGAAGGGCCGACCGGCATCGTCGGCATCCTCCTCGACGCCTGCCGCCAGGCCGGCCTACCGGCGGTCAGCCTCTGGGCGGCCGTGCCGCACTACGTCTCGCTCGCGCCCAGCCCGCGCGCCGCGCTCGCGCTCTGCCGGCGCCTGGGCGAGCTCATCGGCGCCGACATCGACGTTGCGGAGCTCGAGCAGGCGGCGGAGGAGTACAGCGTGCAGGTGACCGAGGCGGTCGAGTCCGACGCCGAGACGGCTGCGTACGTCGAGGAGCTCGAGCGTCGCGTCGACCTGATGGAAGCGGCCGAGGAGCTTCCCTCCGGCGAGAGTCTTGCGGCCGAGCTGACGCGGTTTCTCCGCGAGCGCGAGCAGAACGGCGAGGACGGCGGCGAGACCGCCGGCGGCCCGGCTTCCTAGCCCGCTGGCTCGGCCTCGGCCGCTGGCGGGGCTTCGGCCTCCGCCGGCTGCTGCTCCTGCTTCGCTGCGGCAGGCCCGGCCTTCGCGCCGCCCTTGCGCCTCCGCCGCCGGCGCCGCCTGCTGCGCCCTGAGCCCTGCTTCGGCGCGGGGAGATTCTCGGCGAGCGCGAGCGCGACCTCCTGGATCGTGCCGAGCCGCTCGCGTGCCTCGTCGATGAGCTTCGTCGCGCGCGGCGTGTAGCCCTCGGCCGAGGCGAGGAGCGCGACGCCGACCGGCAAGGGGAGCCCGAGCGCGGCCTGCACGAGCTTCGCCGCGTTCTCCTCGTGCCGGTGACCGCGCGAGTTCGCGAGCGCGCCGAGCAGGCGCTTCGCCTCCGGGTACTCCGACGAGGCCCGCCGGTCCTGCACCTTGCGCGTCGCCCGCGCGAGCCGCCAGGTCCAGCGGGCGAGGATCTGTTCCGGCGCGTCCGGTTTCTCCTCGCCGATCGCGCGCAGGAGGGTGCGAATCCCTGGCAGCCGCTCCTTCTCCCACGGCGGCGCCTGCGTCACGAGGGTGACGAGATCGTCGAAGTCGGCGCGCTCGACGCGGGTCGAGACGCGGTCCTGCAGCGCCATCATCCGCAGCCGCCGGTTCGGGTTCTCGGCCGCGGCGGTCGTCAGGAACTGCTCGAGCGCGACCTTGCTCGCGTTCCGGTCGGTCAGCTTCTGGACGAACGAGGCCCGCTCGTCGAAGCGGATCTGGCGCCCGGCGATCGTCGCCCAGTAGCGCTGCTCGTCCTCGTCGAGGTACTTGGGGTCGATGCGCTGCCACTCGCGCTGGATGACGTTGATGCGGCGGCGGACGTCGGGAGTGACGGGCACGAGCCACGGCGCCGGTGTGAGGCGGCGGCGAGCACGGCGCTGCGAGCGGCGGCGCGGGGCCGGCGTGACGCGCGCGCCCTCGCGGTAGAAGTCCGCGTCGAGCAGCGAGTGGAGCGAGACGACGCGCTCGTTGTGGGTCGCGCCCTTCGGGACGAAGTCGACGACGATCCCGGCTTCCTTGCGCGGATGGAGGCGCATGATGCGGCCGATCCGCTGCTGGTAGACGCGCCGCGAGGCGGTCGGGGCGAGATGCATGCAGACCGTCGCGCGCGGCGAGTTCCAGCCCTCCGCGAGCAGCTGCGCGTTGATGAGCACGTTGATCTCGCCGCGCTCGTAGGCGGCGAGCGTCTCGGCCAGGCGCACGGGCGGCGTCCGTCCCGAGACCGCCTCGGCCTTCAGCCCGGCCGCGCGGAACTCCTGCGCGAGGTTGTACGCGTGGTCGACTCCGGCCGCGTAGACGATGCCCGGCGTGTTCTCGAAGCGCTCGCGGTAGAGGCTGGCGGCGGCCTGGTTCAGCGCCTGGTGGTCGAGGGTCTTGGCGAGGATCTCCTGGTCGAAGTCGCCGCCGACGATCGGGACCGAGTTGATGGCCGCGACCGGCGGCACGCGCAGGTCGCGCAGCGGGGCGATCAGGCCGCGGCGGGCGGCATCCTGCAGCGGCAGGTCGTCGACCGACGCGGGGAAGACGTCGGAGACCTGCTTTGCGATCAGCTGCTCCGTCGCGGTCATCCCGATGTAGAGCGGCTCGGGGAAGGAGCGGATGGCGGCCGAGGTCTTCTCCCCGAGCGCCGTGTGCGCCTCGTCGCAGATCACGAGCTGGTACGCGTCGCGGTCGATCGAGTCGACGTGCCGAGCGAACCAGGCGTAGGTCTGGATCGTGAGCGGCGCCTGCCTGGCGCTGTGGCTGTCCTGCGTGATCACGTCGTTGAAGCGCTCGCCGTAGCCCTCGGTCGTCAGGTCGCGGGTGAACTGGGACACGAGCAGGCGGCGGTGCGTGAGGATCAGCACGCCGAGCGTGCGGGCCGCCTCGACGAAGCCCGCGGCGGCGATCGTCTTGCCCGACGCGGTCGGGTGGCGGAAGCGGTAGCGCCGCACCGCGCCGGGGTCGTCCTGCTGCGGCTCTTCGGGAAGCTCCGCGTCCTCGATCTCGACGACGAGGGTCGAGTCCTCGTCCTCGTCCTCGACCTGCTGCTGCTCGAGCTCTTCCGCTGTCGCCGCGTGGCCGTTCCCGTTCCCGTTGCCATTTCCGGTCGCCTCGTCGTAGCGCTGGCTCGCGGCGATGAGCTCGGTGAGCATCCCCGCGAGGGCGTCGACCTGGTGGCGGCGAAGCGCAGTGCCGGCGGCGGTGCGCGGCTCCGGCTCGGCGAGCACGCGCTCGAGGCCGAGCAGGAGGCCGTAGCGGACCTTCCACTGCGTCGACGGCGCTGTTCGTCCCGCGTCCAGCTCGGTCACCGCCTCGTCGAGGGCGCGGCGGCGTGCTGTGCCCTCCGCGAGTGCCTGGGCCGGGTCTTCGCCGTCCCGGAGGAACGGCTCGCCCGCCCACGCTTCCGCGCGGAGGGCGGCGGCGACTATCGGGTCTGTCGCCTCCAGTGAGCTGGTCGGCTGCGGTATCGCTTCCTGCATATGCGCAGCACACTTCGGTGCTGCAATTCCATCAAGAGATGCACGCTCGGCTCTGATTTCCCCTGGGCGAGCGGCGCAGCCGGAAGCATACCCTCCTCGCCGGAATCGTCAACGTGGGCTACGTGCCCATGCCGCCGAAGATGGCGAACGGATTGGCCGGCTCGACCTCGTAGACGAGCTCGCCGCCCGGCTCGACCTCGCCGTGCAGGCGGGTGGCGAGTGCATCGGCGTCCTCGCGGCTGGCGGCGCCGACGATGAGGTAGTGGAAACGCCGCTCGGGCTTGTAGCCCTCGGCCTCGAGCTGTTTCGCGAGATCGCCGGCCTCCTGGCGCGACGGGCATTCGACGCGCACCTCCCACGGGGCGAAGCCGCGATCGAGCTCTTCCTCCTCCCAGGTCTCGCCCGGCGGCTCGTCGTCCCAGCGGTCCTCCTCGTCGAGCCAGTGCTCGATCCCGCTCGTCTTCGCCTCGATGCCGTGCGCGCGTAGCTCGGCTTCGACCAACGTGTGGGCCTGCTCGGCCGCCGTGCGGCTCGCGGCGTAGACGAAGACGGTGTCGTCGTCCTGCGAGACCGCGAGCCGGTGCGCCTCGAGGGCCTTCGCCAGCTCGCGCGCCTCGGGGCCGAGGTCACCACCGGTCAGCCGGTCGAGCAGGCCGGTCGCGTGCTCCTCCTCTTCGACCTCGATCCGGATGCGCCAGTCGTCGTCGGCCATGGCTCGAGCCTAGTCTGTGTGCGTGGACTGGCGCGGGCGGTACGAGCGCGCGGCGGCGCGCTATGCGGCCGGGGAGATGCGGGAGCTCGACGAGCGCCAGCTCGTGCAGCTCGCGAACGCGGCGTGGGCGGCGGGACTGTCGCTGCTCACGGCCGGTGATCGTGAGGAAGCGGCGGTCTGGCTGCGGCGGTCGGCGGAGCGCTACCGCGAGAGCTGGGACGCCGGCGCCGGAACGGACGCGTGGGGCCGGCAGATCGGCGCGATGAAGGCGCTGCTCATCGCCGGCGACGACGCGAGCGATGCGGCGCGGTGGGCGCTCGACGCGGGCGCCGTGGAGTCGGACTCGCCCATCGGCCGCTATGCCGCGACGCTCGCTCTCCTCGTCCTCGGCCGGGACGAGGAGGCCGCCGAGGTCGCGGCGACGCTCGGCGAAGGCTTTCCGGACGACGTCGCCGCCGCCCTCACGGCTCTCGCAGGCGGTGACCTGGGCCGCTACCGCATGGCCGTCGCCTCCGTGCGCCGCTCGTTCGAAGAGCGGGAGGAGTTCCTCGAGGACGTCCCGGTCTCCGACACCGCGCTTGCGCTCGACGCGCTCGCGGAGCTGCGCGGGCTCGGCTAGAGCTTCGCGGCCGCGGCCCGGTCGAGGACCGCGCGAGTCGTTCCCTCGGCCGAGCGCGCGAGGCTGCCCGGGGTCGCGTGCGAGGGCGGGCCGGACAATGCGCGCGCGACCGCGTCGGCCTTGTCCGCGCCCGCGACGAGGAAGAGGAGCTCCTGCGTGTTGCAGAGCCGCGGCAGCGTCATCGAGATCCGGTCGACGAACGGCTCGAGCCCGGCCGGTGAGCCGACGACCTCGCGGCCGGCCACATCAAGGGTGGGAAAGTTCGGGAAGAGCGAGGCCACATGGCCGTCGGGGCCGAGCCCGAGCAGGACGAGGTCGAACTCGCCGACGCCGGCCAGCTCGTGCTTGTACTCCGCCACGCCGTCGTCGCGGCCGAGCTCGCCCTGCATCCGGTGGACGGCTGCGGGTGCGACTTCGAGCCGGTCGAGCAGCGCCGCCTTCGCCATCCCGTAGTTCGATTGCTGGTCGTCGGGCGGCACGCAGCGCTCGTCGACCCACCAGAGCTCGGCCCTGCTCCAGTCGGACTCAAGCTCGGCGGCGATCTCGTAGGCGTGGCGCGGGGTCGAGCCGCCGGTGAGGACGACGCTGCCACCGGCGCGGGCCTGCTCGGCGAGGCGTTCGGCGACGAGCCGCGCGGCCGCAGCGGCGTCCTCGGCGACGGTGATCTCGACGTCGCTCATCCGCCCTCGGCGAGCTCGCGGGCCCGGTCCATCGCGGCCTGGATCGCGTTGAGGAACGCCGCGCGCACTCCTGCCTGCTCGAGCTCGCGGATGGCGGCGATCGTCGTGCCGCCGGGCGATGTGACCGACTCGCGGAGCTCGACCGGGTGCATGCCCTGGTCGCGGAGCTGCTTCGCGGTGCCGAACATCGTCTGCACGACGAGCGTCGTCGAGACCTCCCGCGAGAGGCCGAGCAGGATTCCCGCCTCGATCATCGCCTCGGCCAGGAGCGCGAAGTAGGCGGGGCCCGAGCCGGAGACCGCCGTGATCGCGTCCATCCAGGACTCGGGCACGCGCACGACGCGCCCGAGGTGCGAGAGCAGCTCCTCGGCGAGCGCGAGCTGCTCGTCGCCCGCGTGCGCGCCCGCGCAGATGCCGGCCATGCCCTCGTGCACGGTCGCCGGCGCGTTCGGCATCGCGCGCACGACGGGGATGCCCTCCGCGATCCGCTCCTCGATGTGCGCCGTCGTGATGGCGGCCGCGACCGAGACGAGCGTCTGCTCGGTCGTGAGGTGGACACCGATCTCGCCGAGGAGGACGTCGATGTCCTGCGGCTTGACGGCGACGACGACGACGCCGACGTCGGCGACGGCGGCCGCGTTGTCGGTGGTGGCCTCGGCGCCGTACTTCTCGTGGAGCTCGCCGACGCGTTCCTCCCGCCGGGAGGTGACGACGACCTCGGAAGGGTCACGCCAGCCGGAGCTGAGCAGCCCGGAGAGAAGGGCCTCGCCGATGCGCCCGCCGCCGAGGATCGCGATCTTGCGCGTACTCATGGGCGGAGTCTGCCGGAAGTTGCAAACGGGCACTTGTCCTGACATAGCAAAGATGCTATGACTATCGCAAAGATGCTATGAGCACCGGAGCGTTGAGCCCATCGAGCAAGACGACCACCTGGCGCAGACTGATCCTCGTCCTGTCTGCGGCAATCGTGCTCGCAGCCTGGGGAATTGCCGCGCGGACTTATGCGGTCAGCGGCGGTGGCGGATACAACGGAGGCCTCTTCGCGGGTTTCATACTCGTCGCACTCACACTGACGATTGCGGCCGCGTTGCTAGTCGTGCGCGCCTGGCGCAAGAGATTGAGGCCGCTCTCCGCAGCAATCGTGTCTGTTCTCGCGGCAGTGTCCATCCTCTGGCTGGCGTTGGCGATCAACCTTCGCGGCTAGGCGGCGCGGGCTGCCGGTAGCGGGATCAGGCCGCGAGCGAAGCCCCGGAGGAGGTAGACGCTCGCCAGCCCCGCCCATTCGCCGTACGGCTCCAGCAGCTCTGCCGTCTCCCACGGCTCGACCGGCCGTCCGCGCAGCGCGCGTAGGAGCTTGACCAGGCCGAGGTCGCCGACGAACCCTTGCTCGAAGCGGCCGAGTCCCTCGAGGCAGACGACGCCCGCCGACCACGGCCCGAGGCCGCGCTCGCGCACGATCCGGCGTACGACCGCGTCGGTCGGTAAGTCGTGCAATCGCTCGAGCTCGAGACTGCGGCAGAGCCGGACGGCGGCGGCGGCGCGCCGCTCGTGCAGTCCGAGCCGGCGCAGCTCGAACGGAGCAGCCGCGGCGAGGTCGGCCGTCGTCGGCGCCTCCGACAGACCGTCGGCGTCCGGCGGCGCGAGCGCGCGGATCACGAAACGCTCGAGCCTTCGCGCCGTCTTCGAGTCGATCAGCTGCCCGCAGACGGCGCGCAGAAGCGCCTGCGCGACCGTCGCCGTGCGCACAGGCCGCAGGCCGCGGAAGTGCTTCGCCGCTCGGCCGAGCAGCGGGTCGTCGGCGACCTGCCGGAGGAACTCGGAGTGGTCGTCGTCGAGCGCGAGCACCCAGCGGAGCTTCTCGGCCGCCTCCGCGGACTCCGATTGGATGGTCACGGTGCCGTCCCGCGACTGCCACGCGCGGGCGACCGCACCGCGACAGCGTGCCGTGACCAGGTCGTCGTGTACCCGCCGGGTCGCGTCGCCGGCGAGCCGCGTGGAGAGCGCGAGCGAGTACGGGCCGCGCGGACGGACGGCGATCTCGACCATGTCCGCGAGCCTACTGCCTCGCCTGGACACGGCTCCGGGAGCGTCTTGCGGCGGCCGTGGACGCGACCTACCGTCGCTCGCGTGTCGCGACCGGTCACCCCCGCCGACCTCCTCATCGGCCTGGCTCTGGTCGGGGTTGTCGTCGTCGCGTTCACGCACGGGAACGGCCGCAGGGCCGACGCGATCCTCGCCGATCCGTCGCGCACGCCGGGCGTCCTCAACCCGGACGTGACGCAGGCGGACATCCGCTCGACGATCTGCCGCCACGGCTGGACGGAGACCATCCGCCCGCCGACCTCCTACACCGACGACCTCAAACGGAGGCAGATGCGCCAGTACGGCGAGACGGGCTCGCTCTCCGACTACCAGGAGGACCACCTGATCAGCCTCGAGCTCGGCGGCAGCCCGACCGACTCGCGCAACCTCTGGCCCGAGCCCTACCCGCGCGCCTCCGACGTGGACAAGATCGAGAACGAGCTCAACGGGGAGGTCTGCTCCGGGCAGCTCACGCTCGCCCAGGCCCAGCAGCGCGAGGACACGCTCAAGCACACGCAGGGATAGCCGCGAACGGTGTCTCTGTTCCGGGTCGAACCGGTTTCGATTCCGAGTCTGCGCGCCGCAATCACCCCATCCGGATGACCTCGGCGCGGGCTCGTGACCGTAGCCTTCTTCTTTTCCGATGTCGTGAGGAGGTGGATGCGATGGCGTCGACCGCAACAGCCAACGCACCCGGGCGGACGACCGCTGCGGAGCAGGCGAAGGGCGACGTGCTCGTCGTCTTCGGGATCACGGGCGATCTCGCAAAGGTGATGACGTTTCGCTCGCTCTACCGGCTCGAAGCGCGCGGTCTGCTCGACTGTCCGATCGTCGGCGTCGCGGTCGACGACTGGTCCGTCGCCGACCTCAAAGAGCGTGCTCGCACCTCGATCGAGGGAACCGGAGAGAAGATCGACCAGGGGGTGTTCGACCGTTTCGCGGAGCGCCTCTCCTACGTGTCGGGCGACTTCACGGACCCAGCGACGTACGAGCGGGTCGGCGCGGCGATCGAGGGCACGACCTCGCCGGTCTTCTACCTCGAGATCCCGCCTTTCCTGTTCGGGCAGGTCGTGAAGCAGCTCTCCGACGCGGGTCTGACGCAGGGTGGGCGAGTCGTCGTCGAGAAGCCGTTCGGACACGACCTCGAGTCGGCCGATGCGCTGGCGGCGGACCTGCACCAGTACATCGACGAGTCCCAGCTCTACCGCATCGACCACTACCTCGGGAAGATGGGCGTCGACGAGATCACGCACCTCCGCTTCCAGAACGCGATCCTCGAGCCGATCTGGAACCGGAACCACGTCTCGGCGGTCGAGATCACGATGGCCGAGTCGTTCGGCGTCGAGGATCGTGGGCATTTCTACGACCCGGTCGGCGCGCTGCGCGACGTCGTCGTCAACCATCTGATGCAGGTCGTGGCAGCGGCTGCGATGGAGGTGCCGTCGCGCCCCGACGCGGACACGGTGAAGAACTCGGTAGCGGGGCTCTTTCACTCGATCGAGCCGGCGAAGCCCGAGCACTACGTGCGCGGCCAGTACGACGGCTACCTCTCGATCGACGGCGTCGACCCCAAGTCGACCACCGAGACGTACGCGGCGCTGCGGCTCGACATCGAGAACTGGCGCTGGTCGGGTGTGCCGTTCTTCATCCGGACGGGCAAGCGGCTACCGGTCACGCAGACCGAGCTGCGGCTCGTCTTCAAGCGGCCGCCGCGACTCGGCATCGCGCACGGGCGGGTCGCCGAGGCGAACCAGCTCGTCGTCAGGATGGATCCCTCGACGGGGATTCGCCTGATCGTCGACGCTCACCGCGCCGACCAGGGGGGCGCGGCGCCGATCACGCTCGACATGGAGTTCGCCGAGGAAGGCGGCGAAGGGCCGACGCCGTACGAGGTGCTCCTGCACGCGGCGCTCGTCGGCGACGCCAAACGCTTTACCCGGCAGGACGCAGTAGAAGAGGCGTGGCGCGTGATGCAGCCGCTCCTCGACGCGCCGTCGGCCGTGCATTCCTATGCCCCCGGCTCGTGGGGGCCGAAGGAGGGCGACGACCTCGTCGCCGGCTTCGGCCGGTGGCACGGACCCTGGATCGAGAGCTAGACCGTCCCAGCAAAGAGAGGAGCGCCGATGAGCGCCGTCAAGGAAACGCAAAAAGCCGGGACCATGCCGCAGAGCGCAGCCGCGCCCTCGCCGTTCCCGCCGATCGCGGACTACGCGTTTCTCTCCGACTGCCACACGGGAGCGCTCGTCGCGCCCGACGGCGCCGTCGACTGGCTCTGCATCCCCTGTTTCGACGCGCCGAGCGTCTTCGGCAGCCTCCTCGACCGCGAGGCAGGCTTCTTCCGCTTCGCCCCCTTCGGGATATCCCACCCGACCGCGCGGTCGTACGTGCCCGGGACCAACGTCTTCGAGACGACTTGGAAGACCCCGACGGGGTGGGCAGTCGTGCGGGATGCGCTGACGCTTGGGCCGCGCGACCATCAGGACACGATCACCCCACACACGAGGCCTCCGGCCGACGACGACGCCGACCACATGCTTGTGCGGACGGTGGAGTGTCTCGACGGCCGCATAGAGATCGAGCTCGTTTGCGAGCCGGTCTTCGACTACGGGCGGACACCGGCCACTTGGACGATGGTCGACGGAGCGTCGTATGCCGCCGACGCAACCGGAGCCGGCGTCACATTCAGGCTCGTCTCGGATCTTCCGATCGACGTCGAGGGCGAGTCGATTCGCGGACGGCACACGCTGGAGGCCGGCGAACGGGTGTACTGCGCGCTGTCGTGGGCCGAGGAGCTGGCCGCCCCTCAGAACGTGGACGAAGCCGCGGCGCGGATCGATGCGACCACGCGCTTTTGGCGTAGGTGGCTCAGCGGTGCGCGGATCCCGGATCATCGCCTGCGCGACCCGGTGCAGCGATCCGCGCTCACGATCAAGGGCCTGACCTACATGCCGACGGGCGCGACAGTGGCCGCACTCACTACGTCGCTCCCAGAGACGCCCGGCGGAGAGCGGAACTGGGACTACCGCTACACCTGGATCAGGGACACGACGTTCACCCTCCAGGCACTTCACTTCCTGACCCTCGACTGGGAAGCGACCGAGTTCATGGAGTTCGTCGCCGACCTCGAGCCCACGGAGGACGGCTCGCTCCAGATCATGTACGGGATCGACGGCCGGCGCGACCTGCGCGAGTCGACGCGCGACGACCTGAGTGGGTACGCCGGAGCGCGGCCCGTGCGGATCGGCAACGGCGCCTTCGACCAGCGCCAGAACGACGTCTTCGGCGCCGTTCTCGACTCGATCCTTCTCCACACGCGCCACAGCGAACGGCTGCCCCGGCGCCTCTGGCCGATCGTGCAAACGCAGGCGGAGTGCGCGACGCAGGTCTGGCAGACCCCGGACCAGGGGATCTGGGAGGCGCGCGGCAAGCCGCAGCACTACGTCTCCTCGAAGCTGATGTGCTGGGTCGCGCTCGACCGCGCCGCCAAGCTCGCGGAGATCCGTGGCGACCCCGGCTTGCAGGAGACGTGGAGTGCGACTGCCGACGAGATCCGCGCCGACATCCTCGAGCATGGCGTCCGCGACGGGGTCCTGCGGCAGCACTACGAGACGGATGCACTCGACGCGTCGACGCTGCTCGCGGCGATCTTCGGCTTCCTTCCGGGAGACGACGAGACGCTCCACAAGTCGGTTCTGGCGATCGCCAACGACCTGACCGAGGACGGCTTCGTGTTGCGTTACAAGACCGACGAGACCGACGACGGCCTCTCGGGCAAGGAGGGCACGTTCCTGATTTGCTCGTTCTGGCTCGTCTCCGCGCTCGCGGTGATCGGCGAGCAGCAGGCGGCGCGCGACCTGATGGAGCGCCTGCTCAGAGTCTCGTCGCCGCTCGGTCTCTACGCCGAGGAATTCGACGCTCCGACCGGCCGCCACCTCGGGAACTTCCCCCAGGCTTTCTCACACCTGGCCTTGATCGAGGCAGCAGCCCGAATCGTTCTCCCCGAGGTGCTGAAGGAACTGTGATGCCCGGGCGAGCAACCGGTTAGACCTGGTCACTTTTCCGGCGGTCAGCACCGTTGACGCACCAGCCGCTACGACCCCCGCCTGAGGAGGCATAGGGATGGACGCCTACGACGTAATCATCATCGGGACGGGAGCAGGCGGCGGCACGCTCGCGCGCGCCCTCGCGCCGTCCGGCAAGCGGATTCTCCTGCTCGAGCGGGGCGACTGGCTGCCGCGCGAACCTGCGAACTGGCTCGCGCAGGACGTGTTCGTCGACAACAAGTACGTGTCGCCCGACACGTGGTACGACGAGAAGGGCGCGCCCTTCCAGCCGCAGGTGCACTACTTCGTCGGCGGCGCGACCAAGCTGTACGGCGCCGCCCTGTACCGGCTGCGGCCGCAGGATTTCGGCGAGCTCAAGCACCACGACGGGATCTCGCCCGCCTGGCCGATCAGCTACGACGACCTCGAGCCCTACTACACGCGGGCCGAGCAGGCGTACGAGGTGCACGGGGCCCGCGGCGAGGATCCGACCGAGGGGCCGGCGAGCGCGCCGTACCCGTTCCCGGCCGTCTCTCACGAGCCGCGGATCCAGCAGCTCGCCGACGATCTCGAGGCCGCCGGCTACCGCCCGTTCCACGCGCCGTGCGGAATCCGGCTCAACGAGCCGAACATGCCGTACAGCGCCTGCGTCCGCTGCCAGAACTGCGACGGCTTCCCCTGCGCGGTGCACGGGAAGTCGGACGCCGAGGTGCTCGGGGTTCGGCCCGCGCTCGAGCACGCGAACGTCACGCTGCTGACGAACACGAAGGCGGTCACGCCTGGAGACGAACGACGCCGGAACGGCAGTCACCGGCGTGACCGTCGAGCGGGACGGCGAGACCGAGCAAGTTCGCGAGCGACATCGTCGTGCTCGCGTGTGGTGCGGCGAACACCGCCGCCTTGCTCCTTTCGTCTGCAAGCGACAAGCATCCGAACGGCCTCGCGAACGGCTCCGACCAGGTCGGCCGCAACTACATGTTCCACGCGAGCGAGGCAGTGCTGGCACTTTCGCGCGACGAGAACCCGACCGTCTTCCAGAAGACGCTGGGGCTGAATGACTTCTACTTCGGCAGCGACTCGCACGACTATCCGCTCGGGAACATCCAGATGGTCGGGAAGTCGCAGGCGCCGATGTTCCGCGGCGAGAAGCCCACCGAGACGAAGCTCGCTCCCGGGTGGACGCTCGAGAAGGTCGCGAAGCACGCGATCGACTTCTGGCTCTCGACCGAAGACCTGCCGCTGCCCGAGAACCGCGTGACGGTCGACGGCGAAGGCCGGCTCACCCTCGCGTACACAGCGTCGAACGACGTCCCCAAGCAGGAGCTGTACAAGAAGCTGAAGTCGATCCTCGGAGAGCTGCGCATGGAGGGCGACCATCTGTTCGGCCGCTTCGCGTACATGAAGAACGACATCCCGGTGGCCGGCTGCGCGCACCAGGCCGGAACGTGCCGCTTCGGGACGGATCCCGCCTCGTCGGTCGTCGACGTCGACTGCAAGGCGCACGAGCTCGACAACCTCTATGTCGTCGACACGAGCATCTTCCCGAGCATCGGCGCCGTGAACCCGGCCCTGACGGCGATGGCCAACTCGCTTCGAGTCGGAGACCATCTGCTCGAGCGGCTGGGAGCGAAGGCCGCCGCGAAGGTTGCGGCGTGAGCGAGCACGGGACGGCGATTGCCGAGTTCGAGATCGCGCACGTCAACCAGCGCGTCGGCTTCGTCGGCCTCGGCGGCGGGCTTCGCTCGTACGAGGTCGGCGGCCGAGAGCTCCTCGATGGCTTTCCTCCCGGAGGGAGGCCGACCCGCGGCCGTGGCCAGGTGCTCGTCCCCTGGCCGAACCGGATCAAGGACGGGAGCTACGAGTTCGACGGCAAGCGACTTCAGCTGGAGCTCACCGAGCCCGAGCACGGGAACGCGATCCACGGGCTCGTCCGCGAGGCGACGTGGAACGTCGCAGAACAGGCATCCGACCGCGTCGTGCTCGACTACCTGCTCGAGCCGCAGCCGGGCTACCCCTTCACACTCGCGCTCGGCGTCGAGTACGCGCTTTCCGCCGCCGGGCTCACGGTGAGGACGACGGCCCGGAACGCCGGCACCGAGCCGTGCCCCTATGGCTGCGGGCAGCATCCCTATCTCACGCTCGGCACCCCGACGATCGACAGCTTGCGGCTGCAGGTGCCAGGTCGGGTCGTCGTCTCGTCCGACGAGCGCGGCGTCCCCGTGAGCACCGAGCCGGTCGACGGCACCGAGTACGACTTCCGCGCGAGCCGCACGATCGGCGGCACCGTGCTCGACAACGCCTTCACCGAGCTCGAGCGCGACGCCGACGGCCGTGTGCGCGTCCTGCTCGACGACCTGGACAGCGGCTCGGGCATCACGCTCTGGGTGGACGAGAGCTACTCCTACCTCATGGTGTTCTCGGGGGATCCGTACCCCGACCTCGCCAGGCGCAGCATCGCTCTCGAGCCGATGACCTGTCCGCCGAACGCGTTCCGCACGCACGACTCGCTGATCGTTCTCGAGCCGGGCGAATCGACCGCAAGCACATGGGGGATCGAGCCACGGCTTGCAGGAATGGGAGGTCTCGATGTCCAGTAACGGACGCCCGCGCGTATTGATCCTCGGCGGCGGGTTCGCCGGGGTCGGAGCAGCGCAGAAGCTGGAGAAGGCCGACGCCGACGTCGTGCTGGTCGACCGGCACGACTACCACACGTTCCAGCCGCTCCTCTACCAGCTCGCAACCGGTCTGCTCGACACGACGGCGGTCGGGCACTCGCTGCGCGACCTGCTCTCGCGCAATCGGAACACGGTGATCCACAAGGCCGGGGTTAGCGCCGTCGACCTCGAGCAGAAGACCGTCGAGTTCGGCGAGATCGAGCCGATCTCCTACGACTACCTCGTCCTCGGCCTCGGGGCGGAGGTCAACTTCTTCGGCACAGCCGGCGCTCCCGACCACGCCTTCCCGATGTACACGCTGCCCCATGCGGTTCGGCTCAAGGATCACCTGCTCGAGCGCTGGGAGGCGGCCGACCGCGATCCGAGCCTGATCGAGGACGGCGCCCTCAACGTCGTCGTGGTCGGCGGCGGGCCGACCGGCGTCGAGACTGCGGGTGCGATGATCGAGCTCTACCGTGGCGCCTTCGCGAAGGACTACGCCGGCGTGAAGGCGGAGGACGCGCGGGTGATCCTCGTCGAGGCCGGGCCGGAGCTCTTCGGGATGTTCAAGCCGAACCTGCGCGAGTACGCCGAGAAGGCGCTCACTGACCGTGACGTGGAGGTGAAGACGGGCGCGGCCGTCGCCGCCGTGTCGCCGACTCGCGTCAAGCTGAAGTCGGGTGAGGAGATCAAGGCTCACACCCTGGTCTGGGGCGCCGGCCTGCAGGGGAACCCGCTCGCCCAGTCGCTCCCGCTCGAGCTGCAGCGCGGCAATCGCATCGGCGTCGGTCCAGACCTCACCCTGCCGGACCACCCCGAGGTCTACGTCGTCGGCGACGTCGGGGCGATCACGGACGCGAAGACCGAGCAGGTGCTGCCGCAGCTCGGCTCGGTCGCGCTCCAATCCGGGGAGCACGCGGGCGAGTCAATTGCGCACCGGATCGCCGGCAAGGAGCCGAAGCCGTTCGAGTACAAGGAC
The DNA here is from genome assembly GCA_963731015.1 of uncultured Actinomycetes bacterium. Lineage (GTDB taxonomy): Bacteria > Actinomycetota > Thermoleophilia > Gaiellales > Gaiellaceae > Palsa-739. Next base: position 729,775 of record CAVSTY010000003.1, read on the forward strand.
AAGGGGACGATGGCGACGATCGGCCGCGGCGCCGCCGTCGTGCAGTTCCTCCGCGGCCGAACGATGACCGGCTACAAGGCGCAGGCCGCCTGGGGAACCGTGCACCTCGCACTCCTACCGACGAACGAGGATCGCGCCAAGGCTGTCGTCGACTGGGCCGGAGCCGCGTTTACCCACCAGCGCGCCGGTCGCATCACCGTGGAGGCGGAGTAGGCAGCGTGGGCGTGGTCGCCTCCACGACGGTCGACCTCGCGCGGCTGCAGTTCGCCACGACCTCGATCTACCACTTCCTCTTCGTTCCTCTGACCCTCGGGCTCGGACCGCTCGTGGCGATCATGCAGACGCTCTGGCTGCGCTCGAAGGACGAGCGCTGGCTTCGCTTGACGCGCTTCTTCGGGACGCTGTTGCTGATCAACATCGCGATAGCCGTCGCGACCGGGCTCGTGCAGGAATTCGAGTTCGGCATGAACTGGTCGGTGTACTCGAGGTTCGTCGGCAACGTGTTCGGGGCGCCCCTCGCCGTCGAGGGTCTGGCCGCCTTCATGCTCGAGTCGACGTTCCTCGGCCTGTGGATCTTCGGCTGGAACCGGCTTCCCCCTCGCGTCCACCTCGCGACCCTCTGGGTGGTGGTGCTCGGCAGCTGGGCGTCCGCGTACTTCATCCTCGTCGCCAACTCGTGGATGCAGCACCCCGTCGGCTACAAGGTGGTCAACGGGCAAGCGCAGCTGACGAGCGTCTGGGCGCTCCTCTCCAACAACTTCGCGCTGCGCGCCTTCGTGCACACGATTCTCGCGGGGTTGATCTTCGGCGTGATCGTGATGTTGGGAGTGTGCTGCTGGCACTTCCTACGCCGTCACGAGGCCGATCTCTTCCTCAAGGCCGCAAAGCTGGCGCTGATCGTCGCCGTGCCGGTCACGCTGCTCCAGCTGGTTGTCGGAAACCGCTTCGGCGAAGCCGTCACGAGCGCGCAGAGCATGAAGATCGCCGCCTCGGAAGCCCAGTGGAACACCTGCCAGCCGTGCGGCTTCTCCCTGTTCCAGATTGGCGGGTTCACGGAGCAGGACCAGACGCCGAGCTTCTCGATCACGGTTCCGAAACTTCTCTCGTACATGGCGACCGGCTCGTTCGACGGTCAGGTCCAGGGCCTCAACCCGCTGCAGAAGCAGGAGCAGCGGAAGTACGGACGTGGCAACTACATGCCGAACATCGAGGTGATCTACTGGTCTATGCGGGTGATGGCCTTCGCGGGCGTGCTGATGTTTCTCGTCTCCGTCATCGGGGCCTGGCTCTATCGCCGACGAAAGCTCGAGCACGCGCGCTGGTTCCACTGGACGGCGATGGTCGCGATCGCCCTCCCGTACATCGCGGCGACAGCGGGCTGGGTCCTCACCGAGATGGGTCGCCAGCCCTGGATCGTGCAGGGGCTGCTGTTGACCAAGAACGCGAACTCGCCGAACGTCAGTACGACGTGGCTCGGCATCAGCCTCGGCTTCTTCATCACCCTGTATGTCCTGCTCCTCGTCGTCGACTTCGTACTGATGCGCCGGTACGCGAAGCCGGGCGGCACTACCCCACAGCCCTCGACAGAGCAGACACCGGCGGTGACCTACTGATGAACCTCGAAATCTTCTGGTTCTGCCTGATCGCGTTCTTCTGGGCGGGCTACTTCGTGCTCGAGGGCTTCGACTTCGGCGTGGGCATGCTGCTGCCGTTCCTTCCCCGCGACGAAGGCGAGCGCGGCGCCATGTTCGAGTCGATCGGACCGGTCTGGGACGGGAACGAGGTCTGGCTCGTCGTCGTGGGCGGCGCGACCTTCGCGGCCTTCCCGGCCTGGTACGGGACGATGTTCTCGGGCTTCTACCTCGCCCTGCTCCTCATCCTTTTCTTCCTGATCATCCGGGTCGTCTCGTTCGAGTGGCGCGAGAAGAGCGAGAGCCCGCACTGGCGGCGTGTCTGGATGTGGGCCAACACCATCGGAAGCGCCGGGATCGCGCTCGTCTGGGGCATCGGGCTCTCGAATCTCCTCCACGGCGTCCCCATCGACTCGAGCGGGGACTACGCCGGCGGCTTCTCGAATCTCTTCACCGGTTACACGGTTCTCGGCGGGATCGCGTTCGTGCTCCTCTTCGCCTTCCACGGCGCGATCTACCTGACGTTGCGTATGACCGGCGATCTCTGCGAGCGCGCGCACAACGCCGCCCGGAGGCTCGCCGTGTTGGCAGTGTTGGTCGGCGCCGGCTATCTCATCTGGACGGTCGAGGTCGCGGTTGACCGGAACGACAAGAGCGTCTTTCCGCCGGTTCTGCCGGCCGCAATCGCGATCGCCGCGTTCGCGCTGGCGGCGGTCTGCGTCTTCGCCAGGAGAAGCGGGGTCGCGTTCACGCTCAGCGCCGTCGGCACGCTCAGCCTCGTCGCGACGCTCTTCACCTCGCTCTACCCGCGGGTGATGGTCTCGAGCCCGGACTTCGCGAACAGCCTCACCGTCCAGAACGCCTCGTCGGCCCACTACACGTTGGCCGTGATGAGCGTCGTCGCCGCCATCTGCCTGCCGCTCATCCTCATCTACCAGGGGTGGACGTACCACGTCTTCCGCGCCCGGATAGGTGGCACGGCGAACAGCTCTCCGACCGCCTGACGGAATGCCTGTCTTCGACCGACGCCTCCTGCACCGGGCGCGGGAAGCGCGGACGGCCCTCGTCGCGGACGCGTGCCTGGGGATCGTCGCCGCGCTGCTCGTCCTCGCCCAGGCGGTGCTCCTCGCGGACGTCGCCGCGCGCGCGTTCGACGGTGCGACGCTGCGCGAGGTCAGCCGTCCGCTCGCGCTGCTGAGCGCAGTCGTCTGCGCTCGCGCGCTCGCGGCCTGGGGCTTCGAGCTGGTCGGGCGCCGCGCCGCCGGCGGCATCCTCTCGAAGCTCCGACTGATGCTCGTCGAGCGCAAGCTCGACGGCAGCTCTGCGTCTGGAGACGACGCCGACAGCTCCGAGCTCGCGACCCTCGCGGTGACTGGGGTCGATGCACTCGAAGTGACCTTCGCCCGCTACCTCCCGCAGGTCGTGCTGGCGATCGTCGTCCCCTTCGCGGTGCTCGCTCTCGTCGCGTCGCTCGACCTCACCTCGGCCGGCATCATGCTGCTGACCCTCCCGCTCGTCCCGGTGTTCATGTGGCTCATCGGGCGCTACACCGAGCACCGGGCGCAGGAGCGATGGGAGGCTCTCGCGCTCCTCGCACATCACTTCGCGGATGTCGTCCGTGGGCTGCCGACCCTCCGCGCGTTCAACCGGTCGCACGCCCAGGCCGAGCAGATCGACGTCGTGAGCGATCGGTACCGGGCGGCCACGATGGGGACGCTGCGGGTTGCGTTTCTGTCCGGCACGGTGCTCGAGCTCGCGGCGACGATTGCCGTCGCTCTTGTCGCCGTGACCGTCGGCGTGCGGCTCGTTGAGGGCGGGTTGGGCTTCCAGGTCGGACTGACCGTGCTCGTGCTCGCTCCCGAGCTCTACCTCCCGATCCGGAACCTCGCTGCGCAGTTCCACGCGAGCGCCGACGGGGCTGCGGTCGCCGGCCGGCTGCTCGATCTCAGCGAGGCTCCGCCGGCTCCGGCGGTCCCTCGGCGCCACGAGGCTCCGGACCTCCGCACCGCGACGATCCGGCTGGAGCAGGTGTCGTTCCGTTATCCCGGTCGCGCCCTGCCCGCGCTCGACGAGATCGAGCTCGAGCTCGACGCGGGAGAGTCGGTCGCGCTCGTCGGGCCGAGCGGCGCCGGCAAGAGCACGATCGCCTCGCTGCTCCTCCTTCTCGCCGAGCCGACCGAGGGCCGCTTGCTCGCCGACGGGCTCGACGTCGAGAGCCTCGACCCACGGACGTGGCGGCGGCAGCTCGCCTGGCTGCCGCAGCGCCCGACGCTGTTGCGCGCGACGGTGGCCGAGAACATCCGCCTGGCGGATCCCACCGCAAGCCTCGAGTGGGTGCGAGAAGCGGCGCAGCTCGCCGGCGCAGCCGCCTTTGTCGAAGCGCTGCCGGAGGGCTACGAGACCGTCGTCGGCGACGGCGGGCGGCCGCTCTCGGCCGGGCAGGCCCGCAGGCTCGGGCTGGCTCGCGTGTTCCTCCGCAATGCCCCCTTCGTGATCCTCGACGAGCCGACCGCACACCTCGACTCCGAGAGCGCGGATCACGTCACCGCCGCAATCGACGGCTACCGAGGTCGCTGCACGATGCTGCTGATCTCGCACCGTGCCGAGCTCGCTGCCCACTGCGACCGCATCGTGCGCATCGAGGACGGCCGGACGGACGCGTCGCTCGTGGAGGCCGTCGCGTGAAGAGCGTCGTTCTCCGGCTGCTCTCCCTGTCCGGAATCCGCGCATCCCGGGTCGCTGTCTCTGTGTCGCTCGGAGCCCTCACGGTCGTGTTCGGTGTCGGCCTGATGGCGACCGCCGGCTACCTCATTTCACGCGCCGCCGAGCGTCCCGCGGTCCTGTCGCTGACGACGGCGATCGTCGCGGTGCGCTTCTTCGGGCTCGCGCGTCCGCTGGCCCGCTACGCGGACCGGCTCTGGTCGCACGATCTCGCGCTCCGTGCCCTCGGGCATATGCGCGCCCGCTTTTACGCGAGCATCGAGCCGCTTGCGCCGGGCGAGCTCCAGGCATTCCGCCGCGGCGACCTGATGACGCGGATGATCGGCGACGTCGACGCGTTGCAGGGGCTCTACCTCCGCGGCCTCGGGCCCCCGCTCGTCGCGCTCGCCGCCGGAGCCGTCTGTGTCGGGACCGCCGCGGCCTTCCTCCCAGTTGCGGGGATCGTGCTGGCGGTAGGACTCGTCCTCGGGGGAGTCGCCGTCCCCGTCACCGCCGGCCGGCTCGCCCGTAAGGCCGGGGGACGTCAGGCCGAGGCGAGAGGCGAGCTCACGTCCGAGATCGTCGACCTCCTGCGGTCGGCTCCGGAGCTCGTGGTCTACGGCGCCGAGGACCGGATGCTCGAGCGGGTGCGGTCGGCCGACCGCGCGCTGGACCGCCTGGCCAGACGTGACGCGGTCGTCGGCGGTCTGGGCGAGGGGCTGTCGATCCTCGTCGCTGGGCTGACGGTCGTCGGAGTCCTGGCGGTGTCCGTCCAGGCGCACGCGGGCGGCTCGCTCGATCGCGTGCTCGTGGCGATGCTCGCGCTGCTCGCGCTCGCCTCGTTCGAGGCGGTCGGCGGTTTGCCCGCGGCGGCGCGCGAGCTCTCGGGCACGCTCGCCTCGGGCAGGCGCGTGCTCGATCTCGTCGACCGCGAGCCGGCGATCCGCGATCCCGCGACTCCGCTCGAGCCTCCGACCGGCGCGTCGATGGCCCTGGAGCGCGTGACCGCTCGCTACGCACCGGACGAAGCCGCGGTGCTCTCCGACTTCGATCTCCGGCTGGAGCCGGGACGCCGGCTCGCCCTGGTCGGCCCGAGCGGGGCCGGCAAGACGACGGTGACGAACCTCCTGCTCCGCTTCCTCGATCCGAGCGAAGGTCAGGTGATGCTGGACGGTCGCGAGCTCGGCGGCTACCGGCAGGAGGACGTGCGCGCGACGTACGCGCTCGCAGGACAGGAGGCGCATGTCTTCGACTCGAGCATCCGGGCCAATCTGCTCCTCGCCCGACCCGACGCGACGGAGTCCGACCTCCGCGCTGCACTGCGGCGGGCCCATCTCGACGACTGGGTCGCCTCACTGCCGGACGGGCTCGACACGCTCGTCGGCGAGGACGGCAACCGGCTCTCGGGCGGCCAGCGGCAGCGGCTGACCATCGCGCGAGCGCTCCTCTCCGACGCCCCCGTGCTCGTCCTGGACGAGCCGACCGCTCACCTCGATCGAGAGACGGCCGAGGCAGTCGTCGGCGATGCGTTCGCCGCGGCGGGAGATCGGAGCGTGCTCCTGATCACGCACCGCGCTGAAGGCCTCGACCTGGTGGACGAGGTCGTCACGCTCGGCGCGGCGTAGGAGATCAGCCCGCGAAGCGCATCTCGCACCGGCCGACCTTGCCGTCGCGGATCGTCAGCTCGAAGCTCCGGTCGCGACTGTAGGAGAGCTCGTCCGAGACCGTCGACCGATAGTGCACCCGCATCTCGCACGAATACCGCCCGTTGCCGAGCTCCGTCCAGCCGCCGTCCTCGAATTCGAGCTCGAACCTCTCGCTGGGACGGGCGCGGCGCAACTCTTCGGTGAATGCGTCGACGCCTTGCAGCGTGTGCTGCGGCATGACGCACTCCACGTCCGGTGAGAGGAGCGCGACCAGCGGCTCGAAGTCGCCCGTCCGCATTGCGACCTCGGCGGCGGCCTGGAACTGCTGTGCCGTTTCGAGTTCTGAAGCGGGCATCGGTCAGGCGTCGACTTCGGCGAGGAGAGCGGCCACGTCCAACGGCTTCGTGAACATCGTGAACGAGCCGTCCTCATCGCGTGGCCAGTCCTCCTGGGGACGGTCGCGGTAGAGCTCCACACCGTTCGAGTCCGGATCGTGGAGGTAGATCGCTTCGCTGACGCCGTGGTCGCTCGCGCCGGTGAGCGGGATACCGGCGTCGACGACGCGCCGGACCGCATCTGCGAGCGTGCGCCGGTCCGGATAGCGAATCGCGGTGTGGAAGAGGCCGGTCGTGCCGGGCGGCGGCGGTGAGCCGCCCTTCGATTCCCACGTGTTCAGCCCGAGGTGGTGGTGGTAGCCGCCCGCGGAGATGAAGGCCGCGTCCTCGCCGTAGCGATGCTGAAGCTCGAAGCCGAGCACGCCGCAGTAGAAGTCGAGCGCGCGGTCGATGTCGGAGACCTTGAGGTGGACGTGCCCGATGTCCACACGTGGATCGATCGCTGCCACCCGGCGATCGTACCCCTAGGCGCTCGCTGTCTTCGGCAGCCAGCTGAAACGGGTGAGCGCGACGGCGAGCCCGATCGCCGCCCAGATCGCGAGGGCGCCGAGGTCGCTCCAGACGAGCCCGATCCCGGTCACCCCCGGCTGGAACGCATTCTGGAGCCCGTGGGCGAGATGCTCGACCGGGAAGACCTTGGCGACCTGATGCAGCCAGGAGGGCAGCTGGGTCGGGGCGATGAAGATCCCGGAGATGAAGTAGAGCGGGAGCATCACGGCCTGCACCATCGGCTGCGCCGCGTCCTCGTTCGAGATCGCCGTCGAGAACGCGTACCCGAGCACGCAGAAGGTGATCGCACCGACGACCGCCGTGATCGCGAATCCCGGAATCACCCGCGCCGGCATGTGCACGCCGTATGCGAAGCGGCCGACGAGCAGGAGGATGATCACCGAGGTCGCGGAGACGGCGATCGCCATCAACGTCCGCCCGGCGATCAGCGCCCACGCCGGAACCGGGGTCGCGCGGCGCCGCTTCAGGATCCCTTCCTCGCGGAGCACGGTGATCGAGATGACGAGGTTGATGAACGACGCCGCGATCACGGCCATCGCCGAGATCCCCGGCACGTAGTACGCCGAGGCCTTGGTGTCCCCCGGGCCGACGATGTCGTTGCCGAAGACGCCGGTGAAGATCACGAGGAAGAGCAGCGGCAGGATGAGCGTGAAGAAGCGGGCCTGCTTGTTGCGAATGAAGGAGCGCACGTCGAAGCGAGCCTGGTGCAGGACGAGCGCGAGCGGTCCGCGTGCCGTGGCCGTCGTCATGCCGGCTGCTCCGTCAGCTCGAGGTAGACGTCCTCGAGCGTCGGCCGCCGCACGTCGAGGTCGGGCAGGTCGATGCCGCGCACGAGTGCCCACTCCGCGAGCGCGCTGACGTGGACGAGCGGCGTGTCCGTGGTCAGCGTCACGCGCCCGTCGTCGCGGCCGGCCAGCGCGCGCAGCTCGGCCGGCAGGTCGTCGGCGTCGGTTCCCTGCGGCAGCGTGAAGCGGATCGTCGAGGCCATGCGGTTGCGGCCGCCGAGCGTGCCGGGCGTGCCCTCGGCGACGATCAGTCCGCCGGCGATGACCGCGATGCGGTCGGCGAGCTCCTCGGCCTCGTCCATGTAGTGCGTCGTCAGGAAGACGGTCTTGCCGAGCTGGCGCAGCCCTTCGATGACGTGCCAGGCCGTGCGGCGCGCGGACGGGTCGAAGCCCGTGGTCGGCTCGTCGAGGAAGATGAGCTCGGGATCGCCGATCAGCGCGAGCGCCACGTCGAGTCGGCGGCGCTGCCCGCCCGAGAGCTGCGGCGCGAGGGTCTCGGCCTTCTCGTCGAGCCCGACGAGCGTGATCGTCTCGTCGATGTCGCGCGGCTCGCGGTAGTAGCCGGCGTAGAGCTGGAGGCTCTCTCGCACGGTGAGCCCCGGCTCGGCGTTCGACTCCTGCAGGACGGCGCCGACGCGGTCGCGCCACGCCGCGTCGCCGTGCGCGGGATCGACTCCGAGCACGCTCACCTCGCCGGCCGTCCGCGCCCGGAAGCCCTCGAGGATCTCGACCGTCGTCGTCTTCCCGGCGCCGTTCGGTCCGAGGAAGGCGAAGATCTCGCCGCGCTCGATCTCGAGGTCGATCCCGGCGACGGCGTCGACCTGGCCGTAGCTCTTGCGTAGCCCGCGGACCGAGACGACCGACTCCACGCCCCGATTCTCTCAGAGGATCGTGAGAACCAGCCCCCGGCTTGTGCGCTATACCTGACGGTGGCAGATGAGCAGCAAGCCAGTCGAGCAGCTCTCTCAGGTCATCGTCCGGTTCGCTGGAGATTCCGGCGACGGCATGCAGCTCACCGGCTCGCAGTTCACGTCCGAGGCCGCGCTGCTCGGGAACGACATCTCGACGCTGCCCGACTTCCCCGCCGAGATCCGCGCGCCCGCCGGCTCGCTGCCGGGCGTCTCGGGCTTCCAGCTCCACTTCGCCGACCACGACATCCTCACGCCGGGCGACGCGCCGAACGTCCTCGTCGCGATGAACCCTGCGGCGCTGAAGACGAACATCGCCGACCTGCCCAGGGGCGGCACCCTGATCGTCGACGGTGACGCCTTCACCGAGCGGAACCTCCAGAAGGCCGGCTACGCGCAGAGCCCGCTCGAGGACGGCTCGCTCGACGAGTACCAGGTGCACGCCGTCCCGCTCACGTCGCTGACGGTCGGCGCGCTGAAGGAGATCGAGGGCGTGACGCCGCGCGAGGCCGAGCGCTCGAAGAACATGTTCGCGCTCGGGCTCATGTCGTGGCTGTACGGACGCTCGATCAAGCCGACCATCCAGTTCCTCGAGGAGAAGTTCGGCGCGAAGCGACCGGAGATCGCCGCGGCGAACATCAAGGCGCTCCGCGCGGGCTACGCGTTCGGCGAGACGACCGAGTCGTTCGCGGTCACCTACGAGGTGAAGCCGGCGCAGCTCGCGCCCGGGACGTACCGCAACATCACCGGCAACCAGGCGCTGTCGCTCGGGCTCGTGGCCGCATCGCGGCTTTCGGGGCTCCCGCTCTTCCTCGGCGCCTATCCGATCACGCCGGCGAGCTCGATCCTCGAGGAGCTCGCGGGCTACAAGCACTTCGGCGTCCGCACGTTCCAGGCGGAGGACGAGATCGCCGCCGTCGGCGCCGCGGTGGGCGCTGCGTTCGGCGGCGCGCTCGGCGTGACGACCTCGGCCGGGCCCGGGCATCGTCCTCAAGGCCGAGACCGTCGGGCTCGCGATCATGCTCGAGCTGCCGCTCGTGATCTGCGACATCCAGCGCGCCGGCCCGTCGACCGGGATGCCGACGAAGCCGGAGCAGGGCGACCTGCTGATGGTGATGTACGGGCGCAACAGCGAGTCGCCGGTGCCGGTCGTCGCGGCGGGGTCGCCGTCCGACTGCTTCCACGCGGCGATCGAGGCGGTGCGGATCGCGCTCAAGTACCGCACGCCCGTCTACCTCCTCTCCGACGCCTATCTCGCGAACGGCTCCGAGCCGTGGCTTCTGCCCGATCTCGAGACGCTCCCCGACCTGACGACGACGTTCGCGACGGAGCCGAACGCGGGCGACGAGTTCCTCCCGTACCTGCGCGACTCTCAGACGCTCGCGCGCCCGTGGGCGCTGCCGGGCACAGCGGGGCTCGAGCACCGGATCGGCGGCCTCGAGAAGGCGGACCGCACGGGCAACATCTCCTACGACCCGGAGAACCACGACCTGATGACGCGGCTGCGCGCGCAGAAGGTCGCCGGGATCGCGGGCGACATCGCGGAGCTCGAGGTGGACGACCCCGACGGGGACGCGAAGGTGCTCGTCCTCAGCTGGGGCGGGACGTACGGCCCGGTCGCGGCCGCCGCGCGCCGCGTCCGCGCGAACGGCAAGCAGGTCGCGCACGCGCACCTCCGCCACGTCAACCCGTTCCCACGCAACACGGGCGATGTGCTGCGCCGCTACGAGAAGGTGCTGATCCCTGAGATGAACCTCGGCCAACTGCTGCAGCTCGTGCGCTCGCAGTTCCTCGTCGACGCGATCGGCTACAACCGCGTGCGCGGCTTCCCGCTGCGCGCAGCGGAGGTGGCCGAAGCAGTCGAGGCCCTGGTGGACGCCGCATGAGCGAGGGCAACGGCAACGGCAAGCTGACCGCGAAGGACTTCCGCACCGACCAGGAGGTGCGCTGGTGCCCGGGCTGCGGCGACTACGCGATCCTCGCCGCGATGCAGTCGTTCATGCCGGAGCTCGGGATCGAGCGCGAGAACACCGTCTTCGTCAGCGGGATCGGCTGCGCGGCGCGCTTCCCGTACTACATGAACACGTACGGGATGCACTCGATCCACGGCCGCGCACCGGCGATCGCGACCGGCCTCGCGACGACGCGGCCCGATCTATCCGTATGGGTGGTGACGGGCGACGGCGACGCGCTCTCGATCGGCGGCAACCACTTGATCCACGCGCTCCGCCGCAACGTCAACTTCAAGATCCTCCTCTTCAACAACCGGGTCTACGGATTGACGAAAGGGCAGTACTCGCCCACGAGCCAGGTCGGGATGGTGACGAAGTCGACCCCGATGGGTTCCATCGACTGGCCCTTCAACCCGATCTCGCTCGCGATCGGCGCCGAGGCGACGTTCGTCGGGCGCGCGATCGACACCGACAAGAAGGGGATGACCGAGGTGTTGCGCGCCGCGGCCGAGCATCGCGGCAGCGCCTTCGTCGAGATCTTCCAGAACTGCCCGATCTTCAACGACGACGCGTTCGACTACGTGCGCGACGACAAGGAGGGCGTGAACCGGATCATCCTCCGCCACGGCGAGCCGATCACGTGGGGCGCCGAGGGCGAGAAGGCGCTGCGCCAGCGGGACGACGGGACGATCGAGGCCTGTGCCGCCGGCGAGGAAGGCGTTCTCGTCCACGACCAGACGCACACCGAGCCGGCGCTCGCCTTCGCGCTGTCGCGCGTGACGCAGGCGACCCACGGAGGCACGCCGGTCGGGCTCTTCCGCAACGTCGCGCGCCCAGTCTACGACGACCTGATGGCCGAGCAGCTCGCGGCCGCCGAGGAGAAGCGCGGGAAGGGCGATCTCGCGGAGCTCCTCCACTCCGGCGAGACCTGGGTCGTTAGCTAACTGCTGAGCGATTCAGGCAATTGACTCGTGCCATTCGATGCAACGATCCTGCGCATCTTGATCGCTTCACCGAGCGACACGAGCCCGTACCGTCGGGTTATCACCGAGGTGATCGAGGAGTGGAACAGCCTCAACGCTGAGACTGAGGCAATCTCTCTCCTGTCTGTGCGGTGGGAGCGCGACGCGACGCCCGAGATGGGCGACCGGCCTCAGGGAATCATCAACCGGCAGCTTGTCGAAACGTCGGACGTGCTAGTTGGCGTTTTCTGGAATCGGCTTGGAACCCCAACAAGCGAAGCCGAGTCGGGAACAGCAGAGGAGATCGAGCGTTTCAACGACGCCGGGAAGCCAGCTCTCCTCTACTTCTCCCATGAGCCGGTGTCCCCGGACTTGGTTGAACCGGAGCAGTTGGCTCGTGTACGCGCGTTTCGTAACCGAGTGGCGGACCGTGCTTTGCTGGTGGATTTCGGTTCCGAAGAGGAACTGCGAAGGCGAGCAATGGCTGACATTACGCGGACGGTCAGAAACCACTTCGGCGCGACAAGTGAAGCGACAACCACGCCAGAGGTACCCGAGCCGGACATGCAACAGGGGCCGGAAGCTCAGTTGGTCGCTCGCGTTGAGCGGGAGCGGGAATTTGGTGGGGTGTCGTCGGCCGGACGGCCTCAGTACCGGACCCGCGAACGCTTGCTGGTCGAGAATCAAGGAACAGGAGACGCACTGGATCTGACCTTCCGGTTCGCCTCCCCCGATGACTCGCCCGCACCGACCGTCTTCCGCGAGGATCGTCCGATTTCGCGGCTTCCTGCTGGCGGAAGCCTGGAGTTTCCTATGGCGGCCACGATGGGCAACGCGGCGCAGTGGGAGATCATCTTCAACTGGCGGGAGAACGGCCGCTCGCACGACTCGCAGCAGACACTGACTTAGGCGAGTGGGGACGAGGGGGCTTCCGCCTAGCTAGGCGTGCTGCGGCTGGTCGGCGCGGCGGCGCGTCGTGAGGCGCGGCGTCCAGCCGAGCGCCAGCGCCGTCGCCATCACCGCGACCAGGCCGATGAGACCGGAGACGACGAACGCGAGCTCCGTGCCGCCGACGTCGCAGAGCCAGCCCGTCATGATCCCGGCGATCGCTCCCGTGCCGTTGAAGGCGTAGAAGTACAGCCCGATCACGCGGCCGCGCAGGTGATCGGGCGCGGCGAGCTGCATGATCGCGTTCGAGTTCGCCGACCAGGCAGTGAAGCCCGCGCCGGCGAAGAAGAGCAGGACGCCGGCCAGGAGCGCGGTGTGGACGGGCGCAAGCAGGAGCTCGGCGCCAGCGAAGACGAGTCCGCCGATGAGCAGCGCTTTCATCGACGCGCGCCCCAGTGAGGCAGCGGCCAGCGCCCCGACCAGCGCGCCTACGCCGAAGGCAGCAGACAGCAGCCCGTAGACGTAGGCGTGCCCGTTCAGCGTGACCTTCGCCAGCACGGGCAGCGTGACGTTGAAGTTGAAGCAGAATGTGCTGATCACGAAGACGAGCGAGAGGATGACGAGCATCCGCGGCTGCCTCAGGATCCACACGAGCCCCTCGCGCGTGCCGGCGAGGATCTTCGGCCGCTCGAACTCCTGCAGCGGGAAGAACTCCGAGACGCGCATCAAGAGCAGGCAGATCAGCACGGCGAGGTAGCTGATCGCGTTCGTGAGGAAGCAGATGCCGGCGCCGGCCACGAGCACGATGCCGGCGATCGCCGGGCCGAAGATCCGCGACGCGTTGAAGAGCGTCGAGTTGAGCGCGATCGCGTTCGGCAGGTCCTCGCGGCCGACCATCCGGTACGTCAGCTGCTGGCGCGACGGCACGTCGAGCACGAGCACCGTCCCGTTGATGAAGGCGATCGTGTAGAGCATCCACGGCTCAGCGAAGCCGCCGAGCGCGATCCACGCGAGCGCGGAAGCCGAGACGAGCTGCACCGTCTGGGTCGCGATGACCGTGCGGCGCGCGTCGAGTCGGTCGGCGAAGACGCCCGCGAACAGCCCGAACAGCATGTACGGCGCGAACTGCGCGAAGGCCATCACGCCGACGTCGAACGGCGAGTGCGTCAGCTGGAGGACGAACCAGCCGAGCGCGATGCGCTGCATCCACGAACCGGTCTGGGAGACGATCTGCCCGCCGAAGAAGAGGCGGTAGTTGCGGTAGCGGAGGCTGTAGAAGGTGCGCTTCGCGGCTTTGGTCACGCGGGTAGCTCTCCGCCCTCGAGGAGGCGCGCGAGCGGCTCCGCGGCTGCCCCCACGGCGGCGAGTTCGGCCGGCGTGAGGGCGCCGAGCCGGGTCGCAAGCCATGCGGTGCGGCGGGAGCGGACACGGCGGAGCGTGCGCTCACCGTCCTCGGTCAGCGTCAGGCCGACACGGCGACGGTCGGCTTCGCTCTTCGTCCGCGCGACGAGACCGTTGCGCTCGAGACGCGAGACGCGTTTCGACATCGCGGCGGTCGAGACCCGTTCCTCAGCGGCGAGCTCGCCCACGGTGACGGCCGGCGTGTACTTGATCGCGACCAGCAGTCCGACCTGGTGCGGCGAGACGCCGGCGATCTTCTCCTTGCGCAGCTCGCGGGCGAGACGCAGCAGCGTGGGGCGGAGCTGGTCGGCCACCGCCATCGCATCGAGCTGCTGCTTCGTCGCCTGGGACATTCGCTAACCAGGTTAGCGAAATACCTAACCTGGTTACGAATTCCTTACAGGATCTTCGAGAGGAACTGTTTCGTGCGCTCGTGCGCGGGCTCTCCGAAGAAGTGCTCTGGCGTGCCCTCCTCGATGATGAGGCCGTCGTCCATCATCACGACGCGGTTGGCCGCCTTGCGCGCGAAGCCCATCTCGTGGGTGACGACGATCATCGTCGTCCCGGCGGCCGCGAGCTCCTCCATCACCGAGAGCACCTCGCCGATCACCTCCGGATCGAGTGCGCTCGTCGGCTCGTCGAAGAGCATCAGTGCCGGGCCCATCGCGAGTGCGCGCGCGATCGCCACCCGCTGTTGCTGTCCGCCCGAGAGCTTGCCGGGATACGTGTCGACCTTGTCGGCGAGGCCGACGCGCCCGAGCAGCGCCGTGCCTAGGCCGACTGCCTGGTCCTTGGGCGTGCCGAGTACATGGACCGGTGCCTCGATCACGTTCTCGAGAGCTGTCTTGTGCGGGAACAGGTTGAACCGCTGAAAGACCATCCCGATCTCGGTCCGCTGCCGCGCGATGTTGCGCTCACTGTCCTCGACGAGCCTGTCCCCGCGCGTGCGGTAGCCGATCAGGTGGCCGTTGACCTCGATCCGGCCCGAGTCCATCTTCTCGAGGTGGTTGATGCAGCGGATGAAGGTCGTCTTGCCCGAGCCGGACGGCCCGATGATGCAGACGGTCTCACCCTTCGTCACCTCGAGTGAGACGCCCTTCAGCACCTCGAGCTTGCCGAAGCTCTTGTGCACGTCCTCGGCGTGCATGACGACCTCGGTCATCGGTGGTGGCCGCCCCGACCCCATGCAGTCATCGGATTCCACGAGAGCTCGAGCCGTTCGCGGAAGCTCAGCTTGTCACCGCGTTCGCTCACCGCGAGCCGCCGCTCGATGTACGCCTGGATGAACGTCCAGACGGTGGTGAGGAGGAGGTACCAGATGGCGATGGCGATGAAATAGTCGGCGATGAAGTACCGCGAGTAGTTCTGTTCGCCGTAGGCGAACAGCTCGAAGACGCCGATCGTGAACAGGAGCGAGGTGTTCTTCATCATGTTGTTGAACTCGTTGCCGAGCGGCGGCACGATCACGCGCGCCGCCTGCGGCAGGATGATCCGCCGCATCGCCTTCCCGTAGGTCATGCCGACCGACTTCGCCGCCTCCATCTGGCCCCTGTCAACCGAGTCGATGCCTGCCCGGATGATCTCTCGCATGTATGCGCCCTCATTGATGCTCAGCGCGACGATGCCGGCGATCGCGGCATCGGAGATGGTCCAGATGCGGAGGTTCAGCGTCGGCCAGCTGAAGGCGAAGTAGATGTAGAAGATCTGGACGAGCAGCGGCGTGCCGCGGAAGATCCAGACGTAGATCGCAGAGATCCACCGCAGCGGAGCCCAGCGCGACATGCGGGCGAGCGCCGCGAGTAGCCCCAGGACCACGCCCAACACCTGGGAGATGACCGAGATGTAGATCGTCGCCCAGAGCGGGTGGAAGAAGTCGGAATGCGGGTGGAAGACCTGCTGCCAGATGACGTGCAAGTCGACTGCGACGAGCCCGTGCATCTGGCAGCAGTTACTCCTACTAGTGCTTCAGCGCGAACTGGCTCGCCTGCCACTTCGCGAGGATCTTGTTCATCTGTCCCTTGAGGTACAGGGCCTGGATCGCGTTGTTGATCTGCGCTCCCAGCGGATCGCCCTTGCGCGTCGCGACGCCCTCGGGCGCAATGCCGACCTGTTTGCCCGCGGTCTGGAACTTCCCGCCGGTCGTGCGGATGTAGTAGAGAACCGGCGTAGCGTCGGCGAGGTAGGCGTCGACCTTGCCGGCCTGGATCGCCGCTGCGGCGCTCGTGTCGGCCGGATAGCTCGTGATCTTGATCAGCGGCTTGCCCTGCTTCTGCAGGGCCTTGTTCTCCTTGTCGAGTGCGGCGAGCTGGGTCGTCGCCGACTCGACGGCAGCAGACTTGCCGCTGAGGGACGCGAGGTCCGTGACGTGGGAAGGATTCCCCTTCTTCACCATCAGGAAGGTGCCGACGTCGAGATAGGGCGCGAAGTCGACCTGCTTCGAGCGATCCTTGGTGATCGTCATCGAGCTGATGATCGCGTTGCACTTCTTCTGCTGAAGCGCAGGGATGATCACGCTGAAGCCGGTCGTCTTGATCTGCGCAGTCGAGCCGAGTTGCTTCGCGACGGCGTTCGCGATGTCGATGTCGTAGCCGGCGGCCTTGCCGTTGATGATCGACTCTGCCGGCGGGTAGGTGGTGTCGACGCACCAGACGATCGGGTTCGGGATGTTCGAAGCCGCACTCGTCGTGGTGGTGTTGCTCGAGCCGCCACCGCCGCCGCAAGCGGCGAGCGTCGAGGCCAGCGCCGCGACTGCGACGAGCGGGAGAAAACGCTTCACGGATTGCCCTCCTGTTTCGAAACCCAACGAGAGGCAGGACTCTAACGCGTAGCCATACGGACTTTCGAAGGCTCAGTCGCCGAGCGCCGCCGCGGTGAGCGCCTGAAAGTGCGCGATCAGCTGCTCGCTGCGGCTCATGACGACACCGTGCTCGAGCGCGCCCGACGCGACGCCGCGCTGCACCCCCTCGACGAGCGCCAGATCTTCCTGCCCGACCTGGTTGTCGAAGGCCATGAGGTCGTCGATCCAGGCGGGCTCGACGTCCGGGCCGAAGAAGTAGTCGAGGAAGCGGTATGTCCGCTCGGGCGTCAGCGGCAGGAACGGGCCGATCGAGAAGTTCGGCCGGCCCGGGAAGATGTTGATCCCGAGGTTCGGCCATAGGAAATGGAACTGCGAGCGAGGCAGCTCGTCCCTGGGTTCCACCGTCCGCGGCGGGCCGTGCTGGGTCGAGAGGCGCCCGTCGGTCGAGAGCAGGTACGCCTCCGCCGAGACGTCGATCAGCTCGCTGAAGCCCGGGTGTGCGACCTGGCAGTGGTAGCACTCGAGGAAGTTCTCGCTCACGATCTTCCAGTTCGCCCCGACCTCCGCCTCCCAGCGGGAGTAGTGGACGAGCGAGTCGACGTCGAGCCCGAGCTCCGCGACCTGCGCGGGCAGTGAGCCGAGCGCGTCCGCCAGCGATTCGGGATCCTGGCCGGTGTTGACGAAGACGAACGGCCCCCAGGTGCCGACCGCGATCGGGACGAGGCCGAGCTCGTCCTGCGGGAAGTCCGGCTCCTCCTCGCTGCGCGGCGCGGCGCGGAGGCTGCCGTCGAGCCCGTACGTCCAGGCGTGGTACGGGCACTGCAGCGTCTCGCGGCTCTGCTCGCCCTCGGCGAGCGGGAACCCGCGGTGGCGGCAGACGTTGACGAAGCCGCGCACGACGCCTTCGCGGTCGCGCGTGACGACGACCGGCGTCCCGGCGACCTCCGTGGCGAAGTAGCCCGGCGTCGCGAGCTGTCCGGTGTGGCCGACGTAGTGCCAGGCCGGGCGGAAGATCCGCTCCCGTTCGCGCTGCAGGATCTCGGGATCGGTGTACCAGCTGTAGTGCAGGGTCTTCTCCACGCGAGAGAATCTAGTGGTGCGCGCGATGGTGCTCCACGCGACCGGCGAGCCGCTGCGGCTCGAGGACGTTCCCGCGCCCGAGCCGCAGCCCGGGCAGGTGCTGCTTCGCGTCGCCGCGTGCGGGGTCTGCCGCACCGACCTCCACATCGTGGACGGCGAGCTACCGAACCCGAAGCTCCCGCTCATCCTGGGGCACCAGGTCGTCGGCCGGACTGAGGACGGACGCCGGCTCGGCGTGCCCTGGCTCGGCTGGACCGACGGCACGTGCCGCTTCTGTCTCTCCGGCCGCGAGAACCTCTGCGAGTCGGCCCGCTTCACGGGCTACGACCTCGACGGCGGCTACGCGGACTGGGTCGTCGCCGACGAGCGCTACTGCCTTCCGATTCCCGACCGCTTCGACGACCTCGAGGCGGCGCCGCTCCTCTGCGCCGGACTGATCGGCTACCGCGCGCTGCGTCTTGCGGGGGACGCCGAACGGATCGGCCTCTACGGCTTCGGCGCGTCCGCCCACATCGTCGCCCAGGTCGCTCGCCACCAGGGACGGCGCGTGTTCGGCTTCGTGCGCGCCGGAGACACGGATGCGCGCGACTTCGCCTACGAGCTCGGCTGCGAGTGGGTGGGGTGGTCGGACGAGCCACCGCCCGAGGAGCTCGACGCCGCGATCGTCTTCGCGCCGGTCGGAGAGCTCGTGACGGCGGCGCTCCGCCGGCTCGCGCGTGGCGGCGCGGTCGTTTGCGCCGGCATCCACATGAGCGACATCCCGAGCTTCCCGTACGAGCTCCTCTGGCAGGAGCGGTCGATTTGCTCCGTCGCCAACCTGACGCGGCAGGACGGCGAGGAGTTTCTTGCGCTCGCGCCGCAAGCGGTGCGGCGTACGCAGGTCAGAGTCTTCTCCCTCGAGGATGCGAACGAAGCTCTGGATCACCTGCGGCGCGGGGAGTTACAGGGGGCGGCCGTGCTAAATCTGACTGGATGAGCCGCCTCTCGAACGTGGCCGCCTGGGCATCCCGGCACCGCCGGCTGCTCGTCGCGGTCCAGCTCATCGTGCTCGTCGTCTTCTTCGCTGCCGTCGCCTGGGCGCTTCGCGGCTCGGTCCACGGCGCAGTGCACGACCTCAAGAACGCGAACGTCGTCTACTTCGCTCTCGGCTGCGCGGCGCTCGCCGCCTACTACCTCGTCTTCGTAATCGGCTGGATGCGGATCCTCAGTGAATGGGGGGTCGACCTGCCCTATCCGGCCGCGCTGCGCGCCGAGATGATCTCGATGCTCGCGAAGTACATCCCCGGCGCAATCTGGGCGCCGGCCGCACGCATCGTGGCGGCGCGGCGTGCAGGCGTGACCGACGCGGCTCTCGTCGGGTCCTCGATGTTGCTCGAGGCCGGGCTTTCCGCAGTGGCGGGAGTGATCGTCTTCGTGGTCAGCCTGCCGTTCGTCGACGAGGTGGACGCGCCCCTCTGGCCGCTCGTCGCGTTCGGCGGGGTGCTCGCCGTCCTCGTCCAGCCGCGCGTCTTCCGGCCGCTCGCCGGGTGGGTGCTGCACAAGATCGGCTACAAGAAGGAGCTGCCGAACATGCGCGGACGGACGGTCAGCCTGCTGCTCGTCTTCTACGCCGGGACCTGGGTGCTCGGCGGCTTCGCGCTCTGGCTGCTGCTGCGCTCGGTCGGTGCCCACCCCGACCCCGCGACGATCGTCTACCTCGGCGGCACGGCTGCCGTCGGCGCGATCGTCGCCGTCGTCTTTGTATTCGCGCCGTCGGGACTCGGGCCGCGCGAGGCGTCGATGTACGGGCTGCTGCTCGCTGTCGCCACGCCCGGGCAGGCGCTCGGCGCGGTGGCGCTCAACCGGGTCGCGCTGACGCTGGTCGAGCTGCTGGTGCTCTTCGTCGGGGGTCTCCTCCTGCGTGGAGTCGGCGACGCGGCCCCGGCCGCCGAAGGCGCGCAACTCTAGGAGCCATGCACATCCTGGTCGACATCGCGCACTCGTTCCGCGAGGCCTTCTTCATGTTCTGGGTGACCCTCTGGGCGCTCGTGCTGGGCTTCGGGATCTCGGGCGCGGTGCAGGCGTTCGTCACGCGCTCGGAGATGGAGAAGCGCGCTCGGCCGCCGCGGCCCGCGGGAGATCACCCGCGCGACCCTCTTCGGCGCTGCCTCGTCGTCGTGCTCGTACGCGGCGTCGGCGATGGCGAAGACGCTCTTCCAGCGCGGCGCCGACTTCGTCAACTCGATGGTCTTCATGTTCGCGTCGACGAACCTCGTGATCGAGCTCGGGATCGTCCTCTGGGTGCTGCTCGGATGGGAGTTCGCGCTCGCCGAGTTCGTCGGCGGCGCGATCATGATCGTCCTCTTCGTCCTCCTGGCCCGGGTTGCGCTACGCAGGGGGGAGACCGAGGCGGCGCGCGCGCACGTCGGCGACGGCGGTCACGTGCACGGCGCAGGAACGTCGCGCGGAAGCTGGCGCGAGCGCGTGAAATCTCCCGCGGGCTGGGCGGACGCGGCGAGCTACACGTTCGCCGACGCGAAGATGCTGCGGAAGGAGATGGCGGCCGGCTATCTCGTCGCCGGCTTCCTCGCCGTGCTCGTGCCGGTGAGTGTCTGGAACGACATCTTCCTCACCGGACACGGCTTCTGGACGTCGCTCCAGAACGTCATCGTCGGTCCGTTCATCGCGATCATCAGCTTCGTCTGCTCGATCGGGAACGTGCCGCTCGCGGCCGCCCTCTGGCAAGGCGGCATCAGCTTCGGCGGCGTGATCAGCTTCATCTTCGCCGACCTGATCACGCTGCCGCTGCTCCTGATCTACCGCCGGTACTACGGCCGGCACATGATGCTGAAGCTGCTCGCGACCTTCTGGATCGTGATGAGCGCCGCCGGCCTCATCGTCGAGTACCTGTTCCGCGCTCTGGGCATCGAGCCGACGGAACGGCCGGCTGTTATCGCCCCGACGGAGTTCAGCTGGAACTACACGACGTTCCTCAACATCGTCTTCCTGTTCGTCCTCGCCGGCCTCTGGTGGCTCGCGAGGAACCAGCAGCGGTTCGGCGGAGGTGCCGGCTACGCGATCGATCCCGTCTGCGGGATGCAGGTCGAGGTTGCGAACGCCGCTGCGCGTTCGGAACGCGACGGGGAAGCCGTCTACTTCTGCTCCGACCACTGCCGCCAGCGCTTCGAGGCAACGGAGCAGGTTGCGGCGAAGGTCTAGACGCGGCCTCAGTCCTCCCGGAGCGCGATTGCGGCCGCGTCCCAGAGATCCAGTGAACGCCCGCGCTCTCGCGCCTCGAGGACCGGCTCCCGCTCCTCGTCGACGAGGGAGCCGATGCGGCGGGCGCGCTCGTCGGGCCAGCGCGGCACACTCTCGGCCTCCTTCTCTGCGGCCCCCAGAGGAGGCCGGCCCGCTCGAGGTCGCCGCGGGCGAGCGCGACCTGCGCCAGGCCCGCGAGCGTGTAGAGGGCCCACAGCCGGGTCTCCTGTGTGCGCGAGCTCACAGGACGAATGATGAAGGTCGTTACGCGCCGAACCAGCGCGCGCGGCGAGTCGGCGCGAACTCCGCCTTCTCGGCGGCGAGCTCTTCGGACGGGCCGACGACCGTTGCCGCCGGCGACGGGCCGCCGAGGAAGTTCGCCTCCACCTTCGCTACGCGCCCGCTGCCGAACTCGAGGTAGCAGTTGCCCTCACCTTCGTAGCGCCGCCTGGACGGCTCGCCACGGAGCTGCGCGACGATGTTGTCGGCCACGACGCCGCCCGCGTTCTCCGCGAACACGCCGGCCTTCGCCATCGGGATGCCCGCCACGTCGCCGACGGCGTAGACGTCCGCGAAGGGCGTGAGCAGGGTGCTGTGATCGACCGCGACCCAGCCGCTCGGGGCGAGGCCCGACTCCGCGACGACGGCCGGCACGCGGTGGATCGGGATTCCGACGAACAGGTCGTACGGCAGCCGCTCGCCGTTGTCGAGCACGGCCTCCTTCGCGGACGGATCGAGCTCGACGACGCGCTGCTGCCCCGTGTACTCGATGCCGCGCGCGGCCAGCTCGTCGAGGAAGCGCTGCGAGACCTGCGGCGTGACGGGAACCGGCGCGGACATCGGCGCGATCACCCGGAGCTCGGTCTGCTCCCGGATCCCCCGCTCGACGAGCTGGTCGTGGAGCAGGAACGTGCCCTCGAACGGCGCCGGCGGGCACTTGTACGGCTGGCCGAGGACGCCGAACAGGATCGTCCCGCCCGTGAACGCCGGCAGCGCGTCGCGCATCCGCTCGGCTCCGGCGATCGAGTAGTACTCGAGCCCGCCCTCCGCGAAGCCCGGCGTTGCAGCGAGGTCGTACTCGGCGCCGAGCGCGACGACGAGGATGTCGGCGTCGTAGGAGCCTCCGTCGGTTGTCACGTTCCGGCCCGCCGGGTCGATCGCGGTGATGCGCTCCTGCCGGAACGCGACTCCCGGCTTCGCAAGCTCGCTGTACGGGATCCGGACGGTCGCCGCGTCCACGCCGCCGAACAGGATGTCGAGCTTGGAGTAGCCGAAGGTGAAGCCGTCGTTCTGGTCGATCAGCGTGACGCGCACCTCGTCGGCGAGCGAGTCAGACAGGCGGCTCGCGAGCTCCAACCCGCCGAACCCGGCTCCGAGGATCACGACGTGCTTCACGGGAGCAACCCTACGCCAGGTCGGTTGCCGCTTCGGCGATGGTTGCGACAGGCCCGACGCAGACGTCCTCGCCTTCGAAGAGCTCGAGCCACTCGGCGAGCGGGCGTGTCCTGAAGATCGCTGCGAGCTCGGCCGCCAGCGTGGTCTGATCCGCGTCGAACTGGCGCCGCGCGAGCTCCGGCCGGCCGAGCAGCTCCGTCAGGCGTCGGAAGAAGACCGGCTCGAGTGCGGCGACGGTGAGATGGCGGCCGTCCGCGGTCTCGTAGATTCGGTAGCCCGCGAGGCCGCCGGTGAGCAGCCGCGGAACCGAGTCGCCGCCCAGGCGGTGCGCGACGAAGCGGTGCGAGCCGTGCGTCAGCGAGACGACGATGTGGCTTCCTCTGCCGGTCCGCTCGCGCTCGAGCAGCGCGGCGAGGATCTTGGTGACGGCGCCGAGCGAGCCCGCCGCGAGATCGGCGATCTGGACGGGCGGCAGCGCCGGCGCGGTGTCCCAGAGCACGCCGGCCCAGCCGAGGTAGTTCAGGTCGTGGCCTGCACGTTGCTCATGGCGGCCACCGAGGCCGAAACCGTTGATCGAGCAGTAGACGGCGCGTTCCGGTGCGTGCTCCGGGCCGATGCCAAGCCGGGAGGCGACTCCGGGGCGGAACGACTCGAGCACGACGTCCGCCTCCCGCAGGAGCTCGAGCGCCGGCGCGGCGTCGCGCTTCAGGTCGACCTCGAGCGACTCCTTCCCCTCGCGCAGCGCAGCGTCCCAGGCGGGGGCGCTGCTGCGCATCGGATCGCCGCCCGGCGGCTCGACGCAGACGACGCGCGCCCCGAGCTCCAGCAGCTCGCGGGACGCGAAGGCGCCTGGGAGGTACCGGCTGAAGTCCACGACCAGCATTCCGCTCAGCGGCTGCACTCTCAGCCGAACGTACCACCGGCCGGCGGGGCGGCCGGTACGCCGCCCCGCCGGAACCCGTGGTCAGCTCGTCGGCGTGATCGTGCCGAAGAGCCCGTCGGCCTCGTCGTTGAGGCCCGCGGTGAAGAACAGGGTCTGCGGATCGCCGTTCAAGCCGGCGTTGCCGAACTCGAGCGCCCACAGCCCGTCGATCGAGAGCTTGTGGTGGTTGAGGCGAAGCGTGCCGCGGTGCTCGAAGCGGCCGTTGGGCAGCTGCGCGTAGGCGTTGATCTCCCCGTCGCCGAAGTTGCCGACCAGCAGGTCGCCGCCGAAGCGGCCGAACGACGCCGGTGCCATGGCGAGGCCCCAGGGAGCATTCAGCTGTCCATGCTGGGCGACTCGCCCGAGGAAGTTCCCGTCGAGGTCGTAGGCATCCACGATGCCGCGCCCCCGCCCGTGCGCCTCGTCGATCGACCCGGGCTGCTGCTTCGCATACGTCACGAAGACTCGATCGCCGATCGTCTGGATCCCGAACGGTGCGTATTGCTTGGGGAGCATCGGATCGACGAACGCTCCGGGCATGTTCAACAGGTTCCAGCCGCCGTCGAACACGTCGACCTGCCCGTTGGCGAAGTCCGTGGCATACAGCCGCGGGCCGGACGAGCCGTTCGAGATCGCGAGGCCCTTGAACACCGCACCGCCCGACGCCGGCACCGTCACGAGCGCCGCGGTCGAGCCGCCACGCCACGCGCTGATCGTGCCGTCCTCGCTGTCGAAGATGAAGTTCGACGTCCCGAGCGTGGTCGGACTTGCCGTCGTCCCGACCTGGAACTGGCCCGCGATTCCGGAGAACACCGCTCCGGTCGGATCGCCGGGAACACCCTGCGCGAGCAGGCCGCCGACCTGGACCTGCGCACCGGCGCCGGTGTAGACGGACGTGCTGGCGGTCCCGTTGTTCGCGATCCACCATGGACTTGTCGGGCTGCGCGCGAGTCCCCAGGTGTTCTGCAGGTTCGGATCGGTCGCCGGTGCCAGGCCCGGCACGTCGGAGGCGAGCGGCGTCACTGTGTAGTGGTTGCCCGGCGGCGCGGCCGAAGTGGCGCCGACGGCGAGCAGAGCAGCTGCGAGCGTGGCCGCGAGTGCGGCCGGTACGAGACGTTTCATGGTCTCCTCCCCCCGTTGTGGTTCGCTCAACTGGGGACCTACGCCGCAACCGCGAATGCGGTTTGCACGGATACAACTCGTCGCAGTTCCTCCATTACCCGGTGTGACACATGTGACCGACCGGACGGACGCGGAGCTCATCGGAGGCGGCGAAGTCGGAGCGGAGGTGCGCGATCAGCGGCAGGAGCGGCCGGCGGCCGGGGGCGCGGCGAGCGCTTTCCAGGTCGCCTGTCTGGTGACGGAGAAGGCGTAGAGGCTGTAGCCGAGCGGGCTGCAGTCGGCGACGGCGCCCATGAAGCCGGCGATTTCCTTCGTGCCCATCGCGTTGGCGAGCCCGCCGATCAGGTGGATCGGCACGTGCGGCTTGTCCGTGCGCGCGCGGATGATCGCGATGTCGGCGGCGTTGTACGCGCGCGTCGCCCGGATGCCGCGGATGCCGGCGTCGGTGGCGTAGGCCATCGGCAGGAACACGTTGTAGAAGCGGGCGAGCGGGCGGTACGGGAAGTGCGGCCAGTAGGTGGGATGCCTGCGAATCCCGACCGGGGAGGGGATGATCGCGCCGAGCGGATAGCGGCGGCCGACCGCTGCCCGGAGGCGGGCAGAGAGGTGCAGCAGGCGTTTGCTTCGCAGCGGCACTCCCTTGACGAGGCTGGCCTCGATGTCGAGCGCGAAGGAGTCGAAGCGCTCGCCCTTCGCGCTGCGGAACCGGATAGCGGCGAGCGCCCGGCGCGCGTCCTGCTTCGGGTAGAGGAACGAGGGCAGGTACCACGCGATCACCCGCATCCCGGCCGCATGGGCGGCGTCGATGAAGCGGCCCAGCGCCTGCGGCCGCACGAGGTCGACGCTCTGCTCGTAGTTGCCGGTCTGGAGGTAGAGCGTCCGGACTCCGTCGCGGGCCATCGCTGCCACCTCCCGCTGCGGGTGCCTCCAGGACGGGGTCGCGTAGATGTCGAGCCAGGTGCCGAGGCCGGCGTAGGCGGAGCGATGGCGCGTGGCTCCGGACGCCGGCGCCACCAGCAACGCAGACAACACGACTGCCACGAGCAGAAAACGCGACCCCAGACGCATCGTCACCCGAGTGTGCCAGAGCCCACCGCGCGCACGAACGACGCGATCCGGTCGAGGTAGCCGTCGACGAAGCGCGGCGGCTCCCCGTGGTGGAGCCGGTGGTCGCCTTCGGGGAAGACCTCGACCTGGAGCAGTTCCGGCCGCACGGCGGCGTGGAAGGCCGTGGCGCTCTCCTCGGGCGGCGTCACCTTGTCGGCCGCGCCGAAGAGAGCGAGGACCGGCGCCATGATCCGGGACAGCGCCGGCGCCGGGTCGTAGTCGAAGATCTCGGCGCAAAGGCGCCAGATCGCCTCGTCCTCGAACATGAACTCCAGCCCGGGGAGGTTGCGGTACGGCACGTCCGCGGCATCGAGTTGCGCCAATCCTTGGCCGAGAGTGGGGCACTCGCGCATCACGGCCACCACGGCGTCGTACGTTGCGAGCGCCTCGGCTTCCCCGCCTCCAGCCAGCCTGTTGGCCAGCGAGTAGCCCTCCTGCCTGGCCGGCGAGACGCCGGGCCCCGAGTTCGTGATCACGAATGCGATCGGAAAGCCGCGAGCGGCCGCCTCTACGACGACCCAGCCGCCCTGGCTGTGCCCGAACAATCCGAGTGGAAGGCCGTGAGGGCTGTTGGCTTCGAAGACCGCGAGCCCGGCGAGGAGGTCGTCGGCCTGCTCGGTGATCCCCGCGTCCAGCCAGCTTCCGGCCGAGCCGCCGACCCCGCGCTTGTCGAACGAGCACACCGCGATCTCCGCCTGGAGCAGGCGCTCGCGGATCGGTGGGAAGAGCACGTCGTTGTCGCGGTCCGACGGCCCCGAGCCGGGATGCATGAGCACGCCCGCGACCGCGTCGCCCTCGGGCCTCCAGAGCGTTCCGGCGAGCCGAACGCCGCCCGAGTCGGCCTCGATCTCGAGAGCTCCCGCGGTCACCCTGAAGACGGTAGCGAGGGCCTGGAACCCGCGCAGTCTCCAAAGACTGATCAGCCGAGTTGCGACGGCTACCTGGAGCCGCATGCGGCCGGGCGGGTTGCGAAGAAGTTGCCAATGGCGGGCGTTCGCCGTCGATCTGAGAACTGCTGCGACTGCACTTGCCCGAGGCTGGGGACACTCGCCTGTTGTCGCTACCGCGACTTCCCCCAAGGGGGGTATGACGGGAGCCGATGCGCCACGTACAGTTGGCGGTCGCCCTGCCGATGACCAGGGCCGAACCCGAGCCGCATCGGGTCAGTCGCCGCACATGTCCGCCGCTGTTTTCCGGTTAGCCCTGTTACTAGCCCTCGCGGTCGCTGCCGCGGGGCTCTGGGTAGCCCTGCTTCGGTCGACCGGTGGCACCGTCACGGCGACGCCGGCGATTCCGTCGTTCAGTTCGCAGTCGATCTTCGCGCCGCCGACCCGGCCTACGTCCGGACTGAAGGTCAGCGGCGTTGTCCGGAACGGCGCCTGTGAGGGCTGCACCGTCGACATCGGCTCCGGCGGGCTTGTCCGGGCGAGGGTGCCGTCCGGAGCGGGCGAGCGGACGGCCTACGCGCTACTCGATCTCGGCAGCCACGCCGCGGGTGGGCAGGTGCTCGTTCACGACGTCATCGGGTTCGGACGCGGCGAGACGCCCGCCCGGCGCGTCGCCCTGCTCCAGGTGCTCGACCACTCGCACCGGGTGATCTTCGAGCTGGTTGCCAGGCCCGACCGTCGTCTCTACCTGACCAGCCCGGCAGGTGGGGTCCGCGCGACTCCGCTCGTGCTGGCGACAGGGGCGATCGTCCCGAACGACGGGATTTCAGGCGTCGCCGTCGACGTCGTTCTAAAGGCAAACGACTGGCTTCTCGTGAGCGTGAACGGGATGCGGACGGCCGCGGTGCGCAAACTCGTGGGTGCTCGGACCGGGACGCCTCGATTCCTCGCGGCCGGAGTGATCGACTACAAGGCGCCGCGGAGCGCAGGGGCGATTACCGCCACTCACGCACAGGTGTCTGTCTCCACGCCCTCGGCGTCTGCTGCGACAGCCGTCGCGCCCGGGCCGGCCGCCCAGCCCGTCAATTCGGCCCCGCCTCTCAGTTCGCTCTCGCCGCCGACGATTTCGGGCACAGGCGTCGTCGGGGGCACCCTGACCGCCGCTCCGGGTACCTGGAGCGATGGCACGGCGACCTTCACCTACGTTTGGGAGCGCTGTGACGGCAGCGGCTCCTGCACGGCGATCGACGACTCCGAGGGCCGGACCTACGACCTCGTCCCCGCCGATCGCGATGCGTTCGTGCGCGTCCGCGTGACAGCGCATGTCGGCGAGGTCGGCGTGTCGAGGGCTTCTGCCGCCGTCGGACCGGTCGCCCCGGCCGCCCCGACGGCCTTGCGAGCGCCGAGCATCTCCGGCGACGCGATCGTGGGCGCACAGCTCACGGCCGACCCAGGCAGCTGGAGCGATTCCGACGCGACCCTTACATTTGTTTGGCAGCGCTGCGACGAATTCGGGATCTGCAGGGCGATCGACGGCGCCACCGGTGCAACGTACGACGTTACCGCCGACGATCTCGGAAGCACCCTCCTGGTTGAGGTGACGGCGTCGAATAGCGGAGGCGTGAGTAAGGCGGACTCCGCCCCAACGGAGCTCGTGGTTCCGGCCGTCCCGTCGGTCGTTAGCGGGCCAACGATCAGCGGTGACGCGGTCGTCGGCTCGACCCTGACTGTCGATTCGGGTACCTGGAGCGATCTGGCCGCTACCTTCAGTTACGCCTGGCTGCGCTGTCACGGCAACGGGAGCGGCAGCTGCACGACGATCGACGGAGCCGACGGCACGACGTATGTGCTCACGGGCGATGACGTCGGCTTCCGCATCGAGGTCACGGTGACCGCCGCGAACGCGGGTGGCACCGGCAGCGCCGACTCGAACCTCGTCGGGCCGGTCGTCCAGCAGGCTCCGCCCGCCGTCGTCACGCCCCCCTCGATCAGCGGTGACGCGATCGTCGGCTCGACCCTGACTGGCGATCCGGGTACCTGGAGCGATCTGGCCGCCACCTTCAGCTACGCCTGGCTGCGTTGTCACGGCGAGGGGAGCGGCAGCTGCACGACGATCGACGGAGCCGACGGCACGACCTACACCCTCACCAGCGACGATCTCGGGTTCTTGATGCGCTTCGAGGTGACTGCGGCGAACGCGGGTGGCACCGGCAGCGCCGACTCGAACCTCGTCGGGCCGGTCGTCCCGCTGGCTCCGCCCGTCGTCGTCACGCCCCCCTCGCTGAGCGGTGATGCGATCGTCGGCTCGACCCTGACTGTCGATTCGGGTACCTGGAGCGATCTGGCCGCTACCTTCAGTTACGCCTGGCTGCGCTGTCACGGCAACGGGAGCGGCAGCTGCACGACGATCGACGGAGCCGACGGCACGACGTATGTGCTCACGGGCGATGACGTCGGCTTCCGCATCGAGGTCACGGTGACCGCCGCGAACGCGGGTGGCACCGGCAGCGCCGACTCGAACCTCGTCGGGCCGGTCGTCCAGCAAGCTCCGCCCGCCGTCGTCACGCCCCCCTCGATCAGCGGTGACGCGATCGTCGGCTCGACCCTGACTGGCGATCCGGGTACCTGGAGCGATCTGGCCGCCACCTTCAGCTACGCCTGGCTGCGTTGTCACGGCGAGGGGAGCGGCAGCTGCACGACGATCGACGGAGCCGACGGCACGACCTACACCCTCACCAGCGACGATCTCGGGTTCTTGATGCGCTTCGAGGTGACTGCGGTGAACGCGAGCGGAACCGCGACGGCGCAGTCGACGCCGACCGCCCCGGTCGGGCCCGCGGCGCAGTGACTGCCGCTTCGTCGGCCTTGACGCGCGTGGACCGCCACCCCGACGAGGTGCGGGTCGGTCGCCGTGCCGCGGTCTTGCTCGTTGCCCTGCTCGTCGCCGCGCTGACGGGCATCGGCCTCGTGCTCGCGCACTCAATTCGTCAGCAGGAGCAAAGCCGCGCGACCGCGCACCTCGGCGTCGCGCTCCAGGCGGCGCTGAGCGAAGCCTCGCACGAGGCCGTCGGGGCGCAACAGCGCGCAGCGGCGCTGGCGGCGGAGCCACGGCTCCAACGCGCGCTCGCGGAGAGGGACACGCAAGCACTGAAGCGCCTGACGGCTTCCGTTCCCGGCGCGGTTGCCGTGCCAGGGACCGAGGGCGTCCCGCCGCCCACGCGGCCGTCGCTCCGACGGGCGGTGCGCGTGCTGGCCAAGGGCAAGGTCGTAGGCACTGTCGCCGTGACCGTTCCGTTCGACGGCGCCGCGCTCTCCCGCCTCCGCGCCGCAGCACCGCTGGCGGCCGACGAAGGGATTCTGTTCGTTCGCGGCGAGCATGTGTTCGCGGGCGCGGCAGGAGTTCCGGGGGCCCATGTGCCGCCTCGCGCGCACGCGGTCCGGCTCGGGGGAGCCGACTACCGCGTGGTCCAGACACGTTTGATCGGCGGCCCTGCGCCAATCCGGCTGGCGGTGTTCGCGCCAGCAGCGGAGGTCGACAGGCCCGTTGCCCGTTCGGATCGCCTCCTCGTCGCCGCTCTGGCGGTGACGTTCGCGGCGCTGCTCATGCTCGCACGCCTTCTGGCGCGGCCCGTGCTCGTCCCGCTCGTGCGGCTAGGGCGCGACGCGCGGAGCTCGGGCACGGACGACCTCACGAACTTGCCCAACCGACGGAACTTCACGGAGGCAGCGGCGGCCGAGCTCGTTCGGGCCCGTCGCTCGGGTAGGGCGCTCGCAGTCGCGCTCGTAGACATCGACGACTTCAAGGAGGTCAACGACACCTACGGCCACTCGACAGGCGACCGCGTCCTCTGCGGCGTCGCCGACGTGCTCCGCGAGCACTTCCGCGAGATCGACGTCGCCGCCCGGCTGGGTGGCGACGAGTTCGCTGTCCTGTTGCCCGAGACGGATCTGGCCGGCGCACGGGAGGCCGCGGAGCGTTTCGTCGCCGCGCTGGCGGGCTGTGAGTTCGGCGAGGGTCGCAACCGCCTGCGCGGGATCACTGCGAGCGCGGGCATTGCCGCGGCCGCCGATCTCGAGATCAAGGTGCTGCTCGAGGCTGCAGACCGTGCGCTGTACAGCGCGAAGAGGGACGGCAAGAACCGGGTGCACGTCGAAGAGCGCTAGCCCGCGGCAAGCGGCCCGAGGCGGCACGCAGTCTTGGCTCCGACGTGCTAACGGGAGCGACGGGACTCGAACCCGCGACCTCCGGCGTGACAGGCCGGCGTTCTAACCAACTGAACTACGCCCCCGCGGGCGACCCAGTCTAGCCCGGCCTTTACTCTGCCGGTGTGGGTCTGAACCTCGCTGACTGGATTGCGATCGCGATCGTGCTCCTCGCAGCGGTAGGCGGATTTCGGCGCGGTCTCGTCCTCAGCGCGTTCTCCCTCGTCGGGCTCGCGGTCGGCGCCTACATCGGCTCCCGCCTCGCGCCGCATGTGCTGCACGGCGGCTCGGACTCGAAGTGGACGCCGGTCGCAGGGCTCGTCGGCGCGCTCATCGGCGCGGTGCTGCTGCAGTTCGGCGCGCTCGTCGTCGGGTCGTTCATCCGCGGCGGGATCCGGTTCACGCCGTTGCGGCTGCTCGACTCGGCCGGCGGTCTCCTCCTCGGTGGCGCGATCGGTGTCGCGATCGTCTGGGTCGCCGCGTCGGTTGCGCTTCTCTCACCCGGCCAGACGGGCTTCCGCCAGGAGGTCCAGCGCTCGGCGATCGTCAAGCAGCTCGACTCCGCCCTGCCCCCGCGTACGCTGCTCAACCTGCTGGCGCGGATCGATCCGTTCCCGTCGATCGTCGGGCCGACGGCTCCGTCGCTGCCGCCGAGCGAGGGGGTCCTCCGCGACTCGTCGATCCGGCAGGCCACGACTCGCATCGTCAAGGTTCTCGGGACGGCATGCGGGGTCGGCGTCGAGGGGAGCGGCTGGTTCGCGGGGAGGAATCTGATCGTGACCGCGGCGCACGTGGTCGCCGGCGAGAGCGACACCAAGGTTCAGATCCCCGGCGAGCTGCTCACGCCTCCGGCAACGCTCGTCCTGCTCGACGTCCACAACGACGTCGCCGTGCTCCGCGTCTCGGGAGTCGACCTGAAGCCGTTGCCGCTCGCGGACCCGAGGTCAGGGGCGGCCGTCGCGATCCTCGGCTATCCGCTCGACGGAGGGCTCACCGCCGCCCCGGGCCGGATCGGCCGGACCGCCACGGTGCTGACGCAGGATGCGCTCGGCAACGGGCCGGTCGCGCGCTCGATCACCGCCGTGGCCGGGCGCGTCGAGCACGGCGACTCCGGCGGGCCCGCGATCGACACCTCGGGCAGGGTCGAGTCGATGATCTTCGCCGCGCGCCGCGGCTCGGCGAGCGGCTACGGGGTTCCGCCCTCGATCATCCGCAGCGACCTCGCCCGCGCCGGCACGCAGCGCGTGCAGTCCGGCTCCTGCGCGCCCTAGGTCGGCTCCGGCAACAGCTCGACCACGTCGAGCGGTCGCCGGAACGGCGCCATGACGTAGACGCCGCTGGCGACCTCGCGCGCGCCCTCGATCAGCTCTTGGCCGAGTGCGAGCCCGACGTCTCGCGCGCCGGTTCCGGCGGCGCGGTACCGCTCCTGCACGTGCTCGGGGACGACGATGCCGGGCACCTCGTTGTGGACACGGACGAGTGTCTCGGTCGTCCGGATCGGCCAGATGCCGACGAGCACCGGCACGGGCCAGCCGCCGATCCGCTCCCGGAACGCCTCGAGCGCCTCGAGGTCGAACAGGATCTGGGTCATGGCGAAGCGGGCACCGGCCGCGACCTTGCGGTGGAAGCGATCTGCCTCGAGCCCCAGGTCGTCGGCGGTCGGGTTCACCGCTGCGCCGGGGAAGAACGTGGTGGGGGCGTCGATCGCGCGGCCGTGCCAGTCCTCGCCGGCGTTGAGCTTCCCGATCAGCTCGACGAGCCCGATCGAGTCGACGTCGTAGACCGTGTGCGTGCCGGGGTAGTCGCCCGCCTCGGGGGGATCGCCGGTGACGGCGAGGATGTTGCGGACGCCTTCCGCGTGGGCGCCGAGTAGGAGCGACTCGAGCCCGGCGATCGTCGTGTCGCGCGGCGTCAGGTGCGGAATCGTCTCGACACCCGTGAAGCGCTCGATCGCGACGGAGGCCATGATCCCGCTCATCCGCGCCCGCGCGCGGGGGTTGTCGTTGACGTCGACGAACTGCGCGCGGCCCGAGTCGCGGACGGCGCGCGCCGTCTCGATCAGTGCCTCGGGATTGGCGCCGAGCGGCGGGTCGACCTGCACCGAGAGAGCGAACTCGTCTTCGCGGAGCAGCCGGGCGAGCCGCGTCTCTCCCGTCGTGGGCTCGAAGGGAGCCACTTGCTCGCGCTCCTGGACGAGGAAGGAGCCGGCGGGGCGGCGGTTCGCGTCGACGGCCTCTCGGATTGCGGCGACCTGGGCCGGTGTCGTGCCGCAGCAGCCGCCGATCAGCCGTGCGCCGAGTGCCCGCGCCTGCGCGGCGAACTCGGCGAAATAGGCGGGAGTCGCGTGCGGGAAGACGATGCGCTGGCCGCTCATGCTCGCGAGGCCGACGTTCGGCAGCGCCGCGAGCACGGCGCCGTCGCCGCCCATCTGCGCCAGCGCTGTGAGCGCGGCGGCCGGGCCGGCGCCGTGGTTCGCGCCGTAGGCGGCGAGGCCGAGCGGCTGCAGGCGCGCCGCGGCATCCTCCGCCTTCACACCGGCCAGCGTCTCGCCGCCCGCGTCGAAGGTGAGGAGTGCGACGAGCGGCAGCGCCGAGACCGAGCGGACCGCCTCGATCGCCGTCTCGAGCTCTTCGAGGTCGTAGAACGTCTCCACCATGAACAGGTCGACACCGCGTCCCTCGAGCAGCCGCGCCTGCTCGGCGTAGAGCTCCCTCCGGTCGTAGCCGGCCAGCTCGATGTCGCCGAGCGGGCCGATCGAGCCCGCGACGAAGACGTCGCGGCCGGCGACCTCCCGCGCCTCGCGCGCGATGCGCACCGCTGCGGCGTTGATCGGCTCCAGCTCGTCGGCGAGGAACTGGCGCGCGAGCTTGGACCGGTTCGCTCCGAAGCTGTTCGTCTCGATCAGTTCGGCGCCCGCCCGGATGTAGCCCAGATGCACCTCGAGCACGCTCTCGGGCGCGCGGAGGTTCGCCTCCTCGGGACAGCGCAGCCCGGCCACGGCACTCGAGAGCAAGGCGCCCATGCCGCCGTCCGCGACGATCGGCGTCTCCTCGGCGAGCCGCTCGAGAAAGCGGCTCATGCCGGCTCGTGGATGGTGCGGCCTTCCATCCCACCGGCGACGGTGACGAGCTCGCCCGTCACGTGGCCGGAGAGCTCGTCGGAGGCGAGGACGACGACCGCGCGCGCCACGTCCTCCGCCACCGCGACCTTCTGCAGCGCCATCGTGCGGCTGAGGCGGGCGACGAACTCGGGATCGAGCTCGCCGCGCGTCATCGGGGAGTACGTCCAGCCCGGAGCGACGGCGTTCACGCGGCCGCGCGGCGCGATCCGCACCATCTCGTTCTTGAGGCTGAGGAGTAGCCCGACCTGGATCGCAGCCTTTGCCGCGGCGTAGTCGGCGTGGCCGGCCTCGCCGAATCGGCCGGCGGTCGAGCCCACGAGCACCAGGCTGCCGTGCCCGGTCTGCTCGACGATGCGGAGGAAGGCGCGGGCGGTGAGGAACGTCGCCGTGAGGTTCGTGCGCAGCGTCGACTCCCAGCGCTCGAGCGCCAGCTCCCACACCGGCTGGTCCTCGCGCGGCCAGAAGCCGGCGACCGCGGCGCAGACGTCGACGCCGCCGAGCTCCTGTGCCGCCGCCTCGAACAGCGCGTCGACCTCGGTCTCCACCGTGAGGTCGGCCTGCAGCGCGACCCCGCCGGTCTCGCGCGCGAGTTCCTCGGCGCGGTCGCGGCTCGTGCGGTAGTGAACCGCGACGCGTGCGCCCTCGGCCGCGAACGCGCGCACGCACGCCGAGCCGATCCCACCCCCGCCACCGGTCACGAGGACGCGCTTTCCGGCCAGTCCGGTCTCCACGGCGTGACGTTATCGTCCCACCATGCGCGTCCACATCATCAGCGACATGGAGGGCGTCGCCGGCATCGTCAAGTGGCAGCAGACGAGCGGCGGCGAGAAGCTCTACGACGAGGGTCGCGTCCTCTACACCGAGGAGATCAACGCGGCGGTGCGCGGAGCGAAGGACGCGGGGGCGACCGAGATCGTCGTCATGGACTGCCACGGCGCCGGCGGCGCGTACGACTTCAACTCGCTGCTTCCCGAGCTGCTCGACCCCGCTTGCGAGTACGTCGTCCAGCAGGAATGGACGGAGTACACAGGATTCCTCGAATCTGGCTGCGACGCCGCACTCTTCGTCGGCATGCACGCGATGGCCGGCACGGCCGACGGCGTCCTCTCCCACACCGTCTCCGGCCAGGCGTGGCAGAGCCTCCGCTTCAACGGGACGCTCGTCGGCGAGACGGGGATCAACGCGGCGCTCTGCGGCCACTGGGGCGTGCCCGTCCTCCTCGTCACCGGAGACCGCGCGGTGTGCATGGAGGCGAAGGAGCTGCTCGGCGCGGGCGTCACGAAGGTCGAGGTGAAGCAGGGACTCGGGCGTTTCAGCGCGCGGATGCAGACCCCGCACCGGGCGCGCGAACTGATCGAGGAGGGTGCGCGCAAGGCGCTGGCCGATCTCACCGTCGTGGCGCCGTACGATCCGGGCCGCCCGGCCGAGATTGCGATCGACTTCACCACGCCGGACCGCCTGCAGGAGTTCGCGAACCGCAAGGGCGTCGAGGTGACCGGCGCGAGCTCACTCGTCGTCCGCGGCGACGACTGGTGGTCGGCCTGGGCGGGGTTCTTCTTCTAGACACTCGCCGGTACCCTTCCGCGCGCTGTGACTCAGACGCTGACCGGGTCGTTGCTGCCGCCGCGGTTCGAGTCCGTGCGGCTCCTGGGGCGCGGCGGGATGGGCGCGGTGTTTCTCGCGCGGGACAGCCTGCTCTCCCGGGACGTGGCGATCAAGATCCTCGCCTCGGAGTTCGCCGCCGACTCGGTGTCACGCGAGCGATTCGCGCGCGAGGCGGCGCTTGCGGGCCGGCTCGGAGCGCATCCGTACATCGTCACGGCCTACGAAGCCGGCGCGTGGGAGCAGCGGCCGTACGTCGTCTTCGAGTACATGCCGAACGGAAGCCTTGCCGAGCGGCTCCAGGAGGACGGTCCGCCGCCCGAGGCGACGGTGGTTCGCTGGCTCGCTCAGGCGGCCGGCGCGCTCGACCACGCTCACGCGGCGAAGGTCGTCCACCGTGACATCAAGCCGTCGAACCTCCTGCTCGACGCCGACGACAACCTGCTGATCGCCGACTTCGGCGTCTCTCGGCGGGACGGCGAAGCCACGCTCACCACGCAGGGCGGCGTCGTCGGCACCGCGGGATATCTCTCGCCGGAGCAGATCGCAGGGCAACCCGCGACCGCAGCCAGCGATCGGTACGCCCTGGCCGTCGTCGCCTACCAGCTCCTGACTGGCAGGCTGCCCACGGCCGACCGGCCTGAACTTGCGGAACCGGTCGAGTCCGTGCTCCACCGTGCGCTCGCCGACGAGCCGGATCGCCGCTATCGGACGGCGACTGCGTTCGTGGACGCCCTGCGCGAGGCGCTGCTGGCCGATCCGGCGCCGACCCTGGTCGCGCGCACCCGGCAGAGGCTCCTGCCGCTGCGGACCACGCCCGGCGCTCGTCCCGCTGCACCGCCCGCGGCTCCCGCGCGGCACAAGCAGCGGACGCGGTTCTGGCGCGTCACCGCACTTCTGCTTGCTGCTCTG
Organism: uncultured Actinomycetes bacterium; assembly: GCA_963731015.1. Lineage (GTDB taxonomy): Bacteria > Actinomycetota > Thermoleophilia > Gaiellales > Gaiellaceae > Palsa-739. The sequence continues at coordinate 765,938 of CAVSTY010000003.1, forward strand.
GCCGTCGCCGCGCCGGCGACCGCCGGGGGCCTGGTGCTCGGACGAAGGATCGCGCGGGGGCAGCCCGTGCCGCCGCAGCCGGCGGCAGTGGTGACCCACTGCGCGGTCTCGCCGTTCGGCGCCGACGCGAACCTCATCGTCTCCGGGGTCGGCGCGATCCGCTTCTGCCGCTCGCAGGCGAAGGTGCTCTCCACGCAAGGGAAGGCCTGGGCGTATCGAGCCAACACTCACCTGACCGCGCCGGACAGCGGCGATCCGAACAACCTCAGCCGCCTCTGCGCACTCGCCCGCGGCCGGCTCACCGTCGCGGTCTACGACGACCTCGGCCGGCGGATCGGTACCGACCTCTGCCACGCGTACGCCGCCTCGGGCTGGGAGCTCCGGAGCTAGACGGATGGAAGGCCGGGTCGCCCGCATCTGCATCGCGCCCGTCAAGGCGCTGCACGTCGTCAATCCCGACGAGATCGAGCTCACGCACGCCGGCGTGGCCGGCGACCGCCGTTTCTGGTTCGTCGACGCCAACCGCCGGCTCGTGAACGGCAAGGGCCATCCCGAGCTCATGCGGGTGCGCCCGGAGTGGGACGAGGCTTCGCGCCGGCTCGCGCTTACGTTCCCCGACGGCTCGGTCGTCGACGGTGAGGTGGAGCCGGGCGAGGCGTTCGTGGCCGATCTCTACGGAACGCCGCATCCGTCGAGACTCGTTCACGGGCCGTGGCAGGAGGCGCTTTCCGACTTCGCCGGCCAGCCGCTCACGTTCCTCTGGTCGGAGGGAGGCGCACAGGATCGCGGCCACGATCGCGGCGGCTGGGCCTCACTCATCTCGCGCGGCTCGCTCGAGCAGCTGCGCGCGGAGGCGGGTGCAGCGGACGAGGTCGACGGTCGGCGCTTCAGGATGCTCTTCGAGATCGAGGGCGTTGAGCCGCATGAGGAGGACACCTGGCTCGGCAATCGCGTCGCAATCGGCGATGCCGTCATCGTTCCTCTCGGCGACGTCGGTCGTTGCGTCGTGACGACCTGCGATCCCGACACCGGGGTCTCCGACTTCGACACGCTCAAGCTCCTCGCCGGCTACCGCAGGGAAGGCGTCACCGAGCCGCTGCCCTTCGGCGTCTACTGCGACGTCGCCGTTGCCGGACGCGTCCGGGTGGGCGACGCGGTGCGGCCGGTGCCGCTTTCCGTGCAGGCATAGCAGAATCGCTATTCTCTTCACATGACGACGAGGGCGCGCGCGGAGGCAAAAGGGCCGGTCGAGCGGCTGCGCGAGCGGATCGTCGCGGGCGACCGCGGGTGGTTCTTCGCGCAGATCGCCGAGCGAGTCTCCGAACGGCGCGGCGCGATGGGTCTCTCGCAGCGCCAACTCGCCGAGCTCTGCGGCACGACGCAGTCTGCGATCGCCCGTCTCGAGCGCGGCGGCCGCCCGCCGCGGATCGACACGCTGCTTCGCATCGCGGACGCGCTCGATTGCGAGCTCGTGGTCGAGCTCGAGCCGCGCAAGTAGGAGATGGCGCCGATCGTCGTCGCCGTCGCGGGCGACTCGATCTCGGCGGGCTCGCCGCTCTGGGATCCGGATCCCGCCGTCCGCGCGCGCATCCCCGTGCCGGACGAGCGGAGCCAGTGGCAGTGGTGGGCTGCGCAGGCCGACCCTCGGCTGGAGTTCCGGACGACGGCGGTCTACGGCGAGCGAACCGACGAGATCGCTCGGCGGCTCGACCTCGTCCTACCCGGCGCCGACGTCCTCGTCGTGCAGGGCGGCATCAACGATGTCGTGCAGCGGCAGCCGGTGGAGGAGGCCGCGCGGAACCTCGAGGCGATGCTCGAGCGAGGCCGCGTAGCCGGACTCGCGCTCGCCGTCACGGACGTGCTGCCATGGAACAACGGAGACGCGCGGGCGGCGGCGGACATCGTCCGTCTCAACGAGTTGATCGAGCGGCTCGACGCGCCGCTCCTCCGGTTCCACGGCAGGCTCGCGGATCCGGCCGATCCGAGCCGCATGGGCGACGGCCTGACGGACGACGGCGACCACCCGTCGATCGCCGGCCACCGCCTGCTCGGCGAGCAGGCGTTCCGGCTAAACCTCTAGTTCGAGCCCGTCGTACGCGCGCTCGACCCCGTCGGGCAGCGGGAGCTCGTCCGGCCGGTGGATGACCACGAGCCGATCCGCGCCGGCCGACTTGAAGGCGTCGAGCGCCTCGTCGGCAGTCAGGTGGCCACGAATGCCCGGTTCGGGCTGGGCGAGCGTGGCCTCGCAGAGGAATAGGTCGGCGTCGCGGGCGAGCTCGACCAGCCCGTCGCACGGCGCGGAGTCGGCGCTGTAGGCGAGCGTCCGGTCGCCGTTCGACACCCGCAGCCCGTAGCTCTCGAGCGCGTAGTGGAGCATCCGGTACGCGACGAGCTCGAAGCCCGCCGCGGTGAACGGTTCCCCCTCCGCGTACTCGTGTACGTCGAAGAGCTCGAGGATCGCGTTCGCGTAGAGGACGGGATCGAGCCCGTGTATCACCTCGCGGCCGCCGTGAGGGAACCAGAGCTCGGGGGGCTCCTGCTCGCGGCCCGCACCGAACAGGCCGCCGAAGGCCCACGGCACGAGGTCGCCCCAGTGGTCGAGGTGGAAGTGGGTGATGACGATCGCGTCCAGCCGTGGCCACGGCTCGAGCTTCCGCAGGCGCGGCAGTACGCCAGGGCCGCAGTCGAGCAGGAGCCGCCGGCCGTCCTCCTCCACGCGATAGCCGGACTGGGCGCCCCCCGGGTTGGGCCAGGCAGGAGAGCAGCCGACGACGTGGACTTGCACGCGCCTATCCTTCCTGCAACGCGCGCTGCTCGCACAAAGAAGCGCAGCTGTGTATAACTGCGCCGTGGCCCGAGCCTCCGTCGACACGCTGAGGAAGGTCCCGCTCTTCGCCGGGCTCGACGACAAGGAGCTCGAGGACATCGCGGGCAGCATGCGCGAGCGCCGCTTCAAGGCCGGCGATACCGTGACGCAGGAAGGCGCCGGCGGGGTCGGCTTCTTCGTCGTCGAGGAGGGCGAGGCGGACGTGACGGTCGGCGGCGAGTCGAAGGGTTCGGTCGGGCCGGGCCAGTACTTCGGCGAGATCGCGCTCATCAACGAGTCGCCGCGCACGGCCACGCTGACGGCCCGCACGGACATGCTCTGCTACGGCATGACGCCGTGGGACTTCCGGCCGCTCGTCGAGAGCAACTCCACAATCGCGTGGAAGCTGCTCACGGCCATGGCCGAGAAGATGCGCTAGCGGAAGCGCCGGGCGCTGTAGTAGCCCGAGTACGCGCCCATCGTCGAGATGCGAACGCGCGTGCCGCTGTGCGGCGCGTCTATGAAGCGGTTGCCGCCGACGTAGATGCCCACGTGGCCTGCGCCGTAGAAGAAGACGAGGTCGCCGGGCCGGAGCGACCGGCGTCCGATGCGGCGGCCGTGCGCGAGATCGGCCCAGCTCGAGTGCGGAAGGCGGATGCCGAAGTGCCCGTAGACGTAGCGGACGAGCCCCGAGCAGTCGAATCCGCTGTACGGCGTCGAGCCGCCCCAGGCGTACGGGGTCCCGAGGAAGTGGCGCGCGTACGAGACGACGCGGTGGCCGAAAAGCTGCCGCACGTGGTGCCTGTGGTGCCTGTGAGCCAGGTGGTGGCGCCTTGGCTCTGGCCTATGGACGGGCCGGTGGACGACCTTCGCCACATGCGCCCCGTGTCTCTTCGCCGCGCGGGTCGCGCGTCCCTGGAGCGGGCGCACGAGCGTGAGCACGAGGGCGAGCGAAACGGCGAGCAGCAGTATGAGGAGGCGGATTGTCCGCAAAAGAAGGGTGAACTCCCGTCGATGGGCGCGGCCGTCGCAGAGTGCGGCTGCTCCCTTTCGGCGTGGGGGCGCACTTCAGCACAGGTCGACCGGGCGCGTGTCACCCATATGGGTCAGCCTTCACAACTTTCGGAAGGTTGACGCAGATTCGCCAAAAAGTCTTTACTTCGTCTGCGCGACCCGCACCTGCGTGAGCAGCTGCTCCAGTGTGGGCCAGCCCTTCACTGCGATGTCCTCGTAGAAGAGGAATCGGCCGGAGCGCGAGACGAGCGTGAGCCAGGGCGAGTCCTGCACCCGGTAGCCGTCGGCGACGCTGCCGCTGCGGTCGACGGCGACCGGATACGAGAGCGGGTGGGGCAGGGCGTGCAGGAAGCGCGGCAGCGCCTGCGGCGAGGCCTCGACTCCGGCCTCGTCGATCGCGACGAGCGGCGGGAGTCCCTTCTGCTTGGCCATGGCCTGGTAGCGGTTGAGCGCTTCGAGCTGCCTGCTCAGATCCGTGACCTCGGTCTCCCACGTGTCGAAGAAGAGGACGAGGTGCGGTCCCGACCCGCGGCCGAGGCGAACGCTTCCGCCGCCGGCGCGCGGCAGCGTCACCGGGTCGCGCGGGCCGTAGAGCACCGGCGCGGCGGAGGATGGCGCGACGCCCTGCAGATGCGGATGGTCGGGCAGCAGCGTGGCGATGCTCTGCGCCATCTCGTACCCGAACTGGTTCACGCTCGAGTAGGACATCGGCGTCTCGTAGAGCCGGGACTCCCGGCCGTTCGGGTCGATCACGTAGGTAGCCGGCGTGTGGTCGACGGAGCCATTCAGGACCGCCGCCTCGATGTAGTAGGCGCGCCAGACCTTCCGCAGCTCGGGGAGCGAGCCGGTCAGGAAGCGCCACTTGTGCAGCATCCCGTGGACGCGCGAGTAGTCCCGCACCCACTTGACCTGCGTCGCCTCGGGGTTGGCGCCGACTCCGACGAGCGCGACCCGGGAAGCCGCCGGCCCGAGGAGCTTCTTCGCTTGCAGCAACGCGGTAGTCGTGAGCGGACAGATAGTCGTGCACTTCGGGTCGTTGAACGAGAGCACGATGACCTGGCCGCGGAGCGAGCGCAACGAGACGCGCTTGCCGAACTGGTCGGTGAGCGTGAAGTCGGGAGCCGCAGCGTTGAGCCGGGCGCCGGGGTCGACCTGCGGGTTCGTGGCGAACGGCGCATCTGCGACCGGCGTTGCCGGGTTGCTCGAGGAGTCCGCGATCGCGATCGCGGCTCCGATGCCGAGGCCGACGGCGAGCGCGAGGCCCAGGACAGTCCAGTGCAGACGGCGGGACACTCGCGATTCAGTATGGCACCACGATGGAGGGCCAGATACGCTCTCGGGCCGTGGCTGTCAGCTCTTCTCTCAGCGCCACCGGTGTCCGTTGGGACCTCAGCGATCTCGAGCCGGACGCCGCGCAGGCGCGCCGCGACTGGGACGAGCTGCTCGCCCGCGCGCGCGACTTCGCGGAGCGGTGGCGAGGCACGGTCGGCGCGGCCGGCGCCGAGGGGCTGCGGGAGCTGCTCGACGAGCTCGACGAGTTGACCCAGGAGATCTCCCGCGTTCACTTCTACGCCAGTGCCCGCGAGCACACCGATGCGACAGACGCCGAGACGAACGATCTCGCGACGCTCGCCCGCGATCGGGCCGCCGACCTCGAGAGCCTGCTCCTCTTCGTCGAGCTCGAGTGGCTCGCGCTCGATGACGCCGAGGCGGACGCGCTGCTCGAGGCCGCCGAGCTCGAGCCGTACCGGCACCGAGCTGCGGGTGGCGCGCGAGGAGAAGCCGTACGTCCTGTCCGAGGGGGAGGAGCAGGCGCTGAACGCGCGCCGGCCCGCGATCTCGGCCTGGGAGTCGCTGCACGGCCGCGAGCTCGCGACGCTGACCGTCGAGTTCGACGGCGGCGACGGGCCCGAGCCGCACACGATCGACCGCCTCCTTTCCTACGTCTTCCATCGCGACCGCGAGCTGCGGATCGCGGCGCTCGAGGCTCTCTACGAGGGGCTCGAGGGAGTGGCCGACGTGCAGGCGGCCTGCTACGACGCGATCGTCGGCGACCGGCTCTCGATCGACCGGCTGCGCGGGATCCCCGATCCGATGTGGCCGACGAACCAGCGCAACGAGCTGGAGGGCGAGGTTGTCGAGGCGATGATGCACGCCGTCGAGGAGCACTACACGCTCGGCCGCCGCTGGTTCGTCCGCAAGGCCGAGGTGCTCGGGTTCGACCGGCTCCAGCTCGCCGACCAGTACGCGCCGGTCGGCGGCGGCCGCCGGGTGGAGTGGACCGAGGCGGTCGCGATGGTCGACGACTCCCTGCGCGACTTCCATCCGCGCCTCGGCGAGATCTTCCGCAGCTGTCTCGAGCGGGGCCACATCGACGCGGAGCCGCGCGCCGGCAAGGTCGGCGGCGCGTACTGCAACACGGTCTCGAAGACCGTGCTGCCGTTCGTCCTCATGAACTACACCGACCAGCTGCGGGACGTGGTCACGCTCGCGCACGAGTTTGGCCACGCGGTGCACGGGACGCTGGCGCTCGAGCGGCAGACCTACCGCTCGTACCACACCGGCCTCGCGCTGGCCGAGGTGCCCTCCACGTTCGCGCAGCTCCTCGCGGTCGAGCGGCTGATCGACCTGGAGGAGGATCCCGCGACGCGCGTGATGCTGCTCGCAGACCGCGCCGAAGGCGCGATGGCGTCGATCTTCCGCCAGACGACGATGGCGCGGTTCGAGGTGCGGGCGTACGCCGCGCGAGGCGAGGGGAAGGGGCTGACCCGCGACCGGCTCGCGGAGATGTGGATCGAGGAGAACGAGCGCTACTACGCCGATTCGCTCGAGCTGCCCGAGGGCTATGGGCTGGGCTGGTCGTACATCCCGCACTTCATCCACGTCCGCTTCTACACGTACGCATACGCGTTCGCCCACCTCATCGCGTTCTCGCTCGCCGCGCGCTACCGCGAGGATCCCGAGCGTTTTGCACCCGCGTATCTCGACTTCCTCGGCAGCGGAGCCTCGCGCTCGCCGCAGGATCTACTCGCGCCGCTCGGCGTCGACCTCCGCGACCCGCAAACGTGGGCACACGCGTTCGCCGAGTTCGACCGCTGTGTCTCGGCCGCCGAAGCAGGCGTCGCCGCGCTGAGTTAGAACGATTCCGCGAGAAACGCGACTACAATGAATGGAGGAGGTAGGAGATGAAGCAGTCACTGAGCATCTTGGCCGTACTTATTCTCTCAGCGGTAATTGCCGCTACCGCTTCCGCATCTCTAAAGCGCATCCACGTCGGATCGAAACAGGTCACTGGGGTCGGCAGTGTCGGATCCTTCTCGGCAACGGTAAAGAAGCCCTACAAGATCATTCTCTACTGCGAGGCCAACAAAGCTTCGTCGTGCGGCGCAAAGGTCGTCTGTTACCGAGGCTCGAGAAAGTTCACCTGGAATCGATCCGGCCTTGGTCCGTACACCTGGAATCTGAAGAAGCGAACGTGGTACCGACTGGATAGTTGTCACTTCACGGCATCGATCAAATCAGGCGTCGCGAGCAAACAACGGGTCGTGGTCGAAGCCACAGTTCGTACCTGATCGTCAGGGAGCAGCAGGCCGACGACTACGAGGCGATCCGGCATGTCTACGCCGAGGCTTTTCGGCGGCCGCGTTTTCGACCGCCGCTCGACCCTGACGCCGTCCCACCCGAGGTTCCACTGTTCGAGGCGCTGTGGGAGGCCGGCGACACCATTCCCGAGCTCTCGTTCACGGCCCTGGCCGGCGGCGGGTTGGTCGGCCACGTCACGGCGAGCCGGGCGACGGTCGCCGACGAGCCGGTGGTTGCCGTGGGGCCGATCGGTGTCCTCCCGGATCAGCAGGGCACCGGCATCGGGAGCGCCCTGATGGAGGCGCTGCTCGCCGCTGCCGACTCCACGGAGGTGCCGCTGGTCGGTCTGCTCGGCGCGCCGCAGTACTACAGCCGCTTCGGGTTCCGTCCCGCTGGGGAGTTCGGCGTGATCGCTCCGGAACCGCAATGGGGAGATGCCTTCCAGGCCCGGCCTCTGACCGCGTACACAGCGTCTCTCACGGGACCGTTCCAGTATGCGCCGGCCTTCTCGTCCTAGAGCGTGTCCCGTCCCATCGCTACCGTCCGGGCGCAGTGAGGGCGAATCGGAACGCGCTCGTCGTGGTCTATTACGCCGGCGTCTTCGCGCTGATCCTCATCGGCGCCATCCTGTGGGCGACGGGACACGGCACCGGTGACCCGTACCTGAGCCTCGGTATCGCCCTGGCGCTCGTGCCGCTGGCCGTGATCTGGATCCGCCGGCGGTTCAGTCGGGACTGAGTCGATTCCGTCCGGTCTGGACGCGAGGATGGCGGCATGTGTTGCCTCCTGCTCGCACTCTTCGCGTTCGGCCCACGCCTGGTGCTCGCGCTCGAATGGATCTTCGGCCACCGGATCCAGGTCGTCTTCAACCACTGGTGGTGGCCGCTCCTCGGACTCATCTTCCTGCCCTGGACGACCCTGATGTACACGATCGTCTGGAGCACGGGCGGGGTCCACGGCGCCAATTGGATCGCCGTTGCGCTCGGCGTCTTCCTCGACTTGCTCTCCTACTCGAGCCGGGCGGCGCAGAAGACGTACCAGGGGCGGAGCGGGGCCTACTAGGCGGCTGAGTAGCCCTCGCGGCGGAGGAGCTCGCGGGCGCGTTCCGCGTTGTCGGCTCCCGCCACGAGGATGACCAGCACGCCGCCGTACTCCGGCGAGACGTGGCGGAGCTCGAAGTCCTCGAGGTTGATCTGCGCCGCGCCGAGGATCTGGGTGATGCGCGCGAGCACGCCGGGCCGGTCGGGAACCCGGATGCGGATCCGGTTCAGCTGCGCCGGCGCGGTGCGGTACGCGAATGACTCCAGTCGCTCGCGTGCGGTCGCGGCGGTGGCGATCGTCGCCTCGATCCGCTCGCGATCGCCCCTCTGCAGCGCTTGCTCGAGCTCGTCGAGCGAGTCGCGGAGACCGGCGAGCGCTGCGGCGATCTCGTCGGCGTTGCCGAGGAAGATGTCGCTCCAGATGCTCGCGTTCGCGCCGGCAAGCCGCGTCATCTCGCGGAGCGAGGCTCCCGCGAAGGCGAGCGGCGCATCGTCCTCCGCCGCCGCTTCTGCGACGCGGAGCATGAGCAGGTTCGCGAGCGCGTGGGGGAGGTGGCTCGTGAGCGCGAGCAGCCGGTCGTGCGCCGCGGCGTCCGTTCGCACCGTGTGCGCGCCGAGCGAGGCCACGAATCGCTCCACGAGCGCGACGCTCTCGGCCGACGACGCTTCGGTCGGGGTCAGGAACCACGTCGCCGCGTCGAACAGATCGGCCGCTGCGCGCGCCGGGCCGCCGGTGGCGCCGCCGGCGACGGGATGGCCCGGGACGAAGCGCGGATCCTCGAGCGACGCGAGCGGGCGCTTGGTGGATGCGACGTCGGTCACGACCGCCTCCGGGCCGGCCGCGTCCAGCACCTCCCGTACGACGGCCGGAGCCGCGCCGACCGGAACCGCGACGACCACGAGCGCCGCTTCGGCGACCGCCTCAGCGAGCGAAGTCGCAGGCTCGAGCGCGCCGCGCGCCGCCGCCTGCTGGAGCACGCCGGGCTCGGTGTCGAAACCGCGACAAGTGCGTGCCGGCGCGGCCGGCGGCGAGCGCGACGGACGTCCCGATCAGGCCGGTGCCGACGACGGCGAGACGCTCCACCGCACGCGCCGGCTCGGCCCGGTCCGGCGGCTCCGGTGCGCTCCGGTCGGCCGCCACCTCCTGCTTCAACACGTCGAGGACGGCGGAGAAGATCGACGTGACGCCACGTGCCGAGAGCGGCCCGGCGTTCGCGGCGACGAGCGCCTGCAGCAGCTCCGCCTCACGCTCGGGATCGATCCAGCGCTCGCCGGCCGAGTCCTTGTAGTCGCGAACGGCGGCCACGAGCTCGAGCCGCCGGTTCAGCAGCTCGAGCAGTCGCTTGTCGACCTCGGAGATCTCGTTCCGGAGTACGTCGAGCTCGCTCATGCGCGGTGTTTCTCCCCGGCCTCCACGGGAACTGCAAGCCGGTTCGCCGGCGGCGCCAGCGGACAGACCCAGCCCGGGTCGTAGCAGCAGGACGGGTTGTAGGCGAAGTTGAGGTCGAGCAGGAGCCGCCCGTCGTCTTCCCCGAGATCGGCGCCCTTGACCGTGTCGAGGAGGTAGCGGCCGCCGCCGTAGCTCTCCCGTCCGCTCGTGGCGTCGCGGAAGCAGAGGAAGGCGCCGCCGCCGTAGGCCGCCAACCACGCGACCTCGAGCGCGAGCGGCTCGCCGCGCAGCTCGAAGCTCGCGCGGGCGAACGGCTGGAAGAGGATCGGCTCCGTCCCGCTCGTCTCGACGGGTTCGAGCGCCGCCTCGACGTCCTCGAGTTCGGCGACGACGCGCGCCTGCGGGTCGTACGGCCAGTACTCGAGGCCGTCGAACGACGCCCGCTGCTCGGCGGGCAGCGGCGACTGCGGATGCGAGCGGAACAGCTCGTCGCGGGTCTCCCGCCACAGCTCCCAGCCGGCCTCGGGCTCCAGCGCGCGGACGGCCGCGTAGAGGGCGAAGACGCGCCGCTTCCAGTCGAGCAAGGCGAGGGTGTCCGCCACCGTCATGCCGCGACGCTACCCGGCGAGCTCCCGCATGCGCTCGATTGCACGACCCAGCGCCGCCTCGTCGAAGAGGTAGGGAGCTGCATTCCCGACGTACTGAAGCGGCCCGTTCAACTCACCGCTGCCGTCGGCGGCATTCACGAGGTAGCGGACCGGGATCTCGTGGCAGACGACGAGTGTCGCGGGCTCGTCACGCGCGAGCAGCCGCGCGAACGCGCCTGCGTAGCGCAGCGCCGCCTCGTCGAGGCTCTCGCCGCCGGGGAAGCGCTCCTTGCGGTTCGAGTGCGCGGGAGACTTGCGGTAGGCGTCGAGCGACTTTCCTTCGAGCTCGCCGATGCGGACGTCTCCCAGGTCCTCGTCTACCAGATGCGGGACCTCCCGGCTCGCGAGCGCGATGTTCGCGGTCTGGAGCGCGCGCGGGAAGGGAGAGACGGCGACGAGCTCGAGCGGAAGCGCCGCAAGCTGGCCCGCGAGCCGCTCCGCCTCCTCGATCCCCTGCTCCGACAGCCCGCGGTCGAGTGTCGGGTCGCCGTTCACGACCTTGTCGACGTTGAAGAGGGACTGCCCGTGCCGGACGACGAGGAAGACGCGCATCGCGGCAGCCTAGACTCGGCTCGTGACCGCATGAAACGCTAGGTCGCTCGAGCCAGACGCTTGAGTGGCCCTTCCTTCGGGAAGAGCCAGTGGTCGGCCACGGCTCCGACGAGCCAGACGACGATCGTCCCGCCGACGAGCGTCCAGAAGCCGTCGATGCTGAAGCCGCTGACGATCACGTCGGTCAGCCACAGGATGAACATCGCGACGAAGAACCACGCGATGCCGAGCGTGACGATCGCGAGTGGGAGGGTGAGGAGCTTCAACAGAGGCTTGATGAACGTCGCAAGGATCCCGTAGACGAGCGCCGCGACGATCAGCGTCGCGGCCGACCCGCCGACCGAGATGCCGGAGAAGATCCACGCTGCGAGAGCGAGCGCGGCGGCGTCGACGGCCCAGACGATGAGGATGCGGAGCAGGAACGGCAAGGGACGATCGTAGTGACGACGATGCGAAGCGGAGCAGCTCTACGGCACGCCGCCGCTCCGCCATGCTCGCCGTCATCCTCGTGTGGCTCCACGCGCTCAGCAACGGCTTTGACTAGGCGCGCCCGATCTGCCAGGGGTCATTCCGGAACACTGGACAGGCGATCAGCGCCCCCCGCGAAGTCCTCCTTGCCGCCACGTTTCTCGGGTTACAGTCTTGCCGTGACGGCCGCGACCTACGTCATTGCTGCGGTCATGGTCGGAACGTTCGTGGTCACTTGGACGCTGGGGCGATTCATCGAACGCCTCCGCGATTCCCTCGCCGCCGTGAGCGGACTCGTGGTCCGCGCCGGTCTAGGCTTGATCCTGGCCCTGGTGGCGGCCCAGGCAGCGATGCACGGTGGCTACTGGTGGATCATCGTCCCCATTCTGGTGCTACTCGCGCTTTGGAACTTCGCGCTGACTGCCGGGATGATCTGGGTGTGGGCACGGGACGGCCTGGAGGACAGCAACGAGCTACCTTCGGGTCAGCGATGATCCGACGGTCCGGCGCTACAGACTGACGTGCACGGCGACGCGGTCGCCCCAGGCTTCCGTTGGTCGAGCGATTTCGCGCAACCACGCCGATAGGCGCGCTTGGTAAATGGGCCGGGCAGGGATCGAACCTGCGACCTTCGGATTAAAAGTCCGCTGCTCTACCAACTGAGCTACCGGCCCGCTGCCCGGCGAGCGTAGCGGCGCGCCGTAGGATCTGCCTCGTGGCGCCGTACTCGTACGAAACCGAGTTTCCGTCGCTCGACCTCGACCGGCCCGAGGACGGGATCCTCCGGCTGACGCTGCGCGCGCCCGGGCGTCTCAACGCCGTGAGCGAGGAGCAGCACGGTGAGCTCGCGCGCGTCTGGCAGGCGATCGGGCAGGACTCCGAGACGCGCGCCGTCCTCGTCCGCGGGGCCGACGGCGCCTTCAGTTCCGGGGGCGATCTCGACCTCGTGCTCGCGATCGCCGACGACCCCGACACGCGGCTGCGCGTCTTCCACGAGGCCCGCGACCTCGTCTACAACATGCTCGCCTGCCCGACGCCGATCGTCTCCGCGATCACCGGACCGGCCGTCGGTGCCGGGCTCGTCGTCGGCCTGCTCGCGGACGTCTCGCTCGCGAGCCCCGACCGCGCGCATCGTCGACGGCCACACGAAGCTCGGCGTCGCCGCCGGCGACCACGCCGCGATCGTCTGGCCGCTTCTGTGCGGGATGGCGAAGGCGAAGTACCACCTGCTGCTGTGCGAGGAGGTCGACGGCGTCGAGGCGGAGCGTATCGGGCTCGTCTCGCTCTGCGTGCCCGAGGAGGAGCTCGAGGAGCGGGCGCTCGAGATCGCACGGCGACTCGCTGCGGGCTCGCGGTCCGCGATCTCGCACACGAAGCTCTCGCTCAACGAGTGGCTCCTGCGGGCCGGGCCGATCTTCGACGCCTCGCTCGAGCTCGAGTTCCTCGACATGACCGGCCCCGACGTTCGCGAGGGCGTCGCCGCCGTGCGCGAGAAGCGGCCGCCGAGGTTCGAGTCGTGAACGAGGCTCAGTTGCGTGAAATGCTCGGCGGCGAGCCGACGGAGCTCGTCCGGCAGAAGATCGCCGACCGGCTCAACCCGCTGACGCGGCAGTTCGTCGAGCGGTCACCGTTCGTCGTGGTCGCGACCGGCCGGCCCGACGGCGGGCTCGACGTCTCCCCGCGCGGCGACCTCGCCGGCTTCGTCCGCATCCTCGACGAGCGGACGCTGCTCCTGCCCGACCGGCCGGGGAACAAGCTCGCCGACACACTCACGAACCTCCTCGAGGACGACCGGATCGCGCTGCTCTTCCTGATCCCGGGCGTCAACGACACGTTCCGCGTCAACGGCCGCGCGCGGATCGTGGACGAGCCGGAGTTGCTTGCCGCGAGCGAGGTCGAGGGGAAGGCGCCGCAGCTCGGGATCCTCGTCGAGGTCGAGGAGGCGTACACGCAGTGCCCGAAAGCGCTGCTGCGCTCGGACCTCTGGAACCCCGAGCGGCACATCGAGCGCTCGGAGCTGCCGCGCTCGGGCGAGATCCTGCGCGCGATCGCCGATCCCGAACTCGACGTCGAGGACTACGAGGAGGCGCGCGCCGAGCGGTACCGGCGCCGCGAGGGCTTCTACTAGGCCGACTCGGCGCGCTGCCGCTCCCAGGCGTCGAGCAGCTGCTCCACGTTCCGCCGCTGGTCGTCGCTGAACTCGAAGCGCGAGAGGAGACGTCTGGCCTCGGCCACGTCGTCGTTGGAGACCGCCGCCTCGAGGTGCTCGCGCACCGGGATCGGCTGCCGCAGCTGGCGCCGCAACCAGCGAAGGAGACTGACCTGGGCCGCTTCCACGGCGCAAGTGTCGCAGCCTCGGCTGCTCGCTACCGGCCGACGGCGTGGACGACGATCGCGGCGGCGTGCTCGGTCGAGAGGAGATCGGTGTTGATCACGACGTCGTAATCCGTGGGCGCTTCCTCGCCGACCGAGTAGAAGCGCTTGAGGTAGTCGCGCCGGGCCGCATCGGAGTCCTTGATCACACTGGCCGCGCGGGATTTGTCGAGTCCTTCCGCGGCGCCGACGCGCTTCGCGCGAGTGTCCGGTGACGCCGTCACGAAGACGCGGAGCGCTCGTTCGCTGGGCTCGAGCGCATGAGACGCTGCGTGCGAGACGATCACGACGTTCCCGTGCGCCGCCGTCTGCTCGACTGTCTCCCGGATCAGGGCACGGATGTCGGCGGGTCGCAGGCCGTCCATGGACGCCGCGAGGGGAGAGCCGAGCGTCAACGCATCTCCGCCTCCTTCGGCCAGCCCTTCCAGCGTCCGCCGGGCAAAGGACTTCCGACGCTCTTCGTCTGCGATGTCTCCCGGCTCCAGCCCGCCCTGGGCGGCTGCCCTGGCGACGATGTCCCCGTCCACGTAGAGGTAGCCGAGCTGGGACGCGACCAGCTTCCCCACCTCGTCGCCCCCGGACCCCGTCGTCTGGGACACACAGACCACGCTGCACGCCACGGTCCGACGCTAGAGCCATGGGGTGGCGAAGTCAAGAGCCGCCTCGTGGCGTCCTAAGCGGCCCTAAAGCGGCCGCTGGGAGCCCGGGCAGCGACATGTTCGGCAACGAAAGACGAAGGGAGATGAAGATGCGTCGTCTGTTCGCGCTTCCACTGGTCATGCAGAACCAGCCGACTGTCGCCTGCGCCAGCCCGCCGGAGACGGCCACCGCCGGTGAGCTCGGGATCCCGGGCGTAGACCCGAACGACGTCGTCGAGCAGGCCTTCGCGGCGCAGGTGGTCCTGAAGCCGTAGCTCGAGGCCGTTCGGTCGCTGTGGGGGCGGCGCTAACGGACGCCGCCCTCTCCCAACGCGTGCGAATGGGCGGTGCAGGGCTCGAACCTGCGACCTACGGCGTGTAAAGCCGTTGCTCTCCCAGCTGAGCTAACCGCCCGCGCAGGGAACCGTAGCGCTAGCGCTCGTCGAGCTTCAGGGCGGCGGAGTTGATGCAGTAGCGGAGCCCGGTCGGCTGCGGGCCGTCCGGGAAGACGTGCCCGAGGTGGCCGCCGCAGCCCGCGCACAGCACCTCGGTCCGCACCATCCCGTAGGTCGTGTCGGTCTCCTCTTCGACGGCTTCGTCGCCCGACGGGGCGGAGAAGGCGGGCCAGCCGCAGCCGGAGTCGTACTTCGCGTCGGAGTCGAACAGCTCCGCGCCGCAGCCGACGCAACGATACGTGCCCGGCTCGAAGGCGTGGTCGTACTCGCCGCTGAACGGTGCCTCGGTCCCCTTCTCGCGCAGCACGCGGTACTGCTCCGGCGTCAGTTCCCCGCGCCACTCCTGCTCGGACTTCTCGACCTTGGCCACGGGACGAGCGTAGCCGTGGGCTGCCCGGCTACGCGGGAGCAGGGCCGGTCGTGCTGCGGCCGACGAGTTCGAGCGGTAGGAGCTCGCGCAGCGGCGCGACAGGGCGCCGCGCCAGGACGTCGAGGAGGACCTTCGCTCCCCGGCGCCCACTCTCCACGAGGGGCTGGCGCACCGTGGTCAGGCCGACGTACGCGGCGACCTCGATGTCGTCGAAGCCGATCACCGACAGCTCTCCCGGGACGCTGATGCCGAGGGCGCGTGCCGCCTCGAGAACGCCGATGGCCTGGGTGTCCGAGGCCGCGAAGACGGCGGTCGGCCGCTCCGGCAGGGAGAGGAGCTCCGCGGCGATTGCCCTGGCGACGTGCGGCAGGCGTGTTCCCTCCCGCACGTATTCGGCCCGCACCTCGATTCCGGCGGCGGCGAGCGCACGCTCGTACCCGCGCGTCCGGTCGCGGCTCCAGTCGAAGCGGAACTCCGGCGGCGGGTCGCCGATGAGGGCGACGCGGCGATGGCCGAGCGCGACGAGGTGCCGTGTCGCGAGCTCGCCGCCGGCGACGTCGTCGACGGCGATGCTCGGGAACGAGGGGTGGACCGCGTCGATCAGGACGCACGGGATGTCCGCGGCGCGGAGGCGGTCGACCTCGGCCTCGGGAGGCAGCGTGGATACGACGAGCAGCCCGTCCGCACGGTCGCCGCGGTCGAACAGCTCGAACGCGCGGCGCTGCCGGTTCTCCGACTCGATGTCGAAGATCATCAGGTCGTAGCTCGAGGCGCTGAGGCCGTCGACGATCCCCCGGACCCGCTCCACCGCGGACGGATTCGTGAACCAGGGGAGCAGCGCCGCCACCACCATCGTTCGCTGGAGCGAGAGGCTGCGCGCGAGCGAGTTCGGGCGGTAGTTCAGCGCCTCGATCGCCTCGACGACCCGCTCCCGGGTGCTCGGTCGCACACTGACGTGGCCATTGATGACCCGCGAAACAGTGGCGACACCGACGCCGGCCAGGGCAGCGACGTCCGCGATGCGGGCCGGGCTACCGGCCGAGCGCGACGCCGCGCTCGGTAGCGGTTCCATTGCCAACAAGCGTGGGGTCTGGACGTCTCAAAGTCAAGAGAAGCCCGGCCCTGAGCCGAGCACAGGGGGTGTAACGAACGACTTGACAGGGTATTGCTCAGGGTAGGACTATCTATTGTGAAACCGGTTCCACGAGAGGGAGGGTCGTCAGTCATGACGAAACGCTTAGTGGCGGTTCTGGGCCTGTTTGCTTTGGTCGGAGCCTTGATCGCCGCCTCTGCCCAGGCAGGGCACAAGACACACAAGGTCGTGAACCTCACATTTGCGGGCTGGTCATCCGGCCCCGACGAGGACGCGCTCGACCAGCAGATGGCGAACAAGTTCAACTCGACGGCGGGCGCGAAAGAGGGCATCCACGTGACGTGGACTGTCATCAACGGCGATTACGGCCAGGCGATGACCGCCCGGTTCGCCGCGCACAACGCGCCCGACGTGTTCTACGTCGACTCGGGCGTGATCGGCAGCTGGATCAAGCAGGGCGTCATTGCGCCGTTGAACGGTCTCGTGAAGAGCACGCACTTCAACACGAAGCCGTTCTATCCGAAGCTGCTCGCCGCCTTCACGAAGGGGAGCAAGATCTACGGCTTCCCGAAGGACTGGTCGCCGCTCGCCACGGAGACCAACAACGCCTTGCTCAACCAGGCAGGCGTCAAGGCGCCGAAGACGTGGAAGCAGCTCAAGTCCGACGCGAAGGCGATCCAGAACAAGACGTCGTCCAAGCACCCGATCTGCCTCTCGGCCGACTGGGCGCGGATGGGCGCCTTCATGTACCAGAACAAGGGCTCGATCACGAAGCACCTCACGTCGCAGGCCAATGTCCAGGCGGTGAAGTTCTACGTCGGTCTGCTGAAGAGCGGGCTCGCGTACACGCCGCCCGCGGGCAGCTGGTGCGGTCAGGAGCTCGGCCAGGGCCACGCTGCGATCGCCTTCGAGGGCAACTGGGTGCTCCCGTACATGAAGGGGCAATATCCCAACACGCACTACGCCGTGCACCCGATGGTCAAGGGCAAGGCGAATGGAAATCTCGCCTTCACCGTCTCGTGGTCGATTGCGAAGAGCAATCCGAACAAGGCGGCTGCGTGGAAGGTGCTCAGCTGGCTCACCGGCAAGCAGGGCGAGAAGATCTGGATGTCGAAGGGCCTCGCGCTCTCACCGCGCAGTGACGTGCCGTCGATCGGTGGACGGAAGCCGTTCCTCGCGGCGGCCCCCTACGCCCGCGGGTGGGGCTTCGGCAACCCGAACTTCTCCAGCGCCTACACGGTCATGGGCAATGACCTGAACGCGGTCATCGCAGGCAGCAAGTCGATTCCGGCGATGCTCGCCGACGTCGGCAAGGCCCTCAAGGGCCAGTAAGTCCAACGACCGATCCGTCCCCTGCGCGGCGCTCGCCGCGCAGGGGACGATCTCGTCCCCGATGGCGACCACGACCGCGACCGAAGCCGCGCCCAGCCGCCTCCGCACCTCGCTGCGCGGTGCGCGTCTGCGCGAGGCAGGTTGGGGGTACGGGTTCGCGCTCATTCCGATCGCCGTCTTCGGGCTCTTCTTCATCTATCCGTTCATCTACGCGATCTACATCAGCTTCTTCCACTGGGGGATCCTCGGGAAGACGGCGCCGGGGACCGGGACCTTCAACTACGCCAAGGTCCTGCACGATCCGGTCTTCCACACCGCGCTCAAGAACATCGCCGAGTACACCTTCGCGGTCGTGCCGCTCGAGATGGCGCTCGGGTTGTCGCTCGCGCTCGTGATCAACCAGAAGATCCGCGGCCGCAACTTCTTCCGGTCGGCGTTCTACTTCCCATCGATCGCCTCGTCCGTCGCGATCGTGACGATCGTCCTCTTCATCTTCAGCAAGAACGGGCTGTTCAACCACCTCTTCGGCTTCAGCACTGACTGGTTCGGTGATGCGAGCACCGTCGGGTGGGGGATCGTCGGCATGAACGCGTGGACGACTTCGGGGACAGTGATGCTCTTCTACCTCGCCTCGCTCCAGTCGATCCCGGACGACGTGTACGAGGCCGCGGCGCTCGACAACACCGGCGCCTGGCGGACGTTCTGGAAGATCACGTTCCCCCTGCTCAGGCCGGCGCACTTCTTCTGCCTCGTCGTCTTCGGCATCGGAGCGCTCAAGTTGTTCGACCAGCCGTTCCTTATCGGCGGCGGCGCCTCCGGCAGCCCGAACTACTCGACGATGTACCCCATTCTCTATATCTACAACGCCGCTTTCGGGGTCTCCGACTTCGGCCTCGCCGCCGCAGCCGGCGTCGTCTACTTCGTCATCATCTTCGGCTTGACCGTCGTGCAGCGCCTTACCGTCGGACGGCAGGAGGCCGCATGACGTCGGTCGCGACTCCCGAGCCGTACATCCCTCGCAGGGCCCGCTCGGATGTCGCCCGCAAGCTACTGCTCTACGCGCTCATGCTCGCGATCGCCGCGATCTTCTTCGTGCCGTTCATCTGGACAGTCGTCACGTCCTTCAAGACCCTCACCGACAGCACCAACTTCAACCTCATCCCGCACCCGTGGACGACCTACGCGTGGCACGACCTCTTTACGAACCCGACCTACGACTTCCCGACCTACATCAAGAACAGCCTCTTCCTCGCGGCCGTCATCGTGACCTGCAACCTCTTCCTGTCGGCCCTCGGCGGTTACGCGTTCGCCCGTCTCAGGTTCCCCGGCCGCGAGCTCCTGTTCCTGCTCGTGCTGGGAACACTCATGGTGCCCGACCAGCTGCGTCTGCTTCCCATCTTCGTGATGATGGTGCACTGGGGGCTGTACGGCCATTTCTCGAGCTACATCCTGATCAACCTCGTCTCCGCCGTGAACCTCTTCTTCATGCGGCAGTACTTCCTCACGATCCCGAGGGACTTCGAGGAGGCGGCGAAGCTCGACGGCGCCGGGTACTTCAAGACGTTCTGGCGCGTCATGCTGCCGCTCGCGCTGCCTGCGATGGCGGCGCTCGCGATCCTCCAGTTCCAGGGCACCTGGAACGACTTCTTCTGGCCCCTGATCCTCTTCGGGCAGGGAAACCCGAGCCACTACACCATTCAGCTCGGCCTGGCGGCGCTGCATCAGCAATACACGAGTCTGTGGCCGCAGATCGCGGCCGGCAGCATCATCGCCATCTTCCCCGTGCTCGTCATCTTCCTCGCCTTCCAGCGCTACTTCGTCTCGGGCGTCGTCTCGGCGGGAGTCAAGGGATGAGTGTCCGGCGCGCTCTCCGCCTCGCGTTCGGCGACCTGTACCAGAACTCCTGGCGGTTGCTGGTCGTGAACACGGCGCTCGGAGCGGTCCTCGTCTTCTCCGTGGTCGCTGCAATCGCGGTGCATGCGCTTCTCGTCCTCGCCGTGTTCGCCGGCCCGCTGGCAACTGCGCTCGCCCACTGCTCGGTGACGCTCGTGCGGACGGGCAACCTCGTGGTCGCCGACGCCTGGGAGGGACTGCGACTTCACTGGCGTCGTGGTCTGGTTCTCGGCGCAGCCGGCGTCGCGCTCGGCGTCCTCGCCGCGCTCGCCGTCCACTTCTACACGCGGTCGAGCGTGGGCTGGCCGTTCGCCTTCCTCACGCTCTACCTCGTCGTCCTCCTCGGCATCTACGCCGCCGTGCTGACGACTGTCGCCGTCGCCGAGCCGGGGTTGCCGCTCACGGCTGCCGTGCGGAGTGCCGCCGCGCTGGCGGCACAGAGGCCGGGTGCGACCCTGCTGATCGGGCTCGCGCTCCTTCTCGTCAACCTCGCCGGCATGGCTGCCGCAGTCATGCCGTTTCTCACGATCACCATTGCCTACTCGTTCGTCGCCGTGGCGCACTTCGTGCTGCCGGCCGAGGCCAGGGAGGTCTGATGGCGCCCATCACGTTCGAACACGTCACGAAGCGCTTCGACGAGACGACCGCCGTCGAGGACCTGAGCATTGAGGTCGCCGACGGAGAGTTCCTCGTCCTTGTCGGCCCGTCCGGCTGCGGAAAGACGACCGCGCTCCGGATGCTCGCCGGGTTGGAGGACATCACGAGCGGCCGGATCCTCATCGGCGACCGCGTCGTCAACAACATCGCGCCCGGTGCCCGCGATGTAGCCATGGTCTTCCAGTCGTATGCGCTGTACCCACACATGACCGTCTTTCAAAACCTTGCCTTCAGCCTGCGCAACTTCGGGGTGCCGAAGGCCGAGATTGACAAGCGCGTGCGGCGGACGGCCGACGTGCTCGAGCTGGGCGAGCTCCTCAAGCGCAAGCCGCGGCAGCTTTCCGGTGGGCAGCGCCAGCGCGTGGCACTCGGGCGCGCGATCGTGCGCGAGCCGCAGGGGTTCCTCATGGACGAGCCGCTCTCCAACCTCGACGCGGCGCTGCGTGCCCAGACGCGCGGAGAGATCCTGAGGCTGCAGAAGCGTCTCGGCACGACCACCATCTACGTCACGCACGACCAGGTCGAGGCGATGACGATGGGCGACCGTATCGCGGTCATGAACAAGGGCGAGCTGCAGCAGCTCGGGACACCCGAGGAGCTGTACGGGCATCCCGCCAACACGTTCGTCGCGGGCTTCCTCGGCTCGCCGGCGATGAACCTGCTGCCCTCGTCCATCCTCGGCATCGGCGGCACCGGGAAGCTCGCGGGCTTTCGGCCGGAGCACGTCCGGCTCGGCAACGGCCAGCCCGGCGCCGGAAGCCTCTCCGCCTCCGTAGAGGTGGTCGAGTACCTGGGCGACGAACAGCTCGGCCATCTGCGGCTCGGCGAGCACCAGATCGTGGTCAAGCTCCCCGTCGAGCCGCGCCTGCGAGCCGGGGACCACGAGACGTTCTCAGTGCCGCTCGACAAGGTGCTGCTCTTCGACGAAGAGAGCAGCCGCGCAGTCGGACCAGCCGCGTAGCGCGTGTCGCTCACGGTTCTCGACGGGTCGACCTTCTGCGTCTGCGACGAGCGCGGCGACGTCGACGGCCTCGCCACCGCGTCCGGCTTTTTCGCCTCCGACACGCGCTTCCTCTCGCGCTCGGTGCTGACGCTCGGCGGGGTGCGCCTCGATCCGCTCTCGCACGAGCACTCCACGCCGCACCTCGCCTCGTTCGTGCTGCGGAATCCGCTCGTCGGCGACCTCCAGCCGAACGAGCTGGTCATCGAGCGGGAACGCTTCGTCGGCGATTGCATGGAGGAGCGGATCGTGGTGCAGAACCACAGCCATCGCCGCGTCGAGGTCGAGCTCGGTCTGGAGCTCGCCGCCGACTTCGCAGACATCTTCGTGGTCAAGGACCTCGAGCCCGGCTTCGGCCGCCCGCTCGACGTGAAGCTCCCGACGGCTCGTCCCCCGGAGCGCGCGGCGGACGGGACGCTCGTCTTCTCGGACGGCTCGTTCTCCGGCCGGACGGTCGTCCACCTTTCGGAGTCGTTCGACGCGTCGGACGGCGTCGTCCGGTTCGCGCTCAAGCTCGAGCCGGGCGCTCGCTGGCGGCTCGTGGTCGGTGTGCAGGCCGAGCTCGAAGGAGTGGCGCCGCTCGCTGCCGCGTCGTTCGCCCACGAGCTCGACGACGAGCGACGCCGTGCCGAGCAATCGTGGACCGAGTGGCAGCGCTCGGCTCCGGTGCTGCGCGCGGGCTGGGACGACCTTGTCCACACCTGGAACCGTTCGCTCGCAGATCTCGCCGCGTTGCGGATGCGCGTTCCGGAGCTCGCCGACGGCGAGCTGCTCGCCGCCGGCACTCCGTGGTTCATGACCGTCTTCGGGCGGGACACGCTCGTCTCGTCGTTCCAGACGCTGCTCCTCGGCCCGGATCTGGCAGCTGCCACCCTGAGAGTCCTCGCTGCAACCCAGTCGACGAGCGACGATGCCGAGCGCGATGCCGAGCCCGGGAAGATCATCCACGAGCTGCGGCGCGGGAAGGCGGCGCTCGCCTGGACCGACCGCTACTACGGGACTGCCGATGCGACACCGCTGTTCCTCATCCTTCTCTCGGAGCTCTGGCGCTGGACCGACGACCCCGCGCTGCCGCTCGAGCTCGAGGCCGCGGCGCGGCGCGCGCTCGACTGGATCGACGGTCCGGCGGATCCCGACGGAGACGGCTTCGTCGAATACGAGCGCCGGAGCTCGAACGGGATTCGCAACCAGACCTGGAAGGACTCGGAGGACTCGATGGCCTTCCACGACGGGACGCTGGCCCAGGCGCCGATCGCGCCCGTGGAGGTGCAGGGCTACGTCTACGACGCGAAGCTACGGATGTCCGAGATCGCGCGTGAGGTCTGGCGCGACGATGCCCTGGCCGCAAAGCTCGAGAGCGACGCGGCGGAGCTTCGACGCCGGTTCGACGAGGCGTTCTGGCTCGAGGATCGCGGCTTCTACGCACTCGGGCTCGACCGCGAGAAGCGCCCGCTCGACTCGCTGACGTCCAATCTCGGGCATCTGCTCTGGAGCGGCATCGTGCCGGAGCGGCGTCGTAAGACGGTCGCCGATCAGCTCATGGGTGATTCCCTGTGGTCCGGCTGGGGCGTGCGCACGATGGCAGTCGGCGAAGGTGCGTACAACCCGCTCGTCTACCACGACGGCACGGTCTGGCCGCACGACAACTCGCTCGTCGCGTGGGGGCTCGCGCAAAGCGGCCGTCCCGACAAGGCTGCTCGCATCCTCCGGGCGATGGTCGAAGCTGCGGCGCACTTCGATTACCGGCTGCCGGAGGTGTTCGCCGGCTTCTCGCGTCGCCACACCGCGTTCCCCGTGGTGTATCCGACGGCTTCGTCGCCGCAGGCGTGGGCGGCCGCGACTCCCATCCTCCTGCTGCAGGCGGTACTCCGTCTCGTGCCCGATCGCGCCGAGCGCGTCCTGCGCTCCGAGGCATCTCACGTGCCGGACTGGCTCGAGGGGTTCTCGCTCACCGGAGTCCAGGCGTTCGGCCGGCGGTGGACGGTGCGCGTCGAGGACGGAGTCGTCAGCGTGGAGCCCACCGAGGCGAGGCAGCCAGTCTAGAGGTGCCCCCAACGGGGTTCGGACCTACCCTGCAAACAGGGGGTTTCTGTGAGCCGAGGTAGGCACCGGGGTAGGCACCGGGTGAGCACGAACGGTTCCGTTTCTTGTGCGTCAGCGAACTGCGATCGCAACCATGGACAAGATGAGGGTGAGTTCCGTCACCGCGAGGAAAATCAGCATGACCTGTTCCGCGCGGAGCAGGAGTAGGGCCCCCAATGCTCGGGCTAGCGAGTCCTGCACGCGCGCCGGCAAAGCCCGAATAGGCAGGCGCGTGCGCCGGCGCTCATCGTCCACGGATTGCTGCCGCCACCGCGCTTTGCGCTTGACCTCCGCCCGATAGGCCTCGGCGAGGCCTTCGAACAGTTCCTTCGTGGTCGGGTAGTGGTGGAAGTCGTACCGGCTCATGCCGCACCAGACGGCGGCTGTGCCGTCGGGCCTGATCTTGAAGTCGAGCGTGGTCTTTAGCTCGTTCTCGATCCGCACCCGCCAGCTATCCGACGCAGCCCGGGCGCCAGGTCCGGCCTCGTTGAAGGCCCGGTCGAGCCAGGGGTAGTCGTCCTTCCATGCCCGCCTGCGGCAGACGATCTCGGGCGGCGGCTCATCCAGTGCGAGCTGATCGATATTCACGGCTAGGGCCTTTTTCGGCCCTCGAGGGTCTTTCGTTTAGAGCGCCAGCGCCGGCACCTCAGGGTTTCGTCACCTGAGCATCCCTGCGTAGTCGAGCTCGGCTTCGTCGGCGAGCACGTGGCTGTACGTGTTCGCGGTGACGGCGAGGTTGCGCTGGCCGACGTGCTCGCCGATCCGCGCCCACGGCACCCCGCCCAGGTGCAGGAGGCTGATCCGACGGTGGCGGAGATCGTGCGGGCTGAATGTCGGCACGCCTGCGGCGGTGCACGCGCGCGCGATCGCGGTACGGAACCGGTCGCCACCGAAACCCTGGAACACCGGGCGCGTAGGAGTGCGATCGTCGCGCGCGACGAGCGCGCACACGGCCTCGAACAGCACCGGCGGCACGTTCACCCAGCGTGCGCGCGACGTCTTGGAAACAGCCTGCGAGACGCGCCAACGGCCGCGCGGCTCGTCAACGTCACCCCACGTCAAACCCTGAAGCTCACCCAACCTCATCCCGGTCGCGTCGAGCACCAGCAGTGGCAGCCGGTAGCGCGGCGGGAGCAGCCGGTGCACAGCCTCGACATGCTCGGCCGTCGGCGGTTGCAACTCGCGCTTCTGCTCGAACGGCAGCTTGACGCCGCGAGCCGGGTTCGGTGAGACGCCCTCGTGGTCGAAGATCATCGCCAGGTGGACGATCATCTTCCGGATCGTCTCCTTCTTCCGCGTCTTGCCCAGCTCGGCGACGAGGTCGGCGGTGTCGGCGGCCGTGAAGTTGTCGACGCGCCGGTTGCCGACGAGAGGGAGCAGGGCGCGCAGCGAGGAGCGGTGTTGTATGCGGGTGGACTCGGCGACGTCGACGCGGGACTCCTGCCAGCGGTGTGCGGCCTCGGTGAGCATCGGCGCGGGCGCGGCCTCGGTGAGCAGGCCGATGTCTGGCACCCGTAGCGCCGCGATCTCGCCGACGACCCAGGCTTTGCGGGCGTTCGCCTCGGCTCTCGTCTTGAACGACGCCGCCGTACCTTGTCGGCGCACCGCGACCGGCGAGCCGGAACTCGACGCGGAAGCGGCGCTCGCCGTGCTTGGTGGCGCGTGGGGTGATCCAGACGCTAGCCATCGCGCTCATTTTTCTTGGCAAGGCCGGCGCTCACTTTCCCGGGCTCGGCCGGTGGTAGGTGGCCGCGGCGGCGCGCTTCGGCGATCCAGCGCGCGACCGTGTCGGGTGCTGCATCGCTGTCGCGGGCGAGCGTCTGCCGTGGGTTCCGCCCCTCGGCGACGGCGCCTTTGTACGCGATAGCAACTTGCTTGAAGAAGCCCTCATCGAGCTGCTTCCCCTTGGGCCGCTTGAGTCGTAGCCGGTCGAGCGACACGGGCTTCTGACCGCGGAACATGTCCTCGAGCGTCGCGGGCGGCTTCTGGGTCCGGCCTATGGCGAGACCGAGCACGACGGGCCAATGGGCGTTCGCAGCGTTCTCAATCCTGACGCGGGAGAAGGCGCGAAGCGCCTCGTCGGTCGGGTTGTCGATTCGGAGCTCGGCAACACGCCACGTCTTACGGTCGCGGTTGAGCGTGAAGCGAACGTAGCCGGCACCTCCAGGCCAGGTCACCTTCGTCCAGCCGCCCATGCCGACGATGAATCCGATGCGGGGGTCGTCTGTCATGAGACCGAGTGTACCGAATCTGACACTGTTTTGCGAGCCAAGGTTCGTTCAACCGCCTCGCGCGCTGGTACATTCCCGGCATGGCAACGACACGGATTCTTGAACCGGTTCATAACGGCGTCGATGCGCTGCTCGCCAATACCCGCTCACGGAGGCGGCTTCCTCCCGCTGACGAGCGACGGCACATCCGTGAAGCCGCCGGCGTCTCGCAACGCCAGCTAGCCCGCGCCCTAGGCGTCAGCTGGACCGCGATCCAGCGCTGGGAAGGGGGCGCTCGTCCACGACGGCCCGAACACGTCACCGAGTACCGCAGGGCCCTCGACGGGCTCCGCTCCCTCGCAGAAGGGGGTGAGCCCGACTGAGAAGAGGCGCCCGGGTCGCGGGCTCGAGCGGCGGTCACGCGCTCCTGCGATCCCCTGAAACGGCTGGAGCCCCGGCGTGACCCGGGGCCCCCAACAACTCGTCCGAAGGAGATTCTAATGGCAAGTCTCGAAGATCGGCTCGACAGCAACGCCGAAGCGTGGAAGCCGAATCCCGGCGACACGCTTGTCGGCGAAGTGGTCGACGTCGACACGCACGACGCCGGCTACGGCTCGTACCCGATCGTCACCGTCCGCACCGATGACGGCGGGGAGGTCGCGATCCACGGCTTCCACACCGTGCTGAAGCGGGAGTTCGCGAAGGCTAGGCCAGAGATCGGCAGCCGGATCGGCGTCAAGTACCTCGGCCCCACGAGAAGGGCTACGAGTCGTACAAGGTCGCCCGCGACCAGCCTTCACCGCCGGTCGACTGGGATGCGATGGCTGCGGGAGTCGGTGGCGAGGCCGAGCAGCCGCCTATCAGCGACAACGAGGCCGACGCGATCGCGGCCGAGCAGGCTCAGAAGGGGGCCGAGAACGATGACATCCCGTTCCCGTTCTAGCCGCGGTCGCCGCCTCGGTCACTACGGCCACGAGAACAAGGGAATCGGCGAGGCGATCGCGGCGCTGAGGAAGCGCACGGGCCCGCCGAGTGAGTCCGACCGGCCCCGGATTCGGGCGATGTTCGGGTCGAAAGAGAAGCCGATCCCGGGCCGGCTCGATCTCGCGGGGAGCGTCTACGGCGATCCCGGCGATGACCGGGCCGTCTGAGGCGACGGGCGAGGCGGCGGGCGATCTGCTCGCCGCCGCGCTCACTCTTGCCGAGCACGGCCTCGCCGTCTTCCCGGTGAAGCCGCGGAGCAAGGTGCCAGCCACCGTCGACGGGTTCAAATCAGCAACGGTCGACCCCGACCAGCTCCGCGCCTGGTGGGAACGGTGGCCGGACGCGAACATCGGCGTCCCGACCGGCGCCGTCTCCGGCTTCGTCGTGCTCGACGTCGACGCGCGCCACGGCGGGTTGGCCAGCTTTCAGAAGCTGCGCAACCACCTGCCGCGCACAGCGCAGGTACTCACCGGGTCCGGCTCGTTTCACTACTGGTTCCGCTACGTCGGCGAGCTCCGCAACTCGGCCGGGCTGCTCGGCGACGGCCTCGACGTGCGCGGCGACGGCGGCTATGTCGTCGCGCCGCCCAGCGTTCACGAGAGCGGGAACCCGTACAAGTGGCTGCACGGCCTCGAGGAGGCTGCCGACTGGCCGGCCGAGCTCGCGGCCGAGACGAAGAAGCGCCGCAACGGTGCAGGCAAGGTCGGCGACACGATCCCGGAAGGGAAACGACGCGCCGCCATGCTCACCGTCGCCGGCAAGCTGAAACGCACCGGCCTAACCGGCGACGAGATCCTGCCGACTCTGCGCGAGCTCAACCGGCGCTGCACGCCGCCGCTCGACGACGCCGAACTCGAGAGCGTCGCCCACGAGAGCACGATCGAGCCCGACGCCGACACTGCGATCCGCACGGCCCCGCCAGCCACGCCGCAACCGATAGACGAAGTAGTCGAAGCGTTCGGCCGTTGGCTCTACCTGCCCGACCCGGGGCCGGTGCTCGTCACCTGCGCCGCCGTCGCCGCAAACCGCGTCGAGACGTTCGACCCAACCTGGCTGATCCTCGTCGGCGCCGCCGGCAGCGGCAAGACGGAAGCACTCAGGGCGACCAGCCGCCTAGACGGCGTGCACGTCGTCGCCACCCTCACCGAAGCCTCGCTGCTCAGCGGCACACCGCGGAAGGAAGCGGTGGCCGGTGCGACCGGTGGTCTGCTGCGCGAGATCGGCGACGCCGGCGTCATCGTGCTCAAAGACTTCGGCTCGGTGCTCTCGATGCACCGCGACGCGCGCGCGAGCGTGCTCGCGGCACTCCGCGAGCTGTTCGACGGCTCATGGACGCGGCTAATCGGCAGCGACGGCGGCCGCCGCCTGCACTGGGAAGGCCGCGTCGGCCTGCTCGCCGGCGCCACCGCCGTTCTCGACCAACACCACGCCGTGATGGCGCAACTCGGCGAACGGTTCCTGATCTACCGCGTCACCGTCGACGAGGCACCCGAACAGGGACGATCGAGCCTCGCCCACCACGGCCGCGAGCGCGGTATGCGGCAGGAGCTCGCCGAAGCCGTCGCCGGTCTGTTCGCTGGCCTCAACCTCGAGCAGCCCCCACCGCTCGCCGACACCGACGTCGACCGGCTAGTTGCACTCGCCGAACTCGTCGCCCACGCCCGCTCTCCCGTGATCCGCGACAGCTACCGGCGCGAGATCGAGCTCGTTCCCGACAGCGAAGCACCAGGCCGCATTGTCGGCGCGCTCGCCCGGCTGCTCACCGGCCTCCGCATGATCGGCGTCCGCGAAGCCGAGGCGTGGCGAGTCACCGTCAAGACGGGACTCGACTCGATGCCGGCGGCGCGACGGCAGACGCTCGAGTTTCTGATCGAGCAAGACTCCGACCCGTCGACCACCGACGTCGCAACCTGGCTCGGCCTGCCCAACCCGACCACCCATCGCGTGCTCGGCGACCTGGCCGCACACCGGGTCATTTCCCGCGTCTCGCAGGGACAGGGGAAGGCTGACCTTTGGCGAGTCAAACGGCGCACTCAGGCGCTTTACCGGGTTGCGACAACCTCTTCCGAAATGTCGGAAGACATGGTCTCTAATGATTCCGATAACACGTTCGACGACTTTTCGGAAGAGGTCACCCCGTGACCGTCGCCGACCGTCTCGCCAATCCCGACGCGGTGTTGAGCCGCACCGACCTGGCCGAGCTCGGCTGGCCACGCCGCGGCGTCGACGCGATCATCCGCCACGCCGGCGCGATCGTGCTCCCCGGCTACTCGCGCCCGGTGGTGACGGTTGCCGACTACCGCGCGTTCCTCGAGACGCACCGCTACGACGGCAGGACGCGCGTGCGCGTACGGCGGAGATCGGGGTTCAGCGCCGGATCGTCCCGCCACGCGTACCACTTGCGACTCCAGCGCGACTGGTACCCGCTCTTATCCGGCGGCCCGTAGAAGACGTTGTGCGCGGGATCGTCGGCGAGTAGCTCCCGCTTCGGGCGCGCACCCGTGTTGCAGTCCGCATGACTCGGGCCGCGATAGCCGAGCCGAGAATCCTGATGATCGAGGTGCCAGGCGTCGACGCCCGGCACGATTGCCTCACCGCAACGCGAGCAAGTCGCCTCACCGGCGTCGACAACACGCGCGACAGCCCGCCTCAGCCGGCGATGCTCCGGCCCGTAAACGGTCTGGTTGTGATGCCGCTTCGCCCGATAGCGGCAAGCCGCGCTGCAGAGACGCTGGCGCCCGTTCTTCTGCTCGAACGGGCTAGGCACGAGTTCACAGTTCAAGCGCACGAGTGCCTTCCGTCATCGCCTGGGTTGGCAACGTGCTCGGAGGGGGATGGCAAAAGGCCGAGGTCGGTGCGCCGTGTTCCCCATGTGGCGACACCCCCCGTCATCGGTTCGCGCCTCGTCTCGCGTTGCATGACGGTGGCGGCACCGGGGGGCGGCCTCATCGTCTAGAAATTGGTCGAGCACTGGCCACCCTGCCAAGTTTCCGCGAGTTTTTTTCGGAGGCTCGAGATCGGGGCCCCACTTGCCGTCTGAAGTGGAAAGCCGGGCGCGAGCGGGGTTGCGGCTTCAATCCGTCCCGAGCGGAGCCCCCGCACGGGCACCTTCGTCGGGGTGTCCGCACCTCAAGCGGTTTCACGATGGTGGGCCGCCCCCTACTGCGAGAGATGGGGAGCGGCGAGTAGCACGTCGAACAGTGTCGATCTGCGGTGGTTCGAGCATCGACGTCGCTGATGGCGATGAGGGCTTTGGACGGCGCGGCTCCCGAACGAATGAGTCCGGCGGTCGGCTCCTCATTTCCCCAGTCACCGCAGCGTTTCCGCTCTCGTTCGATCCGAAGGAAGCGGAGAGCGCGCCGGAACCAGTGGTCGCGGCACCGCGGCATCGCGTTTGAGGCCAGCGCGACTAGTACCGGCCTGGCAGCTTGGCCGATTTGCGTGCATTGCAGCGCTTGTGCGCGGCCTGCAGGTTGCTCGGGTCGTCGGTGCCGCCGTGCGCACGCGGGACGCGGTGGTCGAGGACGATCGGTCGCCGTCGTCGAGCGGTTGGCCGCAGATGCCGCACACGGTTGAGGCGGCGATGATCCTGTCGCGGAGGTTGCGATAGCGGCGGTGTCGCGAGACCGGCGGCTTGGAGTGCTCGGCGCAGCGGCTGCTGCCGGGTAGGGCGAGGCGGCCGCAGCGGATACAGGCGCGCCCGATCACCACGGCCGGGCCGGATCGTTGAGCCAGGCCTCGAACTCGGCGTGCGTCATCGCAGCCTTGTGGAAGACGCCGCACGGCGTGTAGACGCCGTTGCGTGCGGTCGACGCCGCGCTCGACTGCCTGATCGCGGTCTGGGTTGAGCGCGTACTCGAGGGCGAACCGTAGGCGGCAGCAGAGCGGACGCCGAGTTGGCGTCCTTCGCGTAGGTCGCTGCCGATGCTCATCAGCGGCGGCGTTGGGGCGCCCCTACTCGATCGTCTTGCGCGGCGGCGCACTCGACTTAAACGGCTGGTCGGCCGGGCTGCCGCCTGGCCCTTTGAATCCCATCTTGGTCGTGCCGGCGGGCGGGTGTCCGGTGACGATGACCTTGTGTGCCTGCTTGCCGTGGACGGGTGCGGCGGTGGGCCGCTTGTAGTCGCCGCGTCGCTCGCTCGGCCCTGGTCTGCGTCGGCACGTGCGCGGAGACGATCGTCACCTCGTCTCTAGTCATGACGAAAACTTATCAAACGTATGCGCCGTTTGTCGGTCCGGCTTATAGTTCCGCTGTGGCGACATTCCCGCGCGGCCACTCGAGCAATGCGTTGTGGAGGAGACACCGGCGAGAGCTCCGGCGCGCCGGCGGCGTGAACACCAGCACGGGCGCCGTCACCTGGCAGCAGGATCCGGTCGATCTGCGCGGCCTGCCGGCGATCTCACGCGGCTGGAGCGGCGGCGCGATCCGCGGCACCCGGCCGGGCGACGACCTGCGGTGAGGGGTCGAGGCGCCGGCTGGCCAGTGTTCCGGAATGACCCCTGAGCGATGACCGAGTAGCGACGCGGAACGCGGCGGGGTCGCGGAGTAGTCTCACCTGGATGCGTCGGCTCACTTGCCTCTTCCGCGGCGGCCATCGCTGGCATTCGGCCGCAGATGCGGCGGGCTCACGACGACGTGTCCTCGCTGCGGCGCTATACGCCACACACGGGTCGAGTCCGCAAGCCATGGAGCGTTCAAGGGCCACACAAACCTGGCGTTCAAGTGGCCGTCGATCCCGTCGCACGGCAGCGACGAACTCGACAAGGACTAACTGCAACCTTGAGTCCACCCGGCAGAAGTAGCCTGGGCCAGTGTTCCGGAATGTCCATTGAGACTCTGCACGGCCCAACGTCGGATAGCGATCTTTGGTTGCAATCAGCACTTACTAGGAGGAGACTCTGCCCGCGCCTCCCAGGATCGCGACACGCCCGTCCTTCGACTGTTCACCCCGGGGGAGAAGGGAGGCGGGGCGAAACCTCTATCTCGTCATCGCTGTTCGTGAGCTGGAGAGGAGAAGAGAATGCACGCATTCCGCTTGCATAG
>CAVSTY010000004.1:0-8384 GCA_963731015.1 uncultured Actinomycetes bacterium
CCCGCCAAGGCCTCTACACGAGCCTGTACGGCGACTGGGCCGCCGCGTAGCTCGGCTCAGTTGATCGGGTAGTACTGCACCGGCACGACGACGTCGTTCGCCGCCTTGTCGTGCCAGCACTGCTTCTCCTTGTCCCAGAGCATCCAGAAGTAGCCGATGAAGAGCGCGAGCGCCGAGACGATGCTCATGAGCCAGCGGATCAGCGCCCGGCCGTAGCCGATCGAGCCGCCGCCGTTGAAGTCGATCACCCGGATCCCCATTGCCATCTGGCCGAGGGTCTGACCGCGGTCGGAGCCGATCAGGACCGTGAAGTACGCGAGCGAGACGAGAAGACCGACCCCCGTTCCGCCGCCCTGGCCGATGGCGGAGTCGAGCAGGCGGCTCACGATTCCGAGCAGGATCCCGTCGATCAGCGCGCCGACGAACCGGCGCCAGAACCCGGCTCGCGGGCCGGAGGCGCCCCCGGTCGGCGGTGGCGCTCCCTCAGCCTGTGGAGGCGGTGGATACATGGCCACAGAAGTGCTCCTTTCGGATCAGTAAGAGGCGGTGGAGCTCGGACGGCGCACGCGGCGCGATGCTACTCGGCCGAGCGGCTAGGAGGGCTTAGCGAAAATCAGGCTGAGTCGCCCGCGCACGCCGACGACGAGCGGCTTTCCGCCAAACCCTCCTAGAAACGACCCCGTTTCGTGGCCAGCAGGCGCACGAGGAACATCTCGTCGCCGTCTCTGGCGATCCCGCCGCCGACTTTCGGCCGTAGGCGGCCGGCGAGCTCTGCCGCGATCTGGATCCGGGCTCCCGCCTCGAGCTCGTGCCGGCGGGCGAGGAAGGCGGCGACAGCGTCGAGATCCTGCTGGTCGATGGCGCTCGTGTCCCAGGCGGGCGCCTGCACCGAGGGCGAGACCAGCACCTCCGGAGGCAGCTTCCGGGCCTCGCGGATGACGAGCGTGCCGGCCGCGAGGTCGCCGACCCGCTGGTTCCGCTTCGTGACGAGGATCGAGGTGATCCCGACGAGGTACGTGCCGGGAAGGAGGTCGATGATGCGAATGACGTTCCGCACCGCGCTCGGCCCGAACGTGACCGGCGCGCCGGACTCTCGCACGACCCGCAGCCCGTTCGCCGCCTTGCCGGGCGTCCGTCCCGAGTTGAGCACCTCGAAGGCGACGTCGTAGCCCCAGAAGACGGCGAAGAATCCCACCACCCAGAACGCCGCGCTGACGGAGCTCGAGCCCGGGGAGAACCCGGCTCCGAAGCTGAGCACGAGCGCGAGCGCCACGAGGATGATGAATTGGAAGATGTAGTCGATCAGCGCCGCGGCGAACCGTGAGCCGACGCCGGCGAGCGTAAGCTCGAGCGGCACGCCCTCCGGCGTGTCGATCGTCAGCCGATCCTCGAACACCATCTCCCGATGAGGCTAGACACATTCATCGCCGCGCGAAGCTCGGACTGGCGCGAGCTCGAGCTGCTCCTGCGCGAGGCGAAGCGCCGTCCGGAGCGGCTCGGGCCGGAGCGGCTCCTACGGCTCGGGGGCCTCTACCGCGCCGCGGCGGCGGATCTCGCGCAACTGCGCCGCCATGCTCCACGAGCGGCCGAGACGGTGCGGCTCGAAGCGCTCGTGCGCCAAGGCCGGCAGGCCGTCTACGACGTGCGCACCAGGCGGGGCTCGATCGTCCGCTTCTTCGTCACCGACTACTGGCGGCTCATCACGGCGCGCCGCAAGGCGCTGCTCGTCGCGTTCGTCCTCCTCTTCGGCTCCGCTGCGCTCGCGGCGCTCTGGGGCGTGCACGACCCGGCGGCTGCGACCGGCGTCGTCCCGCAGCAGTTCCGGCCGGCGCTCCAGCCGGGTCACCCGTGGCAGGACCTGTCGCCGGCTCAGCAAACCGCCTTCACGACCGAGATCTTCACGAACAACATCCAGGTCACGCTCGTGGCGTTCGCCGGCGGGGTCACCGGGGGAATCGCAACCGCCCTCGCCCTCCTCTACAACGGTATGCAGCTCGGGGTGATCGGCGGGCTGATGGGACAGGCCGGGAACGGCGTCGGCTTCGTCGATCTCGTGACCGCGCACGGAGTGCTCGAGCTCTCGTGCATCCTCGTGGCCGGCGCAGCCGGGCTGAGCCTCGGCTGGTCGATCATCTCCCCCGGCCTGCGCACTCGACGCGCCTCGCTGCAGCGGGAGGCGGTCCAGGCATTGCTGCTCGTGGTCGGGACCGCGCCGTGGCTCGTGATCGCCGGGATCGTGGAGGGGAACCGCGCCAACCTGGCGGAGACCGGGCTCGGCGCCGTGATCGGCACCGGCGTCGGCCTCGGCGTCGCCTTCTGGGGGCTCGTCCTCTGGCGCGGGCGGGTCAGGCCGCTTAGAGACGAGCCAGCCACTTCGCTCGGAGATACGTCCTGACGCAGGCGGCGGCGAGCGTCGCCGGTGCCGCCTCGACCACCGTCGCGCCCGCGTGCTGCAGCCGCGCCGCGGCCCGGGCTCGAGCGGCCAGGACATCGAGGGCGACAGCCGCTCGGTAGACGTCGCCGGCCACGTGAGGCTCGGTGCTCACGGCCGCGTCGAGGTCGGGATCGGCGGATCCGGCCACCGTGACGGCGTGCCTGCGCGCCAGCACCGGGAGCGCCTCGACGAGGGGCTGCGCAGCCGACTCCTCCAGCAGATCGGTGAGCACGAGGACGAACGCGCGCTTGACGCCGCGGACCTGCGCGAACGCGAGCTCGTAGTCGCTCTCGACCGGCACAGGCTCCAGATCGAACAGCGCCGCGACGACGTCCCGCGCGCCGGCCCGCCGCGGCGGCAGGAAGCGCAGCACCTCGCCGGCGAACGCGATCGTGCCGCACCGGTCGCCCAGCACGTCCGCCACGGCCGCGACCGCTACAGCGGCGTCGAGCGCCGCGTCGAGGCGCGTGCGGTCGGCAAACGGCGCCGCCATCAGGCGGCCGCAGTCGACGACGCACACCACGTCCCGGTCGCGCTCGATCCGGTACTGGTTGCTCATCGGCCGCTCGAGCCGTGCCGTCGCGCGCCAGTTCACCTGGCGGATGTCGTCGTCGGGGGAGTACTCGCGGACCGACTCGAACTCGGTGCCGAGCCCGAGCGGCCCGCGGCGGCGAAGGCCCTCGTCCCGGAACTTCCCCGCACGCACGGCGCTCGCCAGCCGGCGCGCGGCCGGCAGGTCGGGGTAGACGAGCACGTCCGCGGGCTCGCCGACCTGATGCGTCCACGCGGCGAGCCCGAGCGGTCCCGTGCGCCTGGCGACCGGCGCCGGAAGCGTGTGGCGGCCGCGCCGGCGGGCTACGAGCTGCCCGGTCAGCACGCCCTCGGCCTGCGCCGGCTCGAGCTCCAGGTCGGGCGGTAGCGGCTGGCGGACACGGATGCGCACGGGCTCCGCCGGCTCGAGACGAAACGCCGAGGGCACGCCGCGCGCGAGGTGCGCCGGCACTCTCCGCTCCACCTCCGGCGGCCGCCGCACCGACCAGGCATCGACCGCGGCCGCCGCGAGCAGCGCGACCGCGAGGAGAATCGCCACCGGAACAGGCAGGACGAGCAGCGACACAGAGATCAGCGCCAGCGCGAACGCGGCGCGCGGCGTCGGCGTCACCGCGGGACAGGAACCGCTTCGAGGGCCGCCCGGACCGCGTCGTCGGCGGTGTACCGCTCGAGCTCCGCCTCGGGCCGCAGCAGGAGCCGGTGCCGGAGCACGTCCGGCGCGACCTCCGCGACGTCGTCCGGGGTCACATAGCCGCGGTCGTCGAGCCGGGCCACGGCTTTCGCGGCGGCGAGCAGGTGGACGCCGGCGCGCGGGCTCGCACCGAGCTCGACGCTCGGCAGCGTGCGGGTGACGCGCACGATCGCCGTCACGTAGCCGGCGACCTCGTCGGACACGCCGGTCGCGTCGAGCTCCCGCCCGGCCTGCGCGAGCTCCGCAGGCTCGACCACCGGCTGGACGTCTACGAGCGTCGCCGGACGCACGCCGCGGTGACGGAGACCAAGGATCTGCCGCTCCTGCTCCTCGTCCGGGTACCCGAGCGCGAGCTTGAAGAGGAAGCGGTCGAGCTGGGCCTCGGGCAGCGGGTACGTGCCCTCGTACTCGATCGGGTTCTGCGTGGCGAGGACGAGGAAGGGCTCCGGCAGCTCCCGCGACGTCCCCTCGATCGTCACCTGCCTCTCCTCCATCGCCTCGAGCAGCGCGGCCTGCGTCTTCGGCGGCGTGCGGTTGATCTCGTCCGCGAGCAGCACGCTCGTGAAGACCGGCCCGGGCCGGAACGCGAGCTCGCCGCCGTGCAGCGTCAGCGTCCCGAGCAGGTCCGAAGGGAGCATGTCCGGCGTGAACTGGGCGCGGCGGAACTCGAGCCCGAGCGCGCGCGCCACCGAGTTCGCGACCAGCGTCTTCGCCACGCCCGGCACGCCCTCCAGCAGGACGTGGCCGCCGACAAGCAGCGCGCACAGGATCCGCTCGACCGTTCCCTCCTGACCGACGGCGACCTTCGCCACCTCGGCCACGACCCGGTCGCGCAGGCCCTCCATCAGCGGTGATCCTGCCTGATTCGGGCGGCGACGCGACCCAGGGCGAGCACCTCGGCGTCCGTCTGGGGCGCCCGCAGCAGCGCCTCGGTGTCCTCGTCCGCGAGGCCGAGCCGCTTGGCCGCGGCCCGGACGACGTGGATGTCGACATCCGGCGGCAGCGACGTGCGGCGGAGGATGACGTCGCGGGCCTCGCGCTGCACGGGCCTGACAGCGTCGTCGCGGCGTTTGCTGCGGGCGACGACCGCGGCGAGCGAGTCGACGTACTGGCGGCGCGGCGGCGCGAGAGTCCTTCCCTCCTCCTCGGGCGGGCCGAAGCGCCTGCCACGGGCGACCATGTAGACGAGCGCCGACAGGCCGAGGCCCGCGAGCAGCAGCGTCCAGGAGAGCGGCAGGGCCGAGAGGCCGCTTCCCGTCCCGTACCCGTGGTAGCTCTCGAGGAACTCGACCGGCCGGCCGCGCGGACCGGCGAGCAGCAGGCCGAAGCCGGCGTTGTCGGCCGAACCGAGGAGTTGGTTGTGGAGCGGCGACGAGTCGGCGAGGAACTCGACCGTGCCGTCACCGACCCGCCTCACAGCCACGAGGCCGTCGTCACGCCAGATGGTCGGACCGCCGGTCTCGATCTCGAGACCGTCCTCGTGTACTCGGCCCGAGCCGGGGGCGCGCTTCGGCACGGGCGTGGCGAGCTCGCGCATGGCTGCGGGCGACAGGCCGGAGGCGACGAGGCGCCCGCCGCCGCGGACGAAGGTCCGGAGCGCCTGGAGATCCTGCGTCCTGACGGCCGGCGGATCGAGGAGCAACACCGTCGCGCCTGCGCGGGGGGCCGAGGAGTGCGGCAGCCCCCGCACCTGCTCCACCGGGTGCCCTTCGCGTCCGAGCAGCTCCGCGTAGGCGGCGTTCCCCTGCGGCGACGTCGCGTACGACGAGGAGCGCGGGCCGCCGGGCGTTCCTCCCGTGAGCGTGCCGAGGAAGCGGAGCGCGAGGTTGACGGCGACGAGCACCGCCACGACCACCAGTGCGATCCGCCAGGGACGGCTCACCGGCGTGCCTCGGCGACCACCTGCGGCCACTCGGTGCGGGCGACCTCGACGTCCGTCGTGCTCGGTGATCGGCCGCCGTAGACGACCTCGTCGAAGTCGCGCGCGAGCCGGTCGAAGCGCGCGCTTCGGAGCGCGCGCCGCGCCTCGCGGGTGCGAAGCGAGGGACGCAGCGGTAGCGCCCGTGCGCGACCAAGCCGCAGCAGTCCGGCGCGGAAGCGAAGGCGAAGGGCCACCTCGAGATCGCCGCGCCGCTCGGCCTCGTCGGCGAGCCGCTCGAGCTCGGCGGGATCCTCGCTCCGCCCGCGAGCGCGACGGCCGGCGCCGCGAGCCTCGACCTCGACGCGGCGACGGGCGAGCTGCCGCGTCACGAGCGCCGCGACGACGAGAACGACCAGGGCGACGACCGTCCACAAGACGCGCTGCCCGCCGATCAAGGAGGCCAGCCCGTCGAAGCCCCGCGCCAGGAAATGGAGATGGCGGGAGAGCCAGTCGAAGAAGCCGTGGAATGGGCGCGGCAGCGACGTGCCGTGGAACCGCCGCTCCGCGAGGATGTGCCGCGCCTCCTCCCGGGCCTGCTCACGATTCACTGGTCGCCCGGCTTCCACCCCGGAGGCGGCGGCCAGAACGGCGGCTGCTCGGTCGGAGGAGGCGGCGCGGGCTCAATGGGCGGTGCAGGCCCCGGCACCCAGCCGGGCGGCGGGGGCCAGAAGGGCGGTTGGCTCCCCGGCGGCGGCAGCTCGGGCAGGAAGGAGGGCGGCGCCTCGTCGGCCGCCCGCTCGACGCCGAGCCGGCGGGCGAGCAGCAGGAGGTCGAATCCCTCCTTGCGCACGCGCAGGTCGATGTACAGGACGGTGATGAAGGCCGCCGCAGCGGGCGTGGCGATCATGCTCCCGACGGTCGCGGCGAGCGTGTTGAGGACGAAACCCGTGGCCGTGTTGCGCGCCGGGTTGGCGAAGGCGACTCCGACCACGAGGCCGGTCAGCGCGAGGCTCACGATCGAGACGAGCAGATAACCGACGACGGCGACGCCGCAGGTCGCCCACCACCTGCCCTTCACGAGTCGGCGCGAGCGCCCGAGCGAGTGCCAGGGCCCCGCTCCCTCCACGAGCAGCACGGGGACGGCCACGGTGAAGGCGACGTAGAGATAGATGCCGGGGATGACGAAGAGGAGCGTCCCGAGGAGGACGAAGAAGCCCGAGAGGATGCTGAGCCAGACGATGGCCGGTAGCCGACGGAGCGCGAAGCGGAGGGACGAGCGCCAGCTGACCTCCTCCCCGAGG
This sequence comes from uncultured Actinomycetes bacterium, assembly GCA_963731015.1. Taxonomy (GTDB): domain Bacteria; phylum Actinomycetota; class Thermoleophilia; order Gaiellales; family Gaiellaceae; genus Palsa-739. The sequence continues at coordinate 6,840 of CAVSTY010000004.1, forward strand.
TAGGCGTCCGCGATAGCGCGGAAGCAGCCGGCCTGAGCAAACCGGGCGGCGATGAACTGGATCAGGAACGCGCTGATGAAGCCGACGAGGAGGACGGTCACCTGATGGCCCGTGAGCGGCCCCTCGGTCGTGATCGGCCCGCCGAACGGGCTGACGCCGCCGGCACCGCCGTTCGAGATCGTGGCGTCGCTCGGCAGGGCCGAGACCTCGGCGACGTTGACGAGGATCTGCGCCGGCAGGACGACGAAGACGACGATCTTGAACAGCGTCAGCGCGTTGCGCGTGTAGATCTTGATCCCGACGTCGAGGATCTCGCCGATCCCGAGCGGGCGGAGCTGCGGCGCGGATGCTTCGGTGGACATCGAGCGCACTATGCTGGCCGCGGTGGCCATCGACAAGGAGACAGCGGAGCGGATCGAGCAGCCGGTCGACGCCGAGGCCGAGCACGAGACCCGTCTGACGCCTGCCGAAGCGGTCGCGCGGATGAAGATCAACGTCCCGGTGCGCGGCAACCGCAAGCTCCGGACGCTGATCGAGCGCGTCAACGCCGACGACCAGGTCAAGGGCTGGTGGCACGTCGTCGAACGTCAACGCGGTCTCGCGGATGGCGATCAACGACCACTCCTGGGTGCACATCCAGATCGTCACGAACATCGCGCTCAAGCTCCTCCGCCAGCTCACGAAGCACGGCGTCGAGCCGGGCCTCGTGCGCGACTTCGGGCTGGAGCAGGACGACGCGGAGATCGTCGTCGTGCTCGCCGCGCTCTTCCACTGCGTCGGGATGTCGATCCACCGGCACGGCCACGAGGACTTCTCGCTCTTCCTCTCCGAGCCGAAGATGCGGCAGCTGCTCGACGGCCTCTACGAGGAGCCCGACAAGACGGTGATCGTGTCGGAGGTGCTGCAGGCGATCATCAGCCATCGCGCCGACGGGGAACCGCTCACGGTCGACGCCGGCATCGTCCGGGTCGCCGACGCGCTCGACATGGCGAAGGGCCGCTCACGGATTCCCTTCGAGAAGGGCAGCATCTCGATGCACTCGCTCTCGGCGGCCGCGATCGAGGACGTCACGATCACGGACGGCGATGACCGGCCGGTCAAGATCGAGATCCTGATGAACAACAGCTCCGGGATCTTCCAGGTCGACGGCTTGTTGAAGGCGAAGCTGCGCGGCAGCGGCCTCGAGCCGTACGTCGAGGTCGTCGCGCACATCGACACCGAGACCGAGCAGCGCCTCGTGCCGATGTACCGGCTCGAGATCTGAGACTTGCCCGCAAACGGCCTGGCTACACTGGGCGCCGACCCGATGCGGGGTCGTCTAATGGTAGGACGCCTGACTCTGGATCAGGAAGTTGGGGTTCGAATCCCTGCCCCGCAGCTAGAGACTCAGGTCGCCCAGCGGGTCTTGCTGCGGCCGCGCGCTCTGGCCGGCGACAGGCCCCCAAAGCCCTCCGCCGGCGATCGCACTGGCAGCGAGGAGCGCGAGCCAGCTGCCCCAGCCGAGCGAGAGTGAGATGAGGCCGGCGGTGTCTGTCCGGCAGCCGG
>CAVSTY010000005.1:0-1107909 GCA_963731015.1 uncultured Actinomycetes bacterium
GGTCTCTCCGCCGAGTACTTCTGCGGGAAACTTGAGACCGGGACTGACGGCTGTCTGCACCGACCTCCCTTCCGTGGATGGCCGAGTCGGCGATGACCTTGCGCCTAGGCCAGCGGGTGATGTCACCTTGTTGACGGTCCAGGAAGCCTCGGAAGGGAGCTCGCATGAACATTCCCCAGATCGTCTCGCCTCAGGAGTGGGAAGCCGCTCGCAATGAGCTGTTGGTGAAGGAGGAGGGGTTCCCACTTGCGCCCGGGACGCGCTTGCGGCAGAGCGGAGGCGGATGCCGTGGATCGCGGTTGAGAAGGAGTACCGGTTCGAGGGCCCGCAGGGCGCGGCGAGTCTCGCCGACCTGTTTGAGGGCCGTCGCCAACTGATCGTCTACCGCGCGTTCTACGCACCGGACATCACCACCTTCGCCCCGGGGGTTCCTACCCAGAGCGAGCGTGTGTCGGCTGTTCCATCGTCGCTGACCAGGTAGCACACCCCGCTCACCTGAACGCCCGTGACACGACGCTGGCCTTCGTCTCGAGGGCTCCGCAAGCCGAGATCCAGGGCCTAGGAACGCATGGGGTGGGACTTCCCTTGGTACACCCTCACCGACGATTTCGACGCCGACTTCGGCGTCGACGAGTGGCATGGGACGAGCGCCTTCATCCGGGAGGGCGATCGCATCTTCCGCACCTACTTCGTCAACAACCGCGGCGACGAGGCGATGGGGAGCACCTGGAGCTACCTCGACATCACCGCGCTCGGGCGGCAGGAGGAGTGGGAGGACTCACCCGACGGCTATCCGCAGACGCCGCCGTACCAGTGGTGGAACTACCACGACGCGTACGACGAGGCCGGGTGAGCGGCCCGGTCGAATCGGCCTCGGGCGGCGAGCCGAACGTCCTCGCGCTTCTTCTTTTGAGACGACGCCAGGACTCGATGAGCGCTTCGTACTTCTCCTTGGACTTCAACCAGCTCCAGTAGCTGGGAGTCAGCGCCGCGCCAGCGGTGGTAGCTGGAGGTAGTTGAGCTCCGACGGCTTGGTGGGGGAGAGGACACACCGGGGTCGGCCTAGGTCAGACTAGTTTGGTGACAGATAGTCGACGGGGTCCAACGTCGAGCAGGAGACGGCGGTAGGGGGTTAGAGGTTAACGGCCGACGAAACGCCGCGAAGGGTGGACAACCCCGAGACAGGCCGGGTACCGCCGGCGCGTGGCTTGAGGGGTGGTGAGGAAAGGCTGTCGCGTCGGGTGGGCCGAGCAGCTGGCCCTGCAACTCGAACTCTGTTTGCCTAGGCTCGTGTCGTCTCCCGCGCCCGGGGGCTCGATCGACGGACTTCGAGCTTTCAGCCGGAATCCTGGCCGCAGGGCCAGTAAGACCATCCTACGCCGTTTGGTGTCGCGAGGCTTCGGCCGCCGAGCCCGGGCATCGCCGGAAGAGCCGACGTTCTAGTTTTGCGCATCCGCCCGCCGCGTCGATCACTGCTAGACTTGATGACAGCGCGTTGGCTCTAGCGTTGAAGCCGCCGAGGCTACTGCACCTTCCTCTTCGTCTGTCACACCTGGCCTGAGCGCTGCAGCGAGTCCGTTCGGACTCTGTTGTCCTGATAGATGAAATGAAGGAGTTTCACATGCATGCGACCATTCGCCGCTACGACGGTGTGGACCAGAATCGCATCACCGAGTTGACCGGCAAGGTCAACGAGACCCTCGTCCCGAAGCTGCGCACGCTGCCCGGCTTCAAGGGCTACTACCTGATCGAGGCCGGCAACGGCGTCTTCAGCTCACTCGGCCTCTTCGAGACCCGTGAGCAGGGCGAGGAGTCGACCAAGGTCGTCACTAGCTGGATCCACGACGAGAAGCTCGAGACGCTGATTCCCAACGAGCCCAAGATCACGAGCGGCAAGATCATCGCTCAGAGCAACGAGCTCGCAGTCGCGTAACTCGGCCACATCGCCACGCGAGGGGTCGGCTTGCCGGCCCCTCGGCGTAGCGTCAATCTGGCCGGTTCCGCCAGGGCAAGCGCGAGGGCGTTCGGCACGGACGGGTTGCGTAGCTCGGCTTGGTCAGCTTGCGTAGCTGGGGGTTGCGCAGGACCCCATGAACTCGCGCTCCGGTCGGAAGCCGTCGCGGCCTTGTACGCCTCGAACTCAATGCGTCCGCTTCGAGGGCTGCTCCTTTTCAAGCTCGGTGCCTGGGTGGGGATGATGGCTGCTGCTGCGTTCGTGCGGCGGGCCGTGCCCTCGCACGGAGACGAAGAGAGCGACGAGCTCGGCCTCGTCGCTGTCTTGAATGGGATCGAGCTCAAGAGCCGGGCCAGGGCGTTCACGGAGGCTCGATGCTGGCGTGGTTCGGCGGCATCGCGGTCGACCTGCGCGAGGTCGAGCTCGCCCCGGGAGCAAGACTGTCCCTCCACACCCTCTTCGGTGGGATCGCTATCAAGACTCCGCCGAGCTGGCGCGTGGAGTCCGAGCTGAAGCTTTCGCTGGTGGGGTCGACGCCCGACTCCTGGAGGCGACGAACCAGCTGCACCGGTGCTGACTGTCACGGGAACGGCGCTTTTCGGCGGGATCGCCATCGGAGCGAAGGCGGCCGGCAAGGGCTCGCATCTCGCCGCGACTGATGGCTCGAGTGAAGCTGCTCGCTGAACGAAGACACGCCCGCAACAAAGTTGAAGTAGCGCGCCGCATAGTCGACGTCAACCAGGTCCCGTTCGCCCGCATCCAGAAGGCTAGACAGAGGCTGAGCGGTCCGGCCAGCCGCCACATTTGGGTCACGAGTGAGAGCATCGGCACGCCACAGGTAGCTTGACGCCCGTGCCGCCTTCCAGACGTTTGCGGTTCGCAGCGCGGTGGGTGGCGGCGGTGGTGGTGGTGGGGCTTGCCTTGATCGTCGTTGTCGTGGTGCTGATCATCGCGACGGGCGGCGGCTCGTCGCCGACCACCGGTTACGACGCCTCGTATCCGCAGTGCTCGGGTTCCTATCCGTCGAACCCGTTGTTCGGGATCGTCGGCGTCAACGGCGGGCTGGCGAACAACGCGAACCCGTGCCTCAGCGGCGAGCTCCACTGGGCGCGCGACACGCCGGGGCAGAAGCGCCCGCAGCAGCCACCGCTGTCGCTGTATATCGATACCGGGAACCCGGGCGGTCATCATGTCGCGGACTGGCCGAGTGACGGCACCGCGCCGCCCTACGGTGCCTGTAACGGCCTGCTGACCAACTCGTGCTCGTACATTTACGGCGAGCAGCGCGCCGCCTACTCCTACCGCCTCGTCGCGGCCCTCGACCCGGTCGCGGCCAAAACCGCCCCGTGGTGGCTGGACGTCGAGCTGGCGGCGAGCTGGGCCGGGACCTACCAGCTCAACATCGCCGCGCTGCAGGGCTTCATCGCCGGCCTCCACCACGCCGGCGCGACCGGACCGATCGGGATCTACTCCACCAGCGCCCAGTGGCACGAGATCACGGGGCTGACCGCGCAGACGACACAAAAGGCCTTCAACGGCCAGCTGCCCGACTGGGTGGCCGGAACCAAGGCAACACTCACGCAGGCGCGGCAGAACTGCACAAACGGTGGCTTCACCGGCGTGCCGCCGACGCTCGCGCAGTACCGAATCGGCCCGCTTGACGCCGACCTGCGCTGTAGCGGCAGACGCTGACCACATCCCGTCGGTCTCAGAGCCGTTCAAGTTCGGTCCCGCTCGCGAGCCGTCGTCAGATTCGGAGGACGCGGGTTCGATTCCCGCCGCCCTCCAGTGCACGAAGAACCGGTTGCGCCAGCCCGTCCGGGAGCGTACGTTCTCGGGCGTGGCAGAGTCGGAGCGGTTGGCTGCACGCGAAGAGACTCTTGACTATCGCCTTGCCGCCGCGGGCCGCGAGGTCGCGGAGGATGAGCGGCTAGATCTTCTCGAGCAGATCTACGATCCGATCTCGCGCCGGCGACGCGCTTTGGTTCAGCCTGGCTGGCGATGTCTCGAGGTCGGAGCAGGGCGTGGCTCGATGGCGGCATGGCTGGCCGAGCAGGTCGGCGCGACCGGCCGCGTGGTCGCGACCGACGTCGACACTCGCTACCTGTCGAGGCTCGAGCGCCCGAATCTCGAGGTAATCGAGCACAACATCCTCGATGACCCAATCGACGTGCTCCGGCCTGGTTCGTTCGATCTCGTCTGCTCGCGATTGATGCTGTTCCATCTCAAGGGACGCCAGGAACAGGCGATCAGGCAGATGGCCGAGTGCCTGCGCCCGGGTGGCTGGCTCCTCGACGAAGACGCCGATTGGGGGACAGCCGCTCCCGTCGATCCTGCGCACCCGCTGTACAACGACTACCAACGTGTCTGGCGAGAAGGAGACTGGTGGGTGCCTCGTGGATACGACAAGGCATTTGGTCAAAAGCTGCCCGCGCTGTTCGAGCGCTGCGGGCTGCAGGACATACGCAATGAGGCGTCCACGGAAGTGGTGCGCGGAGGCTCGCTATGGGCGAGATGGTGGATCCCCACGCTGGAAGTCATCAACGAGCTCGGCGGTGGCGACGAGGCTTCCCGGCGTGAGGTCGAGGTGATGACCGCGGCGCTGGCCGACCCAACTCTCTGGCTCCAGAGGGAGCTATTACACGCCTGTTGGGGCAGAAGAAGCCACGACTCCTCGTAGCCGCTTGCGGCGCAGGCATGCTCCAGCGCTTCCCCTGGTCAGCCGGCCAGGCTCGAGCGAAGTTGCCTCCTCGATCACAACGTTGCCGCGCTCGATCGCCGCTTGAAGATCGCCCTCGGATGTCCGTGCGCCTTCACGGTCTCTCCAATCCGCGGCTGGACTATCGCTTACCGGCACGGAGGCGAGCATCGCCATCGACCCAGCGAATTCCGAATGTGCACGAGATCCCCCAAAAACCATCGGCGCGACGCGGGATGGCCCGGTGGGACCTCCCGCTTCCGAGCCGCACACATGGCGTGGCGACTCTGTGTTCGGTGCTCGTCTCTCAGGTGCCGCCGATGACCGGCGCGACGGCGACTCCTCGACTCGGCGGCCCGCCCCGCTCGACCCAGTGCCATGTCAGCACCGGTCCGAACGGGACAGGCGGGTCCTTTGTGATGGTGGTTCCGGTTTGTGGTTACGAACTGAAGTTGACGTTTGCCGTGCCGCAGCCGACCTGCTGGATCCAGACGTTCTGGAGTCCGGCGATGTCGGGGGCGAGGTCGTGGTCGGAGACGATCACCTGCACGCCCTTGAAAGACGCGTCGTTGCCGTCTCCAGCGCGATAGAAGTCGGACACGAGCACTTCGGTATGGGCATCGGTGACCGCGGTCTTCCCGGGCTCTGTCGCCGCGCCTGTGCACTTGAAGCGCGTGCTCTGGAGTAGGCCGTCCGTGTCCCAGCGGACACCCTGCCCCTGCAGGCAGCCCTTCAGGGGGCCTTGCTGGACGTCCGCGAGACAGCGAAAGCCGCCGTTCGAGCGCACGAATGCGCTCTCGGGATCGGCATTGGATGCGCTTGCAGGGTCATAGGCTCCGCCGCCCGTGAGAAAGGCCTCGCCGCCGGAAAAGTCGCCGGGAAAGCCGGCGATTGAAGGGGCGTTGAAGCCCACCCCGACCCGGCTGCTCGCCGCGCTCGCCGGGGTAGCGATGACGACAACGGCAGCAGCGGCTGCGAGGGCCACGAGCACTGCAAGAGACGCGCCGATGGTGATGCGAGACATGCTTCTCCTTCGGTGGATGGCATCGGTCATCGCAGAAAGACCCCGATTCCGGACGTCTATTCCCGGCGACCCACGTTCGGCTCTGCGTCGAGACCGCGTCACCGTTGTCGCCTTCTTCGACTTCGACCACGGCCAAACGAGTGTGGCGCCGGGCGCGATTGAGCTGCACCCGATCCTGCGTTTCGCCTGCCTCGATGATCAATCCGGGCGAGGAGATAGTCGCCGGCCACAACCAGCACTTCCGCGTGATCGAGCAAGTCTTCTTCGCGCAGGCAGCCGAACACCGGCCTCCCCTTGCCCGCAGCCCGCTGTCGAGATGTTGCGCCGGCGCGCGATTCGCGAGAGACTCGGAGGTCGATCGTGGGTCGTTACGACGAGATTTGCGCAGCGCACGAGTGGCGCGTCCCGCAGCGCTACAACATCGCCGACGACTGCTGCGACAAGCACCCGCCTGACAAGCTCGCGATGATCCACGAGCGGTTTGACGGAGTGCAGCGGGAGCTGAGGTGGGGTGAACTCCAAGACCTCTCGAACCAGTCCGCCAACCTTCTCGAGGCACATGGGGTCGCTAGCGGCGACCGCGTCGCCGTCGTCCTGCCCGCGACGCCCGAGACGGCGGCAATCTTCTTCGGCACATGGAAGCTGGGGGCGTTGCTCCTTTCGATGTCGGTCCTGTACGGCGACGACGGGATCGCGCATCGGCTCGGCGATTCCGAGCCCGCCGTGCTCGTCACGGACGAGACAAATGCGCCGCGCTTCGAAGCGAGCGGCGTGCCCCTTGTGGTGCTCTCCGCCGACCTTCTCGCCGAGCACTCCGTCGAGCACGTGGCGGCTGACACGGCGGCGGACGATCCCGCACAGCTCTACTACACGTCGGGAACGACGGGGCTTGCGAAGGGGATCGTGCACGCACACCGCTACCTGCTGGGGCACGAAGAGTTCGTCTACTGCCACGAGGTCGAGGACGGCGAGCGCTTTCACGGGATGGGCGAGTGGGCATGGGCGGCGGGGATCGCGCCCTTGCTCGGGCCCTGGCGCCTCGGCGCGGTGCAGTGCGTCTATCAGCGTGAAGGTGGCTTCGACCCGCAGCGGCAGCTCGACTTCCTTTCGCGCCACCGGGTGACGAACGTCTTCACGACGCCGACGGCGATGCGGTCGATGATGGCCGTCGACGAGGCTGGCACACGCTACCCCTGCGCATTCCGCCGCGTGTGCTCGGCCGGGGAGCCGCTCAACCCCGAGGCCATCCGTTGGTTCCGCCAGGAGTACGACGTCACCGTCCTCGACTACTACGGTCTGACCGAGTCGTACCCGCTGGTCGCGAACTACCCCTGGATGGAGGTGCGCGAGGGCTCGATGGGACGGCCCATGCCCGGCTGGGACGTCCGCATCCTCGACGAGGACGAACAAGAGGTGGCGCGCGGCGAGCGGGGAGAGATCTGCCTCCGCGCGCGCTCGAACCCCCACTACCCGCTCGGCTACTGGCGGAACGAGGAGGCGGCACGCGAGACCTTCGGCGGTGAGTGGTTCCACAGCAAGGACGCCGCCGTCATGGACGAGGACGGCTATGTGTGGTACGCCGGGCGCAGCGACGACGTGATCATCTCGGCGGGCTACCGGATCGGGCCGTTCGAAGTCGAGTCGGCCTGCATCGAGCATCCCGCCGTCCGCGAGGCAGCCGCAGTCGCCTCACCCGACGAGCGTCGCGGCGCCGTCGTCAAAGCGTTCATCGTTCTCGCCGCCGGCAACGAGGCAAGCGACGAACTCGCGCGAGAGATCTCCGACTTCGTGCGGATGCGACTTTCCCAGTACGCGTACCCCCGGCGCATCGAGTTCGTCGACGAACTGCCGAAGACGTTGACCGGCAAGATCCGCCGAATCGAGCTACGCGAGCGCGAGTACGCGGCCGCGGCCATGGAGTAGTGCGAGCATGACCATCTTTTCCGCAAGGCGTGCGAATGCCCGACGGCGCACCTTCAGCTAGACGACCCTTCAACGTCAGTCAGAACGACGAGAACATCCTGACCCCTGTCTGCGTAGCTGGGGTTCACGCAGCTGGCACAGAACCATGCTGCTCGGACGTGTCGTGCCATCGCATTGACGGCGATCGCCTCGAAACGGGCGGCGGCGACGAGTTGTCGCCGTCAGGGCAATGCCCGTCCTGTCTTGGTGAACCGCTTCTAGGTCGAGTGACCGCCCTCTAAGCCCCTCGTCGGGTGAGAGGACGCTGGTCCGTGCGAGCGGCGCCGCTCCGCCGGTACTGCCCGAGATGCGCCCCGACTGGTGCGTAGGAAGCGACCCTGGGATCAAGAAGAACGAGGCCAGAGTGTCGACCCAAGAACCAGGCGAACCCGCGACCGAGCTCGAACATCGTCGCGCACAGCTGCACGGCGCCTTCGGCAACGACGCATTCGGGCAGATTGCGGAGAAGGCGGCGCGGTTCTTCGGCACCCCGCAATACATCGTCGGCCAGACCGCCGCCGTCATCGCCTGGGTGGTGCTGAACTCGACCCAGCTGCATCTCGGGTTCGCCTGGGACGTCTACCCCTTCATCGCCCTCAACCTGCTCTTCTCACTCCAAGCCGCCTACGCCGCCCCACTGATCCTGCTCGCCCAGACCCGACAGGCAGACCGCGACAAAATGCACTCCGAAAAGGTCGAGCGGAGCCACAGCCGACTCGAGCACGTGGCCAAGACCGAAACCGACAAGATCCTCGAACTGCTCCAGTCGAACACCGACCTCACCGCCCAAGACAAGGAACTAACCGAAAAGGTCGCCCACCTCACCGAGCAGATCCACGCACTCCTCGTCAAGCCCGCGCGCTAACCACGCCAGGCGGTGCCCCGGCACGCCCCATACAGCCCCACTTCTCGGCCGAGGCGCTTTCGAGCGTACGGACGCCGATGCAACGACGCTCGCCTGGGCCAGTGTTCCCCGTGACCCCTGAGCGGCTGCGGAGAGACAGCGGCTGTTATCCGTTCAAGAGATCGCTGCTTCGTGCTTGGCGCCGCCTCCTGGCCTTGTGTGCGATACGTCGCCTGCGCTCCGAATATCCGATCGCCAGCAGGGTGAGAAGCACGACGGCGGCCCCGAACCAGGGGTAGTTCGCGAACGAGAAGACGATTCCGAAGGCCGCGAGGACCAGCACACCGGCCCAGAGCAGCAGCGAACCACCCCGCCGCAGGAGTCGCTCGACGAGCCGTGGTTGCAGCCGTTTGCGGGTAACCGCGCTTTTGATGCAGGGAAGGTTACGAGGCGCGGTGCTCCTCTTGGCTCGCGGGCTGTTTAGGGATCGCTCCTCAGGGTGTCTGCTTGGAATGGAGCCACCGCTCGTGTGATCGCGCCGAGGGGTCCGGTGCCGAGGTAATGGTTGAGGAAGGCGATCGAGACGCGCTCGACCGCGGCGAGGCGAGATCCCGGCACCGTGTAGGGACCGAGATGGCTGGCACGACGGAGGAGCAGGAGGAACTTCGGGCGGCCGACCGCGCGGAAGAGGTCTAGGGAAAACACCGGCGGATTGATTCGATCTGCTGTTCCCTGGATTGCGAGGAGAGGCGCAGTGTGCGACACGATTCGGACGTGCCGGCCAAGCTCCGCGCCGGACAGAATCAGGGCGGCCCGGACACGCCGGTCATGCCAAGGGCGCTCGTAGGCGGCAGCGAAAGCGGTCTCTGCGCCGTCCGACTGTCCGGCGACGGCGATCCTCTGCCGGTCGACAAGACCGTGCAAGGGGCTTTGCGCCGACGCGCTCGCCTCAAGCAGTTGCGTGATGACGAAACTCATGTCGCGAGGCTGGTTCACGATGTCGCTCTCATCGGGGCGGCCGGGCGCGTTCGCGTTCCCGAGCGGGAAGACCGGCGCAGCGACCAGGTAACCAGCAGCAGCCCAGCTCCGCAGCAGCCGCTTGTAACGGAACGGCGTCGTCGCGAACCCATGCCCGAAGACGAGAAGTGGCCACGGCCCGCTCCCCTTCACAGCAGTCGGATACCAGAGGTGCGTCGTGACCGGCCGCGCCACGCGCCTGCCTCCCGGTAACCGGATCTTCCGCGATTCGTCGACTAGACGAAGGACAGACGGCAGCGCCGCGCGGTGTCCCGCGCGTTCGACGTGAGCCCGGGCCGGTTGCGCCGACGTCGAGACGCACACTGCGACCGCCACCCCCACGAGCCCGCACATCCCCGCTCCGCGCACCCGCGACAGAGTGCCCGATGCCTCTCACCACCGCAACAAATGCGCACTCGGCTGGCCCAGTGTTCCGGAATGACCCCTGAGCCTTAGCTCGCCGCGACGAGGGGTGTTGTGTTTGCTATCCGCTCCCGTTCGGGATCTGCTTCGGTCAGCTGCAGTTGGAACTAGTCGCATCCGTGAAGCTCTTGACCGAGCTGACTACGGTGGCGGCAGCGGTGGCGACTGGGCCGAGCTGTGTGGCGCTGGGGTGCGACGGGAGCGCCTTGACGGCGCTCTCCAGTGCGGCGACCGACGACTTGATCGCGCTGGTTTGGCTCGGGAAGTCGCTCTTGGCCGAGCTCACCACCTTGGTTGCGTCGCTTTGGATCGTCTTCAGCTGCGTTTTCAGGCCGCTTATTCCGCTGCTCGCGTTCAGGCTGGTCAGGCCCTTGATGGAGCTCTCGAGGTTGCTTCGATCCGAGCAGTAGGCTGGCTTGCTGCTGCCTCCGCAGCCGGCGAGCCCGACCAGGCCGGCCGCGGCGAGACACGCTGCCGCAACACGCATTAGCCTCGCCAACTGCTTCGCGGGCAACTTCGGGGATATTCGCGTTCGGATCGCACGCTTGGTCATCCACTCGAGACTACCGCTCGCATTGCGTGTCTCCTCAGCCGATTCGGATGAAGTGAACGCAGGAGATTCGTCACTCAACTCTCGCCTGGGCCAGTGTTCGGGAATGACCCCTGCTCCGTAGGCTCATACTCCGAGCGTGCAGGAACGAGGGGCCAAGGCTGGCGAGGCCAGCCGCAGGATCGTTCTCCGAACGACACGGTTGATCCTGACTCGGATGACACCCCTTGACGAAGCCGAACACGCAGCAGCGTCGGGGGATCCCGCTGCCGCGTTGCGCGACACGCGAGCCGCTGAGGTGCAGTGGCGCGAGTACGGCTTCGGCCCTTGGGCGATCCGGGATCTACGCGACGAGGGCTTCCTCGGCGGCGCAGAGCTGCGCTTTGCCGGGGATGGCATCGAGGGGATCGCCCCGGACGAGGTCGAAGCGGGTTGGTGGGTCACCAAGGAACGGCGCAATCAAGGGATCGGTAGCGAGGCGATGCACGCCGCGATTGGCGACCTCTGGGATCGGACCGACGCCGAAAGCATTACGGCCTACATTGAGGAGGGTGACAACGCTGCGTCGCGCCAACTGGCGGCCAAGCTCGGATTCGCGGTTCGTGGCCAGGGTCGCGGTCGCTCGGGTGAACCGATGACGGTGTACGAGCTTCGGCGAGACGTCTGGCAACGACGCGAAGGCTGACCTCCACAGTCGCCTGGGCCAGTGTTCCGGAATGACCCCTGAGCCGCTAATCGACCTGCGGATTAGTGATGGGCTACGACGCCCTTCACTCCGTTGGCCGCAGCGGACGCGGCGCTCGTGGCTACGTCCGTCGCGCGAGTCCACGTTGAGCGTGGCGCCATCGCGTTCCTCCTAGTGCGGACAACGGCACCAGCGGCGGCAGCGACGCTGACCACCACGATTGCCCCGACTACCCACTTCATGAGTCTCCTTTCGTCGCGATGACGCTGGGCCTTCCCTACCTGGACCGATGCTAAGCGCGACACCAGACAGGGAGGGTCGTCCCTTTCGGATGAACCGCGAGCTGGGCGGGGCGGCGCTCGGCTGGGCGAGCGTTCCGGGACCGCTGAGTCTTGGTCGGCGAAGATGCAGCGGTGACGAGCGTTCAACCGGAGTTGTGGGTCGATCGACCGCGCGACGCACTGGCCTTCTACGAGACTGCATTCGGCGCGGCGGTCGTGCATTGTGTGGGCGAGGGCGACGACATCGTGGCGCAGCTTCAGGTGGATGCTGCTGCGTTCTGGGTCGCCTCCGCGGCCTCAGACATGAAGCGCCTCAGCCCTCTCGCGATTGGCGGGGCGACGAGTCGGACGTTGCTCGTGGTGGAAGACCCGGATGCAGTCATCCGGAGAGCACTGGCCGCAGGCGCAAACGAGATCTCCCCGGTCGCCGACGAACATGGATGGCGGATCGGCCGGATCATCGACCCCTTCGGTCACGAGTGGGAGATCGGTTCGCCGCTCGGCACCTGGCCACCGAGCTAGAGGTCGGTCGCCTGGGCCAGTGTTCCGGAATGACCCCTGGGCGCTGCGCTCTCCGCGCACTTCGGCGCGAGACGCTTGCGAGATCGGAGTTTGGCAATGGCGGCGTCGAGGCCTACGCGTTCACGGTCGGGTGATGTGACGGTCCCAGGTTTCGGCGGTCCCCCAGCCGCATCGATAGGTGTAGGGTCGAGCTGCGGGGTCGATCGATCTACCGGGGGGAGGTCGCAATGAGTACCACCGTCGAGACCGGAACAGCCATCCGGCCGTTCCAGGTCAGACTTTTCGGAGGAGCAGCTTCTCGACTTGCGCCAACGCATCGCGGCGACGCGTTGGCCGAGCATGGAGCTGGTCGCCGATCGATCGCAGGGAGTACAGCTGGCCGCGGCGCAGGCGTTGGCGAAGTACTGGTTGGGTGAATACGACTTCGCGCTTCTCGAGGCGAAGCTCAACGCGCTGCCGCAGTTCATCACCGAGATCGACGGCGTGGACATCCATTTCATCCACGTCAAATCGGCGCACGAGACGCGCTGCCACTGATCATGACCCACGGCTGGCCAGGCTCGATCGTCGAGCTGCTGGAGACCATCGGCCCGCTGACCGACCCGACCTCGCACGGCGGCAGCGCCGAGGATGCCTTCCATCTCGTGCTGCCCTCCCTGCCCGGGTACGGCTTCTCGGGCGAGCCGGTCGAGGTCGGCTGGGATCTGGGTCGGACCGCACGGGCCTGGGCAAGGGCCAGCTCATGAGCCGACTCGGGTACACCAGCTATGTCGCTCAGGGCGGGGATGTGGGCGCGGGCGTCACCGACGCGATGGGCCGCCAGGCACCGGAGGGGCTGATCGGCATTCACACGAATCTGCTCGTGCCGGCGCTGAGCGACACCATGCCGACGGACACCGATGAGGAACGCGCTGCGGCCGCACAAATCGCCACCTTCCAGAAGTCCGGGGAGGGCTACTTCATCGAGATGGCCACCCGTCCGCAGACGATCGGCTACGCCCTGCTCGACTCCCCTGTCGCTCTGGCCGGCTGGATGGCCGACCACGACACCGACGCGTACTGCAAGATCGTCAGCGCCTTCGTCGGCGGGCAACCCTCGGGCAACCTCACCCGCGACCACATCCTCGACAACATCACGCTCTACTGGCTGACCGGCACCGGCGCCTCCGCGGCTCGGTCGTACTGGGAGGCCTACGGACCCGACGCGCCGGCCGCAAGCCAAAAGCCTCTGCCGCCGCCGACGATCCCCTTCGGCTTCACCACGTTCCCGGGCGAGATCTGGAAGACGCCGCGCAGTTGGGTCGAGGCGAGCTACCCGAACGTCACCTACTTCCACGAGGTCGACAAGGGCGGACACTTTGCCGCGTGGGAGGAGCCGGAACTTTTCAGCGACGAGGTGAGGGTGGCCTTCAAGTCACTCCGATGACGCACGGGCGCCCCCAGCGAGTGGAGGTGACAGTGGCCGAACCCACGCAGCCCGCACACCGAATGGTGGTGACCCACTTCATCGTTTCGGATGACGTCGAGCGCTCCCGGCGCTTCTACACCGACGTACTCGGCGGCACGGTGGTGTTCGGCCCAGAGCCGACCAACATCGCACTCGCCAACACCTACATCATCATCAACGTCGGCGGAGGTCCCACCGACGACAAGCCGACGGTCACCCTCGAGACACCAAGCGACCCCGACCGGGTCAGCAGCTTCCTCAATATCCGGGTCGCGGACATCCACGCCGTGTACGCCGAATGGAGCGCCCGGGGCGCGCAGTTCCTGACGCCGCCGAAACAACACGAGTACGAGATCCGTTGCTACATCCGAGATCCTGACGGCTACATCATCGAGGTCGGGCAAACCACCGACCCACACGGAGACTGGTGGCCCGCCGAGTGGCCACCGATCAACCCCAGCGCGTAAACCGACCGAAACCGAACAGGCGAGAGTACGCCGGGCTGGGCCAGTGTTGCCGCTGCTGGTCCTCGGTTGCCGCGGGGAAAGCGTGTTGCCGTTAACGGCCGAGCGAGTCTGCAAAACCCGATCCGTCAGCGTCAAGAGCGCGCCGGAGTATGCGAGACTGGTCGCGGCGCCCGCGTACCCAAGGCGTAAAGAGCCAGCGTCGTAAGCTGGGAGTACGCGGTTGTCGCTGTCCCGGAACGACAGCGACAGCTTCACCTGGGAGGACGCTCGCCTGAGGTGGGCGGATCAGCTCCGCGGTCAGCGTCCGGCCCTGGGCCAGCCGGTCGCCCTGGTCGCGGTGGGTAGCGAGTGCGTCTTTGAGCGCGTCGTGTGCTTCCCGGAACTTGCCTTGCTGCTGCAGCTGCTCGACGCCGGGCTGATCACCGAGGATGACTACGACGCCGCCAAGGCGAAGGCGCTCGGCCTGTAGCTCTGAGCCTGTGGCCGAGCTCCATGACCCCCCATGCGACCGCGGTCGCGGGTGTGACTATGAAGACAAACGACAGCAACCGCATTAGCCGTGACTGCGAAACGGCGTCCGCGAGCGCAGGGCCGTTGCGCTCGTACCACTGGATGAAGCGCCGGCCGACAGAGTGCTGGACAAGAACCCGGTCCTTGAACGACTGGAGCGTGACGACAGGGAACGCCATCATTGCCCATCGTCGCGGTGACGATGAAGCAAAGGGCGCTTACCTTTTTCGGATGCGGTGTTTCGTACTCAGGGTCAAACTTCCTGATCTCGGTTGCCGTCTGCTCGAGCAACTGTTGCATCTGCTGCTGGTAGGCCGGTACGAGGAAGGCAGTCCTCGTCTCGCTAGCCACTTTGAACTTAATTCCGCGAATGAGATTCGAGACAATGACGATGATGTTGTCGAGCGGCTGCCGCTCACGGCCCCATTCGTAAGCGGCCTGAAGAACTGCAACGATCTCCTTGCAGCGGCCAATGTGACCCGTCCACACCCCGTCGACACCGGGGAACTGTTGCGCGTGGTTCCACGATAGGTTGTGGACTGCTACCGCAACGCCGTTCATAACATCAGCGCACTCGTGCCGGAAGTTCTCCCGGTCGTCAGGCGGAGTAAGTTCTTCTGCTCGTTCGGAAGGCACAAGCATCTCAGCCACGCGGAAGTTGTTCATGGTCGATGACCAGCCAGCGGCCTTGCCCTTGACCGTCCACGCGTTGGCGTCGTCTGTGTCGATCTCGAGCACCCTGTTGGCATAGTCGTAGGCCTCGCTCGGATTCGAATTATCGAGCGCAGCAACAGCGAGAGCAATCAGATTGTGCGTCTCGCTCGCGCGATCCACCCGCACCGTACCGGCGATCTCGACCGTACCCTCGACCATCATCTTTTGGACGTCGACGGACGAGAACTTAGTCCTGCAGAAGTCGCATACGAATAGGTCCCCATCCTTCGTGAATTCGTTGCTTCCGCACACCTCGCCGACGATACTTGCTTCACGCAGCCCGCCCTCCTTCTTCTCCGCCCAACCTCACGATGCCGCCACGACGCGCCCTGCTGGAGGAAACCGCCGCGTGGGTCACCCCAGTCCGGTGCGCTCGTTCTTCTCGATGATGACGGCGTTCCCATTTGCGGTAACACCGAACAGGAAGGGCAAGTACAACGTTCCCCCATTCGAACTGGCCGTCTCCGGGTCCAACGTCAGATAGTCGAAATCGACGCCGATCACAGCGTTGCATCCGAGCGCGTATGCAGCCTCCTTGAGCTCGGCGAGCGCGTTCCGCCTGATCGTAAACCAGGGAAGCCAATAGGTCGTCGCCGACGTTTCCTTTCACGCCGAGCCACCCGTGCCTCGGGCGGTCCACTTGAACCGCATCGTCGCCAGAGATGTAGCCGGAGTACTTGGTAATCGTGTAGCCGTCGAAGTTGAAGCCGGAGGTGATGAGCATGCTCGCCAGAGCCTGCTGCTTCTCCTGAGCGGCCCGGTGCCGCGTTGGCCTGCTCTCTTGCGCGAGGCGCTCCTGCTCTTGCGCGAGGCGCTCCTGCTCCTGTGCCAAGTGCTGGTTGTAGTTGCTGACCAGTTCGTCCGTGTTCACGCTGTCATCGACCGTCACACCAGTCATTCCGGACTTGTACTGGTGTCCGGACTGCTTCAACCATCGGTCGAAAGCAGTCGGGTCGAGTCCGTACGTTCTTGGCGATGTCTTTGGTCTTCATGCCGGTCCTCTACCGTAGGTACTTCGTGGCTTCGTGGTTGGTGGGGTCGATGTCGAGAATCAAACTTGCGTACCGACGTCGATTCGCTGGATCATCCTTGCACTTCTGAAGCAGCACTTGGATGTCCGAATGGACACCGATGACGGTCTCCCTCTGGGGAACGTCGTCAGCCTGCGGTGCAAATCGTGATTGGCAATATGCGCAGACGACGTAGCCGTTCTCCTCAAAGAGTTCCTTGCTGCCACATCGGGTGCATTCGACAAGTTTCATCAGATCATCCGACCGCACGCGCTTCGCAGCTCTATGAGAGACCGAGAGCCTTGGCTTTGGCGGCGTCGAAATCAGCCTGGTCGATCAGACCAGCATCGAGTGCACGCTTGAGGCCTTCAAGGGTGGCCACCAAGTCTTGACCGTCCTTAGCGTCGGCTCCGGAAGGTTCGGCCGTAGGTGCCTGCTGCATGAGAGTAGAGAGATTCACCGAACCGGCCGCGATACCCATCCCGAGGATGCCCCCTGCGCCGCCCTCTTCGCCCGCAGACTGCATGCCAGCCGCGACAGAGGCCTGAAGGTTCGCATTCCCGCGCGTACCGGCCAACGCGTCGGCACGCTGGATGGTCTTGAGCAGTTCCTTCGTACGCTCGTCGTATTCGATGCCAATGATGGTGACTTTTGAGATTGCAAGTCCCCTGGTGGCCCTCCACTGATACGCCTTCTCGACTGCCTGAGATAGAGACTTCGCGAAGCCAAGCGAATCCTGCTGAATCTTGGTAATGCGGTTGCCTCGGTCAGAGTCATTCGTGTACGAACTGAAAGCAGCGGCTAGCGAACTGACTACTTCGGAGAACAACTGGCTGGCAGCGGCATTCGCCCTGTCCGTAAAATCGAACACGTCCTGGGTCTGTAGGTAGGTGGCGGGAACAAACTGCTTCGCGAACACAATCGGGTCCACGATGTTCACGCTGTAAGTGCCGTGCGTCAGTGCGCCAACCTGCGCGTTGAAGTAGGCATCGTCCCAGTAGATCTCTGACCGAGTCCCGAATTTGTTGTTGGGGAGTTCCTTCAAACTCACAAAGAGAGCGAGTTGCTGTGCGCCAGGGCGACCGCCGAACTTGAACCGTTCCCAAGACTGTTCCACGAGCGACGTGGACCACTCGTCGCCGGCGAAGATGGACTGGGAGTTCACATCGTCTGAGTCCCAGGTGTAACCACCGGGTTCATCTGCGAACGCGGTGAGTTCTCCCTCCTGGAAGAGGAGCAGGCCGTAACCTTCAGGGACAACAATCCTGGACCCGTTGGTCACAATTGCCTGCGAGCCTTTGGTATTCGATCCCCGGCCACGCATTGGTGCCTGCGCGGACGGCGGGGAACAGTGCAGCGGTCGGCTCGATGTTCGCGGGAACGGTCAGGAAGTCTTTCCACTGGTCAGCCAGCGTGCCACCGATTGCACCGATAGCGGCCTTGATGAGCCCCATGCCGTTCTCCCTTCGTGGAACTGGTCGATCACGCGCTCGCCCTCCTCGCTTGCTTGAGGCGCCCCCGGCGAGGAGTACTGCTCAATGATCGCTCGCGCCGCGACGGCGTGCAAGTACGGCTAGGTCCAGGTAGGGGCGCGGGTTATCTCTCCGTCTCGCGCTCGTCTGACGAGGTTCGGCGCGCCACATCATGGAGTAGCGGTCCGTCGCTGTGACGGGCTGGTGGTAGCTCGCGCCGGCGGGGGGGCCGTCGGCCGAGACGCCGGAGGTACATGATCAACGTCCCGAGGAGGACCCACTTCGGCCAGAAGTCATGGATTTGTGCTCCTGAGAAGTGCCCAAACGAGGATGCAGATGACGTTGATGAGCGCGTACTGCAGCCCGAGCGAGCTCCAGCGGCGGTCGCGCAGGCGGAGGCTCGCCGGCAGCTCGCGTCGCGGTAGCTGCCGGTACGCGTGTTCGAGATCTCCACGCGTGCGAGCGGTGTTCACCTCGGCGAGCCGACTCTCGAACTCGTCGAGCGTCAGCCTGCCGCTGTCGTAGTGCTGGCGCATCGCGTCGGCCGCAGTCGCCCGGTCGGCATCCGCGACCAGCACGTCGAGGTTTTCAGCCATCCTGCGAAGCCTAGATTGCAGCCGGCGGCCCAATAGCCGCCACTCTCAGGTGTCATTCCGGAACACTGGCTCAGGCGAGCGCCTCCCGATAAGGATGTCGCTGTCCTCCACGGACTAGGACACATCGGGCACGCTCACCGATGTGTGACCGTGTCCGGTAGAGACAGCGACGCGGGCTACCTCACCGTCAGCTTCGTAAGCGGTGGTCGCACAGATGTCCGCTCTTCCAGCTTGCGTAGCTGGGGTCACCTCGGTCGATCGGCCAGGGGCCCGGTTGACGGGGTACTACGAGGGTTCTAGAGTCCTCCTCGACCTCGTGATATCTGCATCGAGGAGGTGGCGAGTATGGACGACCGGGACGAGACTCAAGAGGCACAGGCCGGGAGAATCGGCGCGTTTCTGGCCCGTCTTGCCAAAGACGACGCGTTGCTCGGCAGGTACATCAGAGACCGGGCCGCCGTCTTGGACGACGAGGTAGAAGACGAACGACTCACGATCGAAGACAAGGAGCTCCTCCTCGCGGACGATTACTCCCGCGTTTCCGATGTGATGAGCAAGGCCGAGGGCGAACCTCAGTGGTGGATCGTCTGCTGGTGGCTCGTCGGCGGCGGCAACTAGCACCTCTTCCCGCCTGTGCCTTCCGGCTCCCTGACCGTCGTCGGCACGGGCATTCAACTGGGCACGCACCTGACGCGCGAAGCGAGGCTCGTGCTGGAAACGGCGGACGTTGTCCTGTCGCTCGTTCCCGAACCAGGTATGCAGGCCTTTCTCGAGCAACTCAACCCCAATACGCGGTCTCTCGGCGATCTCTACGAACTCGGCGAGCGCCGCGCCGAGGCCTATGAGGCGATGGCGGAGGAGATCCTCCGCCCTGTCCGAGACGGCAAGAACGTCGTCGCAGCCTTCTACGGCCACCCGGGCGTCTTCGTCGCCCCATCGCACGAGGCGATCCGACGGGCGCGAGCCGAGGGCCACGAGGCGAGGATGCTGCCAGGCATCTCGGCGGAAGACTGCCTTTCGCCGACCTCGGCATCGACCCGTCCCGGTTTGGGTGCCAGAGCTACGAGGCAACTGACTTCCTCGTCCATCGCCGACGCATCGATCGAACTGCGGCCCTCGTTCTGTGGCAGATCGGCACGGTGGGCAGCGTCGTCGCGGCTGCGACGAAACAACCAACCGGGCTACCGGTGCTCGTCGAGGCACTGCTCGAGCACTACCCGCCCGATCACGAGGTCACGGTGTACGAAGCCTCGCCCTACCCGGGCTTTGGCCCGCTCGTGAACGCCGTGAAGCTCGGCGAGCTCTCGGCGGAGCACGTCACCGCTCTGTCCACGCTCTACGTTCCGCCGCGGGAGCCGGCTCCGCCGGACCTCACGATGCTCGACCGGCTGGACCTTCCGAGACCGTGACCGACGCGCCGACGAGGCGCGCACGTGCACGTTCAGCGGATACGTCATTCCCCTTTAGCTCGTACAAGCGCAGCGCTTCCGCGACACATCGGCCGCTTCCTCGTTGCGCGGGCGGCGAGGGCGAGCGTGTCAGCCAGGTCAACCAGAGCGTTCCCGTGCAGGTCGAGGGCGTCGGTAGCGGCGGCAAGCCTCACCGCGCCGCGCGCGTGGCCTTCCGCCTCCTCGTGCGCTCCGCGGCCGGCGAGCACTTTGGCTCGCGTTCCCCGTGAAAGGACCTGGGACGTAGAGATCGTCGGCGACCTGCACTCCGCCTGAGCAAGGCGGGCCAGGTCGTCCGCCTCGTCGAGGCGCCCCTCCCCGTAGAGCGCCTGGGCGAGGAAGGCGGCAACACTGGAGAGGTAGCCCCGCTCACCCATCCCCTCCAGAGCATCAAGCCCGGCGCGCAAGTGAATTCCGGCGGCTCGATAGTCGGCCGCCAAAGTCCGATGGCCCCGTACGCAAGCGAGATCGCCGACCGAGCCATGAGATGCATTCCCAGGTCCTCGTAGGTGGCGCGAGCTTCGCCCACCAGCGTGCTCGCCTCGGTGAAGTTGCCACGCATCGCCTCGAGCACGGCGAGGTAGCGCGCGACGTTGGCCTCCACGAGCCGGTCGCCGCCGGCCTCTGTGACAAGCCGTCGGCAGCGCGTTATCGCTTCGTTGACGGGGTCGCCCCGCAAGCGCCGACAGCGCAAGCTGGCCGAGGATGAGAGCCTCCTGTCGCCGGTCGCCCAGACGTCGGGCATGGGTCAATGCCCGCTCGAGCGCTCCCTCGCCGTGCGCGAAGCGCCCCTTCCACAGGCCATCCCTGCGGCCGATCAGGCTCCATGCAGCAGCAAGCGCACGGTCGTCCCCGAGCGCCTCGAGTTCGGGAATCGCGGCGCCGACCTCCTTGAGATCGGCATCGTCTTCCGGTTCGCTGACCGGTGGAGCGCCGCCCTTTCGATGAGCGCAGCCAGCTCGACTCGACGATTCCCCGTGGTTCTTCCTGCTTCGAGTGCCTCGGACAGGACCTGGTCGGCACGGGTCAACTCGCCGCCCTCCCTCAGGGCCGCACCCAGCTCTGGAAGAAGAGACAGCCGCCGCTCGTCGTCCTCGGGCAGGAGGGAGGCGCGCGAGCAGCAGTCGACGGCGGCCGGCAAGTCGCCCCCGAGAGAGCGAGCGCGCTCCGGCCTCGCCGAGAAAGTCGGAGGCTCGCGCCGCCTGGACGCGGTCATGCTCCGAGAGGCTGCCGAGTTCGCCGCGATAGCCGACAGCCTGCTCAGGTGATAGCCGAGCAGTTCGTACTCGCCGGAGCGCTCATCGGCCCACGCTGCAAAACGCTCGTGCAGGGAGGCGCGGTCGGACTTGGGGAGCGCCGCATAGGCCGCGTCCCGGAGTAGGCGTGCCGGAACCGGAACGCATCCTCGCCTGGCAGTTGTGCAGCGACCGGATAAAGGAGTTCCTTCCGAACCAGCGAGGCGAGGCGCGGTGTGAGCTGAGCCTCCTCGGGACAGAGCGCCAGCAGCGAGCCTCGATGGAAGATCTCGCCCTCGACGGAGGCGCACTGGAGTAGACGGCGCTCTTCTGATGAGAGCTGATCGAGGCGAGCGCTCAAGAGCGCTCGTAGGCTCTCCGGGACGGACAACTCGCCTTCGCCCTCTCGGGCGAGCGCGGTCATCTCGATCAGAAAGAGCGGGTTACCGGCGGCCGAGTCGGCGATCCTCTGCCGCAGAGCCTGTGGGAGCGCATCGGGGATCAGTTCGGAAACTGGCTCTGGCTCGAGTGGCCGTAGGCGAAGAGTGACCGGCCAGCCCGCACGCAACTCGCCGAGCTCGGGTCGCGCCATGCACAGAAGGAGGATGGGAGCATCCCGAGAGAGAAGCGCCAGGTGCTCGAGCAAGTCGAGGAAGGTCTCCTCCGCCCATTGCAAATCGTCGAATATGCAGAGCAGGGGCGCCTGCCGCGCGCGTTCCTCGAGCAGCTGACGGAAGCTCCAGGCGATCTCCTCGGCCGAAGAGGGCTCTTTGACCTCTCCGAGCAGCGAGCGTATGGCGCGGGCCGCGTCGGGCTGGGAAGGGAGGGTCCCGAGCTGTCGTAGGGCTTCGAGGACGGGCCAATAGGTGATTCCCTCCCCGTAGGACAAGCAGCGTCCCGAAACGACCTCGCCTTCGATTCGAGCAGTGAATTCGGAGACAAGGCGCGACTTGCCGATTCCCGGTTCTCCGAGGATGGTCACGAGCTGGCACCGCTGATCGGCGCGGACGCGCTCCCAGGCCTCCCCCAAGAGTTCGAGTTCGCGCCCTCTGCCGACGAAACGCGGTTCGGGATAGGAAGTGGCTTCCTCGCGCATCTCGAGCAGGCGATACGCAGAGACGGGCTGCCTCTTCCCCTTGAGCGAGAGTGGCGGCAGGGACTCGACCAAGGCCGCGCCGGCACCCAGGCGCAGGGTCGCTTCCTCAATGATGATCTCTCCCGACGCTGCGGCTTGCTCCAGCCGTGCAGCCAGATTGACCGCATCGCCGGTCGCCAAGCGCTCGTGAGTGCCGGCCACTACCTCACCGGTCGCGATTCCGATCTTCCCTTCGACCCCGAGCGAGGGGAATGCCTCCCGCATCTCCGAGGCCGCCCGCAGGGCTCTCAGGGCATCGTCTTCGTGTACCGAGGGGACCCCGAAGACCGCCATCACGGCGTCGCCGATGAACTTCTCCACCGAGGCCCCATGGCGCTCGAGGATCCCCCGCATGCGCTCGAAATAGCGGGCGAGCAGGGAGCGCAAGGCTTCCGGGTCGAGCGCTTCACCGAGCTCCGTGGAACCCGTGAGGTCGCAGAAGAGAACCGTGACTGTCTTTCGCTCCTGACCGATACTTGCCCTTGCGGTCAGCTCTCGCCCGCAGTGAGCACAGAAGAGCGCATCAGCCGCGTTCTCGTACCCACAGATCGTGCAGACCATCACGTATCCAGGGAGCCTAAGGGCAATCAGCTCGCAACAACCATCACGGAGATGCGCCTCGACGTCGTGTCCCACTCCGCTGGCTGGGTAGTCGTTCCTCCCCTATGCCCACTCGCTTCCCCTTCCGGTTCGACCCCGCTTACCGGCGGCTCGCTCGCCTCTTCGGCGTGACCGCCGAACGCGCGTGGGTCGAGCTGGGGGAGGAACAGCTCGAGGCTCGTTACGGGCCGTGGCGCGTCCGCACCGCCTTGAGCAACATCGCTGGCGTGGAGGTGACCGGCCCATACTCCTTCGTCAAGACGGCCGGCCCAGCGCGCCTGGCAATCACCGACCGCGGCCTGACGTTCGCGTCGAACGGCGACCGAGGCGTTTGCCTCTCTTTCCACTCTCCGATCACCGGCATCGATCGGCGCGGCCGCATCCGCCATCCCGAGCTCACGGTCACCGTGCTCGACGTCGAAGGCCTAGTGGCAGCCCTGGCAGAGAGGAAGCGATGACGCGCCTCGCGGTCACGCGGGTCACCACACCACCGTCGTAAGCTGGGGGTAATTGAGTTTTGATGGCTCGGTGGGAGAGGACACACAGGGAGGCCAGGCCTCAGGGTCCGACTAGTTGTGTGACAGGTAGTCGATGGGTCCCGCCTCGAGCAGGCTACGGCGCTCGGGGGTTAGGAGAGAAGGGCCCGGAAAACGCCGCCTGGGGTGGACACCTGCCCGGTGGCTCTTTCCTCAGCCCAGGCCGCCTGGCAGCTCCCCGCCTTTTCGCCGCAAGCGCTTGCCCACCAGCCGGCTCCGGCCTTGACTTCGCACGTAGCCCCTTCTAGCGTCGCCCTCGTGTCTTGCACCGTGGTTTGTGTCTCGCATGCGACCGGCTCCGGCGGCGAGGAAGTCGGACAGCAGGTCGCACAGCGGCTCGACTACCTCTACGTGGACGAAGAGATCGTGGCCAGGGCGGCTGCGCAAGGTGGACTCGAGCCCCGAGACATCGCAGACGAAGAACACCGGAGATCATTCGCTGGTCGCATTCTCGAAGTGCTCGCAGAGGGAGGTGGGGATGCCTGGACGTTCGGCGCGGGCGTCACTGCGGCCATGGAGAGCCTACGACCTGCAGACATCCGGGCATTGATCCGCGAGACGGTCGTGCAGACGGCGGCGCGCGGCAGGGTGGTTATCGTTGCCCACGCCGCCTCGTACGCGGTCGAGCCCGACCCGGCGAAATTGCGCGTCCTCGTCACTGCGTCACCTACGACTCGAGCCCAACGGGTCAGCGCGCAGGACACGGTCGACGAATCGCAAGCGGTGCGGATGGTCAAAGACGCCGACGCGGGTCGCCGCGACTACCTCAAACGCTTCTACGGCGTTGACCGCGAATCTCCCACCGACTACGACCTCGTCATCAACACTGATGTCCTTTCGACCGCACAGGCTGCGGACATAATCACTCAGGCCGCCGGTCAATAGCGGGAGCGGAGGCGCACTTCTCCCGGAGACGCTGGACAATCTCGGCGTTGAGGCTGCGGCCATTGACGGCGGCTACGGGCACCTCCGCCCCTGATGGTGCCGGCCCAGGCCGACCCCGAGGCCCACTCCATCTTGCGTAGTTGGTGGTCGCAGTCCTCTCTGCGCCTTGCCCGCAAGCCCGCCGCTGATAGGCTCGCCGCCGTCGTGGGATCAAGACCGCGCCGCCTACTTCGTCTGGTCGCGTTCGCGGCCGCGGTGACTGCCATAGCGACTGCGGCGGCTGCATGCGGTGGGGGCTCGAGCGCGACGACCACGACGAGCGCGGCCGCGGCATCGTGCGTGAAGTCGCACCTGACGCTGGTGAAGCCGGGGCAGCTCACCGTCGGTACCGACAACCCCGCCTACCCGCCGTGGTACGCCGGCGGCACGAAGAGCTCCTTCTGGAGGATCAACGATCCGGCAACCGAGAAGGGCTTCGAGTCGGCGACCGCTTACGCGGTCGCGAAGCGCTCGGCTTCAGCCCCTCCGCCGTCCATTGGACGTACGTGCCCTTCACGCGCTCGTTCGCGCCGGGTAAGAAGTCGTTCGACTTCGACATCAACCAGATCTCGTACACGCCGGCGCGCGCGAAGGTCGTCACCTTCAGCAAGTCGTATTACGACGTCAACCAGGCCATCGTCGTGCTCAAGGGAACGAAGATCGCGGACGTGAACTCGATCGCGGGTCTGCGGCCGTTCAAGCTCGGCGCGCAGATCGGGTCGACGAGCTACTCCTTCATCACCGACACGATCAAGCCGACGACGCAGCCGGCGGTGTACCAGCAGAACGCGGCCGCGGTGCAGGCGCTGAAGAACAAGCAGATAGACGGGCTCGTCGTCGACCTCCCGACCGCGTTCTACGTCTCAGGCGCCCAAGTGCCGAACTCGAAGGTGCTCGGACAGTTCGAGACGGGCGGTGCCGGCTACTTCGGCATGGTCTTCGCCAAGGGCAACTCGCTCGCCGCGTGCGTCGACCAGGCGCTCGCGAAGCTGGGTGCGAACGGGACGCTGAAGCAGATCCAGCAGCAGTGGCTAGCGAAGGCGACGGGCGCGCCAGTCTTGAAGTAGACGAGTCGAGGCGCTCGCGCATCCTCGGCACCCTGGGTCCGGGGCGACGGCCGCCGGGTGCTGCGATCGCGACCCTCTCGACGGTCGTCTTCTTGGTCGTGGTGGTGGTGGTCGTCGCGAACTCGCCCGGCTGGCCCGAGGTCCACAAGCAGTTCTTCAGCTGGTCCGAGTTCAAGGCGACGTTCCCGGGGATCGCGAGGGCGTTCCGCCTCAACGGCGAGATCTTCCTGATCGCGGAGTGCCTGATCCTCCCGTTCGCGCTTCTGATCGCGGTGCTGCGGAGCCTCCCGGGACCGGTCTTCTTCCCGCTGCGTGCTCTGGCGATCGTGTACGCCGACTTCTTCCGCGGCGTGCCGACGATCCTGGTGATCTCGGTCCTCGCCTTCGGCGCACCTGCGCTTGGGCTGTCCGGCGTTCCGAACTCGGTGGTGCTCTGGGGGATCGTCTCGCTCGTGCTCATCTACAGCGCGTACGTCTCCGAGGTCTACCGGGCGGGCATCGACTCGGTGCACCCGAGCCAGGAGGCCGCCGCGCGCTCACTCGGGCTCACCCGCTGGCAGACCCTGCGGAAGGTGATCCTGCCCCAGGCCGTCCGGCGTGTGATTCCGCCGCTGCTGAACGACTTCATCGGCCTGCAGAAGGACACCGCGCTCGTCGGCACGGTCGGCGCGCTCGAGGCGTTCAACCAGGCCCAGATCGACGCTGATGCGACGTTCAACTTCACGTCCTATCTCGTGGCAGCGGTCCTCTTCGTCGCGATCACGATCCCGCTCGCGCGCTTCACCGATTGGCTGATCGCACGCGACCGCCGCCGACGCCAGGCTCAGGGGTTGCACACGTGAACGCCGCGGCGGCGCTCGAGATCGAGGGACTGAGCAAGTCGTTCGGGAGCTCACCTCGTCCTCGGCGGGATCGACCTCTCGGTCGGCGAGCACGAGGTGATCTGTCTGATCGGCGCCTCGGGCGCCGGGAAGTCGACGCTGCTGCGCTGCGTCAACCTGCTGGAGCCTGTGGACGCGGGACGGATCGTGTTCGCGGGAGAGGAGATCACCCGGCGCGGCGTCGACGTGAACCGGGTTCGCCGTCGGATCGGGATCGTCTTCCAGGCCTACAACCTCTTCCCGCACATGAGCGTGCTCGAGAACGTCACCCTGGCGCCGAGGCTCGCGCTCGGACAGCGCCGCGGCGAGGCCGAGGAACAGGCCCGCGCGCTGCTCGACCGCTTCGGCCTCTCCGACAAGGTGGAGGCGTATTCCGATCACCTGTCCGGCGGCCAGCAGCAGCGGGTTGCGATCGTGCGCGCGCTGGCCATGCAGCCGAGCCTCATGCTGCTCGACGAGGTGACGAGCGCGCTCGACCCGGAGCTCGTCGCGGAGGTGCTCGAGGTGATCGGCGAGCTCGCCGCCGGCGGGATGACGATGCTGATCGCGACCCACGAGATGGGCTTCGCCCGCGACATCGCGACGCGCGTCTGCTTCCTCGACGAAGGCGTCATCCTCGAGCAAGGCCCGCCTGAGCAGATGTTCGGCTCGCCGCGCCAGCCGCGGACGCAACAGTTCCTGCAGCGGATCGTGAACGCGCGCCGGCTCTGAGCCCGTGATCGCCGACGCCCACAGCGACCTACTGCAGGAGCTCGTCTTCGCGGAGCAACGAGGCGAAGAGAATCCGTTCCGTTCGCGCTGGCTCGAGCAGCTGCTGGAGGGCGGGGTCGCGCTGCAGGTTTGCGCGGTCTTCGAGTCGCCGCAGTCGGATCCGGGGGACGCGC
The DNA here is from genome assembly GCA_963731015.1 of uncultured Actinomycetes bacterium. Classification (GTDB taxonomy): domain Bacteria; phylum Actinomycetota; class Thermoleophilia; order Gaiellales; family Gaiellaceae; genus Palsa-739. The sequence goes on from CAVSTY010000005.1 coordinate 26,887, forward strand.
TCAGGCAGGTGCTGCGGCAGATCGCCGCCTTCCACACGGCGGTGGAATCCAATCCCGAGGTCTTCGCCGTCAGCAGCCGGAGCGACCTCGAGCTGGTCGGGACCGCTGGCCTCGGCTTGCTGCTGGCGATCGAAGGCGCGTCCTCGTTCGGCGAAGACCTGTGGCCCCTCGAGCTCGTGGCGAAGCTCGGCGTCCGCGTGCTCGGCCCGACCTGGAACGAGCAGAATGCCTTCGCCCACGGCTGCGACCACGAAGGGGGACTGACCGCGCTCGGGCGGCGCCTGATCGACCGGGTTCCCCGGCTCGGCATGGTCGTCGATCTCGCGCACGCCTCGCCGCGAACGATCGCTGACGTCCTCGACCGGGTTCCCGACGGCGCAGCCTTCGTCAGCCACGCCTCGTGTCGGGCGATCTACGACCACCGGCGGAACCTCAGCGACGCGCAGCTGACGGCGATCGCCGGGCGTGGGGGAGTGGTCTGTCTGATGCCGCACCCGCTGGTGGTCGATCCGAGCCGCCCGACGATCGATCGCTTCATCGACCACATCGACTACGCGGTCTCGGTGGTCGGAGTCGATCGAGTCGGGCTCGGCGGCGACTTTCTCCAGCAGATCGCACGTGCGACGGGCGACGGACAGCGGGCGCAGGACGGCGTCGCGATCGACGCGACACTCGCAGGGCTCGAGGGACCGCGCGACTACCCGCGCCTGCTGGATGCGCTTCGCACTCGCGGCTACTCGAGCGCGGATGTCGCTGCGATCGCCGGCGGCAACCTTCTTCGCTTCCTCGCCGCAAGCCCCCTCCCGTAGCCTTCATGCGGTGACGCAGGGGCGGCAGGGCGACGAGGCGGCGGATCTCGAGGCACTGCTCGAGAGTCTCGGCAGCGACGTCGTCGAGTTGGTCGCGGCGCCGCGTGGCCTCGCGGTCGCCGTCGGCGAGCCCGTGATCTACGACGTGGGTGAGCACTCGGCGATCGCTCCAGGAGTGATCGTGCTCGCCGTCGCCGTTCGACCCGGCACGCCGGAGGCAACGAAGCTGCTGCTCGACGCCGAACGGGCGGAGGTGAGCGCCGTCATCTTCAAGCGCGGAACCGATCCCGCGGGCCTCGATCAGGCGGCTGCCTCCGCCGGCGTGGCGGTCCTCTCCGTGCCGGAGGAGATGACCTGGACGCAGCTGCACGGGTTCCTCCTGCACGCGCGCCGGTTCTCGCCGCAGGTCGACGGCAACGACGGGATCGCCGGCGTGCCGATCGGAGATCTGTTCGCGCTGGCCAACGCGATCGCGGGGATGGTGGGAGGAGCCGTGACGATCGAGGATCCGGCGCGCCGCGTGCTTGCCTTCTCGACTCTCGGCGACCAGGCGATCGACGCCGCGCGCCGCCGTTCGATCCTCGGCCGGCAGGTTCCCGACTCGCCCGGGATGCGGAAGCTGTACCGGCGTGTGCTCGAGACGGACGGCGTGCTGACGGCCGATCGGGACACGTTGCGTGAAGTGCTCGAGGGCGGGCTCGAAGAGGTCGAGGACCTCGATCCGCGTTCGGCCGTGGCGATTCGGGCCGGCGGGCGGATGATCGGGTCGATCTGGGTCGACCACCCGGTCACTCCCCTCGGCGACGACGCGCTACACGCCTTGACCGAGGCGGCGCGGATCGCGGCACCGCATGTGATTCAGGCCCGGGCGGCCCGCGACGTCGAGCGTCGCATCCGCGGCGAGATGCTCCTGGCCGTGCTCGAGGGACGACCGTCGGGAGAGGAGAACGCGACGCGGCTCGGGTTTGCAGCCAACTCGCGTTTCACCGTGCTCGCCTTCTCCGCCGAGACGGGTGAGGAGGTCGACCAGTTCGAGCGAGAGCGGCTCGTCGATCTGGTCGGCGTGTACTGCGAGACGCTGCACGGTTCGAGCGGAGCGATGGCGATCGGTGAGAACGTCTACGCCCTGTTGCAGGTGGAGGAGGGGGCCGAACGCGAGCGCGTGCTCCGCGTCGCGAGGGAGACGCAGGGTCATGCCGGGGCGAGAATCGGCGGCATCCTCGCCGCGGTCAGCTCGACCGTCGACGGCGTCAAGGAGGTGGCTGCTGCACGACGGGAGGCCGAGCGCGTGCTCGAGGTGCTTCGCTCCGGTCGCGTCCAGCAGACGCTCGCGACGATCGAGGACGTTCGCAGCCAGGTCGTGCTCCTGGAGTTGAAGGAGCTCAGGCTCGAGCACCCGAGCCTGATGCGCGGCAAGCTGACCGTGGTCCTCGAGCACGACGCCGAGCACGGCACCCAGTACGCGCTGACCCTGCGGGCGTACCTCGACGCGATGGGCGACGTCGTCGGGGCGGCAGCGGGGATCTCGGTGCACCCGAACACGTTCCGCTACCGGCTGCGGCGGCTGCGCGAGCTCTTCGACGTCGACCTGAAGAACGCCGAAGAGCGCCTGGTGCTCGAGCTGCAGCTGCGGCTACTGGGCGACGGCGCTCTTTGACACGGGCCGCTCGGTCGTGAGCGAGGTCGTCAGCTCGTCGACGATCTCCGGGATCGGCGTCACACCGAGCCCCGGACCCTGGGGAACCTCGAGCCGGCCGTCGCGGAGGACGAAGGGCTCGGTGATGTCCCGCGCGTAGTAGCGGCCCGAGGCCGAGGTGTCTCCGGGCAGCGTGAAGTTGGGGAGAGCCGCCAGGGCGACGTTGGCCGCACGTCCGAGCCCTGTTTCGAGCATGCCGCCGCACCAGACCGGTACGCCGCGCGCCTCGCAGACGTCGTGGATGCGGCGCGCCTCGAGATAGCCGCCCACGCGGCCGGCCTTGATGTTGACGATGCGGCAGGCGCCGAGAGCGATGGCGTCCTCGGCCGACCGGGTTGACGTGATCGACTCGTCGAGGCAGATCGGTGTGCGGAGGAGGCGCGCCAGCTCGGCATGTCCGCGGACGTCGTCTTCGGCCAGCGGCTGCTCGATCAGAAGCAGGTCGAACTCGTCGAGCTTCGCCAGCTGCGGGGCGTCGGCAAGGGTGTAGGCCGTGTTGGCGTCGACCTGCAGGAGGATCTCGGGGAAGCGTTCGCGAACGGCGCCGACGGCTTCGACGTCGTGGTCGGGCTCGATCTTGAGCTTGATGCGGCGGTAGCCCTCCGCGAGATAGCCGTCGACGACTTCGACGAGCTCGGCCGGATCCTCGTGGATGCCGACCGAGACCCCGCAGTCGACCTCGGTGCGCACCGCGCCGAGGTGGTCGGCCAGCGAAGCGCCCGCGACTCGCAGTTCGGCGTCGAGGACGGCCATCTCGATCGCCGCCTTCGCCATGGGATGCCCGTGGAACGGACGGAGGATCTCGGCAACCTGATCTGCGGTGACGTCGCCGGCCTCGAAGAGACGCGGTAGCAGGTGACGGCGCAGCACGTCCTCGGCGCCGTCGGTGTATTCCGACGGAGTAGAGCGGCCGGGACATGGCGACGCACTCGCCCCAGCCTTCGGTCTCGGTGCCGACGACGCGGACGAGCAGGATGTCGCGCTGATGCTCGACGCCGAACGACACCCTGAACGGCGAGATCATCGGGATGCTGATGCGGCGGAGGTCGACCGCTTCGATCTTCATCGCGTGAGGAGGAGCCAACCGTCGCGCGTGATCGCGTCGCCCCGGTACCCGTCTGCGACGGCGCCGCCGATCGCGAGGCGGACGGCTTCGCGCCAGGCATCGGCCTGACCCGGATCGCTCTGGCGCAGCTCGACGATGTCGTCGGGGATCCAGACGAGAAGCGTTTCGGCGCCGGACGGCGCTGTGAGCGGGGAGCCGTCGGTGCCGGGGGAGACGATGACGGCCCCCGGCCGCACCGCAGGTTCGAGCGGGGGCTGGTCGGCAGCCGCGACCGCGCGAGGGGATGCGAGCTCCCAATGCAGCAGCACGCGGTCGCTCTCGCCCGGCGCCGTTGACCCCGTCGAGCAGGGGCCCGTAGAAGTCGGGGTGGTAGCCGACGACGCTTGCGCCGAGCTTGCAGAGGTTGAAGTAGAGGTTGCGCCGTACGAGCGGATCCGCCGTCCAGCGGACGCTCGCCGCACCGTGCGCGAGCGCCCAGGAGCGCTGGAACTGCTTCAGGGCGAATCCGAGCGATTTGTTCTGCAGGCGCGGGTCGATGCCCGTGATGTGCGAGTGCAGGTGGAACTCGTCACCGTCCTGGCCGAAGAAGCCGATCGAGACGCCGACGAGCTCGGCCTCGCCGAAGGCTCCGGCGACGAAGTTGCCGGCGTGCGAGAGCGCACGCAGCAGCGTCGGCGGTGCCTTCGCGTCGTCGTCGCTCCAGATGCGGCCGATGAGCCGCGAGGCGGCCTCGAACTCGGCGACGGAGTCGAGCAGCCGTATCTCGACGCCTGCCCGGTCCGCCGCCGACAGCGCGGTAGCGGCTGCGCTTGCGGCGAGCTCCGACGAGAGCTTGCCCGTCTCGGTCTGTAGGTCGGTCACCCCGGCTTGATGGTTCCACGCGCGTCGCTCACGCGGCATGGTCGGTGCGGACAACACTTGCGGGTGGAAGTGGTTCGAAGCTCCCAAAGCTCCGCGCTGCGGGAGCACGCAGAATGATGCCGATGCCGAACGGCTCTCCTGCGCTGGTCGACACACTCCGCCGGCGCCTGCCCGAGATGGTCGAGGCTCTCGAGGCGCTCGTGCGTGCCGAGTCCCCGAGCGCCGACCTGGAGGCCTGCGAGTCCTGCGCATCGGTCGCCGACGGTCTCGCCCGCAGGATCGTCGGCGAGTCGGCCGAGCGGGTGGTCGTCGACGGTCGCACGCACCTGCGCTGGCGGTTCGGGGCGCAGCCGCGCGTGCTGCTCGTCGGCCACCTGGACACCGTCTGGCCGCTCGGGACCGTCGCGCGCTGGCCGTTCGCCGTTCGCGACGACCGGGCCTCCGGGCCCGGCGCGTTCGACATGAAGGCCGGTGTCGTCCAGCTTCTCTTCGCCCTGGCGCTGGTGGGCGAAGGCCGCGGCCTCGACGGCGTGACCCTCGTGCTGACGACGGACGAGGAGATCGGCTCGCCGAGCTCGCGTGAACTTCTTGCCGGGGAGGCGAGAGGCGCCCGCGCCGTCCTCATCCCCGAGCCGAGCTTCGACGGCGCGCTGAAGACGGAGCGAAAGGGCGTGGCCCTGTACCGCCTCGAGACGGTCGGACGCGCCGCCCATGCCGGGCTGAACCCGGAGCAGGGCATCAACGCGGCGGTCGAGGTCGCCCGGCAGGTGCTCGACCTCGCCGGGCTCGCCGACCCCTCCTCCGGGACGACGGTCACTCCGAGCCTCATCTCCGCGGGAACGGCGGCGAACACCGTTCCGGCCTCCGCCGTGGCGCACTTCGACGTGCGCTTCGCCACCCGCGCGGAGGGTGAGCGGATCGCCGCTGCCTTCGCCGCCGTGCGTCCCGGTGTCCCCGGCGCGACCACGAGCGTCGAGCAGGAGACGTTCGTGCCGCCGCTCGAACGGAGCTCCTCCCGGGAGCTGTTCGAGCTGGCGAAGCGCCTCCAGGACGAGCTCGGGCTGCCTCCGCTCCGCGAGGCATCCGTCGGGGGCGGTTCCGACGGCAATCACCTGGCCGCGCTCGGCGTGCCCACCCTGGACGGGCTCGGGGCCGTCGGCGACTTTGCCCACGGCGAGGGGGAGTTCGTGCTCGTGTCGGCGATGGCCGAGCGCGCGGCGCTGCTGGCGGCGCTCGTCTCGGAGCTGCTCTCCGCGTGAGCTTTGTTGTGCGTGCGGCCGAGCTTTGGCGCCGTTCTTCGGTGTCTGGAACGAAGCGCAGCCCGGCGCGGGCACGACAGGCTAGTGGCTGACCCCGGACGAGGAGCCGCCGTGAGCCGACGCCAGCACATCGACGATCTGAACGACATCGCAGCCCCCGAGCAGCCCGCGCTCTCACCCGACGGGCAGGAGATCGTCTACGTGTTGCGGACGACCGACGCGGCCGCCGACCAGAACGTCACCGCGCTGTGGCGCGTCGGCAGTGGCGACGGCGACCCTCAGCAGCTCACAACCGGACCTGCCGACTCTGCGCCCGCCTGGTCGCCGGACGGTTCCTCGGTCGCCTTCGTTCGCGCCGGCGACGGACCTGCGCAGGTCTGGCTCCTACCGGCCAGAGGAGGCGAGCCGAAGTCGCTGACCGATCTGCCGCTCGGTGCCGGGCGGCCCGTCTGGAGTCCCGACGGCTCGCGCATCGCCTTCGCGGCTCCCGTCGACCTGCTGGCAAGGCCGGGGGAGAGCGAGGAGGACCGCGCCGACCGTGGCCATGCTCCACTCGTTGCCGAGCGTCTCGACTACCAGGCCGACGGCGTAGGGATCCGGCGCGGCGTGCGCATGCACCTGCACGTGGTCGAGGTCGAGAACGGGCAGTGCCGGCAGATCACGAGTGGCGACTGGGACGCCGGTCAGCCGGCCTGGGCGCCGGACGGAAAGCAGCTCGCCTTCGCGGCTGCGACGGCGCCCGACCGCGATCTCGTCTTCAACCTGCCGGTTCACGTCGTCGCGGCCGACGGGATGACCGATCCGCAGCCGGTCGCGTTCGCCGATTCGGTTGCCTTCGCCCCGAGCTGGACACCCGACGGAGCCGGACTTCTCGCCGTCGCGTTCGACCCCGACAAGGGCCTGGCCGCGCACGCGCATCTGATGCGCGTCTCGCTCGACGGTGGCGAACCCGTCGAACTCGCGGCATCGCTCGACCGCAACGTGATGCCCGGCGGCCCCGGCTATCCGGGGGCGGTGCCTCAGGTCGCCGGCGACGGACGGACCGTCGTGTTCTGCGTCCGCGACCGGGGGTGCACGCATCTGTACGCCGTCCCGCTCGAAGGGGGAACCCCGCAGCCACTCGTCTCCGAGCCGGGCACCGTCGTCAGCGGAGCCTCGGTCGCAGGTTCCAGGGTGGCGATCGTGATGTCGACGCCGACGTCGTACGGGGAGATCGCCGTCGTAGACCTGGCCGGCGCGGGCGTGGAGATCCGCACCGACTACGGCCTCGATCCGGCGGAGATCGAGCTCTTCACGCGTGAGGAGCGCGACTTCACGATCTCCGACGGCACGGCCGTCCAGGGCTGGCTGATGCGCGACCCCGAGGCGCCGACCCCGCAGCCGCTGCTGCTGGACATCCACGGCGGGCCTCACAACGCGTGGAACGGCGCAGCCGACTCCATCCACCTCTACCACCAGGAGCTCGTGGCGCGCGGCTGGGCGGTACTGCTGCTGAACCCGCGCGGCAGCGACGGCTACGGCGAGGAGTTCTACCGGGCGGCCCTCGAGGACTGGGGCGAGGCGGACGCGCGGGACTTCCTCGAACCGATCGACGCTCTCGTCGCCGAGGGGATCGCCGATCCCGAGCGGCTGGCCGTAACCGGGTACAGCTACGGCGGGTACATGACGTGCTACCTGACGAGCCGCGACGAGCGCTTCGCCGCGGCGGTCGCGGGCGGCGTCGTCAGCGACCTGGTCAGCATGGGCGGAACGTCCGACGATGCGCACCTGCTCTCGCACTACGAGCTCGGCGGCGAGCCGTGGGCGAACGGCGACCGGTACCAGGCGATGTCTCCCCTCTCCCGCGTGGAGAGCGTCGTCACGCCGACGCTCGTCTACCACGGCGAGGGCGACCGCCGGTGTCCGGTCGGCCAGGCGCAGCAATGGCACACGGCGCTACGCGAGCGAGGCGTGCCGACGACGCTCGTCCTCTACCCGGACGAAGGGCACCTGTTCATCCTCGACGGGCGACCGTCGCACCGTCGCGACTTCAACCACCGGGTCGTCGATTGGGTGGAGCAGCATGCCGGCGCACGCGGCACGAACCGGCCCCGGCTCGACGACGCGCACTGGCGCCGCCGGCTGGCCGTCCTGGCCGAACGCCACCGCGTCCCGGGCGCGACTCTCGGCATCCTCCGCATCGGCGACGGCGCGGACGAGACCTGCGTGGCCGCGTACGGCCTGCTGAACAAGACGACCGGCGTCGAGACGACCGACGACTCCGTCTTCCAGATCGGTTCGATGACCAAGGTCTGGACGGCGACGGTGGTGATGCAGCTCGTCGACGAGGGCAAGCTCGATCTCGACGCGCCGATCGTCGACGTGCTGCCCGAGCTGGAGCTCGCGGATCAGGACGTGGCCGCGCGGCTCACGATGCGCCACCTCCTCACGCACACGAGCGGCATCGACGGCGACGTCTTCACCGACACGGGCCGCGGCGACGACTGCCTCGAGCGCTACGTCGGTCTGCTGGCGGAGGCGGCGCAGAACCACCCCCTCGCGGCTACCTGGTCGTACTGCAACTCCGGCTTCGTGCTCGCGGGTCGCGTGATCGAGAAGCTCACGGACGGCACGTGGGACGCCGCGATCACGGAGCGCCTCGTCGGACCGCTCGGCATGACGCACACCGGGACCCTCCCCGAGGAGGCGCTCCTGCACCGCGCCGCGGTCGGTCACATGAGCGAGGCGGGAGCCGAGCCCGAGCGGGCACCCGCCTGGGGCCTGCCGCGGGCACTCGGCCCGGCCGGCCTCATCAACTCGACGGCGGCCGACGTGCTCGCGTTCGCGCGGCTGCATCTCGCCGGCGGTCTCGCTCCGGACGGCACGCGGATCCTCAGCGAGAGCGCGGTCTCGGCCATGACCGAGCATCAGGCGGACCTGCCCGACAAGTACACGCTCGGGGACTCGTGGGGGCTCGGGTGGATCCGCTTCGGCTGGGACGGACGGCGCCTGATCGGGCACGACGGCAACACCCTCGGGCAGGCCGCGTTCCTGCGCGTGCTGCCGGACGAAGGGCTCGCAGTCACGCTCCTCACGAACGGAGGCAACCCGCGGGACCTCTACGAGGAGCTCTACCGCGAGATCTTCCGTGAGCTCGCGGGAGTCGAGATGCCGCGTCCGCTGGAGCCGCCGGCCGATCCCGTTGAGGTGGACGTCGCGCCGCGCGTCGGAACCTACGAGCGCGCCGGAGCCCGGCTGGAGGTGCTTGCCCGCGCCGACGGGCCGGTGCTGCGCACGACCGTGACGGGGCCGATCGCCGAGCTCGTATCCGAGCCCACGCACGAATACCCGATGGTCGCGGTCGCCGAGGATCTATTCGTCGTACGCGACCCCGACTCCCGGACGTGGACGGCGATGACGTTCTACGACCTGCCGACGGGGGAGTCGTACCTGCACTTCGGGGTGCGGGCGACGCCGAGGACTAACTGAGCTCTCGTTGTCGCGTCTCACTAAGAACTTGCAGGGCGTTTGTGCGAGATCACGATGCCGGTGGCATGGGTGCGCTCTAGTGTCGCCGGTACCAGGTGCTGGATCTTTGACTAATCGAGTTGGAGGACTGAAATGCGTAAGTTGCTAGCCGCTTTCCTGGCGGCATCCGCGGTAGCACTAATCCTCGTGGGGCTGGTGGCGGCAGCGACGCTCGCCCCCGGCAAGGCGTCGGCGACCAAGAGTCGCACGGGCGCCGCTGCGAAGGGAACAGTCTCGATCGCGCTCATCGGCGATCCGGGCAAGCTCGATCCGCAGCAGACTGCGGGGCAACGTGGCTCAGCAGGTCGCCGAGTTCAGCTACGACACGCTCGTGCACCAGCTGCCCGGCGGCAAGATCGTCTCGGGCCTGGCGACGAAGTGGAAGGTGCTCTCGCTGACGAAGGTTCGCTTCACGCTCCATTCCGGGGTCACCTGCTCCGACGGGACGAAGATGACCGCGTCGGTCGGTGAAGAAGAATCTGGACTACGTCGCGAACCCGGCGAACTAGCTCGCCGCTGCTCAACCTCTACGTGCCGCAGAACTCCACGACCGCCGCCAACAACAAGAAGCGGACGGTGACGGTCACGTTCCCGTCGTCGAATCCGTTCCCGCTCCAGGGGCTCGGTTCGGTGCACATGATCTGCTCGAAGGGGCTCGCCAACCGGAACAGCCTTCTCAACGGCGCCGACGGCTCCGGCCCGTACAAGCTGGTGAGCGTCTCGCCGGGCAGCAAGTACACGCTGCAGCTGCGCAAGGGCTACACGTGGGGCCCCAACGGCAGCACGAGCAAGGGGATGCCGGCGAAGGTCGTCCTCAGAGGTGGTCACGAACGAGACGACGGCCGCGAACCTGCTCCTCACCGGCGGGCTGAACATCGCGACGGTCACCGGGCCCGACCGCGCGCGGCTCCAGAAGGCCAAGCTCTTCAAGCGGTCGTCGTCGCCGAGCCCGGAGAGCATCTGGTTCAACGAGAACAAGGGCCACCCGACGGCCAACGCCGCCGTCCGGAAGGGAATCGTCCAGGCGCTGCAGCTCGGGCAGCTCGGCAAGGTGTTCACCTCCGGTGACGGCGTGCCCGATGAAGCAGCTGACGCTGAAGACGTTCACGCCGTGCGCGGGGAATTCGGTCACGGGGAACGTGCCGAAGCACAACTTGGCGAGCGCGCAGAAGGCATTGTCGGGCCATCCCGGCCTGTCGATCCTCTACGCGAACGACGGAGGCCCGGGCTCGGCTGCCGCAATGGCGCTCATGCACAGCCAGCTCTCTTCCGCGGGTGACAACAACGTGACGCTCGACGGCACGACGACGCCGAACCTGCTCGGCACGCTCTTCGGGGGCGGTAACTGGGATGTCGCAATCGTTCCACTCGGGGTCAGCGCGCCGTCGCAGCTCGTGCCGTTCCTCTCGGGGGCGACGCCTGCGAGACGGCGGAGTCAACTTCGCCGCGATCCACAATGTCACGTACGGCGAACCAGGTCGCCCCGGCGCAGAACGCGACCGGCGCGACGTCCTGACGCACTGGCTGGCCGCCGAGAAGGCGATCTTCAGGCACGGCGACCTCGCCCCGACGTACTGCGAGCACGCTGCCGACCTTCGCCAAGGGCGCGAGGTTCAGCCTCGGCGATCAGGGCATTGCGCCCACGACCCTGAGGTTGACGAAGAAGAAGTGACCAAGTGACGGCCGCTCCGGCCTCGATCGAGACACGAAGGCGCTGGTGGGCGGATCGACCGAGATCCGCCTACTTCGCCCGTCGCCTCGGGCGACTCCTCGTGTCGCTCGTGGTGCTGCTGACGCTCACGTTCGCGATGATCCACGTCATTCCCGGCGACCCTGTGCGGACCTCGCTGGGACTCACTGCGCCGGCGCAGCTGGTCAAGCAACGGCGTGCCCAGCTTGGTCTCGACAAACCGCTCTACCAGCAGTACTTCGACTACGTCGACGGGGCTGTCCACGGCGAGTTCGGGACTTCCCTCACGAGTGGCGAGCCCATAACCGAGATCGTGCGAACGCGGCTCCCCACCACGCTGCGACTCGCCGGGCTTGCATTCCTGTTCGCCGTGCTGATCGGGGTGCCGCTCGGCGTCCTGGGTGCGGCGCGCACCCGTGACGGGCGCAGGCGGTACAGCGAGCTGGGGTTCACGGCGACCACCGGTGCGTTCGCCTCGATCCCCTCGTTCCTGCTCGCCGTGGCGCTCATCTACCTCTTCGGCATCAAGTGGAGGGTGCTTCCCGTCGCAGGGGAGGGAGGGGTGCCGACATACGTCCTGCCGATCGCAGCGCTCGCGATCGGTCCGGCCTTCGCGCTCGCGCGCATCGTCCGTGTCGAAGGCTTGAAGGTTCTCGAGGAGGACTACATCCGCACCGCCCGCGGCAAGCGTCTTTCCGCGCGGCTGATCTACCTCCGGCACGCCCTGCCGAACATGCTCACCGCGACGCTCACGATCTCTGGGCTCCTGCTCGGCGGGCTGATCGCCGGCACCGTGCTGATCGAGTACATCTTCGCGTGGACCGGGCTCGGGTCGACGCTCGTCAGCGCCGTGACCGCCAAGGATTATCCGGCGGTTCAGGCGGTCGCGCTCGTCTTCGGCTTCTTCATCCTGGTGATCAACTTCGTCGTCGACATGCTGCTCGCGATCATCAACCCGCAGTCGACGATCCTCGACCAGTGACGGGCCGCCGCTTCGCGCGCTGGCCCGACCTGTTCCGGTCACCCGTCGGCGTCGTTGCCGCGCTGATGGTCGGGGGGTTTCTGCTGCTTGCGATCGTCGCGCCGCCGTTGTGGTCGCATGCCGCGTCGAAGATCGACATCGCGGCCGTCTCGCAGGGATCGACCGCCGCCCATCCGCTCGGCACCGACGTGCTCGGCCGCGACATCCTGCATCGCACCCTTGTGGCCACCCGGCTGTCGGTGCTGCTGGCGGTCCTCGCCAGCGTGCTCGGCGCGGCGGTCGGCATCCCGATCGGGGTGTTGCCGGCGCTCGTCGGTCGCAGGCTCGGACGGCTGATCACGAGCGCGATCAACCTCGCGGTCGCGTTCCCGACGCTGCTGCTCGCGATCTTCGTGGCCTCGATCGTCGGACTGGGAGCCCACGGTGCGGTGATCGGGATCGCAGCGGCCGTGGCGCCGTACTTCGCGCGTCTCAGCCAGACGCTCGCGGCCTCGGTGGCCGGCGCCGACTACATCGCGGCGGCTCGCGTGCTCGGCATCGGTCGGGTGAGGCTGACGTTCCGGCATGTGCTGCCGAACGTGGCGGAGCCGCTGTTGCTGACGCTGATGCTGACGATGGGCGACGCACTGCTCGCTCTGGCCGGGCTCAGCCTTCTGGGAGTCGGTGTGCAGCCGCCTTCCTACGACTGGGGAGGCATGCTCACCGAGGGTCTCCAGCGGATCTACGTCACGCCGATCGTCGTCGTCGGGCCGGCGGTGGCGATCATCCTCGCCGCGCTCGGGTTCAACCTGCTCGGCGAGACGCTCGCCAAGCGGGCGGCGAGGCGGGATGGGACGCTCCCGCGGCAAGCAGGAGGCGCTGCCCGCCGTTCCGGGGCCCGAACATCGCGAACGCGTCGAGGAGCCGGCTGACGGTGGACGGGAGACGGTGCTGGACGTGCGGGGCCTCACCGTGTCGTTCCCCGGCGGCTCGGTTCCCGTGCGCGACATCTCGATCACGGTCGAGCCCGGCGAGATCGTGGGCATCGTCGGCGAGTCGGGGTCGGGCAAGAGCCTGACCGCGATGGCGATCGCGGAACTCCTGCCCGCCAGAGCGCAGGCGACGGCCGAGCGGCGCCTGCTCTTCGGGCGCGACCTTCGGTCGCTCGGCGCAGGAGCACGACGCCGGCTGATGGGACGCTCGCTCGCGATCGTCTACCAGGATCCGATGGCGTCGCTCAATCCAGCGCTGCGCGTGGGCCGCCAGCTCGGGGAGGTCGCCGAGGTGCACGAGGGGCTCTCTCGCCGCGAGGCGAGGAGACGCAGCGTCGAGCGTCTGCGTTCGGTGCGGATCGGATCGCCCGAGAGGCGGGTGCGCAACTACCCGTTCGAGCTCTCCGGGGGGATGCGGCAGCGAGTCATGATCGCCATGGGCCTGATGGGCACCCCTCAGCTGATCATCGCCGACGAGCCGACCACCGCCCTCGACGTCACCGTGCAGCAACAGATCCTCAAGCTGCTGGACGACGTCGGCACCTCCACCGGTGCCGCGGCAATCCTGATCTCGCACGACATCGCGGTCGTCTCCCAGCTCTGCCAGCGGGTGCTCGTGATGTACGCGGGCCGCGTCGTCGAGGAGCTCGACGTCCCCACCCTGGTTCGCGGACCGGCCCATCCCTACACGGCGGCGCTGCTGGCGTCGGTGCCGACGATGGAGTCCGACCGGGAGCAGCCGCTCGTCTCGATTCCCGGCCGTGCAGCCGGCCCGTTCGACCGTTCGCCTGGCTGCCCGTTCGCTCCACGCTGCCCGGCGGCGTCGGCACGCTGCAGCAGCGAGCTCCCGGTGCTGGAAACGCTGGAGACCGGTCACCGCGTCGCCTGCTGGCATCCGAACGCGGCCACCCCGCCGTATGGATCCAGCCGGAACGAGGCTGTGCGGGAAGACGCACTCGCGTGACCGCGCTCGAGACACGCAACCTGACCGTCCGGTTCGGGCGCGGCCACTCGGCGCTCGTCGCGGTCGACGCCGTCGACCTCACGGTGCCGGAGCAGACGATCGTCGGCCTGGTGGGCGAGTCCGGCTCGGGCAAGTCGACGCTTGCGCGCGCGCTCGTGGGACTCGTGCCGATCGCCGGTGGCGAGGTGCTCCTCGACGGCGCCGCGGCGCGGCAGAGCCGCACCGGACACGTCTCGGGCTTGAAACGCCGCGTGCAGATGGTCTTCCAGGATCCATTCGCCTCGCTCAACCCGCGGATGACCGTGGGCGCGGCGATCGCGGAGGCCGCCGGCGCCGGCCGCCGCTCGCCGCGCGCCGTCCGGACGAAGGAGGTCGAGGAGCTGCTCGACCTCGTCCATCTCGACCCGGCCGTGACGCGCGAGCTCCCGAGCCGCCTCTCCGGCGGGCAGCGTCAGCGCGTGGCGCTCGCACGGGCGCTTGCCGTTCGCCCCGAGGTCCTGATCGCCGACGAGATCACCTCGTCGCTCGACGTCTCGGTGCAGAGCGCCGTTCTGAACCTGATGCGGGATCTGCGCGCCCGGCTCGGCATCTCGATCCTCTTCGTCTCGCACAACCTGGCGACCGTGCGCTACATCAGCGATGCGCTCGCGGTGATGTACCTGGGACGGCTGGTGGAGGCGGGGCCGACCGAGGCGCTCGTCGCCGAGCCGCAGCATCCGTACACGCGGTCGTTGCTGGACGCGGTGCCGCAGCTCGGCGTCTCGATTCGCGAGGTCGGGGTCTCCACTCTCGACGCGGTGGAACCGCCCGACCCGCGCAACCGGCCGAGCGGTTGCCATCTCCATCCGCGTTGTCCGGTGGGTCCGATGGTCGACCCGACGCGTCAGATCTGCATCGACACGGACCCTCGAGCGGGTGCGGAGGAACGTGTGCATCGCGCGGCGTGTCATTTCGCCCCCAGCCGGCCGGGCGCGAACGGCACGGCGCTTCTTGAACTGACCGAAAAGGAGGCACGTTGACCATGGCGACGACGACGAAGGCTCCCACCCTGCAGGATCGGCTCGACCAGTTGCGCGAGCGACACGGTGTGCCGGCGGCCTCGGTCGCCGTCCTCCGCGGCGAGGGCATCGACGCTGCGGCCTCCGGAATCCTCAACCTCGCCACCGGCGTCGAGGCGACAGCCGACTCGCTCTTCCAGATCGGCTCGATCACGAAAGTCTGGACGGCGACGCTCGTCATGCAGCTGGTCGACGAGGGACGGATCGAGCTCGACGCGCCGGTGCGCCGTTATCTGCCGGGCTTCCGGGTGGCCGACGAAGAGGTGTCCGAGGCGGTGACGATCCGCCATCTGCTGACGCACACGAGCGGGATCGACGGCGATCACTTCGCCGACACCGGTCGCGGCGAGGATGCGCTCGAGCGCTACGTGGAGACCTGCGCGGAGCTGCCGCAGGTGCACCCGCTCGGCGCGACGATGTCGTACTGCAACACCGGCTACACGGTGCTCGGACGCGTGCTCGAGGCCGTCACCGACACCGTCTGGGACGACTTGCTGCGCGCGCGCCTCGTCGAGCCGCTCGAGCTCACGCACACGGCGACGCTGCCCGAGGACGTGCTCCGCTTCCGCGCCGCGATCGGCCACATCCAGCCGCCCGGACAGGAGCTGCGTCCGGCGCCGGCCTGGGGGCTGCCGCGAACGGCAGGTCCGGCCGGAGCGATCTGCTCGACGGCGACGGAGCTACTCGCGTTCGCGGAGCTCCATCTCCGCGACGGACTCGGCCCCGCCGGCAAGCGGCTGCTGAGCGAGGAGTCGGCGCGCGCGATGCGGGAGCCGCAGGTCGAGGTGCCGACGGGCGGGATCGGCGAGTCCGAGGCACACTGGGGGCTCGGCTGGTCGGTGTACACGTGGTCCGGGCGAACGGTGGTCGGGCACGACGGTGGAACGATCGGCCAGGCGGCCTTCCTGCGGGTCGTCCCCGATTCGGGCGCGGCGGTGGCGCTGCTCACGAACGGCGGCGATCCGTTCGGGCTCTACCGCGACCTCTGCGGCGAGCTTCTGGCCGAGGTCGCCGGAGTCGAGCTTCCGCCGGAGCCGGTTCCTGCGGAGTCGCCGCCCGCAGTGGATCCCGCGCCCTACGTCGGTCGTTACGACCGGGCCGGAGCCTCGCTCGAGGTCGTTTCGAGGGACGGAGGCCTGGTCGCTATCCAGACCGTCACCGGGCTCGGCTCGGAGATGACGCCCGAGCCGGTCGAGATGCCGCTGGTGGCTCTGGATCCCGAGCGCGAAGTCTTCCTGGCGCAGCATCCGGCGCTGAAGGGCGCCTGGCTGCCGGTGCGGTTCACGACGCTTGCCGACGGACGCCGCTGCTTCCACGTCGGCGGCAGGGCGACGCCGCGCTCCGACTAGCGGCGCTTTGCCCGCCTGACCTGCGTGTGCAGGCCCGCGACGAGGGTCTCGACGCTGAACGCCCAGGTGTCCTCGGGATCGTCCGCGTCCGGCAACGCGAGCACGTGCGGGAAGCGCTCGGGGGGTAGGAGCTCGGTCTCGGTGGCCGCGGTTTCGCCGCGGGCCGCGAGCGCGCGTTCGAGGCCGATCGAGAGCGCGACATACGTCGTCACCTTGATCGCGCCGTAGGACTCGGCGGGGGAGAGGCCTGCGCGTGCGAACGCCGCGAGCGCGACCTCGAACGACGACAGAGCCCGCTCACCCTGCACGGGGCGGCGCTCGAGCGCGGCGAATGCCCCGGGGTGCCTCTCGGCGATCGCGCCGACGGCGGCGACGAACTCGCGCACCCACTCCTCCCAGTTGCGCGGGCGTCCCGGGCAGATCCGCGTCGGAGACGAGCAGCGCGACGATGCCGTCGATGATCGCGTCGAGCGTCGGGACGTGGTTGTAGAGCGACGTGACGTGGACGCCGAGCTCCGTGGCGAGCCGTCGGAGGGTGACGGCCTCGAGGCCGTCACGGTCGGCCAGATCCCGGGCCGTGGCCACGATGCGATCGCTGCTGAGCGGCGGCATGCGCCGGATCCTAGCCGACTCGCTTGACCTAGACCTACAATGTAGGTAGTTTGACCTACAATGTAGGTAAGCGAGGACGGGAGGACGACGTGTACAGCCAGGCGGAACTCGAGGCGAAGCTCTCGGAGCTGATCGCGAAGCACAACGTGCCCGGAGCGCAGCTCGCCGTCCTCGACGGCGACGAGATCGTCGAGAGCGCAGCCGGCGTGCTCAGCCTCCGCACGGGCTGCCCGACCACGACCGACGCGCTGTTCCTGCCGGGCTCGATCGGCAAGCTCTACACGGCGACGCTCGTCCTCATGCTCGTCCAGGACGGGCGCCTCGATCTCGACACGCCGATCCGCGCCTACCTGCCGGAGTTCCGCGTGCAGGACGAGCAGGCTGCCGAGGTCGTCACGCCGCGGAACCTGCTCTCCCACACCAGCGGCTTCGACGGCGACCACTTCACCGACACCGGACGAGGCGACGACGCGCTGGCGCTCTACGTGGCCGGCTGCGCCGATCTGCCGCAGATCGCTCCGCCCGGCCTGATCTGGAGCTACAGCAACAGCGGCTACTCGATCCTCGGCCGGATCGTCGAGGTGCTCCACGACGACACGTTCGAGAACGTTCTCAAGGAGCGGATCTTCGAGCCGCTCGGTCTCCAGCACACGGTCTCGTTCGCCGACGAGGCGATCGTCCACCCGGTCTCGGTCGGACACGATCCCGACCAGGAGGACCCGCAGCAGCTGGCCGTGGCCTCGCCGTGGGCTCTGGCACGCGCGTTCGGCCCGATGGGGGCGGCCGTGATCGCCAGCGCCGGGGACGTGCTCCGCTTCGTCCAGCCTCACCTCGGCGGCGGTGCACTGCTCGACGCGAGTCTCGTCTCGGCGATGCAGGAGGAGCAGATCGGGCTCGTCGACGACCTCCTGGGTCATGCCTGGGGGCTGGGCTGGATCCTCGACCGCTGGGGCGAGATCGACGTGATCGGACACGACGGAAACTCGATCGGCCAGAACGCCTTCATGCGCGTCGCACCCGGCGAGCGCTTCGGCTTCTGCCTCCAGACCAACGTCGGGAGCGCACTTCTGCTGTACCGCGAGATGGCGCACTGGCTCTTCGGCGAGCGCTTCGGTGACGGGGTCGGGCCGAACCCCGACCCGGAGACGATCGACGAGAAGACCGTCGCCGAGCCTGCGCGCTACACCGGGCTCTACCAGCGGGAAGGGCTCCGCCTCGAGGTCGGCGCCGACGACTCGGGCCACCTACTCGCAACGGTGACGCCCACTCACGAGGTGGCCCAGAGCCAGGGCTGGCCGCCGATGGTCGACCTCCCGCTGCAGCCCACCGACCGGTCGGACACGTTCATGCTGCGGGTGCCGATTGCAGACGCGGACCTGCCGGCCGTCTTCTTCTCGCCGGAGGAGCCGGGGGGCAAGCCGACCTATCTCCACTACGGCGGCCGCGCCAAGCGGCGCGTCTCCGCCTGATTTGTATGGTGCTGGCCGTGCCGAAAGTCAGCGAGGAGCACCTCGAGTCTCGGCGGGCTCAGATCCTCGACGGGGCCCGCCGCACGTTCGCGCGCTACGGCTACAACGGCGCGACGGTCGCACGCCTGGAGGAGGCCACCGGGCTGTCGCGCGGTGCGATCTTCCACTACTTCGACGACAAAGAGGATCTCTTCCTGGCGATTGGAGTCGATGCGAATCGTCGTTACGTCGAGGCGATCACAGCCGGCGGTTTCGCCGAGGCGCTCTACCAGATCGCACACGAGAGCCCGGAGCTCCTCGCGGTCCTGCTCGAGCTCGAGGTGCGACTCAGTCAGGACGAGAGCGTCAGGCGGCGGATCGCGGCGAGCACCGAGGAGCAGCGGGACAAGCTCGAAGCATGGTTCCAGGCTCAGCGCGAGGCCGGCGAGGTGCGGCGGGACATCGAGTGGAGCGACCTCGTACGTTTCGCGGGGATCGTCGTCAACGGCCTCGCGCTCCGCAGCGCCGGTGGCTACGAAACCAACGTGGACACGGTCGTGCGCCTGCTCGACGACGCGCTCCGGCCGCCGCAACAGCGTCGCCGCTGAGAATGGCGAGCGCGCTCGCGATCGAGGTCACCGGAGTGCGGAAGCACTTCGGCGACGTCGAGGCACTTCGTGGCATCGACCTGAGCGCCGAGGCGGGCATCGTGCTGGGGCTGCTCGGGCCGAACGGTGCGGGCAAGACGACGGCGGTTCGGATCCTGACGACGCTGCTTCAACCCGACGGTGGCAGCGCACGGGTCGCCGGCTACGACGTCGTGCGCGACGGCCGTCGGGTGAGGAGGCAGATCGGACTCGCCGGACAGTACGCGGCGGTGGACGAAAACCTGACCGGGTTCGAGAACCTCGAGATGGTCGCGCGCCTGTACCACTTCGGCCGTCGTTCCTCACGGCGGCGGGCGACCGAGCTACTCGACGAGTTCGGGCTCGCGGAGGCCGGCAAGCGACTGGTGCGAACGTATTCGGGAGGCATGCGTCGCCGGCTCGACCTGGCGGCAGCGCTGGTCGCCCGGCCGCCGATCCTCTTCCTCGACGAGCCGACGACCGGCCTGGACATCCGCAGCCGGCTCGCGCTCTGGGAGTCGATCGAGCGCCTCGTCGGCACCGGGACGACCGTCCTGCTGACGACGCAGTATTTGGAGGAGGCCGACCGGCTCGCGCACCGGATCGCGGTCGTCAACCACGGCCAGGTGATCGCCGAAGGCACCCCCGACGAACTGAAGCGTCAGGTGGGCGGACACCGGCTCGAGATCCGGCTTGCGGACGAGGCGCTGGCGCCTGCGGCCGCCGAAGTGCTCGCGCCGGTCGGCTCGGACGCCCCCGTGCTGGTCGACGGCGCGATCTCGCTTCCGATCGCAGGTGCCGCAGGAGCAGTCACGGCCGCCGTCCGCAGGCTCGACGAGGCGGAGATCGCGATCGACGACATCGCCACCCACCACCCGACCCTGGACGACGTCTTCCTCACCCTGACCGGTCAGACCGCGACCGAGGCGGAGGAAGAGGAGGAGCACCCGTGAGGGCGGTTGCGTTCGAGCTGTCCGACATGTGGGTGCTGGCCGTCCGCAGCGCGAAGCGAATCCCGCGCCAGCCCGACCTCTTGATCGGCTTCACGGTGCAGCCGGTGATGTTCGTGCTGCTCTTCGTCTACGTCTTCGGCGGCGCGATCGTGACACCCGGCTACAGCTATGTCGACTACCTGATTCCGGGCATCGTCGTGCAGACGATCGCCTTCGGCGGGTTCGTCACGGCGCTCGGCCTCACCGACGACCTGAAGAAAGGGCTGATGGACCGGTTCCGGTCGCTCCCCATGTCACGCGCCGCCGTGCTCACCGGCCGGACGCTCGCCGACGTGAGCACGAACATCGTCCAGACCGCGGTGGTGCTCGTCGTGGGGCTGCTCGTCGGTTTCGCCTTCGAGACGAGCCCCGCCGACGTCATCGCCGGGATCCTCCTGCTTCTGCTGATCGGCTATGCGTTCTCCTGGGTGTTCGCCTTCGTCGGGCTCTCCGCCTCGTCGCCCGAGTCGGCGAACGCGTACGGCTTCATCATCCTGTTCCCGCTCACCTTCGTCTCCTCGGCGTTCGTGCCCGTCTCGTCGATGCCGGGCTGGCTCCAGCCGATTGCCGAGCACAACCCGTTCACCGTCATGGTCGACGCCATCCGCGGCCTCTTCGTCGGTAATCCTGTCGGTAACGACCCGTGGATCGCGACGGCCTGGTCGGTCGGGATCACGCTCGTGTTCGCCGCCCTCGCCATCTGGCGCTACCGCCGAGTCGTCGCCCGGTAACGGCCGCTTCTCGCCCTAGAGCGGCGGGGAGTGCTCGATCGCGACCATCGCCCCGACGGTCCAGCCCTGGATTTCCTGCGGCGGCTGCTCGATGCGATTCACGCGCTCGTTTCGGTCGTCGTAGACGTCGACGATCCGCTTCGCGATCAGCTCGGTCCCGGGTTTCCCGCCCGCGACGAACTCGGGGAACCGGTGTGTGGCACGGCATGAGGCGACGACGCGGCGCTGCAGCTCGAGGGCTTCGTCGCGGAATCCGTGCCGAGCCAGGCCGAGCGAGATCACGTAGTTGTCGTGGGCCCAGACGTTCCCGTTGTGGTACGCGCGCGGCCGGAAACGCTGCTCGCGCGCCGAGAGCGTACGGATTCCGCCCTCGGCGAGGAACTCGTCGGAGAGGAGCAGCTGGACGATCCGTCGCCGCCGTTCGGCGTGCTCGGGGCCGTCGAGCAGCCGCGAGTCGAGCAGCCAGCCCATGTTCGAGGCCCGCACCTGCAGCGGCCGCGGCGCGTGTGAGTTCGGGTCGCGGTCGACGCCGATCGCGTAGAAGCCGCCCTCGGGATCGTCGATCCAGAGGTGTTTCTCGACGGCGCGCTCGAGCCTGTCCGCGGCTGCGAGCAGGACTGCCGGATCGGCGCTTTGAGGCGCGGCCTCGACGAGCGCGTCATGGGCCAGCGCCTGGGCCTCGATAGAGGCGACCGGAGCGTCGTGGTTGCAAACGGCGCCGTCCGCATGGGACATGCTGTCCCAGCTGTCCTTCCAGACCTGGTTCTCGAGCCCGTGCGGGTTGACGCGCCGGTGGCTCAGGAGCCCGAGCTCGTCCTCTGCCAGCCGCCGGACCAGCCAGCCGACGGCCGCGTGGAGCGAATCGCCGACTCTCGCGTCACGCCCGGGAACCGGCATGACCACGAACTCCGGCCGGCGCTCGATCGCACGGACCGCAGCGCGGATGAAGAGGGGAGTGGCGTCGACCGCTCCGTAGTAGGGGAATCCCCAGACACCGTTCGTCTCGACGTCGCGGACCTCGTGCGCGATCCGGCCCGGCTCCTCTTCGCGGAGTGCGTCGAACTCGCGGCCCTGGATGCCGGCCAGATAGAGCACCGTCGCCTCCAGCAGCCGCGGAAAGAGGTCGCCCACGACCAGCGCGACGGTCAGTGAGTCGCGGCCGAAGACCACCTCGAACAGCCGAAGCGCCGCCTCGCCGGAGTTCTGCTCCGTGACCCGCGCCCCAATCGCCGGACCATTGAGGCCGATCTCCTCGGGCCTGTCGACGCCCGTCAACTTGCAGAGCTCGTCCAGCGCATCCGGCATCGTCTCCGGATCGCGCAGATCGAGCTCTCGAACCGATTCGAGCCGCTCGCCTGGGAGCAGTTTCACCGACCCGACCCGATGCTCTATCCGCCTGCGCCGAAGCCGTCGACGCGCTCGGGTCGAATCTGGATGATCACGCGCTGCTCGCCGGGGCCGAGGTACGGGTACTTGTCCTGGCCCAGGTACTTCTTCGCGAGCATGTTGATGTGGTCGAGAGCGCCTTCCTCGACGATCTCGGCCGGGCCGCTCACCATCACGTAGCCGCTCTGCTGGTCGGCGGCGGGTAGGACCGTGACGGTCGCCCGTGGATCGCGCTCGATGTTCTTGACCTTGGTTCTTCCCTGGGCGCTGTTGACCAACACGTACTCGCCGTCGTAGTCGATCCAGACGGGCGTGGCCTGCGGTGAGCCGTCCTCACGGATGGTCGCGATCACGCCCCAGTTGCGGTCGGTGAAGAGCGCCGCCTGCTTCTCGCTGAGTGTCGCCATCGAAAGAGCCCCCTTAGGTCGCTTCATGCCGACTCTAGTCAGAGGATAAGAGCAGGCACGCGGCCCGGTGCCCCTCTTCGGCCGAGGTCGGCTGGGCGAGGGACGGATCCTCCTGCGCGCAGCGCTCGACCGCAACCGGGCAGCGCGGATGGAAGCGGCAGCCGCTCGGGATGGCCACCGCGTCCGGCGTCTCACCGCGCAGGATCTGCGGCTGCTGCCGGTCGCGCGGGTCGCGCCGCGGCACGACCGAGAGCAGCGCCTTCGTGTACGGGTGCTGCGGGTTTCGCACGACGGCCGCAGCGGGACCTTCCTCCACGATGCGGCCGAGGTACATGACCGCGATCCGCTGCGCGAAGCGGGCTGCGGTGGAGAGGTCGTGCGTGATCATCAGGATCGCGAGGCCCTGCTCGCGCAGGCCGTCGAGGACGTTGAGCACGCCTGCCCGGACCGAGACGTCGAGCATCGAGACCGGCTCGTCGGCGACGAGCACCTCGGGTTCGAGCACGAGCGCCGCCGCGATCGCGACCCGCTGGCGCTGGCCGCCCGAGAGCTCGTGCGGATAGCGGTCGAGGTAGAGCTCGGGCGGTGAGAGCTCCACCCGGACGAGCGCGTCGCAAACCCGCGCGGCCCGCTCGGCCTTCGAGCCGCCGAGGCGGTGGATCAGGAGCGGCTCCTCCACCGCCGCGCGGACCCGGAACCGCGGGTCAAGCGACTCGTACGGATCCTGGTAGACGACCTGAATCCGACGGCGGATCGGACGGAGTTCCCGCGGGCCGAGCGGCACGAGGTCGCGGCCGTCGAAACGGATCGAGCCGGAGACGGGATCGACGAGCCGCAGCACCGCCTGGGCGGTCGTCGTCTTGCCGCAGCCCGACTCGCCGACGAGGGCGAGCATCTCTCCCCGCCGCACCGACAGCGACACGCCCTCGACGGCGTGCACGCTGCGGCGCGGCCGGCGCGTGGCCGACCCGACGAGGCCGCGGTGGATCGGGTAGCGGACGACGAGATCCTCGACCTCGAGCAGTGTCGGCTCGGCGCTCATGCAGGCACCCGCGAATTGAGGTGGCAGGCGGCGTCGTGATCCTCCGCCAGCTGTTCGAGCCCAGGCCGGACTCCGCAGGCGTCGAAGACGGAGTCGCAGCGCGGGCTGAACGGGCAGCCGGCGATCGGCCGGTCGAGTCGCGGCGGCGCGCCCGGGATCGAGAGCACCGGCTCGCCGAGGCCGGCGAGATCCGGCGACGCGGCGAACAGCATCCGGCTGTAGGGATGTCCAGGCGTGTGGTAGATGGCCTCGAGCGGCCCGCGCTCGACGATCTCGCCGGCGTACATCACGGCGCAGCGGTTGCAGAGCTGGGCCACGACCGGCAGGTCGTGCGTGACGAGGATCAGCGCGAGGCCGAAGTCGCGGCAGAGCCCGTCGAGCAGCTCCAGGATCTGCGCCTGCACCATCACGTCGAGCGCCGTCGTGGGCTCGTCGGCGATCAGCACCTTCGGGTTGCAGGCGAGCGCCATCGCGATCGCCGCCCGCTGGCGCATCCCGCCCGAGAGCTCGTGCGGGTAGCGCGCGGCCCGGCCCGCGGGAATGCCGACCGCCTCGAGCAGCTCCGCCGTCCGCGCTCGGGCAGTCACACCTTTGGCGCGACCGTGGAGTTCGAGCGCCTCGACGATCTGCATCCCGATCGTGTACACGGGGTTCAGCGCGTTCATCGCCCCCTGGAAGACGATTGCGATGTCCACCCAGCGGTGTGGCCGCATCGCCTCCTCGCCGCCGGCGAGGATGTCGACCCCCTCGAGCAGAACACGGCCCGAGGCGCTGGCGCTCGATGGGAGCAGGCCCATGATGGCGAGCGCCGTCGTCGTTTTTCCGCAGCCCGACTCTCCGACGAGCCCGAGGCGCTCGCCCGGCTCGAGCGAGAGGTTCACGCCCTGCACGGCGTGGAGCTCGCCGCGCCCCTCGAGCTCGAACCAGACCTGGAGGTCCTCGACCTGCAGGAGCGGCGCGCTCATCTTTCCCGCTCCCGGCGCCGGCAAAGCCGGCGCCTGCGCTCCCTGGTGAGCTCCGTCGAGCCTACGCTCACACCGCATCCTTTCCGCGGCCCACGAGCGGACGCAGCCGGAAAGTGCGCGCCGACAGGTGTGCGACCCTCAGCCGCGGGTTGAGCGCGTCCTCCAGCGCTCCGCCGACGAGGCTGCACGCGAGGATGAGCAGCGTGACGACGACGCCCGGCGGGACGATCGCCCACCACGCGCCGGTGGAGATCGCCGCCCGCTGGAACGCGTGCTCCATGATGGTGCCGAGCGAGATCGTGCTCGGATCGCTCAGACCGAGAAACGCCAGCGCGGTCTCGTCGAAGATCGCGACGGCGATGGTCAGGACGGTGCTCGCGACCAGCAGCGGCGCGACCTGCGGCAGCACGTGCCGCAGCACGATCCTCGCGTGGCCCGCCCCGAGCGCCCGCGCCCGCTTCACGTACACGCGCTCCCGCACGCTCTTCACCTGCGCGCGGATCACGCGC
Source organism: uncultured Actinomycetes bacterium (assembly GCA_963731015.1). Taxonomy (GTDB): domain Bacteria; phylum Actinomycetota; class Thermoleophilia; order Gaiellales; family Gaiellaceae; genus Palsa-739. The sequence goes on from CAVSTY010000005.1 coordinate 51,817, forward strand.
GCCGTGCTCGTCCAGAGCAGGATCCCGATCACGATGATGATGTGGAAGAGGCTCGGCCCCCAGATCGCGGCGACGACGATCATCAACGGGACGTCCGGGATGACGAGGAAGTAGTCGGTGATCCGCATCAGCACGTTGTCGGTGTGGCCGCCGAAGTAGCCGGCGACGACACCCACGGTGCCCCCGATCACCATCGAGACGAAGGTCGCAGCGAAGCCGACGACGAGCGAGACGCGCATGCCCCAGATCAAAAGCGTGACCATGTCGATGCCGCCGTCGTCGAGGCCGAGCAGGTGGTGCCACGACGGATGGCCGAAGACCCCCCCGACCTGCTCGTGGAGCGGGTACGGCGCGATCCACGGCGCGAGGATCGCGATGACCGTGCAGGCGGCGAGGAACAGAGCCGCGCCCAGCGCGACGCGCTGGTGGCGGAGCGTCTGGAGCACCAAGCCCTGCCTGGTCGTGCCGCCCTCGGCCGGCGCTTCGACGAAGAAGGAGGCTTCGCTCATGCCCCGCTCCGGCACCGGCCGAGCCGGTGCCTCCGCTTCTTGGTGAGCTCCGTCGAGCCTACGCTCACTCGGTGATCCTCGGGTCGAGCCTGAAGTAGAGGAGGTCGGCGACGAGGTTGAAGAAGATGACCGAGAGTGTCAGGACGAGAAAGGCTCCCTGCAGCATCGGGTAGTCGCGCTCCAGCACCGCCTGGTAGACCGCGCGGCCGATTCCCGGCCACGAGAACACGCTCTCGATCAGGATCGCGCCCGCCACGATGTAGCCGAGCGAGAGGGCGATCAGGGTGGTGATCGGCAGCATCGCGTTGCGCAACGCGTGCTTCCTGACGATAGTCCGCGGCTTCAGCCCCTTCGCGCGGGCAGTGAGGATGTAGTCCTCGCCGAGCGTCTCGAGCATCGCCGAGCGCACGATGAGTGTGTACTCGCCGTACAGCGTGAGTCCGAGCGTCAGCGCCGGCAGGAACATGTGCGACGCGAGGTCCCTCACGTGCGTCCAGAACGGCGGGTTGAGCAGGAACTCGTTCGTCATCCCGGCGGTCGGGAGGACCCCGGCGAAGATGATGATCAGCATCAGCCCCAGCCATTGCGTGGGCATCGCGTAGAAGGCGAGCGCGGTGCTGACCGACAGGCCCTCGGTCTTCGTCCGTCGCCGCCAGGCGGCGATGACCCCGGTGAATACGCCGAACACGATCGCGAAGGCGGTGCCGAGCGTGACCATCGGCAGCGTGTTGATCAGGGCGATCCGGAGGTTCGTCGAGACGGGCTGCTGGTTCGAGTACGAGATGCCGAGGTTTCCATGGGCCAGCTGCTTCAGGTAGATGACGTACTGCTGCCACTTCGACTTGTCGAGCCCGAACTCCACCTCGAGCGCGTGCCGCAGCTGCTGCGTCGCGTGCGGGACGCGCGAAAGGTTCGTGACGGCGGTGCCGGGTGCGAGCCGGAAGAGGACGAAGTTGATCGTCAGCGCCACCCAGACGGTGACGATCGCGAAAAAGACCCGCTTCAGGACATAGTCGGTCCCCCGCACGAGGAACCTCCTACTTCAGGTGCACTTGCGTCAGGCTCTGGATGTTCAGCTCGTTGAAGGGTCCTTGCGCCGTGTTCTGGAAGTCCGCCCACTTCGACGAGACCGCCGCCACGGAGTCGTCGTTCGCGAGCCAGAGGTACGGCCGCTGGTTGTACAGCATCGCCTGCATGTCCCAGACGATCTGGCGGCGTTTCGCTTCGCTCGACGCCACCTGCTGTTCCGAGTACATCTTGTCGTAGGTCTTGTTGCAGTAGCCGGAGTCGCTCCAACCGCCGTACTGGTCGCACGTGACGACCGAGAGCATGAAGTCGGGGTCGATGAGAGCGGTCCAGTCCCACATCGCCAGGTCGAAGCCCTGGTACGTGTTGTTGGGGCTCGTCATCTTGGCGAAGGCGGCGCTCGAGTCGAGTGCCTGCTGCTTCAACTGCACGCCGATCTTGTTGAAGTCGGTCTGGAGGATCTGGAACGTGCGCGGGATGCTCTGCACGTCGGTCGGCGCGATGACGTTGTACGACATCTTCTGGCCGTTCGCGACGCGGATCCCGCCCGGGCCGCGCTTGTACCCGGCCTGGTCGAGGAGCTTGTTCGCCAGCGCGAGGTCGAAGCTGACCACCTTCAGGTGCGGGTTGTTCCAGCCGGCGCCGGCGGAGGCGGGGATGATCGACACGGCGGGCCGCGCCGCACCGAGGAAGGTGACGTCGTCGATCTTCTGGCGGTCGATCGCGTGGTCGAACGCCTCCTTGACCTTCAGGTTGAGTAGTTCGCGATGCGTCTTCTTCTGCGGGTTCGAGTTGACGATGAAGTCGGTCTGGTCGAGGCCCGGCACATCCGAGACCTCGAAGCCCGCGTTGCGGAGCGTCTTCATCGCCGTCGCGGGCACTGCCTCGATCGAGTCGAGGTCGTGCGCCTTCAGCGCGGTGACCATCGCGTCGTCGTCCGAGAACTGCTGCAGCCCGAACTCCTCGATCTGCGGCTTCGTGCCCCAGTAGGAGTTGTTGCGCTGGAAGATCGCGACGTTGTTCTTCTGGAACTTGACGAGGTTGAACGGGCCGGAGCCGACGATCGGCGCGTTGTTCGCGAACGTCTTCAGGCCGGCACCCTTGTTGCCCGTGTGCTGCGCCCAGATGTGCTGCGGGAGGATGAAGAACTGCTGGAACTGACCGAGCACCCAGGTCGGCCCGGGTGCCTCGTCGTAGTTGACGACGAGCGTCGTCGGGTTCGGGGCGGTCGCGTGCGTGATGTGGTTGACGAGTCCCGCGGCGTTCGCGGCACCGCCGCCCTTGTACTTGATGTCGGTGTTGATCGTCCAGGCGGCGTCGGCGGCCGTGAGGGGCTTGCCGTCGCTCCACTTGGCGTTCGGTTGCGTCTTGAACGTCCAGGTCTTGCCGCCGTTCGACGCGTGCCACGACTTGGCGAAGAACGGGGCGTAGTGGAGCTTGCTGTCGTACTGGATGAGGACCGGATAGATGTACTCGAACGCGCTGTACGCGTCCTGGTTGAACGCGACGTACGGGTTGAGGGAGTCGATGCCGTTGGACGTGCCGAGGCGGAAGGTTCCGCCGCCGCTGGCGCTGGTGCTGCTGCTACCGCCGCTTCCCCCGCAGCCGGTCATCGCGAGTATCAGCGCTACGGACAACAGCGGTAGCGCCGCAAGCCACCTTCTCTTCATCGTGCCCTCCCTCTAGCCCTCGAATGGCGACTCGTCCACGGTCAATGTCCGTGCGTCGGCGTCGAGCGTATAACGGACACCCAGTGGGATGGAAGCCTGGTGTTTCCCGTGTCCGAGTGGCAGCTTGTAGAGGACCGGCACGCCGAGCGGCTGGAGGTGCTTGTCGAGCACGTCCTCGATCGACCTCGTGGCTCGCCAGTCCGAGACGTCGCGCGGCAGGTCGCCGTAGTCGCAGCGGTTCATCTCGCCCACGACGACACCCTGCAGATCGTCGAGCTTCCCCGCGTGGCGGAGCTGCGTCAACTGCCCGTCGACGTAGTACGGCGGCGCGTGCGTGTCCTCGAAGAAGAGGATCGTTCCGGCGGTGTCGAGCTCCCACGGAGTCCCGAGCGTCTGCAGCAGGAGCCAGAGGCAGCCGCCGACGAGCGGCGCGGTCGCCTTGCCCGGTGTGATCGCCCGCACGTAGGGGTCTTCGGGGTCGCGCGGCACCTCACCGGTCACGTCGCCGCGGAGCACGTCGAGCAGCCGCTCGTGTGTGAACGCGGTCGTGTCCTTGCTGCCGACGCCCATCAGGCCGTACCCGTAGAAGGTGGGGAAGCCGGCGCGCTGCCGGATCGGCACATGCAGCGACGTGATGTCCGAGTAGCCGACGAACGGCTTCGGGTTGGCGCCGATGAGGTCGAAGTCGAGGTGGGGGATCATCTCGCTCGAGCCGAACCCGCCCTGGAGCGTCTGGACGACGTCCACCTCGGGGTCGGCGAACAGCGCGTGCAGGTCGTCGGCGCGACTGCGCGCGTCGCCGGCGACGTATTCGTCGCGCGCGTAGACGCCCGGGGCGAGCTTGACCCGGTAGCCACGGCTTTCCCACCATTCGACGCCGCGCTCGACCTCCGAGCGCATGTCGTACGAGCTCGCGAAGGCGCCGACGCCGATCGTGCCTATGTCCTGGAGCGGTTTCATCGGCGTGTTCTACCGCGCGAGGCCGGTCAGGGTCTCGGCGACCAGCGGCCCGATCGTGGCGAGGTCGTAGCCGCCCTCCTGGACGACCACGGTCGGCAGCCCCAGCTCGCCGAGGATCCGGCCTGCCTCGCGGTAGCCCGCCGGGCTCACCTCGAGCGGGCTCTCGGGGTCTCCGGCGGCGGCGTCGACGCCGAGTGCGACGACGAGCGCGCGTGCCGGGGCGGCGAACTCCGCTGCCTCCCCGACGGCTGCGAGCCAGCCGTCGTCGCCGGTGCCCGGAGCGAGGGGAAGGTTGAGGTTCGTGTCGTCGTTCTCGGCCGCGAAGCCGAGGAAGTGGGGGAACCAGCCCGCGCCCGGGTCGACGTGCACCGACGCCGTGCGCACGTCGCTGCGGCCGAGGAACAGCTCCTGCGTCCCATTGCCATGGTGGGCGTCGATGTCGACCACGGCGACCGGTCCGCCGACGCACGCAAGCAATTCGCCGGCGGCGACGGCGGTGTTGTTGAGGTAGCAGGAGCCGCCGTAGAGCGACCGCGTGACGTGGTGGCCCGGTGGGCGGCAGCAGGCGTACGCGACCCGTTTGCCGCCCATGACGAGGTCGACGGCAGTGAGCGCGACGTCGACCGCGCCCCGCGCGGCCTCCCAGGTTCCCGGGCCGATCAGCGTCATCGTGTCGTAGGCATAGAGCCCCGGCCGCGCCCAGATCGCTGTCGGCGTCGCGGGCGCTCGTCCGCTCGTGAGCTCCGCTCGCGCGAAGACGTACGGGACGACCCGGTCGGAGGGGAGCCCGGCCGCCGACCAATCGTCCCACGCGGTGCGGAGGAACTCGACGAGCGCGGGATCGTGCACACGAAGCAGCGCCGCATCGTCGTGCGCGACGGCCGGAACTTCTGGCGCGTCCACCGCGAGCAGCGCCTCCCTGATCGCCAGCGCCCGTTGCGGCACCTCCGTCGCCGGCGTCCGCACGCCGATCCAGACCTCCGCCTCGGGCTCGTGGCGCAGGCAGTCGTCGCTCCAGACGAACGGCAGCATTAGGGTCGCACCATGTCACGGCCGCGCGAGGACGGCATCGTCATCGGGACGCTCGAGCCCGGGCCGCGGAACTCGATCGCCGACGCCGGGGTCACGGTCGGCCACGTCACGGTCGAGCGGACCGGTGTGACCGCCGTCGTTCCGCCGTCGCTGCCGGTTCCGGCCGGCACGGCCGTGCTGAACGGCGCGGGCGAGCTGACCGGCTCGCTCGAGATCCGGGAGTGGGGGCTGCTCGAAACGCCGGTCTACCTCACCGCGACGCACGCCGTCGGACGCGTGTACGACGGCGCCGTCTCGGTCGCCATGGCGCAGGATCCGCGGGTCGGCGTCGACGACGTCGTCATCCCCGTCGTCGGCGAGTGCGACGACAGCTGGCTCTCGGACGCGCGCGTCGCGCACGTGCAGCCGGACGACGTGGCCCGCGCGTTCGCCGACGCGACGACCGACTTCGAGCAGGGCGCGGTCGGCGCCGGCGCCGGAATGAGCTGCTTCGAGTGGAAGGGCGGGATCGGCTCCGCGAGCCGGCGGGCCGGCGACCACACCGTCGGCGTCCTCCTGCTCACGAACTTCGGCACGAGGGAGCAGCTGCGCGTCGACGGCGTGCCCGTCGGGCAGCTGCTCGACGAGCAGCCGGACGAGGCTCCCGATCCCGGCGGCAGCTGCATCGCCGTCGTCGCGACCGACGCACCGCTCACGCCCCCGCAGCTCGAGCGGCTCGCGCGCCGCGCCGGCCTCGGGCTCGCGCGGGCCGGTTCCGTGGCGCACCATGGAAGCGGCGAGATCTTCGTCGCCTTCGCGACTTCGGACGCGCGCTCTTACGCGGACCGCGACCTCGATCCGCTCTTCCAGGCGGCCGTCGACGCGACCGAGGAGGCGGTGCTCTGCTCGCTCTGGGCGGCGGTCGACACGACAGGTCGCGAGGGACGGCTCGTCCGTGCCCTACCCCGCGAGAAGGTGCTCGAGCTCTACCGCGGCCGCGGCTTGTAGCCGCCGTACAGCGGCAGCTCGAGGCTCGGCCCGACGCGGTCCATCTCCTCCCACAGCCGGTTGATGCCGAAGCTGCCGCGCTCCCGGACGCGCTGCACCTGGTCGAGGTCGAGCACGGCCGTCACGACCTCCTCGCCGACACCGGCCTCGTAGCGCACCGCGCCTTCGGGATCGATCACAAGGCTGCGGCCGTTGCCGACCGGCGCCGCTGCGTTGACGTTCACGACCGCGACCTGATTGACGATGGCGTTCGCACGCGCGACCACCGTCTCGGCGTCGCGATCGGACGTGCCGGTGAGCGTGACCTGGAAGATCGCCTCGGCGCCCTGCCAGGCGAGCGAGCGGAAGATCTCGGGGAACGCGCCGTCGTGGCAGATGGCGATCCCGAACCGGCCGACGTCGGCGATGTCGAAGCAGACGGTTTGCGTGCCGGGGCGGGTCGTCTCGTAGGGCTGCCAGGGAAAGCATTTGCGGTAGTTGGCGACGAGCTCGCCGTTGGGGGAGAAGACGACGGCAGTGTTGGCGACGCCGTCGCCGACGCGCTCATAGACGCTGCCCGGCACCAGCCAAAGCCGCGTCTCGCGGGCGAGCGCGCCGAGCCGTTCCGTCAGCGGGCCGGGGATGTCGACCGCGAGATCGTGCGGCGCTGCGTCATCCTCGAGGAGCGGCCGCAGCGCCATCAGGTGGAGCTCCGGCGCGACAACGAGCTGGAGGTCGTCGAAGGTCGCATGCAGCGAGCGGACGTTCCGCTCGAACTCAGCGAGCGTCGCGGCCGCGTCGCCCGGCACGCCTGCCGTTTGCAGCCCCGCGACGAAGAGCGACCTGCCCGCCATTGCGTGAGATGCTATTCGGCGATGGCGACTCGGCTCACGTACACGACGGGAGCGCGCAGCGCCGAGCTCGACCGCGCCTTCGAGGCGGCGCTCGCCGCTGCGCGGGAGCGCGAGCCGAATCCACCCCCGCTCACCCACTTTGTCGGCGGCGGCGAAGTCGCCGTGGGGGAACCGTTCGAGCGCGCCGACCCGTCCCGGCGCGAGCATGTCGTGAGCCGGGCGCGTGAGGGCGCCGAGCTCGTCGACGAAGCCGTCGAGTCGGCGCGCGCGGCGCAGCGGGAGTGGCGGCAACTCCCGCACGCAGAGCGCCTTGCGTTCCTGCGTGCGACCGAGCGCCTGATCGAAGAGAGCAAGCTCGAGATCGCGGCCGCGATCAGCATGGAGGTAGGCAAGGTTCGGACAGAGTCGATCGCGGAGGTGGAGGAGGCCATCGACCTGATCGAGACGTACTGCCGCCAGGTCGAGTCGGCAGAGGGATTCGAGACGCCGCTCGGCCGACTGTCGCCCGACGAGCGCAACACCGACGTCCTCCGGCCGTACGGCGTCTTCGGCGTGATCGCGCCCTTCAACTTCCCGTTCGCGCTCGGCTTCGGCATGACGGCCGCGGCGCTCGCCGCGGGCAACGCCGTCGTGCTCAAGCCGCCCGAGGAGGCGCCGCGCTCCGGCGGCGCGGTGGCGCGCCTGCTGGCTCAGGCGGGTGTACCCGACGGTGTCATCTCCCTCGTCCAGGGCGGCCCCCGGACGGGCGAGGCACTCGTCGGGGCCGACGTCGACGGGATCGCGTTCACGGGTTCGGCCGAGGTCGGGCGCGAGATCGGCCGCCGTCTCTCCGCAGGGCCCTACCCGCGGCCGGTGCTCGCCGAGATGGGCGGCAAGAACGCGGCCATCGTCGGCGCGAGCGCCGATCTCGAAGCCGCAGCCGAGGGAATCGCGAAAGCGGCCTTCGGGTTCTCGGGGCAGAAGTGCAGCGCGTGCTCGCGGGCAATCGTCGTGGACGAGGCGCACGACGAGCTCGTCGAACGGCTCGCAGCGATGGCGGCGACCTACGCCGTCGGCGATCCGGCCGATCCCGACGTTGCCACCGGGCCGGTGGTGAACGAGCAGGCGGTCGGGCGGTTCGAGCGCTCGGTCGAAGCGGCACGCCGCGACGGCGTCGTCATCGCAGGTGGCTCTCGGGGCGACGACGTCGGCTGGTTCGTCGAGCCGACAGTCGTCTCGGGCCTACCCCTCGGGCATCCGCTGACCCGCGACGAGCTCTTCCTGCCGTTCGTCACCGTCGTCCGCGTCCGCGGCTTCGCCGCCGCGCTCGCAGAGGCGAATGCCGTCCCGTACGGCCTTACGGCGGGCGTCTTCTCGGGGGACGAGGAGGAACTCGACCGGTTCCTCGACGAGATCGAGGCCGGCGTCGTCTACGTCAACCGGCGCGCTGGGGCGACCACCGGAGCCTGGCCCGGCGTCCAGTCGTTCTGCGGCTGGAAGTCGAGCGGCCTCACCGGCAAAGGCGGCCTCGGCCCCTACTACGTCCAGCAGTTCGCCCGCGAGCAGAGCCGGACGGTCGTCGGGCAGTGACCTTGAAGCCGTCTGCCTGATCCCCTAGCCTCGGGGGAAATCGGCGTCTCGACTGCGGGGAGAAGCTTTGAACACCTACCACTACGTCCTCTACGTCCATCTGCTCTCGCTGTTTATCGGCATCGGTGCGGGCTCGGTGATCCTCGCCTGCCTCTTGCAGCTGCGCGCCGCGCGCACGGTCGAGCAGGCTGCGCCGTGGGGGATCATGGCGGGCAAGGTCGGGAAGCTCTTTCCGATCGCGATCATCGGTCTTTTCGCGACCGGCGCGTACATGACGAGCCACCTCTGGACCTGGAGCACTCGCTGGATCGACGTCGCAATCGCCGCCCTCGTCGTGCTACTCGCCCAGGGCGCGGGAATCGCTGAACGGACCGGGCACAAGCTCGGGGCTGCGCTGCAGGCAAACGGCCCGGGCCCGCTCGGCCCGGAGGCGCGCCGCATGACCTTGCATCCGGGCCTTTGGGTGGTCGAGTTCTCGAACCTCGGCATCGTCTTCGGGGTCGTCTGGAACATGACCCTGAAGCCGGGTCTCTGGGAGTCGCTCGCGGCCGTGCTCATCGGCTACGCCGTCGGTGCGGTGCTGGCGCTCCTGATCACGAGGTCGGCGCAGGAGGAGCTAGGCCCGGCCGCAGAGCCCGCGGGCTAACAGATTCCTTAGACCCTTTGACGCATTCGCGTCACGGCGCGCGACCCGTCCGGCACGCATTCTTGGGGCATGGACGAACTCGAGCTCCAACTCAGCGACGTCGTGCTCTTCGAGCTGCCGACGTTCGAAGCGGCCCAGTCCTTCCGGGTCAGCATGCGGCCCCGCTGGCCGGGCTGGTCGCACAACGACGAGCCGGTCTGGCTCTTCGCGGCCGAGCTCGGCGAGGAGAGCGACAGCCTCGCGCTGCTGCTCCGTGAGGCCCAGGAGTTGCTGGCCGACCTCGAGCTGCCGGCGATCGTCTTCGTCCTCGACGGCCGCACATATGTGCTCGACCCGGCCGAGCCGGTGTACGAGCGGGCCGAGAAGCAAGCTGCCTGACGCCTGCTAGGGCGCTGACTCGGCGAGGCGCTCGAGCCGGTCGCGAACCAGCCGGACGATCTCGTCGACTCCCTCGGCGGCTGAGGCGCTCTCCTGCTCCCGCGGGGAGAGGTCGGTCGCAGTGATGCGTGCGCGCATCCGGCCGTCGCTTTCCAACCACGCGCGGACGACAATGACCCCGGTGCGCTCTCCGAGCGGCGCAGTCACCGTGCCGGATCTTTAGCGAGCGGTCGTCACCGTCCCGTCACCCCCCGGACACTCGAGCATGTGCCGGATCGCGGCGGACGGCTCGACGCCGAGCTCGGGCCACCGCCCAGGCCGCAGCGACTGCGCCCGCGGGGCCTGCGCCGTGATCCCCGCCCGGCCTTGTGCGCTCCGGGCCGAGCGCCTATGGTCAGGGCAGGAGAGACCGCCGTCACGGGATCGGAGGTTCGGGTGACCGAGCTGATCGAGCCAATGAACGACGTCTCACCAGTGCGGCAGGTAGAGGCGCAATCGAGGGGAAAACGGGCGCGTCCGCCGACCTTCACCGAGGTCGTGTACGCCCATCACCAATGGTGGCGAGCACGCCAGTCCGGCACGCCCGACCCCGCAGCCGAGGCCGAGTACGACTCGGTCCTCACCGCCTTCGAGGCCTCCAACGGCCCGATCGTCCGCGCCTACTGGTGCTCCGAGATCGAGAGCGCGGTCGCGCTGACCGAGAAGAAACGCCCTCTGCGGTCGTCCGTCTTCGGCTTCCACCGCGAGAGCGACTGGGCGACGAAGACCGCGCCCGCGGTCGCCTCCGAGCTGCATGTCTGCGACGAGCTCGCGGTGCGGGCGAACGCGGTGCTGACCGGCGTGCGCAAACGGATCTGCCTCGAGCTCGTCGTCTCCTGCGCGGCTCACCTGCTCAGCCTGGTGGACACGCCTGCGAGCGCCGGCGGCAACGCGAAGACCGCCGCAGGGGTCGAGCACGAGCGCGCCGAGATCAAGAAGGTCAGGGACTACTACTGCGACGCCGCGAACGGCCAGGCGCAGCTCATCTACTTCGGCGGCATCGCGACGGTCATGGTCGTCCTCGCCGCGATCTGCACCCTCTGGCTGTCGATCACCTGGGCAACGCCCATCGCCGCCCTCATCGCCGGCGCCATCGGCGCGGTCGTGAGCGTCGTCCAGCGGATCAACAGCGGGAGCTTCGAGCTCGACTACGACGTCGGCGGGCCGTACATCTTCTTCCTCGGCGGCTTGAGGCCGCTGATCGGCGGCGCCTTCGCGGTCGCGATCTCGTTCGCCTTCGACGGCGGGTTGCTCCACGCCCCGATAGCCGCGAGCGAAAGCACGGACCACCGCCGGCTCGCCCTGCTCGTGATCAGCTTTCTCGCCGGCTTCAGCGAACGCTTCGCGCAGGACACGCTCACCTCCGTCCTGCCCGAGTCGAAGAGCGCGCCCGCGCCGACGCCTGCGGCCTCGCCCTCGTCCGCGAAGGATTCTCCATCTTCCCGGGACGCATCCCCAGAAAGGAGCAAGACGTGAGTGACGCACCGGCGGGTCTCGCCGTACGGACGCAGAAGCGCTTCGGCTGGAGGCCGGACCATCCCGACATGCGCGACTACCTGCTGGCAGTCGAGCCGGCGAAGGCTCTGCGACGGACGGTGAGCCTGCGCTCGCAGATGCCGCCCGTGTACGACCAGGGGCAGCTCGGCTCGTGCACCGCGAACAGCATCGGCGCCATTCTCGAGTTCAACGCGCTCAAACAGGACGAAGCCGACGCCGCGACGCCCTCGCGTCTCTTCATCTACTACAACGAGCGCGCGATGGAGGGGACGATCAAGCAGGACTCCGGCGCCGAGATCCGGGACGGGATCAAGTCGGTCGCACAACTCGGTGCGCCGCCCGAGACCGACTGGCCGTATGTGATCACGAAGTTCGCGACGAAGCCTTCCAGGAAGGCGTACCGGGACGGTCTCAGGCATCAGGCGATCCGCTACGCGCGCGTGCCGCAGACGCAGATGAGCATCCAGAACGTGCTCGCCGCCGGGTATCCGATCTCGTTCGGGTTCACGGTGTACGAGTCGTTCGAGAGGGACGTGGGCTCCAACGGGATCGTCCCGATGCCCGAGTCCGACGAGCGCACGCTGGGCGGCCACGCGGTGGTTGCGGTCGGCTACAAGCAGATCCGGCGCCAGCTCTACTTCGAGTGCCGCAACTCCTGGGGACCCGACTGGGCCGACGACGGCTACTTCTGGCTGCCGGGGAGCTACGTCGAGAGCAGCAACCTCGCGCGCGACTTCTGGGCCATCGAGCAGGTCGAGTAGGGAGGTGGGTGTAGTGGCAGCACACAAGACGTCTCGCGCCGACGCCGTCTTCGAGGGCGGCGGCGTGAAGGGGATCGCGTTCGCCGGGGCGATCGCTGCTGCGGAGCGCGATGCCGGCGTGCAGGAGTGGGTCAACGTCGCCGGCACCTCGGCCGGCTCGATCGTCGCCGCCCTCCTCGTGGCGGGCTACGACGCCGCCGGGCTGCAGAAGCTCCTCGCGGCGGCGCAGTACTCCCGCTTCGCCGACACCGGCGGAGGAGGGAAGTGGCTCGGCGGGCTGTGGAACGCCACCTTCCGGCTGCGGGGGATGGCCCCGGGCCAGTACTTCCTCGACTGGATGGGCGAGCAGCTCGCGGCCTCGCCGCTGGCCAAGGAGCTGGGCAAGACCGAGCTCACCTTCGGCGACGTCAAGCGACGCGACCTGCCGCCCAGGGAGCAGCTGCACGACATCACCGACGAGCAGTACCAGCGCACGCTGTACCGGCTCCACGTGATCGGCTCGGACATCACCACCGGCCGGATGATCATCATGCCGGACGACCTGCCCGACTACACCGACGAGGCCGGCAAGCCGTTCGACAAGGACACCTTCCCGATCGTCGAGGCGGTGCGGATGAGCATGAGCTATCCGTTCCTCTTCTCACCGGTCGTGCTGCACCGCGGGGGCAGGCCGGTCTACGTCGTCGACGGCGGGCTGCTTTCGAACTTCCCCATCTGGCTGTTCGACGGCCCGCACCCGACGCGGCCGACCTGGGGTTTCCGGCTGCACGGTGGTGACGCCGTCGACGAGGGGTTGCCGTACCGGAAGATCCCGCGACCGCTCTGGGAGGTGCCGCTCCTGAAGGCGATGTTCTCGGCCGCCACCGAGGCCTGGGATCGCCAGCAGCTGTCTCACGCCACGTCCGCGCGGACGGTCTCGATCCCCACGCACCAGATCAGCACGACCGATTTCGGCCTTACGAAGTCCGACGCCGACTCGCTCTACGCCTGGGGACTGAATGCCGCCCACGACTTCTTCACCGCAGCCGCCCAACGGGCGTACATCAACTCGTTCGGCAGCGCGCTGGAGCCGCCGCCGGCGCCGGCCGACGGCAAGCCGCCCGCCGAGCCCGCGGCCACGGAGGGCGCCAAGGTCAGCTGACGATCAGATTCGCAAAGTCGCTCGCGCTGCCCCGGAAGTAGTCGGTGTCGCACTTGGTGGAGACGCCGGGGACCGTGCCGTGGTCGGAGTACTGCCAGAGCATCCACGTGTCGCCCCACGGCTCGATGTCCTGCGGCTTCGGCACCTCCCAGTGTGCGAGCCAGAGCGGGCAGCGCTGCACGAGCTTGCACTGACTCGGCGTGAGGTGGGGCAGGATGCTCGTCCAGAAGCTCGGCCCCGTGTAGATGATCGGGTAGTGGCCGCGGGCCTTGCGGTAGGCGTCGATGAACTGGAGGAGATGGCGGGCGCACTTCGGCGCTGTCTGGCCATTCGCCGTCTCGAAGTCATAAGCAAGCGGCAGGTCGCTCTTCCTGCCCCAGCCGCCCTTGCGGGCGAGCTGGATCGCCATCGCCGCCTCGGCAGCGCCGTCACGCTCGTTGTTCTCCGCTGACGCGACCCGGCCGAAGTAGTACGGGAACCAGGCGAGACCGCTCTCGCGGAGCGCCGCGATCCGGCCTGGCCCGTAGCGCGCGTCGCGCACGTTGCCGTCCGCGACCCGGACGACCGCGAAAGAGTTACCGGAGGTGTGCGACTTCGTGAAGTCGATGTCCCCCTGGACGTCGGAGACGTCGAAGCCACGGAGCAGCGTCGGAGTCGGTTTTGGCTTCGGCTTGGGCTTTGGTTGCGGCTTGGGCTTGGGCTTCGGCGGCTTCGGAGCCGCGGGCGTCGCCTGACCCAGCTCGCGCCAGCTCTTCAGGTCCAGCTCGCCGTTCGCGGTGAGGCGCCGCGATCGCTGGAAGGCGCGGACGGCGGTGTCCGTGTTCGGCCCGAAGTCGCCGTCGTCGTCCGTGGGAAAGCCGAGCTTGGTCAGCCTCCGCTGGATCTGCGCGATGTACGGCGCCTGCCCCACGCCGCCGGAGCCCTTGCGCAGCACGGGAAACTGCTGATTCGTGCCCGGGTCAGGCCGATCGAAGCCGCCGTCGTACTCCCGGTGCCACCACTCCCATTTCGCGTCCCAGTGATGCCAGCCGAAGAGGCCGCCGTGCTTGTCGACCAGGCCGGCCATGGAGTGGTCCGCGACGTCGACGGCGTGGCCTAGTCCGTGGTTGCTGGTGCCGGGCACGGCGGCGTTGTTGCCGTACAGCTGCTTGCAGTGCACCTGGCCGGCGAAGTTGCGGTAGGCGCCGAGCGGCCCCTCGGGGTAGATGTTGCCGCGCGACCCGTAGCGCTGGAGCAGGAACATCCGCATCGTGTTCCAGGAGGCCGCCGCCTCGCGGGCGGCAAGGAACAGCCCGAGCTTCGGGTGGTAGATCGACGCCAGCTCTCTCGAGGTCAACCGGCCGTTCTGCATCGAAACGCCTTCCTCAGTCGCTACCCGAACGGGTCGACCGGCCGAGGGCCGCAGGGACGTGTGACGAAACCGTCATCCCGGGCCGGGTGCGCTCACCGTCCCACCGTTGGCGGCGCGTGTCAACCCTCAGCGCCGGAGGATCTTGCCGGTCCTGAGGTTGAGGTGGGTCGTGTCGTGGATGTGCATGTTGGTGCGGTCGTGGAAGCCGATCGTGAGGTGGTGGTCGCGGCCGGTCATGTCGACGGTCACCGTGAGGTAGCCGAAGTCGACGACAGGGGGCTTGTCGAGCGTGTACTCGCCGACGGTGACGGGGGTCTGGGGGAGTCCTCCGATGGGACGAGTCGCGGCGAACCCGCCCGAGCCGGCGACGACGTACGGTATCTCGCGCCCGTCGACACGCCTGGTGAAGCGCTGGTACAGGTGGGCATGGCCGGAGAGGACGGCGTCGGGCCAGAAGCCGGCCGTCCGCGACGCCGTGTCGATGTCACGGGCGAGTCCCTTGCTGCCGCCGTGCGCCGAATCGATGGAGGCGGGCGGGTGGTGGCAGGCGACGATCACGGCACGCTCTCCTGCCTTGCGCGCCGGAGCGAGCCGCGCGAGCTCGGCGCTGAGAAAGTGAAGCTGCTCGTCGCCGGCGAGGGTGGGGTAGCGGCCGTTCTGGCTCGAGATGACGCCGGGACTCTCCAGGACGTTGGTGTAGAGGCCGACGATCGAGACGAAGGGAGCGTCGAGCGTGAAGTAGACGCCGGGTTGGTTCATCGTGGAGCGGACGATGCTGCCGGCGTCGGGTGAGGGGCCTGGCTCGTCCGCGCAGAAGTTGCGCAGGAAGGCGGTCAGCGTCGGCACGCGGGGCAGGTCGGGCTCGTCGCCGAAGACCATGCCGTCGTGGTTGCCGGGAATCGCGAAGATCGGCCGGTCGTACGCGCGGAAGGGCTCGTAGAACTGGTCGTAGTAGTACTGGCCCTCGCCGAAGTTGTAGACGACGTCGCCGAGGTGGAAGAAGAACGCCGGCCCGGTCGCGCCGCCTTCCTGGACGTCGGTCGCCATGGCGCTGGCGACGTTCGCCTCGTTCTCCAGCGCCTGCCTGGCGGTCTGGAAGCTGTTCACCTTGGCCGCGCCGGTGTCGCCGACCGCGTGGAAGCTGATCTGCTGCGACGCCGTGATCGCGTCGACGAACTCCGGCTGCAGCACGTCAGCGAGATCGACGCGGGGCTCGGCCGTCCGCGGTTCGGGGACGGGCTGCAGATCCCGCCTGTGCAGCTTGTAGTACGCGCTCTCGTAGTAGGCGGCGCTCGTGTTGTCCACCTCGAACGAGATCTCATCCGGCACCGGCTGCGGGTCGGCGAACAGCCTGCCGCCGGCTCCCGACAGCTTCCGAAACGCTAGGTCCAAGGCCACGGCGTCACCCTCCCAACGATCCCGATCGATTACGCGAGCCGCCGCAGAGCGAACGAGCCGACGCTAGAGCCACCGCCCGCCCAGGTCAAGTCTGCGGCCGAGCTCGAGCAGCCACGAGTCGGCGGGAACGAGCAGTCCGCGGCTGGCGAGCCCGACCATCCGGTCGAGCGCGAGCAGGTAGTCGCCCGCGAGCGGCGGCTCGCCACCGAGGGCCCAGAGCGCCTGCGCGTTCGTCCAGGCCGCGTCGCGCGCGCGGTCGACGTCCCACATCGCCACCACGTCGTCGATGCGCCGGAACCGGTGGACGATCCGGTCGACCCAGGCCAGCCAGCCGGTCACGTACTGGCTCTTGACGCGCCGCTCGACCTGCGCGAGCAACGCGTCTACCCGCTCGTAGTCCGCGTGCTCTCGCGAGCCCGCGCCGAGGCCGAGACCGAGCTCGCGGCAGGTCGAGACCAGCGCCACCGGCAGGTCGCGGTTGATGTGGGCGTTCATCCCGGCAAGTGCGAACTGGAGAGGTGCGATCCCGTGCCGCGAGCGCTGTGCGAACAGCGGAACCCAGGCCGACGGGGTCCGGGCGGGCTCGGCCTCGTACGACTCGAGTGCCGAGAAGAACAGGCCTGCGAACTGGACGTCGAGCGTCTCGACGAAGCGAGGGTCGGCGACTCCCTCACCGGTCAGGTCGGCGGCGACGCCCTCGGTGACTTCGCGGTAGAGGCGGGCGAAGCAGGCCACGCCGTCGGAGGTTGGTGCCGAGGCCTCGATCGTCCTCAGGCGACCGATCACAGCGGCCACGTGGGGCGGCGACTCCGAACCCTCGACGGCGTTCACGGGCGGCGTCACGATATCCCGCGCTGAGGCACCTTCAGGCCGACCGGAGCGTGTCGGCGATCACGTGCGCGTAGATCGTGCAGCCGTACGGCCACGGGTGCGTGCCGTCCTGCATCATCTTGTTCGTCGAGGCTCCGTACCAATCGGCGAGGTGCGCCGCCGGCCAGCCCTGCATCCAGTCGACGAGCGCGTGATTCGACTCGTTCTGCCAGCTCGTCGTGTTGCGGACGTTGACGACGACCACGTCCGGGATCCCGTGCAGGGCGCGACGGAGCCGGATGAGGTCGCGGAACCAGAGCGGACCGTTGTTTCCGACCTGGATCACGACGGTCTTCGTCAGCTTGTCGTGCCGCCGCAGCCGCTGGAGCTCGTTGACCGTGTCCTCGATCTGCTGGCCGACGGTCGCATCGACTCGCACCCGGTGCTCGAGAGCGTCCTTCAGCTCACGAGAGCAGTCGAGCATGACCGAGTCGCCGAGCGCGAGGATCCGGCCCGGGCGGCAGCGCGGCCTGCTTCGTCCGTCTGCCGCCGCCGACGGGGCCGGAGACCTGGCGTGGACGCGGTCCGATGCTCGGGTTCGGATGCGTGGCCGCCTTCGCGTTCGGCGCGTTGACGTAGCCCGCGACCGGGTTCAGCGAGGACGGCGTTACGAACAGGACCGCGAAGGCGGTGACGAGGCCCACCGCTCCTGCGCCGATGACCTCGAGGCGGTAGCGACGTGGGTGCTCGGCGAGCCGCCGCTGCAGGCGCCCGCTGCGGATCGGCTCCTCGACGTAGCGGAACGAGAGCGTGGCGGCCGCGAGGACGATGGCGGCCTGCAGAACGACCACCCCCGGGCCAGTCCACGGGACGTCCACACCCGGCCGCAGGAGCAAGACGATCGGCAGGTGCCAGAGATAGATCCCGTAGCTGCGTTCGCCCACCCAGCGCAGCGGCGTGATCCCGAGCGCCGGGCCGAGTCCCGTTCCCGGATGGGCGACCGCACCGATGAGCACGACGAAGCAGAACGCCGCGGCGAGGTCACCGCCGCGGTAGAACGTCGGGCTGAAGTCCTGCATCCGCAGAAACAGGAGGACGGTGCCGATGAGCGCTGCGACGCCGAGTAGCTCGATCAGCGGCACCGCCCGCCGCATCCGCTCGATCCACGGCCACACGAGCGCGAGGAGGATGCCCATCAGCAGCAGGAAGGCGCGTGTGTCGGTGCCGTAGTAGACGCGCGACGGATCGCTGCCCGGGTTGTAGAGGATCCACATCAGCGCGGCTGAGGCTGCGATGCCTGCGATGACGAGCATCGGCAACCGCTTGCGGCCGACGAGGACGAGACACGGGACGAGGATCAGCGGCCAGACGATGTAGAACTGCTCCTCGATCGCGAGCGACCACGTGTGTCCGAGCAGCGACGGGTTGCCCATCACGTTGAAGTAGGACTGGTTCGCGGCGATCAGGTGCCAGTTCGCGTAGTAGAAGAGCGAGCTGATCGCGTCGCTGCGGGTGTGGGCAAGGTCCTGGCGGGCGAAGATCGCGGCGAGGACGAGGGATGCGAGCACGACGACGACGAGGGCGGGCAGCAGCCGCCGCGCGCGCCGCAGCCAGAAGCGGCGCAGGTCGATCCGGTTTCTCGCCTCCCACTCGACGAGCAGCAGCGAGGTGATGAGGTAGCCGCTGAGGACGAAGAAGAGGTCGACGCCGAGGAAGCCGCCCGGCAGCCAGTCGATCCTCGAGTGGTAGAGGAAGACTGCCCCCACCGCGAGCGCGCGCAGGCCGTCCAATCCCGGGCGGTAGGCGATGTGCGGCGCGTTGGCGACTGGCTTCGGCATCTTCCGGCAGCAGCAGCTTAGGGTCCGTTTTCGCGGGCCGCCAGGGTCGCGGCGACGAGCTCCGCGAGGCACTTCGCCGGCTCGGCGAGCGCGCGCTCGGGACCGTAGCGCGCGACGAGCGAAACCGCTTCCAGCGGGCTGTCTTCCGCGACGTTTCCTGCGACGACGAGCGCCTCGATTCCCGCAGCCTCTGCGTGTTCGAGGACGCGGCCGACGACCTTGCCGGTGAAGGACGTCGCGTCGAGCAAGCCCTCGCCGGTCACGACGAGATCCGCCTGCGCGAGACGTTCGTCGAGCCCGAGCCGTTCGGCGACGAGGTCGAAGCCGGGGAGGAGGCGCGCGCCGATCGCCGCCAGGCCGCCCGCGAGCCCTCCGGCCGCTCCGGAGCCGGGTAGGTCGGGGACGACGAGCTTTGCGAGCCGTTCGCGCAGGATCCGCACCTGCTCGGACGTCGCTCCCTTCTGCGGTGCGAAGACGTCGGCTGCGTCGAGGAAGCGCGCGTCGACGTCCCAGGCGACCTCGAGCGGGACGAGGAGCGGATGTGGGACGGCTTCCGTGGCTCCGACCCCACCGTCCGTCGACGCAACGCCGCCGACGCTCACGACGATCCGCGTCGCTCCTGCGGCGACGGCGGCTGCGATGAGCTCGCCGACGCCGCGGCTCGTGGCGTGGAGCGGGTCATTCCTTTCCGGGCCGCCGGCGAGCGTGAGCCCGCACGCCTGCGCCGCTTCGATGAGCGCGGTGCCGTCGTCCTCGAGCCGCCACGCTGCCTCCACCGGCTCCCCGAGCGGTCCCGTCACGGCCGTCCGCCGGTTCCCGCCGCCGAGCACGTCGAGCGTCCCCTCGCCGCCGTCGGCGAGCGGCAGCTCGTCGGCCGTCCAGCCCGAGCGCTCTGCTCCCGCGGCGATCGCGGCGGCGGCCTCGCGTGCCGTGAGCGTGCCGCGGAACTTGTCGGGTGCTGCCAGGACCCGCATAGAACGCGCATTGTCGCTACCGTTCGGTCTGTACTAGAACTAGAGCGAGTACCGGTTGCGCGTCCGTTCGCGCCTCCTGTCCGTTCAGAACTTCCGCGGAGGGAGGTGTTTCAATGGCAACAGGAACCGTAAAGTGGTTCAACGACGCGAAGGGGTACGGCTTCATCACCCCGGACGAGGGCGGCAAGGATGTGTTCGTCCACTTCAGCGCGATCGACTCCGAAGGCTTCAAGTCGCTCGCCGAAGGCGCGCGCGTGGAGTTCGAGCCGTCCGAGGGGCAGAAGGGCCCCGAGGCGCGGAACGTCGTTCCCGTCGGCTAGGACCGAGTGGCAGGGGCGCCTCAGCGGAGGCGCCCCGCCTTTCTTCTTGCTGGGCATGCGATCCTCCCTGTGGTGGACGAGCAGCCCGAATTCGCGATTCGCCTGCTCGCGCCCGGCGACGAGGGAGTCGTGCGGCAGCTCGCGACGGCCGACGGGCCGGGCGATCCGGAGGCGCTGCTCGCGGATCCGCGGACGCTGCTGCTCGTCGCGTTCGACCGTGAGCGGCCGGTCGGGTTCGTGCTCGCCCACGAGCTCCCACGGCGTCACGGCGACGCGGCGAAGCTCTTCGTCTACGAAGTGGACGTGGAGGAGACGCAGCGGCGCCGCGGGATCGCGTCGGCGCTGCTCGCGCGCCTCGCCGAACTCGCCCGCGAACGCGGCATCCGCACCGGCTTCGTGTTGACGGAGCCCGACAACGGCCCGGCGAATGCGCTCTACCGCAGCGCCGGCGGCGCAACCGAGACGGTGACGGTCGAGTGGACGTTCTCGTACGCGGACGACTGACGACGCTGAGGCCGGCCGGCGCGGGCGACGTCGAGCGTCTGGTTGCGTGGCACGCCGATCCCGAGGTCTCGCGCTTCTGGGACGGCGAGACGTTCACCCGCGCCGAGATGCAGGAGCGGCTCGAGCGCGAGGACGTCGAGGCGTGGATCGTCGAGGAGACAGGCGAGCCGGTCGGCTACCTCCAGGTGCACGAGGCCGGGCTCGACATGTTCCTCGCGCCGTCGGCACGCGGTCGCGGGCTCGGCCCGGACGCGGCGCGGGCGATGGCCAAGCACCTCGTGCACGAGCGAGGCCGCGAGCGGGTGACCGTCGACCCGTACGCCTGGAACGAAGGCGCGGTCCGTGCCTGGGAGCGCGCCGGCTTCGTCGAGGTCTCACGCCACGAGGCGGGCGGCGAGTACACCGCGCCGTGGATCCTGATGGAGTTCCGCGGCTAGTCGGCTTTCGGGCGTGCATATCCTTGGCCGGCTCATGAAGGTCGTCCTTCCCGACAATTCGGAGCTCGAGCTTCCCGCCGGCGCGACGGGTCTCGACGCGGCGCGCGCGATCGGGCCGAAGCTCGCCGAGCAGGCCGTGCTCGTGCGCGCGAACGGACGCGTGCAGGACCTGCGGCTGCCGCTGCAGGACGGCGAGCCGATCCAGATCCTGACCATCCGCGACAAGGACGATCCGGACGCCCTGGCCGTCCTCCGCCACTCGTCCGCGCACCTACTGGCGGAGGCCGTCACCCAGCTTTACCCGGGGGTGAAGCTCGCGATCGGGCCGCCGATCGAGAACGGCTTCTACTACGACTTCGACTTCCCCGAGCCGATCCGCGAGGAGGATCTGGAGCAGATCCAGGCCGCGATCGATCGCGAGCTGGCCGAAGGACGCGAGTGGACGCGCCGGGAGATCTCGCGGGCCGAGGCCAAGGAGCTGTTCGCCGCCGACCCGTACAAGCTCGAGCTCGTCGACACCGCCGAGGGCGACATCTCGCTCTACACGCAGGGCGACTTCACCGACCTCTGCCGCGGCCCGCACCTGCAGAATTCGAAGCCGATCAAGGCGCTCAAGCTGACCGGCCTGGCCGGCGCGTACTGGCGCGGGGATTCCGACAACCCGCAGCTGACGCGCATCTACGGCACGGCGTTCTACTCCAAGGAGGATCTCGACGCGCACCTCGAGCGCCTCGAGCGCGCGAGGACGCGCGACCACCGGCGCCTCGGTCCGCAGCTCGACCTCTTCCACATGTCCGAGTACTCGCCCGGCTCGGCGCTCTGGACGGCGAAGGGGATGGCGATCTACAACGCGCTCGAGGATCTGCGGCGGCGCGAGAACGCGAAGCGCGGCTATCTCGAGGTGAAGACGCCGCTCATGTGGGACGTCGAGCTGTGGAAGCGTTCGGGCCACTGGGAGAAGTACGGCGAGAACCTCTTCCGCATCGAGCAGGGCGAGTCGCTCTACGGGCTCAAGCCGATGAACTGCCCCGGTCACATGCTCCTCTTCAACACGCAGCTCCGGAGCTACCGCGACCTGCCGATCCGCTACGCCGAAGCGGCCGTCCTGCACCGCGACGAGCCGACCGGCAGCCTCCAAGGCCTGACCCGCGCACGGCAGTTCAGTCAGGACGACGCGCACGTCTTCTGCATGGAGGACCAGATCCAGGAGGAGATCGACGCGATGTTCGACTACGTCGACTTCCTCTACGACACGTTCGGGGTGCGCGAGCTCGCCCACGCGGAGCTCGCGACGCGGCCCGACAACAAGCTCGGCACCGACGAGCAGTGGGATCACACCGAAGGCGTGCTGCGGCGGGCGCTCGAGCGGATCGGCCTGCGCTATCGAGTCGCCGAGGGCGAAGGCGCGTTCTACGGGCCGAAGATCGACTTCTTCATGGACGACGCACTCGGGCGCAGCTGGCAGATGGGGACGATCCAGCTCGACGGGCAGCAGCCCGACCGGCTCGGCTGCACGTACATGGGATCCGACAACCGCGAGCACACGCCGTACGTCATCCATCGCGCGCTGTTCGGCTCGCTCGAGCGCTTCATCGGGATCCTGATCGAGCACTACGGCGGCGACCTGCCGTTCTGGCTCGCGCCGGTGCAGGTGCGGGTGCTGCCGGTGGGGGAGGCGCATCTCGACGCTGCCCGCAAGCTCGCACAGCGCCTGATCCCGTACCGCGTGGAGGTGGCCGAGCCGGCGGAGACGATCGGCAAGCGGATCCGCGCCGCCGAGCTCGACAAGATCCCGTTCACCGTGGTCTACGGCGACCGCGAGAGCGACGAGAGCCTCGCGGTGCGTGAACGTGGGGGCGAGCAGTCGACGCTCTCCCTGGCCGAGCTTCTCGCCAGGCTCACGCCCCTGCTACCCTCTGCCCTCTGAAAAGCAGGGGCGGACCGTTCCTCACCTCCCGGGCCACACACGGACCGCGGGGGTTCAACCGAGTCGCAGCGTTGGATTTTTGGGACGAGGAAACGGGCCGCTGCATGCAGCGGCTTTTCATGTTGCGACCACGAATCGAGGAGGAGTAAGCCCAACTTGGTGATTTGCCTTTGAGGCCCAGACGCCGGCCATTCGACCAGACCCGCCCGGCGCCGCGTGACACGACGCGCATCAACGATGCGATTCGCGCCGCCCGCGTCCGGCTGATCGACGACGACGGCAGCCAGCTCGGAATCAAGACCACCGACGACGCGCGCGAGTACGCCTACGGCAAGAACCTCGACCTCGTCGAGGTCGCAGCCCAGGCCGACCCGCCGGTCGCCAAGGTCATGGACTACGGCAAGTACAAGTACGAGCAGGAGCAGAAGGCGAAACAGGCCCGCAAGCACCAGAGCCAGATCCAGGTCAAGGAGATCAAGTTCCGGCCGAAGATCGGGGTGCACGACTACAACACCAAGAAGGGACACGTCGAGCGATTCCTCAACCAGCGCGCGAAGGTGAAGGTCACGATCATGTTCCGCGGCCGGGAGCAAACCCACCCGGAGCGGGGCCGCGACCTACTCCTCCGCCTCGCCGACGACGTCAAGGAGATCGGGCAGATCGAGTCCCAGCCCCTCCAGGACGGACGCAACATGGTGATGCTGCTCGGCCCGACGAAGAACGCAGGAGTGAAACGAGATGCCGAAGGTGAAGACACGGAGATCCGTGAAGAAGAAGTTCAAGGTGACGGGCAGCGGCAAGATCCTGCGCCGGCCGGCGATGCGGAGCCACAACCTGGAGAAGAAGTCGTCGAAGCGTAAGCGCGGCTTCCGCAAGGATCGCGAGGTCACGGGAGCCGATCGCGGCGCGATCAAGAAGATGCTGGGGATGGGCTAGTCCATGCCTCGCGTCAAACGAGCAGTCGCCGCGCACAAGAAGCGCCGCAAGGTCCTCGAGCAGGCCAAGGGCTACTGGGGCCGCAAGAGCACGCACTACCGCTACGCGAAGGAGCAGGTCGAGCACTCGCTCGTCTACGCCTACCGCGACCGGAAGGTGCGGAAGCGGGAGTTCCGCAAGCTCTGGATCACGCGGATCAACGCGGCCGCCCGCGCGAACGGTCTCTCGTACAACCAATTCGTGCACGGCTGCTCGAAGGCCGGGATCGAGCTCGACCGGAAGGTGCTCGCCGACCTCGCCGTCAGCGACCCAGCCGCGTTCGGCGCGATCGCCGAGCAGGCGAAAGCCGCGCTGCAGGCTGGAAGCGCCGGCGGCAAAGCCGCCGACGTCCGGCCGGAACACCCGGCCGCCGCGAGCGGCGGCCCCGGGACCTGATCACCTCGCGCGACAACGAGCGGCTCAAGCTCGTCCGCAAGCTCCACGACCGGCGCTGGCGCGACAAGCTCGGGCTGTTCGCGGTCGAGGGGGAGGATCTGCGTCGAGGCCGGGCTCGGCGCAGGGCTCGAGCCCGCCGACGTTCTCGTCGCCGGGGACGACGTCGCACCGGAGCTGCTCGCGGAGGTGTCGGCGCTCGCGCATCCGCCGCGCGTCGTCGCGGTCTTCCGGCAGGAGGACCTCCCGCGTGGGACGCGGCCGGTGACGCTCGCGCTGTGGCAGGTCGGCGACCCGGGCAACGTGGGCACGCTGTTGCGGGCGGCGGACGCCTTCGAGGCCGGCGTTGCGCTGTCGGAGGGCTGCGCCGATCCAACCGGGCCGAAGGCGCTGCGCGCGTCGATGGGCTCGATCTTCCGCGTCCCGCTGAGCGGGTTCGACGAGCCGCGGGGAAGGCGGGTCGCGCTCGTGCCGAGCGGCGGCACCGCGCTGCCCGAGCTGCAGCCCGAAGGTGACGTGGTGCTCGTGCTCGGGGCGGAACGGGAGGGGCTGCCGCGCGAGCTGCTCGGCCGCTGCGACGAGCGAGTGTCGATCCCGCAGCCGGGCGGAGGCGAGTCGCTCAACGTCGCGATGGCGGGCGCAATCGCGCTCTACGAGCTGGCTCGCCGGAAACAGGCCTAGAAAAGCGTCCGGCCCCTTGCGGGGCCGGACCAAGATTTCGCCGAGCCGGTTTCGCTTTCGTCCCCCTCGTCCAACCGGCCCTTCGCTTCGGGATTGCTCCCTCTTCGTCCGACCGCTCGGTCGAGGTTTCGACCTACTCGCGTTCCGTGCTCGGCGCAAGAGGAAACGTATGCGAACGCCGTCACCGGATCAAGACCACTGCCCAACATTTTTGTCGCAATTTGCGAGGGGATTATTTTCGGCGGGCGATCCAGACGCTGTCCTCGCCCCCGGCGAACGGCCGCCGGTCGAACCAGCCGTAGCACTCGAGCACCTCGAAGCCGGCTTCGGCAAGGAGCGAGTGCCAGCGTGCAGGCTCGAGCCACCAGAGCGTCATCGTCGAAGAGCCCTGGGCGCCGCGCACCGAGAGCGTGAGCGTCTGCGCCGCGAGATCCCAGTCGGCGCGCTCGTCGATACCCGGCTCGCGCTCGATCCAGCGGTCGTGCGTCTCTTCGATGTCCTCGCGAGATGGTGTGAAGACGTCGAACACGAGGCACCCGCCCGGCCGCAGCAGCTCGCGCGCGGCTCGGAGCGCCTCGAGCCGCTCGTCGTCGCCGCACAGATGGAGAAACGAGCGGAAGGGACACGTCACGAGCGGGACGCGCTCGTCGACCGGGGGCCGGCGCAGGTCGCCGAGCCGCAGGTCGAGCCGCTCCGCGACGCCGGCCTCTCGCGCTCGCGCCGCGCAGACCTCCAGCATCCCGGCCGACGAGTCGACGCCGATCACGCGCCCGCCTGCGAGTGCGGTCGGGATGGCGATCCGCCCCGTGCCGACGGCGAGCTCCACGACCTCGCCGCCCGCCGCAAGCGCCTCGTCGACGTAGAACGAGACGTCCTCGACGACGCTCGCGCTCCACGGGTCGTACAGCCGCGCGATCGGGTCGTAGACGCTCAGGACTTCGTGCGACGTAGACGAACTCGAGCGAGGTGTCGTCGAACGGCCGCCGGTCGAACCAGCCGTACAGCGCTTCGACCTCGAGCCCGGCGACGTCGATGAGGCCGTCCCACTCCTCCTTCGTCGCCCACCAGAGGCGGATCGTCGCGCCGTCGTCGCGCTCGATCTCGATGCGGTTGTCCGCGGGGACGTAGCCGAGCGTGTGCACGACGCCCTGCTGGTCCTGCGTCTTCCCGTCGAGCTGCGTCGCGATCGTGTGGCTGAAGGCGAAGGCGTTGAACGCGAAGCGGCCGCCGGGCCGCAGCGAGGCTGCGACCCGCTCGAACACCCGCCGCTTCTCCTGCCAGCCATGCAGGTGGAGGAGCGACCGGAACGGGACATAGATCAGCGCCGCGGGCTCCTCGAGCTCGAGCTCGCGCACATCTCCGAGCCGCAGCTCGAGCGGCAACCCCGCGGAGCGCGCGCGCGCGATCTCGAGCATCGCCGGCGACGAGTCGATCCCGAGCACGGGCTTCCTGGTCTCGCGGACGACTTCGATTGCCACGCGGCCGCTGCCGACCATCAGCTCCACGATCGGCCCGTCGGCCTCGCGTGCGAGCGAGACGTAGTGGGCAACGTCCTCCGTCATGTCGGCTGCCCACGCGTCGTAGACGGGAGCCCAGGTGTCGTATTCGCTCATTGCCGGGTAGTATCGGAGCAGATGTCTGCTTCGCGCGTCTTCGCCTTTACGCAGCCCCGGCTCGTCGCCGGGGCGTCGGCGCGCTAGCGAGCGTCGACTCCTCCGCAGCACGAGCCGGGGCCTGAGCCGCCGCCCGTCCCCGTGCCCGCGAAAGGAGGAGAAACCGTTGGATAAGGTCGCCATCGTGGATCCCGACGACCTCGAGCAGGAGGCGCTTGCCGCGATCGCCCAGGCGAGCTCGCTGGCCGCCCTGAACGAGGTGCGCATCCGCTCCGTCGGGCGCACCAGCGTGCTGAAGCTCGCGTTGCGGGACGTGCGCGATCGCGAGACCGGCATGACCCTGAATGCGGTGCGCCAGACGGTCGAGGCCGCGCTCGCGGAACGGGAGGAACAGCTCGCGCGCGCCGAGCTCGCAGAGCGCCTCGCGACCGAGCGTATCGACGTGACGCTGCCCGCGAAGCTGCTCGGGCCTCCGAAGCTGCGCCCGCGCGGCTCGCTCCATCCGGCGACGCTCGTGCGCCGCGACGTCGAGGACATCTTCCTCGGGCTCGGCTACGAGATCGTCGACGGCCGCGAGGTCGAGACGACCCGCTACAACTTCGACGCCCTCGGCTTCCCCGAGTGGCATCCGGCGCGTTCGCCGCGCGCGTCGCTGTTCCTCGACGAGCAGACACTGCTCCGCACCGAGACCTCGCCGGCGCAGATCCACAAGATGGAGGAGCGGCGGCCCCCTATCTACATGGTCTCGATCGGCCGCGTCTACCGGCGCGACACCATCGACGCGACGCACTTCCCGATCTTCCACCAGTTCGAGGGGCTCGCCATCGACCACGGGATCACGCTCGCCGACCTAAAGGGGACGCTCCTCAACGTGATGCGTCAGCTGTACGGGTCCGAGCGAGAGGTGCGGTTCCGCACCCACTATTTCCCGTTCACCGAGCCGTCGATGGAGCCGGACGTCTCGTGCTTCAACTGCGGCGGCGCGGGCTGTCCGGTCTGCAAGCACTCGGGCTGGATCGAGATGGGCGGCTCGGGGATGGTCGATCCGTACCTGTACGAGTTCGTCGGCTGGGGGCCGGAGGAGTACACGGGCTTCGCCTTCGGGATGGGCATCGAGCGCACGGCGCAGCTCCGCTACGGGATCTCGGGGATCCGTCCATTCTGGGAGAACGATCTGCGCTTCCTGAGGCAGTTCCGATGAGGATCCCGCTCGACTGGCTACGCGAGTACGTGCGCGTCGACGCGGACACGCAGCAGATCGCCGACGCGCTCTCGATCTCGACCGCCGAGGTCAACGGCGTGCAGCGGGTCGGCGTGCTCGGCGACCTAGGGCTCTTCCGTGTGGGTCACGTGCTCGAGGCGGAGAAGCATCCCGACGCCGACCGGCTGCAGCTGACGTCGGTCGAAGTGGGCGAGGACCGCCCGTACTCGATCGTCTGCGGGGCCTGGAACTTCGGTGCGGGCGCGAAGGTCGCTGTGGCGTTGCCGGGCGCGACGCTGCCCGACGGGCTCGTGCTCGAACGGCGCAAGCTACGCGGCCAGGTCTCCGAGGGCATGATCCTCGCCGAGGACGAGCTCGGTCTGGGTACCGACCACGCCGGAATCATCGTCCTCGACGACGCGCTCGACGCGGGAACACCGCTCGCCCACGTGCTGCCGCTCGTCGACGAGGTGCTCGATCTCGAGCCGACCGGGAACCGCGCCGACCTGTTCGCCGTCTACGGCGTCGCACGTGAGGTCGCGGCGCTCCTCGGCGGCGAGCTCCAGCCCCTGCCGGGAAAGGATCCGCACCGCGACGGCGATGAGGCGGTCGGGATCGGGATCGACGATCCGGAGGGTTGCCTCCGCTTCATCGGCCGCGTCCTCCGCGACGCCGCGATCGGCGACTCGCCGCCGTGGCTCAAGGCGCGGCTGTGGCACGCCGGCGTCCGGTCGATCTCGAACGTGGTCGACATCACGAACTACGTCATGCTCGCGCTCGGCAGCCCACTGCACGCCTACGACCTCGACCTGCTCCGCGGCGGGCTCGTCGCGCGCCGCGCACGCGAGGGCGAAAAGGTGCGGACGCTCGACGGCGTCGAGCGCACGCTCAGCGCCGAGGATCTCGTGATCGCCGACGGGGAGCGCGCGGTCGGGCTCGCCGGAATCATGGGCGGCGAGGAGACAGAGGTCTCCTCCACGACGACCAACGTCCTGCTCGAGGCCGCGAACTTCGAGCCGGTCGGGATTCTGCGCAGCTCGGAGCGGCACGCGCTGCGCACCGAGGGCTCGAACCGTTGGGAGAAGGGCGTCGACCCGCACGTTGCGGGTGCGGCGGCGACCTACGCGGCGCAGCTGATCGTGGAGCTGGCCGGCGCGCGCTGGACCGGGGCGGAGGACGTGCAGGGCGACCTCCCGAAGCCGGCCGTGATCCGGCTGCGGCCCGAACGCGCGAACGGTCTGATGGGGCTCGACGTGCCGGAGGAGGAGCAGGCCGAGATCCTCACCAGGGTCGGTTTCGGGCAGCTCAAGTCGGGCTTCCGGGTTCCGACGTGGCGCGCCCGCGATGTGACGCGCGAGGTCGACCTGATCGAGGAGGTCGCGCGCTTCAAGCTGCCCGAGATCCCGTTCACGCTGCCGCGGCGCGAGGCGATGTTCGGGCGGCTGACCCGCGAGCAGCGCCAGCGCCGGCTGGTCGAGGACGTGCTCGTCGGGGCCGGCTACGCCGAGGCGTACACGCCGACCTTCGTTGCCGAAGGAGACCTGCGGCTGCCCGAGCCGCTCTCGGCCGAGGCGGCCGCGCTTCGCAACGTCCTCTACGCCTCGCTGCTCGAGCCCGCCCTCCGCAACGCCGACGCGGGCGAGGAAGACGTCGCGCTGTTCGAGGTCGCGCGCGTCTACCGCGATGTCGGTGCCGACCTCCCCGAGGAGCACTGGCACGTCGCCGGCATCGCCGACGGCGGCTTCGCCGAGGCGAAGTGGGCCGTCGAGCAGATCTACTCCGCGCTCGGAGTCGAGCCGGGCTACGAGCGGGCGAACGCGCCGTTCCTTCATCCCGGCAAGGCAGCCAAGACCACTGAGGGCTGGCTCGGCGAGCTCCACCCGGCACTGCAGGACGGCCTCTGGGGAGCGTTCGAGCTCGATCTCGACGCACTCGCCGGGGCGGCGCCGCAGGTCGCCGGCTTCGAGGAGGTGAGCCCGTACCCGGAGGTGCGCCAGGATCTCGCCTTCGTCGTCGACGAGCAGGTGCCGGCCGCAGAGATCCTCGCCGCGATCCGCGAGACGGCCGGGGAGCTCCTGCGCGAGCTCGAGGTCTTCGACGAGTACCGCGGCGAGCAGACCGGCGAGGGGAAGCGGTCGCTCGCGTTCCGGCTCGCCTTCGGCTCCCTCGAGGGGACGCTGACCGACGAGGACGTCGCACCCGTGCGGGCGTCGATCGTCGACGCGCTCGCGACGCGCTTCGGCGCCGTCCTGCGAGCCTAGTGCCGGAAGTGGCGCCGGACCCTGAGCGCTGTCCGGACGGCTACGGCGGTCGCGGCGACGGCACCGACGGCGACACCGATCCGCTTCCCGCGTTCGGCTGTCTGGTCGAGCTCCTCGCGCAGGTCCGCGACGGCGTTCGTCAGCTGGCGCCGCTCCTCGGCGACTTCCTGCCTGAGCTCGGACTCACTCGCCATTGCGCAACGCCTCTGCCGTCAGCTCGGCCTCCTCCAACGCCTGCTCCGGCAGCGGTTTGGTGCCCTTCTGCAGCAGCTTGATGCCGACAAACGCCAGGATGGCGGCGATCAGAACCAGCGCGCCGCACACGATGAGGAGGGCGGCCCAGACCGGCATGGTGGTGGAGAGTCCCGCCGCCGCCGCTGAGAGCCCGAAGCACAGCGCCAGAAATGCGAGGATCGCGGCTCCGCCCGTCAGCCCGATGCCCGCGGCGAGCGCCTGAGCCTTCTTCTTCAACTCGGCGGTTGCGAGCTGCAGTTCGAGCTCCACGAAGGAGCGAGCGTGGTCGGCAACACGCTTGGTCGCGCCGGAGAGCCCCAATCCGCTCACGTCCTTCTCCTTACCACCACGGGTACACCGTAACCAACCTCGCCTTGCCAGGCCGGGAAGCCCTCACTCCCGATGTGGCTCGATGTACGGCGGTTGTCGGCCGTACTCGTCGGCGTCGATCGTGAGATGGACGGTTCCCTCCTCGATCGCTCCGACCTGTTCCGACGGGACGTAGCGCGGGCGGTCGAGGACCGCCCCGGCGCCGACGGCGAGGCCGTCGAAGATGTCGGCCTCGGGATCGCCCAGGACTTCGTTGACCTTCCCGACCTCGTTGCCGTCGTTCGCGGCGACGGCCCAGCCGCGCTCGACGAGCGTCCAGGCAACGGGATCGGCCATCAGGCGGGACGCCGTCCGACGACGAACGTGGCTCCCTGCGTCCCGACCGGATACACGTCGCTCAGCGCCCGCGTGATCCGAACCCGGCCTGTGATCCCCGCTTCGTCGAGCCGGGCGAGGCAGCGCCCGACCATGCCGACGGAGGCGCCGTAGCCGCGTTCGCTCGCGCAGCGGAAGCGGAAGCCCGGCCCTTCGGTCAACTGGCTGGGGTTGATGGGAGCGCAGAGGACGGCGCCGCGGTCGATGTCGGCGCTCGAGTCGAGCTCGAGCTCGGCGACGAGGTCGCTCCAGTCGGACGGGAGCAGCTCGAGCACCGCTTCCCACTCCTCCGCGAGCGAGTGCGCGGACTGCGCCGGCTCCTCCGGCACGACGGGCGACTCGACGAGCTCCAGCCGCCCGACGATGCCTTCGTTGTCGATCCGCCGCAGCAGGCGGCGGGCTGCTTCGGGTCCGATGCCGGTTCCCTGGGTCGAGACGGTGAAGCGGATCTGCTTGCCGCCGACGCCTGGGCCCGCCGGCCCGAGCAGCGCAGCAGCGCGGGATCGGGCGCCGTCGTCGTTGATCGCGAGGCTCAAGTCTGCCTCGGTCCACCTTGGATCCAGGCCACGTTGGACGGCGTTCCAGCGTTCGGCGAGCGGCACGGCGAGAACCGTACACTCGGGCCGTGGCCAAGGTGGAGCAGAGAGCGTCGCTGGCCAAGAGCGACCTCCACGACGTGCTGCGGGAGATGCTCCTCATCCGCCGCTTCGAGGAGAAGGTCGAGGAGCGCTTCCGCGCCGGCGACCTCCCCGGCTTCCTCCACGTCGCGATCGGCCAGGAAGCGTGCGCGGTCGGCGTCTGTCGCGCGCTCGAGGACGGCGACGTCATCGCCTCGACCCACCGCGCGCACGGTCACACGCTCGCAAAGGGCACGCATCCGAACGAGCTGATGGCCGAGCTGTACGGCAAGCAGGAGGGCTGCTCGCACGGCTACGGCGGCTCGATGCACCTCTACGACATCGAGCGCGGGAACATGGGTGCGAACGCGGTCATCGGCGGTGGTTTGCCGCACGTCACCGGCGCCGCGCTCGCGTTCCAGATGCGCGGCGAGCCTCGCGTCGCGGTGGCCTTCTTCGGCGACGGGGCGACGAACATCGGCACGTTCCACGAGGCGCTGAATCTCGCGCAGCTCTGGACGGTGCCGGCGGTGTTCGTGCTCGAGGACAACAAGTGGGCCGAGTCGACGCCGGAGTCGCAGCACTCCCCGATCCGGGACCTCTCCGCGCGCGCGAAGGCGTTTGGCATGAAGGCGATCAAGGCCGACGGGCAGGACGTCGAGGCGGTCTACAAGGGGACGCGGC
This sequence comes from uncultured Actinomycetes bacterium, assembly GCA_963731015.1. Taxonomy (GTDB): domain Bacteria; phylum Actinomycetota; class Thermoleophilia; order Gaiellales; family Gaiellaceae; genus Palsa-739. The sequence continues at coordinate 83,788 of CAVSTY010000005.1, forward strand.
AGGCGCTCGACCACGCGCGCTCCGGCAAGGGCCCGGTCTTTCTGCACCTCGACACGGTGCGGTTCAGCGGCCACTACATCGGCGATCCGCAGGTCTACCGAGACCGCGAGGCGGCGAAGGAGCTACGCGCGACGCGCGATCCGATCGAGATCCTGCGCGAGCGGGTCGCGGTGACCGAGGAGGAGTTCGCCGAGCTCGACGCCGAGGTGACGGAGATCGTCGAGGCGTCGGTCGCGTTCGCGAAGAACGGCACCGACCCGGCGCCCGAAGACGCCCTCAAGAACATCTATGCCTGAGCTCACCTATCGAGAGGCTGTCCGCGACGCGCTGTCGACGGCAATGCGCCAGGACGACGACGTCTTCATCATGGGCGAGGACATCGCGGAGATGGGCGGCTCGATGGGCGTCACGGCCGGGATGCTCGACGAGTTCGGCAAGGAGCGCGTGCGCAACACGCCCATCTCGGAGATGGCGCTCGCGGGCACGGCGATCGGCGCCGCGATGCAGGGCATGCGCCCGGTCGCGGAGATCATGTACGAAGACTTCATGACGCTCGCCGCCGAGCAGGTCGTGAACCAGGCGGCGAAGGTGCGCTACATGTCCGGCGGGCAGCTGACCGTGCCGGTCGTCTTCCGCACGCAGGGCGGCGCCGGCTGGTCGCCGGGGGCGCAGCACGCGCAGCAGCTCGAGGCGTGGTTCGTCCACATCCCCGGGCTCAAGGTCGTCTTCGCCTCGACGCCGGAGGACGTGCGCGGCCTCCTCTGGTCCGCGATCTACGACGACAACCCCGTCGTCTTCTTCGAGCATCGGACGCTGTACCCGATCAAGGGCAACGTGCCGCAGGAGATCGAGCCCATCCCGCTTGGGCGCGCGCGTGTGCACCGCGAGGGCGAGGACGTGACCGTGATCGCGACGGGCCGGCTCGTCCACGAGAGCCTCAAGGCGGCGGAGGAGGCCGAAAGCGACGGGATCTCGGTCGAGGTCGTCGACCCGCGTACGCTGCAGCCGCTCGACGAGGAGACGCTCGTCTCGTCGGTGAAGAAGACGAACCGCGCCGTCGTCGCGCACGAGGCGGTGACGCGGATGGGCTTCGGCGCCGAGGTCGCAGCCGTGCTCCAGTACCAGGCGTTCGACTGGCTCGACGCGCCGATCGAGCGAGTGGGGGCGAAGTTCTCGCCGCTCCCGTTCGCGCCGGTGATGGAGGCGTTCGTCGTCCCGCACGCCGACGACGTGCTCGCCGCGATCAAGCGAACCGTCGGGAAGAGTTGAGCGTGGCGACCGAGGTCATCCTGCCGCGGCTCGGTCAGGGGATGGAATCGGGCACGATCGTCCGCTGGCTCAAGTCGGAGGGCGAGCCGGTGGAGAAAGGCGAGCCGCTGTTCGAGCTCGACACCGACAAGGTGACGCAGGAGGTCGAGGCCGAGGCCGCCGGTGTTCTGCTCAAGATCGCGGTTCCGGAGGGCGAAGTACCCGTCGGGCAGACCGTCGCCTTCATCGGCTCCGAGGGCGAGGACGTTCCGGTCGTCGCGTCTGCGGCGCCGAAGGAAGAGACAACGCCGAGCGAGCCGGCGCCCGAGCCGGCCCGGGAAGCGCCACAGGAGGCGGCGATCGCATCTGGCAACGGTCGGATCAAAGCCTCGCCGCTCGCGCGCCGCATGGCGCGGGAGCGCGGCATCGAGCTCGCGGGGATCCACGGCACCGGCCCTGACGGCCGGATCGTCGCCGAGGACATCGAACGTGCCGAGGCCGGCGGCCCGGCCGCGGCACCGGCTCGTGCCCCCGCCGGCGAGGTCGACCGTGTGCCCCTCACGAGCATCCGCAAGACGATTGCGCGCCGGCTGACCGAGGCGTGGCAGATCCCGGTCTTCCAGCTCCAGGCCTCGGCCGACATGACGCGCGTCAATGCCCTCATCGTGAGGCTCCGCGAGCGCGACCCGGACGCCCGCGCCACCGTCACCGACGTCCTCACCAAGCTCTGCGCGCAGGCGCTCATACGTCATCGCGAGGTGAACGCCGAGTTCGCGGAGGACGCGATCCTGCTCCACCCGGGCGCGAACGTCGGCCTCGCCGTCGCCGCGCCGCAGGGTCTCGTCGTGCCCGTGATCCGCAGTGCCGAGCGGCTCTCGCTCACCGAGATCGCCGCGGTGCGCGCCGACCTCGTCGGTCGCGCGCGCGGGAACAAGCTCCGGGCCGAGGATCTCGAGGGCGGCACGTTCACGATCTCGAACCTCGGCATGTACGCGGTCGAGCGCTTCACGGCGGTGCTCAACCCGCCGCAGGCGGCGATCGTCGCCGTCGGCGCGACGGAAGACCGCGTCGTCCCGGTCGGCGGCGAGACGGCCGTGCGGCCGATGATCACCCTCACGGGCACGTTCGACCATCGCGCTGTCGACGGTGCGCCGGCCGCCGCCTTCCTCCAGACGCTGAAGGAGAGCCTCGAGGAGCCGGGGCTCGCGCTGTAAGACTCTCGTTCATGGCGCCCACGGTCTGGTACCACGTCCGCAACCTCGACGAGGGCCGCCGCTTCTACAAGGACGTGCTCGGCTTCGAAGAGCTCGTTGTCGACTTCGACGCGCGCTGGTCGGAGCTCCGCCGCGGCGAGATGGAGATCGGGCTCGCGGAAGGCGAGCCGGCGGACGACGGCGTCGCCCACGTCGACGTCGCCGACCTCAAGCACGAGGCCGACCGGCTGCGCGAGGCCGGCGTCGAGGTCGGGATCGTCCTCGAGCTGACCGGAGCGATGCGCCTCCTCGACGTCTACGACCCTGACGGCAACCGGATCCAGCTGGCCCAGGAGCTGCGGGACTGATGCTGCGCCCGGTCGACCAGATGGACACGCGCTTCCTCCGCGACATGCTGCGCCACGCCTACCACTGGCGGCTCGGAGACCCCGATCTGCCCGTCTACCGCTACGTCAAGAACTGGGGCCGGCGCGGCGACGCGGGCGTGATCGCCTCCGTGGGCCCGAACGCCTGCGGAGCCGCGTGGTACCGGCTCTTCCCGGCCTCGGCGCCCGGTTTCGGCTTCGTGGACGAGGAGACGCCGGAGCTGACGATCGCCGTCGTTCCGAGCCAGCGCGGCCACGGCACCGGCGCCGAGCTGCTCGAGGCACTCCTCGAGGTCGCCCGCGCCGACGGCTTCGCGCAGATCAGCCTCAGCGCCGAGCCGGGCCAGACCGGCTTCTACGAGCAGCACGGCTTCCGCGAGCTCCGGCGAGAGGACGGAACCGTGACGATGGTCGCGAACCTCTGATTACGCTCCGCTGGAACACGACAGGGAGATGAGCAATGGAAGTTGACGTCGCCGTCCTCGGAGGCGGTCCCGGCGGCTACACCGCCGCCATCCGCGCCGCGCAGCTCGGCGCGAAGGTCGCCTGCATCGAGCGCGAGCCCGAGCTAGGCGGCACCTGCCTGCGCGTCGGCTGCATCCCCACCAAGGCGTGGGTGCAGACCGCGTTCGCGCTCAAAGAGGCGCACGAGTCCTTTGCGAAGTTCGGCGTCGTGGTGGGGGAGCCGAAGCTCGACCTCGCCGCCGCAAACGTGTGGAAGGCGGGCGTTTCCAAGCAGATGACCTCGGGCGTCGCGAGCCTCTTCAAATCGAACGGAGTCGAGTGGGTCAAGGGCACCGGCCGCTTCACCGGCGCGAACACGATCGCAGTCGAGGGCGGGGGAGACGTGTCGTTTCGCTCGGCGATCGTCGCTACCGGCTCCTATCCGCTGCGCCCGGCGATCGACGGGCTCGACTCGCCTCGCTGCGTGGACTCGACCGGGTTGCTCGCGCAGGAGCAGGTGCCGGGCCGGCTCGTGATCCTCGGCGGCGGCATCATCGGTTGCGAGTTCGCCTCGATCTTCCAGCGCTTCGGGAGCGAATTGACGATCGTCGAGATGCTCGATTCGCTCATCCCGCAAGAGGACGCCGACGCGGCGAAGGAGCTCAAGAAGCAGTTCGAGAAGCGCGGCATCTCGCTCCAGCTCGGCAAGCAGTGCACGAAGGTCGAGGACGACGGCTCGCAGATCACCGTCCACTTCGGTGAAGGCGAGACGGTGCAGGCCGATCTGATGCTCGTCTCCGTCGGCCGAGGCCCGCTCGTCGAGGGAATCGGCCTCGAGCGGGCAGGCGTCGAGTACGACCGGCGCACGGGCGTCGCGACCGACGAGCACCGGCGGACGAGCGTCCCGCACATCTACGCCGTCGGCGACTGCGCCGGCTACTGGCAGCTCGCCCATACCGCCTTCCGCGAGGGCGAGATCGCGGCCGAGAACGCGACCGGCCATGAAGCGGTCTTCGACAATCGCGCGATTCCGCGGCCGATCTACACCGATCCGGAGATTGCCGCCGTCGGGCTGACCGAGGCCGAGGCGCGCGAGCAGTACGGCGACGACGTGGCCGTCGGGCGGTTCCCGTGGGTCGCGAACGCGCGCGCCGTGATGCAGGACGAGACGGTCGGCTGGGTCAAGTCGATTCACGAGACGCGGTACGGCGAGCTGCTCGGCCTCGTGATGGTCGGCCCGCACGTGACCGACATGGTCGAGGCGGGAGTCGTCGCGATCGACGCCGAGTCGACCGTGGAGACCGTGGCCGACGGTATCGCGCCGCATCCGACGCTCTCGGAGGCGATCAAGGAGGCGGGCCTCGTCGCGCTGGGCCGCGCCATCCACATCCCAAACCGCAAGCCGCGCGCGACTGCGCCTGCGTAAGGCTGCTCGGAGAGGACAGGAGGAGCGCATGAGCATCGTCAACAGACGCAACGCCGTCATCGGCTTCCTCACGGTGAAGGCTATGAAGATCGTCGCCCGGGAGCAGGCCAAGAAAGTCGGCCGCAAGGTGACGCCCAACAAGAGTCGCAAGAAGCGCGCTTGAGCCTCTTCCGCTCCTCGATCGACGGCCTCGTCCCCTACGAGCCGGGTAAGCCCGTCGAGGCGGTGCAGCGGGAACTCGGGCTGGAGCGCGTCGTCAAGCTCGCCTCGAACGAGGGGCCGTTCCCGCCGTTCCCCGCGGCGCTCGAGGCGATGGAGCGGGCCGCGTTCGAGCTCAACCGCTACCCGGACGGAGGCGTCTGGTCCCTGCGAACCGAGCTCGCCGAGCGGCACGGCATCGCGTTCGAGGAGGTGATCGTCGGCGCCGGCGCCGACGGGATCATCGACCTGCTCGCGCAGGCGACGCTCGACCCGGGCGACGAGGTGGTCTGCGGCTGGCCGTCCTTCCCGAGCTACGTCCTCACGGCCGCGAAGCTCGGGGCCGAGGCGCGCCGTGTCCAGCTCCGCAACCACACGTACGACCTCGACGGTCTCCTCGCCGCGGTCGGGCCGAGGACGAAGCTCGTGTACGTCTGCCACCCGAACAACCCCACGGGGACGGCAAACGGCCGGGAAGAGCTGCTCGGGTTCCTCGACCGGCTCCCGGAGCACGTCCTCTGCGTCTTCGACCAGGCCTACTTCGAGTACATCGACGACCCGGACTACCTCGACGGGCTCGACCTCTTCCGCGAGGGCCGGCGGATCGCCGTTCTCCGCACCTTCTCGAAGATCTACGGGCTCGCCGGCCTGCGCGTCGGCTGGGCGGTCGCACCGGCCGACGTTGCCACCGCGACGAGCAAGGTCCGGCGTGCGTTCGACGTCGCGGCGACGGCCCAGGCGGCCGCGCTCGCGAGCCTCGACGACCCGCAGGAGATCGCGCGGCGCCGGCAGCTGAACGCGGCCGGCCGCGACCGCCTGGCGGAGATCCTGCGCAGCCACGGGCTCGAACCGGTCGGGCCTTCGCGCGGCAACTTCCTCTTCACCGACGTCGGCGGCGGGCGGGAGCTGTTCGAGCGGCTGCAGCGTGAAGGCGTGATCGTCCGCCCTCTCGACGGCTTCGGCGCACCGGAGGCGATCCGCGTCACCGTAGGCACCCCGGAGGAGAACGAGTTCTTCGCCGTCGGGTTGGGACACGTCCTTTCGGGCGTCTCGTAACGAGCCTGCATCGGTGGTACTTTCGGGCGAGCCGGTGAGGCTCTCGTCCGCCCAGCTTGCGCCGCTCAGGCTGCCGGGATTCCGGAGCCTCTTCTTCGCGACGCTCATTTCGAGCGCCGGGACGCTGCTCGCCGCTGTTGCGCTCGCGATCGACGTCCAGCAGCGGACGGAATCCGGTCTCTGGGTCGCCGCCGTCGTGATTGTCGAGTTCCTGCCGACGGTCCTCGTCGGGCTCCTGTTCGGGCCGCTCCTCGACCTGCTCGACCGCCGCTCCCTGATGATCGCCGCCGACGCCGTCCGGGTCGGGGTCTTCGTGGCGCTGCCGTTCGCTCCGAACGCGGCGACGATCGTCGCTCTCGCAGCCGTCGCAGGCCTCGCCAACGGCTTCTTCCGCCCTGCCGTCTACGCCGGGCTCCCGAACCTCGTTCCCGACGACGAGCTCCCGCGCGCGAATGCGCTGCTCCAGGGGGTGGAGAACGTGAGCTGGGCGGTGGCGCCGGTGCTCGGCGGCGTGCTCACCAAAGCGGCCGGGCCTTCGGCTGCGTACGCCGTCAACGCCGTCTCTTTCGTGATCTCGATCCTGCTCGTGATGCGAATCCCGGCGCGGCTGCTACAGAGCAAGCGTGCGCTCTCGCGTGGCCACTGGCGCGATCTGCGTGACGGCTTCAGCGTGGCGCTCCGCTCACCCTCGATGCGGACGGTGCTCGTGGCCTGGGGCATCGCCTCGCTTGCCACGGGCGCCGCCAACGCCGTCGAGGTCTTCCTCGCCAAACACGCGTTCCACGCCGGCGACCTGGGATTCGGGGTTCTCTACGGCGCGATGGGTGTCGGCCTCGTGATCGGCAGCCTCGGGAGCGCACCGGTGCTTGCACGCGCCGGAGTCGCGCGGACGTACGGCGGCGGCCTCGCGTTGATGGCGACGGGCTACATCGCGGCTGCGGCGAGCCCCAACGTCTGGGTTGCCAGCGCCTGCGTGGTTGTCGCGGGCGTCGGGAACGGCGCGGCCATCGCCTGCAACGCGCTGCTCGTCCAGCGCGGCACCTTCGACCTGATGCGCGGCCGGGCGCTCACGTTCGTGATGAGCATCACCTTTGTGCTGGTCGGCGTCGGGAATGCGCTCGGCGGAGTGTCGCTCGATCCGGCAGGGCCGCGCTGGATCTGGGGCGCCTGTGGTGGGCTGCTGCTCGTCGCCGCCCTCGCCGGATCGCTACTCGCCCGCAGGCTCGGGAGCGAGAAGGCCGAGGAGGAGGAGGAGCCCCAGCCCGAGGCGGCACCGGTGGCAGCCGCCCACTAGAGTCAGCGCGGTGCCGGGCCGCCGAGACTGGACGCGTGAAAGCCTTGCCGCCGGTGTCCGTGAAGGCGACCGGCGGGCTCTCGCGCGCGCGATCTCGCTCGTCGAGGACGGCGATCCGCTCGCGTACGGCGTCGTCGCGGACCTCTATCCGCTCACCGGCTCCGCCTACTCCGTCGGCGTCACCGGCCCGCCCGGCGTCGGCAAGTCGAGCCTCGTCTCGGCGCTGATCCGGCTCGTCCGCGAGCGCGACACGACGGTCGGAGTCGTCTCGGTCGATCCGTCCAGCCCGTTCACGCACGGCGCGCTGCTCGGCGACCGGATCCGGCTCAGCGACCACTTCCTCGACCCCGACGTCTTCATCCGCTCGATGGGGACACGGGGCCACCTCGGCGGCCTCGCCGAGGCGGCGTTGCAGGCGCTGCTCGTGCTCGACGCTGCCGGCAAGGACGTCGTCTTCCTCGAGACGGTCGGCGCGGGGCAGAGCGAGGTCGAGGTGATCGGAATCGTCGACACCGTGCTCCTGGTGCTCATGCCCGGCTCGGGCGACGCCGTGCAGGCGTTGAAGGCGGGGATCATGGAGATCCCGGACGTGATCGCGGTCAACAAGATGGACAACCCTGCCGCGAAGACGATGCTCAACGAAGTGCGCTCGATCCTCGCGCTCGACCGCGGCCGCGACTGGAACCCGCCGATCGTCCTCACGGAGGCGTTGCGAGGCGAACATGTGCCGGAGCTGTGGGAGAAGATCGAGGAGCACCGCGCGTTCCTCGAGCAGAGCGGGCAGCTCGAGGAGCGGCGCCGGGCGAACCTCGCGCGCGAGGTGTTCGCGGTCGCCACGAGCCGGGCGAGCCGCCACCTCGAGCGGGCCGTCGCCGACGACGCCGAGCTGCGGCGACTGCTCGGCGAGGTGCAGGCACGGGAGCTCGACCCACTGACAGCGGTACGCGAGATACTCGAAAAGGTGTTCCGGATCCACGATGGCGACGGCGACCGCACCCGGGCTTCCTGAGATCGAGCGTGCACGCGAGCGGCTCGACGGAGTCGCGCGCGTCACGCCGGTCTTCCCCTCGGAGACGCTGTCGCGTCTCGCGCGCCGGCCGGTCAGCCTCAAGGCCGAGAACCTCCAGCGGACGGGCTCGTTCAAGATCCGCGGCGCCTACGTCAAGCTATCGAGCCTCGACGCCGAGCAGCGCGCCGCCGGTGTCGTCGCAGCGAGCGCGGGCAACCACGGCCAGGCGGTCGCGTGGGCCGCGCGCGAGCTCGGCGCACCGGTGCGGATCTTCATGCCGCAGGACTCGCCGATGGCCAAGGTCGACGCGACCCGCAACTACGGCGCCGAGGTCGACCTCAGCGGGCCGGCGTTCGAGGAGACGCTCGAGGCTGCGTTCGCGTACGCCGAGCAGGCAGGCGCGGAGTTCATCCATCCCTATCTGGACACGCACGTGATGTCCGGGCAGGGGACGATCGGGCTGGAGCTCGCGGAGCAGGTCGATGAGCTCGAGACCGTCGTGCTCCCGATCGGCGGGGGCGGGCTCGCGTCGGGCATCTCCCTGGCGCTGCGCGCCGTGCGGCCGGGGCTGCGGCTCGTCGGCGTCCAGGCGGCGGGAACGCGGCCGAGCGGCTCCGGCTTCACGATCGCCGACGGGATCGCCGTCAAGGAGCCCGGCGAGCTGACGATGGGGATCCTCGGTGAGACCCTCGACGACATCGTGGCGGTCGAGGACGAGCAGATCGCGGAGGCGATCGTCCTGCTCGCCGAGCGGACGAAGCTCGTCGTCGAGGGTGCAGGCGCTGCCAGCGCAGCCGCCGTCCTCGAGGGACTCGTGGGCGGAGGATCCGGCCCGGTTCTCGCGCTTCTCTCGGGCGGCAACATCGACGCCTCGCTCATGGTGCAGGTGATGCGGCGCGGGCTCGCGCTCGCCGGCCGCTACCTCGTCGCGCGCACCCGCGTCCCCGACCTGCCGGGCGAGCTCGCGAAGCTGCTCGGCCTGCTCGCCGAAGAACGCGTGAACGTGGTCGAGGTCGAACACCAGCGCGAGGCGGCCGGAATCCCGGTCGGCTACACCGGCGTCGAGCTCACGCTGCTCACGCGCGATCCGGAGCACGAGGAGCAGCTTCTCGCCCAGATGGGCGAGTGGGGCTACCCGGTCGAGCGACTCGATTGAACCGCCGCTTCGATGAGCTGCCGGGCCTGATCGAGGCGAAGCTCGCCGAGCATCCGCGAGTCGCCCTCGTCTACTTCGACGCCTTCGGCTGGCGCTTCCTCGAGCGCCATGCCGAACACCCGCTCTTCGAGATCGCGGACGTCGAGCGCTGGTCGTCGTGCTTCCCGTCGACGACGACCGTCCATTCGACGACGATCCACTCCGGCCTTTCGCTCGGCGAGCACGGTCTCTACGAGTGGAACGTCTTCGAACCGCGGCTGAACCGGATCATCACGCCGTTGTGGTTCTGCTTTGCGGGCGACGACCGTCCGGGAACGCTGTTCGACGCCGGACTCACCGCGCACGATCTCTTCCCCGAGCAGACGATCTACCGACGACTCCTGCCGTTGCCGAGCCACGTGGCGATGCCGGCGGGGATCGCACGCTCGGAGACGAGCAAGCAGCTCCTCCGGCCGGCGACCGTCCATCCCTTCGACGACAACGCCGAGGGCCTCGCGCGGCTCTGCACGGCGCTTGCGGCCGAGGAGCGTGCGTACGGGACGATCTACTTCGGCGACGCCGACGCGCTGATGCACATGGCCGGGCCGGACGCGCCCGAGGTCGCTGCGTTGATGGAGGAGACCCTCTCGGCGATCGCGTCGGCTCCCTGGCCGGAGGGGACGCTCGTCCTGGTGACGGCCGACCACGGGATGGAAGGGATCTCGCCCGAGCGGACGACCTACGTGAACGTCGTCTGGCCCGAGCTCGCGGAGCACCTGGTGGTGGGCGCCGACGCCAAGCCGCTCGCGCCTGCCGGGTCGTGCCGCGACCTCTTCCTGCACGTACTGCCCGAACGTCTGGACGAGGTCGAGGCGCAACTGGCCGAGCTGCTCGCGCCCGTCGCGGAGGTGCGGAAGGTCGAGTCGTTGCTCGCCGACGGGCTGTTCGGACCGAACGTGACCGAGGCGCTGACGTCGCGCCTAGCGAACCTGGTCGTTCTGCCGGCTCCCGGCGAGGCGGCCTACTGGCTGGAGCCGGGCCGCTTCGAGCAGCGCTTCCTCGGCCAGCACGGCGGACTGTCGGCCAACGAGATGGAGATCCCGCTCGTCAGCTGGATTGCGGGCGGGTAGCTACGAACCGCAGCGGCGGAACGAGCACATCTCGCCGCGCCAGGTCGCAACGCCGCCGTCGAGGACGGGTCGCGCGTCCACGCCGGCCGCCTGCAGCACGCTCGCGGCGACCGCCGCGCGAGGACCCGATTCGCAGATCGTCACCACGGGACGACCGTTGAACAGCCCCGCCTCGGCCGCCGCGCGCGCCGTGCGGTAGGGGAGATGCTGCGAGCCGGGAATGTGGCTCTCGTCCCGCTCGTCGGTCTCGCGCACGTCGAGCAGATCGACCGCGTCGTCGGCGAGCAGGCGCTCGAGCTCCTCCAGTGAAACCGGTTCGAGCGTCTCCGAACCGCCGCCTTCCTGCCAGCCCGCGATTCCGAACAGCCCCACCGCCTGCAGCGCCCGCGACGCGCGCACGGCCTCCTCCTCGCCCAAGGCGTGGAGGACGAGCGGACGCTCCGGCAGGACGAACCCCGCCTTGGTCGCGAAGCCCGAGCCGGAGACCGGGATGCCGACCGCGCCCGGACGGTGACCCTCTGCGAACACCTCCGTCGGACGCACGTCGAGCACGATCGCCTCAGCCGGCGTCGCCTCGGCCCGCGCGAGCATCGGTTGGGCACCAACCAGCCCGTCGCGGTTCAACTCGACGATCTGCTCCATGTTCGGCGGCCGCGGAGGCTGCGGCCCGAGCCGCGCGTCGAGGAAGTCCGCGAGCTCACCCTGGAGCGCCGGGTTGAAGCGGCGCTCGAAGCCGATCGTCGTCGACGCCTTCGAGCTCATCGCCGCGCCGCAGAGCGAGCCGGCGACGTGACCGGGGAACACCTCGACGCCGTCCCCGAGTTCGACGAGGCGGCGCAGGCTGTGGAAGAGGCCCTCGGCTCCCTCCTGCGCGTCGACGGCGAGGTCCGGACGCCCGGCGTCGCCGACGAAGAGCGAGTCGCCGGTAAGCACGAGCCACGGCTCGGCGCTGCGGGAGCGGTCGATGACGGCGAAGCAGCAGTGCTCGGGACGGTGCCCCGGCGTGTGGATCGTGCGCAGAACGACGTCGCCCACCTCGACCTCGGCCCCGTCCTCGAGCGGCTCGTGCGCGAAGGTCGCCCCGGCATCGCGGTGGACGCGAATCGGAATGCCGTGCTCGAGCGCGAGACGCCCGTGACCGGAGACGTGATCGGCGTGCGTGTGCGTCTCGAGGACGCAGACCAACCGGACGCCGTGGTGCTCCGTCGTCGCGAGCACCGGCTCGACGTCATAGGGCGGGTCGACGACGACGGCGACGCCGGCGTGCTCGTCCCCCACCAGGTACGAGGCGCAGCCCAGATCGTCGTTCAGGAACTGCTTGAACAGCACGGCGCGACGCTACCACCGGTCGCGGCTATGAATCCGAAAGCGCCTCCCGCGCCTGCTCCTCGTCGAGCAGCCGCAGGACGAACCAGCCGATCGCGAGCAGGAAGACGAGCGTCTGCTCGCCGTTCATCAGGATCCCCCCGAGGTTCTGGTCGCGGACCGGGGAAAGCCCCCACAGCCGCGGCGCGTGCTCGTAGAACGCGTAGAACGGCCGGCTGGAGAAGATGTACGCGAGGCCGAGGAACGACGAGCCGATGAAGGCGATCGCGAGGTAGGCGAGCCCCGCGGGTGGCTTGAGCCGGCCGCTCACGATCGGCCACCAGAAGAGCAGCCCGGCCGCGATCAGGATCGCGTGCTCGAGGTTCAGACCCCAGCCGGTGCGCAGCGCCCAGTTGTAGAACGCTGCGATGTGCGTCAGGTACCACGCGCCGAGCCAGATCGGGAGAATCCAGCGCGTGCGAAGCCGGTCGAGTCCTCGCCGGCCGATCTCCTCCCGCATTCGCGGGGTGAGACCCAGCAAGACGAGCAGCGGGGCGAGGTCCGCGATGAGCCCGTTCTGCAGCAGGTGCATGAGCAGGAGGTACTGGGACGCGATCGTCTCGAGCGGCGAGTTGAGCGAGGCCGCGATCAGGAAGATCCCGGAGGCGAAGGCCGCGATGCGCCACGCCGGCGGCGACTCGGCGCGCGCCGCGCGCCAGTAGAGCACGGCGGCGGCCGCCGCGAGCACGAGAAAGAGCGGCTCGAAGCTGAACGCAGTCGCGCTCACGTTGCTGCGGCCAGGCGAGCCCTATGGGAGCGGCTCCAGCGGGGGCGCAGGAGCAGCGCGACGCAGATCCCGAGCGTGAGCAGCTGCTCGACCATCATCACGATCCCGGCCAGCTGCTGGTCGGTCAGCCTCGAGATCCCGTAGGCGCCGTGGTACGCCGAATAGAGCGGCGTGAAGGAGAAGACGAGGACGTCGGTGAGGACCTGCCCGGTCGCGAACATGGCCGCGGCAAGCGCGACGCGGCCGCCGACCGTGAGCCGGTGATGCGAGCCCGGGTCGACGAGCAGCGTCCAGACGAGAATCCCGGTGAACATCCAGCAGACGTGCTCGAAGTTGTGCAGCCACTGGTGCCGGAGCGCAAGGTCGTAGAGGTACGGGATGTGCCAGATTGCGAGGTTCGCCGCCCAGAGCGTGAACGCAACGCGGGGCCGGAGGAGTGTCCCGAGGACGGCACGGACGCGCGCGTTGCGGGCCAGCGGCGCGAGGATCGGCGCGGGGAGGAAGAAGACGAGCAGCGGCCCGCGCAGCGCGGTGACCATCAGCGCCGGGCCGAGGTCGCCGATCAGGACGTGCTGGGCCATATGAGCGGAAAGCAGCTTCTCGTCGGCGATCCGGTCGAGCGGCCCGACGAGCGCGAAGAGGGTGATGCCGAGTCCGGCGGCAAAGAGCGCGACGCGATCCCATCCGGCGAGATCGGCGCGCCCGCGCCGGCGCAGCCGCACGACCGCCTGCGCAAACAGGAGCGCGGCGATTGCGGCGGCGAGGACCGGAATCACGTCCTCGATTGTGCCTCGGACCGGCGCTACTGGTTGTCCGGAAGCAGCTTCAGGGCTGCGTCGAGCTGTTCCTCCTCGACGAGAATCGCCGTCGGGCCGCTCGCGGTCATTGCCGAGCCGAGCGCAGCGCCCATCCCGGTCTTCTCGTACGAGCATTCGATCCCGTTTGCCCGCAGCTCGCCGCAGAGCATCTCGGCTTCGAGATCGCTGCCAACGACGGTGAGGGTCACGAGCGCCACGCTAGAAGCCCAGGTGCTTCGCGATCACCATGCGCTGCACCTCGTTCGTGCCCTCGCCGATCTCCAGGATCTTCTGGTCGCGGAAGAGCCGGGAGATCGCAAACTCCTCCATGAAGCCGTAGCCGCCGTGGATCTGGAGCGCGGAGTTGACGACCCGGTTCGAGAGGAGCCCGGTGTAGAGCTTCGCCTGCGCCGCCGCGAGCGCGAACGGCTTCCCCGCGTCCTTGAGCCACGCTGCGCGGTAGACCAGCTGCCGCCCCGCCTCGATCTCCGTCGCCATGTCGGCCAGCTGGAACTGGATCGCCTGGAAGCTCGCGATCGGCCGCCCGAACTGCTGCCGCTCCTTCGCGTAGGCGGCCGCGAGGTCGTACGCGCCCTGCGCGAGCCCGACGCCCATCGAGGCGACCGAGATGCGGCCGCCGTCGAGGATCTCCATGAACTGGCCGAAGCCGCGTCCGCGCTCGCCCAGCAGGTTCCCCTCGGGCACGGCGCACGAGCGGAAGGACAGCTCGCGCGTGTCGGACGCGTGCCAGCCGAGCTTGTGCATCGGCGCGGAGATCTCGTAGCCGGGCGTCCCGTTCGGGACGACGATGTTCGAGATCTCGCCGTCACCGGTGAGCGCGGTGATCGTGACGCAGGCGCTGATCTCGGTGCCGGCGTTCGTGATGAAGATCTTCGAGCCGTCGACCACCCACTCGCCGTCGCGCAGCTCGGCCCGCGTGCGCGTCGCGCCCGCGTCGGAGCCGGCATCCGGCTCGGTCAGCCCGAAGGCGGCGAGACCCTGGCCCGAGGCGAGCCGCGGCAGCCATTCCTGCTTCTGCTCTTCGCTGCCGAAGAGGAGGATCGGCATCGTCCCGAGCGACGTGTGGGCCGCGACGGTGATTGCGACGGAGGAGTCGATGCGCGTCAGCTCCTCGATCGCGATCGCGTAGGAGACGGTGTCGCCGCCGGCGCCGCCGTACTCCTCGGGCACGGGCAGGCCCATCAGCCCCAGGTCGCCGAGCTCGGCGACGAGCTCGTACGGGAAGCGCTCCTCGCGGTCGAGCTCCTCGGCCACTGGAGCGACCTTCGTCTCCGCGAACTCGCGGACCGTGCGGCGGATCAGCTCCTGCTCGTCGCTGAGCTCGAAGTTCAAACGACGAGCCTGCCGAGCTCGGCGATGAGCCGGACGCCGTAGCCGGTGCCGCCGGGCACGCGCAGGTAGTCGCCGCGGCTGCGCTCGAGGAAGGCCGGCCCGGCCATGTCGACGTGGCACCAGGGGCCGTCGCCGGCGAACTCGTGCAGGAACTCGGCGGCGAGCACGGGAGAGCCCTGGCGCAGCGTCGAGCCGTTCTTCATGTCCGCGAAGGCCGAGTCGATGTAGCGCCGGTAGCGGGGATGCAGCGGCAGCGGCCAGACGAGATCGCCGCTGCGGCGCCCGGCCTCGACGATCAGGTCGCGCCACTGGTCGTCGTTCGCGAAGGCGCCGGCGTAGAGGTCGCCGAGCGCGAGCTCCATCGCACCCGTGAGCGTCGCGAGGTCGAGCATGTGCGTCGCCCCCTCGCGGCGCACGTACCAGAGTGCGTCCGCGAGCACGAGGCGTCCCTCGGCGTCGGTGTTGATGACCTCGATCGTCTTGCCGTTCGCGGCGCGCAGGATGTCACCCGGCCGAAACGCGTCGCCGCCAGGCAGGTTCTCGGCGGCGGCGAGAGCGGCGATCGCCCGCACCGGGCTGCCGAGCGCGGCGAGCGCGCCGATGCCGTGCAGCGTCCCGGCTCCGCCGGACATGTCGCCCTTCATGTCCTGCATCCCGCCCGAGGGCTTGATCGAGATGCCGCCCGCGTCGAACGTGATCGACTTGCCCACGAGTCCGAGCACGATGTCGTCGCGCGCGCCGGGCGGGTCGTAGCGCAGGACGATCAGGCGCGGCTCGTTGCGGCTGCCGCGGCCCACGGCGGTCAACGCTCCCATGCCGAGCTCGTCGAGCTCGCGGGTGGCGAGAACCTCGCACGTCAGGTGCTCGTGCTCGTGCGCGAGCTCCTGGGCCTTCTCGCCGAGCGTGTGTGGCGTGAGCTCGTTCGGCGGCATGTTCGAGAGATCGCGTGCGCGGTTCGCTCGCTCGGCGACGATCGCTGCGCGCTCGACGGCCTCGCGGATCTCCGGGTCGTCGCCGTGGCCCACGACGATCCGCTCCGGCGCGCGTGCCTCGTCCTTCGCTTTCCAGTGGCCGGGTGAGTAGGAGCCGAGGATCGTCCCCTCGACGAGCGCCGCAGCCTGCTCGGGCAGCGGCACCGGCAGCGACTCGTCGAGCAGCCAGACGAGGGTTCCGCCGACACGAGAGAGAGCCTGGGCGGTCGTCGCGCCCGCGGTTCTGAGCGCGTCGAGGTCGACCTCGTCGCGCTTGCCGACTCCTGCTGCGACGAGGCGCGGCGCCTCGAGCTCGCCGTTGAGGTGGAGTAGGACAGTCTCGCCACGGTCTCCGCGCAGCTCTCCGCTCTCGCCGAGCTTCTCGAGCCGGCCGCCGAGCTTCTCGTCGACGATCTTCGCGCCGTCGCCGCCAAGCGGTTGCGCTACGAGGAGAGCAAGTGCGTCCGCGCCCGCCTGTCCCGGGAGCGCGATCTCGACCTTCGTCATCGGAGCGCGATGGTATCGGTGCGTCGAACGCGGCGGGGCATAGACTCGCCCCGATCCCCGAGAAGGAGCGATAGATGCCAGGCACCGTGCAGGAGTTCTTCGAGACGCTTCCCTCCCGCGCCGACACGTCGAAGACGGCCGGCATGAACAACTCGTACGCGTTCGACATCGAGGGCGCAGGACAGTGGACGGTGAAGGTCGATGACGGTGGCGTCAGCGTGCACGACGGCCTGGAAGACGCCGCGGATTGCACGATCAGCGCGTCCCAGGAGATCTTCGAGAAGATCATCGCGGGCGAGCAGAACCCGACGAGCGCCTACATGACCGGCAAGCTCAAGCTCAAGGGCGACATGGGCGCCGCCATGAAGCTCCAGAAGCTCTTTCCGAACTAGCCGAAGACGATCTCGGCCGACTCGGCGACGCGCCGGTAGCCGATGCGCTCGTAGATCGCGTTCGAGGTCGGGTTCGCCAGGTCCGTGTAGAGGAAGCAGAAGCGGCGGCCCTCGTCGAAGAGGCGGCCGTCGAGCAGCTGCTGCGAGAGCTCTGCCGTCAGGGCGGTCGCATAGCCGCGGCCGCGCAGCTCCGGCGGGGTGTAGACGGGGCCGACGCGGATGCCGTTCGGCGTCGGGCCGCCCCAGCCGGCCATGGACACCGGCTCGCCGCCGTTCTCCCAGAGCAGGATCCCCGCCCACGGCGACGAGAGCCGGTGGTCGACGATCGCGTCGGCACGATCGGCGCCCGGCGCGCCCTCGTGCAGTGCTTCCTCGGCGAAGGCGATCAGCCAGCGCAGCGCGAGTTCGCGGTCGGCGGCGGTCGCCGCTCGCGCAGATCCCGGCGGCGGGGGCGACGGCTCCACCCGCTCGAGCGCGTAGATGCCCTGTCGCATGTTCGTTCGCGCCGGCACGCCCGTATGCGTGGTCCACAGCTCGGCGAACTCCACCGCCTCCGGCTCTGCGCCGACGACACCCGGCAGCTGCTCACCCGCGACGGCCTCGGCTAGCGCGGCCAATGCCAGCGGTGACCGCGGCTGGGCGAGGATGAGGTTGTACGGCGGCGTCTGCACGGCGGCGGCCGCAACGTCCGCGCCGTCCCGCACGAGCCAGAGCCGGAAGTCCGCGTAGGCGCCGTCCCGGACTTGGCCGGCGATGCCGAGGATGAGGTTGTGGCGCGCCTCGTCGGCGAGGAGCAGCGGCTCCGCCTCTGCGAAGAAGGCGGACGCGTCGTCGAGCCGCACGGCCTCCACTACTCGTCCAACTCCACCAGCACCGTGCCGCCCGCGACTCGGTCGCCCTCGCGGACGTGGACAGCGCGGACGGTCGCGTCGTAGGGGGAGACGAGCGGCGTCTCCATCTTCATCGCCTCGAGCACGACGAGCGGCTGCCGTGCGGCCACCGCCGCGCCCGGCTCGACGAGGACGCGGATCACCGTGCCCGGCATCGGCGCGACCACCTCCGACTGCTCCTGCGTGCCGGGTCCGTGTCCTCCCGCGGCGGCATCGATGTCGGGTGCCGGCCGTGAGGGCGGCGGAGGAAGATTCAGCCGCCACGGCTCGCTCCAGACTTCGGCCGGTGCGGCCGCCGGCGGCTCCGAGAGCGGAGGGTTCTCGGCCAGGAACGCGGTCGTGACGCGGCCCGCGCGCACGAGCGGGTGCGCGACGAGCCAGCGCAGGAACGGGAGATTCGTCGTGACCCCGCCGATCTCCGTCTCCTGCAGGGCGCGGGCGAGACGGTCGAACGCCTCGTCGCGCGTGTCGCCCGCGGCGATCAGCTTCGCGATCATCGGGTCGTACGCGGTGCCGATCTCGTCGCCCTCGCGCACGCCCGAGTCGACGCGGATCCCCTCAGGCAGCCGCAGCCGCTCGAGCCTGCCGGCCTGGGGGAGGAACGAGCGCGGGTCCTCCGCGTACAACCGCACCTCGACGGCATGGCCGCGCAGCTCGGTCTTTCCGAACGAGAGCGGCTCGCCCGACGCGACGCGGAGCTGCTCGCGCACGATGTCGACGCCGGTCACCACCTCGGTCACCGGATGCTCGACCTGGATCCGTGCGTTCAGCTCCAGGAACCAGAAGTCGCGGCCGTCGAGGACGAACTCGGCGGTGCCGGCGCTCTCGTAGCCGATCGCGCGCGCGAAGACGACCGCGGCGCGGCTCATCGCGAGGCGCAGCTCGCGGTCGAGCGCCGGCGACTCCTCGAGCACCTTCTGGTGGCGGCGCTGGATCGAGCAGTCGCGCTCGCCGAGCGACGCGACGTTGCCGTGCTTGTCGGCGAGGAGCTGGATCTCGACGTGGCGCGGCCGCTCGAGATAGCGCTCGCAGAAGACCGAGTCGTCGCCGAACGCCGCCGCCGCCTCGCGCCGCGCCGCCGCGAGCGACTCCTCGAGCTCCCCGGGCGCGCGCACGACGCGCATGCCCCGCCCGCCGCCGCCCGCGGCCGCCTTGACGAGCAGCGGGAAGCCGATCTCCTCCGGCGTCCCGCTCGGCAGGACGGGGACACCGGCGGCGCGTGCTGTCTCCTTCGCCGCGAGCTTGTCGCCGCCGGCCCGCAGCGCTGCCGGCGGCGGGCCGACCCACGTCAGCCCCGCGTCGAGCACGGCGTCGGCGAGCTCCGCGCTCTCGGAGAGAAAGCCGTAGCCGGGGTGGACGGCGTCGGCGCCGGCCTCCCGCGCGGCGCGTACGTGCTCGGCCGCGTCGAGGTAGGACGAGATCTCGACGAGTGCGTCCGCCGACTCGGCATGGAGCGCGCCGCGGTCGTCGGGCGCGGCGACGGCGACCGTCTCTATTCCCTCGGCCCGGCAGGCGCGGAAGATGCGGAGCGCGATCTCCCCCCGGTTGGCGACGAGCAGGCGGCGCATGGGGCGTGAGTCTAGGCACCACCTCGCCGAAGGACTTGCGCGAGTTCGCGCAGTCGGCTCTACGCTTTCTCGTTTGACCGACCCTGGAGGTGGAACGAACATCGCCGTGCGGTTGAGGTTGGGGGTGGCCTTGCTGGTGGCAGCGGTCGTCGGTACGACCGCGGGCACGGCGCGCGCCGGGACGGCGCTGATCGTCACCGGCCACGGCTGGGGTCACGGCGTCGGGATGAGCCAGTGGGGCGCCTACGGCTACGCGCTGCACGGCTGGAAGTACGGCCGGATCCTCGCGCACTACTACCCGGGCACGAAGCTGAGCCGGGAAGGCGACGTGCGCGTGCGCGTCCTGCTCACGCAGAGCGCGTCCTCCGTCACCGTCGGTTGCGCGGCGCCGATGGTCGTGACCGACGGCAAGCGGCTGACGCGGAAGCTGCCGGCGGGGACCTACGGCGTCGGGTCCAGGCTCGTCCTTCCGGTGCGCCGCCACGGGGCGGGCATGTCCTTCGGGCACTTCGCCGTGTTCGATTGCGCCCGCGCTCCGCTCACGTTCGACGGGCGCGAGTACCACGGAACGCTCGCCCTGCGCAGCCGGGGCGGAGGCGTCTCGGTCGTCAACGGCCTCTCGCTCGACACGTACCTCCGCGGCGTCGTCCCGTCGGAGTCGCCGTCGCACTGGCCGCTGGCCGCGCTGGAGGCACAGGCCGTCGCGGCCCGCTCGTACGCCGTGGCAGAGCTGCGGCCGAGCTCGTGGTACGACCTGGTGCCGACCACGGCCGACCAGGTCTACGGCGGCGTCGCGGCCGAGCGGCCGCGCTCGGATCACGCGGTGTACGCGACGCTCGGACAGGTCCTTACGTGGGATGGCCAGGTCGCGCGGACGTACTACTCCTCGAGCTCGGGCGGCCGCACCGAGGCGGTGCAGGACGCCTGGCCGGGCTCGGCACCGATCCCTTACCTTCGCTCGGTGCCGGATCCCTACGACACCTACTCGCCCCACCACGACTGGGGCCCGTACAACTTCTCCGGGCCGCGGCTGGCCGCGCGGCTGGGCCTCGGGAGCGCCGTCGAGTCGGTCCGCGTCGACCGGGACGGCAGCCTGCGGGCCGAGTCGGTGGTCTTCCACCTGGCGTCCGGTGCCGTCGTGAGCCGCAACGCGGCGCAGGTGACGAGGGAGCTGCACCTGCTGTCGACGTGGTTCTCGGTCGGACAGCTCCAGCTCACGGCGAGCAGCACCCGCGTGCTCTACGGGAGCCGCGTGACGGTCGCGGCGCGCGCCGCGAACGTCGCACAAGCGATGCTGCAGGAACGGAGCAGTTCCGGGGCGTGGCACGTCCTCCGGAAGGTGTCGCAGCCAACGCAGCTCTCCTTCCAGCCCCACGCGAGCACGGCCTACCGGCTCGTCGCGCCCGGCACGAACGGCACGGCGGTGTCCGTGGCGGTCGCGCCGCGCGTGCACGTGCACGTGCAGAGCCCGCGCGTCCTCGCCGGCGAGGTCTCGCCGCGGCCGGACGCGTCCGTCGCGGTCTGGCGCCTCGTCCGCGGGCAGTGGCGCGTCGTCGCGCATCCGATCCTCGACGCCACCGGGAAGTTCAGGACGGAGCTGCCTCTCCGCCCGGTCGACTACCGGATCACGGTCGCGGCCGGCAAGCTGGCGGCCGCGCAGACGTCGCTCCACCTCACGCGGCGGCTGCTCCAGAGCCTGCGCTAGTGACGGCACGCGGCCGGGTCTGACGGCCCCGGCTCCAGTCGACGATCCGCGCTGCGACGTAGATCGAGAACGAGATCGTGGCGATGAAGAAGCTCGTCGGCCACGGCTGCGCGAGCGAGAGCAGGATCCCGCCCTCGGTCGCGACGAGCGCGATCGCGATGCTGAGCAGGAGGGCGAGCGTGGGCCGTGCCGGTCAGGCGCTGCGCGGCCGCGGCCGGCGTGATCACGAGCGTCAGCACGAGCAGGACGCCGACGACCTGGATCGCCTCGGCGGTCGTCAGCGCGAGCAGCAGGAAGATCGCGACCGAGAGGGCGCGGAGCGGCACGCCGCGCGCGGCCGCGATCTCCGGGTCGACGCTCGAGAAGAAGAGCGGCCGGTAGAGGAGCGCGAGCGCCGAGCAGCACGACGGCGGCGACGATCACAAGGGTTCGCAGCTGTGTGTCGGAGACGCCGACGATGCTGCCGAAGAGGAGGTTCAGCGCCTCGGTCGCGTAGCCCTGGTAGAGCGAGAGGAAGAGGACAGCCGAGGCCGAGCCCGAACGCGAGCACCGCTCCGATCGCGCTGTCTCGTTCACGCCCGCGCAGGGAGAGAAGCCCGAGCACGAGCCCGACGAGCAGCGAGCCGCCGAGCATCCCGAGCACGGGGTCGATCCCGAGCACGAGCGCGCCCGCAGCGCCGGTGAAGCCGAGCTCCGAGATCGCGTGCACCGCGAAGCTCATCCCGCGCGCGACGACGAAGACGCCGATCGCGCCCGACACGACCGCGACGACCGCGCCGGCCCAGAGCGCGGTGTGGACGAAGTGCTGGCCGAGCAGCTGCGTGAACATCAGTGCCGTGCCGTTCTCGACGTGGTGGACGTGCTGGTCGTCCGGCGTCCCGACGACGACGACGCGGCCGCGCACGCGCAGGACATCGACTTCTGTCCCGTAGAGGCGTGACAGCGTCTCGGAGGTCAGCACGTCGTCCGGCGTCCCGATCGCCCACTGCCCGGGCGCGAGGTAGAGGACGCGGTCGACCGTGTGCAGCACGGGGTTGACGTCGTGGGTGACGAAGACGACCGGCGTCCCGGCGCTCTGCCGGCGCGCGTCGAGCAGGTCGACGACGCTCCGCTGGTGGGCGAGGTCGAGGGAGAGCAGCGGCTCGTCGGCGAGGATCAGCACCGGATCGGCGACGAGCGCCTGCGCGACCCGCAGCCGCTGCTGCTCGCCGCCCGAGAGTCGGCCGATCGGCGCGTCCGCGTACGCGGTCGCGCCGACCTCCGCGAGCGCCGCGTCGACGCGGGCGCGATCCTCGGAGCGGAAACGTCCGAAGCCCCAGCGGTGGCCGTCGAGCCCGAGCCGCACGAGGTCGCGGCCGCGCAGGACGACGTCGCGGTCGAAGACGCGCTGCTGCGGCACGTAGCCGATCCGGTGGCAGCGCTCGCTGCGGCGGGCATCCCTCCACCACCACGCGGCCGGCGCTCGGCTGGAGCAGTCCGAGCAGGATGCGGATCAGCGACGTCTTTGCCGGTGCCGTTCGGCCCGAGGACGGCGAGCAGCTCGCCCGGCTCGAGCTCGAACCCGAGCCCTCGAAGAGCGTCCGCGTCACCGAACCGGAGCGCGAGGTCGTCGACCGCGACGACGCTCATCTCGCGAGGGCGGCCGCGAGCGCGCGGGTCTGGCGCGAGCTGCCACTGCTGGAAGGTGAGGTGCGGCGGCAGGGTCTCGCTGCACCGCGACGACGGGGATGCCTGCCTTCTGCGCCGCGGCGCGCAGTCCGCGCGGTGATGGGGGAGACAGCCTGGCTGTTGTAGAGGAGCACCCGGATGCGCGTGGTCGCGCGATCGAGCGCGCTCATCGCGGCGAAGGCCGAGGGCGACGGCTCGGTGCCCTCCTCGATCGGTCGCGTGAACGAGTCCGGCGCGAGGTTGCGCAGCCCGGCCGCAGCGATGAGGTAGCCGGGCACCGGTTCCGTGTAGGCGACGGGAGCGCCGGCGAAGCGCGGCGCGGATCGCCGCGACCTCGTGCCTGAGCGGCGCGAGCGAGCGCTCGAAGCGGCGGAGGCCGCGGCGGTACGCGACCGCGTGCGACGGGTCCGCCCGGGCGAAGGCGGCGGCGATCGCCGCCGCGATCCGATCGAGCCGCGGCACGTCGTACCAGAGGTGGGGGTTCGCGTCCTTGCCGTGGACGCCGAGGACGTCGGCCATCGTCACGACGAGCGCGGTGTCTTGCTCGGCGCGGCGTTCTCGAGCCTCGTCATGAAGGCGTCGTAGCCGAGCCCGTTCTGCAGCACGACCTTCGCGTCGGCGACCGCGAGGCCGTTCGCGCGTGCCGGGCTCGAAGAGATGCGGGTCGGCGTTCGGGCTCGTGAGGATCGAGGTGACCGAGACGTGGGAGCCGCCGATCTGGGAGGCGATGTTGCCGTAGGTGTTCTCGGCCGCGACGACGGCGAGCCGTTCCGGTCTCCTCGTCGAGCTGCCGCACGCTGAGAGGAGCAGCGTCACACTGAGAACGATAACGGTTCTCATTCCCATCAGCGGCTAGAATAGTGGACATGACCGAGCCGGCGGAGCTGCTCGAGCGGAACGGCGTCCGCGCGACGCCGCGGCGGCTCGAGGTGCTCGAGGAGCTCGCGCGGGAGCGCGACGACGTGACCGCCCAGCAGCTGTGGAGCCGCCTGCGCGAGCGCGACTCCCGCGCCGGGCTCGCCACCGTCTACCGGACGCTTGCGCTCCTGAGCGAGAGGGGCGTCGTCGACGTGCTCTCACACCACGGCGGTGAGCAGTGCTATCGCCTCTGCGGCGACGAGCATCACCACCATCTCCTCTGCGAGAAATGCCACCGCGTCGTCGAGGTGCAGGAGTGCGGGCTGGACGACTGGGTGGCCGCCGCCGCCAAGCGGCACGGCTTCGTCGCCACCGACCACCGCGTCGAGATCGTCGGCCTCTGCGCCGACTGTCGCTAGGAGTACGGTCGCTCCATGCGCTTCGCCGTCCTCGCCGTCGCCACCCTGGCGCTGGCGGGTTGCGCGGCCGGCAAGAACACGGTCTCGACCGTGAGCTCGACCGTCACGTCGACGAAGACCCTCGTCCTCACGGGTACGGTGCAGACCCCTCTGCTCGGCGTGCAGGACGCGCGCTACTTCGGCCAGATCGTCTCGATCACGAAGGCTGCCCCGAAGCACTTCCTGCTCGTGCTCAAGCCGGAGTCGTTTCTCGTCGGCGTGACCGCGAACGTCGCTAACGCCGAGGAACAGGGCACGCAGTGCGCTCCGCTCTCGTGTCCGGGTGTCGAAGACGACCACCTCGTCGTGCCGGCCGGGACCCAGAAGCTCACGTTCATTCTTCCGGTGACGAGCAGGGGTACCGTGTTGACTTCCGGCGGCGGGAACGTTCGAGGTGCGACGGTCTCGGCGGCGGTGCTCGCGGCACTGGTGGCTGGCGCGAAGACGCCGAAGCTGATCGAGCCGCTCGACTCAGGCGTCTGGCTGGCGGTCGACGGCGACAAGGTGACGTCGTTCGCGCAGGAGTTCCAGCCCTAGCCGCGCCAGTTCGCCGGGCGCTTCTCGAGGAAGGCGCATAGGCCCTCCTGGCCCTCGTCAGTGGTGCGCCGCTCGGCGATCCAGCGGGCGGTTTCGGGGCCGTCCGGGCGTTCGCGTACCAGCCGCTTCGCCCAGCGCGCCGCCTGCGGGCCGGCGGACAGGAGCTCGCCGACCACGCGCTCGACCGCCGAATCGAGATCGTCTGCGACCTCGTGCACCAGCCCGATCCGGAGCGCGGTCTCGGCATCGAAGCGCTCGCCGGTCACGAAGTAGCGTCGCGCCGCCCCGGGGCCGATCCGCGCCAGCGCGAAGGGGGATATGACGGCCGGGATGATCCCGAGCTTCACTTCCGAGAAGGCGAAGACCGCGTCCGGCGCGGCCAGCGCGATATCGGCTGCCGCTACGAGCCCGGCCCCGCCACCGAGGGCATGGCCTTGCACGCGCGCGACGACGGGTGCGGGGCAGCCGTCGATCGCCTCGAGCATCGCGCGCAGCGCGTTCGCGTCCGCGACGTTCTCCTCGTACGAGAGGTCGGCCGAGGAGCGCATCCAGTCGACGTCGGCGCCGGCGGAGAAACTCGGCCCGTCTCCGCCGAGGACGACGGCCCGCGCGCGACCGACCCCGACGAACGCCTGTGCGAGCTCGGCGATCAGCGCCGCGTCGAACGCGTTCCGCCGATCCGGTCGCGCCAATGTGATGCGGAGGACGTCGCCGTCGCGTTCCGTGCGGAGGTTCGAGGGCACGAGGCGAGAGCTTAGAGTCCCGCTCATGTTGCGCGGGGCGCTCGCCGCTGCAGTGACGCCGCTCCGTGACGGGTGGCTCGACGCCGACGCGGTCGGGCCGTATGTCGACTTCCTCGCCGCGCACGGGCTCGACGGCGTGCTCGTGCTGGGCACGACCGGCGAGGGCGTCCTGTTCCCGCCCGTGCACCGGAAGGAGATCGCGCAGGCATTCCTTGAGGCCGCACGGGGCCGGCTTCAGGTCGCCGTCCACGCCGGCGCCCAGACCACGCACGACACCGTTGCGCTCGCCGAGCACGCGGCCGCGGCCGGCGCGGCTGCCGTCGCGGTGATCGCGCCGCCGTACTACGCGCTCGACGAGGAGGAACTGTTCGCGCATTTCGCGGCGGCCGCCCGCGCCTGCGCGCCGCTGCCGTTCTACCTCTACGAGTTCGAGGCGCGGAGCGGATACGCGATCCCGCTGCCGGTGGTCGAACGCCTGCGCGAGCGCGCGCCGAACCTCGCCGGGATGAAGGTCTCGGACAGCCCGTGGGAGCGGCTCGAGCCGTATCTCGTGGAGGGCCTCGACGTCTTCGTCGGCGCCGAGGTGCTGCTCGAGCGCGGGCTCGCAGCCGGCGCGGCCGGCGCCGTCTCCGGTCTCGCGGCGAGTTTCCCCGACGCGGTCGTTCCGCTCGTCCGAGAGCGGACGACCGAGGCGGGGGAGAGGGCCGCGACGCTACGGGCCGAGCTCCAGCGCTTCCCGTTCCAAGCGGCGTCGAAGGCGGCGCTCGGCTTCCGCGGCGTGCCGGTCGGCCCCGAGGTGTGCGCACCGCTGCGCGGCCTGACGGTCGAGGAGCGGGGCGCCGTCGAGCGGATCGTCGCTGCCTGGTCCGCGTGAGCGCGCTGCGCAGCCTGATCCTCGCGGCGGCGGACAGTCCCCGCCTGCAGCGCCTCATGCAGCGCTACGGCTTCAAGCTCGGTGCCGCCCGCTTCGTCGCCGGCGAGAGCCTCGACACGGCTGTCCCCGTCCTGCGACGGCTGAACGAGCAAGGCCTCCTCACGAACACAACGCTGCTCGGCGAAGGCGTCCGCGACGAGGCCGAGACGCGCGCGGTCGTCGCCGCCTACCGTGAGGTGCTCGATCGCATCCATGCGGAGGGCCTGCGCACCAACGTCGCGCTCAAGCTCACGCATATCGGCCTCACGATCGGCGAGGAGCTCGCGCAGCGCAATCTCGCCGAACTCGTGGAGCACGCGGCGAAGGTCGGCAACTTCGTGCGCATCGACATGGAGGAATCACGCCACGTCGACGCCACGCTCCGCATCTATCGCACGCTCCGCGAGAGCGGGCACGAGAACGTCGGCGGCGTCCTGCAGGCGTACCTCTATCGCACGGAGGAGGATCTCGCGGCCCTGCTCCCGCTCGTGCCGAACCTCCGCCTCGTCAAGGGCGCCTACCTCGAGCCGCCGGAGATCGCCTACCCACGGAAGGCCGACGTCGACGCTGCCTACGTCCGCTTGCTGGAGACGTCTCTCGGCGCGGGCGGCTTCACCGCGGTCGCGACCCACGACGAGACGCTGATCGAGCACGCGATCTCGTTCGCCCGGGAGCACGACATCCCGAAGGAGCGGTTCCAGTTCCAGATGCTCTACGGCGTCCGGTCCCGCCTGCAGCTCGATCTCGTCCGGCGCGGCTACGACGTCCTGGTGGCGACGCCGTACGGGCCGGAGTGGTACCGCTACCTCATGCGCCGACTCGCCGAGCGGCCGGCCAACCTCCTGTTTCTGCTGCGAAATCTCGTGCGCGGCTGAGACTCGCGAGCAGGACACCGGCGAGCGCGACGAGCGCGAGGTCGCGCACGAGCAGGTACCACGACCAGGGCGCTGCGTGATCGGTGGCGAGCCGCCAGTAGTGCCACGGGAACCACGTCTGGGTCAGGCCGAGCGCCAGGAGCAGAAGCGCGCCGGCGAGGACTCCGCGCCAGCCGCGCACGAGCGCAACGAACGGGACGAGCCAGATCAGGTACTGGGGCGAGAGCACCTTGTCGAAGGCGACGAGCGCGCAGACGGTCGCCGCCGCTGCGAGTAGCGCGTCTTCGCCCACAGGCCGCCGGCGCCGGGTGAAGACGACCCAGATCACGACGACGGTCGCGATCTCGAGCACCGTCGAGAGATCTGCTGCGAGGCCGGCCCCGCGTCCGCTGAGCGCCTGCGCGCCGTGCGAGTCGATCGTCGACAGCGGACGCATGCCAAGGTGCTGCGTCGCCATGAGCACGGCCGAGCCCAGGCTCTCCACCTGGAGCGGCCGGTCGAGCTGGTCGGCGAACATCGTGCGCAGCCCGTGCGGCGCGAGCAGGGCGAAGGGGACGAAGCAGGCGGCCGCGGCCACGAGGAAGGCGGCGACAGCAGCCAGTGCGCTGTCGCTCCCCCGGCGACGCCACAGGTATGCGACCGCGATCGGCAACAGGGCCACGGGCCACAGCTTCGCGGCGAAGCCGACGCCGAGCAGCGCTCCGGTGACGAGGGGCCGCTCCTGGACGAGCGCCACGAGCGCACCCAGGGCGAGCAGCGTTGGCCAGAGGTCGAAGCGAGTGTCGAAAAGCGATCCCAGGACGAGCGGCGAGACGCCGACGAGGAGGAGGCCGGCCCACGTCCTTGCCGGGCTCGCCTCGACGTCTCGCAGCGCGGTGGCGACGAGGGCGAGGCAGCCGGCGCCGCAGACACCCATCAGCACTGCGAAGGACGTGGCGAAGCTCCAGCTCATGTAGATGGGCAGGAGGATCGGCGCGAGGGCGGCCGGGGGATACTCGAAGGCGAAGTCGCGGTACGGAACTGCCCCGCCGCGCATGAGCTTCGCGTAGTGCACGTAGACCGGCACGTCGGAGAGCTGGCCCTGTTCCAGCCAGCTGATGAGCGCGTAGAAGGAAAGCCCGAACAGGACGGCGGCGACGGCGACCGCAGCCCAGTTCGTTCCCCGGCGTCTCACTCGACGTCGAACTCTTCGGCGACGGTCGGCTCGGCACCGATCAGCTGCGGCACGCCGCCGAGGTCCGGGAGCTGCTCACCGAAGGAGATGACCCCAAAGCGATCCTGCCCCTCGTTCGTGACCCAGTAGTCGCCCTCGGGCAGCGTGGGCAGGTGCTCGCGCACCTCCTCGAGGGTCGTCTTCGAGTCGAAGAGGTTCCAGATCAGGATCCGGGCGATCACATCCGGAAGACGCCGAACGTCGTGTCCGGGATCGGTGCGTTGCGCGCTGCCGCGAGTCCGAGCGCGAGCACGCGGCGCGTGTCGAGCGGGTCGATGATCCCGTCGTCCCAGAGCCGGGCTGTCGAGTAGTAGGGATTGCCCTCGGCCTCGTACTTGGCGCGGATCTCGTCCTGGTCGACGTCCCCGACCATCGAGAGGACGGTCGCGGCCTGCTCGCCGCCCATCACCGAGATGCGCGCGTTCGGCCACATCCACAGCTGGCGCGGCTCGTAGGCGCGGCCGCACATCGCGTAGTTGCCGGCGCCGAACGAGCCGCCGGTGACGACCGTGAACTTCGGCACCTGCGCGTTCGCCACCGCCATCACGAGCTTCGCGCCGTCGCGCGCGATCCCGCCGGCCTCGTACTCGGTGCCGACCATGAAGCCGGTGATGTTCTGCAGGAAGACGAGCGGGATCCGCCGCTTGCAGCAGAGCTCGATGAAGTGCGCGCCCTTCTGCGCCGACTCGGCGAAGAGCACACCGTTGTTCGCGAGGATCCCGACGTGGAACCCCTCGATCCGCGCGAAGCCGGTCACGAGCGTCTCGCCGTAGACCTGCTTGAACTCCTGGAAGCGTGAGCCGTCGACGATGCGCGCGATCAGCTCGCGCGGGTCGACCTGGTGGCGGAAGTCCTCGGGGATCAGCCCGTAGAGGTCGGACGGATCGAGCGCCGGCGGCTCGGGCACGACGACGTCCCAGGTCGGATCGGCGCTGCGCCGCCCCTCGAGATGCCGGACGATCCCGCGCGCGATCGCGAGCGCGTGCTCGTCGGAGGTCGCGTAGTGGTCGGCGACCCCGGAGCGCCGCGTGTGGACGTCGGCACCCCCGAGCTCCTCCGCCGTCACGTCCTGTCCCGTTGCGGCCTTCACCAGCGGCGGCCCGCCGATGAAGATCGTTCCTGTCCCGCGCACGATCACCGTCTCGTCCGACATCGCAGGCACGTACGCGCCGCCGGCGGTGCACGAGCCCATCACGACCGCGATCTGCGGGATGCCCTGCGCGGACATCTGCGCCTGGTTGAAGAAGATCCGGCCGAAGTGCTCCCGGTCGGGGAAGACCTCGGCCTGCAGGGGCAGGAAGGCGCCGCCCGAGTCGACGAGGTAGAGGCACGGGAGCCGGTTCTGCTCCGCCACCTCCTGCGCGCGCAGGTGCTTCTT
Organism: uncultured Actinomycetes bacterium; assembly: GCA_963731015.1. Classification (GTDB taxonomy): domain Bacteria; phylum Actinomycetota; class Thermoleophilia; order Gaiellales; family Gaiellaceae; genus Palsa-739. Next base: position 113,225 of record CAVSTY010000005.1, read on the forward strand.
CACGGTGAGCGGGAAGTACGAGCCGCCCTTCACGGTCGCGTCGTTCGCGACGATCACGCACTCGCGTCCCTCGACGACGCCGATGCCGGTGACGATTCCCGCGCTCGGCGCGCCGCCGTCGTACAGGTCCCAGGCGGCGAGCGCGTTCAGCTCGAGGAAGGCGGTGCCGGGATCGACGAGGCGGTCGACCCGCTCGCGCGCCGGCAGCTTGCCGCGCGAGCGGTGGCGCTCCATCGCCTGCTCGCCGCCGCCGCTCGCGATCTGCGCCGAACGCTCACTCAGTTCGGCGACGAGTTCCTCCATCTGCCCGCGCCGGCGCGCGAACTCCTCGGCGTCGCGGTCGAGCTGCGAGGTCAGGACGGCCACGCAGGGAGCCTAGACGGCGGCGCGGCCGCTATTGACAACGTCGTCCCCGGTCGGGGAGAGTCGCCCGAGCGGGGTCCACGCGATCCAGGGGAGGACGGATGGACGGCGAGGCGACGAGTGCAGTGGACGTCGGTGCGAGCGAGGATGCGAGGCTCGAGAGCCTGGGCTACAAGCCACAGCTCAACCGCGTCCTCCCATTCTTCTCGAACTTCGCGGTCGCATTCACGTACCTGTCGCCGATGGTCGGCATCTATTCGCTGTTCGTGCTCGGCCTCGGCACCGGAGGCCCGGCTTACGTATGGCTCACGTTCCTGCCGCTCATCGGGATGCTCTTCGTCGCGCTCGTCTTCGGCGAGCTTGCGAGTCACTACCCGGTCGCGGGCGCACTCTTCCAGTACAGCAAGTACACGGTCGGGCCCCGCTTCGGCTGGTTCGTCGGCTGGTTCTACGGCTTCGCGTTGCTCATCACCGTCGCGTCCGTCGACACCGGCGTCGTCAGCTACTTGACGGCGCTGCTCCACAACTGGTTCCCGAACTCGCGGATCGGGACGCTCGACCCGACGGGTCACGGGACGATCCTCGTCATCACCCTCATCCTGCTCGCGATCCAGACGACCGTGAACATCACCGGCGCGCGCCGGATGGCCGACGTCGCGAAGATCGGCGTCGGCGTCGAGATCCTCGGCACGTTCGGCATCGCGATCGTCCTCGCGATCCACGGCTTTCATCACAGCCTCGGCTTCCTTTTCTCGACCCAGGGCGTGCAGCACGCCGCGACGAACCCGCTCGGCCTGAACTTCCATGGGAGCTGGCTCGCCGCCGCCCTGATCGCCGTGCTCGCGCCGGTCTACATCTTCTACGGCTTCGAGTCGGCCGGCGACATCTCGGAGGAGACGAAGGACGCCGGGCGTCAGGTGCCGCGATCGATGCGCCATGCGCTGATCTGGGGTGGCATCGCGTCGTTCATCCTCACGGCGGGTCTGCTCCTTGCGATGCAGAAGCACAACCCGGTCGGCGCCACCATTGGCGGCGGCGGTATCCCGTTCATCCTCGCCGAGCTGCCGAGTTGGCTGCAGGACGTCATTCTCGTGCTGATCATCTTCGCCTTCTTCTCCTGTGGCTCTGCCGTGCAGGGGGCCGGCAGCCGGCTCGCGTTCTCCTTCGCGCGTGACGGCGCGTTGCCGGGGTCGAGCTGGATCTCGCGGGTCAATCAGCGCTTCAAGACGCCGGCGAACGCGCTGCTGATGGGCGCCGTGATTGCCGCGCTCTTCGCGCTGCTCGTGTTCATCAATCCGGCGCACAACTACCACCTGTGGTTCATTACCTATCCGGCGAAGACGAACGCGCTCTTTGCCCTTGTTTCGTTCGCGGTCAGCGGCATCTACTTGTCGTTCCTGCTGACGGTGATCGGGGTGATCGTCGCGCGGGCCCGCGGCTGGGTGCCCGAGGGACGCTTCCAGCTCGGGAAGTGGGGCTGGCCCGTGACGATCCTCGCGGTCGTCTACCTCGGCGCGATGATCGTCAACGTGATCTATCCGTCGGGAATCGCCAGCGGGCGCGGGTACTTCAACTACGACTGGATCACGCTGGGCGTGATCTTCATCATCGCGGTCCTCGGGGCGATCTATCTGTTCATCTGGCGGCCCGACCGGAACGTCGCGAAGCACCTCCACGACACGCTCGAGCCGTCGGGAGCAGAGAGAGCCGGTCCAGCCACTCCGACCACCTGACTTCGCGGAGCGGGGCGCCTCACTCGGCGCCCCGCTCTCCGAGCGCTCGGCTAGATGACGTACGCGCAGCCGTTCCAGTACGCGTGCACGTGCTTGCGCCGACGACCCGACACCTCGATCACGAGCTCCTCGGGCTCGGCAAGGCGCGCGTCGAGGTAGAGCTGGATCTCCTCGGAGTAGACGCGCCTGAACGGCCGCTCGCCGGGCTCGCTCGACGTCTCGAGGTAGGTCATGGTGCCGTGGCAGCAGCGCGCCCTCTTGGCCCAGACGAAGAGCCTGCCGCCTTGCTCCTCGACGAGCCGCACGGCCTCAGGTGAGGCTTCGACACGCATGACTCGACGGTACCAACGCGTGTCCGTCGTCCCCGGCGACGCGTACATTTGTTCGTGTGATCGTCGCGCATCTCGACCTCGACGCGTTCTACGCCGCCGTCGAGGAGCTCGAGAATCCGGAGCTCCGCGCGCAGCCGCTCGTCGTCGGCGGCGACCCGCGCGGGCGCGGTGTCGTCGCGACCGCGAACTACGTCGCGCGCGGCTTCGGCATCCACTCCGCCATGAGCTGCGCCGAGGCGCTCCGCCGCTGTCCGCGGGCCGTCTTCGTCCGGCCGCGGCACTCCCTGTATCGGGAGCACTCCCGTGGCGTGTGGGAGACGGTGCGCGGCATCGTCCCCACCGTCGAGCAGACGGGAATCGACGAGGGCTACCTCGAAGTCGACCAGGTCGCGGACGACTTCCTCGCTGCCCGGGTCGTCGCCGAGGCGGTGCAGACGGCGGTGCGGGCGGCGACGAGCCTCACGTGCTCCCTCGGCGTGGCTCCGTGCAAAGTCGTGGCCAAGGTCGCGAGCGACGCACGCAAGCCGGGCGGGCTGGTCGTGGTGCCGCCGGGACGGGAGGCCGCATTTCTCGCGCCGCTCGCGGTCCGGCGCCTGCCTGGAGTCGGGCCGAAGGCGGAGGAGCGACTGGGCGTCGCCGGCATCGAGACGATCGGAGGCCTCGCTGCGCTCACCGACGACGACCTCCGCCGACTCCTGCCCGGCAGCGTCGGGGCGATGCTCCGCGACCGCGCCCGCGGGATCGACCCACGCGAGCTCGAGCTCGGCACCGAGCGCATCTCGATCAGCGTCGAGAACACGTTCGAACGCGACATCTCCGACCGCGAACGCCTCCACGACGAGCTGCGTGGGATGGCCGCCGAGGTCGCGGAGGCGTTGCAACGCCACGGCCAGGTGGCGCGGACGGTGACGACGAAGCTCCGCTACGCCGACTTCTCCATCCGCAGCCGCTCGACCTCCGTCGAGGCGGGGATCGACGCGCCCGAGACAATCGGCGACCTCGCCTGCCGGCAGCTCGACCGCGGCTTGCGCGACCGGCCGGGTGCCCTGCGCCTCGTCGGCGTCGGCGTCTCCGGCCTCGCGGACTTCCGCCAGCTTGCGCTGGACGCCGTCTAGCCGTCGATACGATCGCCGCCGTGGAGGCGTATCCGTTCGTGCACGAGGAGACCGTGCGCTTCAGCGAGCTCGACAGCATGGGCCACGTCAACAACGCGGTCTTCCTGACCTACCTCGAGCAGGCGCGGCTCGGCCTGGTTCGGCTCGGTTGCCGAGGACGAAGCCGATGCAGCTGCGCGACGTGATCCTGGCCCGCACGGAGATCGACTTCCGCTCGCCGCTCGTGTTCGGGGAGACGGTCTCGATCGGGGTGCGGCCGTCGCGGCTCGGGACGAAGAGCTTCGAGCTCGAGTACGAACTGCGCGTGGGCGATCGCCTCGTCGCGGAGGCGAAGAGCGTCATCGTCGGCTTCGACTACGACGCCGGGCACAGCACCGAAGTGCCGGAGCGGTGGCGGCGAAGGCTCGAGTCCGCGGCGACGACGGGCGCCGCTTCGCTCAACAACAGCTGAGGTGTTGGTGCCGGACACGACCTGCCATATGTCGATTTCGCTGGACGGCTTCGTCGCCGGGCCGGACCAGAGTCGCGAGGATCCGCTCGGCAAGCGCGGGCGGGAACTGCACGCCTGGCACCTGGACAAGGAGCGCGTCACCGAGGCCGACGAAACGGCGGCCAGCTGGCTCATGCGTTCGCGTGGCGCCTACCTCATGGGTCGCAACATGTTCGGTCCGATCCGCGGTGAGTGGGCCGAGGACTGGCGCGGATGGTGGGGACCTGAGCCGCCGTACCACGCTCCGGTATTCGTGCTCACCCATCACGCTCGCCAGCCGATCGAGATGGAAGGCGGGACGACCTTCCATTTCGTCACCGGCGGGTTCGACGCCGCCTACGCGCAGGCGCGCGAGACCGCCGGCGACGAGGGCGTGGACATCGCGGGGGGCGCCTGGACCGTGCGGCAGGCGCTCATCGCCGGGGTCGTCGACGAGCTCACGCTCGACATCGCGCCGGTCTTGCTCGGGTCCGGCGAGCGGATCTTCGACGGTGTCGAGTCCCTCGGCATGGAACCGGTCGAGGTGCTGCATTCGCCGCTGGCGACCCACATCCGATATCGCCGGGTGGGGTAGAGCCAGCACACTCGCCTGGGCTAGCGTCATCTCCTCCGAGGCGGCAGCAGGGGCGGAGGGACTCGAACCCCCGACCTACGGTTTTGGAGACCGCCGCTCTACCAACTGAGCTACGCCCCTGTGCTCCGACCGAGTGTACCCGGGGTGTTTTCGAGTGGCAGTACGCTCGGCGCGTGCAGCGGCACGCGCTCGGGATGCTGTTTGCCTGCCTCGCGGCCGCGCTGGCGGCGGTCGCGGCCTATGCGTTCGCGGGCGGAGACAATCCGCGCCGGCTCGTCGTCGGCGCCGCCGCGCTGGCCGTCGCGGCGTGGCTGGCCACGCTTTCCGCGAGCGCCTTCCGCCGCCGTCGGCGCTGAGTTCCATGAGGAGTCCGCCGGAGAACGCCGTATTCTCTTCCGCGTGACGCGGTCCGACGAGACCCAGCAGCTCTGGCTCGACTTCCGGCGGACCGGCGACCAGAGGATCCGCGACCGCCTCATCCTCACTTATGCGCCGCTCGTGAAGTACGTCGCCGGGCGGCTCGGCTCCGGTCTTCCGGCCCACGTGGACGAGGGTGACCTCGTCTCGTACGGACTCCTCGGCCTGATCGGTGCGATCGAGCGCTACGACCCGGGTCGCGACGTGAAGTTCGAGACCTACGCGATGGCCCGGATCAAGGGCCAGATCATCGACGAGCTCCGGTCGATGGACTGGGTGCCGCGCTCCGTCCGCGCCCGCGCCCGCCACATCGAGCGTGCGATCGGCGAGCTCGAGGCGCGTCTCGGTCGCGCACCGACCGACGAGGAGATCGCCAAGAAGCTGGGCGTCACCGAAGAGGAGCTCGGGGAGAGTCTCGGCGAGATCGCCCGTTCCTCGATCGCGGCGCTCGACGAGCTCTGGACGGTGTCGGGCTCCGGCGGCGACCAGGTGGCGCTGATCGACACGATCGAGGACGAGGGCGCTCCCGACCCGCAGGGCACCCTCTCCGTCACCGAGCAGAAAGAAGCGCTCGCCGAAGCGATCCAGCGCCTGCCCGAGCGCGAGAAGCTCGTCGTCACGCTCTACTACTACGAAGAGCTGACGCTGCGCGAGATCGGCGAGGTGCTCGGCGTCACCGAGTCACGCGTCTCGCAGCTCCACACGAAGGCGATCCTCCGGCTCAAGGCGCACATCGCCTCGGCCGGCGGCTCCGCTGCCGCGTAGCTCGAACCCGCCTCCACGGCAGGGTTACGATGCGGCTCGAAGCGACCGAGGAGGACACGTCCCGCATGCCTGCAACCGAGCCTACGAAGATCCGCAACATCGCAGTCGCCGGCCACCGCGGGGTCGGGAAGACGTCCCTCGTCGAGGCGCTCCTGTTCGAGGCGGGGAAGACGAACCGGCTCGGCAGCGTGGAGCAGGGGACGACGGTCTCGGACTGGGACGAGCACGAGCAGCGGCGCGGGATGTCCCTCTCAGGTTCGCTCTGCCACCTCGAGTGGAAGGACCGCAAGATCAACCTCGTCGACACGCCGGGCGATGCAGGGTTCCAGGCGGACACGTACGCGGCGCTGCGCGTCGTCGAGGGGGCCGTCGTCGTCCTCAGCGGCGTGATGGGCGTCGAGGTCAACACCTCGCGTGTGTGGAAGCGGGCCGAGGACCTCGAGCTCTCGCGCGTCGTCTTCATCAACATGCTCGACCGGGAGCGGGCCGACTTCTTCCGCGTGCTCGAGGCGGCGCGCCAGCAGCTCTCCGACCGTTGCGTCGCGATCCAGCTACCGATCGGCAGCGAGCACGAGCTGACGGGGATCGTCGACCTCCTCCACATGTGCGCGTACCTGGACCCGTCCGGCGGGCGCGAGGGCGGACCGCAGCCGATCCCGGACTCGATGGCCGACCTCGTGCAGAAGCACCGCGAGCAGCTCCTCGATGCGGTCGTCGAGACCGACGAGGAGCTTATGGGTCGCTATCTCGAGGGCGAGGAGCTCGAGGCCGAAGCCGTCGCCGATGCGCTCAAGCAGGCGGTGACGCGCGACGAGCTCTACCCGGTCGCGTGCGGCGTGGCCTCGAAGAACCTCGGCACGACCGCGCTCCTCGACCTGCTCGTCGAGGGCGTTCCGTCGCCTGCGAAGAAGGGGACGACGATCGAGTTCGGCGACGCGAAGCAGGCCGTCTTCATCTTCAAGACGATCGCCGACCCGTTCACGGGTCGGATCAGCTGCTACCGCGTCCTCGCCGGCCCGGTCTCGGGCGACACGACGCTGGTCGACCCGCGCACGCATGCGAAGGAGCGGCTCGGCCAGGTGCTCACGATGCAGGGCAAGGACTCCGAGGCGGTCGAGGCGCTCGGCATCGGCGATCTGGGCGCGGTCGCGAAGCTCAAGGACGTCGTCACGGGCGACGTGCTCGTCGACCACGAGGTCGCCGTCGAGCCGCCGCACATCGACTTCCCCGAGCCGGTCATGAGCTTCGCTGTGACGCCGAAGGCGAAGGGCGACGAGGAGAAGATGGCGACGGGCCTCCGTCGTCTCCACGAGGAGGATCCGACCTTGCTCCTCCGCCGTGACCCGCAGACCGGCGAGCAGCTCCTGTCGGGCCTCTCGCAGATGCAGGTCGAGGTCGCGGTCGACCGGCTGAGCACACGCTTCCACGTCGAGGTCGAGCTCCACCCGCCGCGCGTGCCGTACAAGGAGACGATCCGCAAGGAGGCGCGCGCCCGGCACCGGTACAAGAAGCAGACCGGTGGGCGAGGCCAGTTCGGCGACTGCGCGATCGTGCTCGAGCCGCTGCCCGCGGAGGACGGCGAGCTGGGCTACGAGTTCGTCGACAAGATCGTCGGCGGCGTGATCTCGCAGAGCTATCGGCCGGCCGTCGACAAGGGAGTCCGCGAGGCGATGGAGCACGGCGAGCTCGCGGGTGCGCCCGTGCAGGGTGTCCGCGTCCTGCTCGTCGACGGGATGGAGCACAACGTCGACTCCTCGGAGATGGCCTTCAAGATCGCGGGTTCGATGGCGTTCAAGGAGGCGTACCAACAGGCAGATCCGGTGCTGCTCGAGCCGATCATGGAGCTCGAGGTGACGGTGCCCGACGATACGGTCGGCGCCGTCAACGGCGACCTCAACTCGCGACGCGGCCGGCTGCAGGGGATGGAGCCCGCCGGCGGCATGACGACCGTGAAGGCCGAGGTGCCGATGGCCGAGATCCTCACCTACTCGCAGGCGCTGACCTCGATGACGGGCGGCCGCGGCGACTACTCGATGCACTTCCTCCGCTACGAGGAAGTGCCCACCCACGTCGCGCAGAAGATCATCGAGCAGACCAAGCGCGAGCGGGAAGAGGCGAAGGTCTAGTGGCGGACGACGAGCAGACCCAGGCGAAGCCGGATCACGAGCCTCCTGCGGGCGCGGAGACGACCGCGCGCTGGACCGGGGGCGCGAAGCCGCTCGGCTACACCGCGACGGCGAAGTGGCTCGTCCTGCGCAAGAAGGAGAAGCCGTCCGCCGAGATCTTCTCCGTCTCGTACGTCGCCGACGGCGGCGCCAAGAGCCGGCCGGTCGCGTTCGTCTTCAACGGCGGGCCCGGCGCGTCGTCGGCGTACTTGCACATGGGTGCCGTCGGCCCGCAGCGCGTCGCCTTCCATGCCGACGGGACGCTGCCCGAGCTGCCGGCGACGCTCGTCCAGAACGAGTCCTCGTGGCTCGCGTTCGCCGACCTCGTCTTCGTCGACCCGGTGGGGACGGGCTTCAGCCGCATCATCGAGGACGACGAGAAGAAGAAGGACGAGAAGCAGGGCGAGGGCGAGAAGGCGGACCCGAACGAGTACTTCGGCCAGAAGCGCGATCTCGAGTCGCTCTGCGAGTTCATGGCGCGCTGGCTCTCGGAGCACGACCGCTGGGGCTCGCCCATCTTCATCGCCGGCGAGAGCTACGGCGGCTACCGCGTGGGCCGGCTCGTGCGGATGCTCCAGGAGGAGACCGGAATCGGCCTCAACGGCGCGATCCTCATCTCGCCCGCGCTCGAGCTGACCGGGCTCAACGGTGACGACTACGGCGTCGTGCAGTGGGTCGACCTGCTGCCCACCATGGCCGCCGGCGCCGCCTTCCACGGGCGTTCGCGCGCGTTCGCCGCGGGGACACCGTTCAGCGCAGTGCTGGCCGGGGCCGAGGAGTTCGCAAGCGGCGATTACGCGAAGTTCCTCATCCGGGGCGCTTCGCTCGGCGTGCAGGAGCGGGAGCGCACGCTGGCCCGGCTCGCGGATGTGGTCGGTCTCCCGGTCGAGTTCGTCACGCGTGCCGAGGGCCGGATCTCGCCGTTCGTCTTCGCGCGCGAGTTGCTCCGCGACCAGCAAAAGGTCGTCGGCCTCTACGACGTCTCGATCACCTCGACCGACCCGTTCCCCGACCGTGCGCAGCACGAGGCGCCGGATCCCACCCTTGCCGGGATCGGGCCGGCCTACACGGCGGCGATCAACCGCCAGCTCCGGTCGGAGATCGGCGTCCGCACCGACCGCGAGTACCGCCTGCTGAGTCTTGAGGTGAACCAGGCCTGGAAGGAAGACACGCAGCGGCATTTCTTCGCCCCGCCCGAGGGTGCGACCGACTCGTTCCGTTACGGGATGGCGCTGAACCCGCACATGCGCGCCTTCCTCACCCACGGGCGCTACGACATGGCGACGCCGTACTACGCGAGCGACCGGCTGCGCAACCTGATGCGCCTCGATCCGGACACCGCCGGACGGCTGACCGTCCGCCACTTCGAAGGTGGGCACATGTTCTACGCGTGGGAGGAGAGCCGACACGCGTTCACGGCCGCGATCCAGGAGTTCGTCGCGGGAGCCCTGGCGGGCTGACGCTTCCGCCAGCCCGCCGAGCGCAAAGGGCTACTTCAGCCCGTAGAGGTGCCCGTTGCAGCCCCAGTTCACGGCCGGGACGCTATTCGCGCCGCCGGTGAGTCCTGTGGCTTGCTTGACGTGCCCCCAGTTCTGCGAGTGCGCCGGATCGCCCTTGGTGGGATCCGACCGCAGGACCGTGTCGGAGTCGTCGGTGTACCACTGACGATCCTCCTGACCGGAGAACGCACATGGTGAGTTCCCGTGCACGGTCTTGAGCGTGCCGTTGCCGGTGATCTCACCGGCAGACGCAGTGCTCGCCACAAACGCCATCGTGGCGGCGACGGAAACCAGAGCAACGAATAGCCGCATCGTTCCCTCCCCTGTTTGTCGGCGGCAAACCCACTCACGGGCAGCCGCGCACGGATCATCACACTGAAAGGCGTATTGGACTAGCAGCAGGGCGCGTGGGATTCCCAGCGCAAGGAGAGCGGGGAGGGAGGCGAAGGCCCAAGGGGGCCCCCGCCTCGACCTCCGGAAGCTCCTGGGTCAGACCTGATGCTGGGGAGCGTCGTTCGTGCCGTCGCGCAGGTGCGCGAGCACGTCGGCGACGTCCGCGAGCTGCTGTTCGAGGTCACGCTGGAATCCCTCCAGCCGCTCGATCAGCTCCGTGCGGCTCGGAAAGCCGCCGCGGAAGAACATGCGGGGGCCACGCCCCCGACGATGATGACGGTGATGCATGCAGTTCACCTCCTCTCCTCGTACCGTGTGAGAAAGCGGGCGGTGCGCTCTTGCGAACGCTGCAGCGCCTCGACCCAGTGGTCGAGCAGCCGTTCGCCCGCAGGCGTGATCGCGTAGCGGCGCTTCGCAGGGCCGGGGGAGGAGTCGTCCCACTCCGAGGAGACGAGCCCTTCCTCCTCGAGGCCGCGCAGGAGCCGGTAGAGGTTGCCCATCTCGATGCGTGCCTCGCCCGTCAGCTCCGGCAGCCGCTCGAGCAGGTCGTAGCCGTGCGCCGGCCGCTCCCGCAGGAGGAGCAGGAGCGCCGGCTCGGCGAAGCGCTCGACGCGGGCGAGGACGCGCCAACGGCCACCGTGATGGCGGCGTGACCGCGGACCTCTGTGGGGGCTTCTCATCTAGCCACTAAGTGTAAAACACACATGTAAGAGACACTAGCTGTTGTGAATAAGTCTGCGCAACCCGGCTAGACTCGGGGTCGGATGAGGGTGACGAAGGTCGCAACGACGCGGTCGTGCGCCGTGTGCGAGCGGACGCTGCTGATGGGTGAGCGCGCCGTGAGCTTTGCTCCGTCCGAGGAGGCGGAGCTCGTCGACGTCTGTCCGCTCTGCCAGGAGCTCGCGATCGAGGCGGGCTGGATCAAGGAGGGCGCGCCCACGACGCCGACACTCGAGAACGGGCGTCGCCGCCGTCGGAAGCGCAACCTCACCGAGTTCCTCGGCCTCAGTCGCTCCACCGAGGAAGAGGCGCTGGCCCGGCAGGAGCCGATCCTGCGCAAGCTCTCCGACGGAGAGGTTGCGCTCCTCGAAGCCGCCGACCTCTTCAACGGCAGCGCCTACCGGCGCACTGTCGGCGGCATCGCCAAGAGCCTCGGCGAGCCGAACGCGAGCATCGTCCCGCTCTCGGGCACGTCCGGCGAGCTCGCCGTGACCGTGGCCTGGGAGTTGTCCTGGTACCAGTACCGCGTGAGCCCCGACTCCGGCCAGCCCGTACGGCTCGAGCGGCGCGGGCACGAGCTCGACGAGCTCGACGAGGGCTTCAAGGACTGGAACGCGCAGGTCGAGGACGAGGGCAGGCTCGTCCCCGAGATCGCCCGCCTCTAGCCGGTTCCGGGGAACGTCCCGAGCGTCAGATGGAGCGTCTTGTGCGCTCCGTGCTGCGTCGTGACCTCGAGCGTGACGGTCTTCTTCGGCTTGAGCTCCGAGACGGCGCTCGTCAGGTCGTCGACGGTCGGCGTCTGCCGGCCGTTGACGGACGTGATCACGTCGCCGGCGGCGAGCCCAGCCTTGGCGGCCGGACCGCCCGCCGTGACCCCTTGCACGAGGACGCCGGCGCCGTTCGTGTCGCCGATCTGGACGCCGAGGTAGGCGCGGTGCGAGTCGACGACGTGGCCGAAGCGGATGATCTGCGTCGCGATGTCCTTGACGAGGTTGCTCGGGATCGCGAAGCCGATGCCGGGCGCCGCGGTTCCGCCCAGCTCCGGATCGGTCGCGGCGAGCGTGGGGATCCCGATCACGCGTCCCTGCAGGTCGGCGAGTGCACCGCCGGAGTTGCCCGGGTTGATCGCGGCGCTCGTCTGGATCATGGCCGGCAGCGCGACGCCGTTCCCCTCGGAGACGCCCTGGCGGAAGGCGCTGACGATGCCGTCGGTGACGCTCGAGCGCAGTCCCAGCGGGTTGCCGATCGCGATCGCGAAGTCCCCGACGCTCGAGCTTGCTCGAGTCCGCGAACGCCGCCGGCGTGAGCTTCGCTCCCGAGACGCGCACGATCGCCAGATCGTCCAGGGGGAAACGGCCGACGAGCGACGCGCCGTAGGAATGCGCGCCGGCCGTGACGGTGTACGGCCCGCCGCCGGCGACGACGTGGTTGTTCGTGACGATGTCGCCGTTCGAATCGAACACGACGCCGGAGCCGAGTCCCTCCCGGTTCTGGATCTGAACGACGGACGGCGAGAGCTCGTGCACGACGGCCGTGATTGCACGCTGGAACGCGAGCACCGATGCCGCAGGCCGAAGTCCGGCGTGACTCGTCGTCGGCGGGCTGCTCGAGGTAGAGCTTCCACCGCCGAGCGACACTCCCGCGACGACCGCTCCGGCGACGGCCGCCCCCGCGAGCGGCGCGAGCCACCAGATGTGCCGTCGCAGCATTTGCCCCTTATACCGGCGCATGGGGGTGTTATCGGCCGAACTCCGTCCTACAATCAACCGGCGATGATCTATTGCGTCATTCCCCGCGAGCTCGTCGACGAGCTCTACGACAAGATGGTCGAGTACTACAAGGACAACCCGAACGTGACCGTCATCGTCGAGCGGCGCGAGGGGCCTGACCGCCGCAAGCAGGGGGAGGCCCGGCTCGAGGACAAGGAGAAGCGCACGGTGCGCGACCGCCGCCGCGCCCATCCGGGCACATACCCGGATGTGGATTCACCACCCGAGTAGCCGGGCGAAGAGCTGCGCTCTTCGCCCGGAGGCAAAGGAACTCCGCAAACGGGAGAGCGCGGTCTCCCGTTTGCTCCGTGCTGAGTGCACATTGGGTTGAGCATGGTTCGAGCCGTTGTTTCGTCGCGAGCGCGCGGGCTTCGCGTGCGCGCTCGCTACTCCGCGGCGGCGTAACGCGGCGTTACGCCGCCGCCTCAACCGCACGAGGGTTCGAAACGTTTCGACCAGAACCTAGGCCCGGACCGCGCTCGCGCCGGCCTCTGCCGCGCGCGAGCGCACGACAGAGGCTCCCGCCCGGACCAGCCAAAGCAAGAACTGCACGGAGCGTGGCGCGTCGTTCCGTCTTCTTTCCGGGGGGAAGAGCGTGCTCTTTGCCCGGCAGCGAGCTTCGCTCGCTAGTCTCGCCGCATGGCGACGACAACGACGAAAAACTTCAAGAACTTCATCGGCGGCGAGTGGGTGGATGCCGCCTCCGGCGAGACTTTCGAGAGCACCAGTCCCGCGACGGGCGAGACGATCGGCGTCTTCCCGCGCTCGGATGTCGAGGACGTCGACCGCGCGGTTGCGGTTGCGAAGGAGGCGTTCACGGAGTGGCGGCTCGTGCCGGCCCCGAAGCGCGGCGAGATCCTCTTCGGCCTCGCCCGACTCCTCGAGCAGGAGAAGGCCGCGCTCACCGACCTGATGACGCGCGAGATGGGGAAGGTCAAGGCCGAGGCGGGCGGCGACGTCCAGGAGGCAATCGACATCACGTACTACATGGCCGGCGAGGGCAGGCGCCTCTTCGGTCACACGACGCCGTCGGAGCTGCGCGACAAGTGGAACATGAGCGTGCGGCAGCCGATCGGCGTCGTCGGCGCGATCACGCCGTGGAACTTCCCCGTCGCCATCCCGTCGTGGAAGCTCATCCCGGCGCTCGTCTGCGGCAACACGGTCGTCCTGAAGCCGGCCACGGACACGCCTGCGCTGGCGGAGCGTTTCGTCGAGCTGCTCGCCGAGTCGGGAATCCCGAGCGGCGTCGTCAACATCGTCCACGGCGGCGGCGGCACGGTCGGCGAGCGGATGGTGCGCCATCCCGACGTGCGGGTGATCACGCTCACCGGCTCCCGCGAGACCGGCGTCGAGGTGCTGAAGGCGGCAGCGGAGACGCTAACTCACGTTCACCTCGAGCTCGGCGGCAAGAACGCGATCCTCGTGCTCGACGACGCCGACCTCGAGCTCGCGGTCGACGGGATCCTCTGGTCGGCCTTCGGCACCTCGGGCCAGCGCTGCACCGCCGCGTCGCGCGTGATCGTCCAGAAGGGCGCGTACGACGAGCTCCAGTCGCGGCTCGTGGCGCGCGTCGAGAAGCTGCGGCTCGGCCCCGGCTGGGAAGACGACACCGACATCGGGCCCGTGATCAACCGCACCGCGCTCGACAAGATCCACTCCTACACCGAGATCGGCAAGGACGAGGGAGCGAAGCTCCTGACGGGCGGCGAGGTCGCGGGCGACGGCGATCTCGGCAAGGGCTTCTTCTACCGGCCGACGGTGTTCGCCGACGTCGACCCGCAGATGCGGATCGCGCAGGAGGAGATCTTCGGCCCGACGACCGCGCTGATCCCGGTGCGCGACCTCGACGAAGCGATCAGCGTCTCGAACGGGATCAGGTTCGGCCTCTCGTCCTCGATCTTCACGCGGGACGTCAACGCCGCATTCCGTGCCATGCGCGACCTCGAGGCAGGCATCACCTACGTCAACGCCGGCACGATCGGCGCCGAGGTGCATCTCCCGTTCGGCGGCACGAAGGACACCGGCAACGGTCACCGCGAGGCGGGCCAGGCGGCGCTCGACGTGTTCACCGAGTGGAAGTCGATCTACGTCGACTACTCCGGCCGCCTGCAGCGGGCGCAGATCGACACCGAGGAGTAGTGGAGTACCGGCAGCTCGGCGACAGCGATCTTCGCGTCTCGGAGATCTGTCTCGGCACGTGGACGACGTTCGGCGGGAGCCTCGACGAAGACGCCGCCGTCGCCCTCGTGGACTCGGCGTTCGACGTGGGTGTCAACTTCTTCGACACCGCGAACATCTACAGCGAGGGCCGCTCGGAGGAGGTGCTCGGCCGCGCGCTCGCGGGCCGGCCGCGGGACTCGTTCGTCGTCGCGACAAAGCTCCTCGGCGAGATGCCGAACGGCGACCGTGGCCTTTCGCGCGAGCAGGTGCTGAAGCAGATCGACGACTCGCTCGGCCGCCTGCAGCTCGACCACGTCGACCTCTACCAGTGCCATGCCTGGGACGACGACGTCCCGGTCGAGGAGACGCTCGGCGCGCTGACCGAGGTCGTGGAGGCGGGCAAGGCTCGCTTCGTCGGCGTCTCGAACTGGAGCGGCGAGCAGATCCGCGGCGCCGTCGACCTCGCGCGCGAGCAGGGCTTCGCGAAGATCGTCTCCTCGCAGCCCGAGTACTCGCTCCTCCACCGCGACGCCGAAGAGGACGTGATCCCGGCCTCGCGCGAGAACGGCGTCTCCCAGATCGTCTACTCGCCTCTCGCACAGGGCGTGCTCAGCGGCAAGTACCGCGCCCGGGGAGTCGTTCGCCGAAGACACGCGCGCCGCCGCCCGCGGCGACGGGTTCATGTCGCGGTTCCTCGCGGACGACGTGCTCGAGCGGGTGCAGCGCCTCGCGCCGATCGCGGACGGTCTCGGCATCTCCACGGCCCAGCTGGCGCTCGCCTGGATCCTCCGCGAGCCGAACGTCGCGAGCGCGATCGTCGGCGCGTCGCGGCCGGAGCAGCTGCGCGGCAATGCGGCCGCCTCGGGCGTCGAGCTCGACGACGAGACGGTGAGCACGATCGACGCCGCGTTACGATCGGCGTAATCGGGCAAGGGGGCGGTATGAAGACAATCGCCACCGTACTGGTGCTGCTAGTCGCGGCCGGGGCGCAGGCCGCCGGAGCGTCGCTCGGACGTACCGACCCGAGCCTTCGGGTCGTCAAGCACTCGCCGGTCGTCGTGCGCGGCGCGCACTTCCATCCGGCCGAGAGGGTGACGGTCCGGGCGCCGGCGCTCCACGCCGTCCGCGTCGTCCACACGACCGCCACCGGCACATTCCGCGCCCGCCTCGGCCGGCTGCCGACCGACCGCTGCTCGTTCGCGATCGTCGCAGTCGGGGCGCGCGGTGACCGGGCGCAGGCAAAGGTGTCCGCGATGTGCCCGTACGGATCGCCGTAGCCGTCGCGCTAGAGCGTGGGGCCGCTCGCGCGGCCCCACGTCGATCTCACGTCTCGGTTCCCGTCTACTTCGTCGGGACCGACATTCGCGCCATGTAGCTGTTCTCGTCGTTTGCGGTCACACCGGTGTTCTCTGTCGCGGTGCACAGACCGGGCGGGTTGCCGGGCGTGCCGGTCCCTGGACAGAGGAACAGGTCGGGGTCACGGGTGTCCGACCAGATCGGCAGCGCGTCCTTGCCTGCCGTGTCCAGCCAGATGTAGTCCCCGTAGAACTGGCCGCCGTGCGGGCCGCCGAACTGGGTGGGCGGCGGCATCGACGACGTCGTGACGCGCTGGCTGCCGAACTTCACGAGATCCTTGCTGCCGGACAACGTGAAGTCGGAGTAGCCCGTCGTCTCGTCTGATCCGTATTGCCGGTCGTAGTAGTCGACCGCGAACTTGCCGTCCTTCGTGAACGCCGCCCACTGGAACCACTGGTCAGACGTCGCCTGGCCCGGATCCTGGTTGACGGTCGTCTCGTTGCGCGGGTCGGTCGCCGCCCCGTCGAAGCTCGCGCCGCCGTCGTTGGAGACGCTGAGCAGGATGTCGTTGTTGCATGCCCCCGGCGTCTTCACGCCGGTATAGGTGTTGATCCCGCTCGCCGCGAAGCCGGTCGGCACACAGCCGTTCGACTCGTTCGAGTGCTGGTTGATGTAGGAGCCGAACGTCACCGCGACCTGGCTCGGGTCCTTCGGGTTGACGGCACCCGAGGGGTAGTTCGTCGCGCGGAAGACCGAGACCGCCGACGACCCCTTCTCCGGCACGCAGGCCCGGAACGAATCGGCACCGGCGCCCTGATACGTGTTGCAGTCGGGCAGGTCGTAGTAGTCGCTGACCTTCACCGGCGTGCTGAAGCTGGCACCGCCGTCGGTCGACTTGGCCAGCAGGACCTGGTTGCGGTTGTCGTCCCCCGCGACCGCGTTGTTGTAGTTGTTGTAAGCGACGTAGAGAGCGCCGTCAGGGCCGACGAACGGGTCGGAGTCCTGGTTCTCGTTGCAGTTCCCGTGCGGCGTCCCGGCCCCGTAGGTGACCGGGCACATCCCGTTGTCCGCACTCACGAGGACACGCGGTGAGAACGTCTCGCCGTAGTCGTCGGAATGCGTCTCGTAGATGTATGCGCTCCCGTCGGCCGCGAACTCGGTCCAGGTGACGTAGATCCGGTCCCGGAACGGGCTGCTCGGGTTGTCGTCGATCGCCATCAGCGCCTTGTCCTCGAGCACGCCGCCCGTGCCGGACGGGTCGAAGAACACCGTCGTGTAGCGGCCCGGGAAGTTCCACGAGGCGCCGTCGTTCTGCGTCGAGCGCATGACCAGGAATCCGCTGGACTGGTCCGGGTTCGGCGAGGTGCCGCCGCCGCGGTTGAACACCTGGCAGCTGATGTACGCATTGCCCCTCGTGTCCCAGCCGACCGAGGTGTCGCCACCCGCCTGCCAGTACTCGCGCGGTTGGGCGGTGAAACGCGTGAACGACGTTGGGACGGTCGAGTCGTTCCAGTTCTTGCCGCCGTTGAGCGAGTAGGCGGCGTAGCAGTTGCCGTCGCCGCGGCGATAGTCGTTCTGGCTCGCGACGATGTGACTCGAGTCGTTCGGGTCGGCCGCGATCGACTCCTCGTTCTGTGCCTGGCCGCGACCCTGGAGATCCGGATCGGAGATGGTGAGGCACTCCTGGTTGACCTTGACGTTCTTGCCCCGGTTCAGGGCGCAGCCGCCGTTGCCGGAGGGCGAGTAGTTCTGGTCTGCGCCTCCGCTGCCGCCACCGCCGGCGTCCGGGGCGGGCGTGTAGCTGTCGGGCGGACACGACGGGGCCTCGTCTGGCTCGTCGCCTCCGTTGTCCCCGTTTCCGCACTCGGCGGTCTCCGACTGCGCGGTCTGCGATTGCGCCGTCGGCCCCACGAGCGACATCGCCAGGCCTCCTGAGATCAGCCTCTTCTGAATCTTGTTCAGGCTGTGGTACGAGATGCCCTTCGCGTGACCGGTCGGAGACGCCGCACCTGCAATCGCGGCGACGGCGCCGATCACGAGCACAGCGCGCAGTGCTCGGAGTGTCCCTCTGCTCATGGATCCCCCTATCCGTCGTAGGAACCGCGGGAGTCTTCCATGCGGGCTAGGCTCGTGAGGCCGTGAACCGAAAGCTCGTCGTGTTCGTGCCGCGCGAGGCGCTCAACTCCGTCCGCGAGGCGCTCTTCGCCGCGGGCGCCGGGCGGATCGGGGACTACGCGCATTGCTCGTGGTACACCGAGGGGACGGGCACGTTCCTCGGCGGCGAAGGGACGTCTCCGGACGTCGGCCAGGCGGGGCGCGAGGAGCGCGTGGCCGAGCTCCGGCTCGAGACCGTCTTCCCGGCGGAGCGGCAGGAAGAGGTCGTCGCGGCACTCCGGAGTGCGCACCCGTACGAGGAGCCGGCCTTCGACGTCTACGAGCTGCTGTCGTGAAGGGACGTCTCTTCACCGACGGCGGTGCACGCGGGAACCCCGGACCGGCC
Source organism: uncultured Actinomycetes bacterium (assembly GCA_963731015.1). Lineage (GTDB taxonomy): Bacteria > Actinomycetota > Thermoleophilia > Gaiellales > Gaiellaceae > Palsa-739. The sequence continues at coordinate 131,516 of CAVSTY010000005.1, forward strand.
GCGTTCGGCTACGTGCTGGAGACGGAGGATGGCACCGTGCTGGCGGCGCACGGCGAGGCGATCGGCGTCGCGACCAACAACGTCGCGGAGTACCGGGCCCTCGTCGCCGGCCTCGAGCGGGCGGTCGAGCTGCAGGTGGGGGAGGTCGAGGTCGTCTCCGACTCCGAGCTGCTCGTGAAGCAGATGAACGGCGAGTACCGCGTCAAGAACGAGGCGCTGCGGCAGCTCTCGCTCGAGGCCGCAAGGCTCGCACGACAGGTCGGGAAGGTGCGCTACACGGCCGTCCGGCGGGAGGAGAACGAGCTGGCAGACCGGCTCGTGAACGAGGCTCTCGACGCGGCCGGTCGCTGAGGGGCGGGGCTATACTGGCCGCCCACGCGGATGTAGCTCAGTTGGCTAGAGCGTCTGCTTGCCATGCAGAAGGTCGTGGGTTCGAGTCCCATCATCCGCTCTGAAAAGCCCCGCTCAGGCGGGGTTTCGTCGTGAGTAGCGGAACCGTAGTCGGCCTCGTGCTGGCGCTCGCGTCGGCCGTGGTCATCAACCTGGCGTATCTGCGGCAGCACGACGCGGCCGCCGGCCTGCCGGCTCTCTCCGCACGCCACCCGATCCACTCGGTTGGGCTGCTGTTCGGCGACCGGGCTTGGCTGCTCGGGTTCGGGATGGAGTCGGGCGGGTTCCTCCTCTACGTCGCTGCGCTGGCGCTTGCGCCGCTCTCGCTCGTGCAGAGCATCGCGGCCGGCGGGATCGGCGTGCTCGCGTTCGCGTCGGCGCGTGTGGCGAAGCGGCGGCTCACTCGCGTGGAGATCGCCGGCGTCCTGCTCTCGGTGCTCGGTCTCGCGGCTCTGGCCGTCTCGCTCTTGGGCGGGAAGGCGAAGGAGGGAGGCGGAGAGCTCGGGCCGATCCTGCTCTGGCTCGGCGTTACGGCCGCCGTCGCAGTCCTGCTCGTGATCGTGGGCCGCCGGCGCTGGGGGGCGGCCGTCGCGAACGGCCTCGCCGGCGGTCTCTTCTTCTCGATCGGCGACATCTCGACGAAGCTGACGACGCAGGGAGGCGCACGTGTGGGTTTCGTCGTGCTCCTCCTGGTCGGCTACTTCGCGGGAACGGCGCTGCTCCAGATCGGCTACCAGGCGGGTGCTGCGCTGACCGTCGCCGGCCTGGCCACCCTCACGACGAACGCACTGCCGATCGCCGCCGGGACGGTTGTCCTCGACGAGCCGCTGCCGGGCGGCGTGCTCGGTGCCATCCGCCTCGTCGCGTTCGTCGCGGTGGTCACAGGAGCGGTCCTCCTCGCGCGGCAGCAGCCCCGGACGGGCATGACCGGCGCGCCCGCGGCTGCGGAGAAGTGAGGCAGGGAAGCTGATCCCGCTGCTCTCCACCAGTTCCGTCTGGCCGTTCGAGCTGCTCGGGACGGCGTTTGGGCTGACGGTCATCGCCCTGATGGCGTTCGCCTATGTCCGGCAGAGGCGCGTCGAGGAGGCGGTCGCGCGAGGTGGCTACGCGGCGTTCGACGCCCGCGCGGGCCTGGTCTTCGCGGCCGTCGGCATGCTGCTCGGCCTCGGGACGATTCTCGTGATCCTCATCGAGTCGAGCTGACGCGGCCCGGCCGCTACCGGATCACGCAGCGGAAGCCGATGTGGCAGGTCGAGGTGTCGATGGTCTCGCTCTGCCGTGCCGCCGGCCGGTAGCGCAGGCAGTAGTTCGGCGCGCAAAGGTGTGAGCCGCCCTTGATCACCTTGCGCGGGTACTTCTCGCCTTCGTCGGCGAGCGGCATCTGCGGTGCGCAGCACGGCCGGCCGCTCACGGGCGTCTGCACGAAGTCGTCCACCGTCCACTCCCAGACGTTCCCGGCCATGTCGTACAGGCCGTAGCCGTTCGCCGGGAAGCGCTCGACCGGCGAGGTCCCCTCGAAGCCGTCGGTCAGGAGGTTCTGCCAGGGGAACTCGCCCTGCCAGGTGTTGGCCATCATCCGTCCCTTGGGCGCGAACTCCTCGCCCCAGGTGTACGTCGCCCCGTCGAGGCCGCCGCGGGCCGCGTACTCCCACTGGGCTTCGGTCGGCAGCGACTTGCCGAGCCAGTCCGCGTAGGCGACAGCGTCGGAGTAGGCGACGTGCGTGACCGGATGGTGCTCGCGGCCGCCGACGTTGCTCGCCGGGCCTTCGGGGTGACGCCAGTCGGCACCGGCTCCCCAGGTCCACCAGTTGCTGTAATCGCGCAGGTCGACCGGGCCCGCCGTCTTGCGGAAGAGGAGCGAACCCGGCACGAGCAGGGCCGGGTCGGCGCCCGGATAGTCCTCGGCGACCGGCGCCTGCTCGGCCCAGGTCACGTGGCCCGTGTCCTTCACGAAGCGGCGGAACTCGGCGACAGTGACGGGATGCCGGTCGATCGCGAATCCCTCGACCGTCACCTCGCGTACGGGTCGCTCCTCGGGGTAGAAGCGCTCGCAGCCCATCCTGAACGTCCCGCCCGGCAGCTCCACCATGTCCTTCATGCGAACAACCGTAGTAAGTCGCGGGCGAACGCCATCCGCGCTTCCTAGGAGCTCTTCTCGTGGAAGTACGCCTCGTAGATCTTCTTCGCGGCCGGCGCTGCCGCCTCGGCGCCGAAGCCGCCGTGCTCGATCATCACGACGACGACGAGCTTCGGATGGTTGTACGGCGCCCACGACGCGTACCAGGAGTGGTCTGGGCAGCTCGCGCCGCACGTCTCGGCCGTGCCGGTCTTGCCGGCGACCGTCGGGTGGAAGCCGCGAAGACCGCGCCCGACGTCCCGGGCGGGTTGTTGGCTGCTTCGTAGAGGCCCTGCTTGATCGCCCACGTGTACGGCGAGAGCTTCACCTTCCGCACGGGCTTGAAGTGGAGCGGGTGCACGGACGCCGTTCCGGATCACGGCCTCGCCGACGTGCGGCCGTACGACCGTGCCGCCGTTGACGAGCGCCGAGTAGGCGACGGCGAGCTGGAGCGGGCTGACCTGCGAGCGCGCCCTGGCCGATCGCGAGGTTGATCGTCTGGCCCTCCGTGTACGGCGTTCCGGAGATCCGCTCGAAGGCAGCCCGGCATCGGGAGGTAGCCGGCGCTCGCGCCGGTCAGGTCGATCGGCGGCGTCGTGCCGAGGCCGAGCTTGCGCGCCCACGCCTGGATCAGCGTCGCCTTCCGCGCGGGATCGTGTTGCCCAGATCCGGTCGCCGAGCCGGTAGAACCACGTGTCGCACGACTCCTCGAGCGCGGTCGGCAGCGTCATGGTCTCGTACGGCGCCGCGCTCGACGTTGTAGAAGGTGTGGTTGCCGAGCGTGAACGAGCCGCGTGCAGAGCAGCGGCGTGTACGGCGTGATGATCCCGGCGCTGAGCGCCGCCTCGGCGACGATCGGCTTGAACGTCGAGCCGGTCGGATAGACGCCGCTGATCGCGCGGTTGAGCGGTCGGAGTCGAGTACGTGTCCCGGTAGAGCCGCGCGAGGTAGCTCGGCTTGTCGGCCGCGAGCTTCTGGTTGAACGTCGGATAGCTCGCGAGCGCCTTGATCGCGCCCGTCCGCGGGTTCGATCACGACCGCGGAGCGCGCCGGTCGGGTTGTGACCGTTGTGCGCGCGCCAGCGCGATCCCGTACTGCAGCGCCTTCGCGCCGCGGCCGCTGGAGGCGCGTGTCGATCGACAGCTGCAGCGTCGGCGGCTGCTTCTCCGGCGGTACGCTGGAGCGGCGCCGGCGATCCGGCCGAGCGAGTCGACGCGGAGACTTCGCCCGGACGAAGCCCCGGTTGAGGATGCGAGTCGTACGCCGCCTCGACGCCGCTCTGGCCGACGACTTCGCCCGGCTGCGCGTTCTCGTACGCGGGGACGTCGAGCTCTCGCGGGCTGACCTCGCCGAGCAGGCCGAGGAACTCGCTGCCGAAGGCGCCCTGCGGATAGCTCCGCGCAGCTGCCCCGTCCACCTTGAAGCCGGGGAACCGGCCGCGCGCTCCTGCAGGTACGTCGCCAGGCGCGGCGTTCGGGTGCGGCGATCACGACGGCCGGCGCGAACGGCGAGCGCAGGACGTCGGCGCTGGATGCGCGCGGCGAGGATCGCCCCAACGGCACGTGCCGCTGAGCCGCGCGAAGCCGGCGGAGGGCCCGGACGCCGGCCGGGCTCGGGCTGCCAGCCTCCGTGCGCGTTCCGGGTGCCGAGCGAAGCCGCGTCGGCGTCGATCGACGACGTGGCCGGTCGTGCCGGCGAGCAGGCGGCCCTGCGCGTCGACGATCGCGCCGCGCGCGCCCGAGCAGGTCGACCGTCCGGAACGCCTGGCGGTGCGCGCGCGCCGTCGTACTGCTTGCCGTGCAGCACCTGGATCGACCACGCGCGCAGGAGCAGGAGCGACAACGCCGCCAGCGACGACGATCGCGAGCCCGCCGACGCGGACGTAGAAGCCGGAGCTGCGGAAGTACGGCGCGTCGGCACGCGAGTACGGGCTGGAGCCCGCGGCCCGCCTGGCAGGTTGCGGGGGAGCTTCAGCCGACGGCGAGGATCCGGGTCTCGAGATCGCCACGGACTGGCCGTCCAGAGTAGTCGCGCGTTCCGGCGAGTCGGCTACTCGTCCGCGAGCTCGTCGGCGAGCAGCGAGAGCGCGAACGAGCGCCAGGCGAGCTCCGGGTCGGCGCAGAGCGACTCCACGGCCCCGGCGACCGCGGCGAGGTCGTCCGCTCGGGCAGCTCGTCGAGCGCCGCGGCGAGCGGCGCGCGCCGCTCCGGCGTGTCGAGCTCGTCGGCGAGCCGCTCCGCCGCGATCGAGTCGAGGTCGACGTCGCGGTGCGGGTCGCCGCCGGCGGCGAGGACGAACATCGCGCGGCGCCGAGCGGCGTTCAGCTCGTCGTCGTCGATCGCGACGTCGTCCAGGACGAGCCAGCAGAGAACGACCAGCAGCTCGCTCGAGCGCGGGTCGAGCCCGGAGCTCTCGAGCTCCTCGAGCCTAGCCCGGATCGCGGCAGTCACCCGTCTCGCCTTCGCAGCACCCGATCTTGAAGCGGCACTTCGGGCATTGCAAGGTCCCGTGGCGCCACTCCATCTCGGCGCTGCAGCGCGGGCAGGTCTCCTTCGTCAGCGCGTCGGAGCGTACGGACTCGAGCCGACGGAACTGGAGCACCTGCTCGAAGCCGAGCCGCGCGAGGATCGGCCGCGACATCGGCCCGGCGCCGACGGCGAGCGCGGGCGTGCCGCGGCGGACCGCGTCGTCCCAGCGCGCGCGTACGAGCGCCCGGTAGGCGCCGCGTCCGCGCGCCCACGCGGCGGTCGAGCCGCCCATGAGGTAGCCGCCGGCGCGCGTGTAGATCGCGCGTCCGACCGACGCCATCCGGCCGTCGAGCCACGCCGCGAAGATCGGGTCGAGCCTGGCTGCTCCCACTCGGCGGCGATCCTCGTCGTCGGTCGGCCGGCGCTCGTGCGGGTTCGCGAACGCGGCGAGTGCGCAGCCGGCGCGCCTCGGCGTACTCGTCGAGCGTTCGCGACCTCGCGCACCTCGATCTCGTCGGCGGACCGGCGGCGCGGCTGGTCAGCACCATTGCGGCGAGGAGGTAGTCCGCCTCGTCGATCGCTGCAGCCCGGCGGCGAGGAACCTCTCGACTCGTCCGGCGTCGAGCGCTCGGTCAGCCACCAGCTCGCCCGCTTCGTGCCGCTCTCGTGCATGAAGCCGTCGACCTCCGCGAGCGCAGCCGCGACCTCGTCCTCGCGCAGCCGGATGCGCTCGACCGCTGCCCACGTGTCGTCCGCAGCGTCGGCGCTGAGCACGTAGCGATCGGTCACCCGCAGGATCCTTCCGGGCGCCGGCTCGGCGTGAACGCGGCCGGCCGCCTCCGACGAAGTCGATCAGCTCAGTCGGCGTCGTAGTACTCGTCGGCGATCGCGAGGACGTCGTCGAGGATCGCGATGCCCTCGTCGAGCTCTTCGCGGCGTGATCGTGAGCGGCGGGCAGACCATGACGACGTTCCAGTGCGTCATCAGGTAGAGGCCGCGCTCGAGCGCCGCCTTCGCCAGCCGCGCGACCGGCGCCGCCGCCTCGCCGGTCGCGTTGAACGGGACGAGCGGCTCGCGCGTCTCGCGGTTGCGTGACGAGCTCGAGCCCCCAGAAGCAGCCGAGGCCGCGCACCTCGCCGATCGACGGATGCTTCGCCGGCGAGCCCGTGCAGCGCGTCGTCGAAGACCGGCCCCATCTCGGCCGCGTGCTCGACGATGCCCTCCTCGCGGAACGCCTCGATCGACGCGACGCCGACGGCGCACGCGAGCGGATGGCCGCTGTACGTGAGCCCGCCGGCGAAGTACTTGTCGCGGACCCACTCGGCGATCGGCTCGCGGATCGCCATCGCGCCGAGCGGGACGTAGCCGGAGTTGATGCCCTTCGCCATCGTGAGGATGTCGGGGACGACGTCCCAGTGGTCGACGGCGAACCACTTGCCGGTGCGGCCGAAGCCGGCCATCACCTCGTCGGCGATGAGCAGGATCCCGTGCCGGTCGCAGACCTCGCGGATCGACTGGAGGTAGCCGTCGGGCGGGACGATGATCCCGTTCGTCCCGGTCACCGGTCTCGAGGATCACGGCGGCGACCGTGTCCGCGCCCTTCGTACTGGAGGATCTCCTCGAGGTGCGGCGCGCCGGTGCAGACCGGGCACGGATCGGGATGGCCGGCCGGGCAGCGGTACGTGTACGGGTCGAACATCCGCACGACGCCGGGAATGCCCGGGCTCGGCGGGCCAGCGGCGCGGGTCGCCGGTCAGCGTGATCGCGCCCGCGGTCGCGCCGTGGTAGCTGCGGTAGCGCGCGATGATCTTGTGGCGGCCGGTGTACCAGCGCGCGAGCTTGATCGCGTTCTCGTTCGCCTCGGCGCCGCCGTTCGTGAAGAACGTCATCGAGAGGTCGCCCGGCGTCACCTCGGCGAGCAGGCGCGCGAGCGTGCGAGCGCGGCTCGGTCGCCATCGGCGGGCCGATCGTGCAGAGCTTGTCGGCCTGCTCCTTGATCGCCGCGACGAGCTTCGGGTGCTGGTGGCCGATCGAGACGTTGACGAGCTGCGACGCGAAGTCGAGGTAGCGCTTGCCGTCGTAGTCCCAGAAGTAGCGGCCCTCGGCGCCGGCGACCGGGATCGGGTTGAGCGCGTCCTGCACCGACCAGGAGTGGAGGACGTAGCGCTTCGCGTCGGCCTTGATCTGCTCGCCGAGCTCGGAGTTCGTCTCGATCGTCGCCACGGGGACCTAGCGCTACGACCGAGCTCATGACCGAGACCGTCGAAGCGCGCCGACGCGCGTCACGCAGCATCCCGCACTGGATCGGCGGGCGCACGCGTCGCACGGGCGGCTCCGGCCGCAGCGGCCCGGTCTTACAACCCCGCGACCGGCCGCCAGACCGGCGCGGTCGACTTCGCGACGGTCGAGGAGGTCGACGCCGCCGTCCAGGCCGCGAGGCAGGCGTTCCCGGCCTGGCGCGCGACGTCGCTCGCGAAGCGCGCCGAGCTCTTCTTCCGCATCCGCGAGCTGCTGCACGAGCGGCGCGAGGAGGTCGCGAAGATCCTGACCGCGCGAGCACGGCAAGGTGCTCTCCGACGCGCTCGGCGAGGTGACGCGCGGGCTCGAGGTGATCGAGTTCTGCTGCGGCCTCCCGACGCCTGCTCAAGAGCGAGTACTCCGAGCAGGCGTCGACCGGGATCGACGTCTACTCGATCCGCCAGCCGCTCGGCGTCGTCGCCGGGATCACGCCGTTCAACTTCCCGGCGATGGTGCCCATGTGGATGTGGGCGCCCGCGATCGCGTGCGGCAACACGTTCGTGCTCAAGCCGTCGGAGAAGGATCCGTCGGCGTCGCTCTGGACGGCCGAGCTGCTGAAGGAGGCCGGCCTGCCCGACGGCGTCTTCAACGTCGTCATGGGCGACAAGGTCGCCGTCGACGCGGTGCTCGAGCATCCCGGACATCGCCGCGGTCTCGTTCGTCGGCTCGACGCCGATCGCGCGCGTACGTCTACGAGACGGCGACGTCGCAAGCGGCAAGCGCTGCCAGGCGCTCGGCGGCGCGAAGAACCACATGATCGTGCTGCCCGACGCCGACATCGACATGGCGGCCGACGCGGCGGTCTCGGCGGCCTACGGCTCGGCCGGCGAGCGCTGCATGGCCGTCTCGCAGGTCGTCGCGGTCGGCGACGTCGCGCGAGCCGCTCGATCGACGCGATCAAGGAGCGGATCCCGAAGGTGAAGGTCGGCGACGGGATGGATCCGTCCTCGGAGATGGGCCCGCTCGTCACGCGCGAGCATCGCGACCGGGTCGCGTCGTACGTCGAGAATGCGCCCGGCGAGGGCGCGACGGTGCTCGTCGACGGCCGCGAGGGCGCGCCGGACGGAGGGCTTCTTCCTCAACCCGTCGCTGATCGACGACGTGACGCCGCGGCATGAAGGCGTACGACGACGAGATCTTCGGCCCGGTGCTCGGCGTGACGCGCGTCGCCACGTACGACGAGGCCGTGCGGCTCGTGAACGACAGCCCGTACGGCAACGGCACCGCGATCTTCACGCGCGACGGCGGCGTCGCGCGGCAGTTCCAGTTCGACGTGCAGGCGGGGATGGTCGGGATCAACGTCCCGATCCCGGTGCCGGTCGCGTACTACTCGTTCGGCGGCTGGAAGGCGTCGCTCTTCGGCGACCGCCACATCTACGGGCCGGAGGGCATCGACTTCTACACGCGCGGCAAGGTCGTCACCTCGCGCTGGCCCGATCCGGCCACGTCGACGGTCGACCTCGGCTTCCCGCAGACGCGCTGAGATGACCTTCATCGAGACGATCCCCGCGGAGGACGCGGACGGCGAGGTCGCGGAGATGTACGACGGGATGCGGGAGCAGTTCGGCCGGCTGCCGAATCTCGTTCGGGTGTTCTCGTTGCGGCCCGACGTCTACCGGGCCTGGCTGCAGCTGAACGGCGCGGTCAAGGCGCACGACCTGCGTCGCTACGAGCTCGCGACCCTCGCCGCGGCCCGACGGCTTCGCTCGAGCTATTGCTCGCTTCAGCACGGCAAGGTGCTCGCCGAGCAGTTCCTGTCGTTCGAGGAAGTCCCCGGCCTGCCGGAAGGGCTCGACGAGGCCGACCGTGCGGTGATGGAGCTCGCCGAGAAGGTCGTGGACGATGCGACCTCGGTGACCGAGGCCGACATCGACCGGCTGCGCGCACTCGGACTCTCCGACGCCGAAATCCTCGACGTCGTCCTCGCGGCGGCGGTGCGCTGCTTCTTCAGCAAGACGCTCGACGCGCTCGGTGTGGTGCCCGACGCGGCGTACGCCGATCTCCCGTCGGAGTTCCGCGAGGGGCTCACGGTCGGCCGGCCGATCGAGACCGCGTGATGCCCCATCACCGGCCGCTGGACGCGCGCGAGATGCCGCGTTTCGCCGGAGTCCGGACGTTCATGCGCGCGCCGCACACGACGGACCTCGCCGGTGTGGACGCGGCCGTCTACGGGATCCCGTTCGACACCGCGACCACCTACCGGACGGGCACGCGCTTCGGCCCCGAGGCGATCCGCTCGGCCTCGGTGCTGCTCCGGCCCTACAACCCGGCGCTCGATGTGAACGTGGTCGAGACGCTCTCGATCGTCGATTACGGCGACGTGCCCGTGTCGCCGGGCGACACGCAGCGCACCTATGGCCAGGTGGAGGAGGCGCTCGCACCGCTGGTCGAGGCCGGCGTCTTCCCGCTCGCCCTCGGCGGCGACCACTCGGTCACGCTCGCCGAGCTGCGCGTGCTCGCGCGCCGGCACGGGCCGCTCGCGCTCGTCCAGCTCGACGCCCACGGCGACACGTGGGACGAGTACTTCGGCCAGCGCTACTTCCACGGCACGACGTTCCTGCGGGCGGTCGAGGAGAAGCTGATCGAGCCGGCGGCGTCGGTGCAGGCGGGGTTGCGCGGCTCGCTGTTCGAGGACGGGGACCTCGAGTCGGCGCGCGAGCTCGGCTTCGCCGTCCTCTCGTGCGACCAGCTGCGGGCGCTCGCGCCGGGCAGCTACGCCAGCCTCGTCCGCGAGCGAGCCGGTACGCGCCCGGTCTTCGTCAGCTTCGACGTCGACGTGCTCGACCCGGCGTTCGCTCCGGGGACGGGGACGCCCGAGGTCGGCGGACTCTCGACGGCCGAGGCGCTCGCGTTCCTCCGCGCCCTACGCGGGATCAACCTGGTCGGTGCCGACGTGGTCGAGGTCTCACCGCCGTACGACGGCCCCGGGCAGCAGACGGCGCTCGCCGCCGCGAACGTCGCCTACGAGCTGCTCAGCCTGCGCGCGCTCGCTCAGCGGTAGCGGAAGCGCAGTGTCAGCCGGCTCCGCCGTCCCCACGGATCGAGCGCGATGACACGAAGGCTGTACGGGCCTCGTACGAGCGTGCGTGCGTTGAGGCGCAGCCGCACCGGCATGACGCCGGGCTTTCGGCGGTAGGCCTGCACGAGCTGGAACGTGCCGGTCTTGAGTGGGGCGCCGAACCGGCTGCCCTTGCCGATGACGGGCACGGTCGTCCCGTGCGGGCCGGTCACCGACGCCGAGATCCGGGCCTGCGAGTGCACCACGAGTTGCGTGAGGAGGAGAAGGCTGCGGTCGGCGGGATGGGGGAGAGCTTGGAACTTGGTCTGGGTCGCGAGCTTCGGGCCAGTCGGCGCCGTGTAGGTCGGATCGCCCCAGGCGCCCTTCTTGAACAGGGAGACCTGGAACGGCGTCCGCGTTACCACATGGGTGAGGTTGTTTCCGTCGGCGTACCAGCCGACGGCCGTGCCGGGCGGGAGCTGGGAGGCCTGGAGTGGCGGTACCCAGTGGTAGACCTTTCCGTCCGTGGAGTAGCCGAGGACCGTCCGGCTCGGCTGCTGCTGCGCGTACACGAGGTCGAGAGGCCACCGGAATCCCTTCGACAGCCCCGGCACCGAGAGTGAGACCTCGCTGCCCGGCACCGAGAGGGTGCCGCCGAAGGTGGTGAGCGAGAGGGTCTTGCCCACGGGTACGGCGCCCGGCTGCCACGTGACCGTTGCGCGCCCGTCTGCGGTCTGGAGGTTGCCTGCGCTGCCGCGGCGCGCGGTCTGGGTCCCGATCGAGACCGGAGGCAGCGGCGCAGCCACCACCACGCCGGTCGTCGCGGCGATCGCGGACGTCGAGCCGCCCTTGCCGGTCGCGGTCACGACAAGCGAGAGCGTGGCGCCGATGTCGTCGGGGGTCAGCGTTCGCCGCGCTCCCGTCGCATGCGGGATTGCGAGACAGGACGTGCCGGCCGCGTTGCAGCGGCGCCAGCGGTAGGTGAACTTCGTCGGTGAGCCGGTCCAGGTCCCGACGGAGCTCGTCAGGATCTGTCCCACCTGTTCGTTGCCGAGGATCTGCGGCAGCTTGAGGTTGGTCGGGCGCGCAGCCGGCGAGGTGCCGGCCGGCGAGACGGCAGCGGTCGGATCGGTCGTGGCCACGGCGGATCCCGCGCCGGAGGCCGCGGTCACGTAGACCCTGAGCGAGTGTCCGACGTCGGCGGTCACCGGCCGGTACGACTCGGCGGTCGCCAATGTGATCGCGTCGCAGTTCGCACCTGCCGCGTCGCAGCGTCGCCACTGGTACGCAAACGTGAGCGGCTTGCCGCCCTCCCACGTGCCGGGCACGGCGGCGAGCAGCTGACCCGCCTGCGGCGGCCCGACGACGGTGGGCGGGGTGGAAAGGAGCGGCGGGCCGCTCGGGAATGGCTGGATGGCGGCGGCCGCGAGCTTCGTGCCGTTCATCCGGTCGCCGTCGCTGCAGTGCCTGATCCCCGGCACGGCGACGCAGTTCGTCCACTGCCAGAACTTCCAGCCGGTGCCGTTCCAGTTCTGCGCGGGAACGAGGGGCGCACTCTTGGCCGTCCAGTGGGCGATCCAGAGGCCGGTGCCGGCGGCTGCGGCGGCCGTCGAATCGCCGAGGTGCCCCTTCCAGAAGAGCGGCGAGGTGTAGAGGAACGGCTCGACGCCGGTGCGGGCGCCGATCTGGCCGAGCCAGGCGAGGGTCCAGGCGAGCAGTCGCTGCTTCGCCAGGTTGCCCGTCGCCTCGAGGTCGAGGACCGGCGGCAGCTCGCCCGGCTGCGGCCCGGCGACGGCGAGGAAGTGGTTGGCCTGCTTGATCGCGCTCGCGGTCGTGCCGGCCAGGCTCTTGCCCGTGGGCCGCGCGAAGTGGTAGGCGCCGAAGACGAGCCCTGCAGTCTCGCTCCCGTTCCGGTTCGCGGTGTACGTCTTGTCGTTGTAGGACGTTCCCTCGGTCGCCTTGGCGAACGTGAAGCGGTAGCCAGCGTGCGCCGACCTTGGTCCAGTTGATCGCGCCGTTCCAGTTCGAGACGTCGATGCCTTTTGCGCGCGCCGTGGCAGCGTCGGACGCGCTCGCCGAGAGGAGGGCGGTAAGCGCGAGGACGAGACCTGCGAGCAGCCCGAGCTGCCCGCGCCGTGCACTGATGGGGGACGCCACGAGTGGCATGAGGCTAGCGCAGGTCTTGTTCGTTCGAGGTAAAAAAAGCCCTGCTACGAAGCCACTGTCGCGTCGGTCTCGAGCTGCTCCCCGAACCGCGCCCGCCGCACGAACCGGCCCGTGCCCGGCGTCCCGACGAGCTCGCCGTCCTCCACGAGGATGGAGCCGCGCAGGAGCACGAGCTCGGGCGCGCCGGCGACCTCGGTTCCCTCGTAGAGGCTGTAGTCGCATTTCGAGTGGTGCGTCGACGCGGAGATCGTCTCCCGCCGCTCGGGGTCGAAGACGACGAGGTCGGCGTCGGCGCCCACTGCGACGGTCCCCTTGCGTGGATAGAGACCGAACAGCTTCGCCGGCTGCGTCGCGAGCAGGTCGACCATCCGGTTGAGGCTGATGCGGCCCTCGCGGACGCCGAAGTGGTGGATCATCTTCAGCCGGTCCTCGAGGCCGGGACCGCCGTTCGGGATCTTGGTGAAGTCCTCCTTGCCGAGCGTCTTCTGGCCGTCCCAGAGGAACGCGCAGTGGTCCGTCGAGATCGCCGAGAGCGCGTCGGTGCGCACCGCGTCCCACAGCACGTCGTGGTTCGCGGCGTGGCGCGCGGGCGGCGAGTAGACGTACTTCGCGCCTTCGAAGTCCGGCAGCGCGAGGTCGTCAATCGACCGGAAGAGGTACTGCGTGCACGTCTCCCCCCAGACGTTCCAGCCCTGCTCGCGGGCGCGCCGGATCGGGTCGACCGCCTCCCGGCAGGTGACGTGGACGACGTAGAGCGGGCTGGCCGGCGATTCGTGCGAGCTGGATGGCGCGGTTCGTCGCCTCGCCCTCGAGCTCGGGCGGACGCGTCAGCGCGTGGTGGATCGGGGCCGTGTCGCCGCGGGCGAGCGCCTCGCGGACGAGGACGTCGATGGCATCGCCGTTCTCGGCGTGCACCATCACGAGCGCCCCGCTCGCCGCCGCGACCTCCATCGCGCGGAAGAGCGTCTCGTCGTCGACCTGCAGGACGTTCTTGTAGGCCATGAAGAGCTTGTACGAGGTGATGCCCTGCTCGGGCAGCGCCGCGAGCTCCTCCAGCCGTTCCTCGCTCGCGAGATCCGTGACTGCGATGTGGAAGCCGTAGTCGATCAGTGCCTTGCCGTTCGCTTTCGCATGCCAGCCCTCGAGTGCCTCTGCGAACGTCTGGCCCTGACCCTGGATGCAGAAGTCGACGTGGCAGGTTGTGCCGCCGCACGCAGCCGATCCCTGGCCCGACTCGAAGTCGTCGATCGTGACCGTGCCTCCGAACGGCATGTCGAGATGGGTGTGCGGGTCGATGCAGCCTGGCAGCACGTACTTGCCGGCCGCGTCGATCGTCCGGTCGGCGGCGACGTCGAGGTCTGCGCCCAGCAGCGCGACCCGCTCGCCCTCGACGAGCACGTCGGCGACGAAGTCGTCGGATGCGGTGACGATGCGGCCGCCACGGATCAGGATCGACATCGCCCTTGAGTCTAAGCTCGTGCGGTGAGCCTGTCACCGCAGCGGACCGTGGCCGAGCTGCGCGCGCTGCAGGAGCTCACGGGCGACGAGAACGGAGCGCAGCGCGTCGCGTGGACCGAGACGTGGGAGCAGGCACGCCAGTGGCTGCGCGAGAAGGTCGGTCCGACCGGCGCCGAGGAGGAGGTCGACGAGGCCGGGAATCAGTGGTTCACGCTGCCGGGCTCCTCGGAGCGCGCGCTGCTGCTGGGCGGTCACATCGACTCCGTGCCGAACGGCGGCTGGCTCGACGGCTCCCTCAACGTGGTCGCCGCTGTCGAGGTGCTGCGGCGGATAGCCGACGACGGGACGCCGCCGCTGACCGTGCGGCTCGTGAACTGGGCCGACGAGGAAGGCGCCCGCTTCGGGCGCTCGCTCTTCGGCTCCTCGGCGGCTGCGGGCTCGATGAGCGACCAGGACGACCTGCGCGAGCGTCGCGACGCCGACGGGATCGCGCTCCCGGACGCGCTCGCCGCGCACGGTGTCGACCTCGACCGCGCGCTCGAGGCGCGGCGGCAGCTCGAAAGCGCGGCCGCCTACCTCGAGCTCCACATTGAGCAGGGCCCGGTGCTCGAGTCGCTCGACCTGCCGCTCGGCGTCGTCCTCGGCACCTTCGGCGTCGAGCGCCACCTCGTCATGTGGCGCGGCCAGGCCGCGCACTCCGGCTCGACGCCGATGGACCAGCGCCGTGACGCGCTGGCCGGCGCCGCGAAGCTCGCGCTCGAGATCCGGCCGATCGCGGCAGAGGTCGGGGACGGTGCGGTCTGCACGTCCGGCGGCGTCGTCTGCCGGCCCGGCATCGTCACCTCCGTTGTCGAGACGGCGGAGCAGCTCCTCGACCAGCGCCACCTCGACGCCGCGAAGCTCGCGCGGCTGCTCGAGCTCGCGCGTGAGGCAAGCGACCGGTTCGCGCGCGAGGAGGACGTCGAGGTCGAGTGGGAGAGGCTCTGGTCGATCGAGCCGATCCCGTTCGACGACGGCCTGATCGAGCTCGCCGACGAGTCGATCCGTGAGGTCTCGGGCTCGTCGCACCGGCTGCCGTCCGGGCCGCTCCACGACGCCGCGGAGGTCGCGCGGGCGGGGATCCCGACGGTGATGCTGTTCGTTCAGTCCCTTCGCGGGCTCTCGCACACGAAGCTCGAGGACACGAAGGAGGAGTACCTCGAGCTCTCGGTGCAGGCCCTCGACAGATTGACGACGAAGGCGCTGGAGGCATTTGCGTGACGCCCGCGCAGCTGCGTCGGCTCTGCCTGAAGCTCTCGACTGCGGAGGAGACGTTCCCCTTTGGGCCCGAGACGTCGGTCTTCAAGGTGGGCGGGAAGATGTTCGCGATCGCCCAGCTGAAGCGGAAGCCACTCCAGGTGAGCGTCAAGTGCGAGCCGGAGCTCGGCGAGCAGCTGCGCGGGACGTACGACGAGATCGAGCCCGGCTACCACCTGAACAAGCGCCACTGGCTCACCGTGACCTGCGGCGGCGCGGCGTCGGACGAGCTCGTGCGCGAGCTCGTCGCCGGCAGCTACGACCTGGTCGCCTGAGCCGCGGTAGGCTCGAGAGCGTGGACTTCGGCGTCACGGTTCTCCCCGATCCGCCGTTCTCGCGCTGGCTCGAGCTGATCCAGCTCGCCGAGCGCCACGGCTTCGGCTACGCGTGGACGTACGACTCGCATGTTCTCTGGCAGGAGTCGGTGCCGATGCTCGCGGTCGCGGCGCGCGAGACCTCCACGATCCATCTGGGCCACTTCGTGACGAACCCCGCGACGCGCGACCCGACGGTGCTCGCCAGCGCGTACGCGACCCTGCAAGACCTTTCGGACGGGCGGATGGCGATGGGCATCGGGCGCGGCGACTCGGCCGTCCGCTACATCGGCCGCCAGCCGATGAAGGTCGCAGAGTTCGAGCGGTCGTGCGCGATGGTGCGCGAACTCATGAACGGCGGCGAGGTGGAGTGGAACGACAAGGAGCTCCACTTCAAGTGGGCGCGCCCGGAGCTGCCGCGCATCCCGATGTGGGTCGCGGGCTACGGGCCGAAGGCGTTGGCCGTCGCCGGCCGCGTCGGCGACGGCGTGATCATCCAGCTCGCGGATCCCGAGATCATCCAGTGGATCATGGACACGGCTCGGCGCGCGGCCGAGGAGGCAGGACGCGATCCCGGAGAGCTCAAGTGCATCGTCGGCGCGCCGGCCCACATCACCGACGACATCGCCGACGCACGCGAGCAGGTGCGGTGGTTCCCGGCCATGGTCTCGAACCACGTCATGGATCTGATCGACCGTTACGGCGCCGACGGAAGCGCGGTGCCGAAGGCGCTCACCGACTACGTCCAGGCGCGCAAGTTCTACGACTACGACGAGCACTCACGAGTCGGCGCGAAGCACGGCGAGTTCGTGACCGACGAGATCTGCGACCGCTTCTGCGTCCTCGGCACGGCGGAGCAAGCGAAGGCGAAGCTGCAGGAGCTCGAGGGGATCGGCGTCGACCAGTTCAACATCTACCTCATGACGCACGGGCAGGAGGAAACGCTGCAGTCGTTCGGCGACGAGATCATTCCCGAGCTCGCGGAAGCGTCTGCCTAGCTCGCTCCGGGATCTGCTCGAACTGCGGCAGGCGTATCCGCTGTCGTGGTCGCGCGACGGCTCGTGGCTGCTCGTGGCCGGCGACCTGTCGGGGACGCGCCAGCTCTATCGGCTGCCGGTGGACGGCGGTGGGCTCGAGCAGCTGACGAGCTACGCCGAGCCGGTCGACGGTCAGCTCCTCCCGGACGACCGCCTGCTGCTCGAGATCGACGAAGGCGGGAACGAGCGGAAGCAGCTCTACCTCGACGGCGACCCGCTGGTGGTGGATCCGCGCTCGATCCACCGCTCGCCGCACGTCTCGCATGACGGCACGCTGCTCGCGTACTCGACGAATCGCCGCAACGGCTTCGACTTCGACATCGTCGTGCGAGGGCTCGCGACCGGAGAGGAGAGGACGTTCGAGCTCGGTGGCTGGTGCGCCAACGGCGACATTTCTCCGGACGGCCGCTGGGTCGTCGCCGGGCAGCTCGGTGAGTTGAGCGGCGACTCGAACCTGTTCCTGCTCGGGATCGAGAGCGGCGAGGTGGTTCACCTCACACCGCACGTTGGCCAAGCCGAGTACACGAACGTGGTCTGGCTCGCCGACTCGTCCGGCTTCCTCTGCGCGACCAACGAGGGCCGGGACACTTTCGCGATCTCGCGTTACACCCTTGGCGGCGGCCGGGAGGTCGTGCACGAGGCGGACTGGGATCTCGAGTGCTTCGGCGACGACGCCGGCCGACGGGTGCTGGTGGTTGCGAACGAGGACGGCTACTCGCGCGTGGACGGCCTATCGCTGCCCGGTGACGGAGTTGCGGAGCACTTCGTCTTCTCTCCGGACGGAACGCGCGTCGCCTTCGCCTTCTCCACGCCGATCGAGCCGAATCAGGTGTGGATGCACGATTTCGAGTCGGGCAGCATGCGGAAGCTGACCGATCTCGGCAGCGTGCAGGACGGCGTCGCGCCCGAACTGCATCGCGTCGAGAGCTTCGACGGCGAGCCGGTTCCCGTCTACCTCTTTCTCCCGGAAGGCGAGGGGCCGTTCCCGGTCGTGGTGACGGTGCACGGCGGCCCCGAGAGCCAGTGGCGGCCGTGGTACTCCTCGGGATTCGGAGCCCTGACCCAGTTCCTCGTCGCGCGCGGCTACGCCGTGGCGGCGCCGAACGTGCGCGGCTCGAGCGGCTACGGGAAGCGTTTCGAGCACCTGGACGACGTGGAGAAACGCCTCGACTCGGTCGCGGATCTGGCGGCGCTGCACGCGTGGCTCTCGGCGCGGCCGGAGATCGACGGCTCGCGCGCGGTCGTCTACGGACGCTCCTACGGCGGCTACATGGTCCTGGCCGCGCTCGCGTTCCAGCCGGAGTTGTGGGGCGCGGGGATCGAGTTCGTGGGGATCTCGAACCTGCGCACCTTCCTCGAGAACACGTCGGTGTGGCGCCGCGCGGCGCGCGAGCGGGAGTACGGGCCGTTGAGTGACCCCGAGCTCCTCCTGCGCCTGTCCCCGTGGAGCCGGCTGGAAGCGATCAGGGCGCCGCTCTTCATCGAGCACGGACGGAACGACCCGCGCGTCCCGGTGAGCGAGTCGGAGGCGATCCACAGCGAACTTGTCCGGCGCGGCGTGCGCTCCGAGCTCGTGATCTACGAGGACGAGGGACACACGGTCGAGAAGCTCGCGAACCGCGTGGACGTGTTCGAGCGGGCGACGACCTTCCTCGACGAGGTGCTCGGGGCCAGGGAGTTGGCGCCGTTACGATGACCGCCGCGCGGCGCCTTGGCCGAGTGGTTAGGCATGGGTCTGCAAAACCCAGTACACCGGTTCGACTCCGGTAGGCGCCTTTCTGAGAGAGCCGTTAAATGGGCTGGGCTGAGAGCGCCGAGCCGAGCTGCGAGGGAGTCTTGTCTGCTTCGGCGAGCCTTCGAAACACAAGGGCAGTGTTGTGGCCACCGAAGCCGAACGAGTTCGAGATGGCAACCTCGGCTTGCTCCCGTCGCGCGGCATGCGCGACGTAGTCGAGATCGCAGTCCGGGTCGGCGCTGGTCTGGTTGATCGTGGGGGGAAGGACGCCGCGCTGGAGCGCGAGGATCGTGAAGATTGCTTCGAGCGCGCCCGAGGCGCCGAGGGTGTGGCCGGTCGCGCCCTTCGTTGACGAGACCGGCGTGGCGTATGCCTTCTCTTCGCCGAGGGCTAGCTTCAACACTCGGGTCTCGGCCGCGTCTCCGGCAGGGGTCGAGGTGCCGTGGGCGTTCACGTAGCCGACCTCGGCGACGTCGACGCCTGCGTCCATGAGGGCCATCCGCAAGGCGCGGGCGGGATTGGAACCGACCGGGTCGGGATCGGAGACATGATTCGCGTCGGAGGAGATGCCGTAGCCGATCAGCTCGGCGTAGATGTGAGCGCCGCGTGCATGCGCATGCTCGAGTTCCTCGAGCACTAGGACCGCGGCTCCCTCGGCCATCACGAAGCCGTCGCGCGCGCTGTCAAATGGACGGGACGCGGTCGCGGGGTCGTCGTTGCGTAGTGAGAGGGCTCGCATCGCGCCGAAACTCGCGACCGCCGCCGCAGTCACGGGCGCCTCCGTCCCGCCACAAAACATGACATCTGCGCGGCCGAGCCGAATCGCGTCCAGGCCGTCCCCGAGCGCCATGCTCGACGCTGCGCAGGCAGTCGACTCCGTCAGCAGCGGCCCGCGTGTGCCGAGCTCGATCGAGACCCACCCGGCGGCAAGGTTCGGAAGCGTTTGAACGATCGAGAAAGGACTCACACGTGCCGGCCCGCGGCGAGTCAGCTGGATCACGCACTCCTCGAAAGACCCGACACCGCCAAGCGCCGTCCCGATAGCGGTGCCGACACTCTCCGCGTGCGGCGCGATCTCCAGGCCGGAGTCCGACTCGGCCTGACGCGCCGCCGCCAACACAAGGTGCGTGCATCGGTCCATTCGCCGAGCCGCCTTGTGATCGACGAACTCGCCTAGGTCGAGATCTTTCACCTCGCACGCAAACCGTGTCGCCAGGTCCCCAGCGTCGAAGCGAGAGATAGGCGCCGCCCCTGACCGACCGTCCAGCAACGCCCGCCACGACTCTTCCACCGAGTTTCCGATCGGGCTGACCATGCCGAGCCCCGTCACAACAACCCTCCGCCGCTCCGTACCCACCGTTCCAGACTAGCCCGGCCGCCAGAAGAATCTGCCACTGGCCGCAGCGTGCCTCGAGCGGTGGGTGGAGGCAAACGCGAAGGTGACCTCGTGAGCCGGGGTTCGTCTAACCAACTTCAGGGCGATCTCCGGGGCGTCAATGAACCCCGCCGGCACCTTCGGCCCCGACCCCGTCTCACGCGACTTCGGCCAGCTACTGGGTCGACGTCGTCTGTCCGCTCCTCGGCGCTGTGATCGCCGTCGGCTTCGCTTACGTCCTCCGTGGCGCCGGAGGCGGCAAGTCCGGCTCCGCGGCCGTCCGGGGCGGACTGCAGACCGAGGTGGCGAGACCGGGGCAAGCCTGACTGCCGTCTCAGCCGCCGCGCGGCGTTCCTCGCTCGTCGCAGGGGATCGTGACCTTCGCATGGATGACTGCTGCCTCCTGGTCGAGGATGTGGATCGTTCGCTCCATGGCGACGGGTCGGAGGCCACCCGGGCCGGAGTGGTAGGGATGGTCGAGGAACCACAAGAGGAGCAGCATCGAGGTGATGACGAGCGCCACGCCGCCCATCATCGTCGCCTGCACTACGGCGCGCTCCGCGCTGTCGGCGAAGAACAGCATGTACACGAAGATGGTCCCGGCGCTCAAGAAGAGCACGATCCAGAGCTGTAGCGGGATTACGCCTTCGGCGCCGTGGGTGCGGTCGGCCCGCGCGGACTCGCGGTCGGTGCGCTCGTCGAGCCATTTCCCGTAGGCCGCCTGCTCGGCAGCCGATCGCGGCTCCACGGTCTTGGTGATGCGGAACATCGCGAGGGTCCAGGGATTGGCGTTTCCCCCGAGCGTGCCCGTCTGCATCTTCGGCCACTCCGTGTGGATCACATTGCGGGCGTAGCAGACGAGCTCTCCCGACAGGCGGGCGCGTACGGCGACGGGAAGGAGCTGGGCCGTCTCGAACTGCTCTCTGACGATCTGCGCCTCCGTCTCGGCTCCGCTTCGGGAGGTGTCGAAGCTCTCGAATGCGAGGAAGACGACGAATCCCAGGAGCACTGCGAACCCGGTCGCGAGGACACCGAAGACTCCGGCGGCGCGGTCCCCGTCCTCGAAGTAGCTTCCGGCGGGGGCCCGGCGGCGAACCAATAGCATCGCCGCCGCGGTGATCGCCATGACCGCCGCCACGGCAAGGCCGGCCCAGAGGAGGCTCACGCCTTCTTCACCGGCCCTCCTCCCGCGGATCTCGGATTCGCCTGGCTCACGATCCGCTCGCGGGCGAGGCCGAAGCGCCCCGCCCCGCCCACGAACGACTGACTAACGCCGCCGACGGACGCGGCGAGCCGTGCGGCGGTCAACTCTGCGGGATCCTCGGGCTCATGCAGCCCGCGGGCCTCTTCGGCCGACATCAGGCCGATCTCGACCAGGTCGAGCGGGCTGATGAAGCCGTCGCTGATGCGGCGTTCATAGGGTTCGGTCCCTTGCCGTTCGGGCGATGGCCGGGGCAACATGGACGGTTCGCGCAGAAAGCGCGACACGGCGAGCCTCGATCGGATTCGGACGAGCTACGACTTGCACGTCGTCTGGATCGATCCCATTTCGAGCCCTGGCGTGGGGCCGACTATCGCTCTCAACGGGCAGACCCGCTCTGTCACACGCCTTCGTTCGCTTCTAGTCGGCCCTTTCGCACCGCGCGGGTGAAGGCCTCGAAGTCGCGGTCGTTCTGGTCGGCGTAGCGGTCGGAGAAGTCGACGATGGCCTTGTCGAACGCGTCGTCCTTGCCCAGGTACGTGGTGATCGCGATCGGGTCTCCCGAGCGGGCGTGCGCGCGCGCGAGCGTCCATGCGCATTGGCGCGCGTAGAACCCGAGTCCGCTCGGCAGCAACGACTCGACCTCGGCGGAGCCCTTCATGTCACGTAACTGCCGCCAGTAGAGGTAGCG
This sequence comes from uncultured Actinomycetes bacterium, assembly GCA_963731015.1. Classification (GTDB taxonomy): domain Bacteria; phylum Actinomycetota; class Thermoleophilia; order Gaiellales; family Gaiellaceae; genus Palsa-739. Next base: position 153,059 of record CAVSTY010000005.1, read on the forward strand.
GTTCTCCTGCGCGCCCTTGGTCCAGCCAAGAAAGATGTCGCTCGACGCCTGCATCATCCGTTGCCCCTTCACGACGCGCTCGCCGGGCTGCTTGTAGCGACTCTTCGGCAGATGATCCTCGAGCACCGAGGTCGTTGCCTCCTTGACCTGGAGGAACAGCGGATCGTTCTGGTCGCGCCCCTGGAGCAAGACGATGAAGGCTCGCGTGCCGACACTGCCCACACCGACGACCTTGCGCGCCATGTCGACGACCTGGAACTTCTCGAGCAGGTGACGACGGTCGTCCTGCAACGTCGCCCTGTAGGCGCGGAACTGATCGTGGATCGCCTGCTGGAACTCAGCGGCAGAGACTCCGTACATCCCTTCCATGTCGCGCATCGGGACGACGATCGGCGGCTGGCTGACGATCCGGTAGCGGCCGTCGACGGCCTCGCCGAGCTTCGACAACGCCTGCATGCTGTCGCGAGTACGAGCCTTCTGAGCGGTCTTCCTCGCCGTCTTGATCTGATGCTCGATCGCGCTCTTCTTCGCTCCCTTCGCGGCCTTCTTCCCAGCCTTCTTCCCCGACTTGCCGTTGCTCCCCCCGGCGAAGCTCTCGATCGCTGCCATCAGCGTCGCCTCGGACAGACGGGCGTACCAGATCTCCATCGTGGACATCTCGGCGAACTCGGCCATGGCCTCCCGGTAGGCGCTGACCGACGCGAGCGTGGCATCGCGAGCATCGGCCTTGCTGAAGCCGTTGTTACGTGCCGCGATCGTGAAGCTCGCGGACATTCGCGTCAGGTCGTACTCGAACGGGCCTGGCAGCGTCTCGTCGAAGTCGTTCAGGTCGAACAGCAGCTCGCGCTCCGGCGAGGCGAACACGCCGAAGTTGGAGAGATGCGCGTCGCCGCAGAGCTGAACCTCCAGACCCGCCCTGGGGGTGTGCTCCAGGTCGGCGGCCATGATCTTGGCCGCGCCCCGGTAGAAGGTGAACGGGGAGACCATCATCCGGCCGTGGCGCACTGGCACCAGGTCGGGCTCACGGGTCGCATTCTGCTCCTCGAGGAGGGCAACGGGATCGGGGCGATCTTCGGCCGGCTTCCAGCCGGCATGGGCCGAGGGAGCCGTCGCTTGCCGTGTCTTCTTCCCCTTCGCCTGACGCTCGTCGATGCTCGGGTGCTCGATCGTGGTAACGCCCATTAGCTACAAGCCTCCTTGCTCGCGCCCCGAGTGCGTCTTCGAGTGTGTCGCCCCAGGGTCGATTCCTCGTCGGGGCTGGGACCCGCAATCGAGTGTGTCATCTGCTCGAAAGCCCGTCGATGGGCAGAGAGCTAGTTCATCCGGGTGATTAGCCGGCGCTTCCATGGAAAGAGCGGTGCTTGTCAGCGCGTATTTCTTCCTGACGATGCTGCCGGTCATGTTGGTCGCGGGCAGCTAACTCTACAGCGACCCGCATGCGCTCGCGGACCGCGTCGAGCGTCGACTGCATCTCCACGGCACGACCGGCGATCTGTTCTCGACTGTGATGGTGGGGGCCGGCGAGCACAAGCTCTCGGCCGTGCTCATCGCGGTCATCGACCTGTTCTTCTTTGGGCTCGGCTTCGCGCGGGTGCTGCAGCTCGCGCACGCGCGATCTTGGGGTCTTGATCTGCGCAAGCGCGTGGAGGCCGACCAGGCCCGCTACGCGGAGGTGTTGGGCGCCATGGTGTCCGGCGGTTCCTGTTTGTGCTGCAGACAACGGATCTCCGCGGAGATCCGTCCTGGATCGGCTACGTGCTACGGCTGCGGCAAGCCCGAGTAGGCAGATGCCAAGCGCGACGGGATCGACCCAACCCGGCCTCTCGGGGCGCGCGAAGTTGAGGCAGCTGTGCGCGTTGATCGGACAGCCGTAGACGTGGAGGCGCCCGGTGGCCGTGGACAATCGCCGCGCCCGCAAGCGCCGCGCCGAGCACGAGCGCGGCTGCCCCGAGTCTTAGGCTGGGGGACCGGCCAGAGGAGCGCCACGTGTGTTCTTCCTACCAGTTCCGGCGGTACAACAGGAAGCCGAGCGGGATGACTCCGGCGAGGACGAACCACGGCGCGAGTGCGACTCGCGCGTAGCCGAGAACCGCCGTCGTGACCGGTGAGCTGCCGGCGTCTGCGCGGATCGTCTGTTCGAGCGCGGGAAGGTCGTCCTCCCCGAAGACGCGGCCGCCCGCCGCCCTCGCGAACTGGCTCAACGCGGCAGCGCTGGCCGGGTCGGGCTTGTAGCGGCGATCGATGCGGCCGTGGATGTAGATCCGCTCCGTCGGTGCCCAGACGCGCACGAACAGCGGGTGCACAGTCATCGCGCGGGCAAGCTCGTAGCCGACCGCCGAGTGGATGGGAGCCGCCTCGCCGTCCGTGAAGACCACGAGCACCTGGTGCTCCACGCCGGGGCTGTAGAAGTGCGAGTTCGGGATCGGGTAGAGCGCCGAGAACGTGGTCGCGCGTCCGTGGTAACGCTGGCCCGGCGGCGGCTGGTTGATTCCCACCGACTCCTGGAGCGTACGCCGGAAGAGCCCGGGGTTCGGCGTGGGCATCAGGACCGGGAGGACGCGGTCGGTCATCACCGCCAGGCCCACCGGGATGTCGCCGAGCTTCCGGAGCATCTCGTCGGCCTCTCGCTTCGCCCGCGCCAGCCGGGTCAGCCCGTCCGGCCCCGTGCGCGCCGTCATCGACTGCGAGGTGTCGAAGACGAAGAACGCCTGCACGTCCTGGCGCTGCCCCAGCAGGTGATGCCGCACGACGACGGGCTGGGCGGCCGCGACGCCCATGAGCACCGGTAGCAGGGCGAGGGCCACGATCACGCCCGCGAGCTCGCGCCGGCGCGGAATCCTCAGCGAGAAGACGCGACGCACCTTGTCCATCCGGGACTGGGCCAGCCAGAGGGCGGCGAGCGGGATCGCAGCCGCGAGGGCGAACAGCGCGTCGATCGGCGTGAGGAACGTGAAGCCCATCAGAAGCCTCCGCCGGTGACGCCGACGCCGTTGGAGCCGCCGAAGCCGAAGCCGCCGCGGGCGTCCTGGTCGAGCTTCGACTTGCCCGGACGCGCCACGCGCAGCAGCAGCTCGAGGTTGAGCTTCGCCTCGTAGTTCGTCGGGTCCGCGATCACGGCTTGCTGGAAGTAGCCGATGGCAGTGGCGATCTCGGCCTTCTGCGTCGGGCTGTTGGCGGGAGCCGTGACGGTCATCACCCCGAGGAGGTTCGCTGCGTTCGAGCGCTCCTGCGCAGTGGCGCCCGACGTCGCGAGCGTCTGCAGCTGCGACTCCGCCGCGGCCCGTGTGGCCGCCAGATCCGTCTGGCCGCCGGTGCTCGAGCCGACGTTGCTGAACCAGTAGAGCTGCAGTGCCCGCCGGTACGAGAGGGCGTCGTCGAGGCCGAGCACGAAGCGGGCCGGATCGGCCGGGAGGACGGCCGGCGAGCGCCAGAGCCCGACGTGGGAGCGCTGGCCCCGGAAGCGCAGGTCACCCTGCGTGAAAGTGCCCTGCCACGCGCGGACGTCGTTCGCGAACAATGCGCACACTGCGGCGAGGCCGAGCAGCACGACTGCGACGATCAGCGGGAGCGCGCGGCGAATGCGCTTCATGCGGCCGACTCCGGGACGAGACGAGAGTTGAGGCGCTCGTTAGCGGCAAGCAGGCCGACGAGCACGAGTCCGACCGCGATCAGTGCCCAGGGAGAAGCGGCGGCGATCGGCTCGACGCGCTGCTTCCCGACCTTCTTGAACGCCTGCGGCTCGACGAAGACGTTCGGGCCGAACAGCTGGGCGAAGGTCTGGATGTCCTGCGGAGTGGCGTTGAGCGGAATGATCCGGATCGGGACATGCGCCTTCCGGAGCGCAGTTGCCTCGTTGATGAGCGGGTCCTGGTCGTCCTGAGAGTCGTTGAGGTCGCTCATCAGCACGAGCGACCCGTGCGGGATGTGCGCGCGCCGGAGGGCGTTCTGGCCGGCGACGAGGCCGGTCGAGATCCGGGTTCCGCCGCTGAACTGGCTCCACGGGCTCTGCCCGAAGATCGGCGCGCCCCGGTGGACATGGCCCGGCGTGAAGAAGCGCACGAATTGCTGCAACGCGCTCGGCGGCGAGTTCGGCGGCAGCAGCTCGTAGGCGACGTCGGAGAACATGACAAGCCCCACCGGCTGGTTCGCCGCGACGAGGCCGCGCACGACGGCCCCGACCCGCTCGAAGGTGGGGCCGGCGACGCTCGCGGACATATCGAGGACGACGACGCCGGTCTTCGCGCCGACCGGCAGCACGGCCGCCCGGCCGCTGCCGGCGGAGCGCGCGAGCAGTATCGCGCCGGCAAGCGTCGCTGCCAGGGCGAGTGCGAGCCCGACGCGAACGGCGGTCGTGCGCTGGGCCGGCTCCGAGAGCCGGGCCAGATCGCCAAGACGGGTCGCCCCGCGGCGCGCGAAGGTCGTCCCTCTCACAGGTCGGACTCCCCGTTGCGGCGGTGGATCCCGGCGCGCTCGGAGATCTCCTCGACGTCCTCCTCCTCCGGCGTCTCCGGCGACCAGGCGATGGCGCGCGCGGTCTCGGAGAGGTCGTGGACGTCGAACGGGAGCTCGTCGGCAACGCGCTCGAGCGCCTTCCGTTGCAGGGTCTCGTCGTCGTGCGCCCGCGCCCAGAAGAAGAGCGTGAGCGCCCGTTCGAGCGACGAAGCATCCGCAGCTCGCCGCGCAGCTCTGGCCGGGCGGAACTGCAGCGCCCAGCGCCCTCCGATGAAGAGGCCCGCGGCTCCGAGCGCCACCCCGAGCGCGACCGCGAGCCAGAAGGCGGAGCTCGGAGCTACCCGATAGTGCGGCGCGGGGAGCGGGGTGACGGAGAGCTGGTCGTACCAGACGAGCTGGTGGGCGCCGAGGGCGGCGATCTCGGACGGGCTCAGCTCGGAGAGGACAGCGATCCGTGGGAAGCGCGCGTTGATCGTGTACCGGATCTGGCCCTGAGGCGACCGATACTCGACGTGCGCCGGGCTGAACTGGAAAACGTGGGCGAGGTCGCTCCCCTTCATCACCGGCAGGCACTGCACGACCAGGCAGCGGAGCTTCCACGTCCAGGTGAGCTGGAGGAGGCGTCCGTTGCTGCGGCGGACCAGGGTCGGCGCTCCGGCGGACCGGTACGGGCGGAAGTGAACCTTGACGCGCACGTTCGCCGGAGCGACCCACTTCCGGTCGGCGAGCACCGAGACCCGGGCGGTGATCGGATCTCCGAACGTGTGCACCTGGGGATCTACCGAGGCGTAGACCTTGAGCGGCAGGTCCTTGCCGAGGACAGAGCCGCCGTGGACGTGCGGAATGTCCGCGCCGGCCGGCGCGGTTGCCGCGAGCGCAGCCAGCACGGCGGCGACGCCGAGGAGGGCGGCGCGCCTCATACGAGCGCTCCCCGCGCCATCATCCGGAGGTCGGCCCAGCGCAGGAACGCGCCGAGGATCGCGCCCGGGTCGTGCGCGTCGATCCAGACCGGCTCGGTGCCGAGCGAGCGGAAGAGGCGCAGGAGCTCCGCCTGCCGCGCCTCGTGCTCCTCGCGCAGCTCATCGGACTCGGCGCGCGTCAGGTAGACCGGCACGACCGCACCGGTGTCCGGGTCCGAGTAGGGCACCGTCAAGGCGCCCACGTCGGGGAACGAGCGCTCCCACACGGGATCCTGGATGACCACCGGCACGAGCTCCCAGCGGTGCTCGAGCGTCCGCTGCCACGCACGTTCGTCCGGCAGGACGAGAAAGTCCGAGAGGACGAACACGAAGGTCTGAGTCGGCAGCTCGCGCCGATGCTGGTGGAGGTGCTCGAGGCTGCGCGAGACGGTGTCGTCCGGCGCGTCGAACCCCCGCCCCTCGAGCGCGCCCTGCGGCGCGAAGCGCTCGCTTCGCGGCGGGCGCCAGTGCGTCTCGCCGTCCGCATGGTCGATGTAGGCCGTGAGGCTGCGGGTCACCCGCGCGCTGTCGCGGATCAAGCGCAGGCTCTCGAGCAGCGCCTCCGGCTTGTCGAGCCGCCGCAACGGCGACGGGCGAATCCCCATCGACGGTCGCCGGTCGGCGACCATCACGACGTGCGGAGCCTCGTCTGCGAAGAACTCGTGGACGATGAACTCATCGTTGTCGCGAACTGCGGAGAGGCGGGCGGACGCCGCCCAGTCGATCCAGGCGAGGTTGTCTCCGGGCACGTACTGGCGCGAGCCCGCGACGTCGGAGCCGCTGCCGCGACGGACGCTGCGGACACCGCCGAAGGCGAGCCCGATCACGCGCCGCCGGGGGATCAGGGGGAAGGTCCCGGTCGCCATCGCTAGTCGACGACCCGCACGGCGGGCACGAGCGCTACACCGCCGCGGCGGGGACGTCGAGGTCGATGTCGAAGCCCGGCTTCGGCGCCTGCTCGAGGCAGCGCATCTGAATCTCGGCCGAAGCAGCTTCCCAGCCACGATCCCGGATCTCGGCCACGAAGCTCGGCCGGAACAGCAGGCGGTGCATCAGCACGGGAACGAACAGCCGCTCGACGTCCTCCGGGGTCACGTACCCGCGGCCGTTCAGCATCGCCCACGCGCGCGCCGCCCGGTTGAGCGCGAGCGAGCCGCGCACCGAGCTGCCGATGGCGACCATCTCCAGCCGGCGGGTGGCGCGCACGAGCTCGACGACCCAGCGACCGACGGCGTCGTGCACGAACACGTCGCGCACCGCGGCGCTCATCGCGGTGACGTCGGCCACGTCGACGCTCGGCTCCAGCCGCGTCAGCGGGTGGCTGCCGAGCTGCTCGTCCACGATCCGGTTCTCGTCGTCCGCGTCCGGATAGCCGAGCGTGGTGCGGACGAAGAAGCGGTCGAGCTGCGCTTCCGGCAGCGGGAACGTCCCTTCGTACTCGATCGGGTTCTGCGTCGCCATGACGAGGAACGGCGCCACGAGCGGTCGCGTGACGCCGTCGACCGTCACCTGCTGCTCGGCCATCGCCTCGAGCAGGGCGGACTGCGTCTTCGGCATCGCGCGGTTGATCTCGTCCACGAGAACGACGTTCGCGAACACCGGCCCCGGCCTGAACTCGAAGTCCCGTTCGCGCTGGTTGAAGATCGAGAGGCCGGTCACGTCGGTCGGCTGCAGATCGGGCGTGCACTGGATCCGGGAGGCGTGCGCCCCCTCGATCGACTGCGCGATCGCCCGCGCGAGCACGGTCTTCGCGGTTCCGGGCACGTCCTCCAGGAGCACGTGTCCGCCGCAGACGAGGGCCGAGACGACGAGCGTGATCTGCTCGCGCTTCCCATGCACCACCGTCTCGATGTTGTCGAGCAGCCGGCACGCGATCTCGTGCGCGTCGGCTTGCGTCTGGATTGCCAGCGCGGCCTCCTTCACAAAGAGCGACTGCCCGGAGCGTAGCCTCACCGGCTGAGACGACGAAAACAGGTGGAGGTTGGCGACGAACCAGCCCCGGTTTAGGATCGTCGTCGGGGTTTGTCCACGATGCGAGGAGGGCTGGATGGCTGGGTTGGAGGTACGCGACTTCTCGGCGCCGGACGAGACACGGGCGCCCGACAAGACGAAGGTCGAGATCGTCCGCATGGGCGGGACGAGCGCGTCCCGCATGTCCCTGGAGCCGGGCTGGCGCTGGTCGGAGTGCATCAAGCCGATCGCCGGCACGGACAGCTGCCAGGTGCACCACGTCGGTGTGATCCTCTCCGGCACGATGCACATTGCCCACGACGACGGGACGGAGCAGGACATCAGCGCGGGCCAGGCGTACGTGATCGAGCCGGGACACGAGGCGTGGGTGGTCGGCGACGAGCCGGTCGTGGGCTACGAGTTCGACTCCCGGGCTGCGGAGGAGTACGCGAAGGGCTCCTAGGTCTCGCGACCGCTGAGCGAGAGGGAGTGGAGAGGGAGAGGGAGAGGTCAGGAAGGGCACGTCCCCGGCGCGTACTCGCCCCCTCGCCGGCCGGGCGTCAGTGGCTAGACAACGCACCCTGCGTCGTTGCGCAAACGACTTCCTGACCTCTCTAGCGAAATAGGCCGCATCGCCGCCAGTGGCGTCCCCAGGACGGCCGGGATGCCTTAGTCCGTCTGGGTCGGGTCGGCGGCAGTCCCTCGAACGAGCCACAACGGTCGGTGACGGCGAGACTGGCCCTCCCGCCAGGGCGCATGCCGCGGAGATCGCCCAGGATGTCTGCAGAGACGGGTTCCGAGTTCGTGCCCACCGCTCCACGAGCGCAACACGACCGACCCAAACCTAGACACTGCGGCGCAAGGCGGACTCGAGCACGAGTCCGCCTCCGCACGTTGTAGGGACTCAGTCGATCTTGATCGCGACGTGCTTGAGCTGGGTGTACTCCTCCATGGAGTAGATCGACATGTCCTTGCCGTAGCCGGACTGCTTGTAGCCACCGTGCGGCAGCTCCGACGACAGGGGGAGCAGGTGGTCGTTCACCCACACGGCGCCGAACTGGAGCTTCCGCGCCGCGTTCATCGCACGGCCGACGTCGCGCGTCCAGACCGACGCGGCGAGGCCGTACTTGACGTCGTTCGCCCAGCGGATCGCCTCGTCGTCGTCGGCGAATTTCTGCACGGTCACGACCGGGCCGAAGACCTCCCGCTGCACGATCTCGTCCTCCTGCTTCACGTCGGTGACGATCGTCGGCTCGACGAAGAAACCGCCGCCGTTCGCGCCGGTGCCGCCGCCGGTGAGGATCGTCGCGCCCTTCGCACGCTCGAGGAAGCCGAGGATCCGCTCCTGCTGTTCCTGGGAGATGACCGAGCCCATCTCCGTCTCGTCGTTGAGCGGGTCGCCGACCTTGAGGGACTCGACCTGCGGCACGAGCTCCTCGAGCAGCGTGTCGTAGATCTTCGGCCCGGCGATGACGCGCGAGCCGGCGGTGCAGTCCTGGCCGGAGTTCCAGTAGCCGGCGAGCCGGATTCCCTCGGCGACCGCCTTCGGGTCGGCGTCGTCGAAGATCACCATCGGTGCCTTGCCGCCGAGCTCGAGGTGGACGCGCTTGAGTGTGTCGGCGGCTGTGCGCGCGATGGTCTTCCCGGTCTCGACGTCGCCGGTGAGCGAGACCATCCCGATCGCCGGATGCTCGACGAGGCGCTGCCCGACCGGCACGCCGTCGCCGGTCACGACCTGCAGCACGCCCGGCGGGATGACCTCCTGCGCGAGCTGGACGAAGCGGAGCAGCGAGAGGGGCGTCTGCTCCGACGGCTTCAGGATCTGGAGGTTGCCTGCCGAGAGAGCAGGTCCCATCTTCCAGACCGCCATCATGAGCGGGTAGTTCCAGGGGCAGACACCGCCGACGATCCCGATCGGCTCGCGCCGGATCATGGACGTGTAGCCCTCGATGTACTCGCCGGCCGACTTGCCCTCGAGGTTGCGGGCGGCGCCCGCGAAGAAGCGGAGGTTGTCGGCCGCGAACGGCATCTCGTCGCGCGAGGCCATGAGCGGCTTGCCGACGTTGACCGACTCGAGCTGCGCGAGCTCCTCGGCGTGCTCGTCGATCACGTCGGCGAGCTTGTAGAGAAATTCGGAGCGCTCTTTCGGAGTCTTCTCGAGCCACTCCGGCGCCGCGGCCTGCGCCGCCTCGACGGCGCGGTCGACGTCCTCGGCGCCGCAGCGCGGCACCTCGGCGATCGTCTCGCCGGTCGCAGGCGCGATCACCTCCATCGTCTCGCCGGAAGCCGCGTCGGCGAACTCGCCGCCGATGAAGATCTTGTACTGCGTTGCAGTTGTGCTCATGGCTCCCTCCTTGCTCAGGCTGCCGTCACCTCTGCCGCCTCTACCGCTGCCGTCACCTCTGCCGCACCGCGACGGATCAGACCTGTGTCGCGCATCACGCGTTGCGCGAGCGCGACCGGGATGACGGTAACGACGATGACGAAGAAGGCTACGACGTTGACGACCGGCAGCTGCTGGCCGCGCTCGATGTTGTCGAGGATCCAGATCGGCAGAGTCTCCTGCGCGCCGGCCGTGAATACCGTCACGATCACCTCGTCGAACGACAGCGCAAACGCCAGCAGCCCACCCGCGACGAGCGCGGTCGAGAGCACCGGCCAGAGGACGAACCGAAACGTCTGCCAGCCGTCGGCGCCGAGATCCTGCGACGCCTCGACCAACGACGGCGACGAGCGCCGCAGCCGCGCGACCACGTTGTTGTAGACGATCACGACGCAGAACGTCGCGTGACCGATCACGATCGTCCAGATCGAGGGCGTGAGGCCCACGAAGGTGAACGTCGTGCTCAGAGCGACGCCGGTGAGGATTCCGGGCAGCGCCAGGGGGAGGACGAGCAGGAACGAGACTGCCTCCCGTCCGAAGAACTGGAAGCGGGCCACCGCTGCGGCGGCCATCGTCCCGAGGACGAGGGCAATCCCGGTCGCGACGAGGGCGACCTTGATCGACAGCCGGAACGCGCTGCTGACATCCGGGTCGTGCCAGGCGACGCTGAACCAGTGGAGCGTCCAGCTCGTGATCGGCCAGCCCTGGATGTTCGAGCCGTTGAAGGCGTAAAGCGCGATGATGATGAGGGGGATCCAGAGGAACGCGATCACCAGCCCCGACGCGACGGCGAACGAGATGCGAGCGCCGCGCCCGGTCATAGGGCCTCGAAGGCGCCCAGGCGCCTTGCCAGCAGCAGGTAGACGCCGACGATCGCCAACGGGATCGTTGCGAGCGCAGCGGCGAAGGGGGTGTTCGCCTCCTGCATGAAGTTGTAGATCGTGTTGCCGATGAGCTGCGAGCTCGTGCCGCCGATGAGCAGCGGCGTGATGTAGTCACCGAGCGTCAGTGCAAACGTGAAGATCGAGCCGGCCACCAGGCCTGGCAGCGCCAGCGGCAGGATCACCGAGCGAAACGTTCGCCAGCCGCGTGCGCCGAGGTCGGCCGACGCCTCCAGGTACGAGTCGGGGATCCGCTCGAGCGCCGCGTAGATGGGAAGCACCATGAACGGCAGCCACACGTACGTGAACACGATCCAGACCGCGGTATTCGTGTAGGCGAGGTTCTGGTCCGGCAGCCCGAGCTTGTTCAAGCCCCAGTTGATGGCCCCGTCGTGCGCGAGGATCGCCTGCCACGCGTAGATACGGACGAGATAACTCGACCAGAGGGGGAGCAACACCATCACGAAGAGGATCGCGCGTGTGCCCTTCCCCGCTAGTCGCGCCATGAAGTAGGCGAGCGGGAAGGCGAGGACCGCGTCGGTCACCGTCACGGCTGCCGCGATCTCCACCGTGCGCCACGCGATGCGGAGATAGGGCTGGTTCGTGTCGAAGATCTGCCGGTAGTTCGCGAGGGTCCAGGTGTGTTCGACCGCCGCCGTGAACGAGCTCAGGGTCCAGAACGAGGAGATGAAGAGGACCGCGAGCGCGCCGAGGTAGACGATCCCGAACGCCGCAAGCGGCAGGGCGAGGAGCCCTAGCGCTCGCAGCCAGGGCCGCCGCCAGAGAAATCCCGAGAAGCGGAGGCGGGCCCGCCGTCCGGGCGAGCCCGCCTCGAGTGCGCTCGCATCAACCGCCAAGCGTCACCCGGTTATCTTCGTCCACGCCTGTACCCAGGCGTTGTAGTCCATGCAGTCGTTGCTCTTCTGCCAGCCGCACTGCGGAACCGGCGTCTTCCAGAACTTGATCTTGCTGTAGTAGGACGCCGGCTCGTTCAGGTGGTAGGCCGCGCACGAGCCCTTCTGGATCTTGTCCATGTACGGGCACGCAAGCGGGTTGACCGGCGTCTCCCCGAAGACGATCGCCTGCTGCGCCTCGACCTTGGGCGTCGTCACGTACTGCATCCACTTGTACGCGCAGTTCGGATGCGGAGCCTTTGCGGCGAGCATCCACGTGTCGGCCCAACCGGTCGTCGGCAGCGGCACGATCTCCTTGATCGGCTGCTTGTCACCCTGCAGCTGCAGCGTCTGGTACGGCCAGCCGGCGCCCATCCACACGTCGCCGTTCTTGAACGACGTGATCTCGTCGGTGGCGTAGTTCCAGTAGCGCTTGAGCAGCGGCTTCTGGCTGACAAGGAGGTTGGTGGCCGCCGTCAGCTGGGCCTGCGTCAGTTCGTACGGATCCTTGATCCCGAGGCTTGGCTTCGTCTGCATGAGATACAGCGCCGCGTCCGCGATCTGGATCGGGTTGTTCGGCACCGTGAGCTTGCCCTTGTACTGCGGGCCGTAGATCGCGGTCCAGCCCGTCGGCTGCGGGCTCACCTTCTGCGTGTTGTAGATGAGCGTGTTCGGTCCCCACTGCACCGAGACGCCGTAGTGCGTGCCGTCGACCGTGTTGTGCGGCGGCGACTTGAACGCCGGCAGGAAGTCCTTCCAGCTCGGGATCTGGCTGATGTCGATCGGCTGGACGTCGTGTGCGTCGATGAGGCGAAGGCTCGCGTCGCCCGAGGCCGAGACGAGGTCGTACTGGCCGCCTCCGCCGCCCCCGTTCGCGTGCATGAGCGAGAACATCTGGTTCGACGTGCCGGCGTCCTTGCGGTGGATGATGCAGCCCGTCTTCTGTTCGAACGACTGTGCGAAGCTCTTATCTGTGTAGTACGGCCACTCGATCACGTTGAGCGAGCCCTCTCCCTTGCCGATCGTCGTCGTCGTGCCGCCGCCACCGCTGGTGCTGCCGCCACCGCCGCCGCCCCCGCAGCCGCTCGCCACGAGTGCGAGCGCCGCTGTGACAGCCGCCACGGCTACGACCGTCAGGCGCGACCTCTTGGGAATCCGTCTCACGTGCCCTCCTTCTTGATCTCGTACGTGTGCTCCGGCCGCCACGAGAGGCGGACCCGCTTGCCCTGCTCCGAGAGCGCCTCCTGCGAGGACGTCTCGAGGTTCTGCCGGACGACGACGAGCTGGCCGCCGGCGTCGAGGTCGACGATGAAGCGCGTGACCATTCCGATGTAGACCACCTCGCGGATCGTTCCGGGCTCGCCTTCGCCCGCGCCGTCGGCGGCCATCCGGATCTTCTCCGGCCGGATCGTGATCCGCCTGCCGTCCCGTTCGAGGATGTTCGAGACGCCCACGAAGCCGGCGACGAACTCCGTCTGCGGATGCTCGTAGACCTCCGCCGGCGTACCGAGCTGCTCGATTCGGCCCTCGTTGAACACGGCGAGGCGGTCGCTCATCGTCAGCGCCTCCTCCTGGTCGTGCGTGACGTAGACGAAGGTGATGCCGAGGTCCTGCTGCAGCGCCTTGAGGAAGATCTGCATCTCTTGGCGCAGCTTCAGGTCGAGCGCTCCGAGCGGCTCGTCGAGGAGCAGGACCGGGGGGCCGTTCACGATCGCGCGAGCAAGCGCTACGCGCTGTCGCTGTCCGCCCGAGAGCTGCACCGGCTTCCGGTCGCCGAGACCCGGCAGACGCACCTTGTCGAGTACCGCTTCGGCCCGTGCCCGGCGGTCACGGCGTCCCATCCCCTTCACCCGCAACCCGTACTCGACGTTCTCGGCCACGGTCATGTGCGGGAAGAGGGCGTAGTCCTGGAAGACCGTGTTGACGGCCCGCTGCGACGGCGCGACGCGTGTCACGTCGACTCCCTGCAGCTCGACGTGGCCGGCATCCGGACGCTCGAAGCCCGCGATGACGCGGAGCGTCGTCGTCTTGCCCGAGCCGGACGGGCCGAGGAGCGTGAAGAACTCGCCCGCTCCGATGTCGAGGTCCACGCCTGCCACCGCTATGACGTCGCCGTAGACGCGACGGATGCCGCTCAGGCGGACCGCGGGTGCGTCCGCGGCCTCCGTCTCAGGCGCGTTCGGCGCCAGCGTCGCCAAGTGCCTCCTCCAGCAGGCCGAGCCCGCGTTCGAGCTCCTCGTCCGACGCGGTCAGCGGCGGCAGGAGCCGGATGACGTTGCCGTCGAGACCGCACGACAGCAGGAGCAGGCCCTTCTCGAACGCGGCCGCCGTCGTCGCCTTCGCGGCGTCAGCTGTCGGTTCGCGCAGCTCGAGCGCGAGCATCGGGCCGAGCCCGCGCACCTCGCCGACGAGCGGATGCCGGGACGCGATCTCTTCGAGCCGGGTGCGCAGAACCGAGCCGACGTGCTCCGCGCGGTCGGCGAAGCCGGGCGAGGTCAGCTCGTCGAGCACCGCGAGCGCGGCCGCACAGGCGACGGGATTGCCGCCGAACGTGCCGCCGAGCCCGCCGACGTGGACCGCGTCCATCAGCTCCGCGCGGCCGGTCACTCCCGCGAGCGGGAGGCCGCCGCCGAGCGTCTTCCCCGAGACGAGCAAATCCGGCTCGACGCCCAGCTGCTCGATCGCCCAGACCGTGCCGGTGCGCCCGCAGCCGGCCTGCACCTCGTCGTCGACGTAGACGATCCCGTGCTCGTCGCAGATCCGGCGCAGCGCCTTCAGGAACTCCGGCGGCATCGGGATGAAGCCACCCTCGCCCTGCACGGGCTCGAGCACGATGCACGCGATAGAACCCGGGTCGACGTCCTGCCGGAAGAGAAGGTCGAGGCTCGCGAGCGCGTCCTCGGTCGAAATGCCGCGGAACGGATACGGCGCGGCGGCGCGGTAGACGTCGGTCGCGAGCGGGCCGAAGCCCTGCTTGTAGACGAGCTTCGCCGTCATCGCCATCGTCAGGCTCGTGCGGCCGTGGAAGGCGCGGTCGAAGACGACGACGCCGGCGCGGCCGGTCGCGGCGCGCGCGATCTTGACGGCGTTCTCGATCGCCTCGGCGCCGGAGTTGACGAGGATCGACTTGGTGGCCGTGTCGCCGGGCCACAGCTCGTCGAGCCGGCGGCAGAGGTCGACGTACGGCTCGTACGTCCCGACCATGAAGCACTGGTGGAGGTAGCGGTCGACCTGCTCGTGCACCGCCGCCACGACGGCCGAGGGGCCGTGGCCGAGGTTCTGGCACGCGATCCCACCGGCGAAGTCGAGGAACTCGCGGCCGTCGACGTCCCAGACGCGCGCTCCCTCGGCGCGGGCGACGACGAGCGAGGGCGTCGAGACGCCGCGGGCAACGTATCGCTCGCGCGTTGCGAGGACACGGTCGGCGGCGCTGGCGCGTTGCTCCACGGACATCGGCGGCTCGATTATCGCCTGCGCGATACGGCTAGTTCAAGCGATCTGCGCCTCGCATTGCGAGGCAGTCGTCGCTAGTACCTGCGCAATCCGCGGTTTAGGCGGTTTCGAACGTGCCGAGCCGCAGCTCGCTGTCGTAGTGGAAGCGCGTGGCGTCGACGCGTTCCAAGTACTCCTCGCGATGCGCGGCGACGAACGTGTTGTACGCGTCGGCGGACTCCCAGCGGTCGATCACGAGATACCGGGTCGGCGCCTCGACGTCGCGCAGGAGCTCGGTGCCGATGTAGCCGCGACCGTGCCCGAAGAACGCCGCCCACTCACCGTCCATCCCGTAGACGCGCTCGAACTCGGCCGCGTCGTGCACCACCTCGTAGCTGAAGACGAGTGCAATCACGCGGCTGAGGATAAGGTCCCGCGCGTGAATGCCGAGGCTGTTCCCGCCGAGCCCGAGGGCCGGGCCGAGTACGCAGGCGTCCTCCGCTTCTACCACCTCGCGAAGCACCAGGAGTGGCAGGTGGACGAGGTGCCGTGGGGCGAGATCCCGTTCGTGCCCGAGGGAAAGGGGTCGCCCGCGCGGCGGGGGCGGCGGCGGGACATCTGGCGCTCGGTGATCATGCAGCAGCTCCAGGCGGACGTCTTCGCCTGCGAGATGGCGTCGCAGCTGCTCTCGGCGGCGCCCGACCCCGAGGCGCGCCTTTATTACTCCACGATGGTGCAGGACGAGTCGCGCCACACCGAGGCGTGGCTGCGGCTGATCGGCCAGGTCGGTGGGGAGGGGGAGCGCGATCCGTACCTCGACGAGCTCGCCCACATGTTCCTCGAGGCCGACCTGCTCGAGGAGAAGGTCTTCCTCATGCAGGTCTTCTTCGAGCGGCTGATCATCCCGCGCTTCCGCCTGATCGCGCGCTCCTCGCGCGGCACGGTGCTCGAGGATCTCTGCAACCGGCTCGCCATCGACGACGGCATCCACCATGGTGCCGGGATGGCCTACGAGCGCGTGCTGCTCCAGTCGGCCGGGAAGAACGTGCGCGGGCGGCTTGTCGACGCCGCGAACACGATGCTGCCGATCTTCGCGAACCACGTCCTGTGGCGGCCGAAGGCGCGCGAGATGATCGGGACGCTGATGGAGGCGCGCGACCGCGAGCGCCTACGCGAAGAGCTGAACCACGGCGTGCGGCTCGCGAACTCCCTCGGGCTCGACGTGTCGGATGTCCGCCTCCCCGCCGGCTGACGCGGCGTCAGGCGAGAGGACGTTGCCCCACCCGAGCGCCCACTAGTCTGCGCGCTTGTGGCGCAGCGCCTGAACTGGCTGCTTCTCGCCGGGTTGCTCGCGGCGATAGCCGCAGGTGTGGTGGCCTTCGTGGCTCTTCGTTCCAGCGGCGGCCAGGGGCCGCTCGCCGCGCACACCGGCGGCAAGATCGGCGTCGCTCAGTCTGCTGCCATCGGCCAAGCCATCTCCGTCAGCGGGCCTCTCATCGTCCAGAACACCGGAGACCAGGCTCTCGTGCTCGGCCGCGTCGAACTGGTCGGACTTCAAAGCGGCATCTACCGCGGCGCGTACGTCCTGCCCTGGCCCCCAAATCAGACCCCGTTCACTGGGGCACTCACCTACCGCGTACCACGATCCGGCCGAGCCATGCCAGGGGCGACGCTAGCGCCTCATGCGTGGGCGTGGATCGTGATCGGACTAACCGCAAAGCGCGGCCAGCATCAGTGGACGCGCGCCGACATCATCTATCACGACCGAGGCGCCACATATCGCCGCCACGCCGCGCTCGCAGGCGCTGTCTGCGGGTCGAAAAAGAGATACAAGACCCCCTGCGACATACCTGGCTTTCAAGAGCCGAGATGACTCTCGAGGGGAGCCGCCCAGGCCCCTCAGGGGTCAATCCGGAACACTGGCCAAGGCGAGCGTCCTAGTAGTGCCCGTGGCCGCCATGGCCGCTCCACCTCCGCCGCTACCCGCTGAACCGAGAACGCGCTGCGGCCCACCGGCGCGAACCAGACATAGAGCCGACCGCCGCGGCCCTCGATGAAGCTCCGGGCAGCATCGCTGACCGTCACCTCCATGGCCCGAGTAACGCCCGACGCTCAGAGGTCATTCCTACGGCTTGGGCGCGGCGGCCGCGGGTGGTGGCACCATCGAGGCGCGTGTCGCCACGAGCGGCGTGTCAGGGACGGTGATCAAACCGCGAACCGGTCGGTCGAGGTCGAAGGTGACGAGTAGCAACAGCGTCACGAGCCCGGCGGCGGCGAGCATCGCGAACAGACCGCGGCCGAGAACCGAGATGTGCAGCGATAGAAGACCGATCGCGACGGCCGCGCCGAAGACCTCGAGCGCCAGGACGGCGCCGGGCACCCGGTTGGTCAGTGAGGACAGTCGGGTTTGCTGGGCGTCGAACGTGGTGTTGAGGCTGTCGACGTAGAGCCGGGGTGCGCTCGCGACCGGTGCCGCGGCCATCGACCGGCCCGCCAAGCTCCACAGTCTCCGCTGGATCACGCCTTCGGCCAGTGTCGTGCGCCGCATTCCTGAGCTGCCCGGAACCTCTTTCGAGACGTGAATCGCCAGGTCGGTGTACCTCCGCAACAGCGCGAGCGAACTGCTTCGAGCCGGCTCCGCGATCAGCTGCGCGCGCAGGTACGTCGTTCCGATGGCATTGGCCTCCGCGACCGTGGCGGATCGCCGGTCTTCGTAGCGTCCGACAGCGAGCGAGAGCCCGAACGCGAGGATCAGGCCCACCACACCGAGCAGCGCTCCCTGGAGGACGCCGAACGGCTCCCGCAAGGCGTCCTGATGCTCGCGCAGGTAGCTGCCGACGGTAAACCCGATTGCCGTCGCGGCGCCGATCAGCGCAACAAGAATGAGCGCGAGGGCCCAGCCCGGGAGGAGGAAGAAGTACACCGGCCGACCGAGCCTACTGCGGAGGTGCCGGCTGACGCCGCGTCGTCAGGCGCGCGGGACTAGGGGATGTGCTCCTCGTCGTATCTGGCCCTGTCCTGCTCACGCCATTTCGCCTCGTAGGCCTCCGCCTCGGCGAATTCCCGCTCCATTTCCGCTCTGTCCTCCGCGTCTTCGCTCGCGGGATGTTCGAAGGCGACCTTTCTGCGCCGTGCGGCCGCGAAGGCGACGACAAGCAAGGGCACGACGACCAAAGCGACGATGAGCCACGGGATCACGCGGGCAGACTAATTGCCGACCGTGGGGTCGGGCATGAACTCGCGAACCTCCTGTGCGCAGCGGCAGGCGACGGCGGTCTTCGCAGCCCACTCCAGCGCCGCCTCGCGGGTGGGTACGTCGACGACACAGAACCCGCCGACGGCTTCCGGGTGCGGGCCTTCGGTGACCGTTCCGTCGGTGGCCACCACGCTCGCCTTCTGGTCTTCCAGTCCGCCGCCGAACACCCACACGCCCGCGCTCCGGGCCTCCTCGACCATGTCGAGCGCGGCCTTGGCCACGGCGGGCATCTCCTCGCCGGGGATGTGGTCCATCGCGTGGGCATCGAACGAGATCATGTATCGCGTCATCCGGTCGCTCCTTGTCCCGCGGCCTGCTCCGGCCGCATCGGCTCAGAGACTGACCAACCGCCGAGAACTCATCGGACGCTCAAGCGCCGCTCAGCGACGGCCGATTAGACGCAGTGCCATGGACGAACGTTCGTCACTCGGCTTCCTGGTCGCGGCGCTCGGGGCAGCCGTCCTCGCCGTCTCGGTGTTCCTGCCCTGGTACGGCGTCAGCATCACCGCGTCCGGCGCCGCTACAGCCCAGCAGCAGCTCAGCACCGTGGCCCAGCAGTACGGGAACAGCAGCTTCCAGGCGGGAGCGAGCCAGCTGGGCGCGGAGTTCAGCTCGCTCGCCGGCCATCAGTTGGCCACCGTGAGCGCGCACGACGCGTTCAAGCACCTCAGCCTGCTGCTGCTCCTCCTGGCCGGCATCACGCTCCTGGCTGCGCTGCTCCGTCTGGCAGGCGTCAGCGGGCTGCTCGAGGCCGGCGGTGGTCAGGTCGCGATCGCCGGCGTGGTGGCGGCGCTGTTCGTCCTCTACCGGATGCTCGTGCCGCCCGGCGCACAGACGGATCTCGTCTCGCTCTCTCTGAGCTGGGGCATCTGGCTTGCGCTCCTGAGCGCGGCGGCGATCATCGCCGGAGGGCTGATCTCGGCCACCGGTCACACGCGTCCGCGTCCGGTCGACGTCTACGACCCGCAGATCTAGTCGTCTGCTTCGCCCGCGGCGACTTCGGGTGAGATTCCCGACCACTGGCCGAAGGGATTGAGCGACGGCTCGGACGCAGTCGGTTCGCTCTCCCCGAGCAGCTCGCGAAGTGCGTCGAGCCGCTCGTGGAGCTGCCGGCGCTCGTCGGAGACCTCCCGTTCCCGCGCTTGCGTCGCGTCGGTCGCGTAGCCGTAGTCGATCTGGTTGTGCAGGTGGCGGCGCTCCGCAGAGAGCTTCGCCTCTGCGGTCTCGAGGCTCGCCAGCTCGGCGCGGAGCTCGTCAGGGCTGCGGTCCATGGGTCTTGTATCGGCAGATACATGCCTCGGTGTGACCTTGCCTCGTGATCCGAAGTGCCGTTAGGGTCGCGCGGCAGTGCACGATCGCGGACAGATCGAGGAGCTCGCGCGCAGGTACACCGAGGCCTGGTGCAGCCACGATCCGGCGCGCGTCGCAGCCGAGTACGCCCCGGGCGGGACGATCGCCGTCAACGGCGGCGAGCCGGCGGGCATCGCGGACGTGGCCGACGGCTTCATCACCGCGTTCCCGGACATCGAGGTCTTCATGGACGAACTCGTGCTGCGCGCCGACGGTGTCGTGGAGTACCGGTGGACGTTCACCGGCACGAGCGCCGAGACCGGCCGCTGGGTGCGCATCCCCGGCTTCGAGGAGTGGACGATCGGTGCCGACGGGTTGATCGCCGAGTCGCGCGGTCAGTTCGACCAGGCCGAGTACGACCGCCAGCTCCGCGACGGAGCCGAGCGCTAGCGCATGCCGCCGCGCTCGAAATGGGCGCGGAAGAAGTTCTCGCTGCCGGCGGTCGCCATCGCCGCCGAGGCGCTGATCTCGAGCGCGAGCGCCGTCGCCGCGACGAGCTGCGCCAGCCGGTAGACCTTGCCCGGCCCCGCGCAGCCCATGAGCTCGAGCCAGCGCTTGGGATCCGGCAGCGTCGTGCCGCCGCCGACCGTGCCGACTTCGATCCCGGGGAAGCGGATCGAGACGTGGAGGCCGCCCTCCACGCGCTGCTCGGTTCCGTGCGCCATCGAGCTCGTGCCGACGAGCCCCAGATCCTGGCCGGTCGCGGCGAACAGAGCGGCAATCGCGGAGGCCGGCGTGAAGGCGACCGACTGCATCCCGGAAGCGACGGCGCCGTGCGTCCCGGCCCAGGCGAGCTCCTCGAGGTCGGCGACCGTGGTCCGCAGCACGCGCTCGATCGCCGCCTCGGTCAACGTCGTCTCGGCGATCACCGTCTTGCCGTGCCCTTGCTGGAAGTACTCGAAGGAGGGCTTCTTGTCGCCGCCCATGTTCGCCTCGAGGATCGTGCGCTCGACCGCCACCGGAGCCTGCGGCAGGACGTACGCCATGTTCAGCGCGTAGGCGTTGCGGGTCATCATGTTCGCGCCGAACGCGTCGCCAGTCGTGAACCGCCAGAGGACGTGGCACATCGGGCCGACGACGTGCGTCTTCGCCTCGCGCAGGACGGCGTACCGCGACAGCTCGGGACTGTCGGCGTCGCGCAGGAACTCGCGCATCTTCGGCACCTGTTCCTCGATCCAGCCCGCGAGCGTGAGCGCGTCTCCCGAGTCCTTGCAGATGAAGCAGGATGCTCGGGTGATCCTGTCTGCGATCACGTACGTTCGGCAGCCGCCGGACTCCGCGATCGCCTTCGCACCGCGCTGCACCGACGCGGTCAGTCCGCCCTCGGTGTGCGCGAGCGGGACGACGACGTCCTCGTCCGCCCGGCCTCTCTCGACCACCTCACCGTCCTCCGACAGCTCGTACTCCCCGAGCGAGACCGCGAGCTGCGCGACCGAGACGGGGATCGACAGGAGGCCTGTCACAGCCTCGGCCGCCTTCGCGTACGGCTCGAGATCGACCTCGGGCAGGCCGAGCGCCTGCTGGCGCGAGCGCACGGCGTCCGGGTCGTTCTTGCGGGAAAGACGCATCGGGCGGAGGCTATAACCTCGCCCCGTGCCCGCAACGATCATCGACGGCAAGGCGCTCGGGGCCAAGGTGCGCGAGGAGGTCGCCGCTTCGGTCGCCGAACTCGGTCACGTCGGTCTCGCCACCGTCCTCGTGGGCGACGACCCCGCGTCCCACATCTACATCGACCTGAAGCAGAAGGCCGCGACGCAGGCCGGGATGGAGGCGCGCGACCTGAAGCTCTCCGCCGACACGTCCGAGGAGGAGCTGCTCGCGACGATTGCCGAGGTCAACGCCGACGACGGCGTCGACGGCCTGCTCGTGCAGCTTCCACTGCCCGATCACATCGACGAGACACGCGTGATCGAGGCGATCGCGCCCGCGAAGGACGTCGACGGCATCCATCCGGTCAACGCGGGCCGGCTCTACCTCGGGCGCCCGACGCTCGTTCCGGGCACGCCGCTCGGGATCATGCGCATGCTCGACGAGTACGAGATCCCGCTCGAAGGCGCGCGCGCCGTGGTCGTGGGCCGCTCCGCGATCGTCGGCAAACCGATGGCGCACCTGCTCCTGCAGCGGAACGCGACGGTGACGATCTGCCACTCGCGCACGCGGGACCTCCGGCGGCACACGCTCGACGCCGACGTCCTGGTGGCCGCCGTCGGGCGCCTGCACCTGATCTCTCCCGACATGGTCAAGGCCGGCGCGACGGTGATCGACGTCGGGATGAACCGCGACGAGTCGAGCCGCAAGGTGCTCGGCGACGTCGACCCTGGAGCGATGGAGCGCGCGGCCTACATGACTCCCGTTCCGGGCGGCGTGGGGCCGATGACGATCGCCATGGTGCTCCAGAACGCCGTTACGGCAGCGCGATTGCGCGGGCCTGCGGCCGTTGCAACCGGGAAAAACTGAGCTAGACTCCGGCCTGTTTCAGCAAAGTTCGGCGGCTCGGTGCCCGGGCCGTCGTTTTTCTGCAAGGAGGAAGGGTTGGCTGAGGGCACCGTAAAATGGTTCTCGAACGAGAAGGGTTACGGCTTCATCGAGCGCGAAGGCGGAGACGACGTCTTCGTCCACTTCTCCGCGATCACGATGGACGGCTACAAGTCGCTGACCGAAGGCCAGCGCGTGTCGTTCGACGTCGTGCAGGGCGACAAGGGCGCGCAGGCCGCGAACGTCCAAGCCGCCTAGAGAACCTGTCGGACCAAGGTTGAGAGGGCCCCGGCAAGGGGCCCTTTCTTTTTGCGAGGATCGAACGCGATGGCCATAGACCGGGAACAACTTCTCCACGTTGCCCATCTGGCGCGGCTCGAGCTGCGCGAGGATGAGGCCGAGCGCCTCGAGGGGCAGCTCAACGACATCCTCGAGGCCGTCTCGAAGGTGTCGGAGCTCGACCTGTCCGACGTGCCGCCGACCTCGCACCCGCTCGAGGTCGTCAACGTCTGGGGAGACGACGAACCCGTGCCTTGCCTCTCGTCCGAGGAGGCGCTGGCGAACGCTCCCGAGCGCGAGGGAGACTTCTTCAAGGTTCCGCCGGGAGGCGCGACGTGATCGACACGCTTCGCCTCACCGCCTACGAGGCCGCCAGGCTGCTGCGGAACAAGGAGATCAGCGGCGCGGAGCTCTGGGAGGCCTATCGGCGCGCAATCGACGAACGCGACGGCGAGCTCCACTGCTTCCTCCATGTGTGCGACGACCCGGGCGGAGACGGCCTACCGCTGGCGGTCAAGGACGTGATCGGGACCGAAGGGATTCCCACGACCGCCGGCTCGAGGATTCTCGAAGGCTACGTCCCGGTCTACGACTCCACGGTCGTGCGGCGGGCGAAGGAGGATCACGGCCTCCGGATTCTCGGCAAGACGAACACGGACGAGTTCGCGATGGGCTCGTCGACCGAGAACTCCGCCTTCGGCCCGACGCACAACCCGTGGGATCCCTCGCGCGTTCCCGGCGGCTCGGGCGGTGGCTCGGCCGCGGCCGTGAGCGCCGGCCTCGCGCCGTGGGCGCTCGGTTCGGACACCGGCGGCTCGATCAAGCAACCGTCGGCGCTTTGCGGCAACGTCGGCCTGCGCCCGACATACGGCACGGTCTCGCGCTACGGCGTCGTCGCCTTCGCCTCGAGCCTCGATCAGGTCGGCCCGGTCGCCCGCAACGTCCTCGACTGCGCCTTCCTCTATTCGGTCATCGCCGGACGCGACGAGCGGGACACCACGACGGTTGATCTGCCGCAGCCGGTCGAGCTGCCGGGCGCCGACGACCTGCGCGGGATGAGGATCGGCGTGCCGAAGGAGCTGAACCAGGCGGAGGGCATCGAGCCCGGCGTCAAGGCCGCGGTGCGGGCCGCGATCGCGAAGCTCGAGGAGCTCGGCGCCGAGGTGGGGGAGTGCTCGCTACCGCTCTCCGTCGAGTACGGGATGGCCTGCTACTACCTGATCAGCCCTGCCGAGGCGTCTTCGAACCTCGCGCGCTACGACGGTGTCCGCTACGGCTACCGCGCCGACGCGACCGAGCGGCTCGAGATGTACGAGCGTACGCGCGACGAGGGCTTCGGCGACGAGCCGAAGCGCCGGATCATGGTCGGCACCTACGCGCTCTCGGCCGGCTACTACGACGCGTACTACGGCCAGGCGCAGAAGGTGCGGACGGTGATCAAGCGTGAACACGACGCGCTGTTCGAGACGTTCGACGCGCTCGTCTCGCCGACCTCGCCGACCGTCGCCTTCCCGCTCGGCGCCCGCACCGCTGACCCGATCGCGATGTACCTCAGCGACCTACTCACGATCCCGTCCTGCATGGCAGGCCTGCCGGGGCTCAACGTCCCGTGCGGGCTCTCTGAGGGACTGCCGGTCGGCCTGCAGCTGATCGGCCCGCAGTTCGCCGAGAACACGCTGTTCCGGATCGGTCACGCGCTCGAGCAGGCGATCGGCTTCGACCCGGTGCCGGAGCGCCTCAGATGAGCTACCACTTCGAAGATCCCTCGGCAGAGTTCGTGCTCGCGGTCGAGCGCGTCTTCGGCAAGCACCCGCGCGTGCTCGACGGCTCGCGCGCCGTCCAAGTCGGCGACGTGAAGCTCCAGCTCGAGGCCGGCGAGCGCGAGCTCTGGCTGATCGAGACGTACGGCCCTCTCGAGCACCGGCTCGCGATGGTTCAGGTCCGCGACGACGTCGAGGACGCGCTCCGCGAGGCGAAGGAGAAGCTCGGTGCCTCCGACTGAGTGGGAGCTGGTCTGCGGGCTCGAGGTGCACGCGCACCTCAAGACGCGCACGAAGATGTTCTGCCGCTGCGAGCTCGAGTACGGCGCCGCCGAGAACACGCACACGTGCCCCGTGTGCCTCGCGCATCCCGGCGCGCTGCCCGTCCCCAACGCGCGCGCGATCGAGCTGACGATCCTGCTCGGCCTCGCCCTCGACTGCGAGATCGCCGAGCGCGCCGTTTTCGCCCGCAAGAACTACTTCTATCCCGACCTGCCGAAGGGGTACCAGATCAGCCAGTACGAGGCGCCTCTCTGCGGAACCGGCCGGTTCCTGCTGCCCACCGAGGACGGCGACCGCGAGATCGGGATCGTGCGCGCGCACCTCGAAGAGGACGCGGCGAAGACGGTCCACGCAGGCGGCGCCACCGGCCGCTCGGTGGGCGCCGACTACAGCCTCGTCGACTTCAACCGCGGCGGCACGCCCCTGCTCGAGATCGTGAGCGCTCCCGACCTCCGCTCGGCCGAGGAGGCGATGTCGTACCTCCGCCTCCTGCGGCAGACGATCCGCGAGCTCGACGTCTCCGACGCCGACATGGAGAAGGGCACGTTGCGGGCGGACGTCAACGTCTCGGTGCGGCACGTCGGTGAGGAGGGCTTCCGGCCGCGCTGGGAGATCAAGAACATGAACTCCTTCCGCTTCATCGGGCGCGCGATCGAGGCGGCGTTCCGGCAGCAGGTCGAGGCGCATGAGGCCGGGGAGGAGGTCGTCCAGTCGACCTACGACTACGACGACCACACCGAACGTCTCACGGTGCACCGCTCGAAGGAGGAGGCCGACGACTACCGCTACTTCCCCGAGCCCGACCTGGTCCCGGTCGAGCCGCCGGCGGAGCTCGTGGAGCGGTTGCGCGGGCAGATTCCGGAGCGGCCGGGCGACCGCATCCGGCGGCTCACCGGTGAGCTCGGCTTCGCGGCGGCGGACGAGCTCGTCATCACCGGCAACGAGTGGAAGGCGGAGGCGCTGGCGGCCGAGGGACTGGACTGGAAGACGGCCGCGGCCGTCGCGATGAACCGCGGCGACTTCCTGCCCGAGAACGCGCCCGGGCTCGCGCGGATCGTGCAGGCGAACGTCACGCGCGAGGCTCTCGACGAGGCTTTCGCGGCCGCGGCCGAGGGTCCGATCGAGGCCGACGACTACCTGAGTCGGACGGCTGTCGGCGACGAGGACGCGCTCGCGCCGGTGATCGACGCCGTCATCGCCGCCCATCCCGAGCAGGCGGAGACCTACCGCGGCGGCAAGGAGGGTGTGCTCGGCTTCTTCGTCGGCCAGGTGATGCGGGAGACGCAGGGCAAGGCCGACCCCAAGGTCGTCAACCAGCTGCTGCGGGAGAAGCTTCGAGGCTAGGCAGGTTCCGGATCGAGTCGCTGAGCGTGCCGATGATCGCGGCGATCACCACCGGTGCCGCGAGCACGGCGATCGCGACCTGCGGCGAGGTGTGGGTGAGCAGGAGCCCGGCGAGAAGCGGCCCGAGCGGCGCCGACGCGGCTCGGAGCGTGGTCGCGGCGGCCATGGCCCGTCCGAGCAGCCGATCCGGGATGAGCATGTACGAGTACGCCTGGATCGCCGAGTCGGTGTTCGGGAACCAGAACGCGTGCAGCGAGATGCAGACGGCGAGCACGTAGACGTTCGGATAGACGATGAAGGCGACGTAGATCGAGCGCCATCCAGAACTCGGAGAGGAGAATCGCGCGCATCGGGAAGCGCCGGCGCAGCAGGGGAGACAGGGTCGACCCCAGCAGGAGCGCCACGCCTTGAACGGCGATGAAGACGCCGATCGCGAAACCGGAGACTCCCTGCCGGTTGGCGAGGATGATGAGCGCGATGGGAGCGCCGACGGCGACGAGGTTGCTGGCGGCGATCATGCCGGTCGTCGCGCGCAGGAACGGAATGTTCCAGAAGTAGGCGAAACCTTCGCGGAACGGCGTACGCGCGCCGGGCACGCGCTCCTCTTGGAACGGCGTGCGCATCAGCAGGAGCGCGGCGGTCGAGAAGGCGTAGGAGACGGCGTCGACGAGGAACGGCAGGCCGCGCGAGAGGTCCCAGAGTGCCCCGCCCAGGGGCGGCGCCAGGAGGCGCACCGTGGACATGCGCGCCATCGTCACGCTCGACGCGTCGGCGAGCTGCGGCGTCGGGACGACAGCCTTCATGGCTCCGCTCGAGCCCGACCGGTAGAGCACCGCCGCGCTCGTGTCGACGAAGGCGACGACGACGACCAGCCAGAAGGTCGCGTGCCCGGTCAGCACCGCCGTGCCGAGCACTGCGAGGGCCGTCGCCCCGGCGATATCCGCGGCGATCATCAGCCGCCGCCGGTCGAAGCGGTCGGCCGCGACCCCGGCCGGGGCGCTCAGCAGCACAAGCGGCAGGAACTCGACTGCTCCGACGTAGCCGGTCTTCGCCGCGGAGTGCGTTAGGGCCAGCGTGAGCAGCGGGTACGCGATTCCGGAGATCCCCGACCCGAAGGTCGAGAGCAATCCGCCGCTCTGATAGAGCAGGAAGTCGCGGTTCCGCCGCAGCGGGACGAGCTCGGTCACGCCTCCATCGTCGCAGGCACCGGTGTCGGCTCCCGTCGGGTGAGGAGGTACCCGGCGCTGGTGAGGACCACGGCCGCCATGACCACGAAGAGGATCCGGTAGTCGATCATCGTCGAGAGCAGCGCGCCTGTCGCGATCGACGTTGCCTGCGCAACCGAGAGCGTGAGGTCTGCGGCCGCCGAGACGCGGCCCTGGATCGCGAGCGGCGTGCGCGTCTGCAGCGCCGTCGAGAAACCGACGATTGCCCAGGCGACTCCGATGCCGGCCAGCGGGCCCGCTACGAGCACCACGGTCAGCGAAGGCGCGATCAGGCAGAGATCGGCGACTGCGAACGCGGCCAGCCCGATGCCGACCAGATGCACCTCGCCGACGCGGCGCAGGACGGCAGCCGCGGTGACGCCGCCGGCGATCGAGCCCACTCCCTGGATGGTGGCGAAGACTCCGAAGAAGGACGGCGGCTTTCCCAGCGCCGCGATGACGGAGAAGATCAGGGTCTCGGAGAAGCCGACCACGAGAAGGGCGAGGGCGATGCCTCCCACGACCTGGCGCAGCGGGAGCGTGTCCCAGACGTGGCGCAGTCCGGCCGTCACCTCGCGTGCGAAGTGGTGCTCCGGCGGCGCGGGCTTCTCCTCGGGTACGCGCATCCGCGAGAGGAAGAACGCGGACGCTACGAAGGTGGCGGAGTCGAGTACCGCGACCGCGCCGCCGCCGAGCACGGTGTAGAGCCCGGCACCCGCGAGCGGGGCAATGATCCGCAGGCCCTCACGCGTGGCCGTGAGCGCTCCGTTCGCCTCGGCGAGGAGATCCTCCGGGAGCATGACCTTGAGCAGCGCCGAGCGCGCGGGGTAGAACACGGTCCCGATCGCGCCGTAGGCGAATGCGACCGCATAGATCAGCCACGCGTCGCTGCGGTCGTGGACGAGCAGGAGCACGAGCACGAACGCTCCGAGCACACAGTCGGCGAAGATCATCAGGGGCCGACGTCGCATCCGGTCGGCGAGGAGCCCGCCGAGCGGCGCGAGCAGCGAGCCGGCGGCGAAGACGAAGAAGGTCAGGCCGGCGAGCGCGCTCGAACCGGTCAGCGACTTCATCCAGACCGCGAGCACGATGAGCATCGCCCAGTCGCCGAACGACGACAGCGTCTGGCCGTAGAGCAGCAGCCGGGCGTCGCGGTAGGAGAGGAGCGTCCGCATCAGCCCGCGCGGAAGACCTTCACGTCGCCGCTCACCGTGCGCCCGCGGAGGACGACGGTCGGGCCGGAGTCTTCCTCGCCCGGCACGGGCTCGCTCGCGAGCGGGACCTCCGAGGAGAGATCACCCGAGGTCGAGCCTGCGTCGACGTCGAGGGCGGAGCCCTGGGCGATTCCGACCTCGATGTCGCCGGAGACGCTCGTGAAGCGGACGTCGCCGGCGGTGACCGCCTGGAGCTTGATGTCGCCGGAAACCGTCTTCAGATCCGAGGAGCCGGTGATCGGGCCGATGCGGAGGTCGCCCGAGACGGTGTGCGCGGACAGGTCGCCCTTGACCCGGTCGAGGTCCGCGTCGCCGCTCACCGTCTTGAGGTTCGCGGCGCCGCCGACCTCACCGCGCAGGCGGACGTCGCCGGAGACGGAGTTGATCCCGAGCGGGCCGAAGTGGCCGCCGAGCTGCGTGTCCGCTGACGCGGTCTTGACCTTGACGCCTCCGCCGTGCGGAATCGTCGCTCGCACGCGCAGCTCGCTGCCGAAGACGAGCGTGAACGGGGAGAGCGAGAAGCCGAACTTCCCCTTGCCGCGGTATGCGACGACGAGGCGGTTGCCGTCGTGGCGGATCTCGACCTCCTCGAGGAGGCGTTCGTCGCCGTCGACGGTGATGTTCGACTCCTCGCCCTCGGTCGTCTCGACCTCGATGTCGCCGGAGGGTATGCCGACCTCGAGCTCGAGAGGCAATGGAGTGTGGAAGGTGCGCTCGAGCATCTCAGAGGTACACCCGGGTCAGCCGCTTGACGCGGAGCCGGATCTCGTTGTCGCGAGGGGCCTGGCGCCGGTCGGGGCGGAGCGACTGCTCGCGGAGCTTGAGGATCTCGTGGTAGTCGGGGAACATGCCTTGCTCCTTTCAGTTGCGGCCGTAGCCGGTGAGGCGGTTTCGGCTGCCGGACGATGAGGGGCGGCGGGACTCGACCGCCCGCTGCAGCGCCTGGACGAGCCAGGTGTTGACGGATGCGCCTTCGCGGACGGCGGCGGACTCGACCCGCTGCTTCAGGCTCTCGGGGAGCCGGAGCGTGATGCGGGCGGAGAACACCTCGTCGGCCTGCTCCGGAACGGTGCCGTCCTCGCGGACGAGCACGAGCTGGAGGTCGTGGCCTGCGACGCGCAATTCGACGTGCGAGGACTCGAGCTGTTCGTTGAGCTCGAGCGCCGCCTCGGCGAGGGCGTCCTGGATCCTCCTGCCGAGGGACGACTCGATCGCGACCGAGAGGAGTTCCGCCGCGCGTGATGTGTTCTCGTCGCCGAGTGCCGCGAAGCGGACGAGGTCCTCCCGAAGCGCCTGGATGGTTCCGTCGATCTGCATGGCGGCACTATGACATCAGATTGATGTCATGTCAAGTCAAAGTGACACCAAAGTGACGACGGCCCGCATCAGCGGGCCGTCGAAATACCGTAGGAGCAGGGAAAAGTTCTAGTACAGGCCGCAGTCACGGGCCGTACTCGGCCACGGCGAGAAGCCGCGGGAGTGCGAGGCGCGCACCGCGACCCAGATCTGCTCGAGCGCGCTCCAGTGATCCGCAGTGCCCTTGTGGCGCAGGAGCCAGCCGCCGTACGTCTGCTGGAACGAGAGATCCATCTGGAGCCCTCCCCAGTACGGACTACCCGAATCGGCCCAGCTGCCTTCGTAGCGGTGGATGCAGAGCCAGCCTCCGAGGCCGGGCGGGTGATTCGCATGCCACCAGGCCTGGTGGGCGCGATGCTGCCAGCGCCTGGCGAGCTGCTGGAGCCGCGAGAGCGAGCGATAGGCAAGCGTGCGGGCGGTGTTCGCCGGCGGGCGGCCGCGCATCACGGTCAGCCAATGCTGTGTGTCCGCGCGGAAGCGGCGGATGTGGCGCTGCCAGCGGGCTGCCGTCGCCAGCTCCCAGCGCGAGGGCGCCTTCCGGGAGACCGTCGTGCTGGTCGTGGTGCTCGTCGTGGTCGTACCCGTGGTGGGGCTCGGGCTCGTTCCGCTGGGTTGTGAGGCGGGGGCCGCAGCCGCCGCGGTGGTCAGGCCGACGAACGCCAGCAGGAGCCCGCAGGCCAAGATGGAGCGCCGCAATCTGTTCCTCCCTAGGTCGATTGCAAGTCGGAGGCCGAACGGGCGGGATTCGCCCTGGGCGAGCACCGCTCGGCGCGGCTTATGCGATCGGTCTGACGACGGTAACAGCCGTCAGTTTGTGCTTTGTTAAGGCAACGCTTGTAACTCAGCGATTGGCCATTTTGGGCCAAATAACCGACGGAATGTGCGCAGGTGCGACGAATCCTGCGTAAAGCAGAACCGCGCCGACGGCGATCCCGATCGCGCTTCCCGCAGCCCCGAGGCCGGCGAGCCCACTGCCGGCCGCCGCCGCTGCGATCCCAGCGATGATCAGGCCGTTCCCGAGCGGACGACGGCGGAAGGAACGCAGCGCGACGACGACGACGGCGAGGGTTCCCACGCTGTTGGCGACGATCGCCAGCAACCGCGCGGGGAGGAAGGCGAGGTGGTCCTGCGCGGCTGGGATGCCATGTGCCGCGAACGTGCCGTGCACCGGCACGGCGAGCGCAATCCCGACCGCGAGGCCGGCGTAGACGAGTGCCACGGGCGCAGCGCGACGCCGGCCGGCGAGGAGCAGGGAGCCGGCGCCCAGGAGCGGAGCGGTCAGGAGGGCCCCGGCCGCGTAGTAGACGCGGAACGCGCGGTCGTCCCAGCCTGCCGCCTCGCCCCAGGCGATCGCCGCGGCGGCGACCGCGTAGGCGCCGAGTCCGGCCGCCCACGCGAGGAGCTCCGGCCGCCCGCTGCTCCGGTACCGCCCCGCCAGCAGGCCCGTGAGCCGGAACGTGAGGAGGGCTGCCGCGAAGGCGACGAGGGCGTCCATGTCCGGCAGAGTAGAACGCTACGGTTGGAGCGTGCCGACGAAGCGCTACCTGTTCACGCCCGGGCCGACTCCCGTGCCTCCCGAGGTGCTGGCAGCGGTCGGCGCGCCCGTCGTCCACCACCGCAGCCCCGACTTCCTCCCGGTCTACGAGCGCGTCCTCACGCGCCTGCGCGAGGTCTGCCGCACCGAGAGCGACGTGCTCCTCTTCGGTGCGTCGGGCACCGGCGCCTTCGAGTCGGCCGTCGCGAATCTCGTCTCGCCGGGCGAGCGGCATCTCGTCGTCTCGGCCGGGAGCTTCGGCGAGCGCTGGGTGGCCATGACGACCGCGTTCGGGGCCGATGTGGACGTGCTCGGCTACGCCTGGGGAGAGACGCCGGACCCCGACGACCTCCGCGCCCGCCTGGCCGAGCACGAGGCGAAAGCGGTCTGGGTCGTCCAGTCCGAGACCTCCACCGGGGTCGTCGCCGACGTGCGTGGCCTCGCGGCTGCGGCGAAGGAGGCGGGATCGCTCGTCGTCGTCGACGCGGTGTCGAGCCTCGGCGCCGTGCCGTGCGAGACCGACGCGTGGGGACTCGACGTCGTCGTGTCCGGCTCGCAGAAGGCGCTCATGTCCCCGCCCGGGCTCGGCCTCGCCGCTGTCTCCGAGACCGCGCTGGCCGCGACCGGGTCGTCGCCGCGGTTCTACTTCGACTGGGCGCGCACCCGCAAGGCGCAGCAGACGCTCGACGCGCCGGTCACGCTGCCCGTCTCGCTCGTTGCCGGGCTCGACGTCGCTCTCGACCGCCTGTTCGAGGAGGGACTGGAGGCCGCGTTCGAACGCCACGTTCGCCTTGGCCGGGCGGCGCGCGCCGGTGTGAAGGCGCTCGGGCTGGAGCTCTTCTCACCGGACGAGGACCGGAGCGCCGTCGTGACGGCGGTCCGTGCTCCCGCCGGGTTCGACTCCGGCGACGTCATCCGGGGCGTCCGCGACCGCTTCGGAATCACGATCGCGAACGGCCAGGGCGCGCTGAAGGGCAAGATCTTCCGCCTCGGCCACATCGGCTGGTTCGACGTCTTCGACATCACGACTCAGATCGCGGCGGTCGAGCTCGTTCTCGCCGACCTCGGCGCCGACGTCGAGCGCGGCATCGCGGTCACCGCGGCACTCGAGGCCTTCAGCGCGGAACTCTCCCGCACGTGACGCGGCGCGTCCTGGTCCGCGAAGAGATCTCGGAAGCGGGAGTCGATCTCCTCCGCTCGCGCTTCGAGGTGGACGTCGACGCCGAGACCGCGCTCGAGGAGATCATCGGCGAGTACGACGCGATCGTCGTCCGTTCCGCCACCAAGCTGACCGCAGACCTGATCGGGCGCGCCGAACGGCTGAAGGTGATCGGGCGGGCGGGCGTTGGCGTCGACAACGTCGACGTCGACGCGGCGACGCGGCGCGGGATCATCGTGGCGAACGCGCCGGAGTCCACGGTCGTCTCGGCCGCCGAGCACACGATCGGCCTCCTGGTCGCGCTGGCCCGCAACATCCCGCAGGCGCACGCCGCTCTCAAGCAGGGCCGCTGGGAGCGCAGCGCGTACGGCGGGACCGAGCTCGCCGGTAAGACGCTCGGCGTGCTTGGCTTCGGCCGGATCGGGCAGCAGGTGGCCCGCCGCGCGCTCGGCCTCGGGATGCGTGTCGTCGCGTACGACCCGTACGTCGCCGCCGACCGCTTCCGCGAGCTCGGCGCCGAGCGGGTCGAGTCGCCCGAGGACGTCTACGCGGCCGCGGACTTCCTCACTCTGCACCTGCCGCTGACGCCGGAGACACGCGGCTCGATCGGCACCGCCGCATTCGAGGCGATGCGACCGGGAGTCCGGGTCGTCAACGCAGCTCGCGGTCCACTGCTCGACGAGGACGCGCTGCTCGCGGCGTTGCGCTCGGGCCGGGTCGCCGGCGCGGCCCTCGACGTCTTCAACGACGAGCCGTACTCCGGCCCGCTGCTCGAGCTCGACAACGTCGTCGTCACGCCGCACCTGGCCGCGTCGACGGGGGAGGCGCAGGACCGCGCGGGAGTGATCGTGGCGGAGCAGGTCGCGGCCGCGCTCGAGGGCGGTCTCGTCTCGAACGCGGTCAACATCCCGGTGATCGGCGCCGACGACCTCGAGGTGCTCGGGCCGTACGTGCCGCTCGCCTCCCGGCTCGGGCGAATCGCGATGGAGCTCACGGACGGCGCGGCCGAGGAGATCGTGATCACGGTCTACGGCGCCCTCGCGGATTACGACGCGCGCCTGCTCACCGTCGCGGCCCTCAACGGCGCCTTCCAGGGCCGCGCAGATCGGCCGGTGAACTACGTGAACGCACCGCTGATCGCGGCCGAGCGCGGCATCGAAGTGCGGGAAGAACGCTCACGGACGGCCCGCGACTACACGAACCTCGTGCGCGTCGAGCTGCGCGGCGAGGGCCCTCCCGTCCGCGTGGCAGGGACGACGATCGGCAGCGACCACCGGCCGTGGCTCGTCAACGTCCTCGGCTTCGAGATCGAGCTCGAGCTCGCGCCGCTCTTCGTGTTCTGCCGCTACGACGACGTGCCCGGCGTGATCGGCCGGGTGGGGACGCTGTTCGGCGAGGCCGGCATCAACATCGCCGGCATGACCGTCTCGCGCAGCCGGCGCGGCGGCAAGGCGCTCATGGCGCTCACCGTCGACTCGGCGCCGTCGCCGGAGCTCGTCGAGCGGCTCCGGGGCGAAGGTCTCGACGACGCGCGCGTGCTCGAGCTCGGTCCTGTCGCCGACTAACCGCTAGAGGGCTCACTCGGGGCCGGCCGACTCCTCGGGTCGAGTCGGACGACCGTCCGCCGCATCGCGGCCCGGAACTTCTCCACGACGCGGAAGCGCCCGCGGTCCGAGACCACGCGCTCGATGTCGCTCTCCTCGTGTCCCGGGACGACGAGGAATGTCGTCGGCTCGGCACGCACCTGATCGTACTCCGCCAGGCTCGCGGCGACCCGGTGCGTGCAATTCGGGTCGGAGCACTCGCAGATGAACTCACTCTCGCCGGCGTCGAAGCGCTCGGCGCTCTCGGCTATGCGTTCGTTGACGTCCCGGAAGAGCGCTTCGGTCGTCGCACGGCGCTGTTGGTCGTTCACGTCGTCTCCCTTCGACTGTGTCCGGAGAAACGGCCGACGCGCCAGGTTGGTTGCGCCGAGCTACGTTGCCCTCGTGGAGCGCTGGCCGGAGCCGGTTGCCCGGGTCGCCGACGTGCTCAGGCGCGCGGGCATCGACGCCCGGGTCGAGGAGTTCCCCGAGGGGACGCCGACGGCCGGCGCTGCGGCCAAGGCGGTCGGCGCTTCGCGCGCACAGATCGTCAAGTCCCTGGTCTTCGTCTGCGACGGCCGCGCGACGCTCGCGCTCGTTCCCGGCGACCGGCGTGCGGACGAGAACAAGGTTGCTGCGGCGGCCGGAACGCGGTCTGCCCGCGTCGCCCGGCCGGAGGAGGTCGTCGCGGCCACGGGCTTCGAGCCCGGAGGCGTTGCGCCCTTCCCGGCGCCCGGCATCTCGCAGGTGCTGATGGCGGGAGAGCTCCTCGCGCACGACCGCGTCTGGGTCGGAGCCGGCTCCGAGCGCCACATGGCCGGTATCTCGCCGCTCGACCTCGCGCGGCTCACGAAAGCCCGCACAGCCGATCTGAGCTAGCCGCCGGGTAGAATTCGGGAGCCAGCACCCGACCGAAGGGACGAGCCGCAGATGCGCGAGACGAAGAAGATCTGGATGAACGGCGAGCTGGTCGACTGGGGCGACGCGACAGTCCACATCGGCACGCACGGCCTGCACTACGGCTCGGGCGTGTTCGAGGGGATCCGCGCCTACGAGACCGAGCGCGGCACGTCCGTCTTCCGCCTCACCGACCACCTCGAGCGGCTGCACCGGTCGGCGCAGCTCCTCTACCTGGACCTGCCGTTCTCGGTCGAGGAGCTGAAGACAGCGAGCTGGGACCTGATCGGCGCCAACGGGCTCCCCTCGTGCTATCTCCGCCCGATCGCCTTCGTGGGCTACGGCGAGCTCGGCGTGTCATCGGTGGGGAACCCCGTGGACGTCGCGATCATGTCGTGGCCGTGGGGCGCGTACCTCGGCGAGGAGGGCCAGCGGAACGGCATCCGCGCCAAGGTCTCGAGCTGGCAGCGCGTCGGGCCGAACGTCATCCCGCACGTCGCGAAGGCGACGGGTGTCTACCTCAACTCGATGCTCGCAGTGGGCGAGGCGAACCGTGCCGGCTACGACGAGGCCATCCTGCTCACCGCCGAGGGCACCGTGGCCGACGGCTCGGGCGAGAGCATCTTCCTCGTCCGCGACGGCGTGATCTACACGCCCGACCTGGCCGCGTCGATTCTCGTCGGCATCACGCGCGACACCGTGATTCAGATCGCGCAGGATCTCGGCCACCGCGTCGTCGAGAAGCCGATCATCCGCACCGACCTCTACCTCGCCGACGAGGTGTTCATGGTCGGGACGGCCGCCGAGGTGACGCCGATCCGCGAGATCGACGACCAGGTGATCGGACAGCCCGGTCCCGTCACCCGGGAGATCCAGGAGGCGTACCTCGACACCGTGCACGGGCGCAGCGAGCGCTGGAGTCAGTGGCTCGAGTTCGCGCCCGCCGCGAATCACGCCGAACCCGCGGCGTGAAGCAAGAGGTGCAGCCGGTCCCGCTCTCGGGGCCGTATCTCGGCGAGCGCGAGGAGGAGCTCGTGCTCGAGGTCATGCGCTCGGGTCGGCTCTCGCTCGGGCCGACGATCGACCGGTTCGAGGAGCTGGTGGCCGAGCGCGTCGGGGCGCCGTACGCGGCGGCCGTCTCGTCCGGCACGACGGGGTTGCACCTGCTCTGTATCTCGGCCGGGATCGGGCCGGGCGACGAGGTGATCACGTCGCCGTACTCGTTCGCCGCGACCGCGAACTGCTTCCTCTACGAGGGCGGCGTCCCGGTCTTTGCGGACATCGACCCGCGGACGCTCAATCTCGAGCCGGCCGCCGTCGAGGCCGCGGTCACCGAGCGGACGAAGGCGATCGTCGCCGTCGACATCTACGGCTATCCGTGCGAGCTCGACGAGCTGCGCGCGATCGCCGACCGCCACGGGCTGGCGCTGATCGACGACTCCTGCGAGGCGCTCGGAGCCGAGTATCGCGGGGCGCCTCTCGGCTCCCACGGCATCTCGAGCGTGTTCGCCTTCTACCCGAACAAGCAGCTCACGACGGGTGAGGGCGGGATGGTCGTGACGCACTCGGAGGAGGAGTGGCATCTCGTCCGCTCGCTCCGCAACCAGGGCCGGCCGGAGCCGGGTGGCTGGCTCGAGCACGTCCGGCTCGGCTTCAACTACCGGTTGAGCGACATCGCCGCGGCGCTCGGAATCGGCCAGATGGAGCGGTTCGACGAGATCCTCGCGCGCCGCTTCGAGGCGGCGGGCCGCTACGCCGAGCTGCTCGGCTCGGTCGACGGGCTCGAGCTTCCCTGCCCCGACGACGTCGACCATCGCCGCTCCTGGTTCGTCTACGTCGTCCTCTTCCCGGACACCGCGGCCCGCGAGCGGGTCGTCGCGGCCTTCGACCGGGAGGGAGTCGGCTCCAACCGCTACCTCCCCTCGATCCACCTGCAGCCGTACATGCGCGAGCGTTTCGGCTTCGCCGAAGGGCTCTGCCCGGTCGCCGAGGACGTCAGCTCCCGCTCGCTCGCGCTCCCGTTCTTCACCGGGATCGAGGCGGCCGCGCAGGAGCGCGTCGCCGATGTTCTCGCCTCGGCGCTGTGAGGCTGCAGAGCCTCGACCGCGCTGAGCCGTTCACGACGAAGGACGGGTCGACGATTCGGGAGTTGCACCGCACGTCTGCGCAGAGCCTGGCGGAGGCTGTGCTCGAGCCCGGCCAGTCCACCCGGCGGCACTACCACGCGAGAAGCGAGGAGATCTACTTCGTCACCAAGGGCTCCGGCGAGCTGGAGGTCGACGGCGAGAGCCGCACAGTGCGCCCGGGTGACGCGATCCTCATCCCGCCCGGTGTCTGGCACACACTCGAGAACGACGGCACGAGCGAGCTCCTGATCCTCTGCATGTGCTCGCCGCCGTACTCGCACGAGGACACGCTCTTCGAGTAGCCCGGCACCTGCGTGCGATGATCCCCGCATGAGCGACGGCGCGACGCGGATGGTGTTCCTCGGCTTCGGCAAGTGGGCCCGCGCGGACCGCATCTACGCCCTCGAGCCGATCACGGGAGACGAGCGCGGCGGCGGCCGGCGCACCCGCGTCTGGATCGACGGCGTCGCCGAGCCGATACTCGCGGGCCGCACCGAGCGCACGATCCTCCACGACATGGGGCAGGACTCCGCGACGGCGACGCTCGTCCTCGACGACGCGCTCGACCTCGCCGAGCGCGTTGTGAAAGCGGTCGACGAGGGGTCGTTCGACGTCCGCGACCTCGGGCGGCGCGCACGGCGGGTGCTCGAGAAGACCGCAAAGCCGGCCGAGCCCGAACAACTCTTCTGAACGCGCTCGCGAGCCCTCTCGCCGCGCCGGCGCATGCGGTCGCGGCGATCCGCAGCGAATCGATCGCGACCTGGCTCGGGGGGACGCTGCTCAACGCCGCAGGCGACGCGGCCGAGCGGAGCGCCGTCAGCGCTGTTCGGCGGCTCGTGCAAGAGAATGCTGACGCGTGAGTTCTTCGCGCGCTCGGTGCACGAGGTCGCGCCCGAGCTGATCGGCGCGACGCTGCTGGCCGACGGCGTGGGTGGGACGATCGTCGAGGTCGAGGCGTACGACCAGGACGATCCGGCGAGCCACGGCTTTCGCGGCCGCACTCTGCGGACGGCCTCGATGTTCGGGCCGCCCGGCCACGCCTACGTGTATCGCTCGTACGGCATCCACTGGTGCCTCAACCTCGTCTGCGCGGAGGAGGGGCGCGCCGAGGCGGCGCTCGTGCGGGCGCTCGAGCCGACGTCGGGGCTCGACGCGATGCGCGAACGGCGCGGGCTCGCTGTGCCCCGCGCGCTGTGCTCTGGCCCCGGCAAGCTCTGCCAGGCGCTCGGGATCACGCGAGCCCTCGACGGGCGGCCGCTCGACGAGCCGCCGTTCGAGCTCCTCGCGCGGGAGGCCGAGCCGCTGCTTGCGGTGGGCCGGAGGATCGGCATCACTCGCGCCGTCGACCAGCCGTGGCGCTACGGACTCGCCGGTTCGCCGTTCCTTAGTCGCCGCTTCTAGGATCAGCCCATGCCGATCGCGGAGCTGACGAGGAACGCCGTCGACGTCCTCCCCGAGGGTGCGCTCGAAGCGAAGCTCAAGCTCGACCGGCCGCTGCGCGTCAAGCTCGGAATCGACCCGACCGGCTCCGACATCCACCTCGGCTTCGCCGCAGTGCTCAATCGCCTGCGGGCATTCCAGGACGAAGGCCACATTGCGGTCCTGATCGTCGGCGACTACACGGCACGGATCGGCGATCCGTCGGGCCGCTCGGTCGAGCGCCAGGTGCTTCCCGACGAGGTCCTGGATGCCAACGCCAGGCTCTTCGCCGAGCAGGCCTATCGAATCCTCGATCGCGATCGGACGGAGCTGCGCTTCAACGGCGAGTGGCTCGGAAAGCTGGACTACGCCGAGCTCGTGCGGCTCACGCGAACCGGAACCGTCGCGCGGCTACTCGAGCGGGACGACTTTGCGAAGCGTTTCGCGCGGCGCGAGCCGATCTCTGTCTCCGAGCTGCTGTATCCGTTCGCGCAGGGCTACGACTCGGTCGCGGTCGAGGCGGACATCGAGGTCGGGGGCACCGACCAGCTCTACAACTTGCTCATGGGCCGCGACGTCATGGCGCACTACGGCCTCGACCCGCAGATGGTGATCACGTACGAGTTGCTCGTCGGTACGGACGGCGTCGACAAGATGTCGAAGTCGGTCGGCAATTACGTAGGCATCGATGAGCCGCCGGCGGAGCAGTTCGGCAAGGTCATGTCCATTCCAGACGAGGCCCTTCCGCAGTGGTGGCGCCTGACACTCGACCGCGATCCTCCCGCCGGCGACCCGATGGAGTCGAAGCTCGAGTTGGCACGTGGCGTCGTCGCCCGGTACCACGGTGACGACGCGGCGCGGGAGGCCGAAGAGCACTTCGACCGCGTCATCCGGAAGGGAGAGATTCCCGAGGAGGTTCCGGAGCACCTGCTCCCTCCGGGAGATCCCGTCCATCTGCCGGCCTTGCTGGCCGACGTGTTCGGCTTGTCGACCAGCGAGGCTCGCCGCCTGATCGCCCAGGGCGGCGTGAAGCTCGAAGGCGATTCGGTGAGCGAACTCGACGTCCCGCGAGAGCGGCTCGTGGGTGCGGTCATCCAGGCCGGCAAGCGGCGCTTCGTTCGGCTCAACGAAGCTGCTTGACGCAGGCTTGTACCCTGCTACACTTCCCCGGCTGCCCGAGAGGGCGGAGTAGGAAAGTCCCTGCAAACTAGCGAAAACGGAGCGTCTTAGGAGGATTCCCCGCAAGAGGAAACCCGCAAGTCCTAAGGCCTCTGGCGCGAGTCGGGGCCTTTTTTGCGCCGTTCCGAAGGCTCGGTCCTTGAAAACTCAACAGCGTGCGTTTACGTCGAGGCCACATCCCTCGTGGATGTGGTTGAGAATGAACCCTGTCTCCATCCTTCGGGATGGGACTTTGAGCACAAGCTCAAAGTGACAAAAGATCGTCCTTCGGGACGAACTTCTTCACGGAGAGTTTGATCCTGGCTCAGGACGAACGCTGGCGGCGCGCTTAATACATGCAAGTCGAGCGAGAACCAGGGCTTCGGCCCTGGGGACAGCGGCGAACGGGTGAGTAACACGTGGGTAATCAACCCCCGACACCGGGATAGCCCAGGGAAACTTGGATTAATACCGGATGCTCCGTCTGGCTTTCGGGCCGGCCGGAAAAGGGTAGCTTCGGCCTCCGGTCGGGGACGAGCCCGCGGCGGATTAGCTTGTTGGTGAGGTAAAGGCTCACCAAGGCGACGATCCGTAGCTGGTCTGAGAGGACGATCAGCCACACTGGGACTGAGACACGGCCCAGACTCCTACGGGAGGCAGCAGTAGGGAATCTTGCGCAATGGGCGAAAGCCTGACGCAGCGACGCCGCGTGAGGGAAGAAGGCCTTAGGGTTGTAAACCTCTTTCAGGAGGGACGAAGCCACTCGGGTTAATAGCCCAGAGGGTGACGGTACCTCCAGAAGAAGCCCCGGCTAACTACGTGCCAGCAGCCGCGGTAATACGTAGGGGGCAAGCGTTGTCCGGATTTA
The DNA here is from genome assembly GCA_963731015.1 of uncultured Actinomycetes bacterium. Lineage (GTDB taxonomy): Bacteria > Actinomycetota > Thermoleophilia > Gaiellales > Gaiellaceae > Palsa-739. Next base: position 193,274 of record CAVSTY010000005.1, read on the forward strand.
TTGGGCGTAAAGAGCGTGTAGGCGGCCAGACAGGTCAGCTGTGAAAACTCGAGGCTCAACCTCGAGACGTCGGTTGAAACCGTTTGGCTAGAGTCCGGAAGAGGAGAGTGGAATTCCCGGTGTAGCGGTGAAATGCGCAGATATCGGGAAGAACACCCGTGGCGAAGGCGGCTCTCTGGGACGGTACTGACGCTGAGACGCGAAAGCGTGGGGAGCGAACAGGATTAGATACCCTGGTAGTCCACGCCGTAAACGATGGGCACTAGGTGTGGCGGGTATCGACTCCCGCTGTGCCGAAGCTAACGCATTAAGTGCCCCGCCTGGGGAGTACGGCCGCAAGGCTAAAACTCAAAGGAATTGACGGGGGCCCGCACAAGCAGCGGAGCATGTGGTTTAATTCGACGCAACGCGAAGAACCTTACCAGGGCTTGACATGCACTGGAAAACCGTAGAAATACGGTCCCCCTTCGGGGCCAGTGTGCAGGTGGTGCATGGCTGTCGTCAGCTCGTGTCGTGAGATGTTGGGTTAAGTCCCGCAACGAGCGCAACCCCTGTTCCATGTTGCCAGCGATTCGGTCGGGGACTCATGGAAGACTGCCGGTGACAAATCGGAGGAAGGTGGGGTCGAAGTCAAGTCATCATGCCCCTTATGTCCTGGGCTACACACGTGCTACATTGGCCGATACAAAGGGCTGCAAACTCGTGAGAGGGAGCGAATCCCAAAAAGTCGGTCTCGGTTCGGATTGGAGGCTGAAACTCGCCTCCATGAAGGCGGAGTTGCTAGTAATCGCGGATCAGCAATGCCGCGGTGAATATGTTCCCGGGCCTTGTACACACCGCCCGTCACACCACGAAAGTCGGCAATACCCGAAGCCGGTGGCCTAACCCGCAAGGGGGGGAGCCGTCGAAGGTAGGGTTGATGATTGGGGTGAAGTCGTAACAAGGTAGCCGTAGCGGAAGCTGCGGCTGGATCACCTCCTTTCTAGGGATGCCGGAGCTCTTGTACTCCGGCAGGCGCCGGTCCCGTTTGATGGCCTCGGCCGTCCGGCTAACCGGCTCGTCTGGAAACAATGTCGATCTCGACGAACAAATGGACGTACGCTGTTGAGTTTTGAAGGACTGGGCGCTCGTGCCCGCGTGGACCTTGAAAACTCCATAGCGACATCTATACCGGAGTTCTTCTGATCAAGAGAACAAGGGCACACGGTGGATGCCTTGGCACCGAGAGCCGATGAAGGACGTGGGCGGCTGCGATAAGCCCGGGGGAGAAGCTGACCATTCTGCGATCCCGGGATTTCCGAATGAGGAAACTCACCGCTGGTAATGCGGCGGTACCCGTACCTGAATACATAGGGTGCGGGGGGTAAGCCGGCGAACTGAAACATCTAAGTAGCCGGAGGAAAGGAAAGAAACCTCGACTCCCTTAGTAGTGGCGAGCGAACGGGGAAGAGCCCAAACCCGCGTGACGTGATAGGCGGCAGCCGTTGTCACGTGGGGGTTGTAGGGCTCGTCTTGATCCGCCTGCCGGCGGGTCGGGAAGTTACAAAGTTGCGTGTTAGTCGAAGTGGATGGAAAGCCACACCACAGCAGGTAATAGTCCTGTAGGCGAAAGCGCGCGGCCTTCCTTGACGAGTACCTGAGTACGGCCGGGCACGGGAAACCCGGTCGGAATCCGCGGGGACCACCCCGTAAGGCTAAGTACTACTCGGTGACCGATAGTGAACTAGTACCGTGAGGGAAAGGTGAAAAGTACCCCGGAAGGGGAGTGAAATAGCACCTGAAACCGTGTGCTTACAAGCGGTCGGAGCGGAGTAATCCGTGACGGCGTGCCTTTTGCATAATGAGCCAGCGAGTTAGTCTTCCACGGCAAGGTTAAGGAAACGGAGCCGTAGCGAAAGCGAGTCTGAATAGGGCGATTCAGTCGTGGGAGCTAGACCCGAAACTGAGTGATCTACCCATGGCCAGGTTGAAGCGGGGGTAAGACCCCGTGGAGGACCGAACCCACGTCGGTTGAAAACGGCGGGGATGAGCTGTGGGTCGGAGTGAAAGGCTAATCAAACTCAGAGATATCTGGTTCTCCCCGAAATATATTTAGGTATAGCGTCACGCGTTCAATAACGGTTGTAGAGCACTGTTTGGCCTAGGGGGCCTACCAGCTTACCGAAGTCAGGCAAACTCCGAATGCCGTTATTCCAAAGCGTGGCAGTCAGAGTGCGGGGGATAAGCTTCGTGCTCAAAAGGGAAACAGCCCGGACCGTCGGCTAAGGTCCCTAATTCCATGCTAAGTGGGAAACGATGTCCGATTGCACAGACAACCAGGATGTTGGCTTAGAAGCAGCCACCATTCAAAGAGTGCGTAACAGCTCACTGGTCAAGTGGTCGGGCGCGGACAATGTAACGGGGCTCAAGCATGGAACCGAAGCCACGGACTTCACGCTTTGCGTGGAGTGGTAGGGGAGCGTTCCCAGGGCGGAGAAGCGGCGGCGGAAGCCTGCCGTGGAGCGCTGGGAAGTGAGAATGCTGGCATGAGTAACGAAAGGCGAGTGAGAAACTCGCCCGCCGAATGCCCAAGGGTTCCTGAGTAAAGCTAATCTACTCAGGGTTAGTCGGGACCTAAGCCGAGGCCGACAGGCGTAGGCGATGGCCAACAGGTTGATATTCCTGTACCACGTCCCAACCGCTATCACCGATGGGGGGACGGGGTAGGTTAGGGCAACCCAGGCGTTGGTTGACCTGGGGTAACCGCGTAGGGTGGCTGGTAGGGAAATCCGCCGGCCGTTAAGCCTGAGACGGGATGCCGAGGCCCTTAGGGGCCGAAGTGCCTGAAACCATGCCTCCGAGAAAAGCCTCTAGGGAGGTTGGACGTGCCCGTACCAAAACCGACACAGGTGGGCAGGTAGAGAATACCAAGGCGATCGGAAGAACCCTCGTTAAGGAACTCGGCAAAATGGTCCCGTAACTTCGGGAGAAGGGACGCCCCGGTAGAGTGAAGCCCTTTACGGGCCTAGCTCGAGGGGGCCGCAGTGAAACGGCCCAAGCGACTGTTTACCAAAAACACAGGTCTCTGCGAAGTCGTAAGACGACGTATAGGGGCTGACTCCTGCCCGGTGCTGGAAGGTCACGAGGAGAGGTTAGCTTTCGGGCGAAGCTTTGAATCCAAGCCCCAGTAAACGGCGGCGGTAACTATAACCGTCCTAAGGTAGCGAAATTCCTTGTCGGGTAAGTTCCGACCTGCACGAATGGAGTAACGACTTGGGCGCTGTCTCAACGAGGGATCCGGTGAAATTGTAGTTTCGGTGAAGATGCCGAATACCCGTGGTTGGACGGAAAGACCCCGTGAACCTTTACTACAGCTTGACGTTGGAGTTCGGGATTTGTTGTCCAGGATAGGTGGGAGGCTGTGAAGCGGGGACGCCAGTCCTCGTGGAGCCAATCTTGGGATACCACCCTTCGTGTTCTGGGCTTCTAACCCGCTGCCGTAATCCGGGGCGGGAACAGCGTCAGGTGGGTAGTTTGACTGGGGCGGTCGCCTCCCAAAATGTAACGGAGGCGCGCAAAGGTTCCCTCAGCACGGTTGGAAATCGTGCGTAGAGTGCAAAGGCATAAGGGAGCTTGACTGCGAGACAGACATGTCGAGCAGGCGCGAAAGCGGGCCTTAGTGATCCGGCGGTAACTGGTGGACGTGCCGTCGGTCAACGGATAAAAGGTACTCCGGGGATAACAGGCTTATCCTTCCCAAGAGCTCACATCGACGGAAGGGTTTGGCACCTCGATGTCGGCTCGTCGCATCCTGGGGCTGAAGCAGGTCCCAAGGGTTGGGCTGTTCGCCCATTAAAGCGGTACGCGAGCTGGGTTCAGAACGTCGTGAGACAGTTCGGTCCCTATCCACCATGGGCGCTGGAGCTTTGAGAGGAGTCGTCTCTAGTACGAGAGGACCGAGACGAACAGACCTCTGGTGTATCAGTCGTCGTGCCAACGGCGCTGCTGATTAGCCACGTCTGGATGGGATAACCGCTGAAAGCATCTAAGCGGGAAGCCCACCTCGAGATGAGAGCTCCCATCCCCTCGAGGGAGTAAGGGCGGTCGGAGACTACGACCTTGATAGGCGGGACGTGTAATCGCAGCAATGCGTTCAGCGGACCCGTACTAATTGCCCGAGGTCTTGATTTGAACGCCGGTTGAGTCGCTATGGAGTTTTGAGGGTGCTGCGCGGGACGCGCACCTTTGACAGTTCGGCGGTCATACCGGTAGGGAGACACCTCTTCCCATTCCGAACAGAGAAGTTAAGCCTGCCAGGGCCGATGGTACTCGGAGGGCAACCTCCCGGGAGAGTAGGTCGCCGCCGATTTTGTTCCTTGGAAAAGAGCCGCGAGAGCGGCTCTTTTTCGTGCCTGGACTCAGGCTGCGGCTTCGCTCTGGACGCGCTCACGCCGGCTGGGATCGAGTTCGCGCAGCCGGCGCACCCGCTCCGCGATCGGCGGGTGGGTGACAAAGAGAGCTGCCGAGGCCGTGCTCGGCAAACGGGTTGAACGTGAAGAGCGGTTCGGTGGCGGGACTGCCTTCGAACTCGACGAGCTCGGCCGCCTGCTCCAGCCGCAGCAGTGCGTCGGCGAGGCCGTGCGGGGAGTCGCAGAGCCTCGCCGCGTACCGATCCGCCGCGAACTCCCGCTTCGGCGAGACGAGGAGGTGGACGCACGCCGCCGCGACGGGGCCGAGGACGAAGAGCAGTGCCCGCTCGAACCAGCCGCCGACTCTGCTCGTCTCGAGCAAGACCGCACCGGCCACCGCGGCCGCCGTCTGCACCTGCACGTCGTGCAGCCTCACGTGAGCGATCTCGTGCGCGAGTACACCTTCCAGCTCGGCCGGCGCGCACGCGGCAACGCAGCCGGTGCTCACCGCAATAGCCGAGCTGCGCGCCCCACGCCCCGTCGCGGCGGCGATGGGCAGCCCGTCGGGGATGAGGTAGAGCCGGGGCTTCGCGATCCCGGCGCGAGAGGCAAGCCGCTCGACGGTCGAGTGGAGGAGCGGCGCCTCGCCGACCGGCAGCTCGCGCGCTCCGATCATCCCGAGCGCCACGCGGTCGAACGTCCAGTACGCGCCCGCGGCGAGGAGGAGCGCACAGAAGACGAAGATCGAGAGCCCGCGCACTCCGTCGAGCAGCCAGCCCACCAGGCCGAAGAGGCCGACGAGCGCCAGCACGAGGAGCCAGGCCTTGACGAGGTTGCGGGCCGCGAGTAGCACGCCTACCCGCCTCTAGCGCTCGTCGCCGCCGCCGTCTTCCTGCCCGTCGTCCTCGAGCAGGCCGCGGGGCGGCCAGTCCTCGTTCTGCGGCGCGTCACAGCGGCTCGAGCAGTGGAGCGACGCGATGTTCTGGAGCGGGACGAGGATGTGCCCGTTCAGCTCGATGTGCGCCACCTCGTCGACGAAGCAGTACGCGGTGAGCACCCCCTCCTGGTACTCGCCGCCGAAGAGCGCGACCTCGACCTGCTCGCCCTTGTACTTGCTCGTGTAGTCCTCCACCGCTCGGAGCGTAGCCAAGCCCGCATGATCAAGCGGGTTGTCCTGGCCAGCGAGGTCGTAGTTGGTGTGCCCTTGTCGTCCCGGTGTGGTCTGGAGTCAGCCCGCTGTGGCAGCCCCATCGAGCGCAAGCGAAGTGGCTGTTTGACTTATTGCGGGCAGACGAGTTAGATGGAGTGCTTAAGGCCTTGCGCGCTGCGCTTCGACTTCCACGACGCCCGAGTCGGGTGTGGGAGAGGCGCTTCGCCCGCGGGTCAGTTGCAGGACTCGTAGAGAGGGTTCGAATGAAGCTTCCCCTTCGGATGCGCAGTGCGCGTTTCCTGCTCGTGCGGGCGGTTGTCGGTGTGGCTGTGCTGGGCGCTACAGCGCTGGTCGCCAGCGGGGCGACGGCGTCGCCGGCCGTCAATACGAAGCTGTTTGCGTATGACAACGAACCCGACGAGCCGTACAACGGGATCTGGCTCAAAGACGCCAACGGGGCGTTGGTGACCCATCTTGATCCCGGCACGTACGAGATCGAGGTCGACGACCGGTCACCTCTGAGCAGCTTCCATCTCATAGGGCCAGGCGTCGACATGAAGACCGAGATTGCCTATGTCGGGCAAACGACTTGGACAGTGACGTTCACCGACGGCAGCTATGGCTACCACTGCGACATGCTGCCCTCGGTGATGCACGGCTCCTTCACCGTCGGGAACCCGCCGCCGCCGCCGCCGCCGCCTCCACCGGCAAAGTGCGTCGTTCCGAAGGTCGTGGGCAAGTCACTTGCGAAGGCGAAGAGGAGACTCAGCGCTGCACATTGTCGAACGGGCTCCGTGCGTCACGGAAGGTCACACCTTCGGCGCGGCTTCGTCTATTGGCAGAGTCGGAAGCCCGGCGCACGACTTCCTCGCGGGACGAAGATTGGCATGCACGTAAGTCTCTAAGACCGGCATAGCCGTGGCGCTAAACAGGCTCGACCTGTAGCAACCCGAGGATTCCGTCCAGTGTGGCGGGCTCGCATTGGAGCCCTAGACGGCCCGGCGCCGATTAGAGCCTTCCGGAGTCCTGACGCGCGGTCAGGAACTCTGTGTGCTCCAGTAGCGCTCGGCTTCAGCCTCCATGCGCCCCAGGCGCTCGTAGTAGTCCGGGAACTCTTTCATGTGTGCGAGTGCGATCTTCCCCGTCACGATCGGGTCGTCATGCGTGACGTCGGTCTGCGGATCGTGCGATCCGTGCTCGAACTCCACGTCCATGCCGAGCCGGAACTGTTCGAGGTCGAAGCGGCTCCAGTCGACGCCGATCTCGTCGCCCACGCGTCGAGCTTCTTCACTCGTGGTGCGCTTGGTCTCCGTCATCTCTCGGCCTCCTTGCGCGGTTCGTGTCCCGAGACCCTGCCACGCGCAGCTACAGGCAGGCAGCTACGACCGTCTCGGCGCCCTCGAGCCGGAAGATCGGACCGTCGCATACGCGACGGTCCGCCTTACCCGACTGCCCGGAACGAGCCGTTCTCGCAGGCGCAGAGCCAGCTGCCGCAGTTCTCGACCACGGGCAGCGCCATCCCCGTCGCGGCGGTCTGGACGCGGCGTATCGACCCGCCGTGCGTGACAACGAGGACGCGCTTCCCGCCGGGGTGGCGGTCTGAGATCCGCCGCAGCGCACGCAGCATCCGCTCCTGATGCGCCTCCGTCGACTCGCCGACGAATCCGACGCGGTCGCGCTCCACCGCCGTCAACCCCTCCCACGTGCCCCAGTCCTTCTCGCGCAGGTCTGGATCGAGGGCCACAGCCAGCCCGAGCCGCTCGCCCACGATCTCCGCCGTCTCGCGCGCACGGGAGAGATCGCTCGCATAGATGGCCTCGAAGCTCCCTGCCGCGAGCTCGCCGGCGAGCTGCTGCGCCTGCCGCCGGCCGTAGTCATTAAGGGGCCGGTCGGTCTGTCCCTGCAGCCGGCCGTCGGCGTTCCAGTCGGTCTCGCCGTGGCGAACGAGCAGCAGGGTGGTCACGACTGTTTACGCTAGCCAGCCATGGACCTCGGGCTCGCCGACAACGTCTGCCTCGTCACCGGCTCCACGGGTGGAATCGGCCTCGAGACGGCCAAGCTGCTGCGCGCCGAGGGCGCGACCGTCGTCACGACCGGCCGCAGCGGCGGCGACGTGCGGGCCGACCTCTCGCAGCCGGGCGAGCCGGAACGGGTGGTCCGGGAGACGATCGAACGGCACGGGCGTCTCGACGTGCTCGTGAACAACGTCGGGTACAGCGAGATCCGGAAGCTCGAGGACCTGACGGACGAGATCTGGCAGGCCTCGTTCGAGCTCAACCTCCTCAGTGCCGTGCGGGCGACACGGGCCGCGCTGCCCGGAATGCGCGAGCGGGGTGCCGGCACGATCGTCAACGTCTCCTCGACTGCGGCGAAGCGTCCGTCCACGGGCATGCCGGACTACTCCGTCATGAAGGCCGCGCTGCTGTCCTTCTCCCGCCTCGTCGCCGACCTGTACGCGAAGGACGGGATTCGCTGCAACGCCGTCACGCCCGGGCCGACGGCGACGGAGGCGTGGCTCGGGGAAGGCGGCCTCGCCGACCAGCAGGGCGAGCGCGATGCCGTACTCGCCAAGGTCGCCGCAGGGAGGCCGCTCGGCCGGCTCGCCGAGCCCGAGGAGATCGCCGCCGTGATCGCCTTCCTCTGCTCGTCGCGGGCGAGCTACGTCACCGGCGCCGCGTGGAGCGCCGACGGCGGCACCGTCCCGATCATCATCTAGCCGGCAGCCAGCACTCGCCGAACAGCGACCGGGCGACGCCGGCCGGTACGGACGCGCAGGGGAAAGGGTCGCTCGCGTCTCCGAGCTGGATCCAGCCGCTCGAGGTCCGCTTGAAAAGGGACTCGCCGTTGCCGACGTGGCAGCTGCCGAACGGCTTGTGGAACTCGTAGCCGACGCGCGCGTAGCGTTGATCGACCTTCGAGATGCCGATGACGTACGTCACGCAGCTGTCGTGACCGCGGAAGATCACTCGACCTGCCACCGCGGTGAGTGCGTCGACCTCGGCTGAGGTCGGTGCACGCTCCTCGCGCGCTCCGAGGATCGCGCCTCCGGGCCACTCGGCCGCGCCCCGGGAGCATCCGCCCGCCATGCGTTCGAGGATCTGCTTCGGCGCGTCGGCACACGAGAGTGACGATGCCTTGCCGAGGACGTCTCCGACGACACGCCAGCCTTGATCCGTATGAGCGAGCAGCACCCACTGCTCGCGCTCGCCAGGGTGCGATCCCGGCGCCGAGATCTTGGCGAGTGCGAACTGCCCGTCGACCGTCAGCGAGTCCCGCTGGATGCCAGAACGTCTGCCCCACCAGATCGGCGCCGTGTAGTGCAGATAGCTCCTCGGCGACTTCGCAAGCGCCGCGTCGATCGCCGTGTCCTGGCTTTGGCGGGAACCTCCGCACCCCGCCACGACGAGCAGTGCCAGGACTGCAACGAGCGCCGGAGCTCTCACGAAGCCGATTATCTCCATCGCCGCCGACTCGTCTACGCTGGCTCGACGATGCCCGAGATCGCCGGACAGGTCGCGGACGGCTTCGCGCACGCCGTTCGCGAGCACGAGGAGCAGTGGCTCTCGCCGCTCGCCGTGCGCTCGTACGAGACGCGCGGGCGCGAGGCCCCCGAGGCGGAATGCCGCCTGCGGACGCCGTTCCAGCGCGACCGCGACCGGATCGTCCACTCGAAGGCCTTCCGCCGCCTGCGCCACAAGACGCAGGTCTTCGTCGATCCCGAGGGCGACCACTTCCGCACCCGGCTCACGCACACGCTCGAGGCGGCCGGGATCGCGCGCGGGGTCGCGCGGGCACTGCGCCTGAACGAGGACCTCACCGAGGCGATCGCGGTCGGCCACGACGTCGGTCACCCGCCGTTCGGGCACGCCGGGGAGCAGGCGCTCGACGAGCTGCTGCGGGAGCGCGGCCTCGGCGGCTTCCGGCACAACGAGCACTCGCTGCGCGTCGTCGAGCGGCTCGAGCGCGACGGCCGCGGCCTCAACCTCACGTGGGAGGTGCGCGACGGCATCCTCAAGCACACCGGCCCGGAGGAGCCGGAGACGCTCGAGGGCCGCATCGTCCGGCTCGTCGACCGCTTCGCGTATATCAACCACGACATCGACGACGCCGTGCGCGCGGGGCACCTCGATCCGGCCGATCTGCCACCCGGACCGATCGCGTTGCTCGGCGACACCGGCTCGCTCCGCACCGACACGCTCGTCCACGACGTGGTCGAGAACTCTGCGCGCGTCGGCGACATCGTCCAGAGCGACGAGATCGGCGAGGCGATGCTCGAGCTGCGCAGCTTCATGTTCGAGCGCGTGTACCACGCGCAGGATCACGGTCCCGCGCGGGTGGCCGTGCGGCGGATCTTCGACGACCTCGTCGACGAGCGTGGGCTGGATCCCGAGGCCGCGACCGACTACCTCGCCGGGATGACCGATCGCTTTGCGCTCTCCTATACGGCGGAGCTCGACTAGGCGTGGCGCGGATCAAGGACGAGTCGGTCGAGCGCGTCAAGGCGGTGATGGAGATCGTCCCGCTGGTCGAGGACGTCGTGCGCCTCCGCAAGGCGGGCAGCACCTACAAGGGGCTCTGTCCGTTCCACCAGGAGCGGACGCCGAGCTTCACGGTCTCGCCGGCGCGCGGCACGTTCAAGTGCTTCGGTTGTGGCGAGGGCGGCGACGCGATCACCTTCGTCGAGAAGACCGAGAACGTCGACTTCGTCGGCGCGATCGAACTCCTCGCCCGCCGCTTCGGCGTCGAGCTCGAGTACGAGGAGGCGTCGCCCGAGCAGGAGCAGAAGCGCCGGCACGAGGATCGGCTGCGGGCGCTGCTCGAGCGCGCGGCCGAGTTCTACTCGCGCGTGCTCTGGGAGTCGGACGCCGGTGCCGGCGCACGCGAGTATCTCGCTTCTCGCGAGCTCGGCGATGAGATCTGCCGCGAGTTCCGGCTCGGCTACGCCCCAGGCGGTGCACGGCTTGCATCGCGCGCGCTCCAGGAGGGCTACACGCAGGACGAGCTGCGCGCGGTCGGGCTCGTCAACAGAGGCGGCAACGACTACTTCAACCGGCGCATCGTCTTCCCACTCGCCGACGCGCGTGGCCGCGTGCGCGGGTTCCAGGCGCGGAAGCTGCACGACGACGACCCGCTGCAGGCGAAGTACGTCAACTCGCCCGAGGGCGAGCTGTTCCGCAAGGGCGACCTCCTCTACGGGCTCGACACCGCGCGGCAGGCGATCGCGCGCGAGGACAGGGCTGTGGTCGTGGAGGGGAACACCGACGTGCTCGCGTTGCGGCAGGCCGGGTTCGCGCCGGTCGTCGCGTCGATGGGGACTGCGCTCACCGAGGCCCAGCTGCGCGAGCTCGCCCGGCTCACGAAGCGGCTCTTCCTCTGCTTCGACGCCGACGCCGCCGGGCAGGACGCGACGCTGCGCGGCATGGAGCTCGCCGTCGCACAGGGCTTCGATGTGAAGATCGTCGCGCTTCAGCCCGGCACGGATCCGGCCGACGATCCCGTCGCGTTCGAGCGACAGCTCGCGAACCCGGTCAGCTACCCGGTCCACCGGGTGCGGCTGCTGCACGCGAAGGCGCCCGACCGCAGCGCGGCATTCACGGCGATTGAGACGTTCTTACGCTCGCAACCGGACTCGCCGGAGCATCTCGAGGCTCGGCGCCTCGCGACCGACCTCCTCGATCTTCCGCCGGAGACGCAGGCGGCGCTCGCGCCTCGCACACGGTCGAGTGCCGCGGGCGTCCTCTCGCCGCGGCTCCTCGACGCGGGGCTGCGACTCGAGCGCAGCGCCCTCGCGGGCGTGGCGGCGCACGAGTCGCTCCTGCCGGAGCTCGAGCGCCTGGGGCCGGAGCAGTTCGACGACGAGCTCAACCGGAGCGCCCGCGCATACCTGCTCGGGCAGAAAGCCGCCGACGGCGAGCTCACGGCGCTGCTCGCCGAGCTCTACGCCCTCCGCGACGAGGAGGAGATCACGCTCGAGACGGCCAGCCAGCTGCTGCTGCGCCTGCGGGAGCGCGGGCTGCAGCGGGAGCTCGCGGGCGCCGACGGCGAGCGTCTCGTCGAGCTCCAGCAGGAGCTTGCGAGGCTCCGCGACGAGATCAGAGCCTTCGCCTGACACGGCTACACTGGGCGCCGCCGATCCCCGGTAGCTCAATTGGCAGAGCATCCGGCTGTTAACCGGAGGGTTGTTGGTTCGAGTCCAACCCGGGGAGCTTCTCGCCGCATCGATAGGCTCCGACCTCGTGCCGGTCGCTTCTCGCTTCGACGAACTCCTGCGGCGCTTGGGCGAGATCTCCGATCTCCACCGCGCTGTGGGCCTGCTCATCTGGGATCAGGAGACGAAGATGCCGCCGCTGGGCGCTCCAGCGCGGGCCGAGCAGCTCGCGACGCTGGCCCGGATCGCCCACGACCGCGCCACGACGCCCGAGCTCGGCCTTCTCCTCGACGAGCTCCGTGAGCTCGAGGAGAGCTCCGAGCCGGAGTCGCTCGAGGCGAGCGTGGTCCGGGTCGCTCGGCACGACTACGCGAAGATGCGCCGTGTCCCGAGTGACCTGCGCGCCGAGATGACGCGCGCCGGCTCGCTCGCCTACGCCGCCTGGCTCGAGGCGCGTGCGGCGAAGGACTACAAGCTCTTCCGCCCGCACCTCGAGCGCCGGCTCGCGCTGACGCAGGAGTACGTCGCGTGCCACGAGCCGTTCGACGATCCGTACGACGTCCTCCTCGACGACCACGAGCAGGGCATGTCCACGGCGGACGTTGCCGCGATCTTCGCGCGCCTGAAGGAGGAGCTCGTTCCGCTCGTCGCCGGGATCGGGGAACCGGTCGACGACTCGTGCCTCCGCGGCGACTTCCCGCCCGACCGACAGCGCGAGTTCTCAGTCGAGGTGCTCTCGCGTTGGGGGATGGACGACGAGGCGTGGCGGCTCGACGACACCGTCCACCCGTTCGCCCTGAGCCTGTCGGAGTCGGACATCCGCCTGACCACTCGCTTCGACGACGACAACCTCGGCGGGATCCTCTCGTGCCTGCACGAGTTCGGGCACGGCATCTACGAGCGCCAGGTGGACGCGCGGTACTTCCGGACGCCGCTGCAGGAAGGCACCTCGTCGTCGTTCCACGAGTCGCAGAGCCGGCTGTGGGAGAACATCGTCGGGCGCGGCCTATCCACGTGGCGATTCTTCTATCCGCGACTGCAGGAGACGTTCCCGGAGCAGCTCGGGACCGTGCCGCTCGAGGAGTTCCATCGGGCGTTGAACCGCGTGGCGCCAAGTGTGCTCCGCGTCGAGGCCGACGAGGTCACCTACTCGCTCCACGTCGTCCTGCGCTTCGAGCTGGAACGGGAGATGCTCGCTGGTGCGGTGACGCCGGCCGACCTGCCGGCGGCGTTCGACGCGAAGCTCCGCGAGTACCTGGGCGTCGAACCGTCGGACATCCTGGAGGGCGTGCTGCAGGACGTCCACTGGTCGGACTCCAACTTCGGCTACTTCCCCACGTACGCGCTCGGGAACGTGATCTCGGTTCAGCTCTGGGAGCGCGCGACGAGCGAGCTCGGCGATCTCGACCAGCAGTTCGAGCGCGGCGAGTTCGGCCCGCTGCGCGAGTGGCTGGGGGAGCACGTCCACCGCTGGGGCCGCACCTTCGAGCCGGCGGTGCTGCTCGAGCGCATCGTGGGCGGCCCGCTCGACGCCGAGCCGTACCTCGCTTACCTTCGCGGGAAGGTCGAGGCGCTCGAACCGGCCTGAGTTCTCGGGCTACGGCGCTGCGCTAGACTCGCTCCGTGAGCTGGCTGTACATCGCCTTGCTCGCGGTCGCTGTTGTACTGGTCGCGGGCGCTGAGTGGCCGCGGCTGGATGAGCGCTTCGGCGCCGATTCGCGCCGTCGCCGGCAACGCGCTCGGCGGAAGGAGAGCTTCCGCGTCGTGCGCGACGACGAGGCGGACGAGTTCGCCGCGAGCGTGGAGCGCGATCTCGCCAACCTCCCGACGACCGAAGACCAGGAGCGCCGCCGCTAACCCCGCGGGTCGAAGGGCGAGCCCGCGTCGGCGTGATGCTTGAGCCAGGCGGTGCGCAGCTCGCGCGTGCGCTGTTCCAGGCCGTCGATCAGCCTGCGCGCTTCTTGCCGCTCACGGGAGAGTGCGTCGACCCGGCGCACCTCGGCCGCGATCTCGGCCAGGGGACTCGCCGCGTCCGCGTTGAGTCTCGTCAGCCGCTCCTCGGCGGCGTGGAGCTGTGCCTCCGTCGCTCGCAGCCAGCCGCCGGCCTCGTCGTCGAGCGCCCGCAGCTCAGCCTCGGTCACCACTTCGCCCGCGACGACCTCACGCAGGCGCGTGACGAGCGCGAGATCGAGCTGCTGGGGCAAACTGCTCACCGGGCGCGGTGAGCGTGCCAGATCTAGCGGTGCAGCGTCACCGTCGTATGGAGGATGCGGGTGTTCGGGAGCACCGGTCCGACGTCCTCCATGTTCTTCGTCTCCTGGTAGTCCGACGCTTTGACGGTCACGGCTTGCTTGCCGGGACGCAGGCCGTTCGTCCGCAGCAGCAGCACGCCGCGCGACGTACGTGACGCGCACCGACCTGCGGCCGATCCTCGCGTGCAGCGACCGAGGGTCGACCCCGGAGCCGGAGTCGCGGACGGCGACGCGGAGCGGCCTGCCGATCGTGGCCGTGTGGTGGAGGAACCGGATCGACGGCGGTGAGGTGTCGTCGACCCAGAAGCGGAACCTGAACGCGCCCGGCCTCGCGCCGGTCGGCGTGTCGAACACGAGCTCGTACGTGCCCGGCTCGGGCAGCACGGCTCCGACGACCGGCTCGGCACGATCGAAGCCCTGGTACGGGTTCAGGCTGACCGGAAGACCCGCGTAGCCGACGACGCGGTTCTCGTCGTTGCCGGCCACGAGGCGCGGCGAGACCCGAACTCCGGGCGCATGGCTCACGACCACGGCGCCGAAGTTCGCGACCGGGCGCCGCAGGGTGAACCGGAACACCTGCTCCGGCCCTCCGAGTCGCGTCGGCACGCCGAAGGCGAGGCCGCGCTCGGGATAGCGATAGGAGGAGACGCGCGACGCCTTTCCGGCGGTGTCGCCGTGGTAGAGGCCCGGCGCTCGCAGGATCCGGTGCGGGTCGAGCGCGAGTTTCGGTACCTCGACGTGGAACCAGAACGCGACTCGGCGCACGTCGGTGCCGCGGGTCAACACGACGAAGCCGCCGCCGTTGCCGGCCCTCGCCGTCCGCGAGACCGTGAGCCTCAGGGCGAGCGAGTGTCCGGCGACGAGCGTCTTCGTCGGCGGCTCGAGCCTTGCGCCTCGCGGCATCGACTGCGCGTGGATCGACACGCTCCACTTCGCGGCTCCGCCGCCTGCGTCGACGGTGGATAGCTGTTTCGTGCCCGAGAACCCGCGGCGGACGAGCCCCCAGCTGAGCGAGCTGGGATTCGTGAAGATCAGGGGCCGGTCGGCGCGGACGAGGTCGATCCGCCCGCCACCCTCCCGCAGCACCGAGACCTCACCGGAGCGGCCCGTGGGATGCACCCCGTCTCCCGTCGACGCGAGCGCCGACTTCACCTGCTGCACCGTCCACGTCGGATGGCGCTGGAGGAGGAGAGCCGCGCCGCCCGCGACGTGCGGGGCTGCCATGCTCGTGCCATCGAGCGTCTCGAAGTCGTGTGCGGGGATGGAGGAGAGGACGCCGACGCCGGGCGCGGTCAGATCCGGCTTGAGTTGGAGCGACACGGGGGTCGGCCCGGCGGACGAGAAGTCAGCGATGTGATCCGGACGCGTTCCGTCTCCGTGCCCCATGGTCGAAGCGGCGACCGTGATCGTGGCCGGAGCCGTACCGGGGGAGGTGATCGTCCCGAGCCCCCCGATGTCCGCGTCGTTGCCGGCAGCGACGACCGATACGACGCCGGCGGCCGCGGCGTTGTCGAGAGCCCGGACGACGATGTCGCGGCGCGGCACGACCTCCGGCTCGCCGATGGAGAAGTTGATGACGTTCATCCCGTCCGCGACCGCCTGGTCGATCGCCTTGGCGAGCTCCGGCGCGTTGCCGTCGAGGCCGTAGCCCGCCGTCGGCACGGTAAGCGCCTTGTAGTTGCCGAGGTAGGCCTTCGGCGCGACGCCCGAGATGGGGGAGCCGTTGTGGGGAGCGGTCGGCGTGTCGTAGTCGCCTGCCGCGATTCCCGCGACGTGGGTCCCGTGGAGCGAATACAGCGGATCGAACGGCCGGCCGGCGTACTTCCAGTGCGTGGACGGCGACGGGAAGGCGCGCGCGACGATGACCTTCGGCGTGGTGAAGGCAGTGCTCCCCTTCGGGAAGCCGGCGGGATACGAGAAGCCCGACGGCTTGAAGTAGGGATGCGCCTGGTCGATGCCGTCGTCGATGATTCCGATCTTGAGGCCCTGGCCGGCGGTGGCGAGGTTCTGCCCCCAGAGCGCCGTGGCGCCGATCAGAGCCGGCCCCGGGTCCGCGATCGCCGCCGAGGTCGACGCGGGCGGGTCCGCAAGCGAGTGGTAGGTCACGTTCGGCCAGACCGTCGCGCCAGGAAGCGCGCGCAGGCGCCCGAGTTCGGAGGCGGGGAGGACGACCGAGACGCCGTCGAGCGCGACGCTGTAGTGCCAGTTGACGCGGGCCGTCGGAATCGCGACGGAGAGCCGCGCCGCAAGCGTTCTCTGCGCCGCCGCCAGCGTGTGGAGGTAGGAGATCGCGGCCGGCGCTCGCACGGCGATGGAGTGGCTGCGTTCGGCCCTGGCTGCGAGCATCCGGTTGTGCGCGACCTCCACCGCGAGCGCGGGCTGCGGCAGGGTGACGACGACCTCGACGAGCTTCCCCGACGGCCGCGGCGACGCGGCTGCCGATCCCCCCGCCAGCAGAGCAAAGGCCGCCGAGAGGGCGAGCGCGAGCGGGATCAGCGATCGGCGCAAGGGAGCCGCATGGTACGCGCGTCCGGGAGCGGTTCGGGTGACGCGGTCGGGCTACACTGTCGCTCCGCGCGGATGTGGCGGAATTGGTAGACGCGCACGGTTCAGGTCCGTGTGGGCTTCGGCTCGTGGAGGTTCAAGTCCTCTCATCCGCATCGCCAGATAAGTGCGCCCACTGTCGGGCTGCTGGGGTCGAGGAGGCTTAGTCGCGCGGCTCGCCGTTCCGCGCAGCCGCGGCCCGAGTGGGGTCATCCGTGGCCGCTTTCGCTGCAACGGAGATGCCACCGAAGATCGCCGACCCGGTGACGGTGAGGACGGGAGAATCGGGTTCGTCGTGGGCCGGCGCCGGAGCGTCGACCCCGCCAGCGAGAGCTTTCAGCTCGGATTCGATCCGCCAGCCGGGCGGCGTCTTGATCGCGATACCACCGAAGAGGGTGTTCAGGGACAGATGTGCTCCTGATGCGAGCTCGACCTCGCGCAGGTCGACTGTGATGCCGCCGAACCAGGCCAGCATCGAACCTCCCTTGAAGGCTCCGGCTCGGCTCTTGAGGTCGATCCCGTCGAAGACGGCGACCAGATCGAGCTCGTCGCTCGTCTTCGTCTCCGCGCGAAGGCACGGTGCGTCGCACGAACGCAGCGGCGCCCATCATTCCCACCCAGCCGCCGAGCTTGAAGAGGAGCAATCCTCGAAGCGGACTCATCGAGCCTCAGCGTACAAGCCGGTACGTGCCTACAGTGCCCGCGCATCCTCATCGCATCGCTCAGAATGGCATTTCGAACGCCGACGCTCCTCACGCTGTTGGCCGGATTTTGCTCGTGCCTGCTCCTCAGCGGCTGCGTCGGCTCGTCCACCCACATCTACCGGATCCCGACATCGGCCATGGAGCCGACGCTGCACTGCGCCAAGCCGGCGCCGGGGTGCCTCGGCACGGCCGACGATCGCGTCGTGGTGCAGCCGGGAGAGAAGCTCAAGAGGGGCGACATCGTCGTCTTCCGCACCCCGCCCGAGGCAGCGGTGCGGTGCGGCGAGGGCGGGTTGTTCGTGAAGCGCCTGGTCGGATTGCCGGGCGAGACGGTTCACGAAGACGAGAAGGGCTTCATCGACATCGACGGCAAACGGCTCTACGAGCCGTACATCGAACGGGCCCGCCGTCGTGAGGACACGGCCTTCTTGGGAAAGACGTGGCACGTCCGGGCGGGGAGTTACTTCATGCTCGGCGACAACCGGGCCGCGTCGTGCGATTCGCGGGTGTGGGGCTCGGTGCCTGCGCGCAACGTGATCGGGCCGGTCGTGACGGTCATCCGCTGACTCGGTAGCGGTTCCGGTCCTCTCGTCGGAGGTCCGGCTGGAGCGTCAGGGGGCCAAGGGAGAGTCCTGACCCGCTCGCGCGTTTGCGGCGACGCGCGCCGCGCCCGAGGAAGCTCCGACCCCCTGACCTGAAGAGAATCGGCGGCTGAGCGCGATCCTTGAGCCCGCTCAGGTAATGGTCTTGCCGCGTGAGTCGAGCTTCGTTTCGAAGGCGCGGCGCAGCAGCTCGCCGGTCATGTCTCCCGTGCGGCGGGGGATCGGCTTCGGCTCCTGGCGCACGACGCTGACGATCTCGCCGCTTCGATTGCCGTAGCTGCGGGCGTAGGCCTCCGCCTCACGGATCGGGGAGGTCTCGTCCCGCCGCCCACGACCGAAGAGCGAGCGGAGCCAACGAAACACGCGACTAGCGTCGCAGAAAGCCGGGACGGCGCCTAGAGCGCTTCGCTGACGGCCAGCTCGACCTCGGCGTCCGGGTGGAGGACGCGCCAGACGCGGAGGTAGAGCTCGAGCTCGATGTGCTCCGAGTCCTCGTCGGTCTCGTCGAGGTCGACGCGATCCGGCGCGCCGACGACGGCCTGTTGGCCGACGCTCGTCAGGAACACCGCCAGGCGGTCGGTGTAGGAGGGATCGCGCAGGAAGAGCTGCATGGCCGCAGGCCTGATCTTCTCTCGGGCGACCGCTGCGCGGAGTCCCCCCGCCGGGGGATCTCTCGAGGCTCACGCCGACGCGAGCGCCGCGAGCACGTCGTCGGCGTGCGTGTCGGGCTTCACCTCGGGCCAGACCTTGGCGACCGTCCCGTCGGGGGCGATGAGGAAGGTCGCCCGTTGCACGCCCCAGTACGTCTTGCCCTTGTAACGCTTCTCACCCCACGTGCCGTAGCGCCCGGCGACCTCGTGCTGCGGGTCGGCAAGGAGCGTGAACGGGAGGTCGTACTTCTCCTTGAACTTGACGTGTTTTTTCTCGCTGTCGGGCGAGACGCCGAGCACGACGGCGCCGGCGCGCTCGAACTCGCCGTAGGCGTCGCGGATGCCGCACGCCTGCGTCGTACAGCCGGGCGTGTCGTCCTTGGGATAGAAGTAGAGGACGACCGGCTTGCCGCGGAAGTCGGAGAGGCTGACCTGCTCGCCGGCGTCGGTCGTCGCCGTGAAGTCGGGTGCCGGCTCGCCCTCGGAGACCACGTCCGCAGCGTAGTCGGAGCGGGTGGGGCTGGGCGGGAGCGGAATGCAACCGGCCGCCCCCGGAGAGGCGGCCGGTGTCGTCGGGAGACGACCATGTGTAGGACCCCCTGGAGGTGTCCCCGAGGATGGGTCTTTCCCGAGGTTCAAGTGGCAAACGCCGCCGCGCACCCACCGACGCGGGTCGTCAGCTCAGGTCCAGCAGGTGCAGGTCGGGCAGCTCGCGGTAGCGCTCATCGAGATCGAAGCCGTAGCCGACGTAGAGCTCGTCGGGGACGACGAAACCAACGTAACGCACGGGGAGATCCTCGACGAGCCGGCGGTACGGCCGGTCGAGCAGCGTCACGGCCGCGACCGAGGAGGGGCCGCGCAGCTCGAGCGTGCGGACGAGGTAGTTGAGCGTCAGGCCGGTGTCGACGACGTCCTCGACGATCAGCACGTCGCGGCCACGGACATCGAGATCGAGGTCCTTGAGCACGCGGATCTGCTGGTGCCCGCCCATGACCGCGCTGCCGTAGCCGGCGAGCTCGACGAAGTCGATCGCGTGGAGGATAGGGATGGCGCGCGAGAGGTCGGCGGCGAAGACGAGGCTCGCCTTCAGCGACGCGACCAGCACCGGCTCGCGATCGGCGTAGTCGCCGGCGATCTCTGCCCCCAGCTCCCGGACACGCGCGGCGATCTCGACCGCGGAGAGGTGGATCTCTCCGATCCTGTCGTCGCCCGGCAAGTGGCCGGACTCAGCTGGCGATGTCGAGGTGGAAATGCTGGGCGAGGCGCTCGAGGTCGCGCCGGTAGAAGAGCTTGATCCGGACGTCGGGGTACCGCTCACGCAGCTTGCGCAGCTTCCGGTTCTTGCGGGTGACGAGCGACTGCTTCATGGCGGTGATCTCGACGTAGAGGTTCTGCTCGGGGAGAAAGAAGTCGGGCGTGAACGCTTCGGTCACGCGTCCCTTCTCGTCTTGCTCGAGCACGAACGTCCGGGGTTCGTATTCCCAGGCGACGTCGTAATAGTCGAGCACCTTCGCGCACTCGAGTTCGGCGGGACTCGCAAACCGCGGCGGCTCGGCCCCGCGATACGCCTTGAAGACCGGGAGCTCAAGCTCCATCGCCGGTCACGGTAGCGGCGCGGTCGGACGCCGAGACAATCGGCGCAACAGCGGAGAACGGTCGTTTCGACACTCGCTTCCGTGATAGACAACCGCCTGCCGTGGCACGCCTGAAGCTCACCCCCCAGAAGCGCGAGTTCTTTGCCCTCTACAACAGCTCGGCGCAGAACATCGTCGCGATCTCCGACCTACTCGTCGAGCTCCTCGACCGGTTCCCGGACAGCGCGAAGGAGCTGGAACGCAAGGTGAAGGACTCGGAGCACGAGGGCGACCGGCTCACCCACGAGCTGGTCGACCTCCTCAACCGCACCTTTGTCACGCCGTTCGACCGCGATGACATGTACCGGCTCGCGGGCGCTCTCGATGACGTTTGCGACCACATCGACGAGGCGGCGAGCAGGGTGGTCAGCTATGGCGTGGAGGAGATCCGCCTGCAGGCACGCGAGCAGGCGCAGACGATCCAGCGCTCCGCGGAAAAGCTCGCCGACGCCGTCGCACTGCTCGAGGGCTTCCAGGACTCGCGTGCGCACCTGGCCGAGCTGCGCGAGCTCGAGCACGTGGGCGACCGGATCCTGCACGACAGCGTCTCGAGCCTCTTCATGGCGCGCTCCGATCCGCTCGAGGTGATCCGCTGGAAGGACATCCACGAGAGCCTCGAGGCAGCAATGAACGCCTGTGAGCGCGCGGCCAACGTGCTCGAGGCCATTGTCGTGAAGAACCGCTGACAGGGATCGGGAGCCGGCCATGGTCCTGATCGTCGTCGTCGTCGCGATCGGCCTCGCCTTCGATTTCACGAACGGCTTCCACGACACGGCGAACTACGTCGCGACGTGGGTCGGCACGCGCGCGCTCTCGCCGCGCCGGGCGGTCCTCGTCTCGGCGGTGGCGAACCTCGCGGGCGCCTTCGTCACCACGGCGGTGGCGAAGACCGTGGCCGAGGGGATCATCAACACGAATCTCGCGACCGAGCAGACCGTGCTGGCCGCCCTGTTCGGTGCGATCGTCTGGAACCTCCTCACGTGGCGGCTCGGGCTCCCGTCGAGCTCGACGCACGCGCTGATCGGCGGTCTCGTCGGCGCCGCGCTCGTCCAGTCCGGCACGTCCGGCGTCGAATGGTCAGGTCTCTGGCACAAGGTCATCGTTCCGGGCGCCGCCTCGCCGGTGATCGGCTTCGCCGGAGCGTTCCTCCTCCTTCTCGTCATCTACTGGCTCTTCCACCGCCTCACGCCCGGCGTCACGAACCGGGGCTTCCGCACGGGCCAGCTCTTCTCCGGCACCTGGCTCGCCTTCACCCACGGAGCGAACGACGCGCAGAAGACGATGGGCGTGATCGCGCTCGCGCTGTACGAGCACGGCTCGATCTCGAGCTTCTACATCCCGACGTGGGTGAAGATTTCGGCGGGACTGACGATCGCGGCGGGGACGTACGTCGGCGGCTGGCGGATCATCCGCACGCTCGGGCAGCGGATCTACAAGATGCAGCCCGAGCACGGCTTCGCCGCCCAGATCGCAGCCGGCACCACCCTCTACGCGGGCACCCGGCTCGGCTTCCCGATCTCGACCACGCACGTCGTGTCGGGTTCGGTGATGGGAGCGGGAGCGACCCGGAGCCTGTCGGCCGTGCGCTGGGGCGTCGCCGGCAACATCGTCTTCGCATGGCTGCTGACCCTCCCGGCGGCTGCGCTCATGGCCGCGGCGCTGTACTACCCGGTCAGCTGGATCTTTTAGCCCGGGGCGGCGCTTCGACCAGGTGCAGGACGGACCGCGCTCTCGCCCGCGCGGAGTTCCGCCACCCAGCGAGCGAAGTGCCAGCTTCGCTCGCTATAGCCTTCGCGCATGTTCCGGATCGTGCAGCTGTCGGACCTGCATTGCGGGGAGCAGTTCTTTCTCCCGCAGCATCTCGAGCGCGCTATCGCCGAGGTGAACGAGATGCAGCCGAACGTCGTCGTGATCTCCGGCGACCTCACCTCGAACGGCTTCAAGGACGAGTACGTGCTCGCACGCGACTACCTGAACCGCGTCGAGTGCGACTCGATGGTCGTGATCCCGGGCAACCACGACTCCCGCAACGTCGGCTACGTCCATTTCGAGGAGCTGTTCGGCGAGCGGAACTCGGTGCTCAACGTCGGTCCGGCGACGATCGTCGCGGTCGACTCGACCGAGCCCGACCTCGACAACGGCCAGATCGGCCGCGGGCGCTACCGCCTGATCGAGGAGGCGTTTGCCGGAGCCGCCGACCTCAAGCTCTTCGTGCTCCACCACCATCTGCTGCCGGTGCCGGGAACCGGCCGGGAACGCAACATCGTCAACGACGCCGGCGACACGCTGGAGTGTCTCCAGAGCGCCGAGGTCGATCTCGTCCTCTGCGGCCACAAGCACGTTCCGTACGCGTGGCGGCTCGAGGATCTGTTCGTCGTCAACGCCGGCACGGTCTCGTCTTCGCGGCTGCGCGGCAAGGGACGGCCCTGTTACAACGTCGTCGAGGTCGAGGGGACGCACATCGACGTCTGGCGCCGCTACCCCTTCCACGAGCAGGAGCGGATCATCCAGTTCTCGACCGAGACCAAGACGTACGAGAAGTACACGGCGCGGATCGAGGACGAGGTGCGCTCGACGTGAGCGGGCGGGCCATCGTCCTGATCGACGGCGAGCACTACGCGGCGGTCGTGCGCGATGCGCTCGAGGCGCTGCCGTACGACGTCGTCGGCGCGCTGCTCGTCGGCGGGACCGAGAAGCTGCGGGGTGACGACGACTACGGCGTTCCGCTCGTGGCGGCGCTCGACGCGGTCGAGGCGGAGCTCGTGGTCGACCTCTCCGACGAGCCGGTGCTCGGGCCGCGGGAGCGCATGCTCTGGGCGTCGCGGGCGCTCGCGCTCGGGCTGCCGTACGTCGGCGCCGACTTCCGCTTCGACCCGCCGCCGCTCGATCCGGTCGGGACGGCGTCGCTTGCCGTGATCGGCCTGGGCAAGCGGATCGGGAAGACCGCCGTGGCCGGACACGTCGCGCGTGTCCTCGCCCGCGACCGTCGCGTGGTCGTCGTGGCAATGGGCCGCGGCGGGCCGCCGGAGCCGGAGCTGATCGAGGTGCCGCCGACGCTCGACGACCTGCTCGCGCTCTCCCGCTCGGGCCGGCACGCGGCCTCCGACCATCTCGAGGCGGCCGCGCTCGCGGGTGTGCCGGCGATCGGCTGCCGGCGGGCCGGGGGAGGGCTCGCGGGCGCTCCGTTCCGGTCGAACGTGCTCGAAGGCGCGCAGCTCGCCGCGCAGCTCGATCCCGAGCTGCTCGTCTTCGACGGCAGCGGAGCCGCGCTGCCGCCGGTCGAGGTGGACGCGCGGATCCTCGTCACGAACGGGCGCCACGACGCGCGGGCGGGCCTCAACGCGTATCGCGTGCTCATCTCCGACCTCGTCGTCGACACCGGCGGGGCGGACCGCGAGGCGATCCGCTCCGTCTCGGACGTCCCGATCGTCGAGGCCGAGCTTCGGCTGCGCCCGGCCGAGCCGCTCAGGGGCCGCCGCACCGCCGTGTTCACGACCGGCCCCGCGCCCACCGACGAGCTCGACGCCGAGGTCGTCCACGTCTCCCGCAACCTCGCGCGGCGGGACACGCTGCGGGAGGAGCTCGCGCGCGTCGACGCGGATGTCTACCTCGTCGAGCTCAAGGCCGCCGCGGTCGACGTCGTGGCCGAGGTCGCGCTCGAGCGCGGCGCCGAGGTCGTCCTCGCGGCGAACGACGTCGTCTCGGACGAGCTCGACGAGCGCGTCCTCGCTCTGGCGCAGCAGGCGGTGCGCGCGTGACTGAGCCGCGCCGGATCATGCCGCTCCCGCTCGGCGGGGACGAGCTCGGACTCCCGTACTCGCGCGGACTGATGGCGCGCTCGCTCATGGCCGTCGGCGTGGCCGGCCATCGCGCGTACGCGCTCGCGAGCCGCGTTCACGACGATCTGCGCGAGCGTGGGCAGGATCGCATCGAGCTCGAGCGGCTGGAGGCCCTCGCGGTCGAGGTGCTCGGCGAGCAGGAGGGACGTGAGTCGATCCAGCGCCTGCGCCGCTTCCAGGAGCTCCGCGAGCTCGACTTGCCGATCATGGTCTTCATCGGGGGAGCGACCGGAACCGGCAAGTCGACGGTGGCGACCGAGCTGGCGTATCGCTTCGGCATCACGCGTGTCACCTCGACCGATTTCGTCCGCCAGACGATGCGCGCCTTCTTCTCGAGCGACTTCATGCCCTCGATCCACCAGTCGAGCTTCGAGGCGGGAGACGTCTATCCCGACGCGGACGACCCGCTCGAGTTCGGCTTCCGGGAGCAGGCGAGGAACGTCCTCGTCGGCGTCGGCGCCTCGACGGAGCGCGCGTTCGCAGAGGGCTGGTCGCTCGTGCTCGAGGGCGTCCACCTCGTGCCCGGGATGGTCGAGCTGCCGCGCCCGGACCTGGCCGTCTCGGTGTTCGTCGTGCTCTCGATCGAGGACGAGGAAGAGCACGTGCGCCACTTCCGCTTCCGCGACGAGGACTCGGAGCAGCGGCCCGAGTCGCGCTACCTCGAGCGCTTCGAGGACATCCGCCGGCTGCAGGAGGTCGTCGTGGCGAGGGCGCATCGCGCCGGGGTTCCGGTGATCGAGAACGAGGACGCGGACCGGGCGGCGCGGACGGTCGCTGACCTCGTCCTCGACGCCGCCGAGCAGAGTCGCACTGTGGCGCGGTGAGCGAGAACGCCAACTACGAGACCGACGAGGAGCGGCGCTGCCAGTGCCAGGCGTACCTGCGCGCGACCGAGCGGGCAGCGCTCGTCTCGGCCCGCTGGCTCGGGCGCGACGACGAGGACGCGGCGGAGGAGGCGGCGGCGACCGGCATGCGCGCGACGCTCGACCTTCTGCCGATCAGCGGCCGCGTCGTGTTCGGCTCGCTCGACGACTCGGGCGGCCTCACGCCCGGCGCCATCGTCGGCTCGGGCGACGAGGAGGTCGACCTCGCGCTCGACCCGCTCGAGGGCCGGGGCGTCGTGGCGCGCGGCGGCAACGGTGCGATGTCGATGATCGCCGTCGGCGCCCCCGGCCGCTTCACGACGCTTCCCGACATCTACATGCGGAAGATGGCGGTCGGGCCGCGCGCCCGCGGCGCCATCGACCTTCTCCGCCCGGTCGGCGACAACATCGAGGCGATCGCGGAAGCGTTCGGACGGCGCGTCAACGACGTAACCACGATCGTGCTCGACCGGCCGCGGCACCACGACCTGATGGAGGAGATCCGCAACTCGGGCGCACGCATCAAGTTGATCCAGGACGGCGACGTGACCGCGGCGATCTCTGCGGCGATTCGCGGCACGAACGACCATCTCGCGATCGGGATCGGCGGCACGCGCCAGGCGGTGCTCTCGGCCGCAGCCCTGCGTTGCCTCGGCGGCGAGCTGCAGGCGCAGTTCTGGCCCACCTCACGCCGCGAGATCGACGAGCTGCGCGAGGCCGGGATCGTCGACTATGAGCGCGTCTTCCGCACCGAGGACCTCGCGCCGGGCGAGGTGATCGTCGCCGCGACCGGCGTCTCGAACGGAGATCTACTGCGCGGCGTCCGTTTCCTCGCCGACAGCGCGCGTACTCATTCGCTCCTGATGTGCACGCGCTGCAACTGGGTACGGTTCGTCGACGGCATCCACTTCTTCGCCCGCGAACGGCGGGAAGAAGTGCGGCTGCCGGGCGTCTAGTTACTAAGCGCCGTTCCATTTCGCATGAGCGCGGCGTAGCATCGCCCGCAACCGATAGGGAGGTAGGACATGGCTGTTTCGGTCGAGGGACTCGCATCGGCGGTCAAGGGCCGCGTCGTCGAGCCGGCCGACGCCGATTACGACGAGTCACGTGCGCTGTACAACGCGATGATCGACAAACGCCCGGCCGCGATCGCGTACTGCACTGACGAGGGCGACGTCGGCGCAGCCCTTCAGTACGGCATCGAGCACGGTCTGCGGATCGCCGTGCGCGGCGGCGGCCACAACGGCGGCGGCCTCGGCTCGGTCGACGACGGGCTCGTGATCGATCTCTCGCAGATCAACGCGATCGAGGTCGACGCGGCGGCGAAGGTGGCGCGGGTCGGGGGCGGCGCGCTGCTCAAGGACCTGCTCGAGGCGACGCATCAGGCCGGGCTGACCGTCCCGGTCGGGATCATCGGCACCACGGGCGTCGGCGGGCTGACGCTCGGCGGCGGCATGGGACATTTGACGCGAGGAATGGGGCTGACGATCGACAACCTCGTGGCGGCGACAGTCGTCCTCGCGGACGGCTCGATCGTGCAGACGGACGCTGATCGAGAGCCGGAGCTCTTGTGGGCCCTGCGCGGCGGCGGCGGCAACTTCGGGATTGTCACGTCGTTCTCATTCCGTTGCCATCCCGCGTCTACCGTTCTCGCCGGGCCGGTGCTGTACGACATCGGCGACGCCGCCGAGGTCCTCACGTGGTACAGGGACTTCCTGCCTGCCGCGCCCGACGAGCTCAGCGGATTCTTCGCGTTTCTGTCTATTCCGCCGGGGCCGCCGTTCCCGGAGGAGCTCCATCTCCGCAAGGTGTGCGGCGTCGTCTGGACGCAGGCGGGCGAAGAGGAGTCCGAGGCACTGCGTGAGGCACGCTCCTTCGGCAAGCCGCTGCTCGACGGAATCGCGCCGGTGCCGCTGCCGGCATGGAACACGGCCTTCGACGCCGTGTACCCGGCCGGCGACCAGTGGTATTGGCGGGGTGAGTTCATCCGCGAGATCCCGGACGAGGCGATCGCGGTGCACGTCGAGTACGGCCCGAAGATGCCGACGTGGAAGTCGACGATGCACCTCTACGCGATCGACGGAGCGGCGTCGCGGATCGACAACGACGCGACAGCATGGTCGTACCGGGATGCGGTCTGGGGCGGCGTTTTCGCGGGAGTCGATCCGGATCCCGCGAACGCCGGGGCGATCCGTGAGTGGACGCGCGCGTACTCGGACGCCATCAAGCCGTACGCGATGGGCGGGGGATACTCGAACTTCGCCATGGACGAGCCGGACCGCGTCCGCGGCATGTACGGCGCGAACTACGACCGCCTCGCGCGTGTCAAGGCGCAGTACGACCCGGACAACGTCTTCCGCGTCAACCAGAACATCGCGCCCGCCGCGTAGAAGCGTGGTGGGGTCTTGCTGGCGCCCGGTCTTCGGCCGGGCGTCGGCGGCTCCGCCAGCGACGCTTCCAGCCTACGGCGGCGGGCGACGTCCCGCCGCCCGCTCCTGATCGTCGTAGCGCTTGCCGGCGCGGAGGAACCACCAGGCGAACCAGATCATGGCCACGACCGGCCCGATCGCGACCACGAGAAGGAGAACGGACAGGGCTGTGTTGCCGACGCTGCCGAGCACGTCGTCATCGTACGCGCCTCTAGACTGGCTGCATGGCTTCGCGCGACGAGGTGATGGAGGTTCTCCGCACGGTCGAGGATCCCGAGCTCGGGATGGACATCGTGGATCTCGGGCTGCTCTACGAGGTCGAGGTGGAGGAATCGACCGCCAAGGTCACGTACAGCCTCACCTCGATGGGCTGCCCGGCCGGCCCCCTCATTGCGCAGGACATCGACGGCGCCGTGCGCCAGGTCGAAGGCATCGAGAACGTCGAGCTCGAGCTCACCTTCGACCCGCCGTGGACGCCGGACCGGATGTCGGAGGATGCGAAGTTCATTCTGGGCTTTGGTTGAGCCGATCCCGCTGTCCGGCCCCGTTATCTGATCCATCCGATGTTTCTGTTGAGTGGGTGTGAGGCTTCCTATGGAGGGGTGTGTAGCTTCCACACCTCCTGTTGTGGTGCTTTATGGCAGCCGCCAGTACCGCAGCCCCATTAATTGTCCCCAGGAACCGTCCCCACACGAGAGCTGTCGCAGGCCCCACTGTCTTCGGCGCCTGCGCTTCGGAAGCGGCCGAGGGTGATCGCGCCGAGGGGCAGGATCGCGACCGAGTAGAAGACGCGCCAGAGCAGAGCCGCGGCAACGAGCGTGTCGTCGGATGCGCTGCTCGACTCGATCAGCATGGTCATGAGCACCGCGTCGACGACGCCGAGGCCGCTGCCGGTGATCGGAATCACCGCGCCGGCCCAGAAAGCAACCGCGAAGGCGGCGAACGCGTCAGGCGCCGTTAGCTGGCTGCTCGAGACGCCGAGGAAGCGGAGCGCCGCCAGGAGGATCAGGTAGGTGACGAGGAGGTTCGCCGCGACGCCGGCGGAGCCCAGCCGCCAACCCTTGCGAAGGACGATGAGCGTCCGCAGGCGCAGCGCGCTCGCCTGTCCGGCGCCGTCAGCGACGGGTTTCCGCTTGACCTTCACGAGGATCCAGGACAACGGACGCTGAGCCTTGGCTCCGATCCGACGCGCCGTCGACTCGCGCCGGAGGAAGAACCAGCCGGCGACGCACGCCACGCCGGTGATCGTCAGCGAGAGTGCGCCCGCGAGCAGGATCGTCCCGTCGGCGTCGCCGGTAACGAGCAGAACGAGTAGCGCGATGAGCGGGAGCAGGAACCTGCCGAGGGTCGGGAAGACGAACGATCCGAACGCGGCGATCTCTGCGTCATCCGCCTCGTAGCCGCCGCGGAAGTAGCCGTACTGGATGAGGCTCGCACTCGGGGGCGGCAGCAGTTGCCCCGCCAGGTTAGAAGAGAGATATGCCTCGCTTCCGCGCGTGAGTCGGAGGCCCGGCAGGAACGCCCGATACATGAGCGCCTCGGTCGGGACGCGGGCGAGGGCGAGCACGACGAGGGCGGCGAGCTCCCATGCGTCGAGTTGTTTCAACGCGCTCCAGACGTCGTCGTAGTCGATGAACTGCGGCAGCACCCACACGAACACCACGACGAGGCCGACGACCACGAGCATCGGCCTGAGCAGCCGCCGCCGCAGCGGCAGCGGCTGCTTTTCGGAGATGCTCGTCATCTGGCTCCTTGGCAGGACGGTTGTCGCAAAGACACACGCCGGCACGCCCCACGTGCCGGCGGCGATCGAGGCGCCTGTCAGTGGTGCAACGTTGGCATCACGCCTAGCTCGTAGAACGCGTCGAGGATCAGCTGCACCGCGATTGCTGCGATCAGAAACCCGAAGACCTTCTCGATCACCAGCATCCGGCTCTCATCAAGTGCCTCGCTCGCGCGGTCCGCCCAGCGGAAGACGAGGGCATCGATGACCAGAACGGTCAGGAGGACGGCTAGCTCTACAGCGAGCACGCCGATGGAGCCGGCTTCGGCCGAGATGGTGATCAGACCCACGATCCCGACCGGGTTGAGGAGATATGGCACCGCAAGCGGCACCATGGCCAGCCGCATCGGATCTGTGTCCTTGGTGCTCCATTGGTCGTCGCTTCCACGTTGAAGCACCATTTCGACGGCGAGCACGAGCAGGATGACGCCGCCGGCGATCGAGAGAGACTCGACCGTGAAGTGCAGCAGACGCCGAAGCAGCTCGCCGAAGAGGACAAGGGTCAGCGCCACGATTGCCGCTGTAGTGAGCATCTTCCTGCGCACTCGTGATCGTGTCGATGCGTCGAGCTGCGCCGTGATCTGAAGGAGTGGGACGAGCGCCAGCTTGGGTCCGATCCCGATCAAGAGCAAGAGAAAGGTGTCGATGACACCCATGGCCGTGATGTCGGTCTGCTTCATGCGGGATCAGGAGGCTTGCCGGGGAGACTCAAGAGCTGCACCACCAAAACTCGATCACAGAGTGCTCAACCTAGGGCGCAGCGCGCGGGCTGCGACTCGTCCTGATGGGGTGATGCTCCTTGTGCTCACGACGTCAGAGTCGAAGGTGCATCGGAGCCATGCTGGGCGAGGGAGGAACTATGTGGTGGGGTATCGGAATTGGCGGCGTGGTCTTGTACCTGATCGTTGCCATCACGCTCGGGCTGATGACCCTCAGGAACGGACACGGGTGGATGTTCTTCTTCGGCATCTTCTTTCCGATCCTGTGGATCTTCGGCGCCTTCATGAAGCCGACGTCGGTTCAGCCCGCGTAGGTCGTCGCTCATTCCCAACGCCGGTTCACGCGACTGAGAGAATGTGACAGCCACCGGACGGGCTTCGAAAGGGCGGTGGAACGATTGGATCGCAGCGCAAAGTCAGCACCTGACCAACTTCCAGCCGGGACTGGCGGTCGGATCAAGGCGATACAGGCTTGGCTGAGCGGCCGCGCCGACACACGCTTCGGCCGGCTCGCCCTGCAATGGTTCCGGGCCTACTTCTCCGCGAGCCGTAACTCGGGGTGCGCGGTGACCGTCTACGCGGCCTTGTCGGCCCTTCCCGCCGCCCTCGTGGCCATCGCCGTCTTTGGTTCCTCCGGCAGTGGCAACGACACCCCCTTCGCCAGGCACCTGATCTCCCACCTGAACCTGACCGGCTCCACCGCGAGTCTTGTCCAGGACACCTTCGGCAACGCCTCTGCAAACAAGCTGGCGGCGACCGTCACCGTGCTCGTCAGCGCCCTCTTGTGGGGGATCGGCATCGGCCAGATCTACCAGGACGTCTACGCGCGCGCCTGGCGAATAGAGGTCGGATCGGCAGCCGACCAGGCGCTCTTCGCGATCTTCTTCTTCGTCTTCACGGGCGCCATCGCACTCGTCGTCGTCTCGGGCGGAGAGGTTCGTGATACCGGTCGGCTCATACTTGTGCCCGTCTGGCTTCTAGGGTCGATCGTTTTCTGGCTCTGGGCACCGCGCTTCCTCCTGCACCGCAGGATCGGCCTGCGCGCCCTGCTTCCCGGCGCGCTCCTCGCGACGCTCGTCATCGGCGGCGCGAGCGCCACCTCGCCCTTCTTCTTGCCGGCGACCGTAAACGCGAACGCGAAGGCGCTCGGTTCGTTCGGGGTGGTCCTCACGATGATCGGCTGGTTCTTCATCTTGATCGTGATGTCGCTGGTCTGCGCGGTCTTCTCGCCCGTCTGGTCGAGCTGGCGGCAGACCGAGAGGCAACGCCTCGAGGCAGCTGCCACTCCGGACAAGACCCCTCACTCCTGAGCGGCTGCAGTGCCCTCTCCCCGTCAGGAGCACGGCACGGAGCAGCAGATGAAGCTGCCGCCGCCGCGGCGCACGCTGCTGCGGCGGGTGACGCTCTGGGCCGAGCACGCCCGTGCGCTGAGAGGCTGGGTCGAGGGGGCCCGTCGACGCTCGCCGGCGCTCGATGCGACCTTCGAGACAATCGAGCGAGACTCCCACATGGGCGGCGGCATGCTCGCCGGGGCGCTCTCCTACCGGCTGTTCGTGTTCTCCTTGCCCGCCGCGTTCTTCGCCGTCTCGGGTCTCGGACTGCTGGCTAGTGCCGTCGGCGTCGAGCCCCACCTGATCTCGAACTCGGTCGGGCTGGCCGGGGTCGTGACCACGCAGATCGCGAGCACCGCCAAAGGAGGCTCCAACTGGTGGATCGCGCTCACCTCGTTCTTCGCGCTCGTCTACGCGACGCGAGTCTTGCTCCGCGCCATTGCAATCGTCCACTCCCTGGCCTGGGAACGCTCGGCGGCCGCGGTCAAGGTGAGTTCACACTCGCTCGGGGTCTTCGGCGCGGCGCTTGCCGGCCAGCTTCTGCTCTTGGTCGGTGTGGGTGCCGTCAGCCATCAGACCTTGATCGGCGGCATTCTCACGCTCCTCGTGCTCGTGTTCGGCCTCACCGGACTCTGGCTGATCGTCTCCCTGGAGCTGACCCACTCGGACGCAGGATGGACGGACTTGATCCCGGGATCGGCCTTCTACGCCGTCGGCTTCACCGGAGTGGTGATCTTCAACATGCTGATTCTCGGCCACGTCATCAACTCGAAGACGAGCACCTACGGAGCCCTGGGGACGGCGGCCACTCTCCTGCTCGCCTTCTTCTTCGTCGGACGCGTGATCGTCGGAGCCGCCGTCCTCAACGCCACACTCTTCGAGCGCCACTCGCGCTCACCAGACCAGCAGGGCTAACCCATACTTCGCGCGGTTCTCCGGGACGGGCCATGAGTGTGAGGTGGAGGTCATCTCACGATTAGGCAGGCCGCCCTCGCCAGAGCATATGGCCCACCGGCGAGGGCGACTTGTCGTGATCCACTAGCGGCGCGAGACGCGTCGTGCGGTGCGCCGGCTCGTGCGGCGTGCCACCCTTCTTCCTCCGAACACCTTCTACCTCCCGTGGCTCGTAGGGGTCACTGCGGGCTGCCGACGGCGGCCGTCTCCATTGCGTGGAGCTCTTTCGCCTCCTCGGCTGAGATGAGGCCGATCTCGATCAGGTCGAGCGGGCTGATGAAGCCGTCGCCGATGCGGAAACCCCCCGCGCGCGCGATCGCGTCGCGAAGCGGCACCGCCCAGTGGTGCTCGAGGAGCACCAAGGCGGCGGCGGAGTCGTTCGGGATCTCCTCGAGCACGTCCCAGGCCTCCTCGTCTGAAAACAGATGGATGCCCTCGGCAGCTGCGTGCTCGGCTCCGGCGGTGGCCCCCGCTTCGATGCCCTCCTCACCCTCGATGCCGAGGCCGATCAGAGCGCCGATCGTGGTCCCTAGCTCGATCGCCTCGTCCTCGGTGATGTTGCTGAGGTGCTCCACCTCAAACTCGCCCTCGGCGTCCTTGTAGACCGCGAGCGCGTCGATCACGCGCACGGTTTCGCTCTCCCTCAACTTCTCCAGTTCGGCGATGATCTCACCGTGGAACTGAGGGTGGTTGAACCCCAGAACAATGAGCTGAACAGGTCCGATCGCCATAGCTTCTCCTTTCTCGGGTGCCCGTCCGAAAGCGCTCCGGGTGGCAGGATGCGGTCGCGACCGCCCGGGAGCATCGTCCGTACTGGGTGAAATGGCCAGGCGAGCTTGCGCGCCTCCGAACGGTCGTCCGAGCCATCATGCGTCGATCAGCTTCATCGGATCAGATGACCCCCAACCTTTCACCCGGAACGCTCCTGCAACTCGCGCCCGACGTCCGGACGCGCTTCGATGCTGCGGGGCACGTACTCCTCGATGCGCCGGACGGGACGATCGTCGACATCGGGCCAAGTGGGTATTCGATCCTGTCGCTCTTCTCACGGCCGCTGGCTCTGGGGGATGCGATCGAGCAGCTCGAGGGCATGGAGCGGAGCGCGACCGACTTCGTGCCGACGCTGAGCGTCATCAACATGTTGATCGAGGAAGGCGCCTTGGTGCGCCCGGATGGCCGCGGCGGCCGATCGAGTGGGTGGGCCGACCCGGTGGAGCACGCCCGCATGCTGCACGACGATCGTCGGACGGGTGACTACCTGGCGGCCCTCGCGGCAGCCGTGCGACCTGGAGATGTCGTGCTCGACATCGGCACGGGGAGCGGCGTGCTCGCGATCGCAGCCGCCCGCGCGGGCGCCAGGCACGTCTACGCGGTCGAGGCCAGTGACATCGCGGACGCTGCGCAGCGTGTTTTCGCCCGGAACGGCATGGAGGGCCGCATCACGCTCGTCCCCGGGTGGTCACGCCAAATCGAGCTGCCCGAGCCGGCCGACCTGCTGGTCTCCGAGATCATCGGGAACGAGCCGTTCGAGGAGGAGGTCCTCGAGACGACGCTCGACGCGCGCCACCGCTTGCTGAAACCGGGGGCGCGACTGATTCCGAACGCACTGACGCTCTTCGCGCGGCCGCTCGAGCTCCCGGAGGCGGAGGCAAGGCAGCGCGCGCTCGGGCGCGCCGCGGTTGAGCGCTGGCAGGGGCTGTACGGGATCGACTTCGAGCCGCTGCTGCACGCGGTGACTCCGGGCCCGGTCAACTCGCCGACCGAGGCCGAAGTGGCCGCCACGTGGCGGCCCGTCGGCCCGCCGACGGTGCTCACCGTCCTCGACCTCACCGCCTTCGAGGAGGCCGCGGTCCGCGCAAGCGCCGACCTCATCCTCGAGCAGCCCACGGGTGTCAACGCAGTCGCGATCACCTTCCGCGCCGACCTGCACGGGGCCATGGCGCACACGCTCGATCCGTGGACGTGGCCGACATCCAGCTGGGCGACGTCGGTATGGGTGCTGCCGGACCCGTTGTACATCGAACCCCAGGCCACGTTGCGCATCCACTACAGCCGTCGCGTCGAAGGAACACCGGACGGGCTGAGGGTCGAGGTTGTCGAACATGAAGCGGCCTGAGCCGGCAGAGGGGGAACCCCAGTTGCGGCCCGGTTTTCGCCCTCTTTGGATGATGCCGGACGGCCGACGCAGGGACAGCATCGAATCAGTGGCCCGATGCTCGGGCCGAATCTGAAGGCCGACGATAGGAGCGAGCAATGGGATTCGCACGACGGAGGGCGCGACGCCGGACTGCGCTGGTGGTCGGCGGGGCAGCCTACGCGGCCGGGAGGGGGAGCAGAGGCTCGCAGCAGCAGGACGACGACGAGGGGGCCTATGAAGAGGAGCCGCCGCCGGCGCCGCCGCCGCCCGCCCCGACGAGCGCCGGACCGGACATGGACGAGCTCGAGCGCCTGGGGCAGTTGCACACCGACGGCACCCTGACCGACGAGGAGTTCGCGACCGCCAAGGCCAAGATCCTCGGCACCTAGCCACATCGCAACCCAACAAGAGAAGGAGTCGTCATGGCTGAGAACGGTCGTGGTCAAGTCCTGCGGCGAGCGCTCGAGGCGTGCATCGCGGGAGACGCCGACGCCTTGCCGGAGCTGTTCACCGCCGACGTCAGCGGTTGGTCGCCGAACATGCTCGTCAGCTCGCTCGACGAGTTGAAGGAGACGGTGGCCAGCCGGGAGGAAGCCCTCTCGGATGTCGCGATCGAGATCAACTCACTCGACGTCTTGGGGAACAAGGGATTCGTCGAATACCGGCTCCATGCCGTTTTCTCCGGGCCTTTCGCGCTCGACGAGAACACGGTCGTAGAACCGACCGGGGACAAGATCTTGCTGGGAGCAGCCCTAGTCGCCGAGTTCACCGGAGACAAGATCTCGGCGTTCCGGAACTACTTCGACGATGCCGCTCTCCTAGCGCAGATGGTCGCCGCCTAGAGCGCGGGCGCGGGAATCTCAGCGGGTGAGCGACGGCATGTTTCAGCTCGTCGTCGAGGGCTCGCCGGATCTCGCGGACCTGGCGCTGCTCGAGGACCGCGTCACTGCGGCGGCGGTCGAAGCCGCAGGCGTCGGCGAAGACCGGCCGTTCGGAATCTTCGTCCGCGACGACGAGCGCCGGATCCTGGCCGGCATTTCGGGCATGACGTGGGGCCGGTGCTGCGAGTTGCACGCCATGTGGGTCGACCCACCGCTCCGGGGCCGCGGGCTCGCGCGCGCGCTCATGGCCGGAGCAGAGTCTCTCGCGAGAGAGCGCGGCTGTACGTTCATCGAGTTCTTCGCCTACGACCTTCTGGTCGCGGGTCTCTACGAGCGGCTGGGCTATGAAGCCGTCGCGGTCATCGACGGCTTTCCCGCCGGCAGTGCAGCACGCTGGTATTGCAAGAGGCTCTGAGGATGAATGGCCAACTGCTGCGGCGATGGCTGAAGGCCCACCCAACCGGCCGGCCCGCTGCCCGAGGTGGTTGGGCGCTCATTGGTTGAGCACCGGGTGGTGGAGCGGTTCGCCTCGCAGGTGCTCGAGGCTCGAGCGGCGGAGGCAGCGACTTCCTCGCCGGCGGTCGATCTCGAACAGGTGGGCTTCCTCCTTGCGTTGGTCGACGGCCGCCGCCGAGCTCTGCAGAACTTCCTTGCCGGCACCACCGTGGTCTACGACTCCCGGCCGATCATCCAAGCAGGATGACGCGGCAAGCAAGCGACCGGTTTAGTTCTGACTCGATGACTGTTCGAGTGTCGCCTCCGCTGGAGGGCCGGTGGGACGAGGTGGCCGGTGTACGGGTGCATGCGCACTCCGGAGGGCAGGGGCCGTCGGTGGTGCTCGTGCACGGTTACGGTGTTTCGGGCCGCTACATGCTGCCGCTCGCGCGGGTGCTCGCCTCTTGCTGCTCTGCATTCGCGCCTGACCTCCCGGGACACGGACGAAGTGAGCGGCCCGGCAGGCAGCTCGGGATCGGCGGCCTCGCCGATGCGCTCGGCGCCTGGCTGGACGCGGTTGGGCTCGAGCGGCCGGCGTTCGTCGCCAACTCGATGGGCTGCCAGATCGTGACCGAGTTGGCGGTGCGGCGACCGCTCCGGGTCGGCTCGTTGGTGCTCGTGGCCCCGACTATCGACCCGGCCAGGCGCACGGCCCGCCACCAGATCTTCGGCGCTCTGCGAGACGCCTCGCATGAACCGGCACTGATGGTTGCGCTCGCCGGCCGTGAGTGGGCTACCGGCAACCTCGGCCAGCTCCGGGCCCTCGCCCGGTCGGTGCTCGCCGATCGGATCGAGGAGCGCCTGCCGGCGATCGAGCAACCCACGGTCGTCGTCCACGGCGACCGTGACGGGCTGGTCAGCCGAGAGTGGGCCGAACAGGCCGCCGACCTGCTACCGCGTGGCCGCCTCGTCATCGTTCCCGGCGAGCCGCATGCGATCCCCTACACCAGACCCCGCCTGCTCGCCAGGATCGTCCGGGAGCTGATCGCCGAGGAAGGCGAGCACGCAGCTCGCAAGCTCACGCGGAGCCTCCCACATCGGAATGTGCCCGCACGGCAACCGCACCAACTGTGACCGCGGCAACAACCTCTGCCATTCCTCGGCGACCCACGCCGGCACCAGCCGGTCGCGCTCGCCCCAGACGAGTAACGTCGGCGCCCGCACCGCGCCCAGCTCTCCGCGGATGTCCCTCTCCCACACGTAGGCGATGCCGTGGACCAGACTGACCGGCCCCGTTCGCACGGCGTCGCCGACAATCGTCTGCACTTTCCCGCGAACGTCGTACAACTCCTCCAGCAGCGGCAGCGTGCGCCTGAGGACGCCGCGGCCACACGGGACCCCCGCCGGTGCCACCAACACCAGGTTCCGCACCCGATTCGGCTGGTCGATTGCCAGCTCCGTCGCAACGAGCCCACCGAGCGAATGGGCGAGAAGGTCGACTTGCCCGAGTCCGAGCGCATCCAACAGTCGCCCGAGCCAGTGCGCCATCTCGCCCGCACGCACCCGCCCCAGCCGCGGCAACTCCACCAGATGAAGCCGACTGCGCTCAGCGAGCGTCTCCACCAACGGCGACCACCAGCGCCACGACCCCGACAATCCGTGCACAACCACCATGTCGTCGCCAGTCCCCACCACCCGGCAGTGCACCCGCCTCCTGTCGACGTCAATCTGCCTCAACTCCACGACGACCAGTCTGCAGGAACCAGCCCGCAGGGGCCGTTCGCGCGCCTCCGCTCCGCACGCCCACCGAGCCCGAGCCTCGGGGCGATCTCATCTAGTCGATGCAGAGAGCTCGTACGCGGCGTCCGCCGCAGGCGCCTGAGACCGTTTAGGGTCCGCGCGCCGTCATGAATGCTGTCACGGCTCCCATCGATCCCGCGGCCCTGATCCGGAGCCGGGATTACCGCGTGCTGCTGGTGCTCGCGGCGCTGGTGGGACTGCTGGTCTCGGCGGCGTCGTGGTGCTTCCTGGAGGGGGTTCACGAGCTGCAGGTCTGGGTGTACGAGGATCTACCCGGCGAGGTCGGCTACCACAGTGCTCCGGTCTGGTGGCCGCTTCCGTGGGTTGCCCTCGCAGGGCTGCTGACCGCGATCGCTGTTGTGCGCCTTCCGGGGCACGGTGGCCATGTGCCGGCAGAGGGGCTCAAGTCGGGTGGCCCTTCGACCCGTCCGATCGATCTGCCGGGCGTGCTGTTGGCCGCCGCCGCGACGCTCGGGTTCGGGCTCGTACTCGGACCGGAAGGCCCCCTGCTCGCGCTCGGGATCGGGCTCGGAACGCTGGCAATGCGTCTGGTCAGGCGGGACGCGCCGGAGCAGGCGGTGGGGCTGATCGCCGCCGCAGGGAGCTTCGCCGCGGTCTCGTCGATCTTCGGCTCGCCGGTGATCGGAGCCGTGCTGGTGATCGAGGCGGCAGGGCTCGGCGGGGCCACTCTGCCGCTCGTGCTCCTGCCCGGCCTTTTGGCCGCCGGTGTCGGCTCGCTTGTCTTCATCGGGTTGGGATCGTTCTCCGGCTTCAGCACCGCCGCGTGGCAGTTGAGCCCGTTCCCGCTGCCGCCGTTCGGCGGCCCGGGCTGGGGCGACTTCGGCTGGACCATCCTGCTGGCCGTCGCAACCGCCGTCACCGTCTTCGCGATCATGGAGCTCGCCCGGTGGGCGAAGCGAGTGGTCGACCAGAACCCGCTCGTTCTCACGATTGCTGCCGGACTGGCCGTCGGGGGTCTTGCGATCGCCTTCGCCGAAGCGACCGACAAGTCGCCCGATGCCGTGCTCTTCTCGGGTGAGGAAGCCTTCGGCACCCTCTTCGGACAGGCGGCGACCATCTCGCTCACGACGCTGACGCTGCTGCTCCTGTTCAAGGGGCTCGCCTGGTCGATCTCGCTGGGGAACTTCCGCGGTGGCCCGACCTTCCCCGCGATCTTTCTCGGCGTTGTCGCCGGCCTCATCGCGCAGCACCTGCCCGGCTTCGCCGAGACGCAGGCGGTGGCCGCGCTGATAGGGGCCGCCTGCGTCTCTGTCCTCCGGCTCCCACTCTCCTCGGTCATGATCGCCTCCCTGCTCTCGATCAAGGCCGGCCTCGCCGTCGCTCCGCTGATCGTGGTTGCAGTCGTGGTGGCGTACCTCACGAGCGAAGCGCTGACCGCGTACGTCGACGCCCGCGTCGGCGCCGACCCCGTGTCCAGGAAGGCGGCGAGCAGCGCCGCAGCCGTTTCACCAGCCGAGTAACGACTCCGGCGATTCATCCTCAAAGGGTGACGAGCTTCAGTTGTGCGCGGTCTAGCCTGCGACGCAGGCCGGACCGAAGGGAGAATCGTGATGGCTGAGACACCCACCGACATACTCGTCGCGGGCTGCCAGGACATCGATGGATGTCGTGGGCTCTCAGGGAACTGGATCGCTAGGACGCCGTTCACGCCGGCGGGCTCGAGACTAAGCGACTCCTCCGGATTCCGACCACCACGAAGTGGACCATCCCGACGCCCAAGGAGAACGCTATGAGCCAGAGTCATCTCGTCATTGATTTCCCGATCAAAGGTCCCGCCAACGCCAAGGTGCTACCCGAAGAACTACCCCCGTTGATGCCCGATCTCGCGAAGGCGCAGGACGACCTCGGTACTGTGCATTTCTCCCGCTTCATGATCGAGGGAGACGAGAAGCTTCTCTTCCTTTCGGACATCGACGGAGAGGTCGACCAGCATATTGAGCGGCTCGTCGAGAGCGCCGGTCCGGTGTTCGACGCCATCTTCGAGCACGTGGACGACCCTCCAGCCACGTCCGCGGCGGATAGTCCCGAGAGGGTCATCAAATGGCTGAAGCGTCATGTCCGCGAGCCTATTGATACGTATTTCGCTTACGAGGACGTGTCGGCGCAGGACATCAAGGCGTGTGTGCGGGAGGCCGGCTTCACAGGCAGTACCTCGCAGGGCGCGTTGCTGACGTACTGGACCTTCAAGTCACGTCTGCAAGCGTTTGCCCTGAAGTTGGTCGCGGGGGCTTTGGTGGGAGATAAGTCAGACAGAGCGTCGGATTCGATCGGGACGCTGCATGTCGCCCATTTTGTGCCCTTCGAGAACAACCACCTGGGCTTCTTCACGATCTTCGACGGGGATTTTTCCAAATACATCCAGGACTTCGCAGACAAGGGCGCGTTCATTTTCGATACGCTCTTTCCGCATACCGTCGGCGCGCCGCCGACGCCGGTGGCAAAGAATGCTCAAGCCTTCTATCAATGGGCATTGGACAACAACTATCCAGCCATTGGGTTTTACAGCGCCTACCCAGGCGTCTCGGTTCAAGACATTCGGGCCCTGCTGGCCGATCGCAAGTCGCCAGTGGCCACCGCTGGATAGCAGTGGTGTCACGTGGTCAGGGACCATGATCAATCTGGAGTGGGGCGGTGGGATAGGAGAACGTCACGCAGGCACCGCCGGCGATGAAACGCCCGAGGCTTCTCCGCCGGTTGCTTGGACACACAGGGAGTGAGAGCGATTCGCGGACCCTCGGAGAGTCCGCGCTCGACCTCTCGGACATTCAGGGGTTCGTTCTTCGCGCTTACAGAATGCCGATGGTCCGGCATTTCTTGTTGACGGTAGGAAGTCCGGCACAGGCGCGCAGGCAGCTTGGACGGCTCGTGAGCGGCGACGAATCCGACACCCCGCAACTCACGACTGCCGAGGACTGGCACGTGGGGTTTGCGCCCGGACCGGGAGACAATCCCGCCGATGCCCCGCGTCGCACGCCCGACTATTGTCTCAACATCGGCATCACATGGGCCGGACTGGTGGCGCTGGAGATGGAGGAACGCGTTCCGACGCTCTCGTTCACTTCCTTCGCTGCGTTCATCGAAGGAGCTGCGCGCCGAGCAGAGTCGGTCGGGGATACCGGAGCCAGTTCGCCCCAGAACTGGATCAGTGGTTTTGGCAGCGGAGACGATCACGTGCTGGTGACGCTGCACGCGATCAGCCCGGAGGCGATGACGAGCTACACCGACCGGTTGTGTGCCTGGTTCGGCGAGGGAGATGCCTTTCGAGAGATCTGGCGTCAAGATGGGATGGCGTTGATGGAGAGGCAAAACGGCCGACCCGTGCCTACGACAAAGGTTCACTTCGGATATACCGATGGAATCACTACGCCCGCCATTCGCGGTGGCCCGGAGCAGCATCATCCCGATCACCAGCGGCCGTGTGAACCTTGGCTCTTTGTCTTGCGGGAAGACGCCACGAATTATGAGGTCCCGGAGCCGCGACAGCTGGGTCTGAACGGAAGCTTTGCGGTCTTCAAGAAGGTCGAGACCGACGTCGTCGGCTTTGAAGACTTCTTGCAGTCGAACAGAGACAGGATCGATCCAGAGTTGCTGGCTGCAAAGATTTGCGGGCGTTGGCGCAACGGCGTTCCTCTCGCCTTGTCATCTGACACAGACAGCCCAGCGGGCGGCATCTCGCCCGAAGAGTTGAACGATTTCGGCTATGTAGAAGCCGATGGGTCAGGAGATGCGAAAGGGGTCCATTGTCCGGTCGGGGCACACATCCGCCGCGTCAATCCGCGAGGTCAGATAGTCGCGGGGCAAGGCGTGCCCGGCGGTAGCAACAACTCCCACCGGCTGATTCGTCGCGGTCTGCCGTACGGGCCTGCCTATGACCCAAGCAACCCACACGATGGCATCGAGCGCGGAATGCTCTTTCAGTTCATCAACGCAAACATCGAAAACCAATATGAGTTCGTGCTGCGACAGTGGGTCAATGACAGCGAATACGCCGGAACCGTAAGGCTTCACCCAAAGTCGAGAGATCCATTGATCGGCACCCAGAACCCAGCGGAGAGCATCTTCGTCATACCGCAGGAAAACGGAGAGCCGCCGATCGAGGTCAGGGGTCTCTCGAGCTTCGTTGCGACGAGAGCCGCCGCGTACTTGTTTCTGCCAAGCCGCACGGCCATCAACTTCATTGCCAACTTGGGAGGAGGTCGGTAGTCGGCCGCCGCCACGGCACACGCGCGTACGTGCGCTACGGAGACCTCAGCCCAGTCCCGCCGCAGCCACAGCGCGATGAAGGAGGGGCACTTTGCTCGTCGATTCATCCTTAACGGGTGACGAGCAATCAGCGTTCGCTGCGTAGCCTAAGCGTCGGCAGGCCGGACTGACCGAAGGGAGAGGTCGCATGGCCGATACACCGACCGACGTACTCGTCGCGGGCTACCAGGACATCGACGAGGCGACGGAGGACTTCGAGGCGCTCGTCGCGCTCGTCAAGGAGAAGCAGGTCTCGATCGAGGGCGTCATCCTGGTGACGCACGCGCAAGACGGCAGCGTCGCCGTGCGGCAGACGGGCGACAACCTCGGCCGCAAGGGGATGGGCTGGGGTGGCGGGGTCGGGGTCGCCGTCGGTCTGTTCGCGCCGCCGCTGCTCGCATCGGTCGCGGTCGGGGCTGCCGCCGGCGGTGTGATCGGCAAGTTCGTCGACCACCGGGTCGAGAACGAGATCCACGATCAGATCGGCGAGAATCTGCCGCCAGGGTCGGCAGGGATCATCGCGATCTTCGACGACGAGCAACGGTTGGGCGTCGAGCAGGCGCTCGCGGGCGCTCAGCTCCGGTCGGTCGTCCAGGGCGACAAGAAGGGCACCGCCGCCTTGAAGGAATCACTTGCCGAGGCTATGGGGAAGTTCAGCCCGGACCGGACCGTGCTGCCGATCCCCGATCCGAACTTCGGCGGCACGATCGGCAGAACCATCGATGCGTCCGTCGCCGACTGGACGATCAACATGACTCCCTCGCCGCCCGAGGGAGCGCCGAACATCTTGCTCGTCCTGATCGACGACGCCGGCTTCGGCAACCCGTCGACTTTCGGCGGCCCGGTTTCGACGCCGGCCATGACGCGAGTCGCCGACCTGGGCCTCAGATACAACCGCTTCCACGTTGTCGCGATCTGCTCGCCCACCAGGGCCGCCCTGCTGACGGGCCGGAACCACCACACAGTCGGCTTCGGGTCGATCGGCGAGTTCCCCGGCCCGTTCCCCGGCTACTCCGCGAGCGTGCCCAAGGACTGCGCCCCCTTCGTCCGGACGCTCCAGGGGAACGGCTACTCGACCGCCGGTTTCGGCAAGTGGCACCTGACCCCCGATCACGTTCAGGGGGCAGCCGGTCCGTTCGACCGCTGGCCGAACGCCTGGGGCTTCGACCACTTCTGGGGCATCCTCGGCGGCGAGGCGGGCCAGTACGACCCCGTGATCACACAGGACAACACGACGCTCGGCGTCCCGGAGGGCGAGGACGGCAAGGAGTACTACTGGCCGGACGACCTCACCAACCAGGCGGCGCGATGGCTGCACAAGGTGCGCGCCCAGGACCAGGAGAAGCCCTGGTTCGTCTACTACTCGACCGGGTGCTCGCACGCGCCACACCAGGTCGCGGTCTCGTGGAGCGAGAAGTACCGCGGCAAGTTCGACCAGGGCTGGGATGTGCTCCGCGAGGAGACCTTCGAACGGCAGAAGAAGCTGGGTGTGATCCCGCCGGATGCGGTGCTCACGCCGAGACCGGACGAGCTGCCGGCCTGGGACTCACTCTCTGACAGTGAGAAGACGCTGTACGCGCGGCAGATGGAGGTCTACGCCGGCTTCCAGGAGAACACGGACGGGAACGTTGGCCGCCTGCTCGACGCGGTCGAGGAGATGGGCGAGCTCGACAACACGCTCGTGATCTACATCTTCGGCGACAACGGCGCAAGCATGGAGGGAACGATCACCGGCTCGTTCAACGAG
Source organism: uncultured Actinomycetes bacterium (assembly GCA_963731015.1). Classification (GTDB taxonomy): domain Bacteria; phylum Actinomycetota; class Thermoleophilia; order Gaiellales; family Gaiellaceae; genus Palsa-739. Next base: position 236,527 of record CAVSTY010000005.1, read on the forward strand.
CTGACGATGCAGAACGGGATCGCCCTCACACCCGAGCAGCAACTCTCGCTCCTCGAGGAGTACGGCGGGCTCGACGCCTGGGGCACCGACGCGTACGCGCCGCACTACGCGTCCGCCTGGGCGTGGGCGGGGAACACCCCATTCCAGTGGGGCAAGCAGGTCGCTTCCCACCTCGGTGGCTCGCGCAACCCCACGGTGATCTCCTGGCCGGAGCGGATCAAGGACGCCGGCGGCTTGCGCACCCAGTTCACGCACTGCATCGACATCGGTCCGACGATCCTCGAAGCGGCCGGCATCCCCGAGCCCAAGGTCGTGGACGGAACGACTCAAAAGCCGATGGAGGGAACGAGCTTCCTCCACACCTTCGCGGACGCGAACGCAGCGGAGCGCCACACCGTGCAGTATTTCGAGACAGTCGGCAACCGGGCGATCTACAAGGACGGCTGGTGGGCCGCCTGCAAGCTCGACCGGCTCCCGTGGGACATCTCGCCGCCGACGATGGCGAGATTCGCGCCGGGAACCTACGACCCGGAGCAGGACACGTGGGAGCTGTACTACCTCCCCGACGACTTCTCGCAGGCACATGACCTCGCCGCGGACAACCCGGAGAAGCTCGCCGAGATGAAGGAGCTGTTCTGGCAGGAGGCCGAGAAGTACAACGTGCTGCCATTGCTCGCGGCGTTCTCGGTCTTCTTCGGGAACTTGCCGCCGATGCCGACGATCACAACCCAGACCTTCTACGGCGACGTCCAGAACGTCGCCTCCGGCATGATTCCACGCATCTACGGCCGCTCGTACGCGATCGAGGCGGAGCTCACGGTTCCCGTGGACGGTGCCGAGGGTGTGATCGTCGCCGAAGCGGACGAGATGGGCGGCTTCTCGCTCTGGGTCGACGAGAACGGGTTGCTGCACCACAGCTACTCGATGATGGGCGTCGAACGCTATGCACAGGTCTCGACCGAGCCGATCCCGACCGGGGACGTCACGGTCCGTATGCAGTTCGACGCCGACCGGCAGGAACCGTCGGCCGGCGGAACGGCCTCCCTGTACGCGAACGGCGAGAAGATCGGCGAAGGGAGGATGGAGAGAACGGTCGCCGTCCGCTTCTCCGGCTACGCCGGCATGGACATCGGCCGCGACAACGGCTTACCGGTCGACCGAGCCTACGCGGCCAAAGCGCCCTACCCGTTCACCGGAACGGTGAAGAAGGTCGTCTTCGACCTCAAGCCGGGCAGCCACGACGACGAGAAGGCCCTGCACGAGGCTGGCGCGCACGTCGCCACCGCACACGGGATCAGCGCCTAGCGGGCCAGTGACCGAAGAGGACGAGCACGCGGGCCAAGAGAGCTCGACGCCGAAACCGTCGTCCCGACCGCGACGCGTCTACGGCTCGGCTCAGTCGCGGGGAACCGAAACCTACGAGCGCGGACGGCTCTGGATCGCGAACCAGGATCCGACTTCGCGCAAGGGAGCGACGATCGGTTGGGTCAGGCGCTACCAGGCCGCCGACGGGCAGCTCTATGCGGTCCTGCTGTCCGCGTATCTGTTCCTCACTCTGATTCCGCTGCTTCTCGTCATTTCGAGCTACCTGTACAGCGATCCCGAGGCGCTGGCGAAGCGGGTCGAACTGCGGCTCCGGCTGGAGGGAAGCACCTCCAAACTCTTCGAGACGGTTCTTGCGGGGGCGTCCGGGCACAAGCTCTCGGCTGCGCTGATCGCCGCCGTCGACCTCTTCTTCTTCGGACTCGGCTTCGGCCGGGTCCTCCAGCTCGTGCACGCTCGCTCCTGGGGTTTCGACCTGCGCAAGCGGGTCGTGATGGATCAGGTGCTCTACCTCGAGGTGCTGGGCGCACTCGCGGTTATGGCACTCGTCTTTACCTTGGAGACCAGGGCCTTGCGCGGCGACCCTTCCTGGATCGGCTGGGTGCTCGACTTCGGCTGGTTCCTTCTGCTGCTCGGCTTCTTCGTCTGGGCGCCGCGGCTCCTGCTTCACAATCGCGTCCCCGCCCGCGACATCCTCCCCGGCGCGATCTTCACCATGCTCGGCCTGGTCGGGATGCGGATCATCTCCGGTCTGTTGCTCAAACACTGGCTCGAGTGGTACTCGAAGAGCTACGGCGCGCTCGGAATCGTGATGGCGATGTTCTTTTGGATCATCATCGCCGCCACCATCCTGGTGCTCGCCGCCGCCCTCTCGCCGGCGCTCGCCCACCGCCGCGACCTGCGACATGCCCGGTTCGCCCGAGCCGAGGAACCGGTGACCCGCCGGTGAGCGATCCCGGTCGGCTGTCCAAGGCTGGGCAAAAGGTCAAGGCGGCCCCACGGCCGAGCCCGATCGAGCGCCGGATGTCGAAGTTCCTCCGCGAGCCGCCCAAACTAAGTACAGCGGCGAGCGTGATCGTCACGACCACGCTGGTGATCGTGGTCGGCGGCGGCGCCCTGTTTCGCGTGCTCGACCATAAGGAGTACCCCGACATCTGGACCGGAATGTGGTTCGCGCTCCAGACGGTGACCACGGTTGGCTACGGCGACGTCGCGCCGAAGGACGCGAGCGGCAAGCTCGTTGCCGCGCTCATCATGCTCGAAGGAATTGCCTTCCTGGCCATCATCACCGCGGCAATCACCTCCACCTTCGTCGCACGCGCGGCCCGCGAACGCCTCACCGTCGCGGAGGAAGCCCACACGAATGATGAAAGCCAAGTCGACGCTCGTCTCGACGACCTCATCCAGCAACTCAACCGGCTCGAGTCGAAGGTCGACCGTCTCGCCGAGCCCCCGCCGTGATCATCCGGTCGAGTAGTGCGTGTCCAGAATCTTCTTCGGCGTAGACAAAGGACCGGTCCGACCGCGCCCGTCATGTCGGCGAGTCAGGTATGTCGAGAGCGCCCTCACGCCGATGAGCCGACTCGAATGCGGCGGCCGCGGCACGCACGGTCGGGAAGAAGCGGTCGGCGCCGATGCGCTCGGTGAGACCCGTTTGCTCGAAGATCTCGCGCTGGCGCCCCTTGAGGCGGGCGAAGCAGAGCACGACCCCGCGTTCGGCTAGCTCGCCGTGCAGCCGTGCCAGGACGTCGATCGCAGTCGCATCGAGGAATGTCCAGGCTTCCGCATTAAGCACGAGCCAGCTGAGCTGGTCCGACGATCCGACGAGTGCGAGCACACGGGTCCGAAGGTACTCGGCGTTGACGAAGAACGGCGGGGCGTCGAACCGGTAGACAAGGAGACCGGGAACCGTCTCGGCGTCGACGAAGCGGCCGACGTCGTGGTAGCCGTCGACGTCAGGAACGCGCCCGAGCACCGCGTCGTGCGGCCGCGCCGACCGGTAGAGGAAGACGCCGATCGACAGCGAGATCGCGATCACGACCCCTCCCAGCACGCCGAACACGAGCACGCCGCCCAACGCGACGAGCGCGAGCCCCACCTCCGCGGACCGCACGTGGCGAAGGCGCCAGATCGCATGGGTGTTGATCAAGCCGGCGGCCGCGACGACGATGATCACTCCCAGCGCCGCTGTCGGCAGGGGCTCGATCAGTGGCATCGCGAAGAGGAGGAAGAGTCCGACCACGACGGCGGCGACAACCACCGCACCCTGCGATCTCGCGCCGGCGGCGTCGTTGACCGCAGAGCGCGAGTTCGAGGATGAGACGGGAAACGCACTGGTCAGCCCGCCCAGGAGGTTCGCGCCGCCGAGCGCTGTCAGCTCGCGGTTCGAGTCGACGTCGTATCCGTGCTTGGCGGCGAGGGTGCGCACGGTCGCAGTGAGGTCGGCGAAGGCGATCAGCGCGAACGCCGACGCCGGCAGCAGCAGGTTGACGAAGTCATGTCCCGTCACGTTCGGCAACCCGAACGGCGGCAGACCCCCCTCAACGTCTCCGACGACCGCGATCCCGCGGCTGGGGAGATCCACAACGGCCGCGACGACAAGTCCGAGCCCGAGCACCGCCAGGGAGGGCGGCACGACGGGTAGGAACCGCTTCACGGCCAACGCTACGACCAACAACCCCGCGCTCAGAACCACCGTTGCGCCGTTCGCGTCGCCGAGCTTCGGGACGATCTCGCCGATGATCGCGAAGAAGTCGCGCGCCGTGACGCTAACGCCCAGAAGCTTGCCGAGCTGGGAGGCGATCACGATGAGCGCGACGCCGTTGATATACCCGAGCAGCACCGGCTTGCCGAAGAAATCCGCCAGGAACCCCAGCCGGAGGATGCCCGCCAAGAAGAGCAGAGCGCCCATCGCTAGCGCCAGCGCGGTCGCCAGGGCGAGGTAGCGCGCCGGATCGACTTTGCCGCCGACCATCGCGATCGGCGCGACAGTTACCGCGGTCAGAGCGGCCAAGGTGGAGTCGGGCCCGATCACGTGCTGCCGTGACGTCCCCAAGAGGCCGTACACCCCCAGTGGCAGGAAGGTCCCGTAGAGCCCGTAGACGACCGGCAGCCCGGCCAACTCGGCCATCGCCAGCGAGGAGGGGACCGCGACGGCACCGACCGTCACGCCGGCGACAAGGTCGGAGCGCAAGAACGCGCGCGGGTAGTGAAGCAGCGTCGCCAGTCCCGGCGCCACGTCGGCCACCTGCTGCGGAGCGAGCGCGCGCAGCGAGGTCACCCTGCGGACCGAGGAGCCAAGGCTTCTCACCGGATAACCCTACGAGTAGCGGTCTCCACAGGACGGCGCCTATCGCGTACCCGAGCCTCCAGTCGGAGGAGAGGAAGCTTTCAGGGACGGTGAAGGAGACCGAACTGATGTCCCTAACGCACCGCGAGAACGGGTCGATCACCGTCGCCTGCCAGTTCGTGGAACCGCGATAGCCTCGGTGAACGGTTGCCCGAGCGCTCGCCTGGGCCAGTGTTCCGGAATGACCCCTGAGGGCGCGGGTGGTCATTCGTTGGTGGCCGAGCGTACGGTTGTGCCTGGAATGACTCTGCGTAACTCGTCTTTGAGGACTGCTGCCGCGCTGGCTGTGTGCGCCGCCGCTCTGCTTGTCGCCGGGTGCGGCGGCGGCGGCAGAGGCGGCGCGAAACCCCTCGGCGGCAGCAACAACACGTCCGTATGTGTTTATACGAAGCGCTTCGGCAGGGGTCGCGTCTACGTGGAGATTGCTGTCAGCCCGGTGTCATTGGAGCCGACGGCGTGCAGTGCGTTCAACGCCAGCTTCGGCGGTCGGAGCTTCAGCGGACGTGGGCTAATCCTGCCGAGGGGAACCGGCCGCCCGCACTGCGACTACAACAAGAGCGGGTCGTCGTACAGGATCGAGCTCGGCGTGTTCGCATCCCCCCACACGGGAACCGGACGTGCGTTCTGCCGTTCGTTCCACCCGGGCCACGGCTTCAGGCGCGTTCTTCTTAGGGGGTAAGGCAACCGCGGCGTCTACACGCTCGGCTGGGCCAGTGTTCGGGAATGACCCTGAGCCTGGGCTTACTTGCCCGGTCTCGGCTCAGGTGTCTCGGCGTCGTCGGGGTGTGAGTTTCGGGGTAGCGCTTCGAGTAGGGCGCCGACCTCGTGGCCGACTTGGGCATTGTGTCGCATGGCGCGTCCGCTGTCGAGGGTGTAGTGGTTGCGGCGTCCGACGCGGGTGGTCTTGACGTAGCCGGCGTCGACGAGGTCGGCGAGGATGCGTTGCGCTGCCCGTTCGGTGATGCCCACGCGTTCGGCGACGTCGCGTAGGCGGATGTCGGGCGTCTCGGCGAGGCAGAGCAGCACCTGAGCGTGGTTGGTGAGGAAGGTCCAGGTGGTTGGCTTATCCATGGTTGACATACGCGATTAGTATCGTGTATAAAATGTCCCGTCTTATTAGTCGCGTCTTGTTAGTCGTCGAGTCTAGCTTAATCAGGGGGTTGGACGTGAGCAACTTGCAGACACTGACTATCGGGCCGGCGAGCCTTGGGAGGGCACGAGCCATGCTCGAGTGCCTTCGAGGCTTCGAGGCCGAACTCGTCGAGCACGAGGACGGGCGCTACGACGTGCAGGTCAGCCTCCACAACGACCGCGACATCAATCGCGTCCTTGGCGCGATCGACACGCACGTCACCGAACGAGCGGACGGCCCGGCTCGCCTTGATCTCGATGGACGTCGTTACCTGATCGAGCCTGCGACAACGTAGGACAGCGGCTCGAAGTCCGACCGGCGCGAATGGCGGCCCCGGGCGAGGCGCTCCCAACCGTCGTGCGCGGCGCGCAACCTGCCGCCCTCCGCGGTCTTCGTATGGGTGCCCAACAGAGCTAGGCCGCGACCGATTCGTCAGCCCTGACTTGTCCTCGGCCCGCGAACTCCGATAACAGTCTGGCCGCGAGCTGATGTACGCGTTCGCCATCGTCGACAAGCGCGGCAAGTGCGAGGTCGAGGTAGCGCGATGAAGCCTCCAGCTCGCCGAGCTGGACCGTCCAGCGATCTTCGTGCTCCCATGCCTCGAGCACTCGCCCGCGGTAGCAGATCACCGCTTTCTCCATGATTGACCCCTCCTGGTTCGCGTGTTCGAATCCGCAGGGCGTGCCTGCCCCCGGCCGCTTCTCGTACCGCACCAGGAAAATCGAAAACAAACGGCACATACGCGTCTTCCCAGATCGGGTCCGGCTCGAAGGGGCCGACCCGAAAACGGAACCAGAAGCCCACACCCCAAGGCTAAGGCGCGAGCGCGGAAATGTCCTCAACGACGACTAGGCAGCCGGCCTCGATTGGCGTAACTTCGCCTGTGGCCGGAGCCGCCATGGGCAAGCGCGAGGCGTTCGGCTCGCCGCTACGGCCACTTTCCAGAATTGACGCGCCGGGCCGTCGCGCGTTAGAAGTCTCCGTTCCCGAGGTCTTCGATGACCCGGCGCATCCCCGCGGTAAAGTCGGCGGGGTCGAGGGGCACGATGCGGATCAGTCGTCGGCCCGGGCGGCCCAGCGAAATCCGGTCCCCAAAGAGCACAACGGAGCGGTTCGCATTCTGTCGTGCTCCCTCCACCCGAGCCTCCGGGATGTTCTCGGTCGTCGTGATGATCATGGCTGCCTCCTTCGGGCCGCAGGCGCAAACCCTGCGGGGTCAGGACGCTGCGAAGTCGACGTCCTTCGCCTCGACCGTGCCGGCCGTTCGCCCCGGGGCCTCGTGGTTGCCCCAGTAGAGATTCGTGTGGGCGATGACGAGCTCCGGCGGCGGTGCGCCCCAGGGCGAGAGATCCTCGGTCGTGTGCGCGTCGCTGACGAGCATCGCGTCATAGCCGCGCACGAGCGCGCCGTGCAGCGTCGAGCGAACGCACTCGTCCGTCTGCGCACCGACGACGACCAGGCGCCCGACGTCGAGGCCGGCGAGGACGGACTCGAGCGTCGTCTCCTCGAACGAGTCCGGATACCGCTTCTGCACGAGCGGCTCGCTCTCGTCAGGGTTCAGCTCCGGGACGATCTCCCATTGCTCGCTTCCCTGCGTGAGGTTGTCGCTCGAGTGCTGCACCCACACGACCGGAACCTCCGCCGCGCGGGCTCTGTCGACGACGGTGCCGACATTCGCCACGACGGTGTCGCGGTCGTAGGCGTCGCCGACGACGCCGTTCTGGACGTCAATCACGACGAGTGCGGTGTTCGGGCGGTTCTCGAGTGTCGTCACGGCTTCCCCCTGGTTGGCTCGCGGTTGAACAGCACCGACGTTAGCTCAGGAGTAGACCCAGAGCTCCCGGAACTCGTCGTCCACGAGCCAGCTGAGGCGGGAGCCGCGCGACAGGGAGACGACCACACCGGGCCTGAGCACGATCGGCTCGCCGTCGTCGACCCGCAGCTCGCCACAGCCCCGGAGCACGACGAGCGTCTCCTCGGCATCCAGCTCGTACTCGATCTTCTTGCCCGCTGCGCCGTTCGGCTTCCAGAGGCCGACCATGACCGGGCCCGCTCGCACCATGCGCACGAGCCCGCCCGTTTCCTCGTCTGGCTCCCAGCCGTCGGCGATGTCGACGTGGGCCACCACGGGAGGAGCGCCTTCGGACACGAAGCGAGCCTACAACGGTCGATTCGGGTGGACGAGCGGCAGGCTTCCGCTCCAGCCGGACGCGAGGACGTGCTGGCTCGTGGGCGGTGTGACGACGTCGGCGCGGCCGCTGAAACGCGGCCGTCGCTCCGCGTAGCCGCCGGGAGTCCAGCGCAGGAGCTCCGAGCCGAGGACGAGCCACGGTTCGCGGTCGAGCACGACGAACGCGCCGTCGGGGAGGTCGTCCAGCTTCGACTCGTGCAGGCGACCGCGCTCGGCGTGCAGCCGTTCGTCGAGCTCCTCGGCTCCCGACGCGCCCGTGAGTGCGAGGAAGCTGCGGTAGTCCGCGTTCCGACACTCGGCGCACGGCCGGTGTCCGGCGGCGAGCGCCGTTGTCTCGTCGAGGAAGAACAGGCCCGTGTAGCGATTCGGCGCCATCGGGCCGCCGGGCCGGTAGCGGCCACGGAACTCCAGGCGGCAGGAGATCCACCGCTTCAGCTGCCATTGCCGCCGAATGACCCCGCGCTCGTCGTGCAGGCGCCCACGATTGCCGTACACGAGGCCGCGCTCCGGCGTCGCGACCAACTCGCCGAGCGGCGTCACCCGGTTCTGGAACGACATGAGCCCGTTCTAGCGAACGCTTCGTGCGATCGCGAGCGCCTGGTCGCGCCCGACGGCTGCTTCCAGTCGCAGAGTCAACGGACCGCGTTGCCAGATCAAGGCGTGCCCGGCGGCGCTGGGCGGACCACCCGGCAGGTACAGCGCGTGGCGCCCGCCGATCCAGACGCCCGGCTCTCCGCCGACGTCGACATATTCGACCTCCGTCGTGCCGAGCGTGGCCTTTTTGAGGATCTGAGCTCCGGGGCCGCTCTCGAACTCGAACAGGAGCAAGCCGGGATAGCGGAGCCAGTAGCCGCCGTCGCCGGCGTAAACGCGTTCGGGGCGGCGCCCGTTCGGCAGGACCAGCCGGAACGGCGCGGCGTCGAACGGGATCCGCTGGCCGAGCGGCCGGCGGGTCGTGAGAGGCGGGAGCCGGTCGACGAGTGTGACCGCGGCGCCTCGGAGATGGAAGAAGCGCAGCAGCGAGGCCCGCGAGCTCGGGACGGCAAATGCAACCGCGAGCGTGGCAACCCCGATCGCGACCGCGAAGGCGATCCGGCGACGGCGGCGCCGTCGGTGGGCGAGGCGCGCAACGACGATGTCGACGAGAGGGGGCGGAGGCGGTACGTCGAGGTGTCCCGCGAGATCACGAAGCTCGAGCTCGAGATCGGTCATTGCAGCTCCTCCTGCAGTCGCTCGAGCGCCCGGTGAGTCCTCGACTTGACCGTTCCGCGGGCGATCCCGAGTGCGGCGGCAGTCTCCTCCTCGGAGAGCTCGAGGAAGTAGCGGCAAGCGAGCACGTCGCGATCGTCGTCTCGTAGCCGTTCGACCGCCGTCAGGAGCCGCTCGCGTCGCTCTGTCTCCAGCGCGGCGCTCTCGGGATCCTCACCCTCTGCTCGCGGCTCCGCCGCCGCGCGCAACGCCAACGCGGCGCGTCGGCCCCGAGCGCGGCGGCGATTGCGGGCCTCGTTTGCGACGATCGTCAGCAGCCACGGGCGAAACGGCTCGCCGCGGTGGAAGCGTCCGAGCGCCCGATGCGCCTTGACGAACGCGTCCTGTGCGGCCTCCTCGGCGTCGACCGCATCGCCCGCGATCACGAACGCCGTGCGGAAGGCGAGCGACTGGTACGCGACCACGAGTGCCTCGAACGCGGCCGGGTCGCCCCGACGCGCGAGCTCGACGAGCGTCTCCTCGCCCGTGGGTTGCATGGACGGATTCTCATCGTTCAGGCGGTGCTTCTCAGCGCCGGGAGCCGCGCGATTCCCCGCCGGCGCAGCTCGAGGAGCAGCAGGAGGAGGACGACGGCAACCGTGCCGACGCCCGTCCACGCCCACGGGAACGACCCGCCACCGGACGCCGGCGGTGATTCGGGCAGTCCCGCCTCGACGAGGGCCATCTTCAACCCGGCGTTCGAGACGAACCAGCCGCCGTGCGTACGACTGCCGCTCCAGAAGTGCTGACCGGCGCGCACGTACGTCACCGGACTCGGGGTCGCGTAGGGGTACACGTCCTGGACGATGGTGCTCGTTCCACCCGGGCCCGGAACCCGATATACGACTTGGTAGCGCGGGCCGAGATCGGACGTTGGCTGCGCCCGGGTGGTCGGGTCCGGAGTCTGCGCGAACACTTGCGGGAAGAAGCCGCCGAGCTCGACGAGCGATCCGAGCGGCGTGCCGGAGCCGCCCTCACCCGCGCCCTTGACGGGCAGCCCGTGGTCGAGACCCGGGCCGGTGATGGAGGCCGTCGACGGTCCTTTCGCCGCCGCCGGTGCGGTCGCAGCGAGCGGCGCGAGCGCCGCAAGCGCCGCAAGCACGAGAAGTCTGCGCATGCTGGTTCCTTTCGTCGACGCCGTTCACTGTCGGTACACCGACCGAGGCGCCGCGGTTCCCGCACCCGCTAGATCGTGAGGACGATCTTGCCGAGCTGCTCGCCCGCCTCGAGCCGTTCGTGCGCGGCGCGGATCTCCTCGAGCGGCAGGACCGAGTCCACGACGGGCCGCGCCCGCCCGCTTGCGACGAGCTCGTAGGCGCCCGCGAAGTCCTCGCCGGTTCCCATTGTGGAGCCGAGAATCGAGAGCTGCTTCCACCAGATCCGGTGCAGCGCGGCCGGCGGGTTCGGTCCGGATGTCGCGCCGCAGACGGTGATCCGTCCGCCGGGCGCCGCGACCTGGAGCGACGTTGCCCACGTCGCCTCGCCGACGTTCTCGACGACGACGTCGATGCCGTGGCCGCCGGTCGCCTCCTGCACCGCCGCCTTCACGTCGCCGGTCGCGTGGTTCACCGTCGCGTCGGCGCCGAGCTCGCGTGCTCGCTCGAGCTTCGCCTCGCTGGAGGAGGTGACGAGCACGCGCGCCCCAAGCGCCTTCGCGATTGCGAGCGCCGCCGTCGAGACACCGCCGCCGATTCCCCACGCGAGAACCCACTCGCCCTCGCGCAGGCCGGCGCGCGTCACGAGCATCCGGTACGCGGTCTCGAAGACGAGCGGAAAGGCCGCGGCCTCCTCGAAGCTCAGTTCCCCGGGGATGGGGTGGACGTTCGTCGCCGGCACCGCGATCAGCTCGGCGTTCGTGCCGTCGCCGTGCTCGCCGATCACGTGGATCCGTCCCTCGCCCGCCTCGATGCCGGGGTTGAGGACGACGCGCTCGCCCAGGTCGAAGCCCGTCGCGCCTTCGCCGAGCGCCTCCACGACGCCGGCCCCGTCGGCGCCGAGGATCCGCGGTTTCGGCACCGACGGCAGCCCCTTGCGGATCCAGACGTCGAGATGGTTCAGCGCCGAGGCGCGGAGGCGGACGAGCACCTCGCCCGGCCCGGGCTCCGGATCGGGCGCCTCCTCGAGCACGAGCACCTCGGGGCCGCCGTCCTCGTGGATCCGAACCGCGCGCACCGCGGCAGACTATCGAGGTGACCCAGGCCGAACTCGACGCCTTCGCCGAGGAACTCGGGCTCGACGCGATCGGCGTCGCGCCGGCCGAGCCCTACAACGAGACCGAGCGCCACATCCGCGAGCGGCGCGCGCGCGGCCTATTCGCCGACATGCGCTTCACGATGGCGCGGCCCGAGGAGTCGTGCCATCCCGAGACCGTGCTCCCCGGCGCGCGCACGGTCGTGTCGGCGGCGCTCTGCTACTGGCTGCCCGAGCCCGAGCGCCCGGTGGGTCACGGCCGCCTGCCGCGCTACACGTGGTTCGACGCCTACGCCCAGCTGCGGGAGAAGCTCGACGTGCTCGGCCGGAGGCTCGGCGGGAACTACCGCGTGCTCGTCGACGCGAATCAGCACGTCGACCGCGAGGCGGCGGCCCGGAGCGGCGTCGGCTTCTACGGCAAGAACACGCTCCTCATCACGCGCCGCCACGGCTCCTGGGTCGTGCTCGGGACGCTCGTCACGGACGCCGAGCTCGAGCCGACGCCGCCGCTCGACCTCGACTGCGGCGATTGCCGGCTCTGCATCGACGCCTGCCCGACCGGTGCGCTCGACGAGCCGGGAACCCTCGACTCGACGCGCTGCCTCTCCTACTGGACGCAGGCTCCGGCGCCGCCGCCAGCCGACTATCGCTCCGGCCTCGGTGCGCAGGTCTACGGCTGCGACATCTGCCAGGACGTCTGTCCCTGGAATCGCGGGGTCGAGAAGCGGCGTGCAGGCGAGCCGCTGCCGGCGGACGCGACGCCGCACGTCTCGCTCGTGGAGTGGCTGCGCGCCGACCCGAACGAGCTGCGGAGCCGTTTCGCACGCCTCTACGTGCCGCGCAACGACGGCCGCCGCCTCCGGCTGAACGCACTCGTGGCGGCAGGCAACGTGGGTGGCGACGGCGAACGGGACGCCGTGTCCGTCCATCTCGACGACCCGGACGAGGCGACCCGCGAAGTGGCGGCCTGGGCGCTGGCGCGGCTGGAGGAGCGGGATGCTTAACCGTCCCGGCCGCTGGCTCGTCCTGCTGCGCGCGGTGCTCGTGGTCGTCAGCGTGATCGCTGTCGCGCTCACGAGCTTCCCGCCGTCCTACGAGGCATGGGCGTGGGCGGTCGTCGGGTTCTTCGCCGCGGTCACCATCTTCTCCGGCGCTCTCTCGGTGATCGAGCTCGATCCGGTCGCCCGAGTCCGTGCGCGGGTGGTGCTGCTCACGCTCGACGCCGTCGTCGCGATCGGGTTCATCTCGGTCTTCTCCTTCGAGGCCGGCGAGCCGTGGCGCGCCCTCTACCTGATCCCGATCGCCGCTGCGGCTCTGCGCTTCGGGCTCGTAGGCGGGCTCATCGGCGGCGTCGTGATGACCGGCGCCACGATCGTGATCGACGCGCTCGGGCCGGGGCTGCAGTGGCGGACGGCATTCGCACGCATCCTCGTCGGCGTGCTGTCCGGCCTCGTCATTGGCCGCCTGCGCGACACCCTCGGTGCCGAACGGAGCCGTGCCGAGCTCCGGGCCGCCGAGGCCGAGCGGCTGCGCGACGAGCTCGGGCACCGCGTCGACGTGCTCGAGACGGCGAATCGCTGCGCGCGCGCTCTGGGCTCGTCGCTCGAGCTCGACGAGGCGTTCGGTGCGTTCATCCGCGAGCTGCGGGGCCTCCTCCCCTTCGAGCGGACGGCGATCGTCCTCGTGGAAGGTGACACCGCGACCACGATGGCAACGGCGGGCCGTGGCGCCGGCGACGTCTTCCCGCCCGGCAACGCCGACCCGATCGCCGGCTCTCTGCTCGAGCGCGTGCTCGACGGCAAGATCGTCGTGCGGCGTGACCTCACCGAGCGGGACTCTCCCGCCGACGAACAGCTGCTCGCGCTCGGCCTGCGCAGCGAGCTCGTGACGCCGCTGCTGCTCGGCGCCCGACCGATCGGGATGCTGAGCCTCTCGCGCGACCGCCCGGACGCGTTCAGCGAGGACGAGGTCGAGCTCGTCTCCCTACTGGGTCGTCTCGTCGCCACCGCGGTTCAGAACATCCGCGCATACGAGGCGGAGCGGCGGCGCGTCGAGGAACTGGCCCGGCTTTCGGAACTGCGCGCGGACTTCGTCTCGCTCGTCTCCCACGAGCTGCGCAGCCCGATGGCCGCCGTGATCGGAGCGGCGCGGACGCTGCAGGACCGCTGGCGGATGCTCACCGCCGCGCAGCGCGAGTCGTTCCTCGCGCTCATCGGCGACGAGACCGCACGCCTCGCGGAGCTGGTCGGCGACGTCCTCGACACGTCGCGGATCGAGGCGGGGACCTTCAGCTACCGCTTCGAGGAGGTCGACCTCCGCCGCGTCGTCGATGAGGCCGTCGAGGCGGCGGCGCTCGCGCAGCAGGAGGTGCCTGTCTTCGCTTCCGTCCGTGGCACGCTCCCGGCGATCCGCGGCGACCATGCCCGGCTGCGACAGGTGCTCGGCAACCTGATCGAGAACGCAGTCAAGTACTCGCCGGAGGGTGGGGAGGTGCGCGTTTCGGCGGCGGCGGCGAACGGCGCGGTGCGCATCGCGGTGCGCGATGCAGGCCCGGGGATCCCGCCAGAGCACCAGAGGCGAATCTTCGAGAAGTTCGGGCGCGCGGACGTCGAAGGCGGGTCGAAGCCGGGGACGGGGCTCGGCCTGTTCATCGCCCGCTCGATCGCGGAGGCGCACGACGGCTCGCTCGAGGTGAGCTCAGGGGCCGATCCGGGCTCGACCTTCACGCTGACGCTTCCGATCTCGCGCTAGCCGGCTGCGGCGACCGTGTCCTGCTCGCGCAGGTACTGGTGCACGAAGGCGATCGCCATGCTCCCCTCGCCGACAGCGGCGGCAACGCGCTTCACAGGCCCGAACCGGACGTCACCACAGGCGAAGATGCCGGGCACGCTCGTCTCGAGGAGGTACGGGTCGCGCTCCAGCGGCCACGTCCCGCTCGCCTGGGCGTCGGCACCGGTGAGGACGTAGCCGTGATGGTCGAGCGCGATCTCCGGCGGCAGCCATGCCGTCTCGGCGTCGGCGCCGATCATGATGAAGAGCGCATCCGTTCTACGAGTTCTCGTCTCGCCGGTGCGGTTGTCCCGAACCTCGATGGCCTCGAGTGAGTCCTCGCCGATGACGGCGACGATCTCACGGTGAAAGAAGACGTCGATGTTCTCGCGTGTTCGCAGCTGATCGATGAGGTACTGCGACATGCTCTTCTGGAGGCGCTCGCCGCGGCAGATGATCGTGACGCTCCGAGCATGACTCGAAAGGAACATCGCGGCCTGTCCGGCAGAGTTGCCGGCACCGACGATATGGACGTCGAGCCCGTGGGTCGTCGCCGCCTCGCTGCGGACTATCCCGTAGATCACGCCCTTTCCCGCCAGTCGGTCGGCCCTGATCCCGAGCCGCCGCCAGGAGACTCCGCACGCCACGATGATCGTCCGGGCACGAAGCACGTCCTTGCCGTCGAGGTGCACCTCACGGGTGTCCGGGTCGATCCGCTCGATGCTCCGCGTGACGAGTATCTCCGCTCCGAGTCGTCGTGCCTGCTCGAGTGCGCGGCGCGCGAGCTCGTCGCCGGAAACTCCGGACGGGAAGCCGAGATAGTTCTCGATCCGCGAGGAGGTGCCTGCCTGTCCGCCGGGGGCGTGTCGCTCGACGACAACGACCCTGAGCCCTTCGGACGCGCCGTAAACCGCGGCCGCCAGCCCGGAAGGGCCGGCGCCGACGACGAGGACGTCGTACTCCGCATGCTGCGGCTCGGTCCCGAGCTCCAGCAGCTCGGCGACGCGTCGTAGGGTGGGTCGTGCCACAGCCTCTCCGTCGACGGCGCGGAGGGTCGGCCGGTCTTCTGGAGCGGGCAACGCTTCGCCCCAGCGCTCCGTCGCGTCGGACTCGTCGGGTCGTACCCACACGAATGTGATCTGGTTGTGATCGAGGAAGTGGCGGAGCTCCGCACAGGCCGGGTCGAACCGCTCCCCGACGACAATCGCGCGCGGGGGCGGTGGGTTAGCAGCGAGCCCCTGTAGGCCGCGGGGACCGCCCATTCGGTGGGCCGCGAGCGCGCCTACTCGCTCGACCAGAGCGGGGTGGGCCGACGCGACGGCGTGATAGGACCGGGCGTCGATTCGCAGCACCCGGGATTCCTCTGCGGCCCGGAACCCGACCGGAAACACCGCTCCGAGGGTGATCGGCACCTCCCCGAAGATGGCGCCCGGATGGCGCTCGCCGACGACCTTCTCGATCCCCTCGGCCTGCTTGACCGCCTCGATCCGCCCCGCGAGTAGTCCGAAGAGAGCCTGGTTTCCACCCTCCAGTACCGCGTAGTCACCCGGCAAGAGCGTGAGGTCGGCGGCTGCCCGGGCGAGCTGCTCGCGCAGCTCGGGATCGAGTTCGGCCAGGACCTCGATCCGTGCGATGTCCTCGGCGGTGACCACCGGGCGAATCCTCTAGGCGCGTACGCGCATGCGCTCGACGCCGAGCTCCTTCGCCAGCGCCTTGGCGCGCGCGGCGATCGTGCGCCGCAGCTCGTCCGGCTCGAGCAGGATGGCCTCGCCACGCAGCGAGAGCACTTCGCTCTCGAGCCACTCGTAGCTGCCGACCGGCAGGTCGCGCACGGCGCTCCCGTCCGCGAGAGGCCGCGCGCCGCGCTCGATCGCCCAGCGCGCGATCTCCTTGTCGTACAGCACCTTCGCGGTGCGCGCATCGCGGAGCCGGGTCGGCTCGAATCCCTCGCGCGCGTCGAACCGCTCGCGCGTCAGCTTGGCGCTCCGCATGCGGTCGAGCCGGAACGAGCGGGCGCCGTCGCTCGTGCGGTCCCACGTGTGGACGTACCAGTTCGGCAGCTGCCGCTCGAGCGAGTACGGCTCGACGAGGCGCGTCGAAGGCTCCGCGTCGACCTCCTTCTGGTACTCGATCTCCACAAGCTTGCGTTCGCGCATGCCGCGCGCGAGCCTCGACACGAGGTCGGCCTCCTCGGTGCCGGCGTTCGGCTCGGGTGTCTGGGCGAGCTCGAACTGTCCGAACGTCTCCTCGAGCTTCTTGCGTACGCGCGACAGCGGCGTGTGCGCGTCGGCGGCGATCATCGGTCCTACGTACTCGAGTGCGAGCCGGATCGCGCGCGCCTCGAGCGGCGTCAGGCGCGGCGCCGCGCGGAACGTATCACCCCACAGCTCCTTGTCCACGTGCACTGCGCCGTCACTCAACTCGGCGTAGATCGTGTAGCAGCCCCCGCCGAAGTTGACGAGGTTGAGGAGGGAAAGGTGCTCCTCGAGCTCGTCCGCCGGGATGGAAGGGAAGCGTTCGAGCAGCTCGGGGGCCGGGATCTCGGCCTCGCGCTCCTCGCCGCACGCCGCGAGGAGATAGGCGAGCAGCGCCTGCAAGACGGCGAACCGCTCGGGCGCAACGGGCCCGGCCGGACGCTCGACGATGCCGTCGCCGCCGGTCGCCGCCGGCTTCGCGCGCGCCGGCTGCGGCGCCTCTCCTTCGTGCCGCTCCCGCACGCTCCGCAACGCCTGCGCGACGTCGCGCTTGAGCGCGGCCGGCTCGAGCGGCACCGCGCGGCCGTTCTGGCGCAGCACCCAGGACGCGAGCTGGGGGATGGAGGAGTACTCGGTGACGAACACGTCGTCGTCCAGCCGTCCCGTCGCGCCGTAGGTGCGCCGCACCCACCACGCGGTGTCTCCGCGCACCTCGATGCGCGCCGTGCCGACGGCGTCGCCGATCTGCCACGGCGGCCGGCCGCGGTAGAGCTCGACGTCGAAGTCTGCCGGCGCGCGGAAGTCACGCTCGCGCCGCGTCGCGAACTTGATGTCGCCGCGGATGCGGGAGACCCGGAAGGTGCGGATGTCCTCCCGGTCGAGGTCGTGGCCGACCACGTACCAGAGTCCGTTGTCGTTCAGCAGGGCATAGGGGTTGAGCGACCGCTCGCTCTCCTCGTCCCGGGAGATCGACCAGTAGGCGAAACGTACCGTCCGCTGCTTCGAGATCGCGTTCTCGAGCTTCGCCAGCCTGCCCGGTGTCTCCGGCGAGTAGTCCGGATCGAGCACCTCCACCCGGCTCGCCGTCTCCGTCGGCGCCTCGCTGAAGCCGGGCCGGCCGAGCGCGAGGTTCTGCAGCGCCAGTCGCAGGGGCTCGGCGTACGCGAACTTCCCCTCGAGGAGATAGAAGGCGGTCTGCAGCGCCGCGAGCTCCTCGTCCTCGAGCTCGAGCTGGGGGAGGAAGTACTGCTCCGAGCGGAGCGTGTACAGCTCCTCGCCGGTGAACTCGTCGCGTTGCGACTGCAGCGGGACGCCGAGCGAGAGTAGCTCCGCGCGGTCGGAGTAGAAGCGCCGCGCGAAGGCCTCGTCCGACATCTCGGAGTAGCCCTCGACGTTCGACTTCACGTCGCGAGCCGTGAGCGCCCGCCGCTCGGCCATCAAGAAGGCGACGAGCGAGAGCTGGCGGATCAGCTTGTCCGTATCGTGCGACACCCGCGCAGGACCTTATCGCTGCGAGCCTGTGGATCGCAGCTGTGGAAATTCTGGAGAGGCCGCTATGCGGCGGCTTTGGTCTCGAGATGCTGGTGGGATGGGCAGTAGTCGCGCTCGGGCAGCGGCGTGCGCTGGCACGGCTTGCCCTTGCGCGTCGTCGCCCGGCAGCGGGCGATTCCGCCGTCGAGCAGGCCGGACTCGATCTGCTCCTCGATGAAATCGACTGCAGCCTTCACGCCCTGCTCCACCGCCCACGCCACCTGCGCCTGCGCGGTAATCGGGAAGTAGCGCCGGATGTCCTGAAACAGCGCTCGCTCGGGCTTCGCGAAGTAGAGGGGATCGCTCGCCAGCCGCTCCATCGTCTGCTCACACGCTTCGAGCACGGCGCGGCGCGATTCCAGCTGGGTCCTGCGGTCGGAGTACGGATCGATCTGGTCCTTCACGGACTTATAAATAGCCCGTGAGTATTGATACATGCACTGCTGCAATTGGGCGGTTCTCTCTTCGATCACGTTAGATCCGTCTCCTCCCGCAGACCCCGCAAGGCCTTATCTGAAGCCGATTTCCGACGGGCTCCCCTGGTGCCCGGGATTCGATCCTACATCGTAGCGGCGTTGTCACAAAGTCGGCGAATTAGTTGTCGGCCCAGCAAACGGCTCGCATCAGACACAGTGGCGATCCCAGGGGCGGTTCGCGGCGTCCGAAACCCGCGACCCAGAGGATCACGAGCACGAGGCCCGCGACGCCGGTCGCGATCCCGACAGCTGTCACGGGATTCGGATCCCCGCGCAGGCTGGATCGGAAACGTCAGGCCTGCAGGACCACGAGCCGCTCCTCGGTCATCTCGCGGATCGTGTACGCCGGACCTTCCTTCGTGTTGCCGGATCCCTTGACGCCGCCGTACGGCATCTGGTCGGCGCGGAACGTCGGCGCCTCGTTGACGGTGACGCCGCCGAACTCGAGCTCCTCGGCCGCTGCGAGGGCCGTCGCGATCGAGCCGGTGAAGATCCCCGCCTGGAGCCCGTACTCGGTTCCGTTCGCGCGCGCGTAGGCGTCCTCGAGCGAGTCGACCGCGTTGACGACGCAGACGGGCCCGAAGACCTCGTCACAGACAACGCGGGCCGTCTCGGGCGCTTCGGCGAGCACGAGCGGGCCGAGCGGGTCGGCGTCGGTCGCGCCCACGAGGAGCTTCGCGCCGGCGGCCTCGGCCTCCTCGACCCAGCCCGCGATCCGCGTCCTCGCGTCCGCGTCGATTACCGGCCCGACGTCGGTCGCCTCGTCCGCCGGATCGCCGCTGACGAGCGCCTGGACCTTCGGGAGGAAGCGCTCGAGGAAGCCGTCGAGGACCGGCCGCTCGACGTAGATCCGCTGCACGGAGATGCAGCTCTGGCCCGCGAAGGAGAAGGCGTTCGCGGCGAGCTTCGTCGCGGCGAGGTCGAGGTCGGCATCGGCCGCCACGACGACGGGGGTCGAGTTGCCGAGCTCCAGCCGGACACGCTTCTTCGGCGCGCGCTCGGCGATTCCCCAGCCGACGCCGCTCGAGCCGGTGAAGGTGATCAGGCGGACGCGCTCGTCCTCGACGAGCACGTCGCCGATCTCGGCGGACGGGCCGACGAGGACGGTGAGCCAATCTGCGGGGAGGCCCGCCTCCTGCTCGAGCTCGGCGAGCAGCAGTGCCGACAGCGGCGTTCCGCTGGCGGGCTTGAGCACCACGGGACAGCCGGCGGCGAGTGCGGGCGCGAGCTTGTGCGCCACGAGGTTGCACGGGAAGTTGAACGGCGAGATCGCGCCGATGACGCCGATCGGCCGGCGCAGCGTGAACGCGATCTTGCCCTCGCCGGCCTCGGACGCGTCCATGGGCAGAACGTCGCCGGCGAGCTTGCGCGCCTCGACCGCGGCGAACGTGTACGTCGACGCGGCCCGCGCAGCCTCGACGCGCGCGGTCTTGATCGGCTTGCCGGCCTCGGCGCAGATCGTGCGGGCCATCTCCTCCTGCCGCTCGCGCAGCAGGCCGGCGACGCGGTCGAGGATCGCCGCGCGCTCGTGTGCGGGCAGGGGAGACTCGAGGGCGCGCTCGGCTGCGTCGACGGCACGGCGTGCATCCTCCGCACCGGATTTCAGCGCGCGGCCAACCACCTCGCCGGAGTAGGGCGAGCGGACGTCGATCCACTCTTCGGTCGCGGTAGCCATATGCTCGGCGCGTGCTCAGCCGTGACGATATCGGCATCCACCTGACGTGTGAGCTCGTGGTCGACGGCGCCACCTGGCCGTGCCTCTCGCACACGATCGAGCATCCGGACGGGCTCGTCCTCGTCGACACCGGGATGATCGAGTCGACGCCGAAGCTCGACGAGCTCTTCCACCCGACCGTGCACGTGCTGCCGGACGAGGTCGTCCAGCGCGTCGCGCAGGTGATCATCACGCACATGCACTTCGACCACCACGGCGCCAACCGGCTCTTTCCCGGCATTCCGATCCATGTGCAGCGGATCGAGCTCGAAGACGCGCGGACGCAGGAGGACTACACGATCCGCGAGTGGATCGACTTCCCCGCTGCGAACTACGTCGAGCACGACGGCGAGGCGGAGATCCTCCCGGGCATCCGGATCGTGCCCGCGCCGGGGGAGACGCGCGGCCACCAGATCGTCGTGGTGGAGACCGACGAAGGGCCGATCGTGCTCGGCGGCGATGTCGGCCACACCTTCAGCGAGCTCGGGGCCGGCGACACACCCGGCAAGCGGCTCGTGCTCGAGCTCGCGGCGCCGACGTACCTCGCGCACGTCCGCGAGCCACACGTCCCGCACCTGAACTAAGCGCTACTCGTCCGGGATCCGCGCGGTGACCGCTGCGAGCACCTTGTCCTTGATGGACGGGACGTCGCGCATCAGCGTCCGAAAGCCTGACGCGGTGATGACGAGGACCCGTGAAGGCCCTCGCGTCCTCACTGTGGCCGTCCGAGGCTTGCCCGAGACGAGGGCGATCTCTCCGACGAAGTCGCCGGGGCGAAGCTCGTTGACGACACGCCCCCCGCGGACGACGTCGGCCTCGCCGTCGACGAGAATGATGAACTCGAAGCCGCTCCCGCCTTCCCGAGTCAGATCACGCGGGCTGGGCAGGTCGAGCTCGTCCGCAAGCATTGCGATCTGCGCGAGCTCGCGCTGCGAGCAGCGCTCGAACAGCGGCACCCGCTTCAGCAGCTCGATCTTGGCGTTCTTGCGCAGCATCGACCGCGGTACAGTCTGGTGCATGGAGCGCGCCGAAGCAATGATCGTGGACGCGGTTCGCAGTCCGATCGGGAAGAAGAACGGCACGCTCTCGCACATTCGCGGCGACGAGCTCTCGGCCCAGGTCGTGAACGCGCTCGTTGCGCGGAACGGTGTCGAGCCCGCCGAGATCGAGGATGTGCAGTGGGGCTGCGTGACGCAGGTCGACGAGCAGGCCTGGAACATCGGCCGCAACGTCGCGCTCACCGCCGGCTGGCCGGTCTCCGTGGCGGGGACGACGGTCGACCGGCAGTGCGGCTCCTCGATGCAGACGAACTTCAACGCCGCCGCTGCGGTCTGGTCGGGCCAGCTCGACCTGGTCGTCTCGGGCGGCGTCGAGATGATGTCGCGCGTCCCGATGGGCTCGAACAACGGCTCGCTGTCGCCGCTCGTCTGGGAGCGCCACGAGATCGTGATGCAGGGGATCTCGGCCGAGGAGATCGCCAAGCAGTGGGGCCAATCGCGCGAGGAGCTCGACCGGATCTCGTACGAGTCGCACCAGCGCGCCGCTCGGGCGATCGACGAGGGGCGGTTCGAGCGCGAGGTCGTCCCGATCGAACTGGACGTCCCGGATCCGGACGACTCGGGCGGCGCGCCGACGCTCACCCGCGTCCGCTTCGCGGTTGACGAGGCCGTGCGGCGCGAGACGACGCTGGAGAAGATGGCGGCGCTCCAGCCGGCGTTCATCCCGGACGGCGTCGTGACGGCTGGGAACTCGTCCCAGATCGTCGACGGCTCCGCGGCCGTGCTCGTCGCCTCCGAGGCGAAGGTGTCCGAGCTCGGGCTCGAGCCGCGCGCCCGCTTCGTCTCCTTCGGCGTGGTCGGCGTCGATCCGCACCTGATGCTCCACGGCAATCCGGAGGCGTCGGCGAAGGCACTCGCGAAGGCCGGGCTGACGTGGGACGAGATCGACGTGATCGAGGTGAACGAAGCGTTCGCCTCGGTGGTGGCTCAGTTCCTCGCGGACACGGGCCTGGAGGAGCGCTACGAGGCCGGAGACGTGAACCCGAACGGCGGCGGCATCTCGCTCGGCCATCCGCTCGGCGCGACGGGCGCGCGGATCACGGCGACGCTCGTCTCGGAGCTCGAACGGCGGAACGCGCGCTACGGACTCGCGACGATGTGCATCGGCTTCGGCCAGGCCATCGCGGCCGTGGTCGAGCGCGTCTAGGACGAGTCAGCGGCGCTACCAGCCTCCCTGGTGGTACGAGATCCTGGTCGGCGGCCAGTAGGTGAAGATCACGGGGCCGACCAGGCTGCTACGGGAAACGGCTCCCCACTTGCGCGAGTCGCAGGAGTCGTGCCGGTTGTCGCCGACCATGAAGTACTCGCCCTTCGGTACCGGCCAGGTCCGGCCGAAATTCGACCTGTCCGCGAGTCGCGCAGCGCGCAAGACGTACGGCTCTCCGAGCTTCGTCCACGTGGTTGCCCCTGGACGCCGGATCCAGATGAAGCCCTGGCGGTCCTCGCGCACCGTCTCGCCCGGCAAGCCGATCAGCCGCTTGACGAAGGTCGTGCCGGCATCGTTGCCCCCGCAAAGGTTCGCCTTCGACGGAGCCATGAAGACGACGATTTGACCCCGCTGCGGACTGCCGAAGTCGTAGGCGAACCGGTTCACGAGCACCCGGTCGCTTGTCGAGCCGGTGCAGCCGGCAGTTGGCCTGGCGCAAAGCAATGTCTTCTCCATCGACGCCGATGGGATCCGGTACGGCTTCGCCACCTCCGCCTCGAAAGCGAGCACGAACCCGACCGCCACGGCGAGCGTGACGACCCAGTCGACGATCTTCCGCCACGGAGCAGGGAGACGGCTCAGTGGGTGAACGCTCACTCCACGCCTCAGGATAGACCCGTTGCGATTCAGTCGTGCTGCGCGAGCCAGTCGCCGACGACCTGCATGTAGCGTTCGCGCTCCTCGACATGCGGCATGTGTGAGGACTCCTCGAAACAGACCCATTCCGAGCCGGCGATTCCGTCGAGCAGGACCTGCTGCAGCGCGGGCGTCGCCTCGTCGTGGCGGCCCGATACGAGGAGCGTCGGCACGTCGATCTCGCCGAGCCTGTTTCGCGACTCCCAGTCGCGGATCGAGCCGATCACGTGGAACTCGCTCGGTCCGTTCATCGTGTGGTAGACGGTCGGGTCGCGCTCGATCCAGGCGAACGCCTCCGCGACCTCCGGCGGCCACTCGACCCGGCAGAGGTGGCGCCCGTAGAAGACGAGGCACGCCTCCATGTACTCCGGATCGTCCGTCGTGCCCGCGTCCTCGTGCCGGCGTAGCGTCTCCTCGACCTCCGGCGGGAGAAGAGAGCGCAGCCGGTTCGCCTCGGCGACGAAGTCGGGGAACGACGCAGCGGTGTCCGCGAGCACGAGGGCACGAAGGCCGAGCGGATGCGTGAGCGCGTACTCCTGGCCGAGGAAGCCGCCCCAGGACTGGCCCAGAACGTGGTGACGGTCGGCGATCCCGAGCGCGTCGACGAGGTTGTGCAGCTCGCGGACGAAGAGTTCGACCGTCCAGAAGTCGGCGCCGCGGTCCGGGTAGTGCGTGCTGCGTCCGTTGCCGAGCTGGTCGTAGTGCACGACGGCGCGCCCGTCCACGAGGTCGGCGAGCGACAGGAGGTAGTCGTGCGTCGCGCCGGGGCCGCCGTGGAGTACGAGAAGCGGCACGGGGGTTGCGGTGTCGCCGGGCTTCAGCTCACCCGTCACTCGGAACCAGGTCTGAGCATCCTCGCCGGCGAGGGGGAAGGCAACTGTGCTCTCACGCACATCCATCAGCGCGACTCTACGCTGGGTTGTCCACACCTTCCACGGATTCCACAGCCATTTGCGCCTGCGGGAAGGAAGGAGGAGAGTCGGGCGACACTGGAACCGGCGACGCGCATCCAACGCAGGGAGCGGGCACTTTCGGAGGCCGAGGCATACGCGCGCTGCCACGGCCAGCGCGCCCTCTGTCCCGTGCGCACCACGGTCGCCCCGGAAAGGGACGAGCACCTCCGGAAAGTCTTCATGCGCGCGCTGGAGGAGCTCCGTCCCTAACTCGTAGCTGGGTAGGCTCCGGCGCATGAAGGTCGGGGTCGTCGGGCTGGGGACGATGGGCGCGGGCATCGCGCAGCTCGCGGTCGAGGCCGGTCTCGAGACCATGGGCCGCGAGGTGACCGACGAGCTCGGGGAGAAGGCACGCGGCCGGATTGAGCACTTTCTCTCCCGCAAGGTGGAGAAGGGCCAGATCGACTCCTTCGACATCGGTCTGCTGAGCCTGACCACCGACATTTCCTCGTTCGCCGACTGCGACGTCGTGATCGAGGCGATCGTCGAGGAGCTCGAACCGAAGCGCGAGCTGTTCGCGGAGCTCGAGCAGGTCTGCCGGCCGGACGCTGTCCTCGCGACCAACACGTCCGCGCTCTCCGTGACCGAGATCGCCGGCGCGACCTCGACCCCGGAGCGCGTCGTCGGGATGCATTTCTTCAATCCCGCGCCGCTGATGCCGCT
The DNA here is from genome assembly GCA_963731015.1 of uncultured Actinomycetes bacterium. Classification (GTDB taxonomy): domain Bacteria; phylum Actinomycetota; class Thermoleophilia; order Gaiellales; family Gaiellaceae; genus Palsa-739. The sequence continues at coordinate 261,161 of CAVSTY010000005.1, forward strand.
CGTGGAGATCGTCCGTGCGGAGCGGACCTCCGACGAGACGTTCGACGCCGCCTACGCGCTCGGCGAGCGGCTGGGCAAGCATCCGATCCGTTGCCACGACACGCCGGGCTTCGTCGTCAACCGGATCCTGATCCCGCTCCTCAACGACTGCGTCCGCGTGCTCGACGAGGCGCGCGTGACCCCTGCCGATCTCGACGCCGGCATGAAGCACGGCGCGGGCTGGCCGATGGGTCCGTGCGAGCTCGTCGATCTCGTCGGGATCGACGTGCACGTGCACGCGAGCGAGGCGCTCTGGGAGAAGCTGCGCGAACCGCGTATGGCGCCGCCGCCGCGCCTCGTCGCAATGGCGAACGCGGGCCTCCTGGGCCGCAAGAGCGGCCGCGGCTTCTACGAGTACGACGGCTAGGTAGCGACCCGGCTCGACCGCTCGACGAGCAGCTCCAGCCGCAGTACCTGGAGGACGGCCGCCGAGGCCTGGGAGAGGAGCTGCGCGGACTCTTCTTCGGACACTCCGCTTGCGTGCAAGGCCTCCGCGAGCGCCTCGACGCGCGCCGCGAGCCGGTTGGCGCGCCGCTGCAAGCGGTCGTCTGTCATGACAACGCAGCTTCGCGGATTTGTCGGACGTTCCTGCCGCAACTACCCTGGGAGCGGCATGCGGCGAATCCTGCTCAGTTGCGCGCTTCTCGCGCTCCTCTTGCTCCCGGCAGCCGCCGGTGCGAGCGCGTCCGCCAAGCCCGGCTTCCTCGTCGTCCAAAAGGCGACAGGTGACGGCGGCGTCAACGGCCGGCCCGTCGCCACGGTCGTCGTTAAGGGCTTCGTGCTCGGCCGCGTCTCGCATGAGGCCCAGGTCGACATCTACCAACTGCCCTCCGCGAACGGCCAGGGCGCGCCGAGCTGGAAGGGTGCGGACGTGTCGACGCGTGCGATCAGGTGGCAGCCACGAATTGGGACTTCATTCACCGGCAAGAGGTTGATCGGCAGCAACTTCCGCTTCCGCGCGATGGGCGGGTCCTACCGCGTGGTGGTACGAGGTTCGGGGGTGTATCTGTTCGCCGGCGGGAAGGGCGTCGTCCGCCTGCGGGGCTCCTCGCACTATCAAAACGCCGACGGCAGGTATTCGGTGAACGGCAGGCCGTTCCGCTCGCTGCCCGCGAGACTCCTGAAGCGACAGTTCGGCGGAGGGTGACGGCGGTGCCAGATGCGCAGACGATTCTCGTGGTGGAGGACGAGCAGGCGATCGCCTCGTTCGTGGCGGCCTACCTCCGCAAGGACGGCTTCACGGTGCGGATTACGGCGAGCGGACGCGAGGCGCTGGCCATCGTCGGCGTCGACGCTCCCTCGCTCGTCGTCCTCGACCTCATGCTGCCCGACCTCGACGGGCTCGAGGTCTGCCGGCGGATTCGCGACTCGAGCACGCTGCCCGTGTTGATGCTGACGGCACGCGACGACGACCTCGACAAGATCGCCGGCCTCGAGGTCGGCGCCGACGACTACCTCACGAAGCCCTTCAACCCGCGTGAGCTCGTGGCGAGGGTGCGGGCGATCCTCCGCCGGAGTTCCGGGAAGACGAAGCCCGACGCCGGCGAGCTGCGTCACGGCAACCTCGTGCTCGACGCGGGCCGGCGGGAGTGCCACGTCGGCGACGAGGAGATCCGGCTGGCGCCCAAGGAGTTCGACCTCCTCTGGGAGCTCATCGATCACAAGGGCCTCGTGCTCACGCGCGACCAGCTGCTCGAGCGGGTCTGGGGCTACACGTTCGCGGGTGACACCCGCACCGTCGACGTCCACGTGCGCCAGCTGAGGCGAAAGCTCGGCGATGCGGCGCCGATCGTCACCGTGTGGGGGATCGGCTACAAGGCCAGTCCCGCGCCCGCCGTCGCCGAGTAGGCGTTCCCGGTGTTCAGATCACTGCGCTTCCGGCTGCCGGCCCTGTTTCTGCTCGGCATCGTGCTCGCCGCGGTCGTCGCGACGCTCATCGCTGTCCACTTCTTCCAGAGCAACACTCGCGCCAGCGCGATCTCGGAGCTGCGGGCGGAATCGGCGGGAATCGTGCAGGTGTACGAGCCGAAGGCGGGCTTGGGACACGTCTCGGTCAAGAGCCTCAACCTCCAGCTCGGGGGCAACAAGACGGTGTTCTGGGTGCCTCCCGTCGACGGGGCTTCTCTGCTCGCCGGCCCGCTGCAGCCGCTGCCGCGCACAGCCCTGCCCGCCGGGGCACTCGTACTCGTGGACGGGAAGCCGCGGGCATTCGATCTCCTACGCGCACGGCGTCTCCTACCTCGGCGTCGCGCGGGAGGTCACGCTCGGGCACGTGCACGCGGGGTCGCTCGTGGTCGCGGAGCCCGAGTCGGCGCTGCGCAGCCGCTGGCTCCAGCTCTTCTGGGAGCTCGCGCTCGCGTTCGGGATCGGGATTCCCGTCGCCGGCGTGCTCGTCGTCTACTACTCGCGTCGAATCGCGGGGCCGCTCGAGGAGCTCGCCAGCGCTGCGGACGAGGTCGCCGGGGGAAACTACGACGTGGCCGTGCCCGAGCGGACCTGGGGCAGCGAGGTCGAGCGGCTCGCGGCTCGCTTCCACGAGATGACGGCGAGGCTCGCGGAGTCGGAACAGCTCTCCCGCAACTTCCTCATGTCGGTGTCGCACGAGCTGCGCACGCCGCTGACCGCGATCCGCGGTCACGTGGCCGCGCTGCGCGAGGGTGTCCTCGACGACGACGAAGACGCGCAGCGGCGGTCGCTCGAGGTGGTCTCGGAGGAGGCGCTGCGGCTCGAGCGGCTCGTGGGCGACGTCCTCGACCTGGCCAAACTCGACGCGCGCCGCTTCGCCGTCCTGCGCGAGGAGGTCGACATGCAGGCCCTCTGCGAGCGCGCCTACGCGACGTTCGCCGAGGAGGCGCGGACGCGAGGCATCGAGTACGAGCTGGCGCTCGGAGAGGGAGCCGTGCTCATCACCGACGGCGACCGGGTGCTGCAGATCGTCACGAATCTGCTCGCGAACGCGCTCCGCTGGACGCCGGAGGGGGGACGCGTCGACCTCGGCCTTGCCACCCAGAACGGCGAGGTGAGCGTGGCGGTCTCGGACACCGGCCCGGGCATCGAGCCGCAGCTGGAGGAGCGGATCTTCCGGCCGTTCTGGTCTGGCGACGGCGGCGGCACGGGCCTCGGCCTGGCGATCGCGCGCGAACTCGCCGTCGCACTCGGCGGCCGGCTCGAGCTGAACAGCGAGCCCGGCCGCGGCAGCCGCTTCGTGCTCGTGCTACCGGTGAGGACTTTTCAGAGCTCTTAGCCGGCGGCTTGATGCTCGTCGAGCCGGTAGACGACGGCGCCGTCGCGCGTCAGTCCCTCCTCGAGCTTGGCCAGCCGCTCCTCGACGCTCCGCCAGCCGGAGGCGATGAGATCGACGAGCAGTGCGAGGTCGTCGACGCGCGAGTGGCGCTCGGTGAGGATGTCCCCCTCGATTCGCTCGAGCCGGCGGATGACCTGGCTCGTCAGGCCGCGCACCTCGGCGAGGTGGCGGGCGCTCGGCCGGAAGTGCTGGCGCAGCCCGTCCTGGATCGCCTCGGGCAAACCCGCCTCGAAGCGGGCCGTCGTCGCGGCCAGGGTCTCGACGGAGTGGCGCGCCCGCTCGAGGGCCGCATCGAACGCGGCCGGGTCGCTGCGTCCGGCGGCCGCGTCCTCGATCCGCTGCTGCGCGCGGGCTATGGCCTCCATGTCCACGGAAGCGACGATAGAACTCGCGTCGGATGGATCTCTCGGAGCTCGACTACGAGCTGCCGCCGGAGCTGATCGCGCAGGATCCGGCCGAGCGGCGCGACGCGTCGCGGCTGCTGGTCTACGAGCGCGCGACCGGCTCCGTCCGCCACCGCATCTTCGACGAGCTGCCCGAGGAACTGCAGGGAGAGCTCGTGGTCGTCAACGACACGAAGGTCGTGCCGGCGCGGATTCCCATCGAAACGCCGCGCGGCGAGGTCCTCCTGCTGGAGCGCCTCGACGACGGCACGTGGGAGGCGCTTGCGCGGCCGACGCGGCGGCTGCGGGCCGGCCGGCGGTACGGACCGGTCGAGCTGCTCGAGCATCTCGGCGAGGGGCGCTGGCGCCTCCGCCTGGAGGGCGAGCCAGCGGGCGAGACGCCGCTGCCGCCGTACATCACGAAGCCGCTGGTCGACCCCTCGCGCTACCAGACGGTCTACGCGCGGACGGCGGGCTCGGCGGCGGCGCCGACAGCCGGGCTGCACTTCACACCGGAGCTGCTCGTGCAACTGGAGCCGGTGCGGGTCACCCTCCACGTCGGCCTCGACACGTTCCGGCCGGTGACCGAGGAACGGCTCGAGGAGCACCGGATCCACGGCGAGCGGTACGAGGTCGAGCCGGAGGCGTGGGAGCGGATCCGGGCGGCCGAGCGCGTCCTCGCCGTCGGCACGACGACGGTTCGCGTGCTCGAGACGCTCGCGCGCGACGGCCCGCTCAGCGGCCGCACCGAGCTGTTCATCACGCCGGGCTTCGAGTTCCGGCGGGTCGATGCCCTGCTGACGAACTTCCACCTGCCCCGCTCGACGCTGCTCGCACTCGTGATGGCGTTCGCCGGAAGCGAAGAGACACGCCGCCTCTACCGGCTCGCGGTCGAAGAGCGCTACCGCTTCTACTCCTTCGGCGATGCCATGCTGATCCTGTGAGACCGCGCAGTGTGAACGAGTGGCGAGATTTCTGGCGAGACGGCGGGGAACGGGAGCTCCATGCGCAGCTCGAGGAGTTCGCGCCGTACTCCGTCCGCATCGAGACGCTGCTCGGCAGTAACGCGCCGCAGCGCGCGCTCGTCGCCGAGCTCGGCCGCATTCGCGAGCACGAGCTGAAGTTCGAGCCCGACCCGGAGCGTGACGCGGAGCTCGCCTCCCAGGTCTACGCCTGGTTCCAAAGCGCCTCCGCCGTACGCTGACCTACCCAGATGGGTCAAGGATGACCGGGCCGCCCCCGTTTACGCTCGTCCTGTGAGCGACAGCTTCGGCGTCACGGCCCGGGACGGAACGGCACGCGCGGGGATCCTGCACACCGCGCACGGCGACGTGCGGACGCCCGCTTTCATGCCGGTCGGGACGAAGGCGACCGTGAAGTCCGTGGCTCCGGACGAGCTGCATGCGCTCGGCGCCGAGATCGTGCTCGGGAACGCGTACCACCTCCACTTCCGCCCGGGTGAGGAGCTGGTCGCCGAGCTCGGCGGCCTGCACAGCTTCATGGGCTGGGACCGCGCGATCCTCACCGACTCCGGCGGCTTCCAGGTGTTCTCGCTCCGCGACACGCTGCTCGCCACGGACGACGACGGCGTCACGTTCCGCTCGGTGTACGACGGCACTCCCGAGCGCTTCACGCCCGAGCTGTCGGCTCGCGTGCAGGAGCAACTCGGGTCGGACGTCGCCATGTGTCTCGACATCTGCCTGCCAGCCGGCGCTCCGAGGGCCGAGTTGGACGAGGCAGTGCGCCGGACGACGCTGTGGGCCAGGCGCCAGCGGGACCTGCCGCGGGCACCGGGCCAGCTCCGGTTCGCGATCACGCAGGGCGGCCTCGACGGCGAGCTCCGGCGGCGCTCCTCGGAAGAGCTGGTGGCGCTCGAGTTCGACGGCTACGCGATCGGAGGGCTGAGCGTGGGGGAGCACCGCGAGCCGATGTTCGACGCGACGACCGAAGCCGCCGCCTTCCTGCCCGAGGAGAAGCCGCGCTACTTCATGGGGATCGGCGATCCGGAGGGCGTGCTCGAGGTGATCGCCCGCGGCGTCGACATGTTCGACTGCGTTCTGCCGACCCGCACCGCGCGCACCGGCAGCGCGCTCACGAGCGAGGGCCGCCTCAACCTCCGCAACGCCCGCTTCGCCCGCGACGAGCGGCCGCTGGTGGACGGCTGCGCCTGCCCGGCCTGCTCCAGCTTCAGCCGGGCGTACATCCGCCACCTCGTCAATCAGCAGGAAATCCTCGGGCTTCGGCTGCTCAGCCTGCATAATTTGCGCTTCTTGCTCGATCTCGTCGCCGCGGCGCGACAGGCGATCGAGCGCGGCGAGTTCCTCACCTGGAAGAACGAGGCGCTCCGACGAGCGAAGGGAGTCGACGAGTGATCATCGGAGCGAGCGGAGGCGGGTCGGGGATCCTCTTCATCGTCGTCATCGCGGGCCTGCTGATCTGGCTGATCGTCGTCCGGCCCCAGAAGAAGCGTCAGACCCAGCAGCAGCAGATGACCAATGAGCTACGGATCGGCGACGAGGTGCTCACGGCAGGCGGGATCTACGGCACCGTTTCAGGGGTCGCCGACGACGAGGTCACGATCCAGATCGCGCCGAAGACCGAGGTGCGGGTTGCCCGGCGCGCGATCGCAGGCGTGACCCGCGATCCGGAGGAAGACGAGGCCGCCGAAGCCGACGAAGCCGACGAGCCGCGGGACGACGGAGACGAGAAGTGGCAATCGGCCTTCGACGACGAAGGCTCGGGCGACGAGACATCGAATGAGGAGAACCGCGGCTAACCTGTTCCGCGGTCTGGTGAAGGATCCCCCGTGAGAGAACGTCGCAACTACCTCTTGGTCTTGGGCGCGATCGCCGCGCTCCTCGTCGGTGCGGTGTTGCTCGTCGTTCCCGGCTCGCCCGTCCACAAGAAGGCAACGCTCGGCCTCGACCTGCAGGGCGGCCTCGAGGTCGTGCTGCGCGCGATCCCGAACAGCAACAGCAAGGCGGACCAGATCACTCCGGCAGGGATGGCGACCGCGCAGCAGATCATGACCAACCGCGTCAACAAGCTCGGCACCACCTCGCCGAACGTCGCCGTCCAGGGCGGGAACGAGATCGTGATCCAGCTCGCGGGCGTCCACGACCCGCGGAAGGCCGCCAAGGTCATCGGGACCACCGGCCAGCTGCAGATGTTCGATTTCGAGACGAGCCTCGCGCCGCCGACCGTGCAGGGGGACCAGCAGGCGGCGCCGCTGCCAGACCTCTACACGCTGCTCAAGGCGGTGCAGCCGGAAGCGAACAAGGGCTCGCCAGAGGCGTACTACCTCTTCAAGACGATCACGAAGAACGTCACGACGAAGGTCAAGGGCAAGAAGGTCACGAAGACCACGACCGCCCATCCGGTCATCCAGGGACCTGCTCCGAACCTCACGCAGCTGCTGCTGCCCTACAAGGATGGCCAGAAGCCCCCGGGCACCCAGATCCTGAAAGTGCCCGCCGAGCGCCAGGCGGTGTTCTGCCAGGGAGCGCCCAACTGTCCCGGTGCCGGCTCGAACGGCGTCTCGAAGACCGGCAAGTACTGGTACCTGTTCAAGTTGCCCCCGGCGCTGACGGGCCAGGACCTCGTCGAGTCGGGCATCGGTGTCGACGTCGACCCGAATACCGGCCTCCCGGTCGTGACGCTCCAGTTCACGGGCGCGGGCTCCAAGGCGTTCAAGCGGATCACGGAGGACGAGTACAACCGCGGCCGCATCAGGGCGGGCCGGAACGGTCAACTGAACCCGACCGGCCCCAACGCCCAGAACGTCATCGCCACGTACGCAGGTCACAACGCGATCGTCCTCGACGGCGAGCTGAAGACGACGCCGTACATCGACTACACGGACGGGGCGCTCTCGCAGGGCATCGTCGGCAATGCGCAGATCTCCGAGCCCAGTCCCAAAGCGGCAGGTGATACCGCGCTCGTCCTCCAGAGCGGCTCGCTGCCGTACACCTTCAAGCAGCTCGCGCAGCAGAAGGTCTCGGCGACGCTCGGCAAGAGCTCGCTCCACCAGGCGATTCTCGCCGCGGCGGCGGGCCTCCTGATCGTCGCCATCTTCCTGCTCGTCCTGTACCGCTTCCTCGGGCTCGTCGCGGTCGCCGGCCTCGCGATCTACGCGCTCCTCTACTACGCGGCGATCCTCGTCTTCAACGTCACCCTGACGCTGCCGGGCTTCGCCGGACTGATCCTCACCATAGGCGTGGCGGCCGACGCGAACGTCGTCGTGTTCGAACGCATCAAGGAAGAGGTGCGTGCCGGGCGATCGGTCAGGGCCGCGATCGCGGCGGGTTACGGCAAGGGCTTCCGCACGATTTTGGACGCCAACGTCGTGACGATGATCACGGCGCTCGTCATCTTCCTGATCGCAGTCGCGGACGTGAAGGGCTTCGCCCTGATGCTGCTGATCGGCACCGTGATCTCACTGCTCACGGCGGTGGCCGCGACGCGCGCGATGCTCGGCCTGCTCAGCGGCTTCAAATGGTTCGACAGCCCGCGCTTCATGGGCGCCGAGGGGCAGCAGACGGCGAAATGGCTCCAGATCGACTTCATCGGGAAGCGCAAGCTCTGGTTCGCGATCTCGGGCGTCATCATCATCGCCGGCCTCGTCTCGCTCGGGGTCCAGGGCCTCAATCTCGGGATCGACTTCAAGGGTGGGACGCAGGTCCAGTTCCTGACGCACAAGCCGTACTCGACGGGGCAAGTCAACGCGTTCATGGCGAACCAGGGCCAGCCCGACGCGGTCGTCCAGGGTCAGGGCCGGTCGGTCAACGGCGACTACACGTCGTGGCAGGTCCGCACGAAGACGCTCGACCGGCAGGAGCAGAACACCCTGGAGCAGACGATCGACAGCGACCTTGGGCCGGTACAGAGCGTGGCGAGCGTCTCCGGGACGTTCGGCCACCAGATAACCGTCGACGCGATCTATGGGATCTTCGTCTCGCTGCTCCTGATCACGATCTTCATCGCGATCAGGTTCGACCTCAAGTTCGCGATACCCGTGATCCTCGCGATGCTCCACGACATCCTGATCACGATCGGCGTCTACTCGCTGGTCGGGAAGGAGGTCACCGTCGACACGGTGGCCGCGGTGCTGACCGTGCTCGGCTACTCGATCTACGACACGATCATCATCTTCGACCGCATCCGCGAGAACATCCCACTGATGCGGCGGTCGCCGTTCGCGACCATCGCCAACGTCTCGCTGTGGGAGACGATCAGGCGCTCGCTGGCCACGACGCTCATCACGCTGCTGCCGATCATCTGCCTGCTGATCCTCGGCGGCCAGACGCTCAAGGACTTCGCCTTCGCGCTCATCGTCGGCGTCATCTCGGGTGCGTACTCCTCGATCTTCATCGCGGCGCCGCTGCTCACCATGTGGAAGGAGCGCGAGCCTGAGTACGCGCGGCGGAAGCACCTGGCCGAGCAGGAGGGCGACAGCGAGGACCCGGACGGTGGGACGCCGGCCCGCCGCAGGCCGTGGCAGCCGAAGGGTGGTCCCGCACTCGATCCGGGCACGCTCGCGCTCGAGGAGTCGGAGGCGGCCCTCGCCGCCGAGCCGACGCCGGGCGTCGGTGCCGGCATCTCGCCCGAGCCCGCAACCGCGAGCGCGCGCCGCGAGAAGCGGTCGCAGCGACGGCGTTCGAGGCCGCATGGCCGCTCGCGGTAGCAGCCGGTTGCTCCTCGACACGTTCGAGGAGCTGCTCGCCGAGCTACCGAGCCGCGTCCGCGGCAGCCGGGAGCGGTTCTCCGAGACCGCGCTCTCCGCGCTGCGAGGCATTGCCGACGAGCTGAACCTCGTCACCCGCGACGAGCTGGACGAGCTCGAGCTCAGAGTCGCCCAGCTGGAACACAGAATGCGGCTCCTCGAAGGTCCGCGGGACCTGCCTCCCGGCGTCTAGCGTCTGATCCGATTCACCGTCGCCGCCAGGAAGGTCTCGGCGTCGTAGACGATGAACGCGCAGAGCGCCGCGAGCGGCAGCTCCGCGAAGACGGCTTCGGCGACCGCTTCCCACATCTCGCCGCCTCCGCGGGAGGTGACGATGTCGAACCACGCGTCGCAGACCAGCATCGTGCCGGTGACGGCGGCGAGCGGGACGAGCCAGTGCGAGCGGCGGAGGGCCGCCAGCGTGGTTCCCGCGAACGCGCACGCGAGCGCGATGTCGAAGCCGACCCACGCGAGGTCGTAGTGGAAGGTGAGGTGGCGCGAGGGGAGGTTGAACGTGAGGTACAGCGTCCAGGGCACGAGCCCGACGGCGACGAGGCCGAGCAGCAGGGTCACCCAGCGCGCCGGCCGGATTCGCACCACGGCTTCTTCCGCGTCCTCCTCGACCTCCGCCTCGACGAGGGGCTCTCCCAATTCCCTCATGGGCACGTTGTACCCTGGACGCGTGACGCTGAGTCGCCTTCGTGCCGAGAGACTTTTGGCCTGGGGCGCCGCGCTCGTGGGCGTGATCGGGGTCGTCTCTGCGCTGACGCCGGAGATGGCAGATCGCCTCCAGATCGTCGGCGGCGTCCTGCCGCCCGGATTGCCGGAGGCCGCGCGCGTCCTCACCGTCGCCTTCGGGATCGGCCTGATCTGGCTCTCGCGCTCGCTCGCGAGGCGCCGGCGCCGCGCCTGGCAGCTCGCGGTCGCAGTCGTCGTCGCCTCCGCTGTCGCGCATCTCGCGAAAGGTCTCGACTTCGAGGAGGCGACGATCTCGCTGCTCCTCCTCGTTGCGCTCGTTCGCTGGCGGCGCCGGTTCGACGTGCCCGGCGACCTGGCCAACGCCCGGCTGCTCCTCGGGCTCGGTGCGGCTCTTGCCGGCATCGCCGCGGTGGCCGGCGGCGCTGAGTTGCGGGGCGTCGATCTGTCACCGCGAACCGGCGATGCGCTTCTCGGCCTTGGCCTCGTCTGTGGCTTTCTCGCCCTCTACTTCTGGCTGCGGCCGTTCGGCCATGCCGTCGCGCAGACCGTCTCGGAGCGCGGCATGGCGCGGGCGTTGGTGGACGAATACGGGAGTGACAGCCTCTCTTTCTTCGCCCTGCGACGCGACAAGAGCTATCTCTTCTCGCCGTCGCGCCGCGCCTTCCTCGCCTACCGCGTCGTCGCGGGAACCGCCCTCGTCAGCGGGGACCCGGTCGGCGACGACACGGAGATCGACGACCTGCTCGCGGAGCTGCGGCGGATCGTGCACGCGCACGGGTGGAGGCTCGCGGTGGTGGGCGCGTCCGACGCGCACCTCGAGCGCTATCGGGCGCTCGGGCTCAAGCCGGTGTCGATCGGGGAGGAGGCGGTGCTCAGCCCCGGCGAGTTCTCGCTCGAGGGTCGCGCGATCCGCAAGGTGCGCCAATCGGTCTCCCGGCTGGGTAAGGCCGGCTACTCGTTTCGCGTCGTGCCGGCGGACGAGGTCGAGCACACAGTGGCGGCGGAGCTCGAGGACGTCTCGGCCTCCTGGCGGCGCGGCGAGCGGGAACGCGGCTTTTCGATGACGATCGACGATCTCCATATCCCCGGCACCGTGCTCGCCCTCGCGGAGGATTTGGAGGGCCGGGTCGGCGGCTTTCTCCATCTCGCGCCGTCGCCGGCGACCGGCGGCTGGTCGCTGAGCGCGATGCGGCGCCGGCCGGACGCGCCGAACGGCCTGACCGAGTTTCTCGTCGTCGAGACGCTCGCCTGGATGCGCGAGACGGGCGCGAGCGAGCTGTCCCTCAACTTCTGCGCGCTGACGGACTTCATCGCTCCGGACCGGATGACGACGCCGGCCCGCCGGGTCGTGCGTCGCGGGCTCTTGCTCGCCGACAACGTCTTCCAGCTCGAGCGCCTCTATTCGTTCAACCGGAAGTTCTTCCCGGAGTGGCGGCGTCGCTACATCTGCGTCGAGCGCCTCTCGGACCTGCCTGCGGTCGGCCTCGCGTACCTCCATGCCGAGTCGCTGCTCGTGCCGCCCGGACCGTGGACACGCAGGCGTGCGGCCCGCCGCCGCCTGGCCGCCGGCAGACGCGCCGCGTAGCCTTCCGCCATGAGCACGACCCGCAGCATCGGTCGCCTGTCGGAGATCGCGCAGGTCATGGTGCGCCACGGGTTCGGCTACTTCCTCGAGGCGCACAAGCTCAGCGACCTGCTGCCGGGCCGGTCGGCCGAGGACCGCCTCGCCGACGTCGCGGCCGAGCACGGGGCCTCGTCCGCCCGCGGCCAGCATCTGCGTGAGGTGCTCGACGAGCTCGGGCCGACGTTCGTGAAGTTCGGACAGCTTCTCTCCACCCGGCCCGACGTCGTGCCGCCGGACATCGTCGTCGAGCTGCGCGGGCTGCAGGACGACGTGCGGCCGTTCCCGTTCGAGCAGGCCGAGCGGGTGATCGAGGAGGAGCTGGGGAACACGCTCGAGCGGCTGTTCCTCGACTTCGAGCCGGCGCCGGTCGCGGCGGCCTCGATCGGCCAGGTGCATCGCGCGACCCTGCCGAACGGGCGCCGGGTCGCGGTCAAGGTGCAGCGGCCGGGCGCGCCGCAGAAGATCGAAGCCGACCTCGGCCTCCTCTACCAGGCGGCGCGGCTCGCGCGCGAGCGGATCCGGGCGCTCGACTTCGTCGACACGCGCCAGCTCGTCGACGAGTTCGCCCGCTCGATCCGGAAGGAGCTCGACTACCGGCAGGAGGCGCGCAACGCCCAGAACTTCCACCGGCACTTCGCCGGTCACCCGCACGTCCACGTGCCGAAGGTCTACTGGCAGTACACGCGGCCGCGCGTCCTGACGCTCGAATGGATCGACGGGATCCAGCTCGCCGACGTCGATCTCGTCACGACAACGCTCGAGGAGCGGCGGGAGATCGCCTACCGGATCACCGAGGCGTGGATGACGATGATCTTCCGGCACGGCTTCTTCCACGGCGACCCGCATCCGGCGAACATCCTGCTGCCGGTCGAGGCGGGCTCGATCGGCCTCGTCGATTTCGGAGCGGTCGGGACGCTCACCGAGGACGACATGTCGAAGCTGACCGGCCTCTTCATCGATGCCGCGAACGAGAACATCGAGCAGCTCCCGAAGCGGCTGGCCGACCTCGGCGTGCGCTATCCGAAGGAGCGGGAGGGCGAGTTCCTCGCCGAGATCCGCGAGCTCTACTACCGCTACTACGGCGCGAGCCTGAGCGAGGTCGACCCGATCCAGGTGATCCGCGAAGGCTTCCAGCTCATCTACTCGATGAACCTGCACCTGCCCGCACGCTTTCTCCTGCTCGACCGCACGATCGCGACGCTCGGCTCCGTCGGCGCGGAGCTCTATCCGGACTTCAACGTCTTCGAGGTCGCGCGGCCGTACGCCCGTGACCTGATGCTCGAGCGGTTCAGGCCCGACCGGGTCGCGCGGCGCGCGCGGCGCGATGCGGTCCAGTACGCGCGGGTGCTGTCCGAGGCCCCGTTCCAGTTCCACGACTTCATGGAGGAGATCCGGGACGGCCAGATCGAGGTCGGCTTCGTGCACAAGGGGCTCGATCAGTTCCTCGAAAGCATGCAGAACGCCATCAACCGCCTGGTGATCGCGCTCATCGTCGTCGGAGGGCTGATCGGCTCGAGCCTGATCGGGATCTTCGCCAAAGGCGGCACGACCGTCAGCGGTGTCAACGTCATCTCGATCATCGGCTTCGCCCTCTCGACGGTCCTGGGGATCTGGCTGCTCTGGGGCGTGGTCCGCTCCGGTCGGTTGTAGAGCGTTCGTCACGCTTTCGTGCGAAAGGACATCTGGCGGAACCCTGGCGTCGCGCCTAGCCTCGGTGGCATGACCGCGCTGTTGCTCGCCGAGCCGGAACCTGCCGTCCGCGGCTTCCTCGAGCGCCAGCTGCGCAACGACGGCTTCGACGTCGTGTCCTGCGAGCGTGCGGAACAGCTGCCGCGCGCGGCGGATCCCGACCTGCTCGTGCTCGGGGACGCGGACGCGCTCGACCGGGGCGTCGTGCCCGACTGCCCGGTGATCGTCCTCGGCAGCGCCGATCCAGCGGCCCGCGTGCGCACGCTCGCCCGGGCCGACGACTGTCTCGCGCGTCCGTTCGTCTACGAGGAGCTGCTCGCGCGCATCCACGCGCTCCTCCGGCGCTGCCCGCCGCGCATCGAGCACACGGAGGTCGGCCCGCTCGCGATCGACCGCCTGGCGCGGCGCGTCACGGTGAGCGGGGAGGAGGTGGAGCTGTCGGCGAAGGAGTTCGCGCTCCTCGTCAAGCTCGCGTCCGCTCCCGACCGCGTCTTCACCCGCGAGCAGCTGCTCCGCGACGTCTGGGGCTTCCGCACCTATGTCCCGACCAGGACGCTGGAGTCACACGCCTCGCGCGTCCGGCGCAAGCTCGCCTCGGCCGGCCTCCCCGGCTGGATCGTCAACGTGTGGGGCGTCGGCTACAAGCTCCGGCACGTGCCCGGAGCGGGTTAGGGATCACGCCCTGTCGGCGATGACCCAGGGGAGACGTCCCGCACGGCGAAAGGAGGACGTGGCTATGGACTCGCCGGTGGCTATGGACTCGATCGCGGTCTTGTCTCCCGACCAGTCGGTGCTGCATGGCGGCCGCCGCGCGACGTTCCTGCACATGAGCAGAGGTGCGGCGATCATCCGGTACTGGGGAGGCAGCCACGCAGTCTCGGTCCCACCCGAGGCACTGTCGCTTCCGTCCAAGAGCAACAGGAGACGGCCGCCTTTGGCAGCACGCGACGAGCCGACCGCCCGTGAGTCGCTCGCACAAAGCCAGTCGGCGACTTAGCGGCCGCCTGGCTAGTAGCCGCCGTTGTGACCGCAACCCGCGGCCATGAGGCCGAGCACGACGAGCAGCGGAAGCCATGCCAACGATCGGCGTGTCCGGTGAAGCAAACGAATCACCTCGATCGCGGTAACTACGCCGCTTGCGAGGCCGTGGATTCGATCTCGAGGGCTACGTCCGCCGTCGCCGCGATCATCGGCGGCATGGCACTACTCGCGCTCGTGATCAAGCCGCACACCAGCATCCGGCTCGCGGAGTTGGGGGAGGCGCTTCTCGCGGCGGCGGGCATCCTCCTGCTGCTCGGCGGCATGACGCCGTTCGGCAGACGCGCCGGCCAGACCTTCGGCGGCATCTGCCTCGCGATCGGCGGCGCGCTGCTCCTGCTCGCGACCCGCTGGGGCCACTTCCACTAAGCCCTCCTAGAGCAGCGCACCCTCCAGCCGGAGCAGCCATTCCTTGCGGTCGAGGCCGCCGCCATAGCCGGTGAGGCTGCCGTTCGCGCCGACCACGCGGTGGCAGGGGAGGACGATCGGCAGTGGGTTCCGGTTCATCACCGTCCCGACGGCGCGCGCCGCGCGCGGAGCGCCGACCTGCGCGGCGAGCGCACCGTAGGTCGTCGTGTGTCCGTACTCGACCCGGTTCAGCTCCTCGAGGACGCGGCGGTGGAACTCCGGCGTCGCGCGAAGGTCGAGCTCGAGGTCGAAGGCGTGCCGGCGGCCCACGAAGTACTCGTCGAGCTCGCGCCGAACGCCGTCGAGCGCGTTCGGGGAGCGCAGGACACGTGGGCCGAACTGGCGGGCCAGCCGCTCGAGCTCGGCCTCCGGCTCCGGATCGAAGCCGACGCGGCAGAGTCCGCGGTCCGAGACGCCGACCAGCAGCCGACCGACGGGCGTGTCGTCGAGCACGTCGTAGGCGACGTCGAGCTCGCCCGACGCGGCCGCTGCCGCGCGGAAGCGTTCGTCGAGAACGGTGGGGACTGCGCTCATCGCTGCTCCTTCTCCTTCCGTAGCCGCCGCACTCCGGCGGAGGCCGCCTGCCGCGCCGCTTGCTCGTTCGAGCCGAGGGCGGCGCCGATGGTGTCGTAGTCGAGGTCGTACCCGTAGCGAAGGACGACCGCGGCGCGCTCCTTCGGCGGCAGGTCGCCGGTCAACGGCTCGAGCTCCTCGACGGCCGGACGCTCGTCTTCGCCTGCCGGCTCGACCGAGAGCTCCGCGGTGGGCCGCTCGCGCCGCGCTGCGTCGACGACAGCGTTCGCGGCGATCGTGAGCACCCAGGCGCGCAGGTGCTCGCCGTGCTCGAGCCGGCCGTACGCGCGCAGTGCCCGCAGGAACGTCTCCTGGTAAAGGTCATCCGCCCGGTCGCGGCCGGCCCGCCCGCGCAGGAACGCGAGCACCTCGCCCTGGTGGGACTCGTAGAACAGCTCGAAGGGAGGGATGCCGCTCACTGTCGAATGAAACGTAGTCGGGGTTCAAGATGTGAGACGTGCAAGTCGCAGTCGTCGGACACGTCGAGTGGGTGGAGTTCGCCCGCGTCGATCACGTGCCCGTGCCGGGGGAGATCGTGCACGCGCTCGAGACCTGGGAGGAACCTGCGGGCGGCGGTGCCGTCGCGGCCGTCCAGCTCGCCAACCTCAACGGCTCATGCCTCCTCTTCACCGCGCTCTCCGACGATGACCTGGGCCGCCGCTCGCGCGAGGAGCTCGAGGCCCGGGGCGTCACCGTGCACGCGGGCCAGGCGCCCGGAGCGCAACGCCGGGCGCTCACGCACATCGACGAGCACGGCGAGCGGACGATCACCGTGCTCGGCGACAAACTCCTGCCCTCGGGCGAGGACGGGTCGCTCGGATGGGAAGAGCTCCGCCGCTGCGCCGCCGTCTACTTCGTGAGCGGCGACGTCGGTGCGCTGCGCGCCGCGCGGCACTCTCCGCTGCTCGTCGCCACCGCCCGTGAGCTCACGACGCTGCGCCGGGCCGCCGTTCCGCTGGACGTACTCGTCGGGAGCGGGGAGGACGCGGCCGAGCGGTTCGAGGCCGGCGAGCTCGAGCCGGAGCCGAACATCGTGGTCACCACCGCCGGCGGGCTCGGCGGCTGGATCCGCCCGGGCGGGCCGTTCCGTGCGGCGCCGTTGCCGGGGCCGGTCGGTGACGCCTACGGCTGCGGCGACTGCTTCGCCGCCGGGCTCACGTACGGGCTGGCGCTCGGGCAGCCGGTCGACGCGGCGGTCGCGCTGGGCACGCGATGCGGGGCGGCAGTCCTGACGGGCCGCGGCGCATACGAGCACCAGCTCACCGCCGAGGACGCACACGCCGGCTGAAGCGGGATAGGGTCCAGCCATGAGCCAACTCGCAGCAGGCACGACTGCCCGCTCGGCACTCTCTCGCGGCGGCGACGGCGACCGGATGGGAAGGGACTGGACCGTCGTGCTCGAGGAGGTACCTCTCTTCCGGAACCTCTCGCGGCGTCACCTCAAGCACGTCGCCTCGCTCGCCCGCAAGCGCCGCTACGCCTCCGGAACCTCGATCGTGCGGGCCGGAGAGGCCGGCACGGCCTTCTTCGTTCTGCTCGACGGTGCGGTGCGCGTCGTCCCGGCGAGCGGACGCCCGCGGCGGCTCAAGATGGGTGACTTCTTCGGCGAGATGGCACTGCTCGACGACTCGCCGCGCTCGGCGAGCGTGGTTGCCGACGGAGAGGTGCTCACCATGACGATCAGCCGCAGTGCCTTCTCGAAGCTGCTCAAGCAGGAGCCCGCGGTGACCTACGAGCTTCTGCGGACGCTCGCCGCGCGGCTGCGCGCCGCCGAGAAGTCCGTCTGACCCACGGGATCCGGCGTGTCCACGCGGGCTTTGCCGCGGTCCGAAATAGTGGACTTGTGGGAGAAAGTGGTCTATAGTGGGGCGCAGTGGTGGGATAGGAAGAAGGCCCCATGCTTCTAGGCGAGTACGAGCACACCATCGACGACAAGAACCGGCTCACGCTTCCGGCGAGGTTCCGCCGGGCGTTCGAGAACGGCTGCGTCGTCACCCGGGGCCTTGACGGCTGCCTCTGGGCCTGGACGCCCGCAGGCTGGGACAACTACCGCGAGTCGATCCTCGCGACTCTCCATCCGCTGAGCAAGGAAGGCCGCCAACTGCAGCGCCACTTCTTCTCCGGCGCCAGCGAGACGGCGCCCGACAAGCAGGGACGCGTGAGCATCCCGCCCGCCCTGCTCGAGCACGCGAAGCTCGGCCGCGACGTCGTCGTCGCCGGGGTCAATGACCATCTCGAGATCTGGGACCGCGCCGCCTGGAAGCGCGAGCTCACCGAGGTCGAAGGGAGTGCTGAGGATGTTGCCGAACGTCTTGCAGCCCAGGGAAGCTGACCACGTCCCCGTCCTCGCGGAGGAGGTGCGCGAGTGCCTCGCCGTGAGGTCGGGCGAGACCGTCGTCGATGCCACGTTCGGCGCCGGCGGTCACGCGACGATCCTCGCTGCCGACCTGCGCGGCAAGGGAAAGCTGATCGCCATCGACCGCGACCCGACGGCGCGCACCTACTTCGAGCAGCTCGCGAAGCACACCTCGGCGAACACGCGGCTCCTACGCGGCGACTTCGGCGTCGTCTTGCCGCAGCTTGCCGGGAACGGCGTCCGCGCCGACGCGATCCTGCTCGACCTCGGCGTCTCCTCGATGCAGCTCGACCGGCCCGAGCGCGGGTTCTCGTACGCGGTCGACGCGCCGCTCGACATGCGCATGGATCCGACCCACGACGTCAGCGCCAGCGACGTCGTCAACACGTGGAACGAGCGCGAGCTCACCACCATCTTCCGCCGCTACGGCGAAGAGCGCTACGCGAAGCAGATCGCGCGAGCGATCGCCCGCCGCAGGCGCGAGCAGCCGATCGAGCGGACGGGCGAGCTCGTCGACGTGATCAAGGCGGCGATTCCTGCTCCCGCGCGGTTCGGCGACGGGCACCCGGCGAAGCGTGTCTTCCAAGCGCTGCGGATTGCGGTCAACGACGAGCTCGACTCGCTCGCGGACGCGTTGCCGGCGGCACTCGAGATGCTGCGGCCGGGCGGCCGCCTCGCCGTCATCTCGTTTCACTCCCTCGAGGACCGGATCGTCAAGCGGTTCCTCCGCGAGCGCGAGCGGGGCTGCACCTGCCCGCCTGACTTCCCCGTCTGCGTCTGCGGCCACGAGCCCGAGCTGAGGGCGCTACAGCGGCGGCCGATCCGGCCCGGCCACGCCGAGCTCGCGGCGAACCCGCGCTCGGCGTCGGCGCGCCTGCGCGCCGCGGTGAAGACCGGGGCGGAGGACGCCTGATGGCGGCCGTCGACTGGTTCGCGCACGCGGAGGTCGCCGAGCCGGCACCGGCTCCGCGGCGACGACAGACTCCGGCTCGGCGTCCGGCGGCGTCCGTACGCTCGCGGCGCAAGCCCACGCAACGCCGCCTTCGCGGCCACATCGTCTGGATGATCCTCTTCGCGCTCCTCCTCTTCGGCGTCGTCGCGGTGAACGTCGCCGTTCTGCGAGCACACGTCGCCGTCTCGCGGCTCGATGACCAGCGCGCCCGGCTCGAGGCGCGGAACCAGGCTCTCGCGTCCGCGCTCTCCGCGGCCAACTCTGCGCCGCGGATCGAGACGGAGGCGCGCCGGCTCGGCTTCGTCCAGGCGTCGGCGGGCAACACCTCCTACACCGACGTCGGCACCGGCCGCCGTTGAAGGCTCGGGTCGTCAACTCCCGGCTCCGCCTTCTTCTCCTCATCATCCTCGTCACCTTCGCCGCGCTCGGCGCGCGCGCCGCTTGGATCCAGACCGTGCGCGCGTCCTCGCTCGCCGCGATGGCGCAGACACAGGCGAAGAAGCCGATCGTCCTGCCCGCCGGCAGGGGGACGATCTACGACCGGCTCGGGAATGTGCTTGCCATCGGCGAGCAAGCGATCGACGTCGACGCCGATCCGATGCAGATCTCCGATCCACGACGGGAGGCGCGGATCGCGGCGAAGATTCTCGGGGTCCCGGTGCGGCCGCTGATCCGCCAGCTCTCCGACCGCAGCCGCGGCTTCGTCTACGTCGAGCGGAAGGCGCCGCCGGTGCTCGCTGCCGCGCTTGAGAAGCGCCACCTCGTCGGGTTCACCTTCGCGCCGGACCAGAAGCGCGTCTACCCGCAGGGCACGGTTGCGGCGCCGGTGCTCGGCTTCGCGGGGACGGACAACACCGGCCTGTCGGGTCTCGAGCTCCGGCTGAACAAGGAGCTGAGAGGGACGCCCGGCAGCGCGACGGTCGTGCGCGACGCGCGCGGGCAGGCCGTGAACACGATCCAGCAGCGCCCGGCCCACGACGGCCGTTCAGTCTTCCTCACGCTCGACAGCCACATCCAGGCGAACGCCGAGCAGGTGCTCGAGCAGACGGTGAACGAGTGGCACGCGAAGGACGCGACGGCGATCGTCCTCGACCCGAAGACAGGCGCGGTCCTCGCGATGGCCCAAGAGCCGGGCTATAACGCGAACGGCTACCCCACGGCGACGGCGCACGGTCTGACGGTCGACCATGCGGCGACCGACGTCTTCGAGCCGGGCTCGGTCTTCAAGGTGGTGACGATCGGCGGCGCCCTCTCCCAGCACGACATCACCCCGAACACGGCGTTCAGGGTGCCGGGCTCGTTGCAGGTCGCAGACCGCGTGATCCACGATGCGGAGCCGCACGGGCTCGAGACGCTGAGGGTCAAGCAGATTCTCCAGCGCTCGTCGAACATCGGGACCGACCTGATCGCCGAGCGGTACCTCGGCGAGAGCGGCCTCAAGAAGTGGATGCGACGCTTCGGCTTCGGCCACCGGACCGGGATCGACTTCCCGGGCGAGAGCCGAGGCCTGCTGCCCTCATACTGGTCGGGATCGACCATCGGCACCGTCCCGATCGGGCAGGGCGTTTCCGTCACGGCCATCCAGCTTGCTTCCGTCTACGCCGCCATCGCGAACGGCGGCGAGTGGGTCCAGCCGCACCTGGTCGACCACGTCCTCGGCGAGCAACCGACGAAGCCTAAGCGACGGCGGATCCTCGAGCCCGGCGTCGACGCCCAGTTGCGCAACATGCTCAGGGGCGTCGTCTCGGATCAGGGGACGGCCGAGCTCGCAGCGATTCCCGGCTACGCCGTCGCCGGCAAGACGGGAACGGCCCAGAAGCCGGGGCCGAACGGCTACATCCCCGGCGCATACGTCTCGACCTTCGTCGGGATGGTTCCGGCGTCGCGCCCGCGGCTTCTCGTGCTGGTGACCATCGACGAGCCGCACGGGCAGATCTACGGTGGCCTCGTCGCGGCGCCCGCCTTCGAGCAGATCGCCTCCTTCGACCTCCAGTACCTCGAGGTTCCGCCCGACCTGCGGATCAGGTAGGCGGAACCCTCCCGGGTACACTCGCGGCCGAGATGGACTTTGAGCGCCTCGCTGCAGCGCTCGAGCCGGTGGAAGTGCTCGGCCGCTGGGTTGAGGTGCGCGATCTCGCCTACGACGCGCGCTCGGTCGGTCCGGGTGCGCTCTTCTTCGCCGTGCCGGGGGAGCGGGCAGACGGGCACGACTTCTCGGCGGAGGCGGTGGAGCGCGGGGCGGTCGCGCTCGTGGTCGAGCGCAGGCTCGACCTGCCGGTGCCGCAGGTCGTCGTGCGCGACACGCGCGCCGCGATGGCGCCCGCGGCGGACGTCTTCTTCGGTGAACCGACTCGGGAGCTCGAGGTGGTCGGCGTCACGGGCACGAGCGGCAAAACCACGACGAGCTTCCTCCTGTTCGCGATCCTGGCGGCCGCGGGCCGGCGCCCCGCCCTGCTCGGGACGGTCGAGGCTCGGGTCGGCGGCGAGCGGCGCGGGGTGGTGCGCACCACACCCGAGGCGATCGACCTGCAGCGCGTCTTCCGCGAGATGCTCGACGCCGGCGACCGGTCGTGCGCCATGGAGGCGTCCTCGCACGCCTCCGTCCTGCACCGGCTCGATTGCGTCCGCTTCGCCGCGCTCGTATTCACGAACCTCAGCCAGGATCACCTGGACTTCCACGGCGACATGGAGGCGTACTTCGAGGCGAAGCGGCGGCTCTTCCTCGTCGAGCCGCGGCCGATCGCGGTCGTCAATGTCGGCGACGAGCACGGACGCCGGCTGGCGCAGGAGCTCCCGAAGGCGATCATGTTCTCGGCAGACGATGCGAGCGCGCTCGACGGCGTCGAGCTGCGGCTGCAGGGACGCTTCAACGTCGAGAACGCGCTCGGAGCGCTGCACGCCGCGCGCGCGCTCGGGATCGGCGACGACGCGATCCGGCAAGGACTCGAGTCGGTGCGCGGTGTGCCCGGCCGCTTCGAGTCCGTCGACGCCGGCCAGCCGTTTCACGTGATCGTCGACTACGCGCACAAGCCGGACGCCCTCGAGAAGGTGCTGCGTGCGGCGCGCGACCTGGCAGGAGAGAACCGCGTGCTCTGCATCGTCGGCGCGGGCGGCGACCGGGACCGCGGCAAGCGCGCGGTGATGGGTCAGCTTGCGTCGGAGCTCGCAGACCTCGTGATCGTCACCTCCGACAACCCGCGCAGCGAGGATCCGGAGGCGATCGCGGCCGAGATCGTCGCCGGGGTGGCCCGCGAGGTCGAGGTCGAGCTCGACCGGGCCAAGGCGATCGGCCGCGCTGTCGAGCTCGCGCAGTCCGGCGACGTCGTCCTGATCGCAGGCAAGGGAGCCGAGCAGGGGCAGGAGTTCGCCGATCGGACGCTGCCGTTCGACGACCGCGAGGCCGCGAAGGACGCCTTGAGAGGGGCGGCGGCCTGATCCCGCTGCCGCTCGCCGAGGTGCGGGCGCTCTCGCTGGGACGGCTCGAGGGCGACGCGGACGCGGTCACCGGTGTCGACGTCGATTCGCGCCGAATCCGGCCCGGCGACCTGTTCGTCGCCGTCTCCGGCGGCGACGCGTTCCTGGACGACGCCCGTGCGCGCGGCGCGGCGGCGACGCTCGTGCCCGACGACGCCCACGTGGCGCTTGCCGCCCTGGGCGGTGCCGTCCGCGCCCGCAGCGATGCTCGCGTCGTGGCGATCACCGGTTCGGTCGGGAAGACGTCGACGAAGGACATCCTCGCGGCGCTCCTCCGCACCCGCTTGCGCACCGTCGCCGCGCCCGACGGCTTCAACAACGAGGTCGGACTGCCGCTGACGCTCTGCCGAATTGAGCCGGAGACCGAGGTCGTCGTGACGGAGATGGCGATGCGCGGCTCCGGCCAGATTCGCGATCTCGCCAGGATCGCGCGACCCGACCTCGGCGTGATCACCTCGATCGCGCCGGTGCATCTCGAACAGCTCGGGAGCCTCGAGAACATCGCCCGCGCCAAGGCCGAGCTGCTCGACGAGCTTCCCGCCGGTGCTGTCGCGGTTCTGCCGGAGGGCGCGCACGCGCTCGAGCCGTTCGTACCAGACGGTCTCGCCGTGCGCCGCTTCGGCGAGCCTGACGCGGAGGTCCGCGACGGCCGCATGCACGTGCGCTGGCACGGCCGGGACGTCGTGTTCGGTTTCACCGCGCGGCACCAGGCGACGAACGCCGCGGCGGCGCTGACGGCGGCCGAGGCCCTGGGAGTCGAGCCGCCGCAGGTGCCGGTAGAGGTCGAGTTCTCGCGCTGGCGCTCGCAGGAAACGGAGCTGCCGGACGGCGGCCTGCTGATCAACGACGCCTGGAACGCGAACCCGGTCGCGATGCGCGCAGCCCTCGCACACCTGCTCGAGTGCGCGAACGGCCGCCGCACCGTCGCGATCCTGGGCGAGATGGCCGAGCTCGGGTGCGAAGCTTCCCACTACCACGACGAAGTCGCACGCGAGGCGGAAGGCGTCGACGTCGTGCTCGGCGTCGGCGAGCTCGCACGGCACTACCGGCCCGACGCGTGGACGCCGACGGCGGCCGAGGCGCGAGAGGCCGCGCTCAGCCTCGTCCGTCCCGGCGACGCGATCCTCGTGAAGGGCTCGCGCTCGGTCGGGCTCGAAGTGGTGGCCGACGCGCTACTGGAGTCGCGTCCGTGAGCCGCGTCCTGATCGCCGCCGCCGTCGCTCTCGCCATCGCGCTCGTGATCGGCCCGAGGTTCATCGAGTTCCTCCGGCGCAACGAGTTCGGGCAGCAGATCCGGGAGGAAGGCCCGCAGCACCACTTCGCCAAGCAGGGGACGCCGACCATGGGCGGTCTGCTGATCCTGTTCGCGGCGACCATCGCGTTCCTCCCGGTCAGCCACTACCGGCTCCAGTCCCTGACCGTGCTCTTCACGGCCCTCGCGTGCGGTGCGATCGGCTTCCTCGACGACTTCATCAAGCTGACCCACAAGCGCTCGCTCGGCCTGTCCGGCCGCTGGAAGCTCCTGCTTCTCGCCGGCGTCACGCTCGTGGTCGCGATCGTCGCGCACCACCTGCATCTGAGCACCGACGTCTACATCCCGGTGGTCAACGTCACAGTGCCGCTGTCCTACGGCTGGTACCTGTTTCTCTTCCTCATGGTCGCCGGTGCGGCGAACGGGACGAACCTCGCCGACGGCGTCGACGGGCTCCTCGCCGGGACGGGGATCATCGCGCTCTTCACGTTCATGGCGATGAACGTCGTCTCGTACGTCCGGTCGGGTCACGTGGGGCACCGGAACCTGACGAAGCTCGACCTCGCGATCGTCGCCGCGGCGTTGATCGGGGCCGCGGTGGGCTTCCTCTGGTTCAACGCCTTCCCGGCCGAGATGAACATGGGCGACACCGGCTCGATGGCCTTCGGCGGGGCGCTCGCCGCGTTCGCGATCATGATGAAGGTCGAGGTGCTGCTCCTCTTCATCGGCGGCATCTTCGTGATCGAGGCGCTGTCCGTGATGATCCAGGTCTTCTCGTTCAAACGGTTCGGGCGACGGGTGTTCCTGATGGCTCCGATCCACCATCACTTCGAGATGAAGGCGTGGTCCGAGACGAAGATCACGGTGCGCTTCTGGATCATCGGCGGGCTGCTGTGTGCGGTCGGTTTCGCGCTCTTCTACCGCTACTACTTCCCGTTCGCACACGGATGAGCGGCGATGACGTGGAGCGGTCCCTGATCGAGGCGGCGCAGCTGGAGCCGGGGCAGGACGTGCTCCTGCTCGGGGGCGGGTCGCTGGCATTGGCGGCGCACGAGCGGGTGGGCGAGGGCTGGGTCTACGTCGTCCGGGCCCAGGTGGACGAGCTCGAGGAGCTGCTCGTGGAGGCGCATGCTGCGGGGGCGCTCGGCGTCGCGTATCTCGTGGGCGAGACACCGGTGCTGCCGCTTCCGGACGGCGCGGTGGCTGCAGCCGTCGGGCGGATCGCGACGGACGACGGGGAACTCGGGGCGGCGGCGGACGAGCTCGCGCGGGTGATCTCGGCGGGCGGGAGGGCCTCGTTTGCCGAGCCGGACGCGGCGGCAGGGGAGGAGCTCGGGCGGGCGCTCGCAGAAGCCGGGTTCGAGCAGGTCGAGGTCGAACGCGTGGGCGAGGAGGCCGTCGTAAGCGGCCGGCGCGCCTGAGGATGCGGGAGCCGGACGACGAACTCTTCTCCCATCCGCGAGGAAGACGAACCGGTTCGGTTGCGCTCGGGCGCGTACGCTGACCCCAGGGGACCCGCGCCCCCCATTGGGGGAGAAGGTGGGTCGTGAGCGGGCCACGTCCCGACGAGCGGTCCCCCGACCAGGCATGGCTGCCGCGCCGGGCGCTCGTCGTGGGGCTTGCTCGGTCCGGCCTCGCGGCGGCGAGCGCGCTCGCCGGACGCGGGGTTCAGGTCGTCGCGGCCGACCGCTCTCCCGACGTCGACGCCAGCAGGCTCGGCGACCTCGGCGTCGAACTTCGTCTCGGAACGGAGGAGGAGGCGTTGCTCGAAGGGGTGGAACTGGTGGTCAAGAGCCCGGGCGTACCGGCCGAGTCGCCGCCCGTTGCCCGCGCACGCTCGCGCGGCATCTCGGTCTGGAGCGAGGTCGAGCTCGGCTACCGGCTGCTGCCCACCGGCTCGCGGCTCATCGGCGTCACCGGCACGAACGGAAAGACCACCACCACCGAGCTGCTCGGCGCGATCCTTCGCGCAGCCGGGCGTCCCGTGGAGGTCGCGGGCAATGTCGGCCGCGCGCTCACCGACGCCGCCCTGGCGGCCGCGGACGACTCGTGGATCGTCTGCGAGCTTTCGAGCTTCCAGCTCGAGGACGTGCACACGCTCGCGTGCGACGTTGCGGTCCTGCTCAACCTTGAGCCGGACCACCTCGACCGGCACGGCACGTTCGACGCGTATCGCGCCGCGAAGCTCCGCATCTTCGAGCGGGCGGACACGAAGGTCGTCCCGCGTGGCCTCGGGATCGACGGGATCGAGTTCTCCGCCGACGACCCGCTGCCCGCCGAGCCGCTGATCCCGGGTCGCCACAACCGGGAGAACGCGGCCGCCGCAACCGCCGCCGCCCGCGCCGCGGGCGTGCCCGACGACGCGATCGCACATGCGCTCGGCACGTTCCCGGGCGTCCCGCATCGGCTCGAGCTGGTGCGCGAGCTGCACGGCGTCCGCTGGGTCAACGATTCGAAGGCGACGAACACCGCCGCCGCTCGCCGCGGTGTCGCGGCTTACCACGCACCGCTCCGACTGATCCTCGGCGGTTCCCTGAAGGGTGAGGACTTCGGCCCCTTCGTTCGCGACTTGCCTGCCAACGTCTGCTCGATCTATCTCGTCGGCGCGGCGAGCGACGAGCTCGCGGACGCACTCGATGTCTCTCGACGCGCGTATGTTCGTGCCGGCGACCTCGCCACCGCCGTCTCGCGCGCCGCGGCAGACGCCGAGCGCGGCGACGTCGTCCTGCTCTCGCCGGCCTGCGCCAGCTTCGACCAGTTCACAAACTTCGAAGAGCGCGGCGACACGTTCCGGCGGCTCGTCCAGGACCTTCCGTGAAAGCGAAGCGGCTCCAGTTCGAATGGAACCTGCTCGTGCTCGTCACGGCTGCGCTCGTCCTCTTCGGGCTCGTCATGGTCTACAGCGCGACCTCGGGATCCGCAGCGCTCGGGAACGCCAACCCGCTCGGTTTCGTCGAGAAGCAGGTGATCTACGCCGGCATAGGCGTCGCGCTGCTCGTCGTCGTCTCACGTCTCCCGCTCGAGCGGCTCCGCCAGCTCGCGCCGACCCTCGTCGTGACGGCGCTCGTCCTCTGCCTCGCCGTCCTTGCGGTGGGCGCGCGAATCAACGGAGCGCGCCGCTGGATCAGCGTCGGCCCGCTCGTCTTCCAGCCCTCGGAGCTCGCGAAGCTCGCGGTGGTCGTCTGGACGGCCGCCTACCTCGCGCGCCGCCCGCCGCCCCGCACGCTGAAGGAGCTCGCCCGGCCGCTCGGCCTCCTCGTGCTGCTCTTCGCCGGGCTCGTGCTCGTCGAGCCGGACCTCGGCACGGCGCTGACGCTCCTGCTCGTCGTCGGCGCCATGCTGCTCGTCTCGGGGACGAGGGCGCGCCTGCTCGCCTCCGCCTACGGCATCGTGTTCGGCCTGGCCGCGATCGCCGCCTGGTCGTCCCCCTACCGGCGCGACCGGCTCCTCACGTTCATCGACCCGTGGAAGGACCCCACCGGCGCTGGGCTGCAGAACGTCCAGGCGCTGATCAGCTTCGGCTCAGGTGGGATCTTCGGACGCGGCCTCGGACAGGGGCTGGCGCCGCTCTACTACCTGCCCGAGGCGCACACGGACATGATGTTCGCCGTCGTCGGCGAGGAGCTCGGCCTCGTCGGCGTTGCGCTCGTGATCATGGCGTTCTGCGCCTTCGGCTACGCAGGGATCCGGCTCGCGATCGCCTGCCGTGACCCGTTCGCGAAGCGGCTAGCGGCGGGCATCACGGCGCTCGTCTGCGGCCAGGCGGCGATCAACATGGCCGCCGCCGTTGGCCTCGCTCCGCTCACCGGAATCCCGCTCCCGTTCGTCTCGTACGGCGGCTCGAGCCTCGTCGTGATGCTCGTGGGGGTCGGTGTCCTCCTTAACATCGCCCGTAATGGCGGACGAGCAGCAGCTGCGGTTCCTGATCGCGGCCGGCGGGACGGTGGGACACGTCGCGCCGGCACTCGCCGTCGCGGAAGCGTTGCGGCGGCGGGGAGGGCTCGTGACCTTCGCCGGGTCGCCGGATCGGGTCGAGGCGCGACTCGTTCCTGAGCACGGCTACGAGTTCGACGCGTTCGCCGTCTCGGGGCTGCCGCGCCGGGCGGGTCTCGAGTTCGTGCGGGCGGCCGGACAGGCGCTCGCGGCACCGGTCGCCTGCCGCACTATCCTCCGGCGGCGGAAGCCGGACGCGGTGCTCGGAGCCGGCGGGTTCGTCGCCGGGCCGATGGTGCTCGCCGCGCGGCTTGAGCGGATCCCGTGCGCGCTCACCGAGGCCGACGCGCATCTCGGTCTCGCCAACCGGCTCGCCG
This sequence comes from uncultured Actinomycetes bacterium, assembly GCA_963731015.1. Classification (GTDB taxonomy): domain Bacteria; phylum Actinomycetota; class Thermoleophilia; order Gaiellales; family Gaiellaceae; genus Palsa-739. The sequence goes on from CAVSTY010000005.1 coordinate 288,984, forward strand.
CGCCGCTTGCGGAGCGCGTCTTCCTCGCGTTGCCGGTGGGCCGGGACGGCGAGAAGTACCGCGCGGTCGGGCGTCCGATTCCGGCGACCTCGCAGCCGTTGGAACGCGGCGAGGCTCGCGCCCGGCTCGGATTGACGGCGGACGCGCGCGTCGTGCTCGTTTTCGGTGGCTCGCTCGGCGCCCGCCTCCTCAACGACCTCGCGCTCGACGCGTGGGCCGAAGACGGGCCGGCCGTCGTCCACCTCTGCGGCGAGCGCGACTATCCGGAGCTCCAGGGCCGGGTTTCTCGCTCGGACTACATCCTGCAGCCGTTCATGAAGGAGATCGGACTCGCGTACGGCGCCGCCGAGATCGTCCTCGCGCGCGCCGGCGGGTCGGTCTGGGAGCTCGCCGCTGCCGGCCTGCCGGCCGTGCTGGTTCCCGGCGAGTTCGCGACGGGGCAGCACCAGGAGAAGAACGCGCGCTGGTTCGCGGACGCCGGCGGTGCAGTGGTCGTTCGAGAGGCGGAGGCGGCGCGCGCGCCCCGTGCGGTGGAGGAGCTGCTCGGCGACGCGGACCGTCTCGCGGCCATGGCCGCGGCGATGCGCGCGATCGCGAAACCCGACGCAGCGGAAGAGATCGCGAATGAGCTCGTCTCCCTCGCAGCCGCTCGCCGGTAGGCGTATCTGGCTCGCCGGGATCGGCGGCGCCGGCATGAGCGGCTACGCGCTGGTCGCGCAGGCGTGGGGGGCGGAGGTCGCCGGCTGGGACCGCGCCGGCACGCCGTACCTGCGTCACCTCGATGGCATCGCTGTCGAGATCTCTCCCGAGCCGCCGTCGCCTCCGTCGGGCTGGGAGGTATTCGTCTCGACGGCATTCGCCGGCCGGGTCGAGGGACGTCCGCGAGCCGATCTCCTCGCCGAGCTCGTCGCGCAACGGCGCACGATCGTCGTCGCCGGCGCGCACGGGAAGACGACGACGAGCGCGATGATCGCCTTCTGCCTCGACCGCCTCGGGCTCGAACCTGCTTTCCTCATCGGCGGCGACGTTCCGCAGCTCGGTGGCAACGCCCGCGCAGGCTCAGGCTGGCTGGTGGTCGAAGGGGACGAGTCGGACCGCTCGGTCGCCGCCCTGCGGCCGGAGATCGCCGTGCTGCTCAACATCGACCTCGACCACCACACGACGTTCGTCTCCCGAGCCGAGGTCGAGTCGTTCTTCGAGGCATGGCTGCGCGAGGTGCCGCACGTCGTACGCGCGGAGAAGCTCGAGTCGGCGGCGCTCGACCTTGCCGTGCCGGGCGAGCACAACCGGCGCAACGCGGTGGCGGCCCTCGCGGCCCTCGAGCTCGCCGGCGTCCCGCGGGCAGACGCCGAGGCCGCGATCGTCGAGTTTCGCGGCGCCGGACGCCGGCTCGAGCCGAGAGGCGAGGCCGGCGGCGTCGCCGTCCTCGACAGCTACGCGCACCACCCGGCGGAGCTCGCGGCCGATCTCGCCGCAGTCCGCAACGGCGGACGCCTCCTCGCGTTGTTCCAGCCGCACCTCTACTCGCGGACGCTCCACCTCGCGCACGGCTTCGCCGAAGCGCTCGCCGCCGCGGACGCCGTGTGCGTGACCGAGATCTACCCGGCCCGCGAGGAGCCTGTGCCCGGCGTGACGGGACGGCTGATCGTCGACGAGCTCGCGCGGCTCCGTCCCGGGATGCCGATCGGCTGGGCCCCGTCGCTCGAGGACGCCGCGGACCTCGTGGCCGGCTGGGCGCGGCGGGGTGACACCGTGCTCACGCTCGGCGCCGGCGACGTCGATCGCGCCGCGCCGCTGATCCTCGAGGCGCTCGGATGAAGATCGAAGCGGGAGTCGAGCTCTCGCGGTTCACCACGCTGGGCACGGGCGGGCCGGCCCGCGCGTTCGCGCGGCCGGAGTCGGAAGCGGATGTGGAGCGGCTGCTTCGCTGGGCGGAGCAGGGCCTGGTCGGAGTCGCGGTCGTCGGCCTCGGCTCGAACCTGCTCGCGGCAGACGACGGCGTCGACGCTCTCGTCCTCAAGCTCGGCGGAGAGCTCGCGGCGGTCGAGGTCGACGGAGATGTGCTGCGTGTCGGCGGGGGTGCCGCGAACGCCGTGGCGCTGCATCGCGCCCGCGCGGCGGGGCTCGGCGGTTTCGAGTTCGCCTGTGCCATTCCCGGCACGATCGGCGGCGGGATCTGGATGAACGGTGGCGCCTACGGCGGCGACTTCGCCGGCGTGCTGGTGCGGGCGCTCGTTGCCACGGCCGACGGAACTGGCTGGCTCACTCCCGCCGAGCTCGGCCTGAGCTATCGGCACTCGGAGCTCCGGCACGGCCAGGTCGTCCTGCACGCCGAGCTGCGGTTGCGGCCGCGGCCGCCGGAGGAGATCAAGGCCGAGGTGCGCGAGTTGAACCGGCGCCGGAAAGAGGCGCAGCCGACGAACCGGCGGACCTTCGGCAGCGTCTTCAAGAATCCCGAGCACGAGCTGAGCGCTGGCCGGATGCTCGAGGCGTGCGGCCTCAAGGGCCACTGCGTCGGCGGAGCCCAGATCTCGCCGAAGCACGCGAACTTCATCGAGAACGCCGACGCCGCCAGGACCGCCGACGCCCTGGCTCTCATGGCCGAGGCCCGACGCCGTGCGAACGAGCAATTCGGCGTCCAACTCCAGCATGAGGTCGAGTTCCTCGGCGAGCTCGAGCTGCCTGAGCTGTAGGAAGGTCCGGACCGGCGCCGAACACCGGAGGATGCCTGCCAGGGCTCGTCTCGCTCGGTCCATCGCGCGCGTAGACGTCCGCGCGCTGCCGTGGCATCCGAGCCTGCCGCAGGTGCATCCGCGCGCGTGGTTCGCCCGCGTTGCCCCGACGAGGCGGTCGCTCGTGGTCGGTCTCTGCCTGCTCGCCGTCGCGCTCGGCGGATATCTCCTCGCTCGTGAGACATCGCTGTTCGCGATCGACCGGATCGAAGTCCAGGGCGGCCCGCCGAGCGTCGCCGCCCAGGTTCGCAGCGTGCTCGCAGCAGAGGTCGGCAGGCCTCTCGTCGGGCTCGACGGCTCGGCCGTGCTCGAGGAGGTCGACGCGCTCCCGACCGTCGTCAGCGCGAGTTACGACCGTGCCTTCCCGCACACGTTGCGCATCGCAGTCGTCGCGGAACGTCCCGCGGTTGTGTTGCGCCGCGGTCCCGACAGCTGGCTCGTCTCCACCCGCGGGCGCGTGATGGAGCGTCTCCCGTCGGCCGGCCCCGGGAAGCTGCCGCGAATCTGGATCTCGACGCGCACGCAGGTGCGTACAGGTGCCGAGCTGACAGTCGCCGGGGCGGCGACGGCCGCGCACGCCGTCGGTCTGGCGGGACCATTCGCGGCCCGCATCGCCTCCGTCTCGGACACGGGCGGCACGCTCGTCTTCCACCTCCGCTCGGGCCTCGAGCTCCTGCTCGGCAACGGGGGAGACGTCAAGCTCAAGGTCGCGGTGGCCGAACGCGTACTCCCGGTGGTGCCGTCGGGCTCGACGTTCCTCGACGTGAGCAGCCCGGGCCGCGCGGTCTCTGGGACAGGCTCGCCGCTGCCCGGCGCACCACCAAGCTCTAGTAGAGGTTGAGGTGTTACATCTCCACCTTCAGTTGACACCGAGCCTTCGCCCACGTACCCTCCGCCGCGTTGTTGCCGAAAGTCAGCCCAATCCTCTACTGAAGGTTCAGGTTCGAAGCCGATGAGCACGAAGGACACCGGGAACTACCTCGCAGTGATCAAGGTCGTCGGCGTCGGCGGCGGCGGCACGAACGCCGTCAATCGAATGGTGGACGCCGGACTGTCGGGGGTGGAGTTCATCGCGGTGAACACCGACGCACAGGCGCTGATGGGCTGCGACGCCGACGTGAAGATCCACATCGGCTCGGCCGCCACCCGCGGTCTCGGCGCCGGCGCGGATCCGGCGGTCGGTCTCGCGGCGGCGCAGGAAAGCCGCGACGAGCTCAAGGAGGCGCTCAAGGGCGCGGACATGATCTTCATCACCGCCGGCGAGGGCGGCGGAACCGGCACGGGCGCGGCGCCCGTCGTCGCGGAGCTCGGGCGCGAGATCGGCGCGCTCACCGTCGGCGTCGTCACGAAGCCGTTCGGCTTCGAGGGCCGGAAGCGTTCCCAGCAGGCGGAGCAGGGCATCGAGTCCCTGCGTGAGAGGCTCGAGACGTTGATCGTGATCGAGAACGACCGCCTGCTGCAGGTGGTCGAGAAGCAGACCACGGTCGTCGACGCCTTCCGGATGGCCGACGACGTCCTCCGGCAGGGAGTCCAGGGCATCACCGACCTGATCACCGTCCCCGGCCTCGTCAACCTCGACTTCGCCGACGTGCGCACGATCATGCGCGAGGCGGGATCGGCGCTGATGGGGATCGGCTCGGCGAGTGGAGACAATCGCGCCGCCGAAGCCGCGCGTTCGGCCGTGTCGTCGCCGCTGCTCGAGTCGTCGATCGAGGGCGCGACCGGGATCCTGCTCAACATCACCGGCGGCCCCGACATCGGCCTGTTCGAGGTCAACGAGGCGGCCGAGGTCGTGACGAGCGCGGCCGACGTGAACGCGAATGTCATCTTCGGCGCTGTGATCGACGAGGCGATGGGAGAGGAGATCCGCGTCACCGTGATCGCCACCGGTTTCGGCGGCGGTCGGCGTCGCCGCCGGACGAGCGCCGAGCCGCAGGTCGCGGTCCCGTCGGGCAGCCCGGAGCAAGCAGAGAACGGGCTCGACGTGCCGTCCTTCCTGCGCGGCGAGTAGCCGCCGCGCACACGGCGCCGCACGAATTTCGCCGCAGCAGGTTTGCGCTCGCCGAAACGGGGCACAGGGTGCGTGCCCTCAACAGGGTTGACCGTATTCGAGTCAACCTCACGACCCGGTCCGCCGCCCCGGCCCGTTCCTGGAACGAGCCGGGGCGGTTCCGTTCTGGGGGACGTTTTCGACTGAGCCGGGCGGGAGCGGCAACGCACTAGGATCGGCCGTGCCATGCCTGCGACGCTTATGCACACGCCGCTGCACGATCGGCACGTCGAACTCGGCGCGCGGATGGTGCCGTTCGCCGGCTGGGAGATGCCCGTCCAGTACGAGGGCGTCATCCCCGAGCACCGGGCGGTGCGGACCAATGCCGGCGTCTTCGACGTCTCGCACATGGGCGAGCTCGAGGTGGAGGGGCCGCACGCCCGCGAGCTTCTCCAGGGCACACTTGCGAACGACCTCGACAAGCTCGAGCCCGGTCAGGCGCAGTACACGCTGCTGACGAACGAGAACGGCGGGATCATCGACGACCTCATCGTCTATCGGGTCGGCGCGCACTCCTACCTGCTCGTCGTGAACGCCTCGAATCGCGCGAACGCCTACGCGTGGCTCAAGGAGCGGGAGATTCCGGGTTCCGACGTGCGCGATGTCTCGGACGATTGCGGGCTGCTCGCCGTCCAGGGGCCGAACGCGATCGAGCGGCTAGGCCTGCCGCCCGCACCGCAGTTCACTTTCGCCGAAGCCTCGATCGACGGCGTCGAGGTGATGGTCAACCGGACCGGCTACACGGGCGAGGACGGCTGCGAACTCCTGTGCCATGAGCGAGGACGCCGTTCGCCTCTGGGACGCCGTGCTCGAGCGCGGTGCAGTCCCGTGTGGACTCGGCGCCCGCGACACGCTGCGCCTCGAGGTCTGTTATCCGCTGCACGGCAACGACATCGGGCCGGAGACGGACCCGATCTCTGCGGGCCTCGGGTTTCTCTGTGCGCTCGATAAGGAGTTCGAGGGCGTCGAGGTCCTCCGCCGCGTCAAGGCCGACGGCCCCGAGCGCCGGCTCGTCGCGTTCGTGATGGAGGAGAAGGCGATCCCCCGGCAGGGCATGCCCATCGAAGGCGGCGGTGAGGTGACCTCTGGCTCGCACTCGCCGATGCTCGAGATCGGGATCGGGCTGGGCTACGTGCCCGCTGCTCTCGCAGAGCCGGAGACCGGGCTGACCATCGACGTCCGCGGCCGCCCGCGCCGGGCGCGCGTCGTCAAGAAGCCGATCTACAAGAGGGAGGGTTGAGTGGCAGCCGCCGAGAGCTATCCCGACGACTTGAAGTACCACGAGGAGCACGACTGGGCCCGTGTCGAGGGAGACGAGGCCGTGGTCGGTATCACCTGGTTCGCCGCCGACGCGCTCGGCGAGCTCGTCCATTTCGAGGCGCCGGAGGTGGGCTCGACCGTGACGAAGGACCAGTCGTACGGCGAGGTCGAATCGGTGAAGGCCGTCTCCGACGTGATCGCGCCGCTCACCGGCGAGGTGCTCGAGGTGAACGCGCAGGTGGTCGACGCGCCCGAGACGGTGAACGAGGACCCGTACGGCAACGGCTGGCTGCTTCGCATCCGCGTCGCGGATCCCGGCGAGGCCGATGCGCTGCTCGACGCCGGCGCCTACAAAGAGCTGCTCGCGAGCCAGTGACGCATCCCTTCCTGGCGCTGACCGATTCCGACCGGGAGGAGATGCTCCGGACCATCGGCGTCGCATCGGTCGGCGAGCTGTTCCGCGACCTGCCGGAGGCCGTCCGCTTCGGACGCGAGCTCGAGCTCGAGCCTGCGCTGTCGGAACAGGAGGTCTTCGCGCACGTCGCCGCCCTTGCGGAGAGAAACGCCGACGCAAGCCGTGAGCTCTCTTTCCTCGGTGCCGGCATGTACGACCACTACGTGCCCGCGGTCGTCGACACGATCCTCCAGCGCGGCGAGCTTCTCACGGCCTACACGCCGTACCAGCCGGAGATGAGCCAGGGCGTGCTTCAGGCGATCTTCGAATACCAGACCGCCGTCTGCGAGCTGACGGGCATGGACGTCTCGAACGCGTCCGGCTACGACGGGACGAGCGTCGCCGCCGACGCGTGCTACGTCGCAAAGCACGCGACCGGCCGCGACAAGGTCGTCGTGACGGAGGCGACGAATCCGCAGGTACGGCAGGTCGTGAAGACCTTCGCCGCCGGGTTCGGCCTCGAGGTCGTCGAGGTCCCCCACCGCGGCGGGACGACGGACCCCCAGGAGCTCGAGCGCGCGGCCACGGACGCCGCCGCGGTCATCTTCCAGCAGCCGAACTTCTTCGGCTGTCTCGAGCCTGCACCGGAGCTCGTCGCGGTCGCCGCCGAAGCCGGCGCGCTGCCGGTCGCACACGTCGACCTCCTCTCGCTCGGGGTACTCGAGGCGCCGGGCCGCTACGGAGCCGCGCTCGCACTCGGCGAAGGACAGGCTGCCGGGAACTTCCCGTCGTTCGGCGGGCCGCATTACGGCTTCCTCGCGGCGCGCCAAGAGTTCATCCGGCGCATGCCGGGCCGGATCGTCGGCGAGACGGTAGACACCGCGGGTGAGCGCGGCTATGTCCTCACCTTGCAGACCCGGGAGCAGCACATCCGGCGGGAGAAGGCCACCTCGAACATCACCACGAACCAGACGCTTCTTGCGCTCGGCGGGCTCGTCTATCTCACGTGGCTCGGGCCGCAGGGGCTGCGCGAGCTGGGGGAGACCTGCCTGTCGCTGGGCGCGTACGCGAAGCAGCGTCTCGCAGAGCGCGCGGGACTCGAGGCGGTGTTCGCAGATCGGACAACGTTCAAGGAGTTTGCTGTCCGCGTCGGACGGAACGCGCGCGAGGTCGTCGCGGACGCGCGCGAGCAGGGCGTCCATCCGGGGTACGCGCTCGGTCGCGACTACGAGGGGATGGAGGACGTCCTGCTCGTCGCGGTCACCGAGCGTCGCACGCCTGAGGAGATCGATCGCCTCGCCGACGTGCTCGCCGAGGTCGCCCAATGAGGCGAGCACAGTGAAGCTGATCTACGAGAAGTCGCAGACAGGCCGGCGCGCGTCGGCGCTGCCGAGCTACGAGAATCTCCCGTCCCCGCCCGAGCTCCCCGAGGAGCTCCGGCGCGCCGAGCCACCGCGCCTGCCCGAGGTGCCGGAGTTCGAGCTCGTCCGCCATTTCACCGAGCTCTCGACCCGGAACTTCGGCGTCGACACGGGCTTCTACCCACTCGGCTCGTGCACGATGAAGTACAACCCGCGGATCAACGAGCGGCTCGCCGCGCTCCCGGGGTTCGCCCGCTTGCATCCACTGCAGGAGGAGGACGGGGCGCAGGGCGCGCTCGAGCTGATGTGGCGGCTGCAGGAGATCCTCGCCGAGGTGACGGGCCTCGACGCGGTTTCGCTCCAGCCCGCGGCCGGTTCCCAGGGAGAGCTGACAGGGCTCCTGCTCGTGCGCGCGTACTTCGCGGCGCGGGGCGAGGGCGAGCAGCGGCGGAAGGTCGTCATCCCCGACACGGCGCACGGCACCAATCCGGCCTCGGTCACGATGGCGGGCTACGAGCTCACGCACGTCCGGACCGACGCGCGCGGCAACATCGACGTCGAGGACCTGCGCGGCAAGGTCGACGAGCACACGGCGGCGCTCATGCTCACGAATCCGTCCACGCTCGGCCTCTTCGACGAGAACATCGAGGAGATCGAGCGGATCTTCCACGGCGCCGGCGCGCTCATGTACTACGACGGCGCGAACCTCAACGCCGTGTGCGGGATCTCGCGCCCCGGCGACATGGGCTTCGACATCGTCCACATCAACCTGCACAAGACGTTCTCACAGCCGCACGGCGGGGGCGGGCCCGGGGGCGGGCCGGTCGCGGTGCGCGACATCCTCGAACCGTTCCTGCCCGTGCCGGCCGTGGTGCGGCGGGAGGAAGGCGGCTTCGGGCTCGACTACGACCGGCCGCAGACGATCGGCAAGGTGCGCGGCTTCGCCGGGCCGTTCGGCGTCTTCGTCCGCTCGTACGCGTACATGCGGATGTGGGGGCCGCGGCTGCGGGAGATGTCCGAAGTGGCCGTCCTCAACGCGAACTACGTCCTCGCGCGGCTGAAGGACGCCTACGACCTGCCGTTCGATCGCCTCTGCATGCACGAGTTCGTGCTCTCCGCGCGGACGCTGAAGCGCGACCACGGCTGCACCGCGCTCGACGTCGCCAAGCGGTTGATGGACTACGGCTTCCACCCGCCGACGATCTACTTCCCGCTCATCGTCCCCGAGGCGCTGATGGTCGAGCCGACGGAGACCGAGGCGAAGGAGACGCTCGACGCCTTCTGCGACGCGATGCTCACAATCGCCGGCGAGGCGGCGGAGGAGCCCGAGCTACTGAAGGAGGCGCCGCATCACCGGCCGGTCACGCGGCTCGACGAGGTGCGCGCCGCGAAGCGGCCCGTCGTCAAGTACGGCTTCGAGGAGCACTCAGCGCTCGAGCCGCAGTCGGTCTGACGCGCGGCGCGGCCGCGAGCTGGCCGCAGGCGGCTTCGATGTCGCGCCCGCGCGTGAGGCGCACGGTGACGGGCACACGCGCGCGTTCGAGCTCGTGTCGGAAGGCGGCGATCCGCTCTCGCGAGGAACCCTCGTACAAGCCTGTCGGGTTGTACGGGATCAGGTTGACCTTGAAGTGGTCGCGGCCGAGCAGCTCGGCGAGCGCCCGCGCCTGCTCCGGCGCGTCGTTGACCTCGGCGAGCATCACGTACTCGACGAAGACGCGGCGCCTCGTCGCCTCCGACGTGCCGGCGGCACTCGGCGACCACGTCCGCGACCGGATACGCTCGTTCACCGGCATGATCCGCGAGCGCAGCCCGTCGTCGGCCGCATGGAGTGAGAGCGCGAGCCGGATCGGCTCGGCCACCTCGTCCACGAACCGTCGCAGGCCGGGCAGCCAGCCGACCGTCGAGATCGTCGTCCGCCGGTGCGTGATGCCGAGATCCGGCAGCCGCCGCGCCGCCGCAAGCACCTCGTCGAGGTTGAGCATCGGCTCGCCCATCCCCATGAACACGGCATGGTCGACCTTCGTCAGCCGCCGGAAGTGGAGGGCCTGGTCGACGATCTCCGACCCGGTGAGGTTGCGGCCGAACGCCATCGCACCGGTCGCGCAGAACGTGCACGTGAGCGGGCAGCCCGACTGCGAGGAGAGGCAGAGCGAGCGCCGGCCGTCGCGATAGCGCATCAGCACTGCCTCGACCGGATGGCCGTCGGCTGTGCGGAAGAGCGTCTTGACCGTGCCGTCGCGCGACTCGCGCTCGGTCTCGACGGCCAGGGTCGAGAACGGGACTCCGGTGGCGAGCTCCGCGCGCAGCGCCCGCGGCAGGTTCGTCATCGCGTCGTAGCCGGCCGCGCCGCGCGCCGTCCACTCCCACACCTGCCGGGCGCGGAAAGCCGGCTCGCCGCGGTCGCGCAGCGTCTGTTCGAGGAGGGCCAGATCCATCGGGCTACGGTAGCGTCACGGCCGATGATCGATCTGCGCTCCGACACCGTCACGAAGCCGACGCCGGGGATGCTCGCGGCGATGGCGGCCGCCGAGGTCGGCGACGAGCAGGAACGCGAGGACCCGACGACCAACGAGCTGCAGCGCCGGATGGCCGAGCTGCTCGGGCAGGAGGCGGCGCTCTTCCTGCCGACCGCGACGATGGCGAACCAGGCGACGCTCCGTGTGCTCAGCCGACCTGGTTGCAAGGTCGTCGCCGAGGAGCGGACGCACGTCCTCATCTACGAGTGGGGCGGTCCCGCGATCCATTCCGGCCTCTTCATGCAGGGTCTCGTCGCGGAGGCCGGGAGGCTCACGCCGGAGCAGATCGAGGACGTCGACGAGTTTGGGCCGGGCAGCGTGCTCGTGCTCGAGAACACACATCGGAGCTCTGGCGGCCGGATCTGGCCGCTCGACGAGTTTCGCGCGGCGGTCGAGGCTGCGCGCTCGCGCGGCGCGGCCGTCCACCTCGACGGCGCCCGTCTCTTCAACGCGTCGGTCGCGGCGGGCACGGAGCCGGCCGCCTGGGGCGAGCTCGCCGACACGGTCACGATCTGCTTCTCGAAGGGGCTCGGCTGCCCGTTCGGCGCGATTCTCGCCGGCTCGGCGGAGACGATCGAGCGCGCCTGGGAGGGGAAGTTCCTGTTCGGCGGTGCGCTGCGGCAGTCGGGGATCGCCGCCGCCGCGATGCTGTACGCGCTCGACAACCACGTCGAGCGGCTCGCCAACGACCACGCCCGCGCGCGACTGCTGGCGGAGGGGATCGGGATCGACTCCGCGACTGTCGAGACGAACTTCGTTCCCATTCCCGAGGAGCCCGGCCTGCGCGAGCGGCTCCTCGAGTGCGGTGTCCGCGTCGGCGGCCTCCGTCCAGGGTGGCTGCGCGCCGTCACGCACCTCGATATCGGCGACGAGGAGATCGAGCAGGCAATCGAGCGGATGCAGGAGGTGCTCTCCGTCCATGTCTGAGACCCCCGAACGGCTGGCGGCGCGCCTCGAGCGCCTCGTCCGGCAGGCGCAGCGTGAGAAGCGCGCGCCGAGCATCGCCGCCGCCGTCCTGCGCGACGGTGAGCTCATCTGGGAGACCGCGGTCGGCGTCGCCGACGCCGAGGCGGATCTGGAGGCGACGCCCGACACGCAGTACCGGATCGGCTCGATCACGAAGACGTTCACCGCGGCGGCGATCATGCAGCTGCGCGACGCTGGCAAGCTCGATCTCGAGGACACGCTCGAGCGGCACGTCGAGGGCGTGGCGCATACGCCGTCGATCCGGCGGCTGCTCTCGCATGCGTCGGGCCTGCAGCGCGAGACGCAGGACGACTCGTGGCTGACCCTGCGGTTCGCACCGCCGGACGAGCTGCTCGAGACGCTCGCGGAGGCCGAGCTCGTGCTTCCGTCCGGCGCCAGGTTCCACTACTCGAATCTCGCCTTCGCGCTGCTCGGCATCGTCGTCGAGCGCGTCTCGGGTGTCCCGTACCAGGACTACGTCCGCGAGCGGCTGTTCGAGCCGGTCGGCCTGACGCGCGTGAGCTTCGAGCCGAAGCCGCCGGCGGCGAAGGGCTACCTCGCGCAGCCGTACGCGGACGGCGTCTGGGACACGGTCGGTGTGGAGACGGGCGCGTGGGCGTCCGCGGGCCAGCTGTGGGGGACGGCGGCCGACATCTGCCGCTGGGGCGCCTTCCTCGCCGATCCCGACGAGTCCGTGCTCGCCTCCTCGAGCGCCGAGGAGATGCGGACGGTGCAGGCGATCGACGACCACGAGCGCTGGCTGTCGGGGTACGGGCTCGGGCTCGGGCTGCGCCGGGACGGCGACCGGATCCTCGCGGGCCACGGCGGCTCGATGCCCGGCTTCATCGCGACGCTCGGGTTCTCGGCGACGGAGAAGGTCGTCTACACGGCGCTCACGAACGAGAGCGAGGCGGACATCGGCGAGCTCGGGGTCGCGCTCCTCGGGACCACGGTCGACGAGTGGCCGGTCGCCCCCGAGACCTGGCGGATCGGCGAGCCGCCGCCCGACGAGGTCGTGCCGCTGCTCGGCATCTGGTTCATGGAAGCGGCGCGAGTCGTCTTCCGCTGGCGGGAGGGGAAGCTCGAAGCGCGCTTCGACGGCACGCCCGACTGGCGGCCGCCCTCGGTCTACGAGCGCGAGACGGACGACCGCTGGCGAACGGTCTCGGGGCCGGAGCACGGCGAGGCGCTGCGCATCGTGCGCGGTGCGGACGGCTCGGTCGAGCGCATGGTCTGGGCTGGGTACCCGGTGACGCGAGAACCCGGGCCCTGGCGCGTGCCGGAGTAGCTCCTACTCGTACTGGAGCGCTTCGAGGACGTTCAGCTTCGCCGCGCGGCGCGCGGGCCAGATTGCGGCCAGGAGCCCGACGATGATCGCCGCGATTCCGAACAAGACGATCGAGATGTACGGCACGGCGAAGACGATGCCCTCGTCGGAGAGCGCGTGCGTGACGAGGATCGCGAGGAAGAAGCCGACGACGATGCCGAGCGTGGCTCCGATCAGCGCCGTGACGATGCTCTCGTGCCGGATCATCCGGCGCGTCTGCCGCCGCGTCAGGCCGACTGCGCGCAGCATCCCGATCTCGCGCGTTCTCTCGAACACGGTGAGCACGAGCGTGTTCACGATCCCGAACAGGCTGACGATCACTGACAGCGCGAGCAGCACGTACAGCAGGGTGATGATGTTGTCGAGCGGCTTCTCGAAGTTCGACTTGAACTCCTGATGCGTCTGGACCTTCGCGTCCGGGAAACCTGCCGTTGCCTTGTTCAGCGCCTTCGTGTTCGCGTCGGTCACGCCGCCCTTGATGTTGACGAACGCCATCTCGTTCTCCGGGTCGACGTAGTTCTTGTCGAAGAGGGCGTTCGAGATTGTCACCGTGCCAAACGGCGAGCCGCCCTTCGGCAGCTTGAAGACGCCGTCTACCTTCACGTGGAGGATCTTCGCGGTCGGTGTCTCGAGCGACAGCGGCGACCCGACGTGGAGGTGGTGCTTCTTCGCATACTTGTCGTCGACGAACGCTCCGGTTTGGCCGAGCTCCGCGGGAACCGCGTTCGAGCCTTCCTTCCAGTCGAGGTGAATCACCTTCGTGAGATTCGGATCGGCGCCGGTGAGGTTCTCCACCGATCCGAACACGCGAGCCGAGCCGGCGCGAATGCCCGAGACGGTGGTAACGCCGGGGGCCTTTGCGACTGCGTTCTCGGCCTCGACGGTCAGCGGTGTGAACGTGTCCTGCGAGGTGAGTGCGTAGTCGGCCTTGAAGAGGTCGTCGACTGCGCTCTCGAACGAGGAGCGGATGCCCTGGCCGAGGATGGCGACGAACGTGACGAGGGCCAGCCCGATCATCAGCGCGGATGCGGTCGACGCCGTTCGCTTCGGGTTGCGCATCGTGTTGTCGCGGGCGAGCGCGCCGGCGGCGCCTCCGATGCGCGCCGCCGGCCAGCCCAGCACGGACGCGAGCGGGCGCACCACCTGCCGGGCGTTGGCCGCCACGCCGAAGAAGAGGAGCAGGATGCCGACCCCAAGCGAGAAGAGGCGGGTTCCGGTCGCCAGATTATGCGCGAGGACGCCGTAGGCGAGCAGCAGCATGCCGACCAGGAGCGTCGCCGCGGAGATGTACGGCGTGTAGCGGGCAAAGCGCCCCGGCGGTAGCACCGCGCCCTCCCGGACGGCCGCGATCGGCGGCACGCGCGTCGCGCGTAACGCGGGCCGCAGGCTCGCGACGAGCGTGATGACCGTGCCGACGATGAGAGACACGACGATGGTGCGCGTCTCGAACACCGTTCCGGCCGTCGGCAGGTCGAAGCCGAGTCGGGCGAACACCCAGTTCAGCCCCTTTGCCAGCGCAAGCCCGAAGAAGAGCCCGGTGATCGATCCGAGGATCCCGATCACGAGCGCCTCGACAATCACCGAGCGGAGCACCTGGCCCCGCCTTGCGCCGAGCGTGCGAAGCGTCGCGAACTCGCGCGTCCGCTGCGCGACCGTGATCGACAACGTGTTCGCGATCACGAAGCTGCCGACGAAGAGCGCGATTGCGGCGAAGGCGAGCAGGAAGTAGCGGATGAAGCTCGTGAAGCTGTTGACGCTCTTCTTGTCCTCTTTGACCTGGGCGGACGTGTTGCGCACCTGAGTGCCCGGAGGCAGGATCGGCTTGATCTCGCTGATCAGCTTCGACGTCGGCACGCCCGTGTTCGACTGGACGCGGATCAAGTCGAGCTCACCCTCTCGGCCGAGCAGCTTCTGGAGCGTGGGCAGATCGAACACGGCGAGCGATGCACTGCCGATCGAGACGCCGGGCAGCGTCACGATCCCGGCGATCCGGTAGTGCTGGACCGGACCGTTCTTCGCCACGCCGATCGTGTCCCCGACCTTGTAGTTGTTCCCAGAAGCCACGTTCGCTGCGATCGCGATCTCGTCCGGGCCGCTCGGCCAGGTCCCCGAGCTGAGCTTGAGCGGGTTGAAACGCTGGTCGCCGTTGGGGTTGACGCTGAATGCGAGGCTCCCCGCGCCGTGCGTCGAGATGACCTTGTTGTCGCGGCCGACGAGCTTCGTCTGGTCGTCGGTGACGGATCCTTCGGCCGCCTTCACGTCCGGCAGCGCCTGCACCTTGCCGAGCAGGCTCTCGGAGAATCCCGGCGCCTGCACGCCGTTTCCGTTGTCGTTCGTGAACGCGGTCTTCGCACTGATGATCGCGTCGGCGTTCTTGTACGTCTGAGTGAAGATCGACGAGAACGCGTTGTTGATCGTGTCCGTGAGGACGAACGTGCCGCTGATCATCGCGACGCCGAGGATGATCGCGATGGCCGTCAGCATCGCACGGAGCTTCCGCCCCGCGAGCCCCTTCAGCGCGACGCGAAGCATCAGTTCAGGCTGCTCATGACAGCGAGCACATCGGACTGGCTCGCGCCGCGCAGTTCCTTCACGATCAGCCCGTCGCCGATGAAGAGAACTCGGTCTGCGATCGCCGCCGCACGTGGTTCGTGCGTGACCATGACGGTCGTCTGCCCGTAGGTCTCGGTCGAGTCGCGCAAGAGATCGAGGATCTCGCCGCTCGTCTTCGAGTCGAGGTTCCCGGTCGGCTCGTCTGCGAAGAGGATCGTCGGGCGGGTCACGAGAGCGCGCGAGATCGCGACGCGCTGCTGCTGGCCGCCCGAGAGCTCGGCCGGCCGGTGACTGCGCCGCTGGTCGAGGCCCATCTTCGCGAGCAGCTCGTCGAGCCATGCCTTGTCGGGCTTCTGGCCGGCGATCGTCAGCGGCAGGACGACGTTCTCCTCGGCGTCGAGCATCGGCAGAAGGTTGAAGAACTGGAAGACAAAGCCGATGTGCTTGCGCCGCAGCTGCGTCAGCTGCTTGTCGCTGAGGCGCGTGATGTCGGTGCCGGCGATCATCACCGTCCCGGCGGTCGGCTTGTCGAGCCCGGCGAGGATGTGCATCAGCGTCGACTTGCCGGAGCCTGAGGGGCCCATCACGGCAACGAGCTCGCCGGAGCGGACCTCGAGATCGACGCCGCACAGCGCGTCGACGGCTGTCTCGCCTTCGCCGTAGCGGCGCGTCAGGTCACGCGCGTCGACCGCCGCATCTGCGGGCACGGCAACGCCGTCCTGCGATTGCTCCCCCACGACCATGGCTTCGAGCGTAGTCGAAGTCGGCACGCGCCGGAAAGGCCTTCACACGATCTTCACCGGCCGCCCCCGAGGAGGAAGCCGATGACGGCCGCGGCGTAGGCCGCGATCAGGATCCAGCCTTCCCGGCGGTCGGAGCGGCCGTCCCGGACGAATACGGCGACCAGGACTGCGGCTCCTCCCATCGCGACGAGCTCCGACCAGCGGAACGCGAGCGCCAGGTGGTGCGAGAAGAGGAGCGAGAGGAGCGTCACGACCGGGACGAGCAGCAGCGCGACCTGCGCGCCCGAGGAGACCGCGATCTCGGTCGCGAGCCGCATCTTCCCGTTGCGTGCGATGACGATCGACCCGCCGTGCTCGGCTGCGTTGCCGACGACCGCGACGATCACTACCGCGACGAAGAAGTCGCTCAGGCCGAGCGCCGCGGCGAAGGCGCCCAGGGAGTGGACGAGGATCTCGCTGATCCACGCGGTCGCGCCGGTCGCCACGGCGAGGACGAAAAGCGCGGCAGCCAGTGACCACGTCCCCTCGCCGGGCTCGTCTCGCTCGCGGTCGCGCTCGCGGTGGCGGCGCAGGTTGCGGCCGACAACGGCGACATAGACCACCAGCAGCACGATCGACACCGCCACCGACGCGACGACCACGGCGTGCCGCTCCGGCGGGCCCGTGTAGCCGAGCGCGGCCGGGAACACGAACGCGACCACCGCGACGCCGACGAGCGCGATCTGCACGAGCAGCGAGCGCCGGTCGATCTTCGCGCGGTCGGGGCCGACCACCTGGGTGACCCCCAACACGAGGAGCAGATTGGAGATGACACTCCCCGAGAGCGAGCCGCGCACCACGTCCGGCAGGTTGGCTCGCACGGCGAAGAGCGCCACGATCAGCTCCGGCGCGTTCCCGAAGCTCGCGTTGAGGAAGCCGCCGATGCCGGGGCCTGTGTGCTCCGCGGCGTGCTCGGTCGACTCCCCGATCAGCCAGGCGAGGGGGATGAGAGAGATCGCCGCGAGCACGAAGAGCGTGACCTCCCCAGCGCCGGTGAGCTTGTCGATCGCGATCGTGACCGGTGCGAGGAGGAGCGACGCCCAGAGGAGCTTCCGGCCCATCGCGGAAGCCTAGAGAGCGGGTGCACGGGCATGAGGAGAGCGTGCCGATCTCCAGCTCACCGCCGCCGCCTAGCGCCGTCGCTCAGATCTGTCAAGTCTTGCGCAGCCCTGCATCCGCGCGAACAATGCGGTCATGACGCCCGAGCAAGCGACCGCGACGCTCCCGCTGCATCCGCAGGACGAGGCGGAATGCCGGCGCTGCGCGGTCCACTGCGAGAAGGTCGTCTATCCCGCGGCGTGCCTCCAGCGGTCGTGTCCCTTCGTCTACGCGTACTCCGAGCACGGGCACACGTACATGGGCTGTCTGCAGCGGGTGTTCGAGGCGGAGATCGACGTCGAGATGCTCGTCGCCGCGGAGCGGACGCGGGAGGGATTCGGTGCCGTACGCGCCCTGCGCGGGCCGCTGCCGATGTGCGAGGCGGCGGTGCAGTCGACGTTCTCTCAGCGCGAGACCGAGCTCGGCTGTCTCAATCCGGAGTTCGGCGAGTTGCCTGCAGGGTCGCCGACGTTCCGCGTGTTCGCGCGGGTGGCCGACCTCTAGCACGCTCGCGCAGCCGCCGGAGGATCACGACGCCGACGGCCGGGCCGGCTGCGGCGAGGAAGAACGCGAGCCGCCAGCTGTGGGCGGCCACGACCGCGACGACGGGAGGCGCGCCTGCGACGACGACGCCTAGCAGCGTCTGCTGGAATCCGAGCGCGGCGCCCGTGCGCGCGGCGCCGGCGGCCTCCGCGGCCGCGGCGTACGCGAGGCCGTTCCACGACATGCTCAGCACGCCGGCGACGACGAAGAGCGGCAAGACGAGCGCGAGAGGTGCGTCGACAGCTATGGCGACGCACGCGGTGGCGACGGCGAGTGCGACGCCGATCGTCCGCAGCGGCCGCAGGCGGCTGCCGAGCCGGTCCGAGATCGTCCCGGAGCCGATTCGAGCGGCGATGGCGAGCACGTAGATGCCGGCCAGCACCGCTCCCGCCGCTTCCTTCGACAGGCCGCGGTGCTCGTGAAGGAAGAGGACGACGAAGCCCGTGATCCCGATCTGGGCGAGGAGGAAGAGGCCGGTGCCGGTGCCGAGCAGCCACATGAACCGGTCGCGCACCGGCTGCGTGACGTCGCCGAGCTCGGGCTCTTCGGACAAGCCGCCGCGGATGAAGACGGCGGCGACCAGCGCTCCGGCCAGGCTCGCGGCGCCGAGGAAGAGGAAGGCGACGCGCGTCCCGCCCGTCGAGCCGAGGACGGGGAGGACGGCGGCGCCGACCGCGCCGCCGATCGGTATCGCCGTCTGGCGGATCCCGAGTGCGAGCCCGAGCTCGGTGGAGGGAAACCAGGCCATGATCGCCCGGCCACTCGCGGCGTTCACGCTCGCTCCGAGCGCTCCGACGCCGATGAGCGTGACCGTGACGGCTGCGAAGCCGTCGGTCGTCGAGGCGACGACGAGCAGGGCCGAGGCGCCGGTGAGTCCCGTCGCGATCACCCAGCGCTCGTCGACCCGGTCGGCGACGAGCCCCCAGGGCAGGAGCGTGAAGAGCATCCCGATCCCGACCCCCGCGAGCACTACTCCGGTCTGGGGCAGGCTCAGTCCGTACTCCGACTTGAGCGTCGGGCTGAGCGCGGGCAGGCCGACCGAGGTGGCGGAGAAGCTCGCCTGCGCGAGCGTTCCCGCGGCGAGCACGACCCAGCGATAGCGTTCTCCTCTCAGCCCAGCCAGCGCGCCCGCAGCTCCTTCGTCTTGCGGATCTCGTTCGCGTCCGGGCCGCGATTCTCCGGTCCCGCGGTCTCGAGGACGGCCGGCAGCCCCTGGAGCCGCGGATTCGACAGGAACACGCCGAGCCGCTCGCCGAGCTCGCCTTCGAGGACGTTCGCGTGCCGGTCGCGGTTCGAGCCGAGCGGCGCGGCAGCATCGTTGACGTGGAGCGCCCGAAGCCGGTCGAGACCGATCGAGGTCTCCAGCTCGTCGAGGCAGGTGTCGAGCGCAGCGGGGTCGGTCACGTCCACGCCGGACACCCAGAGGTGGCAGGAGTCGAGACAGATGCCGAGCCGCGGGTGCCGTCCCAGTCGCTCGTGGATCGTCGCGAGCTCCTCGATCGAGCGGCCGATCGTGCCGCCGGCGCCGGCGGAGTTCTCCATCAGCAGCCAGGTCTCGTCGGAGCAGAGCTCGAGCACCCGCTCCATCGCAGGCAGCACGCGTTCGAGCCCCGCCTCGAGACCGCTGCCGAGATGCGAACCGACGTGGAACACGACGCCGTCGGCGCCGATGCCGCACGCGACCTCCATCGTGTTGCGCATCGCCAGGACCGACTTCTCGTACACCGTGTCGTCGGGAGCGGCGAGGTTGCAGAGGTAGAGCGCATGACAGACGACGCCGCCGATTCCGGCCTCCGTCCGCTTCTCGCGGAAGCGGCCGAAGCTCTCCGGATCGTGGTTCGTCGGCCGCCACGTGCGTGGGCTCTGGGTGAAGACCTGCACCGAGTCGGCGCCGAGGTCGACGGCACGGTCGATCGCTTTGTCGATCCCACCCGCGGAGGAGATGTGCGCCCCGATCAGCATCAGCCCAGCCAGGCCTCCAGTCGGGCCGCCTCGTCCTCCACCTCGCGGCGCCACACACGCGGCAGCGGCGCAAAGGGCTCGATCCGTACACGTCCGCGCTCGGCCCGCCACAGCCCGGCAACGAAGCCGTCGACGAGGAACGTCGCCTCGACCATCCCACCGCCGTGGATCACCGTTCGGCGGTGCTCGTCCGCGACAACACGGGTGCGGTCGGAGTGCGACAGGACGAGGTTGTCGTAGCGCGGCAGGAACCGGACCGGGGCGCGCGATTCGCCGGGCGGAAGCGGGGCGCGCGGCAGATCGAGCAGCTCCCGTCCGCGCTCGTCGCGGAAGCGGCGCAGCGGTTCGAGCGCCGAGAGCGCGGGCTCGAAGTCGCGCACGCGCAGGCCGCTCCACTCGGCGATGTCCGCCCGGGTCGCCGGCCCGAAGGCGCCGAGGTAGCGGCGGACGAGCTGCTCTCGCGCCGGCAGTGGATCGACCTGCTCGTGGTCGATCAGGACGTACCGCGTCTCGGGAGGCTGCTTCCAGGTTCCCGTAGCCGGCGCGTGGGTGAGCCTGCCGACGGTGCGCAGCGCGTACCAGAACCCGGCTCCGCCGTCGTGATCGATCTCGTGCTTGTCGCGGAGCCAGGTCAGGACCTCGGCGCGCGTGCGCGGTTCTCTCCCGAACTCGAGCAGCGAGTCGTGGACGCGGGTAGCCAGCTGAGCCGACTCCGGGCTGATCCAGGGCGCTATCGCCACCGCCGAGCCGAACACTCCGTAGTCGCGGCGGGACACGAGATGAACCGTCCCGCGCATGAGCACTGCCCGAACCGCCTGCTCGCGCAGCACCGCACGCTCGAGACTCGCCCGCCGGAACCCCTCCACGCGGGTCCAGAGACCGACGTACGGCGCCGGCGCCCACTGCGCCTGGAGCCCCGCGAGTCGCTCGAGCGCGGGCACCACCGGCAGCCGCCGGCGCCCGAGCAGCAGCTGGCGCGCGAGCGTGGCGCGGTTCAGCTCCGGCAGCGTCAGCGTCCGCACCCGCACGCGGCCTACGCTACCGCCATGGCAGTCCGCGTCCGCATGGCTCCCAGCCCGACGGGGCTCCTCCACATCGGCGGCGTCCGCACCGCGCTCTTCAACTGGCTCTTCGCGCGTCACGAGGGCGGCGAGTTCCGCCTGCGGATCGAGAACACCGACACGAGCCGTGAGGTCGCCGAGGCCGTCGACCAGATCCAGGAGTCGTTCCGGTGGCTCGGGCTCGACTGGGACGGCGAGGTCACGTTCCAGCTCGACCGGCTGGACGACTGCCGAGAGGTCGCGGAGCGGCTCGTCGCCGAGGGTAAAGCGTACGAGGACGACGGCGCGATCCGGTTCCGGATGCCCGACGAGGGCGTCACCGCGTGGGACGACGTCGTCCGCGGCCGCGTCGAGGTGCAGAACGAGACGATCGAGGATCTCGTCCTCGTCCGGTCCGACGGCCGTCCGACATACAACTTCGCGTCGCCGATGGAGGACGTGTGGGACGGGATCACGCACGTGATCCGCGGCGACGACCACGTCTCGAACACGCCGAAGCAGCTCAACATCATCCGCGCCGTCGGTGCCGAGGTGCCCGTCTACGCGCATGTCCCGTCCGTGTTCGGCGAGGACGGGAAGAAGCTGTCGAAGCGGCACGGCGCGGTCAGCGTCGAGGAATTCCGGAAGGACGGCTACCTGCCCGACACGCTGCTGAACTTCCTCGCGCTCCTCGGCTGGGCACCGGACGGGGAGACGACGATCATGAGCCGCGAGGAACTCGTCGAGCGGTTCTCGCTCGAGCGCGTCAGTTCGAGTCCTGCGCAGTTCGACTACGCGAAGCTCGACTGGATGAACGGGCTCTACCTCCGCGAGCTGGCTCCGCAGGAGTTCGCGCACAGGCTCGTCCTCTGGCTCGGCGAGAACGGCTACGAGTGGGATGCCGAGCTCGTCTCGCGGGCGGCGCCGCTCGTGCAGGAGAAGATCGCGAGGCTGGCGGAGTTCCCCGGCTTCGCGGGGTTCTTCTTCCACGATGTCGAGCCCGACCCGGCCGATCTCGACGGCGGTGCACCGATGCTCGCCGCGACCGAGGAGGCGCTCACCTCGCTCGAGCCGTTCGAGGCCGCCGCGATCGAGGAGGCGCTGCGGGCGGCGGCCGAGGGGCTCGGCCTGAAGCCGCGGCAGGCGTTTCAGCCCGTGCGGGTCGCGGTCACCGGGTCGAAGGTCTCTCCGGGCCTGTTCGAGAGCATCGAGCTGCTCGGGCGCGAGACGACGCTCAGCCGTCTAGGGGCGGCGGTCTCGGGCCCGGCGTAGCGCGCGGCGGCAGCGGCTTCGGCGGCGCGAGCGGGTCGAGGGCGCGCTCGAACGCGAGCCACGCTCGGCGCCTGAAGCGCTGAGTCGCTTGAGGCAGGCCGGTGGGATCGGCGCTCTGAGGGCCGCGCCGCCCGCCGTATCCGGACTGCGGGAAGTCCCTTGCCATTCCAAAGGAGTAAACGAGCGCCCACCGAGCTTGGGTACGTGCGAAACCGGGTGGCCCGTTAGACTCGCGCACGATGGGGGATCCAGGGGGTCATGCGGCGACCCGGGTCTTGGTCGTCGACGACGATCCGTCGATCCGGCACGTGTGCCGGATCAACCTCGAGCTCGACGGCCACGAGGTACTCGAGGCGGAGTCGCTCGCGACGACGCGCTCGACGCTGGCGGAGGAAGACGTCGACATCGTCGTGCTCGACGTCCACCTGCGCGGGGAGCGGAGCGACCCGCTCGTGGCCGAGTGTCACGCGCGCCGGCCGCCAATCCCGGTCGTGCTCCTCACCGGATCGATGGAGCTCGCGCACCCGGCCCTGCACAAGGCCGACGCGATTCTGCCGAAGCCGTTCGAGCTCGACCAATTGGTCTCGACCGTTCGTAGTCTCGCGCAGGTCCATGCCCACCGATGAGTGCAACAACGGTTCGCAGCCCGCAGGAGTACGAGGACGCCTACGAGGTGTACTACGCCGAGGCCGCGGAGGAGGTCCGCGCCGTCCGGGTCGGCGAGAAGGAGACGTCGGAGCAGGCGGCGATCGTCGCGCGGCACTCAGTTCTCTTCACGGAGGAGCAGCTCGAGGCGCTCCGTGCGGCCGAGGCCGGCACCGAGGACGCAGACGACCGCGAGCGCCTCTACCGGTTGCGGAGGGCGTGCGAGGCCGGCATCGTCGACGCCGAGCTCGCGGAACGCGAGGACGAGCTCGAGAACGCGCTCCTCGCGGCACGGCTGACGTACGCCGGCGACGAGCTTCCGTTGCGCACGGCCGAGGCGAAGCTCGCGGTCCTCCCCGACTACGCGCAGCGCGAAGAGCTCGGGGAGCTGGCGCGGGAGCTCGACGCGAGCTTCAACGAGCGACGCCGGGAGCTGCTCGTCGCCCGGGACGACCTCGAAGGCGGCCTCGCGGGCGAGCGCGATGCGGTGGCACGCAACGAGGCCGACAAGCAGATCTCCCTCAGCGAGCTCGAAGGCGTGCTGCGCCGCGCGGCCGAGGACACCGCGGCGGCGTACGAGCAGCTGCGCAGGCGCTGGTTCGAACGGCTACTCGGGCCGGAGCACACTGAGCAGCCGTCGAACGCCCAGCTCCGCTGGCTGCGCCGCCTGTCGCCGCTCGAGTCGACGTATCCGAAGGAGCGCTCGGTCTATGTGTGCGTCGAGACCGTCCGCGCGCTCGGGTTCGATCTCGAGGCGACCCCGAACATCCGGCTCGATCTCGAGGACCGGCCGCAGAAGAGTCCACGCGCCTGCGTGATCGCCGCCGATCCGCCCGAGCTCGTCCACCTCATCACACGGGCCCAGGGCGGGCTCTCCGACTATGAGTCGTTCCTCCACGAAGCCGGTCACGCGCTCCACTACGCGGGCTGCGACCCTCGGTTGCCGTGGACGTTCCGCGCGCTCTCCCGCGACCACGCCCTGACGGAGATCTACTCCTACATCCTCGACTCGATCGCCGGCGAGCCCGGCTGGCACGCGGCGCACTTCGGGCTCTCCGACGAGGAGGCCGTCGAGAACGCACAGGCGACGGCGTTCCTCGACTCGCTCCTCTACCGGCGCTACGCGGCGAAGCTTCGCTACGAGCTCGGGTTCTGGAGCTCGTTCCGGGAGGAGCAGGGGCGCTCGCCGCGCGACTACGCCACACTCCTGACCGACGCGACCGGGCTCCGGTACGACGAGCGAGGCCACCTCTCCGACATGGACGCGGGCTTCTACTCCGCGGACTACCTCCGCGCCTGGATCCGCTCGGCCCAGTTGCGCGCCCACCTGCGCCGCGAGGTGGGCGAGGACTGGTGGCGCAGCCCGGGGACGGGTGAGATCCTGCGTGCGCTCTTCGCCGAGGGCACGCGGCCCTCGACCGAGGACATCGCGCGCCGGCTCGGGTTCGACCCGCTCGACACCGGCCCGCTCGTGGCCGAGTTGACCGCGGCCTAGCCCCGGATCACGCCCGCGACGAGCGGCAGCAGCACCTGCTTGTTGCGCGGGCGTTGCAGGTCGACGCGGACGAGTTCGTCGAGCTCCATGGCAATGAGGAGAATGATCGCGGCGACGTAGAAGTAGGTCGCGAGGAAGATGAAGACCTCGAGGCTGCCGACCGAGGTGCGGAAGTTGGCGACCGACCGGACGTAGGCGGCGAAGATCAGCGTCTGGCCGATCCACCCGACGACCACGAGCACCGAACCGAGGCTCGTCCAGCGCACGCGTCGACTCTCGTCCGGCCCCCAGCGCACGATCAGCCCGAACGCGAACGCGACGAGGGCGACGGCCGCCGGCCAGCGCAGGATCAGGACCGGGAGACTCCAGTCGCCGGAGACGTGCCCGGCCCAGACGATCGCGATCGCTCCGAGCATCGCGGCGAGGAAGAGGAGCCCGAGGCCGAACGAGAGAGGGAAGCGAACCCAGAAAGGACGCGTCTCGGGTGTCTCGTAGATCTCGTCGAGGGAGCCGATCGCCGCGCGAACGATCCCCGACACCTCCCAGACCGCGAGCATGGACGCGACCACGAGCAGACCGGCGGTCGAGGACGAGAAGACGCGGTTCACGGTCTGGTCGATCCCGTCGAAGACGTGGGGAAGCACCTTCGGCTCGATGGTCGGGCCGATCGTCTGGCGCCAGAGCTGTTGCTGGTGTAACGCGCCGAGGAGGCCGAGCGCGAACAGTGTGCACGCGACGGCCGCGATGAACATGCGCAGCGCGATCGCGCTGGCGTACGTCAGCAGGCTGTGTCGGTCGAACAGGTCGACCCAGAGCCGGACGATTCTCTTGAAGCTGCGCCAACGGGACTGCACGGCGCGTGCAACGTTCCCGAGCCCGGGAACTCCAAAACGACCGGAGCTAGTGGAGCGAGCTTGCGAGGCCCTGCTGGGCGAGCTGCGTCGCGTCGAACACCTGGCTGCTCGGCGGTGCCGTGATCGTGGCGTGGGTTCCGTAATCGGAGATGTCCATCCTCATGGCAATCCGCGCCGCATCGGCCCGCGGGGAGCTGTAGCGGACCGTGATCCGGCGGACGAGTCCGTCCTGGCCGATCCAGACGTTCTCGCGAATCGTCTTCATCTGCTCGGCGGCGGCGCTGAGCAGCGGGCTCGCCAGCCCCTTCGACTGGAGCGTCTTGGCCATGTCGACTGTGACGCGGTAATGGGTCGTGGCGACGCCGTCGACCGTCGCCGGGCCGATCTTGTGGACCGTGGCGCCGTCGGCCTTGAGCATCGAGAGGAGGTCGGTCGGCTGGACCTGGCTCCCCGACATCAACTTCCCGAGGTCGATCCCGGCCGACTTGCCGAGCTTCGTGAGGTCGACCTTGACCCACTGCTTGCCGCCGGGCAGCTGCGACGACAGGGAGCCGAGGCGCAGGTAGAGGACGTAGTCACCGTTCTGCTCGAGCGCCACCTCTTTCATCGACGCTGCGCCGGGGGTCCCTGCCGAGGGAAGGCCCATCCGGCTGAGCATTGAGCCGAGGTTGAAGCTCATTTCCGAGCTCGTGCCGTCAATCGTCCCGGTGCCGTGCAGCCGCACCGTTCGTCCGTGGCCCTTCAGCACCATCCTGAGCCGGACGTGTGCCGCGCCGGCGTTCTGCGTCTTCGTCGCGGCGGCGGCGACCGGATCCAGCCGCAGCGCGCTGCTCGAGCTGCCGCCTCCGCAGCCGCGTGACGGCAGCGGCCGCGGCGATTGCGCACACCGTTGCGACGGTTGCAGTACGACCCCGAAGCATGGGCTCAGTGTAGTTCGCACCCGGAGGGTGGGGGCGGCCGCTATGGCCGTGGCAGCCGCCCCCTGTGAGGAGCGGGACGGCCACGGGAGGATTGGTGGGCCGTCCCTGTTGGAGGAACGGCCCGGGGTCAGGCGGCCGTCCTCTGTCGGTGCTTCCTCTATTACTCGCGCGGGCGGCGTTCGGATCTCGTTCCTAAAGATCCCGTAAGTCGGCTCACGATCCAACGAACCGATCGGCCGGGGCGAACGTCTAAGTACTTCGAGGGGCGGGCCCCGGAGAAGGGGGCCGCGACCGAGGCCCGCCCCCTGCGACATTACGCTGGTGCCGCCGATTGTGAAAGGGGTACCGCGGCGGCGCCTGTCGGCTAGCTGCCCGCCTCGAGGCGGTCGAGGCGCTCGTGCACCCGGCGGAGTTCGGCGAGGATCTGATCCTGCTTGTCGGTCGCTTCGCGGTGCTTGTCCTCGGCGTCCTGGTTGACGAAGTGACCGGCGATCGATGCGGTCGCGAGGCCGAGGAAACCGATGCCGACGATCATCAGGAACGAGGCGACCAGACGGCCCACGACCGAGGTCGGGAAGGTGTCGCCGTAGCCGACCGTGGTGACGGTGACGATCGCGAACCAGAGGCCGCGCCACGGGTTCGGAAAGTGCGTCGGGTCGGTCTCGTGCACCGCGATCCCCGTGACCGTGACGAGCAACAAGGTCAGCGCTGCGATGTAGGGCAGGTTGCGGCGGTTCGTGAGCAGTCCCTCGGCGCGGAAGATCCGCGCGGCGATCACCCACAGACGGGCGAGACGCCAGCCGCGGAGCCAGCCCGGCCCGAGTGCCGCGAAGAACAGCCCCCAGAGCGGGAAGATCGCGAAGACGACGACTGCATCGGCCCAGTGCGCGCGGAGCGCAGCGCGCCGGTCCGACGCGTAGTGCAGCGTCAGCGCGAGCTCGAGGGTGAAGACGAGCCAGACGACCGTGCCGAGGACCCAGGAGAGGACGGTCCACGGCGAATGCAGGGAGGAGTCCTGGATCAGGACGGCGGGCAGCATCAGCAGCGCGCACACGAGGACGAGTGCCTCGAACGAGTGACGAACCTTGCCGCTCTCCTCCTGGCACCAGTGCTCGGCGGCCCAGAAGGGCGCGTTCATCGCCGGTGCGGCAGAGACGGAAGGTCCGGCGGGCGAAGACGCAGATTGCCCTTCTCGCGGTTGAGGAACCAGAGGAGGACGGCGATGAAGGCGGCGAGGTCGAGCCCGATGCCGAGCACCCAGAACGTCCAGTCGGGACGGATGATGGTGCCGACGAGCAGGGTGAAGTTCTGGCCGAAGAACCCGGTGAGGAACGAGAGCGGCAGGAAAAACGTCGCGACCCATCCGAGCTGCTTCATCGTCAGGTTCATCTTGTTGCCGACCGTCGACTGGTACAGGTCGGTGCTACCAGAGGCGAGATCGCGGTAGTCGTCGAGTTGCTCGGAGACACGGATCAGGTGGTCGTAGACGTCGCGGAAATAGCGCTCGTGCTCCTCGGTCATCCCGGGCAGCTCGTAGCGGCCGGAGAGGAGCGCGCCGAACATGTCGCGCTGCGGATTGACGATTTTCCGCAGCTGCACGAGCTGGCGCTTGAGCGTGATCGCCTGCTGCAGCGAGACAGGCTGCGGGTCGGTGAGGATCGTGTCCTCGAGGTCGTCGAACTCGTCGTCGAGCTCGGACAGCTGCGGGAGGAAGCTGTCGACGAGCTCGTCGATGACGAGGTAGAGGATGCCGAGCCCTTCCTCGTAGCGCTGCAGCTTTCGGTGCGACTGGTTCCGGAGTTCCTCGAAGACCGAGCACTCTCCCTTGTGCACCGTGATCAACCACTTCTCCGAGTAGAAACAGTGCACTTCGATCGGCGCGAGCCCGGACCGGCGCGTTGGGTCGTCGACGGCTCCGAAGACGATGAGAACGGTGAAGTCGTCGTAGTCCTCGAGCTTCGGCCGCTGTCCGAACTTGCGCGCGTCCTCCAGCGCGAGCGGGTGCAACTTGAAGGCATCGCTCAGCAGCTTGAAGTCGGCCTCGCCGGGATTCTCGATGTCGAGCCAGAGGAAGACGCCGTCGCGCAGCCGCGACTCGACGCCCTCGGGGTCGACGTTGGGCTCGACGGTTCCCCTGGCGTCGATCAGATGGCTGGCCAAAGCTCGGTCGAGCGTACTTCCATCGCCGGACGAGCTATGCCCTAGTACTGGCTGGTGCAGGCCCTCTTCGAGTAGTACGTGATCGACTTACCCCGCGACCACTGCAGGTAGCCGGTCTCGCGCAGCCGCGAGGAGTGCTTGCGCTTGGTCCAAACTGCCATCGTCGCGCTCGCGCGCTTCCCGGAGCTGGCGAACCCGATGAACCGGACCGACGTCTTCGTCCGGCTGCCACGACCGGGTGTAATCGGACTTGTCGGTCTGGACGCCGACGCGATGAATCGTGGCCGGCGTGTTCGGGAACCCTGTGGTGATCGACGCAGCAGGCGTACCCCGAGCGAAGGGCGATAGGCCATCGCGTTGATCTACAGCGAGCCCTGCGACGTCGCGCACGAGACCGTGCCGGTGACGATCTTCAGGACCGAGAGACGCTGAGCTGCCGTGGCTGCTGTGGTCCAGGCACCGGCCGCCGCCGGCACCGCCGTGACAGCGACCACGGCGGCGATCCTGACCCGCGGTCGCGCTTCGTCTCAGCCGGGGGTGACGCAGGTCTTGGCAGTCGAGTTTTGATCTGATATAATGGAAGCCGAGATACACGTTGACCTTCTTCGCGCTCCAGTTGTAGAACGCGACCGGCCGGCTCTTAGCGTTGTCGTTCCGGACCGCCATCAGCGCGTGCGTCGGGATGTGGTTCGTCGACTTGAGCTGGAGTCGTACGAGCACGCGGCCTGTCGTATCGCACTGCTCGTTGTCGTAGCCGCGCAAGGTCGGCGTCACCGTCACCGGAGGAGTGGGGAGCCCCTTCGGCTTCAGCGGGATCTGCTTTTTCACGCGGTGGCACGTCCCCGTGTCGATCCTCAAGCTGTTCTGCTTCGCCTGGAGACTCACCTGCGCCACCGTCACCGTGGTGTTGTTTTTCACGATGGTCTTCACACCCGTGGTCAGGAAGAGACCTCCGGGCTGCGGCTAAAAAATAAAGTAAAAAATAATCATATTTTACAGTTGTTGTTGGCCGGCGGAAGGGTGGCGCTCGTGTAGAGGTCGACGAAGTGCTGAGGCCGGACGCGGCACGAGAACGTCTTGTCGAGGGTGGCTGCGCCGCTGCTAGCTCGGGTCGGGGCCGCGGAGCCCGCGTGCACACCGAGGGCAGCCGCGCCGACCGCGGCCGTCAGCAGACCCGCGACCCAGATGCCATGACGCCGCCGCACACCGGCAGATTATCTGCGTTCGGACCTGTTTTCCAGACGCGTTGACAGCGTCCGAATCAGCGGGCGATGATCGGCTTCGTGCTAGCCGCGTACACGACCGGCGAAGTCGTCCGGACGCTGGTCATCTTCTTCGCCTGGATCGCCTTCATTGGCGTAGCAATCTGGCTTATGGCCGGCGCGATCGGAGACCGGAACCTGCAATGGTGGGTCAAGGTTCTTCTGATTCTGCTCGTGATCGTCTTCCCGCCGTTGGCAGTCATCGGCGGTTTCGCGTTCTGGCTCGACAGACGGTCCGGCAAGTACCGGCGAGTGTGGGCAGGCCCCACCACCCCGCTGGGCGTCGTCGTCGGAAGTTGTGTACGAGTTGCCGTTGGCAGTCATCGGCGGTTTCGCGTTCTGGCTCGACAGACGGTCCGGCAAGTACCGGCGAGTGTGGGAAGGCCCCACCACCCCGCTGGGCGTCGTCATCGGGCCGGCCGAGGTGCACCGACTGGACGGAAGCGTCGTCATCGTCGAGGCGGGTCAGCGCTACGAGCCCTGACCTGCGATGGCAAGAGGCGCATACGGGATTCGAACCCGTGCCGCCGCCGTGAGAGGGCGGTGTCCTAGGCCACTAGACGAATGCGCCCGGCGGGGCCGTAGTGTAGCGGCGGGTTAGCTCGAGGGCTCGGCCGCCGTCCGGCGTCGTCGCCGGAAGGTGAAGGCTCCGCCGGCGACTGCCGAGAGCGCGAGCACTCCGGCCAGCGGCCCGCCCACCAGTAGGGGCACATCGCTCTCGGACGCCGAGACGTGGGCGGAGGCCGGGCCTGCGGCTTCGACCAGGGGCGGGGCGCCGGAGGCTTCGAAGCTCGGGTGCGGGAAGAGCCGGGCCGCCGCGGCCGTTACGGTCTCGGAAGCCGTCCCCGTCAACCCGGTCAGGTGGCGGGCGACGAGCAGCTGGTGCCAGACGACCGCAGCCTCCTGCGCCGGTTCGCCGATGGGTGCCTTGAGCTTCGCGGGCTGCGGAATCTCGTCCGTCGGCACGTGCTCGATGCGCCACTTCTGCAGGTACGTCGTGGGGTCGACCGCGCCGTCGTAGCCGAGCTTGACGAAGGCCGGCTGGTGCGGATGGATCTCGAAGTGGAGGTGCGGCGCCGTCGTGAAGGCGTCGCCGGTGCGGCCGAGGAAGCCGAGCACCTGGCCCGCGCGGACATGGCGGTGGGTGAGGATCCAGCGCGCGTAGCCGGCGAGGTGGGCGTAGTAGAACGAGTTGCCCTTCTTGTCGGTCAGCCAGACCCGCCAGCCGCCGAGCTCGTTCCAGCCCACGAGGCTCAGCGTTCCCCGCGCGACCGCAACCACCGGCGTTCCGAGCGGAGCGAAGAGGTCGTCGCCGTGATGCCAGCCGTCGTAGATGTCGTTGCGGTTCGCGCCGTACGTGTCGCCGTAAGACGCACCCCCGTCGACCGGGAAGACGTAATGCGACGGCTTGAAGCCGAGTCCCGGCACAGCCGTGAGCGGCTGGGCCACCTTCTTGTGCTTCTTCTTTGCGTGACCCTTCGGCGTCGTGTCGGTTTGGGTCTTGGCCGCGGCCGCGTGGTGCTTCTTCGCCTTGTGGACGACCTGCGGCGAGGCGCCGAATGCGACTGCGATCGTCGTCCCGGCAGGGAGCCCGCGGTGTGCCGCGAGGAGCTGCACGACGAGCGGCGCCGTGAGGCGCCCCACCGTCTTCTCGAGGGTCACATCTCCCCAGCCGCCGACGCGCGCCGAATGGCCCGCGCCGAGCGCAACCGGCGAGCCGAAGATCGCGAGGCCGGTCACCCATCCCTTGCCGTGCGTCGCCGCGATGCTCCGCGCTGTGACCGCGCCTCCGAACAGCGACACCGACCCGAGCGCGACGTGCGCGCTCGTGCACGCCGAGCCGCTGGCGCTCGAATAGAGGAAGCGGACGAGCGGGGACTTGGCCGGGTAGGTGGAGGGGCCGCGGCTGCTCGCGGGCGTGGCGAGCGTGAGCACCGTCCGTCCCGGCTCCGCGATCGCCGCCGCGCCGGCTCCGACGCAGCCGGTGGGCAGATACGACGGCGTGAGCCGCGAGTAGGTCGGCGGCGGAGGCGTCGTCGTGGTCGTGCCCGTGGTCGTCGTCGACGTGGTCGTCGTGGTCGACGTCGCGGTGGTGCTGGTCGTCGTGGCGGCTGCGGTCGTCGTCCCGGCGGCATACGCCGACGCGGCGCCCAGCGCAGCCGCAGCAAGACCGATAACGAGGAACCAGACCCCACGCCGCATCGCCCCAGTGTGCCGAAGCCCCCGGTTTTTCGCGGATTTCTTACAACGGAGGGCGTTCTGGCGGTTGGATCAGCCGCCGAGTGCGTCCACGAGGGCCTGACCGCGCGGCGTGCCGTGGCCGGTGCACGCGTCCCAGGCGCCGCGCCTGGCGCGATAGGCGCCGTTCCCGCCGCTCGGGACATCGTTGAACGCCGAGCGGTCGAGCTCGTACAGCAGCGGGTTGAGGAAGCCGGCCCGGGAGCCGAGGTGCTGGTTCAGCTGCGCGACGAGCGCGGCCCAGAGCGGGGCGACCGCGCTCGTGCCGCCGAAGGCATGGTCGTTGACGCCGTCGCCCACCAGCCACCCGCTGTGGGGATCGGCGTTCCCGGCGACGTCCGGCACGCCGCGTCCCGGGCGGACGTCCTCGTTGACGGAAGGCGGCACGCGCACGCCCGCCTGCCAGGAGGGCACGTCGTAGAGCGAGCTCACGCCGCCGCCGGTCGAGTTGCCGTCGTGGTCGTTCCACACGACCTCGTCGATGCCGTTGTCCGACTCCGCGAGGTGCGTGCCTCCGCAGGCGAGAACGTGCGGGCTGGAAGCCGGGTAGTCGACGTGAGCGACCCGCCCGGCGACGCCGTCCCGCCAGCCGTTGTCGCCCGAGGCGGCGCAGACCGTGATCCCTAGGAGAGCGGCGGCCCGGAACGCCTGGTCGAGGGCGTGCCGTCCCTGCTTGGTCCACTCGGCCTCGGCCTGTCCCCAGCTGATCGAGAGCACCGACGGGCCGCGAGGGTCGAAGATTGCGGTCGTCACGGCGTCGACGAAGCCTCGGTCGCTGGTCGGCGCGAAGTAGACAAGCTGCTCGGCGCCCGGCGCGATCGCACCGATCACCTCGACGTCGAGCACGACCTCGCCGTCGGCGCCGTGGTTGACGCCCGGTCGGTTGCGGACGCCGTCGACCGAAACGGCCGAGATCGGCGGCATCGGCCGGCCGAGCTTCTCGAAGTAACGCCGCAGCTGTGAGCGGCGGAAGCCGCCGCCGAGCTCGAGCACCGCGATTCGCTGGCCGCTTCCGTCGAGGCGGCGCGGGAACTCGTAGAGCTCGGCGATGCGCGACGGCGTGAACGAGGTCCGCTTGGCCTGCTCGGCGCGCTCGTGCGGGACGACACGGCAGTCCGGGGTCGCCTGCGGCCGGTCGTCGAGGCCGAGCACCGCTTCGATCGCCGGCGCGACCTTGGCCGGGACGTGGAGGTGGCCCGAGCGGCCGCGGTACTCGCCCTCCGGCGAGCGGTAGCGCGAGAGGCGGGTGGAGAATGCGTCCTGCATCTTCGCGGCTGGTCCCGCGAGGACGACGCTGCGGCGGACGGGGCTCGCCTGGCGGACGTGCAGCCCGTGCGTCCGCGCGAAGTCCTCGATCGCGGCGAGATCCTTCCGGTCGGCGCCGTAACGGGTGGCGAACTCGCGCCGGCTGAGATAGCGGCGCTCCCGGAGCGGCTGCCGCCCGAGTTCCTCCGGCGCAGGCAGCGGCGCGCGCGAACGCACGAGCACCGTCACCTCGACGGGCTCGTCGGAGGCGACCGCACCGACCCTCCGTGCTCCAGGCAGCGGCTTCCGCGCGCTGCCGCTGACTCTCGTCCTACGTGTCGTCGTCGCCGGAGCGCTCTTCCTCGCCGTGTTCCTCGAGGCCGTGCTCTTCGAGCCCGTGTTCTTCGAGCCCGTGCTCCTCGAGGCCGTGTTCTTCGAGACCGTGCTCTTCGGGCGCATGCTCGTCGCCGTCGTGCGTGCTTTCGTTCATGAGAGTCTCCTATCCGCAGTTTTCAGCGAATCTAACCGGCTACGCGAACGGCATCAAGCTGCGCGAGGTTCGCGACGGCGCCTTTCGCCTCGGCGACCTTCCGCGCCTCGGCGAGGAGCCGTTCGGCTTCGGGGGCGTCATCCGCGGCAGCGGCGGCCTCGGCGGCCGCGGTGAGCGCTGCGATCGCGAGCTGGGGGAACTCGCGTGTCCGCGTAGGAGCCGCGCGCCTCGGTCGCGAGCTCGACTGCCTCGTGCGCCGAGCCTTCGCGCGCCCGGACGGCGCGAGCGCGCAGCGCCACAGCACGTGCGCGATGAGGTCGTCGGACGATGCCTCGGCAGCGACCTGCCGAGCAAGCTCCTCCGCCTCCTCGAGCCGTCCGAGCCTGCGCCACGACCTCGGCGAGCAGCGCGCGGTGCGTCGGTGCCGACGTGGCAGCGCCGATCTCGTCGAATGCGGCCGTGACGAGGCACGCAGCTCGCGCTCGGCCGCCTGCCGGGTCGCCGGCGAGCAGCTCGATCTGCGCTCCGACGAACGACTGGGTTGGCGCGCCGGAAGCGCAGGCCGAACTCCTCGTAGGTCGCGGCCGCATCCCTGAACAGACGCCGCGCCTCGTCGAAGTCGCCACGCATGGCAAGCAGTCCGGCGAGGCTCGTGTTGATCGAGCCCCGCAGCGGCGCGTCGAGCCCGAGCTCGTCGTGGAGATCCTGAACGCGCGCGATCGCCTCGTCGACCGGAGTCGGCCCGTGGAGCAGGGCCTGTGCGTAGAGCCCGGCGAGCGTCCCGACCATCTCGACACCGGCCCGCGCGCGGCGCGCGTGCTCGAGTGCGCGCTCGATCGCCTCCCCCCGGCGCGCGCCAGCGGCACGGCGGCGAGGTCGCCGCTGCTCCTCAGCCACCAGGCGCGGGCGAGCGCGAGCTCGTCGCCGAGCGGCTCGAGCTCGACGATCGCCTCCCGCGCAAGCTCGACGCTCTCGTCGACCGGCGTGTTCTCGGCGAAGGCACGCATGAACTGGAGCTCGATCCGAGCGTGCAGCTCGGCCGCCCGCTGGCCGAGTGCGACGGCGGCGTCGACGGCCTCGACGAGCGCCGACTCCGCACCGGGAAGGTCGCCGCCGTTGAGGCGTGCGACTCCGAGCGCTGGTCAGGAGCGCGGGCAGCTCGCGATCGTCGTCGGGGAGGAGCGCGCGGGCGCGCTCGAGGAGCGAGATCGTGGCCGGCGCGTCGGTGCGGCTCAGCGTCTCCTCGGCGGCGAGGCGCAGGAGGCGGCCGGCGCGCTGCGCGAGCTCGGCGTCGCGCATTCCGAGCTCCCGGCGCAGGAGACAGGTGTGCTCGAGGTGGTAGCCGACGACCGCCGGCGCGGCGCCGCCGGCGTCGAGCTGGGCCGCCACCGTCTCGTGCAGGTCGGCCCGCAGCGCCTTCGGCATCGCCTCGTAGACGGCCTCGCGGATGAGCGCGTGCTGGAAGCGGAAGCCGTCCCCGGGAATCGTCACGTCCGGCTGGATCAGCCCGCGCCGCACGAGCTCGAACACGCGCGCCTGTGCCTGCTCCCGCTCGGCCGCGGGCATGAGCTCGAGGACCCCGTCGAGCGGGAAGCTGCGGCCGAGCACGGCGGCGGGCTCGAGTACGGCGCGCTCCTCGGGATCGAGCCGGTCGAGCCGGGCGTGCAGGACGCCGCGGATCGAGCCGCTCAGCGGTACGTTCTCGCCCTCCTCGCCGGCGAATGCCGCGAGCTGCTCGATGAAGAGCGGGTTGCCCTCGGCCAGCTCCGCGATCCGCTCGCGCACCGCGTCGGGTGCCTCGAGCGCGTCGAGCAAACCGAGCGTGTCCAGGTCGGACAGGGCCTCGAGCGTCAGCGTCGCCTCCGGTCGCGCCAGCCACTGCGGCCGCCGCTCCGCGAGCTCGGGCCGCGTGAGGCAGAGGAGCAGCACGGGCGCTGCGCCGAGCCGGACGGAGAGATGCTCGATCAGGTCGAGCAGGGTCTCCTCGGCCCAATGCACGTCGTCGAAGACCGCCACCAGCGGCTGCTCGCGGGCGAGCTCCGCGAAGAGGCTCCGCGTTGCCGCGAACACCTCGTAGCTCGAGCCCTCGAGCACGCTCTCGTCGCGTCCCGCGTGCCGGAATGCCTCGCGGATCGGCGAGAACGTCGTCCCCTCGCCGTACGGCGGGCAGCTCGCCACGACGATGCCCGCCTCGTCCTCGAGGGAGCTGAGGAGCTCCCGCGCCAGCCGCGACTTCCCGATGCCGGAGTCGCCGACGATCGTGACGAGGCGGACGCCCGAGGAGGCGGCCTCGCCGTACGCCGAGCGGAGCCGTTCCAGCTGCTGCCGCTGGCCGACGAACGAGGTGTCGTCGCGGCGCGGGATCGCCGTCGCGCCCGGGTCGACCGACTCGAGCCGGAACGCGATCGTCTCCTCGGCCTTGCCCTTCAGTGTCAGCGGATCGAGCTCCGTCGCGTGCACGGCGTGCTCGACGAGCCGGTGCGTCGAGGAGCCCAGCAGGATCTCGCCCGGCGCGGCCGCCTGCTCGAGCCGCTTGCCGACGTTGACCGCGTCGCCGCTGACGAAGCCGTGGCCGGCGGACGGATCCCCGGTCACCACCTCGCCGGTGTTGACCCCGATCCGCACCTCGAGATGCACGTCGCTGTCGCGGTCGAGCTCGGCGACGCACTTGTGGACGGCGACCGCCGCGCGCACTGCTCGCAGGGCGTCGTCCTCGTGCACGACCGGCACGCCGAAGACGGCCATGACCTCGTCGCCGACGAACTTCTCCACGGTGCCGCCGTGCGCCTCGATCACCGCGGCGGCGCGCTCGAAGAAGAGCAGCATCAGATGCCGCAGCGCTTCCGGGTCGAGCCGGCCCGCGAGCTCGGTGTACGCGACCAGGTCACAGAAGAGGACGCTGACCGTCTTGCGGCCCTCGACCGTGCGGTTCGACACCACGTCCATGTCCCGAACGTACACCCCCGGCCCTAGGATTTCGAGGTGGCTCCAGCGGACTCCGAAGGCCTGGCAGTCGAGGTCCTCGATCTCGTCAAGCGGTATCCCAAGTCTCCGGTCAACGCGGTCGACGGCGTCTCCTTCGCCGCTTCCCCCGGCGAGGTGTTCGGCCTGCTCGGTCCCAACGGGGCGGGGAAGACGACGAGCATCGGGATGCTGACAACCCGGGTCCGGCCGACGAGCGGGACGGCTCGCATCGGCGGTGTCGACGTCGTTGGCGATCCGGTGCGGGCGCGCGCGCAGCTCGCCGTCGTGCCGCAGCAGAGCAACCTCGACCGCTCGATCTCGATCCGGCACAACCTCATCTTCCATGCCGCCTACCACGGCGTTCCGGCTCGCGAAAGCGAAAGGCGGGCCGACGAGCTGCTCGACCAGTTCGGACTGCTCGACCGCGCGAAGGACAAGCCCGACTTCTTCTCCGGCGGGCAGTCGCAGCGGGTGATGATCGCCCGCGCGCTCATGCACGCACCGCGCGTGCTCTTCCTCGACGAGCCCACGACGGGCCTCGACCCGGCAGCGCGCCTCTTCGTCTGGGACCGCCTGCGCGAGCTGCGCGACTCGGACGTCACACTCATCCTCACGACCCACGACATGGATGAGGCCGCGCTCCTCGCCGACCGGGTCGGGATCATGGATCACGGCCACCTGCTCGCCCTCGACACGCCGGAGGCGCTGATGCGCTCGCTCGAGGGCGAGGGAACGCTCGAGCTCGCCGCCGACCGGCCGGCCGACGGAGCCGTCGTGGAGGCGCTCGCGGCGCTCGACGGGGTGGATCGCGTCGAGCAAGTCCACGCCGCAGCGGAGAACGGCGCGCCCACCGCGCCGGAGTCCGACTCCCAGCCGTTTCGCGTCCGCCTCTACGTCACGGGCGACGCCGCGCTGCTCGTCGCGCCGGCCGCCGCGGCTCTCGCCGGGCACGGGCTCGCGCTGCAGGACGTGAAGCTCGGCGCGGTCACGCTCGAGGACGTCTTCATCCACCTCACGGGACGGACCCTGCGCTGAACGCGATCGCCGCGCCGGTGCTGGCACCTGGGACGCAGTGGCGTGCGTTCCGCATGGTCCTGTACCGCGACCTCTACGTCACGTGGCGCGAGTTCCCCGCTTTCCTCGCGCAGGTCATCCTGCAGCCGCTGTTCCTGCTTTTCGTGTTCGGGAAGGTGCTCGGCACCCTCAACTACACGCAGCACGGCTACACGAACGTGCTCTATCCCGGCCTGCTGGCGCTCACCGCGGTGATCACGGCGATGCAGGCACTCGCCTTCCCGCTCGTGGCCGAGTTCGGCTGGACGAAGGAGATCGAGGACCGGCTGCTTGCGCCGATGCCAACGTCCTACGTCGTCGGCGAGAAGGTTCTCTTCGCGGTCCTGCGCTCGCTCGCCGCGACGTTGATCATGATCCCGCTCGGGATCATCATTCTCGGCTCGATCCCATGGCGCTGGGGCGCGTTGCCGCTCTTCGTCGCCGCGCTCCTGCTGGGAGCGCTCGTCGGCGCCGGCTTCGGGTTGCTGATGGGGACGCTCGTACCGCCGCAGCGGATCACGCTCCTGTTCTCGCTCGTCTTCACACCGTTGCTCTTCACCGGGTGCACCCAGTACCCGTGGCCGCAGCTCGCCCAGCTCCGTTGGTTCCAGATCGTCACGGCCTGCAATCCGATGACGTACGTGAGCGAGCTGATGCGCGGCGCGATGGTGCCCGAGCTTGTGCCGCACATCGCGCCGTGGATCTGCATCGTCGTGCTGATCGTCTCCGTGACCGTCCTCCTCATCGTCGGTACGCGGGGCTTCTACCGGCGCGCGATCGACTGAGCATGCGAAGAGGGCGGCACCGCCGCCCTCTCGACGCTGAGCCGTAGGGGAGGTTCAGCGGACGGTGAGCTTGAGGTAGTTGTCGTCGGATCCCTGACCGACCATCATGATCACGTAGCTCCCGTGGCCGACGGCGAGCGACTTGCCGACCGGGATGTGCCGCATGCCGTGGCGGGAGGCGACCTTCAGCGCGGCCTCGTCCATGTTGACGAGCTTGACCTGATTTGCCTTGACGGTGTCCGTCCTGGCGTGCTTGCCGTGAACCAAGAACCAGTGGCAGCCCGGATCGGCCATGACGATCCTCACCGTCTTGGTCGTAGCGTGATGGGAGGTCGTCGCAAGGGCGCGGCCGGTGCCGAACACTCCGGCGCAGATCGCTGCGGCGACGGCGAGTGTGAATAGCGAGACCTTCATGATTGCTCCTTCGGTTCCGGTGGCATTGCGCACATGATCGGCGCCCGCGCCGCCACCGGAATCCGGGTGCACCGCGACGAGCGCTCGGTACTTCTCCGCAGTCCTGGGAGCCGCTCAGGAAGCGGCGCGCGCGGCTGCGAACTGCTCGACGGCGAAGTCGAGATCCGCAACGGAGTGCGCAGCCGACATCTGAGTCCGGATCCTGGCCGTGCCCCGCGGCACGACCGGGAAGGAGAAGCTCACCGCGTAGACGCCGAGATCGACGAGCCGGGCCGAGAAGGCGGCGGCGGCGACCTCGTCGCCGATCATCACCGGCACGATCGGATGCTCTCCGGGGAGGACGTCGAAGTCGAGCTCGGTCATCCGCCCCCGGAAGTGAGCCGTGTTCTCGCGCAGCCGGTCGCGCAGCTCGGCCGAGGTCTCGATCAGCTCGAGCGCCCGGACGCTGGCGGCGACGACCGGCGGGGCGACGCTGTTGGAGAAGAGGTACGGGCGGGAGCGCTGGCGCAGGAGCTCGACGATCTCGCGCCGGCCGCAGACGTAGCCGCCGCTCGCGCCGCCGATCGCCTTGCCGAGCGTTCCGGTCACGATGTCGACGCGCTCGATGACGCCGTGGTGCTCGGGCGTGCCGCGGCCGCCGGGGCCGACGACGCCGACTGCGTGCGAGTCGTCGACCATCACGAGCGCGTCGTACCGCTCGGCGAGCTCGCAGATCCGGTCGAGCTGGGCGAGGTAGCCGTCCATCGAGAAGACGCCGTCCGTCGCGATCAGGCGGTGGCGGGCGTCGGCGGCCTCCTCGAGCCGCGCCTCGAGCTCGTCCATGTCGCCGTTCGCGTAGCGCAGCCGGCGCGCCTTGCAGAGCCGGATGCCGTCGATGATCGAGGCGTGGTTGAGCTGGTCGGAGATGACCGCGTCCTCCTCGCCGAGCAGCGCCTCGAACAGGCCGCCGTTCGCGTCGAAGCAGGAGCTGTAGAGGATCGTGTCGTCGGTGCCGAGGAACTCGGCGAGACGCTCCTCGAGCTCGCGGTGCAGGGCCTGCGTGCCGCAGATGAAGCGGACGGAAGCCATGCCGTAGCCCCAGCGGTCGAGCGCCTCGTGCGCGGCCTCGACGATCGCCGGGTGGTTGGCCAGTCCGAGGTAGTTGTTCGCGCAGAGGTTGAGCAGCTCGCCGCGCCCGGTCACGTCGACGTGCGCGCCCTGGGGTGTCGTGATCTCGAGCTCGGACTTGTAGAGCCCGGCCTCGCGCACCTCCGCGAGTGTCCCGACCAGATCTTCCTGCAGCGTCCCGTACATCAGCCCTCCTCGAGTTGAGTCCAGTCGAGGATCACCTTGCCCGACTGCCCTGAGCGGGCGACGGCGAACGCATCCTCGAAGTCGCGGTACGAGAAGCGATGGGTGATCACCGGCTTGATGTCGAGGCCCGACTCGACGAGCACCCTCATCTGGTACCAGCTCTCGTACATCTCGCGTCCGTAGATCCCCTTCAGCGTCAGCATCTCGAAGATCAACGGGTTCAGGTCCAGCGTGACCTCGGCGGCGGGAATGCCGAGCAGCGCCATCCGCCCGCCGTGGGCCATCGAGTCGATCATCGCGCGCAGCGCCTGGGGGTTGCCCGACATCTCGAGGCCGATGTCGAACCCCTCCGTCATGCCGAGCTCGCGCTGCACGTCGGCAAGGTCACGCTCGGTGGGATCGATCGCCAGGGTCGCGCCCATCCGGCCCGCCAGCTCGAGCCGGTAGTGGTTCGGGTCGGTGACGACGACGTGGCGCGCGCCGGCGTGGCGCACGACGGCGGCCGCCATGCAGCCGATCGGGCCGGCGCCCGAGATCAGCACGTCCTCACCGAGGACTGGGAAGGTCAGGGCGGTGTGCACCGCGTTCCCGAACGGGTCGAAGATCGAGGCGACCTCCGCGTCGACTCCCGGTTTGTGCTGCCAGAGGTTCGTCATCGGCAGCGCGACGAGCTCGGCGAACGCACCGGGCCGCTGCACGCCGAGGCCGATCGCGTGCGCGCAGAGATGGCGCCGCCCGGCCATGCAGTTGCGGCAGCGGCCGCACACGACGTGGCCCTCGCCGCTGACGAGATCGCCGACCTCGAAGCCGCTGACGTTCGAGCCGCGTTCGACGATCTCGCCGACGAACTCGTGCCCCACGACCATCGGCACCGGAATGGTCCGTTGCGCCCATGCGTCCCAGTCGTAGATGTGCAGGTCGGTGCCGCAGATCCCGGTCTTGCGCACCCGGATCAGCACGTCGTTGATCCCGATCTCGGGGACGGGCACGTCCTCGAGCCTCAGGCCCACCGCCGCCTCCGCCTTGACGAGCGCTTGCACGCAGCAACCCTAATTCGGTCGGGAGCGACGCGGCTTCGCAGGCGGCGGCGCTAGGTGCCGGCGATCGCGCCCATGGTGATCGCGGAGAGGACGATCAGGGCCGCGATCGTGAAGCCGACGAACAGGGCTGCAATCGTGAACGTCGTTTGCGTCATGGGCCCTCATACTTCGCCGCCCCGCCCGTCAAACCTTTGCAGGTGTCCGCCGTCGCGCCGCGAATCGTCGTCAGGCCAAGGCTTACTCCGAGGAGGTAGACGGTGGACAGCTCGTTGCGGTATTTCGGATGCGTGGCCGGGTTCGGCTTCGGCGTCCTGTGGATGACGGAAGGGCTCGGCGCGGCGATCCTCTGCCTGCTGCTGGCGGGCCTCGGCTACGGCGTGGTGTTCGCGTCGGAACGCGCGCGAGCCAACCCGAGCTCGTTCCGGCTGCCGAGCCGGACGCCAGAGGCGGCGGCCGAGGACCTGCCGCTGCGCGCCGAGGAACTCAATCTCGACCTCGGGCACGTCTACGAGCCGTCCGACGACGCCTCGAGCCCTCTCGCCGCCGAAGCCGAATACGGCTGGCCGGTGGAGACGGCGGAGCTTGTCCACACCGAAAGCCGGTAGCCCCTGCTGAGCGAACGGCGCCCTCGAGACCCCGAGGGCGCCTAGGCTCCCAGGGTGCTTGCGCTCGTTTGCTTCATCGCGGTAGCCGGCTGGGTAGTCGACCAAACCCTGTCGGACGTGCGAAAGATCAGGCGCGACCGGCGCCGACGCCGCTAGAGCCATCCTGCGGCAGGGGTTCGGCGGCCGCCTGGCCGGACGACACGCAGAGGCGTAGCCGACCGTCAGGGCCGGTGGCGAAGTGACGGCGGTAGCGACCTTCGCGGTTGAGGCGGATACGCCGACCGCAGTTCGGGCACTCGCTTACCCGGTTCCGAAAGTCGGAGGGGTGCATACGTTCAACGTAGGCGCCGCTGAGCGCAGGTGGCTTGACGCGTCTTGATCTACTCGCGCTTCTCGTGAGGCTGCGGGGCGGGGATTCGAACTCCAGCTACGCCTCACACCGTGCCGTAGCCCACGGTCAGGCGAGGACGCTCGCCCAACCCGGTGTCATTGATCCAGACGTCCTTCTCGACGATCCGGTCGGGGGTTCGAGCCTACGCTCCGCCCTTGCCGACCTTGAGCTTGACCTTGGCTCGGTTCGGCATCGTTCTGCCCGGCTTGGGGCTCTGTGAGAGGACCCGTCCACGTCTTGTCGGGCTGGACGTCTTCGCCGTGATCCGTCCAACACTGCAGCGCGCGCTGCGGATTCTCGTCTTCGCCGCGGCGAGCCTCAGGCCGACGACCTTCGGGACGTGGCATTTCGGTGCCGCCGCTTTCGGGACCGTCACGAGAGCACTGGCGCCCGAGTCGGCCGATGCAGAGTCGCCCCCGGCGTTGACCGCCACGACCTCGACGACGAGACGCTTTCCCACATCGGAGTCCGCCGGCCCATAGGTGGCGCCTTCTGCGCCGGGCAGGTTCGTGCAGTCGGTGCGGTCCGAGCTGCACTGCTTCCACTGATACAGATAGCTGGCAGGGCTGTTACTCCAGATTCCGGGGTCGGCACTGAGAAGCCCGCCGACCTGAGCCGCGCCGGAGATCGTCGGTCCCACCTGGACGGAGGGCGTTCCCGGGAGCACAGCGCCGGTCGCGTTCGACCGCTTCTCGGCGGAATCGCCGGATGGATTGCTCGCAACGACTCCGGCGACCAGTTTCCGGCCGACGTCCCCCGAGCGGACCTGGTACGAGCTTTGGCTCGCGGCCGGAATCGCAGCGCAGCCGGCGAGTGCGGCGTCGCAGCTGTACCACTGATATTTGAAGCTGGTGGGGTCGCCGGTCCACGCCCCCTGGCTGACAGTGAGCGTCTGGCCCGTCTGGGCCGTCCCGGTGATCGCCGGCGGCGTCACGTTCACCGGTACGCCCGCGGTGCTGGCAGTGCTGTACGCAATCAGCTGGTCGCCGGCCGGCACGATCAACGTGCCGTTTGCGGCACCGAACCCCGTCAGCGGCGAGCCGCCCGGTGCTGCGATGGCACTGCCGACGTTGGTCGACCAACTCGTCGTGCCCGTCGCCGCGTCGAGCGCGTAGAGATTGCCCTGAGACGAACCTTCGAACACCAGGCCGCCGACAACGAGCGGGGCCGTGTCGAGGTGTGAGTCGCCGGTGAACTGCCAAGAGTTCACTCCCAGCCCGGCGTTCTTGACGGCAGTGAGCGTGGAGCCGGACAGCATGAACGCAACGCCGTTGGCGACGGCCGGCGGCGGTCCGGCGTTGAAGGGGCCGAGCTGTGCTCCCGTCGAGGCGGAGAGCAGGATGTTCCCCAGCACGCCGTCGCGCGCGAAGACGTTGCCGTCGGCGAGGACGGGCGTCTGTCCGCCGCCTCCCTCGCACGAGCTGTCGTGATGCCAGAGCAGCGTGCCGGCCGCGGGGTCGAAGTCGTAGGCCTGCTGGCACGCGTAGGACACGTAGACCCCCTGTGCGTCTACAGCGGGCGAGCTGTCGTCTCCATTTTCGACGGACGCTGCCCACAGGAGATGGCCGTCGCTCTCGCGGACCGCGTAGACGGTTCCCCCCGAACCGGCGCCACCGGTGTAGACGATCCCGTTCGCGGCCGTCGGTGCCGAGGAGAAGCTGTACTGCCCGGGTAGCTGCATGCTCCACGCGATCGAGCCGGTCGCAGCATCGAACGCCGTCAGCAGTCCGCTCGAGTTCACGACGTAGACCTGGCCACCGTCGTAGGCGAGCCCGGGCGCCGCATAGGTCCCACCGACACCGTGCGACCAGACGGTGCTGCCGGTCACCTGGTTCAGGGCATAGAGCGTGTTGTCGGCGGTCGTGACGTACACCATTCCGTTGACGATCAGCGGGTACGAGATCGCGCTGGGCAACGTGATCGACCAATCCTGTGTCAGCGGCGCGGACAGGCCGGCGTCAGCGATGAAACCGTCGTGCGCGGCGTCCTGCTGGAAAGCGTCCGCCTGACCCGCTACCGCCGCCGCAGACACTGACGAGAGTACGACCAGCGCCACCACAGAGACGACTATGGCGGCAACGAGCGGTCGCAACCGCCCGGCCCGGTTCGGTTTCGCCGCAGCCCCCACTACGCCTAGATCGTAGTACGTCTCGGTGCCTGCGCCTAGGTGGATTCTGCAATTGACGCTGGCCCGCTCGACCGCCTCGACCTGTAGCACGCAGACGGGCGGCGGTCGGAGCCTGGTTGCTAGAGGTCTTCGGCCCCGTGCTTGTGCTCGCGCATAGCCCGAGCCTGGTCGAGGCTTTCGGCGGCCCAACTCCGATCAGCCTCGCTGAGTTCAGGGCTGGTGGCTAGCTCTTCGAGCCTCGCCTCGAGTTGGTCAGCGTTCTCCAACATCACGTTCCACGCTGAGCGCGTCCAGCTTGCAAGATCATCCCAGTGCCCGGCGAACAACAGCGCACGATCGGAGTTTCGTCCTTGCAGAACCGCGCGGAGTGACTCCGAGACGCGTTCGTAGTAGGCGTCCTGCTCCTGGGGGGAGAGCTTCTCCCAAGCGGACTGAGAGATGAACTCCTCGGGCTCCACAGGCTGAGAATACGTCTGACTCCCGACGTGTAGCAGCCCCTAACAGGCCATAGCGGATCCTCCCGCTCAGGGGGTCATTCCGGAACACTGGCCCAGGCGACGGTGCGCCGGCATGTCACGATTCACTCGACCGACACGTGCCCAAGGAGGAAGACATGCCATTACGGACCCTGGAGCACGCCGACCAGGTCGTCCGGGTCCACATCGCGACGGGTGGCGCGGTGGGTTTCAACGGTCGACTGGTCGTGGCCGAACTATGCAAGGAGGGCGAAGCGCCGCCTCTTCCGCCAGCGTTCATCGCAGCGGAGCAAGTAGCCCACGAAGAGGGCGAGTAAAGGCCGGGTCTCCTCAGCGGTCATTCCGGAACACTGGCCCAAGCCGCCGTTTTCAGGCCTTCAAGAAGGGGTACACCGAACCTATGGGTTCGGGACCGTTGGACGCGCCGCAATGAGCGTGAGCCGGTGTTGCGTTCTGCGTTGCCGACGACCAGCGACGGTGGTGCGTGAGATAGGGGAGGGACGGGTTCGCCGCTACGAGGTCTGCGACGATCACAACACCGATTACTTCGGTCACCGTCGCTTCCTCAGCATGGAGCAGATACAGCGGATAAGGGTGGACCTGGTGCCGA
Source organism: uncultured Actinomycetes bacterium (assembly GCA_963731015.1). Taxonomy (GTDB): domain Bacteria; phylum Actinomycetota; class Thermoleophilia; order Gaiellales; family Gaiellaceae; genus Palsa-739. Next base: position 333,908 of record CAVSTY010000005.1, read on the forward strand.
CCCAAGTCCGCGGTGACACGACTCCGAGTCTCCAAGCGCGTTCAGAGATCCCCGGAACGCCGGCCCAGGCGAGCGTCAAGGAGAGAGAAGTCCCGCTGCGGCTCGCGCACACAACATCGGCATCGCTAGAGCAAAACCGCCAGTCTGGCGAATCTTCGCCAGTCGAGGCCCGGCGAGGCCTGGCTCACGCTCTCGCCGTGCCGTATGAAGCGCAGAAGACGGGGCAGGTTAGGCCGGGACTCAAAGTCCACGAGTTGAAGACCGACAACCGCGCCGTGTGCGGTAACTCGCGCCGGCAGCCGATGGACGACCTTGGCCGCGGAACGGTGACGTGCGAATCCTGCGCCCACGACACCGGCCACGCCCGCCGACCGCGACCCGGCGACCAGCAGCGCGTTCTGGAAGACCGAGCGAAGCTCGGCGTCGCTAGCTAAGCGACTCGCCCGTTTGCAGTTCGTTTGCAGTCGGCCTGGTCGCGTAATCGACCACCTAGCCGGAGAAACAGAAAAGCCCTGCTCAGTCGGGGCTTTCTCTAGCTGCGGGGCAGGGATTCGAACCCCAACTTCCTGATCCAGAGTCAGGCGTCCTACCATTAGACGACCCCGCAACGGGTCGCGGGCCAGTGTAGCCAGGCTGCTCGCGGGGCTCAGATCTCGAGCCGGTACATCGGAACGAGGCTCTGCTCGGTCTCGGTGTCGATGTGCGCGACCACCTCGACGTACGGCTCGAGGCCGCTGCCGCGCAGCTTCGCCTTCAGGAGCCCGTCGACCTGGAAGAGGCCGGACGAGTTGTTCATCTTGATCTCGATCAGGACCGGCCGGTCTTCGCCGTCGGAGATCGTCACGTCCTCGATTGCCGCCGCCGAGAGCGAGTGCATCGAGACGCTGCCCTTCTCGAACGGGATTCGCGAGCGGCCCTTCGCCATGTCGAGCGCGTCCGCGACCCGCACGATGCCGGCGTCGACGGTGAGCGGCTCCCCATCGGAGCGGTGGCTGATGATCGCCTGCAGCGCCTCGGACACGATCACCGTCCGGTCGGGCTCGTCGTAGAGGCCGTCGAGCAGCTCGTGCATCTTCGGCTCGGCGAGGAACAGGGAGAAGTCCTCGTGGCCGTGCCGGTGGATCGACATACCGACGCAGTGGAAGAGCGCGGCGAGGACGACGACGACCTCCGCGTCGTCCTGCTCGAGCCCGAAGTCGCTGACCAGCCCCGGCTCGACCCCGTGCTTCGTGAGCTGGCGGAGGAGCTTGAGCGCGATGTTCGTGACGATCTGGACGTGCACCCAGGAGTGGTCGTTGATCTCCATCCGGGCGACGGCGTTGACGTTCGCGACGTGCCACCAGCCCTTGAGCTGGTTGTCGGCGTTGACGCGCTCGACAACTGTCCGGAGCTTGCGGTTGCCGCGGACCGGGACGTTGATTCGCATGCGCGCGACCGCTTCGGTGGGGGTGAGGCGGGCCTCGTGCTCGGCTTCGGCGTCGACCGGCTGCTCGATCCGTTCGGCTGTCTCCTTGTCGAGCGCCATCCCGGCCAGCATAGTGCGGGCGATGTCCGCAGAAGCATCGGCGCCCCAGCTCCGCCCGCTCGGGATCGGGGAGATCCTCGACGTCGGGATCAAGATCTACAGCCGCAACTGGTTGACGCTGTTCAAGATCGTCGGCTTCGTCGTCTTGCCGGCGCAGATCCTCGTCAACATCGTCGTGATCTCGGCCGTGCCGAGCGGCGTCGCGGTCTCGAGCGGCAACCCGTTCGCGCCCTCGCTCTCGCAGCCCACCTACCTCACGCACCACCAGGTCGTCACCCTCCTCGTCGGCCAGGGCGCGGCTCTCCTGATCAACTTCGTGGCCGCCCGGTTCGCGCAGGCGGGCTGCTTCCGCGCCGTCGCCGACGCCTACCTCGGGGAGAAGGTCGGCTGGCGCTCGTCCCTCGGCTACGCGCTGCGCCGCCTGCCGGCCGTCGTCGTGCTCAGCCTCTTCTCCGGCTTCCTCGTCCTCGTCGGGACGATCCTCTGCGTCATCCCCGGCATCTATCTCTACGTCGCCTTCGCCGTGGCAGTCCCGGTCTTGCTCGTGGAGGGTGCCGGGCCGGTCCGCGCGCTCGGGCGTTCGCGGGAGCTCGTGCGGGGCCGGTGGTGGGGCACCCTCGGCGTCACCTTCGTCGGCTACATGCTCGTCTCCATCGTGAGCCTGGCGCTGACCGGTCTCCTGGTGGGGATCGCATTCGCCAACCCGGACCGCAACTCGGTCACCGGCTTCGTCCTCAACACCCTTGCCGCGACGATCGGGAGCATGATCGCCACGCCTGCGGCGGCCGCCTTCATCACCGTCCTGTACATCGACCTGCGCGTGCGCAAGGAAGGATTCGACCTCCTGCTGCTCGCCCGCCGCCTCGGTGTCGAGCGCGCGCCGGGGCAGGGGCCGCCGTCGTTCCTGCCCGAGGCCCCGCCGACCGGAAGCCAGCCGCCGTTCTGGCCGCCGCCTCCCGGTTGGACGCCCGGGCCTGCGCCGTCCGTCGAGCCGACGACGCCGCCGCCCCCGAGCGAGCAGCCTCCGTTCTGGCCGCCGCCTGCCGGTTGGAAGCCGGGCGACCAGTGAGCCCGGCGCAGGCGCGGGAGGAGGCGCGGCACATCCTCGCGGAGCGGCGGTTCCGCGGCACGACGCTGCCGCGCCCGTTCCACGGTCTCTTCTCCTGGCTCGCACGGCATCTCCACTTCACGGTCCGCGGCTGGGACTGGCTCGCGCTGAAACTCGGCGGACAGGACGTGCTGTGGGCGATCCTCGGCCTGCTCGTCCTCACGGTGGCGGCACTCGTGACGAGGCGGCTCGCCCGCCGGCGCACCGAGGTCGAGGCTCGCGGCAGCGCACGACGCGGCCGCGGTCGCAGCGAGGACCCCGCCGAGCTCGAACGGCTCGCCGACGACGCCGAGCGGCGCGGGGATCTCGAGGTCGCGCTCCGCCTCCGCTTCCGGGCGGGTCTGCTGCGGCTCGGCCGCGCGCGGGCTCTACCGCTGCGTCCCTCGCTGCGCACGCGGGAGGTGCGGCGCACGCTGCGGAGCGCACGCTTCGACCGGCTCGCGCGCGACTTCGACGAGGTCGTCTACGGCAGGCGCCCGCCGAACACGGCGGACGTCGATGCTGCCCGCAGCGAGTGGCCGCAGGTGGTCGCGGAGGCGCGGCGGTGAGTCGTCCCTGGCGGATCGCGCTCACGATCGTCGCGGTGCTCGTGGCGGTCAACCTCGCGCTCCGCTTCCTCGGCACGCTCACGGGCGGGACTCCCGGCGGCCCGCACTCCTCCTCCTACGCGACGTCGTTGCACGGGGCGGCCGCCTACGCCGAGCTGCTCGGCCGCGCCGGGCATCCGGTCGAACAGGCGCGGGCGCTGCCGCACCGGTCGGCGCCGAGTGCGGGGTCGACGGTGTTCCTGCTCGACCCGCCGGCGGTCGAGCCGCGGGATCTCGCCGCACTCCGGGCGTTCGTCCGCGGCGGCGGGAGGCTCGTCGCCTCGGGTCTGTCGCGAGAAGCCATGCGCGCGCTCGTCTCGCACGTGCCGGAGCGAGCACCCGGCTCGCGCCGCGTCCAGGAGGACGGACTCCAGATCGCGACCGACGGTCGGGCAGTGTGGCGTGACGAGAACCTCGTGGCCGTGAGACGGGTCGGCCGCGGGACGGTCGAGTTCCTTGCGGACTCCTCGCCGCTGCAGAACCGGCTCCTGGGCTCCGCCGACAACGCCGCCTTCGGACTCGCGATCGCCGGCGCGCCGAGCAGGCCGGTCGCGTTCCTCGAGAGCTACCACGGCTACGGGACGGGCAGCGGGCTCTCGGCTCTGCCGCTCGCCTGGAAGCTGCTGCTCGCCGGCCTCGGCCTCGCGGCACTCGTGTACGCGGTTGCGCGCGGCCGGCGCTTCGGGCCGCCCGAGGAGGAGGGGAGGAGTCTCGCGCCGCCGCGCCGCGAGTACGTCGACTCACTCGCCGCGGTCGTCGCCCGCAGCAAGGATCACGACGCCGCCGTGTGGCCGGTGCGCCGCGAGGCTCGTGACGCGCTACTCCGCCGGGCCTCGCTCCCGCCGGACGGGGACGTCCGCTTCGCGGCCACCCGGCTCGGCTTCAGCGACGAAGACGCCGAGGCCGTGCTGCGGACGGCCCGCACGGAGGAGGACGTGCTCGCACTCGGCCGCGCCGCGGCTCGAATCAGGCAGGATCACCGCTGATGGAAGGCCTGCGGGACCGCGTCGTGGCCGAGGTGGCGAAGGTGGCCGTGGGCCAGGAGCCGACGGTCGAGCGGATCCTGTGTGCGCTGCTCGCTGGCGGCCACGTCCTGCTCGAAGGCGTGCCGGGCGTTGCGAAGACGCTGGTGGCGAACGCGGTGGCGCGCGCGCTCGGGCTCGAGTTCCGGCGCGTCCAGTTCACGCCCGACATGCTCCCCTCGGACCTGCTCGGAACGCTGACGCTGCACGGCGGCGAGCTCGCGTTCCGCCCGGGTCCGGTCTTCACAAGCGTGCTGCTCGCCGACGAGATCAACCGCACGCCGCCGAAGACACAGGCCGCGCTGCTCGAGGCGATGGAGGAGCAGCAGGTGACGATCGAGGGGACGCCGCGCGAGCTGCCCGTGCCGTTCATCGTCCTCGCCACCCAGAACCCGATCGAGTACGAGGGCACGTACCCGCTGCCCGAGGCGCAGCTCGACCGCTTCCTCTTCAAGCTCGCGCTCGGCTATCCGGACGAGGAGGACGAGCGGCGGATCATCGGCTTGCGGCACCGCGGCGTGCGGCCGGCGACGCTGGCAGATGTGCAGCCGGTGGTCGAGCCCGCCGAGCTCGCGCAGGCCGGACGGGAGCTCGACGCGACCGGCGTCTCCGACGAGGTGGCCGGCTACGTGACGGCGATCGTGCGTGCCACGCGCACGCTGCCGAGCGTCGAGCTCGGCGCGAGTCCGCGTGCCGGCGTCCATCTCCTCGCCGCCGGGAAGGCCGTCGCCCGCCTCGACGATCGCGGTTACGTGACGCCCGACGACGTCGCGGAGGTCGCGCCGGACGTGCTCCGGCACCGGCTTCTGCTGCGGCCCGAGGCGGAGCTCGAGCGCTACACGGCCGACGACGCGGTTCGCGCCGCCCTCGAAGCAGTTCCCGTCCCCCGGTGACGCCGACGCCGCGCGCGGCTTTCGCGCTGGCGCTCGTCGCCCTCTCGCTGCTGGTCGTGCCGGTGCCGGTGGCCATCCTCCTCGCGGTCGCACTCGCCGCCGCGACCGCCGTCGACGCCTGGTGGGTGCGGCGGCCGCCGGAGGTGGTGCGACATGCGCCGACTCACCTTGCGCGCGGCGTTCCCTCGCCGCTTCGCCTCGCGCCGGAGGAGCCGGTGCGCATCCGCGTGCGTCAGCCGCTGCCGCCCGACCTCGAGCTAGAGCCCGCGCAGGCGGAGGGCGTGCTGGACGGGCAGCTCGTGGCACGCCGGCGCGGGCGCCACACGCTTCCCGCGCCGGTCGCCCGGCGCACGGGGCCGCTCGGGCTCGGGGCGTGGACGCATCAGGTAGGGGAGCCTGCGGACGTGCTCGTCTATCCGGACCTGCCGGCCGCGCGCCGGCTCGCGAGCGCCGTCCGCGCGGGCAAGTTCCGGGACGAGGGCCTCCGCCGGCGCGGGCCGCTCGGTCTCGGTACCGAGTTCGAGTCCGTCCGCGAGTACTCCCCGGACGACGACATTCGCCAGGTGAACTGGCGCGCGACGGCCCGACTCGGCCGTCCGATGAGCAACCAGTACCGGATCGAGCGCGACCGGGACGTGGTCTGCGTCGTCGACTGCGGCCGTCTCATGGCGGCTCCGTTCCTGGCTGGAAGCGTCGGAGGCGAAGCCACCGACGCCCCTCCGAAGACCGCCGCCGGAGGCGGCCTGGACCGCACGCGCCTCGATGCGGCGCTCGATGCGGCCGTGGCAGTCGCCGCGGTGGCGGACGTGCTGGGCGATCGCTGCGGCACGATCGCGTTCGCGGGCGAGGTGCTACGTGCTCTGCCGCCGCGGCGGGCGGGCGCGCGCGACGTCGTGTCGGCGCTGTTCGACCTCGAGCCCGTGCCTGTCGAGAGCGACTACGAGCGCGCGTTCGCTCAGATCCGCGGCGTCAAGCGGGCGTTCGTCCTCGTCCTCACCGATCTGCTGGAAGAGTCGGCGGCGCAGCCGCTCGTCGAGGCGCTGCCGGTGCTGGCGCGCCGGCACGCCGTCTCGGTGGCCGGATCTGCCGATCCCGACCTCGACGCGGCCGTGCGCAGCGAGCCGCACGTGCCGGGCGACGTCTACCGGGCCGCCGTCGCGCTCGACGTCCTCGCTGCTCGCGCGCGGGCAGCGGCACGCCTGCAGCACGCGGGCGCGACCGTGGTCGAGGCCGCGCCGGCGATGCTCGCCGGCGCGTGTGTCAGGACGTACCTGCGGGCGAAGTGGCTGGCTCGTCTCTAGTGCGTCCTCGCCAGAGGACGAGGCCCCAGTAGAGGAGTCCGAGGCCGACCCCGGTGCCGATCACTGCGCCGAGCCCGGACTCGGCGAGGTTGGCGCGGTTTCCTTCGACGATCCCGGCGATCACGAGCCACGGCGCCGTCCCGAGCACGAGGAGCAGGCAATCCACCGCCTCGCGCTGCAGCGAGGAGCGCCGCGAGCGCAAGCCGGGGGAGATGATCGACCAGCCGAGGCTCAGCCCGGCGGCGCCCCCGACGAGGATGCAGGAGAGCTCGAGAACGCCGTGCGCCGTGACGAGGTCGACGAAGCCGACGCCGTTCCCCGCCTGTCCCATCAGGCCGCCGATCACGCCGAGCAGCAGGCCGTTGTAGAGGAGAGCGAACGCGGTCGCGACTCCTCCCGTGATGCCACCCGCGAACGCCACGAGCGTGACCTGGATGTTGTTCGTGAACACCTCGCTCGTGAACGCGGTCTGCTGGGAGGGCGACATGTCGTGCCAGGGGTGGCCCGGCTGCAGTGCGGGCCGGAACTGGGCCGGGACGACGCCGGTCGCGGCCGCCGGGTCGTGGACGCCCCAGAGCGCCGCGAGCGCGGCGGAGCCGAAGAGGAGGACGAACGCGACCAGCAGCGCCTTGCGCCGCGCGACGACGAGCCGCCAGTAGTCGGTGACGAAGAACCGCACCACCGAGCGCCGCCGCGTGCGGACGTCGTAGACGGCTTGGCGGCCCTGCCGCACGAGCGCCTCGAGCCGCATGGTCTCCGGCGACCGGGGGGCGTGACGGCGCAGCCGCGCGAGATCAGCCGCCGAGGCGCGGTAGAGCGCGCCCAGCCGCAGGAGCCGCTCCGGCCCGAGTCGCTCGGGATGCCGCTTCGCCTCCCGAAGGAGCAGTTCGAGCTCGTTCCAGTCGGGGCTTCGTGCGGCGATGAATCTGTCTAGCCTCATGAGAATGGTGTTCGAGGATCGCCTGACGATCGACACGCCGGAAGGCGTTCCGGTCGAGCTTACGCTCGCAGGGATCGGTTCACGCTGCGCGGCGCAGCTGATCGACTACGTCTTCCAGACGATCATTCTCGTCGCGCTCGCAGTCGTGCTCGGCTATGGCGCGGGGATCGGTCCGGGCTCGAGCGCGCTGGCCGGGGCCTTCTGGGCCGTGGGCTTCTTCGTCGTCTTCTGGGGCTACGACGTCGCCTTCGAGGTGCTCAACTCCGGCCGGACCCCCGGCAAGGCGATGAACGGAATCAGGGTCGTACTGGAGTCCGGGGCGCCGGTGACGTTCGGCACGAGCGCGGTGCGCAACGTCCTCCGCATCATCGACATCCTCCCGTTCGCCTACCTCGTGGGGATGACCTCGATCCAGATCACCCGCCGGAACCAGCGGCTCGGTGACCTCGCAGCCGGCACGCTCGTCATCCGCGACGTCCGGAGCCTGCCGCCGGAGCTGCGGATCTCGCCCTCGGTGCAGGCGCCCGCCTGGGATACGAGCGCCATCGACCCGCAGGATCTCGATGCCGTCGCCACCTTCCTCTCGCGCAGGGGCGCGTTGGCCGCGGGCGCCCGGATCCAGATCGCGGCGGAGCTCGCAGGCCGCCTGCGGCCGAAAGTCGGCGGCGCGATCGCCAGGGAGGGGGACGAGATGTTCCTCGAGCGGCTCGTCGCCGCAAAGCGGGGTCGTCTCTAGCCGCCGAGGGGAGTAGCATCGCACCCCGTGCGGTTCCCGGCCGCTTCGACGACGATCGACCCCACCGATGCCCGCGGCGCGGCATTCGCGATGCTCGCGGCCGCGGCGACGCTGCCGCTCCTGGGCGGCCACGCCGGGCTTCCGTGTCCGCTCCGGACGCTCACCGGTGTGCCGTGTCCGCTCTGCGGGATGACGACGAGCGTCGAGGCGACCGTGCACGGCCACCTCGGGGCGGCGCTGCAGGCGAATCCCGCGGGCCCGTTCGTCGTTCTCGCCGCGCTCGCGCTGCTCGTCCGGCGCCCGCGCCGGGTGATCAAGGTGCCGACGATCGCGCTGCTCGTCCTCGCCCTCGGGCTCTGGCTCTTCGAGCTCCATCGATTCTCGCTGATCTGAAAGGAGTCCTCTGTGGCCATGTACCCACCGCCCTCGCAGCCGATGCCGTCGTACGGGGGAGGAGCATCCGGCCCGCGCGCCGGGTTCTGGGCCCGGTTCGCCGCCCTCTTCATCGACACCCTCGTGATCGCGATCATCCCGATCATCGTCATCGCCATCGGTGCGGGGAGCGGCCGTGGCGGGATCCTCGTCCTCGGTTACCTCCTGTTCTTCGCCCTCTACATCGCGTACTTCGTCTATTTCGAGGGCGGCCCGACCGGACAGACGTACGGCAAGCGTGCGCTGGGCATCCGGGTGATCGACTTCAACACGGGTGGACCGATCGGCTACGGGCGGGCGTTCCTGCGGCTGATCGTTCGCTACATCTCGGGGTTGTTCTGTTATCTCGGCTACTTCTGGATGCTCTGGGACAAGGAGAAGCAGTGCTGGCAGGACAAGGCGGCGAACGACGTGGTCGTGCCGGTGCAGTACTACCCCGTCAACTGAGCTGAAAGGAGCACTCGGGTGGCCATGTATCCACCACCTCCACAGACGGCCGGGACACCACCGACGAGCGGGGGCGCCTCCGGGCCCCGAGCCGGGTTCTGGCGCCGGTTCGCCGGGCTCATCATCGACGCGATCATCGTCGGGATCGCGGACACGATCCTCAGAGCGATCTTCGGATACGGCGTCGGCGTCAGCCTCGGCTTCGTCGTCTCAATCGTCTACTTCACGGTTCTGATCGGCAACAGTCGCGGCCAGACCGTCGGGCAGATGGCGCTGGGGATCCGGGTGATCGACTTCAACACGGGTGGAGCGATCGGGTACGGGCGCGCGTTCATCCGCTGGCTGGTGGCGATCGTCTCGGCGGCCGTGTTCCTGCTGGGCTACCTCTGGATGCTCTGGGACAAGGAGAAGCAGTGCTGGCACGACAAGGCGGCGAACGACGTCGTCGTGCCGGTGCAGTACTACCCGGTCAGCTGAGCCGGAACTAGGCCGCGGCCCAGTCGCCGTACAGGCTCGTGTACAGCCCGCGGCGGGCGAGGAGCTCGTCGTGCGAGCCCTGCTCGATCACCCGGCCGTGCTCGAGCACGACGATCAGGTCGGCGTCGCGGATCGTCGACAGCCGGTGCGCGATCACGAAGGCGGTCCGGTCGGCGAGCAACGTCCGGAGTGCGCGCTCGATCGTCCGCTCGGTGCCGATATCGACCGAGGAGGTCGCCTCGTCGAGGATGAGGATCCGCGGGTCGGCGAGCAGCGCCCTTGCGAACGCGACGAGCTGGCGCTGGCCGAGCGAGAGGCGCGAGCCGCGCTCGCCGAGCTGCGTCTCGTAGCCGTCCTCGAGCCGCAGGATGAACTCGTGCGCGCCGACCATCTGCGCGGCGCGGACGATGTCCTCGGGCCGCGCGTCGGGCCTGCCGAACGCGATGTTCTCGGCGACCGTACCGGCGAAGAGGAAGCCCTCCTGCGGCACGATCCCGAGCTGGCGGCGCAGCGACTCCTGCGCCACGTCGTTCAGGTCGATGCCGTCGATCGTGATCCGGCCGCTCGTCGGCTCGTAGAAGCGCGCGAGGAGCTTGGCGATCGTCGACTTGCCGGCGCCGGTGTGGCCGACGAGGGCGACGGTGGTCGCGGCCGGCACGTCGAGGTCGATCCCGTGCAGCACCTCCTCACCTGTCTCGCCGCCGCGCAGTCCGTAGGCGAAGTGGACGTCCTCGAAGCTGGACGTGTCCTTCGGATGCGCGGCAGTGGCCGAGCGCCCGGCCGGTCGACGATCTCCGGGCTCTCGTCGAGCACGCCGATGATCTTGTCCAACGCAGCCGTGGCCGAGAGAAACGTGTTGTAGAGCTGTGAGAGCTGCTGGACCGGGTCGAAGAAGTTGTTGACGTAGAGCATGAAGGCGAAAAGCGTCCCGAGCGTGAGCGCGTGTTCGAAGTAGAGATGACCGCCGTAGCCGAGCACGATGGCTAGGGCAAGCGTTGCGAGGAAGCTGACGAATGGGAAGTAGAGGGCGTTCAGGACGACGGTCTGCATGTTCGAGTCGCGGTAGTCGCGCGCGACCGTGCCGAAGTTCTCCGTGGCGCGCTGCTCGCGCACGAACGCCTGCACCATCCGCATCCCCGAGATGTCCTCGGCGAGCGTCGCCGTTACGAGCCCGAGTCGCTCCCGCACGTCCGCATACGCGCGCCCCGAGCGCGACCGGAAAAGCGCCGTCGCGATGATCATGAACGGGATCACCGTGAGCGTCACGAGGGCGAGTCGCGGATCGAGCACGAGCAGGAGGATGGCCGTGCCGCCGAGCATGAGCGTGCTCTGAGCGAGCGTCGTGATCCCGTCCGTCACGAGCTGGTCGAGCGCCTCGACGTCGTTCGTCATCCGGCTGATCAGGACACCGGCTCGGTTCCGCTCGTAGAAGCCGAGCGAGAGCCTCTGCAGGTGCCCGAAGAGCTGCTTGCGCAGATCCGCGAGGATTCGCTCGCCGACCCACCCGGTCATGTACGTCTCGATGTACGTCATGCCCCAGCCCGCCAGCCCGGCGAGCACGAAGAGGACGACGATGAGCACGAGTCGCTCACCCGTCGTGCCGTTGATCGCATCGTCGAGCGCGTACTTTGCGAGCAGGGGAGGGGCGAGTGCGAACGCAGTTGCGGCCAGGAGCGAGAAGAAGGAGAAGAAGGCGCGCACCTTGTAGGGCCGCGTCAGCCGCCAGAGCACGCCGAGCCGCCGGCGCGTCGTGCTCCACGACCAATCGACCTCCGCGCCGCGCACCCGCGCCAGATAGCCGCCGGGCTGATGGACTCTCACGCGACCTCCTCGACGTCTGCGCGCGCCTCGACCGCGTCGGCGAACTCCCGCTCCAGCAGGCCGTGGTCGTGGATCTCGCGGTAGACGGAGCTCGTCTCGAGCAGCTCGTCGTTCGTGCCGCGGGCGCAGACACGGCCCCTGTCGAGCACGACGATCTCGTCCGCGAGCGCGATCGTCGAGAGGCGGTGGGCAATGATCAGCGTCGTCCGGCCGCTCATTACCTCGCGCAGGCCCGCTCGAATGCGGGCCTCCGTCGTTGCGTCGACCGAGGCGGTGGCGTCGTCGAGGATCAGGATGCGCGGGTCGACGGCAAGGGCGCGGGCGATCGCGATTCGCTGCCGCTGCCCGCCCGAGAGCGTGATGCCGCGCTCGCCGATCACGGTGTCGTAGCCCTGCGGCAGGCGCTCGACGAACTCGTGCGCCTGCGCGAGCCTCGCGACGCGCTCGATCTCCTCGTCGGTCAAGTCCGGCAGTCCGAAGGCGATGTTGTCGCGCACTGTGGTGGAGAAGAGGAACGGATCCTGCGGGATGACTCCGATCTCGCGGCGCAGCGACGCGAGCTTCACGTCGCGGACGTCGACGCCGTCCACGAGCACCCGGCCCGAGTCGACGTCGTAGAAGCGCGGCACGAGCGAGGAAACCGTCGTCTTGCCGGAACCGGTGTGCCCGATGAGCGCGACCGTCGTCCCTGCGTCGAGATCGAGCTCAAGGTGCTCGAGCACCGGCCGTCCCGGCAGGTAGGAGAACGAGACGCCTTCGAAGCGGATCGCACCGTCGCCCGGGGGCAGCTCGATCGCCTCCGCCCGGTCGGCGACGTCCTCGGGCTCGTCGAGTATCTGGAAGATCCTCTCGCCCGACGCGGTCGCCCGCTGCGCCTGTCCCACCCACATGCCGAGCGAGCGGAGCGGCATCACGAGCAGGGCGAGGTAGAGGTTGAACGAGACGAAGGCGCCGATCTCGAGCGAGCCGTGCGCAACCATGCGCGCGCCGACGAGCAGGACGGCCGCCTGCGCGAGCAGCGGCAGGAACGACAAGAGCGGCACGTAGGTTGCGCGCTGCCGGTTCGCACGGATCGTCTGGGCGAAGAGCGCCTCGTTGCGAGCGGCGAACTTCGCTTCCTCGGCCGGCTCCTGCGCGAACGCCTTGACCACGTGGACGCCGACGATGTTCTCCTCCGAAACCGTCGCGACGTCGGCGAGTTTCTGCTGAACGTCGCGGAGCGTCGGGTGCGCGACGTGGCTGTAGCGGTACGCGAGCACAATCAGGAACGGCGTGACCGCGAGCACGACGAGAGCGAGTTCCCACTGGAAGAAGAAGAGGACGATCGTCACGGAGACGACCGTGAGGGCGTTCTGGAAGAAGAAGATCAGGCCGTAGCCGAGGAAGAACCGGACGCCCTGCAGGTCTACCGTCGCGCGAGACATCAGCTGCCCGGTCTGGTTGCGGTCGTAGAACCCGAAGGAGAGGCGCACGAAATGCGAGTAGAGCCCCTGTCTCAGGTCCATCTCGACGTCGAGCGCCTGCTTGCCGGAGATGAGCCTGCGGCCCGACATCATCACGGCGGAGACGAGCCCGAGGAGGGCGATCGCGCCGACGGACAGCCACAGCATGTGCGTGTCGTGGTTGAGGAGCGCCCCGTCGATCACGTTCTTGCCCGTCACCCAGATGAGTGCGATCTGAGCGGCCTGTGAGCCGACGGCGAGCACGGCTGAGATCACGACGCCGCGCCTGTACGGCCGCAGGAAGGTGAGGAGCCGCGCGAACGTGCGGCGGTAGGGAACCGCGCTCACTCCTTTGAATGTAGCGACGGAGTCCGATCCGCTAGAGCCGCGCGAGCTCCTCGCGGACGAGAGCGGTCGCCCGGGCGAGCCGCGTGCGGTTCGCCGGGTCGTTGAGCCAGCCGCTCGCGCCGGACGGATGGGGAAGCGGCACGACGGGTGTCCCGTCGAGCTCGTACCGCTCGCCGACGCACGGCGTGAGGTACTGGAACCCGAGCAGCCTCCGCAGCGCCAGCCCGCCGACGGTGACGAGCAGGCGCGGCCGCAGCAGCTCGAGCTCCCACTCGCGCCAGTGGGTACAGAGCTCCTGCTCACGCGGCGTCGGCGTCCGGTCGCCGCGGCCCGACGGGGCGCGACCGGGATAGCAGCGCGTGACCGAGGCGCAGTAGAAGGTCGCGTAGAAGTCGTCCTCCTCGAGCTCGAACCAGCGGCGGAGCGTCCGGCCCGCGCGCCCGCGCCAGGGCAGCCGCTCCACTCCTTCCACGACGCCGGGCGCCTGGCCGAACAGATAGGCGCGCTGGTGCGCTCCCGGCGCCCGTACGGGCAGCGACTCGAGCTGGTACCCGGCGTCGGCGCAGGCGCGGCAGCGGGCGAGGTCGCGCTCGAGCGAAGCGAGCGACCGGTAGGACGACTTGCGGGCGGTCATCGCCGTGGAGCGTAGGGTCCGTCCCGATGCTGCCGCTCGAGGCCGTCCCCAACTTCTCCGAGGGGCGCGACCGCGCGACGATCGACGCGATCGGCGAGGCGCTCTCGGCGCACGCCCGCCTGCTCGACGTCCACAGCGACGCGGATCACAACCGCTCGGTGTACACGCTCGTCGGCAGCGAGGAGGAGCTCGTCGCGGCGCTGCTCGCCGGGATCGCGTGCGCGCGCGAGCGGATCGATCTCCGCGGTCATGAGGGCGCGCACCCGTGCATCGGCGCAGCGGACGTCGTCCCGCTCGTCCCGATCCGGGAGACCGACGCCGGGCGCGCGCGCACCGCGGCGCTCGAGTTCGCGCGGCGGGTGGGGGAGGAGCTCGCGCTGCCGGTCTTCCTCTATGCGGATCTCGCACCGGGCCGCGGGCCTGCCTTCTTCCGGCGCGGCGGGCCGGCCGAGCTGCAGCGCCGCCTCGACGCCGGGGAGCTGGTGCCGGACTTCGGCCCGGCGCGGCTCGACGAGCGGGCCGGCGGCGTGCTGGTCGGAGCACGGGCACCGCTGATCGCGTTCAACGTCGATCTCGAGGGCGACGACCTCGCCGCCGCACGAGACGTGGCGCGTGCAGTGCGCGAACGCGACGGCGGCTACGTGGGCGTTCGTGCGCTCGGACTTCGCCTGCCGCAGGCCGGACACGTGCAAGTGAGCCTCAACGTCGAGGACTGGCGGGCATCGCCGCTGCACGAGGTCGTGGGCGCGGTGCAGCGGGAGGCGACCGCTAGAGGCCTCCGGGTCACCGGGTCGGAGCTCGTTGGACTACTGCCGGCAGGCGCGGCAGTCGCGGCGGCGGGGTCGCTTCTGGGCGTGCCCGGCCTCGACCCGTCGCACGTGCTGGAGCTGCGGCTCCTGGCGGACGACCAGGACTGACGCCGCGCGGGCATGAAGCCGCGACGAAGCCGCGACGAACGTGTGACGCGTACGCCGGTACGTTGTCTGCAGGGGGTTGCGACACCCCCCGGGGGCACGTAGGGCCACGTGCGGAGCGGGCGGCGTCCTAGACTCGCGTCGTGGCGCAGCGGACGGCGATCGACCTGACGGGCGACGACCTGACCGTGGAGGACGTCTGGGCGGTGGCCGTCGAGGGAACGAGCGCGGAGTTGTCCGACCGGGCGCGGGAAAGAATGAACGCCGCCCGCGAGCTCGTCGAGCGCGCCGCGCACGGGAGCCGGGAGCACACCTACGGCGTCAATACCGGCTTCGGGCGCTTCGTGGCCGTCGCCATCCCGGAGGAGCAGACCGGCGAGCTCCAGCTGCGCCTGCTTCGCTCGCATGCATGCGGGGTCGGCGAGCCGTACCCCGACGAGATCGTGCGTGCCGCGATGCTCCTGCGCTCGAACGCGCTTGCCAAGGGCAACTCGGGGGCGCGGGTCGAGACGGTCGAGCTGCTTCTCGCGCTCCTCAACCGGGGCGTGCTGCCGGTCGTGCCGAGCCGCGGCTCGGTCGGAGCCTCCGGCGACCTCGCGCCTCTGGCGCATCTCGCGCTGCCGCTCGTCGGGGAAGGAGAGGCGTGGATCGAGGGCGAGCGGCTGTCGGGCGCCGAAGCGCTGGCGCGAGCGAGTCTCGATCCGGTGCGGCTGGAGGCGAAGGAGGGGCTCTCACTCGTCAACGGCACGCAGTTCATGGCAGCGATGCTCGCGCTCGGGCTCGTGCGGGCGCGACGGCTCGCGCGGGTCGCGGACATCGCCTGCGCGCTCTCGGTCGAGGCGCTCCAGGGCTCACGCACCTCCTTTCTGCCGCAGATCCACGAGCTCCGGCCGCTGCGGGGCCAGAAGGCCGCCGCTGCGAACGTCCTCCACCTCCTCGAGGGGTCGGCGATCATCGAGGCGCACCGCTGGTGCGACAAGGTGCAGGACGCGTACTCGCTCCGTTGCGCGCCGCAGGTTCACGGCGCGTGCCGCGACCTCCTCGACTATGGGGAGTACACCGCCGGCGTCGAGCTGAACGCCGCGACCGACAACCCGCTCGTCCTCGTCGACGACGAGGAACTCGTGTCGAACGGCAACTTCCACGGGCAGCCGCTCGCCTTCGCGCTCGACGCTCTTGCGATGGCCGTTGCCGAGCTCGCGAGCATCTCCGAGCGGAGACTCGAGCGGCTCGTCAATCCGAACCTCTCCGAGGGACTGCCGGCCTTCCTCACCACCGACGGCGGTCTCAACAGCGGCTTCATGATCCCGCAGTACGTGGCCGCCTCCCTCGTCTCCGAGAACAAGGTGCTCTGCCATCCGGCGTCTGTCGACTCGATTCCGACGAGCGCGGGGCAGGAGGATCACGTCTCGATGGGGAATGCCGCCGGGCTCAAGGCGTGGCAGGTGCTCGCCAACTCGGAACGCGCCGTCGCGATCGAGTTGCTCGCGGGCGCGCAGGCAGTCGAGTTCCATGCGCCGCTCGAGCCGGGAGCCGGCGGGCGGGCAGCGCGCGCGGCCGTGCGGGAGCGGTCGGCGAGGCTTCGCGAGGACCGGCCGCTCGCCGGCGACATCGAGGCCGTGGCAGCGGCGATCCGAGACGGCTCCCTCCTCGCGGCGGTGGAGGCGGACGCGGGGGAGCTCGCATGAGCACCACTGCGAGCCTCGCAGGGCGCGTCGAGGCGCTCGTGGGCGACCTCTCGTCGATTCGCGCGCCGCATGGAACCGACCTGAACGCGCGCCAGTGGTCGACCGAGGCGCCGCTGCGGATGCTCCTCAACAACCTCGACGCCGAGGTGGCCGAGCGGCCCGAGGAGCTCGTCGTCTACGGCGGGTCGGGCAAGGCGGCGCGGAACCACGAGGCGCTGCGGGCGATCGTCGCCGCGCTGCTCGAGCTCGGCCCCGACGAGACCCTCCTCGTCCAGAGCGGCAAGCCGGTCGGCGTGTTCACGACGCACGAAGGAGCGCCGCGCGTACTGATCGCAAACTCGCTCCTCGTGCCGAAGTGGGCCACCTGGGACGAGTTTCGGCGGCTCGAGGCAGAAGGGCTGACGATGTTCGGGCAGATGACCGCGGGCTCGTGGATCTACATCGGCTCGCAGGGGATCCTGCAGGGGACGTACCAGACGTTCGCCGCGGCGGGGGAGAAGCACTTCGGCTCACCGGATCTGCGCGGGCGCACGATCCTCACGGCGGGGCTGGGCGGCATGGGCGGCGCGCAGCCGCTCGCCGGGACGATGGCAGGTGCGGCGATCCTCTGCGTGGAGGTCAACCCGACCCGGATCGAGCGGCGGCTCGAGACGCGCTACCTCGACGAGGCGGCGAACTCGCTCGACGACGCGCTCGAGCGTGTGCGGACCGCGGCAGCCGAGCGCCGGCCGCTCTCGGTCGGCTTGCTGGGGAATGCGGCGGACGTCGTGCCCGAGCTCGTCGCGCGAGGGGTGGAGTTCGACCTGATCACCGACCAGACGGCTGCCCACGATCCGCTCAACGGCTACGTGCCGCGTGGCTACTCGGTGGACGCGGCGGCCGCCCTGCGCTCGGCAGATCCGGACGAGTACCTCCGGCTGGCTCGCGAGTCGATCGTCAGCCATGTCGAGGCATTGCTCGAGTACGTCCGGCGCGGCGCGTATGTTTTCGATTATGGCAACAACCTGCGGGGTGAGGCGCGTGAAGGTGGTGTAGAGGACGCGTTCGCATACCCGGGCTTCGTCCCGGCCTATATTCGGCCGCTCTTCTGTCGCGGCGTCGGTCCGTTCCGGTGGGCGGTGCTGTCGGGCGATGCGGCAGACATCGCGGTGATCGACGACAGGTTGCGGGAACTGTTTCCGGACGATCCACTCCTGCAGCGGTGGCTCGAGCTGGCGCCCGCGCGGGTCGCGTTCCAGGGCCTGCCCGCGCGGATCTGCTGGCTCGGTTACGGCGACCGCGCGAAGGCGGGACTCGCCATCAACGAGCTCGTCCGCAGCGGTGAGGTCAAGGCGCCGGTCGTGATCGGGCGGGATCACCTCGATTCCGGCTCCGTCGCCTCGCCGTACCGCGAGACCGAGTCGATGCGCGACGGCTCCGACGCGATCGCCGACTGGCCGATCCTCAACGCGCTCGTGAACGTGGCGGCGGGAGCCACGTGGGTGAGCGTCCACCACGGCGGCGGCGTCGGGATCGGCAATGCGATCCACGCGGGAATGGTCGTCGTCGCCGACGGCACCGACGCCCAGGCGGAACGGCTCGAGCGCGTGCTCACGACCGACCCGGGCACCGGTGTGATGCGGCACGTCGACGCGGGCTACCCGGAGGCGCTTGCCGCCGCAGAGGAAGGCGGCCTGCGGATCCCGCGCGTCCCCGGCGACGCGTGACGTCGGCTCCTGCCCGCCTGCTGCTGCGCGACCTCGCGCAGCTGGCGACGCCCGCAGGAACGGATGCTCCTCTGCGTGGGCCTGCGCTCGGCGAGGTCGAGCAGCTCGAGGACGCCTTCGTCCTCTGTGCCGGCGGCACGATCGAGGCCGTCGGGCGGATGCGCGACCTGCCGGCGCTTGACGGAGACGTCGCCGAGCTCGACTGCCGCGGCCTCTGTGCGATCCCCGGCCTCGTCGACTGTCATACGCACGCCGCGTTCGGAGGCGACCGCGTGGACGAGTTCTCGCTCCGCGCCGGGGGCGCGAGCTACGAAGAGCTGCATGCTGCGGGCGGCGGCATCCTCTCGACCGTTCGCGCGACGCGGGCGGCCGGGCAAGCGGGACTGCTCGCAGCGGTTGAGCGGCATCGCTCATGGATGCTGCGCGAGGGCACGACGACGTTCGAGGCGAAGTCGGGCTACGGGCTCGACCGGGAGACGGAGCTGGCGTCGCTCCGCGCAATCCGGGAGGCGGGCGGCATCCCGACCTGGCTCGGCGCCCACGCGGTGCCGCCGGAGTTCGGCGACGCCGACGCCTACCTCGACTTTGCGCTCGCCGAGGTCCTGCCCGAAGCGGCTGAGCTCGCCGAAGCGGCTGATGTGTTCCTCGAACGTGGCGCGTTCGACGCGGCGCAGGCGCGGCGGTACCTCGAGGCCTGCCGCGACGCCGGCCTCGCGCTGCGGCTCCACGGAGACCAGTTCACGGAGTCCGGTGCGATTCCCCTCGCCGTCGAGCTCGGAGCGCGCTCGGTCGACCATCTCGAGGCGACGGGCGAGGAGGGGATCCGAACGCTCGGCTCGAGCGACGTCGTCGGCGTGCTCCTGCCCGCGAGCGCGCTCTTCCTCGACCGGCCGATGCCGCCCGCGCGGGCGCTCGTCGAGGCCGGGGCGGCGATCGCGCTCGCGACCGACTTCAACCCGGGCAGCGCCTTCTGCGAGAGCCTGCCGCTCGTCTGCTCCCTCGCGGCCACGCAGTTGCATCTGTCGCCGGCGGAGGCGCTCGCCGCCTGCACGGTCAACGCGGCCCACGTGCTCGGCCGCGCCGACCGAATCGGCCGGCTCGCGTCCGGCTACCGCGCGGACGTCACGCTCCTCGATGCGCCAGACTGGCGCTACCTCGCCTACCACCTCGGCGGCCGCGTCGTCGCCAGGGTGATCGTCGAGGGCGAGCTAGGCTAGCCACTATGCCGACGAGGAAGCAGCGGCGCCGGGCGGAGAAGGATCGCCGGCACGAGTACGAAACCGTGTGGGTCGACGGCGAGGGAAACGAGCTCGAGGAACCGCCTGAAGAGCTCGCCGCGACTCCCGCGAAGCAAAACGGCGCCAGGCCGAAGGCGAAGGCGACGCAGCAGCGCGGTGGCCGTCAGGTACGCGTCCCTCCGCCGCCGTCGTGGCAGCGCGCCGGGAAGCGCGCGGGGATCATCGGCGTCGTGATCTTCGTGTTCATCTACATCACCGGCCGCAACCCCGCGAGCGCGCTCATGCTCGCGGTGATCTACACCGCACTGTTCATTCCGTTCCAGTTCATGCTCGATCGGTTTTCGTACAACCGCTGGCAGCGGCGCGAGGCGCAACCGGCGGGCCGGGCGGCTAAGAAGCGCTGACGCCCGACCGCTCGACCCGGTCGCCGCGGTAGTGCCCTTCGCCGGGCCACGGAGCGAGGAGGAGCAGGAGCCGGGCACCGTCGTCACTCGCCACCGAGTGCATCTCATCCGGCTCGAAGTGGAGGAGCGTCTGGCGCTCCGCGTCGACGGACTCGCCGCCGGCCTCGACGTGCACCGAGCCGTCGAGCACGAGCAACAGCGCGGACTCCTTCACGCGATGGTCGCCGAGCGCCTCGCCGGCCCTCAGCTCGATCAGCACCGCCCGCTCCGAGCCGTCTCGCGAGTGCAGCACGGCCGGCGACCGCGCACCGTTCGGTGTCTCGACCTCGGGCAGCCTCCAGTGACGCACGAACAGGCCTTTCCCGCACCTGCCTGAGCAGTAACCAACGACCCACTAAACTCGCCGCGGTGCCGCTCGCGGTCGACAGATACGAGCTCGGTCCGCTCCAGACGAACTGCTACGTCGTCCGGAGTGAACGCGGCGCGGCCGAGTGCGCGGTCATCGATCCCGGCGGGGACGCAGCGGACCTTCGCCTCGAACTCGCGCGACTCGGTACCGCCTGCGCGGGGATCCTGATCACACACGGGCACTTCGACCACCTCGGCGGCGTCGCCGACCTCGCCGAGGGAACGGGCGCGGAGGTCTGGATGCCGGAGGGCGAGCGCGAGCGACTCGAGCGTTTCCCCGAGTTCGCGCCGGTCGGCGTCCAGGGCCGGCCGCACGCGCCCGAGCACCTGGTGAGCGGCGGTGAGACGGTCGAGGTCGCGGGCATCTCCTTCGAGTGCCTCGCGGTGCCCGGCCACTCGCCGGCGCACGTCGCGTTCTACGCCGACGGCGAGCTCTTCAGCGGCGACCTGCTGTTCGCCGGCTCGGTCGGCCGCGTCGACCTGCCGGGTGCCGACTGGGACACGCTGCTCGCCTCGGTGCGGATGCTCGCCGAGCGGTTGCCGCCCGAGACGGTCGTCCATCCCGGTCACGGCCCCGAGACGACGCTCGGCGTCGAGCTCGCACGTAATCCCTTCCTCGCAGAGCTGCGCGCGTCGACACCGTGAAAATCGAACGGCCGCGGGGGACGCATGACATCCTCCCGTCGGAACAGCCACTCTGGAGGAAAGTGACCGCGGAAATGGAGCGCGTATGTGCGCTCTACGGCTACCGGCGCATCCAGACGCCCTTGTTCGAGGACGCACAGCTCTTCTCGCGGACGTCCGGAGTCGGCTCGGACATCGTCCAGAAGGAGATGTACTACCTCGCTGACAGGACGGGGGAGAACCGCTTTGCGCTCCGGCCCGAAGCGACGGCGCCAATCTGCCGTGCCTACATCGAGCATGGGATGAAGCAGGAGCCGCAGCCGGCGAAGCTCTACACGCTCGGGTCTTTCTATCGCTACGACCGACCGCAGCGCGGTCGCTACCGGGAGCACTACCAGCTCTCGGTTGAGTGCATCGGCTCGGCCGTTGCGGCGGTCGACGCCGAGGTGATCCAGCTCTACGACATGTTGCTCACAAGCCTGGGTGTCTCGAACTACGAGCTGCACTTGAACTCGAGTGGCGATCGCACGTGCAGACCGGAATACGAACGCAAACTGAGCGACTGGCTGGGCGAGCACGACGACTTGCTCACCTCCGAGGTCAAGCAGAAGCGCGAGACGAATGTCCTGCGTGTCTTCGACGTCAAGGATCCGACCATGCGTGCGCTGCTCGAAGGCGCCCCGAAGATCACCGATCACCTCTGCCGCGAGTGCGCAAAGCACTTCGAGCAGGTGCGTGCGCTTCTCGATTCCAGCGGTGTCCGTTACGTACTCGACCCGACGGTTGTCCGTGGGCTCGACTACTACTCGCGCACGACTTGGGAGTTCGTTGGCCCGGACGACTCGAGCCAGGGGTCGACGATCTCCGGCGGCGGCCGGTACGACTACCTCATCGAGCAGATCGGCGGTCCTCCTACGCCCGGGGTCGGGTTCGGTGCGGGGATCGAGCGTCTCATCATGTCCCTCGAGCTCGAGGGGATCACAGCCGAGGAGGATCCGCTCGACGTCTACGTTGCCGTCGCGCCTGACACGTCGCCCGTCCAGCCGCTGCTCGCTCGCCTGCGCGCGGAGGGATTCGCCGCCGACGCCGACTACGCTGGCCGGTCGATGAAGGGTCAGATCAGTCAGGGTCAGAAGCGGGCCCGCGCCATCCTCATCGTGAGTGCAGACGGGATGATGCTGCGTCGCCAGGGGGAGCTCGATGTCGAGGTGGACGAGGCAACGCTGATGGAGCTGCTGCGCGCATGAGCTGGCGCGAGGCGATGTGCGGCGAGCTGCGGGCCGACGACGCCGGCCGCTGCGTCACGGTCGCCGGCTGGGCCGACACGCGCCGCGACCACGGCGGCCTCGTCTTCGTCGACCTCCGCGACCACACGGGAAAGATCCAGCTCGTCATCAACCCGGAGCACTCGTCCTCCGCGGCCGAGACCGCGCACGAGATCCGCAACGAGTTCGTGCTCCAGGCGACGGGCGAGGTCGTGGCGCGCGCGCCGGAGCTCGTGAACCCGAACCTGCCGACGGGCCAGATCGAGGTGCAGGTCGACGAGCTGCGGATCGTCTCCCGCTCGAGCCCGCTCCCGTTTCAGCTCGACGAGGAGAACGTCGACGAGACCCTTCGTCTCCGCTATCGCTGGCTCGACCTGCGGACCGAACGGATGCAGCGAAACCTCCGTCTCAACCACACCGCGATCTCTGCGATCCGCGGCGTGATGGACGAGCGCGGCTTCGTCGACGTCTGGACGCCGAGCATGACCCGCGGCACCCCCGAGGGAGCGCGCGACTTCCTGCTGCCGGTGCGCCTGCAGCCGGGAAAGTTCTTTGCGCTCGCCCAGTCGCCGCAGCTGTTCAAGCAGCTCTGCATGGTGGGCGGGATCGACCGCTACTACCAGATCGCCACGTGCTGGCGCGACGAGGATCTCCGCGCCGACCGACAGTTCGAGTTCCGCCAGCTCGACCTGGAGATGGCCTTCGTCGAGCGCGAGGACGTGCTCGACGTCATGGAGGCGTGCGTCGTCGGCGCGTTCGAGGCGGCCGGCGTCGAACCGCCGCAGCGGCCGTTCCCGCACCTCTCGTACACCGACGCGATGCTGCGCTACGGCTCCGACAAGCCCGACCTCCGCTTCGGCCTGGAGATTCAGGACGCGACGGAGGTGACGCGGGACTCTGAGTTCGGCGTCTTCAAGAACGCGCCGTGCGTCCGCTACGTCGTCGTCCCGCGCACCTTCTCCCGCAGCGAGCAGACTCGGCTCGAGGAGGTCGCGAAGGAGTGGGGGGCGAAGGGGCTCGCGAACCTCACGCAGATCTCGAAGTTCCTCTCCGAGCGCGAGCTCGAGACGTTCGGCGTCGAGGAAGGATCGACGGCGCTCTTCGTCGCCGACGAGGAGCCGGTCGTCGCCCGCGTCCTCGGCCTGCTCCGGCTGCATCTCGCGCACGAGCTCGACCTGATCGACACGAGCCTCAACGTCTTCCACTGGGTCACCGACTTCCCGCTCTTCGAGCACAGCGAGGAGTACGGCGGCTGGACCTTCATGCACCACCCCTTCACCGCGACGGTGCCGGGCGAGGAGGCGCGGCTCGAGGCCGACCCCGGGCACGTGCGCGGGCAGCACTACGACCTGATCTGGAACGGCTGGGAGCTCGGCTCCGGCTCGATCAGGATCCACGAGGCCGAGCTCCAGCAGGCCGTGTTCCGCGTGATGGGGATGGGTGAGGAGGAGCAGCGCGACAAGTTCGGCTTCCTGCTGGACGCGCTGCAGATGGGCGCGCCGCCGCACGGCGGCTTCGCGATGGGCATCGACCGCTTCATCGCCCTGCTCGCGCGCGAGCCCGACATCCGGCAGGTGACGGCGTTCCCGAAGATCGCGAGCGGCGCCGATCCGCTCACGGGTGCGCCGACGCCGTATCCCGACCCGGCGCTGAAGGAGCTCGGGATCCGGCTCCTCGACCCACAGCCCGAGTAGCCCGCGCTACAGTCCGCCTGCTCGGCCCCGTGCGCCGAATCGGGCACTCATGTAGATCCAACGCTACGTGAAAGGGAGCCGGCGTCCCACCAAGGCATTGCCGAACGTGGGCACGGCACCCACCTGGGACACCAGGATCACATAGCTCGGTTTGGACACCGGGGCCGGGCGCTCCTTTACCTTGAGCCCATGCACGAAGTCTTCGGAGACTCCAGCCGCAACGGCCAGTGGGCCGCCGTCCGCCTGCGCGTGGACGGCGACCGGATCGTCGAGGCCGATGCGCCCGGGCTCGAGCGCGACGTCGTGGGACTGACGCTGCTCGAGGCGGCAGCGGTCGGCGGCGAGACGCTCGCGGTCGATGCGCTCGCGAACGCGCTCGGGCCGGTCTTCCGGGCGGAGCCGTCGCCCGGACGGGTCGCCGTGGCCATGAGCGGCGGCGTCGACAGCGCGGTCACTCTGCTCCGCTTGCTGCCGAACGCGATCGGCGTGACCTTGCGGCTGTGGCTCGATCCGGACGGACCCGACTCCGAGCGCGCCTGCTGCTCGCCCGAGAGCGTGATCGCGGCGCGCGAGACGTGTCACCGCCTCGGCATCCCGCACGTGTCGCTCGATCTGCGCGAGGAGTTCCGCCGCGCCGTGGTCGCGCCCTTCGTGCGGGGCTACGCGCGCGGGGAGACGCCGAACCCATGCACGCGCTGCAACGGCGGCTTCCGCTTCGCCGAGCTGCTCGCGTTCGCGCGGCGGGCCGGCGCAGAGCGGCTCGCGACCGGCCACTACGCGCGCATCGTCGAGCGCGACGGCCGGCTTCTGCTCGCCCGCGGTGTCGACCCCGCGAAGGATCAGAGCTACATGCTCGCCGCGCTCGATCCACGCCACCTCGCACAGGTCTCCTTCCCGCTCGGCGAGCAGGACAAGGAGACGACGCGCGCCGAGGCCGAGCGCGCGGGCCTCGCCGCCGCGCGCCGGCCGGAGAGCCAGGAGGCGTGCTTCCTCGCCGGCGACGACTACCGCGCTTTCCTCAACCGGCACGGGCTCGAGCCGCAGGATGGTGCGATCGTCGGGGAGGACGGGAGCGAGCTCGGCCGCCACGACGGTTTCTGGCGGTTCACGCCGGGCCAGCGTCGCGGTCTCGGGCTCGCCGCGCCCGAGCCGCTCTACGTTCTTGGCACGCGCCCGTCGACGAACGCCGTCGTCGTCGGCCCGCGTGCGTCCCTCGCGCGCACGGATGTCACGGCCCGCGGCCGGCTCTACGCCGAGGCCGAGCGGGTCGAGGCGAAGCTCCGCTACCGCTCACCGGCGATGCCCGCCCGTGTCGAGCCGACAGCCGGCGGGTTTCGGCTCGAGCTCGACGAGCCGGCGTACGGCGTCGCGGCGGGGCAGGCGGCGGTGCTCTACGACGGCGACTCCGTCGTCGGATACGGGCTGATCGCCGTCTCTCACTAAGATCGGACGAGGATGCTCGTCGCGGCCTTCAGCTGGGACGATCTCTGGCGGCTTGCGCTCGCCGTGTTCCTGTTCGCGGTCGGAATCGCGCTCGCGTACTTCTTCGTGCGGCTGGCCGGAACCGCAAAGGAGGCTTCCACGTTCATCCGGGGAGCGGGAGATTCGGCTCTCCCGGTGATCGACAAGGTCGGAGGAAGCGTGGACCGCGTGAACGACCAACTCGACAAGGTCGACAAGATCACGGACAGCGCCGTGGATGCCGCGGACAGCGTCGACACAGCGGTGCGGGCGGTGAGCCTGGCCATCACGCGTCCCGTGCAGAAGGTCTCGGGCTTCGCTGCCGGGGTCAGCTTCGGCGCCGCCGACTTCAAGGCGCGGCGCGACTGGCGTCATGCCGTGCAGGCGGGGAAGGAGGCCGCGGCTCGGCGCGAGCGCGATCTCCTCGACGAGCTGCGGGACGCGGGCGCGTGACGCCCGAGGAGATCCGGCTCGTAATCCCCGCAGAGGAGGACTTCCGGCCGATCGCGCATCTCGTGACGGGCGGGGTAGCCATGCGGCTCGACGTGACGTACGACGATCTCGACGACCTGCAGGTTGGGATCGAGGCCCTGCTCGCGCTGCGTGACGACTCAGACGACCTCGTCGTCTCACTCTCCGCCGACGACGGCGTGCTGCACGCGGCGATCGGGCCGTTCCCGCCGGAGAAGGTGCACGCGGCCGACTCGGACACGGGCCTCGACCTGCGCCGCGTGCTCGAGACCGTGTGCGACACGCACGAGGTCGAGGAGCGCAACGGCGGCGCGTGGGTCGAGCTCACAAAGCGGATCGCGAGTGCATGACGCGCGTCGACGACAAGATCCTGCTCCGCCGCTACCACGAGGACGGCGACCTGCAGGCGCGCGAGCAGCTGATCGAGCAGTACATGTCCCTCGTGCGCTCCCTCGCGCGGCGCTACTCGTACCGTGGCGAGCCGCTCGACGATCTCGTCCAGATCGGCGCGATCGGGCTGATCAAAGCGATCGACCGCTTCGATCTCGACCGCGGCGTCGAGCTGACCACCTACGCGACGCCGAACATCATCGGCGAGATCAAGCGGCACTTCCGCGACAAGGGCTGGTCGGTGCGCGTGCCGCGCGGCCTACAGGAGCTCAACGTCCGGCTGTCGCGGCTCATGGAGCAGCTCACAGTGCAGCTGAGCCGCTCGCCCACCATCCCGGAGCTGGCGAAGGCCGCCGGCGTCGAGGAGGAGCTGGTGCTCGAGGCGCTCGAGTCGGGCCGCGCCTACACGTCCCTCTCGCTGTCGGTGGGCGGCGGAGGAGGCGACGACGACGACCTCGATCCGCTCGAGTCGCTCGGCACCGAGGAGCATCAGTACGAGGTCTCGGAGGATCGCGCCTTGCTCGCTCCCGGCTTCAAGCTGCTGGACGAGCGCGAGCGAAAGATCCTCCAGCTTCGCTTCTTCGACGGCCTGACGCAGTCGCAGATCGCGCAACAGGTCGGGATCTCGCAGATGCACGTCTCCCGCCTGATCCGGCGCTCGCTCGAGAAGATCCGCGAGACGATCGCCGAAGACGAAGAGTCACTGACCCGCTAGGGAGTCGCTCAGGGAACCCGTATCTGAACCGGCCGCCGGTCGCGTTCTAGACGTGGTGCGCAAACGACTGACTCTCAGAGGTCTCGACGTCCTCGAGGGTGTGCGGCGGGCGTTGACGCGGTGAACCCTCTCACACGCGATCGCAGAGAAGAGCGCGCAGCTGTCCGCGTGCGATCATGCGCGGATTCCACGGTTCATCGTCACCATCGAGGGACCCGGCTGGACGGACGTCCAGGACATCGAGCTGCCTCGGCTTCCGGATGAGGGTGAGTCGCTCGAGACGAAGTTCGGGACGATGATCGTGGCGCAAGCCGAGGAGGCGCCGGATCTGGCGTCCTACGCCGGCAAGATCGTCTGCCGGTTCGCCTAGATCTTTTCCTGAGCGTGCAGGGTCGCCTTGAGCGAGTCGATCCGCTGGTGCAGCTCATTTCGCTCGTCGGAGACCTCCCGCTCGCGCTCGCGCGTCGACGAGGTCTCGAACCCGAAGTCGATCTGGCGCTGCAGGTGGCTGCGTGACTGCGACAGCCGGGCCGCCTTCGCCTCGAGGACGGCCAGCTCTCCGCGGAGCTCGTCGATGCTGGGATCTTCCATGGCGCCCTTATCGGCAGCCGTGCCGTTCGGGGTGAGTCAGCGGCGCCCTCGCCTGGAGCGCGTCCGGCGCGCGGAGCGCCGGAGGGCGTCGAGCTCGGAAAGGGCGGCGCCCGCGCCGCGCGCGACCGCGGTCAGCGGCTCTGGATCGCGGCTGACGGGCAGCCCCGTCTCACGGCGGATCAGGTCGGCGAATCCCGGCAGGAGTGCACCTCCGCCGACGAGCGTGATACCGCGGTCCGCGATGTCCGAGGCCAGTTGGGCCGGGGTCTGCTCGAGCAGCTCCTTGAGCGCCAGGACGATCCGCGACAGCGGCCGCTCGAGCGCCTGGCGGACATCGTCCTCGCCGAGCGTGATGCGAGCCAGCATCCCGGTCGACATGTAGCGGCCGGCGACCTCGGCCTCGGCCACCCGCGCGTGCCCTTCGAGCGCGCTCCCGATCTCGAGTTTCACCCGCTCGGCCTGCTCGTGGCCGACCAGCAGCCGGTGCTGGTCCTGGACGAAGCGGACGATCGCGTCGTCGAGGTCGTAGCCACCGACCGGCAGCGAGGTCGAGACGACGATGCCGCCGAGCGCGATCACGGCCATCTCGCTCGTCCCACCGCCGACGTCGACGACGAGGGAGGCGACTGCATCCTCGACGGGCAGCTCGGCGCCGATCGCGCCGGCCATCGCCTCCTCGATCAGATGTGCCTCGCGTGCCCCCGCCGACAGGGTCGCCTCGACGACGGCGTCCCGCTCGACCTGCGTCAGGCCGCTCGGGACACAGACGATGACCGCGCGCCGGAGCCGGCTGCCGCCGACGAGGCGGATGAACTGGCCGAGCATCTGCTCGGTGGTCTCGAAGTCCGCGATCACGCCGTGCCGCAAGGGCCGGGTCGCGACGATCGTCGCCGGCGTGCGGCCGAGCATCTGCCGTGCCTTCTCCCCGACGGCGTAGACCTGTCCCGTCTGCTGGTCCATCGCCACGACCGACGGCTCGAACAGGACGATTCCCTCGCCGCGGCGGAAGACGACGGTGTTCGCCGTCCCGAGATCCACGGCGAGGTCGGTCCCGGCTGCGAGCGACGGCAATCTCATACGCACTTCCCACCGACCCCCCGGCCGCCTGGTGCGGGAACGGTAGCCGTCTAGCTGTGACTGAAGCCGAGGTTCAGCAGCCGGCGAGCGTCGGCGTACATGTTCGGCGAGTCGAGCACGACCGCGATCAGCTTCCTCCCGTGATGGGTGGCCGACGCGACGAGGCACCAGCCCGACTCGTGCGTGTAGCCCGTTTTGACGCCGTTCGCGCCGGTGTACTCGTGCAGGAGGAAGTTGTTGTTGAGGTAGATCTTCGAGTTGGTCGGCGCCGACCACGGCACCTGGATCCGCCGCGTGCGTACGAGCCGGTCGAAGCGCGGATTCCGGAAGGCGTAGCGGGTGAGGGCCGCGAGATCCCACGGTGTCGAGTAGTTGCCGCGGTCGCGGATCCCGCTCGGACTCGTGTAGTGCGTGTCGCGCAGCCCGAGCCACCGCGCCTCAGCGTTCATTCGGCGGAGGAACGCGTGCACCGAGCCGGCGCTCGAGATCGCGAGCTGGTTCGCGTCGTCGTTCCCGGAATAGAGGAGGAGCGCGTAGAAGAGCTTCCACGCCTTCACGCGCTCGCCGGTGCGGAGTCCCTCGCGCACGAGCGGCACCCGCGTGACCGAGCGGGCGACGGTGACCGTGGTCTGCCACGGCACCGCGTGCAGCGCCAGGGTCGCGGTCATGATCTTCGTCAGCGACGCGATCTTCCGCCGCTGGTGCGGGCGCTCGGCCCAGAGGACGCGGCCGGTGTCGGCGTCGACGAGGATCGCGGCCGGCGCGCGGACGTGGATGTGGGCTCCCGCCAGGAGGGGTGTCCCGTAGAGGAGCCGCGACGGCGGCTTCGGCTTGGGGTCCGCGTGCTGGACCGTCCGGGGCGCGGGTGCCGTCGGCGTCGGCCGCTGTCGCGCGGCGGCCGCGTGGCGTGGCACCTTCGCCTCGGCGCGCCGTCCGAACCAGACCCCCGCGGCGGCGGCGGCGAGCACGACGAGAACGACCAGCGTGACCCTCCCGGCGCGGTGGCGGCGTCTGCGGCGCCGCGGTGCGACCGGCGTCAAGACGTCGAGCGGCACGGTGCGATGCTAACCGCGTCCCCGGTCGTCCTCCGGACACCCGCTCCTAGAATGGCCGCCGTGCACACGACGGCCGAGCTGCGAGAGGGGTTCCAGGCGTTCTTCGAGGAGAAGGGACACCTGCGACGTCCGTCCGCCTCCCTGATCCCGCGCGCCGACGACGTCTCGACGCTCTACACGAGCGCGGGCATGCAGCCGCAGATGCCGTACTTCCTCGGCCTCGAGGAGCCCCCGGCACCGCTGACGACCACATGCCAGAAGGTCTTCCGCACTCCGGACATCGACGAGGTCGGGCTGGACACGTTCCACCTCACGTTCTTCGAGATGCTCGGCAACTTCTCGTTCGGCCAGTACTTCAAGGAAGGCGCGATCGAGTACGCGACCGAGTTCATGCAGCAGCGCCTGAAGCTCGACTGGGAGCGCGTCTGGGTGAGCGTCCACGCCGGCGATCCGGGCCTGAAGCTCGGCCCCGACGAGGAAGCGATCGCCCTCTGGGAGCAGATCGGGATGCCGCCGGAGCGGATCGTCCCGCTGCCCACCTCCGAGAACTTCTGGTCGGTCGGCGGGCCGGGCCCATGCGGCCCCGACTCCGAGATGTACTGGGACTGGGGCGAGGAGGTCGGCTGCGGCAACGACGACTGCATGCCCGGGTGCACGCGCTGCGAGCGCTTCCTCGAGTTCGGGAACCTCGTCTTCATGTCGTACGAGCTCCATGCCGACGGCTCGCTGACCGAGCTGCCGAGCAAGAACATCGACACCGGCTGGGGTCTCGAGCGCGTCGCGCGCGTCGTGCAGGGAGCGGCGTCCGTCTACGACACCGACGGCTACCAGGGGATCATGGACTGGGTGGCGGGGCAGTCCGGCGTCGCGTACGGCGCGTCCGAGGACGCCACGAAGGCACACCGCGTCCTCGCCGACCACGGCCGCGGCATGACGTTCATCGCCGCCGAAGGCGTCGCGCCCTCGAACGAGAAGCGCGGCTACGTCCTGCGGCGCATCATCCGGCGCGCGGCGCAGCACGGCTTGCGGATCGGGATGAAGCCGCCGTTCCTGCCCGGCCTCGCCGACGTGGTGATCGAGCAGATGGGCCATGCGTATCCCGAGCTCGTCGAGCACCGCGACGAGATCCATCGCGTCCTCGCCGCCGAGGAAGAGCGCTTCGGGGTGACGCTCGAGCGCGGGATGGCGAAGTTCGAGGACGCTGCGGCGAAGGGCGAGATCAGTGGAGAGGAAGCGTTCGAGCTGGCGGCGACGGACGGCTTCCCGATCGAACTGACGGAGGAGCTCGCGCGTGAGCGTGGCCTCGTCGTGGACCGCGAGGAGTACGAGCGTCGGTGGGATCAGCACCGCAAGGACTCGCGCTCGGGCGGCGCTGCACGACATGAGCCTCGCCTGGCGGGAGCGCCGCGGACGGAGTTCGTCGGCTACGAGCAGACGGACGTGCGCACCGCGATCACGGCGTACGCCGACCTCGGCGGCGGTCTTTTCCAGGTCAAGCTCGCCGAGTCGCCGTTCTACCCGGCGGGCGGCGGCCAGGTCACCGATGCGGGCTGGATCGAGAAGGACGATGGCTCGCGCGGCGACCTCGACGAGGCGCTGCGGCTCGGGAACGACCAGGAGCTGGTCTTCAGGGGGGAGGGGTTCGCGGAAGGCGACCGCGTCCGCGCTGCCGTCCCGTGGGGCGTCCGCTATCCGACGATGGCGAACCACACTGCGACGCATCTCCTGCACAAGGTGTTGCAAGAGGTGCTCGGCGACCACGTCCGGCAGGCGGGCTCGGCCGTACGGCCCGACAAGCTCCGCTTCGACTTCACGCATCCGTCGCCGCTCACCCCCGAGGAGCGCGCCGAGGTCGAGCGCCGGGTCAACGAGCACGTTTTCGCGAACCTGCCGGTGCGGATCTTCGAGACGCCGCTGTCGGAGGCGCAGAACCTCGGCGCGATGATGCTCTTCGGCGAGAAGTACGGTGACGTCGTGCGCGTCGTCGACGTCGATGGCTGGTCGATCGAGCTCTGCGGCGGCACGCACGTGCGCTCGACCGCAGAGATCGGGCCGTTCGCGGTCCTGTCCGAGAGCTCGGTCGGCGCCGGCTCGCGCCGGATCGAGGCAGTCACCGCGGGCGACGCGTTCGCGCTCCTGCACGAGCGGGCAAGAGAGGCGGATGCACTGCGCGGCGAGCTCGAACAGGCCCGGAGAGACGCCAAGCGTCCGCAGCAGGCCGAGCAGGCGGAGATCGTTGCCCAGGACAAAGAAGGCGACGTGCTGCTCGTCGAGGTGAAGGGCCTCAAGGGCGGGCCGCTGCGGGACTTCTCCGACCGGATCCGCCAGCAGGAGAAGGCGGACGGCGCGATCGTGGCGTCGAGCGACGACGGACGCGCGTTTCTCGTCGTCAACTTCGACGAGTCGCTCGTCGCGCGTGGGCTCGACGCGGTGCAGGTCGTGCGTGAGCTCGGCAAGCACATCGGCGGCGGCGGCGGAGGCAAGCCGACGCTGGCCGAGGCAGGCGGCAAGAACCCCGACGGGATCGCCGACGCGCTCGCGGCTGCGAAGGAGATCGTCTCCGCGTGAAGGTGCTGGCGCTGGACTTCGGTTCCGCGCGTACGGGAGTCGCGGTCTCCGATCCGACCGGGACACTCGCGCGGCCGCTCGGCGTCGTCGAGGGCGCTGCCGGCGAGAACGGGCTCTCCGAGCTGGCGCGTCTCGCGCGCGAGGAAGCGGCCGAGCGCATCGTGGTCGGCCTGCCGCTGACGCTGCGCGGCACGCGCGGAGAGCAGGCTGCCGAAACCGAGCGTTTCGTCGAGGCGCTCCGCGGCGTCGTCGACGTTCCGGTCGAGCTCTACGACGAGCGATTCACCACCGACCTCGCCCAGCAGACCTCCGGCACGGCGCCCGAGGACGCGCTCGCCGCCGCACATCTCCTCTCGACCTATCTCGAGTGGTGCGCGGCGCGCTCGTAGGCATCTGCGCCGTGCTGGTCGCGGCGGGTGCCGCGGGCTGCGGCGGGACGGGAGCCGCGGCGCCGCCGACGACCAGGATCCATCAGCTGCGGCAGTTCCGAGTCGTCTTCCCCGAGGGGTTCACGCGCGCGCAGATGGCGGCCCGCGTGCAGGCCGTGTCGAGGATCGCCGAACAGGAGTCGCACCGGAAGGTGAAGCTCTCGGGCGACACGTACGCCGCCGCGACCGCGAAGCCGCGCAGGTTCCCCGGCTTCGGGAGCAAGAAGCTTCCCTACGAGGGCTTTCTCTTCCCGGACACCTACGACTTCGACCGCAAGTCGACGTCCGCCCAGCTCGTGCAGGACCAGGTCGGGGAGTTCACCTCGAAGTGGGGCGAGCTCGATCTCTCGTACGCGGAGAGCAAGAACCTCACGCCATACGACGTGCTCACCATCGCCTCGATGGTCGAGGGCGAAGCCCAGGTGCCGAGCGAGCGCCCGCTCGTCGCCGCGGTCATCTACAACCGGCTGCACGCCCACATGCCGCTCGGCATCGACGCGACCCTGCGCTACGGGCTGCACGTTCTGCCGACCGAGTCGCTGACGCAATCGGACCTGCACAACCCGACGCCCTACAACACCCGGCTGCACCTCGGCCTGCCGCCGACGCCGATCAACAATCCCGGGATGGCGTCGCTCGAGGCAGCCGCGCATCCCGCGCACGTCGACTACCTCTACTTCGTGCGCAAGCCGGATCACCGGCACCACTACTTCACGGCGAACTACCAGGACTTCCTCCAGCACGAGGCCCAGTACGGCTACTGAGGTAGTCCTCCTCGGCCATCCCGTCGCGCACTCGCTGTCGCCCCGGATGCAGAACGCGGCCTTCGCAGCCGCCGGGCTCGACTGGGAATACGTCCTGCGCGACGTCCTGCCGGAGGAGCTCGAGGCCGCGCTGCGCGAGGTGGAGTACGCGAACGTCACCGCGCCGTACAAGCTTGACGCAGCGCGGACCCTCGGGTCCGAGCTGCCGTCAGTGAACACGGTTGTGCACGGGCGCGGACTTTCGACGGACGCCGCGATCCTCGAGGCGGTGGGCGACGTACGTGCGCCGGTGATCGTGGGCGACGGCGGGGCGGCGGCGGCGTTTCGCCAGGCGCTGCCCGAGGCGCGCGTCTTCTCCCGGCGCGGCGAGTGGCCGCCCGACGTGCGTGACGCCGACCTCGTGATCCATGCGACGCCGGTGCGCGACGAGGTGCTGTTCGAGCTGGGCGCGGGGCAGACGCTGGTCGACCTCCCCTATCCACGCACGGCGACAGCGGAGGCCGCGGCCGCCGCGGACGCGCGCGTCCTCGACGGGCTCGAGGTGCTCGTGGCGCAGGGAGCCGCGAGCTTCGTGCTCTGGACCGGGAGCCCGGCGCCGGTCGAGGTCATGCGTCACGCCCTCGGCTTGACCTGACGCCGTCGGGGGCATAGAAGAAGCAGGATGCGCAGCTGTCGCGCGTGCGGGGGAGAGGTACAGGACCACTTCCGGTTCTGTCCGCACTGCGGCAAGTCGCAGCGCACGAAGATCGTCGAGTACTTCCAGGGCCATCCGGAGGTGGGCGACGGCGGCCTGCGCGTCTCCGTCTACCTGACCGAACCGCGGCATGCGCGGCTCAGCGTCTGGCGCGGGGAGGAGGCCCAGGCCGTGATCTCGCTCGACCCCGACGAGTCGGGCCGGCTCGGCCGCTTCCTCCTCTCGGCGGCGAACCACCGTCAGCGGAGCCTCGTGTCGCGGGTCCTCTCCCGGCTCTAGGCTCTCCGCCATGACACTCGAGCTGGCAACGGCGGGCGAGTCGCACGGGCCGGCGCTCGTCGCGATCGTCTCGGGCCTCCCTGCGGGCCTCGTCCTCGACAGAGAGGCGATCGACGCCGACCTCCGACGCCGCCAGCAGGGCTACGGCCGCTCGCCGCGCCAGCAGATCGAGGCCGACGAGGTCGAGGTGCTCGCCGGACTTCGCCACGGTCGCACGCTCGGCACGCCGCTCGCGCTCGTCGTCCGCAATCGCGACCACAAGAACTGGACGTGGGGGATGAGCCCTTGGCCGCCCGGGGGCGAGCCCGAGGGGAAAGGGACGAAGCCGGTCACGCTTCCGCGGCCGGGGCACGCTGATCTCGCCGGCGTGCAGAAGCACGGGTTCGCCGATGTCCGGGATGCGCTCGAGCGCGCGTCGGCGCGGCACACCGCGGTGCACGTCGCGGCCGGTGCCGTGGCGAAGGCGCTCCTCCGCGAGATCGGGATCGAGATCACGGGCCAGGCACTCCCGGAGGCCGGGGCGGATCCCACCGCCGTCGCCGAGGCACGCGCAGCCAAGGACACGCTCGGCGGAAGGGTCGAGGTGCGGGCTAGCGGTGTGCCGCCGGGGCTCGGCAGCTACGCCCGTAAGGACGATCGGCTCGACGCGCGACTCGCGTCCGCGGTGCTGGGGATCCAGGCTGTCAAAGGCGTCGAGATCGGCGACGGCTTCGCGCTCGCGGGCCTGCGCGGTTCGGAAGCGCACGACGAGATCGGCACCGACAAGCGGCGAATGTCGAATCGCGCCGGGGGCATCGAGGCCGGCGTCTCGAACGGCGAGGAGATCGTCGTGCGCGCGGCGATGAAGCCGCTCCCGACGCTCATGAAGCCGCTCTCCTCCGTCGACCTCGAGACGGGAGAAGCGGCGAACGCGCTCGTCGAGCGCAGCGACGTCTCGGCGGTCGAGGCGCTTGCGGTCGTCGCGGAATCCGCGGTCGCCTGGGAGCTCGCCCGCGCGGCGCGCGAGAAGTTCGGCGGCGACGCGCTCGGCGACTTCGTCGGCGCCTGGCGCGCGTACCTGGAGCGGATCTGAAGCAGAACGTCGCGATCGTCGGATTCATGGGCGCGGGGAAGTCCACCGCGGCCCGCGAGCTCGGCGGGATCGACGCCGACGACCTCGTCTCCTCGGCGGCGGGGAGGCCGATCGCTGCGATCTTCCGCGAGGGCGGGGAGGCGGCCTTCCGCGCACTCGAGGAGCAGACGATCCTGCTCGCACTCGGCGGTGGCGCCGTGACCTCTGCGGCCGTGCGAGACGCGCTCGGCGACACGTTGACCATCTGGCTCGACGTCGACGTCGACACCTGCTGGGAGCGGGTCAGGGGAAGCGATCGCCCGCTTGCGCAGGACGAGGCGGCATTCCGTCGTTTGTACGAGGAGCGTCGCTCGCTGTACGCGGGCGTGGCCGACGTCGTCGCGAAGGACGTGCACGACGTCGGCCTTGCGGTCGCCGGGATCCACGTCGAGCGGGGCGCGCTGCAGCGGCTCGGCGAGCTCGTTCCCGGCGACGGCGCCGTGGCGCTCGTCTCCGATCCGCAGGTGGCCGGCATCCACGGCATGGACGCGCAGCTCGCGCTCGGGACACGGCTCGCAGAGACGCACGAGCTGCCGCCGGGCGAGGAGGCGAAGACGCTGGCGGCGCTCGACCGGCTCTGGCAGGACCTCCGCCTCGACCGGAGCGGCACGATCGTCGCGCTCGGCGGCGGGTGCACGACCGACGCTGCCGGGTTCGCCGCGGCGACCTATCTCCGCGGCGTCGCCTGGACGCCGGTGCCGACGAGCCTCGTCGCTCAGGTCGATGCGGCGATCGGCGGCAAGACGGCGATCGACCTGCCGCAGGGCAAGAACCTCGTCGGCTCCTTCCACTGGCCCGCGCGAACGGTGGTCGACCCGGCACTGCTCGAGACCCTGCCGGAGCCGCTGCGCCTCGAGGGAATGGCGGAGGTGGTGAAGGCGGGCCTTCTCGCAGGCGAGCCGTTCTGGGAGCTCCCCGACGACGAGCTCGTCCGGCGCTGCGCCGCGTTCAAGGCGGCGATCTGCCTGCGGGATCCGCACGAGCGCGGCGAGCGGGCGGTGCTGAACCTCGGCCACACCTTCGCCCACGCGCTCGAGGCCGCGGCCGGCTACGAGGGCGTCACCCACGGACGCGCGGTCGCGCTCGGCCTGCTCGCCGCGCTGCGCCTCTCCGGCCGCGACACGAGCGTCGTGGAGCAGGTGCTGCGGCCGCAGGCGGTGCGCGTCGACCGCGAGCGCGCCTGGCAAGCGATGCGGCGCGACAAGAAGGTGCGGAGCGGCGAGATCCGCCTCGTCCTGCTCGGCGCGGACGGGCCGGAGTCGGGCGTCGTCCTCCCGCAGGCCGACGTGCGGCGCGAACTCGATAGGTTGATCGCATGAGGGTGCTCGTCCTCAACGGCGTCAATCTGGACATCCTCGGCCGCCGCGACCCGAAGCTCTACGGGGGGCTGTCGATCGCCGAGCTCGAGAGCCGTATCTACGAGTGGGCGCGCGCGCTCGAGCTGACCGTCCAGTGCCGCCAGACGAACGACGAGGGCGAGTTCGTCAAGTGGTGCCACGACGCGTACGACACCGTCGATGCGATCGTGGTCAATCCCGCCGCGTGGACGCACTACGCGTGGGCGATCCACGATGCGCTCGAGTCGCTCACGATTCCCATCGTCGAGGTGCACCTGTCCAATGTCGACGAGCGGGAGGAATGGCGGCGGCAATCGGTCGTCTCCGACCTCGTCGCCGCACGCTTCGTCGGCCATGGGCCCGAGGGCTACAAGATGGCACTCGAACATCTCAAGGAGGCAACCGGGTGAGTTCCAGGATCGAACGGCTGCGCGAGCTGCTCGAGGAGCCGCTGCTCGTCACGAATCTCGTCAACGTCCTCTACCTGACCGGCTTCGACAGCTCGAACGCCGCGCTGCTCGTCGAGCCGGACCGGGTGCGCCTCTTCACCGACTTCCGCTACATCGAGTCTGCGCGCGCCGTCGAGGGCGTCGAAGTGGTGCAGACGACGCGGTCGCTGATCGGCTGGCTCGGCGCGAACCTCTCCGGCCGGTTCGGCTTCGAGTCGAACATCCTCCCGTGGTCGTTTGCCGAGCAGCTCGGCAAGGACGGAATCGAGCTCGTGCCGCGCCAGGGTCTCGTCGAGCAGCTGCGCGCCGTCAAGGACGAGGCCGAGCTCGAGACATTCCGGCAGGCCTGTGCGATCACCGACCGGATGTTCGAGCGGCTCGTCAGCGAGGTGCCGTTCGTGGGCCGTCCCGAGCGCGACGTCGCGTGGGACATTGCGAGGCTCTACCACGAGGAAGGGGCCGACGAGCCCGCGTTCGAGGCGATCGTCGGCTCCGGCCCGACGGGAGCGCGGCCGCATGCGCGCGCCGGCGACCGCCTCATCGGCTCCGGCGAGCTCGTGGTCATCGACACCGGCTGCAAGGTCGGCGGGTATGTCTCCGACTACACGCGGACGTTCGCCACGGGCGAGCTCGACACCGAGCTGCGAGAGGCCTACGACGTCGTGCTTGCGGCGCAGCAGGCAGGGCTCGACGCGATCCGGGCCGGCGAGAGCGGGGTCGACGTCGACGCGGCCGCGCGCGGGGTCATCGAGGGCAGTGACTTCGCGGGCACGTTCGGCCACGGACTCGGCCACGGCCTCGGGCTCGATGTCCACGAGGCGCCGCGACTCTCGAACGAGAGCCCCGACACGCTCGCCGCGGGGAACGTCGTCACCGTCGAGCCCGGCGTCTACCTGGAGGGCCGCTTCGGGATCCGGATCGAGGACGATGTGATCGTGACCGAGGACGGGATCGAGAACCCGGTCCGGTTCACGAAGGATCTGGTCACGGTCTCCTAGCTCTAGCCGAACGGGTTCGCCGGCGGTGTACCTGCCCACGTGAAGGCGTACCCAATGAGGACGGCGAGTCCGACCAGCAGGACGCCACCGCCGTAGAGGACGTCGTCCCTGAGGAACTGCGCCTTCCGTTTCGGTGAAAGTCCCGCTTGGCTCTTCATAGATCAGCTCCGCTTGCTCTGCTTGGGCAGCGACCCCATACCTGCGCGTGTCGGACGCGAGTCCCATCGGATCCAGGACGGTTGCCAGAAAGACGCTGAGGATGCCGACCACCCCAAGGGCGATCACGATGCCGACGACCTCGTGGCCTCCGCTGCCTGATGCCCCCCGCTACCCTTCGGCGCCGGTATGGCCGAGACGGTTGACACGAACAGCTTCAAGAACGGGATGCACATCGAGCTCGACGGCAAGGTGTGGCGGATCGTCGAGTTCCAGCACGTGAAGCCCGGCAAGGGCGGCGCGTTCGTCCGCACGAAGCTGAAGAGCCTCGACGCAGGTGCGGTCGTCGACCGCACGTTCCGCGCGGGGGAGAAGTTCCCGCGTGTCCACACCGAGACGAAGAACGTCCAGTTCCTCTACGACGACGGCTCCGACGTGCACTTCATGGACGCGGAGACGTACGAGCAATTCGCGCTGCCACACGCCGACCTGACCGACGAGCTGCCGTACATGCAACCGAACGCGTCGGTGCAGGTGCTGAGCGTGAACGGGAAGCCGGCGAACCTGCAGCTCCCGGCATCGGTCGAGCTCGCGGTCGTGGAGACCGAGCCGGGCGTGAAGGGCGACACCGTCTCCAACGTGACCAAGCCGGCGAAGCTCGAGACCGGCGCTGTCGTCAACGTTCCACTCTTCGTCAACGTGGGTGACCGGCTGAAGGTCGATCCCCGCGAAGGCCGCTACATCTCGCGGGCCTGACGCCGCGTGAGCGCGCTCGCGCGCGACCTCGGCGAAATCGCGGCCGAGACCGGCTTCTCAGGAGTCGTCCGCGTCGACGGACCTGAAGGCATCGAGGTCGTCCGCGCCTACGGGCTCGCCGACCGCGCGCATGCGATCCCGAACGAGCCCGACACGCAGTTCGGCACCGCGAGCGGCACGAAAGGACTCACGGCGCTCGTAGTCATGCGTCTCGTCGAGGACGGAGCTCTCGAGCTCTCGACGACAGCGCGCTCGGTGCTCGGCGCCGACCTTCCGCTGGTCGACGACCAGGTCACCGTCGAGCACCTGCTCGCTCACCGATCCGGGATCGGCGACTACCTCGACGAGGAACTCGACCAGGACTTCTCGGAGTACCTCATGCCGGTGCCGGTGCAGCAGCTCGCTACGACGGAGGCGTATCTCGAGGTCCTCGATGGGCACCCGCAGAAGTTCCCGCCCGGTGAGCGCTTCGCCTACTGCAACAGCGGTTACGTCCTGCTCGCCCTGATCGCGGAGCGGACGACGGGGACGCCGTTCCACGAGCTCGTTCGCGATCTGATCTGCGTGCCGGCGGCGATGGAGGACACTGCCTTTCTCCGCTCGGACGAGCTCCCCGGGCGCGCGGCGCTGGGGTACCTGCAGGTCGAGGGCGAATGGCGGACGAACGTGTTCCACCTGCCGGTGCGCGGCAGCGGCGACGGCGGCATCTACACGACCGCCGCAGACGTGGCGGCGTTCTGGCGCGCGCTCTTCGCCGGTTCGATCGTCGGCGAGCCGACGCTTACCGAGATGCTGAGAGAGCGAAGCGCTCCGCTCGAGGACCGTGGCTACGGTCTCGGTTTCTGGCTACCGGTCGGGGGACGCGCGGTACGGCTTCACGGCGGCGACACGGGAGTCCGCTTCGCCACCGTCCACGACCCGGACCAGGGAGCCACGTGGACGATCCTCTCCAACACCGTCGAAGGCGTACGAGAGATCTCTGCGCGGCTCGAGCAGGAACGCACCGCCGGAATGTGAGGGCTTCCGCGCCCGGCGGTTCAGCGCCAGCGGTGGACGACGCGCCACGTGCGCCCGGCGTCCGTCGTCTCGATCAGCCGTCGCTTCTCGCTGCCTCCGTAGGAGAGAAGAACGAACGCCGTTCCGGACGGATACACGTCTGCGTCGGCCCAATCGCCGAAGTCGACCTCCGGCCGCGCAATCTTCGGGAGCGCATGCCAGTGACGGCCGCCGTCGCGCGTGACGTAGAGCGTGCCCCGCGTCTCCCAGATGACTCCGAAGCCGCTGATTCCGGAGCCGCGGGGCGAGGGGACGCCGGAAATCCCGGCCGCGTAGCCGTACGAGCTGATTCCGCCGCGCGAAGGGCCACCGGTCATCGCCGTGAACGCCACACGTTTCGTCCGTCGATAGACCGCCTTCGCCTCGTTGCCGGCGCCCGGTTGGCCGACGCAGACCGACCACGGGGTCGCGATGTTCGTGTCGACGAAATCCGCGGTGAAGCCGGACTGCCAGCCCTTCGGGCAGTAGCCGTTGAAGGCAAGTGGGTGCCTGCCCGTGAGCTGCCATCGCCGCGGCTGCGCCGCCACCGCGGTGAGCGTGCGGCCGTTGTCCAGCAGGGCGTAGTCGCCGTCATGGAAGGAGTCCACGGCGACGACGGGGCGCCGTGTGTGCAGCACGACGCGCCACGTCTTGCCGCCGTCGGATGTCACCGAGATCGTGCCCTGCAGATGGCAGTGCCATGCCTTGTTCGCGCAGCCCTCCCAGCCGGTGCCGAGGATGCCGTGCATCCGGTCGATGAAGGCGACGGTGTTCGGGACGAGGGCTGAAGGCGGCAGGGATGCCGACCGACGAGCCGGCGCTCCGGCCGCGGCCGACAGCGCGATGAGACCGACTGCAGCGACCACCATCGCGAGCCTCGTTCTCATGGCTGAAGAGTACGTCTCCGGGACCGGGCGGTAAGGTCTCGCCGTGCCGTCGCTCGCCGACACGACCATTCGCCTGCTCGGACAAGAACCGCTCGCGGGGCGCGTGCCCGCCGCCGAGCAGCTCCGGCTCGCTGAGATCCTCGACAGGGCCGGCTTCGCGTACCTCGAGGTCTCGGGCGGCGGCTGCTTCGACGCGGCCGTCAGGCGCGGCGTCGAGAGCCCCTGGGAGCGGATCCGCGCGCTCAAGGCTCGTGTCAAGACGCCCCTCGGGCTCGCGCTGCGCGGCCGTTTCCTCGTCGGGACGCGTCCGGTCGACGCCGATTTCTCCCGCCGCTTCGTCGCCTCCGCCGCCGCGAACGGGATCGACGTCTTCCGGCTCCACGACCCGCTCAACGACGTCTCGAACCTGCGCGAAGCCGCAGAGGCGATCGTTGCCGCGGAACGAGACTTCGAGGCCGGGCTCGTCTACAGTCCCGGCCGCACCGGCGAGATCGAGACGCTGATCGAGCGCGCCCGGATGCTGCCCGAGCTCGGCGCGGTACGCGTGCTGCTCCACGATCCGACCGGGTCGCTGCAGCCACATACGGCGGAGGAGCTCGTGGGCGCGCTCGCCGACGCGAGCGGCCTGCCCGTCGGGATCTACGCACAGGGCGCCGGCGGCAGTGCCCTCGCAGCCTCACTTGCCGCTGCACGCGCGGGCGCCCAGCTCATCGCGTGCGCGATCTACCCGCTCGCGCTGACTCTCCACCGGGTTTCCGGTGAGTCGCTCGCGGAGGCGCTCGGCGGCGCCGGGCTCGATCCGGGCGTCGACATCGACGCACTGTGGGAGGCGACGGACCTCGTCGACGAGCACATCGGAGACGAGCTGGTGACTCCGCTCGTACCGCGGATCGCGGTGCTCGCGGCGCGCCACGACCTCCCGGCGAGCGTCGTGGGCGGGATCGACCACTCGCTCCAGTCGGAGGGCGCGGGCGACCGGCTCGACGAGGTGCTCGAGGAGCTCGACCGGATCCGCGCCGAGACGGGGTGGCCGCCGCTCGCGTCGCCGATCGGCCAGGTGCTCGCCTCGCAGGCGCTGCTGAACGTCCTGTCCGCGAGCCGTTACCTCACGCTGGTGGACGAGATGCGCGGCCTCGTCGCCGGCGCGTTCGGCACTCCGCCGGCGCCGATCGACCCCGCGCTCGTGCGCGTCGTTCAGCTCACGGCCGACCCCGAGAGCGACGAGGACGTCACACCGCCGCTCGACGAGGTGCGCGAGCGGGCCGGCGATGTCGCCACCAGCGAGGAGGAGCTGCTCTTGCTCGGGCTGTTCGGCGAGGACGCCGAGCGGCTGCTGCGTGGGATCCGCAGCCGCGGAAAGCGGGACGACGAGCTCGCGGGCGTGGGGGAGGACCGCGCTCTGCGCATCCAGGAGATCGTGCGGATCGTGCAGGAGTCGGGCATCGGAGAGGTGACGATCGAGGAGGACGACATGCGGATCTCGGTCCGCTCGACGCCCGATCTTCCCCTCGGCGCGGCTACGCCTGGCGATGCTCTCCTCGCGGTCCCCGAGCCCGACTTGCCGGCCACGTCGGCTGTCAGCGGGACGCTGATGCGCGTCGAGTCGCCGATGGTCGGCACCTTCTACCGCGCCGGTCAGCCGGGAGCGCCTCCGTTCGTCGAGGTTGGCGACGTC
The DNA here is from genome assembly GCA_963731015.1 of uncultured Actinomycetes bacterium. Taxonomy (GTDB): domain Bacteria; phylum Actinomycetota; class Thermoleophilia; order Gaiellales; family Gaiellaceae; genus Palsa-739. Next base: position 376,459 of record CAVSTY010000005.1, read on the forward strand.
GTCGCGCCGGGGCAGACCCTCTGCATCCTCGAGGCCATGAAGCTCATGAACGAGGTCAAGGCCGAGGTCGAGGGAGTCGTGCGCGGCGTGCACGCCGAGAACGCTGAGCCCGTCGAGTTCGGACAGCTGCTGTTCGAGCTCGAGCCGCTCGTCGGCCGGCCCGCGCTCTGACATGCCTCTGACGGAAGTCGCTTCGGGACTCCGCCGCTGGACGGCCTGGCACGACGAGTGGCAGGAGAACGTCGGCAGCCTCGCCGTCGACACCGACGAGGGGCTCGTCCTGATCGATCCGCTCGATCCGCCACGCGGGCTCGGGCGTCCCAAGCACATCCTGCTCACGGTTCATTGGCACGCACGCTCGACGAGCGCGCGTCACGTCTGGGCGCACCGCCGCACGGTCCGGATGCTGGCGAACCGCGGCGTCGAGGTCAGCCACCCGTTCACGGCCGGCGACTCGCTGCCCGGCGGGATCCAGGCGTTCGAGACCGCTCGACCGGGCGAGGTCGTCTTCTGGCTGCCGCGGCAGCGCGCGCTCGCCGTGGGAGATGTCCTGCTCGGCGCCGGCGCGAAGCCGCACGCCACGGACGATCCGCTGCGGCTCTGCCCGGAACGCTGGCTGGGGAAGGCCACGCACGACGACCTGCGCGCGTCGCTTGCGCCGCTGCTCGAGCTGCCCGTGTCGCGTGTCCTCGTCTCGCACGGAAAGCCCGTGCTGCGCGGCGACCGCCGCGCGCTCGCTGCGGTGCTGGCGGGCTAGGCTCCGCCCGTGTTCAACCGCGTCCTCGTCGCCAATCGCGGAGAGATCGCCGTCCGCGTGATCCGGGCTCTGCACGAGCTCGGCGTCGAGGCCGTCGCCGTGTACTCGACGGCCGACGAGGATGCGCTCCACGTGCGGCTCGCCGACCGCGCGGTCCGCATCGGCCCGCCGGCCGCCGCCGAGAGCTATCTCCGCATCCCGGCCGTCGTCGCGGCGGCCGAGACGACCGCCTGCGAGGCCGTCCACCCCGGCTACGGGTTCCTGTCCGAGAACGCCGCCTTCGTCCGCGCATGCGAGGACAACGACCTCGTCTTCATCGGGCCCTCGGCCGACGTGATGGAGCGGATGGGGGACAAGGCGCGCGCGAAGGCCGAGATGCGCGCGGCCGGCGTTCCGCTCGTCCCCGGCACCGAGGGCGTCGCCGAGCCGGAGGACGCGCTCGCCGCCGCCGAGGAGCTCGGCTTCCCGGTGCTGCTCAAGGCCGCGGCGGGCGGCGGTGGCAAGGGCATGCGGGTCGTCACCGACCCCGGCGAGCTCCATGACGCCTACCAACGTGCGTCGGCCGAGGCGCAGGCGGCGTTCGGGGACGGCTCGCTCTACGTCGAGAAGGTGATCACGCCGGCGCGGCACGTCGAGATCCAGGTGCTGTGCGACGACCACGGCCACGTCCTCACCTGCGGCGAGCGCGAGTGCTCGGTCCAGCGCCGCCACCAGAAGCTGATCGAGGAGTCGCCGTCGCCCGCGCTCGACGACGAGCTGCGCGAGGCGATGGAGGACGCCGCCGAGCGCGCCTGCCGCCACATCGGCTACCGCAACGCGGGCACCTTCGAGTTCCTCGTCGGGCCGGACGGCGCGTTCTCGTTCATCGAGCTGAACGCGCGCCTGCAGGTGGAGCATCCGGTCACCGAGGCGATCGTCGGGATCGACATCGTCCGTGAGCAGGTGCGGATCGCGGCCGGCGACGCCCTGGCCCACGGCGGCCGTGCCGGCCCGCGTCGCGGCCACGCGATCGAGCTGCGGATCAACGCCGAGGACCCTGCGCGCGGGTTCGCCCCGGCACCGGGACGGATCGAGCGATTCCGGCCGCCGCTCGGGCCCGGCGTCCGGGTCGACACCTTCGTCGAGGACGGAACCACGATCTCACCGCACTACGACTCGCTGATCGCGAAGCTCATCGTCGTCGACGGCAACCGCCGCCTCGCGATCGCGCGCGCCAGGCGCGCTCTGGACGAGCTCGTGATCGAAGGCGTGCCGACCACACGCGACGTGCTGCGTGACATCCTCGACAGCGACGAGTTCCGCAGCGGCGAGTACTCGACGTCCTTCCTCGAGGAGGCCGGAGCGCGGCTGCCGGCGCTGGCCGGCTCTTGAGCCGGGTGCTCGTCCAGGCGGCCGGCGGCTCGGTGCGCGTGAGCGAGGCCGCGCTGAGCGAGATCGTGCGGAGCGCGGTCGCGTCGGTCGAGGGCGTCCGGCTGCGCAAGGGGCGCCGGCGGCTCGGCGTCGAGCTCGAGGACGGACGCGCGCGCGCCGAGCTGCAGCTCGTCGTCGCGTACGGTCACGTCCTCCCGGAGGTCTGCACTGCGGTGCAGGAGCAGGTCGCCGACGCGCTCACGCGGATGTGCGATGTCGAGGTCGAGGTGGTTCACGTCACGGTGGAGGAGCTCGTCCGCTCGTGAGCACGATCAGCCGCCGCGAGGCCCGTCGCGCCGCCGTGTTCATGCTCTTCCAGTGGGACGTCACAGGGCGTCCGCTCGGCTCGCTCTACGAGGGCGACGTCGACGACTACACGCTGCGGCTTGCCGGCGCGGTGATCGAGCACGCGGCCGTGCTCGACGCGCGGATCACGTCCGCCTCCGACGACTGGACAGCGGATCGTCTCGGCGCGGTCGAGCGCAGCGTCCTCCGCGTCGCGCTCGAGGAGCTCGACGAGGGGGAGGTGCCGGTCGAGGTCGTGCTCGACGAGGCGGTCACGCTCGCGAAGCGCTATGCATCCGAGGATGCTGCGAGGCTGGTGAACGGGATCCTGGGCAAGCTCGTGCGGGAGGAGCAGAAGAAGTGAGCACCGACGAGTCGCTGACGCGGGCGGAGGAGCTGCTGGCGCGGGTCGAGGCGGCGCGCACCGAGCTCGAGCAGCTCTCCACGGAGGAGGGAGGCTCGCCTGAGCGGGCGATCGAGCTGCTCGGCGAGCTGGCGGAGCTCGCGAAGGCGGTCGAGGAGGAGCTGACCCGCGCGCAGCGCGCGGCTGAGGCGGATGCACAGTCCTGACGAGCTGAAGACGCTCGTCGACGAGGCGCTCGAGCGGCTCGACCTCTGGCCGGAGCTGCACGGCCAGGCGACGTCCGTTCGCTACGCGCTCGAGGTCGGCGGCAAGCGGGTGCGTCCGGTCATCGCGCTCGCGGTCGGCGAGGCACTCGGCGCGCCGGTCGAGCAGGTGATGTCGGCGGCGCTCGCGATCGAGCTCGTCCACACGTTCTCGCTCGTCCACGACGATCTGCCGGCGATGGACGACGACGCGGAGCGACGCGGTCACCCGTCCACGTGGAAGAAGTTCGGCGAAGGTGTCGGCGTCCTCGCGGGCGATGCGCTGCTGGCGGAGGCCGTCCGGCTCGCCGCGCGGTACGAGTCGTCGGCGGTCGCGCGGGAGCTCGCCGAGGCCACGCTCGGGATGATCGGCGGCCAGTACCTCGACACGATGGTCGACGGCTACGACCTCGCCGCGGTGCACCGCCTCAAGACGGGGCGGCTGTTCTACGCGTCGGTGACGATGGCGCTCTGGGCGGCGGAGCTGCCGGAGGAGGAGCAGGCTCCGTGGCGCGGGTTCGCGGAGGAGCTAGGGCTCCTGTTCCAGATCGTCGACGACATCCTCGACGCGCGACGGCTACGTGCGCGAGCACGGCGCCGAGGCTGCGCGGCGTTACGCCGACGAGGCCGCGGAACGGGCGCGCGAACGGCTCGCCGAGGTCGATACGGACACGGCCGTCCTGCGCGACATCGTCGACGGTCTCGCAGTGCGAACTGCGTGAGCTTCGACGAGCTTCTCGAGGTCGCGCGGGCTCGGGAGGACGTTCTGGGCGTCTACGTCTTCGGTTCCCGAGGACGCGACTACATGGTCGACGAGCGCTCGGACTGGGACGTCTGCGTTGTGCTCGCCGATCCCGAAGCGCGCGACGAGTTCGCGCGCGAGTTCCCCTTCGGTCACGGCGCGCGGGTGGAGATCGTCGCCGCGACGCTCGACGAGCTCCGCGCGAACCCGTCGGAGCACGGCCGTTACGCCGCCGCCCACGCACAGGTCGTCCTCGACAAGACGGGCGGAGAGCTGACCCGCGTCGTCGCCGAGCAGGAGTCACTGCCGAGCGGAAGCAGGAGCGCGGTCGTCCGCGACGCACTCGACGGCTACATCAACCAGACCTACCGTTCGCTCCGTTACGGCACCCGGCTCGATGCGGTGGAGGCGATTCCGTACGCGCTGCGGACGATCTTCGCGCTCGAGAATCGCGTCCGGCCCTACAACAAGTACCTGGAGTGGGAGCTTCGCCACCATCGGCTCGAATACTGGGATGCGGACGAGCTCCTCCCGCTGCTCGATCGCGTGCTCACGGGCGAACCCGAGGCTCAGCGAGAGCTGTTCAACCGCGTCGAACCGCTCGCCCGCCGGGCGGGCTTCGGAGACGTCGTCGACGGGTGGGAGCCGGACCTCGACTGGCTCCGCGGCACAGCCGAGTACCGGGCATGAAGAAGCGCCTCGACGTCCTGCTCGTGGAGCGCGGGCTCGCCGAGTCGCGGGCGCAGGCGCAGGCGCTCGTGCTCGCCGGCCTCGTCCGCGGCTACGACAAGCCGGGCCACCAGGTCGACGAGGACGCCGAGCTCGAGGTCGAGCGCCCGCCGCCGTACGTCTCGCGCGGCGGCGAGAAGCTCGCGCACGGGCTCGACGCGCTCGGCGTCGATCCCGCCGGCCTCGACTGCGTCGACGTCGGCGCCTCGACCGGCGGCTTCACCGACGTCCTCCTCCAGCGCGGCGCGGCGCGCGTGATCGCGCTCGACGTCGGCTACGGCCAGCTGCACCCGCGGCTCCGCGTCGGACCCGCGCGTGACGGTGCTCGAGCGGACGAACGCGCGCACGCTGACGGAGCTGCCGTTCGCGCCGCAGCTCGCGGTCTGCGACGTCTCCTTCATCTCGGTGCGCATCGCGCTGCCGCCGGTGCTGCGCCTCTGCGCGCCGGGCTGGCAGGCGGTCGTCCTCGTCAAGCCGCAGTTCGAGGCGGGCCGCGCCGACGTCGGGAAGGGAGGCGTCGTCCGCGACGACGAGGTGCGGCGGCGCGTCGTGCGCGAGGTCGCCGAGGCGGCGCAGTCGTGGGGAGCGAGCGTGCGCGGCGTCGTAGACTCCGGGCTCCCGGGGCCGAAGGGGAACCGGGAGATCTTCCTCCACCTCGTGCACTCCGAGCACCCGACGCTTCCCGATGACCTCGACGAGCGAATCGAGCAAGCACTCGCCGGTTGAGACGGCCGCGGTCGTCGCGCACGGCCGCGTCGACGTCCGCGACGCCGTGGAGCGGGTGCACGCGGTGGCCGAGGCCGCGGGCGTGGAGGTCGTGGACGAGCCCGAGCGCGCGCAGCTCACGGTCGCCGTCGGCGGCGACGGGACGATCCTCCGCACGCTCGCGCGGCTGCTCGGCACGGGCGATCCCGGTGATCGGCGTCAACTTCGGCCGCGTCGGCTTCCTCGCCTCGATCGCGCCGGAGCGGCTCGAGGGCGACCTCGCGCGCGTCTTCGCCGGCGAGTACCGAACGATCGAGCAGCCGACGCTCGAGGCGCAGCTCGACGGCGACGACGTTCGTCGCGGTCAACGACGTCGTCGCGACGAGCTCGACGCTCGGACGGATGATCGAGCTCGGCTGGTCGATCGCGGGCGAGGATCTCGGCGTCGTTTCCTGCGACGGGATGATCTGCTCGACGCCGTCGGGCTCGACGGCCTACAACCTCTCGAACGGCGGCCCGGTCCTCGTGCGCGGGCTCGACGCGATGGCGATCACGTTCATCGCGCCGCACTCGCTTGCACGCGCGGCCGCTCGTCGTGCCGCGGGGCGCGGAGCTGACGGTGCGGAACGCGACGCCGGACGTCGACGCGGCCGTGCTCGTCGACGGGCGTCGGGAGCGGCGACCTCGCCCCGGAGCGGGCGCTGTCGATCCGGCTCGGCGAGCAGCGGAGCCTGCTCGCGACGCTGCCGGAGACGACGTTCTTCGGCCGCTATCGCGAGACGTTCACGTCCTGAAGAGCGGGTGTGCGGCGTCGGCCCGCGGGTCTACGATCGCTCCGTGCTCCGGCGCCTCCGCATCGAGAACCTCGTCCTCATCCGCGAGGCCGAGCTCGAGCTCGCGCCCGGGCTGAACGCGATCACGGGCGAGACGGGCGCCGGCAAGACGATCCTCGCCCAGGCGTTCGGCCTCCTGCTCGGCGCGAAGGGCGACGACTCGTTCGTCGGCGCCGCCGGCGAGGAGGCGTACGTCGAGGCGGAGCTCGACTCCGGACGAGCTCGAGGAGCTCGCGGAGCTGCGGCCGGAGGACGAGGACGCGCTCGTCGTCTCGCGCCGCGTCTTCGCCGACGGCCGGACGCGCGCGTACGCGTGGGGGCGAGCGGCTGCGCGGGAGGATGTCGCGGCCGCCGTCGAGCGCGTGGTCGCGATGTCGGGCCAGTTCGAGCAGCGCCGGCTCGCGCGGCCCTCGTACCAGCTCGAGGTGCTCGACCGGTTCTGCGGCGACGAGCAGCTGGCCCGGCGCGCGGCTGCGCGAGCCGCGTGGCGCGACCTCCAGGCCGCCCGCCGCCGACACGAGGAGCTGACCGCGAACGCGGCTCTCGCCGAGGCCCGGCTCGCGGAGCTGCGGGCGCTCGTCGAGGACACCGACGGCCTGGAGACCGGGGCGGAGGAGCAGCTGCGAGCCGAGCGCGAGCGGCACCGGCACGTCGCCGAGCTCGCCTCCGGCGCGGCCGAAGCCGCGGCAGCCCTTGCGCCCGACGACGGCGAGGGAGCCACGGGGCTCGTCGCGCTCGCGGAACGGTCGGTCGCGCCGCTCGAACGGCTCGCGCCCGAGCTGCAAAGCGCGGGCGACGAGCTCCGCGACGTCGAGCTCCGGCTGCGCGAGACCGCGTCCGACCTGCACGCTTTCCTCGCCTCGCTCGAGGCGGAGCCGGGGCGACTCGAGCAGCTCGAGGCCGAGCTCGACCGGATCGCGGAGGCGAAGCGCCGCTTCCGCTGCGCGACGTACGACGAGCTGCTCGCGCGCCGGGAGGAGGCGCGGACCGAGCTCGCCGCGCTCGAGGACGGCGCCGACCCCGCCGAGGTCGCAGCCCAGCAGCTCGCGGAGGCCGAGGCGCGTGTCGAGGCGCTCGCGCTCGAGCTGCGGGCCGAACGCAACGCCGCGGCGCCCGCCTTCGCCGACGCGGTCGCAGCCGAGCTGCGCGGACGTCGGCATGGGCGAGGGCGAGTTCGTGTGCGAGCTGCGGGAGCGGGACGAGCGGAGGCTCGACCGGAGCCGACGAGGCTGTCGTTCCTCGTCCGCCCGAACGCCGGTCTCCCGTTCGCGCCGGTCGCGGAGACGGCCTCGGGCGGGGAGCTCTCGCGCATCGCGCTCGCGATCGCGGCCGTCGCCGGCGGCGACACGCTCGTCTTCGACGAGATCGACGCCGGGATCGGCGGCGAGACGGCGCACGCCGTCGGCGGATTGCTCCGGCGGCTTGCCGAACATGCTCAGGTCGTGACGATCACGCACCTCCCACAGATCGCCGCGCTCGCCGACCGCCATTTCCGCGTGGAGAAGACGCCGGGCGACCCGACGCACACGCGAATCGAGCAACTCGGCGACGACGAGCGGAAGGCCGAGCTCGAGCGGATGCTCGGCGGACAGGAGTTCCTTGCCGCGGTACGAGGCTAGGCGGACGCTCCCGGCGCCCGTCGAGGACGTCTGGGAGGTGCTCGCCGACCCGGCGCGCTGGCCCGAGTGGTGGCCCGGCCTCGTGAGCGCGGAATCGAGCGTGCGGCGGGCGCTCGCTCCCGGCGCGCACTGGAATCTCGGAGGCATGGAACGCCCGAGCTTCCGCCGCCGTCCGGAGCTTGGCGGATCGCTGATCGTCCTCGAGGTCGTACCGCTCGAGCACATCGCCTTCCTGCTGACCGGTGAGCATGCGGAGGTCGCGCTCGACCTGGAACGGGTGGAGGACGACGAGACGCAGGCGCGACTCGCCGTCGAAGCGCCGCGGTTCGGCGGGATCGGGCGCAGCGTCCCCTCGGAGGCGCTCGCCGGGCTCGCCGCGCTCGTCCGCCCGCCGGCGGAGTAGGCGCCCGCCGCCGAGGCTGCTACCCTGAAATCCCGTGAGCGTGCGGGCCCCGAAGTACGTCTTTGTGACAGGGGGCGTCGTCTCGGCTCTGGGGAAGGGAATCGTCGCCGCGTCGCTCGGTCGCCTGCTCAAGGCGCGCGGGCTGCGCGTCCAGCTCCAGAAGTTCGACCCGTACCTCAACGTCGACCCGGGGACGATGAGCCCGTTCCAGCACGGCGAGGTGTTCGTCACCGAGGACGGGGCCGAGACCGACCTCGACATCGGCCACTACGAACGCTTCGTCGACGAGAACTTCCTCCGCAGCGCGAGCCACAGCGCCGGCGCGATCTGGGACACCGTCCTGCGCAAGGAGCGCAAGGGCGACTTCCTCGGCGCGACGGTGCAGGTGATCCCGCACATCACGAACGAGATCAAGGCGCGCATCCGCCGCGCCGCCGAGGCGAACCCGGCCGACGTCGTCATCTCCGAGATCGGCGGCACCGTCGGCGACATCGAGTCGCTGCCGTTCCTCGAGGCGATCCGCCAGTTCCGGCGCGAGGTCGGCCCCGAGAACGTGGTGTACGTCCACGTCACGCTCGTCCCGTTCATCGAGGCTGCCGGCGAGCTGAAGACGAAGCCGACGCAGCACTCCGTCAACGAGCTGCGCCGGATCGGCATCCATCCCGACGTCGTCGTCTGCCGCTCGCACGAGGAGCTCTCGCGCGACATCCGGGACAAGATCGCGCTCTTCGCCGACGTCGACCCCGGCGCGGTCGTCGCCAGCCCCGACGTCCCGGACGTGTACGAGGTGCCGCGCGTCCTCCACGGCGAGGGGCTCGACCGGCTCGTCGGCGAGCGGCTCGGCCTCGAGCTCGGTGAGCCGGACCTGTCCGACTGGGACGAACTGCTCGAGCGGATCCACAGCCGGCGCGACGTGGTCGAGATCGCGCTGGTCGGCAAGTACGTGAAGCTCCAGGACGCCTACCTCTCCGTCCACGAGGCGCTAAAGCACGCCGGACTGGAGCACGGCAGCGCCGTTCGTCTGCGTTGGGTAGACGCCGAGGACATGTCCTATGACGAGGCGGCCGAGCTGCTCGAGAGCGTCGACGGCGTGCTCGTGCCGGGCGGCTTCGGCTCGCGCGGCTGGGAGGGCAAGATCCTCGCCTGCCAGGTCGCGCGCGAGCGCCGCATTCCCTACCTCGGCATCTGTCTCGGCATGCACGTCGCCGTGTCCGAGTTCGCACGCCATGTCGTCGGGCTCGAGGGCGCGAACTCGACCGAGATGGATCCGGAGACGCCGTATGCGGTGATCGACCTGCTCCCGGAGCAGAAGGGAATCGAGGATCTCGGCGGCACGATGCGGCTCGGCGCGCAGGCGGTCGAGGTCGCGGAGGGCTCGCGCGCCCGCGAGCTGTACGGCGACGACACGATCCACGAGCGTCACCGGCACCGCTACGAGGTCAACAACGCGTTCCGCGACCGGCTCGTCGAGGCCGGGCTCGTCGTGAGCGGCACCTTCCAGGAGGGCCGGCTCGTGGAGATCGTCGAGCTCGCCGACCATCCGTGGTTCGTCGCGAGCCAGTTCCACCCGGAGTTCAAGTCCCGGCCGACGCGGGCGGCGCCGCTCTTCCGCGGCTTCGTCGGCGCTGCGCTCGACCGCGCGCGGACGCGGGCCGGCGAACGCGTCGCCGTCTGACCGCCCGCCTCTAGGATCGGCGCGTGTCCGAGGCGGTCGACCTCCTCTCCGAACTCGCCGCGATCCCGAGCCCACCGGGCGAGGAACGCGGCGTGGCGGACGTCCTCCTGCGCTATCTGAGTGATCTCGGACTCGAGCCGGACGAAGACGACTGTGGTCCGCGGATCGGCTCCACGGCCGGGAACGTCTACGCGCGCGTCGAGCCGACCGCTGACGGAACCCCGCTCTTCCTCTGCGCGCACATGGACACGGTGCCGCCCGACGGGCCGCTCGAGCCGGTCGTGGAGGAGGGCATCGTCCGCAACGCCGGCGGCACGATCCTCGGCTGCGACAACAAGGCCGCGATCACGGCGATGCTCGAGGGAGTGCGGCGCGTGCTCGTGGAGAACCTGCCGCATGCGGGAATCGAGCTCGTGTTCACGCCGATGGAGGAGGTCGGGCTGCTCGGCGCGGGCGCGTTCGATCATGACCGCCTCGACGCGCAAGTGGGCTACGTCTACGACCAGGAGGGAGCGATGGGCGAAGTCGTCCTCGGTGCGCCCTGGTCGCGGGCGCTCGAGGTGCGCTTCCACGGCCGCGCGGCGCACGCGGGGATGGCGCCGGAGGAGGGGCGCTCCGCGATCCAAGCGGCGGCCAAGGCGATTGCAGACCTACGGCTCGGCCGGGTGGACGAGGTGACGACGGCGAACGTGGGAACGATCACGGGCGGCACCGCGGGCAATGTCGTACCCGAGTGGTGCACCTTCCTCGCCGAGGCACGCTCCCATGACGAGTCGACCCTCGCGGAGATCGTGCAGGAGATGCTCGACGCGTTCTCGTTCGCCGCGACCGAGACGGAGTGCGATGTCGAGACCACGATGCGCAAGAGCTACGACGGCTACCGGCTGAAGCGCGATGAGCAGGCAGTCGAGCTCGCCGCTACGGCGTTCGCCCGTTGCGGTTGCGAGCCCCGCTACGGGTTGTCGGGTGGCGGCGCGGACGCGAACGTCTTCAACGGACGTGGCCGCCGCTGCGTGAACCTCTCGCACGGCGTGTTCGGCTTCCACACGCCGGACGAGCACGTCGCGGTCGCGGATCTCGAAGGGATGGTGGACGTGACCGTCGCGCTGGTCGAGGGGGCGCGAGCTTGAGCTTCGAGCCGGACTCGGCGCGGCGCGTGTACGAGGGATCGCTACTCGGCCTGACCGTCGAGCGGTGGGGCGAGCATGAGAGGGAGATTGTCGAGCACCCGGGTGCAGTCGCGATCGTGGCAGTCGACGGCGACGGGTTCGTCACGCTCGTGCGCCAGCTTCGCGAGCCGGCGCGGAAACGACTGCTCGAGCTGCCGGCGGGGACAGCCGAGCCGGGCGAGGAGCCGCTCGAGACGGCGCGGCGCGAGCTCCAGGAGGAGTGCGGCCTGACCGGTGGCGAGTGGCGCGAGCTGGCGGCGTTCTGGACGACCCCGGGCTTCTGCCGGGAACAGATGCACGTGTTCGCGGCCGAGGGCGTCGAACGGGGAGAGGCCTCTCCCGCGGCCGACGAGGACCTCGAGCTCGTCCGCTGGCCGGTCGCCGAGGTCGGGGAACGGCTGCGCGAGATCGAGGATGCGAAGACGCTCGCGGGCTTGTTGCTCTATCTCGGAGGACTCGAAGGGCGAACCCGTCCGGGTTAGCGAGGCTCTCCGCACCCCACCCAGGGTGGCAAGTGGCCATTCGCTGTAGAAACGCTCTACGGCGAGGAGATCGCCAGTTCAGGTTACGGGTGTCGCAGGACGCGCAGCCGCGACAACGCCCAGACGCCGACCGCGCCCAGCGTCGTCAGCACATTCGTCGTCGCGCAAGTCCGGCACACGCCGCAACAAGCCTGCGTCGCTGGCGCGAGATCGACCGCCCGATTCACGACCGGCAGGGCCTTCACTTGGACGCGTTGCAACACGACTGTGAGTGTAGTCCTCGCCTTGACCGCCGCTTATCCAGCGATTGGCCACTTGCCACTCAGGCTGGGGAGCCGATCCCGCCGCCCTCGAGAGCGACGCTACCGGACAAGCAGTGCCGAGGCCGTGGCTTCGTGTCGTGAATCGCAAGCAAGTCCGTCGCGGCTTTGTCGCGCAGCGCCGGCGAGATAGGGTCTCCGGGCCTTGCGTATCGGCGTTCCCAAGGAGATCAAGACCGACGAGTACCGCGTCGCGCTCACCCCGGCCGGCGCCCGCGAGTTGATCCAGCGCGGCCACGAGGTTCTGGTCGAGACGACGGCCGGGAAGGGGAGTGCGTTCCCGGACGAGCACTACGAGCGTGCCGGCGCCCGCATCGTCTCGGTGGAAGAGACCTGGGATCAGGCCGACCTCCTGCTCAAGGTCAAGGAGCCGATCGAGCCCGAGTACTCGCGGCTGCGCGAAGGGCTCGTGCTCTTCACCTACCTCCACATCGCCGCCGACGAGCCGCTCACGCGGGCGCTCGCCGAGAGCGGCATTGCGGCCGTCGCCTACGAGACGGTCGAAACCGACGATCGCCGCTTGCCGCTGCTCGCCCCGATGAGCGAGATCGCCGGAAGGCTCGCGCCGCAGGCGGCCGCGCACTTCCTCGAGAAGCCGCTCGGTGGGCGCGGCGTCCTCCTCGCGGGAACGCCCGGCGTCCAGCCCGGCCACGTCGTGGTGCTCGGCGGTGGGATCGTCGGCTACAACGCGGCGATCATCGCCCTCGGCCTCGGCGCCCGGGTCACGGTGCTCGAGCGCTCGATCGATCGGATGCGACACCTCGACGAGATCCTCTCCGGACGCGTCAGCCTGCTCATGTCCTCCAGCCTCGAGATCGAGCAGACGATCGAGCACGCCGACGTCGTGATCGGTGCAGTCCTCATCCCGGGCGCGCGTGCTCCGAAGCTGATCAGCCGCGAGATGCTCTCCGACATGCAGCCCGGCGCGGTCATCGTCGACGTCGCCATCGACCAGGGTGGATGCATCGAGACCGCACACCCGACCACGCATTCGGATCCGGTCTACGAGGTCGACGGGATCGTCCATTACTGCGTCGCCAACATGCCCGGCGGCGTCCCCGTCACCTCCACCAAGTCGCTCACGAACGCGACGCTGCCGTACGTCGAGGCGATTGCCGACCAGGGGCTCGCCGAGGCGGTTGCAGCCGATCCCGCGCTTGGACTGGGCGTGAACGTCCTGGACGGCAAGATCACGTACGAGGCGGTCGCGGAGGCGCACGGCCTCGACTACACGCCGCTCGCCGACGTGCTGCCGCTCGCGCCGGTCTAGCTGCTCGCCGGCGGCCCGCCGGGCTTCTTCTGCGGCGAGAGTCTGACGACCAGCCAGGTCACCGCGGCCGCGAGGCCCACGATGAAGAGGACGTAGACGACGAAAGCGATGAGGCCGAGGGCGGTCGACATGCGCTCCCTAGAATAGCCCGGTGCCCAGGGCGTGCGTCATCGTGCTCGATGCCGTCGGCGCCGGCGAGTTGCCGGACGCCGCGGAATACGGAGACGAAGGTTCCGACACACTCGGCAACGTCGCCCGAGCCGTCGGCGGCCTCGACCTGCCGAGCCTCGAGGCGCTAGGGCTCGGCAACGTGGAGCCGCTCGAGGGTTGCCCGCCGCAGCCCGGCGCGCCTGCGGTCGCGGGACGGCTCTTCGAGCGCTCGAAGGGCAAGGACACGACGACGGGACACTGGGAGCTCATGGGCGTCGTGACGGCGCAGGCGTTTCCCACCTACCCGCACGGATTCCCCCACGACGTGATCGACCCTTTCATGCACCGCACCGCCCGAGGAGTGCTCGGGAACAGGGCGGCCTCGGGGACGGAGATCATTCAGGAGCTCGGGGAGGAGCACCAGCGAACCGGGAAATGGATCGTCTACACGTCGGCGGACTCCGTCTTCCAGATCGCCGCCCACGAGGACACGGTGCCGCTCGAGGAGCTGTACGACGGCTGCCGCGCCGCGCGCGAGATCCTCACGGGAAAGCACGCCGTGGGTCGCGTCATCGCGCGACCGTTCACGGGGGAGCCGGGCAACTACGTCCGGACGCCGAACCGGCACGACTTCTCGCTCGAGCCGCGCCGGCCGAACTACCTGACGCTCGTGCGCGAGGCCGGCAAGAAGGTGTACGGCGTCGGCAAGATCGGCGACATCTTCGCGGGCTGCGACATCGACGAGTCGCACCCGACGAAGTCGAACATCGAGGGGATCCAGCAGACCGAGAAGCTCCTCCGAGAGATGGACGAGGGCTTCGTGTTCGTCAACCTCGTCGAGACGGACATGCTCTGGGGCCACCGCAACGACCCGGTCAACTTCCACCGCTGCCTGCAGGACTTCGACTACCGGCTCCCCGACCTGCTCGACGCGCTCCGGTCGGGCGACCTGCTGATCATCACGTCTGACCACGGTTGCGACCCGACGACGCCGTCGACGGATCACTCGCGCGAATACGCGATGCTGCTCGCGTACGTCGAGGGACGCAACGCAGCCGGACAGATCCACGAGGGCGAGTTCGCCGACGTCGGCGCAACCGTCAACGCCTGGCTCGGCGGCAAGGCGCCGTCGCGTGGGATTCCGGGTCAGCCCATCGTGAACCCCTAGGCCGCATGCCGGAGCTGCCGGAGGTCGAGAGCGTCCGCAGGCAGCTCGAGCCTGTGCTGGTCGGGCGGCGATTCGAGCAGGTCCGGATCGACGATCCGCGGCTCGTGCGTCCCTACGAGCCGACCGAGGTGGCGGCCGAGCTGGAGGGGGAGCGTGTCGCAGCCGTCGAGCGGCGCGGCAAGTATCTGGTTGTTCGGTTCGAAAGCGGTCGCGTTCTCCTGATCCACCTCCGGATGACGGGGAGCCTCCTGTACGCACCGAACGGATCGCTGTCGGACGATCGGCATCGCCGCGCCGTTGTCAGACTAGAAGACGGATCGGACGTCGGGTACCGCGACGTGCGGCGCTTCGGAACGTGGCTCCTGCTCGAGCCGGGGGAGGCGGAGCCGTATCTCGCCGCGCGTGTGGGCGACGAGCCGCTCGACACGCTCTTCACCGCGGCGCGCCTGGGCGAGCGGCTTGCCGGTCGCCGCACCTCGCTCAAGGCAGCGCTCCTCGATCAGCGAACGCTCGCCGGCCTGGGGAACATCTACGTCGACGAGGCCCTGTGGCGCGCGCGGCTCAACCCGTTGCGCCCCGCGGCCGGTCTCGACCGCAACGAGCTCCGGCGGTTGCACCGGGGGATCCGGGTAGCTCTCGAGGCCGGGCTTGCCCGGCAGGGATCGACCCTCCGCGACTACCGCTTGCCCGACGGCAGCGGAGGTTCGATGCAGAACGAGTTTCGTGTCTACGGACGCCGTGACGAGCCGTGCGACCGCTGCGGGACACCGATCGCGCGCACCCAGGTCGCCGGCCGCACCACGTGGTTCTGTCCTACGTGCCAGCCGGAGCAGCCGGCTCAGGCGGCGAGGATCTCGTCGAGGCAACCCTCGCGGTCGAGGCGCCAGAGCTCGGTGTAGCCGCCGATCGGCCGGCCGTCGATGAGAATCTGGGGCACCGTCCAGCCGCCCGTCGCCTCGAGCACCGTCTGCCGGAACGCGGGATCGTCGTCGAGCGAGATCTCCTCGTACGGAAGCCCGCGGGAATCGAGGAGCGTCGTCGCGCGCACGCAGAACCCGCACCAGCGCGTCGTATAGATCTGGATCCTGGACATCCCGCGCTACAACGCACGGACCGCGCGATGTGTTCCTGCCGGTGCCGTCCCTAGACTGCAACGGGCATGGCCGGACGGGCGTACAGCACGGAGGCCGTGGTGCTCCGGTCGATGCGCCTCGGAGAGGCCGACCGGGTGCTGCACCTCTACACCGCGGCGCACGGCCGGGTCGGCGCGGTGGCGAAGGGCGTGCGAAAGACGATGTCGCGCTTCGGCGCCCGGCTCGAACCGCTGTCGCACGTCGAGCTCGTTCTCCATCGCGGGCGTAGCGACCTCCAGACCGTGACCGCGGCGCAACTCGTCCGGTCGCACCGGGAGGCGCGAGAGGACTACTACCGCTTCTCCGTCGGGATGATCGGCTCCGAGGCGATGCTGCGCCTGTTCAGCGAGGAGGAGGCGAACGAGCGGGCCTTCACCGCATTGACGCGCTTCCTCGACCTCCTCGACGGCACGCCGCACACGGCCGAGCGGCCGACCCTCGACCCGCTCGGGCTCGCGTTCCAGCTCAAGCTGCTCTGGCTGGCCGGCTACCTGCCGCACGTCACCGCCTGCGCCGAGTGCGGTGCCGAAGGGGAGCCGCTCGTCGGCTACTCGCCGCGCGCAGGAGGTGCGGTCTGCGAGCGCTGCGCGTCCGCGACCGAGGCACTCGCGCTCGCACCCGACGGGATCGCAGGCATCGAGGCGCTCCTCGCGCGGCCGCTTGCCGACGCCCCGGGCCTCGGACTCTCGGAGCGGGCGCAGCGCGACATCCTGCGCGTTGTCACCGCCTCGTACGAGTACCACGGCGGTTTCCGGCTGCGGACGCTCAGCGCCTGATCAGCCGGTGTAGCCGAAGGCCTCGAAGTTCAACGTTCCCCGCTGGCACACGCTCGTGGGCGGCTTGATCGCAGCTTCCGTCACGCTGACTCCCTGCGCCGTCAGCTGGAACGTGTGCGCCGGAGGCTGACAGGCACCCGACTGCGAGTCTCCGTCACCGGCCACGTCGGGAGAGAACCGGGCCTGAGCGGTGGCCGACGCACCGGGAGGAAGCACGATTCGCTTGCCGCCGCCCGAGCCCCTGACATTGGTCGGGAGCACAGTGCCGTTCGCACCGAGGAGCGTCCCCTTCGGGATCCCTTGAACCCAGCACGGGCTCTGGGAGCTGTTCTTCACCGTGAGCGCGTACGCGATCTGGCCGGCTCCGGCGCTGTTGGGGATGAGCGTGAACACGGCCGTGAGGTCGGTCCCCTGGCAGGGCCTGGCCGACGACACGGATCCCGTCGTCGTCACCGTCTCGGTGGAGGTGACCGTCTGCGTGTGGATGACGGTGACGGTCTTCGTGCCTGCGCCGAGGCACCCGGCCGCGGTCAGTCCGACGACGGCGAGGACCAGTCCCGCTCCAGCGCGTCGCCCAGCCACGCGCCGACGCCGCTGATCGGGAGCCGCTCCTGCGCGAGCGAGTCCCGGTCTCGCACGGTGACGGTGTCGTCCTCGAGTGTCTGTTCGTCGACGGTGAAGGCCCACGGCGTCCCTATTTCGTCCTGGCGACGGTAACGCCTGCCGATCTGGCCGCCTTCGTCGTGCTCGACCACGTGGTGTCTGCGCAGCTCCTCGTAGAGCGCACGCGCCCGAGTCGCCATGCCTTCGTCGCGCGGGATGAGCGGGAGAATCGCCGCCTTCACCGGCGCGACCTGCGGATGGAGGCGGAGCACGACGCGCTCGCGATCTCCCACGACCTCCTCGTGGTACGCGTCGCAGAGCAGCGCGACGAAGATCCGCTCGATGCTCACGGCCGGCTCGATCACGTACGGCGTGTAGCGGTTGCCGTCGGGGTCGATCCACTCGAGCTTCGTGCCCGAGTGCTGCGTGTGCTGCGTGAGATCGAAATCGCCGCGGTTCGCGACGCCCTCGAGCTCCTGCCAGCCGATCGGATAGAGGTACTCGATGTCACTCGTTGCGCTCGAGTAGTGCGAGCGCTCCGCCTCGTCGTGCTGGCGTACCCGGAGGTTGTCCTCCCGCAGGCCCAGGCTGCGGTGCCAGGCGAGCCGCTGGTCGAGCCAGTACTCGAACCACTGCGTCGCGTCGGCGGGCGGCACGAAGAACTCCATCTCCATCTGCTCGAACTCGCGCACCCGGAAGAGGAAGTTGCCCGGCGTGATCTCGTTGCGGAACGACTTGCCGACCTGGGCGATGCCGAACGGCGGCTTGCGGCGCGCGAGCTGGGCGACGTTCTTGAAGTTGATGAAGATGCCCTGGGCCGTCTCCGGGCGGAGGTAGGCGGCGGAGCTTTCGTCCTGCAACGCGCCGACGTGCGTCTCGAACATGAGGTTGAACTGGCGCGGCTCGGTGAGGTCGCAGTCGGGCGTCTCCCCGGGGCGCTTGCTCGGCTTGCGGCCGCAGCTCGCGTGTTCGAGCTGGTCGGCGCGGAAGCGGAGCTTGCACGTCCGGCAGTCGACGAGCGGGTCGGTGAAGCCGGCGACGTGGCCGGATGCCTCCCAGACGCGCGGGTTGAGGATGATCGCGGAGTCGAGGGCGACGATGTCGTCGCGCTCCTGCACCATCGCGCGGAACCAGAGCGAGCGGATGTTGTTCTTCGTCAGGACGCCGTAGTGGCCGTAGTCGTACGTCGAGCCGAGGCCGCCGTAGATCTCGGAGGACGGGAAGACGAAGCCGCGCCGGCGGCAGAGGGAGACGATCGTGTCCATCGTCACGGGTTGCGCCGCGTCCGCCATGCGCGGAGGTTACCCGGGCAGTTACCGCGGGCCGGACGGGTCGGGACGGTGAAACCGCGGAGGCATTCGCCGGCCTTTCGGCACGAAGTCGCGACTCTGTGGCCGCCGGTGTCGGCGTACGCTCCCATCCCCGTGGGTGGGTGGGGGTTTGGGATGGGACCAGGGAGGCGCCCGGTTACGCTGACCGCCGATGCCGAACCCGCCAGTCGAGCTCCACGTCGTTTCCGACGCCACCGGCGAGACCGCGGCGCGTCTTGTCCAGGCGCTCGAGGCGCAGTTCCCGGAGCAGGACTTCGTCGAGATTCGCCACCCACGCGTCGAGTCGCAGGACGACCTCCAGCTCGCGGTCAACCGGATGCGCGGCCGGCCCGCGGTCGTGGTCTACACGCTCGTCCAGCCGCAGCTCCGCGAGGCGATGCGCACGCTCTGCCGCCGGGCGCGCCTTCACTACTGCGACCTCCTCGGCCAGCCGATCGACGCGGTCGCGCGCGTCTCGGGCCAGGCCGCGACGATGACCCCGGGCTCGCGGCCGCCGCTCAACTCCGCGTACTTCAAGCGGATGGAGGCGATCGAGTTCGCCGTCCGCTACGACGACGGCGTCGCGCACGGCCTCCACGACGCGGACGTCGTCCTCGTCGGCGTGTCCCGGACCTCGAAGACGCCGCTCTCGATCTACCTCGGCTACCTCGGCCACAAGGCCGCGAACGTCCCGGTCGTCAAAGGGATCGCGCCGCCGGCCGAGCTGTTCGAGATCGACCGGGCCAGGGTCGTCGGTCTTACGATCGATCCGAACCGGCTCGTCGAGATTCGGCGCGCGCGCGTGCGGGCGATGGGCGCGCCCGGGCGCAACCGGCAGTACGCCGAGCTCGCCGAGATCTACGAGGAGCTCGAGCAGGCGAAGAAGCTGCACCGCCGGCTCCGCTGCCCGGTCATCGACATCTCCGAGCTGTCGATCGAGGAGACGGCGCACCGCATCCTTCGCGTTGTCGAGGAGCGCGCCGGCGAGGCGAAGGCCCCGGCCGGTCGGTGACCGCGAAGCCGCGCATCCCGCTCTGGCGCTGGGCGCTCTGGGGGCTCGCCCTGCTGATCGGGGACGTCCTCTTCTACATTCTGCTCACCCCGGTCTGGATCGGGCTGCGCACCCTTGCCTGGCTGGCGGAGTTCCGGGCCAGGCGCGGCTGACGGGCCAAGCTGCCTGCATGTGAGAACATCTGCGCCCCGATGACCCGCTACGTCTACGACTTCGACGAGCCCTCCGAGGGCGGCCGGGAGCTCCTCGGCGGCAAGGGGATCGGGCTCGCCGAGATGACGCAGCTCGGCGTCCCGGTTCCCGCCGGCTTCACGATCACGACCGACGCCTGCCGGGCCTTCATGGCCTCCGGCGGCGAGGTCGAGGGTCTCGACGAGGAGGTCGCGGAGCACATCGCGCGGCTCGAAGACCAGACGGGAAAACGGTTCGGCGACCCCCGGGATCCGCTCCTCGTCTCCGTCCGGTCCGGTGCGGCGGTCTCGATGCCGGGGATGATGGACACGATCCTCAACGTCGGGCTCAACGACGAGGCCGTCGAGGGTCTCGCGCGCTCGACGGGGAACGAGGAGTTCGCGAAGGACTGCTATCGCCGGCTGATCCAGATGTTCGGCGAGACCGTCGACGACATCCCGCACGAGAGCTTCAGCATCGACGACTCCGTCGAGCAGGCTCGAGCGGTCTACGAGCGCGACACCGGCCAGGGCTTCCCGCAGGACGCGCGCGACCAGCTGCGCCGCGCGATCAGGGCCGTCTTCGACTCCTGGAACTCGTCGCGCGCGCAGGTCTACCGACAGATGTACGCGATCCCCGACGACCTCGGCACGGCGGTCAATGTCGTCCAGATGGTGTTCGGGAACAGGGGCGAGGATTCCGCGACCGGCGTCTGCTTCACCCGCAACCCGTCGACGGGCGAGCAGGGCGTCTACGGCGAGTACCTCGTCAACGCACAGGGCGAGGACGTCGTCGCCGGGACACGCACGCCACAGCCGCTCGCCGAGCTGCGCGAGCGAATGCCACAGGCGTACGACCAGCTTCGCGAGACGATGGGTTCGCTCGAGCGCCACTACCGCGACATGCAGGACATCGAGTTCACCGTCGAGCAGGGACACCTCTACCTGCTGCAGACCCGTACCGCGAAGCGGACGGCGGCGGCTGCGATCAAGTGCGCGGTCGACATGACGGCGGAAGGGCTGATCGAGCGGGAGGAAGCCGTCGCGCGGATCGACCCGACGCAGCTCGACCAGCTGCTCCATCCACGCCTCGATCCTGCTGCCGAGTTCGAGGTGGCCGCGCAGGGCCTCAACGCCTCGCCCGGCGCAGCCTGCGGGAAGATCGTGCTCGACGCCGACAGCGCCGCGGAGCGCGGCAAGGCCGGCGAGTCGGTGATCCTCGTCCGCTGGGAGACGACCCCCGACGACATCCACGGCCTGATCCAGGCCAAGGGCGTCCTCACCGCGCACGGCGGGATGACCTCGCACGCCGCCGTCGTCGCGCGCGGCATGGGCAAGCCGTGTGTCGCCGGCTGCGACGGCCTCGACATCGACACAGGCGCGAAGTCCGTCCGTATCGGCGGGCACCAGCTCGGCGAGGGCGACGTGATCACGATCGACGGTGGCACCGGCCGCGTCATCGTCGGCGAGGTGCCGCTCGTCCCGCCCGCGATCAACGAGGACTTCGAGACGATCCTCGACTGGGCGGACGACGCTCGCCGCCTCAAGGTGCGCGCGAACGCCGACAACGCCGACGACGCTGCCAAGGCGCGGGAGTTCGGCGCCCAGGGCATCGGGCTCTGCCGCACCGAGCACATGTTCTTCGGCGAGGAGCGGCTGCCCGTCGTGCAGGAGATGATCCTCGCGGAGAACGAGGCAGGGCGCCGCGACGCGCTCGACCGGCTCCTTCCCTTCCAGCAGTCGGACTTCGAGGCGATCTTCGAGGCGATGGCCGGGCTGCCGGTGACGATCCGGCTGCTCGACCCGCCGCTGCACGAGTTCCTGCCGCCGCTCGAGGAGGCGCGCGACGAGCGCATGCGCCGGCGGATCAAGGCGCTCACCGAGTCGAACCCGATGCTCGGCACCCGCGGCTGCCGGCTCGGCATCCAGTGGCCGGAGGTCTACGAGATGCAGGTGCGGGCGATCGCACGCGCGGCCAAGGCGGTGCAGGAGCGCGCCGGCGAGGCTCCGCTCGTCGAGATCATGCATCCGCTGGTCGGCTTCCGCGAGGAACTGCGCCGGCTGCGCGAGCTCACCGAGCGCGTGATGGAGGAGGAGGCGCCGGGCCTCGAGTACCTCTGCGGGACGATGATCGAGCTGCCGCGCGCAGCGCTGCGCGCGGACGAGATCGCCGAGGTCGCCGACTTCTTCTCCTTCGGCACGAACGACCTCACGCAGACGACGCTCGGGATGTCGCGCGACGACGCCGAGGGAAAGTTCCTCACGTTCTACCTTGAGAACGGCGTGCTCGAGCGGAACCCGTTCGAGGCGCTCGACACCGAAGGCGTCGGCGACCTGATGCGAATCGCGGTCGAGCGGGGGAGAGGGACGAAGGCGGACCTCAAGCTCGGCATCTGCGGCGAGCACGGCGGCGAGCCCTCGTCGGTGGAGTTCTGCCACCGGATCGGGCTCGACTACGTGAGCTGCTCGCCGTACCGCGTCCCGCTCGCGCGCCTCGCGGCGGCGCAGGCGGCGCTGAAGGAGGCGCACCGCGCCGAGTACGTGCAAGCCGGCGGATGACGAACGGCTCCTCTCGACGCCTGGCTGGCGGCGGTGTCCCGGTCTCGCTATGCCCTCGTCGACGGCAGGAGCGGCAAGCTCCTCGAGGTCACGCGCTAGGCATAGCCGCGAACGCGGAGGTACGCAACCGCGATGCTGCCGACCCCGACGGCCACCAGCCCGATCACGCCGCCGAGCCCGAGCTGCCCGTACTGCGCGCGCCCGCCGCGCCAGTGTCCGTAGGCGAGCGTGATCAGGATCCCGCCGATCAGGCCGCCGAGGTGCCCGCCCCAGGAGATGCTCCCGCGGTAGTAGAAGTCGATCACGAAGTTGATCAGGATCCACGTGAAGGCCTGGCCGGCGAACCGCCCCGTGATCTGCCATTCGAGGATCAGCATCGAGCCGAGGATCCCGAAGATCGCTCCGGATGCGCCGACGGTCGGGACGTTCGGCGACTGGAGCAAGGCCCCAGCCGACCCGGCAAGGCCGGAGACAAAGTAGAGGCCGATGTAACGCGCCGTGCCGAGGTACTGCTCCACGGGCCTGCCGATGAACCAGAGGGCGAGCATGTTGAAGGCGATGTGGACCAGGAAGCCGTGCAGGAACATCGAGGTCACTAGGCGGTACCAGCCGCCGTGCGCGACGAGGGGTCCGTAGAGCAGCCAGTGGAGATAGAGTCCGCGGTACGGCGTGCCGCCGGGGTTGTTGAGTCCGGCATGCCCCTGCGCCACCGTGATCAGGTAGATCACGACATTCATCGCGATGATGGCGTACGTGACCGGCGACTCACCGGTCGCGAGCGCCAGACCGGGCGCGCGGCGCACCGTGGGCGGCTTCAGCTTGGTCGTGGGTCCCTTGCGCACGCTCGCGTGGTCGGGGCAGCGGATGCCCACCGGCCCGAAGTTGGCGCAGTCGGCGCAGATCGGGCGGCCGCAGTCCGAGCACGACAGTCCCGTCTCGCGGTCGGGATGCCGGTAGCAGTAGCGCGTCTCGACCGTCGACATCCGGGCTAGCCTAGCCCCCGCCATGCGTGTCCATGTGGCCTTCACCCCGGGCGAGCTGACGCCCGCTCCGGTCGGAGTCGTGGTCGACGTCCTCCGCGCGACCTCCACGATCTGCCAGGCGCTCGCGTCCGGCTACCGGCGCGTCCTCTGCTGCGCCGAGATCGACGAAGCGCGCTCGCTCGCGGAGACCGAGGGACCTGCGAAGCTCGCCGGCGAGCGGCGGCTCGAGCACATCGAGGGCTTCGACTTCGGCAACTCGCCGAGCGAGCTCGAGGGCGAGCCCGCGGCCGAGACGCTGATCCTCACGACGACGAACGGGACGCGGCTGCTCGTCGCGGCCGCCGAGCGCTTCGAGCGCGTCTACGTCGGCTCGCTCCTCAACGTCGACGCGGTCGCGGCGGCGGCGCGCGAGAGTGGGGAGGACGTCGCCGTGCTCTGCGCCGGCGTGCTCGGCGAGCTCGCGCTCGACGACGCCTACTGCGCGGGGCGCATCGCCGAGAGCCTCGGCGGCGAGCCGGCGGATTCGGCCCGCGCGGCGATCCTGCTCGCGCGCAGCTTCCCGAACGCGTTCGAAGGGCTCGGCGCGAGCCGCAGCGCCGCGAACCTGCGCCGGCACGGCCTCGAGGCCGACGTCGAGCGCTGTGCGCGGGAGAACGTCCTCGACGTCGTCCCGCGCTACGTCCGCCGCGTCGGCCCCGCAGCCGAGGTGACGCTCTAGGCCGTGACGCGGACGGCGACGTCGTGCTTCGTCACCGCAGTGCGCCTGCCCGGCGTGTCCGAGGTGGGCATCGAGCTGAGGAACTCGTCGCCCGTCTGGTAATCCGCCTCGTTGTCGAAGAAGACGATCGCGAGCGCGCTGTCGCTCTCGGGGTCGTGGAGGATCATCATCTCGGTCGCGGGCAGCCCCTCGGGCTTCTCGCCGCCCTCGAGCTCGTTCTTGAGCGCGGCCATCCGCTGCGAGTCGATGTCCTCGAAGTTCACGACGCGTGCCAGTGCCATCGAACTCTCCCTTCGCTCGGTGTCCCCCCGAGCCTACGCCTCGGCAGCGAGCTCGGCGAGCGCGACGACGGTCCGCCAGTTCCGCATCGTGGCGGGAACGCCGAGCAGCGACTCGAGACGCGCAGCCGAGAGGCGGGAGCCCTGCACGCCGCGTGGCAGGCGGAGGTAGAGGTCGGAGCCGGCGACAACGGCGCGGTCGGCGCCGGACTCCACTGCGTCCAGCCGGGCGGCTGCAGCCTTGGTGGGTCGTGAAGCGAGGAATGCAACGTGCGTCTCCGAGGCGTCGCCGAAGGGGTGCGCCTCCACGATCCTCGCGAGCTCGCGTGGCTTCCGCAGGATCGCGGTCGTCGTCACCCCGAAGCCGTTCGCGACGAGACGCTCGACCGTGGACGCGAGCGCTGCCCGCTTCGCCGGTCCTTCGAGCAGGACATTCCCGCTCGCAATGTAGGTCCGGACACCGTCGTATCCCGCGTCCTCGAGCAGCGCTCTCAGCTCCGCCATCGGCACCTTGTTGCGGCCGCCGAGGTTGACGGCGCGGAGGAACGCGACCCATCTCATCGCCGGCGCTGTCCCTTGCGGAGCGCGTCGAGCCGGCGTCGCTCCTGCTTCGTCGGACGCGCCCCGAGGTCGGCACCGAGCGGCCGCGCGAGCCGTCGCTCGAGCGAGAGCCGCTCGCGCTCCTCCCGTGACTCGGGCGTCTCCTCGTAGAGCGTCGCCGCAACCTTCGCCGGCCCGCGGCGATCGGCGAGACCGGTGACGACGACGACACGGCGCACCGGGCCGAGACGGATCTCGATCGTGTCGCCGGGCACGACCTCCCGCGCCGGCTTGACCCGCTCGCCGCCGACCTTGACGTGACCGGCGAGAACGAGGTCGGTCGCCGCGCTCCGCGTCTTCGCGAAGCGTGCCGCCCACAGCCACTTGTCGACACGTACGCGATCCATGGTCTCGATTGTCGCCGATGCCTTGACAGGAGAACACGTGTTCGTATAGAACATACGTTCCCATGATCGCCTGTTTGACCATCCCAGGACTCGAGCTCAAGGCGGCGCTGCGCCGGACGCCGTCGCTCGCGTTGCGTCCGGCGGCGCTTGCTCCCGAGCCGCAGGGGGAGCCACTGCTCGGGCCGGTGACGGCGGCCGCCGAGGCTGCCGGCGTGCGGCCGGGGATGCGGCTGGGGGAGGGGCTTGCCACCTGTCCGTCGCTCGCGCTCGTCGAGCCCGACGCGGCAGGCGCCGAGCAGGCGTGGGAAGAGATCCTGCATGCGCTCGAGGACGCCGGCATAGCCGTCGAGCCGGCCTCGCTCGGCGTCGCGTACTTCGAGACGCGCGGAGTCGAGCGGCTCTACGGCGGCCTCGAGCCGGCGCTCCGGCGCGCGCTCGCGGCGGTCGGAACCGAGTGGGATGCGCGCATCGGCGCCGCCGGACGGCGCTTCGCCGCGCTCGCCGCAGCCTCGGTCGCGCGGCCGGGGCAGACGGTCGTCGTCGCCGACGAGGAGCTGCCGCGGTTCCTCGCGCCGCTGCCGCTCACGCTCCTGCCGCTCGAGCGCGGCCGCTACGAAGAGCTCGAAGCACTCGGAGTCCGCAAGCTGGGGCAGCTTGCCGGGCTCCCGGGCGGTGCCGTCGCCGAACGTTTGGGGCCGGACGGCCGGCGCGCCTGGGGCCTGGCGAGAGGCGGGACGGCCGCGCGCGTGCGCGGCCGTCGCCCGCCCGCACTCGTTGCCGCCTCGCTCGAGTTCCCGGAGGCGGTCGGCAACGAGCTGACGCTGAGACGCGCGCTCGCGGGGCTCGTCGAGACCGCGCTCGCACGTCCCGAGCGGCGCGATCGCTTCGTCCGCAAGGTCGCACTCGCCGCCCGGCTCGAAAGCGGCGGCTCGTGGCGGCGGACGCTGACTCTGCGCCAGCCGAGCGCCGACCCCGAACGGATCCGCGTCGCGCTCTCGCCGCGGCTTGCCGAGCTGCCGGCTCCCGTCGTCGAGCTTCGCCTGGAGCTCGTCGAGCTGACCGAGCCGACCGGGCACCAGCTCGAGCTGCTCGCAGCCGGCGCCGAGGACCGCTCCCGCCTGCGGGACGGGCTCCGGCAGGTGCGGGCAAGCACCGGATCCGGCTCCGTTTGCACTGTCGTGGAGGTGGCACCTTGGTCACGCGTGCCGGAGAGTCGCGCGCTGCTCGTGCCGAAGGACGAGTAGTCACACGGTTCAACGCGCCTCGGGCGGCGCGCGTCGAGGCCGACGCGAACGGAAGGCCGCTCGAGGTGAACCACCGCGCCGTCGCGCTCGTGCGGGAGGAGTGGCGCGTCGTCGACCGCTGGTGGACGGAGGATCCCGTTGTCCGCGGCTACTTCGAGCTCGTGCTCGAGAGCGGCGAGAACACGGTCGTCTTCCACGACGGCGCCGGCGGCGGCTGGTATACCCAGCGCGGGGCATGACGGAGTTCTCGGAGATCGAGCGCGAGGAGATCGCGGTGCAGTTCGTCCGTGTTCCCGACGGGATCGAGCACATCCGCCGGGCGTGGGACGAGCTCGAGGCCGTCGTCGCGCTCCGCGGGCGCCGCTTCTACGGCGCCTTCGACCCCGTCGCGGACGATTACCGCGCCTGCGTGGAGGTGCGCGAGGGAGACGAGCTCGTGTCCGGGTCTCGAGTCCGGCACGCTGCCCGGCGGGCGCTTCCTCCGCGCTCGGCTACACGGCGAGCCGCCCGGCGTCTACGAGCGGATCGGGCCGACCTTCGAGGAGCTGACGAGGTACACGAAGCCGGACGAGACCCGGCCCAGCCTCGAGCACTACCGCCGCCACGACGAGATCGACCTACTCCTGCCGATCTAGCGCTGCCCGGAGCAGCCGCGCTGCCGTCTCCGGATCGTCGGCGTCCCGGATCGCGCGCACGACCGCGACGCCCGGCGCGCCGGCGGCCGCCACCTCGCCGACGTTCGAGAGTTCGATGCCGCCGATCGCGAACCACGGGACCGTCAGAGTCGCCGCGGCGGCGCGGAGCGAGCTCCAGCCCGCCCGCGACCGCATCGTGCTTCGTCGGGGTCGCGAAGGCGGTCACCCCGACGTAGTCGGCGCCGTCCACGTCGCTCGAGCTCGTCCACCGTCGAGACCGACAGCCCGAGCAGCCGCTCGCTTCCCACGAGCGACCGTGCGGCCGCGACGGTCGTGTCGCACCGCCCGACGTGGACGCCGTCGCCGCCGCACGCCTCGACGAGGTCCGGCCGGTCGTTGAGCACGAAGAGAGCGCCGTGCTCGTCGCACGCCGCGCGAAACGGCTCGGCCGCGGCGACGAGCGCCTCGTCCCCGAGCTCCTTGTCGCGAAGCTGGACGACGTCGACACCACCGCGCAGCGCAGCGTCGAGCAGCGGGCCCGGATCGCTCGCCAGCGCGGCCGCGCCTCGAGGACGAGATAGAGGCGGGAGCGGGCGAGACGCTCGCGGCGGGCCGGTCCGTCCACACCGCGAGCGTAGTGGGTGCTCACGTGAAGCTCACACCTGCGTCGCTACCTTCGCTGCAATGAGGTCGCGGCTCGCCGTCGCTCTGATCGTGCTCGGCGCGATCGCGCTCGTCGGCGCCCTCGTGCACCGACCCGGGGCCCGGAACACCGCCCAGACCACAACCAATACGAAGCCGAAGCCGGATCCGAACAGGGTCGTCACGCTGCCCGGCCCGCTGCCCGGCGGGCTCCTGATCGCCGACCGCGGCAACGACCGGATCCTTCTCGTCGACCCCGGCCGGCAGACGCTCTGGAGCTTTCCGACGGCGCGCGATCGGCGCCTCGGCCGGCAGCTCGTCTTCGACGACGACACGTTCGTCGAACCCGGCGGCAAGGCGCTGATCACGAACGAGGAGGACCACCAGGACATCCTCTCGATCGACATCAAGACCCACGCGGTGACGAACCTCTACGGCACGCCGGGAGTCAAAGGCGGCGGCCCGAACCAGCTCAACTGGCCGGACGACGCCTACGTCCTGCCGGACGGGACGATGACCGTCGCGGACGCCTACAACTGCCGCATCCTCTTCATCCGGAACCACCGGATCGTGCGCCAGATCGGGCGGACGGGCGCCTGCGTGCACGACCCGCCGCGCGACGCTCGGCTCGGTCAACGGCGACACGCCGATGCCGGGCGGAGGCGTCCTCGTCTCGGAGATCAACGGCTCGTGGATCGACGAGCTTCAGCAGGACGGGACGCCTCGTGCGGTCGTTCCAGGCGCCGGTCTCGTACCCGTCCGACCCGCAGCCGCTCTCGCGCGGACGGATCCTCCTCGCGGACTACGCGAGCCCCGGCGCGGTCGTGATCGTCGACCAGCACGGCAAGGCGCTCTGGCGCTACGGGCCGACCTCGGGCTGGGGCGCGCTCAACCACCCGTCGCTCGCGATCATGCTCCCGAACGGAAACATTGCGATCAACGACGACTACAACGACCGTATCGTGATCATCGACCCGAGGCAGCGGCACATCGTCTGGCAGTACGGCCATCTCGGCCGCCCGGGCCGCGGCGGGGGCTTTCTGCGCACGCCCGACGGGATGGACTACATCCCGCTCGGTCCGCACGAGAAGCCCCTCTGGCAGCTCGTGCATCACCCTTGACACCCATACCTAGGTACGGGTGCATACTCGTGCGACGAGGAGCTCCAGGCGATTGGCCTCGCCCGCGAGCGTCGGAGTACCACTCCGACTGACGACGACGGGCGAGCGGGTGCGGGATCGACCGCTGGGTGGATGGGGCGCACGTGACGTCCGTCTAGCACGCGAACATACGTTCGCTTAAGCTACGGGAGTGGTGTCAGTCCCGCAGCCGCTCGATGAAGCCCGCGTTCGGCGTGTGGAAGTTGAGCAGGCGGACGGGACGTACCGCAGGGACGGAATCCGTGCTCGACGTTCGGCGGCACCGAGAGGAACGTGCCTGGTCCGACGCGATGCCATTCGCCGTCGCGGAGGAACTCGGCTTCGCCTTCGAGGAAATAGAACGAGTCGGTGTGGTCGGGGTGGGTGTGCGGGTCGACGCCCTCGAAGTCCGCCGGGAAGAAGAGCTCGAGCGCCTCGATGTGCGGCAGCTCGGCGAGAACACGGTGCTGCCGGATGCGCTCGCCCTCGCCCGGCCGCGTGAAGAACGGCTCGTCCATCACCACGGATCATGACCTACGTCGAGCTGCACGCGCACTCGGCGTACTCGTTCCTCGACGGGGCGTCGCAGCCGGAGGAGCTCGCGGCCCGTGCGGCCGAGCTCGGCTACGAGGCGATCGCCCTCACCGACCACGACGGCGTCTACGGCTCCCTCGAGTTCGCGCACGCCGCGAAGCACCTCGGCGTCCGGCCGATCACCGGCGCGGAGGTCACACTGGCGGACGAGTCCCACGTGACGCTGCTCGTGGAGAGCGCGCGCGGCTACGCGAACCTCTGCCGGCTGCTGACGGCGGCGCACGCGCACACACGCGACACGACGAACCGCGAGCCGCTGCCGCCGCGGCTCGACCAGGCGCTGCTCGAGGAGTTGAACGAGGGACTCGTCTGCCTCTCGGGCTGCGCGCGCGACGGGCTCGCGGTGCGCGATCCGAACGCGGCGGCGCGGCTCGCGCGCTCTTTCGGCCTCGACCGCTTTTACGTCGAGCTGCAGCGCCCGTACGAGCGCGGCGACACACGCCGCAACGCGCACCTGCGCGACCTCGCCGCCACGCTCGGCGTCCGGACGGTCGCGACGGGCGACGTCCACGCCCACGACCGCCGCCGCGCCGCGCTCCAGGACATCCTCGTCGCCGTCCGCTGCCGCACCTCGCTCGAGGGCTGTGAGCGCGAGCGGCGCGGCAACCACGAGTCCGTCCTTCTGGCCCCGGAGGAGATGCGCGAGCGCTTCGCTGACGATCGCGACGCCGTCGACCGGACCACCGAGCTGGCCGCGCGGCTCGAGTTCGACCTGACCGAGGAGCTCGGCTACCGCTACCCGGACTTCTCGGACGGCGAGGAGCCGGCGATCGTCCAGCTGCGCCGAGTCTGCGAGGCGGCGTTCGCCGAGCGCTACAACGACCTCAACGGCCACAAGCGGCGCGTGCGCCGGCGGCTCGAGGAGGAGCTCGCGCTCATCGACGAGCTCGGTCTCGCCGGCTTCTTCCTGCTCCACTGGGAGGTGCTCGAGCTCGCACGCGAGGTGGCACTCGAGGTGCGCGGGCCTGGCTCGATGCGGCACGTCCTGCCGCCCGGCCGTGGGCGCGGCTCCTCAGTCGGCTCGCTCGTCTGCTATCTGACCGGCCTCTCGCACGTCGACCCGGTCGCGAACAACCTCTCGCTCGGCCGCTTCCTCAACCGCGAGCTCGCGTCGGTGCCGGACATCGACCTCGACTTCCCGCGCGACATCCGCGAGAAGCTCATCGTCAGCGTCGTCGAGCGCTATGGATCCGAGCACGCCTCGCTCGTGGCGGCCTTTGCCACCTACCGCTCACGCGGCGCGATCCGGGACGTCGGCAAGGCGCTCGGCCTCCCGTACGCCGACCTCGAGCGGCTCGCCCGGCTGACGGACGGCTGGAATGCGCAGCGCGTCGCCGACGAGATCGCCGCGCTGCCGGATGCGGCGACGAAGCTCCGCTCGCCGCGCTGGCGCGCCTTCGGCGCCCTCTGCAGCGAGATCGCAGGCCTGCCGCGCCACATCTCGCAGCATCCGGGCGGGATGGTCATCTCCTCGCGGCCGCTCGTCGAGCTCGTCCCGGTGCAGCCGGCCGCTATGGAGGGCCGGCAGATGTGCCAGTGGGACAAGGACTCGTGCGCCGACGCCGGCTTCCTCAAGATCGACCTGCTCGGGCTCGGGATGCTGTCGGCGGTCGAGGAGTGCGTCGACCTGGTCGCGCGCCATCGCGGCGAGCGGATCGACCTCTCGCGTGTGCGGCTCGACGATCCGGACGTGTTCGAGGAGATCCAGCGTGCCGACACGGTCGGCTGCTTCCAGATCGAGAGCCGCGCGCAGATGCAGGTCGTCCTCCGCACACGTCCGGAGACGATCGACGACATCACGGTGCAGGTCGCGCTCGTGCGGCCGGGGCCGATCCAGGGGAAGGCCGTGCACCCGTACGTCGAGCGGCGCCAGCTGCTGCGCAACGACCCGGACTACCGCGCGCCGGCCGACCATCCGCTGCTCGAGGAACCGCTGCGCGAAACGCTCGGCGTCGTCGTCTTCCAGGATCAGGTGCTCGACGTCGCCGTCCATCTCGCCGGCTTCAGCGTCGGCGAGGCGGAGGGGCTGCGGCGGGCGATGAGCCGTAAGCGCTCGCATGCGGCGCTCGAGGCGTGGCGCGAGCGGTTCGTCGCAGGCGCGCTCGAGAAGGGGGTGGAGGAGGCGAAGGCGCACGAGCTCTACGACAAGCTCGTCGCCTTCTCGGGCTTCGGCTTCCCGAAGTCGCACGCGGCCGCGTTCGGGCTGCTCGCGTACCAGTCGGCGTGGCTGCGGCATCACTACGCGCCGGAGTTCCTCGCGGCGCTCCTCAACGCGCAGCCGATGGGCTTCTACCCGCCGGCGACGCTCGTGCGGGACGGACAGAAGCACGGGGTCGAGACGCGACCACCCGACGTGAACCGCAGCGAGGCCGGCTGCACGATCGAGGAGGACGGCGCCGTGCGCGTCGGGCTGAAATACGTGACGGGACTGGGGGAGGACGACGCGGAGGTCGTGGCGGCGAAGCGGCCCTATTCCTCCGTCCGCGAGCTCGCCCAGAAGACGGGGCTGTCGGAGGACGAGTTGCGCGCACTCGCCGAGTCGGGCGCCTGCGACTGCTTCGGCCTACGGCGCCGCGAGCTCCTGTGGCAGCTCGGGCTCGTACCGCGGCCGGCAAGCGTGCCGGGTACAGCGGGAGAGGCGAAGCAGCTCGCGCTGCCGCTCGAGCCGACGGTCGCGACGCCGGAGCTGCCCGAGCCGACGGTGTGGGAGCGGATGCTCACCGACTACCGGACGACGAGCCTGTCCGTCGGCGTCCACCCACTCGAGCTCCTGCGGTCTCATCTACCGCCGGGAACACTGTCGAGCGCGGAGCTGCGCGAGCAGCCGCACCGCGCTCGGGTGCAGCTCGCCGGGCTCGTCGTCGCGCGACAGCGGCCGGCGACCGCGAAGGGCGTCGTCTTCATGCTCCTCGAGGACGAGCTCGCGCAGGTGAACCTCATCGTCCTGCCGCAGGTCTACGAGCGGTTCCGCGCGGTCGTGCGCAGCGAGCCACTCCTGCTCGTGCGTGGCCGGTACGAGCACTCGGACCGCAACCGGAACGTCCTCGTGGACGAGCTCGTCTCGCTCGCGCCGCTCGCGCGGTCGCTGACCGACGGCGCCGACGTCCACGCCGCCCTCCCGCGCGCCCATCACTTCGGTCATCGCTAGGGGGAATCCGATCGCGCGCGCCTAACGTCTGAGTTCGTATTGCGTCTCAGTTCTGCGATAACTCGTGTCAATTGAGCGCCGCGCCCCGGGGGCGGCAGTTGCCGTGCGACTAGGAGGAGCTTGATGAGAAGGCGTGTGGCCCCGCGAGCGCTCGTAGCGACGCCGCTGCTGGCACTGGTCTGCTTCGCGATCTCCGCCGCGGGCGCAGGAGCCGCCGCTCCCACGGGCACGCGGGTGGTCGCGCCCAGGCCGCAGATTCCTCACGGTGCCAAACAGCTCGGGGCCGTTTCCCCGACGGCGGCCGTGTCCGGCGCCGTGGTGCTGCAGCCGCGCGACGCCGCCGCGTTGACGCACTTCATCGCGCAGGTGACGGACAAGCACTCGCCGCTGTTCCAGCACTACCTCACACCCGACGGCTTCGCGGCGAGATTCGGTCCGACTGCCGCGACCGTCGCGGCCGTCAAGTCCCAGCTGCAGGACTCGGGCCTCACCGTCACCGACGTCGCCCGGGACGGGCTGATCGTCCACTTCGAGGCGCCCGCGAGCCGGGTCGAGACCGCTTTCCGCACCGGACTCGAGCGCTACAGGCTCGCCAACGGCTCGCTCGCCCGGGCACGGACCGCGCCGGTCCGGGTGCCTGCGGCGATCGCGAAGGATGTGACGGCGGTCGTCGGCCTCGACACCACCGTGAAGCTGCGGCCCTCAGGCATCTTCCACGCACCGAAGTCGGCGCGGGGCAGCCGCGCGGCCGCCAGGGCCACGACGTTCACCCACCCGGCGGGATCCCCCACACCTTGCACCGATGCCGCCGGCGCGGCGAAGGACTTCGGCGGCCTGACCGACGACCAGATCGCCAACGCGTACGGAGCGTTCGGCCTTTACGGCGCGGGTGACACCGGGGCGGGCCAGCACATCGCGGTTTACGAGCTCGAGCCGTTTGCGATGAGCGACCTCCAGACGTTCGACAACTGCTACTTCGGCGCGACGCAGACCGCTGCGATGCTCGGCCGGGTGGCCGTCAAGCAGGTCGACGGCGGCCAGACCGCCGGACCGGGATCGGGCGAGGCGATTCTCGACGTCCAGGACGTCTCCGCGTTCGCCCCGGGCGCGAACATCGACGTCTACGAGGCGCCGAACAACACGTTCGGCGCGCTGGACGAATACGCGCAGATCGTCAACGACAACGTCGACCGGATCGTGACGACGAGCTGGGGAATCTGCGAGCAGGCCCTCCAGCAGGGCTCGCCCGGCGTCGAGCAAGCTGAGAACATCATCTTCCAGCAGGCGGCCGCCCAGGGGCAGACCGTCTTCTCGGCCGCCGGAGACGAGGGCAGCAACGACTGCAACGCCTTCCAGACGACCGCGCCGGTCAGCCCGGTCCTGTCCGTCGACGACCCGTCGAGCCAGCCGTACGTCGTGGCCGCCGGCGGCACCACGATGGACAACGCCACCCAGCCTGCGGCCGAGCGTGTCTGGAACGACGGTGCGGCCTGGGGCTCGGCCGGAGGCGGGATCTCCGAAGCCTGGCCGATGCCGACTTGGCAGCTCGACTCGCACGTGCCCGGCGTGAACGACCAGAGCGCCGTCTCGGCCGCGACGAGCTTCGAGGCGGCCGACCTAGGGGCAGCCGGCTATGCGTTCTGCGCCTCGGACAACGCGATCGGCTCGGCGGAGAACGGCTGCCGTGAACTGCCCGACGTCAGCGCCAACGCCGACGAGTTCACGGGTGGCATCACCGTCTTCATCGACGAGTTCGGGGGCTGGAACACGTTCGGTGGCACCTCCTCGGCGGCGCCGCTGTGGGCGGCCATGCTGGCGGACGTCAACGCCTCGGCCACCTGCCAGGGCAATGTGGCGACGCAGAACGGCGTGGGGTTCGTCAGCCCGCTCCTCTACTCCGTCGCGTCGAATCCGACGGCGTACGCGGCCTCGTTCAACGACATCAAGGTCGGCAACAACGACCCGTTCGGCGACTCGAAACTGTTCCAGGCCACGACCGGCTACGACATGGCCACGGGCCTCGGGACGCCGCAGCTGACCCAGCCGAGCGGCGGCGCCGGGCTCGCGTTCTACCTCTGCAGCCAGGCGGTGGCAAGCACGCGGCCGACCGTCACCGATCTCAGCCCCGCCGTCGGCTTCACGTCGTCGCCCACGAGCGTGACCATCACCGGCACGAACTTCGAGCAGAACGGAACGCCGAACGTCAAGAACATCCAGGTCGGAGACGTCGAGTTCCCGTCCGGCGTGGGGACGTTCACCGTCACGAGCCCGACCACGATCACCGCCGACATCCCACCGGGCTCGCTCTTCGTCGCCTCGAACGACACGACGGACGGCGCCGGCCGCGCGCAGGTCACCGTGACGCTGAACGACGGCGAGACGAGCGCCGTCAACGTGAACAGCTGGTTCACCTTCGTGGACGACAACGGGTCCTCGCAGCCGCTCCCGACCGTGACCAGCGTCCACACGTACGCAGGCCCCGACGCCGGCGGCAACACCGTCGAGGTCTACGGCGCCGGCTTCACCGGGGCGACCGGAGTCACGTTCGGCGGCGTCACCGCGCCGGCCTTCACGGTCAACCCGAGCGGGACGCAGATCCAGGTCACGGTGCCCGCCTTCCAGAACGGGACGACCGCCTGCGCGCAGGACGGGTCGAGCTTCGATCCGAGCGAGAACGCCACGAACGACATCTGCCAGACGCAGGTCGAGGTGACCACGCCCAACGGCACGAGCACCGACGCGACGATCCTGCCGCTGTACGAGGGCGCGTTCACCGTCGCCGACGACGGCGTGATCCCGGCTCCCGCGGGTCAGGAGCCGGCCCCCGCGTCGACCGAGTACGACTACGTGCCCACGCCGACGATCACGTCGATCTCGACGAACCAGGGGCCGGGCTCGCTCGCCAGCGAGGAGGGCGGCTCCGTCGTCACGATCCTCGGCAAGGGCTTCAACCTGGCCACGCTCGACTGGGTCAACTTCGGCAACCCGACCCAGGCGTCGTCGCAGCAGTTCTTCAGCCTCGTCAGCGTCACCGGCACGAAGATCGAGATCCTGGCTCCGGGATTCGAGGACGTCACGGTCCAGCCGGCAACCCTCCCGGTCAGCATCCAGAGCGTCGCCGGCCTCTCGAACTCGACGAACGCGACCTACGCCGGCCTCCCGACTGTCTCGGCCGTGCGGGCGACCGCCGGGCCGACCGCAGGCACGAACGCCGGCCCGGACACGGGCGGCACTCCGATCGAGATCGACGGCTCCGGACTCGCGAATCAGGCCCTCGCCGTGGTGTTCGACGACGTCGCCACGCCGTTCTCCTTCGGCACGCAGTACAACTTCACCGCGGCGAGCGACACGAAGCTGACCACGACCACGGTCGGGCAGAACCCGGCGATCGTCGACACGCAGGTCTGCACCGTCACCGACTGCTCCTCGGCCTCCTCGGCCGACAACGACCTGTCCGACGTCTTCATCCTCTACCCGCCGGGTGATCCAAAGATCGACTCGATCAGTCGCACTTCCGGGCCTGCGAACGGCGGCACCCAGGTGACGATCACGGGTGAGAACCTCGGCTGCGTGACCGACATCTCCTTCGGCAAGGCGGTGGCCCTCGACGCCTCGAACTCCCAGGCGCTTCTCGACTGCGGGTCGACGAGCACGGTCGACGTGACCGCGCCGGCGGGCCACGTCGGCAAGGTTCCGATCACGCTGGAGACGGTCGAGAGCGACGCGACTGGTGCGCCATCCGCGACCGCGTCGTTCACCTACACGAAGCCCTTCGCGTTCAAGATCCGCAGGTCGGGGAGCGGCTCCGGAAAGGTCACGAGCTCGCCGGCGGGGATCAAGTGCCCGAAGAAGTGCTCGCACGCATTCGCGTTCGGCAAGACGGTCACCTTGAAGGCGAAGGCCGTCAAGGGCTCCAGGTTCGCCGGCTGGTCGGGCCAGTGTCGCGGCAAGACCACCTGCAAGCTCAAGATCAGCCGCCCCTTCACAGAGACGGCGAGGTTCGCGCTCAAGGCGCGACGCCATCCCAAGCACTAGGCGGGAGGCTAGTGGCTGGTCGCGTGCCGGCGCTGCATCGGTGAAGGCAGGTCCGGCGCGAGGTTGAAGGCCGTGTTCACGAGCGCAAGGTGGGTGAACGCCTGGGGGAAGTTCCCGAGCAGGCGTCCCGCCTTGGGGTCGTACTCCTCGGACATCAGGCCGAGATCGTTGCCGAGCGCGACGAGCCGCCCGAACAACTCTCGCGCCTCGTCGTGCCGGCCGAGCAGCTCGTAGCAGTCGCAGAGCCAGAACGAGCACGGCAGGAACACGCCCTCGCCGGGCGGCAGCCCATCGGCGGCAGACTCGCCGGTCCGGTAGCGAAGCACGAAGCCGTCGTGGAGGAGCTCTCGCTCGACCGCCTCGATCGTGCCGCGGATGCGCGGGTCGGTGGCCGGCAGGAAGCCGACTAGCGGCAACAGCAAAAGGCTCGCATCGAGCTCCTTCGAGCCGTACGACTGCGTGAAGGAGCCGAGCTCGCGGTCGAAGCCGCGTTCGCAGACGTCGCGGTGGATCTCGTCGCGCAGCGCCCGCCACCGGTCGACCGGGCCGTCGAAGCCGTGCTCCTCGACCGTGCGCACGGCGCGGTCGAACGCGACCCAGGCCATCGCCTTGGAGTGGACGAAGTGCCGGCGCCCGCCGCGGATCTCCCAGATGCCGTCGTCCGGCTGCCGCCACGCATCCGCGAGGTGGTCGAGCAGGGAGAGCTGAATCGCCCAGCCCTGCGAGTCCACCGGTAGTCCGTGCTGGCGCGCCTGGTAGAAGCAGTCGAGTACCTCTCCGTAGACGTCGAGCTGTAGCTGCTCGCTCGCGGCGTTCCCGACGCGCACCGGCTGCGACCCCTCGTAGCCGTCGAGCCAGGGCAGCTCGAACTCGCTGAGGCGCCGCTCGCCGGCGACGCCGTACATGATCTGGACGTCCGCAGGGTCGCCCGCAATCGCCCGGATCAGCCAGCGGCGCCACTGTCCGGCCTCGTCGGCGTGGTTGCAGTGGAGCAGGGCGAGCAGCGTCAGCGTCGCGTCGCGCAGCCAGCAGTAGCGGTAGTCCCAGTTGCGCACCGAGCCGATCCATTCGGGGAGCGAGGTCGTCGCCGCCGCGACGATCCCGCCGGTCGGGTCGTAGGTCAGCGCCTTGAGCACGATCAGCGACCGCCGGACAAGGGGCGCCCAGTCGCCGGGCAGCTCGAGCGGGCACGCCTCGCTCCACTCCCGCCAGAACCCTTCGGTGTCGGCGAGCGCCTGCTCGGGGTCGACGGGCTCCGGAACGGACTCGTGCGACGGAAACCAGGTGAGCACGAACGGAATCCGCTCGCCCTCGTCGACCGAGAGCTCCGAGATCGTGCGCATCTCCTCGCCGCGTGTCTGCGCCCGCGTGCGGAAGCACAGCGCGTCAGGCCCGGCCAGCGCGACGCGCGTGTCCTCCTCGTGCGTACGCTTGCGCACCCACGGGACGATGCGCCCGTAGTCGAAGCGGATCGTCAGCTCCGAGCGGAAGTGGACGCGTCCCTTGACGCCCTCGACGATGCGCACGATGTCGGGGGCCTTGCCGCGCGGCGGCATGAAGTCGAGCACGCGGGCGACCGAGCCGTCCTCCGTTCGCCAGGTGGTCTCGAGGACGAGCGTGTCGTGGAGGTAGCGGCGGGTGCTCGTCGCGGGCGCCGACGGCGCGAGCGACCAGCAGCCGTTCTGAGGCCCGCCGAGGAGCGAGGCGAAGCAGGCGCCGGAATCGAAGCGGGGAAAGCAGAGCCAGTCGATCGAGCCGCCGCGATCGACGAGTGCGGCCGTTTGCAGGTCGCCGAGCAGCGCGTAGTCCTCGATCCTCGCCATCAGCGGTTCTCGATCTCGAGACCGAGCTCGGGCCAGCGCTTCCGGACGGCACGGTTGAACGAGTCCTCGTACGTCTCCGCGGCGTCTTCGTCGAGCGTGCGGGCGAAGCGGTCGCGCATGTCCGCGAGTGTCTCCGTTGCCGTCTCGACCACGTCGACCCAGTCGCCGTATGCCTCCTCGGCGTCCTCGCGCGGCGCGTCCTTGTAGGCGCGGAACTTCTCGCGGCACTCCTCGAGCACGTCCGCCTCGTCCTCGACGAAGAGGTCGAGTTGGCGCGCAATCACGTCGCGGAACGGGTCGCGGCGGAGCCTCACGCGATCTCCTCGTACAGCGCGAGATGCGCCTGCGCGGCCGCGTCCCAGGTCAGTTCCTCGCGCGCCTGCCGCGCGCCCCCGCGTGCCTGGTCGAGCGCCGCGTCGTCGGAGAGAAGCTCGTGGACGGCCTCCGCGAGGCCGTCGACGTCGCCCGCAGCCACGACGCGGCCGGCGCCGAACCGCCGCACCGGCTCGGCGATGCCGCCGACGTCGTACGCGACGACCGGGACCCCCGCGCCGAGCGCGCGCAGGAGGGCGCCGCTCTGATCGAGCTCCGGCCGGTACGGAAAGACGGCGACGGTTGCGTCCCCGAAGGCGCGGTCGATCTCCGGCTGCGAGAGATAGCCGAGCCGCCACTCGACATCGAGCCCGTTTGCGGCGGCCTGGTACGGCTCCACCGGCTCCAGCGGGTCGCCGGCCACCAGGAGCCGCGCATCACCGGCCCGGCGCACGGCCTCGATCGCGTCGCCGAGCCCCTTGTACGAGCGGATGATCCCGAAGGCGAGCACCGTGCGGCCGTCGTCACGGCGCTCGGGCTCGCTCGGGAACACGGGATGGGGGATGACGCGAAGCCGTTCCGGGTCGACGCCGAGCTCGGCGAGCGTCTCCCGGCCGCTCTCGCTGTGCACGACGATGCGGTCGAAGCGTGCGAAGAGCTTGCGCCACAGGTCGGTGCGCTGCGCGGTGCGGCGGGGGACGAGGTCGTGCGCGGTGAAGACGGAGGGCAGGTGCGGGCGGAAGAAGAACGCGTCGAGCTCGGGCGCAGGCAGCCACTGCATGTGGAGGACGTCCGCCCGAACGCGGCGGAGCGAGGCGAGCCCGAACGGGTGCTCGGCGACCTTGACCGGCACCCGCAGCCGCGAGCGGCCGAAGACGCGCGACGACACGGGATAGAAGAGCTCGCGGCGCCGGTATCCGTCCGGCTCCGGCGCGGCGCCGAAGCGAAACCTCGACGTGATGAGCTCGACGTCCGCGCCCGCGCGCGCCAGCGCTGCGGCGAGCTCGTGGTCGTACGGCGGGGTGAAGGCCGGCGGATCGGCGAGCAGGACGCGCACGGCCTCGTACGCTACGTCGTGGCCATGCTCGTGCGGACTTGGAACCTCTTTCACGGCAAGCCGTCGCCGCCCGGGCGGCGCGCCTTCCTCCGCCAGATGATCGAGCTCGTGACCCGCGACCGGCCGGATGTCGTCTGCCTGCAGGAGCTGCCGCTCTGGGCACTGGGCCATCTGGAGAGCTGGAGCGGGATGCACGCGACCACCGCAGTCGCGCGCCGGCCCCTGCTCCCGGCCGGTGCGCGGACCCTGACGGCGCTCCACCACGGGCTGATCCGGTCGGCCTTCACGGGAGAAGGGGACGCGATCCTTACCCGCGCTGCCGTGTGCGACCTCGGCGAGCAGGTCGTCGGCGACACGAGCCTGCGGCGCATCGCCCACGCCGTCGATCTCGGCGGCGTGATGGTGGTCAACTTCCACATCGACGGCGACCGTGAGCAGTTCGACCGCGTCGTCGCGCTCGCGCGGGAGCGCTCGATCCTCGCGGGCGACGCGAACCTCGTGTCGCCCGCGGCGGACGGGTTCTCGCCGCCGCTCGCCGGCAGCATCGACCAGATCCTCGTGCGCGGGCTGGAGCTGCAGGACGGCCCGTCCGCGTGGCCGCTGGAGCGGCGCGTCGTCGACGGCCGGGTGTTGTCCGACCACGCGCCCGTGGAAGCTGTCGTCGAATGAATTTCGAGGAGGCACGCGCGCAGTTCCCGGTCTTCGAGCGCCGCGCGTACCTCAACGCAGGCTCGAGCGGTCCGCTCCCGCAGGCGGCCGTCGACGCCGTCCGGGCACGGCTCGACCGCGATCTCGCCGAAGG
Organism: uncultured Actinomycetes bacterium; assembly: GCA_963731015.1. GTDB lineage: Bacteria > Actinomycetota > Thermoleophilia > Gaiellales > Gaiellaceae > Palsa-739. The sequence continues at coordinate 416,702 of CAVSTY010000005.1, forward strand.
CCGCAGCGGCAAGGCGTACATCGAGGAGATCTTCGAGCTGCGCGAACGAGTCCGCGGCGGCATCGCGGCCGTTCTCGCCACCTCGCCGGAGCTCGTCGCGCTCGTCGAGTCGACGACGCGCGGCTGCCAGGTCGTCGTCGCGGGGCTGCGGCTCGGTGCGGACGACGAGATCGTCACGACCGATCAGGAGCACTTCGGACTGCTCGGACAGCTCCACGGCAGCGGCGCCCGAGTCGTGGTGGCGGAGGCCGACGAGGACGCGCTGCTCGCGGCCGTGACGCCGCAAACGCGGCTGATCGCCGTCTCGCACGTGCTCTGGACGACCGGACGCAGGCTCGATCTCATGCGGCTCCGGCGTGCGGACGGGCCGCCGCTCCTCGTGGACGGCGCCCAGTCGGCCGGCGCAATCCCGGTCGACCTCGCCGGCGCCGACTTCTACACGGTCTCGGCGCAGAAGTGGCTGTGCGGTCCCGATCCGTCGGGCGGGCTCTGGGTGCGCGATCCGGAGCGGCTGCGCGTGGCACTCCCCAGCTCCTTCTCACCGGAGAGCCACGACGAGCCCGACGGCTCCTTCGTCCCGAAGGAAGGAGCACGGAGGTTCGACTCGGGCTGGATCGGCGCGCCGGCGCTCAAAGGCCTCGAGGCGGCACTCAGGGTGCACCCCGAGTGGCGTTACGATGCGGCCGCGAAGGCGGCCGCACGCTGCCGCGAGTTGCTCACACCGCTCGAGGTGGTGACGCCGCCGGGCCAGTCCACGGTCGTCTCGTTCAGCCCGCCCGGCGATCCGACCGCGCTCGTGGCGGCGCTCGCCGAGGCGGGAGTCGTCGTCCGCGAGCTCCCCGGCCGCAACCTCGTCCGCGTCTCGTGCGGCTGGTGGACGAGCGAGGAAGACCTCCGCCGGCTCGTCGCAGGTCTAAGCGGGTAGTCCGAGCTCTGCAGCGATCGGCTGCAGCGCCCCGACCACGGTGCGGATGTGGTCGTCGAGGTCGACGCCGAGCTCCTCCGCGCCCTTGTAGACGTCCTCGCGGTGGACGCCGGAGGCGAAGGACGGCTGCTTGAGCTTCTTCTTGACCGACTTCGGCTCGAGCCCTTCGAGCCCGGTCGGGCGCACGAGCGCGCATGCGTGGACGAATCCGCTCAGCTCGTCGCAGGCGAAGAGCGCCTTCTTGAGCGGCGTGTCGCGCGGCAGGCCGAGGTGCTCGGCATGCGAGAGCACAGTCTCGACGACCTCGTCGGGATAGCCCTCCTCGCGCAGGATCGGCGCTCCGTCCTGCGGATGCTTGTCGAGCGTCGGATGCATCTCGTAGTCGAAGTCGTGCAGGAGCGCCGCGACGCGCCAGAGCTCCTCGTCCCCGCCGAACTTGGCCGCGTATGCGGCCGTCGACGCCTCGACGGCGAGCGCGTGCCGCAGCAGCGACTCGCTCTTCGTGTAGCGAGTAAGGGTCTCCCAGGCACGTTTGCGAGTTGGCTCCAACGCCCGGCTATCCTAGCCCGGCATGTCCGTCGTGACGGCCCCGCAGACCCTCGTCATCGAGGGTGGAAACCCGCTCAGCGGCCGCATCCGCGCCTCGGGGAACAAGAACGGCGCCCTGCCGATCCTCGCCGCGTGCCTGCTCGCCGACGAACCGGTGACGCTCGCAAACGTCCCGCGCATCCGCGACGTCGAGGCGATGCTCGAGCTCGTCTCGGGCACGGGCGCGAGCGCGGAGTGGACCGGCCCGAACGAGGTGCGGATTGACTCGCATGGTCTGTCGTCCTACGAGGTCGACGCAGTTCTCGCCGAGCGGATCCGGGCGTCGTTCCTGCTTGCGGGTCCGCTGCTGGCGCGTCTCGGGCGGGCGAGCGTCCCGCCGCCGGGAGGCGACGTGATCGGACGGCGCCGCCTCGATCCGCACATCCACGCGCTCCAGCGGCTCGGCACGCGCATCGAGATCGAGAGCCGCTTCGAGATGCGGACCGACGGACTTCGCGGCGCCGAGATCTTTCTCGACGAGGCGAGCGTTATGGCGACGCGAGAACACTGTCATGGCAGCCGTCCGCGCGCCCGGCGTGACCACGATCGGCAACGCCGCCTGCGAGCCGCACGTGCAGGACCTCTGCCGCTTCCTCGTCTCGTTGGGCGCCGAGATCGAAGGCATCGAGTCGAACGTCCTCCGGATCCACGGTGTCGAGCGGCTGATGGGAGGGGAGTGGACGATCGCTCCCGATCACGTCGAGGTCGGAAGCTTCATCGGCCTCGCAGCCGTCACGAGGAGCGACCTCACGATCGACGCCGTCGTGCCCCACGACATGCTCTCGATCCTCACGGCGTTCAGCCGCCTCGGCGTCGAGGTGGAGCTCGGAGACGACTGGCTGCGTGTGCCACCGGACCAGGAGCTCGTGATCAAGAACGACCTCGGTGACCACGTGCCGAAGATCGAGGACGGCCCCTGGCCGGCGTTCCCGGCGGACCTGACGTCCATAGCGGTCGCGGTGGCGACGCAGGCGTGGGGAACGATTCTCGTGTTCGAGAAGATGTTCGAGAACCGCCTGTTCTTCGTGGACAAGCTGGTGTCGATGGGTGCGCGGATCATCGTCTGCGACCCGCACCGCGTCGTCGTCAGCGGCCCGTCGCGCCTCTACGGCCAGCGGCTGACGAGTCCCGACATCCGCGCGGGAATGGCGATCCTCATCGCTGCGCTCTGCGCGTCCGGGCGCTCCGTGATCGGCAACGTCGCCGAGATCGACCGCGGCTACGAGCGGATCGACGAGCGGCTCCGCGCCGTCGGCGCGCAGATCGAGCGCGTCGAGGCTTAGCCGGCGCGAGCCGTTACGCTCCGCGGGGATGAGGGAGCAGGCTGCGGCGGGCGTACGCGTCAATGTCTACGGGCACGGCGACTCGACGGTCGAGACGGGGCTGCCCGTCCTCAACCGACTGCTCACGCGCCTCGCGGAGACCGCTCGGTTCGACCTCGTCCTCGACATCGAGCCGGGAGACACGCAGGCCGAGGTCGAGGCTGCGGCCGCGGCGCTGGGACACGCCCTCGCGGGGCCGCTGCGCGCCGACGGAGCGCGCGGCCACGGCGCCGGCGCGATGACGTCAGCGGAGGCGCTGGCCTACGTCGTCCTCGAGCCGAGCGACGAGCCGCTCTTCATGACGAACGTCGATCTGACCCAGGCGCGCATCGGCGGGCTGGGCACCGACGTCGTGCGACGGTTTCTCGAGGTGCTGGCCGAGAACGCGGGACTCGTTCTCCACGTACGGCTCCTGAACGGCACCGACAGCGGCCATGTGCTCGAAGCGATCTTCAAAGGGCTCGGCGCCGCGCTGGCCGAGGCATGCGAGAGACAGGAGGCTCGTCCATGAGCGAGAAGCGCGTCGTCCGGACCGAGGCAGCGCCGGCACCGTTCCAGGGCGCGCCATACTCCCAGGCGATCGCGGCCGGCGGCTTCGTCTTCGTCTCGGGACAGCTCGGGCTGAAGCCGGGAGACACCGCGATCTCGGGCGGGATCGAGGAGCAGACCGAGCAGACCTTCGCGAACCTGAAGGCGATCCTCGAGGAAGCGGGTACCGGCCTCGACCGGCTCGTGAAGACGACGGTTTTCCTCCAGCACCTCGACGACTTCCAGGCCATGAACGCCGTCTACGCGAGCCACGTCGGCGCTGAGCCGCCGGCGCGGGCGACGATCGAGGTCGCAAAGCTCCCATCCGGCGCGCTCGTCGAGATCGAGGCGGTCGCGGTTCTCTAGCTCGGAAACGCTACGCGTTTCCGAGCTGGGATACGGAACTCCGCCGCCGGGAGAGCGCGGTCTCCCGGCGGCTCCGTGCTGTTACTGGCTCAGATGCTGTGGACGAGAGCGCTGCCTCGTACACTCGCGCGCGACAGAGGCCGGCGCGAGTGCCGTTCGGCCTCCGCGTAGGCTCACGCCTACGCTCCGGCCCTTGTGTTAGCCGATGGTTCAAGCGGCGCCCTTCCTTCGCGGGCTGCGCTGTCTCAACCTATGGGCACGCAGCGACTCGGGATAGGCGAATCACGTAGTCCTCGACTCGATGCGTGTAATTCAGGCTGAGACAGCCGATTCGCCTGCGGTTGGGCCGTAAAACCAGCCACCAACTGCCACCGTCGCCGCGATCGACTCCAGCGACCGAAGCGCCGGCTGCGATCCGCTTGACATAGCGAAACCGGTCGCACGTGCTTGATTGGCAGGCCTCGACGACCGCGGCCCGGCGTGTGTCATTCCGCAAGGTGACGTTCCAGATCGAACCGCTTTCGAAGGTCGCGCAACCGGACGCGACGAACGCGATCAGAATGCACACCAGCAGTGCCGCCTTGGAGGTGACCGCCACACCTCCATGGTGCCACCGCAACGTGGCGTCGCCCTCGTGTACTTGCTCCGGCGACAATGGCGCGGTGCCGCAGGAGATTCAGGACTACGTGCGCTCGCTCGGGCTCGACGCCTACGTCGTGGGCGGCGCCGTGCGCGACGAGCTGCTCGGGCTCGACTCGAAGGATGCGGACTTCCTCGTGCCCGGACTCGACAACGACGGGCTGCGGGCCGCGCTCACCTCGCACGGACGCGTCGAGGACCTCGTGGTGGCCGACCGGCTCGTCGGGATGCGGCTGCACCCGCGCGACGGCCGGCTCCGGAAGTTGGCGCCGGCCGGGATCGAGTTCGCGCCGCCGCGCAAGGAGGTCTCGACCGGGCCGGGGCGGCACGACTTCGAGATCGTCGCCGACCCCTCGCTGTCGGTCGAGGACGACATGCGCCGCCGCGACTTCACCGTGAACGCGATGGCGCGCCGGCTCGACACCGGCGAACTCGTCGACCCGCTCGGCGGGCGCGCAGACCTCGAGGCGCGCCGCCTGCGCACGGTCTCACCGCAGAGCTTCCGCGAGGATCCCCTGCGGCTCGTCCGCGCCCTGCGCTTCGTCTCGCAGCTCGGGTTCGAGCCGGACGAGGAGCTGCTCGTCCAGATGCGCGAGGAGGCGCCCGCGGTGAAGCTTGTCTCGGGCGAGCGCATCGGCGGCGGCCTCGCGGCCGACGGGATGGGGGAGCTGTCGAAGCTTCTGCTCGGCACCGAGCCCACTCGCGCTCTGCGGTTCGCCCGCGACACGGGCGTCCTCGTCGAGCTCCTGCCCGAGTTCGGTCCCGCGATCGGGTTCGACCAGGAGAGCCGCTACCACGACCTCACCGTCGACGAGCACACGTTCGCCGTCGTCCAGGCGACCGCCGACCAGGGCTTTTCGCTGCCCGTGCGGCTCGCGGCGCTCTTTCACGACCTCGGCAAGCCCATCGTCGGCTGGCGCGGGCACGACGGGCGTCTCCACTACTACGCGAAGCCCGGTTTCGCCGCGCACGGGCACGACCAGGTCGGCGCAGACCTCGCGGGCGAGGCGCTCCTGCGCCTTCGCTACCCGAACGCCCTCCGTAAGCACGTCGTCCGGATCGTGCGCCGCCACATGTTCCAGCCGGGAAAGGGCGATGCCCGCCGGGCGAGGCGCTTCCTCCGCCGCAACGGGGACGAGCTCGCGCTCGACCTCATCGACCACAAGCACGCCGACCTGCTCGGCAAGCGCGGCAGCGACGGAGAGCCGCCGCCCGTCGAAGAGATCGACCGGCTCGCCAGCTTCCGCGAGGTGGTGGAGCAGGAGCAGTCGAGCCCGCACCGGCTGAACGACCTCGCCGTCGACGGAGACGACCTGATCCGGCTCGGCTTCAGGCCGGGGCCGCAGCTCGGGCGGATCCTCCACGATCTTCTCGACGCCGTCGTCGAGGAGCCGGCGCTCAACACGCGGGAGCAGCTGCTCGCGCGGGCGGAGGCGCGACTGTGATCCGCTGGGAGGCGGACGGCTACGAGGTCGCCTTCACGAGTCGCGTCGGCGGCGTCAGCGAGGGGCCGTACGCCTCCCTCAACCTCGGCCGCAAGAGCGGGGACGAACCCGAGCGGGCCGACGAGAACCGGCGCATCGCCTGCGAGGCGATCGGCGCCGACGTGGAGAGGCTCGCGCTCAACTACCAGGTGCACTCGGCCCGGGTGCTGCGGGCCGTCCCGGCAATGCGCGGCGAGCACGCCGACGGGCTCTGGACCGACGAGCCCGGACTGCCGATCCTCGCGATGTCCGCCGACTGTCTGCCGATCGCCGTTGCGCGCGTGGATAGGAGCAAGCCTGCCGTCGCCGTCCTCCACGCCGGCTGGAAGGGGTTGCTCGCCGGCATCGTCGCCGAGGGCGCCGAGGCGCTCAGCGGCGGCATACTGGCGGCCGCGATCGGCCCGGGCATCGGCCCATGCTGTTACGAGGTGGGGGAGGAGGTCGCGGCGCCGTTCCGCGAGCGCTTCGGCGACGACGTCGTGCGCGACGGCCGGCTCGATCTGTGGACGAGCGCCGAGCGCGCGCTTCGCACCGCCGGAGTCGAGCACGTCGACCGCTTCGACCGCTGCACCGCCTGCGAGCCCGAGACGTTCTTCTCGCACCGCCGCGACGCCGGCCGCACAGGCAGACAGGGAGTGATCGCCTACGTCGCCGGCTGAGATCCGCGAGCGCTACGAGCGCGTGCGCGAGGAGGTCGGGCCGGGCGTCACCGTCGTCGTCGCGACGAAGTACGTCGAGCTCGAGGACCTGGCTGCGCTGGCCAAGGCCGGCGTCGAGGTGGTGGGCGAGAACCGCGCGCAGGACCTGCAGGCCAAACACGAGCGCTACGGCGACGCGTTCCGCTGGCACTTCATCGGCCACCTCCAGAGCCGCAAGGCGCCGCTCGTGAGCGAGCTCTGCGAGCTCTGCCACTCGCTCGCCTCGGAGTCGGCGGCGAGGAAGCTCACGATCCCGGCGCTCGTCGAGGTCAACCTCTCGGGCGAGCCCACGAAATCGGGCGTGACACCCGAGGCGCTGCCGGTGCTGCTCGAGGCGTATCCCGACGTGCGCGGGTTGATGACGATGCCGCCCGCGACCGGCGATCCCGAGGCGTCGCGGCCGTACTTCCGCCGACTGCGCGAGCTCGCCGAGGCTCACGGGCTGCGCGAGCTGTCGATGGGGACGAGCCAGGACTACCGTGTCGCGGCCGAGGAGGGAGCGACCTACGTCCGGGTCGGCGCAGTCCTATGGCAGCGCTAACATCGGCGGCGCCATGCCGCTTTCCGACGTCTGGGCTCGTACGCTCGTCTACTTCGGCATCGCCGAGGAAGAGGACTGGGACGAGGACGGCTATCTCACCGAGGACGAGCTCGCCGAGGCGCACGAGCGCCCGAACGTGCGCCAGCTCCCGGCGCGCAAGTCGCGGCAGAACTACGACGACGACTGGACCGACCCGGAACCCGACGGTCAGCGGACGAGCATCCTCCGACCGCGCTCCGAGCAGCGCAAGGTCCGCAAGCTCCAGCCCGTCCAGGCTCCCGGCGCCTCCCGCGTCCACCTGATCCTCCCGCGCAGCTTCAACGACGCGCAGCAGGTCGCCGACCGCTTCAAGAACGGCGTGCCCGTGATCCTCAACCTCCAGTCGGCGGACAGCGAGCTTTCGAAGCGGCTGATCGACTTCGCGAGCGGCCTCACCTACGCGCTCGACGGTGGGATGCAGCGGATCGCCGACAAGGTCTTCCTCCTCACCCCGAGCGACGTCGAGCTGTCCGCCGAGGACCGGGCCCGGATGCTCGAGCGGGGCTTCTTCAACCAGGCATAGGAGAACGCCGCGAGGCCACGAACCAGCCTTGAATGGGCTGGTCAGCCACATTCGCGCTGCTCGCCGACGCGATTACGAGCGTCGAGACGTTCGTCAACGTCTTCCTGAGCCTCTACGGGCTCGTGATCCTGCTCTACATCGTCACGAGCTGGTTGCGACTGCCGTACTCGCCCGGCCTCAACCGGATCCAGCGGTTCCTCTACGACGTCTGCGAGCCGTACATACGTCTCTTCCGTCGCATCCTCCCTGCGACCGGAGCGCTCGACTTCTCGCCGATCCTCGCCCTGCTCGCGCTCGGCGTGATCGACCGCTTCCTCATCTGGGTCCTCGACCACTTCCACTAAAGGAGAGACCGATGGCACTCACACCCGTCGAGATCAGGCACCTGATGCCGCCGCGTGCGACCTTCCGCGGCTACAAGGTCGAGCCCACCGACAAGCTCCTCGAGGAAATCGCGGCGAGCTTCGAAGACGTCTGGCGCGAGCGCGCCGACCTCGCGGACAAGGTCGAGCAGCTCGAGACCGACCTCGTCCGCTTCCGCGAGCTCGAAACCCTCCTTCGCACGACCCTCGTCTCCGCCGAGCATGCGTCGGCGCAGACGCGCGACCAGGCACGGCGCGAGGCGGAGCTGATCCTCAGCGAAGCGCACGCCGAGGCGCGCGAGGTCCAACGGCGCGCGATCGCCGAGAACGAGCGGCTCCAGCACGAGTCGCGCCGGCTGCGCGCGCAGCTGCGCGAGGCACTCTCCGCGTTCGACGAGCCCGAGGCCGCCGAGCTGGACGACGAGGCGGAGACGACCGCCGAACCCGAGGCGGACGCGGTCGAAGAACGCAGCTGGTACGGCTACCCGGACGAGCCCGTCGAACGGGCTGCGGACGCTGCGTGAGGTGGCCCGGCGTAGACTGAGTGCGTGACTGCGGAGACCACTCGCCTGCGCTTGCGCGTCAGCCCGGGAGCGGGCCGGACGGCGCTCGTGGGACGGCATGGCGATGCCTGGAAGGTGCGCGTGACCGAGGCGCCCGAGCGCGGACGCGCGAACGAAGCCGTCCTCCGTCTCCTCGCCGAGACGCTAGCGCTCCCGCGCACGGCGCTGAAACTCGTTTCGGGGCACGGCGCCCGGGAGAAGACCGTGGAGTTGACGGGGATGGGGCCGGCGCTGATCGATCGGCGCCTTGCCTCGGCCGCCAAAGCTGTTCGGCCGGGTGCCGGCGGCTTGGCCGTCGGCGCTTCCAGCCACAGCGATCGAGGCAGAAAGGAAAGGCGCTGACGAGCATCGACACCGAGCACTTCCGCGACGCGCTGATCGAAGAGCGGCAGCGGATCGAGCACGCGCTCGCGACGCTCCGCGCCGAGCATCCAGGCTCCCTCGACGACGAGGTGGAAGAGACCTCGCCGACGAACGACAACAACCTCGCCGAGACGGCGACGGCGACCCTTGGGCGCGAGATCGACTACACGCTCGGCGATAACGCCGAGCAGGTGCTCTCCGAGATCGACGGAGCGCTGATGCGCATCGAGGACGGCACGTACGGCATCTGCGTCAACTGCGGCCAGGAGATCCCGCGCGAGCGGCTGGAGGCGAATCCCTGGGCTTCTCTCTGCATCGACTGCAAGCGAAAAGCCGAGGGAGGGTGAACGAGCCGCTCCGCCAACTCGAGGTGCGGGTCGGCTCGGCGACCGACGCCTTGACGCCCGTGTCTCGAGCCACGCGTTCGTTCGCCGCCACGAGAGCGCAGTGGCTGGCGCTCGCCGCGATCGCGCTCGCCGCCGTTATCGCCGACCAGGTGACGAAGCACGTCGTCGCCTCGAATCTCCAGCTCGGAGAGGGGCTGCACGTCATCGGCCCGTTCACGATCCGGCACGTCGAGAACTCCGGCATCGCCTTCGGACTCTTCTCGAACGCCACGGCCGCCGTGATCGTCGTCACGGCCATCGCGATCGCGTGGATGCTCGCCTACTTCGCGCGCTCCGGCGCCCGCCATCCCGTGCTGCCCGTCGCGCTCGGCCTCGTGATCGGCGGCAGCATCTCGAATCTCGCCGACCGCGTCCGGCTGGGCTTCGTCACCGACTTCCTCGACTTCCGCTATTGGCCGGCGTTCAACCTCGCCGACAGCTTCATCGTGATCGGGGTCGGGATCCTGCTGGCCGCGCTCGTCCTCGCCGAGCGAGAGCCTCAGGCGTCCAAGCGCTGAAGCGGCTCGTCCCGCCCGAGGCCGCGGGAGAGCGGCTCGACCGCTTTCTCGCCGGGTTGCCTGACGTCGGGTCGCGGGCCGCGGCCGAGCGGCTCCTGTCGGCCGGCGCCGTGCACGTGGACGGCCGAGCGCGCGGGAAGAGCCACAAGCTCGCGGGCGGGGAGGAGATCGAGATCGAGGCGCCCGAGCCGGCGGCGGTAGAGCCTGCCGCCGCGCTGCCCGAGCTCAACCTCGTCTACACCGACGAGCACCTCCTCGTGGTGAACAAACCCGCCGGCGTCGTGGTGCACCCGGCGCCGGGCCACGCGGGAGGCACGCTCGCGCAGGCGCTCGTGGCCGCGGGGGCGAGGGGCGGGGAGGAGGACCGGCCCGGCATCGTCCACCGCCTCGACCGGGACACGTCCGGGCTGCTCGTTGTGGCGCGCTCGGACGAGGCGCACGAGCGGCTGCAGCAGCTCGTACGGCGGCGCGCTCTGACCCGCGAGTACCTCGGGCTCGTCGTCGGGAAGCCTCGGTCGCGCCGCGGGACGATCGAAGCACCGATCGGCCGCGACCGGCACGACAGGCTGCGCCATTCGCTCGACACGGACACGCCGCGCGCAGCCGTCACGCACTTCGAGCTCGAGGAGCGCCTGCCGCGCCACGCGCTGCTGCGCGTCCGGCTCGAAACCGGCCGGACGCATCAGATCCGTGTCCATCTCGCCGCGATCGACCTGCCGGTCGCCGGCGACCCGGTGTACGGAATCGCGGGCGATCTCGGGCTCGAGCGGCAGTTCCTCCACGCGGCGCGGCTCGCTTTCGATCACCCCATCACGGGCGCCGAGATCGATGTCTCGTCGCCACTGCCGCCCGACCTCGCCGCCGCGCTCGAAGCGGCTCGCAGCTAACCTTTTCCGCGTCCGGTCCCGACTCCCCGGCGGCCCAGCCGTGGCGCGCGTGCCTCTCCTCGCGGGAGGTGCGCCTCGACTCCCGCCGGCGCAACACGAACACAACGAATCCGGAAGGAGCTTCCATGGCAGTTTCCACTGGCGCTGGCGCCGTCTCCATGCGCGACCTGCTGGAGGCCGGAGTCCACTTCGGCCACCAGACGAGGCGCTGGAACCCCAAGATGCGCCGCTTCATCTTCGCCGAGCGCGGCGGCATCTACATCATCGACCTCACGCAGACGTCGGAGCGGCTCGACGAGGCGCGGCAGTTCCTCCGCAACGTCGCGGAGCGCGGCGGCACCGTCCTGTTCGTCGGCACGAAGAAGCAGGCGCAGGACGCGGTCGAGAACGAGGCCAAGCGGGTCGATATGCCGTACGTCAACCACCGCTGGCTCGGCGGCCTGCTCACCAACTGGCGCACGATGGCCGACCGCATCGACCGGCTGCACGAGATGCGGCGCCTGCGGGACGAGGGGCAGATGGAGCTGCTCCCGGCGAAGGAGCGCATCTCGATGGCCGGCGAGCTCGAGAAGCTCGAGGCGAACCTCGGGGGCGTCGCCGACATGCGCCGCCAGCCCGACGCGGTCGTGATCCTCGACCTGAAGAAGGAGGCGCTCGCCGTACGCGAGGCGCGGCGGCTCGGCATTCCCGTCGTCGCCCTCGTGGATACGAACTGCGATCCCGACGAGGCCGACTACGTCATCCCGGGCAACGACGACGCGATCCGGTCCTGCAACCTCGTCGTGCACGCCCTCGCGGAGGCCGTGAACGACGGCAAGCAGAAGGTCTCGGCGCAGGAGCTCGAGCAGCAGGCGCAGGAGGCATCCGCGCCGGCGGAGAGCGCCGCGGAGGACGACGTCGAACAGGTCCAGGCCGGCGAGGAGATCCAGCCGGTGACCGAGGGCGAGAGCGTCCCCGTCCCCACCGGCGAGGACCCGGCCAAGGAAGGCGCAGAAGAGACCAAGCGGTCGGCAGCGGCGCTCGGCGACCCAACGCGCGGCGAGAGAGGAGGCGTAGATGGCGGCTGAGATCTCGGCCCAGCTCGTCCGCGAGCTGCGCGAGCAGACGGGCGCGGGGATGATGGACTGCAAACGCGCGCTGGTCGAGACGAATGGTGACATCGAGGCCGCGGTGGTCCTCTTGCGCGAAAAGAACCTCGCCGGCGTCGCCAAGCGCTCCGACCGTGAGACGACGGAAGGCCTCGTCGGCTACCGGCTCGCGGACGACGGGTTGCGCGGCACGATGGTCGCAATCGGCTGTGAGACCGAGCCGGTCTCGAAGAACGAGGAGTTCCAGGCGTTCGGCAAGAAGGTCCTCGATCTCGTCGAGACAGACGGCATCGACGCCGTCTCGCAGCTCGAGGCGGAGCGGGTGGAGCTGGCCGGCAAGCTCGGCGAGAACATCGCCGTCGCTGGAACCGCGCGCTTCGAGACCGTCGTGGGAGGCCGCCTCGGTGCCTACGTCCATCCGCCGGCCAACAAGCTCGGCGTTCTCGTCCAGCTTCGCGGCGGCGACGATGCGCTGGCGCGGAACCTCGCGATGCACATCTCGTGGTCCGACCCGCGCTGGATCGGCCGTGAGGACGTTCCCGAAGAGCTGATCGCGAGCGAACGCGAGATCTATGCGAACTCCGACGAGGTGCAGTCGAAGCCGGAGCAGGCGCGTGAGAAGATCGTCGAAGGGATGCTGAACAAGCGCTTCTTCGGGACGAACGTCCTCGCCGAGCAGGAGTGGATCCACGACAGTTCGCAGACCGTCGGCAAGGTTCTCGCCGACGCGGGAGCCGAGGTGCTCGAGTTCGAGCGGTTCTCCCTGGCCGGATGACGGCCCAGCCGGAGGCCGAAACCGGACCGCGGTCGACCCCGCCTGCGTTCCGGAGGGTGCTGCTCAAGCTCTCGGGCGAGGCGCTCATGGGCGAGCGCGAGTACGGCATCGACCCCGGCGTGACGCGGGCGCTCGCCAAGGAGATGGCGGGCATTCGCGGCGAGGGGGTCGACGTCGCGGTCGTGGTCGGCGGCGGGAACTTCTATCGCGGTCTCGCGGCGGCGGCCGAGAGCGGGATGGACCGCGCGACAGCCGACTACGCAGGGATGCTCGCCACGCTGCTCAACGCGCTCGCGCTCCAGGACGCGCTCGAGCGGGAGGGAGCCGACACGCGCGTGCTGTCCGCGCTCGAGGTCTCGGAGGTCGCGGAGCCGTACATCCGGCGGCGCGCGATCCGCCACCTCGAGAAGGGCCGCATCGTGATCTTCGCCGCCGGCACCGGCAACCCGTTCTTCACGACGGACACGGCGGCGGCGCTGCGCGCGCTCGAAATGGGCGCCGACGCGATCCTGATGGCGAAGCACGGGGTCAGGGGCGTCTACGACGGCGACCCGCGGCAGGTCTCGGACGCCGAGTTCCTGCCGCGGCTCACGCATCGAGAGGCGATCGAGCGCGGGCTCAAGGTGATGGATACGACGGCGCTGTCGCTCTGCATGGACAACCGCCTCACGATCCACGTCTTCGAGCTCGCCGAGGGCAACGTCGCGCGCGTCGTCAACGGTGAAGAGGTCGGGACCATCATCGCGACAGCTGACAAGGAGGGCTGAGGCATGGCGACTGCAGAAGAGATGATCAAGGGCGCCCAGGACCGCATGGCCAAGTCGGTCGAGCACGCGCGGTCGGGGTTCGCGACCGTCCGCACCGGCCGCGCCTCGGCGTCGCTCCTCGACCGGATCGACGTCGACTACTACGGGACGCCGACTCCGCTGCGCCAGCTCGCGACGATCAACGTGCCCGACCCGCGCATGCTCACCGTGCAGCCGTTCGACCCGGGCTCGATCAAGGCGATCGAGAAGGCGATCCAGGAGTCGGACCTCGGGCTGACTCCCTCCAACGACGGCAAGCTGATCCGCCTCCCGATCCCGCAGCTGACCGAGGAACGTCGCAAGGAGCTCGTCAAGGTCGTGCGCAACATGGCCGAGGAGCACCGGGTCGCCGTGCGCGAGATCCGGCGCGACGCGATGCGGCATCTGAAGGAGCTCGTGGACAACGGCGAGGTCGGTGCCGACGACGAGCACCGCGCCGAAGGCCGCGTCCAGGAGCTGACCGACGAGCACACGACGCAGATCGACGAGCTGCTGAAGCACAAGGAAGCCGAGGTGATGGAGGTCTAGTGGCCTCCGTGCCCGGCACCGGCACCGACGTCAGCCCCGAGGAACGCCTGCCCGAGGTCGCGCACGCGGTCGCGATCATCATGGACGGGAACGGGCGCTGGGCCGCCGAGCACGGCGTCCCGGTCGCCGACGGTCACCGCGCCGGCTCCCGGGCGCTGCGGCCGGTCGTGGAGGGGGCGATCGACCTCGGCATCGAGTCCCTCGTGGTCTACGCCTTCTCGACCGAGAACTGGAGCCGCGACGCCGGCGAGGTCGGCGCGCTGATGGAGATCTTCGGCGAGACGATCGACCGCGAGCTCGAGGATCTCGCCGCGCAGGGAGTCCGGTGCCGCTTCGTCGGCCGCCGCGACCGCGCTCCCGACTGGCTGCGCACCAAGATGGAAGGGCTCGAGACCGCGACAGCGGACCGGTCGCGGCTACAGCTCTGGATCGCCTTCGACTACGGCGGCCGCGCCGAGCTCGTCGACGCCGCCCGCCGGCTGCTCGAGAGCGGCGCCGAGCCCGACGAGGTCGACGAGGCCGCCCTCACTGCCTGCCTCTACGAACCCGAGATGCCGGACCCGGATCTGGTGATTCGCACCTCGGGCGAGCGCCGCATCTCGAACTTCCTCCTCTGGCAGTCGGCGTACGCCGAGTACGTCTTCACCGACACTCTCTGGCCCGACTTCGGGCCGGACGAGCTCCGGACCGCGATCGAGGAGTACGCGCGCCGACGCCGTAGATTCGGCGGTCGATGACCAATTTCGCGTCCCGTCTGCTGGTCGCGGCTGTCGGCCTGCCGGTCGTGCTCGGCGTGCTCTGGCTCGGCGGCTGGTGGCTGTTCACGCTGCTCGCCCTCGCCGCCTGCGTTGGCGTCCACGAGTACGTGACGACGGCGCGGCCCCTGCGGCCGCTCGCGCCGGCGGTCTATGGAGGCGCGCTCCTCGCGCTCCTCGGCGCGCAGATGGGAGGAACCGTCTGGCTGCTCGGCGGCTTCACTGCGACCTTCGTCCTCGCCTTCGTCCTCCACGCACTGTCGAGCACGCGCGCGCCCACCACGGCGGCGGTCGGCTCGACGGTGCTCGGCTCGGCCTGGATCGGGCTTGGGCTCGGCTCTCTTCTCCTGCTGCGCGAGATGCACGACCACGGACGCCTGATCGCCTTCACCGTCGTGCTCACGGCGTTCGCGGCAGCCACGTTCGCCTACTTCGGCGGCCGGCTGATCGGGCGTCACAAGCTCGCGCCACGTCTGTCGCCGGGCAAGTCGTGGGAGGGTCTGCTGGTCGGAGCGGTCGCGGGAGTCTTCGTATCGTTCATCGCCCTCTACGACACGCGCCACGACTACCTCAGCGTCTGGCAGGCGATCGTCCTCGGCCTCGTGCTCGTGGTCGCGGAGGTGATCGGCGACCTGTTCGAGTCGGCACTGAAGCGCGATCTCGAGGTGAAGGACACGGGGAAGCTGCTGGGCGGGCACGGAGGCATGCTCGACCGGATCGACGGCCTCCTCTTCGCCGCTCCTGCCGCGTTCTTCCTCGTCACCGCCTTCGGTTTCTCTTAGGCAACTCCCTACACTGAGCCGGTGAAACGCGTCGCGCTGCTCGGGGCAACGGGATCGATCGGTCGCCAGGCGATCGAGATCGTCGAGGCGCATCCGGAGCTCGAGCTCTGCGCCGCCGCCTCCGGCTCGACGCCGCTCGACGACGTCGACGCGCCGCTGAAGGAGATCGGCGGAGACCTGACCGAGCTGCTCGAGCGCGCGAGGCCCGACGTCGTGCTCAACGCAGTCGTCGGCTTTGCCGGTGTCCACGCGACCCTCTGGGCGCTCGAGCACGGCGTCGACCTGGCGCTCGCGAACAAGGAGAGCCTCGTCGCCGCCGGAGAGCTCGCTCTCGCCGCGCGCGAGCGCGGTCGCGGCCGGATTCTCCCCGTCGACAGCGAGCACTCCGCGCTGTTTCAGTGTCTCGAGGGACGCGCGGCCGAGCAGGTCGACACACTCGTCCTCACCGGCTCTGGCGGCCCGTTCCGCGGCCGCACGCGCGCCGAGCTCGAGGACGTCACGCCCGAGCAGGCGCTCGCACATCCGACCTGGCGCATGGGCCCGAAGATCACGGTGGACTCGGCGACCCTCGCGAACAAGGGGCTCGAGGTGATCGAGGCGCACTACCTGTTCGGCCTTCCCTACGACCGCATCGAGGTGGCGATCCAGCCGACGTCGATCGTGCATTCGCTCGTCCGCTTCCGCGACGGTGCGGCGCTCGCGCACCTCGGCTACCCGGACATGCGCGTGCCCATCTCGTACGCGCTGACGTACCCCGAGCGCGCCGCGACACCGCTGCCGCCGCTCGACCTCACCTCGCTGACGCTCGAGTTCTCGCCGCCCGACACGGACACGTTCCCGATGCTGTCGCTCGCGCGCGCGGCGGGCACGGAGAGCGGCAGCGCGCCGTGCGTCTACAACGCCGCGAACGAGGTCGCCGTCGCGGCGTTTCTCGCCGGCCGCCTGCCGTTCCTCGGGATTCCGGAGGTCGTGGGGGAGACGCTCGCGGGAGCCGGGACCGACCCGGTGCGTGACGTGGACGACCTCGTGGAGGCCGATCGCGCCGCGCGGACACTCGCGGAAGGAGCGCTGGCGACCGCATGACGTTCCTTGTCGTCATCGCAGGTCTCGTGCTGCTCGTCTTCTTGCACGAGCTGGGGCACTTCTCGGTTGCGCGCGCAGTCGGGATGCGACCGCGGAGCTTCTACATCGGCTTTCCGCCGGCGTTGTACAAGGTCCAGCGCAAGGGCATCGAGTACGGGATCGGCGTGATCCCGCTCGGCGGCATGGTCCGGCTTCCCGGCATGAACCGTCCGGCAGCGCGCGACCTGCAGCTCTACTTCGAGCCGGCACTGCGGGAGGACCCGAGCCTCGTGCCCGCCGTGGGAGCGGTCCGGCGCGGTCTCGAAGCGGAGGACTACGAGGCGGCGCGCCGTGCGTGCTTTGAGCTCGAGCGGGAGGTGAGCGCTGCACAGCTGACGCCGAGTGCGAGACGCTCGGCCGCGCGGGCGCTGCGCGAAGTGGAGGAGGGCACGTCTCCCGAGGCGTACTGGCGCGGCGCGACGTGGAAGCGCGTCGCCGTCATCGCCGCCGGGCCGCTCGCCAACATCCTCATCGCCTTCGTCATTCTCTTCGGGGTTCTCGCGATCGCCGGCGGGCCGTCGAGCCGACCCACTGCCCAGGTGGCCGCCGTCGACCAAGGGGCTCCGGCCGCCGCAGCAGGTCTGCAGCCCGGCGACCGCATCGTCGCCGTCAACGGCCGACCCGGACGCTCGATCAACGCTGTCTCGCAGTCGATCAGATCGAGCGCGGGGCGCAAAGTGAAGCTCACCGTGCTGCGCGACGGCCGTCGCGTTTCCCTCATCCCGCAACACACGATCAAGAGCGGCGGCAATTGGATCCTCGGTTTCGAACTGGAAACCCCGACGGTCCCGTACTCGGTCGGACGGTCCGCACGCGCAGCTGGGTCAGGCCTCTGGAGCGTCGTGACCGGAACCGGGCAGGGGCTTGCCGGTCTGTTCTCCCAGCACGGCCGCAGCCAGCTCTCAGGGCCGGTGGGGATCGTCCGCGTCTCGCAGGAACAGTTGCGAGTCGGCTGGTCGCACTACCTCGAGATCCTCGCGTTCGTGAGCATGTCGCTCGCGCTGCTGAATCTGCTGCCGCTCCTGCCTCTCGACGGCGGCCACATCCTCTTCTCGCTGATCGAGGCCGTCCGCCGCCGCGCACTCGCGCGCGAGGTCTACGAGCGCGTCTCCATCGTCGGATTCGCCCTCGTCCTGTTGTTGCTCGTGATCGCATCCTCGAACGACTTCGGCGCGGGCCCACACTGAGCCACCTCAGCGTCCTTTGAGGCCACGGTTGGGCCGGAACCCGCCTGGCTAGACTGATTCGCGGATGGCCAGCAAGCGGCAGATCTCTGTTGGCGGCGTAGCGATCGGAGGCGGGGCGCCCGTCGTCGTGCAGTCGATGACGACGACGAAGACGCACGACGTCGAGGCGACGACCGCGCAGGTCGCGGCGCTCGCGAGCGCGGGCTGCGAGATCGTGCGCGTCGCGGTCCCGAAGACGGAGGACGCGGAGGCGCTCTCGAAGATCGTGCGCTTCTCGCCCGTTCCGATCATCGCCGACATCCACTTCAACGCGAGCCTCGCGCTCAAGGCGATCGACCAGGGCGTCGCGGCCGTTCGCATCAACCCCGGCAACATCGGCGGCTCGGACAAGGTCGCCGAGGTCGTCCGTGCCGCAAAGGCGAAGGGCATCCCGATGCGGATCGGGGCGAACTCCGGCTCGCTGCCGAAGCATCTCGAGGAGCTCGCGCAGGCCGACCAGGCCGAGGCGCTCGTCGAAGCCGCGCTCGAGGAGGTGCGGCTGCTCGAAAGCCTCGACTTCTACGACTTCAAGATCTCCGTCAAATCGAGCCACGTGCCGACCATGATCCGCGCCTACCGGCTGCTCTCGGAGAAAGTCGGCTACCCGCTTCACCTCGGCGTCACCGAGGCCGGGACGGTCTTCGCCGGCTCGATCAAGAGTGCGGTCGGAATCGGCACCCTCCTTGCCGAGGGGATCGGCGACACGATCCGAGTCTCCCTGTCCTCTGATCCGGTCGAGGAGCCGAAGACGGCGTACGAGATCCTCAAGGCGCTGGGACTGCGCGAGCGAGGGCCCGTGATGATCGCCTGCCCGAGCTGTGGCCGTGACAACGTCGGCGTGCACACACTCGCCGAGGAGGTCGAGCTGCGTCTGGAGAACTACCCGCAGCATTTCGAGGTCGCGGTGCTCGGGTGCGCCGTCAACGGCCCGGGCGAGTCCGGTGACGCCGACTTCGGCATCGCAGGCGGTCGCGACGTCGGCTTCATCTACGCGCACGGCCGCGTGCTGAAAAAGGTCAGCTCCGACATCCTGATCGACGAGCTCTTCCACGAAATCGACAACTGGATCGCCGACGGCATGCACCGGCCGAAGCGTCTCAAGATGGCGAAGCCGGCCGCTCTGGCGATGGCTGAAGCCTCGCTGATCCCGCTCGAATAGCCTAGGGCGACAACGCCGATGATCGCCCGAGCCTCACAGCTTTTCCTGCCGACCCTGCGCGACGCGCCCGCCGACGCGGAGGCCGCCTCGCACCAGCTGCTCGTGCGCGGCGGCTTCATCCGCCAGATCGGAGCCGGGCTGTGGGCGATGCTGCCGCTCGGCTGGCGCGTACACATGCGGATCGAGCAGATCATCCGCGAGGAGATCGAGGCGATCGGCGGCCAGGAGATGCTTTCGCCGACGCTCACGCCGGCCGAGCTCTGGGAGACGACCGGCCGAATCGACGTCCCGATCCTCTTCCACCTGAACGACAGCGGTGGCCGGCCGTTCGTGCTCTCGTGGACGCACGAGGAGTCGATGACGTTCCTGGCGCGCGAGATCCAGTCCTACAAGCAGCTCCCGCAGGTCTGGTTCCACTTCTCGACCAAGGACCGGGACGAGCCGCGCCCGCGCGGGGGCCTCCTGCGCGTGCGCGAGTTCATCATGAAGGACTCGTACACGTTCGACGCAGACGACGCCGGGCTCGACGCGGCGTTCGCGCGGCACGAGGAGGCGTATATCCGGATCTTCGAGCGCTGCGGCCTCGAGGCGTACCTCGTCGAGGCGGAATCCGGGGTGATGGGCGGCAAGGAGTCGAAGGACTTCCTCGCCCCGACCGGGTCGGGCGAAAACGAGTTGATGCGCTGCGAGAACAGCGACTACTTCGCGGACGCAGAAGCGGCCCGCGGCACGCCGCCTCCCGCCGAGCTGCCCGCGGCGTTCGACGCGCCCGAGCTGGTCGAGACGCCCGGGGTGGGGACGATCGAGGAGCTCGCCGCGTTCCTCTCGATCGCGGAGTCCGCGACGTCGAAGGCGCTTCCGGTCGTGACCGGAGACCGCCTCGTGCTCGCGCTCGTGCGAGGCGACGACAGGTTGAGCGAGGGGAAGCTCGAGACGTTCTTCGAGGCGGCGTTCAGGCCCGCGACGGACGAGGAGATCCGCGCCGCATTCGGAGCCGGCGGCGGCTCGCTCGGCCCTGTCGGTGTCGACGTCGAGGTGATCGCCGACGAGGCGCTCCGCGAGGGCCAGTACGTCGCCGGGGCGAACGAGGACGGCAAGCATCTGCGCGGCGTCCAGGCAGGCCGCGACTATGAGCCCACGTTCGCCGACATCCGCCAGGCGAAGGACGGCGACGCATGCCCCGACTGCGGCGGCACGCTCCGCATCGAGACGGCGATCGAGGTCGGTCACATCTTCAAGCTCGGCACCTTCCACTCGAAGCCCTTCGGCGCGACGTTTCTGGACGAGGACGGGAGGGAGAAGCCGCTCGTGATGGGCAGTTACGGCATCGGCCTGGCACGGACGATGGCGGCGGTGGTCGAGCAGTCGCACGACGAGAACGGGATCGTCTGGCCGCCGAGCGTCGCGCCGTACGACGCGCAGGTCGTCGCGCTTCCCGGGGCCGAGGAGATCGCGCTCGAGGCGGCCGAAGCGCTGTCGGCGGCGGGGCTCGACGTGCTCCTCGACGACCGCGACCAGAGAGCGGGGGAGAAGTTCGCCGATGCTGACCTGATCGGCTGTCCGATCCGCATCACCGCGGGCCGAAAGAGCCTCGAGGACGGCAAGGTCGACGTGCGGAACCGCGCAAGCGGCGACGAGAAGCGATTAGATGTTGCCGATCTCGGCAAGGATGTCTAGACGTGGCCAAGCGGCGTCGGTTCAGTGAAGAAGGGTTCGGCGAGACCGTCCAGCGCTTGATGGACGATCAGGACGTCACGTACCGCCAGCTCGCCTCGCGTACGGGCCTCTCCGCCGGCTATCTCAACCACCTCGTCCACGGGAACCGTCCGGTTCCCTCCAACGACGTCGTGGCCACCTTGGCCGACGCGCTCGAGGTCGAGCCGGAGCATTTCCGCGAGTACCGCCTGCGCGTGATCACCGATCGGCTCGAGGCGATGCCGGACCTGATCGACCGTCTCTACCGGCAGCTCAACAAGCGCGGCTAGCGCAGCCCGTAGCGGAGGAAGAGGTGCGAGCCGTGCGCCCGCACCGAGCGGAGCCGGCCGGCCACCCGCGTCTGCGGGACGAGTTCGACACCCTCGACGAGCCCGAGCCGGGCGCTCTCGGCACGTCCCGCGAGGACGGGGGAGACGGTGAGGAACAGCTCGTCTACGAGCCGCGAGGCGACAAGCGACCCGAACATCGACGGGCCGGCTTCCGTGAGGACTACGGGGCAACCGCGAGCACGCAGCACTTCGAGACCGCGCCGCGAGGTCGACGGTGTCGCCCTCGTTCACCGACACGACCTCGGTCGCTGCAGGAACCAACGCGCGCAGGCGAGACGCGGCTCCGTCCGTCGTGAGCACGAGCGCACCGGATTCGAGCACCGGGTGCGCCGGGTCGAGCGAGGCCCCCGTGGTGACGACCACGACGAGCGGCTGCTCGGAGCGCCCGCGGCGGACCCGCAGCTCGGCCAGAGCCTCGGCGGCCGGCGGGTAGGCGCGGTCGATCCGCCACGTCCCCTTCGGCGAGGCGAGCAGCGTGCCGGAGCCGACGACGACCGCATCCGCGCAGGCGCGCACCAGCGCGAGGACGAACCGGTCCGCCTCGCTGTCGTCGCCGATCACCGCGTGCGAGCGCGGCAGCCGCGGCACCGCCACGACTCCGTCGAGCGACTCGACGAAGTTCGCGACGACGCAGGGCTCGTCGAGGCCGATCGCACCGCCGTAGAGCGCCGCAAGCTCTTCCGGCGCGTCCCACCGCGGCAGGTCCTCGTCCTCCGCGAGGACCGTGAAAGGCTCGATCACCGAGTCAGCGTAAGGAACTCGGCGCGCAGGGAGTCGTCCTCGTCGTACACACCGCGCCAGACCGTCGTGACCGTGAGGGAGCCGTCCTCCTCGACGCCGCGCATCGCCGTGCACATGTGGGCCGCCTCGAGCCGGACGGCCACGCCGCGCGCACCGGCGAGCTCGCGCAGCCCGTCGGCAATCTCCTCCGCAAGCCGCTCCTGCACGGTGAAGCGGCGCGCGTAGAGGCGCACGAGGCGCGTGAGCTTCGAGATGCCGAGGATCTCGTCGCCGGCGACGTAGCCGACATAGGCGCGCCCGTGGAACGGGAGCGCGTGGTGCTCGCACAGCGCGTAGAAGCCGACAGGGCCCTCGACGATCTGCGCGTGGCGCCCCTCGACACCTTCCGGTCGCTCCGTCGGAAACACCGTGCGCAGCTTCGGATCGCCGTCGTAGCCGGCCGTGGCGTCGAAGAGCGCCTGCACGAAGCGCCGCGGCGTCTCGCGCGTCCCGGGCGTGTCGAGGTCGAGGCCGAGCGCCGCGAAGATCTCGGCTGCGTTTTGCTCGAGACGCGCCCAGTCCGCCGGCGCCAGATCCCGTGCCGACTCGCCGTCGTGGGCGGGAAGCTCGAAGACGTTGCTGCTCACGCGATTTCCTCCTGTCGTCCGGGAGCGCGCCGCGGGAGGAGTGCGAGCGCGATTACGACCAGCTGAGCAAGCGCCAACCAGGCGAACGCGAGCGGATGTCCCAGCGCCATCAAGAGGCCAAACGCGGCGAGCTGCGTCGACATGCCGAGTTTGGCCAGGACCGAGACGGCGGTGGGACTCGTGAGCGCCGGACGACGCGCAGCGACCGCCTCCGCGAGCTTGTCCTGCGGCGCGTAGACGAGGCCGTAGATTCGACGGAGAACCGACGTCGCGCGTCCTTCCACTGCGGGCTCGGCAGACCCCGCACGCGACAGCCGCTCGGCGTTGAAGTTGAGGCTGAGGACGCTCGTGAGCGCCAGGAAGCCGACGAGCGCGACTGCCGGCTGCGCGGTCGTCCACGCGAGCGCGGCGAAGAGTGCCGCATTCACGAGCAGGTCGACCTCCGAGTCGAGGTAGCGGCCGAAGGCGCTCGTGCGGCAGGTGAGACGCGCGAGCTGGCCGTCGGCGTTGTCGAGCAGCGTCTTGAGCTGAACGAGGAGCGCGGCGGCGAGTAGCGAGCCGCGTCCGAGCTCGACAGCGCCGGCGAGACCTGCGACACAAGCGGCGGCGACCACGAGCGGCGGCGGCACACGCAGACGCGCGAAGAGAAGGACGAGCGGATGCGCGAGCGGCCGGAAGACCTTCTCGCACACGAGCTCCGTCCCGCGCCGCGGCTTCCGCGACCGGGCGAGGGCGCTAGACGGCAAGGGCTCCCTCTCCGGCTCGGATCAGCTCACGGGCGTCGTCGAGCTTGTCCCAGACGTTCCACAGGAGCACGCCGCGAGGCTTACCGTCCTCGACGTACGTGACGACGCCCTTGCGGTTCGGCTCCTGCCAGTCTTCGACGACCTCGAGGCGGGAGTCGACGAGCCCGACGGCCTCGTAGCCCAGATCGAAGAGGTCGGAATAGAAGAACGGCAGATGATCGTACGGAACGGCCGCGCCCGCCATGTTCGCGCCGACGGCCTTGCCGTGCGAGTTCGCGTGATCCTCGTGCTCGATCCGCATCGTGGTACCGAGCGCGCGGACGGGGAAGCGGGCGACGTCGCCGGCCGCGAACACGTCGTCGTGCCCGGGTACGCGCCCGTACTCGTCGACGACGATTCCGTCGGCGACTTCCAGTCCAGCAGACTCCGCAAGCTCGGTGTCCGCGATCACGCCCAGGCCGGCGACCACCGCGTCCGCTTCGAACACGAGGCCCGACTCGGTCTCGACCCGGTCGCCGGAGGCCGACGCGACGAGTTCCTCGGTGCGCACGTCGACGCCCTTCTCCCGGTAGTAGTCCGCGACGAACTGCGAGAGACCCAGCGGGAAGAGGCGGAAGCCGATCCCCGGCTCGGGGAAGAGCATCGTGACGCGCGCGCCGTTGCCGACCAGCGCGGCCGCGAGCTCCGAGCCGATGAAGCCGCCCCCGATCACGACCACGTGCGCACCCTCGCCGGCGACCTCTCGCACGCGCCGGTAATCGTCGAGGGTACGGAACCAGACGACTCCCTCCGAGCCGGGGATCTCGCGCGGCTTCGCGCCGGTGGCGAGCAGGAGCTTCTCCCAGCCGTACTCCTCGCCCGCGTCGTTCGTCGCGGTGTGGGCCGCGAGATCGAGCGAGACGACGCTCCGTCCGGTGACGAGCTCCACGCCCTCCGCAGGCTCGCGCCAGAGCTTCTCCTCGGGCGCGCCCTGCCACAGGCCCTTCGTCAGCAGCGGCCGCTTGTACGGAGGGTGCGGATCGGCGCCGATCATCGTGATCGAGCCGTCGGAGTCGTGCTCGCGGATGCCTTTCGCCGCCATGTCGCCGGTCATGCCGGCGCCGATGATCAGGTACTTGGTCGTGTGCATCTCAGCCCTTTCAGGAGACGGAATCGAGCTCGAGGAGCGCGCGCAGACTTTCGTGCTCCTCGGCGCACGCGGGACAACCGACGAGGTGGGCGCGCAGGCCGGGGACGAGCGCGTCGGCGGGAGCGCCGGCGAGCTCGAGCTCGACGTAGCGGTCGAGCTGCGCGAAGCACTCGTCGCAGCCGATCTCCGGCTCGTCGCTGCCGAGCAGGCGCTTGAGAGTCGGATCGAGGTCGCGGCCGGTCATTCGCTCACCTCCGGGAATCCCGCCGCAGCGACGTGTGCCCGCAGGCGCCGCCGCGCGTCGTGGAGCAGCTTGTAGAGCGCGTTTCGGTTCGAGTCGAGGCGCTCGGCGAGCACGTCGATGGGCACGCCTTCGAGCACGGCCGCGACGAGCACCTGCCGTTGCCGCGGCGTCAGCGCCGTTCGGATCCCCTCGCGCACCGCGTCGAGCAGCGCCGCGTTCTCGGCGTCGTCCTCCGGACCGGGCCCCGCGTGGGCGAGGCTTTCCCAGTGCTCGGGCTCGAGGGTCACCTCGCGGTCCCGCCAGGCACGCCGCCGCACCTTCACCGACGCCTCGAGCAGGGCGAACTTGTACGCCCAGGTGCGGAAGCTGCTCTCGCCGCGAAAGTCGCCGAGCCGGCGCAGGACCGAGACGGCGGCATCGTCGGCAGCGTCCTGGGCGAGCTCGTCCAGCTCGACAGCCGAGAGCTGGGGGAGGGAACCGCGCCGCCGGAAGACCTCGAAGCGGGCCGCCCGCAAGAGGAGCCCGTGCAGCTGGGCCACGGCCTCCTCGCGCGCCGAGCCCTGCGCATGCAGGTCGAGGTGCCACTCCTCGAGCCCTGGGGCTGGTGCGAGCGCGCTCACATCAGGGTTAGTGTCGGAAGCGGGCACGGTCTTACCTTCTACCGGCGCGAGCGCGCGCTACGCGGCGCCAAGAGCGGACGTCCGTTCCGCCAGCTCGCGATCCTTCTCGGTGATCCCGCCCGCGGAGTGCGTCGTCCAGCGGACGGTGACGCGGCGGTACCGGATGTCGATGTCCGGGTGGTGGTTCTCGCTCTCCGCGAGCTCGGCGAGCCGATCGACGAACTCGATCGCCGCGGGAAACGTGGGAAGCTCGAACTCCCGCACGAGCGCGTTGTCCTGCTCCCGCCAGTCGGTCACGCCGGGAGTATTCCCGTTCCGGGACGCGCAAACGCCGCTCGTTCGTACCAGACTGCAGAGGAGTGCGTGAACCGAGTGACCGAGACCTCGTACAGAGGGCGCGGCGCGGCGACCGTGAGGCTGCGGCTGTGCTGTTCCGCCGCTACTGGCGCGACGCCTGGCGCGCCGCGTACGCGATCACCGGCCGCCGCTCGCTCGCCGACGACGTGGCCGCCGACGGGTTCGAGCGCGCGTTCGCCGCGCTGGGCCGCTTCGACGACCGCCGTCCCTTCGGGCCGTGGTTGCACCGGATCGTCGCGAACCGGGCGCTCGATCTGCTGCGAGCGGAGCGCCGCCTCTCCGACCAGGAGTTGCCGGACACGCCGGATCTCGCGCCTTCCCACGCGTCGGGCGACCGTAGCCTCCTCGCGTCGGTGGCCGAGCTCTCGCTCGAACGGCGGGTCGTGGTCGTCCTGCGCTACGGGGTCGGGATGACGCCGAAGCAGATCGCGGAAGCCCTCGATCTTCCGGTCGGCACCGTCAACTCCCGGCTGGCCCGCGCGCTCGAGCAGCTGCGCGAGTCGCTGGAGGTCGAGCATGTCGAGTGAGGTCGAGCGGCGGCTCGAGGCGATGTTCGCGGAGGCGCCGGAGCCGGACGCGGGAGCGGGGGAGGAGGCGTTGCATCGGGCGCTGCGGGCGCTGCAGCCCGTCGCGGCTCCGAGGCGCGGACTCCGCACGGCCGTCCTCGCCTTCGCGACGGCGGTCGTCCTGCTCGTGGTCGCCGCGGGCTCGCTCGCCGCCGCCGGCGCGCTGCACGTCAGCTTCGGCGCGAAGGCGAAGCCGCGTCCGGTGACCCAGCTCGTCCTGCCCCAGGGAGCGAACGGGATCGCGGCGATCGTCGACGGGCGACTCTCGGTGGCGATGACGGGCGGCTTCCGCCTGCAGGTCCCGGCAAGCGCAGCCGCCCTGTCGCCGCACGCGCTCTACGTCGCGGCCGGCATCGCCAACAGACTCATGGTGATGGCTCCCGATGGGCGCCTCGCCTGGTCGCATTCCGCCAGGGGGAAGGTGGTCGCGGTCGCCTGGGCTCCCGACGGCTTCCGGATCGCGTACGTCGTCCACGCCGGGAGCCGCTACGTGCTGCACGCCATCTACGGGAACGGCATCCACGACACGACGATCGACCGCTCGGTACGAGCGGTGAGGCCGTCCTGGCGAGCCGACTCGCTCGCCTTCGCCTACGTCGGCGGAGGCGGCCGCGCGATCGTCTACGACATCGCCCACCAGAAGCATCAGGTGGTGGCGGTCGAGCCGCCCGTGACCGGCGTCGCGTTCGCACCGTCCGGGCGCGCGCTCGCGCTCACCGGGCCGAGAGGCGTCTCGCTCGTGGATCCATCCGGCTCACGGCACATCGCCGCCGCGGACGTCGAGGCATTCGGCTGGCTCAACGGGAGGTTGGCCGTCGCGGAACCCGGGTTGAGCTCCGCTGTGATCCGCCTCTTCGCGCCCGATGGAGCCGCGCGCGGCTCGTCCGCGGTGCGCGGCATCGTCAGGGCGATCACGCCGAAGCTCGTCGTCGTGCAGCAAGGGCGGAATCTCGTCGGGGGACGCACGACGCTCCTGACCGTGCCGCGTGGCGCGACCGTGCGTGACCTCCAGGTCGGCTAGCGCCTCGCGGGTGAGCTACGGTTTGCCGGCCGCGGGGCGTGGCGCAGCCTGGTTAGCGCGTTGGTCTGGGGGACCAAAGGTCGTGGGTTCGAGTCCCACCGCCCCGACTGAGACTCCGCCCGAGCCGTTTCCTCCTCCGGAGTGAGACGAATGCCGTACTACCCGACCGCGCTAATTTTCGGCGCTAGTTGTTGCCTTCGCTCGGTGCTAGCCGCTAGAGCCGAGAGCCGCGCGGATGCGGTCGAGTGCCTGGTTCTCCTGCGGCGAGACTCCCTTGGCCGCTTCCGCCACCGACTGGGCGACCTCGAGGACGAGCTGCCGGTACGCAGGGAGATCCTCGGGCGACTTCGCCTCCAGCGCCGCGACGGCCTGTTCGAGCGCCGCCGCCGTGCTCTGCTCGACCTCCTCCGGCGAGGCTGTCATCCCGAACGGCTTGTCATGCCCGGCGGCGAGGTCGCGGACGAGCACGCTGTCGCTGTGCTCGTGCGCCTCCCGTAGATGGTGGGCGAGCGCGTTCGCCTCCTTGAAGCTGTCGAAGAATCCCCGGTCGACGAGCGCGACGAACATGCCGGCGCCGGTGATCCCCTCCTGCATCGCTTTCCACTCGTCGTCGGTGAAGTCAGCTCTCGTCGCCATGGCGGGAAGTATGGCGGCCGCGCCGCATTGACGCTGCGCGGACACCGATCTACGCTCGCCTGATGAAGCGGACGGTCGAGGCTCCGAACGATCTGCGCTGGACGGTCAAGCGGTTGATCCTGCCCACGGGCCTGCGTCCACTGAGCCGTACCGACATGCTCGACGCTGCCGCCCCTCGGCGTACCGTGGTGGACGGCGTGTCGCGACAGGTCCCGGATGCCATGGGTGCCTGGACCGGACCCCTCCCGCTCGGGTTCCTCTTCCTCCCGCTCGCGCTGCCGCTGGTGCCGTTGCTGCTGCTCCTTCGCCGGCTGCGGTGGCTGCCCTGGACGATTGAGGCGCGGACGCATCCCTGGGGTCGCCGCTATCCGCCGGTCGTGTTGACGTACGCCATACGCGGCGGCGAGGAGTCCGTGCGCGCGTTCGGTCAGCTCGTCGACGCCCTGGCGCGGGGCGAGGGCGCACCGTTCATCGACGGCGCCGAGAAGCTCGGACAGGCGCGCGAGCCGCACAGCGGCGTGCCGGTCGTCGGACCGACCGCGGGTGGGCAGTTCGGCAAGCATCCGGCCAGCTCCTAGGATCCGAGCGGTGTTCGGGATCTGGTCCCTCCGGATCTGGGAGTTCTTCGACGGCGTAATGAAGCGGCTCGACCGAGTCTTTCGCTGGTTTCCGCCCGTGCCGTAGGACGCTCGCCCGGGCCGGTGTTCCGGAATGACCCCTGAGCGTCGGCCGCGCGCGGGGTCAGCGAACTGCGTTCGCTACAGAAGACAAGACGAGGGTGAGTGCCGTCACCGCGAGGAAGATCAGTATGAGCTGCACCAGGCGAGGCAGGAGTACGGCCCTCAATGTTCGGGTTAGCGAGTCCTCCGCGCACGGCCGCGAAGCCCGAACCGGGGGAAGCGGCTTCGTCCATTCGGGCAGGGCCGGACGCGCGGCGCTCATCTTCCACGGATTGCTGCCGGCGACGCGCTTGCGCTCCCGTCGATAGGCCTCGGCGAAGGCCTTCGAACAGTTCCTTCGGGGTCGGATCGTGATGGAAGTCGTAGCCGCTCATGCCGCACCAGACGGCTGCTGTGCCGTCGGGCCTGACCTTGAAGTCGAGCGTCGTCTTCAGTTCGTCCTCGATCCGCACCCGCCAGCTGTCCGACGCACCCCGAGCTCCTGGCCCGATCTCCTTGACGGCCCGGTGGAGCCAGGGGTAGTCGTCCTTCCATGCCTGCATGCCGCAGAAGGGCTCCGGCGATCGGGGCTCTTCCGGTGCGAGCTGAACGATCACGACTACAAACCCATTTCGACCCTGGACCCTGAGCCGCTGATACCTCGATCGGCCGATGGTCGCGCTAGCGCGTTGCGTCGACGTCGTCCCGTGCGCGGAGGAGGACTCCCAGCTGGCCGGGATGCTGCAGGTCGAGGAGGCGTGGCCGCTCGGGGACTGGGACGCGCGTGTTCGGGACACAATCCACCGCATATGCGGATAGAACTCATCGATGGCGAGACGCTCGAGCTCTCAGACCAGGAGGCACAGACTCTCTACGAGACGCTTCTAGAGCGTGCGCGCCAACGCGGGGCGAGCTCTGCTGCGGGCAAGCTTCGTCCCGCTCTCGCCTGGCCTAGCGGAACCCGAACCAAAGTTGCCTTCGACCACTTGGAGACTGAAGCCGTGCAGGCCGTCCGCGAGGATGATCGACCGGGCTGAGACGCAGGGGAGCAAGCAGCCGTTGGTGGGGATGCTGCTGGTCGAGGCGGCATTGGCCGTTTTGGTGCGCCGCAGCTCTGCCAGGACGTCGGCCGCGGGTCGCGCCGGAATGTCGAGCGAGACGCTCTGACAGGGAAGGGGGACCTGCCCAAGAGGATCTCGCCGTCGATGACGCAACCCGCGCCGCAGGCGTCTTCTTACATTGTGGTGAGTCTCAGCACCTAGCCGCTGGGCGTTTGGGCTTCGCAGCGCCTCCCTCAAGTAGTCGTTCTGCGAGGGTCTACGCGCAAGAGACAGAAAGCGAAGCGGCTCGCCCCCTTCAGAACGAGACCGCTTCGCCCGTAGGCAATCGACGTGGGAGCGCTAACGCTTGAGCGCTGGGATTTGCCCAAGCTGGATTCTCTTCGGCGACACCCGGCGCTCCGTGCCCTTGCTGTCATCCCGTTCGAAAAGGACGAATCGCCATTCGTCGGGCTGCTACAGGTCGAGCGGGCCTAGGCCGAGTCATCCTCGTGGCAGTTGTGGTTGAGGAACTGGCCGTAGCCGTGGAAGCCGCGCCCGCAGAAGTCGCACTCCCACCATCCCCGCGTTGTCGAGGCGTACTGCACGACTAGCGGTTCCGGCTTTGACTCGACGGCCTCCGGTGCCCGGGCTGTCTCCCGCAGCGCAGCCTCGCGCCGCCGCAGCTCGCGCTGCAGCCGGCGGCTGCAGAGAACGTCGATCGGTTCCATGGACAGCTTTAGCTAGGTCTGAGGTACC
The DNA here is from genome assembly GCA_963731015.1 of uncultured Actinomycetes bacterium. Classification (GTDB taxonomy): domain Bacteria; phylum Actinomycetota; class Thermoleophilia; order Gaiellales; family Gaiellaceae; genus Palsa-739. The sequence goes on from CAVSTY010000005.1 coordinate 446,861, forward strand.
AGTGCGCGGCCGCGTAGATCGCAGCGAGCGCGACATCGGGCACGTTGCCCGGGCCGGACTGCTGGTGGTAGTGCGGCGGGTCGAAGGGAGGCGGCGCTGCCGTCTGCGCAGCGAGGCCGTAGATCGCCGTGGCGCCCGCGTAGTGCCGAAAGCCGAACGTGTCCACACCTGTCACCGTAGGCGACGTCCAGGACGGCGCCGACACTCTCCTGGTGTGGCGACAATCCCGCGCCGCCACTCGAGGTCCTGCGCTTTCTCCGACGATCTGTCACCGATCAAGCGAGAGGACGGAGGGCTGGGCCAGCGTCCTCTCACCTGACGACTTCGGCGGAACAGGACGCCACAAGGGCGCTCCGCCAGTCCTCGACTCCCGCGAGCTGGGGATGGTGCACGTCCACGGCGAGGTCCGGCCACGACTTCACCCCCAACGCGTTCGCGCCGCCGAGGGACCCGATCGCGAGCAGGTCGTCCACCGCGAAGACGTCGCGACGGCCGGATTGACGTCGCGCGATGCCGTCGAGCTCCCGCAGCTCCTCCAGCGGGTCGATCCGCGCGTTCGAGTCCGAGCCGATGCAGAGCCCGATGCCGCGGTGGAGGAGCCGTTCCACCGGCAGGAAGCCGTCGCCGAGGTTCGCCTCCGTCGTCGGGCAGGCACACACGTGCGCGCCCGCCGCCGCCAGCAGGTCGAGCTCGTGGCCGTCGGCGTGCGTCGCGTGCACGACGGTCGTGCGCGGACCGAGGCAGCCGCAGGCGTCGAGCAGCTCGATCGGGCGCACACCATGCTCGGTGAGGCACTCCTCGATCTCGCGCGGCTGCTCGTCGGCGTGGACGTGCAGCGGCAGCTCGTGCTCGGCGGCGTAGCGTCCGAGTTCCTCGAGCCAGTCGCGCGGACAGGCGCGGACGGAGTGGGGGGCGACGCCGACGCGGATCCCGCCGGCCCGCAGCTCCTCGAGCTCACGCAGGTAGGCGGCGACGGACTCCTGCCGGAAGCGGTCGATCCCGCCGCGCGCGTACGCGACGTGGAGGACCACGAGCTCGACTCCCGCCTCGGCCGCGGCTTCGGCCGCCGCGCGTGCCTCGTCGAGCCCGAGGTAGTGGAACTCGCCGACAGCGGTATACCCGGCGGCGCGCAGCTCGCGGTAGACGTCCACGTACTCGCGCCGGACGCGCTCGGGCGTCTGCTCGCCCGCGAGCTCGAGCATCGTCTCGCGCCACGCCCAGAAGTCCCCGCCTTCGACACGCCCGCGCAGCGCCCGTTGGAACGCGTGGCAATGCGCATTGACGAAGCCGGGGATCCGAGGCAGCTCTCGCACGCCCGTATCCTTTCCACATGGAGGCTCAGGCTCCCGCAGTCTCGGCGTCGCTCGCGCAGGTCCCGAATGCGCTCACCATCCTGCGGCTCGCCCTCATTCCGGTCTTCGTCGTGCTCATGGTGCGGGCCGGGCACAACCCGAGCTGGCCCGCCGGCGTCGTCTTCGGCATTGCAGGCATCACCGACCAGGTGGACGGTTTCCTCGCGCGGCGCTGGCATGTCGAGTCCCGCTTCGGGCAGATCGCCGATCCGCTCGCCGACCGGCTGATGATCGACGCGGCAGTCATTCTCCTCGCCGTCTACGACCGGCTGCCGTGGATCGGGCTCGCGGTCATCATCGGCCGCGACGTGCTCCTGCTCGCCGGGTCGAGGTTCCTCGCCCCGCGCGGTGTCGAGATCGAGGTCAATACGGTCGGCAAGGCCGCGACGTGGGTGCTCTACGCGGCGATCTTCTTCCGCATCGTCACGCCCGAGGCGACGCAGTGGCCGCTGTACCTCTTCTGGGCCGGGATCGTGCTCGCCGTCGTGGCCGCCGTGTTCTACGTCCGCACCGCCCGGAAAGAACTCCGGCGATGAAGGCCGTCGTCATGGCAGGGGGAGAGGGCACGCGGCTGCGGCCCCTGACCTCGAACCAGCCCAAGCCGATGGTGCCGATCGTCGGCAAGCCGTGCATGGAGCACATCATCGAACTCCTCAAGCTCCACGGCTTCGAGGACGTGATCGTCACCGTCGCCTTCCTGCCGCAGGCGATCCGGAGCTACTTCGGCAGCGGCGAGTCGCTCGGGGTCGACATCGGTTACTCGGTGGAGGAGTCGCCGCTCGGCACCGCCGGGTCAGTGAAGCGCGCGGCCGGCAGGCTCGACGACACGTTCCTCGTCATCTCGGGAGACGCGCTGTGCGACGTCGACCTGACGGGGCTCGTCGCGGCGCACCGCGAGAAGGGTGCATCCGTGACGATCGGCCTCAAGTCGGTCGAGAACCCCCTCGAGTTCGGGATCGTCGTCACCGACGAGGACGGCCGGGTGGAGCGCTTCCTCGAGAAGCCGTCCTGGGGCCAGGTCTTCTCCGACACCATCAACACGGGCATCTACGTGCTCGAGCCGGAGGTGCTGAAGCACATCCCACAGGACCGGCCGTACGACTTCTCCAAGGAGCTGTTCCCGCTGCTGCTCGAGATGGGCCGACCGATCTACGGTCACGTCTTCGACGGCTACTGGCAGGACATCGGGAACCTCGACCAGTACCGGCAGGCGAACTTCGACGCGCTCGACGAGAGCGTGCGGCTCGAGATCGACGGGATCCGCATCCGCGGCAACGTCTGGCTGGGGGACGGGGTGGACCTCGACGACCTCGACGCGATCCAGGGGCCTGCGTATCTCGGCAACTACTGCCGGGTCGCGCGCGGCGCGCACCTCGGCCCGTACACGGTGCTCGCGACGAGCGTCACTGTGCGCGAGCGCGGTCGCGTCCTCCGCTCGATCGTCGACACCTCGACCTACATCGGCCGGAACACCGAGGTCGTGGGAGCGATCGTCGGCCGCCGCTGCGACCTGCGCGCGCACGTGCGCGTGCATGAGGGCGTCGCGATCGGCGACGAGGTCACGATCGGCGCCGAGAGCGTGATCATGCCCGGCGTCCGGATCTATCCCTTCAAGGAGGTCGAGACCGGCTCACAGCTGAACGAGAGCCTCATCTGGGAGTCGCGCGGCACGACCCGCGTCTTCGGCAAGACCGGCGTCGCGGGGATGGTGAACGTCGACCTCACGCCGGATGTGGCGGTGCGACTCGCTGCGGCGCTCGGTACCGCGCTGAAGCGGGGCGCGCGCGTCGTCGCCAGCCGCGAGGGCGCGGCCGCCTGCCGGATGATCAAGCGAGCGATGATCTCCGGGATCTCGTCCACGGGCGTCCACGTCGCCGACCTCCGCGTCAGCCCGGCAGCGGTCGCCCGCCACCTCGTGAAGTCGGAGGCGTACGACGCCGGCTTCCACGTCGGTGTCAGCCCGAACGACCCCGAAGTCATCCGCATCCAGTTCTTCGAGCCGCCCGGCATCGAGATGAGCGCCGCGATGCAGAAGGAGGTCGAGAAGCACTTCACGCGGGGCGAGCTCCGTCGAGTCGCAGCCGGCGAGGTCGGCGGGATCTCCTATCCCGCGCGGGTGCGCGAGACGTACGCGGCCGAGCTGATCTCGACGATCGACGCTGACGCCGTTCGCGCCCGCCGCTTCCGCATCGTCGTCGACTACGGCTTCTCCGGCGCGTCGTACGTGCTGCCGCTCGTGCTCGGCCCTCTGGGAGTGGAGGTCGTGTCCGCGCACGCCTTCACCGGCGAAGGTCCCGACTACGCGGACGCGGCTCCCGGCCTCGCGGCCTCGATCGGCCAGACGAAGCGGCTCGTGCCGGTGGTCGGCGCCGATCTCGGCGCGGTCTTCGACCGCTCTGCGGAGCGGCTTCATCTCGTCGACGAGCAGGCGCACGAGGTACCGGTCGAGCAGGCGCTGCTCCTCTTCCTCCGCCTGCTCGGCTCGGACGGCCGCCGCGGCAAGCTCGCCTTCCCCGTCACCGTGACGAGCCAGGTCGAGAAGCTCGTCGAGAACTCGGAGCTCGAGGTGGTGCGAACGCCGACCTCACTGCCGGAGCTGACCCGCGCCGCGGCCGAGGGAGGCGTCGTCTTCGCCGGAGCGGTGGGCGGCGGCTACGTCTTCCCCGAGTTCCTGCCGGGCTACGACGCGGTCGCGAGCCTCGCGAAGCTGCTCGAGCTGCTGGCGCCCGTCGACCGGCCACTGTCGGAGCTGGTGGCGGAGCTGCCGGAACCGACGCTCGTCCACCACCAGGTGCCGTGCCCGTGGGCGCTCAAGGGACTCGTGATGCGCGTGCTGAACGAACGCCTCGCCGGCCGCGACGTCGACCTCACCGACGGGATCAAGCTGTTCGACGAGCGCGGCTGGGCACAGGTGCTGCCGGATCCCGACGAGCCGCTTCTCCACCTCTACGCCGAGGGAGAGACGCGCGAGCAGTCCGACGAGCTCGCACGGGAGTTGCGGACGCTCGTGGACGAGGTCGAGCAGGGAGAGGCCGCGGCCGCGCGGACCTAGCGGGCTTTGCTCCGGCCGAGGGCAAAGGCTAAAGTTCAGCTTCACCCTCGCCGAGGGTGCCCCGAACCCGGAGAAAGGGCACGATGGAACCGCTGCCGGATCTTGCGACGCTGACCGACGAGGACCTCAAGAAGCTCATCGACGAGCTCACGCGCGAGGAGCAGGAGGTGTCGTACCGCCGGCGGCTCCTGCACGGAAAGATCGACATCCTGCGGGCCGAGCTCGTGGCCCGGCTGCAGGAGACGCAGGGGAGGAGCGTCCTCGACTCCGTGGACGTCGACTCGCTCACGGACATCCTCACCGGCAAGGCTGCGCCGCCTGCCTGATGGCGCACGTCTACTGCCCTGAGTGCGGGTACAACAACCCGGAGGCCGCGCATTTCTGCGCGAAGTGCGGCGCCGCGCTCATCCTCCCCGAGGAAGGGGAGTCGACCGAGACGTTCGCTGCGCCCGAGGTGGCCGAGACGCTCGACCCGATCGAGGATCTACCCATCCACGGCGCCGCGCTCATCGTCCGTTCCGGCGGCGGACGGGCGGGAGAAACGTTCGTCCTCGACGACGGACCGACCACCATCGGACGCTCGCCCGACTGCGCGATCTTCCTCGACGACGTCACCGTGTCCCGCAAGCACGCCGTCTTCACGAAGGACGGCGATCGGTGGCATCTCGAGGACCAGGGCAGCCTGAACGGGACGTTCGTCAACCGCGACCGGGTCGAGGCCGCGGATCTCAGCGACGGCGACGAGCTCCAGATCGGGAAATACCGGCTCACCTTCCTGCAGAACTGATGGCCGTGACCGAGGCACCGACGAGCCGCAGGCTCCTCACGATCGGCACGGTCTGCAACCGGCTCAAGGACGAGTTCCCAGACGTCTCGATCTCGAAGATCCGCTACCTCGAGGACCAGGGACTCCTCAACCCGAGGCGGACGCAGGGCGGTTACCGGCTCTTCTCCGAGGACGATGTCGAGCGGCTCGAGACGATCCTCCGCCTGCAGCGCGACGAGTTCCTACCGCTGCGCGTGATCCGGCAGGAGCTCGAAGCAGGTGCGGGCAAGCAGCGGCGCAAGCGGCGCAGCGTCGTCGACGTGGGAGAGGAGGAGCTCGATCTCGCCGAGCTCTGCGAACGCGCCGGCGTCACCCCCGATCGGGCCCGCGAGCTCGAGGAGTTCGGGCTGCTCGAGTCGCGCGTCGAGGACGGGCAGCGGATCTACGCCGAGAGCGAGGCCGAGATCGCCGCCGCATGCGAAGCGCTCGCGCGCTTCGGCATCGGAGCACGGAACCTACGCGCTTTCCGGACCGCGTCGGACCGGGAGAGCAGCCTGCTCGAGGCCGTGATCGGCCCGGCTCTGCGCTCGCGGAGCGCCGAGCGCCGGCAGGCCGCGCTCGCAGACCTGCAGCGGCTCGCGCAGAGCGCCGAGGAGCTCGCCGACCTGCTGTTGCGGCGCAACGTGCGCCAGCTGGTGGAGTAGCCTCGCGCGAGTGGCGGGAATCGATCTCACGACGCGCGTCCGCGAGGTTCCGGACTTTCCCGAGCCGGGCGTCGGCTTCAAGGACATCTCACCGCTGCTGCTCGACGCCGAGGCGCTGCAGCAAGCGGTCGGACAGCTCGCCGACTGGACGCGCGAGCGCGGGGCGGACCTCGTCCTCGGCGCCGAGGCCCGCGGCTTCTGGCTCGGTGCAGCGGTCGCGGTGGAGGCCGGCTGCGGTTTCGTGGCCGCGCGGCGGCCGGGCAAGCTTCCACCGGAGACCGTCTCCGCGAGCTACACGCTCGAGTACGGCAAGAACACGCTCGAGGTCGCAGCCGACGCAATCGCAGGCGGCGCGCGCGTCGTCATCCACGACGACGTGCTCGCGACTGGTGGAACGGTGGAGGCAATCGCCGGTCTCGTCGAGCAGCTCGGAGGCACCGTCGTAGGCGTCAACTTCGTGATCGAGCTTTCGTTCCTGGGCGGCCGCCCGCGCCTCGAGAAGTACGACCTCTTCTCGCTGATCACGTACTGAGCCGTCCGGCGCGGTCTCTACAACGTCCGCATGTACGACCCCCTGACGGGGCGCTATGCGTTCGCCTGTCCGGTGCAAGGCGAGACGCACGTGCTGCTGTCGGCGTTCCGCAGCATCGAGCAGCTGCCCGGCGCAGCGCACCCGGCCGTCTTCCGCGTCCGCTTCGACTGCGCCTGCGGCGAGGAGCACGACGGCCTTCTGACGCACGAGGAGCTCGACTGGGCTCCGCTCGGCCTCGGCGCCGGGGAGTTCCTCAACCTCATGACGGCGCGCCTCGATCCGGCGAGCGCAGAGCTCGGCGAGCTCGCGGCGCTGCACATCAAGAGGGGGGAGTGGCCGTGGAGCTTCTTCTGCTACCCGGAGGAGCAGCCGCGTCCCGTGTTCCCGTCTTCCTTCACGCTGCTCACGGCGGCCGAGGGGACGGTGGGGCTCGCCGTCCGCTGCCCGAGCTGCCGCCGACTTTCGCTCAACCTCGTCTCGCACCCGCACGTAGACATCCCGTTCCACAACGACCGCGAGATCGGGGTCGTGGAACACATGTTCGCCGAGGACACGATCGCGACGCTCGACGAGTTCCGGGCCGAGCTGTGGTCCGCGTCGTTCGACGCTCGCAGGCTCGCGCTGGAATAGGCGTCGAACCTCTGAGCACGACTCGACCGTTGCACTCGCATCGGCAACGGAACGAGGTGAGAACTATGCGCAGATACGGCTTGTACGACGCGTCCCGCGGACTGACGCTCGCTTTCGCTGCGGCGCTGGTGGGACTCGCAGTCTGGGGCGCGGCCCAGATCGGAGTGCAGACGACGGAGCGCTTCTGGCTCGCGATGGCGATCGTCGCCGGTGCCGGACTCGTGATCGCGCTGGCGAACCACGTGGGCACCTGGACCAAGGGGCTCCGGCTGAGGTTGTCGCCGAGCACGTTCGCCCTGGCGTTCCTGCCGGTGCTCGCCTGCGTCGGCTGGATCCTGATCGCGAGCCAGCCCGGCCACGGCTGGGAGGAGGGGAGGCTCGTCTCCTGGAGCAACTCGCTCGGGATTCTCGGCGTCGTCCACTCGATCGGCCTGTGGCACGGCCTGCTCGCGTTCGCGGTCGGCCTGATGCTCGGCCTCTCGCTCGACGGGGTTCCCGCACCGGTCGAGGGGACTGCGCCCGCCTACGCCGGCCCCGACGGCACGCCCGCGGCGGACGAACCCGTAACGGCCGAGCGCCGCAACGCGCCGTCCAGCGAGGAGACAACGCAGACTCGGCCCCGCACACCGGTCGGCTGACCAAGACCACCCGATCCGCGGCCGCCTCGAACGGGTGAAGGCGGCCGCGGATCCCTGCCCGAGGGATCACGCTAAAGGGGTAGGTCCCCCGATATACAGGACCGGGATGAACGTCTGGATTCAGGAGACGACTCAGCGGGGGGCACGGCTTCTCGTCGCGCACCTGGAAAGCCTCGATCCGCAGGCCGTGCAGGCGCGGGAGCGGCTCGACGTGCGGCTCGGCCACGAGCTTGCGCGCAAGCTCGTCTTCGCGCTGACCCCACACGCTTCCGGCCGCCGAGCGGCCTAGAGAGAGCTACGAACGCCGGCGGCTCGTCCGGCGACGCGGCGTCTCCTCACCGCGCAGACGCACGAGAAGCCAGATCCCGGCGAAGGACACCAGCGAGATCACGATCGCTGTCGCTCCGCTCGCTCCGATCGCGAGTAGCCCGAAATAGATGAAGATGCCGAGGCCGACCGCCCAGATCAGAGCGATCACGCCTTGATCCATGCTCGGTGGGCGAGGCGGATGCATCGCGGCGATCGTAGTGGAGGAGGAGAGCCGGCGCCGCAGCTGGGTGCGCGGGACCAAAAAAATTCGCCGAGCCGGTCGCGGTTTCGTCCACAACCCCGGTCGACTTTCCGTTTCGGCCCTTGCGAGCCGCCCCGTACGACCTCCCGGTGCTGCTTCGTCCTACTCCCGCGCCGCGCTCGGCGCAAGAGGGAATGTATGACCTCTTCGGACAGGGCGCAAGGGGTCGCGAAACGGAAAATGCCGCAATTTGCGAACGTTGAATAATCAACATTTCCACAGCACTCTGTGCATCCTGTGGATAAGTCGCCCCGGCTGCGATCGAGAGGGCTGAGGGGATCCGTGACATCCTCCGCTCGTGGACGTCAAAGACCGCGGAGATCTTCGAAGCGGCTCTTACTGTTCCGATCCTTCTCGCTGTGCTCTTCGGACTCCGCAACTGGCGGAGCCACCGGATGGAGACCCGGGACTGGCTGAGTGGGAGGGACAGCGACTGGCTGTCGCGTCTCCCGCTACTTGACATAACAATGCTTATCGTGCACTGCACTTGACCCGCACGGGGTCGGCGTGTTTCGGTAGCTTCACCAGACGGGAACGATTGTCCAGGAGCGCCGATTGAGGGGGATCCGGTAACAACCGTCGAGATCGAGTCGATCCTCGCCAGCGAGGAGCTCACGACGCTGCTCGAGGCGTCGGAGTCGAGCGGCCAGCTCCGGCAGATGGAGCTCGTCGACGTGCTGGAGCCCCTCGAGCTCGATCCGCTCGGAACGGAGGCCGTGTACCAGGAGCTCGACCGGCGCGGCATCGAGCTGCTCGTCGAGCCGGAGGCCGAGCCCGAACCTCCGCCCGAGAGGCCGCCGCCGGTCGCGCAGCCGCTCGAGACGACGACCGACGCGCTGCAACTCTTCCTGCGCGAGGCCGGCCGGCACCAGCTGCTCACGGCCGCCCAGGAGGTCGAGCTGGCCAAGCGCATCGAGCGCGGCGACGGAGCCGCGAAGCAGCGGATGATCCAGTCGAACCTCCGCCTTGTCGTCTCGATTGCGAAGAACTACCGCAACCAGGGCCTTCCCTTCCTCGATCTGATCCAGGAAGGCACGCTCGGGCTCATCCGCGCCGTCGAGAAGTTCGACTGGCGCCGCGGCTTCAAGTTCTCCACGTACGCGACCTGGTGGATCCGGCAGGCGGTCGCCCGCGCGCTCGCCGACAAGGCGCGGACGATCCGGATGCCCGTCCACATCGTGGAGCGGATGCAGAAGATGAATCGGGCCGAGCGCACGCTCTGGATGGAGCTCGGCCGGGAGCCAACCCTCGACGAGATCGCCGACGAGGCCTCGCTGCCGGTCGAGCAGGCGCGCGAGGTGCGCGCCGCCGCCCGCGCCTCGGCGAGCCTCGACCAGCCCGTCGGCGACCAGGAGGACGCCGTCTTCGGTGATTTCGTCGCCGGTGACGAACCGCTGCCGGAGGAGCGTGTCGAGGGCGCGCTCCGCAGCCAGGCCCTCGCCGTGGCCCTCCAGGCGTTGGGAGAGCGTGAGCGGCAGGTGCTCGTCCTTCGCTACGGGCTCGTCGACGAGGAGCCCAAGACGCTCGAGGAGATCGGCAAACGGCTCGGGCTCACCCGCGAACGAGTCCGTCAGATCGAGCTCGAATCACTCCGCCGTCTCGCGAACCTCCGCGAGATGCAGATGATCTCTTCCTAGTGCGGGCGAGACCGCGCTCTCGCCCACGCGGAGTTCCGTCTCCCAGCGAGCGAAGCGCCAGCTTCGCGACCTATTCCGCGCGGAGGTAGTGCTCCAGGCCGGGAGCGGTCTGGCGGAGCTCGCGCAGTGCCCGCGTCTCGAGCTGGCGGACTCGTTCGCGGGTGATGCCGAGCTGGGTGCCCACTTCCTCGAGTGTCTGTGGAGACTCTCCGTCGAGTCCGAAGCGCAGCGAGAGCACACGCCGCATGCGTGGGTTCAGCTGGTCGAGCGCGCCGGCGAGCTCCTTCCCCCGCGCGTGCACGGCGGTCTGCTCGTGCGGGGCCAGCGAGTTGACGTCCTCGATCAGGTCGCCGTAGAGACTCTCGCCGTCGCCGACCGGCGTCTCGAGGCTGACCGGAGTCTCCATCAGCTCGAGCAGCTCGCGCACACGCTCTTCGGACTGCTGCGTCTCGCGCGCGAGCTCGGCGAGCGACGGCTCGCGGTTCAGCTTCTGCGCGAGCTGGCGCCGCGCGCGGAGCAGGCGCCGTACCTGATCGGCCACGTGAACCGGCAGCCGGATCGTCCTCCCCTGGTCCGCGAGCGCACGCGTGATCGCCTGCCGGATCCACCAGGTCGCGTAGGTGGAGAGCTTGTAGCCGAGTCGGTAGTCGAACTTCTCGACGGCGCGGATGAGGCCGAGGTTCCCTTCCTGGATCAGGTCGAGCAGCGGGACGTTGGCCCTCGTGTAGTTGCGCGTGATCGACATCACGAGCCGCAGGTTCGACTCGATCAGCTGCCGTTTCGCCTCTTCGTCGCCCTCGTCCTTGCGACGCGCGAGCTCCCGCTCTTCCTCGCGCGTGAGCAACGCGCCGCCACCGATCTGGCGCACATAGAGCTTCAGCGGGTCCTCAGCCGGAACGTGCTCGGAGGCCGAGCCCTCGGCCGCAAACGAAGGTTCCATCGCGGCGTATATCGGCTCCGTCCGGATCCGGCTTTAGAAAGCCCTAACTGACTTGGCCTACGGTGGAAGGGTTCGGATACCGATATGGAGAAAAGGCCTTAACAGAACGAGCATGTGCGGAATCGCCGGATATAGCCTGTCACTGCGGAGCAACGTCGATCGGACACTCGCTGCGCAGGCGCTGCTCGCCGGAATTGCGGATCGCGGCGCGGACGCGGTCGGATACGCGTATCGAGGCGGACAGGAGGACACGTATCCGGTCGTCACGAAGCAGCGGACGCCCGCGAGTCGCCTGCTCGAGCGCATCACGGTGCCGGCGCACGCGAACGAGCTCCTCATCCACGTGCGCGACTACACGAAGGGCCATCCGTCGATCCCGGCCAACAACCACCCGGTCCGACACGGCCCCGTCGTCGGGATCCACAACGGGATCATCGTCAACGACGACGAGTTGCTCGCCCCCCACACCTGCGCGCGCTCCGAGCCACGGATGAGCGTCGACTCCGAGGCGATCTTCGCCCTGGCGGCGCACTCGCAGAACGATCCACGGGCACTGGAGTCGCTCGCCGGTTCCATGGCGACCGCCTGGCTCGACCAGCGCGAGCCCGGAACGGTCTTCGCCGCGCGCGGCGTCGGCCGGCCGCTCTGGCTCGGCCGCGGCCGCAACGAGGTCTTCTTCGCGTCTACCCGTACCGCGCTCGAGATCGCCTCCGAGTACACCGGTGTGCGGCTTCGCATGAGCGAGCTGCGCGACGGGACGTTCCTCGCCCTGCGCGACGGCCGCCTCGCCCGTACCGCCCGTTTCCGCCCCGATCGCAACTACGTCGAGGACGGCACTCTGCCGGCCGTCCGCGCACCCGGCCAGAGTGCGTACTGCCTCGCACGTCTCGCCGCGATCGCTGCTGCCGCGTAGCTAGCTAGCCGCTCAGCGTCCCGTCGCTCGCGACCTCCCGGCCCTGCTCCGAGAGTCGCTGACGAACGAGGAACTGGAACGTCGACCAGGCTCCGCGCCGCGCTTCGAACATCCGATAGACCTGCCACTCCGTCAGAAGCGAGTCGTCCGCTCGCCGCGCGGTGGCCCAGTCGGCGAACTTCGGCAGCCGCTTGAGCCGCTCGGCGAGCGCGACGCCCTGGTCGACGGCCCGTTCGAGCCTTTCCTCCCCCACCGGCACGTCAAACCCGGCCTCACGAAGCGCATTCGTGAGTGAGCCGAATGTGTGCCAATAGAGCGATTTCGACGGAAGCCGACCCTTGTGCTCGTCGATGTCGCGGGCGGTCGGTGGATGTCCCAGCTCCTCGCCGAGGGTGCGCAGGAGCCCGAGCAGCTCCTCACGTGTCGCGAACCGGCGCGGGACGAGCCCGGCGGCGCGCTTCGCGGCGTTCCACGAGCCGAAGTGCTCGATCACCGTCTGCGGATGCACGGCGGTCTCCGAGTCGGCGGCGAACTCCCGCATGGTCGGCGAACGCCCGAGCCGCTTGGCGCAGGCGACGATCTCCGCCACGATCTGCTCGTCGGTGTAGCGCTTGCGGATCCCGGACTGGAATTCCGCGAGCTCCTGCGGATCGATCGCGGCGAGCGCCCTATAGCGGGGCTTCTCAGCCATGTCAATAAGTGTAGAGCAGGTTGAGGAATCCGCAAGTAGTCCCGTGCAGGCGTGTCTTGACTACGCTCGCGCGATGCGCGCCCGTCCCCCACTCTCGCTCGAGATCGCCGCCGCTCGCGGTGTCGCAGCGCTCTCGAGACGGCTCGGAGCCGGAGGCGGCACGACGATCCCGGGCAAGCTCCTCGCCGAGCTCGACCGCGGCGCGATCGACCGCCTCGCCGCGCGACTCGCGACGGGGATCGCGGTCGTGTCCGCCACCAACGGAAAGACCACGACCACGGCGATGGCAGCCGAGATCCTGCGCCCGCGGCACCGGCTCGCGCACAACGCGGCGGGCGCGAACCTCGTCTCGGGCGTCGCGTCCGCACTGCTCGACGCCGGGGACGCCGACCTCGGGCTGTTCGAGGTGGACGAGGGTGCGCTGCCCGAGCTCGTGGGGCGGCTGCAGCCGAGAGCGGTGTGCCTCGGCAATCTCTTCCGCGACCAGCTCGACCGGTACGGCGAGCTCGAGCTCGTGGCCGAGCGCTGGCGGGAGGCTGTCGCTGCGCTTCCCGCGGAGACACGGCTCGTCTACGACGCCGACGATCCCCAACTCGCCGCGATCGGCGAGTCGCGCGCGGGCAGCGTTGCCTTCGGTCTCGACGACCCTCGTGTCGCCCGCCCGTCGCTGCAGCACGCGGCCGACTCGAAGTACTGCGTCCGCTGCGGCACGCCGTACGACTACACCGCCGCCTACGTGGGTCACCTCGGCGACTACCGCTGTCCTCGCGGCGACCACGCCCGACCCAAGCTCGAGGTCGCAGCACGGGAGATTTCCCTGCAGGGGCTAGAGCGTGCCGCGTTCCGGCTCGACACCCCGGAAGGTGCACGCCAGGTCGAGCTCGGGCTGCCCGGCCTCTACAACGTCTACAACGCGGTCGCGGCAGCGGCGCTCGCCCGCGCGCTCGGTGCGGAGCTCGATGAGATCGCGGCCGGGCTCGAGCGCTTCTCCGCGGCCTTCGGGCGCTTCGAGCGCATCGCCGTCGGCACGAAGCGCATCCTCCTGCTCCTGATCAAGAACCCGGCCGGCGCGAACGAGGCCGTCCGGACGCTCGTGGACGGCGGCGCGCCGCGTCTCGTGGTCGTGGCGCTCAACGACGAGATCGCGGACGGACGCGACGTCTCGTGGATCTGGGACGTCGACTTCGAGCCGCTCCTGCCGGGCCTCGAGACCCTCGTCGCAAGCGGCGGCCGCGCTGCTGAGCTCGCGCTCCGCTTCCGCTACGGCGGCCTCGACGAGAACGCGATCGAGCTCGAGCCGGACCTCGGAGACGCGCTCGACCGCGGGCTCGGCCTGACGCCGGACGGAGGCGAGCTCGTCGTTCTCCCCACCTACACCGCGATGCTCGGCCTGCAGCGGCTCCTCGCCTCCCGTGGGCTTGCGAAGCCATACTGGGAGCGCTCGGGATGACGACGATCCGCGTCGGGCACCTCTATCCGGACTACCTCAACATCTACGCCGACCGCGGCAACATCGCCGTGCTCGCCCGACGGGCAGCCTGGCGCGGGCACGAGCTGGCGGTGACGGCGCTTGGGATGGGAGATGCGGTGGTGCGCGGCGAGCACGATCTCTACTACGTCGGCGGCGGGCAGGACCGTGAGCAACTGCTCGTCGCTGAGGACCTCGTGCGGAAGGCGCCGGCGCTGCACGAGGCCATCGCGGGCGGCGCTGCGGCGCTCGCTGTCTGCGGCGGCTATCAGCTGCTCGGCCGCGGCTATCGCGGCTTCCACGGCGAGGACATGCCCGGGATCGGCCTCCTCCCTCTCGAGACCGTTGCGGGCGAGCGCCGCATGATCGGCGACGTCCTGATCGAGTGCGAGCTCGAGCCCGGAGAGAAGCGGACGCTCGCAGGGTTCGAGAACCACGCCGGGCGCACGCATCTCGATCCCGGTGCCGAGCCACTCGGACGCGTGCTCGCGGGTTTCGGCAACGACGGGGAGAGCGGCTTCGAGGGCTGCCGCGCCGGGCGTGTCGTCGGCACCTATCTGCACGGGCCGCTGCTGCCCCGCAACGCGTGGCTCGCCGACTGGCTGCTCGCGTGGGCGCTCGCCCACCGCCTCGGCAGCGATGACGCTCTCGAGCTGGAATCCCTGCCGGACGAGCTCGAGGGAAAGGCCCATGAGGTGTCCGCAGGGCGAGCGCATTCCCGCGGCGGCAAGTTCGACTAACCGGTGTGCGCGATCTTGAGGACTTTCTCGACCGCCACCCGCAACGGCTCGGGCACCTCGCCGTTGCGGTGGTAGCGCTGCCACGCCTTCTGCGGCTTGCGCCCCCGTGTGCTCGCCCTCATGCCGGAGATGGTCTCGAAATCCGGCGTGAGCACGACCGTCCGCCTGCTGCCGGCGACCTCGCGGATCAGACGGTTCACGACCCGCTCGGACTCGACGGGCCGCGATCCCCGAGGCGCGTCGCGGTCGTGGACGACGACGTACGGGACACCGCAGGCGTTCGCGACGCGTGCGAAGAGCGGCATGTTGCCCTTGCCGCCGCACTCGAGCACGAGAATTCCTTCCTTGTCCGGATCGACGCCGAGCGCGTCGAAGACGAGCGGGAACGTCAGCTTCTCGGTGCGCCCCTCGACGAGCACCGCGCAGCGGGCGAGAAACAACTCGGCGCGGTCGCTGTCGAACTCCGACAGCGCACGAAACGTCTCGGCCTCAGCCAGCGGCTCGGGTTGGAAGAGCGACGTCCCGCCGGATGGCGTGTGGCGGACGAGCGCAAGCTCCTCGAGCCTGTCGACGCTGAGGAAGACCGGCGCATGGGTCGAGTAGAGGATCTGGTTGCCCGCCTGCGCGAGCGCGCGTAGGAGGCCGTAGAGGTGGCGCTGGGCATGCGGGCTGAGATAGAGCTCCGGCTCCTCGATCAGGAGCACGAAGTGGCGCAGGTGCGAGACGAGCAGCCGCTCCATGCCCGCGACGAGCGCGAGGCCGCCGTCGGCTGCGGCCCAATGGCGGTCGACGGTCGGCGGCTGGAACAGCTCGGCCACCTCGGCGGCGCCGCGTCCGGTGGCCGGCGCCACGAGCGTCCGCGAGCGCAGGTTCGCGGGCAGAAAGAGCACCGGCGGCGCGCCGGCCCGGTTGAGGTTCAGCGTGTCTGGCGGCCGGGCGTCGAGGAAGATCGTCCCCTTCGCGACGTCGGCCTCGAGACGGATCCTTCCCCCCGCTCCGTCGCGGGCGACGTCGTCGATGGTCGGCGGCGGCGCGGCGGCCTCGAGCAACGTCCAGATTGCGGTCAACACCGTGGACTTTCCGCTCGACGCCTCCCCGACGAGCGCGCACACGGAGCCCGGGGTGAGCTCGAGCTCGCGCGCTGCGCGGTACCCCTGGATCGAGACGCGCCTGAGCGGCGGAGCCATCGGGCCTACGGCGCCCAGAGAGCGCCGAGGTAGACCGCCGGATCGCCGGGCTGCCAGCGGCCGAGGAAGCGCTGCAGCGGCGGATGCAGCACGATCCCGTCGAGCTCTCCCGGATCGAAGAGGCGATGACCCCGCACGGCCGCGTCGGTCGAGTTGACCCGCTCGAGCGACCGCCCGGACAGGTCGGCCGCAAAGATGATGTGCACCACGTGCTTGCCGACGAATGCGCGCTTCGGCGCGATCGAGTCGACGACGGCGACCGGCCCCTCGAACGTCAGGTCTTCGCCGATCGCCACCTCCTCCTCCAACTCTCGGCGCAGCGCCTCCACGAGGTTCTCGCCGCTGTTGACGCCGCCGCCCGGCAGCAACCAGTACTCGCGACCGGACTTCTCGTGCCGGCAGAGCAGGACACGATCCTCCCAGCGGAGGACGGCCGAGACCCGGATGCGCGGCTCGAGCGGCATCAGTGGGCCGAGCTGCCGAAGCCTTTCTCGCCGCGCTCGCTCGCCGGCAGCTCGTGAGACCTCTTTCGGCTCCGGCAACGCCACCGGGACGACGACGAGCTGCGCGATCCGCATCCCCGGCTCGACGACGAACGTCTCGTGCCGGTCGGTGTTGAGCAGGACGACCTTCAGCTCCCCGCGATAGCCGGAGTCGATGAGACCGGGGGCGTTGACCTTGCCGATTCCGTGCTTTACCGCGAGGCCGGAACGCGGCAGGACGAGCCCGGCATGACCGTCGGGGATCGCGACGGCGAGGCCGGTCGAGACCACGGCACGCTCGCCCGGCCCGAGCTCGACGCGCTCGCATGCCGAGAGATCGAGGCCCGCGTCACCCTCGTACGCACGCGTCGGCAGTTTCGCCCCTTCCTCGAGGCGCTGCACAGGAAGCTCGCTCACGTCGCCTTCCGACGACGTTCCGGCGCAGCCTCGGCGACGAGGAAGGGCGCGTAGCGCCGCAGCTCGCGACGCGGCAGGCGTGCGACGACGAGCACGCCCTCGGGCGTGTCTTCCCGCTCGTCGATGGGAGCGCCGAGCGCGTAGAGCTCATTCAGGCGTCCTCCCTCGTCGTAGGGCAGGAGGAGGCGCACGCGCTCGAACCGCTCGCCGAAGCGCTCGGCGATCTGCGCGCGCAGCTCGTCGAGCCCTTCGCCGGTGAGTGCGGAGATCTGCAGCGCGTCCGGATACCGGTTCGCGAGCCGGCGCCGACCGAGTGTGTCGACGGCGTCGATCTTGTTCACGACGAGCTCGACCGGGAGCTCGTTCGCGCCGATCTCGCGCAGGACGGCGTCGACGGCGGCGATCTGCTCGACGAGACGCTGCTCGGGAGCCGACCCGTCGACGACGTGCAGGACGAAATCGGCGACGAGCGTCTCCTCGAGCGTCGCGGCGAAGCCCTCGACCAGCTGGTGCGGCAGGCGGCGGACGAAACCGACCGTGTCGGTGACGAGGTAGCGGCGCCCCTCGTGCTCGAAGCCCCGTGTGGTGGGGTCGACCGTCTCGAACAAACGGTCGCGAACCGAGACGCCGGCGTCGGTAAGTGCGTTGAGGAGCGTCGACTTGCCGGCGTTCGTGTAGCCAGCGAGCGCGACGGTCGGCGTCTCGGTGCGCCGCCGTTCCTTGCGCCGCACGTCGCGCTGGCGGCTCAGCTTGCGCAGCCGCTCGCGGAGCACCGTGATGCGGCGGCGCGCGAGACGGCGATCCGTCTCGAGCTGCGATTCGCCCGGCCCGCGGGTGCCGACTCCGGCGCCGAGGCCGCCGGTGCCGCCCCCGAGGCGCTCGAGGTGCTGCCACATCCCCCGCATCCGCGGGAGGTTGTACTCGAGCTGGGCAAGCTCGACCTGGAGCTTTCCCTCGGCGCTCACGGCGTGCTCGGCGAAGATGTCGAGGATCAGCTGGGTGCGGTCGACGACCCGCGCCTGCAGCGCGTTTTCGAGGGCACGCTGCTGCGGCGGGCTGAGCTCGTCGTCGACGACCAGCACCTCGGCCCGGGCGTCCCCGTACGCCTGCTTCAGCTCCTCGAGCTTGCCCTTGCCGACGTAGGTGCGCGGATCCGGAAACCGCCGGTGCTGGACGACCCGGCCGACAGGCTCGACGCGCGCCGTCCGCGCGAGCTCCTCGAGCTCCGCGAGCTCGTCGGCGCCGTCGGCTCCCTGCGCGAGTACGGCAACGAGGAGCCCACGCTCGGGCTCGGCCGCCCAGGAGCGATCGGGCTGTCTCACCGCCATCCGGCGGTCATTATGACTCCTGCCATGTCCGTTTCCGATCTCGCGGCCAGAACGCTCGAGCTCATCGACATTCCCTCGGAGAGCCGTCGTGAACGGCCCGCGATGGAGCTTGTGCGGAGCCAGCTGCCGGGCGAGCCTCTCTACGACGACGGCGAGGCCATCGTGTGGGGAGACGCCACGGCGCCGGTCGCCCTCGCCGGTCATCTCGACACGATCCCGGCGCAGGACAACCTGCCGGGCCGGATCGCCGACGGCACAGTGCACGGCCTGGGCGCGAGCGACATGAAGGGCGGCGTCGCCGTGATGCTCGAGCTGGCGCGTGCGGGGGCGCCGGCGCGCTACGTCTTCTTCACGCGCGAGGAGGTCGCGCTCGAGGAGAGCCCGCTCCCTGCCGCGTTCGCGAGCGGCGTGCTCGCGGGGACGGAGCTTGCCGTCGTGCTCGAGCCGACCGACACGATCCTCCACGCCGGCTGCCTCGGCAACCTGCAGGCCCGGGTCGAGTTCCACGGCGAGAGCGCGCACTCGGCCCGGCCGTGGACGGGGCGCAACGCGATCCACGCCCTGGCGGAGGGTCTCGCGCCGCTCGCACGTCTCGAGCCGCTCGAGGTCGAGCTCGACGGGCTCGTCTACCGCGAGGTACTGAGCGCGGTCGGCGTCGAAGGCGGGATCGCGCAGAACGTCGTTCCGGCCCAGGCCTCGGCGGAGCTCAACTTCCGCTTCGCGCCCGGCCGGTCGCGCGACGAGGCCGAGGCGCGGCTGCGCGAGCTCGTGCCCGCCGGTGAGCTGCGTGTGCTCCACAACTCGCCGTCCGCGCCGCCGGCGCTGAGGAACCCGCTGGTGGAGCGGCTACGCGAGCTCGTTCCCGAGGTCGCCCCGAAGCAGGCGTGGACGCCGGTGGCGCAGTTCGCCGAGCAAGGGATCGACGCGATCAACTACGGCCCGGGCGCGACGGCGTACGCGCACCGGCAGGACGAGCAGATCCCGATCGCGAACCTGCACGCGGTGTACGACACCCTGGCTAGGTTCCTCTCGTGATCAACCCGGTCCTGACCGAGATGGCCGTGTACCCGTTCACGCGGCTCGAGGAGGAGCGGCGGCGGCTCCTGGCAGCCGGCGTCAAGGTGATCGACTTCGGCAAAGGCGATCCCAACGAGCCGACCGATCCCATGATCCGCCAGGCCCTGGTCGAGGCGCTACCGGAGCGGGCGCCGTATCCGCTCGCCCAGGGTTTGCCCGAGCTGCGCGACGCGGCTGCGGGCTGGCTCGAACGGCGTTTCGGCGTCGCCGTCGATCCCGAGAGCGAGATCGTCCCCACCTACGGCTCGAAGGAGGCGATCTTCTCGCTGGCGCAGGTGCTCGGTACCGACCGGGCGCGTGGTGGCGTTCGGCGAGCCGGCGTACCCGGTGTACGAGCGGGGCGCGCTCTTCGCCGGGGCACGGGTGCAGACGTTGCCGCTGCGGCGTGAGAACGGCTTCCTTCCCGACCTGGCGGAGCTCGACGACGACGCCGCGCTCGTCTGGGTCAACTACCCGCACAATCCGACGGGGGCGGTCGCGCCGCGCGAGTTCTACGACGAGCTCGCGGATGCGGCCGAGCGCCTCGACTTCGTCGTCGGCTCCGACGAGGCATACACCGAGCTCTGGTTCGACGAGCCTCCGGCGTCGGCGCTCCAGGCGGGCGACCGGTCGCGCTTCGTCGTCTTCCAAACCCTGAGCAAGCGCTCGTCGATGACCGGCTACCGCTCCGGGTTCGTCGCGGGACCGCCGGAGATCGTCGCCGCGCTGAAGGCGTACCGCCCGACCGTGGGGACGGCTCCGCAGGAATTCGTGCAGCGGGCCTCCGTCGCGGCCTGGAACGACGAGCGCCATGTCGAGGAGACGCGCGCGCGCTACCGCGCGAAACGCGACGTGCTGATCCCTGCGATCGAAGGCCGCGGCTGGGAGATCCTGGCGAGCGAGGCGACGATGTATCTGTGGGTTGTCGGACCGGACCCCGGCGCGCTGCTCGAGCAAGGCATCATCGTCTCTCCGGGTGAGATGTTCGGGCCGAGCGGCGAGGGCTACGTCCGCTTCGCGCTCGTGCCGACGCTCGAGGAGTGCGAGCGGGCGGCGGAGATCCTGCGGGAGGTGGCCTGATGGATGTCGAAGAGACGATCGCGGCGCTCGACCGGGGCGAGCTGCGGGTCGCGGAGAAGATCGATGGCGACTGGCGTGTCAACGAGGAAGCGAAGGCGGCGATCCTCGAGTACTTCCGCGTCCGCAAGGTAGAGCCGATCGAGGTCGGGCCGTTCGAGTACCTGGACAAGATCCCGCTCAAGCACAACCACGCCGAGCGCGGCGTGCGTGTCGTACCGCCGGCAACGGCCCGGTATGGCTCGTTCCTCTCGCCTGGCGTGATCCTGATGCCGAGCTACGTCAACATCGGCGCCTGGGTCGGCCCGAACACGATGGTCGACACGTGGGCCACGGTGGGCTCGTGCGCACAGATCGGGGCCGATGTGCACCTCGCGGGCGGCGTGGGAATCGGCGGAGTCCTCGAGCCGGTCAACGCGCGGCCGGTGATCGTCGAGGACGGCGCCTTCGTCGGTTCGCGTTGCATCGTCACCGAGGGAGTCGTGATCGGCGAGCGCGCCGTGCTGGCGCCGAACGTCTCACTGACCGGCTCCGTGCCTGTCATCGACGTGACCGGACCGGAGCCGGTCGAGCACCGGGGGTGGGTCCCGCCGCGGGCGGTGGTCGTACCGGGGACCCGGCCGAAGGAGTTCCCCGCGGGGACGTACCAGGTCGCATGCGCGCTCGTTGTCGGCTGGCGGAGCGCGCAGACGGATCTCAAGACGAGCCTCAACGACGTGCTCCGCGAGTTCGACATCGGCACCTGAGGCCGGCGGCGCTCGAACCCGACTCGTCCCGCACCCCGCCCAAGGGCGGGGTAGTTCTCCCTCCGCCCTCGTAGGCCACGATATCGCCGAGCCTGTGACCGCTCCGTGCCGACTTATCGAGCAGAGTCCGGCACTTCGTCGAGCGGTTCAGCCGGCCCCGTGAGCCACGCGCAGCCGTCGGCGAGACGCACACGCAGGTCACCGCCCGGGAAGCGCACGACGACTTCGCCGTCTCCGTGTGTCGCCGCCGCCACCGCGACGGCGCTCGTCCCGGAGGCCGACGTCTCCCCCACCCCGCGCTCCCAGACGCGTGCAGTGACTTCGCCGGGCCGCTCCACGCGGACGACCTGGACGTTCGTTCGCTCCGGAAAGCGTGGGTGTCCCTCGAGCCGCGGGCCGAGCTCGCCGATCCGGCTCGGATCGTCCACGACGACGGCGTGAGGATTGCCGACCGTCACCGGTGTCAGCTCGACGCCGTCGACGACCTCGGTCGCCCCCACCTCCACCGGTCCGAGCTCCGACTCGTAGAGGCTGTCGCCCGTCCGCCGCACCATGATGCTTCGCGGGCCCACGTGCACGCGCGCGCTCGTCGAGCCGGTAAGAGCCATATGCCAGGCGGCCGCGATGCGTGTCCCGTTGCCGGACATCTCGGCCCGGGAGCCGTCAGGGTTGACGATGGCGATCTGGACGTCGTCTCCCGCGACGGACAGCACCTCGACGGCACCGTCCGTACCGGCCAGGTCGAGGCCGGCCACAGGTCCCTCATGGACGAGATAGACGTTCCCGTGTGCGTGCCAGCGCGACGATCTCAGCGGCGGTCTCCTCCGGTGGGCGGTCGGCCGCGACCATAACGAGCCCTTCGAGGCGCCGCAGCCACTTGCGCTGATACGCGGCGTAACGGCGCGTCCGAACGATCAGCGCCTCGATCGCCTCCTCGCGCGGCAGCGTCGCGACTTCATCGAGCCCGATGATCTTTCGCGCCGTCGCGGACGGCTCGGTAAGAAGTGCTCTGCGGACCTCCTCCTCGACTCCGGACTCGAACATGCGCCTCGTCCGTTGCGCAATCCTCCGGTCGAGCTCGGGCTTCGGCACGTCGAGTCCGACGAGCAGTGTGGAATGCCGCCAGGAGCCGCCGAAGAGGCGCTCCGTGCTCGGCACGAGTGACCACCCTGCCTCCGCGAGCTCGAGCGCCCGGATCACACGGCGGCGGTCGTTCTGATGGACTCGCGCAGCAGCCGCTGCATCGAGCTCACCGAGCCGCGCGTGGGCCGCAGCCCCGCCCTCCTCGTCGTAGAGCCGTTCCCAGCGCTCGCGCGCGCCCGGTGCGGGTGCGGGAGGCAACTCGAGCTCGGCGAGCGCTGCGCGGAAGTACAGACCGGTCCCACCCACGACGAGCGGCGTCCTTCCGGAGGCGAGAACCTCGGCGACAGCCTCGTGCGCGAGCGGCGCGTACTCGCCTACCGACGCGATGTGGGAGAGCGGCCAGATTCCCACGAGCCGCTCGGGGTGCGGCGACCGGTTGGTCAGAGTCGGCAGGCCGTCGTAGACCTGCATCGCGTCTGCCGAGACGACGTCGGCGGGTATCAGCTCAGTGACGGCGGCCGCGACGTCCGACTTCCCACTCGCGGTCGGCCCGAACAGGCCGATGACGAGCACGGCCCTAGGCCGCGGCTAGCGCGAGCTGGACGCCGGCGAGGGTCGTCGACGTCGCGCCCGAGATCTCGACGGAAACGAGCTCGCCGGCCGCGGCCTCGCCGCTGAAGTTCACGGTCGTGTTGCGACGTGTCCGGCCACGCAGGAGCTCACGCTCGGTTCGGCTGAAGCCCTCGACGAGCACCTCCTCGATCATCCCCACGCGACCGGCGTTCCGCTCGGCGGCGACGCGTTGCACGACCTCGACCAGCCGCTCGATCCGCTCGCGCTTCAGCTCGCCGGCGACCTGCTCGGGCATCGCGGCCGCCTCGGTGCCTGCGCGTGGCGAGTAGACGAAGGTGAAGGCGCCGTCGTAGCCGACCTCCTCCACGACGTCGAGCGTCTCGCGGAAGTCGGCCTCGGTCTCTCCCGGGAAGCCGACGATGATGTCGGTCGTGAGCGCGAGGTCCGGGATCGCAGCCCGCAGCTCGGCGGCCAGCCGTAGGTAGCGCTCGCGCGAGTACGTCCGCCTCATCGCCTTGAGGATCCGGCTTGACCCGGACTGGAGCGGCAGGTGTGCGTGCTCGCAGACCGCGGCACACTCCGCCATCGCGGCGATGACATCGCGACGGAAGTCCTTGGGGTGCGGGCTCGTGAAGCGGATGCGCTCGATCCCGGGGACGGCATCGACCGCGCGCAGGAGCTCCGCGAAGCTCGAACCCACGTCGCGCCCGTACGAATTGACGTTCTGGCCGAGCAGCGTCACCTCGCGGACGCCCTCGCCGGCGAGCCGCTCGACCTCCGCCATGACCTCGCCGGGACGCCGGGAGGTCTCGCGCCCGCGGACGGCCGGGACGATGCAGTAGGAGCAGACCGAGTTGCAGCCCATCGAGACCTGAACCCACGCCTGGAAACGCCGCTCGCGCCGCACGGGAAGCCTGGCGGCGAAAGCCCGCTCCTCGGCGGTACCGAACGCGCCGCGGGCCACTCCCTCGCCGCCGGCTCCCAGCCACTCGCCGAGATGCGAGATCGTGCCAGGCCCGAACGCGATGTCGACCTCCGGATAGAGCGCGAACAGCCGCTCTCGCTGCGCCTCTGCATAGCAGCCGCCGACGGCGACGACCGTCCCCGGCCGGTCGCGCTTGAGCTTCGCCGCGTTCCCCATGTGGGCCGCGAAGCGGGTGTCGGGCTTCTCGCGGATCGTGCACGTGTTGAAGACGATCACGTCCGCCTGCTCCTGCGAGGGCGCCTCGCCGAGCCCGAGCTCCTCGAGCAGTCCCTTGATCCGCTCGGAATCGTGGGCGTTCATCTGGCAGCCGAAGGTCGTGACGTGGTAGCGGCGCACGGCGGAAGGGTAGCCCGGTGGGCCAACCGGCTCAGTCAGGCAGCCTGGATCGGCGAGTCGGCTGCCGGTTCCGGCTGTTCGCGCACCGGCGGCGCCGTCGTAGCCGGGTGGTTCTTCGCCACGTCGACGGCTCGGCTCTCGCGAATGACGGTCACCTTCACCTGGCCGGGGTACTCGAGTCGGTCCTCGATCTCTCGCGCGATCTCGTGGGCGAGGAGTGCGGCCTCGTCGTCGCCGACGTCGCCCGGGCTGACGATGACGCGGATCTCGCGTCCTGCCTGGAGCGCGTAGACCTTCTCGACGCCGGGCTTGGAGGCCGCGAGCTCCTCGAGCGACTCGAGACGCTTGATGTATTGCTCGAGACTCTCGCCGCGCGCGCCGGGCCGGCTCGCTGAGACGGCATCCGCAGCGATCAGAAGAACCGCCTCCACTGTCTGCGGCTGCACCTCGTAGTGGTGCGCCTCGACAGCATGCACGACGCCCTGGGACTCGCCGTAGCGCCGCGCGAGCTGGGCGGAGATGAGCGCATGAGAGCCCTCAACCTCGTGCGTCATCGCCTTACCGATGTCGTGCAGCATCGCCGCCCGCTTCGCCGTCTGGACGCTCGCCCCGAGCTCGGTCGTCATGATCCCGGCGAGGTGCACGACCTCGAGCGTGTGCTTGAGAACGTTCTGGCCGTAGCTCGTCCGGAACCTGAGCCGGCCGAGGATCTGGACGAGCTCGTCGGGGAAAGGCCCACAGTTCGCCTCGAAGACCGCCTGCTCGCCGGCCTGCCGAACGACCTCCTCGACCTCCGCCTTCGACTCGTAGTACGTCTCCTCGATCCGCGCCGGGTGGATCCGGCCGTCCTCGAGGAGCTTCGTGACGGTCAGGCGCGCCACCTCTCGCCGGAGCCCGTCGAACGAGGAGAGAACGACCGCGTGTGGTGTGTCGTCGACGATGAAGTCCACCCCGGTGAGGTGCTCGAGCGCCCGGATGTTCCGACCCTCCCGGCCGATGATCCGGCCCTTCATGTCGTCGGAGGGGAGCTCCACGACGGTCACCGTGGTCTCGGCCGTGTGACTCGCCGCGACGCGCTGCAGCGCGTCGGCCACCAGGTTGCGCGCGCGACGCTTCGACTCGGCGCGGGCCTCTTCCTCGAGCGTCCGGACACGTCGCGCAAGCTCGTGCCGTGCCTGCTCCTCCCCACGCTCGAGTACAAGCACCCTGGCCTCGGTCTGCGTGAGCGCGGCGACGCGCTCGAGCTCGGCGAGCTGCACGTTCTTCGCGTCCTTGAGCTCATCCTGGAGCTGGCGGATGTGCTCTTCCCGGTCGGCGAGGCCCTGGTCTCGGCGCGAGAGCTCCTCGAGCTTCCCCTCGATCTCGAGCTCCTTCGCGAGCACGCGCTCTTCGATCTTCAGCACCTGGGCCCTCCGGTCGGTGAGCTCCGCGTCGATCTCGGTGCGTAGGCGGACCGCCTGCTCGCGGGCCTCGACCTGCGCCTCGCGCCGTACCGCCTCGCTCTCTCGGCGGGCGTCGTCCAGCAGCTGGTCGCGGATCCGGCGTGCCTTCGACACCCCGGTCGTGCCAAAGACCGAGACCGCGAGCAGGGCCAGCGCGGCGCCTACGGCGATCCCGATGGCAATTCCGATCCCGATCTGCACGAGCCCGGCTCCTCGGTCGGGGACCCAGCCGCCGCTGGCGGCACGTCCCATCCGGCGCCGGGCCTACGCGGCAGCTATCCGAGAAGCCGTACCTCCGGCAGGCAGGGACCTGCCGGAAACTCGCTGCGCTACCTCGCGCGCGACCTCCGAGTCGTCGGACCTGAGTAGTTGATCATCGGATGCGGTTTCGGAAAAGCTGGTTTTGCAGGCAAAACCTCGAATGGAATGCCTCAGCATCCTACGCGTTTCAGGCCTCCAACGCAAACGACGACGCGACCTCGTCCAGGCTCTCGCGTGAGAACCCTCGCCCGGCGAGGCGCCTCAGCAGGGCCGGCGTGAGGCGCTCGTTCTCCAGCACTCGGCGCAGCCGGTCGGGCTCGGGCTCCAGGGTTCCCACAACGCTCGCGGCCGTTTCGGGGGCGATCAGGCGTCGCCTGAGATCGGCCCGGATCGCAGCGTCGCCATAACCCCGGCGTGCGAGCAGCTCGGCGCGGCTCGCCGCCAGCCGGGCGTCGTCGATCGCGCCGGTGCGAGCAAGTGACGCGATGGCTTCCTCACGCGCGGCGGCGGAGTGTCCCGCCTGGGCTAGTCGCTGCTCGAGAGCCCGCTCGGAGCGATCGCTCGCCGCCAAGGATCGGGTGGCGGCCGCAAGCGCCTTCGCCCGCCGGACCTCGCGCGCGAGCACGCGTGCCGTGGATCGGTCCAACGGCCGCCCAGCCGCGAGGCGCGCTCGCACGACTGCATCCGTCGGCAGCACACGCCACGGCCGGCCGTCGAGCTCGACCGCGACCCGGCTGCGCTTCCGCTCGCGCAGCCCCGTGACGACCGGGGTCACGCCTCGGCTTCGGCCGACGCGAGCACCTCCGCCGCGACCTCTGCCTTGCCGTTCGCTGCCGCGGACTCCTCGGCGGCGATCGGCAGCAGCCGCGCGGACGCGACCTGCTCCGAGCCGAGCTCCACCTGGATTGCTTGGAGGATCTGCTGCGTCACGTCGGGGTGCTCTCGCAGGAAGGCCGTCGCGTTCTGGCGGCCCTGCCCGAGCCGCTCGTCGCCGACGCTGAAGTACGAACCCGACTTCGTGACGACCTTCCGCTCGAGCCCCGAGTCGAGCACCGTGCCTTCCCAGGAGATGCCGGAGCCGTAGATGATGTCGAACTCCGCCTGCTTGAACGGCGGCGCGACCTTGTTCTTCACGACCTTGACGCGCACCCGGTTCCCGAACGCCTCGACGCCGTCCTTGAGCGTCTCGATGCGCCGGATGTCGAGCCGCACGGACGAGTAGAACTTCAGTGCGCGGCCGCCCGGCGTGGTCTCGGGATTCCCGAACATGACGCCGATCTTCTCGCGCAACTGGTTCGTGAAGAGGCAGATCGTGTCGGTGCGGTTCAGGGTGCCCGCGAGCTTGCGCAGCGCCTGGCTCATGAGGCGGGCCTGCAGGCCCACGTGGGAGTCGCCCATCTCGCCCTCGATCTCGGCCTTCGGGGTCAGCGCCGCGACCGAATCGATCGCGACGACGTCGAGCGCACCCGAGCGGATGAGGAGCTCCGTGATCTCGAGCGCCTGCTCGCCCGTGTCGGGCTGGGAGACGAGGAGGTTGTCGATGTCGACGCCGATCCGCTTCGCGTACGCCGGATCCATCGCGTGCTCGGCGTCGATGAAGGCGCAGATGCCTCCGCGCCGTTGCGCCTCGGCGATCACGTGGTAGACGAGGGTCGTCTTGCCGGAGGACTCGGGACCGAAGATCTCGACGATCCGGCCGCGCGGCAGGCCGCCGATCCCGAGCGCGAGATCGAGCGCGAGCGAGCCGGTGGAGACAGCGCCGACCGAGACCGCGGCGCGGT
Organism: uncultured Actinomycetes bacterium; assembly: GCA_963731015.1. GTDB lineage: Bacteria > Actinomycetota > Thermoleophilia > Gaiellales > Gaiellaceae > Palsa-739. The sequence continues at coordinate 474,249 of CAVSTY010000005.1, forward strand.
CGTTCATCTTCATGACCGACCCCTTGCCGAACTGCCGCTCGATCTGGCCGAGCGCCACGTCGAGTGCTTCGTGCTTGTCCACCTCTCAGCCTCCTAAAGCGACAGATTCCAAAACTTCGTACCGCGCCCCACCGGGGTGCAGCCGGGATAGGTAAGCAGCCGCGTCGGACGGAACAAACGTTCCCACCGGCGGTGGCTCGAGCCGGAGCCGAGGCCGCCCGCGCCAGCGCGCGACGGTGAGGTGCGGCAGCCACGGGCGGCTTTCCCGGCGGTAGACGCCGAGGCGCTCCAACCGCTCCTGGACGTCCCCGGCAAGCAGCGTCGCCCGCCCTTCGTCGTCCTCGAGGACGAGCATGCCGACGCTCCGCATCTCGCCGTAGCGAGCCGGCGTGAGGCGGATCGCCCTCGCTTCCGCCGCAGCGTTGCGCAACGCGCCGACGATCGTCTCGAGCTCGTCGGCCGGCCGGCGCCCGAGAAACGCGAGCGTGACGTGCAGATGCTCTCGCGGGACGACTCGAACGCCGACGAGCTGCTCGCGCTGCCAGCGCTCGACCTCGTCGAGGACTTCATCGGGCAGGCGCAGCGCGAGGAAGAGCCGGAGCTGTTCATCGCCGCTCACGCTAGCGACCGAGGTTACGAGGGTTCGTCGCGACTTCCCGTCAGAAGCGCACGCAGGAGATGGAGCGCGGTGACGGTTGCCCGCACCCGTATCTGTGCGCGCTCGCCGGGCAGGTCGAGCATGCGAGCCGCCGACGCGTCTGGGCCGGCGGCATGCAGGTAAACCCGGCCCACCGGCTTGTCCTCGGTCTCTCCGCCCGGCCCGGCGATGCCGGTGACGGCCACGGCCACGTCGGCTCCGAGCCGCCGGCGTGCGCCCTCCGCCATCGCGGCTGCGACCTCGGCGGAGACGGCGCCGTGCCGTGCGAGCAGCTCCTCCGACACGTCGAGCTCGGAACGCTTCACCTCGTCGGCATAGGCGACGACCCCGCCGACGAAGCTGGCGCTCGAGCCTGCCACGTCGGTGAGCCGAGCCGCCACCATGCCTCCCGTGCAGGACTCGGCAGTAGCGAGCCGCAGGCCGCTCGCACCCGCGAGCGAGAGCACGAGCTCCTCGACGCGACGCTCGTCGCGCGCGAAGAGCCAACGCCCGAGGCGCTCCGCCAGCGCCACCTCGAGTGCCTCGCCACGCTCCTCGGCACCCGGCTCGACCACCAGATCGACGTGGATCTCGAACTCCCGCGCGCAGATGGTCGCCTCGACCCCGCCGCCGTCGCCGCCCGCCTCCTCGAGCGCCCGGGCCACGGCCGACTCGCTCACGCCGAAGAGGCGCAGCACGTGTCGTCCCGGCGGCCTCGTCCTGGAGAGCAGCTCCTGCATCGGCTCACTCGCGAGGGCGTTCGGCCAGAGCCGCCGCAGCTCGCCCGGCGGGCCGGGCAGGATCACGACGACACAGCCCGTCGGCGCCCGCAGGACGAGTCCCGGAGCCGTGCCGGCAAGGCCGATCGACACCGCCTGAGCGGGCCGTGTGGCCTGTTTCGTCACCCCGGAGACAAAGTCGCCGTACGGTCTCCGCAGGCGCTCGGCTACCGCGCGCGAGATCGACTCGATCTCCTGCTCGAGCGCCTCGTCCGCGACGAGCTCGAGCCCGGCCGCGCGCGCGACCAGCTCGACCGTGCGGTCGTCGTGCGTCGGGCCGAGACCGCCGGAGACGAGGCACGCGTCCGCCTCCAGTCCCTCCCGCAACACCGCTTCGAGCTCGTCCGGCGCATCCCCGACGATCGTGATCCGCGCCGGCTCGAGCCCGTGGCTCAGCGCCTCGGCGGCCAGGAACGGGCCGTTCCGGTCCGTGCGCTCGCCGCGGACGAGCTCGCTGCCGGTGACGACGACGAGCGCGCGCGGCCGTTGGCTCACCCGCGCAGGCGAGTCGTCCGCCGCGGGGTGACGAGGACGCGAAGGTTGTGCACCGCGGGCAGCGCGACGGCACGGCCGTCGAGCGTGATGCGGAGGCCGGCGGGGGTGCGTACAAGGAGGGAGAAGCGGTCGCCGGGAATCGTGTCGGTCTGCCCCGGCTCGACCGTCGCCGCCAGGCCGAGCCTGCCGGCCCTACTGTTGTGCCGCACCTCGACGTACGTCCCCCGGCCCACGCCGTGCAGGACGAGCTGGCGCGCCGGCGCCGACTGCTGCTGCTTCTGCTTCCCGCTGACTCCCGGCACGGGCGTGGACGAACCGGGGATGCTGAAGGCCGCGAAGACGAGCGCCGCGACGAGCACGATTCCGGCGAGCACCAGCAGCACCGCGCGCCGCTCGAAGGGCCGCTCGCGCGTCCGGATCCGGCGCCGCTCGGGCCGCGGCGGCACGTCGTCGCGCCAGCTCGTGATGAAGCGCGATGCGTACTCGTCGACATAGACGTCGCCGTCGAGCCCGAGGTACTCCGCGTACGTGCGCAGGAAGCCGCGGATGTACGCGTCGCCCGGAATGGACGTGAAGTCCTCCTCCTCGAGCGCGCGGATGTACTTGCCGCGGATCTTCGTCGCGAGCTCGATCTCGGGATACTCGAGCCCCTGCCGCTCGCGCGCCTCACGCAGGCTGTAGCCGATCTCGAACACAGCGGGAGTCTAGAGCTCAGTGCTCGAGGCGCAAGAGGAATTCGTACAGCCCCACCGCGATGGCGGCGGAAAGCGTGATGCAGATGCCCGCCACGGCGAGGATGCGTCCGAGCCGGATGCACCCCGCACCGCCGACCGGTTCGAGCGTCCGCGCGATCGCTCCGCGCGCGCCGCGGGCGAACAGCAGCGACAGCGTCGCAGCGACCGCGGCCACCGGAATCGCCCAGACTGCGTCGAGGAGCTGTGCGCCGGGGACCTTCCGCGTCAGCTCGATGGCGACCGGGATCACGGCCGCTGCCACGAGGCCGAACAGGAGAGCGAGCCAGGCGCGGAAGTTGACGCGCCGGGGCTGCGAGAGGGTCTGGGTGCGCGCTGCCATTCAGTGAGCCATTGTAGGCGGCCGGAGGACGGCGAACTGGTCGGTGATCTCCAGCCGGCTGGTACGGAACCGGTACATCCCCGCCGGCCGGCCGCCGGCGCCGTAGTGCCGCCGCTCACCGGTGTCCTCGAGGAGCCGTCGCCGCAGCAGGACCCGCTGCAGGTTCGTCGCGCTCACCGGATGGCCGAGGGCGGCCGCGTAGAGATCGCGGAGCTCGGCGAGCGTGAAGCTCGGCGGCGCGAGCGCGAAGCCGAGGTTCGTGTACGACAACTTCCCGCGCAGGCGCTCACGGGCGGTGAGCAGGATCTCCTCGTGGTCGTACGCGAGCTCCGGAAGCTCGTCGAACGGATGCCAGCGCGTGTCCTCCGGCACCTGCGGGTCCACACCGCTCGGCACCAGCCCGAGGAACGCGGTCGCCAGCTCGCGCCTCGTGGGATTGCGTGCTGGATCGCTGCGCGTCTCGAGCTGCTCGAGATGCGCCACGTCCCGCACGTCGACCTTCTCGGCGAGGTGCCGCCGCATCGACTCCTCGAGCGTCTCGTCCGCGGCCAAGGTTCCGCCCGGCAGCGCCCAGCTCGCCGCGAACGGTTCGCGCGCCCGTTGCCAGAGCAGCGCCTGCAACCGCCCGCCGCGCACCTGAAGGACCGCCGCCAGGACGGCGTGGGCCGCGGTTTTCGCCTGAGAGTCGTCAACCATGTAAACTCAGTGCCGAGGTTATCGATTGTGAGACAAAAACGCGAGGGATGTGACGTCGTCGTCGCCGGAGCAGGAGTCGCCGGCCTCTCCGCGGCCCTCGCGGCGGCCGAGACCGGCGCCGAGGTGCTCGTGCTTGCAAAGGCCTCGCACCGCAGCTCCAACAGCTACGCCGCGCAGGGAGGCGTCGCAGCAGCCGTCGGCCCGGACGACGAGCCCGCGCTCCACGCAGCCGACACGCTCGCCGCAGGCCGCGGACTCTGCCGTCCCGGCGCCGTGCGGCTGCTGACGGAGGAGGCTCCGGCGCGGATCGCCGAGCTCCGCCGACTCGGTGTCCGATTCGACGGCGACCTCGGCCGGGAGGGCGGCCACTCGCGCGCCCGCGTCGTGCACGCCGGCGGAACGGACACGGGCCGCCACATCGCCGACGTCCTGACCGAACGCGCCCGCGAGCATCCCCGGATCCGGCTGGTCGAGGACGAGCGCATCACGACGCTCGGTACGTTCCGCGGCTCCGCGGTCGTCCTCGCGACCGGCGGCTACGCCGCGCTCTGGTCACGGACGACGAACCCTGCAGGCGCCGTCGGTGACGGTCTTCTGCTCGCGCACGCAGCGGGTGCCGACCTGGCCGATCTCGAGCTCGTCCAGTTCCACCCGACGGCACTCCGCGACGAAAACGGGCACGACGGCTTTCTCCTCTCCGAGGCGCTCCGCGGCGCCGGGGCGACGCTGCTCGACGACGGCGGCGAGCGCTTCGTCGACGAGCTCGCCCCGCGTGACGTCGTCGCGCGGGCGGTCGCGGCTCGGGCCGGCGCGCGCCTCGACCTTCGGCCGGTCGAGCGCGACCGCTATCCCAGCCTGATGGCGACCCTCGAGCGCGCCGGCTACGAGCCGGCCGCGGAGCCGGTACCGGTTTCCCCCGCCGCCCACTACGCGATCGGCGGCATCGTCAGCGACCTGGAGGGAAGCACGTCGGTGCCCGGCCTCTACGCCGCGGGAGAGTCCGCCTGCACGGGCGTGCACGGCGCGAACCGGCTCGCCTCGAACTCGCTGCTCGAGTGCCTCGTCTTCGGCCGTCGCGCGGGGCTCGCCGCCGTCAACGGGCCGCGCTTCGACGCCGACGCCTCGCCGATCGCTCCCGCGGCGGATGCGGGCAACGCGCTCTGGCGCGATGCCGGACTGATCCGTAGCGCGCAGGGTCTCCGTCGGCTGCTTGACTCGCCGCACCCGCTCGTCCGCCGGATCGCCGCCTCCGGCCTCGCGCGGGAAGAGAGCCGCGGCGTCCATTTCCGCGAGGACTTCCCGGTCGAGAGCGAGGCCCTCGCCGGTCACCTCGTCCTCCATCCGGGTGGCCAGCCGGTGCTGGAGCAATGGACCTGACGCTGGAGGACATCCGCCGTGTCGTCGCCGCGGCGCTGGCCGAGGACGTCGGCTCCGGCGACGCGACGACCCTCGCCCTCGTGCCCGAGGACGCGCGCTGCCGGGCGGAGCTTCTGCTCGAGGAGCCCGGCGTCGCCTGCGGCATCCCGGTCGCCGCCGCCGTCTTCCACGCGCTCGACCCGGCCGTCCAGGTCGAGGCGACACTCGAGGAGGGCACCGCGGTCTCGGACGTCCCCACTGTGCTCGCCGTGGTCGAGGGGCCGGCGCGCGCGATCCTCAGCGGGGAGCGTGTGGCGCTCAACCTGGTCGCCAGGCTTTGCGGCATCGCGTCCCTGACGCGCCGCTTCGTCGAGCTCACCGAGGGCACCACCACGTCCGTTCTCGACACCCGGAAGACGACGCCCGGCCTCCGTGCGCTCGAGAAGTACGCGGTCCGCTGCGGCGGCGGCCGCAACCACCGCGCCGGCCTGTACGACGGCGTGCTCGTGAAGGAGAACCATCTCCGTGTCGCCGGCGGCGTCACCGCCGCGCTCGCGGCGCTCGACGGTCGCGTCGACGGGTTGCCGGTCGAGGTCGAGGCCGAGACGCTCGCGCAGGTGCGGGAGGCGCTCTCAGGCGGTGCGCCGCGGATCCTGCTCGACAACATGAGCCCCGAGGAAGTGCGCGAGGCGGTCGAACTCGCCGCCGGCCGCGCCGAGCTCGAGGCGTCGGGCGGCGTCTCGCTCGGAACCGTGAGCGCCTACGCCGAAACCGGAGTCGACTTCGTCTCGGTCGGCGCCCTCACCCACTCCGCACGTTCGCTCCACGTCTCTCTGGAGGTCCGATGACCGTTGCCCCGTCCCCCACCGCTCTCCACGAGGAAGTTCGCGCGCTCGCGGCGCAGCAGAACGCGGTCATCCTCGCCCACAACTACCAGCGGCCCGAGGTGCAGGACGTCGCGGACTACGTCGGCGACTCGCTCGGCCTCTCGCGCCAGGCCGCGGCGACAGAAGCGGAGACGATCGTCTTCTGCGGCGTCCACTTCATGGCCGAGACGGCCGCGATCCTCAGTCCCGAGAAGACGGTCCTCCTCCCCGACCTCGGCGCCGGCTGCTCGCTCGCCGCCTCGATCGACGGCGACCAGCTGCGCGAGTGGAAGACGCAGCACCCGGGAGCCGTCGTCGTGTCCTACGTGAACACGACCGCCGAGGTAAAGGCGGAGAGCGACTACTGCTGCACGTCGGGCAACGCCAAGTCCGTGATCGAGGCGATCCCGCCGGAGCAGGAGATCCTCTTCCTGCCGGACATGTACCTCGGCCTCTGGCTCGAGAAGGTGACCGGCCGCAAGCTGACGATCTGGCTCGGCGAGTGTCACGTCCACGCCGGGATCCGGCCGGCCGACATCGAGCGCTGGCAGAACGAAGCCCCGGACGCCGACCTGCTCGTCCACCCCGAGTGCGGCTGCGCGAGCCAGGCCATGGCCTTCGGGAACGAGCGGACGCAGATCCTTTCGACGGAGAAGATGATCGACTACGCCAAGCGCTCACCGAAGCAGCGCTTCCTCGTGGCGACCGAGACGGGAATCATCCACCGCCTCGAGCGCGAGGCGCCCGGCAAGCGGTTCGAGGCCGTGCGCGACGACGCCGAGTGCCGCTACATGAAGCTGACGACCCTCGAGAAGGTGCGCGACTCGCTGCGGGACGGCAAGCACCGGATCACGGTCGAGCCGGAGCTCGCCGAGCGCGCCCGCCTCGCGATCGAGCGCATGGTCGCGATCACGTAGCGCGCGGGCGGCTGCGGTCGCGCACGAACGAATCACGTGAGAGGAGTCTCGCCCAGACGACCGCCTTTTCGTCGGAGTGCCCGGTTTCCACAGGCCTTCTTTCCCGAGGGAACACGCGGAAGCTACTCCTCGTCTTCCCAGTACTCGACCGCGGGGCCGGGTCTCGCGAACATGATGTCTTCGTCCTTGGCGTCTTTGGCAAGAACCTTTCCCGTGTCGAGGTACTCGATGACTTCGCCGGAGGCCATCGAGGAGAGCATGAGAACGCGAATCGGCGAGCCCGTTCGGTTGATGATCTGATGCCCGCCGTCCTTGCCCCGCGGAAAGCAGACGACATCGCCCTCCTGCAGAACATGCTCGCCTTCGGCTGTGCGGAGCGTCGGTTCGCCCCGGAGCACGATCACCCACTCCTCGTTCAGGTAATGCGTGTGATAGGGCCAGAGCCTGTTGCCAGGCTCGACCTCGGACATGGTTGCGCCGATCAGCTCGCCGCCGATGCGTTGACCGACGAGCGTGGCACTGATGCGCCAGCCCTCGCGATCTCTCGTCCCATCCCACTCGTCACTGTTGAGGTTGAAGGTCTTCATTCAGTGAACATAACCCGCTTCGCCGCGACATCCCGGCTGACCTGAGGCGGCGGAGCGACGTTCCGGCTCTGCTTTCGGCAGGATGCGCTCGGGCGTCGTTCCGGAACACTGGCCCAGCCGACGGATCTGGCACCGGACCCGACGCGAATGATCGACTCGGACAGGCCGCGGCGGAGCCGACGGTTCGGGCTCAACCCAATGCTCCTTCGGCTACGAGCGTTCGGTGTGCGGCTAGGAAGGCTTGGCGTCCGGCCGGGGTTCCGCAGTACGCGACGGTATGCAGCAAGACCTCCTGAATCTCTTGGACAGTCACCCCGCTGCGCAACGCACCCTTGACATAGATCCCAAGCTCTTCGAAGCGCCCGAGCGCCGTTAGCACGCCCAGGTTGATCATGCTCCTGGTCTTGTCGTCGAGGCCGGGTCGGCTCCACGCCCATCCCCAGGCCAACTCGGTGACCGCTCGCTGGAAGGCCATCAGGAAGTCGTCGCTCTCGCTCAGGTTCGCATCGACGTACTCGACACCGAGAACCTCCCGCCGTCGCCGGAGTCCTCGCTCGAATAACTGCTCCTCTTTCATCGTGTCCCCTCGTCTCGCAGGTCCGAACAACAAGCGCACGCAGTCTGACCGACCCGCGAGCCGGATTCACGACGACCGCTCGGGGGTCATTGCGGAACGCCGGCCCAGGCGAGCCGTCTCTCACTCGGCGGGCGGCATTCGACGCTCGTCACTGCCATCGGAAGGGACCGGGGAAGAGTCCGCGGGATGTTTGCGTTCGCGCGGGGTTCGGGTCGCGGAGGCCTCCGCCTATCTGAGGCCTCCGCGTGACCCTCCGTCTAGCCGGCCGCTGCAGCAGCCGCGACGGGGAGCCCGATGGCGTTCCCGTCGTTGACCGCGAAGTACTCGTTCGTGCTTACGTCGCCGGCGGCTCCTTCGACAATGCCTTCAACAACGGCGACTGATCCAGACTCCCACAAGCAAACGGCACGCGTGCCGTCCTCGTTCGGGCTCACCGTGTGGAGGGTCGTCCCCTCCGGGAGCTGCAGCGACTGTGCACCCTCCCAAAATGTCTCGGGATCGTCGATAGCGTGGATCGCGATCACATACATCGCTGCTCCTTTTGGCAATGACCGACAACAACACGCCGGTGTCTAGGAGGAACCTACTTCGTCCTCAGCTCTGGATGCCCACTCTCCCAACAACGCCGCCGGACACGATCAGCCGGAGTTCGTTCTCGCCACAGGCGTCCTGAGAGCCGGCGACCCGTTAGAGCTGGTCGAGCCAGGCAATCACGTTGGGGACGGCCTCGTCGAGGTGGGTCAGCATGCCGTCGTGGTCGTGGCCGGGGAACGAGACGTGTTGTAGGCCGTGGCGGTCGAGGCCGGAGGCGAGTTGCTCGGTGCCGCCAGGTCCCATCTCCTCGTCTTGGTCGCCCCAGAATGCGAAGAGTGGGCACGGCAGGTCACTGACCAGCGAGTCTGCAGGCAGTTCTGAGAGTTCCCGGTAGAAGGTGAGCGCGGCTCGGTTGTCGAAGGCGGCGTCTACGCGGGCCCAGGCAGCGGGATCACATTTCGCCGCCTCGCTTTGACGTTCGATCTCCGGGTAGAGATAGGCGTAGTCGCCGACGATGGGAAAGCCGCCCGAGACGACCGCGTCTGCTTTGCCTGTGAGCTGCGCGATCCAGGGGGCGAACGCGCCGGTGAAGGAGTAGCCGAGAACGAAGAATCGCTCGAATCCGACTGTCTTGACGACCGCGATCAGATCGTCGCCCAGGTCGCGGACTCGGTAGGGAACGTCTGCGTCGAGTCGGCTGCTGGTGGCGAACCCGCGTGGGCTTGCGGTGATGACGGTGAAGCGCTCGGTGAACGGGCTGAGATCAAGGTAGTCCGGCCAGGAGAAGTTCAAGCGGGGCAGCAGCAACGCCGGGCCTGATCCACCAAGCACCTCGTAGCGCAGCTCCAAGCCGTCGCGGACAAGCGTCGCCACCGAGCCCGCGAGTCTACTCAGCCGACGAGGCGACCGCAGAGCTCGCACATGACCGCGTACTTCTTCGCGCCGGCAGGGGTCACGGCGATCTGACGGCGCACGGGCCGGTGGCGGCAGAGGTTCACCGGCGGCAGGAGACGCGGTAGCGGCGGTAGATCCGGAAGGTGGCGAACCGCACCACCGACGGCGGGACACCCCGCCTCGTGCTCACGCCAGACGTCGTTCACAGGCTGGCTCGTAACCGCTACCCAACCGCACGCTTCGCAGGAGACCTTGATCACGCATCCAGGGTACGCATGGGTGCGGCTCGGGATCGCGGACCTCAGGCAGCGGGTTCTGAGCTGGCTACTGCCGCACGTACGGCTTGCCGTCGGCGGCGGGAGCCTCTGTCCGGCCGATGACGCCCGCGACCGCAATCAGCGTCAGCAGGTATGGCAGGATCTGGAACAGTGCCGACGCCTGCGACGAATAGACCTGCAACCTCAGCGCGAGGGCGCTCGAGAAACCGAACAGCAGTGCCGCCGCGAAAGCACCCGCCGGCCGCCAGTTGCCGAAGATCACCGCCGCCAGCGCGATGAAGCCCTTACCGGCCGTGATGTTGAAGATGAACGTCCCGTTCGCCTGTGGGCCTATCGAGAGGTAGATCCCGCCGAGGGCAGCGAGAATGCCGGAGAGGACGACGCAGGCGTAGCGGATCGCGTAGACGTTGATCCCCACGGTGTCCGCTGCACGCGGGTGCTCGCCGCAGGCCCGGATCCGCAGTCCGATCGGCGTTTTGAAGAGGACGATGTAGGTGACGATCACGAGCGCGAAGCTGGCCCAGGTCAGGATGTTGAGGCCGCCGATCGCCGCCGAAAAGAAGTGGCTGCCCGACAGGAAGTTGACGTTCGGGAGCAACGGGACGCCGTTCTGGACCGGGGCGTTGTTGAAGAGCTGGACGAAGAAATATCCAGTGATGCCGAGAGCAAGGAAGTTCACGCCAGTTCCGCCGACGATCTGGTCGGCGCGCAGGTGGATCGCGAAGAAGGCGTACACCAATGCCAGGAGACCGCCTGCGGCAGCCGCGACGAGGAGGCCGATCAGCCACGTGCCGCCTTTGTCGGCCCCGTAGAGGCCCCAGAAGGCGCCCATCAGCATCATCCCCTCTAGGCCGATGTTCACAACGCCGCTGCGCTCGGAGAAGATGCCGCCCATCGCCGCGAAGACGAGAGGCGTCGCGACACCGAGACTCTGCGCGATGAGCGTCGCATCGAAGGCGGCGTTGAGGTTGCCGACCGACGACCGCGTGGCGAGGATGCCGAGCCCGATTCCGAGCAGACCGGCCGCTACGGCGCCCCAGCCGACCCGACGGCGGCCACGCGAGACGGTCCAGACGCCGAGGATCGCGGCGATGAGGCCGACGAAGATCGACCAGTAGATCGCTCTCGCCTCGATGGGCGGGATGGCGAGGAAGGCCGCGAACGCTCCGAGAAAGACCCCGGCGTACCCGGTCGCGGCTGGGTCGCGGAGGCGCGAGCTGATCGGGTTTTCGAGCCTTCCCGCCCAAGTGCTCATGCAGGCAGCTCCGCCGTATCCCTTGCAGTCTTCGTCCGCCGGCGCAGCAACCTCCGCGGCGCGTTCCAGACGTAGAGGACGAGGACGTTCGCTCCGGCAAAGAGCACTACGAGGCCCATGATGATGTACGTGAGGTTGCTCGCGAGCGTTGGCTGGATGACGCTCCCGGAGTTGAGCCCGTGTGTCGTGCCGAAGAGAAGCGCACCGAAGAGAAGTGCGCTGAGGAGCGTTCCCAGTGCGGTGTTCCGCCCGAGGAGCGCGACCGCAATGCCGAGAAAGCCGACCTGGCTGAACGCGAAGTCGCCCTGGGCATAGTGGTAGAGGTAACCGAGCATGTCCACCGCGCCGGCCAGCCCCGCGAACGCGCCGGAGATGGCCATCGCACGGATGATGTTCTTCTTAACGCTGATGCCGCCGTAGGCTGCCGCGTCGGGGTTGAAGCCGACCGCCCGAACCTCGTAGCCGAGCGTCGTCCGGTTGAGCAGGACCCAAAAGGTGGCCAGCGCTCCGAGCGCGATGAAGATCCCGATGTCGAGGCCCTGGAAGCCCTGGGCGCCCCAGAAGACGGGCAGTTGTGCGCCCTTCGCGACGTCGCTCGAGACCGGGACGAACGGCTCGGTCGAGTTCTGCAGCGGACCGCCATCGCCGAAGATCCAGTATCCGAGGTAGAACGCGATCCAGTTGAGCATGATCGTCGAGATCACCTCGTGGGCGCCGACCGTCGCCTTTAGTACTCCCGCGATTCCCGCCCAGGCGGCCCCGGCGAGCGTCGCGGCGACGATCGCGAGCAGGATGTGCGGCGTCGTACTCATCGTCGCGAACGAGACGCCGACCCAGTTGGCGACGATGATGCCAATGAAGTACTGGCCCTGGCCGCCGATGTTGAACAACCCTGCGCGGAAGGCGAAGGCGACCGCCAGGCCGGTCAGGATCAGCGTCGTCGTCTGGAGCAGCGTCTGCGAGAGGTTGTACGAGGCGAGGTGTGTCAGGTGCGTGGTCGGGTCCAGGATGATCGTGGTCGGGTGGAAGATCCAGTTGAGGCCGGCGCCGTTGAAGATGTCGCGGTAGGCGAGCAGCGACTTGTGGACGCTGTGCTGCGTCGCCGCGACGACGACTCCGCCCATGAAGAACGCGATGAGGACCGTCACTATCGGGACGACGATGCCGCCGGCGCGCTGCTTCACGGCGAGGCGGGCCGCCAACGTCCCAGGAGCTGTGCTCTGGTCAGGCTCGGGCGCGGAAGGCGGCGCCGGCTCGGTCACGCGGCTTGCTCCTCCCCTCCGCCCAGCATCTCCAATCCGATCTCCTCCTCGGAGACCTCTCCGGTGTGCTCGCCGACGATCTCGCCCTCGTACAGGACGAGGATCCGGTCCGAGAGCGAGAGGATCTCATCCAGCTCGAGCGAGACGAGGAGGATCGCGCGTCCCTCGTCGCGTTCGGTGACGAGCCGGCGGTGCAGGTACTCGATCGCGCCAACGTCCAGCCCGCGGGTGGGCTGGGCGGCAATGAGGACCTTCGGGTCGCGCGCGATCTCCCGGGCCGCGACGAGCTTCTGCTGGTTGCCCCCCGAGAGTCCGCCTGCGCGCGTGAACGGACCGCCGCCACGCACGTCGAACTCCTGAATCAGCCCTCTCGCCCGCTCGACCATCCGCGCCGGGAAGAGCCAGCCGAAGCGCGCGTCGGGCGGCTTGGCGTAATCGTGCAGCGCGAGGTTCTCCGCGATCGAGAACTCCAGCACAAGCCCACGTCGCTGCCGGTCCTCGGGAATGTGCCCGATCCCCGCATCGAGCGCCGCTCGTGCGCGGGTGTGCGAGAGCACGGTGCCGGCGATCGTCACCGTTCCGCTCTCGATCCGCTGCAAGCCCGTGAGAGCGTCGATGAGCTCTGTCTGACCGTTGCCGTCCACGCCCGCGATGCCGACGATCTCGCCTGCGCGAACGTCGAAGGAGACGCCGCGCACCTTCTCGATGAAGCGGTCGTCCCGAACATGGAGGTCACGCACCGAGAGGAGCACGTCGCCGGGCTCTGCGGGCACTTTCTCCACACGCAGAAGTACGTCGCGGCCAACCATCGCGCGGGCGAGCGACTCCTCCGTCGCGCCTGCCCGCGGCATGGTCTCGATCGTCTTGCCCCGCCGGAGAACAGTGATGCGGTCGGCGATCTCCAGCACCTCGTTCAGCTTGTGGCTGATGAAGACGATCGACATTCCCTCGCGCTTGAGGGTGCGCAGGATCTCGAACAGGTCGGTGGCTTCCTGCGGCGTGAGCACCGCCGTCGGCTCGTCGAGGATCAGGATGTCCGCGTTCCGGTACAGCGCCTTCATGATCTCCACGCGCTGCTGCTGGCCCACGCCGATGTCCTCCACGCGAGCGTCGGGATCGATCTCGAAGCGAAACGTCTTCGCCATGTCCGAGACCCGGCGATCCGCCGCTCTCTCGTCGAGGAAGATCCCTTCCCGCACCGGCTCGGTCCCGAGCACGATGTTCTCTGCGACGGTCATCACCGGAATGAGCATGAAGTGCTGGTGCACCATCCCGATGCCGGCCTGGATCGCGTCGCGGGCCGAGGAGAACGCGACCGGCTTCCCGTTGAGCCTGATCTCTCCTCCGTCGGGGCGGTAGAGCCCGTAGAGGATGTTCATGAGCGTCGACTTGCCCGCTCCGTTCTCGCCGAGCAGCGCGTGCACCTCGCCGCGGCGCACGTCGAACGACACGTCGTCGTTCGCGATGACGCCGGGGAACTCCTTACGGATGTTCCGCATCTCGAGGACGAGGTCGTCAGCCACGCGAGTGCATAACGTAACCCGTCCAGAGACGGAGAGGGCGGGCTTTCGGCCCGCCCTCTCGTTCACCCATTTCTATTTGTGGAGGCTACGCGCCGTGGGGGCACCCCGGCCCCTTTAGGCACGCCGGCGGCTTGAGCTTGCCCTTCAGGATCTGCGCCTTGTACTTGTTCATCAGCTTGATCCACGCGGGCTTGACCTTGGGGCTCATCCCGCCCTTGCCCGTGGCGACGCCCACACCGTGGTTCTTCAGGCTGAACAGGATGTCCTTGTTGCCCTTCCAGTGGTGGGTCGCGGCTGCCAGGACCGTGTCGTACACCCCGACATCGGTCTTCTTCAGAGCGCTGGTGAGGATCCGCTTCGCGACCTTGTACTCGTTGGCGTCGACGCCGATGCCCCACTTGTGGAGTGCCGAGGCCTCCTTGAGAGCACCGTCGCCGCAGGGACCGGCGACCTGGAAGATCACCTGTGCGCCCTGGCCGATCTCATTCTGCGCGATTTGCGAGCACTTGGCCACGTCGGCGAAGTCGTTCGAGTACTGCACGAGCGTCTTCGTACCCTTGACGGCTCTCGCCGCGCAGTACTTGTAGCCGGCGATGTATGAGTCGACCGGCGGGATCTTCACGCCGCCTGCGACGCCGATGATCTTCTTGCCCATGCTCTTCGCCATCTTGGCCGCGATCACGCCGACGAGGCAGCCGCCCTGCTGCGTCGCGTACGTGATTCCCTGTTCGTTCTTGAGGTTGCCGATGTAGTTGACCGAGTCATCGGTGATGGCGAACTTGATGTTCGGGTACTGCGTGGCGAACTTCTTCACCGTGCCTTCGAGCAGGAAGCCCGCCGCGACGATGACCTTCGCGCCCTCATTCACGGCCGTCGTGTAGTTCGGGTCATAGTCGGACGCAGAGTGCGAGACAAGTGGAATCGCCTTCACCCCGTGGATCTTCTTTGCAGCCCGCTTCAAACCCGCGAGCTGTAGCTTGTTGAACCCGCTGTCGTTGAAGCCGACGACGTCACTGATGAGTGCGGCCGGGAAAGTGGCCTTCTGCGCCTTCGGCGACTTCGCGCTGCCGAGCGCTGTGCCGACGACGATCGCCGCTGCGATCGCAGCGACTCCCGCCATAAGTAGCCAGCGTGAAACCCTCACGTGCCCTCCTCCATCGTTGTAAATCCGGTCGGTTGTTCAAACCCGACCGGCCGATCCTAGCCCCATATTTGCCGTTGCCCCATATTTGACGTTCCGGAGGAGGCACCGGTTAGTCCAAGTGGGTCGAATCAGTCCGCGGCGGCGTACGTGTGGTACTGGCTCTCGTCCACCAGCACACGTCGAGGCTTGGAGCCTTCGTAGCCCGAGACAATGCCGCGCCGCTCGAGCATGTCGATCAGCCGGCCCGCACGCGTGTAGCCGACACGCAGACGCCGCTGCAGGAGCGAGACGGACGCGGTCTGGGTCTGGACGACGATCTCGATCGCCTTGTCGAGCAGCGGGTCGTCGTCCGGGTCGAACTCGCCGTCCTCGGTGTCGCTCGACTCGGCAAAGACCTCCGGGAGCTCGAGGTAGCTCTCGTCGAGCTCCTGCTCGCGCTGCCGCGTCTGCTCGACGACGAGCGCGATCTCCTCTTCCGACACGTACGCGCCTTGCACGCGCTGCATGCGCGAGGTGCCGAGCGGCTTGAAGAGCATGTCGCCCTGGCCGAGCAGCGACTCGGCGCCACCGGAGTCGAGGATCACGCGCGAGTCGGTCTGCGACGAGACGGCGAAGGCGATGCGCGAGGGGACGTTCGCCTTGATCATTCCGGTGATCACGTCGACGGACGGACGCTGGGTGGCGAGAACGAGGTGGATTCCGACGGCCCGCGACTTCTGGGCGAGCCGGATCACGGCGTCCTCCACCGCCTGCGGCGCGACCATCATCAGGTCGGCGAGCTCGTCGATCACGACGAGGACGTACGGGAGCGTCGGCTCGCCGCGCTGGCGGAACGCGCGATTCGCCTCGTTGAGGTTGCGGGCGCGCACCGACGAGAGGCGCTCGTAGCGGCGCTCCATCTCGGCGAGGCAGTTGGCGAGAACGGCGCTCGCCTCCTTCGGGCTCGAGACGACGGGCGTGAGCAGGTGCGGCACCGACTCGAAGTGGCTGAGCTCGATCCGTTTCGGGTCGATCAGGATCAGGCGCACGTCGTCGGGCGTCGCGCGCAGGAGGACAGAGGTGAGCAGCGCGTTGAGGCAGCCCGACTTGCCCGAGCCGGTCGTGCCCGCGATGAGCAGGTGCGGCATCCGCGCAAGGTCGGTCCAGACGGCGGCGCCGGAGATGTCCTTGCCGAGCCACACGGCGACCGGGCTCGCGGTCGCGGGCAGTGGCTCGAAGATGTCGCCGAGCGTGACGAGGTTCGGGGAGAGGTTCGGGAGCTCGACGCCGACCGCCTGCTTGCCCGGAATCGGCGCGAGGATCCGGATCTCGGTGGTCGCGAGTGCGTACGAGAGGTCGTCCTTCAGGGCCGCGACCTTGGCGACCTTCGTGCCCGGCGCGAGCTGGAGCTCGTAGCGCGTCACGCGCGGGCCGGAGATCTGGCCGATCACGGTCGCCTCGACGCCGAAGTGGGCCAGCGTCTGCACGAGCAGCTCGGCGACGCGGGCCGCGGTCTCACCCGAATCGTCGCCCTGCTCCGGCGAGATGCGGAGGACGCCCGCGTCGGGCAGCTTGTACTCCGCGTGCTCCGAGGTCACCTCGTCGAAGAGCGTCGGCGGATCCTCGATCAGCGCGGCCGGCTCGGTCTGGAGCGGAGCGGGCTGGGCGCCGGCGTAGGGCGGCACGACGGTCTCGCCCACCACGTCCGGGAACGCAGAGACGGCGTCGACCGGCGGCGCAAGCGTGAGCGCAGGACGCATGGGGTCGGGCTCCGGCCAGCCTTCGGGCTCGGGACGGGTGCGCCGCGACCGCGCCTTGCGGGCGGCGTGATGGAGGCCGTGCCCCGAGCGGCGAAGGATCGCCCCGAGCGAAGCGCCGGAGAGCAGCAGCGAGCCGACGAGCATGAGAAGGACGCCGAGCAGGAGCGAGCCCGTGGCGCCGATCGCAATCCCGACCGCGCCGCCGAGCAGCTGGCCGACGTAGCCGCCCTGGTCCTTGCCGAGCGTGATCATGAGGCCGCAGCCGAGCACGGCCATCCCGGTGCGGAACGGCCGGACGTCGACGAGCGCGCTGCGCGTCACCACCAGTGCACCGAGCACCGCGAGCGCGACCGGCACGACGTACCTCGCGTCCCCGATCAGCCGATCGAGGCCGTCGCCGAGCCAGCCGCCGACGTAGCCGCCGTTCCAGCCGAAGTAGAGGACGGCGCCGAGGAACAGGCCGAGCGCGATCGCGCCGAGACCCCAGAGTTCCGGGTGCTGGCTCCGTGCGCGGGCGCTGCGCTTCGTCCGCGTCTTCTTGACGCGGCTCGGGAGCTTAGGGCGCAGCTTCGACTTCCGCTTGCGGCGCGGCATGCGCTTGGTTTTCGCGCGCGGCCGGGCCTATCCTCCGTCGATGGCGCCCGAAACGCGCTACGCCCGCAACGGCGACGTCAGCATCGCCCATCAGGTCTTCGGTGACGGGCCGTTCGACGTCGTGATCTCGCTACCCCCAAGCGGCTCTACGCCGCCGTCTGAACCTCGGCGACGAGCATCCCGAAATAGCTCTGCGCGAGGTAGGCGAGAACGTCGGTCCGGGCCGTCTCGCCGACGGCTCCCTGGAGCACCAGCAGTTGCCAGAGAGAGTCGGCCTTCGCGTCGTCGACGAGCGCTGCGAGCGGGAGGAAGTCGAGCCGGTCCGAGGTGAGGATCTGCTGCAGAAGCTCGTCGTAGGCCACGGACGCCTCGTGGTAGCCGTACGGGCCTTCGGCGGCGTGCGTGTGGCCGTGGTCGGCGCTCGCGATCAGCGCATGGCGGCCCGGGAGTGCGGCGATTGCCTCGCCGAGCCGGAGGTGGTCTTCCAAAGGCAGGTCGCGCGCGGGGCTCACGACGACGACGCGCTTCGCGCGCAGGAAGTCGAGCGGTACCTCGGTGCCCCAGTCGAGCGGCATCTCGGACTGCTCGACCACGTTGCCGCCGTACGACACCCCGAGGATCGGCAGGTCGGCGCGTAGGAGAGCCGTTGCCGTCTCCCGATCCACCTCCCACTCACCGACGTGGGCGGCGGTGACGACCGCGAAGTGGTGGCCGACGTGGACATTGTGCGGCGTCACGACGATCGCCGTGTCGGCGCCGGCCGCGTCGAAGCGGAGTCCGAGTTCCTCCATTGCCGCGCGCAGCTCCGGAATCTCGTCCAGGTCGCCGTGCGGCGCGATGCAGGCGAAGACGAGGCTCACGGCAGCGAAGCTATCCGCGAGACGAGCAGCTCGAGGAACCGGTCCGCGTCGACGTCGACCCCGACCTCCGCGTTCGGCTCGCGGCCGGTGACGCCGCGAAGGTCGACGACCGTGCGGCCATCGCAGAGCTCGGAGCGCGTCTCGACCGCGACGTTCGCGCGGCGCGTCGTCAGCAGCGTCGGGTCGATGACGTGCGCGACGGCCATCGCGTCGTGAATCGGCGAGCCGTCGAAGCCGTACGAGCGCTCGTGGAACGCCTGGAAGAAGTCCGACAGCTCGGCGACGAAGCGACCCGCGCGGCCGACTCCGCGTAGCCGCTCGGCATGCGCCCGCGTGAACAGCGCCTTGTGCGTCACGTCGAGCCCGACCATGGTGCTCGGGATCCCGCTCGCGAACACCGCCGCCGCGGCCTCGGGATCGACGAAGGCGTTGAACTCGGCGGCAGGCGTGATGTTCCCCTCGGCGATCGCGCCGCCCATCCAGACGAGGCGCTCGAGGCGGTCGGGCACGTCGGGGTGCCGCTCGAGCATGAGCGCGAGGTTCGTGAGGGGCCCGGTCGGGACGAGCACGACTCCGGGCTCGATCAGCTCCGCGAGGAAGTCGGCGGCGTGCGCGTCGACAGGCCGCGCGGACGGCTCGGGCAGCTCGGGGCCGTCGAGGCCGGTCTCGCCGTGAACGTGGGCGGCGGTGCGGAGGTCGCGGCGCAGCGGCGCCGGCGCGCCGGCAGCGACCGGAATCTCGCTCCGGCCGGCGATCTCGAGCGTGACGAGCGCGTTCCGGGTCGTCTTGTCGAGCGTCTGGTTGCCGGCGACCGTCGTGACGCCGATGAGGTCGACCTCCGGCGAGGCGAGCGCGAGCAGGATCGCGATCGCGTCGTCGTGCCCGGGATCGCAGTCGATGACGATCGGGATCGTCACAGGAGCACGTCCACCTCCTCGGCCGTGGGCAGCGAGGTCTGGGCACCGAAGCGCGAGGCCGCCAGCGCGCCGGCCGCGCACGCCCGCCGCAGCGACTCCTCGCGCGGCCGGCCTTCGAGCAGCGAGACCACGAGGCACGCAGTGAACGCGTCGCCGGCGGCGGTCCCGTCGACCGCTTCGACGGCGGGCGGCTCCGCCCGCGCCACCTCGGCCCCGTCCTCGAGCAGCACCGCGCCTTCGGCGCCGAGCGTCAGGCAGACGAGGCCGGACCGCTCGCCGAGCGCCTCGAACTCGAGCCGGTTCACGATCGTGAGCTCGGCCGCGGGAGCGCTGTTCCGGGCGGGAGCCGCGTTGAGGAAGAACCGAGGCGCGAGCTCGGCCGCCCGCGCGACGGTCTCGGTCGGGATCTCCTGCTGGCAGAGAATCGCGTCGGCGCCATCGACCGCGAGATCCTCGGGCCGCAGTTCCGCGTTTGCGCCCGGTGCGACGACGATTGTCGTCTCCCCCACAGCGTCCACCGTGATGAGCGCGATCCCGGTCGGGGCATCCTTCGCGAGCCAGCGCGCCCCGACCCCGGCCTCCCGCAGCCCGGCGAGTGCATCCTCCGCGAGCTCGTCTCGACCCACGCAGCCGACGAGCGCGACCTCCGCCCCGAGCCGCGCGGCGGCAACCGCCTGATTCGCACCCTTGCCGCCCGGCACTCGCGCAAAGGTCGCCCCGCTCACGGTCTCCCCCGAGCGCGGCAGCCGCTCGGCTTGCAGCACTAAGTCGAGGTTGATCGAGCCGACGACGGTGAGCCTGGGCGCAGCCACGCGGGCGAGACTACTCGGACCCGCGGTCCTGACAGACTTCGCGGCCGTGACCGTCGCACACTGGGATGACGTCGAGGTACGAGGCTCGGCCAAGGGAGAGATGGACGCGGAGTGGCAGCGGCTCGGCGCCGCGGCCGGGACGCGGGGTGTCGGCGTCAACCTCGTCCGCGTCGCGCCGGGCAAGCTCCCGACCCCTCCCCACTCGCACGGCGCCTCCGAGGAGCTGTACTTCGTCCTCGCCGGCTCCGGGCTCGCGTGGCAGAACGGCGACGTGCACGAGGTGCGGGCGCTCGACTGCGTCATCCAACGCCCCGCGGAGAGGGCGCACACGTTCGTGGCCGGGCCGGACGGGCTCGAGTACCTCGTCTTCGGCACGCGGCACCCGACGGAGATCGGGTGGTTGCCGCGTTCCCGCGCGATCCGGCTGGGCCGCGGGCCCTGGGCCGAAGGGCGCGAGGACAGCCCGTGGGACATCGAGGCGACCGTTCCGCCGCTCGAGTACGGCGAACCGGCGCCGCGGCCGCCGAACATCGTCAACGTCGACGAGGTCGAGCACGAGGCGTACCGCGACAAGATCACGACCGCGCCGCTCGCGACGCGCGAACGGTCCGCTCTCGCCGGGCTGTACTGGGAGCAGCTCGCCGCCGGCCGCCGCGGGTCGGTCCCGCACTGCCACTCGGCAGAGGAGGAGGTCTTCGTCATCCTCGACGGAACTGCAACGCTCGAGCTCTGGCCGCCCGAGGGCGCCGTCGAGGAGACGCCGCTGCGCGGGGGCCATGTCGTCTCGCGTCCCGCTGGGACGCGCGTCTCGCACTCGTTCCGTGCCGGCCCCGAAGGCGTGACGATGCTCATCTACGGCACGCGCGACGTGAACGACGTCTGCTGGTACCCGCGCTCGAAGAAGATCTTCTGGCGCGGCGTCGGCGTGATCGGCCGGATCGAGACGCTCGACTACTTCGACGGCGAGCCGATCGAAGACGACTAGATGGCCTACGACGAGGAGCTCGCCGGCCGCATCCGCGCGCTCGTCGGCGACCGCGACGACTTGACCGAGAAGACGATGTTCGGCGGGCTCGCGTTCCTCATTGGCGGCAACATGGCGATCGCCGCGAGCGGAGGAGGCGGAATCCTCGTTCGCGTCGATCCCGAACAGTCGGACGAGCTCGTCGCCACGACTCCTGCCGAGCCGATGGAGATGCGCGGCCGTTCGCTGGCCGGCTGGCTCCGCGTCGACACTCCCGAGGTCGTCGACGACAACGCACTGGCCGAGTGGGTTGAGCGCGGCGTCGGCTACGCCGCTTCTCTCCCGGCGAAGTAACGGCGGCCTAGACCTCGACGATCACGGGGAGCACCATCGGCCGGCGGCGGGTCCGGTCGTAGACGATGCCGCCGAGGGCGTCGTGCAGATGCTCTTGGAGCAGCTTGATCTCGGTCACGTCCTCGGCGAGCAGCTCCCGGAGGACCGTGTTCGCCTCCTCCCGCAGCTCGTCGAGGAGCGGCTCGGCACCCTCGCCGAAGCCGCGCGCGATCAGCTCCGGCGGAGCGGTCAGACCGCCGCTGTCCTGCGCGGCGAGCGTCGCCACGACGATGAGAACGCCGTCCTCGGCGAGCTTCCGCCGGTCGCGCAGCGCGACGTCGTGCACGTCCCCCACGCCGAGCCCGTCGACGAACGTGACGCCGGCCTCGACCTCGTCGACGATGCGCGCCACTCCGTCCCGCAGCTCGACCACGCTGCCGTTCTCGGCGAGGACGATCCGGTCCTCCGGCACGCCGCCCTCGCGCGCGAGCTGCGCGTGCGCCGCGAGCATCCGGAACTCGCCGTGCATCGGCATCACCGCCTTCGGCCGCAGGAGCCCGATCATCGTGCGCAGCTCCTCGGCACATGCGTGGCCCGAGACGTGCACCGGCGCGTTGTCCTCGTGCAGCACCTCTGCGCCGATCTTCGCGAGCCGGTTGATCGCGTCGTGGACGCGCAGCTCGTTGCCGGGGATCGGCTTGGCCGAGATGATCACCGTGTCGCCGCGCTCGACGTGGACCGCGGGATGGTCGTTGTACGCGATCCGCGTCATCGCCGACATCGGCTCGCCCTGGCTACCGGTGCAGAGGATCAACTGCTGGTCGCGGGGCAGCTCGGCGAGCTCGTTCGGGCGCAGGATCGCGTCTTCCGGGACGTCCATGTAGCCGAGGCTGCGTGCGATGTTTCCGTTCTTGCGCATCGAACGGCCGACGAAGGCGATCTTGCGCCCGCAGTCGACCGCCACGTCGGCCGCCTGCTGCATCCGGTGCACGTTCGAGGCGAAGGACGACACCAGAATTCGGCCCTGGCGCCCGGGAAAGATCTGGCGGAACGCCTCTCCCACCACTCGCTCCGATTTCGTGATGCCCGGCCGTTCCGCGTTGGTGGAGTCGCCGAGCAACAGGTCGACGCCGCGGCTGCCGAGCTCGGCGAGCCGTCCCACGTCCGTGCGCTGGCCGTCGACCGGCGTGTGGTCGAGCTTGTAGTCGCCCGTGTGGACGCAGCGGCCGCCCGGCGTCTCGAGCGCGATCGCGGCCGAATCGGGGATCGAGTGGGCCATCCGGACGAACTCGAGCCGGAACGGACCGATCTCGACGGGCTCGTCGCCCGGCGCGAGCTCCCGCAGCTCAGCGGAACGCAGCAACCCGTGCTCGTCGAGCTTGGACTTGACGAGCGCAAGCGTTAGCCGCGTCGCGACCACGAGCGGGATGCGCACCTCGCGCATGAGGTACGGGAGGGCGCCGACGTGATCCTCGTGTCCGTGCGTGAGCACGACCGCGCGCACCATCTCTTCCCGGTCGCGGAGGTAGGAGAAGTCGGGCAGAACTAGGTCGACGCCGAGGTGCTCGTCACGCGGGAACGCGAGTCCGGCGTCGACGACGAGGATCGAGCCGTCCGCCTCGTAGACGGTCATGTTCTTGCCGACCTCGCCGAGGCCACCGAGCGGGATGATCCGGCAGACGCCCATCGGCGCTGAGTCTAGGTGCGCTAGGCGGAGGCGGCGGCGAGAAGGCCCGCGCGCTCGAGGCAGGAGCGGATCTCGACGAGCTCGTCCTCGTCCGCTTCGACCATCGGCAGCCGGTGCCCGCCGACCTCGTGGCCGGTGAGGTTGAGCGCCGCCTTGATCGGAATCGGGTTCGTCTGGATCCGCAGCAGGTCGTACGAGGGCTGCTGCTGCTCGTGCAGCACACGTGCGCCCTCGAAGTCGCCGTCGCGGTGGCGGCGGATCATCTCCGTGATCTGCAGCCCCCAGAGGTGCGCGGTGACCGAGACGACGCCGACGCCGCCGAGCTCGAGGAACGCCAACGTGTTCGGGTCGTCGCCGCAGTAGAGGTCGAGCCGCGTCTCCTCGGCGATGAACCGGGCCTGCTCGGGGTCGTCGTGCGCCTGCTTCACGGCGACGACGTTCTCGATCTCGGCTAGGCGCGCGATCGTCTCCGACTCGATGGTGACGACCACACGACCGGGGATGTTGTAGGCAACCACCGGCAGATGGGTCGCGCCCGCGATCTCCTCGAAGTGGCGCACGATCGCCCGCTGCGGCGGCTTGTTGTAGTACGGCGTCACGACGAGGATCCCGTCGACGCCGAGCTTCGTCGCCTCCCTCGTGAGGTGCACCGAGTGCGCCGTGTCGTAGGTGCCCGTGCCGGCGACCACCTTGGCGCTGTCGCCGACCTCGTCCACCGCGACCCGGAAGAGATCGAGCTTCTCCGCGTCGGTCAGCGTCGGCGACTCGCCGGTCGTCCCGCAGACGACGACCCCGTCCGAGCCGTTCTCGACGAGATGCGTCGCGAGCTCACGGAACCGTTCGAAGTCGACGGCGCCGTCCGCCCGGAACGGAGTCACCATCGCGGTTAGCACGGAGCCGAGCATCTGGGAGAAGTCTACGAGAGCTCGCCCTGTAACTCCTGCAAGGCGTAGAAGACGCCTTCGGAGAAGGTCGGGTACGGCTGGATCGTGTCGAGCAGCGTCTCGACCGGCACTTCGGCGCGGATCGCGAGCGTGAACTGGCCAAGCCACTCGGCCGCCTGCGGCCCAACGCAGACCGCACCGACGAGCACGCGCTGCCTCGGGTCGGCGAAGACGCGGACAAAGCCGTCGCGCTTGGGCCGCTCGTAGGTCGCGAGGCGCGGCAGCGAGCTGAGCGGGACGCGCACGCTCACGAGCCCGTCGCCCTCGGTGCGACCGACCGTCGCGACCTCCGGATCCGTGAAGATCCCGGCCGGGATCGCGCGGTAGTCGGCCTTCGCGCGCCGGCTGGCCATGTCCGCGGCAGCGACCCGCGCCTGGTACTTGCCGACGTGCGTGAACTGCGCGACGCCGGTCACGTCGCCGATCGCCCACACGTCGTCGGCCGCGCGCAGCCGCTCGTCGACCTCGATCCCGCGCGCCGATGTCTTGACTCCCAGTTCGTCGAGACCGAGCCGCTCGACGTTCGGCCGGCGCCCCGTCGCGATCAGCAGGCGCTCGCTCTCGAGGGTCGAGCCGTCGGACAGGTGGAGCCGGATGTTCGGCTCGACACGCTCGATCCCGACGCCGAGGCGAACGTCGATCCCCTCCTCCCGGAAGAGCTCCGCCAGCAGCTCGCCGGCGTCGGGATGCACGCGCCCGAGCAGGTGCTCGCCGCGCTCGACGATCGTCACCTGCGAGCCCATGCGGAAGAAGAACTGCGCGAGTTCCGCACCCACCGGGCCGCCGCCCATCACGACGAGGCTCTGCGGGATCCTGTGCGTCCGCGTCGCCTCGCGGTTCGTCCAGTACTCGACGGAGTCGAGGCCGTCGATCGGCGGGATCATGGGCCGCGATCCCGTGGCGAGGACGAGCCGGTCGTACGGCAGCTCCTGGCCGTCCGCCTCCACTACGCCCGGCCGCGCGACACGGCCCTCGCCGCGGACCAGCCGGCAGCGCCACTCCTCGAGGTAGTGGAGCTGGCCGGCGTCGTCCCAGTCGCTCGTCATCCAGTCGCGCCACGACCAGACTCCGTCCGGTTCCGGTCGCTCGCCGTGCAGTCCGGGCGCCCGCTCGAGCGAGGCGCCGAGCTCGGTCGCCCGCAGCATCGTCTTCGTGGGCATGCACGCGAAGTACGAGCACTCGCCGCCCACCAGCCGGCTCTCGACGAGCGTGATCTGCGCCTCGTCGTCGAACCGGCGGAGGGCGCCGACGAAGTGCTCGCCGGTCGACCCTCCGCCGAGAACGACGACTTTCACTTCTGCAGCTGCTGCGGATCGGTGGAGAACCCGTCCCCTCCGGTCGCCTTGCCCTCATCGAGCAGCGTGTAGACGCTGATGTTGCCGATCGGGATGAACTTGATGTTCTTGAGGTGGTAGATCTGCTTCATCCCGAGGATGCACGTGATCCTCGTCTGGCACTCTGGATAGCCCGCGTACGAGAACGACTTGAGCTTGCTCAGGTCGCTCACCGTCTTGAGTCCGTCCTTCGTCGCCGTCGTGGTGAGGACGGTGAACGTGTCTGTATCCGAGAACGGCGTCGGCTTGAGCAGCGTCAGGCCCCGCGTCTGCTCGAAGTTGTTCGCGGCAGCGTAGGTCGCAGCTGCCGTCTGCGGCGCGTTCTTCACCTTTGCGAGGTCGAGCGCGATGATGCCCGTGTACTCGGGATAGAAGTTCATCTTCCCACTCGTGATCGCGGTATCGGCGAGCTCCGAGGAGCCAAAGCTGCCCTTGTAGTCGACTTTGAAGCCGTTCGCCTGGAGCGCCTGGCCGTACAGCTGGCCGAGGATGTACTCCTCGCCGAAGTTCTTCGTGCCGAGAACGATGGTCGGCGCCGACGAAGTCGCCTTCGTGCTGGCCTTGAGCAGCCCGTTCGCGGCGAGGAAGCCGTGCGCGATCTGCTTCGGCGTCTCCTTGTTCACGACGTAGGCCTTGTTCATCGCCTGCATCGCAGGAAGCGTCAGCTTGCTCGAGACACCGTTGACAGTACTGACGAGCGCCGCCCCGTTCGGTCCCGTGATCAGTGTCTTCTTGACCACAGGCGCGACGTTCTGGAAGCCGAAGATGTGCTTGTTGTCGATCAGCGCCGTGTACTTCGTGGTGGCGGCGGCGGTGGTAGTCGCGGCCGTCGTTGTGTCGTTGCCGCCTCCGCCGCCGCAGGCCGTGAGGCCGATCAGAAGCGCGACCCCGAAGGAAATCGCGAACGCCGCCTTGGCAGCACGGCGTGTGTGCTTGCGGAACATCCGTTGCCTCCTCTTCTAGCTTGCCCTCTCCGGGCCTGTCATCCGCGGGACCCTACGCCCTCGGAGCCATCCGGCGCGACGCCGCACGTTGTACGAGACCCAACAAGAACGCTGTCAGGAGCGCTATCCCGGCCACGCAGAACGCGGCCGCCAGCACGCCGTCCCGCCCGTACGCAACGGGGTTGACGATGAGGTCGCCGAGTGTGCCCGGGTAGCCCGCGATGCCGGCGAGCGTCGCGGTCGAGATCACGAAGACGGCTGCGATCCGGATCCCTGCGAGCATGAGCGGCAGGCCGAGCGGCAGCTCGACCAGGGCGAGAATCTGTCGCTCGGTCAAGCCCATGCCCCGCGCCGCCTCGACCACATCTCGCTCGACACCGTCGACGGCGATGTAGGCGTTCGTGAGGATCGGCGGGATGGCCAGGATGACGAGAACCACCGCCATGTTCCAGAACCCGACGCCGAGCCAGGCGATGAAGACGCCGATGAGAGCGATGCTCGGCATCGCCCTGCCAGTCGACGACGTGCTGAGTGCGAAGAACAGTCCCCGGTGTCGATGGCCGAGCCAGAGACCGAGCGGCAAGGCGATCAGGATCGCGATGCCGAGCGCCGTGAATGCGAGCACGGCGAGCCCGACGGCCTTGTGGAGCAGCAGGGAGCCGTTGTCGGGGATGAAACGGAACGCGTCGACGAAGAGGGAGGCGACCATCAACGGATCCGGTTCCAGGGCGTGAGCGCTCGCTGGAGCAGCGCGAGCAGAGCGTCGGCCATCAGGGCAAGCAGAATGGCGAGGCCCCCGGCCGCCAGGAGCTCGGTCCGAAAGATGTCCGGCTGGTCGAGCGCGTCGAAGATCGGCGCCCCGAGGCCGTAGTGGATCAGGTCTGCGGCGATCGTTGCGATCGCGATCGTGGCCACCGTTGCGACACGAAGGCCGGCCATGATCGCCGGCACGGCGAGGGGAAGTTCCACGCGCCAGAAGGTCTGGGTGCGAGTCAGTCCCATTCCCTGGGCCGACTCGAGAACCTCCGGGGGCACACCGCGGAGGCCGCCGAGGATGTTCGGATAGAGCACGAACAGTGTGTAGGCGACGAGTGGGATCACGATCGTGGTCACGGTGATCCCTGTGATCGGCAGGAGAATCGTGAAGAGAGCGATGCTCGGGAGGCAGTAGACGAAGTCGCCGGCCGCCCCCAGCGGCCCGCCGAGAAAGCGAAAACGGAACGCAAGGACTGCGAGCATGAACGAGATTGCGAATCCGATCCCGACGGCGATCAGCATCAGGTAGACGTGCTGGACGAGAGCCGGCTGCAGGATGTCGCTCCAGTGCTCGTGCACCCAGCTGGGGCAGAACCAGTGGTTGTTCCGCAGGCACGCGCTTGCGTGCCCGAAGTTCGGAATGACCGGGCCGCCGTCGGCCGAGCGCCAGCCGTTCACCTCAAGAGGTCCTCGCGCGTCGCGACGCCGAGCGGCGCGCCGTCGGGGCCGACGACCACGAGCGCGTGGCGGCGCTCGGCCACCAGGAGCGCAAGCGCGTCGCGGAGGCTCGTGTCCGCGGGTAGCCGCGGCAGGCCGTCCGCAGCCGCGGCCGAGAGCTCGAGATCGCCCAGCGTCCGAAGAGTGAGCACCTTCAGCGCTCGGTCGCGACCGACGAAGTCCGCGACGAACTCGTCCACCGGCTGCTCGAGAATCCGCCGCGGCGTGTCGTATTGGGCAAGCCGCCCGCCCTCACGGAGGATTGCGATGCGATCGCCGACCTTGATCGCCTCGTCGATGTCGTGGGTGACGAAGACAACCGTCTTGCGCAGCTCGTGCTGGAGGCGCAGGAACTCGTCCTGGAGTCGTGCCCTCACGATCGGGTCGATCGCGCCGAACGGCTCGTCCATCAGCATCAGCGGCGGATTCACGGCGAGCGCGCGCGCCAGGCCGACGCGCTGGCGCTGGCCGCCGGAGAGCTCGGCCGGGAAACGCTTCCGGTCCTGCTCCGGGTCGAGTCCCACGAGGTCGAGCAGCTCGGTCGCGCGTTCCCGGATCCGCTGCCGCTTCCAGCCGAGCAACCGGGGCACCGTGCCGATGTTGGCCTCCACCGTCATGTGCGGGAAGAGGCCGACCTGCTGGATGACGTAGCCGATCGAGCGGCGCAGCTCTGTCACGTCGTAGTCACCGATCTGCCTGCCGTCGATCCGGATGTAACCGCTCGTGAGCGGGATCAGCCGGTTGACGAGCTTGAGCGCCGTCGTCTTGCCACCGCCCGACGGGCCGACCAGGACGCAGATCTCCCCCGCAGGCACGGTGAGCGAGAGATGGTCGACTGCCGCGCCGTCCCGGCCCGGGTAGACCTTCGTCGCCTCGTCGAAGACGAGCTCGGCCGCCTCGGTCGGCATGGCTGAATCTTCTACGAGATGAGGGTCTCGAGGCCGAGCGTAAGGCCCGGCGGGAGCTCCGGGAGCTTCTCGAGCGCGAGCAGGACGCCGTCGGCGAACGACTCGCGGCCGGTCGTGTCGTGGCGGATCGTGAGCAGCTGGCCCTCGCTGCCGAAGATGACCTCCTGGTGCGCGACGAGCCCCGGCAAGCGCACGGAGTGGATAGCCGGCGAGCCGCCGATCAGGTCCGCGGTCGCCTTCGCCGTTCCGGACGGCGCGTCCTTCTTGGCCTCATTGTGGAGCTCGACGATCTCGGCCCGCGGGAAGTGCGCAGCCGCTTCGCCGGCGAAGCGCATCATCAGCACCGCGCCGATGGAGAAGTTCGGAGCGACGAAGAGCCGCAGCCCCCTCTCGGCGGCCAGCGCGCCTAGCTCGCCCGAGTCCCAGCCGGTCGTTCCGACGACGCAGGAGACGCCCTGCTCGAGCGCAGAGCGGACGTTCGCGGGAGCAGCCTCGGGCGTCGTGAAGTCGACGACGGCGTCGCAGCCCTGCACGTCGGGCTCGTCGCCGAGCTCGATCCCGCGTACCTCGTGACCGGCCGCCTCGAGCCGCGCCACGATCGCGCGGCCCACCTTCCCCTCCGCACCGAAGAATGCGATCTTCACGCCGCGGCCTGCTCCACGAGTTTCTCGCTCGCGCGCCCGACGGCGGAGCGGAAGCGCGCCTCGTCGGGCCCGACGCCCGCCGCCGCGAGCCGCTCGGACGTGAGCAGCGCGGTGGCCAGCTCGGCGAGCTCGCCGGCCTCGACCGCATCGATCTCGGCGATCACGCGCTCGAGCGTGAGGAGCTCGGTGTCGGTCACGAGCGACTTCCCGAGCCGGCTCATGCGGTTCGAGGTGGACTCGAGCGAGAGGACGATCCGTCCCTTCAGGTTCTCCTTCGAGCGCTCGAGCTCACCCTTGCGCAACCGGCCGGCCGCGATCTCGGCGATCTGCTCGACGCAGATCTCGACGCACGCCGCGAGGTTCTCCTCGCGCGTGCCGACGTAGACGCCGAGGATGCCGGTGTCCGTGTACTGCGCGCCAAAGCTGTAGACGGCGTAGGCCATGCCGCGCTTCTCGCGGATCTCCTGGAACAGCCGCGACGAGGCCGACCCGCCGAGGATCGAATCGAGCAGCGAGGCGGCGAAGCGGCGGCGGTCCGAGCGCGAGATGCCCGTGGCACCGAGGCAGAGGTGGTACTGCTCCGTGTCCTTGTGCTGGAAGCGGAGCCCCGGGCCGGGGAGCTTCGCGAGCGGCCTCCGCACCCGAGTGCCTGCGCGCGCCGGTGCGCCCGCGCGACGCTCGCTCCGCTGCAGAAGCGCCACGAGGCGGTCATGGTCGAGGTTCCCGGCCGCCGCGACGACGACGTTCCCCGGCGCGTAGGCCGTGCGGTGGTAGCCCGAGAGCGCGCGGCGACTGACCGAGGAGATGACCTCGGCGGTGCCGATCACCGGGCGCCCGAGCGGGTGGTCGCCGAAGACGGCTTCCGAGAAGAGGTCGTGGACGAGCTCCTGCGGAGTGTCCTCGTACATCGCGATCTCCTCCAGCACCACCTCCCGCTCCTGGTCGACCTCGCCGAAGGAAGGAGCGAAGACCATGTCGGTCATGACCTCGAGAGCCGTCTCGACGTGGTGGTCGGGGACGCGGGCGTACACCACGGTGTTCTCCCGCGAGGTCGCGGCGTTCAACTCGGCGCCCATCGCGTCGAACGTCTCGGCGATCTCCTGCGCCTCGAACCGGCGGGAGCCCTTGAACAACATATGCTCGATGAAGTGCGAGACGCCCGCGCGATCGGCGCGCTCGTCGCGAGAGCCGACGTCGATCCAGAAGCCGAGCGAGACGGAGCGGACGCTCGGGACCCGCTCGGAGATGATCCGCTCGCCGGAGTCGAGCTCGCTCAGAACGACCTTCTGCACGGCCCGATCGTAGGCGCGGAGCCCTAGGCGCGCGCGACGAAGCGCAGCACCGTGCCGTTCCGCTTCGCGTCGTACAGCGCCTCGTCGGCGAGACGGAACAGCGTCTGCGGGTCGTCCGCGTCCTCGGGGCAGGCGGCACAGCCGAAGCTCGCGCTGAGGTCGGCGGCCCACGGTTCCCCGCCGGCCGCCAGCTTCCCGAGCAGGGCCTCGACCCGGGCGACGACCTCTCGGCTGTTCTCCTCCGTCGCCTCCGCGAGCAGCACCGCGAACTCGTCGCCGCCGATGCGGAAGGCCTCGTCCGGCTTCCGGAGCGACTCGGCGAGCACGTTCGCGAACGCGACGAGCGCCTCGTCCCCCGACGCATGGCCGAAGCGGTCGTTCAGCTGCTTGAAGTCGTCGAGATCCGCGACCACGAGACCGAAGCTGCGGTCGTAGCGGACGGCGCGCGCGACCTCGCCCTCGAGCCGAGTGACGAAGGCGCGCCGGTTGAGGAGTCGCGTAAGGGGGTCGTGGTCGGCGAGGAACCTGAGCTCGCCGAGATGCCGGCCGGACACCAGCGCGGCGGCGGCGTCGTTGGCGAAGATCCGCAGCGCCTGCAGGCGGTCGGCCGACGGCACGAGCCGGTCGGACGGGTTGTCGACCCAGATGATCCCGAGCAGCCCGCCCAGGCCGTCGTGCAGGGGAACGATCAGCCAGTGCCGGTTCCAGGCCCACGGCCCGCGGCCGTTGAGCTGCGACGGATAGACGTCTACCTCGCTCGTGAGTCGCGCCCGCGCCTGGTCGTGGGTGAGGAGATAGCAGCCTTCCCGCAGGAACATCTCGTCGAGCAGCGGCTCGAGCTGCGCGACGGAGATGGGCTCGCGCTGCTGCATCTCGTCGAGCTTCCAGCCCGCGGCCGCCGTCGGAACGACGGCTCCGGTCTCCACGTCGACGAGAGCCGCGCAGACGTTGCGGAAGTCGAGGGCGTCGCGGATAGCGGTGCAAACGCGGCGCAAGATCTCGGAGTTCGACCCCTCCCCCGTGATCCGCGACGACACGGCGAGCAGCTCCTCGAGGGCGCGCTGATGCCGCGCCGAGTCCGCCGCCTCGCGCGCGGCTTCGACAGCGAGCGCCGCGTGGTCGACGAGCGAGACGAGCACCTCGAGGTCGTCGTCGGAGGGCCGAAGGCCGGTCACGGGCTCGTCCACCGAGAGGATCCCGAGCAGGAGGCCGTGCTGGTCGCGCATCGGGACGAAGAGCGCATCCTCCGGATCCCACGCGTCGGGGTGGGATGCCCGTCCCCCTTCCGGCACGTAGCTCGGCCCGAGCGAGTCCCAGTCGACGGCACCGCTCAGCACGACGTAGGCGCCGTGCCGCTCGAAGCGCTCGGAGAGGAGCACCGTCCAGTCGTCGCCAGGCCGCGCGTTGCCGAGCAGCACCTCCTTCGCCGCTTCGTTCCCGTACACGGTCGTCACCTCGAAGTCGTCCCACTCGGGCCGGTAGAGGTTGACCGCGACGGTCTGGTAGCCGAGCGACTCCCCGATGGTTCGGGCGACGGCGTCGAGCAGCGCGGGAAGATCCTCACGCGCCCGCAAAAGACGGGTCACCTCGACGAGGCCCCGCAGCGGTGAGATGGTCGGAAGGCTCACGTAATTGGTCGCTTGATGCATCGGCACGAGCCGACCGCGTGATGAGCCGATTTCGGGACCCGAACGGGTGATTTGAACGCCGGAGGGCCGGACGGCGCATGCCGCCCGCCCTCCGGATGTTCAACTAGTCGCCGTCGTCGCGGCGCGGTCAGCGCCCGCGGCCGCCGCCCCTGCCGCCGCGGCGGTCACCGCGCGGCCGATCCTCCTCCGGAGGACGCGGCGGCGCGTCCTTCGCGCGCTCGATCAGCTCCTCCGGCTGGACCAGCCCACCGTTCTCGTGCTTCGCCACCAGCTTGAGGCCGATCCGGCCGCGGGCCTTGTCGACCTCCTGCACGACGACGTCGACGACGTCGCCCCGGCTCATGACGTCCTCGATGTGCGCGACCCGGCCCGGGCCGACGTTCGAGACGTGCAGGAGCCCGTCGGTGCCCTTCTTCAGCTCGACGAAGGCGCCGAACTGCGTCGTCTTCACGACCTTGCCGGTGAACGTGTCGCCGACCTCCGGCTCCTTCGTCAGCGACTCGATCGCGCCCACTGCCTCCTTGGCCTTCGTGCCGTCGGTGGCGTAGATGAGGATCGTGCCGTCCTCTTCGATGTCGATCTGCACCTCGTAGTCGGACTCGAGCCCGCGGATCGTCTCGCCGCCCTTGCCGATGACCATGCCGATCTTCTCCTGATCGATCTTGATCGTCGTGATCCGCGGCGCATTGTCGGAGAGCTCGGAGCGCGACTCCGGAATGACTTCGAGCATCTTGTCGAGGATGGAGTCCCGCGCCCGCTTCGCCTGCTCGAGCGCGTCCCGCATGATCTGCTGGGTGACGCCGGTGATCTTGATGTCCATCTGGAGCGCGGTGATCCCGGTGCGGGAGCCGGCGACCTTGAAGTCCATGTCGCCCAGGTGGTCTTCCGCGCCCTGGATGTCCGTCAGGATCACGTAGTCGTCGCCTTCCTTCACGAGGCCCATCGCGATGCCCGAGACCGGTGCCTTGAGCGGCACGCCGGCGTCCATGAGCGAAAGCGTCGAGCCGCAGACCGACCCCATCGACGACGAGCCGTTCGACTCGAGCGTCTCCGAGACGATCCGGATCGTGTAGGGGAACTCGTCCGGCGTCGGGATGACCGGTTCGAGCGCCCGCTGCGCAAGCGCGCCGTGGCCGATGTCACGCCGCTTCGGGCCGCGCATGAAGCCCGTCTCCCCGACCGAGTAGGGCGGGAAGTTGTAGTGGTGCATGTAGCGGCGCTCCTCCTCGAGGGAGAGGTCGTCGATGCGCTGCCCCTCCTTCGCGGTGCCGAGCGTGAGCGACGAGAGGATCTGCGTCTGGCCGCGCGTGAACAGGCCGGAGCCGTGTGTGCGCGGGTTGACGCCGACCTCGACCTCGATCGGCCGGATCTCCTCCGCGCCGCGACCGTCTGGGCGGCGCTTGTCGACGGCGATCTTCTGCCGGACGAGGTCCTTGTAGATCGCGTCGCACGCCTTCTTGATCTGCGACTTGGTCTGCGAGTCCTTCACTGCCGGCTCATCGGTCTCGGAGTCGCTCGATGCGCCCCCGGCCGGGAAGGGCAGCTCGACCTCCTCGATGATCCGGTCGAACAGCAGCTGACGCTTCGCGGACTTGAGAGCCTTCGAGTCCTGTTCGGCGTCGGTCAGTGCCTTCAGGTCGTCGCCGAACTGCTCGCGGACCGGCCCTTCGACTGCGACCGCCCGCTGCTTGTCGAGCAGCATCGCGAGAGCCGACTTGACCTGGATCTGGCGCTGGATGTCGTCGTCGGTCGACTCCATCGTGATCGGCGGCGCGAGCTCGGCGAGGAGCTCGTCGACGGCCGTGCTCGACTCCTTGATGCCGACCTGTTGGATCCGCTCCCAGATCGTGTGCCCGTGGTCGCGCTCGAGCTCCGCGAGGAGGTCGAGGTCGAGCCACTTCGGCTTGCCCGCCTGCCGCCGGAGGTCCTCCTGCGCCTCGCACAGCTTCACGATCTCGCCGTGAGCGAGCTCGAGCGCCTCGAGGATCTTCTCCTCGGGGATCTCGTTCGCGCCGGCCTCGACCATGGTCAGCGCCTCCTTCGTCCCGACGACGATCAGGTCGAGCTCGCCATTGTCCTCACTCTCGCGCAGCGTCGGGTTGACGACGAGCTGCCCCTCGATGAGTGCGATGCGGACTGCACCGACCGGCCCGAAGAACGGCATGGGCGAGAGCATCAGGGCAGCGGATGCGCCGTTGATGCAGAGGATGTCGTGTGCCGTAACCAGATCCGCGCTGAGGACGGTGCAGATCACCTGCACCTCGTTGCGGAAGCCCTTCGGCCACAGCGGCCGGATCGGCCGGTCGATCATCCTTGCCGTGAGGATGGCGCGCTCGGTCGGGCGCCCCTCACGCTTGAAGAAGCCGCCCGGGATCTTGCCGGCGGCGTACATCCGCTCCTCGACGTCGACCGTGAGGGGGAAGAAGTCTGCGCCCTCCCGCGCCTCTGCGCGTCCCTGGGCCGTGGCGAGCACCATCGTGTCGCCTCCACGAACGACGACGGCGCCGTCCGCCTGCTTCGCGAGGTGGCCGGTCTCGAAGCTGATCTCCTGTGTCCCGATCTGGACGGAGACCTGCGCCCGGCGCTCGGTCGCGATACTCATCAATTGTCCTCCACTCTGCTTTGTGGAGGGCGGGAGCTCGAGCCAGTCCATTCAGGTGGGCTCGCTCGAACTTCCACCCTCCGTGTTCTTGGGAGCTAGCGGCGCAGGCCGAGCTCCTTGATGAGGGCGCGGTAGCCCTCGAGGTCGTGCTTCTGCAGGTAGTTCAGGAAGCGGCGGCGGCGGCCGACGAGCTTGAGCAGCCCGCGCCGCGAGTAGTGGTCGTGCTTGTGGGTGCGCAGATGCTCCGTCAGCTCGTTGATGCGCTGCGTCAGCATCGCGATCTGCACCTGCGGCGAGCCGGTGTCGGCCTCGTTGCGGCCGTGCTTCGTGATGATCTCCTGCTTCGCTTCCTTGGTCAGGGCCATGCCCTCTCCTTCCTATTCGCCTCCCGAGGCTCCGCCCGCGACGCCAAGGAAACGTGGCGCGAGCCGGGCCTGGGTCGCGGGGTAGGGTAGCGGAAACCGGCATGGCGAGCGCGATTCCGCAACAACGGCTGGCTGAGATCGTGTGCGATGCCCAGGCGCGTACGGAGGTCTCGGTCGTTGCCGCGGCGCTCCACGTCGACGGCCGGACGACGTTCGCCGGCGAGCACGAGCGGCCGTTCCGGATCGCGTCGATCACGAAGTCGTTCACGGCGACGGCGGTCTCGCTCGCGGGACTGCTCGACGACCGCCGCCGGGCGCTGCTCTCGCATACGGCGGGTTATCGCCCCGAGCGAGCCGAGCCGCTGCCGCCGGAATGCGCCGGGCTGTGGTCGTATTCGAATGCCGGGTACCGGGAGGCGGCGAACGGATTCGACGGCGAATACTCCGCTGCGGTTCGCGAGCTCGTGCTCGAGCCGCTCGGGTTGCGGAACACGGGCTTCGAGCCGCCCGGCGACGCGGTGTTGGGGACGCTTCCCGGCAACGTCGTCGCGGACCCGTCGTATCCCGTCGAACGGCGGCCCAGCGGCGGCCTCTGGTCGACCGTCGGCGACCTCGTCGAATACGGGCTCGCGCACTGTCGGCAGTGGCCGCATCTCCACGAGCCCGTCGCGGAGGCGCTCGGTGCGCAATACGCGCTGGGCTGGTGGGTGCGCGACGGCGTGCTCGAGCACGAGGGCTCGGTCGGCGGCTACCAGTCGCTCCTCCTGCTCGTCCCCGCAGACCTGGTCGTGCTCAGCCTCCTCACGAACTCGTGGAAAGGGTCGGCGCTGATCCTCCACGTCGTCGAGGCTCTCGGGCTCGTGCCCCCGGCCGCGCAGCCCGCGCACCGAACCCGCGCGGTCGAGGGGCGATACGCGCTCGACAACGCCGAGGCGGTCGTCGGCGCTCGATCCGTCGTGGAGAGCGAGACGGACCCATTGACGGGAGCGCGCATCGACCGGAAGTACCCGCTCAGCATCGATGCGCGGCTCATGTCGTGGAGGAGTGACTTTCCACGGCCAGGTGTCGCACGCATCGGCTGGGTCGCGTTGCCGCGGGCCGGCTTCTGACGGCAGCTCCCGGCTCAGACCGGCCGGGTCGCTGCGCGGGCCAGCTCGACGTCGTCGCCGATGGCCGCCATGAGCTCCTCGAGCGAGTCGAAACGGCGCTGCTCGCGGAGCAGGCTCCAGATCTCGACCACGAGCCGCTGTCCGTACAGGTCGGCGTCGAAATCGAGCAGGTGCGCCTCGATTCGACGCTCGACGCCGTCGAAATGCGGATTCGTCCCGATCGAGACGGCCGCGCGATGGTCACCCACCGAGCCGGCGTACACGCCGTCCGGCGGGACGAGGAGCTCCTCGGGAACGTCGAGGTTCGCGGTCGGAAACCCGAGCTCGCGACCGCGTCCGTCGCCTCGGACGACGATCCCCTCGATCTCCGGAGGCCGGCCGAGCAACGCCGCCGCCCGAGCGGGCTCGCCCGCGCGCAAGAGCTCTCGCACCCGGCTCGAGGAGACGTTCTCCGCCAGGGGCACCCGGCGCACGTCGAAGCCGAGCCGCACGAGTAGGTCGAGATCACCCTCACGGCCTCGTCCGAAGCGGAAGGTCTCCCCCGCGGCGACCGTCTCCGCACCGACCCCTCGGAGCATCCGCTCGGCGAACTCCTCACCCGAGAGCGACGCGAGATCCTCGTCGAATGGGAGCACGAGGGCGTCCTCCACTCCGGCGTCGGCAAGCAGCTCGAGCCGGCGCCGGAGCGTGGTGAGGAGCTCGACGCGGCCCCCGAGCACCGCCCGGGGATGCGGATCGAAGGTCACGACGGTCGTCCGCAGACCGCCCCCCCGTGCAGCGTCGATCACCCGGAGATGGCCACGATGGACGCCGTCGAAGGTCCCGACCGCGACCGAACGCGGTGCCACCGGCAGCCCGGAGGGCTCGCGAGCGACGTTCATGCGCCGAGCCCCGCGCGTGCGGCTTCGACTCGAGCCAGCACCTCCGCCTCCGACAGCAGCCGCTCGGCCGTGAACGAGTCCGGCGCGACAGCCTCGGCCACCGAGAACGGCCCGACTTCCGTTCGCCGCAGCGTTTGGCAATGCCCGCCGAGCGCGATCGCAAGCGACCGGACGTACGTCCCAGAGCTGACGTGGACGTCGAGCGTCACCCGCTCGCCCGTATACGCGATGACGTCGAGCGCGTGCACCGTCGACCGACGTACCGGCATCTCCACTTCGACGCCGCGCCGCGCGAGCTTGTACGCGCGCTCACCGCCGACTTTCACGGCCGAGGCGGCCGGGATCGGCAGCTCGATCTCACCACGGAGGCGCTCGAGCCGTTCGCCGACCTCCGCCTCGTCGGGCGGCGCGTGAGACTCGAGAACCTCCCCCTCCGGATCCCCCGTGGAGGTGCAGCGGGTGAGATCGATCTCGGTGACGTAGCGCTTGTCCAGGCCGACGAGGCATGGAGTGAGCTTAGTTGCTCTTACCGGACAACACGATCAGGAGCCCTGTCGCGAACGGATCGAGCGTCCCGGCGTGCCCGGTTCGCGCTCCCGTCATTCGGCGGATCTGCGCGACGATCGCGAACGAAGAAGGCCCGCGCGGCTTGTCTACGAGCGCGACGCCCGCGGGCTCAAGCGCGCGAGGCGGCACGTTGCTCGAGGAAGCCTTCGCGGATCTGCTCGACGATCTCTTTCCGCCCGAGATCGGTGGAGAAGCCGGCGGCCTGACGGTGTCCGCCCCCTCCGAAGCGGCGGGCGATCGCCGAGACGTCGAGCTCGTCGATGCTCGAGCGCAGCGAGCCCTTGTGCGCCGACGCCCCTTGACTCAGCTGCTCCCGGATCAGCACCGCCAGCTCGGCTCCTTCGACCGCGCGCAAGTAGTCGATGATCCCCTCGGAGTACGGCTCGGAGGCGCCGACCTCGGCGAAGTCGCCGCGCAGGAGGTGCGAGACGACGATGCGTCCGCCTTCGAGCACTTCGGCGCGGGCGAGGGCACGCGCGAGCAGCTTCAGCTTTGCGAACTCGACGGACTCGTAGACCTCCTGGAAGACGGCGTGGATGTCCGCTCCCGCCTCGACGAGCTCAGCCGCGAGCCGGAGCGCCTTGGGCGTGGTGTTCGCGTACTGGAACCGCCCCGTATCGGTGACGAGCGCGATGTAGAGGGGCTCCGCCAGCTCCGGCGTGAGCTCGACGCCAAGCTCGGCGAACACATCACGCAGGACTTCGCCCGTGGAGGACGCGTCGGCGACGATGAGATTGAGATCGCCGAAGCGCGTGTTGTCGTGGTGGTGGTCGACGTCGAGGACGAGCGGGGCAAGCCCGAGAACCGCCTCGTCGCCGATCCGGTCCTCCTTCGCGCAGTCGACGGCGAGCAGGACACGCTCCGACGTGTCCTCGGGCCGGTCGCGGACGAGCTCGTCAAGCGGCATGAACGCATACTCGCCAGGCAGCGGCGTCTGCCCCGCGAGGTACATGACGGCGTCCTTGCCGAGTTGCCGGAGGGCCAGCGTCGCGGCGAGCAGCGATCCAAGGGCATCTCCGTCGGGGTTCTCGTGTGCGACGACCAAGAAGCGCTCGTGCTGCCGCAGCGCGTCTGCGATCGCCTTCAGGTCAGTCGTCTGAGTCATCGTCGTTCGGCGCGAGCTCGTCGATCAGGCGGGTCATGCGCACGCCGCGCTCGACAGTCGGATCGTACTCGAAGGTCAGTTGGGGGGTTCGCTTGAGCCTGAGCTCGCGTGCGAGCCGCGACTGGAGGATGCCGTGCGCGGCCTCGAGCCCGAGCAGGCTAGCGCGCTGCTTGCGGTCCGAGCCGAGCACGCTGACGTAGACGGTGGCGTGGCGCAGGTCGGGAGCCGTATCGACGCCGGTCACGGTGATGAGCCCTATTCGTGGATCTTTCAGCTCGGGGAGGGCGTCGGCCAGCACCTGCCTCACCGACGCGTTCACCCGGCGCATTCGCTCGCTCATGGCCTCCCATTCAAGCGTCTGGTCGCCCGGACCGTCACTGTCGACACTAGGCTGGTCAATCAGCGGGCGAAGCGACCACTCCCCCACCCGGGGTGGGGACGCTGTCCCCTCCGCCCTCGGCGAGGACGCTACCGCGCGAACTGTGACGCGTGCGTGCCGACTGGTCGTGAAACGCCGGCAATCCGGACAGGTCGCCGCTCCGCGCGTCGGTGACCGACGACTTCAGCGAATCACGTCGAGCACGAGAGGACTCGGTGCGGGTTCCTCGCCGATCGCGTACGCGGCTAGCAGCGCCGCCTCGGCCGCCTCGGCTGCGGACTCGTCGCGCGCGTGAATCTCGGCCAGCGGCTCGCGACGATCCACGCGATCCCCACGCTTCGCCAGACAGACGACCCCGACCGCATGGTCTACCGGATCCTCCTTCCGCTCGCGTCCGGCCCCGAGCGCCATCGCGACAGCCGCGACCTCTCTCGCTCGTACCTCGCGCACGAAGCCTTCTGCTTGTGCCCTCACCTCCCGCACAAACTTCGCGCCCGGTAGACGCGCCGGATCGGGGTCGCCGCCCTGCGCGCGAATCCAGCGCTCGTATGCAGCGAGCGCGGAGCCGTCGGCAAGAGCCGTGGTCACGCGCTCCCGTGCCGCCTCCTCGTCGAGCCCGAGATCCGAGAGTGCGAGTAGCTGGGTCGCCGCTACAACGACGAGTTCCCGGAAGTCCGCCGGCCCGCCGCCGGCGAGCGTCTCGTAGGCCTCTCGAACCTCGAGCGCGTTCCCGACCGCACGGCCAAGCGGCTGCTCCATGTCCGTGAGCAGGCAGACGACCTCCATGCTCGCCTGCTCCCCGAGCGCGCGCATCGCTTCCGCAAGCTGCCGCGCGTCCTCGACCGTCCGCATGAACGCGCCTCTCCCCACCTTCACGTCGAGCACGAGCGCGCTCGCCCCGGCGGCGATCTTTTTCGACATGATGCTCGCGGCGATCAGCGAGACCTCGTCGATCGTCGCGGTCACGTCGCGGAGGCTGTAGAGCTTTCGATCCGCCGGGACGAGGTCGGCGCTCTGGCCCGCCACCGCGAGCCCGATCTCCTGCACCTGGTGCACGAGCTCGTCGGTCGACAGCTCGACGCGGAAGCCGGGGATGGACTCGAGCTTGTCGAGTGTGCCGCCGGTGTGGCCCAGCCCGCGGCCGCTCATCTTCCCGAAGGGTGCGCCGCACGCGGCGACAACCGGCCCGAGGGCGAGCGTGGTCTTGTCCCCCACGCCGCCGGTCGAATGCTTGTCGACCACGCGCCTGCCGAGCCGGACGGCAAGATCGACCGTCTCGCCGCTCGCGACCATCGCCTCAGTGAGGGCGAAGGTCTCCGCCGGTGTCAGGCCTCGGAACCAGACCGCCATGAGCAGCGCGGCCGCCTGATAGTCGGGGAGCTCGTCCCGGGCGTAGGCGGCGACGAACTCCCGCAGGTCTGCGGCCGGAATCTCCTCGCCGTTCCGCTTCCGCTCGATCAGCTCGACGGCATACACCCGCACGAGCCTAGTCCTCGGGGTCGATCAGATGCCGCTCGGCGAGTGCGACCTCCCACTCCTGGCCCCGCAGCCAGCGCTCCGCCTCGTCGAGCAGTCGCTCGACCTCCCGGTGCTCGCGGGCAACGCACACCGCGGTGATGCGCGCGCGTTGCCAGGCATCGTGGTGGTCGACCTCCGCGACCGACGCACCGACGCGATTCTGGAGTTGCGCCTTCGCTGAGCGCAGGTGGTGGCGCTTCTCCTTCAACGAGTGCGCCTCTGGGAAGTGAAGCTCGCAGGTGAGGATCCCGACCCAGCCGCTCGGCATGCGCGCATTCAAGCGTGAAGCGTGCGCTCCACGGCCTCCGCAGCGACGCGCACGGCCTCGACCTCGTCGTCGGTCGCCTCGGAGAGGAGGCGCTCGAGCAGGGCGAGCCGGCTCGCCCGACCGCGCTCCAGGATCCGGCGTGCTTTCGCCGTCGCCTCGATTCGGATCGCCCGCGCGTCGTTCACGTCCGGGTGCCGCCGAACCAGTCCCTCCCGCTCCAAGGCAGTCACGAGCTTGCTCATCGTCGCTGCCGTCACTCGCTCCGCGTCCGCGAGTTCCGTGAGCGACCGCGCCCCGCCGAAGACGAGCACCGAAAGCGCCGAGGCTCGTGCCGGAGATAGAGCCATCGCCTCGGCGTCCACCTCGCGCACTCGCCGGAGGAGGTGGATCGCTGCCGAATGGATGCGGTCGGCTGCTTCGCGGCGGTTGCTTTCGGTCATGTAGTTAGTTAGGCTACCTAATCATGGCGGCGACCGAGACTCCACCCGCGCTCGACAGCGAGCTCGTCCGTCAATTCGTGGCGAACACCCACGGCGATCTCGAAGCCGTGCGCAGTGCGCTCACCGACGCACCGGCCCTCGCGAATGCCTCCTGGGACTGGGGTGGCGGCGACTGGGAAACCGGACTCGGAGCAGCGGCCCACATGGGTCGGCGCGACATCGCCGAGCTGCTTCTCGACCACGGTGCCCGGCTCGACGTCTTCGCCGCGGCGATGGTCGGTGAGACCGAAGTCGTGCGCGCGATCCTCGCGGCGCATCCCGAGGTGCGAAACAGCCTCGGACCACACGCGATCCCGCTCCGCGCTCACGCAGTGGCCGGCGGCGAGCAGGCGCGTTCCGTGCTCGAACTGCTCGACTCGGTCGTGTAAACGGCGCTAGCCGGAGCCGGCCGAAGGGGCTTCGTCGAGCGACGTCCGCTCGACCTCGCGCGCCTCGAAGATCTCGAGCACGTCCCCTTCCTTCACGTCGTTGAAGCCGTCGAGGAGGATGCCGCACTCGAAGCCCTCCGCAACCTCGCGGATGTCGTCCTTGAACCGCTTCAGCTGCGCGATCGTCGTCGTGTAGATCACGGCGCTGTCGCGGATCACGCGGACGCTTGCGTTGCGACGGACGACGCCGTCGGTGACCATGCAGCCGGCGATCGTGCCGAGACGCGAGACTCGGAAGAGCGCGCGCACCTCGGCCTCGCCGATCGTCTCCTCGGTCTTGACGGCGGCGAGCTTGCCGACCAGCGCCTGCTCGATCTCCTCGGTGAGCTTGTAGATGACGTCGTAGGTGCGGATCTCGACTCCCTCACGCGATGCGAGCTCGCGCGCCTCGGCGTTCGGGCGCACGTTGAAGCCCACGATGAGGGCGTCGGACGCGGACGCGAGCATGATGTCGTTCTGCGTGATCGCCCCCACTCCCTCGGCGATCACGTTCAGCCGCACCTCCGGGTGCTCGAACTTCGAGAGCTCGGAGACGACTGCCTCGACCGAGCCGACCACGTCACCGCGGACGATGAGATTGAGATCGGAGACCTCGCCGGCCTGGAGCTGCTCGTACAGCCCCTCGAGCGAGACGCCGCTCTCGGCGCGTGGACGCGAGCTGCTCGCGCCGCAGGCGCTCGCCGCGCCGGTTCGCGAGATCGCGTGCCTCGCGGTCGTTCGCGACGACCCGAGCAAGCTCTCCGGCACCCGGCGGCTTGTCGAAGCCGAGAATCTCGACCGGCTCGCCGGGAACCGCACTCTCCCGCCGTTCGCCCTTGTAGTCGAAGAGCGCCTTGACGCGGCCGTAGGCGTCGCCGGCGACGATCGCGTCGCCGACCGTCAGCGTGCCGCGCTGGACGAGCATGGTCGCCACCGGCCCGCGCCCGACGTCGAGCCGGGACTCGATGATCGGTCCGGACGCCTCAGCATCCGGGTTCGCTTTGAGGCCTTCCAGCTCAAGGTCGGCGACGAGCAGCACCTTCTCGAGCAGGGCGTCGAGGTTCTGCTGCGTCTTCGCCGAGACTTCTGCGAACTGCGTATCGCCGCCCCAGTCCTCGGGGTTGAGCCCCTCCTGGGCGAGCTCACCCTTCACCCGGTCGACGTTCGCGTCGGCGAGATCGACCTTGTTGACGGCGACGACGATCGGCACCTCGGCCGCGCGCGCGTGCGCGATCGACTCCTTCGTCTGCGGCATGACCCCGTCGTCGGCGGCCACGACGAGCACGGCGATGTCGGTCACCTTGGCGCCTCTGGCCCGCATTGCGGTGAACGCCTCGTGGCCGGGTGTGTCGAGGAACGTGATCTTGCGGCCGTCGACGTCGACCTGGTAGGCGCCGATGTGCTGCGTGATGCCGCCGGCCTCGGTGGCGACGACGCGCGCGTTGCGGATCGCGTCGAGGAGCGTCGTCTTGCCGTGGTCGACGTGGCCCATGATCGTGACGACCGGCGGCCGCGCCTGGAGGGCAGTCTCGGGATCGTCGAACGCCTCGGGCTCCTCCTCCTCGTCGGCGGCGTGCTTGATCGTGATCTCGCGGCCGACTTCCGTCGCGATCAGCTCGACCTCCTCGTCGCTCAGCGACTGCGTCGCCGTGCGCATCTGACCGAGGCCCATGAGGATCTTGATGATGTTCGGCATCGGGACGCCGAGCGCCTGCGAGAGGTCGCGGACGCTGACGCCAGACTCGACGGAGACTGGACCGGTCGGCGGAGCCGCCGGCGGACGCGGCTCGCGGCGCTGGCTGTCCTGACGTGCCTGGCGCTGCTCGCGCGAGGGACGTTGCCCACCCTGGTCGATGACGACGCGGCGCCGCCGTCCGGGAGGGCCGCCGCCGCCGCGAGGGCGGAGCGGGCGGTTCGGTCTGTTGCCTCCGTTAGCCATTGGTCGCACCAGTGTAGAGGCGGCGGAGTTCAGGCCCGACGCGGACTTGCTGCCTGAGCACACGCGCAAACCTCCGGCGCTCGGCCGCGCGCTCGAAACAGGTGAGGCTGCGGCACGTGTAGGCGCCGCGGCCCGGCTCGTGCCGGCCGGCCACGAGAACGCCGTCGCGGACCGCGAACCGGAGCAGCTCCGCCTGCGGCGCGCGCCGGCCGCAGCCCGCGCAGCGCCGCACAGGTACGGCTCCTACGACTCCTCCTCCGGCTGCTCGACCGGGATCCCGGCGGGAACCTCTTCCGCCTCAGCGACCTCGACGATCTCGGCGTCGCCCTCGAGCGGCGTCTCCTCGACCGCGACTTCCGCTTCCTCGGCACGAGGAGGCGTGGTCTCGTCGTCCGCCGCCTCTGGCCGGGGCGTCGTCGGCTTCGCCGGCGACGCTTTCAGCCGCCGCCTCTGGCCGGGCGTCGTCGGCTTCGCCGGCGACGCTTTCAGCCGGAGGCGCTCCGGTGACGTAGTCGCTGCCGGTGCCCTCGAGCGCCTGGTGGGCCGGGACACCGCAGAACCGAGAGCCGGGCAGCGCCGCGTTCGGGCAACGCTTGCCGTTGGCGAGGACCGCGGCGCAGCGGCCCGAGTAGTCCTCCCCACCTTCACCATCGCTGCCGCCGAAGGCCGCCTCGGATTCGGCCTGGGCGAACTCGGTG
This sequence comes from uncultured Actinomycetes bacterium, assembly GCA_963731015.1. GTDB lineage: Bacteria > Actinomycetota > Thermoleophilia > Gaiellales > Gaiellaceae > Palsa-739. The sequence continues at coordinate 518,555 of CAVSTY010000005.1, forward strand.
TCGCTCTGGATGTCGATCTTCCAGCCGGTGAGGCGCGCGGCGAGACGGGCGTTCATGCCCTCCTTGCCGATCGCGAGCGCGAGCTGGTCGTCGGGAGTGACGACGGTGGCCTCCTTGCCCTCGTCGTCGAGGTAGACCTCACGCACGCGCGCCGGCGACAGCGCCTTCGCGACGAAGCGCGCGGGCTCGGGGTTCCACGGGATGATGTCGATCTTCTCGCCGCGCAGCTCGGACACGACCATGCGCACGCGCGAGCCGCGCGGGCCGACGCAGGCGCCGACCGGGTCGACGCCCTGGGCGTGCGACTCGACCGCGATCTTCGAGCGGTAGCCCGGCTCGCGGGCGACGCCGCGGATTTCGACCAGCCCGTCCGCGATCTCCGGCACCTCGAGCTCGAACAGCGTTTTGATCAGCTCGGGGTCACGCCGGGAGAGGATCACCTGCGGCCCCTTCGTCCCGGAGCGCACCTCGGTGATGACCGCCTTGATCCGCGAGCCTTGCTCGTAGCGCTCGCCGTCGACCTGCTCGGAGCGCGGCAGCAGCGCCTCGACCTTGCCGAGATCGACGAGGACGTTGTTCCGATCACCGGCCTGCTGGACGATGCCGGTCACGACCTCGGTCACGCGGTCGATGTACTCGTCGTACATCATCCGTCGCTCTTCCTCGCGAATCCGCTGCAAAATGACCTGTTTTGCAGTCTGTGCGGCGATGCGGCCGAAGCCCTCCGGCGTCACGTCCTCGCGCTTGACGTCCTCCTCGGGCACGTCGGACCAGTCGATGTCGAGATCGTCGTCGGAGATGAGCGTGTGCTGGCGCTCGCCGGTCTCCTCCTCGAGCTTCTCGAGCTCCTCGAGCTTGCGCTCGCGGGCCTCGTCAAGCAGGCGCTCCTCGATGTCGGGCGGCAGCTCAACCGAGAAGACGCGGAAGTCGCCGGTGTCGTCGTCCATCTCGACGATCGCGTGACGCGACGCGCCCGGCGTCTTCTTGTAGGCCGCGAGGAGCGCATCCTCGAGCGCGGAGACGAGCGCGCCCTCGTCGATCCCCTTGTCGCGCTCGATCTCGCGGACGGCCTCGATGATCTCCTGGCTCATGTCACGCTCCCTCGTCGATCAGATTTGCCCGCACGATCTCGTGGTACGGGATCTCGGTTTCGGCACCGTCGGAGGCGGCGACCTTCACGCTCTGCTCGCCGGCGGAGAGAACCTCCCCACGCAGCTTTCGCCCGGACGTGCGAAGCCGGACCCGGCGGCCGAGTGCCGCCTCGAAGTGCTCTTGCCTGCGCAACGGGCGGTCCAGTCCGGGTGAGGACACCTCGACGCTGTACTCGCGCAGGTAGTCGCGCAGAACGTCGGTGACCCGCTCGCAGAGGGCGTGGTCAACACCCGCCGGATGGTCGACGTAGACACGGAACCTCGACGGCGTGAGGAGCTCGACTGCGAGGACGTCGACGTCCGGCAGGTCATGCTCGACCTGCGGTGCGATCTCCTCCTGGAGCTGGCGTTCGGTCTCGAGTGTCGTCGGCATCCGTCCGTCCCTCTCATAAAAAATGGGCCCGCAGGCCCATTTCTCCAAACCGGTGAAATGTGGTGACGCGAGTGTAGCAACGCCGTGGGATCCGGCAGGCCGCCGCGCGGCGGCTAGACGTCGAGCACGATCGTCACCGGCCCGTCGTTGACGAGCTCGACGTCCATCTTCGCACCGAAGACTCCCGTCTCGACGGGTGCGCCGAGCGCGCGGAGCTCCGCGCAGAAACGCTCGTAGAGCGCCTCCGCCTCCTCGGGCGGAGCGGCTGCCGCGAAACTCGGCCGATTGCCCTTCGCCGTATCCGCGATCAGCGTGAACTGCGAGACGACGAGCACGGAGCCGGCGACGTCCTCGACCGAGCGGTCGAAGCGACCGTCGTCGTCGGGGAAGATCCGCAGCCGCGCGACCTTGGCCGCGAGCCGCTCTGCCTGCTCCTCCCCGTCCCCGGCCGCGACGCCGAGGAGCACGCAGAGGCCGCGCCCGATCTCACCTCCGGGCGAGACACGGGCGCGCGAGACGCGCTGCACGACCGCCCGCACGCCGTGAAGCTACTCGAGCTCGCGGATGCGGGCGCGGTACTGCGCCGAGCCCGGCTGCAACGAGCTCGCGAGCTTGTAGTGCCGGTTTGCCTCGACGTCCCGTCCCTGCTTCTCGAGACAGCGGCCGAGCGCGTAGTGCGCATAGTCGTTGACCGGCGAGAGCTCCAGCACCTTGCGGAACTCCGCCTCGGCCTCGCTCCAGCGGCGAATGCGGAAGTACGCGATCCCGAGCGTCTCGCGGATCGAGGCCTTGTCCGGCTCGCGCCGCTTCGCCTTCTCGAGCGAGACGGTCGCCTGCGCGGCCATGCCCGCGCGCAGATGGCGGCGGCCGCGCTGGAACAGGCTGTAGGTCGATTCGCTCATGACGCGGTGCCGGCCGCGAGACGCGTGAGCGAGCGGAGCGAGAGGAGGCCGCGCGCCCGCTCCCGCCAGGTGAGACCGCGGCGGGCGACTTCGAGCAGTGCCCGCAGCTCGCGCCTCGCCCTAAAGGCTGCGGCTGCCGCACCCTCGGGAGGACCGAAGCGGGCGGCCGTCGCCGCTGCGACGAACGCCTCGGGGTCGACCCCGAACTCCCGCGTGACGATCTCGCCGAGCTCGCCGAGCGTCGCGCTGCGCGGCACCTCGATCCCCTGGTCGAGAAGGAACGAGGCGAGTTCCTGCCGGCCGGCGGAAGCGACCCCACGCGGATCGCGGCGGGCGCCTCGCGTCAGGCGAAGGCCGACCTTGGCCAGCACGATCCCTCCCACCACGGCCGCGAGGCAGGCGAGCAGAAGGAGCAACGGCCGGCTGCGATCGGTGCCGCCGCCGGCGTTGCCGAGACTCAACGCAGGTGCGTCGGATCCGGGACCGTGGACCCGCCGCTGGGAACCGAATCCGTTGTTCTTGGTCAGCTTCTGCTCGAACGACGACTCGCCTTGCGCAGCGGGCGCCTTTCCACGCCCCCCGGACGAGGCCGGTCGGCCGGTTCGAGCTGCCGCCAGTCCTGCCTCCGTCTGGCGCGGCGCCGCACCGAGTGCGGCCGGCGTCGGGTCGAACGGCACCCAGCCGTAGCCCTTGAACCAGACCTCGACCCAGGCGTGGGCCTCGCGGTCGCTGACGTTCCAGACCCGCTGCTTGGGGTCGTACGTCCCGCCGGCGAAGCCGACCGCAACCCTGGCGGGAATGCCGAGGTACCGAAGCATGAGCGCCATGGCACCCGCGAAGTACTGGCAGTAGCCGGCGTGGGTCTTCGTGACGAAGCCGACGAGGGCAGGCTTGCTCACGGGTGGATGGTTCGAGTAGCGGAACGTGCCCGAGGAGACGAACCATCGTTCGAGGTCCTCGACCGCGCCGTACGGAGTGCGCGCACCGCCGGCCACCTTTTCCGCCAAGCGCGCGAGCGGCAGATAGGGGCGGAGCTGCGGCTGGTCGGCGACGAACCGGACGACCTCACGCCGGCGGTCCGGCGCTCCGAACGCCAGCGTCCTCTCGCCGTCACGCACGTAGAACAGGCCGTCAAGCGTCAGCTCCGGCGGATACTCCGGCGGCGAGCGGCGCAGTGCGGCCGCGCTCGGCCGGGCCGTATGGCTCCATACCGTGTACCGGAAGCCCTGCGGCAGATTCTGGTTGAGGGCCGCGAAGCCCGGCCCGAGCCGCACGAGCGGCGCACCGGCGGCGGTCACGAAGCGCACCGGGATGCTGCCGCCCACGAGGTGCGGATCGGCGAGAGCGATCACCGTCACGATCTCGCGCGTCAGGTTCTCCGGCCGCAGAGCGGCCTGCGGCGCCAGCCAGTCGGCCGGGCGGGGCAGGCTGAGTACCCACGCGTCGCCGTTGAAGTCGTCGAGAACCGTCGCGCGCAGGTAGGTCGGCGGCCGGTCCGACTGCACCTGGAGGACGGTGGTGGGATGCCCCGACCACTTCAGGCCGCCGTACTGGGCGTTCCAGACGAAGCCGACGTCGGTCGGGCCGCCGGCGACGTGCGCGAGGTTCCAGGACTGCCAGTGCACGAGCCCGTGGCCCGCCGCGGTGGCCGAGCCGACCGCGACAGCTGCGACGACCACGACCGCAGCCACCGGCAAGGCAAGGGCCGGAAGCCGGCGAGAGCCGAGCCCGGCGAACAGGACGAGCAGCGCTCCGAGAACCGCGGCCCCCATGCCGAAACCGTGCGACGGCCCGAGGATCGTCGCCGGCCAGCCGGCTCCCACGAGAAGCACGACTGCACTCGCCACGGGCTTCCTCGCCGCCACGAGCAGTGCCACGCCCAGCGCGAAGAGGAAGAGCGCCGCAAGCACGAGCTCGTGCATCGCCACGTGCACGCGCGGATCAAACGGGAGATGGGTTCCGTAGAAATCGTCGAATCCGTTCCCGAACCGCGTCCCCAGAGCGGAGAGCGAGTCTGCGAGGCCGAAGACCGAGCCGGGATGGCCGAGCCGCCACGGAACGAGGTCGACTCCCACCGCGACCCGCGCCGCGACCAGGGTCGCGACCACGGCGGCGACCGCCCGCAACCAGCGCCGCTGAGGTAGTGCGGCGGCGAGGGCAAGAACGAGGAGCGCGAGCACGCGCCAAAGAGACCCGACGGGCTGCTCGAGCCGGAGCCAGGCCACGGCGACGACGACGAGCGCCGGGGCGCTGACCGCGACCGTCCGCCCCGCCCTACGCACGCGCCGCCTCTGCCGCATGCGTCCCGTGGAGCGCGGCGGCGAGATCGTCTCCCTGCCGCACGACGGCGATCGGCACGCCTGCCGCCTGTAAGCGCAGGAGCTCGGGCTCCGGCCGGCCCCGGCGGCCCACGAAGCTCTCGGGCTCGACGTGGACGAGCGCCACCGGACGACGCGTGACGGCGCGCTGGAGCAGGCGGTCGACGAGCGACCGCTCGATCCGAGAGGTAACGACCACGAGCTCGAGCGAGCGGGCGGCCGGAGCCTCGGCCGACTGGAGCAGCGCGACCGCCGGCCCGGGCGCGTCGGGCTCCGCCGCCGCGAGGAGCTCGAGCGCACGCTGCCACTCCGGCCCGTCGGAGGAGACGACCTGCATCTCCCGGCCGGCGGTGTTGAGGAGGAGTACGCACCGGCGCCCCCTCCGGACCTGCGCGCGGAGAATCGATCCGGCCACCCGCACCGCGACGTCGAAGGACGAATCCGGCGGCGAGCCGGTGACGCCCGCTGGGTCACCGTCGAGCAGCACGGCCACCTCGTCGCGCGGGGAATCCTCGAGTTCCTTCACCATCAGAGCACCGCGCCGAGCGGTCGACGGCCAGTGCACCCGCCGCAGAGATTCTCCCTGCTGGTAGTCGCGGACGCTGTGGAGGTCGTAGCCGACAGGCCGCCGCAGCAGAAGCCGTCGGCCGTGCTCGGGACCTGCCCCACCTTCGAAGAAGAGCCGCTCCAGCTCGACGAGGCGCGGGTAGACGACCAGCGCCTGCTGCTCGTCGAGCGTCACCCGCGCCTCCGCGAGGCCGAACGGGTCGGCGATCGACAGGCGCACCGGCTCGAAGCGGTGGCGTCCTCGCGCCACGTTGTAGAGGTGGTAGGAGCCCCACTGGCGGCCCCGGCTCCGGCTGTGCGGGCGCAACTCGACTTCCCGCTCTCCGAGCCGCCCGATGCGCTCGCGCGCCACGATGCTCGGCAGCGGTATCCCGGGCTCGCGCTCGAGCTCGAGCTGGATCCAGACGTCGTCCCGTTCGAGCAGGTCGTCCTTCCGCAAGACCGCGTCCTCCTGCCGCCAGCGGCGGCTCAGGTGGGGCTGCCGGAGCGTGATCCGCACCCACGCAACCGCGAGAGGGACGACGAGGACGAGCCCCGCCGCGACCGGGTAGAGCGCGGGCGAGCCGAAGACGACGGCGACGATCCAGCAGAAGATCCCCAGACCGAGTACCGCTCGACCTCGGGCGGTCATCAGACCGGAACCGGAGTGTGCGCGAGTGCGTCGGCGATGAGCTCCGTCGCGCCGAGCCCGGCCGAGCGGGCCTCCGGCGCGAGGATGAGCCGATGGGCCAGCACGGGCGCCGCGACCGCCTTGACGTCGTCGGGGGTGACGTAGTCACGTCCCTCCGAGAGCGCCCGCGCCTTCGCCACGCGCAAGAGCGCGATCCCGGCGCGCGGGCTCGCTCCCAGGTAGAGACGCTGGTCGCCGCGCGTCTGCCGCAGGAGCGCCACGACATAGCGCCCGAGGCTCTCCTCGACGTACACGCTCCTCGCTACCTCCACCAGCCGCAGCACGTCGGCCGCGCCGGCGACCGCAGTCAGCGACTCGAGTGGAGGCCCACCGGCGCCGGGGGCGCCGGGGTCTACCCGCTGGGCGCCGCCCGCTCTGCCGGCGGCGTTTCCGGCACCCCAGCTCGTCTGCTCGTCGAGCATCCGAGCCTCCTCGGCGAGCGGCGGGTAGCCGAGCGAGACGCGCATCGTGAAGCGGTCGAGCTGCGCCTCCGGTAGCGGGTACGTCCCCTCGTACTCGATGGGGTTCTGCGTCGCAATCACCATGAACGGCGGCTCGAGCGGGTACGTCACCCCGTCGACCGACACCTGCCGTTCCTCCATGCACTCGAGCAGCGCCGCCTGGGTCTTCGGCGAGGCGCGGTTCACCTCGTCCACGAGGAGGAGGTTCGCGAACACCGGGCCGGGCCGGAACTCGAACTCGTTCTGCTGCTGGTTGAACACGTTGACGCCGGTCACGTCCGACGGCAGCAGGTCGGGGGTGAACTGGAGGCGGGCGAACTGACAGTCGAGCGAACGGGCGAGGGTCTTGGCGAGCATCGTCTTGCCGACTCCCGGGAAGTCCTCGATGATCGCGTGCCCCTCGGCGACGAGACAGAGGACGATCAGGCGCAGCGTCTCGTCCGGCGCGTGGACGACCCGGCCGAGGTTCTCGGCAATCGTGTGGATCAGCCCGTTCGGGGCCGCTTCGACCGCCGGCTCAGCCATTTCGGATCAGGGCCTCCACCTCGTCGAGAATCGCCGCTGCAATCTCCTCCTTCGGTGCTTTCGCAACCGTCCGCTCTCCGGATGCCGCGAGGAGGGTCACCTCGTTGTCGGAGGCATCGAAGCCGATGTCCGGCCGCGCGACGTCGTTGAGGACGAAGAGGTCGGCGCCCTTGCGCGCCAGCTTCTCGCGCGCGCGCTCGAGCCCGGCCTTGCCCGTCTCGGCGGCGAAGCCGACGAGGAGCTGGCCGTCGCGGCGGCGTTCGCCCAGCGCCGAGAGCACGTCCGTGGTCGGCTCGAGCTCGAGCGTCCACGCGGCCGTGTCCTTCGGGCGCTTCGCGGCGAGCACCTCGGCGGGCCGGTAGTCGGCGATCGCCGCGGCCATGACGACGACGTCGGCCTCCGCCGCACGGGAAAGCGCTTCTCGCTCGAGCTCGGCGGCCGTGGGCGTCTCGACGAGCTCGACTCCGGCCGGGGCCGGCACCGCGAGGTTGGCCGCGAGCAGCGTCACCTCGGCGCCGCGCCGCCGCGCCTCGGTCGCGACGGCAACGCCCATCCGCCCCGACGACCGGTTGCCGACGTAGCGCACCGCGTCGAGCGGCTCACGCGTCCCGCCGGCCGAGACGAGCACCCGCTTCCCGCTGAGAGAGCCTGCCCCCATGAGCAAGGTACGGGCGGCACTTAGGATCTCGTCCGGCTCGGCCATCCGCCCCACGCCGAGCTCGCCCTCCGCCGTCTCGCCCTCGTCCGGCCCGACAAGGACGACGCCGCGCGCGCGCAGCGCCTCGGCGTTCGCCCGGGTCGCGGGATGCGACCACATCCGCGGGTTCATCGCCGGCGCGACGAGCACCGGTCCGCGATGCGCGAGCACCGCCTCGGTGAGGACGTTGTCGGCGAGCCCGTGCGCAAGCTTGGCGAGCGTGTTCGCCGTGCACGGAGCGACGACGAGCAGGTCGGCGCGCGTGAGGTGGAGGTAGACGTCGTCGCCCGGAGGACGTCGCGCCAGTGCGCGGAAGGTCTCGGTGGTGACGAAGCGCTCGGCGCCCGGCGTCACGAGGGGAACGACGTCGTGGCCCTCCTTGACGAGCAACCGGCACAGCTCGCACGCCTTGTAGGCGGCAATGCCGCCGGTCACCCCCAGGAGGACGCGGGACATGCCCGCATGATGCCTGCTTACTTCGAGTACTCGTACTTCAGCATGCCGTCGGAGACTTCCTCGAGCGCCATGGTGAGGTAGTTCTTCGACCGGCTCTCGACGAGGGGCGGCAGGTTGTCGCCGAAGGTGCCTTCGCCGAGCTGGTGGTGGTAGTTGTTGATCTGCCGGGCGCGCTTCGCCGCCACGATCACAAGCGCGTAGCGCGAGTCCACGTTCTCCAGCAGTTCGTCGACGCGGGGTTCGATCATCGCCGCGGCATGGTAGCTGCCGGGCTCAGTAGGCCGCGGACGAGGCCGGTGAGAGCGGCGACCGCCTGTTCGAGGTCGTCGTTCTCGATCACGTGGTCGAACTCGCCGGCCTGCTCGAGCTGCTTGCGGGCGAGCTCGATCCGCTCGTGGATCTCGCCCGAGCTCTCCGTCGCCCGCTCGCGCAGGCGCCGCTCGAGCTCGTCGACGCGTGCGGAGATGAAGATCGTCACGGCGCCGGGCACCTCGCGCTTCACCTCGAGGGCACCCTCCGTCTCGAGCTCGAGCAGCGGCACGTGGCCGTTGCTCGCAATCCGGTCGAGCTCCGAGCGCAGCGTGCCGTAGCGGTGGCCGGAGACGTACTCGACGTGCTCGAGGAACTCGCCGTGTTCGATCCGCGCGAGAAACTCGGCGTCGGAGAGGAACCAGTACTCCCGACCGTCCTCCTCCCCATGCCGCCGCTCGCGGGTCGTGGCCGAGACGGTTGCCTCGATCCCCGGCACACGCTCGAAGAGCTCGTGGATCAGCGTCCCCTTGCCGGCGCCCGACGGGCCCGTGACGACGAGCACCGTGGGCATCCGTCCCGCCTCCACTACCGGCTGTTGAAGAGACCGATCAGCTCGGTGCGCTGCCGGTCCGACAGCCCACCCACGGTCTTCGACTGGCTGATCCGGCACGTGTTCAGGAACCGCGCGGCCTTCACGCGCCCGAACTTCGGCACCGCCATCAGGATGTCGATCACCTTCGCCGTCTCGACGTACTCGGGGGGCTTACCGAGGATCTGCTCGATCTTGACCTTGCCGTCCTTGAGGTCCTTCTTCAGCTGCGCGCGCCTGACGCGGACGTCGTTCGCTCGCTTGAGGGCGTCCATCCGCTGGTCGAGGGAGCGAAGCGGAGCATGCGCCTGCGTCTTGGTCGGACTCACGGTCGGGCGATCTTACCAATGCTTCCGCTCGCTTCAAGCAGGGACTTTTCGCTCGGTTTCCGGGCTTTTTGCCAAGCTCCTCGCGTCTTCAGGTGTGGCAACACCCGCGTCGGCGCACGCGGCAGTCAGCTCGGCGTGGATGCGCGCGGGGGCGCCGGGATCGCCGAAGAGGACTGTCCCGAGCGCGACGTCGCGGGCCCCGCAGGCCGCGAACTCGAGCGCGTCGCGGCCGGTTTGGATCCCGCCCATCCCGACGATCGGTAGGCCGGTCGCCTCGTGGCAGACGCTCACGACATGGAGGGCGACGGGCTTGAGTACCGGGCCGGAGAGGCCGCCGCTGCCGCGGGCGAGCACCGGCCGGAGCTGACTGTCGAGAGCGGTCGCGCGGAGCGTGTTGATCAGCGAGAGCCCATCGGCGCCCGCGGCGGCGACCGCGCGCGCGACCTCCGTGACGTCGGGATGCGCGGCGGAGAGCTTCGCGTAGAGCGGCAGCTCGGTCGCCTGCCGGCAGGCTGCGACGATCTCCGCGGCCGAGTCCGCGGCCTCGTCGACGTTCGGGCACGAGAGGTTGAGCTCGATCGCCTCAATGGCGGCGAGGCGCGAGCAGCTCTCGGCGTAGTCGTCGGTGCAGAAGCCGCCGACGCTGACCCAGAGCGGAACGCCGAGGTCGTGCAGGCGCGGCAGGTGCTCGGCGAGGAAGCGCTCGCGGCCGGGGTTGGCGAGGCCGATCGCATTGAGCATCCCGTGGGCGGTCTCGGCGATTCGCGGCGGCGCGCTTCCCTCGCGAGGCAGTGGCGTGACCGTCTTCGTCACGAAGGCGTCGAGCTGCCTCGCGACGTCCGGCGCGGCGAGCGCGTCGAGGCAGCCGCTCGCGTTGAGGATCCTCATGCGACCGCCCCTTCCCGCGCCCGGACGCGCGCGGCGTCGAGCACCGGGCCTTCGAGGCAGAGCCGCTCGAGCGCACCGTCGATCTCGACGACGCAGCCGTAGCAGGCGCCGTACCCGCAGGCCATCGGGGCCTCCCACGCGAGCTGCGCGGTCGGGCAGAGCGCGGCGACCGCGTGAAGCATCGGCTCCGGTCCGCAGGCGAACACGTCGAGGCCGGGCTCGATCAGCTCGGTGACGAGAACCGGATCGACGACGACCTCAGCGCCGGGCAGGAGCGCCGCCGCCTCGGCGTACTCCGCGTTGCGAAACCCAAGGACGACCGGCGGCTGGCCTCCGAGCTGCTCGGCGAGATACGGCAGCGGCGCGATGCCGATGCCGCCGCCGACGAGCAGGGGTCGCTCGACGTCGAGCCGGTAGCCGTTCCCGAGCGGCCCGAGCACACCGATCTCGTCGCCGGCCTCGAGGCGGCAGAGCGCCTCCGTCCCGGGCCCGATCGGATCGACGAGAAAGGCGAGCTCGCCGGGCGGTGCGAGGCAGAGCGAGAACGGCCGCGGCAGGATCCGTGCGGGAGCCTCGAGCATGAAGAACTGCCCCGGCACGCCGGGCTCGAGGTCGCCGCGTTCGAGCCGCAGGAGTGTGTACGGCCCGACCGGCTCGGAGCCGGTGACGCTGAGAGTTTGCTTCGAGCCGATCACGCGCTGCCCGCGTGCCCGGTCGAAGCGAGCTCTCTTAAGCCTGCTGGGCGAGCCCGAGCTCTGCATCGATCCGTTCCTGGAGCGAGACGGCCTGTTCGGCTCGAGCGGTGGCGATCGCATGCACTGCTGCGGCCGCGCCCGAGAGCGTCGTGATGCACGGCACGCGCCGAGTGAGCGCAGCCTCGCGGATCGCGTAGCCGTCCGAGCGCGCGTTGCGACCCTCCGGCGTGTTGATCACGAGGTCGCAACGACCGCGCCGGATCAGGTCGACGACCGTCGGCTCCCCGTCCTGCGCCTCGCTGAGCTTCCGTACCGGCTCGACCTCGATCCCCGCGGCCGCGAGCGTGGCGGCCGTCCCCTCGGTCGCGTAGAGCTCGAAGCCGAGCCCGACGAGCGTGGCGGCGATCGGCACCGCCTGCTGGTGGTCGGGCTCGCGGATCGAGATGAAGACGGAGCCGGAGCGCGGCAGCCGCCGTCCCGCCGCCCGCTCGGCCTTGTCGAGCGCGGTCGAGAGATCGGCGGCACTCGCCATCACCTCGCCGGTCGAGCGCATCTCCGGGCCGAGGACCGGATCGCTGCCGGGGAAGCGCGCGAACGGCAGGACCGCGGCCTTGACGCTCCACTGGCGCGGCGGCCGCTCGGGTGGGAGCCCGAGCTCCGCAACCGTCGCCCCGAGCGCGAGCCGGCAGGCGGACTTGACGAGCTCGACGCCGGTCGCCTTGCTCACGAAGGGCACCGTCCGCGAGGCCCGCGGGTTCGCCTCGAGCACGTAGACCTCGCCGTCGCCGGTGACCGCAAGCTGAACGTTGAGGAGCCCGACGGTGCCGAGCGCGCGTCCGAGGATCCGGACCACGCGCGCGATCTCCTGGGTCTGCGCGAACGAGAGGCTCGGTGCAGGCAAGACGCAGGCCGAGTCGCCCGAGTGGACTCCCGCCTCCTCGACGTGCTGCATCACGGCCGCGACGTAGGTGTCCACGCCGTCGCAGAGCGCGTCGACGTCGACCTCGACCGCGTGCTCGACGAAGCGATCCACGAGGATCCGCTCGAACGGCGGCATCTCGCGCACCTCGTCGGCGGTGTAACAGACGCGCATCGCGCGGCCGCCGAGGACGTAGGAAGGCCGGACGAGCACCGGGTAGCCGATCCGCTCGGCGATCTCGACCGCCTCGTCGGGCGACGCGGCGATCCCCCACTCCGGCGAGCGCAGCCCATGCGCGCGCAGCAGACCCGCGAAGCGTTCGCGGTCCTCGGCGAGGTCGACGGCGTCGAACGGCGTGCCGAGGATCCGGTAGCCCGCGTCCTCGATCGCGCGCGCGAGCTTGAGCGGCGTCTGGCCACCGAACTGGATCACGACGCCGTCGGGCTTCTCCCGCTCGCAGATCGCGAGCACCGACTCGGTGTCGAGCGGCTCGAAGTACAGCCGGTCGGACGTGTCGTAGTCGGTCGAGACGGTCTCGGGGTTGCAGTTGACCATGACCGCCTCGTAGCCGAGCTCGCGGTAGGTCGTGACGGCGTGGACGCAGCAGTAGTCGAACTCGATCCCCTGGCCGATCCGGTTCGGGCCCGAGCCGAGGATGACGACACGCGGGCGGTTGCCCGTCGGCGCGGCCTCGTCGGCCTCTCCCCAGGTGGAGTAGTAGTAGTTCGAGGCCGCTTCGACCTCGCCCGCGCAGGAGTCGACCCGGCGGTACGCGGGCCGGACGCTGCAGTCGCGGCGCCGCTGCCGAACCGCGGCCTCGCTCGTGCCCGCCGCGGCGGCGATGTCCGCGTCGGAGAGGCCCTGCCTCTTCAGGCGTAGCCAGTCGCCGGCCAGCAGCGACTCGACCTCGCCGACGTCCTCGAGCGCGACGCGGATCTGGTCGATCTCCCGCTGGAAGAACGGGTGGACGTCCTCCGGCACGTCCGTGAGCAGCTGCCACGGCGTCGCCGCGCCGGGGTCGAGCTCGCGCGAGCGGTACGCCTTGAGGAACGCCTCGGCGAAGGTGCGGCCGATGCCCATCGTCTCGCCGACCGACTTCATCTGCGTGCCGAGCGTCCGGTCGGCGCCCGGGAACTTCTCGAAGGCGAAGCGCGGGAACTTGACGACGACGTAGTCGAGCGTCGGCTCGAAGCTCGCCGGCGTCGTCCCGGTCAGGTCGTTCGGGATCTCGTCGAGCGTGTAGCCGACGGCGAGCCGAGCAGCGACCTTCGCGATCGGGTAGCCCGTCGCCTTCGAGGCGAGCGCGGACGAGCGCGAGACGCGCGGGTTCATCTCGATCACGCGCACCTCGCCGGTTTCGCGGCTACGGGCGAACTGGATGTTGGAGCCGCCGGTGTCGACGCCGACCGCGCGGATGACGGCCGCCGCGGCGTCGCGCAGCTCCTGGTACGCCTCGTCGGGCAGCGTCATCTGCGGCGCGACGGTGACGGAGTCGCCCGTATGGACGCCCATCGGGTCGAGGTTCTCGATCGAGCAGACGATGACGACGTTGTCGATCCGGTCGCGCACCACCTCGAGCTCGAACTCGTCCCAGCCGCGCACCGACTCCTCCACCAGCACCTGGCCGATCGGGGATTCGGCGAGCCCACGCTCGACCTGCCGCCGGAGTTCCTCCTCCGTGTAGGCGAACCCGCCCCCGTGGCCGCCGAGCGTGAAGGCGGGCCGGACGACGGCCGGCACCATCACCCCCTCGAGCTCGTCGAGCGAGGTGACGATCGCCGAGGTCGGCACCTTGAGCCCGCACGACTCGACCGCCTCCTTGAACTTGAGCCGGTCCTCGGCGCGCTCGATCGCTTCGAGACGAGCGCCGATCAGCTCGATCCCGAGCTCGTCGAGGATCCCTTCCAGGGCGAGCTCACGCGCGAGGTTGAGCGCCGTCTGGCCGCCCATCGTGGGCAGCAGCGCGTCGGGCCGCTCGAGCCGCAATACCTCGGCCACGGACTCGACGTCGAGCGGCTCGAGGTAGGTGCGGTCGGCGAAGCCCGGGTCGGTCATGATCGTGGCCGGGTTCGAATTGACGACGATCGTGCGGAACCCGTCCTCCCGCAGCACCTTGAGCGCCTGGCAGCCGGCGTAGTCGAACTCGGCCGCCTGACCGATCACGATCGGCCCGGAGCCGACGATGCAGATCGACTCGATGTCGTTACGCCGCGGCATCGGTGACCTCCTTGACCCAGGCTTCGAGCAGTGGCCACGCGTCGTGCGGCCCCGGCCCCGCCTCGGGATGGAACTGGAGCGAGCGAGCGCGCAGATCCGGAAGGTCGAGTCCCTCCACCGTTCCGTCGTAGAGCGACACGTGCGACACCTCGGCAGCCTCCCTCGGCCGTACGGCGAAGCCGTGGTTCTGGCTCGTCACGAGCACCCGGCCGGTCAGCCGCTCGTGCACGGGGTGGTTCGCGCCGCGGTGGCCGAACGGGAGCTTGTACGTCTCGTGCCCCGTCGCGCGCGCGATCAGCTGGTGGCCGAGGCAGATGCCGAGCACGTGCGTGCGGCCGAGCAGCTGCCGCACCGTCTCGGTTTCCGCGGCGAGCGGCTCGGGATCGCCCGGGCCTGGCGAGAGGAGGACGCCGTCGTAGCCCGCGAGCTCGTCCGCATCCGTGTCGTGCGGATGGACGGTGACCGCAGCCCCGGCCTTAGCGAGCCGGCGCAGGACCGAGTTCTTCACGCCGTAGTCGACGACGCCGATCCGCACGCGGCCCCCTTCGGCGTAGACGTACGGCTCGTCGGTCGAGACGTCCTCGATCAGCGCGCGGCCGAGCATGGACGGTTGCTGCGCGGCGAGCTCGATCGCCTCCTCGACCCCGAGCTCGGACGCGACGGCGATCGCAGGCGCCGAGCCCGCGTCGCGCAGATGGAGGACGAGGCTCCGCGTGTCGATCCCCGTGAGCGCGACGATGCCGTGCTCGCGTAGCCACTCCGTCCACTCTGGTCCGCGCGCCTCGCGCATCAGCACCGCCCGGGCGTGCGTCCGAGCCGATTCGCTCCGCTCCTCGGCCACGCCGTAGTTGCCGATCATCGGCGCGGTGAAGCAGATGAGCTGATCCTCGAAGCTCGGATCCGTGACCGCCTCCTGGTAGCCCGACATGCCCGTCGTGAAGACGGCCTCACCGAGCGCATGGCCGTCGGCGCCGACCGACTCGCCGTGCCACACCGTCCCGTCCGCGAGCGCGAGGTAGCTCATTCGAACGCCACCGCCCCGCCGGCAAGCGTCATCCGCACTGCACCGCGCAACCTCGAGCCGAGTAGCCAGGAGTTGCCGGAGCGTGAGCGAAACGGCTGCTCGCCGACCGTCCATTCGCGGTCGAGATCGAGGAGGACGAGATTCGCGCGCGCACCCGCCGCGACGCGCGGCCGGTCGAGTCCGAAGATCCGCGCCGGCCCCGCCGACATCCGCTCGAGCAGCGTCTCGAACGGCAGCAGTCCCGGCTCGACGAGGTGCGTGTAGAGCACCGCAAAGGCAGTCTCGAGGCCGGTGACCCCGAACGGAGCTGCCTCGAACGGAACCTCCTTCTCGTGCGCGGCATGCGGCGCGTGGTCGGTCGCGATCGCCTCGATCGTCCCGTCCCGCACCGCGTCGAGCAGCGCGACCCGATCCTGCTCTGCCCGCAGCGGCGGGTTCATCTTCACGTTCGGATCAAGCGAGCGCACCGCGTCGTCGGTGAGGACGAGATGGTGCGGCGTCGCCTCGCCGCTCGCCACGACCCCGGACTCGCGCGCGCGGCGCAGCGCGTCGACCGACTCCGCCGCCGAGAGGTGGAGGACGTGGACGCGTCCGCTCTCGTAGCCGGCGAGCGCGAGGTCGCGCTCGACCGCGACGGACTCGGCGACCGACGGATAGCCGGTGAAGCCGAGCTCGGCCGCGACCCGTCCCTCGTGGACGTGACCGCCGCCCGAGAGCGTCGGCTCCTCGCAATGCAGCGCGAGGGGCCGGTCGGTGATCGAGGCGTATTGCAGCGCCCGCCGCATCAGACCGGCGGAGGCGACCGGCATTCCGTCGTCGGAGAAGGCGACCGCGCCCGTGTCGGCGAGCTCGCCCATCTCGGTCAGCTCCTCCCCGCGCTGGCCGCGCGTGATCGCGGCGAGGAAGCCGACGGGCACCTCGGCCTCGCTGCGAGCGGCGTCGACGAGCGCGCCGAGCGTTGCCGCGGAGTCGACGACCGGATCAGTGTTGGGCATCGCGAGGATCGCGCAGTAGCCGCCGGCCGCCGCCGCCGCCGTGCCGCTCGCAACCGTCTCTTCGTCCTCACGACCCGGCGTCCGCAGGTGGACGTGCGGGTCGACGAACGCCGGTGCGAGCACGAGCCCGTCGGCCTCGACGACGCGATGTCCGTTCGCATCCACCTTCTCTGCGACCTCGGCGACCGTCCCGGCGTCGATCCGCACCTCGAGCGATGCGTCGATTCCCTCGGTGGGATCGAGCACGCGAGCACCGCGGATGACGAGGTCGGCACCCGGGAGCTCCTTCTGCCAGAGCATCACGCCACCTCCGCTGCGGCGAGCGCCTGTACGCCGACGGGGCCGCCGGTGAGCACGTCGTAGAGGACGGCCATCCGTACGACCAGCCCCGACCGCACCTGTCGCGTGATCAGCGAGTCGGGCGCGTCGGCGACCTGCGGGTCGATCTCGACGCCGCGGTTCATCGGGCCGGGGTGCATGACCTTCTGCCCCGGCCGCAGCCGCTCGGGGGTGATCCCCCACCGCGCCGCGTACTCGCGCAGGCTCGGGACGAAGTTCGCGCCCGCCGCCATCCGCTCGTTCTGCATGCGGAGGACGTAGACGACGTCGGCGTCGCGGATCGCCTCGATGTCCGTCGACGTCTCCGCCGGCAACTCGCGCGGCAGCAGCGCCGGGGGGCCGACGAGCGTCGCCCGGATACCCACCAGCGCGAACGCCTGCAGCAGCGAGCGGGCGACGCGCGAGTGCAGGACGTCGCCGACGATCGCGACGTGGAGCCCATCGAGCCGGTCGAATTCCTCCCGCAGCGTGTAGAGGTCGAGCAGCGCCTGCGTCGGGTGCTGGTGCTTCCCGTCGCCGGCGTTGACGACGTGCGCGTCCGTGACCGCCGCGACGAGCTGCGGCGCCCCGATCTGCGGATGCCGGATCACGATCACGTCGGGGTCGTACGCGCCGAGGGTGAGCGCGGTGTCCTTGAGCGACTCGCCCTTGTCCACGGAGGAGCCGACCGACTTCACGGTGAGCGTGTCCGCCGAGAGCCGCTTCGCAGCGAGCTCGAACGAGGATGAGGTGCGCGTCGAGGACTCGTAGAAGAGGTTGACGATGAGATGCCCCTTGAGGGTCGGCAGCTTCTTCACGTGGCGCTCGAGCGAGGTCTCGAACGTGCGCGCCGTGCCGAGCAGGCGCTCGACGTCGTCGCGCGTCAGGTCGCCGACCGAGAGGAGATGCCGCTTGGGCGGATCCCCCGGCGGCCGCAGATCGTCAGTCACCAAGCGGATCATCTGCTCTCCTCCTCTTCCGGGCTCCCTACGAGCAGGACCGCGTCGAGCTCGTCCACCTCGACGAGCTGGACCTGGATCCGCTCGCCGCGCGCCGTCGGCAGGTTCTTGCCCACGTAGTCGGGCCGGATCGGCAGCTCGCGGTGGCCGCGATCGACGAGCACGGCGAGCTGGACGCGCGCCGGCCTGCCATAGTCGAAGAGCGCCTCGATCGCAGCGCGGATGGTGCGGCCGGTGTAGAGGACGTCGTCCACCAGCACGACCGTCCGTCCCTCGAGCGGGAAGTCGAGCTGCGTCGCGCGCACGACCGGCTGCGCCGCGAGCGGTGCCTCGCCGCCCCGGACGGTGACGTCGTCGCGGTAGAAGGTGATGTCGACAGCGCCGAGCGCAGGCTCGACTCCGGCGCGCTCCTCGATCAGGCTCGCGAGCCGCCGCGCGAGCGGGACGCCGCGGGTCTGGATCCCGACGAGCGCGACGTCACGGAGCGAAGGGTTGCCCTCGATGATCTCGTGGGCGATTCTCGAAAGGGTTCTCCCGAGCCCGTCGGCGTCGAGAAGAGATTTCCCCTGTGCGGGGGCGTGCGTGTTCATCCGACTCCTTTCCGGCCTCTCTGGACCGGGTTAAAGGGGTTCGTGCTGAGGGCACCCTAGCTGGGACGGTGGACGGCCGCCCGGAGCAGGGCGAGCGCGGTCTGCTGCGCCGGATACCGCTCGTCGGCGGCGAGGACGATCGCGACGGCGTCGGCGCTCGGCACCGAGAAGACCGCCGCGGCATAGCCGGGACCGCCACCACCATGGCCGACGATTGTCCCGAGCGCGCTCCCGGGATCGGCCATCACCCCGAGGCCGTAGCTCGGCTGGACGAAGCCCGGCGCGTCCGCTCCGACCCGCACGAACGACCGAAGGTCGAGCATCTCCGCCGGCAGGTACCGCCAGAAGCCAAGGAGATCTTCCGCCCGCGCAAGAATCGTCCGGTGTCCCACCCAGCACGGGTCGTAGACGGTGCGGACGTCGTCGACGCCGTCGAGAAGAAGCGCGCTCGGCGCGGGGACGGCTGCGTCGAGGTCATCCGTCCGCTCGGCGACCGTCGCGCCCGCGAGGCCGAGCCGCGGGAGGAACGCCGCGAGCCCGCCGTGCTCGTCGAGCAGCCGCCGCAGGAGCAGGTAGCCGGTGTTCGAGTACGCCCAGCCCTTCCCGGGCTCGAACGACGGCCCGGCCGCGGCCGTTCGCGCCAGGAACTCGTCGTCGTCCCACGCGGACCCGGGATGTGTACGGACCGCCTCGTGGTACTCGAGCAGCGCGCCGTAGTCCCGCACGCCGCTCGTGTGGTCGAGCAGCCTCTGCACCGAGGCGAGCTCGACGGCGCCCTCGCGGACGAGGAGGAGCACAGCGGCCGCGACGGCCGTCTTCGTGACGCTGTAGATCGGATACCGCGCGGCCCGGTCGCCGGTGATCTCGCCGTCGGCGCCGACGGCGACGACCGTGGTGATGCTCACGCGAGCTGCCAGAACTCGCCGGTGAGGCCGAGCCGCCCGAGGATCGCCTGGTTCTGCTCACGCGTGTGCGGCAGCCACTCGGGCGCGATGCGGTCGTTCCACCAGGCGTGTGCGAGCTCCGAGAGCTTCGCCGCCGAGATCGTGGCGCCGGGCTGCCGTCCGCCGAGCCAGCGGGCGATGTGCTCTTCCGACCGGAAGAGGTTCATCGCGCTTCAGGTGAACGCGATGTCGTCCCACCAGTGCGCCGCGGGGACGAGGCAGTGGAAGAGGAGCGACTCGTCGCCCACCCGCTCGTCGCGTACCTCGACCACCAGTGGCTCGCCGCAGTCCGGGCACGACGTCTCGACCCGGCCGTCGGCGCGCAGCGCTGCGCAGATGCCGAGGGCGTCCCACGCGCAGTTGCCGTACCACCAGCGGCCGCGTGCCTGCACGCGGTAGGCCGTCGGTACGGCGGAAAAGGGATTGAGCATCCGCAGCTCGTCGGTGGCTCCGTTCAGCACCAGCGCGTGTGCTTGGTGCAGCCGCCGCCAGCCGACGACGACCTCTCTCGCTGCGCCGAGTTCCGCCGCGACCGGCGCGCGACCGTGTTCGACGATGAACGCGTACGTCCGCCGGCGCAGCTCGAGGTCGGTCTCGTCCACTCCCGCGACGCTATACCGTCCCCCCGGTGAACGAGGGGCTGCTCGACCGGTACGCGGAGCTCATCGTCGGCTTCGGGGCCAACGTGCAGCCGGACCAGGTCGTGGCCGTCGAGGCGGCGCCCGAAGCCGCGCCTTTCGTCCGCCGGATCTCCCGCCTCGCGTACGAGCGCGGCGCGCGCTACGTCGACGTCGTCTACTTCGACCCCCTCGTGAAGCGCATCCGGATCGAGACGGCCGCCGAGGACTCGCTCGCCTGGGTTCCTCCCTGGCTCGGGCGCCGCATGCTCGACCTCGGCGAGCTCGACGCGGCCCGGATCCTCCTGACGCCGGTCGTTCCGCCAGGGCTGCTGGCTGGAGTCGACCCGGCGCGGGCCGGCCGCGACCGGCTCCCCAGCCTGGCCGAGACCCTCAAGACGGTCGAGGACCGCTCCATCGCCTGGACCATCTCGCCGTTCCCGACGGAAGCGTGGGCGCTGATGGTCTTCCCCGAGCTCGAGCCGGCGGCAGCGGTCGACGCGCTCTGGCTGGATCTCGAGCACGTCTGCCGGCTCGACGAGCCGGACCCGGTCGACGCGTGGCAGCGGCGAATCAGAGAGATCTGGGAGGCAGCCTCCCGCCTCGACCAGCTCCACCTCGACGCCATCCGGTTCGTCGGACCGGGCACCGACCTGACGGTCGGGCTCCTGCCCAGTTCACGCTTCGCCAAGGAGGGCGGACGCACGATGACGCGGGCCGGCATCCACCACGTGCCGAATCTGCCCACCGAGGAGCTCTTCACGACCCCGGATCCCGAGCGGACAGAGGGAGTCGTCGCCGCCACCAAGCCGCTCGACGTCGGCGGCTCGCTCGTGACCGGACTGCGAATCCGTTTCGAGGGCGGCCGCGCGGTCGAGATCGAGGCCGACGCAAACGCGCAGGCTCTGCGGGAGCGCTGTGCCACCGACGAGGGCGCCGCGCGGCTCGGCGAGGTTGCGCTCGTCGACGGAGAGAGCCGTATCGGGCGACTCGGCCGCACCTTCTTCAACACGCTGCTCGACGAGAACTCGGCGAGCCACCTCGCACTCGGCGACGCCTACTCGCACCCGATCGCGGACCCGGCGGACCTGCCGCGGATCAACGAGAGCAAGGTCCACGTCGACTTCATGATCGGCTCGGACGAGGTCGCCGTCAGCGGCGTGACCCACGCCGGCGACGAGCTCCCGCTGCTCGTGGGCGGGGCGTGGCAGATCTGATCGCGGCGTAGAGCTCCGGCCACTGCCGCACGTCGAGGTCGCGCGCCGCGCCGTGCGGGTCGAAGCCGAGCTCGCGCGCCGCGCGGTGGACGAGCCGCCGCGGGAGGACGCGGTCGAGCGGCACCCGGGCGGCGAACGCGCGCTGCAGCAGCGCTCCGTACGCGGCTGCCTGCTCCGGCGGGACGAGCGGCTCCGGCCGCCGGGTCGCGCGCAGGAGCGCGGCGTCGACGCTCGGCGGCGGCGCGAAACAGGCGCGCGGCACACGCCGGACGAGGCTCAGCTCGTACCACGCGCCCCACGTGCAGCCGAGGAGCGTCGACGGCCAGACGGCAGTCCGCTTCGCGGCGAGCCCCCACTCCACGATGGCGTCGAGCTGCGTGAGCGGCACGCGCGGATCGCCGAGCAGGCGACGCAGGATCGCCGTGCCGGCGGCGAAGGGCAGGTTCGAAACGATCGCGAACGGCTCGACCGGCAGCGGCAGCACCGCCGCGTCACCCGCGACGATCTCGACGCGTGGATCGGCGCCGAAGCGCGTCTCGAGGTCTTGCAGCGCAGCCGGGTCCAGCTCGACGGCGCACACGCTGGCGCCTGCGTCGGCGAGCGCGCGTGTCAGCGCGCCGCCGCCGGCGCCGAGATCGAGCGCGAGCGTTCCGGGCCGGATCCCCGCATCACGGACGAGCTCGTCGGCGAAGGCGCGACTACGAAGAGCGTGGCGACCGCGCGGCCGCGCCTGCGGTGAGGCGCGCCCTGCCACGGAGGAAAGCCGTCGTGGTCATTACGGCGATTCTACGGCTCCGAGATCAGCTCGTCGGGTTCCGTGAGCGCCTCGATCGCATCCTGCGCAGTCTCGAGCTCGGTCTCGGGAACGAGGACGCTGACCGCGTCCTCCTCCGGTGACTGCTCGATCGACGAGTCGATCCCGGCGTTGCGCAGGATCTCCTGCACCTCCTCCGCCTCGGCGACGTCGCCCGCAACCGTGAGGTGCACCATCCCGCTCATGCCTGCTCGATCATAGGTGCTGCGGCCGGTTCGCTCCGCGGCGGGCGGGCGCCGCTCTTGACCAGCCGCGGCGCACCGCGCTCGGGGAACGGCACCTCGATCAGGTCGAAGTCGCGCGGCACGACCGTGTCGGGAAAGACGGCACGGGCCTCGTCGGCGAGCTCCGGCCCGAAGTAGCGCGGCGAGACGTGGGTGAGCGCGAGCAGACGCACTTGCGCGAGGCTCGCGACCTCGGCGGCCTGCGCGGCCGTCGAGTGCATCGTCTCGCGCGCGCGCTCGGCCTCGTCAGCGAGGAAGCTCGCCTCGTGCACGAGGAGGTCGGCGCCGTGCGCGGCCTGCACGACGAGCGGCGAAGGCGCCGTGTCGCCGGTCAGCACGAGCTTCCGCCCCGGCCGCGGCTCGCCGAGCACGTCGGCCGGAGTCACGGTGCGGCCGGAGTCGACCGTCACCTCCTCCCCCGCCTGCAACCGTCCTCGCGCCGGGCCGTCGGGAACGCCGAGCGCGTCGGCGGCCGCGACGTCGAACCGGCCGGGCCGCTCCGGCTCGGTGATCGCGTAACCGAGCGCCTCGGCACCGTGCTCGACCGGGATCCCCTCGATCGTGTAGTCGCCCCGCTCGAGCTGCTCCCCCGCCTCGAGCTCGACGAGCGTGAGCGGATACGGGAGCCGACCGAGGAACGGCTGCAGCCGCTTGAACAGCTCGCGCAGTCCGTGCGGCCCGTAGACCGTCAACGGCGTCTCGTCGCGGCCGCGTAGCGCGAACGTCTTCAGCATTCCCGGTAGCCCGAGGAAGTGGTCGGCGTGGAAGTGCGTGAGGAAGATCTCCTGCAGGTCGGGGAGGCCGATCGCCGACCGCTGCAGCTGCCGCTGCGTCCCCTCGCCGCAGTCGAAGAGGAGCCGTTCGCTGCCGCGCCGGACGAGCAACGCCGCCGGCCCGCGCTGCGCGGTCGGCATCGAGGCGGCCGTGCCGAGGAAGACGACGTCGAGGTCCACGCGGCGATTCTAGGAAGGCGGAGCTAATCCCACAGCGGCGCGCGGCCGATATTTCGCCGGTGGAAGAGGGCAACCTGCGGCGCGGGCGCGACCTCGAGCGCTCCCTCACTCTCCTGCGCGTGTTCCTGTTCGCGTCGGCGCTGATCTGCGCCGGGGCCGGCGTCGCGCTCGGCTCGATCCTCTCGCGCTCGCTGACGAAGGAGGCGCTCAACGCCGAGCAGACCGCGCTCGCCCAGTACGTCAAGGGCGCGGTGAGTCCCCTCCTCGTCCACGGAAACCGGCTCGAACCGGTCTCGGGCAGCCGCTTGACGTACCTCGAGAAGAGTGTCGGTGCGCAGCCGGACATTCTCAGCGTGAAGGTGTGGCGCAAGGACGGACTCCTCGCCTGGACGAACGTCGACCAGAACCGGATCCGGCACACGTTCCCCCTCGACGACGAGCTCGGCGAAGCGATCACCCACAACCGGCCGATCGCGGCGCTGATCGATACCGGCGGCGGCGACACGGGCGAGGACGCGTTCGAGCGAAACCAGCTTGCCCGCGCGCACGGCGTCCACCATCTGTTCGAGGTCTACGCACCGATCGAGAACAGAAACGGATCGCGCGCCATCGGTGCATACGAGATCTATGCGAATCCGCACGCCCTCGGCCGGCTGATCGGCTCGCGGCGCACGATGCTCTGGCTCGCGGTCGGCGGCGTCTTCCTGGCGCTCTGGCTCGCGCTCGCGCTGCTCGTACGCGGCGCGTCCCGCGTCCTCCGCCGCCAGAACGACGAGCTCCGCGCGCGGACTCTGCGGCTCGCCGAGTCCAATCGGCTGCTCGAGGAGAGCGCGCTCGAGGCGGTCGAGACCCTCAACGCGACGGTCGACGCGAAAGATCCGTACACCGCCGGCCACTCCCAGCGCGTGCAGCGGATCGCAGTCGCCCTCGGTGAGGAGCTCGGCCTGGAACGCGACCAGCTCGAGGTGCTCCGCTTCGCAGGGCTGTTCCACGACATCGGCAAGATCGGAGTCCCCGACGCGATCCTCACCAAGCCGGACCGGCTGACGGAGCTCGAGTTCGAGATCGTGAAGCGCCATCCGGAGGACGGCGCCCGGATCGTCGGCCGGCTCAACCGGCTGCACGCCGCCGTACCTGCCGTCCTCCACCACCACGAGCGCTGGGACGGCCGGGGCTACCCGCACGGCCTGCGCGGCGACGGGATCCCGCTCGAGGCTGCGATCGTCGGCCTGGCCGACGCGGTGGACGCCATGACGACGGATCGCCCGTACAGCTGTGCCCGCACGCTGGAGGACGCGACCGAGGAGGTCGTTCGCAACCGCTGCACGCAGTTCTCTCCCCCGGTGGTCGACGCCTTCATCGCGCTCGTGGAGCGTGTGCCGGAGCTGTTCGGGAGCGATCCGCTCACCGACGAGCTCGTTCTCGCCTAGCGTCGCTCCGCGCTAGGCTCGGCCCATGGCCGACCCGACCGTGCTCGAGGTCTACCGCCGTGAGGTCACCCCCGAGCTGTACCGCGACGTCCGGGAGCTGTACAAGAAGCACTCGGTCGCCGAGGACGCGCGCGATCTCGAAGGCCTGATCTCGACGCTGACACCCGACTGCGTGTACGAGCTCGTCCAAACCGGCCACCGCTGGGAGGGCCACGAGGGCGCCGCGCGGTTCTACACCGAGCTGCTGACCGCCTTCCCGGACATCCGCTTCGACCTGACCGACATCGTGATCGGGCCGCAGGGCGTCTGCGAGGAGGCGAACGTCTCGGCGACCCAGCAGGCGCCGTGGCTCGGCGAGGCGCCGCGGGAGGGGCGGCTCGAGTGGAAGGTTCTGATCTGGTTCCCGTGGGATCCCGAGCAGCGGCTCTTCCGCGGCGAGAAGGTCTACACCTTCGGGATCGAGCTGCCGCCGGCCGCGAGCTAGGGCACGACGAGCTTCTCGCCCGGGACGATCGTCGCCGAGACGAGGTGGTTCCGCTGCTGGAGCTCCCAGACGCCCTGCCGCGGGTCGCCGGAGTACGTGTGCTCTGCGACCGACCACAGCGTGTCGCCGGGGCGCACGACGTACGTGTGCTTCGGCCCGGCGCCGCTGGAGCCGCGCGCGGCAAGCCCGACGGCGAGGGCCGCGACGCACACGAGGACGAGGAGCTTCCCGAACATCTGTTCGCATGGTAGGCGAACAGATGTTCGCTGTC
The DNA here is from genome assembly GCA_963731015.1 of uncultured Actinomycetes bacterium. Lineage (GTDB taxonomy): Bacteria > Actinomycetota > Thermoleophilia > Gaiellales > Gaiellaceae > Palsa-739. The sequence goes on from CAVSTY010000005.1 coordinate 543,404, forward strand.
AAGCGAGGGTCTGGCCCGTGGAAATCGGCCGCCGCGCCCCGAGTAGCCGGCCGCGCCGCTAGGGCGCGGCGGCGAGCACGGCGTCGAGGAGCTTCGCGGCTCCGAAGCGGACCGGATCGTCGGCCGGGAGCCCGGTCTCGTCCTCTGCCGTTGCGATCGCTGCGCGCGCCTCCTCCTCCCGGAGCTCGCGCGTGTTGAGCGCGACCGCGGCGACTCGCGCCGGCCGCACCGGCAGGGCGAGCCGCTCGTGCAGCTCGACGAGCTCGCGCAGCGGCGGGATCGGATGCGGCCCGCCGCCGGCGCCCTCGATCTCCGTCCGGCCGGCCTCGTGGCAGAGGACGAGCAGGTGCGGCGCGCTTCCGTGGTACAGGCCGAGCGTGACGCCGGAGTAGACCGGGTGCAGGAGCGAGCCCTGGCCCTCCACCCACAGCAGCTCGCCGCCGCGCTCGTGCCCGTCGACGACAAGACGCTCGGCGGCGCCGGCGATGAAGTCGGCCACGACGGCGTCGACCGCGATTCCCCAGCCCGCGATCACCATGCCCGTCTGTCCCGTCGGGACGAAGACCGAGCGCAGGCCGCGCCGCCGCGCCTCGAGGTCGAGCTCGAGCGAAACGGTCATCTTCCCGATCGCGCAGTCGGAGCCGACGGTGAGGACGATCGTCGCGTCGACCGAGAGGTTCTCGCCGGTCGCGGTCGAGAGCTCCGCAGGCGGACGGCGCAGGTCGCGCAGCTCGACGCCTCGGCGATCCGCGAGCTCGCGAAGCATCGAATCGTCGCCGACGAAGACGTGGAGCCCGTTCTCGACGTCGAGGCCGTGCTCGACGCAGGCGCGGAGGATCGCGACCCACTCCGGCGGGAAGCGGCCGCCCTGCGTCGCGACCCCGACGAGCGCGGTCGTCGGGCCGAGCTCGAGCGAGTCCTCGACGCTGCCGACGACGGGCACGCCCTCCTCCGTCTCGCCGGCGCGCGTCGAGTCGAGGATCGCGACGACGTCGTCCCGCCGGTAGCGGAGCACCCCCCGCATCGTCTTCCCATAGTGCGGGTCGCCCGAGAAGCCCTCAGCGAGCAGCAGATACCGCATGGACACCGAGCCCCGGTTCCTCCGGTGGAAGCTGGACGCCGTCGACGAAGGGGACGCCCGGCCACGGGTCGTGCGCGAGCAGGAGATTGCCGTCGAGGTCGACGTGGTCGAAGAGGGACGCGACCTGCGTACCGGCGGAGATGCCGAGCCCCGACTCGACCATGCAGCCGAGCATGCAGCCGAGCCCGAGCGCACGGGCCGCGTGCACCATGCGCACCGCCTCGCGCATCCCGCCCGACTTCGCGAGCTTGACGTTGATCCCGTGCGCGCGCTCCGCGCAGGCAGCGACGTCGCCGAGCGTGTGGCAGTCCTCGTCGACGTAGATCGGGAGCGGCGAGCGCTCCTTCAGCTCGGGGCCGCCGGGGTCGCCCGCGGGCAGGGGCTGCTCGCAGTACTCGACGCCGAGCTCGACCAGGGGTGGGAGCGAGTCGAGGGCTTCCTCGAGGCTCCAGGCCTCGTTGACGTCGACCTGGAGGGGCAGCTCGCCGGCGACGGCGCGAACGGCGTGGACGCGCTCGACGTCGAGCCCGTCGCGGCCGCCGAGCTTGAGCTTGAGGCGCCGGAAGCGATCGAGCGCCTTCTCGGCGCGGCGGGCCATGTCGTCGGGGTCGCCGAGCCACACCGTCCAGCTCGTCGGAGGGCCGGCGCGCCGCAGCCCGAGCAGCCGCCAGACGGGCTGGCCGAGCAGCTTGCCCTGCAGATCGTGCAGCGCTGCGTCCAGAGCGGCGCGGGCCGCGAACTCGCGGGCGGGGAGCCGCTTCATCACCTCCTCGAGCGCGAACGGGTCGTCGCCCAGCAGCTCGGCGTGCTCCTCGACGTACGCCCGCGCGGACCCGACGGACTCGCCGTAGTGGGCGTGGGGCTGCGCCTCGCCGAAGCCGGAGACGCCGGAGTGGCGCAGCTCGACGACGACGACGTCCTCGGTGTCGCTGGCGCTGCGAGAGATGACGAACGTCTCGGCCAGCTCGAGCGTGACGATCCGCGCGGAGACGTCCACAGCCGGAACGTACCAACGCCCGACCGCCGGTAGACTGGCCCTCTCCCCGGCGCCAGTAGCTCAGGGGATAGAGCGCGCGCCTCCGGAGCGCGAGGTCGCAGGTTCGATTCCTGCCTGGCGCACTGCGACGTCCCCCGTCACGCACTTCGAATTCGGTCTCGAAATGCCTCAGCTGGGCCTACTCGCCGGCACGAAGCGCACGGCACTCTTGCGCGGGGCGGTGGACGGGGTTCTCGACGGAGGCAGAGACCGCCGCCCCACCCAGCCGCCGGCTAGCGCTGCCGCGGCGGACGGAGGGCGTCGGAGAGGCCGTCGCCCAGGAGATTGATGCAGACGAGGATCAGCAGGAGCAGCGCCGCCGGGCTGCCCCACGTCCACCAACCCTCCCCGAACGCGAAAACTCCTCTCTGGCCCTCGCCGATCAGGTTCCCGATCGTCGGTTGAATCGCCGAGGAGACGCCGAGGCCGAAGAAGTCGAGCGTCGCTTCGAGCACGAACACATAGCCGAGCAGAGAGGTCGCCGCGATGATGATCGTGCCGCTCGCGTTCGGCAGCAGGTGGCGGAAGAAGATCCGCCGGTCCGAGGCGCCGAGGGAAAGCTCGGCCTGGACGAACTCGCGCTCGCGGAGCGAAGAGATCTCGGCTCGCACCACGCGTGCCACCGGGATCCAGAGGAAGAAGGCGAACATGAGCGTCGCCTTCCACGCCGTCACCGGGTTGAAGTACGTGTAGGCGGCGAGGAAGATCATCAGCGCGGGAAAGACGCCGAGTAGGTCGGTGATCCGCATGAGGAGCGCGTCGACCCAGCCTCCGCGGTAGCCCGCGATGCCGCCGAGCGCGACGCCGAGGGCGGTCGCGAACAGGGTCGTGGCGAGGGCTGTCTGCTCGTTGGTGTGGAGCCCGAGGAGCATCTGCAGGAGCACGTCCTTCCCGATGACATCGGTGCCGAGCAGGTGCCAGCCGCTGAACAGCGGGGCGTGGTTGCGCCACTGGTCCGTGAGGTCGATGCCCGCCTGCGAGGGCGCGTACTGCGGCACGAGCGCACCGCCGACGAAGATGACCACGAGGAGCAGGCCGGCGGCAAGGGTGACCGGCTGTCGGATCAGTCGGCGCCAGACCCTGCCGGAGTTGCTGCGACGGGATTCCACCTGCGGCGGCGCCGACTCGGCCTCGACCAGGCTCGCCACGTCAGTCCAACCTCGTTCGGGGATCGAGCAGCGCGAGGGTGACCTCGCTGAGGATGGAGACCGTGAGGATGAAGGCGGCGCCGAGCAGCAGGATGAGCTGTAGGGCGTAGCTGTCCACGGGGACGTTGCCGTCGGCGCTCAGCTGGAGCAGGTTGATGAAGAGCGTGCCGAGCCCTCCGAGCTGGAAGATGTAGTCGACCACGAGCGCCGCCCCGAAGAGAAGGGAGAAGTCCGACACGAGCGCGGGCACGAACGCGACGAGAGCGCTCCTGAAGCCGTGGCGAATGAGCACGGCCCGCTCGGAGAGGCCTTTGCCGCGGGCGACGGTGATGTACGGGGTGTCGAGGATGTCGATCATGGAATTGCGCAGGTAGCGCGCCTGCACGCCGATGAACCCGAGCGCGAGGACGAGTGCCGGCAGCGTGAGGTGGTAGATCACCTGACCGACCTGGGTCAGCCCGTGGCCCGCCGCGGGACACTGGAAGTTGTGCGGGTCGATCCCCTGTCCGTTCGGGCACTCGCCCGCCCAGCCGACCGAGGGGAACCACCCGACCCCCCAGCCGCCGGGGATCCGGCCGAGGCCTTGCTGCGCCAGGGTCCCGACGACGAAGACGGGCACTGCCCAGGCGACATAGGTGCCGGTGCGCAGCAGGTAGTCGGTTGCGGAGCCGCGCGTCGCCGCGGCGATGCACCCGACCGGGATCGCGATGACCACCACGATGACGAGGGTCAGGACGAGCAGCAGCATCGTGCGGCCGAACGCCCCACCGACGAGCGACATCAGATGGTTGCCGAGCAGGCCGTCCGAGAAGCTCCGGCCGTTCGGCACGCCCTGCAGCCACACCCAGTAGTCGTGCAACATCGGCGTCTCGCTCAGCGGCAGGAACTTCGTGGCGAAGAAGAAGAAGCTCCCCGACAACGCCACGAACATGATCAGCAGGCCGAAGAAAACACGCCGCAGGATGAAGGCCCCCATCGCCTACATCATGTTGCTTCGGACACCAAAGGCAAAATCGACAGCCGATGCCTGAGGAGTGGACAACCTGGGTCCTCGAGTCCGGAGGAGCCCTTCGAGTCGGTCGGGCAATCTGTGCGGTAGTCGCCGTCGGTCTCCTCGTGGCAATTGCGATCTTGGGGGCGAACTTCGGCCGTGGTCGGGCGATCGACGGAATCACCTTCCTCCTGGTCCTCGCGATTCCGGCGCTGGTCGTCGGCCAGGTATGGGCGATCGCGATCATCGTCGCGCGAGGGAATCGCGCAGAGGGCGGTCCTCCGCGGTGGTACGGACCGAGAGCGCGGTGGGGCAATCCGCGGCGCCTCTTCTTCGAGGGGCTCCCGGGCTGGCTGGCGATCGCCTTCCTCACGATGTTCGTCGCCTCCTGGGTAATCGGGTCGAGAGCGTTTCCGGCGATCACGTCGGGCACCCCGGCGCCCCCGACGCGGCACTGCCGCTACAGGCTCACCGAAGGCGGCAACTACACCTGTGTGAGCCGATCGAAGTTCATCGCGGCCGACGCCGGGGAGCAACGCTTCGTCACCGCTTGCTTCGCAGGCTTCTTCGCGATCCAGCTCGCGATTGCGGCGTCGGAGCTCGGGCGTCGGCGCGCCGCGGCCCCGCAAGCGCTCGCCTGATCGCCGGTGCGCCCGCTCGCCGCCTATCTGCGCTCGCTCGACCCCCGCCTGCCCCGCCCGGTCTACATCCTCGAGCTCGGGGCGTTCGTCAACGCGTTCGGGAACGGGGTCGTTCTCCCGTTCCTGCTCATCTACCTCCACAACGTGCGCGGAATCCCGTTCGGGCTCGCCGGCAGTGCGGCCGCGGTGCAGTCGGCGGCGGCGCTCGCGAGCGGCTTCCTCGGCGGGACGCTCTCCGACCGGATCGGCCCGAAGCGCGTGCTGCTCGGCTCCCTCGCGGTGATGACCGTGGCGTTCGCGCTCATGCCGTCGATCCACACGGCGTGGCAGGCGTTCGCGGTCTACACGCTCTGGGGGATCGGCAGCGGCTCGTTCTGGCCGTCGCAGTCGGCGCTCCTCGCGGCTCTGACTCCGGCCGTGCGCCGCGCGCCCGCCTACGCGCTGCAGCGGCTCGCGATGAACGTCGGCGTCGCGCTCGGCGGTGTCGTCGCGGGGCTGATCGCGTCGGTCGGGAATCCGGAGACGTTCACCGTCCTGTTCGCGATCAACTGCGTGACGTTCGTCGGCTACATGGCCGTGCTCGCCTGGGTCCGCGCCCCCGCCCTGCACGAGGGACGGCTCGGCGGTAGCTGGCGCGCGGTGCTGCGCGACCGGGTCTTCACCCTCTACACGCTGCTCAACGCCGCGTTCATGACCGCCGCGATCTCGGTCGTCGTGGAGCTGCTGCCCGCCTTCGGGAAGAACGTGGCCGGGATCAGCGAGAAGGAGATCGGCATCGTGTTCGCGCTCGACGCGCTCGGCGTCGCGATCTTCCAGCTTCCGGTCGTCAAGCTCTCGGAGGGCCGGAGCCGGATGCGCGGGCTCGCGCTCATGGGGACACTCTGGGCCGCCTCGCTCCTCGCCGTCTGGGCCGCAGGGGCGTGGACGTACGCCACCCCGGCGTTCGGGATCCTCGGCGCCGCGGTGCTCGTGTTCGCGGTCGGCGAATGCCTGCACGGGGCCATCCACGCGCCGCTCAGTGTCGACCTCGCGCCGCCGCAGCTCGTCGGCCGCTACGTGGCCGCCGCGAGCATCTCGTGGCAGATCGGCTGGATCCTCGGTCCGGCCGCAGGCGGCTTCCTCCTGCAGCACCGGCCGCTCCTGCTCTGGCCGATCGCAGCCGGCGTCAACCTCGTCTGCGCTGCGGGCGCGCTCGCGCTCGAGCCTCGGCTGCCCGAGCGCGTGCGCCGGACGCCGCGGGAGGAGTCAATTCCGTTGCCAATTCCGGCGAGCAGCGGGTAGCATTCCCGGGCCATGGCAGCGACCGTCGACCCCCTCAGTACCAATGCCCAGCCTGCCGCGCATCCGTTCGCGCCGCGTTGCACCGGGCACTCCGGTCGTCGAGACGCGCCCCGGGCCCGCTGAGCTTCGCGCCGGCGGAGTCACCTGGGTCCACCTCCTCACGCCGACCAGCGGCGAGGCACAGCTTCTCGCCAACCGCTTCGGCTGGCATCCCCTCGACGTCGAGGACGTCCTCTCGCGGCGCCAGCGCCCGAAGATCGACGTCTACCACGAGGACGAGGGCGACGGCGGCTACCTCTTCGGCGTCCTCCACTTCCCTGTCTACGACAAGGCGGTAGGCCGCCTTAACGCGGGCGAGCTCGACGTCTTCCTCGCGCCCGACTATCTCGTCACGCTCCCAAGCGTCGAGTTGCGCCCGGTCAGCCTGCTCTTCCGGCGAGCGCAGGAGAGCGAGGAGTTCCGCGAGCAGCTCCTCTCGCGGGGCTCGGGCCGGCTGCTGTACGAGGTGCTCGACGACCTCTACGACTACTGCTTCCCGATCCTCGACAAGATCGGATTCAAGCTCGAGCAGATCGACGAGGAGATCGGCTCGGGCGAAGGCGCGAAGGAGCTCGTCCGGGACATCCACCGCGTCAAGCAGGAGATCATCTCCTACCGCAAGATCATCAAGCCGCAGCGGCCCACGCTGCGCCTGCTGGAGCGGTCGATCGAGCGGGTCATGCCGGAGGATCTCGAGCTCTACTTCGACGACATCGTCGACGCCAGCGAGCGGATCTGGGACCTCCTCGACAACTACAAGGAGGTCGTGGAGGCGCTCGAGAGCACGAACGAGTCGCTCATCTCGCACCAGCAGAACGACATCCTCTACGTCCTCACGATCTTCAGCGTCGTGATGCTGCCGCTGACGTTCCTGACCGGCTTCTTCGGCATGAACGTCCACTTTCCGGGCTTCGACTCGTGGAGCGCGTTCTGGGGGAGTCTTGTGCTGATGGGAGTCACCATCGGCGCCATGCTCGCCTTCTTCCGCTGGAAGCGGTGGCTCTGAAGCAGCTCTGGGCGCCGTGGCGGCTCGAGTACGTCCAGCACGCGGACGAGGGAGACGGGTGCGTCTTCTGCCGCGCGGCCGGATTGCCGGAGGACGAGCCGGAGCTCGTAGTCCATCGCGGCGAGCTCGCGTTCGTCCTCCTCAACAAGTTCCCCTACGCGTCCGGGCACCTCATGGTCGCGCCGTATCGGCACGGCTCGTCGTTCGACGACCTCGAGGACGCCGAGGCGCTCGAGGTACAGCAGCTCTCGGTGGCGGCGATCGAGGCACTGCGCGCCGTGTTCGCACCGGAAGGATTCAACGTCGGCTGGAACCTCGGCCGAGTCGCCGGGGCGGGCATCGTTGACCACGCCCACATCCATGTCGTGCCACGCTGGAACGGCGACACGAACTTCATGCCGGTGCTGGCCGACATCAAGGTGGTTCCGGAGCATCTGCTCGAGACGCGCCGCAAGCTCGCCGAGGCGTGGCCGGAGCGCCGCATATAGTTCGCTGATCGATGCTTCGGCCGAACCGCAGGTAACACCGAGGCGCAGCGCGGTCGCCGGTGTCTTCGGCGTCCTGTCCGTCGCGCTCCTCGGCGCGTCGTTCGTGTGGGCACATCACTGGGGCGCGCAGACGGACACGCTCGTGGTCGCCTGGGCGATAGCGACGATCGGCGCGCTCGCCTTGTCGATCCAGGTTCTCTGGTCGTACCAGCTCTGGCCGACGATCACCGCGAGGCGCCTCGCGAAGATCGGACTCGCAGGCGGGATCATCTCGATCCTCGCTCTCGTGCTGGCCGGCGGGGTCTACGCCGCCGGGATCAACCCCACGGGCGCCTGCGGCGGCGGCTGATCGTCCCGGCGATCCCGGCCGAACGGTTGGGGTCGGAAACCGCGCCCGGGGGTACAACCAGTACGTGATGGTCGAAGTGGTAGCCGTGCTCGTGCTGGTGCTGATGGCAGCGGACGTGCTCCGGATGCTGTTCGCCGACGCGGAGCCCCAGCGCAAACCGGTCCGCCGGCGCGACTCCTAGCCGCCGCCGACTCGAGATAACTCGGCGCCGGTTGCGCCCGATGTCTGAACAAAACGCTCTGACCTCAGGGCCACACAAGAGGGTCTTGCCGTCGATGACGCAACCCGCGCCGTGGAGTGTGTTCTTACCGCGCGATTCGCCTCGTGCCTAGATACCCGGGCGCTCGACCTTCGCAGCACCCATGCCGTATCGAAGCGGACGATGGGACTCGAACCCACGACCCTTGGCTTGGGAAGCCGAAAGTGCACACCCCGGTGACACCCGCGATCTAGCGGCGCTCGGCACGGACCTGCGAGGCGCGCTGCCGTGATGCGTGCGACACGCCTCGCGTCGATGGTGCGAGCGCCGGACGTTCACAGTGTTCTCCTGCCGCCGCACCGCAGTCGGGGCAGGGCACGTCGAGGGCGAGGCGGCGGGTGAGTTCGCGTGCGCCGCCGATTCCGAGGTCGCTTGAACTCATGCGTCCAAGGGTGCCGTTCCATGCCCTCGCCCGCGAGTCTCCAAATGGGTGAATGCAGCCCGATTGCGACTAGCGCCAGCCGACTATCCGGCCGCGCTCGCTGGACTGCCTCAGGGTCTACCTACGCGTCGTCGACCTGGAGCCGCCCGACGAACAGCGAGTCCTCCTCGCGAAGGGGACGACTCACCGACACAACGTCTAGCACCCGGAACCGCTCGTTGCTGCCGGCGATTATCTCCTCGCCCCGCTGGATCATCGCGTAGGTCGCTTCACCGAGGTCGTCCCCGTCTGGCGAGTGGCGCCTGTACCTGAACACGTCTCCTCCGCTCCGGGGCCGGACAGGCGATCCGACGCTATTCAGTGCGAGCCGGCTTTGGTATCTTGGACTGGATCGGCGCGGGTGAACCGTTCCGTAGAGCGGATGATGCATTTGCGCTAAGCCGGGATCAGTTCGCGGCGCGATGAAATGAAGGCGTGATGCCGGCGATGCCCTCCTGGCCGTCGGTGTTCCTGAGCGTGGCTCGCCTCACCGAGTCGGGTCGGGCGATTGGTCGGTACGGACATCGCTTTCGGCACCGGGGCGACGACTAGCTAACGTACGCTCTCAGCGGCTCAGGTGAGAGGACGCTCGCCCAGTCCACTGCGCGTCGGTCGAGGCCTCGATTCATGCGCCTTTCTGTCGCCCGCTGAACTTCAGAGTCAGGGTCGACGCCAATCACCTCGCCGAAGCTCGTACACAACCATTGGTTCTGCCGAACGCCCACGGCCCGAGCCGCGCACTTTGAATCCGAGCTTGGCTGCCAGGCGGCGCGACGGTTCGTTCTCTCCTTCCTCGATGTACGCCGTGATGCTCTCGACGTCAGTACGGCTCCAGAGGTCATCGATGGCCGCTTGCATTGCCTCGGTCGCGACGCCTTCGTTCCGGCGATCCTTGGACACCCACCAGCCCGCCTCGACTTCGTCGGGCTCGATTCCGTCGATGCCATCGCCGGCAAGGCGCAATTCAGCGCCACCGAGGAAGCTGTCGTCCAGCCCGTCCCGGATCGCCCAGGGGCCGAAGCCGTGCTCTCGCCACTGCACCTCGGCGGCGCGGGTGTCACGCAATGCGTCGGCGGCGTTCCCAGACGCTCGTGCGTGCTCGGTCTCGTGGAGCGGTGCCAACGGGATAAGGATCAGCCGCGCTGTTCGGAGAACGATCCCGCCTCCCGCCGGCCCCGACGGGTCGCTCGTACTGGTCCACCACTCCTCCCACTCCTGATCCTCCGCCACTTGCTCAGGATCGCACTTCGTTCAGGGGTATTCCGGAACACTGGCCCAGGCGAGCGACGCGTTACCGCTTGCGGGAGATTGACCTAAATGGATCCTAAGACGGATGTAAGGGAACGGTTAGCGTCAAGCGCGCCGGGGTGAGGTGGGAAGCGCGACGGCGTTCGCTAGCCCACCCCGGCCTTCGACCGAGGCGATGCTCGAGGCCGTGGCCAAGGCTGACTAGAGGCTGACTTCCGAGCGGCCTGTTCGCCTACGGGACAACGCAGCCGCGTCGTGTGCAGGCTCTTCCTCTGAAGCGGACGATGGGACTCGAACCCACGACCCTTGGCTTGGGAAGCCAATGCTCTACCAACTGAGCTACGTCCGCACGCCCAGGACTCTAGTCGCCGACTGACCGGTTTGCGCCTAGCGCCGTGAGCTTCCCGGCTGGACAATTTGTCGCGTGATGACGAACGTCATTGACCTCGCGGCTGCGCGCGAGCGCCGTGCCGACAACTCGGGCCTCGACGGCATCGTGCGTACTCAGCTGCCCGCCGACGTCGCCATGCATCTGCTCAGCGAGAACGGCTGGCGCGTGGGCGACGGCCCACTCGGCGGCTGCTGGACGGCGCCCGACGGAGGCACCGTCTACGGGATCGACGCGGCGCTCGAGGTTGCGCTGACGGCGGAGTGCCGGCCCCGCTAGCTGTCCGGCCATAATGGACTCCCACACAGCGGGAAGCGAGACAGGGAGATTTCCATGCCGAACACCGAGCTGCACGAGACCGCGCGCGCGCTCGTCGCCGAGGGGAAGGGCATCCTCGCCGCAGACGAGAGCGGCGGCACGATCAAGAAGCGTTTCGACACGATCGGCGTCGACTCCACGGAGGAGGCCCGGCGCGGTTACCGCAACCTCCTCTTCACGACGCCGGGCGTCGAGGAGTACATCAGCGGCGTCATCCTCTTCGACGAGACGATCCGCCAGAAGGCCGACGACGGGACGCCGTTCCCCGAGCTGCTCGCCTCGAAGGGCGTCATCCCGGGCATCAAGGTCGACCAGGGAGCGAAGCCTCTCGCCCTCGCCGAGGGCGAGACCGTGACCGAGGGGCTCGACGGGCTGCGGCAGCGGCTCGAGGAATACCACGGTCTCGGCGCACGCTTCGCAAAGTGGCGCGCGACGTACTCGATCACCGACACGATGCCGAGCGAGTACTGCATCTGGACGAACGCGCACGCGCTCGCCCGCTACGCCGCGCTGTGCCAGGAGGCCGGCATCGTCCCGATCGTCGAGCCCGAGGTGCTGCAGGACGGGACGCACACGATCGAGCGCAGCGGCTTCGTCACCTCCCGTGTGCTCGCAGCCCTCTACACGGAGCTGTTCGACCAGCGCGTCGACGTCGAGGGGACGCTGCTCAAGCCGAACATGGTCCTCTCCGGCTACGAGGCAGCGGGCCGCGCCGGCGTCGACAAGGTCGCCGAGGCCACGGTGCACACGCTGATGAAGCATGTGCCGGCGGCGGTCCCGGGCATCGTCTTCCTCTCGGGCGGTCAGTCGGACGAGGACGCGACCGCGCACCTCAACGCAATGAACGCCCGCGGGCCGCATCCGTGGCAGCTGTCCTTTTCCTACGGCCGAGCGCTGCAGGCGCCGGCGCTGAAGGCCTGGGGCGGCAAGGAGGAGAACGTCGAGGCGGGCCAGCGCGCGTACTACCACCGCGCGAAGATGAACGCGGCCGCCCGCACCGGTGCGTACGCGCCCGAGATGGAACGCGAAACGGTCGGCGTCTGATGCAGCTCACCGACGCCGGGCTCGAGACCGTGCTCATCTTCGAGGACGGCATCGACCTGCCGCACTTCGCCTCGTTTCCTCTGGTCGACAGCGTCGAAGGACGTGCCGCACTCCACCGGTACTACCGGCCGTTCCTCGAACTGGCGCGCGATCGAGACGTCCCGCTCGTCCTCGCAACGCCGACGTGGCGCGCCAACAGCGACTGGGGCCGGCTGCTGGGGTACGAGGGAGACGACCTCGCGGCGGTCAACCGCCGCGCGGTCGCGCTCGTCGAGTCCGCGCGCGACGAGGTCCTCGAACCGGCGGAGCGCGGCAGCGTCGTCATCGAGGCCTCGATCGGGCCGCGCAGCGACGCGTACCAGCCGACACTCGTGATGGCTGCCGACGAGGCCGAGGACTACCACGCCGTGCAGCTCGGCGCGCTCGCTGATACCGGGTGCACGCAGGCGACGGCGCTCACGTTGACCTACGTCGACGAGGCCGTCGGAATTACCCGCGCAGCGACGGCGGCAGGGTTTCCGGTCCACATCGGCTTCACGGTCGAGACCGACGGCAGGCTGCCGAGCGGCGACTCGATCGAGGACGCGATCCTCGCCGTGGACAACGCGACGGACGGCGCGGCCGAGTCCTTCATGATCAATTGCGCCCATCCCACGCACTTCGCCGGCGCGCTACCCGAGGGAGACTCGCGAATGCGCATCCGTGGGTTGAGAGCCAACGCCTCGGCACTCAGTCACGCCGAGCTCGACGAGGCGGAAGAGCTCGACTCCGGCGATCCGGACGACCTCGCCGAGCGGTACGTCTCCCTACGCCGCGAGCTGCCCGACCTCGAGGTTGTCGGCGGCTGCTGCGGGACCGACATCCGCCACGTGACCGCGATCTGCGACGCGTGGCTCGCGGCGACGCGACTGACGACTACTCGACGGGCCAGGGCAGGCGCACCGGGGCGTAGGTCCCCGGCCAGTCTGCGTACGCCTCGTCGGGATTCGGGGTCTCCTTCGCGACCGACGCGCCGTGCTTCGCCGCGATCTCGCTCACGGGATAGTGGAGCGGCTCGTCGGGCCGGGCGCCGATCATGAGAATCGCGCACGGTCCGTCACCGGCACCGACAAAAATGTGGCGCGTCCCGGCCGGGCAGTGGAAGAAGTCCCACTGCCGCAGCGGGCGCTCCTGCTCCTCGACGATCAGCGTGCACTCCCCTGAGAGCACGAGGAACGCCTCCCGCACTCCCTCCGAGTGGTACATCGCACTCGGCTCGCCGGGCCAGACGACATGAACGTTGGCGCCGAAGCCGGTGAATGGCTGCCCTTCGGGTTCGAGGGGATAGACGGCGCCGCCCTTCTCCTCGTTCCGCACCGCAAGGGCATCGCCGAGATTGAGCACGAACCAGCCTTCATCGGCCGGGTTCTGCCCATACGGCGTCTCGTCGAGTGTTGCCTCGTCCATCGAACCCCCTCGTCTAGGTGTACTCGAAACCCGTCAGAGCCGACAGCTTCGCCAGCGACTGCTGCGCGACGACCCGCCGGACCGTCCCCGAGCGCGAGCGCATCACGATCGAGTCCGTCTCGGCGCCGCCCGGTGAGTAGACGACCCCCCGCAACAGCGGCCCGTTGGTCACCCCGGTCGCCGCGACGAACACGTCCTCTCCTGAGACGAGGTCGTTCGTGTGGAGGACACGTCCCGGGTCGAGGCCCGCGCTCGCCAGTTGCTGCCGCTCCTCTTCGTCGCGCGGCCAGAGGCGGCCCTGGATGCCGCCGCCCACGCACTTGAGAGCGGCTGCCGAGATCACGCCTTCTGGCGTACCGCCGATGCCGTAGAGCATGTCGACGTTGGTCCCCCGTTGGCCCGCGGCGATCGCAGGCGCCACGTCGCCGTCGCGGATCAGCCGGACACGCGCGCCGGCCTCGCGCAGCTCGGCGATCAGGTCGTCATGTCGATCGCGTTCGAGGACGACGACGTCCACCTCCCGAGTCGACTTGCCGAGCGCCTCGGCGACTGCCCGAACGTTCTCGGTCGGGCTCCTCGCGATGTCGATCGCCTCGATCGCGCCCGGACCGACCGCGATCTTCTCCATGTAGACGGCCGCGCCGGGGAAGAGCATCGTTCCGCGCTCTGCTACGGCGATCACGGCAATCGCGCCGGTCTGCCCGAGCGCGGTCAGCCGCGTCCCCTCGAGCGGGTCGACCGCAACGTCGACCTCGGGCCCCTCGCCGTTCCCGACCTCCTCGCCGTTGAAGAGCATCGGCGCCTCGTCCTTCTCCCCCTCGCCGATCACGACGACGCCGCGCATCGAGACGCTGTCGAGGACGAAGCGCATCGCGTCGACCGCAGCCTGGTCGGCGCTCTCCTTCTCGCCGCGGCCGATCCAGCGCGCTGCGGCCATGGCGCCCGCCTCGGTGACGCGGACGAGCTCGAGCGCGATGTTGCGGTCGGGGGCCTGCCGGGCGCTCACGGCTTCACATCCTTTCAGGTGCCTCGACCCCGACCAGATCGAGGCAGCGCGCGATGACGGCGCGCGTCGCGCGGCAGAGGCCGAGCCGGAACGCCTGCTGCTCGCTGTCGAGGACGCGGTGCTCGTGGTAAAAGCGGTGAAAGTCGTCGGCGACACGGATCGCGTACGCGGGAACGCCCTGTGGGCCGCGCTTCACGGTCGCGTCGGCCACCACCGCAGGCAGCTCGGCGAGCCGCTTCACGAGCTCGCGCTCCTCCGGTGCGAGCGGGCCCGCGGGCTGTGCAGTGGCGGCCGCGTCGCCTGCATTGCGGAGGATCCCGGCGATCCGGGCGTGCGCGTACTGGACGTAGTAGACGGGGTTCTTCTGCGTCCGCTCGGCCGCGAGGTCGACGTCGATATCGATCGCCTGGTCGGGGCCGCGGTTGACGAGGTACCAGCGTGCGGCATCGACGCCGATCTCATCCATGAACTCGTCGAGGAAGACAACGTCGCCGCGGCGCTTCGACATCTTGGTCGCCGCGCCGCCCTTCGTCAGGTGGACGAGCTGGTAGAGCACCACCTCGACGCGCTCGGGGTCGTAACCAAGCATCCGCGCTACCGCGGCGTACCAGTTGCGTGTGCCGTGATGGTCGGCGCCGAGGACGTAGATCGCCCGGTCGAAGCCGCGCTCGAGCTTGTCCACGAGGTAGGCGACGTCCGCCGCGCGGTACGTCGGCGAGCGGTCTTCCGAGCGGAGGAGGACGCGATCCTCCTCGTCGCCATACGCGGACGACCGCGCCCAGAGCGCGCCGTCCTTCTCGTACGTGTCGAGCCGCGGCAGGAGCTCGGGCAACTTCTCCTCGAGCTCGCTCTGGAGGCGGAAGCTGTCGAAATGGATCCGGAACCGCTCGAGCGTCGTCTCGATCCCTTTCAGCATGAGCGGCACCGGGTCGCCCCTCAGGGCGGCGAGCTCGTGGATGTAGGCGCCCTGATAGCCGTCCTCCGGGGGCTCCTCGCCGCGCCGCACGGCGTCGACCGAGGCCCGGAACCGCTCCATCTGCGCGCCCGAATCGTTGTAGTAGTACTCGCGTTCGACCTCGTGGCCCTCGAGCTCGAAGAGGCGGGCGAGCGAGTCGCCATATGCACCGTTGCGGGCCGACGAGACCGGGATCGGTCCCGTCGGATTCGCGGAGACCATCTCGACCTGCACCCGCTCCGCGCGATCGGGCGTCGCGGACCCGAAGGCCTCCCCGCCGTCGAGCATCTCGCCGAGCGCCGCCGCGAACCACTCGTCGCGGAGGAAGAGGTTGACGAAGCCCGGCCCGGCGACCTCGGCGCGCTCGACCACCTCGAGCCCGGTGACCGCCTCCGCAATCTCGCCCGCGACCTCCCGGGGCGCACGCCGTCTCGACCCCGCGAGGCGCAGCGCCACGTTGGTGGCGTAGTCGCCGTGCTCCGGCTCTCCCGGCCGCTCGAGCTCGAGGTCGGCACCCGCCGCGTCGGCGAGCGCGGCCGCAAGCGTCCTGACGGGATCAGCCGGCAACGGTCTCGTGAGGTGCGAAGAGGTCTTCGAGCGCCTGGATCTCGTCCGGCGAGCCGACGCCGATCAGCACGTCGCCGATCTCGATCGGCGTGTCGGGCTCCGGCGTCGTGTCGAAGCTGCCGTCCGGCTTCCGCAACGCGACGACGATCGCGCCCGTCTCGTGCCGGATGCGGAGCTCGCGGATCGTCCGCCCCGCGGCCGAGCAGGTCTCGCGCACCTCGATCTCCGCGAGCTGCAGGTCGGGTCCGGTCGCCGTCGTCACGACGTCGAGGAACGCCGTCACCTGGGGCTTGAGCACGAGATTCGCCATCACCTGACCCGCGGTCGTGTAGGGGAGCACGACCCGGTCGGCGCCGGCGAGGATCAGCTTCCGTTCCGAGTCTCTGCGCGATGCGCGCGCGACGATGGTGAGATCGGGACGGGACGAGCGGGCCGAGAGGACGACGTAGAGGTTGTCGGCGTCCGAATCGGAGGCGGCGACGAGGCCGCGTGCGCGGTCGAGACCGGCCCGCCGGAGGTTCTCGTCCAGCGTCGCGTCGCCCTCGAGCAGCAGCACCTCGTCGTCGCGCGCCGCCTCGACCGCGTCCTCGTGGTAGTCGAGCACGAGGTACGGCACCCCGGCCGCCCGGAACTCCTCCGCGACTCGCCGGCCGACGCGGCCGTAGCCGCAGATGATGAAGTGGTCGTGCAGCTGCTGAATCGCCCTCTCCCTCCGCCGTTCCGCCAGCGCACCCGTGACGACGCCGCCGGCGACCGCCTCGACGATAACGGCACCTGCGTAGGCGATGATCGTGATGCCCACCGCGACGAGCAGGATCGACACGAGCCGCGCGCCGTCGCTCGAGGGAACCGAGTCGAGCCCCGTCAGCGTCACCGTGACGACGCTGCGGTACAACGACTGGAACCACGGCTCGTCGACGGTCTCGTGGAAGGCGACCGTGCCGACGACGAGCGTCAACGCGATCGCGAACAGCAGGCGGACGATCTGGCGCAGGCGAACGTGTTCGGCCACGGCCCTAGTATGTGGCCATGGAAGACGACGAGCTCCACCTACCTGAGCCGGATTCTGACGAGCGCAGGCTCAACATTCAGATGCCGGCCGAGCTGGTCGGCGGCACGTACGCGAACTTCGCCAACGTCAGCTTCTCGCCGTACGAGTTCACGCTGACGTTCGCGCGGATCGAGCACGAGGTCGAGGAGGGCGACGTGCCGGGGGCCGTCGTGGCCAGGGTCAATGCGTCGGCACGGTTCATCCCGGAGCTCATCGCGGCGCTCGAGGACTCGTGGTCGAAGTACGTGACGCGCGAGGGGATCCGGAACCTGCCCGAGACGGATCACCCGGACGAGTCGGAAGACAGCTGACGCTCACTCTCGTCCCGTCCTACGCGGTGCTGTGCGCCGCGCAGGCCGCGACCGTCGCGGCTCCGGCACGACAGGCGCGACCGCTCGGACGGAGCTGGGTGTGGCTCGCCGTGCCGGCGGCGCTGCTCGGAGCGGGCGTGCTCATCATCAACGTCGTGCCGCAGGGGCCGCATTGGCTCGCGCGGCTCGCGACCTTCGGGACTCCTGCGCTAGCGGCGGCCTACGGATGGTTCCGCGGCAGCCCTCGCTGGTGGGTCTGGCCGCCGGTTGCCGCCGGGTTGTGGTTCGTCGCCTGGCTCGCGAGCGGGCTCGTGCAGGACGCTGCAGGCACCGCACTGATTGCAGTCGCATGCCTCGCAGCCGCGTCGGCCATCGCGATGGCCGCCCCCGCCTGGTCGATCCGCGTCGGCCTGGTTGCGCTCGCGGCGCTCGACGTCGTGCTCGTCTGGGGAACTCCGAGCGTGGAGAGAGCGACGCAAACGCTCGAGGGTGTCCCGAGCCCCGTCGCCGCTGGCACGCCCCTGCCGAGCCTGCAGCAGGCGACCTTCGGCTCCGCGCTCATGGGCTGGCTCGACCTGCTGGCTCCGGCGCTGCTCGGCGTCGTCGTGGTCGGGCGGCGAAAGCTCGGCGCCGCGGTGGTCACCGGCGTCGCCGCCGGCCTCTGGGGCCTGCTCCTCCTCACCACCTCGGAGGTCGCCGCGACGGTGCCCGTTCTCGCCGGGCTAGCGTACGCCGCTGTCGATGCGCGTCGCAGTCGTCTCCGACATCCACTCGAACCTGCACGCGCTGGAGGCGGTCCTCGCAGCGATCGACGCGGAGGCACCTGACGAGCTCTGGTGCCTCGGGGATCTCGTCGGCTACGGACCGCGGCCGAACGAGTGCTGCGCGACGCTCGCCGAGCGGGCCGACGTCTGCCTCGCAGGCAACCACGACCTCGCCGTGCGCGGGACGATCGACCTCGGGGAGTTCGGCGGCGAGGCCGCGGTGGCGGCGCGGTGGACGCGAGACATGCTCGCGCCCGAGGCACAGGCGCTTCTCGACCGGCTGGAACCCCAAGGCTCGGCCCACGGCGTCGCCCTCTACCACGGCTCGGCTCGCGATCCGATCTGGGAGTACGTCCTGAGCGACGAGGGGGCCCGGGCCACTCTCGAGCTCACCGACTCGCCACTGGTGCTCGTCGGGCACAGCCACGTCGCGCTCCAGGTCGTGCAGTCGGGCGACGAGGTCGCGGGCGGACTTGCGCGGGCCGGTACGGAGCTCGGGCTGGAGGGTGTGCGGGCGCTCCTCAATCCGGGATCGGTCGGCCAGCCGCGGGACAGCGACCCGCGGGCCTCCTTTCTCGTGCTCGATCTCGAAACCCGACAGGCGAGCTTCCGCCGCGTCGAGTACGACGTGAAGCGCACCCAGCAAGAGATGCGGGACGCCGGCCTCCCCGAGATGCTCGCGGGACGGTTGGAGCTTGGGCTTTGAGCGGGCCAAGGAACTCCGCGCGGGCGAGAGCGCGGTCTCGCCCGCGCTCCGTGCTGTTTTGCTTTTGGATGCGCCGGGCTGCGGCTGCTTGTGTCGTGCGCTCACGGAGCCGATGGGAGACCGCGTCTCCCGTCGGCGGAGCTCTTTATCCCACCGAGCGAGTGCGCAGCACTCGCGAGCTACGCCGCAGGCAAAGCCGGCGGTGCGAGAACGGGCACGGGCGCGAGGGCGGCGGGAGCTGTGGCGACGGCGGGCATCTCGCGATCCTCGAAGACTTCTATGCCTTCGCGGGCGAGCGAGAGCTGGACTTCCTCGCGCGCCTTCCAGATCCGCCACTTGACGGTCGCGAGCGTGACCTCGAGCGAATCGGAGATCTCGGTGTACGAGAGCCCGACCACGTCGCGCAGAAGGAGCGCCATCTTCAGGTCGACGCTGAGCCGTTCGACGGCCCGCCAGACGGCGTCGATCGCCTCGTGCCGCTCGAACGGTGCGTCGAAGACCTCGAGCGGCGGGATGTCGTCGAGATCGACGACCGCACGCGGGCGGCGTTCGGTCGCCCGGAGCTCGTCGAGCACGCGGTTCTTCGTCACCTGGAACAGCCAGGTGGTGAACTTCGAGCGAAGCGAGAAACGCGGCAGGCCCTGGTAGACGCGGAGGAAGACCTCCTGTGTCAGATCCTCGGCGAGCGCACGGTCGCCGACCATGCGCAACACGTAGTTGTAAACCGGAATCTGGTAAGCGCGGACGATGATCGAGAAGGCTCGTTCATCGCCCCGCTGCGCCTTCCGCAGAATGCCGTGGTCAGGCTGGGGCAGCGACAAGGTGGCGGCAGTATAGACCGAAAAGTCACCGGATTTGTACGGTTTTTGTGCCCGTCATCTCAATTGATCCATCTAGGCCAAGGAGCGCCAGAACCGTGGGAGCGACGTCCGAAAGCTCCCCGTCGCGCAAGCGGGCATCCGGAGCGGTGAGGATCACCGGAACCGGGTTCGTGGTGTGGGCGGTGTGCGGGCTTCCGTCCGGTTGGAGCAGGGTTTCGGCGTTGCCGTGATCGGCGATCACGAGCGACACGCCGCCGGCGCGCTCGACCGCGTCCACCACGCGGCCCAGGCACTCGTCGGTGGTCTCCACCGCCTGCACGACAGCCGGAATCACTCCCGTGTGGCCCACCATGTCCGGGTTCGCGAAGTTGACGATCACGAAGCCGTAGCCGCCCCCCTCGATCGCCTCGACCACGCGGTCGGCGAGCTCGGGCGCCGACATCTGCGGCTTGTAGTCGTAGCTCGGGACGTCGCGCGGTGAGTCGACGAGGATCCGGTCCTCGCCCTCGAACGGCTCCTCACGACCTCCGTCGAGGAAGTACGTGACGTGCGCGTACTTCTCGGTCTCCGCCGCGTGGAGCTGGCGGATCCCGTGCGCCGAGAGCACCCCGGCGAGCGTGTTCTCGACAACGTGCTCCGGGAAGGCGACCGGGAAGTCGAAGTCGTCGCGGTACCGCGTCATGGTCGTCAGATCGACGCCGAGCTCACCGAGCTTCTCCGAGAGCTGCCGCGCGCGGTCAGGGCGGAAGTTGAAGAAGATCGCGGTGTCCCGCTCCGGGTCGATTCCCCGCTTTCCGAAGAAGTGCACCGGCTCGATGAACTCATCCGTGATGCCCGCGTCGTACTGAGACTGCACATAGCCGACCGGGTGCGTATACGAGCCCTCGGTGGCGGGACGAAGAATCTCTTTCAGTGCACGCTCGGTGCGATCCCAGCGGTTGTCCCTGTCCATGGCGTAGTAACGCCCTGAGATAGACGCGATCCGATCGACCGGAAGCTTGTTGAGATCGCGGGTGGCGGAGGTCGGCGACACGTCGCGCCCGTCGGTGAAGGCGTGGATCCAGGTCTTCTCCGGCGCGAAGGTCAGCAGCGCCTGGAGATGGTCGATGTGGGAGTGCACGCCGCCGTGGGAGACGAGACCGAGCAGGTGGACGTTCTCGCCTCGCTCGAAGGCGCCGCGCAGAGCCTCGTTCTCGAACAGCTCCCCGGATTCGATCGCCTTGTTCACGCGCACGAGATCCTGGAGGAGGATGCGGCCCGAGCCGATCGTCAGGTGCCCGACCTCGGAGTTCCCCATCTGGCCCTCCGGCAGGCCGACGGCCGCACCTGACGCGGCGAGCTGCGCGTGTGGGAAGTCGCGCCACAGCCGATCGAAGACGGGGGTCTCGGCCAACTCGATCGCGTTGCCCGGGCCGGGCGGCGCGATACCCCAGCCGTCGAGGATGACGAGGGCTACGAGGGGATACGTGCCGCCGTCTCGCATATCGCCCTGAAGGAATCGACGTCGAGCGACGCACCGCCGACGAGGGCCCCGTCGACGTCGGGCTGCGCGAGCAGCGCGCCGGCGTTGTCCGGCTTGACCGAGCCGCCGTAGAGCACGGGCGCGTCGAGGAGGGTCTTGATGAACGCGTGGGTCTCCTGCGCCATCTCGGGCGTCGCGGTGAGGCCCGTGCCGATCGCCCATACCGGCTCGTAGGCGAGCACGAGATCCCGGTGCGGGTCGAGCACCGACAGCTGGCGGCGGAGGACGTCCTCCGTCTCCCCCGCCTCTCGCTGCTCGTGCGTCTCGCCGACGCACGCGATCACGTGCAGGCCCGCTTCGAGCGCGGCCTGCGCACGCCCGGCGACGGTCTCGTCGGTCTCACCGAAGTACTGCCGCCGCTCGGAATGGCCCACGAGGGAGCCGACGACGCCGAGCTCGAGCAGGAGCGGCGCCGAGATCTCGCCCGTGTACGCGCCTTCCTGCTCCCAGTGCACGTTCTGCGCGTACGTCGTCAGGCCCGCGTCGACGCAGTCACGTAGCCGGGTGAACGGCGGGCAGACAACCGCGTCGAGCCCGACGAGCGCGGCGGGATCCGGTCCGCGGAACATCTTCCAGTTGCCGGCGATGAGCACGAGGGGATCCTAGGCCGACGGGATCGCCGCCACGCCCGGTAGCTCCTTGCCCTCGAGCAGCTCGAGGCTCGCGCCGCCGCCGGTCGAGACCCACGTGACCCGGTCGGCGAGGCCGAGCTCGTTCAGCGCTCGCACCGAATCGGCGCCGCCGACGACCGAGAACGCCGCGCCGTTCGAGGCCACCGCCTCGGCGACCGCCTTCGTGCCTGCCGCGAAGCGAGGCCACTCGAACACGCCCATCGGGCCGTTCCAGAAGATGGTGCGCGCCGCGCTGAGCCGCTCGGCGAAGCGGGCCTGCGTCTCCGGCCCGATGTCGAGTCCGAGCCAGCCGTCGGGAAGCTCGTCGTAGGCGCAGACGCGCGACTCCGCGTCGGCCGCAAACTCGGCGGCGCCGACGACGTCCACCGGCAGCTCGACCTCGAACTCGAGCGGGTTCGCGTCGCGCAGCTCCTCGGCCATCTTGCCGCCGATCAGCACCGTGTCGGCCCGGCCTCCGAGATTGCTCAGCACGCCGAGCTTGTCCTCGACCTTCGCCCCGCCGGAGACGAGCACGAACGGACGCTCGACCTCGCCGAGGAGGCGGCCGAGATGCTCGAGCTCGGCGAGCAACAGCAGTCCTGCGTACGCCGGCAGCAGATGCGCGACGGCCTCGGTCGACGCGTGCGCGCGATGCGCCGAGCCGAAGGCATCGTCGACGTACAGACCGCAGCCGGCGGCGAGCTCGCGCGCGAAGCGCTCGTCGTTGGCTGTCTCACCCGGGTCGAAGCGTGTGTTCTCCAGCACGTGGACGCGCTCGTCCGGCAGGAGCTCCTGCAGCCGCGCCGCGACCGGCGCCATCGCGTACTTCGCGCGGTCCTCCTCCGTCTTCGGCCGGCCGAGGTGCGAGCAGACGCGGATCTCCGCCGCGCCCTGCGCGAGCAGGAGCTCGAGGGTCGGCAGCGAGGCGCGGATGCGGGTGTCGTCGGCGACGCGACCGTCCTCGAGCGGCACGTTCAGATCCGAGCGGACCAGGACAGTCTTTCCCGCGACCTCGGCGTCGCGGACCGAGCGCGGCAAGCGCATCTCTCCTCCCTACGCCTCGACGACAGCCGGCAACGTCGCCCCGATCTTCGCCACGAGGTCGACGAGGCGGCAGCTGTAGCCCCACTCGTTGTCGTACCAGGAGAAGACCTTCACGAGCGGGCCGTTCGCCATCGTGAGGTCGCTGTCGAAGATCGAGGAGTACGACGAGTGGACGATGTCGCTCGAGACGATCGGCTCGTCGGTGTACTGGAGGATCCCTTCGAGGTCGCCGGTGTCCGCCTTGCCGCGGAAGAGCTCGTTGACCTCCTCGGCCGTCGGTTCCGCACCGATCTGCACCACGAGGTCGACGATGGAACCGGTCGGGACCGGCGCGCGCATCGACATGCCGTCGACCTTGCCCTTCAGCTCCGGGAGCACGAGGCCGATCGCGCGGGCGGCTCCGGTCGAGGTCGGGATGAGGTTGATCGCGGCGGCGCGGGCGCGGCGCAGGTCCTTGTGCGGGAGATCGAGAGTCTGCTGGTCGTTCGTGTACGCGTGGATCGTCGTCATGAAGCCGCGCTCGATCCCGTACGCCTCGTGCAGGATCTTCGCGACCGGCGCGACGCAGTTCGTCGTGCAGGAGGCGTTCGAGACGATGTGATGCTGCTCCGGGTCGTACTCGCGGTCGTTGACGCCGAGGACGATCGTGAGGTCCGGATCGGTCGCTGGAGCGGAGATGACAACCTTCTTCGCGCCCGCCTGGAGGTGCTTCTCCGCACTCGGACGATCCGTGAACAGGCCGGTCGACTCGATCGCGACCTCGACGCCGAGCTCCGCCCACGGGAGGTTGGCCGGGTCGCGCTCGGAGACGAACTTGATCTCGTGACCGTCGACGGTGATCGAGTCGTCACCGGCCTCTACTGGGACGTCGAGATTGCCGAGGACGGAGTCGTGCTTGAGCAGGTGCGCCATCGTCTTCGTGTCGCCGATGTCGTTCGCGGCCACGATCTCGAAGTCGCCGCCGTGCTGGAGCTGGGCGCGCAGGAAGTTCCTGCCGATGCGGCCGAAGCCGTTGATCCCCACCCTGGTCTTCGCCATCTCGAAAGCACCTCTCGTCTCGTCGTCGGTTGCCAATCGAGTCTAACCGCGCGTGAACGGGAGAAATCCGTAGCTCTCCACAGTCTTCGCGCGGCTTCCGCGCAGGCTGGCGGGCGGACCGGGAAGCTCCGAGGACGACCCTCCCGGCCCCTCACTCGCTCGAGACCCGACGACAGACGGGGTCTGAATCCGCCGCCGGACGAGCGAGAACCCGCCGAGGCGAGTATGACTCTTGCGTTGTTGCCGCGCTAGGCGACCTGCAACGCATAACGACGTTGTTTAGGAGCGGGAAAGTTCCTGCAAACGCCGCAGTCTGCGGTAGGCGGACGCCTTCGACAGGCCGGGCTTGCAGCGGCGTGCGAGCTCCGCGATCGAGGCCGTCGGGTGGCGCAGACGGAGGAGGGCAATCTCGCGCAGATCGTCCGGCAGCGCGTCGACATCGAGACGCTGGAGCGCCTCGAGCTGCGCGTGCGCGGCCCGGCCCGTGCGCACGAGATTGGCGTGATCGGCGTTCGCGAGGCGGTTGGCGTCGGCGCGCGTCGCCGCGAGCACCGCCTGCTCCTCGAGCGCGAGCACGAGGTCGGTCGCGCCGGCCGCGACCAGGACATCGGCGATCGCCTCGGCCCCCTTGGCATAGGCGGTCGCGTGGGAGCTCCGCTCATGTACGTGAAGCTCGCCGCCGAGGCGCGCCGCGAGTGTGGTAAGGAAGCGCGCTCCGTCGGCTTCCGCCGTCCGGATCTCGAGGTGTGGTCCGCGCGGCCCGCTGAGCGTTCCCGAGCCGAGTAGCGCACCGCGAAGGTAGGCGGCGGCACAGCAGCGCCGAGCGACGACCCGGCCGGGCGGCCGGCCGAGCGGCCGGTGGGAACGGTCGAGCACGCCGGCCCGGTGCAGGGTCGCGTAGGCGTCCTCGAAGCCCTCCACGTGCAGCTGATAGCGGGTCGCGCGGTCGAAGGCGCGGCGCGGGTAGGTGCGGATCTCGGACCTCACGCCGCAAGCGCGCAGCAGTGCGAAGGCGCGGCGGGCGACCGTCGAGCTCGAGACATCGAGATGGACGTCGACGCTGCCGCGACCTCGGAGATGCGCGCGGCCGGCGACGTGGAAGAGACCGGAGACCTCGGCTAGCCGGTCGCACTCGTCAACCGGGGCGATCGCCGCGAGCTCCTCCCGGAGGTCCTCAGACAGCGTCATAGCCCTCGAGCGCGAGCAGGCGCCGCTTGTAGCCCGTGCCGTAGGAGCCGTACGAGCCGAGGCCGCCGGCGGAGACGACGCGGTGGCAGGGGACGAAGATCGAGAGATGGCTGCGCGCGCAGAAGCCCCCGGCAGCCCGGGCGGCGCCGGGTGCGCCCGCGAGCGCCGCGAGCTCGCCGTAGGTGACGACGTCGCCGCGAGGGACGGCGCGGAGCGCGACCGCGCACCGCGAGAGGAACGGGGTCTCGTAGTCGAGGTCGACCGGCACGTCCCCGAGCGGCACGCGCTCGCCCGCGAAATACGCCTGCAGCAGCCGCACGACTTCCGTGACGAACCCTCGATCGCCGCTTGACGCCTTCTGTGATACGACGGATCCAGCCCCTAGCCCCGGGTGGGTGGGGGTTTGGGATGGGTCCTCGGACAGTGGCGTCCCATCCGGCGCCGCCCGCTCCGCACGCGGCCACGGCAGCTCGTGCCACACGACGCGTTCGTCGGCGACCACCAGCTCACCGACGCCCCAGCCTTCGACCTCGTAGGCCACCTGCGTCACCGCCACGACCACGAATCCTAGAATCGCAGTGTGAGCGCCCACGGCATCTCCCGCGTCCCCGAGCCGCACAACGAACCGGTGCTCGGCTACGAGCCCGGCAGCCCCGAGCGCGACGAGCTCCGACGCCGTCTCGACGAGCTCTCCGCCCACCGTCTCGAGATCCCGCTCGTGATCGGCGGCGAGGACGTCCGGACCGGGGACACGTTCGAAGCGGTCATGCCCCACAGGCGCAGCCACGTCCTCGCGGACGTCTACAAGGGGGGCGCCGCCGAGGTCGACCGCGCGATCGCCGCTGCGGCCGACGCCTGGGAGGACTGGTCGCGGACGCCGTGGGAGGACCGCGCCGCGGTCTTCCTCCGCGCGGCAGAGCTCCTCGCCGGGCCGTGGCGACAAACTCTGAACGCGGCCACGATGCTCGGCCAGTCGAAGACCGCGCACCAGGCGGAGATCGACGCCGCCTGCGAGCTCATCGACTTCTGGCGCTTCAACGTCCAGTACATGACGCGCATCTACGAGGAACAGCCGATCTCCTCGCCGGGCGTCTGGAACCGGCTCGAGTACCGCCCGCTCGAGGGCTTCGTCTTCGCGGTGACGCCCTTCAACTTCACCTCGATCGCCGGCAACCTCCCGACCTCGACGGCGCTCATGGGCAATACCGTGGTCTGGAAGCCCGCCTCGACGGCCGCCGTCAGCGCGCACTTCCTGATGAAGCTCTTCGAGGAAGCAGGCCTGCCCCCCGGCGTGATCAACCTCGTCTCCGGCTCCGGCGCCGCCGTCGGCGATCCCGCGCTGGCGAGCGAGCACCTCGCGGGCATCCACTTCACCGGCTCGACTCCCGTCTTCCGGGGCATGTGGAAGACGGTCGGCGAGAACATCGCGCGTTACCGCAACTACCCGCGGCTCGTGGGCGAGACCGGCGGCAAGGACTTCATCGTCGCGCACCCGAGCGCCGACGCCGAGGCCCTCGCGACCGCGATCCTCCGCGGCTCCTTCGAGTACCAGGGCCAGAAGTGCTCGGCAGCTTCCCGCGTCTTCGCGCCGGCAAGCCTCTGGCCGCAGGTGCGCGAGCAGGTGGCCGAGGAGATCGGGGAGATGAAGATGGGCGACGTCGCCGACTTCTCGAACTTCGTCGGTGCAGTGATCGACGCGAGCTCGTTCGCGACCCAAAAGGACGCGATCGAGGAGGCGAAGGCAGCCGACGGGAAGGCGTCGGTCGTCGCGGGCGGCGGCTACGACGACAGCGACGGCTGGTTCGTCCAGCCGACCGTGATCGAGACCTCGGACCCCGACTTCCGCACCATGAAGGAGGAGCTGTTCGGCCCCGTCGTGACCGCCTTCGTCTACGACGACTCGCGCTACGACGACACACTCGATCTCGTCGACAGCGGCACGACCTACGGCCTCACCGGCGCCGTGTTCGCGCGGGACCTCGACGCGATCGAGAAGACACGCGAGCGGCTCCGCTACGCGGCCGGCAACTTCTACGTCAACGACAAGCCGACGGGGGCGGTCGTCGGCCAGCAGCCGTTCGGCGGCGCCCGCGCCTCCGGCACGAACGACAAGGCCGGCTCGATGTGGAACTTGATCCGCTGGGTCAGCCCGCGCGCGATCAAGGAGACGTTCGTGCCGCCGCACGATTACCGCTACCCGTTCCTCGGGGACGACTCCTAGGTCACGCCCGCCCGGCCTTGTGCAGCTGGGCGTAGACGCTGCGCGCGACCTTGGCCGGCACGCCCGGAACGCCCTCGAGCTCCTCCGGCGTGGCGGCGACCATCGCGTCGACCGAGCCGAAATGGTTGAGGAACGCCCTCCGTCTCGCGGGGCCGACGCCCTCGAGCTCGTCGAACAGCGACGCGAAGCCCCGCGACTCGCGCCGCTGCCGGTGGAAGCCGACGGCGAAGCGGTGCGCCTCGTCGCGGATCCGCTGCAGGAGCTGGAGGCCCGGATCGTGCCGCGAGAGCACGACCGGCTTCGCGCTGCCGGGCACGAACACCTCTTCCTCCCGCTTGGCGAGCGCGATCACGGCCACGCGCGGCAGGTCGAACGCCTGCATCGCCGCCAGCGCCGCCGCGAGCTGGCCCTTGCCGCCGTCGACGACCACGAGGTTCGGCGTCGCCGCGAACGATTCGTCGTACTCGTCCGTGGTCACGCCCTTCGCCAGCCGCGCGAACCTCCGCGACACCATCTCCCCCATCGCGGCGAAGTCATCCATTCCTTCCTGGTCGCGAATCCCGAACTTGCGGTAGTGGGGCTTCTTCGGCAGTCCGTCCTGGAAGACGACGAGCGAGCCGACGTTGTCCTGACCCATCGCCGTCGAGACATCGAAGCACTCGATGCGCAGCGGCAGCGACTCGAGGTTGAGCGTCTCGCGCAGCTGCTCGAGCGCTTCGACCCGGCGCAGGCGGCGCTGCTCGCCCTGCGCGAGGTCGCTCGTCAGCACGTGCAGCGCGTTCTCGTCGGCGAGCCGCTGCAGGCGGCGCTTCTCGCCCCGCTCGGCCGTGCGGATCTCGACCCGCGCACCACGGCGCTCGGACAGCAACTCCGCGAGCGCGGACAGGTCTCCCGCGTCGTTCGGGACGACGATCTGTGGCGGTACGCTCGGCGCGCTGCCGTAGTACTCGAGCCCGAACGACTCGAGGATCGTCGTCACGTCCTGGCCGCCGACGTTCTCGAGATGGAAGGAGTGGCGGTCGACCATCTTGCCGCCGCGCAGCGGGAAGACCTGCACCACGGCGCGATCACCCTCGGCCGCGAACCCGATCACGTCCACCGTTCCGACCGACTGCCGCTCGACGGCCTGCCGCTCGACGAGATGCTGGACGGCGAACAACCGGTTCCGGTAGCGCGCCGCATCCTCGAAGCGCTCATCCGCCGCCGCCTCCTGCATCCGCCGCTCGAGCTCACGCTGGATCGGCTTCACGTCACCTGAGAGGAACTCGATCACGCCGTCGACGATGCCGCGGTAGTCCTCCTGCGACACGTAGCCGACGCACGGCGCAAGACAGCGGTCGATGTGGAAGTCGAGGCACGGGATGCCGCTGTGGCGGCCGGGCTTCGGCCCCTCGCACGGCCGGTAACGGAAGACGCGGTTGAGGACGTCGAGCGTCTCGCGCACCTTCTTCGCGTTCGCGTACGGGCCGAAGTACCAGACGCCCGGCCGGTGCCGCTCGCGCGTGAACATCACACGCGGGTACTCGTCTTCGACCGTGACGGCGATGTACGGGAAGGACTTGTCGTCGCGCAGCCGCACGTTGAACGGCGGCCGGTGGCGCTTGACGAGGTTCTGCTCGAGGTGGAGCGCCTCGACCTCGCTGCCCGTGACGATCACCTCGACGTCCGCAACGCGTGCCGGGAGGCTCTGGATCTGGGGGCGCCCGTCGGTCGTCCGCTGGAAGTAGGAACGCACCCGGGGGCGCAGCGACTTCGCCTTTCCGACGTAGAGCACCTCGCCGTCCGCGTTACGGAACAGGTAGACGCCCGGCTTCGCCGGGAGCGACTTCAGCTGGTTCTCGACGCGGGTGGCCACGACGGCCACCGTAACCGAGGCCTAGACCGTTACGGCCACCGGCTCGGGCGCGGCTCCCGCGACGAGCCGACCGTCCTGGTAGACGCGTTCGATCCGCTCCGCGAGGTCGGTGAAGTCGAACGGATCGCCTGCGACCACCACGAGGTCGGCGCGCTTCCCCGGCTCGATCGTGCCGAGCTCGCGAGAGAGACCCATGAGCTCGGCGGCGGTCCGCGTGGTCGCGACGAGCACGTCCTCGGGGCTCATGCCGCCGTCGGCCATCAGCTGGAGCTCCTCGAGATTCGTGCCGTGCGGGACGACGCCGGCGTCGGTGCCCATCGCCACCTTGACGCCGGCCTCGGCCGCACGCCGGAAGGAGTCGCGGTGCGCCTCCATCACCTCGCGCGACTTCGTCACCGCCCACTCGGGAATCGGCGCACCCGCCTCTGAGGCCCTGATCACGCCCAGCGGCGCGACGAGCGTCGGGACGAGGTACGCGCCGTGCTCGAGCATGAGCTCGATCGCCTCGTCGTCGAGGTAGATGCCGTGCTCGATCGAGCGCACACCGGCGCGGACGGCGTTCTTGATCCCCACCGTCGACTGGGCGTGCGACATGACCCAGAGCCCCGCAGCAGCCGCCTCGGTGCAGATCGCCTGGATCTCCTCGACGTCGAAGCCGGGCTGTTGCGGCTTGTCGCGCGGAGAGAGGACGCCGCCGGAGGTCGCGATCTTGATCACGTCGGCGCCGGCGCGCACGAGCTCGCGCACCTTCCGCCGGCACTCGTCCGGCCCGTCCACGATCGAACCCGGCGCGCCGGGATACTCGGGGAAAATCTCGGCCTGAGCGCCGGACGGAAGCCACCCGTCGCCGTGGCCGCCCGTCTGGCTCAGCATCGTGATCGAGATCTGCACGCGCGGCCCGGCGATGATCCCCTCCTCGAGCGCCGTCTTCACGCCGAGGTCGGCGCCGCCGGCGTCGCGGACGGTAGTGATGCCGATGCGAAGGGTCGCCTCGAGGTTTCGGATCGCGTCGTAGAAGCGGTACGAGAACGGCTCCTGCATCAGCCTCCACGCATCGACGTGACCAATCGTCACGTGCACGTGCGTGTCGAAGAGACCCGGGAGGAGCGTCGAGCCGGAGAGGTCGACCTGCTCGTCGCCGTCGAGCCCGACGCCGACCTCGTCGATCCGTCCGTCGACCACCGCCACGTCGGCCTCTGCGACCGCCGCGCCGGTTCCGTCGAACAGGCGTCCCCCGGCGAATACCGTCCTCAACTTCGGCTCCTCTCGCTCGCTCCTGCAGGAAGGCGAAGCCTAGCGTCGGAGCTAGCATTCGCCCTCGTGGAGGGCCAGTACGTCGCGTACACGTTCTACCGCGTCGATCCCGCTTGGCGGCGCGAGTCCGACCGGCAGCACCACAAGGAGTTGTTCGCCGAAGTCGTGGACTCGTTCGCGGAGCGCTTCGAGCACCTGCGCGCTTACACGGTCACCGGTACCCGTCCCGACTGCGACTTCTTCCTCTGGAAGATCACCGATCGCTTCGACGACCTGCTCGAGCTCGGCGCGGCGCTGAACGCGACGCCGCTCGCCGGCTGGCTCGAGACCCCGTATTCGTATCTCGCCACCACCAAGGCGTCGCAGTACACGAGCGCCCGCAAGGCGCGAAAGATCACGCCGCACGGCCTCCCGTACCTCGTCGTCTATCCGTTCGTGAAGGTACGGCCGTGGTACGCGCTGACCGAGGAGGAGCGGCAGCGGGCGATGGACGAGCACATCCGGATCGGCCGCGAGGAGTTCCCCGGGATCAAGAACCACACGACGTACTCGTTCGGGATCGACGACCAGGAGTTCATGACCGCCTTCGAGTGCGAGGAGCCGGCCGACTTCATGCACCTCATGCTGCGCCTGCGCGACACCGAGGCCTCGGCCTACACGGAGCGCGACACGCCGATCTTCGTCGGTCGCCACTTGCCGATCCGCGAGACACTCGCCGCGCTCGACGGCGCCTCGGCCCGCGTCGAGGCCTAGACCTAAACGTACGTGTGCTGATCGCGCCAAGTCCGCCACATCGCGAAACCACACAGCACGAGGATGGCGACGAAGGCGAGGACCTCGAAGCCGACCGCGCCGCCGTACCAGTAGAGGCCGACGTCCGCAACCGCCACGATCGCCGCGCCGTAGAAGACCCACTGTGCGCGCGGCGGCCACATCGAGATGCCTTCCCGCCGCTCGCGCCAGACGAGGAAGATGAAGTACGCGATCGCGAGGATGAAAGCAACGCGGGCGAGGGTGTAGACCACCCTCAGCGTCTGCTCGAGCTGGAAGACGACCACCAGTGCAGCGATCGCCGCAATGATCAGCAGACCCCTGACGAGCGGGCTGATGCGGGAGAAGAACCTGCTCATGTAGCAGTCATGTACGCCCGCACCGCGAGCGCTCCTGCCACCAAGGTAGCGCCCGTGAACCACGCGAGGCGCCCGCGCCGGTCGGTCGGCGCGTACATCCACGGAGCGAGCACGGCGAGCAGCGAGAGCGTCCCGTACAGGTAGTGGAGCTTGTCCGCAGCGCGGTGGTGGCTGGAGAGGAGCAGGAGCCCGATGCCGACCTGGGCGACGAGCACCGTCTGCGCCAGTGCGAGGAGGTGCGTGAGCAGTCCGCGCGGCTCTCGGCGGCGGTAGTACGTCCAGGCTCCCGCTGCCGCCGCTCCGAACGTCGCGGCGAGGACCAAGAACGCGACGGCATGGTGGACGCCGACCATGGCCCGGCGGAGCCTAGCCGCGCCGTCCGCCGGTGTCGGTGGCTACTCGTTCTCGGTCTGGCCGGGGTCGGGCGCGGGGACCGGCAGCGTCCCCTCGTCGGGAGGCGGGTAGGGCTCCGGGATCTGCGCTGGCTCGGGCGGGTTGCCCTCGTCGGGCGGCGGATACGGGGGACTCGGTTCGTTGGGAGTAACCATGAGCGTGTCCTGTACCGGAAGACGCGCACGGCGAATCCTCTCGTCGGCGCCGGCGAGCCGCTCCGCGAGCTCGTCCTCGATGCGCTTCCCCTCCTGCTCGAGCTCCGTCAGCCGTTGCCGGGCCTGCTGCTGGGCGAGCTTGTCCTTGCGCCAGACGGCCTCGCCCAGCGCCTGGAGCGCGGGGCAGCGGTCGACGGCGATCGCGTCGAGCCGAGACTCTGAACGCCAGCGATTGACCCTCGCGTCGAGTCTCGTCCGCCACACCTCGGCGGTCGTCGCGGCGTGCGCGCGACCATCCGCCGCGAGGCGCGAAGAGTGCTGCGCCCAGACGCCGGCGCCGCGGCGCGTCGACTCCGCGAGCGCGGCGAGCAGGACGATCGCGAGGAGGAGCAGGACGACCCCCCACGCCCAGCTGCCCGTCGCGAACAGGCCGATCGCAGCTCCGAATGCGGCGAAGCCGAGGCAGAGGACGACGAAGCGCGCGGGCATCCCGAGCCAGCGCCGCTCGACGCTCTCGTGCACAACCGGGCCGGGTACGGTCTCGAGCGGCGGCAGGCCGCCCACGGGAGCGCCGCACTCCGAGCAGAAGCGCGCGCCGGATGCGAGCTCCGCGCCGCAGCTAGGGCACGCGCTGTGCGGGATCGGTGAAGCGCTCATGGGGGGCTTGTTCCCCGCCCTCCAGCGCTCGTAACACCTCGGCGGCCCGCCTGCGGAGCGGCCCGACCTGCGCCCGGTAGTCCTCGTCCGAGACCTTGCCCGTCCGGTGGTCGAACTCGAGCTCCTTCAGGGCCGCGAGCGCGCGATCCCGCTCCTCCGCGAGCTCGAGGCGCTTCCGCGCCTCCGGCGCGAGCTCGTCGAGACGGTCGCTCACAGGCGAGGGGTCGTGGAGGAACGGTCGCGCGACGAACACGACGGCGACGACCGCGAGCATCGCCCCGAGCGCGAGCGCCCACTCCATCTCAGATTCCCGCTGGAGCCGCGCCCGCGGCGTACCGCGCGGCGAGCCGGCGCTGCTCGACCGCGTCCGGCCACATCGCGATCAGCGCACCCGCCACGAAGACGAAGCCGGCGACCCAGATCAGGTTGACGAGCGGCTTGACGAAGACCTGGACGTCGACGTTGGTCGTGTGCTTGCCGGCGAGCGCCGCTTTCGTGAACACGTCGCCGAGCGAGCGTGGATCGTGGTGGATGGACGCCTCGTTCGCCGGACCCTCGATGAAATAGTTGTTCACGCCGGGGTTGAGGTCGAAGCGCTCGCCGTGGCCGGCCACCGCGAGCTGCACCCGGTAGCCGTTGTAGTCGGAACCCTTCACGCCGTTCAGCCCGGCGTACGTAAGGGTGTAGCCGGCCGCCTCGACCGACTGGCCGGGACGCAGGACGCGCTCGCGCTGCGTCTGGTACGCGCTCGAGCCGGCGATGCCGATCGCGAGCAGGACGATTGCGGCGTGCACGATGTAGCCGCCGTAGCGCCGCCGGTTGCGGGCGATCAAGCGGAAGACGCCTCCGGCCGCTGAGCGGCCGCGCACGAACTCGAGCACGATCGAGGCGGCGACGAACGCCGAGAAGGTGTAGGTGAGCAGCCCCGGCCAGGAGCTCCCGAAGCCGAGCGCGAGCAGCGTGACGCCCGTCGCCACGGCCACCGTGAACGGGATGACGAACGTCTTCCCGAGCGAGCGGAGCGACGCCCGTCGCCATGCCACGAGCGGCCCGAGCCCCATCAGAAGCAGCAGCGGCAGCCCGAACGTGTGGAGGAAGAAGTCGTAGTACGGCCCCGACACCGACCGCGGATCGCCGCGCACCGCCTGGGAGAGGATCGGGTAGAGGACGCCCCAGAGGATCGTGAGGCAGAGGGCGACGAGCAGCAGGTTGTTGTAGAGGAACGTCGCCTCGCGCGAGACGAGCGACTCGAGCTTCGTCTTGGTGCGCAGCAGCGGCAGGCGCCAGCGGATCAACACAACCGAGAACACGATCATCAGCGCGAGGAAGGCGAGGAACCAGCCGCCGATCGAGCTCTTGGAGAACGAGTGGATCGAGTTGAGCACGCCCGAGCGGGTGAGGAACGTGCCGAAGAGCGAGAGGTTGAACGCGAGCGCGACGAGGATCATGTTCCAGACCTTCAGCATCCCGCGCTTCTCCTGGATCATCACCGAGTGGAGGAAGGCGGTCGCGGCGAGCCACGGCATGAGCGCCGCGTTCTCGACGGGATCCCAGGCGTAGTAGCCACCCCAGCCGATCTCGACGTAGGCCCAGTGGGCGCCGATGAGCTGGCCGACGCCGAGGAACGTCCAGGCTGCCAGCGTCCAGCGACGTGTCGCGACGATCCAGCGCTCGTCCGTCCGGCCGGAGAGGAGCGCGCCCATCGCGAAGGCGAACGGGACGGTGAGCCCGACGTAGCCGAGGTAGAGCAGCGGCGGGTGGGCGAGCATGTACGGGTTCTGCAGGCTCGGATCCATCCCGTTGCCGTCCGGCCGCAGAGGCTGGACGTTGAACGGGCTCGAGACGAAGCAGAGCATGAAGGCGAAGAAGACGGCCACGAGCCCGAAGACCGGCACCGTCCACGCGACGAGCTCGCGCGAGCGGCGATTGAGCCAGACCGCGAGCCCCGCGTAGCCGGTCAGCACGAGCAGCCACAGCATGAGGGATCCCTCCTGGCCGCCCCAGAAGGCCGAGAGCGCGTAGCCGAGCGGGAGCTTGTGGCTCGTGTGCTGCCAGACGTAGACGAAGGTCATGTCCCGGCGTCCGAGGGCGACGATCAGGATGATCGCCGCGATCAGCGTCGCCGGGAAGGCGGCGAGAAGCGCGTTCTGCGCCGACAGCGCGAGCCGTCGCCGCCGCTTCCACGCGGCGTACGAGCCGGCCACCAGCGCATAGAGGACGAGGCCGAAGGCGAGAAGCAGCGCGGCGCGCCCGAGGGGGGCCATCAGGTCAGGTCTTCGACGACTTCGCCGGTGCGTAGTGATCCGGGCACTTCGTGATCAGCGAGCCCGGCTTCGCGACGAAAACCCCGTTGCGCAGCGTTCCTTCGAGAACGACGTCGCCCCCGGTCTTGAACTGGTTCGGCACGCTGCCGCGGTACACGACCGGGACGCGCGCGGTGTCCGTGCTCCGCACGTCCTTCAGCTGGAACCGCATGCCGGCCTTCGTGTAGGCGGCGCTCGTCTGCGCCTTGCCGACGACGGTGCCGACGAGCGAGACTGCACCCGTGTGCCCGGCGAGCGTGCTCGGCGTGACGTCGGCGACACCGTTTCCGGCCAACGCCGTGTAGACCACGAAAATGGCGAGCGCAGCCGCCACCGAGAGGGCGATCACGAGCCGCGCAGGACTGGATCCCACGCGCGCATCGTAGCCCTCGCGCGGCCGCGCGAGCGCCGGTTCTAGCCCCTCGGCGCCTGAGCCGGCTTGCGCGCCGGGATGCGGTACCCATGCTCGTGGCAGAGCGACCCCGGCGCATCCTCGGTGAGCGCGTCGCAGTAGCCCTTGCCGTACGCGGCCCGCAGGAAGGCGGCCACCACTTCGAGGTTCCAGTCGGCCACCTCCAGGGTCTCGCGCCAGAGATCGGCGAGCCGCAGGTCGATGTCGAGCTCGAGCAGATCGATTCTGGATGGGCTCTTCGGCATGCGGACAAAGTAGGAACAGGATCGGACGACACAGCCGGGCGGCATAGGCTCCCCGCATGGGGGAGATCCGGTACGGACCCAGCGGTCTGCCCGAGGCGCCTACGTTCGAGGAGGCGCTGGCCGCGCTCGTGGCAGAGGGCTACCGGGCCTGCGAGATCGGACTCGTCAGCGGTTTCTGGCTCGACTACGAGACGGCACCGTTACTCGGTGCCGCGGCCGACGCAGCCGACGTCGCCCTTTCGGTGCACGCGCCGCTCGCCGCGTTCATGGGGCATGCCGACCGCGGCAAGAAGTTCAAGATGGCGCTCGGAATGCTCGACCACACTGCAGGCCTCGCCAAGGCCTGCGGGGCGCGGGTCATCGTCTTTCACCCGGGCTTCCTCCTCGGCCGCGAGCGCGAGCAGGCGATCGCCGACGTCGTCGACCAGCTCGGCGACCTGCGGGAGCGGCTGGAGGCGAAGGGCCGGCTCGTCCCCTTCGGCGTCGAGGTGATGGGCCGGGTGCGCGACCTGGGCACGGTGGACGACGTGCTCGCGATCGCGGCGCAGGTCGACTTCGTCCGGCCGGTGCTCGACTTCGCCCACATGCACGCCACCAGCGACGGCGCCTTCCTCGAGGCGGACGCCTTCGCCGACGCGCTCGCCGGGGCCGATGCCGTGCTCGAGCCCGGCGCGCCGTTCCACGTCCACTTCAGCGACATCCAGTACGCGAACCGCAACGAGACGAAGCACCTGCCGTACGGCGAGGGGACGCTGCGCGCCGAGCCGCTGCGCGACGCGCTCGCGCGCTTCGAGCGGCCCGCGACCGTGATCAGCGAGGCGCCCGACGCCGCTTCGACGCGGTTGATCGGGGACGTGCTCCTCGCGCGTGCATAGCATCGCGACCGTGCGTAGGCTCAACGGAGCACGGCAAGTAGCGGAGGTGCCGGCTTAGCCGGCGCTGGAGCGGGAGCCGTGCTCGATCCAAAGGTCTTCAAGGCGTACGACGTGCGTGGGCTGTATCCCGGCGAGCTCGACGAGGCGGGTGCCGAGGCGATCGGCCGCGCGTACGTCCAGCAGTTTGAGCCGCGCCGGATGGCGGTCGGCCGCGACATGCGACTCTCGTCGCCCGCTATGCAGGAGGCGCTGATGCGGGGTGCGACGTCGGCGGGGGCGGACGTGGTCGACCTCGGGCTGGTGGGCACCGAGATGGTCTACTTCGCCGTCGGCTCTCTCGGCCTCGAAGGCGGTGCGATGGTCACGGCCTCGCACAATCCGAAGGAGTACACGGGGATGAAGCTCGTCCGCCGCGGCGCGCTGCCGGTCGGCGGCGAGTCGGGCCTCCTCGACGTTCGCGACCGGGCCCTCGCGAACGACGCCCCCGGCGGCACTCCGGGGAAGATCGAGCAACACGACATCTGGCCGGCCTACGTCGACCGTGTGCTGTCGTTCGTGGACGTCGCCGAGATCAAGCCGCTGAAGGTGGTGCTCGACGCCGCGAACGGGATGGCCGGCACGATGCTGCCGCCGGTGCTCGAGCGGCTTCCGGTCGAAACCGTGCGCTGCTACTTCGAGCCGGACGGCTCCTTCCCGAACCACGAGCCGAATCCCCTCCTGCCCGAGAACCGCGAGTTCATCGTCCGCAAGACCCTGGAAGAAGGCGCCGACCTCGGGGTCGCATTCGACGGCGACGCCGACCGCTGCTTCTTCGTCGACGACACGGGCGAGTTCGTCCCCGGCGACTTCGTGACCGCGCTGTTCGCCGAGAGCGTGCTCGAGAAGGAGCCCGGCGCGAAGGTCATCTACGACGTTCGTGCGAGCCGCGCGGTGCCGGACACGATCGAGGGCGCCGGCGGCGTCGCGCTCATGAACCGCGTCGGCCACGCGTTCATCAAGGCGCGCATGCGCAAGGAGGACGCCGCCTTCGCCGGCGAGGTCTCCGGCCACTACTACTTCCGCGACTTCACCCAGGCCGACTCCGGCGTCGTCCCGTTCCTGCTCATGCTCGAGCTGATCTCGAAGAGAGGCCGGCCGCTCTCGGAGATCCTCGCGCCGCTCCGCTCGCGCTACTTCATCACGGGTGAGCTCAACACGCCGGTCCCCGATGTCGCGCTGAAGCTGCAGGAGCTGAAGGAGCGGTACGCCGACGGGCGGGTCTCGCACCTCGACGGGATCTCGGTCGACTTCGACGACTGGCACTTCAACGTGCGCCCCTCGAACACCGAGCCGCTCTTGCGGCTCAACCTCGAGGCATTCTCCGAGGAGTTGATGGAGCGGAAGCGCGACGAGGTGCTCGAGGTGATCCGCTCGTGAAGCCGCCGTTCAAGTTCAGCGCGCGCACCCGCGTGGGCTTCTCCGATACCGACGCGCAGGGGATCGTCTACTACGGGCGCTACAACCCCTACTTCGACCTCGCGCGCGTCGAGTACCTCCGCTCGCTCGGGCTGCTGCAGCGCCGCGGTGAGGCCGGCGACTTCGTAATGCGGGCGAACGATGTCGAGTACTTCGCGCCGGCCGTCTTCGACGACGAGATCGAGGTTTTCGTGCGCGTCTCGCGGCTCGGGAGCACGAGCGTCACCTTCACGTTCGCCGCCTACCGCCTTCCCGACGACCTGCTCATGGTCACTGCGCACCAGACGCTCGTCTACGTCGACCTCGCCGAGCGAAGAGCCTGCCCCGTACCCGATGCGTTCCGCGATCCGGTCCTCGCCTTCGAGGGAGACGATGTCGACGCCTGACGCCGACGAGCAGCTGCGGCAGACCGTGTCGGAGCTGGCCGCCCGCGACGACTGCACCTGGGCCGGGATCTTCTTCGTCGAGGAAGACAGCCTCGTGCTCGGACCGGAGGGGGGGACGCCCGATCCCGAGCGGCGCACGACCGTTCCCGTCCTGTGGCGCGAAACGCGCGTCGCCGAGCTCGCGGCCGACGGTGACGTCGTGGCTGCCGAGCTCGAGACCGTCGCCGCCAAGATCGCCGACTTCTGCCTCGTCGGCTGGGACACCGGCGGCGAGGTGTGGCAAAGCTGACAATCCCGTCCCTCGTTCGAGGGGCGCACCCCGCACGAGCATTGACGTCTCCCCCAGACGGGGTAACCCC
This sequence comes from uncultured Actinomycetes bacterium, assembly GCA_963731015.1. Taxonomy (GTDB): domain Bacteria; phylum Actinomycetota; class Thermoleophilia; order Gaiellales; family Gaiellaceae; genus Palsa-739. Next base: position 581,872 of record CAVSTY010000005.1, read on the forward strand.
CGGCTGGTGAGCCTGGATCCCTCGAACGAGGGAGGCTACGAGGGCGTGACTCGGCGGGCGTCGAAGACGCCGTCGATGTTGCGGAGCGCGGAGAGCAGACCGCGGAGCGCCTTGACGTCGCCGACCTCGGCGACGTACCAGTTCCGAGCCATCTGATCCTCCACCGTGCCGCCGTAGGAGACGATGTTGGAGCCGTGCTCGGCGAACGTTCGGGCGACGTCCTCGAGCAGGCGCGGCCGGTCCCAGGAGTCGACGGCGATCTGAACCCGGAAGCTCTGGCTGCCGCCTCCCTCCCACTCGACCGGCGTGAACCGCTCGGGGTTGCGGCGGAGCGCACGCACGTTCGGGCAGTCGCCGCGGTGGATCGTGATCCCCTTGCCAAGCGAGATGTAGCCGACGATGTCGTCGCCCGGAACCGGTGTGCAGCACTTCGCAAGCCGCACGAGCACGTCCTCAACGCCGATCACGTTGATGCCGTAGCTGTCGCTGCCGGCGGCCTCCCGCGCCCGCGGCTTCTTGACCGGCACCTGCTCCTCGGCGACCTCGCCGACCTTGAGCTGCTGGAGCACCTTGTCGACGATCTTGGAGGCGGTCAGCTTCCCGGAGCCAAGCGCGATGTAAAAGTCCTCGGCCTTCTTGTAGCCGGACTCGCGGATCACCCCGGCGAGGACGGCTGAGCCGGAGAGCTTCTTGTACGGGAGATTCTGACCCTTGAGCGCGTTCTCGAGCAGTTCGCGGCCCTTCGCTTCGAGGTCTTCCTTCTGCTCACGCGAGAAGAACTGGCGGATCTTGTTGCGCGCGCGCGACGAGGCGACGAGGGAGAGCCAGTCGCGCGAGGGGCCGCGCGCGGCGGACTTGCCGGTGAGGATCTCGACGTGGTCGCCGCTGCGCAGCCGGTAGTGGAGCGGGACGATCCGCCCGTTCACCTTCGCACCGACAGTGCGGTGGCCGACGTCCGTGTGGACGGCGTAGGCAAAGTCGATCGGCGTCGAGCCGGCCGGGAGCGTCTTCACCTCCTCCTTCGGCGTCAGGACGAAGACCTCCTCGTCGAAGAGGTCGGTGCGGAAGCTCTTGACGAACTCGCGTGCGTCCGACTCCTGGGCGTTGATATCCATGAGCTGCCGCACCCACGCGTTCCACTCATCGTCGGCAGTCCTGGAGCGCCGTCCGTCTCGGACGTATGCCCAGTGCGCCGCGACGCCGAGCTCTGCGGTCTCGTGCATCTCACGGGTGCGCACCTGGATCTCCAGGGGCCGGCCCTCGGGGCCGATAACGGTCGTGTGGAGGCTGCGGTACCCGTTGAACTTCGGCATCGCGATGTAGTCCTTGAAGCGGCCCGGCAGCGGCTTCCAGAGAGAGTGGATGAGGCCGAGGGCGCCGTAGCAGTCGCGCGTCCCCTCGTCGCCGTCGCGCTCGACGATCACCCGCATGGCGGTGAGGTCGTAGATCTCGTTGAACTCGCGTCCCTTGCGGGCCATCTTGTCGTAGATCGAGTAGAAGTGTTTCGCGCGGCCGGAGATGTCGACGGGGATGTCGACCTTCTCGAGCTCGCGCAGCAGCACGTCGGCGCCCTCCGCGACGTGGCCCTCCCGGTCGGCGCGCCGCTCGGCGACCATCGTCTTTATCTCCGTGTACTTGCGCGGATGGAGTGTCTGGAAGGCGAGGTCCTCGAGCTCCCATTTGAGCGCGTGGATGCCCAGCCGGTGCGCGAGCGGCGCGTAGATCTCGAGCGCCTCCCTCGACTTCTGGATCTGCTTCTGCTTGCCGAGGTACTCGATCGTGCGGAGGTTGTGGAGGCGGTCGGCGAGCTTGATGAGGATGACGCGGACGTCCTCGGCCATCGCCACGACCATCTTGCGGTAGTTCTCGGCCTCCGCCTGCTCGCGGGTCTGGAACTGGACTCGGGTCAGCTTCGTGACGCCGTCGACGAGCACGGCGATCTCGTCACCGAACTCCTCGCGCAGCGTGTCGAGCTCGACACCGGTGTCCTCCACGACGTCGTGGAGGAGCGCGGCGGCGATGGTCTCCTCGTCGAGGCGCAGGCCCGCACAGATCGAGGCGACGCCGACGGGGTGCGTGATGAACGGCTCGCCCGAGCGGCGCTGCTGGCCCTCGTGGGCGGCGGCGGCAAACCGGAAGGCGCGGGTGACGAGCCCGACGTCGACGTCCGCGCGCTGGGCGGCGAGCTCCGCGAGCAGCCCTTCGAGGAGCTCCTCGTGCCTCTCACCTGCTTCCAGTGTCGTCACTACCTCAGTGTACTCGCGGGTTTCTGCGCGAATCCGTGCAGAAGGAACGGTCGTTAGAGGATCGAATTGACGCGTTCCATGGCTGCATATCGCCGTTATCGCGCCGCCCTGCGGCTCGCGCTTGCGCTCGCTCAGTGCCTGAACGGCTCCGAGTAGGCGATCACGCCGCGCGGGCGAGTGGCGGCTCCGCAACGAGAAGGGCACGGAAGCGGGCCGACTCGAGGAGGTGCCGTTTCGCCCCGGGCGAACGCGCGACCTCGTCGAGCGCCAGCTCGGCGAAGATCACCGCAGCCTCGGCGTCGCGGCTTGCCGGCGGCTCCTCGTACTCGGCGACAAGCCACCGGCGGAGCTCGTCGAATCTCGCCGCACTCTGGAACACGCGGCGGACGACGAGCTGCGGCGCGACCGTTCCGTTCCAGTGGTTCTCCTCGAGGCGGAACGCGACGTCGTAGAGGGCGTCGGGGCGGAACGCTTCGAGCCGCGAGCCGTGCCCGAAGGCGATCGCGCTGCCGGCATCCCGGCCGTCCCGGCGTACGCGGAAGCGGAGATGCTTGCCGTCGCCGACGGTCGCGAGCTCGGCGAGCGTACAGCCGGGAGCGAGCAGTGTCGGCCCGGGGTTCCCGAGCCCGAACGGGGCGAGCCTGCGGAGCTCCGCGCAGAGTTCGAGGGAGAGATCCGCTCCCCGCGCAACGACCGCGTCGATCGGCGTCACGGGCTCGAGGTCCTCGTCGTCGAGCAACGTGGCAGCGTGCTCGGCCAAGGCGGCCGCGAAGGCGCCCACGTTCTCCTCTGCGATCGACAGGCCGGCAGCTGCGCGATGGCCACCCCACCGCCCGAGCAGACCGGAGCACGCGCCGAGCGCAGCGTGCAGGTCGAACGCGGGGATCGAGCGGCCGGATCCCTTCCAGTCTCCGTCGGCCCCTGCGATCAGAACGACCGGGCGGTGGTACCGCTCGACGAGCCGCGAGGCGACGATGCCGATCACGCCCTCGTGCCAGTCGGCGCCGGCGACGGCGTAGGCGTGGCGGGCGCGGCGCTCTGGCGGCCACGACTCGACCTCGGCGACGGCCTCGCGCAGGATCCGGCCTTCGATCGCCTGGCGCTCGCGGTTCAGCTCCTCGAGCGAGCCGGCGAGCCTGTGGGCCTCCGTCTCGTCCTCGGTGAGGAGCAGTTCGAGCGCCTCGCGCGGATGCCCGAGTCGTCCGGCCGCGTTCAGGCGAGGCGCGAGCCGGAAGCCGACGGCCCCGGCGTCAACGGCGGCCGGGTCGACGCCGGCGCTTTGCATGAGCGCCCGGAGACCGGGCTTCGCCGTGCGCGCGAGCGCGCGCAGGCCGGCGATCGCGAGCGACCGGTTCTCGTCGACGAGCGGGACGACATCGGCGATCGTCGCAAGCGCGACGAGGTCGAGATGACGCCGCGGCACCTCGGAGTCGACGCCGAACAGAGCTTGTCCGAGCTTGTAGACGACGCCGGTGCCGCAGAGCTCGGGAAATGGATAGGCGGACGGGCGAGTGGCAACGATCGGACAGGCGGGCAGCGTCTCGCCGGGCCGGTGATGGTCGGTGACGACGACGTCGAGGCCGCGCTCTTTCGCCTCGGCGACTTCGGCAACGGCGGTGATGCCGCAGTCGACGGTGAGGACGAGCCCGCAGCCGTCGTCCGCAAGCCGGGCGAGCGTCTCGCTGCGGACGCCGTAACCCTCGTCGAAGCGGCTCGGGAGATGCCAGGCGACGTCGGCGCCGAGTTCGCGCAGGAGCAAAACGGCGAGGGTGGTGGCGGCGATTCCGTCGACGTCGTAGTCGCCGTGGACGCAGATCCGGCGCTGCTGCTCGACGGCGACCCGGATTTGCGCGCAAGCGGACTCCATGTCGCCGAGCAGGAAGGGATCGTGTGGCGGCTGCTCGCCGTCGAGAAAGCTGCGCGCCACGCCAGGGTCGGTGTAGCCGCGCCGAGCCAGCACGGCGGCCGTCACCTCGGAGATTCCGAGCTTACGGACGAGCTCGGCCTGGGCAGCGGGCGGGCAGTCGGCGAGTGTCCAGATGCCTTCGTGCATGTGCAGCCAAGCTACGGGGACGGGCGGACGGATTCGGCTCCGGCGCCCGGCCGCAACAGACAGGCGGATCCGGATTGCCAGGCTCTCGTGACACAGCCGCTACTCACTCGTGACCAGTGAGGTGGCACGCCGCAGATGGCCACGGTCCGTCTACCCCGGTCCGCGCTCGACCTCTCCGAGCGACTCTTCGCGCGCCACCGGGTCGAGATCCCCGTCGGCGGCACGGAAAGTGACCTCCTGCGGCTCTCGGTCGCCGCCTACACGACGCGCGACGAGATCGACCGGCTGCTAGCCGCCCTCGTTCGGGAGCTTGACGCCGAGGACGGTCAACAGGACGAGTAGCCCGATCCCGAGCAGCCAGTAGGCGAGCACGCGCCGTGGGTGGCGCGACTCCTGCAGCGAGCTGAGCGCGATCTTCCCCCACAGGAGCGCGAGACCTACGGCGGCCGCTCCGCCGACCACGATCACGGGTGCGAGAAAGGCGGCTTTCTCGAACGGCCACGCGAGCGCCCAGGCCGTGAGCGCGACGAGCGCAACGACGCCCGCGAGCGCCGCCGGATAGCGGAGTACCCGCATGGGGTCAGGGTACGCTGCCGCCGTGGAAGCGGCGGGCAACTACCACTCCGGCGACGACTACATCGTCGAGTTCCTCGGCTACCGCTTCTCGTTCAGCAACCTCGACTTCGAGGAGCGGGTCACTGCAGCGGCGGTGCGTCTCGGCCTCGTCTCCGACCCCGAGCTGGATGAGGACGAGACTGCCGATCTCGTCGAGCTCGTCGAGCGCGACGCGATCGAGACGCCGCGCAGCGCGCTCGGCGAGTACCTCGTCCGTCACTGGGACGCGCTCGCGCTCGTCCGCGGCGAGTCGCTCGTCTACTGGCTCAAGAAGCTCGTCTTCCGCGGCGCGTGGCTCGACCACCGCGTGAAAGAGGGTCTGCTCGAAGTGGACTGGGACGAGGAGCAGCAGGACTTCACGTTCGCCGACACGAACGGCGGCCGCGCACTGCTCGAGCTCCTCCCCACCCCGAGCTGGCACGAGCTCCAGTACCGGCGATGACGATCCCGCGGTCGTACGCATTCGTGCTCCCCGCCTACCTGGCGGCGCTGCTCGCGCTCGACACTCAGGTCTCGTACCACGGCCAGCTCGCGCTCGGCGCGCTCACGTTTGTCGTGCTCGCCCTCGCACTGCGACCGCTCGTCCCGCTCGCCCGGGCCCAGGCCGTCGGCGTCGTGCTCTTCGCGACGATCGGCGAGGTCACGGGCTCGCTCGTCTGGGGCGTCTACCACTACCGCCTACACAACCTGCCGCTCTTCATCCCGCCCGCGCACGGGCTCGTCTTCCTGAGCGGCATCGCCCTGAGCCGCAACGTCCGCGAACGCCCCCTTGTCTGGGCTGCGACGATCGGGGCGGCCGTGTGGGGGATCGCCGGCCTCACTGTGCTGCCGCGACTCGACGTCGCCGGCGCGGTCGGCGTCCCGCTGCTGCTCGTCTTCCTCTGGCGGTCGCGCTCCAGGGCCGTCTACGCCGGCGTGTTCCTAGCAGTCGCAGCACTCGAGCTGTACGGGACCTCGATCGGGACGTGGCGGTGGGCGTCCACGCTTCCGGGGCTCGGGATTCCGGACGGCAACCCGCCGAGCGGCGTCGCAAGCGGCTACGTCTGGTTCGACGTCATGGCGCTGCTCGTAGCGCCGTGGGTCGTCTACTTCGCCCGTGGAACGCTGAAGCCGATGCTCTCGGCCTTTTCGGGCGCCGAGCGGAGCTCGATCCGCCGCAGGGAACCGATCGGGATGATCAACGCGTCGGGCGAGTCGTCGCGAGCGTCCGTCACGTAGAGCGTCACCATCCCGAAACCGGGTTCCGGCTCGATCCGCTCGAGCACGAACCGCGACCTGTCGGCGAGCTCGACCTCGACGATCGGCTTCTCCACCCCCGAGGCCTCCGCGAACGACGCGATCGCCTTGTGCAGCCGATCGACGAACGCCTCGTGCGGCAACTCGGGAACCGGTGTCCAGAGCTCGGGCACGTCCGGACCCTACCCACGCCGCCGCAGTCGACTGACGAGCTCGCCGCGGCCCGGGCTGTTCGACTCGCGCGTCGTTACGGTTCGGCGCATGTGGCTTCACCACTGCATCCCCCCGGCTACTACCGCATCGCCTCCATAGACCACTGCATAAGTTCACCCATGAGCGGACCGGATGGCCGTGGGGTCCATGGGGCTACTTTGGGTGTCGCGTTTGCGATCAGGAGTGGTTCGAGGAACACCCCGAAGACCGCTCTCTCTTTGAGGATCGGGAATGGTTTCCCGGTCGCTCTTAACTCACCGGTAACTAGAACAAGCGCGCGTCGGTCTCAGGCTCGCGCGCCTCGCCAAGATGCGCCCTGCCGAGTGCGGTGATCGTGCGCCCGCGAGGCGTCCGCTGGATGAAGCCGAGTTGCAGGAGGTAGGGCTCGTACACGTACTCGATCGTGTCCGGCTCCTCACCGAGCGCCGCAGCGAGCGTGTTGACGCCGACCGGGCCGCCGCCGTACTTCTCGGCGATCGCGCGCAGCAGCTCGCGGTCGAGCCGTTCGAGCCCCGCCTCGTCGACCTCGAGCAGCTCGAGCGCCTCGCGCGCGATGGCGGTCGTGATCGCGCCCTGGTGTCGCACCTCGGCGACATCTCGGACGCGGCGGAGGATCCGGTTGCCGACCCGGGGTGTGCCCCGGGCGCGGCCCGCGATCTCGTCGGCCGCCTCGTCGGCGATCTCGACACCGAGGATCCCGGCCGAACGACGGACGATCGTAGCGAGCTCGCCGTCCTCGTAGTAGTCGAGCCGGAACGTCATCCCGAAGCGGTCGCGCAGCGGCGAGGTGAGGAGGCCCGTGCGGGTCGTCGCGCCGACGAGCGTGAACGGCGGCAGATCGAGCGTCAGCGTCCGCGCGGCCGTCCCCTGGCCCATCACGATGTCGAGCCGGAAATCCTCGAGCGCCGGGTAGAGGATCTCCTCCGCCGCGCGGCTGAGGCGGTGGATCTCGTCGACGAAGACGACGTCGCGCGCCTCGACCGCCGTCAGGATCGCGGCGACGTCCTTCCGTTCGAGCGCGGGGCCGGCGACCGAGCGGATGCCGACGCCGAGCTCCTCGCGGATGATGTGCGCCAGGCTCGTCTTGCCTAGTCCCGGCGGCCCGACGAGGAGCACGTGGTCGAGCGCCTCGCCGCGTCCCTTCGCAGCGTCGAGCGCGATCGAGAGCTGCTCCTTGATGCGCGCCTGGCCGACGAACTCGTCGAGCCGGCGTGGCCGGAGGCTCTGCTCGACCTCTTCCTCGTCGTCCCGCAGGGCCGGCGTCAGGAACTGAGCGGTGGTGCTCATGCGGCCCTCTTCAACGCGAGCCGGACGCGTTCCTCCGGCGGCAGCCCGGGATCGACCTCCGCGAGGGCGCGCTCAGCGTCGGGCAGCGACCAGCCGAGCTCGACGAGCGCGTCGCGCGCGACGAGGTAGGGAGTGTCCGGACCGGCCTCTTCGGCAATCGCATCCTCGCCGCCCAGCTTCTCCTTGAGCTCGAGCACGATCCGCTCCGCCGTCTTCTTGCCGATGCCGGGGATCGCCTGGAAACGAGCTGAATCCTCGCGCACGATCGCACGGCGCAGCTCGGCGACCGGCGAGCCGGAGACAATGGCAAGCGCGACCTTCGGCCCGATGCCGCTCACCGCCAGGAGCTGGACGAACAGCTCGCGCTCGCTCCGGTCGGCGAAGCCGTAGAGCTGGAGCGCGTCCTCCCGCACGTGGAGGTACGTCTCGACCGTGATCTCGTCCGCCGCATCGCCCTTCCGGACGGCCGTCGGCGTCGCGTGGACGAGGTAGCCCACCCCGCCGACGTCGAGGACGAGACCCTCCGGCGTGTTTGCGGCGGGCTTGCCGCGGAGGCGCGCGATCATGCCCGCAATCTACGCACGGGAACGGACGTTCTCTCTACCCCGCGGCACGCAGGAGCGGCGGCGCGAGCGCGTGGCAGATCGCGACCGCTAGCGCGTCCGCGGCATGGTGCGGGGTCGGGAGCTCGGGCAGCGAGAGGATCATCTTCACCATCCGCTGCATCTGCGCCTTCTCGGCGCGGCCGTAGCCGCAGATCGCCTGCTTGACACTCGCGGGCGCGTACTCGCGGCAGTCGACTCCCGCGGTGGCGGCTGCGACGAGCACGGCGCCGCGTGCCTGCCCGACGGAGAGTGCGATGCGGGCGTCGGCGCCGACGAACGACTCCTCGAGCGCCACCGCATCCGGCGCGTGCTCGGCAATGAGCTGCGCCACGGCGTCGTGGATCGTCTTCAAACGAATGACCGTGTCTTGTCCGGCGGGGGTCGACCAGCATCCGTGCGCCACCTCCCTGAGGCGGCCTCCGCTTTCTTGGACGACTCCGTACCCGCAAGCAGCAGTCCCCGGATCGATACCTACGACCTTCACGAGAGAAAGCTACGGACCCGATCGGACGAATCCTGTTCGAGCTCGCGACCGCATGCGGAATCACTCCCAGATGGCGCTCTCCCCGGTGAGAGAACCTTTCCTGGGAACGATCCGGTAGAAGGCTATGAGGCGCGCCCACGGCGCGGCTGCAAGTCAGGGGGGTGCCTGTCTCTGTGGGGGTAGCGGGCCTTCCGATCAGAAAGCACGAGGGGAGTACGGTCGGGTCATGAGAACGAAGGAGGACGTAGCGAGTGACCGTCTGCTCGCCGCCTTTTTGGTTGCGAGCGTCGCGGTCGTGCTGGTGGGATGGGCCACCGCGCTCGTCTACCTCGGGTTCCACATCTTCTAGGGCGCTCTGGCTACTGGGGATCGGAGTCGGATTCGGTTCCAGCTCGGTACCCGATCCCGTGGCCCAGGACAGTGGCGACTGCGAGCGCCAGCACGAGCCAGCCCACGAGCACGACCGTTACTAGCAATTCCCAACTCACGTCCTCAGTATTCGCCGCCGTCTTTGACGTCGGCTAGACCCGGATAGGTCATAAGTGCAGCTTCGGCACCGGGCGAGTGCCCATGCCTCGCGTCGGAACAGCCGGAGGCAATCCCGCTCCCGCAGACGCCGCGAAGCGGTCTCGGCGGGCGGGCCAGAACACAGCACGGAGCGCGGCCGAGACCGCGTCTTGGTCGCGCGGAGTTCGCTATCGGTCGCGGGCGCTAGCCCGCTACCGACTCGAGGACACGTTCCGGGATGTCGAAGTTCGCGTAGACCTCCTGCACGTCGTCGTTCTCCTCGAGCTGGTCGATCAGGCGCAGGATCTTCTTCGCTTCGTTCTCGTCCTCGACGGCGACGGTCGTCTTCGGCAGCATCGTCAGCTCGGCCGACTCGATCTCGAAGCCGGCGCCCTCGACCGCCTCGCGCACGGTGGCGAGCTCCTCGGCCGCGGAGAGCACCTGGAAGCTCGAGCCATCGAGGGAGACGTCGTCGGCGCCGCCCTCCGCTGCCGCAAGCATCAGCTCGTCCTCGTCGGTGCCGTCCGCCGGGACGAGCACGAGCCCGCGCCGTTCGAACAGCCACGCGACCGCGCCGGAGGTACCGAGGTTCCCGTCGTTCTTCGCGAACGTGTGTCGGACCTCGCCCGCCGTCCTGTTGCGGTTGTCCGTGAGCGTCTCGACGATCACCGCGACGCCGGCCGCGCCGTAGCCCTCGTAGACGATCGTCTCGTAGGACGCCGAGTCGGAGTCGGTGCCCGCGCCCTTCGCGATCGCGCGGTCGATGTTGTCCTTCGGCATCGAGGCGGCCTTCGCCTTCTCGATCGCGTTCTGGAGCGCGAGATTGCCGGCGGGATCGGGCCCGCCGTCCTTCGCCGCGACGATGATCGCGCGCGTCAGCTTCGAGAAGAGCTTGCCGCGCTTCGCGTCTGCGGCGCCCTTCTTGTGCTTGATCGACGACCACTTGCTATGCCCGGACACTTCGTTCCTCCCTCACCAGATTCAGGAACCGTTCGTGGACGCGCGTGTCGTCGGTCAGCTCCGGGTGGAAGGCCGCGACGAGAAGCCGTCCCTCGCGCGCAAGCACCGCGTGGCCCTCTACTTCCGCGAGCACCTCGACGTCCGCCCCCGCCTCCTCGAGCCACGGCGCCCGGATGAAGACGGCACGCAGCAGCTCGTCACCTTCACCCACCTCGAGGTCGGCCTCGAAGCTCTTGACCTGGCGGCCGAAGGCGTTGCGCCGTGTCGTGTAGTCGCCGAGGCCGAGGTGGTTCCGGTCGAGGAGGATCATCCCGGCGCAGGTGCCGAAGATCGGGCCGCCGAACTCGCGCACCGCCTCGTCGAGGCCGTAGAGGCGCATCAGCCGGCCGATCGAGGTCGACTCGCCGCCGGGGATGATCAGACCGTCGAGGCCGTCGAGCTGTTCCGGTAGCCGGACCTCGACCGGCTCGGCGCCGAGCCGCCGGAGCATGGCGGCGTGCTCTCGGAAGTTCCCTTGCACGGCAAGAACGCCGATCCTGAGCGACTTCTCCATGAGCCTTCGATGGTAACGAGGGCTAAGCGGGCGCCGGGTCGACGGGCGCGCGGCCGCGCCTGCCGAGAAGGCCGAGGAAGACGAGCCACAGACCGAGCATCCCGAGCGCTAGCGGGATAGACCAGGCGCCGACGCCGCCCACCGTCGAGGTGCAGGTCTCTCCCCCCGGCGTTGCCACGCACGACTGGCCGCCGCCGCCGACAACGCTCTCCGCCAATCCTGTCGACGAGCCGACGGCGTAGTGGATCGTCGCGATGAAGAAGCCGATCGAACCGAAGACGGCCCAGCTCGAGCGCTTCGTCGCGTACGCGACCAGCACATAGAGCACAGAGACCACCAGGACGACGGCGAAGTCGAAGTTGCTCGAGTCAAACCAGTGCAGGATCGGCGCGCCGATGAGCAGGCCACCGACGAAATGGAGCCAGAACGCCGACGGCCGTCCCGCGACGGTCCCGGCGAGGAGATAGACCAACCCGATGAAGAGCGAGACGGTGTACGTCCACCAGCCGCCGTTCGAGATGAAGTCGGTGACGAAGAACCAGAAAACGACGGTCGAAATGAGGGCGATGAACGGGAACCGCCAGCGGGCGTGAGCGACGACGGCAGCGAGAAGGATCAGGAACTCGAGCGAGAGGTGCGCCAGGGACCAGACGCCGAATGCCGAGCTGCCCCAGTACTTCAGCCAGCCGAACCAGCTCCAAGCCGAACCGACGAAGAAGCCCCACGCGATCACCGTGGCGAAGGCGAAGATGCCCGCGGCAACCCACGTTCCGAGCCGCCGCAGCGACTCGGCGAGGAGCCACAACACGAAGAGAATGAGGAACGCCCAGGCCGTGCGAGCTCCGCCGCCGTACTGCGTCGAGAGGTACCCGACGGCGGAGATGCCGCCGATCAGGACGGTCAGGCCGCCCAGGTAGACGAGGAAGCTAGAGGTCTTCCAGACCGGCTTGGTCTCGCGCACGGGGGGATCGTCCTTCCCCGGTCGGACGGACTACGCCCAGGGAAGGCAGTCCCAGGTGGAGGGCCGGTCGCGCCGCGACGGCTCCCACTCGGCGTACGCCTCGTCCGGCTGGGACGTCTCGCGCTCGACGCTCGCCCCATGACGGGCCGCGAGCTCCGAAACCGGGTACCGCACCGTCCAGTCGCCCGTCCGCGAGCCGACCATCAGGATCGCGCAGGGCTCATCCCCGGCGCCGACGAAGACGTGCTCCGTGCCGGCGGGTGAGTGGAAGAAGTCCCACGCGCGCAACGTCCGCTCCTCGCCCTCGACGAGCAGCGTGCACTCGCCGGCGAGGACGAGAAAGTCCTCCTGCTGGCTCTCGGCGTGATAGCAGCCGTTCGGCTCGCCCGGCGGAAGGACGTGGATGCGGACTCCGAGCTCCGCGAATTCCGCCTGCCGGCTCTCGAACGAGCATTCCGAGCCTGAGCGCTTCTTGTCTCCACCCTCCGTCGTGAGCCACATCGCGTCGCCGACGTTCAAGACGAACCAGCCCGCGCCGGTCGGAGCGAGTCCGGAGCCGGACTCTTCGAGCGGCGCCTCGGGCACTACCAGCCGCGGGTCTCGAGCAGCTCGCTCGGGTCGAGCGACTGCGTCGAGATGCCGACCATCGGCTCACCGAGGCCGGCCGAGACGCGGGCGAGGATCTCCGCGTCGCGGTAATGAGTCGTCGCCTCGACGATCGCCTTCGCGCGGCGTTCCGGGTCGCCCGACTTGAAGATGCCGGAGCCGACGAAGACGCCGTCGGCGCCGAGCTGCATGCAGAGCGACGCGTCGGCAGGCGTCGCGATCCCGCCGGCGGTGAACGTCACGACCGGCAGCTTCCCGTTCTCGGCGACCCACTTGACGAGCTCGTACGGCGCGCGCAGCTCCTTCGCCTCTGCGTACAGCTCCTCCTCGCGGAGCGCGCCGAGCCTGCGGATGTGGCCGAAGACCGCGCGCATGTGCGTGACGGCATTGACGATGTCGCCTGTCCCCGCCTCGCCCTTGGTGCGGATCATGGCCGCGCCCTCCGCGATCCGGCGCAGCGCCTCGCCGAGGTTCGTGCAGCCGCAGACGAAGGGGACGGTGAACTGCCATTTGTCGACGTGGTGCTCGAGGTCGGCGGGCGTCAGCACCTCGGACTCGTCGATGTAGTCGATCTCGAGCGCCTGCAGGATCTGAGCCTCGGCGAAGTGGCCGATCCGGCACTTCGCCATGACGGGGATCGTCACGGCCTCCTGGATCTCCTGGATCTTCTCCGGGTCGGACATGCGCGCGACGCCGCCGTCGCGGCGGATGTCGGCCGGCACACGCTCGAGCGCCATGACGGCGCAGGCGCCGGCACCCTCGGCGATCTTCGCCTGCTCGGCGTCGACGACGTCCATGATCACGCCGCCCTTGAGCATCTCGGCGAGGCCGCTCTTGACCCGCATCGTCCCGTACTCGGCCATAAGTGTGAGTCTAGCCAGGCTCCGGTCCGCCACGGCTTGATAGAAGAAGCCGCATGAAACCGTGGACGCAGGAGCCGATGGGACGGTTCGACGAACTCGAGATCGAGAGCGAGGTGCTGCGCGACAACCCGCTCGGCGACCCGCACGTTCGCCCGCTCTGGGTCTACGTCCCGCCCGCGTACGCCGCCCAGCCTGACCGGCGCTTTCCCTCGATCTACCTGATCCAGGGCATGACCGGGCAGGTCGACATGTGGCGGAACCGCACGGCCTTCCGCCCGAACGTGCCGGAGTTGATCGACCAGCTCTTCGCGAAGGAAGGTTGCCCGCCGGCGCTCGTCGTCGCGGCCGACTGCTGGACGTCGTATGGCGGCTCGCAGTTCATCGACTCGCCCGGGACGGGCCGGTACTGCGAGTACCTCTGCGACGAGGTCGTCTCCTTCGTCGACTCCCGCTACCGGACGCTGGCCGAGCCTGCTCACCGCGGGCTGACCGGCAAGTCGAGCGGCGGCTACGGCGCGATGGTGGTGCCGATGCTGCGGCCCGACACCTTCGGCGGGCTGGCGACCCACTCAGGCGACGCGCTGTTCGAGCTCTGCTATCTCCCGGAGTTCCGGGAGGCGGCGCGCGCGTTGCGCGACGAGTACGACGGCTCGTACGAGCGCTTCTGGGAGGACTTCCGCTCGCGGCCGGCGTTCACGAAGCAGTCCGACTTCCCGCTCGTCAACGAGTGGGCCATGGCGGCGTGCTATTCGGCGAATGAGGACGGAACGGTCGAGCTGCCGTTCGACACTGCGACCGGGATGCTGCGCGAGGACGTGTGGCAGCGGTGGCTCGCCTGGGATCCGGTGCGGATGGCGCGTCGTCATGCGGACGCGCTCCGCAGCCTGCGCGCGATCTACATCGACGCCGGCAAACGCGACGAGTTCTACCTCGACCTCGGCGCCGACGCGTTCCGCCGCGAGCTCGAGGCGCTGGGGATCACCGACGTCTTCTTCGAGCTCTTCGACGCCAAGCACGGCGGCATCGAGTACCGGTACCCGCTCGCGATCCGCTACCTCGCCGAGCGCCTCCAGTAGCTCCCCACGTTTGACGGTCGACTGATCGGTCAATCAATGGTGGCGGCCACGCGGCGTCGGGGTCTTTTTGCAATGGACGGGGAATGGCACTCATTACTACCCAACGGCCGTGACGTCGAGGTGCGACGAGAGGGCGAGGACTGGATCGTTCGCTGCGGCCAGTCGCAGGCGCGCAGCGACAACCTCGACGTGGCGCTCGCGCAGGCGATCCGCGCCGAGATCGGGCTGGACGGGCACACGCACACGGTCGACTACCCCACGTGGATCCGACGAGTAGCGGACAAGCTCGCTCCCGACAGCTAGGCGAGTCGGCTCACCACAGATCGCCGCCGGTCAACACGTAGACGAACGGCACGATCGGGAAGATCAGGAGGATCGCCCAGGCGATCTTCTGGCCGCCGCTCAGATCGCGCCGGCCGGCGAGGTTGATCCAGCCGAGCACGACGGCCAGCGGGTGCAGGAAGCAGACGAGGATCTCGAGCAGCTTCTTCATGGCCTGCAGTATCTCCGGCGTACCTGGAACCATGCGCGCCGATGCGGGCGGTCGAGCTCATCTTTGCCGTCGGCTGGGCGGCGCTCTTGGTGATCTGGCTCCTGGCCGGCCTCTTCAAGAAGACAGGCCGGCGCCAGTGGTCGCGCGAGGGGCCGATCAGGGTGGTGCTCGTCGCGCTCATCCTCTTGCTTGCTCGCCTGGGCGTGTTGCGTGGTCACAGCGGGATCACCACCGATCCGTGGCGGGAAGCCGTCGGTCTCGTCCTCTTCGCTCTCGGCCTGGGATTCGCGATCTGGGCGCGCGTTCACATCGGGCGCAACTGGGGCGTGCCGATGACGCAGAAGGACGAGCCGGAGCTGGTGACGAGCGGCCCATACCGCCTCGTGCGCCACCCGATCTACTCCGGCCTCATCGCCGCGGGCATCGGCACTGCGGTCGGGCTGGGCTGGTTCTGGCTAGTCCCGATCGCCCTGGCCGGCTCCTACTTCGTCTACGCCGCGACGGTCGAGGAGCGCTTCCTGACCGAGCAGTTCCCGGACACCTACCCGCAGTACAAGCGCTCGACCAAGATGCTCGTGCCGTTCGTCTTCTGATGTGACTCGCGCACGCCCGGCGACGTATAGGCGTCAAGGATGAAGCGCCTTCTCCTCCCGGCGAGCGCGCTCGTCCTCGTCGTCACCGCCTGCGGCGCCGGCGCGAAGCCGGCGCCGCGGCTGACGGAGGTCGACGCTCGCCTCACGCCGAATGTCCACGCGCTCGCATTGCGCCGCGAGCATGCCGCCACCCGCGAGGCGAAGAGGCTGCTCCGTGAGTTTCTGCCGCCGCCCGGCTCACGTCGCATTCCGGAGCCGCGGAACTACGGTGGCGTCCTTCGTCGATCCGGACCGAGGCCGCTCGGAGAGAGCGTGGACGTCCATCGCTTCTGGAGCGTGCGGAAGCCGCTCAAGAGCGTGGTCGCGTTTCTCCGGACGCATCGGCTGCACGGGTTCGAACCCTCCGCTGCGACCTGGGGAAACCGAGAGCCGCACTACCTGGCCATGAGCTCCACTTGGCCGGCCGGCGGCGGCCCGTTGCCGACGCGCTTCTTCAACGTCACCAGCGTCGGCCTTGCCCACCGCACTCTGATTCGCGGCGACGTGGAGGTCACGTGGATCTATCCCCGTTCGTCGACCGAGAGGGTGCCGGCCGCCACGAGGGAGATCGTCCTACACGCCCCGAAGGGCTCGGCGAAGGTGACGGATCCCACTGAGGTCGATCGAATCATCCGCTGGTTCGACGCGCTTCCGGTCTCGCCGCCCGGGATCGCGGTCCCCTGCCCGCTCGGCCCCGGCGCCGACATCACGCTCTCCTTCCGCGAAGGGAGTGGAGCCTGGCTCGGGCAGGCGAAGCTGCCGCCGACCCCGGCGAGCATCTGCGACTCGATCGCCTTCAGCATCGGAGGGCGGGAACAGAAGCCGCTCATCGACCAGGCCGACCGCGCCAGCCTCGTCCGGCGACTGCAGGATCTGCTCGGCATCCAACTGGTCGAGATCTACCGCTGAGCGGGCGCTCACCCAAAGGGGTGAACTGATTGGCCGAGCCTGCAGGAGGTTTCGGCAGAAATTTCTCTCCTTCTCTCCCCGTTCCCCGCGCCGCGGGTTCCTCATCGCCAGGACAGACCCTGCCGACAGAGAACGCAGAAGTTGCCGTCAGCAAGTCAGGGGGTTTGGACATGGGCCGCACGCCGAGGGTTTTGGTCATCGACGATGACCGGCTGCTGTGTGAGCTGGTTCGCACGACGTTCGAGCTGGAGGGGTTCGAGGTGGAAACCGCGTACGACGTGATCGAGGCCGAGCGCGTGCTCGTCGAGTCGCGTCCCGACGCGATCTTGCTCGACATCGGGCTCCCCGGGATCGACGGAATCTTCTATCTCGAGCGCCTGCGCGAGACACCCCAGACGAGCAAGATCCCGATCGTCGCGATCAGCGGGTCGGACGAGGCCGGCCGCGCGGCGCGGCGCGTCGGCGCAGAGGCATTCATGCGCAAGCCGTTCAGCCCGCTCGAGCTGATCGCGCTCATCACGCCCCTCATCCACGAGGCCGGCCTCGGAGAGGTGGACAGCGGCACGGATGTCGTCGACGCTGCCGACCTGAACCGGTTGATCGAGATCGGCCGTCGCCAGCACCAGCTCCTGACCGAGGCCTACGCGCAGACCGTCGCAGTGCTCGCGTCGGCGCTCGAGTCCCGCGACTTCGGCACCAGCAGGCATTCGCGTCGGGTCACCTCGTACGCGACGAGGCTCACGCTCGAGGTCTCGCCGGGGCTGCTCGACGACCCCAGCCTCGAATGGGGCTTCCTGCTGCACGACGTCGGGAAGATCGGCATCCCCGACGTGATCCTCCTCAAGCCCGGCCGCCTGACCGGGTCCGAGCGTCGGCGGATGGAGGAGCACGCCGAGCTCGGCGAGCGGCTGCTTGCCCACGTCCCGCTCCTCAACCAGGAAGGCGCGCGCGTCATCCGCTCCCACCACGAGCGGTGGGACGGGAACGGGTACCCGGACAGGCTCTCCGAGGAGAGCATCCCGCTGGCCGCGCGGATCTTCGCCCTCGTCGACTCACTCGACGCGATGACCGACGAGCGCCCGTACCGCGCGCCGGTCAGCTGGGAGGCCGCGGCCGAGGAGATTCGCCGCTGCCGCGGCTCGCACTTCGACCCGGACGTCGTGGACGGCTTCGAGGCGTGCGAGCCGGAACTTCATCGGCTGCACATGGCGGAGGTGGCTGCCTGAGGGGAACGAGGGAGGGCGGCCGTCAGGACCGCCCTCCCTCGTGTCAACTCAGTGGTGAGCCGCTCGGCGTGCGTCGCTTGAGAAACCGTTGCCTGCGCACCGCACGATGCCGCATCAGCCCGTTGGCCGGAACGCAGCCGGAGTGACGGTCTGCAGGTAGCCCTGCGGAGTCGACGTGACAACCTCCGGCGATGTCGAGTCGCGTCGTCGAGACCGACGGAGCAGGCGGGCCGTGAACTGGTGCCGAAGGCCGGCCTCACTCACCGAGGCCGTTGGCGTCGGCAAGCGCCGGCACCTGGTGAGGAAGCAGGTCGCGATGAACCCGTAGGCGGCGATTCGCCACGAGCGCCGTGACCGTCTTCAGGGTCTTGGCTCTGCGTCGTCACCTTCTTCTGGAGCGCGACGAACTGCTTCTCCGTCGGCCCCTTCGACTGCTGACTCGCCGACGAGGCCGCGACGTACATGGCCGCGGCGACGACCGCAACCCCGACGAGCATCAGAAAACGCGTCATCGAATCCTCCTTCTGCCCCCCGCCACGCGCGGGAGAATTGCCCTGACTCAACAGCGCTGTCGGGGCCGTGTCAAATCGCGGCTGCCGACCGGGCCGTCGCCTAGCCTCGCGAGCGATGCTGAGCGAGGAGCTGCGGCGCCTGACGACGTGGGAGGAACGTCATCGACGGCTCCTCGCGCGCGTGATCATCGCCCTCTTGCTCTCGGTGATCGTGGACGTCTGCGGCGCGACCCTGATGTGGGCGTACGAGCGCGGCCTGCAGGACAGCAGCATCCACGGCTTCGGCGACGCGCTCTTCTTCTCGACGGCGCAGATCGTGACGGTCTCGTCGTCCTTCAAGAATCCCGTCACGCACGCGGGTCAGGTCGTCGACGTGATGCTCGAGTTCTGGGGGATCTTCGTCGTGACCGCGATCGCCGGCTCGTTCGCCTCGTTCTTCCTGAGCGGCGACCGGACGTAGTTCGCTTACGAGGCGGGAAGCCCGACGGGGCAGGCGACGCCGGTACCGCCGAGCCCGCAGTAGCCGTTCGGATTCTTGGCGAGGTACTGCTGGTGGTACGGCTCGGCGTAGTAGAACGGCCCCGCTGCCGCGATCTCGGTCGTGATCTCGCCGTAGCCGGCGCGCGCGAGCTCGGCCTGGAACATGTCGCGCGACGACTCCGCCGCCGCCCGCTGCGCGTCTCCCGCCCAGTAGACCGCCGAGCGGTACTGCGTGCCGACGTCGTTCCCCTGCCGCCACCCCTGCGTCGGGTCGTGGTTCTCCCAGAACAGGCGGAGGACACCCTCGAGCGACAGGACGGCCGGGTCGAAGACGACGAGCACGGCCTCGGTGTGACCGGTGCGGCCGCTGCACACCTCCTCGTACGTGGGGTTCGGCGTGTAGCCGCCCGCGTAGCCGACCGCGGTCGTGTAGACGCCATCGGCCTGCCAGAAGACGCGCTCGGCTCCCCAGAAGCAGCCCATGCCGACCACGAGCTGCTCCATGCCTTCCGGAAACGGCGGCTGCAGCGGCGTGCCGAGCACCTCGTGCCGCTCGGGCACCGGCATCGCGTCGTCGCGGCCGGGCAGCGCGTCCTCAGGCGTCACCATCTCGGCCTTCTTCGTGAAGAGGAACACCTCACCAGCTTACGCGGCGGGCTCGTCCTCACCGAGCTCCTCCGCGACCGAGCCTACGATCTCCCGCTCCGCACGCTCGAGGAGCACGTCCTCCTTCCGCTTCGACCAGACGAGGAACGCGACGAGGCCCACGACGCCCGCGACACCGAGCGTGATGTCGATCGTCGTGCTCAGCTTGTTCAGGGCGCTGCCGAACACGTAGTACGCGACACCGAAGGCCGTCGCCCAGACGACCGCGCCGGCGGCGTTGAAGACGAGGAAGCGAGGCCAGGCCATCTGGTTCGTGCCGGCGAGGAACGCCGCGTACGTGCGGAGGACCGAGACGAACCGCCCCCAGAAGACGACCTTGCCCCCGTGCCGGCGGAAGAGCCAGATCCCGATCTTGAGCCGCCCCTCGTGCAGGCCGACCTTGTGGCCGTACCGGAGCAGCATCCTGGCGCCGCCGTAACGGCCGATCGAGAAGCCGATGTTGTCCCCGATGATCGCGCCGGCGATCGCAGCAGCGATCACCCACTCGATCTCGAGCTTGTGCGTCGAGCCGGCGTAGAGCGCCGCCCCGATCAGGACGGTCTCGCCGGGCACCGGCACGCCGATGCTCTCGATCATCACGAGCAGGAAGACGACGAGGTAGCCGTAGCTCTCGAGCCAGCCGTCGACCGTGTGCGTGGAGAGGAAGAAGCCGAGCGTCACGCGTACATCTCACCTGACGCTCACCCGCAGCGGGTAGGTTCAAACGAATGATCGAGGCCCGCGGGCTCACGAAGGACTACGGCGAGAAGCGGGCCGTCGACGGGCTCAGCTTCACCGTGCAGCCGGGCGTCGTCACGGGCTTCCTCGGGCCGAACGGCTCGGGCAAGTCCACGACGATGCGCCTGATTCTCGGCCTCGACGCACCCACGCGCGGCGACGTCACCGTCAACGGCCGCCACTACCGGGAGCACGCCGCACCGCTGCACGAGGTCGGCGCGCTGCTCGAGGCGCGCTCCGTCCACACCGGGCGGTCGGCGTACAACCATCTCCTCGGCCTTGCCCAGACGCACGGGATCCCCAAGCGCCGCGTCTCGGAGCTCATCGACCTCGTCGGCCTGCACGAGGTGGCGCGCAAGCGCAGCGGCCAGTTCTCGCTCGGCATGGGCCAGCGGCTCGGCATCGCGCAGGCGCTGCTCGGCGATCCGAAGACGGTCATGCTCGACGAGCCGGGCAACGGCCTCGACCCGGAGGGCATCCACTGGGTGCGGAACCTCCTCAAGGGACTCGCCGCCGAGGGCCGCACGGTCTTCGTCTCGTCCCACCTCATGAGCGAGATGGCGCTCACCGCCGACCACCTGATCGTGATCGGCCGCGGCAGACTGATCGCCGACACGAGCGTCGACGACTTCGTCGCGCGCGCCTCGCAGAAGGTCGTGGTCGTCCGCTCGCCCGAGCTCGCGCGGCTTCGAGGCGAGCTGACCCGCCCCGGCGTCACGTTCGCGGACGCCGAGCGCGGCGCGCTCGAGGTGCACGGGCTGACAGCGCAGCAGGTCGGTGAGGCGGCCTCCGGCGCCGGGATCACGCTCCACGAGCTGACGCCGCAGCAAGCGTCGCTCGAGGAGGCCTTCATGAACCTGACCCGCGAGGAGCTCGAGTTCGCGGCCGAGATCGAGGAGGCGGCCGCGTGAACGCGATCGACCCGGCAGTTCGGCTACCACGTCTCGACTTCACTGGCCGTCTGGCATTTCATCGCGTCCTGCTCTCGGAGTGGACGAAGCTCCGCTCGGTCCGGTCGACGAAATGGTCGCTCGGGGTCGGCTTCCTCCTCACGATCGCCTTCCCGGTCATCTTCGCCTTCGCGACTCGCTCGCACTGGGGCTCGATGTCGCCCGACGAGCGCGCGAGCCGTCACCCGCTCGACATCGCGCTCGCGGGCGTCAACGTCGCGCAGCTCGCGATCGCCGTGCTCGGCGTGCTCCTGATCAGCGCGGAGTACTCGACCGGCTCGATCCGTTCGACCTTCACGGCGGTGCCGAAGCGGCTACCCGTGCTCTGGGCGAAGCTGCTCGACTACGCGGCGGTCTCGCTCGTCCTGATGGTGCCCGCCGTGCTCGTGAGCTTCTTCGCGACCCAGGCGATCCTCAAGAGCATCCCGCAGCTGCAGATCTCGTTCACGCAGCCCGGCGTCGCCCGCTCGGTGCTCTGCGGCGCGGTCTACGTGATGCTCGTCGGCGTCTTCGCGCTCGCGATGGGCGCGATCGTGCGGAACACGGCAGGCGGAATCGCGGCGTTCGCCGCCATCTTCTTCGTCCTGCCGCCGCTGATGTTCACGCTGCCGACGAGCTGGAACAACGCGATCAGCCAGTACCTGCCGAGCGAAGCGGGACGGCAGATCTTCGCACTCCATCACGCCGCGCACACGCTGACACCGCTCACCGGCGGCCTCGTCTTCGCCGGCTACTGCGCAGCCGCGATCCTGATCGCGGCCGTGCTGCTCGTACGCCGGGACGTCTGAGCGCGGGCGGGCGGACCCGCCTGCCACCATGAGGCCGTGAGTGCCGAGGAATCGCGCACGCAACGCGTCCTCTCCGATGCCGCCGCCATGGGATCGGCGGCGACAGGCGCCGTCGCCCGGCGCCTCACCGTCGCGCTCGGCGGCGCGGAGCGCACCCGCGTCATCATCGTCCTCGCCGCGATCCTCGGGCTGAGCGGCGCCGACGCCGCGACCGTCGGCGCGTCGGCGAGCGAGCTCCGGGCGGGCCTGCACATCACGAACACCGACATCGGCCTCCTGGTGGGGGTCAGCTCTCTCGTCGGTGCGGTTGCGTCGCTGCCGTTCGGCGTCCTGGCCGACCGGGCGACGCGGACGCGCATCCTCGGCTTGACGATCGTCACCTGGGGAGTCGCGATGCTCTGGAGTGCCACGGCCTCGAACTTCACGGAGCTCCTGTGGACGCGGCTCTTCCTCGGCGCCGTCACGGCCTCGGCGGGACCGATGGTCGCCTCGCTCGTCGGCGACTGGTTCGGCAGCTGGGAGCGCGGTCGAATCTACGGCGTCATCCTCGCCGGCGAGTATGTCGGCGCGGGCATCGGCTTCGCGATCACCGGCAACGTCGCCGCGCTCTCCTGGCGCGCGGCCTTCGTCGTCCTCGCGCTGCCGGCGTTCGCACTCGCCCTCGTCGTGTGGCGGCTGCGCGAGCCGGAGCGCGGCGGCAAGGGCGTGCTCGCCTCCGACAAGGGCCCTCCCCCACCCGAGGCGCTGGCCCAGGCGGACGAGGGCTCCCAGACGACCGATGCGCAGCGGCTGGCGCAGGAACGCGGCATCACGCCTGATCCCGAACTCATCGTCGACCCGGCCACCGCGCAGCGCATGAACCTCTTCCGGGCCACCCGCTACGTGCTGCGCGTGCGCACGAACCTCATCCTCATCGCCGCGAGCGTGTGCGGCTACTACTTCCTCGCCGGCCTGCAGACGTTCGGCCTCGAGTTCTCGAAGGAGCAGTACGGGATCGATCAGGCGCTAGCAAGCACGCTCCTGCTGGTGGTCGGGATCGGCTCGCTCGCCGGCGTGCTGGCCGGCGGTTGGCTCGGGGACGTGCTGCTGAGGCGAGGGCTGCTGAACGCGCGCATCTGGACCCCGGCGGTCGCGGCGGCGGCCACGGCCCTCCTCTTCATCCCGGCGCTCCTCACGCGCGGTGCAGGGACCGCCGTGCCCTACCTCGTCGCGGCGGCGTTCTTCCTCGGCTCCCAGAACCCGCCCCTCGACGCGGCGCGACTCGACATCATGCCGCCACTCCTCTGGGGACGCGCCGAGGCGGTGCGGACGATGCTGCGCTCGCTCGCCATGGCGCTCGCACCACTCCTCTTCGGCGCCGTCTCGGACCACGTCTTCGGCGGCGGGCGCTCCGGCCTCCAGTGGACGTTCATCGTCATGATCCTGCCGCTCGGCGCGAGCTCCTGGCTCCTGTTCAAGGGGCTGCGGACGTACCCGGCCGACGTCGCCAACGCCGGCGCGAGCGCCGAGGGTGCGCCCGGCTACCCTCAGTCGAAGGATCACTGGGGTCTTTGATGAGTACCGGCGACACCTTTCTCGTCCTATCCGCGTTCCTCGCGAGCGGCGTCGAGTTCGTGGAAGCGCTGACGATCGTCCTCGCGGCCGGCCTCGCGCGCGGCTGGCGCTCCTCCCTCGCTGGGCTCGGCGCGGCGACGCTCGTGCTCGCGGTCGTCGTCGTGGCGCTCGGGCCGGCGCTGACGAAGATCCCGATCGATGCGCTCCGGCTCGTGGTGGGTGCGCTTCTGCTCGTGTTCGGGCTGCAGTGGCTGCGCAAGGCGATCCTGCGCGCGAGCGGCTACAAGGCGCTCCACGACGAGGACGCAATCTTCGCCCGCGAGCTTGCTGAAGCGGAGGACGCGGCGCGCGTCGAGCGCGCGGGAGTCGACTGGTACGGGTTCACGCTCTCCTTCAAGGGCGTGCTGCTCGAGGGACTCGAGGTCGTGTTCATCGTCCTCACGTTCGGCAGCGCCCAGGGCTCGATCCCGCTCGCGGCCGCCGGTGCCGCCGCCGCGCTCGTGCTCGTCGCGGGCGTCGGAGTCGCGGTGCGCGCGCCGCTCGCCCGGGTCCCCGAGAACGCGATGAAGTTCGCGGTCGGCGTGATGCTCACCACCTTCGGAATCTTCTGGTCGGCCGAAGGCGCCGGAGCGCACTGGCCCGGCGGTGACGCGGCCATCCTCGGCGTCCTCGGCTTCGTCGTCCTCTCCTCGTTCCTGCTCGTGCGGCTGCTGCGGCGCGAGCGGCGCACCCAGCTGCGAACCGCCGAGGTGCAGGCATGAGTTGGCTGAGCCGCTTCGGCCGCTTCTGGTGGGAGTTCGTGATCGGGGACGACTGGCTCGTCGCGGCACTCGTGGCGGTGGCGATCGGCGCGACTGCCGCGCTCGCGGCGGCGGGAGTAGCGGCGTGGTGGCTGCTGCCGCTCGCCGTCCCCTTCGTGCTGTGGCTCTCGCTGCGGCGAGCGATACGCTCGGCCCAGCTCACGCCGGGCCCGTAGCTCAGCTGGTTAGAGCAGCGGACTCATAATCCGTTGGTCCCTGGTTCGAATCCAGGCGGGCCCATTGCGAAAGGCGCTGGTATCGGCGCTTTTCGCGTTTTGCGGGCCGCCCCGGATGCTCGGGCCGCGCGCCTGCGCATCAACCAGGCGAAGCGGAGTCGGATCGATGTGAACCCGGCACTGGTAGGCTCGTGGATGCGGCGCTTCAGCCCTAGGCGCAGCGATTTACCGCGCAGGCCTCAAGTAAGCGGCCACGCACAACGGTCCCTCCCGAGACCGACGGGTTGGAGCAGCACCTCGGCTGACCTCAAACCTCGTGGTCGGCGTTGATGCTTCTAGCTGGCCGGAGGGCCCATGTCTGAGATTCGCGAGCCGTTGTTGTCGGAAAGGACGGAGCGCCTTTTTGCGCTCGAGCAACTCCACCAGATCGGCGTCCTCGACCGAGACGAGCTGAGGGCAGCGACAACCGCAGCAGAACTTGTCGAGGTTCGGGAGGCGCCGATACAAAGCGACCGTCTGCTCAACGGCCTGCTTCTCACGTCGGTTGGACTCGCAGAGGCAGCATGGTTCGCTGGCCTCGTCTACCTCGGAGCCCGTTTGCTGGGGTAGTCACACACTTGCATTGCCCGCCGTTTCTGAAAGACTGCCGCGCGGCTATGACGACCGCGCTCATCGCGCTCGGCAGCTACCTCGCCGCCTTCGTGCTCTTCTTGCACTGGTGGGCACGTTTCCCCCGCTAGGCGGACGCGGCTGTTCCCCAATGGCGTGTGTGGCTCCTCCGGTTCAACATGCAAATGAAGGCCCCGACTGCGCGACGCCTCGCCCGCGCCCTCCGATAATCGCCGCCCTTTTCGAGGGTCATTCCGGAACACTGCCCAGGCGAGCGTCTAGCCATTCGGACGCCCTGGTGCCAGACTTAGAGGCGGATGAGAACCGGTGTAGGTAGGGGTTTGAAGCGGCGACGCCTTCCGTTGGTGGCCGCAACCGCGACAGTGCTGGCAGGAGGCTTGGTTCTCGTCGCGGTCGCCCTCGCCGGTGGCTTCGGCGGAGGAGCCAGCCACGCTCTCTACGGCATAGGCAATGGAATAGCGGGGCCAGTCGGTTCAGGCGGCCGGATCTGGGCGACTGGAGGGACTCCCCTCTGCACACGAGGTCACTCGCCAGTCGTGCTCACGAGTGTCACGCCGATCGAGGTGGCGGGTCAGGTTTACCTCCCACCGACGCGATCACTCTCCATCCGGGGGTGCCAGCCGGGAGTCGCCCGGTGGCCGGTTACGTGATTCATTCGCCGTCGCCGTGCGCATGGCCGTTCGGTGCGCGGATGAACGAGGTCGTCGTCCTGGCCACCCGCACAGGGCCGTACGGCGGCTCCATCCACGGTCTGCGTGTCGATTACAAGAGCAGAGGTTCATCCGGCTCATACCTGATCCCGAGCTACTTCGCCCGGCTATGCGGGCCGCGTCGCGGTTGCGGCTGACCACACCCTCCGAAACGGAGAGCCGCTCAGGGGGCATTCCGGAACACTGGCCCAGCCGTCGATCCTCTACCCCGCGTCGAGGAGCACGTTCGGACCGTGCTTGTCGTTGAAGCGGTCTAGAACGCCCGATGAAAGGAGCCGATCTCGCGCTTCGCTCGCGTCCTCCACGTTCTCGAACTCGAGGTAGATGAATACCTCGTCAGGATCGTGCGTACTCCGGAGGACGCGCTGAAGCGTCGCCTTCTCTCGGGCGCGCGGACGATCCTGGTCGAACATCGGGCGCCACTTCTCATAGTCCCCAGTTTGGATGCGGGTGATGATGAATGCCGACACGGCCTCGCGAGAACCTAACACTCGGGGGTCATTCCGAAACACTGGCCCGGGCGAGAGCGCTCGCCGTCGCTTGCGGCGAACGGGGTAACGAGCTAGGTTCGGAAGAGTGAGCGCGGCAGAAGTGAAGTGGCTCTTTCGCGTGGGGATCGCTGCGGTCTCGCTTTACGTCGTTGTCAAGAAACGGCCGCCTCGGCGCTCCGCGTAGCCAGCTCGCCGTTTCACGCTCGACTCTTCACACCGTCCCGCCGATCCTTGCCTCCCGCTCAGGGGTCATTCCGGAGCACTGGCCCAGGCGACGGACCTGTCCCTCTCGCGAGTTATGGGGACTTCACTGCACATGATCGATAAGCGACGAAAGGGCACCTAGTCCCAGCGGACGGCTACGTGCGCGGGCTTCACGACGGCTACGACGCGGCCGTGGCGAAGGAGGGAATGGGATGATCACCGACTACCGCAGAGAGCGCCTCAGGCGAGGCAACATCGACCTCTACCGTGACCGCGAAACGGTGCATTGGCTTCTCTCGTGGGCACCGGATCAGGGCGAACCCGACTGGCCGGGACACACCTATGCGCCGGACGACCCCGATCCGCCGACCGACTATCCCGACGCGAGCGATGTCGACGCGCTCCTCGCGTGGGGGCGGAAGCACTTCGGCCCCTGACGTACAAGGCCGGACCGGATTCGAAGGGAATCCGGCCCGGCCTTTGGATCGATCAGGCTCTAGCGCAGCCGTCTAGCTTGGTGAGCCCCCAGACGCGGGTGCCCCAGTTGTCGACAAAGTCCGAACCACCCTGATCCGCGGGTGGGATGTACTCGTCCGCCATCCAGACGTTCCCGCTGATCGGATCGAGCGCGACTGCGGAGTAGTCGCCCCAGCGGTGCCTGCCGAAGAGAACCGGCGAGAAGCTGACGTGCGGACTCGGAATCCGAGACCCGTGGTCTGCACCGGGCCGCACTTGTTTCCCATGTTCTTCGAGACGACGTAGCCGGTGCTTGGGTTCAGCGTCGGGCTCGTCATGCTGAAGCCCATGTTGAGCGTGCCGGAACCAGAGCGAACGATGCTCGGGAAGATCAGGTTCGTGCCGGCCAGAGCGACGTAGCCCTGATGGATGACCTTGCCCGATGTTCGGGTTGACGTTGAACCACGCCGCCCCGTCGACAGGAGTCGGGTCGTTGCCGATCGTCATCGCCGAGTCGAGCGAGGTGTACAGCCCCGGTAGCGCCGTGCCAGTGTTGACAAATTGCACCTGCTGCTACCCGGCTGTCGACCGGGTCGAGATAGCTCTCGGGATCACGTACGGACGCGGCCCGAACTGAAGCCCATCGCCGGTGCTCTGCGCGTCGACCGGGTAGGCGTACGGCTCAGAGGGAACGCTTCTGCACACTCAGCGAGACAGGACCCGAGCCGCTCGTGATGTTCTGGCCACCCGTCACCCGCCACATGTCCAGGTTGCTCGCGTTGGTGCTGTTACCGCTCGCGTCGTAGGCAATCGCGTTCAGCAGGTACTCGGTGTCCGTCCCGTCACCGATCGCCGGCCGCAAACCATCGACCGGGATGCCCTGCCGGATCCACGAACCCCTGGAACGAAGCACCGTTCACCGTCGACGACATCCCGGCAAGCTGCGACTTCGAAAGCCCATACAGACTCGCACCCTCGAAGTCCTCATTCTGCCCACAAAACTCTCTCACCGTGATGTAGAACGCGTTGTCGTTGAACCCCTGCTGCGGGAAGTCCGGCAAGCAGTTGCCGCCCTGCGCGGTATCGACGGCGTACGCGGCGTAACCATTCGCGTTCAGCACCGCGATCCCGGTCCCGTAGAACGCGATGTCGCCCTCGATCACCGCACCAATCTCGGTGAAGAAGAACGACTGCGTCGCCGGGTCGTAGTTGCAGCTCGGGTCGCCGGCAGCGAACGGGTCGCTGAAGAGGTCGGCCAGGCTGAACATCGGGTGAGCAGGTTGCCGCTCTTGTCGTAGGGATGCAAGCGTCTCGTTGACCATTCGATCACGACCGACGAGTTGCCGGAGAGGCCCGAGGCCGGGGATCGCGCTCGCCGGCCCGACGCACAGTCCCTGGTCGGGCGGCGTCACGTGGCCACCGATCTGCGGAATGTTGTTGACGTCGTCGATTCCGTTGAAGTTGGTGACGAGATTGCCGGCACCACCGAACGGCCGATGTTGGGCACGTTCGGCGCGCCCTTTCCGGTGGCGTTGGTTGCGCCACCGTTGAACGGCGTATGCGGAAGCGGTCCGTTCGGAAGAGTCGGTGAGTTGGAGTCGTCGTCACCCGTGTTGCAACCCCCCGTCGGGTCGGGAAGATCGGTCATGTTCAGGCAAACGAACGAATCGACGTTCAACAGCACATTCTGCGGCAGCGTCGTGCCGCTGGCAAGGCGTGTCACCGTCAGATGGCTGGCGGTGAGACTGTTCCCGCTCGCCGCCTTCGCATTGCCGGCGTGGCACGCCAAGACCAGAGCCAGAACCGCGGCGATGCCCACACACAGCCCAAGAAGCCGAGGCCGCTTCGTTAAGTGCATTGACACTTGTCCTCCCCCTTCGTTGGAAGTCGGTCGCGTCCGGCGGCGAACTCGTGGCCACGCCACCGGCGCAGGAAGACCCTAAAAGATCGGAACGCGTCGTGTAGCACTCCCGCAGGATCCGCTGAGGGTGTGCCGGTTCGACCGCCGCGTCGGGTAACGATTCCCGCAGAATGGCGGCCACGATGAAGGTCTTCCAGCACGAGACGCACCTCCGGACCGCCGGCGGCCTCACCGTCACCGACATCACCGAAGACGTGCAGAACGCCGTGCAGGAGAGCGGCGTGACCGAGGGGATCGTGTGCGTCTACTCGCCGCACACGACGTGCTGCGTGCGCGTGAACGAGTTGGAGACGGGCTTCCTCCAGGACTTCTGCGAACTGCTGCGCCGCCTCGTGCCGAGCGACAGCTACTACGCGCACGACGACTGGGACCGGCGTACCGAGAACATCTGCCCCGAGGACATGGACCAGGGCAACGGCCACTCGCACTGCATGGCGATGCTGCTCGGCACCGCCGGTGAGTCGGTGCCCGTGCGCGACGGCGAGTTGCAGCTCGGGACGTGGCAGCGTGTGCTCTTCATCGAGCTCGACCGCGAGCGCGACCGGCGCTGGCTCGTCCAGGTCGTCGGGGCCTGAGTTCCTAGCCGGCGACGGCGAGGTTCAGCCGGTGCGCGGCCTTGTGCGCGAGGCTCTGCACGTCGGCGGGCGAGAGCTTGCTGGCTGCCGCGGCAACCACGAAGTCGAGGTACTTCCCGCGCGACAGTACGACGATCGCCTCTGACGCCGAGTTGCCGCCGGCGGTGATCCGGACGAGCTCTCCGAAGGCGTTGTCGCCGACGCTGCTGAGGTCGACCGGCGTGGCGGTTCCCGCGCTGCCGGCGGCATGCGCGAGCGCGCCCGCGGCCAGCACCGCGAAGTACTTCACCTCGAGGGCGCTGCGCGCGACCGAGATCTCCTGCTGGAGCTCGCCGTACGAGCCGGCCGGGGCCATCGCGAGGTCGTACGCGGAGATCGAGTACTCGTCGAACGCGTTCCTGGGACTGACGTAGCCCGCGTGCAGGATCGTTGCCGGGCTCCCCAGGTCGGATCGGGTGAGCGCGATCCGGGCCGGCTTCGCACCGTGCGCGGGCGGGCCGGGCTTCGGCAGCCGAAGCTTGACGGGCTTCGCGTGCAGGTGGCCCGCCTGCGCAAGGCGGAACCGTTGGTCGAGCTTCCGCGCGACGACGGGAGCGAGCCGCTTCGCAGCCGCGGGTGAGCCGGCGGCGATCGAGACGTCCAGCAGGTACGCCCCCTCGACCAGCTCGGCATCGACGGAGTAGACCGGCTTGAGCCCGTGCGCCCGGCCGGTGCTGAGATACGCCCAGTAGGGGTGCGGAACGTGCGCCAGGGCGACCTTCTTGAAGGAGACGTCGAGGCCGAACTGCTTCAGCGCGCGGACGTCGAGCTCCTGCTTGCGCCAGAAGCCGAGACTCTTGCGGGCCGCGGCCGGGGTGCGGTAGCGCTCCACCTCCGTCTGGATCTCGCTGACGCCGCGCGAGTCGGTGAACGGTGTCCCGTAGTCGAGCAGGTAGCCCGAGACGCGGCCGAGACGCGCGAGCCGCGCCGCGGTCACGTTGCCCGTCGTCTGGCTCGCCGCATGCGCATTGGAGTCGACGCCGGAATCCGGCGCGAGAGGCAGGGACCGTCCCACCTGGCCGAGCTCCGTGCTCGGCAGCGGCAGCAGCGCGAGCTTGAGCTGCGGCGAGGCGAACGCAACCGGCACGAGGACCGAGGCGACGAGCGCCGCCGCCAGCAGAACTCTCCGCGCCACTAGCTACCCAGCCCGGCGGCGTCGATCCTGGCCGCAGCGGCCTGCGCGACGCTCGTGACGGCGACGTTGCTGACCGAGCCCTTTTGCCCATGAAGATGAACTCGGCGAGGTGACCGTTGGCAAAGAACACCTGCCCGCCGCTGAAGGACGAGCCCTCGGTGATGCTTCCCTGCGCTCCGCTGCCGAGACCGCTCAGGTCGAGCGCGATCGTCCCCTGCTGCATCAGCGTGGCGGCGTTCTCGAAGTCGGCGAAGAAGCTCGCCTCGTTCGCGGACGGATACCACTCGATCTCCTGGTCGAGCACATCGAACTGCCCGGCCGGCAGCATGATCACGCTGAAGTCCGAGATCGCCGCCGGATCGGCGACGTACCGCTTGTCGACGGCCACCTTCCCGACGAGATCGGACTTCCGGAGCGCCAGCGCCGAGAGATCCGGTCCGCCCGGAGGCGGCCCCGCCTTCAGCCTCGGGAGCTTCACGGGCTTCGCGTGCAGGCGTCCCTTGCGCGCAAGCCGGAAGCGGGCGTCGAGCTTTTGCGCGAGCTGCGGCGCGAGCGCCTGCGCGATGGACGCAGTGCCTGCCGTGACGATGACGTCGAGGACGTAGCGTCCGTCGGCGATCTGCTCGTCGATCCCCGAGACGGGAGCGATGTTCGACGCGCTGTAGCTCGTGAGGTAGGCGAAGTGGCTGGTGCCAGGGGCCGGAGCCGGCACGCTCACGGGAACGCTGGTGACCGAGAAGTCGGGGTTGTCGAGCGCGCTGAGCTTCGCGTCCTGGTTCTTCCAGAAGATGAGCGACCGCCTCGCGTCCCCCGCGGTCTTGTACCGGTCGATGCCGGTGTGGACGTCGGTGACGCCCGCGGCGCCGGTGAACGCGTTGCCGTACTCGAGCACGTATCCGCCGAGGCGGCCGAGCTTCTTCATCGTCGCCTTGCTGGCGCCGGGCGTGTGTGCCGCGGCCTCGGCGTTCGAGACCGGCCCCGAGTCACGCGCGACCGAGAACGAACGTGCCGCCGCGCCGATCGCCGATTTCGGCAGCGGCACGATCGCAAGCTGCACGCGGTGCGAAGGGCTCGCGGAAGCCGCCGGGACGAGAACCACGCCGGCGAGCGCCGCACCGAGCAGGACGTTCTTCATCGGGCTCAAGTTACCCCGCGTCGGTACAGCTCTTGCCGACGTAGGCGGTGATCTTGCGCGGACTCCACTTGATGAACTCGAGCGACCGCTGCTTGGCGTCCCCGCGGCGAACGGCGAACAGCGCCTGCTGCGGCGTGCCGTGCTCGATGGCGATCTGGAACAGGACGAACACCTGCCGGGGCGTCGCACAGCGCTCGTTGACGTGCCCGACGATCTTGGGCGTCACCGTCTCGTACAGCGGAAGCCCGGCCGGCTTCAGCCCGATGTGCCGCGACGACGCGGCGACACAGCGACGTGTCGACCTGGAGGCTGCTCTTCGCCGACTCGAACTCGACCTGCGGCACGACCGCCATCAGGCCGCCCACCGGCTTGGTCTTGTGCACCGTGTCCAGCCACATCTGCGCCGGAGTCGGATGACCCGTAACAGCGGCCGGCAGGGCGACGCTCGCGTTGACGTCGACGTAGCGCTCCGACCGAACTGAGCAGCTGTAGGTGCGGTCGACGATGTGCGCAGCTCCGCCCGCCCGAGCCGAGATCGCGGGCGTCGCGTACGCGCCGGCCGAGGCGACCAGCACAAGTGCGAGGAGTGCGGTGACCGTCCTCACGCTCAGTGGCCGTTGATCGAAAAGTGCATGTAGTCCTTCGTCGAGCCGACCCACGAGCCTCCCCAGCCCCAGCCGATCGAGGCGAAGGCGCTGCGCACGGCCGGCGTCACCATCCCGGGCCGGTGCCGCGACCGGTTCATGTACGAGCGCGCGGTCTTGTCGCGCGTCATCCCGCAGCCGACGTACGGGTTCTCGCGCGGGTCGAGGTCGACGGCTTCGCCGAACGCGTGCATCGACCAGTGATGCGTGGTCGACGAGCCGCTGCACGGCGACGCGGCCGCGTTGCGGCACTCGAAGGAGGCGGTCACGTCACCGCTCTGGTCCGGGTGCGGGCCGTACGTGGAGGCGAAGGCTCCGTCCCGGATGGGGAACCGCAGCCGGTAGAGCTTCGCGAAGACGGTGGCGATCGGCTGCGCGATCCTCGCGTTGACGACGATCTGGCCGACGTGCGACGCGTGGTCGAAACCGAAGTAGCGGTAGCTCACCACGCGCAGCTGCGACATCCAGACGGGGCAGCCGCGGTGCCACTCCCCCGCCGCCTTCACGGCGTGCCGCTGGGCCGGCGTGAGCCGGGCGATGCCGGTGCCGTCGGCGGCGGCACGGGTGGTCGCGGCGGTGACCGAGACGACGGCGGCGAGGACGACGGTCGCGATGATCTTCATCCGCGGCCATGGTGCCAGCGATCGGCCCGGATCGCGGAGGAATCCCTTGTCCTCCGAACGGGAAAGCCGGTCCCGTCTGCCACCCCACTCGAGCAGGGGTGGCAGACAGGCGGCGTGCGAAGGAAGTAAGCGGCTAGAAGCCGCTCAAGAGACCGACGCACTGACCGGTCGTCTTGTGGCCGACGATGTTGAACTCGCCGGGGATGGCCCCTCCGGTCAAGCGCGGGCCGAGGTTCTCACAGTTGAGGTTTTTCCCGATCGTGTTGACAACGACGCTGACCGCAGCGTTACCGTCGTCGTCCGGATCGGTCGACGTGATGTTGAACAGGTTCAGGTTGCCCCCGATGTGGCTGAACAGCACACCGAGCCACTCGGGCATGACGTTACTGACCGTGAAGTTGCCGCCGACCGTGTTGTTCTTCAACGCCCAGGGGATGTCGCCGCCCCCTCCGGTCAACGTGACGTTCTTGTTGACCGTGATCCCGTTCAGCAGAACGGTGTCCGCATTGGTGGCGGTGAGATTTCCGTTGATGGTGATGACGGAGTGGCCGTCCTCGAACCCCTCGGCGCTGCACGGATGTGCCGCATGAGGGACGTAGCCGAACGGCTGGCACCCCAGGCCGAGCAGCGAGCCTGTGGCTGCGGTGACGTTGTGGCCCACGGTGATCGTCGACGGCGCGCTTTGCGCGTCGAACAGGGCACCAGGGGCGACGTTGAGGTTGCCGACGACATTGATCACGGCATCGGGCACCACGTCGCAAAACCCCGTGACCGTGATCCTGGAGTAGCTCCCCGACGGGATATCGCCACCAGTGCAGGTGTACGGCTGCGTGCCGGACGGCGCCGCGCTAGCGATACCTGTGATACCGAGCACCGCGACCACCATGGCCGCGCCGAGCAAGATACGAGATCTCACATTTGCCCCCTTCGTCTGTTGTGTCACGAAATACGTGTCGAGCCGCCGCAGTGGAGGCTCTTCTTCCTCAGGCCTCGGTTCCCCTAGTTCCCGAAGCCGGGTCTGTTCTTCGAACTACTCCACGCCCCGCGCTCGCTGTCAAGAGAGAACTACGCGCCAGCGGCTTGTGAGCGCTGGGTCTTCGCAGCGTCTTCGGCTCTGTCGACGACCGCCGTGTTGCGGGTCTCCTTTGCCTTCTTGACGAGCCGACTCGCCGCCTCCAGAGCGTCCTGCCCCGCGCGCGAGTCGTCGAGTAGCACGGCGCCGACCGAGCCCGTGATCGTGCGCGGCCGCCCGTCGATCGCGAACGGCCGGGTCGCAAGGAGCAGGCGAAGACGCTCGGCGAAGTCGGCGAGCTCCGCGGCTTCCACATGCGGCGCGAGCACGACGAACTCCTCCCCACCCCAGCGGAACACGAGGTCGCTGGCGCGCAGCTCGCTGCGTAGCCGGTGATGGACGTCGACGAGCAGCCGGTCGCCGGCGGCGTAGCCGTAGGTGTCGTTCACGGTCTTGAAGCGGTCGAGGTCGAGGAAGCACAACGCCGCGGTCCGCCCGCCGCGTCTGATCCGTGCCTGCTCGGAGGTGAGCGCCTCGGCGAGCGCGTACCGGTTCGGCGCACTCGTCAGCGCGTCGACGCGCGCGCGAGAGCGTTCGCCCGCGAGCGTCTGCTCGAGACGGCGCCGGAACCTGTTGGCAACGGCAGCGACCAGGAGCAGGCCGGCGGCGAACGCGAGTGCGAGGCCCGGCGTCGTCGGGAACAGGTAGAGGAAGACGACGAGCAGCGGCGCCGGCAGGAACCAGCTGACGACGATCGGACGCCAGGCGGCACGCAGCTCGCGGCGTAGCCTGACGCCGCGGCTGCCGGCACGGAGCACGAGCCTTGCATTGAGCGCGAATCCCGCCACCAGTCCGACGGCCGCGGCGATCACGCAACCCGATACGCCACGCTGCGTGAGCTGCTGCCCGACGAGGCCGACCACGAGTCCCTGCACTGCCCCGGCAACCGCGCACAGAACGCGCTTCGGCCGGGCGTCTCCCGTGGTGAACGCCTCGGTCGACGCGCCCGCGCATGCGCCGACCAGCGGGCCGCCGACGAGGGCCGCCGCGACGAGGAACGGGCCTGAGAGGGAGACGCGCGTGCGGCGACCGACGACGAGGTTGAGCTGCTCGGCGAGCGCGGTCAGCGCTACGAGAACGAGCGCGGCCGCCATCCCGGTATCGAGCCCGATCGCTGCAGACATGAACGCATTGAACAGCCGCGATCGGACTGCGCTACGAGCCGAGCAGGAACCGCGCGACGGCGCGACGGCCGACGTCGCTCACGGCGCGGGACTGCACCGAATGGCCGGCACCGGGCACGACGACCAGCGTCCCGTGCGGAGTCAGGGCGAGCTGTTGACGCGCCCAGGCGAGCGGCGTGGAGAGGTCATGGTTGCCGTTGACGAGCAGCGTCGGCACGCGGAGCTTCCCGTGCGGCAGCGGCGTCGGCCCGGTCGGAGCCCACGGCAGGCACTGCCGCACGAACCCGTTGCCCGACGCCGTCTCGCGGCCGAACGGATAGAGCTTCGCCGCCGGGATCCGCGCGACTGCGGCTCGGAGCTTCGCGGAGCGGCCGGCGAGCGGCGCGGCCGAGGTGCCCCAGGGATACCGCCAGTCGGCGCAGAGCGCGCTCGCGTGAAGGCCCTGGTCGAGCAACGAAGCGGGCCAGCGCTGGTAGTGCAAGGCTGCGGCGAGGAACCGGTCGAGCTGCTTCCGGTTGCCGCGGCTCGCCGCGTGCAGCGCCGCGGGCACGTTCCAGTACTTGCGGTACGTGGGGTCGGCGATGCTGTCGAACGTCAGCGCGTCGAGGAGCTGCGGCCCGAGGTGGTCGCGCCGCACGACGGTCGCGAGGTCGGATACGCAGCCGCTGCCGCAGACGGAGTGCAGCACGCGCTTCACCGCCGCGAACTCCGCGACTCCGAGGTCGATCTCCCCCACCTGCGGCACGACCGAGTCGAGGACGAGCTTCGAGACGTGGGACGGATGAGCGAGCCCGTAGCGCTCGCCGACGTACGTGCCGTACGAGATGCCGTCGAGCGACCACTTGTCGACGCCGAGCGCCTGGCGGAAGTCCTCCATGTCGGCGACGACGTCGTCGGTGCCGAAGAACTGCCGTCGTGTTCCGAGCTTGCGGGCGCACGCCCGGACGGCGGAGGCCCTCGGCGGAGTGAGGTCCGAGCTCCCCATCTCGCGCTGCATCGCCTTGCAGTCGAGCGCGCCGGCGCCTGTTCCGCGCTGGTCGATCACGACGATGCGGTACTGGTGCTCCTCGGCCGAGAGTGCTTCCTTCACGTAGCGGTCGAGGATCGGCAGCCCCGGCTGCCCGGGTCCGCCGGAAAGGACGAACAGCACACCGTGCGGCGCGTTCACGTTGTCGCCCATGCCGACGTGCAGGTGCAGCGTCCCCCGTCCCGGGTGCGCGTGGTCGAGCGGAACGTCGAGCGTCGCGCACGTGTATCCGACGACTCCACCGCCACACGGGTGGGCGCCGTGCAGCTGCGTCCCGTGCGCAGAAGCCGGCCCCGCGACCACGACGGCGACGACGAACAGCAGCCCCACGAGCAGACGAACACGCATGCAAGTACCGACGCAGGATCGATGCTGCGGTTAGGGACGAACCGATCGCGCCTCAGTACGCGTGCCCGGTGACGAGCTTCGCAATCCCGAACGCGAGCATGATCTCGAGAGCGATCAGGAGCGCGAGACCCACGACGATCAGCAGCACGGCATGCCACGGTACTCCCTCTTCGGGCTCGCCCTCGGGCGCGAACCCGGTCTCCTCGGCCCACTCTTCGGCCCAGTGGAGCAGGCGGTGGGACGGCTCCACATGGTGGCGCTCACTGTCGCGCAGCGGCGTGCGCGTAGCCATGAATGTCTGGTACCCACCTGGCCGCGGGCATAACGCAAGACTTCAGGACTGATGCCGGTGGGTCTCCTGATCCCGGCGGTACTGGTGGGCTGGGGTACCGCCTGCGAACTGGACGGTGAGCCGGGCGTGGCCTGCTCGGTCACTCGCGGATCGACACGACCCAGCTGTACACAGACGATCTCGACGCCGACGAGTTCGCGAGAGCGCTTGCCCGAGCGGTGGAAGTGCGGGAGTTACAAGCGTCGTCCGGAGCGGCAACGGGCGATGAGGAAACCCTCAAGTTCCCTCGAAACCCGTCGATGGAGGCGGCGGGAATCGAACCCGCGTCCGCAGCCGCACCGGCTGAGCGTCTACAAGCATAGGCTGCCCTTTCGATTCGCCCGACGGCCGGGGTGCAGCCGCCCTACCGCCGGACTAGCCGATCCTTCAGTGTCGCGCTCCGGGCGATCAGCTCTCCCTCGGCGCCGAGCCCGTTCGTTGGCGCCGCCTCCGAGCCACGGGCAGTCCCGGGGCGGCGTCGCCACGCTAGGTCTCCCTAGGCAGCGAGTGCGAGATCGTTCTTCGCACTTGCGTTTTGCCGGTGGATTTACGAGGCCAACCGGCGACCTCGGCTTGCAACTCATCCGGATGGATCGACCACGTCGAAGCCAGGTCGCCCCCGTATGTTCGTGACCGAAGTGTAGCCGTGTCCATGTTCCACGTCGTCCTGCGCTGTGAGTCGCGCGCTACCGAACACGCTTCGCCGTCGATCCCCAGCGCCGACCCCGGTCTGTTCCAGCTAGCCCGCTGGAAAACCGCCTTGAAGGCGGATAACCTGCTTGGCGTATGCGGGGTCGCCATGGCATCTGGATCGTCGGTCTGCTGGTAGTCGCGGTCGGCGCAGCTGCCATGGGCGTGCACACGAGCTCCGCAGCGCCCACCAGAGCGAGCGCCTCAGCAGCCACCCTCGACAAGACGTACTCGTGTCGCGTCCGTCACCAGCACTTCATCGACCTCGCCGCGGCGGTCACCCTCCCACCGATCAACAACCAGCCCCAGCCGGGAGGCCTCTTCCTGATCACGGTCCAGAAGACCCGCAAGCTCAACAACGCCATCGTCACGTTGACTCAGGTGAGCCTCAGCGCAAGCAAGAACAGCTTGAGGATCGACACGTCGACGTGTAGCCGCGTGAAGCAGCAGATCCCGCTGAAGCCGAGGGGGCTCCAGGGCCCGATAACCGTGACGCCGACCCTTTCCGGCCACGACAGCCAGCAATGCGGGACGACGGGCCGGGTACTCGTCCGACTTCGGCTCACGACGACGAACCACACCCCGACGCACGCGCTGCTGGCGATCCGCAACGCCAACGCGAACCACCGGCCGATCGCGTTCTACAACTGGAACCCGCACAAGGTCAACGTGTACGTCGGCAAGACCTGCGGCGCCGGCTAGCGCCGCAGGCTCTTCAGTTCGCGCTCGATCTCCCGCCGCGCGTCCCGGGCAGCGACGTCGCGGCGCTTGTCGCGCAGCTCCTTGCCGCGCGCGAGCGCGAGCTCGACCTTGACGCGGCCGTCCTTGAAGTAGAGCCTCGTCGGGACGAGCGTGAAGCCCTTTTCCGCGACCGACGAGGCGAGCCGCTCGATCTCGCGCCGGTGGAGGAGGAGCTTGCGCGGCCGGTCGGGGTCGTGGTTCGCGCGATTCCCCTCGGTGTACTCGGGCACGTGGAGCCCGACGAGCCATGCCTCGCCGTCGCGCACCTCGGCGTACGCCTGCCGCAACGCCGCCTCGCCGCCGCGCAGCGACTTCACCTCCGTGCCCGTGAGCACGACGCCTGCCTCCACGCGATCCGAGAGGTGGTAGTCGTGCCGCGCGCGGCGGTTGTCGACGATCAGTTTCTCCCCTGCCTGCTTGGCCATAGCGGGCAAGTGTAGGGATGGGCTCCGCCGCTCTAACGCCGCGCGCGGTAGCCCCGCGCCATGAAGCAGCGGTCGCAGAGCGCCGCCCACGGAGCCGTCCGGGCGCCGCAGACGCGGCAGCGGCCGATCGTCGGATCCTCGATCTCGGCGCGCAGCTCTCGCACGACCCGGGCCGCCGCGGCTTCCTCGAGTGCTGCGGCCCGCTCGATCGTGACCCCTGCGACGCCCGGGTACTGCAGCGCGAACCAGCGGAGGATCGAGGCCTCTCGTGCCGCCACCTCCGCTTCCTCGAGCCCGGCCGCGTCGAGGCGGCGCGGGTCGAGGATCCAGCCGAGCACGGTCTGCTGCGGTTTGTCGCCGGCGACGGCCGCGGCGAGCGTGCCGAGCAGCGGAGCGTTGTCCTCGTCCACCGGCGCCTGCACGAGCTTCCACACGTCGGCGAGCTCGAGCGTGCGGCGCGCGTGGTGGAGCGCGTCGCGGACTGCGTCGAGCCGGCCGAGGAGCGGCTGGATCGACTCGACCTCGAGCCAACCGCCGACGCTCCAGTAGCGCAGCGCGGCATGACGCCACGCGTGCAGCGCCGGCTCGACCTCGTCGACGCGCGACACGTTGAGGTCGGAGAGCTGCGGGCGCAGGCGCCCTGAGTCGACGACGCGGTAGCCGAGGTGGCCGTCCTCGATCGAGACGTGCGGAACGAGAGCCGCACGAACCAGCTCGGGATCGGGATCCGCCCACGGGACACCGGTGAGCACGCCGACGTGGCCGCGCTCGTGGAAGCCGAAGCGGCCGGCGCGGCCGGCGATCTGCGCGATCTCCCACGGCTCGAGGTTGCGCCGCTCCTTCCCGTCGTATTTCGTCGTCTCGGCGAAGAGCAGGGTCTCGCACGGCAGGTTGACCCCGTGCCCGAGCACATCGGTCGCAGCGCACACCTCGGCGCGGCCGTCGACGAAGCGGTCGATCTCCTCCCGCCGCGAGGCGAGCGGCATCGCGCCGTAGAGGCAGGCGACACGTCCGGGATGGAGCTGGTTCAGCTCGCCCGCGAGGCCGATCACGGCGCGCCGGCTGAAGGCGACTATCACCGTGCCCGGGCCGAGACCGGCGATGCCGCGGCGCCCGGCCCAGTCGAGGGGCGCCTTGCGCTCGAAGAAGCGAAGTTCCGCCTGCGGGAACGCGTGCCGGACGAGCGGCAGCGCCTCGACGGCGCCGAGCAGCAGGATGTGCCGGTACTCGCCGCCGAGCAGGAGCCGCGTCCAGGCCGAGCCGCGCTCCTCGTCCTCGGCCCACTGCACCTCGTCGAGCACGAGCGTCTCGCCGCTCGCCGGCGCCATCTCGGCGGTGCAGCACACGATCGGAGCGCCGGGATTGAGCCGCTCCTCGCCGGTCACCAGGCCGACTCGCTCCTCGCCGATCTCCGCCGCAAGCCGCCGGTACGCCTCCTGCGCGAGCATCCGCAGCGGCGCCGCGTACACGCCTCGTCCCTGTTCGATCAGGAAGCGGAGCGCGTCATGCGTCTTGCCGGAGTTCGTGGGCCCGAGGTGCGCGATCACCGTCTCGGGCTCTACGCGCCGCTCGGGCAGCCGGACGGTCAGCTCGGAGACGGGCCTCCGCGCAGGTACCTGGCGCCGCCGATGCCGTTCGCTCCGACTGGGGCGCTTCTGCCGCCCCGCGCCACTAGCGGCACTATAGACCTGGAGGAAGCGGCGGAGGGTGAGACCAGACCCCAGCGCGCCGAGGAGCAGACCGGTGGCGAGCAGCAGGAACGCGTTGACCGTGAAGGACAACGCATGCACGTCGCCGCCTTCGCCGCCGCCGATGTGCGGCAGGATCGACGGCAGTGCCACCGTCTTCCCGAGCACGAGCAGGATCACGGCGAGCAGGGAGCCGACGAGCCCGCAGAGGAGCCCTTCGAGCATGAACGGTCCGCGGATGAACCAGTTGGTCGCGCCGACGAGCTTCATCACCTCGATCTCGCGTCGTCGCGCAAAGATCGAGAGCCGGATCGTGTTCGCGATCAGGAGCGTCGAGGCGACCACGAGCAGGATGACGGCGATCAGGAAGACGAGCGAGATGACCTTCGCGATCGTGAGCACGCGCTTCGCCGTCGCACTCCCCCACCTCACGTTGTCGACCCCGGCCCAGCCCGCCTGCTTCACCGAGTTCCCGATCTCCGGCGTGTACGCAGCCTTCAGGGGCGTGACGGTGTACGAGTCGGGCAGCGGGTTGCTCGGCAGGTCGGTCTTGTAGAGGTTCGGGAACCGCTTAATCATCTCCGCCTTGGCCTCGGCTTTCGAGACGAACGTCACGTGCTTCACACGCGAGTCGTTCTTCAGCTTCAGGCGAACCGCGTGCTCCTGCTGCGGCGTCGCGTCGCTCGCGAAGTAGACGTGCACCTGGAGCTCCTTCTGGACGTGGTTGCTCCACGAGAGCACCCAGGTGCCGAGGGCGATGAACAGCCCGAGCAGGCACATCCCGATCAGCACGGTCATCGTCGCGGCGAACGTCGTCGAGAGGTTCATCCGGATCGAGGACCATGCCTCGGAGAACAGCAGCCGTACCTGGCTCATTCGGAGGTGTAGCCCCCGCGCCGCTCGTCGCGAGACAGCTTCCCGCCCTCGAGCGCGATCACTCGCTTGCGCATCTTGTCGACCATCTCGCGGTCGTGGGTGACCATCAGGATCGTCGTGCCGGCGCGATTGATGCGGTAAAGGAGCTGCATGATCCCGACGCTCGTGTCGGGGTCGAGGTTCCCGGTCGGCTCATCGCAAACGAGGAGCGGCGGGTGGTTGACGACGGCGCGCGCGATCGA
Source organism: uncultured Actinomycetes bacterium (assembly GCA_963731015.1). Lineage (GTDB taxonomy): Bacteria > Actinomycetota > Thermoleophilia > Gaiellales > Gaiellaceae > Palsa-739. The sequence goes on from CAVSTY010000005.1 coordinate 623,167, forward strand.
GACGCGCTGCTGTTCGCCGCCGGAAAGCTCGTCGGGAAGGGAGTTCATCTTGTTCGCGAGCCCGACCAGCTGCATCACCTCGGGCACCTTGCGCCGGATCGAGGCCCGGCTTTCGCCCTGCACCTTGAGCGCGTAGGCGACGTTCTCGGCCGCCGTCCGGCTCGGCAGCAGCTTGAAGTCCTGGAAGACGCAGCCGATGTTGCGACGCAGGCGCGGCACGTTCGAGTGGCCCAGCCGGCCGAGGTCGCGGCCGCCGAGGATGATCTTGCCGTCGGTCGGCTCGAGCTCCTTCAGCAGGAGCCGCACAAGCGTCGTCTTGCCCGAGCCCGAGGCGCCGACGATGAAGACGAACTCGCCCTTGTCGATCGCGAAGCTGACGGAGCCGAGCGCCGTGACGTCCGGCTCGTAGATCTTCGTCACGCTGTCGAACAGGATCATCGAGCCCGCGGACGGCTGGGCCGGCTCGACGCCGTTGACCTGCCCGTTCGGCGAAGGCTCTGACACGGCTGGAGCTGGCTGTTCTATCTGTACGTCGGTCACGTCTACCGGTTACGAGTTGGGGCGGGCGGTATGCCCGGCGCCGGTGAGTGCGGTGAAGCGGCACCCACTCTAGCGCAGCTTTCGGCGATCTACGAAGCCTGTCCTGCAGTTTGCAGCAGATACGCGCGGATGAAACCATCGAGATCGCCGTCGAGGACGCCCTGCGTGTTGCCGACCTCGTGCTCGGTGCGGTGATCCTTGACCAGCTGGTACGGGTGGAGGACGTAGCTGCGGATCGCGTTGCCGCCGAAGCCCATCGACACGCCGCCGCGCTCGCGCGCCAGCTCGGCCTCGCGCTCCTCCTCGGCCTTCTCCGCCAGCCGCGAGCGGAGGATCTTGAGCGCCGTGTCCTTGTTCGCCGACTGGCTGCGCTCGTTCTGGACGGCGACGACGATGCCGCTCGGCATGTGCGTGATCCGCACGGCCGAGTCGGTCTTGTTCACGTGCTGCCCGCCGGCGCCCGACGAGCGGTAGGTGTCGATCCGGATGTCGTCGTCGGCGATCTCGATGGCGCCGGCCTCCTCGAGCAGCGGCGCGACGATCACCTGCGCGAAGCTCGTGTGGCGCCGATGCGCCTGGTCGAACGGGCTGAGGCGGACGAGCCGGTGCTTGCCGCGCTCCGCCTTGAGGATCCCGTACGCGTTTTCGCCGCGCACGGTGAAGGTGGCCGACTTGAGCCCGTACTCCTCGCCCGCGCTCGACTCGATCACCTCCGTCTTGAGACCTCGCTGCTCCGCCCAGCGGAGGTACATGCGCAGAACGATCTCGGCCCAGTCCTGCGCGTCGGTGCCGCCCGCGTCCGCCTGGATCGTGACGACCGCGTCGCCTGCGTCGTACTCGCCGGAGAAGAGCGCGTCCTCCTGCAGCCGCGCGAGCTCCGCACGCACGTCGCGCAGCACCGGTTCAAGCTCATCGTCCGGGAACGCGCCCACGCCCTCGCGCAGGAACTCCGCGTTCGCCTCGAGCTCGTCGTAGCGCCGCAGCTTCGCCTGCGTGCGCTGGTGCTCGGCGGAGAGACGCGCGGCGCGCTGCTGGTCGCTCCAGAAGTCGGGTTGCGCGAGCTCCTGCTCGAGCTCGGCGAGGCGGGTCGTCAGCGCAGCGGGGTCAAAGGTAACCACGGACCCAGTCGAGCTGGGTCCCGATCTCCTCGAGCTGCTCGGCGAGCGGGATCTGGATCTCGTCGGCAGCCATGCTGCCGGTCATCCTAGGGCTTCTGAGGCGGTCTCAGGTCTCGGAGCACGCTTCGCCCAGAGCAGCAGCGCGAACGCGATCCGCCCCGCCCTGGCGGTCCGAGGGCTGTCCGCCCGCACGACCTCGCCGAGGATCGCGGCGGGGGCGCCGCCGATGACCCAGAGCCAGACGAAAAGCGCTGCCATTCGACGAGATTGTGCCAGTTATTGCGTAGTGGCCGCGCCCCGCGCTCGTACGTATTCGGCGAATGCGACTGCCCGCTCGACGGATCCGGGCCGCGGTGGGTCGTTCCACGTGACGAGCCGGTCGGCTTGGACCTGCTCGAGGAGGTCGCGCCATTCGCGCGGTAGCACTCTCGCAGCCCATTCGAGTGCCGCCTGTTTGCAGATCACCTCGCCGTGTTCGAAGGTGTAGAGCATCCGGCTGCTCGCTTCGACCGCGTAGCGCTGCGTCCAGGAGACGTCAAACGACGCCCAGGTCCCGAGATCGGTGAGGAAGCTCTCGATCTGCGGGCGCATCGTCGCCTGCAAGATCGCGGCCGGGATATCGCAGACGAAGCTCCGCGGATCGGCCCCCACGAGAACGAGTGGCCGGTTGACGAGAACCCACCGGACATCCGCCGTGTTGCAATGGGGAGACCACTCCATCTCGCGGCCGCCCCGATTGACGTACAGCCAGGACTGGCCCAACGTCCCCAGAGTCTTGAGGTCAGCATGTGGCGCATACGAGCCCTCGAGGTTGTGCGCCCAGTAGCCGGGCCAGCCGGGAATCTCTTCGTGCAGGCGGCGAAGCGCACGCTGCTCCTCGCCGCCGAGGCTACCGGCGGTCACCGTGAGGAAGTCGCAATCGCTCGCAGCGTCGCCCCCGCCGAGTGCGAACGAGCCGGTGAGGTACACACCGACCAGATCGACGCCCAGGATCGAAGAAACCCGAGCGACGAACCGCGCCAGGAGTTCGTTCAACTCGCGGAACGGCGTCGCCGTCAGCCCGCTGCTGCCTGCCTCACCCGGCGATCCCACGCTCGGGACCGGCTAGGCGCCGTGGCACTTCTTGAACTTCTTGCCCGAGCCGCACCAGCACGGGTCGTTGCGGCCGAGCTTCTCGTGCTCGCTCGTGTACACGGTCTGGGTGACCACTCCCGCAGACGGCGGCATTCCCGTGGCGACCGAGTCTCCCCCGCCCGCGGCCACGATCGCCTCGGCGCCCGCCGAGGTCTCGTGCTCGTAGTGGACGTTCCCGTTGGCGGTCTGCGTCTGCTGCAGCTGCTGCTCGGCCTGCTCCGGGGCGAGCTCCGCGTGAAAGAGGTGGAGCACGACCTCGCTGCGGATGATGCGACCGAGCTCGGTGAACATCCGCTCGCCGTCGGCCGTGTACTCCACGAGCGGGTCCTTCTGCGCCATCGAGCGCAGATGGACGCCCTCGCGCAGCGCCTCCATGCTCTCGAGATGCTCGCGCCAGCGCATGTCGACGACCTGGAGGACGATGAAGCGCTCGAGCTCGCGCATCAGCTCCCCGCCGAAGTCCTCCTCCTTCGCCTCGTACTCGTCGCGTGCGTCGGTCTGGAACTCCTCGATCAGCGCGTCGCGGGAGATCTCGCCGAGATCCTCTTGCAGCTCCTTCGCCGTGATCTCGGTCTGGTAGAGCTGGGCCATCGCCTGGGTGAGCGCCTCGAGGTCCCACTCCAGCTCGGACTCGTCCTGCGTGAACAAGTTGACCGTGTCCTCGACGACCTCCTCGATCCAGAGCTTGACCTGCTCGGAGAGGTCCTCGCCGTCGAGCACCTGGCGGCGCTGCTCGTAGATGACCATGCGCTGCTTGTTCATCACGTCGTCGTACTTGAGGACGTTCTTGCGCATGACGAAGTTCTGCTCCTCGACCTTCTTCTGTGCGCCCTCGATCTGCCGGGAGAGGATCTTCGCCTCCATAGGCTGGTCGTCCGGGATCTTGAAGCGGTCCATGACGCCCTTGATCCGGTCGCCGGCGAAGAGGCGAATGACGTCGTCCTCGCCGGACAGATAGAAGCGCGTCTCGCCGGGGTCGCCCTGGCGGCCGGAGCGGCCGCGGAGCTGGTTGTCGATCCGGCGCGACTCGTGGCGCTCGGTGCCGAGGACGTAGAGGCCGCCGAGGTCGACGACGCCGTCGCCCAGCTTGATGTCGACGCCGCGGCCCGCCATGTTGGTGGCGATCGTGACCGCGCCCGGCTGACCTGCATCCTTGATGATCTCGGCCTCGCGCGCGTGCTCCTTCGCGTTGAGGACGTTGTGCTTGATCCCCTTGCGGGTCAGGAGCTGCGAGAGGTACTCCGACGTCTCGACGGCGATCGTGCCCACGAGGACGGGCTGACCCTTCTGCGTCCGCTCTTCGATGTCACGGGCGACCGCGGCGAACTTCCCCTCCTTCGTCTTGAAGACGAGGTCGTTCTCGTCGGCGCGGGCGACCTGGACGTTGGTCGGGATCTCGACCACGTCGAGGTTGTAGATCTCGACGAACTCCTTCTCCTCGGTCTTCGCCGTGCCCGTCATGCCGGCGAGCGTCTCGTAGAGGCGGAAATAGTTCTGGAGCGTGATCGTGGCGAGCGTCTGGTGCTCCTCCTGGATCTTGACGCCCTCCTTCGCCTCGACCGCCTGGTGGAGGCCTTCGCTCCAGCGGCGCCCCTCCATGATCCGGCCGGTGAACTCGTCGACGATCTTCACCTCGCCGTCCTGGATCACGTAGTCGACGTCGAGGTGGTAGAGCGACTCGGCCTTGAGCGACTGGTAGAGGTGGTTGACGAGCTGAGTGTTCTCGGGCGCGTAGAGGTTGTCGATCCGGATCGCCCGCTCGACCTTCGCCACGCCTTGCGGCGTCACGCCGACCGTCTTGAACTTCTCGTCGAACTCGAAGTCGGCGCCGGCCTCTTCGGCCGCTCCCTTCGGATCGCCGGGCGAAGAGCGGAACGGAGTCAGCTGTTTGGCCACGCGCGCGAAGTCGTAGTAGAGCTGGGCGGCCGTCTCGGGCTCGCCCGAGATGATGAGCGGCGTCCGCGCCTCGTCGACGAGGATCGAGTCGACCTCGTCCACGATCCCGTAGGCATGTCCGCGCTGGACGAGTCCCTCGTGCGCGACCGCCATGTTGTCGCGGAGGTAGTCGAAGCCGAACTCCGAGTTCGTCCCGTAGGTGACGTCCGCGGCGTAGGCGGCCTTGCGCTGGTCGAACGGCATCATCGTCTCGATGTAGGCGACGGTCATGCCGAGCGACTCGAAGACGGGCCGGTTCCACTCGGCATCGCGCTGGGCGAGGTAGTCGTTGACCGTGACGAGGTGCGCGCCTCGGTCGGCGATGCCGTTGAGGTAGAGGGCGAGGCTCGCGACGAACGTCTTGCCCTCACCGGTCTTCATCTCGGCGATGTCGCCTTCGTGGAGGACGATCCCGCCCATGAGCTGCACGTCGAACATCCGCTGGTCGGACGCGCGCTTGCGGGCCTCTCGGACAGCCGCGAACGCCTCGAAGACGAGGTCGTCGAGGCTCTCGCCGTTTTCGAGGCGCTGCCGGAAGTCCGCCGTCTTGCCCTGCAGGTCCGCGGCGGACAGCTGCTCGAACTCGGGCTCGAGCGAGGTGATGTACGCCGCCTGCTCCTGAAGCCGCTTGATGCGGCGGCCTTCGCCGACGCGGAGAACCTTCTCGAGGTTGCCGATCTCCACGGCTCAAGGGTAGCGGCCTACAAGGCTAGGACCAGGACCTCCCAGAAGTCCCCGTCGATGCGCCTCGCCTCGACGCTGTAGTCGGCGCCGACCTGCTCGCCGAGTTGCACGAGCTCCGGCACCTCGGCGTCGCTGGGCTCGTCGTCGACGCGGACTTCTCGGACGCCCTCGTTCTCGGTGAGCTCGACCGCGTCGCCCTCGGCAAGCGGAAACTCTGCGACCTGGATCCGTTTCGCGCCGACGCCCCAGAGGTCGCCATCCTGCCGCGCGGCGACGGCGCGGTACGGCGGCTCGATCTTCTGCTCCATCGCGTCGGCGAGCGGAGACAGGTCGCCGTCGCCGTTCTCCCGCTCGACGATGACGTCGCCGTTCGGCAGCGTGGTGAAGGCGACCTCGTCGCCCGCCAGGTCGGCGACCCTCACCGTGACGACTGCGTCCACGGCCGGGGCCCGGCCCCTGGCCCTGCTGCGCCAGCCGAGCTCGATGTGAGCCGGTGAGAACGGCGGCGGCTCCGGTGGTTCGCGTTCGCGTTCGAGTTCCGGCTCATGCGGTGGCTCGGGCGCCGGCGACGGATCGCCGAGCGCCGACGCGGGATCGAGCCCAGCCTCCCGCAGGAGCTGCTCGTTCAGCGTCTCCTGCTTACGCCGGAAGAGCCCCACTAGCTCTCGGTGATCTCCGCCTCGATCGGGTCCGTGACCGCGGGCTCGTCGAAGTGTTTGCGGCCGGCCACCCGCTTCTCGTGCAGGTCTCGGACCTGCCGAGTGAGCTTGTCGGCGAGCTGGTCGATCGCGGCCTTCATGTCCCGCGCGGTCTCCCGCGCGCGCAGCGTGCGGCCCTTGAGGTGGACGGTCGCCTCGGCTACCTGCGACTCGGCGATGGACGGGTTCCGCTCGACGGCCAGCTCGATCTCGACCTCCGTCAACTCGTGGACGCGGCGGTCGAGCTTCTGGAGCTTCCGCTCGACATAGCTCCGAATGGAGTCGTTCACCTCGAGGTTCTTGCCCTTGACGTGAAGCTGCATCGGCGTCTCCCCTGTCGCTGCAATGTGCGCTGTGGTCTAACCCTACTCGGGAGACGCGTAGCCGCATCCGTGTTTAGCCACGACGAAGCGCGCGTGCGAACGCGACCGCGTCGACCCGGCGCGCACCCGCAGCGCGGAGGGCGCTCGCGGCGGCCGCTGCGGTGGCGCCGGTCGTGTAGACGTCGTCGATCACGGCGACCTTTCGCGGTGCTGTCGCACGTGCGCGAAAGGCGCCGCGCACCGTCCGCCGCTCGACGGCCGAGCTCCCGCGCTGCCTGCCGCCGCGCGTGCGCTCGAGGAGCGGCAGGCACGGGAGCTCCCAGAGGGCAGCGAGCTCGAGCGCGAGCCGCTCGGCCGGGTTGTGTCCCCGCTCGAGACGCCTCCCGCGATCGGCCGGGACGAACGTGAGCACGTCGACCTCGGGCGGAGGAAGCCGCTCGGCGACGAGCTGAGCGACCTCGGCGGCGAGCCGGCGCAGCCCGCGCTCCTTCCACGCATGGACGAGCCGACGTGCGGCTGCGTCGTAGCCGACGGCCGCGCGGGCGCTCGCGAAGCCGAGCCGTCGGCCCGCGCATTCGCGGCACCGCTCGACCGGCCACGCGGTCGGCGCGCCGCAGCGCGCACAGAGCGGCGGCTCGAGCCGCGGTAGCTCCTCGCGGCAGGCGACGCAGAGCTGCGTCCCCCCGCAGCCGCAGACGACGCAGCGCTGCGGCAGGAGCAGGTCGAGCACGCCTCCACGCTACGACGCTGGATGTGCCGGGAAGGTGTCGACTCAGTCGAGGCTGTAGGACGCGCGCTCCGGCACCCCGGCGAGCCGCCGCAGCCGGTTGTCCGCCTCGAGCAGCTGCGCCCGGTCCCCGATGTCGTACCAGCTGCCCTCGAAGCGGTAACCGTAGACCGGCTCCCGCTCCGCGAGCCAACCAAGGAAGCTCCCGGCGTTGTCCGGGCTCATCCCCGCCTCGAGGTAGGTCGCGACGAGCCGGACGTGCGCCGGCGCTACGAGGTAGATGAGCGTCGAAGCGAGCGTCGATGCAGGGTGACTCGGCTTCTCGACGAAGCGCACGATGCGGTCATCGGCATCCGTGTCGGCGATGCCGTATTGCGTGGCGAGCTCCAGGTCGCCGACGTCGTGGAGCGGGACAGCGCTCGCCGGCTGTGGCTTGGCGCGCCACCACTCGACGAAGTGGTCGAGCGAGAAGTCGAAGAGGTTGTCCCCGGCCAGGACGACGAGCTCGTCGTCCTCGAGCCCTGCCTGCTCGATCGCGAGCCGGAGATCCCCCACCGCGCCGAGCCGGTCCTCGTTCGAGGATGTCCCGTCGTCGTACACCGCGACGCCGTTCGCCTCCCCCCAGTGCTCGAACGCCGGCGCGAAGCGGCTGTTCGTGACGAGGTGGATCTCGTCGACCTCCTGAACCGCACGAACAGCGTCGAGCACCCAGTCGAGCATCGGCCGCTCGCCGACCGGCAGCAGATGTTTCGGCACGTCGTCCGTCAGCGGCCGCAGCCGGGTCGCGTAGCCCGCCGCGAGGATCACGCACTTCACGCGAGCGACTCCTCATACGGCGGGAGGTGAACGCCGTCTTCGGTGACGATCGCCGTGATCAGCGCGGCCGGCGTCACGTCGAAGGCGGGGTTGCGGGCCGGGAAGCGGCTCGTCAGCTCCGCCGGATCGCGCTCCTCGATCGGGATGCCCGAGCCGTCGGGCGTGTCGCGATCGAGCGTCGAGGTCGGAGCGACGACGTAGAACGGTATCTCGTGGTGCGCAGCGAGCACGGCGAGCGAGTATGTCCCGATCTTGTTCGCCGTGTCCCCGTTCGCGGCGATCCGGTCGGCTCCGGTGACGACGAGATCGACCTCGCCGCGCGCCATGAGCGAGCCCGCCGCCGAGTCGGCGATGACGGCGTGCGGGATGCCGGCGCGCTCGAGTTCCCACGCGGTGAGGCGGGCGCCCTGGAGCAGCGGCCTGGTCTCGTCGACGAGGACCCGGTCGAGGAGACCGCGTTCGGCGGCGGCACGGAGGGCACCGACGGCGGAGCCGTAGCCGCCGGTCGCCAGGCCGCCTGCGTTGCAGTGCGTGAGCGCGCGCGTCCCGGGCTGGAAAAGCTCGGCGGCGTGCGCGGCCATCCTCCGGCAGCGGTGGACCTCCTCCTCGTGGAGCGCACGTGCCCGCTCGGGCGTCGGCTCCCCCCGCATCCGGGCGAGCGCCCACGGGAGGTTGACCGCGGTCGGCCGCGAGCTCGCGAGAACCTGCTCGGCCGCGACGAGATCGTCTCCCCTGAGTGCCGCGAGTGCGAGCCCGTACGCGGCCGCGACGCCGATCGCCGGCGCGCCGCGCACGGCCATGTCGCGGATCGCGTCGGCCACTTCTGCCGCCGTCGCGCAACGCAGCTCGACGACCTCGTCCGGCAGCCGGCGCTGGTCGAGGAGGACGACCGCCGGGCCGTCCTCCTCCAACCGGACGATCTGCTCGGGCTCTAGGTCCCTTCGTCCCACGAGGCGAGGTAGCGGGCCTGCTCCTCCGTGAGCCGGTCGATCTCGACGCCCATCGTCTCGAGCTTGAGGCGCGCGATCTCGCTGTCGATCTCCGGCGGCACCGGATAGACCTTGCGGTCGAGCTCGCTCGCGTGCTGCGCCGCGTACTCGAGCGACAGGGCCTGGTTCGCGAAGGACATGTCCATCACGAGCGCCGGGTGGCCTTCGGCGGCGGACAGATTGACGAGCCGCCCGTCGGCGACGAGGTACAGGCGCCGGCCGTCGGCGAGGGTGAACTCCTCGACGAACTCCCGCGCACGCCGTGTCTCGACCGCCATCTCCCGCAGAGCCGGGATCTCGATCTCGACGTTGAAATGGCCCGTGTTCGCCAGGATCGCGCCGTCCTTCATCGTCTCCATGTGCTCGCGGGCGACCACGTGCTTGTCGCCGGTGGCGGTGCAAAAGATGTCGCCGACCTCGGCCGCCCGCTCGAGCGGCAGCACCTCGAACCCGTCCATCAAGGCTTCGAGCGCCTTCATCGGATCGACCTCGGTGATGATCACGTGCGCGCCCATGCCCCGCGCCCGCGAGGCGACGCCGCGGCCGACCCAGCCGTAGCCGCACACGACGAACCGCTTGCCGGCGAGAAGGACGTTCGTCGCCCGGATGATCCCGTCGATCGTCGACTGGCCCGTGCCGTAGCGGTTGTCGAACATGTGCTTCGTCTGCGCCGCGTTCACGGCGATGATCGGGAAACCGAGCTTCCCCTCCGCCTCGAGGGCCTTGAGCCGGATCACGCCGGTCGTCGTCTCCTCGGTGCCCGCGATGATCTCGCCGAGCTGCTCCCGCCGCGCCGAGTGGAGGACGCCGATCACGTCGGCGCCGTCGTCCATCGTGAAGTGCGGCTTGTGGTCGACGGCCGCCTCGATGTGGGCGTAGTACGTGTCGTTGTCCTCAGCCTTGATGGCGAAGACGGACACGTCGTAGTCGGCCACGAGCGCCGCCGCGACGTCGTCCTGCGTCGAAAGCGGATTCGAGGCGCAGAGGACGACATCCGCGCCGCCCGCCTGCAGCGTCCGCATCAGGTTCGCTGTCTCCGTCGTGACGTGGAGGCAGGCGGAGATGCGATGGCCGGCCAGCGGCTGCTCGCGCTCGAATCGCTCCCGGATCGCCGCGAGCACCGGCATCTGCCGGTCGGCCCACTCGATCCGCCGCTTGCCCTCCTCGGCGAGGGCGAGATCTTTCACGTCGTAGCGCTGCGTCGCTGCCATCTGTTCCTTTCGTTATGCGGCGAGAAGTCGTTCGTGCTTGCGCTGTTCCCATTCCACCCAGGATGCGTCCTCGACGTCGGCGAGCCAGCCGTCGATCGCGGTGCGGAGCTCGGGCTCGCGCCGCAGGCGCGCGGCGAAGGCGATGTCGCCGATCCCGAGACCGAAGCGGCGCCGCAGGTCGGCGAGCGAGCGGAGCTGGTTCAGCTCGCGCAGACCGTAGAGCCGGTAGCCGGCCGGCGTCCGCGACGGGACGACGAGCCCGGCCTGCTCGAGGTAGCGGAGCATCCGGGCCGACCAGCCGGTACGCGCGGCCGCGTGGGAAACGTGGAGCGCATCCATTCGCCTCGACCTTAACAAAGCCGTGTCAAGGCTCGCCGTGCAGCCGCGCGACGAGGCGGTCGAGCGCGGCCTCGTCGGCGCCGGCGCCGAGGAGGAAGTTCCGGATGCCCTCCCGCTGCTCGATCTCCTGGAGCACCTCGGCGAGCGTGTCCCCGGCGGGCTGCGCGATCCTGCGCCGCCGCTCGCGCTCCTGCTCGTCCGGCGCCTCGGCAAACCAGTCCGGGTGGTACGGCGCCCAGCTCTCGTCGCTCAGCCTGTGGTCGGCGCCGATCACCTCGGGCTCGACGCCCGCGAGCCAGAGGGCCATTCCGCAGGCGATGCCGGTCCGGTCGCGCCCGCCGGCACAGTGGACGACGACAGGCGGATCGGCCGAGCCGAGCGCTGTCAGCGCTCCCGCAAGAGCACCCCGATAGTGGTCGGCGAGAGCGAGGTACGCCTCGCGCATCGATCGCCAGTCCCACGCCGCCGGGACGGGACGCGGATCCATCGGCTCGCGCTGGACCGGCACCGGCAGCGCCTGTTCGTCGTCCTCGCGGTCCGCCCGGAGGTCGACGACAAGCGAAACTCCGTAGTCGACGAGCGCCTGCCGTCCTGCCTTGCTCAATCCCGGCAGCCAGTCGGCGCGGACGACGACCCGATACGCGGTCTCGCCTCCAGCGGCGAGCGGCAGCCCGCCGAGGTCGCGGACGTTGACGCAACCGTCCCAGCGAAGAACGCGCTCTATCTCCGCTCCCGGCACCGGCAAAGCCGGCGCCTCCGCTCCTTGCTGAGCTCCGTCGAGCCTACGCTCATGCGTCACTGGTGCCTTCGCGTCCGTACCGGTCCTCGAGGCGGACGACGTCGTCGAGGTGCGGCGTCGAGACCTCGAGGATCGTCGTGTCCTCGAGGGCGGTGACCCGGTGCACCGTCCCCGGCCGGAAGCGGAAGCACGCCCCGGCGGTGACGATCTCCTCGTCGAGCGCCTCCTGGCCTGCCTCGCCGAGCTCGAGCCGCGCGCGGCCGCTCTGGAGGTACCAGCTCTCGTCCTTCTCCCGATGGAACTGGAGCGAGAGCGACTCGCCCGCGCGCACGAACAGGACCTTGCCCACATACGCGTCCGCGTGCGCCCAGATCAGCTCCCAGCCCCACGGCTTCTCGACCCGGCGCGCCTCGAACGCAAACCTGTCGAGCGAGCCGTAGTTCGGCGAATCGAGACTCATTGCCGCTCCCGGCGCCGGCAAAGCCGACACCTTCGCTCCTTGCCGAGCTCCGTCGAGCCCACGCTCATGCGAGCTGCCTCTGCGGGCGCCACTCGGGATGCGACTCGATGAACTCGGCGGCCCGCCGCAGGTCTTTCGGCGTGTTCACGGTGAGCCAGACGCCCTCGTGGCGGTGCGCATGCAGCCTCCGCTCGCCCGCGAGCTGCGGAAACGTCGACTGCTCGTGGTCGCCCTTTTCCGGCAGGAGTGCGAGCGCGTCCTCGCCCAGCACGTAGACGCCCGAGTTGACCCAGTGCTCGAGCAGCGGCCCCTCGCGGAAGCCTGTGACCGTGCCATCGTCCTCGATCTCGACGACGCCGAACGGAGAGCTGACCTGCGCGACGACGATCGTCCCGGCGGCGCCGCTCTCCTCGTGCTCGGCGAGGAGCGCGCGGAAGTCGACGTCGAGGAGCTCGTCGCCGTTGAGCGCGAGCACCGGTCCTTCCTCCCGCCGCCGCGTGGCCGCGAGCCGCAGGCCGCCGCCACGTCCGAGCGGCTCCTCCTCCCCCACCGCTTCGACCCCGGCTCCGAGTCCGGACAGCGCGTGGAGGAACGCCTCCTCGTCTCCGGCGCGGCACGCGACGATCACGCGCGTCACGCCGCAGTCGACCAGCCGAGCGACCGCATACGCCGCGAGCGGCAGTCCGCCGACCGGGACGAGCGGCTTCGGCAGCCCCTGCGCTGCCTCGCCCAGCCGCTCGGCCTTGCCGCCGGCGAGCAGGAGAGCCTCCACTACTCGCTCGTCTCCAGCTCGGGCTCGGAGGCCTCGGGAAGAACGTCCGTCGCTGAGATCTTCCGCCCCGTCCCCTCGTACGCGAAGCCGAGAGCGCGCACGGCGTCGGGGTCGAGGAGGTTGCGTCCGTCCACGATCAGCGGATGCCGCATCGCCCGGCGGGTCTCCTCGCCGGGGAACTCGAGGAGCTGCGGCCACTCGGTGACGATCACGGCCGCGTCCGCGTCCTTGACGGCGTCGAGCGGCGAGTCGCACAGCGTGACCCCCTGAAGCTCGGGCCGCGCGACAGGATCCCAGCCGCGCACCTCCGCTCCCTCCGCGATCAGCCGCGAAGCGAGGACGAGGGACGGCGCCTCGCGCATGTCGTCCGTGTTCGGCTTGAACGCCAGGCCGAGCAGCGCGATCGTCTTGCCGCGCAGCCGGCCGAGATGCCGCTGCAGCTTCTGCAGGACGCGCCGCTTCTGCAGCTCGTTCACCTCGATGACGGCGTTCATGAGGTGGAAGTGGTAGCCCGAGTTCGCGGCGAGCTGCTTGAGCGCGAGCGAGTCCTTGGGGAAGCACGAGCCGCCCCAGCCGATGCCCGCACGGAGGAAATGCGGGCCGAGTCGGTGGTCGAGCCCGATCCCCTCCGCGACGCGCTCCACGTCCGCTCCGACGAGCTCGCAGACGTTCGCGATCTCGTTGATGAAGCTGATCCGCGTGACGAGGAACGCGTTCGCCGTGAGCTTGATCATCTCCGCGGAGTTGACGTCCGCGCGCACGACCGGCGCGTCGATGCCGGCATGCAGCGCCTCGACGGCGTCGCCGTCCTCGACGTCGAAGGCGCCGACCACAATCCGGTCGGGCTCCATGAAGTCGCGCACCGCCGTCCCCTCGGCCGTGAACTCCGGGTTCGCGGCGTAGCCGACCGCCTCGAGGCCGCGCGCGTCGAGCGCGGCGCGAACCTTTTCTCCGGTGCCGACGGGGACGGTCGACTTCATGACGACCGTCGCCGATGCGTCGTCGGGGAGCTCGTCGACGACCGTCCAGACGGCCGAGAGGTCGGCATCGCCTGCGTACGTCGGCGGGGTTCCGACCGCGACGTAGAGAAAGTCGGCTTCGGCGACCGCCTCCCGCACGTCGAGCGTGAACGAGATCCGGTCGCGGCAGCGCTCGAGCACCTCGTCGAGACCGGGCTCGTAGATCGGCACCTCGCCCGCCTGCAGCGCTTCGATCCGCTCGGGCAGGACGTCGCGCACGACGACCTCGTGGCCGAGGTCCGCGAAGCACGCGCCGGTGACGAGGCCGACATAGCCAGCCCCGAAGATCGCGATCCGTGCCACGGTCCTAGGGTAATCCGCTTCTCAGCGGCGGAGCGGCCTGAGGCTCTCGGCGATCGCGATCATCGTCGAGTTCGAGAGCTCGTTGAGGATCGTGTTCGAGACCCAGTAGGTCGCCTTAGGCGTGCGGAGGGCGACCCTCTGGATGGCACCGCCGCTCGTGTAGACGAGGTACTTCTGGCCGTGGTGGACCAGCGTGAAGGACGGGTTCTGGAGGATCGGCGCGGAGTTCCAGGTGCTCTCCTCGATCTGCCAGTACTTGTACGTGCCGTTCACGTTGAAGGTGAGCACGACCTCGTGCTGGTTCTTGAGCGGCTTGAAGCCGCGGACGCCCGCGCTGTCGGAGAGCACCGAGCCCACCGCGATCTTGTGCGGGACCATCAGCGGGAAGTGCACCTCGTCGTAGACCTGGCGTAGTCCGGGCGCCGTCATGGCCGCGCCGTTGCTCACCTGCGGCGGCAGCTTCGGCTGCACCTTCGGCGGCTTGTGCACGACGAGCTTGCCGGGGAAGCTCGTGCCGACCGCGACGACCGTCAGCGGGTCGCCGGCCCGGGCTGCGATGTCGCCGATTGCCGTCGACATCGGCGCGATGCGGGTGTGCGCTCCGAACAGCGGTCGCAGCTGCTGCGCGGCCTGGCTCGCGTTCGGCTGAACCGGGTCGTAGTAGATGATCGTGTCGCGCTGCACCTTCGGCGCGTTCGCCTGGTTGCCGGAGGGAAGCGTCTTCGTCGTGTAGCCGTGTCTCGACAGCAGGTACGTCGTGTTGGCAGCCTCACCGGCGACATTGCTGGCGTTGAGGACGAGCACCGAGACCTGCGACTTCGACAGCGCGTGCTGCTTCGTCTTCTTCTTCGCGGTCTTCGGTTGGCCGCCGAACTGGTTGTTGACCACCTGCACCTCGCGGACGTCCGGATGGCGGAAGCTGTGGACGGCGGCGGTGATCGCGCTCGGCGGGAGCCGTCACCACGTCGGCGCCGGCCGCGGTAGTGACGTAGCTGAAGTCGTTGAGCGGGATCGCGTTCCGGAAGAGGTGCCCGGCCGGCAGGTGGTAGACGAGGCCGAGGTACGACTCGAGCTCGGCCGGAGTCACAGTGCCGCCGCCGCCCTTTGCGACCTCGACGTTGTGCTTCAGGTCTCCGACCAGCTTCGGAGCGTCGAAGATCGAGAGACCCGTCCTCAGCCGGCTCTTCAGCGCGTCGAGGAAGAGCTGCTGCCTGCCGTTGCGGTAGATGTCGCTGTCGGTGTGGCGGTACCGCACGTAGGAGAGCGCCTGCGCGCCGTCGAGCTTCTGGTAGCCGGGCTGCGAGGTTGATCGCCGACGTGCCCGTGCGCGGGGCGATGTAGTACCGGCGGTCGACGTTCATGTAGACGCCGTGCAGGTGGTCGACGATCTGCGTGAAGGCGTGGAAGTCGAGCGTGATCATGTAGTTGATCTTCAGGCCCGTCAGCTGCTCCACCGTGTCGAGGGTCGCGGCCGGCCCGTTGGCGCAGTGCGACCACGCCGAGTTGATGCGGTCAGTCGTGTGACTGCGTGTCCCCGTGGCAGTAGATGGGCACTTCGAGGTCACGCGGGAACGAGAGCAGCGAGAGCGTGTTGTTCGTCGGGTCGGCCCGCAGGAGCATCAGCGTGTCGGAGTTCGAGTGGGCGTAGGGATTCGCGCCGCCGGGCGCGCCACGCACGTCGTAACCCGCGACGAGCGCGATCGCCGGCTGGGACGGGGACGCGATCGCGTTCAGACCTCCCTTTTTCTCGTGCTCCACCTTCCCGAGCACCTTGCCCGCCGCCACGGCGTTGAGGGTCTCGTGGTAGTAGAGATAGGCCCCACCGCCGATGCCGGCGCCGATCACCAGGACGGCCAGCACGAGCCAGCCGAAGCCGCGCAGGATCAGCCCGATCACGGAGCGCCGCGGCCGGCCGCGGCTGCCGGTAGCGCACGGTCGGGCCGAAGAGTGGAGGCACGGCGGAATGGCCGTTGCCATTGAGACCGGCGGCCTGTCCGATTCCGCGTTTGAGCGTCGTCCGCATGCGAGATCGGCGCCACCGCGGCGCCGGTCACCGAGGATAGCTCAGGTTCCGGAAGAAGCGGATACGGCCTTAATCTCCTCTTCATCTTCCGCCGGCTCGTAGCCGAGATTCGGCCGGAGCGAGCGCTCCGCGTCGGCGGCGGAGATCCCCTTACGCACGGCGTAGTCCTCGACCTGGTCGCGGCCGATCCGACCCACCGAGAAGTAGCGCACCTCGGGATGCGCGAGGTAGATGCCGCTCACGCTCGCCGCCGGCGTCATCGCGAACGTCTCCGTGAGCTCGAGCCCGGCCTCCCCGGCGCCGAGCAGCGCGAACAGCTTCGACTTCTCGCTGTGATCCGGGCAGGCGGGATAGCCGAACGCAGGCCGGATGCCCCGGAAGCGCTCCGCCATCAGCTGTTCGCTCGGCAGCTTCGGGCCTGTCTCGTACCAGGCGCGGCGCGCGATCTCGTGCAGGTACTCGGCGAACGCCTCGGCGAGACGGTCGGCCAGCGCCTTGACCATGATCGCCTGGTAGTCGTCGTGCTCTGCGGCGAAGCCGGCGGCGAGCTCGTCGGCCCCGAGGCCGGCGGTGACGGCGAACGCGCCGAGGTGGTCGCCGGCCGGGGCCACGTAGTCCGCGAGGGAGCGGTTCGGGCGCGAGTCGCCGTAGTCGGTCTGCTGGCGAAGAAAGGAGAAGCGCGTTCCCTCGTCCAGGAGCACGTCGTCTCCCTCGGCGTGCGCCGGCCAAAAGCCGAGGACACCGCGCGCCACGAGCAGGCGCTCCTCGACGATCCGATCGAGCAGGCGCTGCGCGTCGTCGAAGAGCTCCCGGGCCGCAGGCTGGTCGAGGATCGCCGGGAACTTCCCCTTCAGCTCCCAGGCGTGGAAGAAGAACTGCCAGTCGACATACTCGCGCAGCGTCGCGAGGTCGGGCTCGACGAGACGGCGGCCGGTGAACTCCGGCACCGGGAGGTCGTCGAACGCGATCCGTGGCCGGTTCTCGTCGGGCGCGCGCGAGCGGCAGCAGCGGCTTGCGCTCCTTCTCGGCATAGAGGTCGCGGAGCCGCTCCTGATCGGCGCGGTTATCGACGTCGAGCCGCACCCGGCGCTCGGGATCGAGCAGGGCCGAGACGACGCCTACCACGCGTGATGCATCGAGGACGTGGACGACCGGCTGCGAGTACGCCGGCGCGATCCGCACCGCCGTGTGCTGGCGTGACGTCGTGGCGCCGCCGATCAGGAGCGGCAGATCCATCCCGCGACGCTCCATCTCCCGCGCGACGTCGACCATCTGGTCGAGCGACGGCGTGATCAACCCGGACAGCCCGACGACGTCCGCCTCCTCCTCGACCGCGACCTCGAGGATCCGCTCGGCCGGGACCATGACGCCGAGGTCGACGACGTCGTAGTTGTTGCAGCCCAGCACGACGCCGACGATGTTCTTGCCGATGTCGTGGACGTCGCCCTTGACGGTCGCGAGAACCGCCTTCCCGCGGGTGCGCGGCACTCCGCCCGCGGCCTGCTCTGCTGCCATGAACGGCTCGAGATAGGCGACGGCACGCTTCATCGCTCGCGCGCTCTTCACGACCTGCGGCAGGAACATCTTCCCGTCGCCGAAGAGGTCACCCACCACCTGCATGCCGCCCATCAGCGGCCCTTCGATCACGTCGAGCGGACGGTCGGCCCGCTGCCGCGCCTCCTCCGTGTCCTCCTCGATGAAGTCGACGATGCCGTGCACGAGCGCGTGCTCGAGCCGCTTCTCGACGGGCGCCTCGCGCCAGGAGAGGTCGACCTCGCGCCTCGTCGCCTCGCCGTGCACGCGCCCGGCGTACTCGACGAGCCGCTCGGTCGCGTCGTCCCGCCGGTCGAAGATCACGTCCTCGACGCAGCTCGAGCAGCTCCGGCTCGATGTCCTCGTACACCACGAGCTGGCCCGCGTTGACGATGCCCATGTCGAGGCCGGCGCGGATCGCGTGGAAGAGGAACGCGGAGTGCATCGCCTCCCGCACGGCATCGTTGCCGCGGAACGCGAAGCTGAGGTTGGAGATCCCGCCGCTCGTCCGCGCGCCCGGGCACCGCTCTTTGATCAGCGGCAGCGCCTCCAGGAAGGACTTCGCGAAGCCGCGGTGCTCCTCGATGCCGGTCGCGACGGCGAGGACGTTCGGGTCGAAGATCAGATCCTCCGGCGGGAAACCGACCTCCTCGACCAGCAGCCGGTACGCCCGCTCGCAGATCGCGACCTTCCGCTCGACCGTCTCGGCCTGGCCCTCCTCGTCGAAGGCCATCACGACGACGCCGGCGCCGTAGCGGCGGACCGCGCGCGCCTGCTCTAGGAACGCCTCCTCCCCCTCCTTCAGCGACAGCGAGTTGACGACGCCCTTGCCCTGGACGCACTTGAGTCCCGCTTCGAGCACCGACCAGCGCGAGCTGTCGACCACGATCGGGATCCGCGCCACCTCGGGCTCGGTCGCGACGAAGTTGAGGAACGTCGTCATCGCCCGCTCGCCGTCGAGCAGGTCGGCGTCCATGTTCACGTCGAGGAGGTTGGCCCCGCCGCGCACCTGCTCGATCGCGACGTCGGCCGCCGCCTGGAAGTCGCGCGACTCGACGAGGCGCCGGAACCGGGCCGAGCCGGTGATGTTCGTCCGCTCGCCGATCATCGTGAAGTTGGAGTCCGGTCTGAGCTCGAGCGGCTCGAGTCCGCTGAAGCGCGTGGCCGGCCGCCGCTCGGGCACGGTCCGCGGCGCGACGCCCTCGACCGCGGCCGTGATCTGCCGGACGTGCTCCGGCGTCGTGCCGCAGCAGCCGCCGACGATGTTCACGAGCCCGTCCCGCGCGAACTCGCCGAGGTAGCGGCTCGTGTCCTCGGGCAGCTCGTCGTGTTCGCCGAGCGCGTTCGGCAGGCCGGCGTTCGGATGGCACGCGACCCAGGTCGGAGCAAGCTGCGCGAGGTCCTCGACGTAGGGACGCATCTCGGCCGCGCCGAGGGAGCAGTTGACGCCGACGACGAGCGGTTGCGCATGTTCGACGGAGGTCCAGAACGCCTCGACGGTCTGGCCCGAGAGGTTGCGGCCGCTCTTGTCGACGGCCGTGAACGAGAGCCAGAGCGGCAACTCCGGCGCAGCGTCCTGCGCGGCGACGATCGCCGCCTTCGCGTTCAGCGTGTCGAAGACGGTCTCGATCAGGAGCAGGTCGACGCCGCCCTCGCGGAGCGCGCGGATCTGCTCGGCGTACGCCTCCGCTACCTCGTCGAAGTTCGCGGAGCGGTAGGCCGGATCGTCCACGTGCGGCGAGAGCGACAGCGCGACGTTGAGCGGCCCGACCGACCCCGCCACGAGCCCGCCGAAGTCGTCGGCGATCTCGCGCGCGAGCCGCGCGCCCTCGAGCGACATCTCGGCGGCCTCGTCCTCGAGCGCATAGTCCGCCTGGCCGATCCGCGTCGCGGTGAACGTGTTGGTGGTCGCGATGTCGGCGCCGGCCTCGAAGTACGAGCGGTGGATCTCCCGCACGATGTCCGGCTGTGTGAGGTTGAGCAGGTCCGGGTCGCCGGCGACGTCGCGCCGGTGGTCGCGGAAGCGCTCGCCGCGGTACTCCTCCTCGGTGCGCACGCGCTTCTGGATCAGCACGCCCCACGACCCGTCGAGGACGGCGATGCGCTGCCTGAGGATGGATTCGAGCCGTTCCCGCCGGTCCTGCACCTGCGCTCCTCCCTGCATTGATAACCAGGGGCCCGGGAGCGGTGCTCTCGGGCGCTTTAGGCGTTTGTTGACCCGGTCGCCAAGCTGCCTGTCAAAGCTCTCCGGGTACCCGAAACGCTAGCAGCCGAGCCGCGCGCAACCCGTCGCGTGAGGGCCGAAGCGGTCGCTAGGGTGCCGCTTCGTGGCCGAGGTACACGACGGCGCGACGCTGCGCGCGGCGCTCCTCGAGATCGCGTGCGACTTCTCCTTCACCTGGATCGCCGAGACGCGACTCCTTTTCGACGCGCTCGAGCCGCGGCGCTTCGCCGAGCTGCAGCACAACCCGACGGCGCTCCTCTCTGAGCTGACGGACGACGACCTCGCACAGGCGCTCACGCCCGACTATCTCGACCGGCTGGGCCGGGTGCAGGCTCGCCTCGCGCGCGACCGCGGCGAGGAGACCTGGTGGCGAAACCACGGCGGTCCTTCCGACCTCCGAGTCGCCTACTTCTCGGCGGAGTTCGGGCTCGACGAGAGCCTTCCCATCTACTCCGGCGGTCTCGGAGTTCTCGCCGGCGACTATCTCAAGGCGGCGTCGGAGCTCGGCCTTCCGCTCGTGGGGATCGGCCTCTTCTACCGTCGCGGCTACTTCCAGCAGCGGCTCGACGAGGACGACCGCCAGATCGAGCACTATCCGCGGACCGACACGAGCCGCCTGCCGCTCGACCTCGTGCCGATGGCTCCCGTGGTCGAGCTCGCGGACGACAGCGGCGAGCTCGTTCCGGTGCGACTCGGCGTCTGGCGGGTACGCGTCGGGCGTGCCTCGCTCTACCTCATCGACACGCAGGTCGGAGGGAACCCGGACTGGGCCGTCACCGACACGCTCTACGGCGGCGACCGGACGAACCGGCTGCGGCAGGAGATTCTGCTCGGCATCGGCGGCGTGCGCGTGCTGCGCGGGCTCGGCCTCGAGCCGACGGTCTTCCACCTCAACGAGGGCCACTCCGCGTTCCTCCAGCTCGAGCGGCTGCGCGAGCTCGTCGAGGAACAGAGCCTTTCGCCGGACGAGGCGATCGAGCGGCTGCGCGCCTCCACGGTCTTCACCACGCACACTCCGGTGCCGGCGGGGAACGAGGTCTTCGACCCCGAGCTCGTGCGGCAGGCCCTCGGCGGGCTTGTCGAGCGCTGCGGCCTCGCGTGGGACGACTTCCTCGCGCTCGGCAAGGTCGAGCCGGGTGAGAAGCGGTTCGGCCTCACCCCGTTCGCGCTCCGCACCTCGCAGTACGCGAACGCGGTCTCGGAGCTCAACGGCGCCGTCTCGCGCGAGATGTGGCACGGACTGTGGCCCGAGCGGCGAGTCGACCAGGTTCCGATCATCTCCGTCACGAACGGCGTCCACCAGCGGACGTGGCTCTCCGGCGAGCTCGAGATGCTGCTCGGCGACACCGACCCGCAGTTCGAGCAGGCACGTGAGCTGCCGGCGGAGGACCTGTGGGTCGCGCACCGCAGCGCGAAGAAGCGACTGCTCGACTACGTCGTCACGACCCGCGGCGCGCGCGAGCTCGACCCGGAAGTCCTCACGATCGGCTTCGCGCGCCGCTTCGCGTCCTACAAACGCGCGAGCCTCCTCTTCAGCGACCCCGCGCGGCTCGCGCGCTTGCTCACCGATTCCGAGCGGCCTGTCCAGGTGCTCGTGGCCGGCAAGGCGCACCCCGCGGACGAGGAGGGAAAGGACCTGATCCAGCTCGTCGTGGAGTTCGCACGCGAGCCCACGGCCGCGGGGCGTGTCGTCTTCCTCGAGGACTACGAGATGACGCTCGCGCGGCGGCTCGTCCAGGGCGCCGACGTCTGGCTCAACACGCCGCGGCGACCGTTCGAGGCGTCGGGCACGTCGGGGATGAAGGCCGCGCTGAACGGCGTGCTCAACTGCTCGATCCTCGACGGCTGGTGGGCCGAGGGCTACTCCCCCACGTGTGGGTTCGCGATCGGCGGCCCGGACGTCGAGGCGAGCGACGAGCAGCAGGACGAGGCCGATGCGGAGGCGCTCTACGCGGTGCTCGAGGAGCAGGTGCTCCCGGCGTACTACGAGCGCGACGAGGCCGGGCTGCCGCAGCGCTGGATCGCGCTCATGCGGGAGTCGATCGCCGAGCTCGGGCCGCGCTTCGGCACGGCGCGCATGGCGGCGGAGTACGTTGAGCGGCTCTACCTCCCGGCGCACGAGGGCGCGTCGCAGAGGCAGAGCCGCGTCGCGTAGCGGCTCAGGCCGCGGCCGCGGCCACCCGCATCGGTTCGCGGGAGCCGAGCAGCATGAAGAGGCTCGTGCCGAGCGTCCAGATCGGGAGGCCGAAGATCACCGCGGCCCAGCCGATCGGACCGACGACGAGCACGA
Organism: uncultured Actinomycetes bacterium; assembly: GCA_963731015.1. Lineage (GTDB taxonomy): Bacteria > Actinomycetota > Thermoleophilia > Gaiellales > Gaiellaceae > Palsa-739. The sequence goes on from CAVSTY010000005.1 coordinate 645,044, forward strand.
TCGCGATGAAGCCGCTGAAGGCCGCCCACCAGCGCGGCAGGATCCGCGTCCGCCAGGCGACGATCGCGACCGCTGCGAGGGGCAGGATCGCGGCGAGCTCCGCGCAGACGAAGAAGATGTCCACCGCGTGGTGGAAGGCCAGGGCGGTCGTCGGGCCGATGTCGGTCTTGTCGATCCCGCCGGCGACGTCGACCGCCGCCGTGAGCATCCCGAACGCGCCTGCCATCCCGGTGCCCACGAGCGCCAACCCGGGCAGCTGGCTGGACGGTCCGGCCGCCGCGGCGAGGCGCTGCCGGAGGCCCGAGACGAAAGTGACGAAGCCGAGGGAGCCGAGCATGAACAGCCAGCCGCCGAGCACGATCGTCGTGGTGTGCGCCCGGTACCAGCCGAGGATGTCCCCGCCCGATGCGTGGTCACCGGGAGCCTTGTAGGTGACGAGGAAGATGCCGGCGATCCACAGCGCGACGGTGAGTGGGCCGAGCAGCGCCCAGCCGCGATTCTCGGAGCTGTTCATCTTGCGGTGCTCCTTTCGAAGGGAAGTGAGAGGGCGGAACGGATCACCCCGACTCCGGCGAGCAGCAGGAGTCCGAGGACGAGACCCGCGATGAACAGACCGCGACGCATCAGGCTGCAGTCACGGCAGGCAGGCCGGCCGGAGCCGGCGCGGGGACGTAGACGGGCTCGTAGCCGAGCACGCGGCCGAGCGGGCTGCCGAGCGCGAGCCCGAGCCGCTGGACGATCGCCGGCGGGAACGGCAGGCGCACGGTGTCGAAGTGGGCCTGCGCGATCACCGCGAGGTGGAGTGGGTTCGGCATGCCTTTCCGGTTCGTCCGGCCGTCGGCGGCGAGCGAGAACATCGTCTCGATCAGCGACTCGAACTGCAGCGCGGGCCGGATCTCGCAGACGAAGTGCGCGACCTCGTCGCCGGCGTTCCAGAACTTGTGCGGCGTGCCGGCCGGCACCGTGAGGCGCTTGCCGGGGCCGGCGACGAGCTTCTCGCGGCCGACGCGGAAGCCCACCGTGCCGCGGAGGACCTCGAAGCGCTCCTCCTGGCTCGGGTGCACATGCGCCGCGGCGACGAAGCCGTTCGGCTGGACGTAGGTCTCGATCACGACGGCCGCGCCGTTCGTCTCGCGGCTCGTCTGCCGGAAGACGATGCGCTCGCCGGTGACCGGGTTCTCGATGGCGTCTCCTGCGCGGATCATGCTTGCCTCCTTCTCGGTGGGCCGCAGGCGCGGCTGACGGTTGGAAGCGTCGGAGAAGGCGCTTAAGATCCACTTGGTCAGTGGTTAAGGGGTCACGGGGTAATTCAGTGCAATTCCGCATCCTGGGGCCGATCGAGGCCCGGCTCGACGACGGGCCGGTCGGGCTCGGGGCGCCGAAGCAGCGCGGGCTGCTCGCGCTGCTGCTCGTCAACCGCAGACGCGTAATGACGACGGAGCAGCTGATCGACGGGCTCTGGGGACAGGCGCCGCCCGCGTCGGCCGTCCAGTCGCTGCAGGTCTACGTGCACGGCCTCCGTCGCGCGCTGGGCCACGACCGGATCGAGACGGCCGGCCGCGGCTACCGCGTCGTCGTCGGGGAGGACGAGCTTGATCTCGACCGCTTCGAGCGCACGCTCGAACGCGGCCGCGCAGCGCTCGAGGCCGGTCGCGCGGAGGACGCGGCGGACGACCTCCGCGAGGCGCTCGCGGTCTGGCGCGGGCCGGCTCTTGCCGACCTGCCCGAGGAAACGCGGCGCGCCGCCGAGGCAGAGCGGCTCGAGGAGCTGCGGCTCACGGCGCTCGAGCTTCGCTACGACGCGGAACTCGCGTGCGGCCGGCACGACACCGTCGTCGCCGAGCTCGAGGCGCTCACGGCCGAGCATCCCTACCACGAGCGGTTCCTCCGACAGCGGATGCTCGCCCTCTACCGCTGCGACCGCCAGGCGGAGGCGCTCGAGGTCTACCGCGACGCGCGCAAAGTCCTCTCGGACGAGCTCGGCCTGGAGCCGACCCCGGCGACCCAGGAGCTCGAGCGGGCGATCCTCCGCCAGGACCCGGGCCTCGAGGCACCGGCTCCTCCCGCGCGGACGATGCGGCCGCTACCGGTGCCGCCGACGCCGCTCGTCGGGCGCCGGCTCGAGCTGGCCGCAGTCAGCTCTCTGTACCGCAGCGAGGGCGCACGGCTCGTCACGCTCACCGGCCCGGGAGGCACGGGGAAGACACGGCTGGGGCTCGCGGTCGCGCACGAGCTCGAGGCGGAGCTCCGCGACGGCGCCGTCTTCGTCAGCCTCGCGCCGGTCACCAACCCGGAGCTGCTCGTGCCCACGATCGCGGAGGCGGTCGGCGTGCGGGAAGGCGGACGCCCGCTCGCCGAAGGCGTCAGCGAGCACCTGCAGCAACGGCGGATGCTGCTCGTGCTCGACAACTTCGAGCAGCTCCTCGCCGCCGCGCCGTTCGTGGGCGACCTCCTCGCGGCGGCGCCGCGGCTGTGGATCCTGGCCACGAGCCGCGCGCCGCTCCGGCTCAAGGCCGAGCACGAGTACCCGGTCTCCCCGTTCGACTCGCCGAATGTCGGCCTGCCGTTCGAAGCGCTCGTCCGGACCGACGCACTGCGGCTGTTCGCCGCGCGTGCGCAGGCGGCCGATCCCGGCTTCGAGCTCGACCAGACCAGCGCACCAGAGGTCGCGCGCGTCTGCGCCCGGCTCGACGGACTGCCGCTCGCGATCGAGCTCGCAGCGGCGCGCGCGAAGCTGCTGACACCGGCGGAGATTCTCGCGCGCCTCGAACAGGAGCCGCACCTCCTTCCCACCGGTCCGCGTGACGCGCCGGCCCGCCAGCGCACGCTCGCTGCCACGATCCGCTGGAGCTACGACCTGCTCGGTCCCGACGAGCGCGTCACCTTCGCACGCCTCGGCGTCTTCGCCGGCGGCTGCACGCTCGAAGCCGCGGAGCAGGTCTGCGAGACGACGCTGGACACGCTGGCCGGCCTCGTCGACAACAACCTCCTCCGGCGGCGCGAAACCCGCTTCATGATGCTCGAGACGGTCCGCCACTTCGCGGCCGAGCGACTCGAGGAGGACGGTGCCGCAGACGTCAGGCGGCGGCATGCGGAGTGGCTGACGCAGCTGGCCGAGAGCCTGGAGAACCAAACCGTCGAAGGCGACGACGTCTGGCTCGATCTCATCCAGCCCGAGCACGACAACGCCCGGGCCGCGCTCACCTGGTCGCTTGCCGAGGCGCCGGTGCTCGCGCTCAGGCTCGCCAGCGGGCTCAAGACCTTCTGGGAGGTGCGCGGCCACTTCAGCGAAGGGTTCCGCTGGGTGGAGGATGCGCTGCTGCGCGCGAGCGACGCACCGCCGCAGCTGCGGCTGAAGGCGCTCGCCCTCAGCGGTTCCATCGCCACCCGCCTCGGAAACCAGGAGCTGGCGCAGGAGCGCAAGGAAGCCGCCCTCGCCCTCGCGCGGGAGCTCGGAGACGATCTCTGGGTCGCCCGCGAGCTCAGCGACCTTGCCACGATCGCCGCCATGCGAAAGGACATGGACCTTGCGACCGAGATGATGGAGGAGAGCGCCGCTCTCTTCCGTGAGCTCGACCAGCCGGCCCGGCTCGCCACGGTGCTCGCCAACCTCGGGCACATGGCCGGCGAGCGCGGCGACTACGCCCGCGCGATCGAGGTGACCGAGGAGGCGCTCTCGCTGCAGACGAGCAAGGCGAACGCGACGATCGCCGTCTACAACCTCGGCAGCTACCACCTCGTGACCGGCGATCTCGAACGGGCGCGCGAGTGGCTCGAGCGCGCCGTCGCCCTCACCCTCGAGCTCGGCTTCAAGGAGGTGATGGCCTACGCGCTCGCGGCGTACGCGCGTGCCTGTCTCCTCGAAGGCGATGCGTCTCGCGCGGCATACCTCGCGGGAATCGCCGACCGCCTGCTCGCGGACGCAGGCGTCCAGCTCCAGCCCAGCGAGCACACGCCGTTCGAGGAGGCGAAGGCAAAGGCGCAGGAGGAGCTCGGCGACGCGTACGCCACCGCCCACGACGCGGCGATGGCCGCTCCGCTGGAGGAGGCGCTCCGGCAGGGCGGCGTCCTCGCCGAGGCGCCCGCTTCTCCCTAGGATCGAGAGCAGTGGACGAAGACGGCGACCCGGACTTCGAGCAGCTCGTACGCGACGCGCTCGACGAGTTGCCCGACGATATCCGCGGCCTGATGACGAACGTCGCCGTCACGGTCGAGGACATGTCGCCGCGCGGACCGAATCTGCTCGGCCTCTACGAGGGCGTCCCATGGGGCAAGCGTGGCCCGTACTACTCGGGCTCCCTGCCCGACAAGATCACGATCTACCGGGTGCCGCTCGAGCGAATCTCGGGCGGGGATCCCGAGCGGTTGCGGGCACTCGTGCGGCGCACGGTCTTCCACGAGATCGCGCACCACTTCGGCATCAGCGACCAGCGGCTGGTCGATATCGATCGCTACTGATCCGGACGAAGAGTTGCGCTCTTCGCCCGGGGCTAAGGAACTCCGCAACCGGGAGAGCGCGGTCTCCCGGTTGCTCCGTGCTGAGAGCACAGTGGGTTGAACGTGGGTTCGAGCCATTCTCTCGTCGCGAGCGCGCAGGCTGCGCGTGCACGCCCGCTGCTGCGCGGCGGCGGAACGCATCGTTACGCCGCCGCCTGGACCCCAGAGGGGTTCAAACGTCTCGACCAGCGCTCAGACCAGGGGCCGGAGGCTAAGCCTCGCGCAGCGCGCTTAACCGCAGGCCGGACCGCGCTCGCGCCGGCCTCCGCCGCGCACGAGCGCACGACACAAGCCTCCGCACACCAGAGCATCAAAAGCAAAACAGCACGAAGCGCGGGCGAGACCACGCTCTCGCCCGCGCGGAGTTCCTTTATCCCCGGGCGAAGAGCGCAGCTCTTCGCCCGGCCACCGAGCTAGCTCGCGCCGCTGACCGTCAGCTGGTTCTCGGCGTGGCGGATGCGCTGCTCCAGCTGCCAGCGGTCGGCGGTCGAGTCCCCCGCCTCGACCTTCGCCAGCTCCTCTTGCGCCTCCTGGAGCTGCGTCCGCGCCCTGACCTCGTCGATGTCCCCCGCCGCTACCGCGTCGTCCACGAGCGCGATCGCGCGGTTCTCGAGCACCTGGAAGAAGCCCGGGCCGGTGGCGAACTCGCGCACGTCGCCGTCGCCCACGTGCACGCGCGTCGAGCCGGCCCGCAGCATGGCGACGAGTGGAGCGTGCCGCGCGAGAACGCCGATCTCGCCGGCGGCGCCCGGCACGATCAGCATCTCGGCCTCGCCCTCGAACGCCGGGCCTTCCGGCGTCACGACCGAGACCGGGAAGAGCGGATGGTCGGCCATCCCGGCTCGCTAGGCCGGAGCGCCGGCCGTCTCGGCCTCGGCGGCTTCCGCCTGCTCGTCCGCCTCGCGCTGTGCGGCGTCGTCCGACTCCTCGGCGCCGAGCTGCTTGCCACGCTCGACCGCCTGCTCGATCGGACCGACCATGTAGAAGGCCTGCTCGGGCAGCTCGTCGTGCTTGCCGTCGAGGATCTCGGTAAAGCCGCGGATCGTGTCCTCGAGCTTGACGAACTCGCCCGGCGTGCCGGTGAACTGCGCCGCCGTGAAGAACGGCTGCGAGAGGAAACGCTCGATCTTGCGGGCGCGCTGCACGACGAGCTTGTCCTCGTCGGAGAGCTCGTCGATGCCGAGGATGGCGATGATGTCCTGCAGGTCGGTGTAGCGCTGCAGCACCTCCTGCACCCGCGTCGCGGTCGCGTAGTGGTCGGCGGAGACGATGCCGGGCTGCAGCGCGCGCGAGGTCGAGCGCAGCGGGTGCACGGCCGGATAGATCCCCTTCTCGACGATGCTGCGATCGAGCACCGTCGTCGAGTCGAGGTGCGCGAACGTGCTCGCCGGCGCCGGGTCGGTCAGGTCGTCGGCCGGCACGTAGATCGCCTGCACCGACGTGACCGAGCCGGTGCGCGTCGAGGTGATGCGCTCCTGCAGCAGCCCCATCTCGGTCGCCAGCGTCGGCTGGTAGCCGACCGCGCTCGGCATTCGGCCGAGCAGCGCTGACACCTCCGAGCCCGCCTGGACGAAGCGGAAGATGTTGTCGATGAAGAGGAGGACGTCCTGGCCCTGGTCACGGAAGTACTCCGCCATCGTCAGCCCGGAGAGGCCGACGCGCAGGCGGGCGCCCGGCGGCTCGTTCATCTGGCCGTAGCACATCGCGACCTTGTCCATGACGCCCGACTCCTGCATCTCGAGCATCAGGTCGTTGCCCTCGCGCGTCCGCTCTCCGACGCCGGAGAAGACCGAGACGCCGCCGTGCTGGAGAGCGACGTTGTGGATGAGCTCCGTGATCGTCACGGTCTTGCCGGTCCCGGCCCCGCCGAACAGGCCGACCTTGCCGCCGCGGACGAACGGGGCGATGAGGTCGACGACCTTGATACCCGTCTCGAAGATCTCGATCGCCGGCGAGAGATCGACGAAGGCCGGCGGGTCGCGGTGAATCGGCCAGCGCTCACCCTTCGCGGCCGCCTTGCCGTCGATGGGGTCGCCGATCACGTTCCAGATCCGGCCGAGCGTCTCGTCGCCGACAGGCACGGAGATCGGCTCCTGCGTGTCGACGACTTCGACTCCGCGGGCAAGCCCGTCGGTCGTGTCCATGGCGACGGCCCGGACGCGATCGTCGCCGAGGTGCTGCTGCACCTCCGCGATCAGCTCGCGCGTGCCGCCGTCCTCGGGCACCTGGATGCTGAGCGCGTGGTTGATCTCGGGCAGCCGGTCCGGGAAGACGGCGTCGAGCACGACGCCCTTGATCTCGACGATCTTCCCCGTGTTCTTGCCGTTGCTCTTGTCGGCCACTGAGTCTCCCCTGATGCTCGAAGTCGGCGCCGCTCGCGGGCGGCCGCAGGCACGCGCACTCTAGCCCAGCCCGGTTCACCCTCCTCGGTCGAACCGACCGCGTTTGCGAAGCTTGCCGACATGGCGGAGACAGACGTCTCGACGGCCGCTTCCGCGGCCCCGTTCAGCGGCCGGACGGCGTGGACGCGGAACCTGCAGACACCGCTCCGTACCTTCCTCAACACGGAGACCGGCAGCGCCGCGGTCCTCCTCGCCGCAGTTGTCGCCGCACTCGTCTGGGCGAACGTCGACCCGGCGGGGTACGAGCGCGTGTGGACGACGACACTCTCGATCCGGATCGGCGGAGCGGGGATCTCGCAGGATCTTCGCGGCTGGATCAACAGCGGCCTGATGGCCTTCTTCTTCTTCGTGATCGGCCTCGAGGCGCGGCGCGAGTTCGACCTCGGCGAGCTGCGCGAGCGGCGGCGTGTGGCGCTGCCGCTCCTCGCCGGCATCGGCGGGATGGTCGTGCCCGTCGCGATCTACCTGGCGATCAACGCGGGCCACGACTCGATCCACGGCTGGGGAACGGCGATGTCGACCGACACGGCGTTCGCCCTAGGGCTGCTCGCGCTCGTCGGGTCGGGCTTACCGGATCGCCTGCGCGCGTACCTCCTCACGGTCGCCGTCGTCGACGACATCGTGGCGCTGCTCGTGATCGCGATCGCCTACAGCGGCTCGATCTCGGTCGTCCCGCTCGTCGTCGCGTTCGGGCTGTTCGGCTGCATCCTGCTGGTCCGCGCTGCAGACATCCACTTCGGCCCCGTGTACTTCCTGCTCGGCACGGCTGTCTGGATCGCGTTCTACGAGTCGGGGGTCGACCCGGTGGTCGCGGGACTCATGGGCGGCGTGATCGCGCTCGCGTATCCCGCGCAGCGGAGCGACCTCGAACGCGCGAGCGACATCTTCCGGCTCTTCCGGGAGCAGCCGACCGGTGAGCTCTCGCGCAGCGCACGGTCGGCGGTCCGGTCGGCTGTCTCGCCGAACGAGCGGCTGCAGGCGCTCTGGCATCCCTGGACGAGCTACGTGATCGTGCCGCTCTTCGCGCTCGCGAACGCGGGCATCCACCTGAGCGCCGGCTTCCTCTCGACGGCGTACACGTCGCCCGTGACGCTCGGGATCCTGTTCGGCTACGTGCTCGGCAAGCCGATCGGGATCGTCGGGCGCGACCTGGCTCGCGACCCGCATCACCCGCGGACGCCTGCGCCCGCCGGTCGGCTGGGCGTCGGTGGCCGGAGCGGGCACGATCGCCGGGATCGGCTTCACGGTCTCGATCCTCATCGCCGATCTCGCCTTCACGGGCACCGACCTCGCACGAGGCGAAGGTCGGAGTCCTCAGCGCGGCGCTCCTGGCCGCCCTCCTCACCTGGCTCCTCGTCGTCGTGACGAAACGGCTGCCCCGACGACGGCGGATCCGGGCGCTGCTCGGCACACCCGACCTCATCGTCGACCTCGCGGAGCCCGTCGACCCCGAGCGCGACCACCTGCGCGGCCCGGTGGACGCACCCGTCACCGTGCTCGAGTACGGCGACTTCGAGTGCCCGTACTGCGGCCAGGCGGAGCCGGTCGTGCGCGAGCTGCTGCGCGAGCACGGCGAGATCGCCTACGTCTGGCGGCACCTGCCGCTCAACGACGTCCACCCGAACGCGCAGCAGGCGGCCGAGGCCGCGGAGGCGGCGGCAGAGCAGGGTGCGTTCTGGGAGATGCACGACCTGCTGCTCGATCACCAGGACGCGCTGCGGCTTCCGCGATCTCCTCGGCTACGCCGGACAGCTCGGACTCGACGTCGAGCGCTTCGAGGAGGACCTGCGGACGCGAACGGGCACAGGCCGCATCGCGCAGGACGTCGACTCGGCCGATCTTTCCGCGGTCTCCGGCACGCCCACGTTCTTCATCAACGGCCTGCGGCACTACGGCGCGTACGACATCGCCACGCTGTCGGCGGCAGTGAAGGCCGCGCGAGCGCGAGAGCTCGTACGGCCCACTGCCTAGTGACTCGGCGGTCGGCTACGTCTCCTCGGCACGTTCTTCGCACTCGAGGCAGACCCATTCGTCCTCGTTGCCCTCGTCGGCGCTGAGGGCGGCCGGCACCATCGTCACGCCGCAGGTCGCGCAGATCGGTGGACGGTCGTCGTTATCCACTCGTCGGATCATGATTGCGGGAGGGCGGCCGGAGCGACCGCCCTCCGTGCTGACGAGGTCAGTGCTTTCGCGCGACTGCCGCGTCGAAGTGAAGCGACCCCCAAGAGCATCAGAAACCGTCTCATTCGAGCGCCTCCTTCTCGGCCATGGCCCGGCTCCGCTGAGCGCTGAAGCGCCCGAGACTCGAAAGTCGGAACTCGAAGTAAAGGGCTACTGGGTGAGCGCGTCGGCGCCCGCGACGACCTCGAGGATCTCCTGCGTGATCTCGGCCTGCCGGGCACGGTTCAGCGAGAGCGTGAGGTTGTCGATCAGCTCGCCGGCGTTCTTCGAGGCGTTGCGCATCGCCGTCATCTGCGAGGCGAGGAACGCCGCCGCCGACTCGAGCAGCGCGCGGTAGATCTCCGTCTCGAGATAGACGGGCAGGAGCCGCTGGAGGATCTCCTCCGGCTCCGGCTCGTAGATGAAGTCGGCGCTCGGACCGGCGCGCTCCTCCTCGGCGGGCTCCTCGCCCGCGAGCACCTCCTCGCGGATCGGCAGCAGGTCGGTCGTCGTCACCCGCTGCACGAGCGCCGACTCGAAACGGTTGTAGATGAGGACGACGCGGTCGACCTCCTCCGCCTCGTACAGCTCCGCGAGCCTGTGGCCGACGGCCTGCGCATCGTGGTAGCTCGGCTTGTCGGCGAAGCCGGCCCATTGCGCCGGTCAGCTCGTAGCGGCGGAAGCGCAGCGTCGAGGCGCCCTTGCGCCCGACGGCGAGCCACACCACTTCCTGCCCCTCGGCCCGTACCTGCCGCTCGAGCTCGAAGGCTCGCCGCAGCACCTGGCCGTTGAACGGCCCCGCGAGACCGCGGTCGCCGGTGACGACGACGAAGGCGACCCGCCGCACCTCGTCGCGCCGCTGCAGGAGCGCAAGGTTCCGGAGGGACGACGCCGCGCGCGCCGTGCCGACCATCAGCTCCTGCATCCGGTCGGCGTAGGGCCGCATCTCCTCGATGCGACTCTGCGCACGGCGCAGCCGCGCGCCTGCCACCAGCTCGAGCGCCTTCGTGATCTTGCGCGTGTTGCGGACGGACGAGATCCGCCGCCGGAGGTCCTGGAGCGACGCCACCTAGGTGAGCTCGCCCTCGCCCTCGACGTTGAAACCGTTCTTGAACTTCTCGATCTCGCCGTTCAGCTTCTCCGCCAGCTCGTCCGGCAGGTCGCCCGCCTTCGCGGATCTGCTTGTAGATCTCGCCTTCGGCACGGAGGTGCTCGCGCAGCTCGTCCTGGAACCGCGAGACCTGCGGAGTCGGGATGTCGTCGAGGTACCCCTCGTTGCCGGCGTAGATCGCGGTCACCTGCTCCTCCATCGGCCACGGCTGGTACTGCGGCTGGTTCAGCGTCGCGACCATCTTCTCGCCGCGGGTCAGCGCCTGCTGCGTCGCGCGGTCGAGCTCGGAGCCGAACTGCGCGAACGCCTCGAGCTCGCGGTACTGCGCGAGGTCGAGCCGCAGGCGTCCCGCGACCTTCTTCATCGCCTTCGTCTGCGCCGACGCGCCGACGCGCGAGACCGAGATGCCGACGTTGACCGCCGGGCGGACGCCCGAGTAGAAGAGCTCCGACTGGAGGAAGATCTGCCCGTCGGTGATCGAGATCACGTTGGTCGGGATGTATGCCGACGACGTCACCGGCCTGCGTCTCGATCACGGGCAGCGCCGTGAGCGAGCCGCCGCCGTTCTCCTCGTTGAGCTTGCACGCGCGCTCGAGCAGCCGCGAGTGAAGGTAGAAGACGTCGCCGGGGAACGCCTCGCGGCCGGGCGGGCGCCGCAGCAGCAGCGAGAGCTGGCGGTACGCGTCGGCGTGCTTCGAGAGGTCGTCGTACATGACGAGCGCGTGCTTGCCGTTGAAGAGGAAGTACTCGCCCATCGCGCAGCCCGCGAACGGCGCCATCCATTTGATCGGAGCGGCCTCGTGCGCTGCGGCGGTGACGATGGTCGTGTATTCCATCGCGCCCGCCTCGCGCAGCCGCTCGTAGATGCTCGCGACCGTCGACGCCTTCTGGCCGATGGCGACGTAGATGCAGTGCACGTCGGTGTCGCGCTGGTTGAGGATCGTGTCGATCAGGATCGCCGTCTTGCCCGTCGAGCGGTCGCCGATGATCAGCTCGCGCTGGCCGCGGCCGACGTTCGTCATCGAGTCGATCGCCTTGATGCCGGTCATGAGCGGTTCCTTCACCGGCTGGCGCGCGATCACGCCCGGCGCCTTGAACTCGAGCGGTCGCGTCTCGGATGCCTCGATCGGACCGCGTCCGTCGAGCGGGTTGCCGAGCGGGTCGACGACGCGCCCGAGCAGCGCCTCTCCGACGGGAACGCTCGCCACGCGGCCGCTGCGGCGCGCCGGCTCGCCCTCGCTCACCTGCTCCCACTCGCCGAAGAGCGCGGCTCCGACGTCGTCCTCCTCGAGGTTGAAGGCGAGGCCGACGACGCCGTGCTCGAGCTCGAGCATCTCCATCGCGACCGCGTTCTCGAGCCCGTAGATCCGGGCGATGCCGTCGCCGATCTGGAGGACGGTGCCGACCTCGGCGAGATCGGTCTCGACGTCGTACTGCTCGATCCGCTGGCGCAGGATCGACGTGATCTCTTCCGGACGCAGCTTCAAGGCGCTCTCAGCTCCCTCATGTCTTCACGAGTTCGTTTCTCAGTCGTTCAAGTCTCCCGCGCACGCTCGCGTCGACGCGCAGCGAGCCCGCCTGCAAGACGATGCCGCCCACCAGGTCGGGATCGACCTTCTGCGTCGCCTCGACCTTGCGGCCCGCCGCATCCTCGATCTGCTGCAGGATCGCCTTCGTCTCGGCGTCGGTCAGCTCGCGCGCGGTCGTCAGCTCGACGGTGAGGCGCCGCTCCTCGCGCGCGATCAGCCGCTCGAACTCCTTCGCGATCTCCTCGAGCTCGGCCGCGCGACCCTTCTCCGCGACGACCTGGAGGAAGTTCGCGAACAGCGGTTCCTCGTCGCCGGCGAGGTCGGCGAGGATCGCGGCCTTCGCGCTCGGCTCGAGCTGCGGGTTGCGCAGGACGGCGCGCAGCTCCGGCGACTCGGTCACCGCGGACGCGAAGTCGCCGAGCGCCTCGTGCACCTGCGCGAGCCGGCCCGCGTCTTTCGCGGCGCCGAACAACGCGTCGGCGTAGATGCGGTGGGCGACGGCTATGCCGACTCCTCCAGCCGCGAGAAGTCGAGTCCCGCGATCGCCTCTTCGATCAGCTCCTGGTCACGCTTCGGCGTCGAGCGTCCGCCCGACGACCCGCGACGCTGCCTCGAGCGTGAGGTCGGCAACCTCCGCCCGGATCTGCTGGAGCGCACGCGCGGTCTCGGCCGCGATCTCCTTGCGCGTCTCCTCGAGCCGGCGCTGCCGCTCGGCCTCCGTCTCCTCGCGCATCCGCTGCTCCATCGACTCCCGCGTCTTGCGCGCCTCGGCGAGGATCTCCTCGCCCTGGCCACGCGCCTCGGCGATGAGCTTCTTGTGCTCCTCGAGCAGCCGCTGCGCCTCGTCGCGAGCCTCGTCGGCGGCCTCGATCGACTGCCGGATCGACTGCTGCCGCTGATCGATCATGTTCTGGATCGGGCCGAACGCGTACCGCTTCAGCACCCAGAGCGCGATCAGGAAGCAGACGATCGTCCAGATCATCAGACCCGGCGTGACCGAGATGAGTGGGTTCGAAGCGAGAATCACTTGACGAGCACGTACGCCAGGATCGAGCCGAGCAGGCCGTAGAACACGACGGCCTCGGTCAGCGCGAAGCCGAGCCACTGGATGCCCTGGAGCTCGCTCCGGAGCTCCGGCTGGCGGGCAACCGACTGGATCATCGAACCGAAGATGATCCCGATGCCGACGCCGGCGCCTGCGGCACCGAGCCCGACGCCGAGGGCAAGACCGATCGCCTTGCCTGCCTTGGTGACGTCGCCGGTCGTAGCGGCGAGGATGAAGCCCAACATTTCTCGTTCCTCCTTAGTGCTCCGGCTCGATCGCGGAGCCGATGTAGATGGCGGACAGGGCGGCGAAGATGAACGCCTGGATCCCGACGACGATGACTACCTCGAAGATGTAGAAGAGCGTCGCGGGAATGACGGTGAAGACCAGGGCCAGAGACTCGAAGATGAAGATCAGGCCCAGGAAGGTGAGGATCAGGATGTGGCCGGCGAGCATGTTCGCGAAGAGCCGGACACTGAGCGAGATCAGCCGCATGAACTGGCCGAGGATCTCGAGCGGGATGATCAGGATCAGGAGCCCCTTCGGAGCCTCCGGGATCCAGCTCTTGAAGTAGCGCCGGGCGCCGTTCCACTTGATCCCCTCGTAGTGCGTGAAGCAGAACGTCAGGAGCGCGAGCCCGAGCGTGACGGAGAGCGAGCTGGTGGCCGCGTAGATCCCCCATGTGGGCACGCCGTGCCACGTCTCGCCGGTGAGCGGTAAGGGGATGAAACCGAGCAGGTTGACGACGAAGATGAAGAGCAGAAGCGTCGCGCAGTAGGGGAACCAGCGGGCCATGGCTTTGGTCGGCAGCCCCTGCTCGGCGACCTGCGTCTGGGCTACCTCGTACAGCGCCTCTCCGACCGTCTGCCTCTTGTCGGGCATGAGCGCGAGCCGGCTGCGCATCGTGAAGAGCCCGAGGCCGATCGTGCACAGCGTCCCGAGCATGAGATACACGACCGCCTTCGTGATCGAGAGGTTGAGCGGGCCGAGATGGATCGGGATCCACTCGTGCTGCTCGAACTCCGTGGTCGGGTCGAAGTTCCCCCGGGCGAAGGCGGCTTGCGGCGCGACGAGCGCGAGCGTCGCGAAGACCAGCAGGACGCGGAGCCTCGTCAAGCCGACGCCGTGCCGAAGTAGGAGGCGAGCGACAATCCGAGCTCGAACGTGTACGCAAGGCCGTACGCGAGCCCGGCCGCCAGCGCCACGCCCTGGTCCGCGGCAAGCGCCGCGAAGAGCACGACCAGGATCGCGATCACCTTGAAGAAGAGTCCGAAGGCCTGTATGCCGGAGCTCGCGACGCCGGTCGACTGCTTCTGCCGCGACCGGACGAGGAGCAGCTCGAGCGCGTGCAGGCCGAGCCAGAGCACGGCGGCGAGCCCCCAGCCTGCGAGGCTCCAGCCCAGCAGCGCATAGACAGGCAGCAGGAGCAGGAGCACGACCGTGCCGCCTGCGGCAGGCAGCACGTGATCCGGCTCCGCGCGGCGGGTCGAGAAGAGGGTGGCGAGCATCAGGTCACGACCCGTAGCGGAGGTAGACGGCGACGATCCCGCCGAAGATGCCGAACACGGCTCCGACCAGCGCGCCGACGGCGCCCGAGCCCGCGGTGGCCCAGCCGATCAGAACGCCGACGCCGATCCCGGCCACGAGCACGGCAAGAAGAACGCCACCGGCACCAGCGGCGCTGAACTGCGACGAAGCTGTCCCCTGCATCCGAGCGCGAGAATAGCAGTGTCGGAGGGGCCGCGACCGAGTACTTTGTGACACCCGAATCCCGCATGGATAGCCAACCTCGCCTCTTGTTAGTTCACGGTTCCGTCGTCAACGCGGAGCTGACCTGGAGCGCACAGGGGCCGCTCGCCGACCGGTTCGAGATCGTGGCGCCGAACCGGCGCGGCTTTCCGCCGGGACCCGACGTCGAGCACGTCGACTTCGAGGACGAGGCCGTCTGGCTCGACCGGTTCGTGGAGCCCGGGACGCACCTCGTCGGCCACTCGTACGGCGGCGTGATCGCGTTGCTGGCGGCGGCGCGATATCCGGAGCGCCTCCGTTCGCTCGCCGTGATCGAGCCGCCGGCCTTCGGCGTAGCCCGCGCCGTTCCCGCAGTCGACGAGTTCATGGTGCGGGTCGAGGCGCACTGGACGAGCGGGCCGCGAGACCCCGGCGAGTTCCTGCGCGGGTTCCTCTCCCTCGTCGGCTCGTCGACGCCGCCCGGCAACTTCACGCCCGAGCTCCTGCAGGGCGCGCGGACGCTGATGGTCGAACGCCCCCCGTCCGAAGCCGTGATCCCGCTCGACGAGCTCGCACGGGCGCCGTTTCCGAAGCTCGTCGTCTCGGGCGGGCACAGCGCCGCCTTCGAAGCGGTCTGCGACGTGCTGGAGGAGGGTCTCGGCGCGGAGCGGGCGGTCCTCCCGGGCGCGGGCCACTCGGTGCAGCGGCTCGGCGAACCGTTCAACGAGCTGCTGGCCGCGTTCGTCGAGCGTGCCGCAGAGCGCTAGGTCGGCTCGAGCCGGTCCTGGAGCTTCTCGCCGGCAAGCACGCCCGGCACGAGCAGGAAGGAGAGCACGAGCAGCGCGCCGCCGAATCCCGTCACGACGAGCAGCGCACGCGTTCCGAACGCATCCGCGAGCGGGCCGACGACGGCGAGCGCGATCGGCATCAGGCTCGTCGAGACGAGCCAGTCGATGCTGTTGACCCGTCCGAGGAGATCGCCCTGCACCCGCTCGTGGATCAACGTCATCCAGACCACGAGCCCGACGGTCGAGAGCGCTCCCATCAGGAAGCTGGCGACCATCGCCGTGGCGGCGCTCGTCGCGAAGCCGAACAGGCCGACCGCCGCAACCTTCCCTGCCAGCACGAGGAAGAGCACGACCACAGGCCGCCGCGGGCTGCCGCGCGAGCCGGTAGTGAGCGCAGCGACTACTGCGCCGACGCCGCCCGCGGCGTAGATGAACCCGAGCGTCTCGGCGCCTCCGCCCAGGTTGTCGCGCACGAGCACCGGAACAAGCGCTTGCACGCAGCCCCAGGTCGCGAGCGTCCCGATCGCGTCCGCACCCATCCCGGCCCAGAGCCACGGCACGCGCCGGACCGCGGCGAGCCCCTCGCCCACCTCGTGCAGCACCGCGCGGACACTGGTCTCCACGGCCGCGAGCGCGCTGCGCGGCACGGCCATCCGGGAGAGGATCGCGGCCGAGACGGCGAACGTGCCCGCGTCGAGCGCAAGCGCCCAGCCCGCTCCGAGCCCGGTGACGAGGAGCCCGCCCAGTGCCGGCCCCGCGAGCCGCAACGCGAGCGGCCGGTTGAGCTGGTTGAGCGAGTTCGCCTGCGTGAGCACGTCGCGGTCGACGAGCTCCGGGACGATCGCCCCGTAGGCAGGCCCGAACACCGCCTCGCTCGCGCCGTAGCCGGCCACGAGGACGAGCAGCTGCCAGAGCGAGAGCACGCCGCCCAGCGAGAGGACGGCGATGGCGCCGACGAAGATTCCCGAGACGATGTTCGCGCCGAGCAGGACACGCCGTCGCGGCAGCCGGTCGGAGAGCACTCCCCCGAAGAGCAGCATCGCGATGTGCGGCAGCGTGAAGGCGAGCCAGACGACCGCGAGCGCGGTTGCGCTGTTCGAGACCGCGAGAGTCTGCCAGGCGATCGCGACGTACCAGATGCCGTCTCCGAGCAGCGAGACCGTGCTCGCCGTCCAGAGGAGCCGGAAGTCGCGACTTGCGAACGGCGCGAGGAGACGGCTCATGCCGGGGTCACGCGCACGCGCTCGCCCAACACCCGCTGGAGTCGCCGAATGGGCTGACGGCCGCGGCTCGGCGACTCCGCGCGGGATGGGTGATGCCGCAGGGACCGGGGTTAGGTGCCCCAGGCCGCTAGGCGAACGTCCATTGCGCGAACCTCCTCTCACTACTCCCGTTCGGGGTACCCCATTCGAGGCAGGGGACAAGGCTGGCACACCCGTTGACTCTCGTCAATGGGTCTCTGGACCTACGTCACTTCGGCCTTCGTACTAGGTCAAGCGGTCTTGCGCAGCGGATCGTCGGTGTTGCGGCGCTTTTGAATCCGGTTTCCGAGCTTCACGATCTCGAGCACGTAGACGACGTAGACCGAGAAGAGCACCGCCGCGAGACCGATCGCCGCGGCGAGCAGCGTCCACCAGGGATGCCAGACGCCGTGGGCGCGGAAGGGAACGAAGCGGGTCGCGAACGCCGCCGCGGCGAGCGTGATGCACCAGGCCCAGATCGTCAGGGCTGCGCGCCGCTGCGAGAAGCCACGCCGCAGGAAGCGGTGGTGCAGGTGCGCCTGGTCGGCCTCGAACACCGGCTCCCCGTGTTTCAGCCGCCGCACGACGACGAACGTCGTGTCCACGATCGGTACCGCGAGGACGAGCAGCGGGAAGAACAGGGCCACGGTCGCGGCGGTCTTCAGCAGTCCCTGGACCGCGATCGTGGCGAGCACGTAGCCGAGCAGCAGGGCGCCCGAGTCGCCCATGATGATCCGGGCCGGGTAGAAGTTGTGGCGAAGGAAGCCGACGCAGGCGCCGACGACGATGGCCGAGAGGATGGCGGCGTCGACCTTGCCGAGGGAGAGCGCGATCACGCTGAACGTCAGCCCCGCGATCGCCGCGACCCCGGCGGCGAGACCATCGAGCCCGTCGAGGAAGTTGAACATGTTCATGATCGCGACGATCCAGATGATCGTGAGCGGGATTCCGACCGACTGCGGCAGGGTGTGGATGCCGACGAACGGGAACGTGAACCGGTTCACCCAGATGCCGGAACCGGCCGCTACGGCCGCCGCCAGGACCTGACCCGCGAGCTTCCCGTACCACGGCAGGCCGCGGAAGTCGTCGACGATGCCGACGGTGACGGCGATCGTGGCACCGAGCAGCAGCCCGCGCGTCTGATGGCCGACGTGGAGGAAGGCGAGCGCCGGCACGAGCATCCCGAGGAACAGGCCGATCCCGCCGAGGCGCGGCACCGGGAGCTCGTTCACGCGCCTGCCCCCGGGGATGTCGACCACGCCGAGGCGGCGCGCCATCCCTCCCACCGCCGGCGTCAGCAGGACGACGATGGCGAACGCTACGAGGGCGCCCCAGAGGACGTCGAGGTGATCGCCGAGCTCGTCGAGGACGCTGAGGTGCGGGCTGATCGCCGCGAGCACGCCGTCAGCGTACTTCGCCGCGGGGACGCGCTCGCCTGCGGGCGTTTCAGCGCTCCCAGCGCACGGCGATCTCGCCCTCGATGCCGGGCAGCGGCAGCGAATGTCGCCTCCGACTCGATCGCGTCGCGCTCCGAGCGCGTGAGCCGACGCCAGAGTTGGACGCTCAGATCCGCCTGGGCTCGACGCCAGGTTCCCACGATCTCGCCTGCGACGAGCACGGCGCCCGGCCAGACACGCGAGGTCCACAGCTCGGCGCGGCGCGCGGCGGCGGGGACGAGAAGCTCGCGTCCGGCTCCCCAGTGGAGGAAGTACGTGTCGCCGCTCGGCAGGAGGCGGACCGCGCCCGACGAGTCCGAGGGGCCGCGGAAACCCGGCTCGTCCCGGGCGAGTATCCAGGCGTCGCCGAGGGGAGTCCGTACCGCGGTGAGCGACGTACGCAGGGCGTCGAACGCCGCGCGGGCTTCGGCGCCGCCGACACCTGCCCAGGTCCCGAACGCCTCCGGCGTTGCCGGGCCGAAGACGTGGAGGTATCGGCGAACGAGTTCCCGGCGCGCCTCGTGTGGCTCGACGTCGGGCCGAGGCACCGTCCAGATCGTCGGCGCCCGCGCGCCGTCCCACCGCAGCAGCACGGTCCCGGTCGTCGTCGCGTACTTGACCGCGTTGCCGACGCCGAGACCCTTCTGCACCGCGTTGTCCTTCAGCCGCCGTCCGCCGAGAAAGGCTTCCATGCGGACTGCCATGTCCTCGGCTCTGCGGCGGCGATGCGCGGCCTCGGGGAGCCTCCCCACCGTGAAGATCGCCCGGTCGCGGGCCGGCACGACGTACACGCTGTTGCGCGGACCCCAGACCTGGACGAGCGAGCGGTCTTCCCAGGCCGACGGGCGCGTCCCGTCCACCCGCGCGTGGATCGAAAGGAGAGCCGCGCGCGGGACGCTGTCCGTCAGGCCCGCCCAGGCCGCGAGCCGGAGCGAGCGCGCGCCGGGTGGGAGCCGATCGTCGAGCGCGCCGGCGCGCCGTCGAAAGGCGAGGATCTGGGCACGGGTGAGCTCGAGCGGAGACGTCGGCATCGGCCGCCAGACGATACGGCGCGGCCGGAGTAGGATCGCCGGATGGCCGACTTCGAGACCCCGACCGACCTGCTGAACAACCGGGGACTGGTCGGCGATCCCGAGGCCTTCGCGCGCGAGAAGGGCGCCGCCTCGTGGCTCTTTCTCTGCGGCGAGGAGTTCGCCTCGACGGAGGGCGGCATCTCGTACGCGGACGTCGAGCGCGCCGTTCCCGTGTCGGCGAACGTCGTTTCCGACCCGCCGGTCGTGCTCGACCTCGATCTCGCCCGCAGGCAGATCGAGGCGCTCGACGACCTGCCGCGACCGACCCTCGTGACGTGCCGAACCGGGCCGCGGTCGTCGGCCCTGATCTATCTCTACGCCGGGCTGCAGGCCGGCGCGTCGGCGGAGGACGTGTTCGCGCGCGCCGAGGCGGACGACGCCGCGTTCCTCATGTCGGACGAGCTGCGGGCGTGGGTCGCCGACGGGCTCGCGCAGCTGTCCTGACCGCACAACCGGTGAGGGTCACCTCCGAAGCCGCGCGCCGGTTCCTCGTCGCCCGGCACTTCCTCGCTCCCGCGCGGTCTCTCGAGGGAGGCCCCGACGCGGTGCTCGAGGTGATCCGCAAGCTCGGCTCGATCCAGTTCGACCCGATCGCGGTTGCGGGGCGGAACCACGACCTGATGCTGCATGCGCGCGTCGCCGGCTACGAGCCCGCCTGGTGCGACACCCTCTACCAGCGCCGCAAGATCTTCGAGACGACCAACAAGGCGCTCTCCTTCATCCCGGCGAGCGAGTTCCCCTGGTACCGCGTGAACGCCGGCCGCAAGGGTCGGCGGTTCCACGCCGCGGCGCTCACGGAGAACGCCGCAGTCGCAGACCGCGTGCTCGAGCGCATCCGGGCGGATGGGCCACTCTGCTCGGCCGACTTCGAGCGGGAGAGCGGCGCGACGAAGGACTGGTTCGGGCTGCCCGAGAACGCGGTGCGCTCGGTGCTCGAGGCCTACACCGTCGCCGGCGTGATCGGGCTCGCGCGACGCGACGGCAAGACGCGCTACTACGACGTCATCGAGCGGCTGCTTCCGGCCAAGCTGCTCGCGGTGGAGGTGCCCGAGCGGGAGCAGCTCCGGCACAAGCAGCTCTCCCGCCACCGCGCCCACGGCCTGCTCGGCGCAGGCGGCGCCGGCGGCACGTTCGCGCGCATCGCCAACCCGGACGTCCGCAGGGCGCTGCACTCCGAGCTCGTCGAGCTCGGCGCGCTCGCTGCCCGTCGAGGTCGAGGGGATGCGCGGCAAGCGGTTCGTCGTCGCGGAAGAGGCCGCGCTGCTGGAGGCGCCGCCGGAGCCGCCACCGACCGTCGCCTTCATCGCGCCGTTCGACTCGCTGCTCTGGGACACCAAGCTCCTCGCGAGCCTGTTCGGCTTCGACTTCGTCTGGGAGGGGTTCTTCAAGCCCGAGAAGCGACGCTGGGGCTACTACGTGCTCCCGATCCTCTTCGGCGACCGGCTCGTCGGCCGGATCGAGCCGCGAATCGACCGCGGCGGCGGCCGCGTGGAAGTGCTCGGCCTCTGGTGGGAGGACGGCTTCGCGCCGCGCCGCGCCGACGGGTTCGTCGAGGCGATGCGCGACGCGCTCGGCGCCTACCTGCGCTTTGCGGA
The DNA here is from genome assembly GCA_963731015.1 of uncultured Actinomycetes bacterium. Taxonomy (GTDB): domain Bacteria; phylum Actinomycetota; class Thermoleophilia; order Gaiellales; family Gaiellaceae; genus Palsa-739. Next base: position 665,649 of record CAVSTY010000005.1, read on the forward strand.
CGCCGATCGCCTCGAGTGGGCTTCCCATCTCGCGGCCGAGAAGCGACTATTCCCAGACGTGACGGAGAAGGTCGACGCCTTCCGCCGGCTGCACGCCGAGGGCTGCTTCGTGATGCCGAACCCGTGGGACGTCGGCACCGCCGTCGCGCTCGAGCGGATGGGTTTCGCAGCGTTGGCGACGACAAGTGCCGGGCATGCCTGGTCGCTCGCCCGTCCCGACAACGGCGTGCGGCGCAACGAGGCGCTCGAGCATCTTCGTCAGATCGCGGACGCCGTGGACGTCCCGCTGAATGCGGATTTCGAGCACGGTTTCGCGCGAGACCCGGAAGGCGTCGCCGTGAACGTGCAGCTCGCCGCCGCAACCGGCATCGCCGGGCTGTCGATCGAGGATTCGACAGGCGATCCCGGGGAGCCGCTGTACGCCTTCGACCTCGCGGTCGAGCGAGTTCGCGCCGCGCGGCGTGCGATCGACGAGAGCGGAACGGGCGTCGTCCTCACCGGCCGCTCCGAGGGATTCGTCGCCGGGCCGGCCCGACCTCGAGGAGACGATCCGCAGGCTGCAGGCGTACGCCGAGGCCGGCGCGGACTGCCTCTACGCGCCGGGGATCAGGACGGCGGAGCAGGTGTCGGCCGTCGTCGCCGCGGTCGCGCCGAAGCCGGTGAACCTGCTCGCCAACGCGCCGTTCACCACGGTCGCGGACGCCGCGACGCTCGGCGTCCGCCGGATCAGCGTCGGCGGCACGCTCGCGCGCACGGCCTGGGCCGGCTTCCTCGCGGCCGCCGAGGAGATCGCGACCGAGGGCACGTTCTCACGGTTCACCGCACTGCCCGACGTCGACGCCCTCTTCTCACTTGACGCGGGTTGACAGCGGATGCGATGGTCTAGGCACCCAAACAACAAGGAGAAACTGTGCTAGCTGCCTACACGTTCGGCGATGTCATGTGGACGATGCTCGTGTTCTTCTGCTGGATTCTGTTCTTCTGGCTGCTCTTCGGCATCTTCGGCGACCTGTTCAGCCGGCACGACATCAGCGGTTGGGGGAAGGCGGGTTGGACGATCCTCGTGATCATCCTTCCGTTCCTCGGCATCTTCATCTACCTCATCACGCAGGGACACAGCATGGGCGAGCGGGCCCAGCAGAGGGCGCAGGCCCAGCAGTCCGAGGTGGACACCTACGTGCGGTCGGTCGCGGCGTCCAGCTCCCCCACGGAGGAGATCGCCAAGGGCAAGCAGCTCCTCGAATCCGGCGCGATCACGCAGGCCGAGTACGACCAGCTCAAGGCCAACGCGCTCGCTTCCTAGCCTCAGCTTCGCGCGAAGTGCCCTCGCCGGCCTACGCCGGCGGGGGCGCCGGGCTACTTCGTGCCGTAGAGACGGTCGCCCGCGTCGCCGAGCCCCGGGACGATGAAGCCGCGCTCGTTCAAGCCGCGGTCGACCGCCGCGCACACGATGTGCACGTCCGGGTGCAGGCGGTGGACCTCCTCGATCCCCGGCGGGGCCGCGACGATGCACACCAGCGTCACCGACTGAGCGCCCGCCTCCTTCACGGCCCCGATCGCCGCGCAGCTCGAATGGCCGGTCGCCAGCATCGGGTCGAGGACGATCGCATCGCGTTCGGCGAGATCGTCGGGCAGCTTGACGTAGTACTGGACGGGCTCGAGCGTCTCCTCGTCGCGGTACATCCCGACGAAGCCGACGCGCGCACTCGAGACGAGCGAGAGGACGCCGTCGAGCATGCCGACCCCCGCGCGCAGCACCGGGCAGACCGCCACCTTCTTGCCGGAGATGCGCTGCACCGTCATCCGCTCGAGCGGCGTCTCGACCTCCGCCTCCTCGGTGGCCATGTCCTTCGTGGCCTCGTACGTGAGGAGGAGCGTGATCTCGTTCGCGAGCTTGCGGAAGTGGACGGTCGGCGTCTCCTTGTCGCGGAGGTAGCCGAGCTTGTGCTGGATCAGCGGGTGCTCGACGACGGTCAGGCGCGGCTCGGTCAAGCCACGTAGGTCGTGTAGCCGCGGAAGCCCTCGTAGAGCGGCCGCTGCGCGCAGAGCGCCGCGACGCGGCCGCGCAGGCCGTCGAGGTCGGGCGAGTAGGTCAACGCCTCGCAGATGATCCGCCCCACCTCGTGGAAGTCGTCCTCGTCGAAGCCGCGCATGGTCATGGCCGGCGAGCCGAGCCGGATCCCCGAGGTGACGAACGGCGAGCGCTCGTCGAAGGGGATCGTGTTGCGGTTCACCGTGACGGCGATGTCCCCGAGCCGCTCCTCGGCCGCCTTGCCCGTCCACTCCGACGAGCTCAGGTCGACGAGCAGCAGGTGCGTGTCGGTGCCGCCCGTGACGAGCGAGAGCCCGCCCTCGAGCAGGGTCTCGGCGAGCGCGTCGGCGTTGCGCCTGATCTGCGCCTGGTACTCGCGGAACGCGTCGGTCATGGCGATCCGGAAGCAGGTGGCCTTCGCCGCGATCGTGTGCTCGAGTGGGCCGCCCTGCATCCCCGGCATCACGGCCGAGTCGACGGCCTTGGCGTGCTCCTCGCGGCAGAGGATGAAGCCGGCGCGCGGGCCGGCGAGCGTCTTGTGCGTCGTCGAGGTGACGAAGTCGCAGTGCTCGACGGGGTTCGGGAGCAGACCCGCGGCGACGAGTCCGGCGAAGTGCGCCATGTCGCAGAGGAGGAGCGCGCCGACCTCGTCCGCGATCGCCCGGAAGCGGTCGGTCTCGACCGTGCGCGGATAGGCGGAGCCGCCGCAGACGATCACCTTCGGCCGCGCCTCCTTCGCCTTCGCCAGCACGTCGTCGTAGTCCACGGTCATCGTCTCGCGCGAGACCTCGTAGTGCGCGACGTTGTACAGGCGACCCGAGAAGTTGACCTTGTGGCCGTGCGTGAGGTGCCCGCCCTGGTTGAGGGCGAGCGCCATCAGCGTGTCGCCCGGCTCCATCACGGCTGCGTAGACGGCCATGTTCGTCTGCGCGCCCGCGTGCGGCTGGACGTTCGCGTGCTCGGCACCGAACAGCTCCTTCGCCCGGTCGATCGCGAGCTGCTCGATCTCGTCGATCACCTCGCAGCCGCCGTAGTAGCGACGGCCGGGATAGCCCTCGGCGTACTTGTTCGTCGGCACGGAGCCGACGGCCTCGAGCACCGCCGGCCACGTGAAGTTCTCGGAGGCGATCAGCTCGATCTGCCCGCGCTGGCGCTCGAGCTCGTCTCCGATGAGCCGCGCGATCTCGGGGTCGATCTCGTCGAGCCCCGCGTGCTTCAGCTGCTGGAACGTCGCCTGGGTCGCGGCCACGGCTGGATGCTACTCGGGCGGCGGGCCGGCGCCCTGCCGCAGGACGCGCGGCTCGGCGCCTGTGAGGTCGATCACGGTGGACGGAACGCCGGGTAGCTCGCCGGCGTCGACGATCGCGCCGCAGGCGGCGCGGATCTCCTCCGGGATGTCCTCGACCCGCCGCGGATCCGGCCCGCCCGAGACGTTCGCGCTCGTCGCCGCGACGACGCCGACCGCGTTGACGACCTCGGCCGCCGCCGGCGGCAGGTTCGGGACACGGACGCCGACGTTTCCGACGACGAGCGTGTACGGACCCGGCAGGTACCGCTCGAGCACAGCCGCGTCGAGGCCTGGGACCGCGGCGACGAGCACGTCGACGTCCGCGGCGAGCAGCGCGACCGGCTTCGAGCGGTCGCGGCCCTTGAGCTCGTACAGGACGCCCTCGTGCTCGGGCAGGGCGCAGAGCCCGTAGACGGTGTCGGTCGGGAGGATCACCGCGCGGCCCGCTCGCAGCGCGGCGACCGCGCGCTCGCTCACAGGAGGAAGTCCGTCAGGGCGACGCGGAACGCCTCGGGCTGCTCGACATAGACGAAGTGGCCCGACTCCGCGATCGTCACGAGCCTCGCGTCGGGGAGCTCGCGCAGGATCGCCTCCGCACAGACCGGGCCGGCGATCATGTCGTCGTCGCCGACGACCACGAGCGTCGGGGCCTCGATCGTCCGGAGCTCGCCGCGAAGGTCGAAGGTCGGGAACTCGACGGTGTTGAAGTAGTGGAGCGGCTCCGCGCGAGCGAAGTCCAGCGCGAGCCTGCCGCCCGTCTTCTCGTTGCCCTCCCAGCGGTGGAAATAGAGCGGGATCTGCCGCTGCAGGTTCGCGATGAGCTCCCGGACGGATGAGAACTCGCCGGCCTGCTCCTCCTCGATCGCCTTCTGCGCGTCCGCGAACCACGGCTCGCCCGCGCGCGCCTCGATCGCACGCTGCATCGCCGCCTCGGCCTCGTCTCCCCAGACCGCGAGCGTGTCGACGAGCAGCAGCCGGTCGATGCGAGACCCGAACGCCGCCGCATAGGCGATCGCGACGATCCCGCCGTGCGAGAAGCCGAGCAGGTTCAGCCGCTCGATGCCGAGGTGCTCGCGCAGTGCCTCGAGATCGGCGACGTATGAGGCGAGCGCGTAGTCACCGGCCGGGTCGGATCCGTGCGAGCCGCGCGGGCTGAACAGCACGAGCTCGAACGTGTCGTCGAGTCCGGCGAAGTCCTCGAACTCGGCCGCCGAACCGCCGGGACCGCCCGGGTGGCAGACGAGCAGCGGACCGTTTCCCCGCCGCTCGTACGAGAGTGTGAGTCCCTCGGGCGTGGTGAAGATCTCGATCACGGCAGCCTGCCCTCCACGACCCTATCGTGGCCCGTCAGGTCGGCCGTGGTCGCGACGCCGGCACAGCCGAGCCGCTCGAGCATCGCCGCAACGTCGGCCGCCTGGCCGTCCCCCACCTCGAAGACGATGAGGCGCGCATTCGCCGCGCGCGCGAGGCGCTCGTGCTCGCCGCTGCCGAGGAGGGCGACTGCGGGCTCCGAGTGCAACTCCGGCTGGACGTCCTCGAGGCTCTCGACATAGGGCGGGTTCGCGACGACAACGTCCCACCCCTCGGCCGCGACAGCGGCTCCGTCGCCGCGACGGAGCTCGATCTCGAGGGCGAGCCGCTCGGCGTTCTCGTGTGCGAGGGCGAGCGCGTCGGCCGAGACATCGACGCCCGTGACCTGCGCGTCGGGCCGCTCGTCTTTGAGCGCGAGCGCGATCGCGCCCGAGCCGACGCCGACGTCCAGGATCCGCGGCCGCTCGATTCCCTCCGCGAGCGCGAGCGCCCGCTCGACGAGCGTCTCGGTCTCGGGCCGCGGCACGAGCGCGCGGGCGTCCGTCTTCAGCGTCAGCCGCCGGAAGCCCCACTCGCCGAGGACGTACGCCAGGGGTTCTCGGGCCTCCCGCCGGGCGAGCAGCGGCTCGAGGCCTTCCACGTCGTCGCCGAGACGCGCTGCGAGACCGGTGCGCGTCGTGCCGAGCAGATGCGCCACGAGCCACTCGGCGTCGACCCGAGGCGTCTCGACGCCGGCCGTGGCGAGCCGCCGCTCGGCCTCGGCAAGCGCCTCCCGGGCGGTCACTCCCCCAGCGCGCGGCGACGGTCGTCGGTCGCCAGCGCCTCGGTGAACTCGTCGAGCTCGCCCTGGAGGATCCGGTCGAGCTGGTGGACGGTCAGCTTGACACGGTGGTCGGTGAGCCGGTTCTCGGGAAAGTTGTAGGTGCGGATCTTCTCGGCACGCTGGCCGGAGCCGATCTGCGCGTTGCGCGTCGCGTCGAGCTCGGCGCGCTGCCGCTCGCGCTCGCGCTCGTAGAGCCGCGCGCGCAGGACGCGCATCGCTTTCTCGCGGTTCTGCAGCTGCGACTTCTCGTCCTGCATCGAGACGACGACGCCGGTCGGGAGGTGCGTGATGCGGACGGCCGAGTCGGTCGTGTTGACCGACTGGCCGCCCGGACCGGTCGAGCGGTAGACGTCGATCTTGAGGTCGTTCGGGTCGATCTGGATCTCGACCTCTTCCGCCTCGGGCATCACGGCGACGGTCGCCGTCGAGGTGTGGATGCGGCCGGCGCTCTCGGTCTCGGGCACGCGCTGGACGCGATGGGTACCGCCCTCCCATTTGAAGACGGAGTAGGCGCCGTCGCCCTTGACCGCGAAGGTGGCCTCCTTGTAGCCGCCGCTGTCCGATGGGCTCGTCTCGAGCTCCTCGACCTTGAAGCCGCGCCGCTCGGCGTAGCGCGCGAGCATCCGGTAGACATCGCCGGCCCAGAGCGCAGCCTCGTCGCCGCCGACGCCCTGGCGCACCTCGACGATCACGTCCTTGCGGTCGGCGGGATCCGTGGGAACGAGCGCAAGGCGCAGCTCTCCCTCCAGCGTCGAAGTCCGCTCCTCGAGCTCGGGGACGAGCTCGCGCAGGTCGGCGTCCTCGCGCGCCGCTGCGAGGTCGTCCCGCGCGGCCTTCCACTCCTGCGCGAGCTTGTACGGCTGCTCGAGCTCCTTCAGCCGACGGCCGAAATCCGCCGCCTCGCGGCGGTCGCTATAGACGGCCGGATCGGCCATGCGCGTCTGGAGCTCCTCGTACGAGCGCTCGAGATCAGCCGCCAGGTTGTCGAAGTCCGTCGCCATCGCGACGGTCAGCCTAGCCAGGCCTCCAGCGTGATCTCCGGAACGGCCGCCAGCGCCATCGAGACCGGGCAGTTCTCCTTCGCGGCCTGCGCCGCCTCCTCGAACGCGACACCGTCGATGCCGGGGACGATGCCCTCGACCGTGAGCGCGATCCGCGTGATGCCTTCGCCGGGCTGGAAGGTGACGGTCGCGGACGTGCGGAGCTCGTCGGCCGGGGTGTCGGCCCGCGCGAGACCGCCCGACAGCGCCATCGAGAAGCACGCGGCGTGCGCCGCGGCGATCAGCTCCTCGGGACTGGTCAGGCCGCCGTGCTCGTCCTCCGAACGTGCCTTCCACGTGACGCCGAGGCCGCCGAACGCACCGCTCGTGGTCGAGTCGATCGTGCCCGAGCCCTCGAGCAGGCTCCCCTGCCAGCGCACCTCCGCGCGACGCTCGGTCGCCACTACGCCATCACCTCCACGAGAGATTGTTCGCCCGGAGCCTTCTCCAGCTCCAGCACTTCACTGAGGGCGCGGATCGAGACCTCGAGCTGGTCGAGCGACGGTTCGCGGGTCGTCAGCCGCTGCAGCCAGAGCCCGGGCGCGAGAAGGGTCATGAGTACCCGGTTGGCCCGGTGCTTGCCCGCCAAACGGATCAGCTCGTACGCGAGCCCGGCGATAGGGAGAAGCAGTAGCGCGCGCGTCAAGATCACGTACTGCCACGGCAGCCGGCCGAACGGCGCGTACACGAACGCGCTGATCACGACGACCCAGAAGAGGAACGACGTTCCGCAGCGCGGGTGGATGAGCGAGAACCGCTGCGCGTTCTCCGGCGTGAGCTCGACACCGGCCTCGTACGCGTTGATCGCCTTGTGCTCCGCGGCGTGGTACTGGAACACGCGCTTCAGGTGCGGGATGAAGCTGAGAGCCGCGAGGTAGCCGACGAAGACCGTGATCCGGATCAGCGCCTCGACGAGCACGAACAGCGGGCCGCTCGAGATCGGCAGCAGATCGGCGAGGAGGCCCGGCCCCACCTTGAACACGCTCACCGCAAACCCGATCGCGACGAGGAACGAGAAGACGAGCGTCCAGCGGCCGATCTCGGCCGGCTCCTCGTCGCCCTCGGCCTCCTCGGCGGCGGCGTAATGGGCCGAAACCGACAGCGCGCGAAAGCCGATGGCGAGCGACTCGCCGAGTGCAATCACGCCGCGCACGATCGGCAGCCGGAACACGAGGTGGCGCGCCATCGCGGAGTCGATCGGGTGGGAGACCTGCGCGATCTCGCCGGACGGCGTGCGAATGGCGACGGCCCAGTTCCCGGGGCCGCGCATCATCACGCCCTCGAGGACCGCCTGTCCGCCGACGTTCGCCATGCTGTCTCTTCGGCGCTAGCCGCGGCGCGCTTGACCGGCGCGCTCCAGGCGGCGCTGGAAGCGCTCAACGCGACCGCCCGTGTCCATGAGCTTCTGCTTGCCCGTGTAGAACGGATGGCACTGCGAGCAGATCTCGACGTGGAGCTCGGGCTGCGTCGAGCGGGTCTGGAACGTGTTCCCGCAGGAGCACGTCACCGTGGAGAGGACGTACTCGGGGTGGATGCCAGCTTTCATTGCCCCCTCAAGATAGCAGCGGCCTGTTGGGCTTCCACGTTGCCGCCCGAGACGATGACGGCCACGCCGGGGCCGGCTTCGACCTTGCCCGCGAGCACCGCTCCGGCGGCCGCGGCTCCCGCCGGCTCGCACGCGAGCTTCGCTCTCTCGTAGAGGAATCGCATCCCCTCGGCGATCTCTTGCTCGGTCACGAGGACGGTATCGACCTTGCCGCGGCAGACCTCGAGCGGGAGCTGGCCGGCGAACGGGGGTGCGAGCCCGTCGGCGATCGTGTCGGTCTCGACGCGCACGCTGCGGCCGGCCGCGAGCCCGGCGGGAAAGGCCTGCGCGCGCTCGGGCGCGACGCCGACAACGCGCGCGCGGCCGTCGAGGGCCGTGACGACGCCCGAGACGAGGCCGCCGCCGCCGGTGCCGACGACCACGGTCTCGAGCTCCGGCACGTCCTCGAGCAGCTCGAGCGTGAGCGTCCCGTGGCCGGCGACCACGAGCGGATCCGAGTGCGGGTGGACGAAGACGCGGCCCTGCTCCTCGACGATCGCGAGCACCCGCTCGTACGCGGCGGCGGCGTCGGGCGGCGAGAGGTCGACGGTGGCGCCGTAGCCGCGCGTGGCTTCGACCTTGGGCGCACTCACGCCCTCCCACATCTGGACGAGGCAGTCGACGCTCTCCTCCGCGGCCGCCCAGGCGACTGCCTGCGCGTGGTTGCCGGCCGACCAGGTGACTACGCCGCGCTCGCGCTCCTCCGGCGTGAGGGCCGCGAGCCGGTTGAGCGCGCCGCGCGCCTTGAACGAGCCCGTCTTCTGGAACAGCTCGGCCTTGAGCGAGACGCCGAGCGACCTCGAGCCGAAGGTCGGCGTCCGGTGGATCCGTCCGGCGAGGACGGTGCGCGCGCGTTCGACGTCGGCGAGGGAGACGCTCACGCAGGCAGCGTCTCGCGCGCCGCGACCGGGACGCGCAGGCGCACGGTGAAGACGGTGAGCAGGTCGGGAGCGCTCTCGACGTCGACGCTGCCGCCCATCGCGAGCGTCAGCTCCTTCACGATGGCGAGGCCGAGGCCCGTCCCGACCCGCCGTTCCCGCCCGTAGCGCTCGTGCAGGTAGAAGCGCTCGAAGGCGTGCTCGGCGTCGGCCTCGGCGATCCCCGGTCCGGTGTCCTCGACGCGGAGGACGCCCGGCGCCGCGACGACGCGCACCTCGCCGCCCGGCGGCGTGAGGCGCAGCGCGTTCTCGACGAGGTTCGAGACGACCTGGAGGACGCGGTCGGCGTCCGCGATCGCGGGCGCGGACGCGTCGGCCACGGCATGCAGCTCGACGCCGAAGCTCGCCGCCTGCTGCTCGTACCGCCGCGCGGCGTCCTCGGCCACCTCGGCGAGGTCGATCTCGGTGTTGTGCACGCCGAAGTCGGTCTTGTTCATGCGCGCGAGGTCGAGCAGATCGTGAACGAGCCGCTCCAGCCGCCGCGCCTCGGCGGCAACGGTCGCCGCCGCCTCGCGCGGGTCGACCGCACCGTCCTCGACCGCCTCGGCGTAGCCGCGGATCGCAGTGAGGGGCGTCTTCAGCTCATGGCTGACCGAGAGCAGGAAGTTCCGCTCGGCCTCCTGCGCCTGCCGCAGCTGCGCCACGAGGTCGTTGAAGGCGACGGCCAGAGTCGCGATCTCGATCGCGCCCTCGACCGGCACCGGCTCAGGGTGCGTGCCACCGGCGAGGCTCCGAGCCGCCGCCGAGACCCGGTCGACGGGCCGCGCGATGCGGCGGGCGAGGAGGAACGCGGCCAGTGCGGCGAGGAGCCCCCCGGCGCCGGCAGCGATGAGCAACCCCCACACATACCCCGACAACAGCGACCGTTGGTGCCGCAGGAGGATCAGCGTTCCCGGGTTCCCCGAGCGGGCCGCAAAGTAGTAGGGATCGCCGCCGAAGTCGAGCGTCCCTTGCACCGCCTGCCCTGCTGCGAGCCGCTGCTGCGCCCACGGCGGCAGATCGCCGCGCTTGTAGAGGAAGATCTCGTGCTCCGGCGACCGGTTGAGAGTCGCCTGAACCCGTGGCTGCAGGTTTCTCAGCGACGGCACCCCGGTCGACTGGTTCGCCGCGATGAGGTCTACCTGGTGTGCCAGGTCGCGCAGGGTCGACTGCTTGACCTCGCGCCGCGTGAGAACGAGGCCGAGCCCGATGGTGAGCGCGACGCAGATGAGAACCACGACTCCGATCCCCCAGAACAGCTGCGAGCGGAGGCGCGTGCCGCGCATCTCAGGCCGGGATGAGCTTGTAGCCGGCGCCACGCACGGTGCGAATCCCCTCGGGGTCACCGAGCTTGCGCCGCAGCTGCGCGACGTGCACGTCGACGGTGCGTGTCCCGCCCGGATACGTCATGCCCCACACGAGATCGAGCAGACGCTCGCGCGAGAGGACGATGCCGGGATGCTCGAGGAAGCAGGCGAGGAGATCGAACTCCTTGCTCGTGAGCTCGACCTGCGCCCCTGCGACGGTCACCTCGTGCGAGTCGCGCCGCAGGACGACCTCCCGCGCGGCGAGGATCTCGTCCTCGCTGCGGCGCTCGGAGCGGCGGAGGATCGCCTTGATCCGCGCGGACAGCTCGCGCGGCGAGAACGGCTTCGCAACGTAGTCGTCCGCGCCGAGCTCGAGCCCGGCGACGCGGTCCGGCTCCTCGTCGCGGGCGGTCAGCATCACGATCGGAACCTTCGAGCCCGCTCTGATCCGGCGGCAGACCTCGAAGCCGTCGATGCCGGGCAGCCCGATGTCGAGCACGACGCACCGGACCGGCAGCCCGCGCAGCTCGACGAGTGCCTCCTCCCCGGTCCGCCGCCAGACGACGTGCCAGCCGTCCTGCTGCTCGAGGTACTGCTTGACGAGGCGTCCGATCGAGTCGTCGTCCTCCACGAGCAGAAGGGCGCCACCCGTTGCCTTCACCGTCACGGCCTCAGGATAAGTGCAGCGTCGGCGCTGCCCATGACTACGCCCCCTGGCTGGTGCGGACTCGAGGGGGAATGCGCTCGACGTCGACGGACTGCGCAGCGCCGAGCGGCGGCCACAGCACAACCACGCGCCAGCGGCGCTGGAGCGCGCTCAGCGGGAGGTGCTTTCCGAGGTGGATGACCGCGGTCGTGCTGGCGAGCGGGATCGCCTGGATGCGCCCGTCGAACTCGCGCAACGTGAGCTGCGTGCTGTTCACCCTGGTGATGACGCCCCGGTCGAGGTTCCAGTCCTGTCCGCTCTTCAGGTGGACCTGGGCGCGGACCATGCTGGGGCCGAAGAGCTGCGTGACGATCGCCTTGCGCAGCGCGAGCCCGGGCGCCGCGAGCCAGAGCGTCGCATTGAGCGCCGCGAGAACGCCTACGAGAAGGACGAAGCGCCTGCTGAACATGCGTCACATTTTCGCCGCTCGAGGGCGATCCGGGGTAAATCTGCGGTAAATCAGGTCAGCGTGTACTCGGGGCCTGATCCGCCCTCGGGCGGCGTGAGCCGTCCGCCCTTCGCCGTGATGGCGCCGCACTGGACGCAGTTGGAGGGAGCGACCTCCACCACGACCGTGCCGTCGCTGTCCTCTCTCCCGATCTCGTACACCTGCGCCGGGCACATGTGGGCCCAGAGCTGCGCGACCTCCCGCGGCACGCGCTGCTCGATCCGGATGTGGTTCGGCTGGTCGTCGCGCGTCTTGTTGCCCGAGGCGAAGACCGACGAGAGCTTGTCGAAGGTGAGCTTGCCGTCGGGCGCGGGATAGCTCGCGTCGCGGTCGGTGACGAAGAGCGGCTGGTCGGCGTCGGGTTCGGCCTGCATCTTCCCCACCTCGACGCGGCCCTTCGACATCGTCATCGCGCTCGCCATCGCGCCGCCGACGACGAAGCCGCGGCCGAAGACCTGACGCATGTTCCGCACCTCGTGCAGGTCGCGCCAGATGAAGCTGTCGCGCACCGCGTCGTCGTAGGACGAGAGCGCGCTGGCCGGAGTCTCGCCTCGTTGCAGCGCCCGGAACGCGGCCTCGGCCGCGAGCCGTCCCGACTCGATCGCGTAGTGGATGCCCTTGAGCCGCGGGACGTTGACCATGCCGACACCGTCGCCGCAGAGGAGCAGGCCCGGCGCGTGCAACTGCCGCGGCAGGGAGTTGAACCCGCCGCTCGGGATCGTCTTCGCGCCCCACTCCACGCGCTCGCCGCCCTCGAGGATCTTCCGGATCTTCGGGTGCGTCTTCAGCTCCTGCAGCAGGTCGTGCACCGAGAGCGACGCGTCGCGGTAGTCGAGCCCGACGACGAGGCCGATCGTGACCATGTCGTCACCCATCGGGTAGATGAACGAGCCGCCGAACTCGCGGTAGCGCTTCCCGCCGCGCAGCGGCCAACCCATCGTGTGGATGACGCGGTCGAGCGGCTTCGCGACCTTCCAGACCTCCTTCACCGCGAGCTCCCAGACCTGCGGCTCCTCGCCGCGGAGGGAGAACCGGTCGAGCGCGACGCCCGTGAGGTGACCCTGCGTCCCCTCGGCGAGCACGGTGACCTTGGCGCGTCAGATCCGAGCCGGCCTCGAAGTTGCCGAGCTCGCCTCCCTCGCGGTTGCGGCCCTTGTCGCCGGTGCGGACGCCCACGACGCGGCCGTGCGAGACGAGGAGCTTCTGCGCCGCGGTCTCGGGGAGGATCATCGCGCCGCCCTCCTCGGCCCGCTCCCCGAGGAAGCGGCCGAGCTGGGAGAGGGAGAAGATCCAGTTGCCGTGGTTCCGCATCGGCGGCGGCGGCGGGATCGGTAGCGCCGACCGGCGCGTGAGGACGTAGACGGACTCGCCCGGGACCTCGCCGTACGACGGGAGATCCTCCATCCGGAAGCCTCTGCCGAAGAGGCGGCGCAGCGCCCTCGGATTCACCACTGCCCCTGAGAGGAGATGGGAGCCGGGCTGCTTGCCCTTCTCGAGCACCGCGACCGGCACCTCGCCGAGCCGCTCCGCCGTCTCGGGGTGCTCCTCGATCAGCTGGCCGAGCCGGATCGCGCAGGCGAGGCCGGCCGGTCCTGCGCCGACGATGAGCACGCCGACCTCGATCCGCTCGTCCACCGGATCGGTCGGCTCGGCGACGTAGTCGCGCGCCGAGAAGGGCGGCGGGAAATTCGAGGGCCTGCTCATCGGATCACGTTTTGCGGGCGCGGACGAGCTCGGTCAGCTTCGGCACGATCTCGTGCACGTCGCCCACCACGCCGAGGTCGCTGAACTCGAAGATCGGCGCGTTCGCGTCCTTGTTGATCGCGACGATCGTGCCCGAGCTCTGCATGCCGACCTTGTGCTGGATCGCGCCCGAGATGCCGAGGGCGACGTAGAGCTTCGGCGAGACGGTCTTGCCGGTCTGGCCGATCTGGGCCGAGTACGGGTACCAGCCGGCGTCGACGACCGCGCGGGTCGCGCCGACCGCTCCACCGAGCGCCTTCGCGAGCTCCTCCGCCAGCGTGAAGTTGTCGGGCGAGCCGAGACCGCGGCCGCCGGCGACGATCACGTCGGCGTCCTCGATGGAGGGACCGCTCGACTCCTCCGCGTCCTGGCCGACGAGCTTCACCGCCGTCGAGTGCGCCGTATACGAGGGCGAGACGTCCGCGATCTCGGGCTCGCCGCCGCCCGTGGGGCTCGCATCGAACGAGCCGGCGCGGAAGAGCGCCAGCCGCGGGGTGCCGTTCCAGCCGACGTCGGCGTACACGGAGTCCTGCAGCGCCGGCCGCTTGCCCACGAGCTCGCCGTCCTTGAGCTCGACGTCGACGAGATCCCAGTTGAGCCCTGCGTCGAGGCGTGCCGCGAGCCCGGCCGCAACGTCCGCGGCGAGGACCGAGTTGGCGAAGAGAACGGTGTCGTAGCCGCCCTCCTCGATGACCTGCGCGAGCACGTCGACGCGCGGCTGTGGCAGCGGCTGTGCTACCTCGCCGTCCTCGCAGACCCAGACCTTCGTGGCGCCGAACTTCCCGGCCTCCACCGCCAGCGTCTTTGCGCCTTCTCCCGCGATGACCGCTGCGACCTCGCCGAGCGAGGCGGCCTTGGCCAGCACGCCGAGCGACCCCTTCTGCAGCTCGTCGCCGTGGTGCTCGAGGAAGACGAGCGTCGCCATCAGACGAGCCTCTTCTCGGCGAGGAAGTCGACGATCGCCTGGGCCGCGTTGCCGTCGTCGGAGATCTTGCGCGCATCGGCGCGTGCGGGCGGGTCGCTGAGCGCGAGCACGGTGGTGCGCGAGCCGGCCACGCCCGCCTCGCCGGCGTCGACGCCGAGATCGGCGAGCGAGAGGACGTCCTGCGGCTTCTTCTTCGCGCCCATGATCCCCTTGAGGGACGGGTAGCGCGGCTCGTTGATCGCGTCGCTCACGGCCACCACCGCGGGCAACGGCGCCTCGAGGGTGTCGTAGCCGAACTCCGTCTGCCGCTTGGCGCGGACGGAGCCGCCGTCGACCGCGAGCTCCATCGCCTGCGAGACGACCGGCCTGCCGAGTCGTTCCGCGACGGCTGCCCAGAGGACGGCGCCGTCGGCGTCGGACGCCTGCTGACCGAACAGCACGAGGTCGGCGTCCTCCTTCTCGAGCGCCGCCGCGAGCAGTCGGCTCGTCGCCACGAGGTCCGAGCCCACGGCCGCGTCGTCGCAGACGAGCACCGCGCGGTCGGCGCCCATCGCGAGCGCCTTGCGCAGCGAGTCGAGCGCCTTTTGCGGCCCCAGCGAGACGGCGACGACCTCGGTGTCGGAGTCGCCCTTGAGCCGCAGCGCCTCCTCGACCGCGTTCGCGTCGAAGTGGTTGAGCGCGCCCTCGCCGGAGCGGTCCAGACGCAGCGACTGAGGATCGAGGCGGCTCGAGCCCTCGGGCACGTGCTTCACGCAGACGGCGATCCTCATCCCGGCGGGATGCTAGTGGTGGCGAGCCGAGCGCTGACTCACATGCGGTTCTCGAGCGCGAGCACGTCCTTCACGAAGGTCTTGCTCACCTTGTACAGGCCGTGCTTCCGAACCGCGCGCTCGCCCTGGTACCACCCGGCGAGCGCGAGCCGCCGGTTGCCATGGAAGTCGTGCAGCAGGTGCGCCAGGTATGCAACGCCCGCGCGGACGTTGCCGTCCGAATTGTGACGAAGGTGATGTCCGATCAGGACGGTCTCCGAGAAGCGGAAGGTCGACGGCAGCAGCTGCATGATCCCGCGCGCTCCGACCGACGAGACGAGCGCGTTGTTGTAGCCGGACTCCATCCACGCGAGCGCCCGGACGAGATGGACGCTGACCCCGTAGTGGGCCGCCCAGTGGTCGAGCAGTAGACGGACCGACGCAACGCTTTGCGTGCGGTAGGCGACCCGCTTCGTCGCCGTGACGTGGTGCGCGTGTTGCGAGTGCTGCGCGCGCGGTACGCGGAGGCGGGTGCCGATCAGGAGAAAGTGCTTCGGGTCGAAGTGGTTGAGCCGCGCGAGCCGCGCGACGGTGGTGTGGTAGTGGCGCGCGATTCCCGAGAGCGACTCGCCCGCACGGACGACGTGGACGCCCAGGAGGGTGCGCTGCCGCTGGTGGTGCCGAACCTTGTGGTGGGCGACGACCACGACCCCGTGTGCGAGCGGCACGGGCTCTCTCCGGACGAGTGCGGCAAACGTGTGTGGCCCGACGACGCCGTCGCGCGGCAGGTGCAGGCGCTCTTGCATGAGGCGCACGCCGTGCAGCGTCGGACCGTCGAAGTACGCGTTGACGGGGACGCTGATGCCCTGGCGGACGAGCAGGAACTGGAGCACGGCGACGTCCCAGCCGAACGCGCCGCGGTGCAGCGTGCGGGCACCCAAGAGCGGGCGGCCGAGCGGTCCCATCGCCGCGCGCGTGCGCGCGTCCGCGAGACCCGTGACGGGGAGCCCTTGCATCCGCTGGAAGTCGCGGACGGCGGCGACGGTCCCCGGCCCCGAGATCGCATCGATCGGCCCGCGGTAGAGGCCCTGGGCGCGCAGCGCGACCTGCAGTCCCGCCGTCTGCGGATTCCGGCCGCCCGCGCCCAGCGCGCTCGGCGTAGCGGCCATGACGGCGGCGAGAACGGTTCCTACGAGAAGGAGGCGCAAGCGCATGGGGTCCCGGATTACGCGCCGTGCGCCGCGAATCCTCCTGGTGCCCGCTGCGATTTACCTGCCGACGAAGCGGGGCGCGCGCTTCTCGGCGAACGCGGCGAGGCCCTCCTTGGCGTCCTCGCTCGCGAACAGGTCGCCGAACTCCGCCGCCTCGCGCTCGAGCGCGCCGGGCGAGAGGTTGAGCAGCCGCTTCGCGACGCGCAGCGCGACCGGGCTCTTGGCGGCGAGCTTCCCGGCAACCTCGCGTGCGTGCTCGAGGACGGGGTCGGCGATCGCGTCAACGAGACCGATCCGAAGTGCCTCCTCGGCGTCGACCGGGCGGCCGGTGAGGATCAGCTCCTTCGCGACCCCGAGGCCGCAGACGCGGGCGAGCCGCTGCGTGCCGCCCCACCCGGGGACGATGCCGAGATCGATCTCGGGCTGGCCGAGCCGCGCGTTGCTCGAGGCGTAGCGCAGGTCGCAGCCGAGCGCGAGCTCGCAGCCGCCGCCGAGCGCGAAGCCGTTGATCGCCGCGATCGTGGGCTTCGGCATCTCCTCGAGCAGGCGCGCCGCCTCGTGGCCGAGCTCGCCCCATTCCTTCGCCTCGTCGGCGCCGAGGCCGCTCATGTACTTGATGTCCGCGCCCGCGACGAAGGCGCGCTCGCCGGCGCCCGTGAGGACGACGACGTGTGCCGAGTCGTCAGCGGCGAGCTCGCGCAGCCGGTCGCGCAGCTCGGTGAGCGTCTCGACGTTGAGCGCGTTGAGCGCCTCTTGGCGGTCGATCGTGACGACGACGACCGCGTCGCGGCGGTCGACGAGAACGCTCACGCTGTGACGGCGCCCTTCAGGAAGTCGACGATCTCGGTCGTCGGCGCGCCCGGGCCGAACACGCCGGCGACGCCGAGCTTGCGCAGCTCGTCGGCGTCGTCGTCGGGAATCGTCCCGCCCACGACCACGACGACGTCCTCGACGCCGTTCTCGCGCAGGAGCTCGAGAATGCGCGGGACGAGGGTCATGTGCGCACCCGAAAGAATCGAGATGCCGACGGCGTCCGCGTCCTCCTGGATCGCGGTCTCGACGATCTGCTCGGGGGTCTGGTGGAGGCCGGTGTAGATGACCTCCATGCCCGCGTCGCGCAGCGCGCGAGCAATGATCTTGGCACCGCGATCGTGCCCGTCGAGGCCCGGCTTCGCGACGACTACACGGATCTTCCCTGACATCGAGCGGAGCCTAACGGAGGCTCTCTAATGGGTGGTCGTGACGCCGACGGCCCAGACGTCGTTCGCGGACACGGCTGCGATGCCCGAGAAGCTGTTGTCGCGGCCGATAGTTGCGGTGGAGGTGGAAGTCCAGCCGTGGCCCCAATGCTCGACGAGTGGCTTGGCCGGGTTGACGCCGTCCTGGCCGGCCGCCCAGACGTGGGTCGACGAAGCTGCGCTGACAGCCAAAAGGAAGTTCTGGGTCGAGCCGGCAGGGGGCGGGACCGGCACGACCCGCCAGGCGTGACCGTTCCAGTGCTCGGCCAGTGACCCGAGTCCCCTTGCTCCGACCGTCCATACATCCTTTGCGCCGATCATGGTGACGCCCCACAACGAGCCGCCCGTTGCGGATGGGCTATGGCTCGCCACCTGCTGCCAGCGTCGGCCATCCCAGTGGAGGGCGAGGGTGCGGGTTTGGTTCCCGGCTCGGTGGTCGCCGACTGCCCAGATGTCCCGCGCCGACCGGGCGGAAATCGCCAGTAGCTCGTCCTCGGGTCCGCGCGGGTTCGGGCTCGGTACTCGTCGCCACGAGGAGCCGTTCCAATGCTCGATGAGCAGCCGGCTGTTCTTTGTCTTCACTGCCAGGGACCCGACTGCCCACGCATCCCGGCGCGCCACCGCAGCGACACCCATCAGCTTGAACCCGACGACTTGCGGGCTCGGCACGACCTTCCACGCCCTCCCGTCGAAGTGCTCGATCAGCGTATTCACGTGCGGGCCGATGGAGCCGACCGCCCAAACGTCCTTCGCCGAGGCGGCTGACACGGCGTCGAGTTCGGACGACGCGTTCTTGTTCGGGGTCGGGAGGACGACCGGAGACCAGGATTTGCCGTTGTAGTGCTCGGCGAGCGGGAACGCGCCGCGCTTGCTCGGGGTCGAGCCGACAGCCCAGAGGTTGGTCGGGGAGACAGCGGTGACGGCCTGAAGCTCGCTCCCGCGATGCGGTCTCACGGCCGACGTCACCTTCCACACCGCTCCGTTCCAGTGCTCGATGAGCAGCGCGTTCCCGGGCAGCACTTGCCCGGAGGCCGCGCCCGCGAGCCCTGCCGCGAGGCAGAGAGCAATGACGACGCCGGCTAGAAGACGGGCGTCTCGCGCCAAGTCCCCCACACCTCGCGCAGCGCGTCGCACATCTCGCCCATGGTCACGTAGGCACGCGAGGCGTCCATGATCGGCTCCATCAGGTTCCGGTCCTCGTGCGCGGCGTCTTCCTTCAGCCGCGCCAGGGCGGCCTCGGCCGCCGCCGTGTCGCGCCGGCCTCGTACCGCCTGCACCCGCTCGATCTGCTTCTGCTCGAGCGCCGGGTCGATGCGGAGGATCTCGATCGGCTGCTCGTCCTCCTGCTCGTAACGATTGACACCGACGATCACCCGCTCGCCGCGCTCGACCTCCGACTGGTAGCGGAAGCTTGCCTCGGCGATCTCACGCTGCTGGAAGTTCTGCTCGATCGCCGGGATCACGCCGCCGAGCTCGTCGATCCGCTCGAAGTAGTCGTACGCCTGCCGCTCGAGCTCGTTCGTGAGCTGCTCGAGGTAGTACGAACCGCCCAGCGGATCGATGGTGTTCACGACGCCGGTCTCGTGCGCGATCACCTGCTGCGTCCGCAGCGCGAGCCGTACCGCGTGCTCGGTCGGCAGCGCGAGCGCCTCGTCGAAGGAGTTTGTGTGGAGCGACTGCGTCCCGCCGAGCACCGCCGCGAGCGCCTCGAGCGCCGTTCGGATCAGGTTCACCTCCGGCTGCTGTGCCGTCAGCGAGACGCCGGCGGTCTGCGTGTGGAACCGCATCAGCCACGAGCGGGGATCCTGTGCGCCGTATTTCTCGCGTAGCTGCCGCGCCCAGATCCGCCGCGCGGCCCGGTACTTCGCGATCTCCTCGAAGAAGTCGAGGTGCGCGTTGAAGAAGAAGGAGAGCCGCGGCGCGAAAGAGTCGACGTCGAGTCCGCGCTCGATGCAGGCTTCGACGAGCGCGAATCCGTTGGAAAGCGTGAACGCGAGCTCCTGCGCCGCGTTCGAGCCGGCCTCGCGGATGTGGTAGCCGGAGATCGAGACCGGATGCATGAGCGGCATGTGCTGCGTGCACCACTCGACCATGTCCACGACGAGCCGCATCGAGGGCTCGGGCGGGAAGATCCACTCCTTCTGCGCGATGTACTCCTTGAGGATGTCCGTCTGGACGGTGCCGCGCAGCTGTTCGAGCCTGACGCCCTGCTCCTCGCCGACGCACGCGTAGAACCCGAGCAGCATCGCCGCCGGGCCGTTGATCGTCATCGAGGTCGAGACCTCGCCGAGCGGGATCCCGTCGAAGAGCGTCTCCATGTCGGCGAGCGAGTCGATCGCCACGCCTTCGCGCCCGACCTCGCCGAGCGAACGCGGATGATCCGAGTCGTAGCCCATCAGCGTCGGCATGTCGAACGCCGTCGAGAGGCCGGTCTGCCCGTGCTCGAGCAGATAACGGAAGCGCTCGTTCGTCTCCTCCGCGGTCCCGAAGCCGGCGAACTGGCGCATCGTCCACAGCCGGCCGCGGTACATCGACGGATAGACGCCGCGCGTGAACGGATATGCGCCGGGCCAGCCGAGGTCGCGCTCGTAGTCGAGTTCGACGTTCTCGGGTGAGTACAGCGGCTCGTTCTCGACACCCGAGATGGTCGAGAAGAGCTCTCCCTCACGCTCCGGCGTCGCCTCGTAGCGGCGACGCCACTCGCCGGCGCCGCCGGTCTTCTCCCCCCTGTCCGTGGTCGCCATCCCGGGCCAAGTCTAGAGGCGTGTTACTCCGGGAGATGGCGTCAGGTCTTGCGCTCGGGTGTGAGCGCAAGACCTGACGGAATGACCGTTCTGCTACCGGCCGCTGGGGTTTGGCCCGCTTGCGGCGTGTCGCGGGGCCGTAGCGGCTTGCGTCCCGGCGAGGAAGGTGACGCTGTCGAGACCGAGGGTTCCTGACCCGGTCGGCTTGACATCGCCATTCGCAAAGACCTCGAAGCTGGTCGCAGCTGTGGCGTTGCCGACGACCATGAAGTCGTTCAAGGCCGGCCGATAGCCGGCGGGCAGTGTGAAGGCAACCGCGTCCGCGGTTCCGAGGTCGAGCGTGCCGGTCAGGTGCACGACCCCCATCGCGTCCTTCCAGTAGCCCGCGTTCGACCACGTGCCCGCATTGAAGTTGGCCCAGCCATTCTGGAAGGGCGGCTCGCCTGCCGTCCCGATCAGATGAACGGCCTCGTGGCCCGCGTGCGCGTAGTACGAAGCCGCGTGTCCTCCGAGGTTCGTCGCATTCGTCGCGTTGGTCGCGTTCGTGGCACTGGCCGCGCTGGTGGCGGTGGTCGCGTTGGTCGCGTTCGTCGCGCTGTCCGCCGTCTTCGCGTGCTTCACGCTCAACGTCGGCGCCAGCTTCTTGATGAGCTTCGTGTCCGCCTTCTTGTCCGAGTGCTTCGCGGTACTGGCGGCGACCGCTGTCCCACCGAGCACGAGGGCGAGCGCGATCATCGAGATCACGAGCGCCGGGCTCGGCAGGCGAAACCTGCGCTTGAACATGGGTACCTCCGGTCGAAGTTGTCTGAACCTCAGCCGGGCAGCTTGTCAGGCGTAGAAGACGGCGCCGCAGAATGGTGACCGCTCGCAGTCGCAAACGGTGGCCAAGTCACCCCCTGGCTCCTGATGAATGCCCTCGCCCAGAGCATCGTTCTTCGCGTCCGGATCCTCAAGGCTAGATCCCTCGCCCGGGGCGCCAGAGCACCTCGTCACCGCCGGCGTCGACGTTCGCAGCGCGTGCGAGGACGAAGAGAAGGTCGGAGAGCCGATTGAGGTACACCGCAGCGAGCGGATTCGTGTCGGGGACCGCGAGCACTGCTCGCTCGGCTCGGCGGCAGACGGCACGCACGAGGAAGAGGCGCGCCGCACGCTCGCTCCCGCCGGGAAGAACGAAGCTCTTCAGCTCCGGCAGCCGCGCGTTGGCCTCGTCGATCTCCTGCTCGAGTCGCGCGACCGCCTCGTCGGTGATGCGGAGCCGCTCGCCGCCCTCCGTCAACGGGACCGAGAGGTCGGCTCCGAGGTCGAAGAGCTCGTTCTGGATCCGGTCGAGGCCGCCCGTCCAGCCGACGAGCGAGTTCAGCTCGTCGACCTCGCCGATGGCGACCACGCGCGGATCGAGCTTCGAGACGCGCGAGCCGTCACCGAGGCTCGTCTCCCCCTGGTCCCCGCCGCGCGTGTAGATGCGTGTCAGGCGGACGGGCTCGTTCGGGTCGCGAGGCATGCGCGTAGCGTACGGCGGCCGAGGTTGCTGCGGCCGACAACGCGCGTCACACTTCGCTCATGCGGCGCGACAAACCCGGCAACGTCCTGACGACGCTCGTCTTCACGGACATCGTCGGCTCGACCCAGGTCGCGGAGGAGCTGGGCGACCGGCGCTGGCGGGAGCTGCTCGCGCGCCATCACCGGATCGTTCGCGAGGGGCTGCGCGAATACGGCGGCCGGGAAGTCGACACCGCCGGCGACGGCGTGTTCGCCCGCTTCGACTCGTCGCCCGCCTCGGCGGTCAATTTCGCTGCAGCGACAGCCGACGCGCTGCGCGAACTCGGAGTCGAGATCCGCGCCGGCATCCACATCGGCGAGTGCGAGGTGTTCGAAGGGAAGCTCAGCGGAGTCAACGTGCACGCGACCGCTCGCACGATGGCCCTGGCGGGGCCGGGCGAGATACTCGTCACGGGCAGCGTCCGTGACCTCGTTCGGGGAGCCGGGTTCGGATTCGACGATCGAGGAGTCCACGAGCTCCGGGGGATCGCAGGCGAATGGCGCCTGTTCGCGGTGACGAGCATCGAGGACTCCCACCGGTCGCCGCCGCTGCCAGAGGGCGAGGCAAGGACGAGGCGCGGTCAGATCGAGCCGCCGCGGCTCGTGAAGAGACGTCGCGTTCGCGTGACCGCGGTCGCGGTGACGGCCGCCCTCGTCGTGGCGGCTGGCGTGTTCGCCCTCGTCCATGCTGTCGGCGGCGCGTCCGCCGCGCCGCTGACCGGCTGCGAGATCACCTCGAGCCGGCCACTGATCGACCGCTCCTTCAACCAGGCCGTCTTCGACGGCCTGACCGACGCGTCGACGAAGTGGGGCGTCGGTGTCAAGGCCAAGGTCTCGACGACACCGAGCCAGTGGCGGCGAAAAGTGGCGCGTTTTGTCCACGAGCGGTGCGGGCTGATCGTGACCTTCGGCAGCGTTGCCGGGGGGGCGACCGCCGCCGCGGCGAAGGCGCACCCGGACACACGGTTTGCGTCCGCCGACGCTGCCAACGTTCGGGCCAGCTCGAACCTCATGAGTATCCGATTCAGGGCCAACCAGGGCGCGTTCCTCGCCGGGTATCTCGCCGCGGGCCTGACGAAGACCGGCAAGGTGGGTACGTTCGGCGGGATTCCCATCGGAACCGTGACGCCCTTCATGGACGGCTTCTGGGCCGGCGTACAGCACTACAACCAGGCGCACGGAACCCACGTCCGCGTGCTCGGGTGGAACCCTGCGACGCAGCAGGGACAGTTCGTGGGTCAGGGCTCCACCGACTTCGGCGCCTTCAACGACACCGTCTTGGCGCATGATCACGCCTCGAACCTCATCCGTTCCGGGGCGGATGTCATCTTCCCGGTCGACGGCCCGGTGGGTGAGACAAGTTCCTGCGACGCGGCGCTGCGAGCTCGTGGCGTGCTCCTGATCGGAGTCGACACCGACCAGTTCTACGCGACGCCTGCCTGCCAAGCGCGGTGGGCCACGAGCGTGAGGAAGGTGTATCGCCGGATGGTCTATCTCGCGATGGGGCAGGTGTACCACGGTGGCTTCAGAGGCGGAACGCTGTGGGGGACGCTGAAGAACGGCGGCGTCGCCCTCGCGCCCTCGCACACCGTCGAGTCGAGGATTCCGCCGGGACTTCGGGCCGAGCTACCGCATGTCGAGCACGAGATCATCAGCCGGTCGATCTCGACCGACCCGCGAAGCTATCTCTCCGGTTGATCCGCGGCGGGACCACCGACGACGTCGAGGAGATCGCCCGCCTCTACGAGCGGTCGTTCGCGACGCTCGACTTTCTACCGGTGCTGCACACCCTCGACGAGCACCGGCAGTGGTTCGCCCGGCAGCTGACGGAGCACGAGGGCTGGGTGTGGGACGAGGACGGCGTCCGCGGCTTCAGCGTTCTGACCGAGGACGAGCTGATGTACCTCTATCTCGACGTCGGGTGGACCGGCCGCGGGATCGGCTCGGCGCTGCTCGACCATGCCAAGCAGCGGCGCCCCGGCGGTTTCACGCTCTGGACGTTCCAGCAAAACGCAGGCGCCCGCCGCTTCTACGAGCGGCACGGGCTCGTGCCGGTCGAGTTCACGGACGGCGAGGGGAACGAGGAGAAGACTCCCGACGTGCGCTACCGGTGGACGTCCGACAGCTAGCGGACGGCCTCTGGCGCTGGACGACTCCGGAGTCCGGAAGCGTCTACTACGAGGCGCCGGACGCCGTCGTCCTCTTCGATCCACTCGTGCCCGCAGGCGAGGAGGAGGAGTTCCTCGCGCATCTCGACCGCGACGTCGAGCGGCTCGGCGTTTCCCGTCTCGATCCTCCTCACCTCGAGACGGAACGAGCGCAGCGCGCCGTTCCTGCGTGAGCGGTACCGGGCCGACGACCAGGTGCCGGCGACTGTCGAGGCCTACCCCGTCGGGGACCAGCTCGCCTACTTCATCCGGCCCCACCACGCCCTCGTCGTCGCCACACCCGACCTCTCGTCGGCCGCGATCGCCGAGCTTCCGGTCGAGCTCGTGCTCGTCTCCGAGCTAGCCGGCTAGCGCACGTTCCTGGAGCCCCAGGATCGAGCGCGCGATGACGAGCCGCTGGATCTCGCTCGTCCCCTCGTAGATCTCGGTGACCTTCGCGTCGCGGTAGTAGCGCTCGACGGGGAACTCCTTCGTGTAGCCGTAGCCGCCGAGGATCTGGATCGCCTCGCCGGTCTGGCGCCGCGCCATCTCCGAGGCGAAGAGCTTGGCCTTCGCGCCCGCCTCGGTGTGCGGCAGGTCGTTCTGCTTCAGCCAGGCAGCGCGGTGAACGAGAAGCCGGGCCGCGTCGATCTCCGTCGACATGTCGGCGAGCTTGTGCTGGATCGCCTGGAACTCGGCGATCGGCCGCCCGAATGCGTGCCGCTCCTTCGCGTACTCGCGCGCGACGTCGTATGCCGCCTGCGCGATCCCGACCGCCTGCGCGGCGATCCCGATCCGGCCGCCGTCGAGCGTCGCCATCGCGACGTGGAAGCCTTTCCCCTCCTCGTGCAGCAGCCGGTCGGCGTCGACCCGGACGTCCACGGCGATCGAGTTCGTGGTCGAGGAGTTGAGCCCGAGCTTCTCCTCGCTGCCGGTGACGCGGATGTGGTCGGCGTCGAGCACGAAGGCCGAGACGCCGCGGGCACCGGGCATCTCCGGATCGGTGCGGGCGAAGAGCAGGAACGTGCCGGCGTATTCCGCCGTCGAGATGAACTGCTTCGCGCCGGCGATCCGCCAGCCGCCGTCCTCGCGGGTCGCCGAAGTACGCAGGGAGCCGGCATCGGATCCCGCCTCCGCCTCGGTCAGCGCGAACGCTCCGATCAGTTCGCCGCGGGCGAGCGGCGGCACGAAGCGCGCGCGCTGCTCCTCCGTCCCGAAGCGGAGCAGCGGCAAGGTCACGGCGCTCGTGTGCACGGCGACCGTGACGCCGACACCCGCGTCGCCGCGCGAGAGCTCCTCGAGCACGAGCATGTAGCTGAGGAAGTCAGCTCCGGCTCCGCCGTACTCCTCGGGGATGCAGACGCCCATCAGCCCGAGCTCGGCGAGCTTGGCGAAGACGTCGCGGGGGAAGTGGTGCTCGCGGTCCCACTCGGCCGCGTGCGGCTCGATCTCGGCGCGGACGAAGTCGCGCGCGAGCCCCTGGATCTCCTTCTGCTCGGGGGAGAGCTCGAAGTCCATCAGCCGTAAGCGTAGAAACCGCGGCCCGACTTGCGCCCGAGTCGGCCGGCCTGGACGTACTGGCGCAGGAGCGGACACGGCGCGTACTTCGGGTCGCCGAGCCCTTCGTGCAGCACCTCCATGATCGCGACGCAGGTGTCGAGGCCGATCAGGTCGGCGAGCGCGAGCGGCCCCATCGGGTGCGCGAAACCGAGCTTCGCGATCGTGTCGATCGCCTCCGGCTCGGCGACTCCCTCGAGCAGCGCGTACGCCGCCTCGTTGATGAACGGCATCAGGATCCGGTTCGAGACGAAGCCCGGCAGGTCGCGGGCCTCGGCCGGCGTCTTGCCGAGCTCCTCCGCGAGCGCCGTGATCGCGGCCGTCGTCTCGTCGGAGGTCTCGAGCCCGCGCACGACCTCGACGAGCTTCAGCACGGGCACCGGGTTGAAGAAGTGCATGCCGATCACACGGTCGGGCCGGGACGTGACCGCCGCGAGCGAGGTGATCGGGATCGAGGAGGTGTTCGAGGCGAGGATCGCGCCCTCGGGCAGGACCTCGTCGGCTCGGCGGAAGACGTCCTGCTTCACGTCCGCGTCCTCGATCACGGCCTCGATCAGCAGGTCGGCCGCCACGAGCTCGTCGGCCTGCTCGACGCGCCCGAGTACTTCGTCGGGATCGGCGCCGCCTTTCTCCGCGAGCTTCTCGAGGCTGCGCCGCATCGCCGCGAGGCCGCGCTCCGTCGCCCCGGGCGCCGCGTCGTACAGCGAGACCCGCCGCCCCGACGCGGCGACGACCTGCGCGATGCCGCCGCCCATCTGGCCGGCGCCGACAACGAGGACGTGCTCGAAGTCCATGCGGCGCTGAGGCTATATCGTCGCGGCGTGCCGACGGTCGACGTCAGCGGCGCGCGCCTCTGGTACGACGAGGCCGGCAGCGGCCAGACCGTGCTCCTCCTGCACGGCGGGCTCGGCGACTCCGGCCTGTGGGAGTCGGTCGTGCCCTTGCTCGCCGAGCGGTTCCGCACGATCCGGACCGACCTCCGCTTCTTCGGCCTCTCGACAGGGCCGGCGGTGTCGTGGTCGTGGGAGGAGGACGTCGTCGGCGTCCTCGACGCACTCGGAGTCGAACGAGCGGGGCTCGTCGGCCTCTCGCTGGGCGGCAGGATCGCCCTGAACCTTGCGCTAGCGCACCCGGAGCGGCTCTGGGCGGTCGTCGGCGTCGCGCCCGCTCTCGCCGGCCACGACGGCGCTCCGTACTCGGCGGACCAGGAGGCGCGCTACGACGCGGCGGAGGCCGAAGGCGATCTCGACGCGGCGATGGAGGTCGACTTCGAGGTCTGGGCTCCGCTGGGCGCCGACGACCGGATCCGAGAGCTCTGGCGCGCGACGCCCGACGCGAACCCCCTGCCGGACGGCGTCGAGCCCCTCGCGCCGGCGGGCGCTCCGGCGAAAGAGCGGCTCGGCGAGCTCGCGGTGCCTGCGCTCGTGGTGACGACGACGCACGATCCACCCGGCTTCCGGGAGATCGGCCCGCTCGTGGCGCACGCCGCGCAGGACGCGCGCCACGTCGAGCTCGACTCCGACCACTACGTGACGCTACGCGAGCCCGAGCTCCTGTCGCGCGTGCTGCTCGACTTCCTTGTTGCGGCGGCGCCGCAGGAGTAGGGCACCGGCCGCGAGCAGAGCAAGCGCGCCGCCGATCGTAAAGCCCATCCAAGCCCAGGGGAAGCCGCCACCGCCCGCCTCCGAGATCTGCCAGCTGCCGACGGCGACGTTCAGCAACGGGCGTCCGCTCCGCCAGTGCACCGCGAGCGTACGGTCGTCGTTGCGCAGGGACAGGACGACGTTGTAGAGGTCGCCCCTCTTCGACCACGGCAGGTCGATGCAGTGGGCGACGCCGGCGACCGTGTCCAGCGCGTGGATGAACGGCATGCCGGACGGCTTCTGGTAGAGCGTGAACACCCAGCGACCGTTCGCGCTCGTCGTCCGGGTCAGGGCATAGCCCGCCATCGTCGACTCGTTCCCGTCCTCGTCCCGAGCAGCGATCTTCCCGGGCAGCAGCCGGCCCGTGCGCAGGTCGTACTCGCGCACGATGTAGTGCGTCAGGTCGTTCGACGCCGTGTACTGGATCAGGTACATATTCGAGGCGTCCGGCGAGAGCGTGTCGAAGGTGAACGAGCCACGCAACGTGATCCTCCTGAGGACCTTCCAGTGCATCGGATCCACGACGAGAAACTTGGCCGACGAACCGAGTGGCCCTGAGGTGGACTCAAGCACGAGCGTGCGGCCGTCGCGGGAGAGCCCTTGTCCGGCCTCGCCTCCGTTGCCGATCAGCGCGGTTCCCCACGAGCCGGGGAGCGTCATCGATCCGTACACCGCCGTGTCCGCCGTGTAGACCTTCACGAGCAGCGTCGCACCCGTCCCATTCGGGAGAGCGACGTAGTGAAACGCGCCGTTCTGGCTCGCGACACCGGCGCCTCCCTGGGTGACGTAGATCGGCCCGTCCGCAAACGCAGAGGGAGCGACCGCGAGAGCGGTAACGGCAACGGCGAGACAGAGCGAGAGCCTGCGCATGGCTTCCTCCTTCGGTGACACCGCTGATACGCGGCGGTGCGGCGAGGAGGTCCCGGCGGCTCAGCGCTCGGCGACGAAGATGTCGCGCACGATCGCGAGCCCGGCGATCACGCCGACCACGAGCCCCGCCGGCCGCGAGTGCGTTCCCGCGCCCAGCGCCTTGGCCGCACCCCAGACGACCAGATAGACCCAGCCGCCGAGCGCGGCGCCGTACACGAGTCCGACGCCGAGGTGCTGCGAGGCGGGGACGACGCCGAAGAGCCTCGGCGTCCGGCCCGCAGCGCCGATGAGCGGACCCCCGGGAAGAAGCTGCGCCTCGAGGTGGGTGACCCGGTCGGTCGCGCGGCGGCACAGCTCCCCGTTGCGGAGCTCGTACGCGAGCACGCCGGAGGTCGCGACGAGTCCGAGTCCGCCGATTGCGAGCAACTCGACGCCGGTGCTGTCGGCCGACGTGAGCGCGACGACCGCGCCCGTGAGCGCCGGGACGAGCGCGAGCAGCTTGAAGCGGATCTCAGTGAGTTCCCCGAGCAGCCGCGAAGCAGATTCGTACTCGAGCCGCAGCCGCTCGTCGTCGTTTGACACCGATGCCTCCTCGCGCGCATCTTCGCGCCCACCGGGCGCAGGGTCAATCAGACCTCGATCAGCAACGCGTCGCCCTGGCCGCCGCCCGAGCAGATTGCGGCGAGGCCGAGGCCGCCGCCGTTGCGGCGCAGGTCGTGCACCATCGTGCCGAGGATCCGGCCGCCGCTCGCGCCGATCGGGTGCCCGAGCGCGACCGCGCCGCCGTTGACGTTCGCGGTCTCCGGGTCGGCGCCGAGCATCGCGAGCGAGTTGAGCGCGACGGAGCAGAACGCCTCGTTCACCTCGACGCGCTCCACGTCCCCTATCGACTTGCCGGCCTTCTCGAGCGCCTGGGCACCGGCGTTCGCCGGCGTGCGCGCGAGCCAGGCGAACTCGTCCGCGACCCAACCCTGCGAGACGATCGTGGCGAGCGGCTCGAGCCCGCGCCGCTGCGCAAACTCCTCCGAGCACACGACGACACACGAGGCGCCGTCGTTGACGCCGGGGGCGTTGCCGGCCGTGATCGTCCCCTCGGGATCCATCGCCGGCTTCAGGGAGGCGAGCCTGTCGAGCGTCGTGTCGCGGCGCACCGACTCGTCGGCCGTCACCTCGCCCACCGGAACGAGCTCGTCGTCGAAGCGGCCCGCATCCTGTGCCGCGGCGGCGCGCTCGTGCGAACGGAGCGCCCAGGCGTCCTGGTCTTCGCGCGAGACGCCGAGCTCGCGGGCGACCTTCGCCGCCTGCTGCACCATGTGGAGGTCGTCGAACGTCGAGCGCAGACCGTCCCAGACCATGAGGTCGACGAGAGTCCCATCGCCCATCCGGTAGCCCTTGCGCGCCTTCGGTAGCGCGTACGGCGCGTTCGTCATCGACTCCATCCCGCCGGTGACGACGACCTCGACGTCGCCGGCCCGGATCATCGAGTCGGCGATCTCGACCGCGCGGATCGAGGAGGCGCAGACCTTGTTCACCGTGTCGGACGGGACGTCGATCGGGATCCCCGCGCCGACTGCCGCCTGGCGCGCCGGAGCCTGCCCGGCTCCCGCCTGCAGCACCTGGCCCATGATCACGTAGTCGACCTCGCGGCCTTCGAGGCCGATCCGCTCGAGGCCGGCGCGGATCGCAATCGCGCCGAGCTCGGTGGCCGGATGCGCAGCGAGGCCGCCGTTGAGCTTCCCGAACGGCGTCCGGACCGCGGACACGATGACGCTCCTGCTCACAGGTCCAACTTAGCCCGCGAGGTCGAGTCCGGGCTCGAGCTTGAGCGCGAAGGCGACCACGAGCTGGACCGCGCGCTCGATGTCCTCTAGGTCGGCCGTCTCGACCGGCGAGTGCATGTAGCGGAGCGGTACGGAGACGAGACCGGTCGCGATGCCGCGTTGGCTGAGATACACGGCGTCGGCGTCGGTGCTCGTGGTGCCGCGCGAGACCTCGACCGCGAACGGGATCTTCTCCGCCTCCGCCGTCTCGTGCAGCAACTCGAAGATCGCCGGATGGATGGACGGCCCGCGACAGAGCGTCGGCCCGCCGCCGAGGACGACCTTCCCCTCGTCCTCGGGCTCGCCGCCGCGGACGTCGTTCGCATGCGTGACGTCGACCGCGATCGCGACCTGCGGCTCGGTGGCGAAGGCGGCGGTCCGGGAGCCCGCGAAGTCGCCGACCTCCTCCTGCACGGCGGCGACCGCGATGAAGTCGCCGGCGCCTCCGCCCCGCTCCGCCAGCCGCCGCGCCGCCTCGAGCGCGACGTAACACCCGATCCGGTTGTCGAACGCGCGCGAGGCGACCCGGTTACCGGCCAGCGCGACCGGCGCACCGTGCCAGAGGGCCGCGTCTCCGGGGCGCACGAGCGAGCGAAGCTCGTCGCCGTCCTTCGCACCGACGTCGAGGAAGAGATCCTCGTACTCGATCGCCTTGCGCTCCTCGCCCTGCCCGCGGCGACGCTTGTGCACGCGTGCCACCACCACGCCGGGCACCGGCCCGTTCCGCGTGAGCACGTCGACCCGCTGACCGACCATCACGGCCGGGTTGAAGCCGCCGACCGGGCGGACCGCGGCAATGCCGTCGTCGCCGAGGTGCGTGACGACGACGCCGATCTCGTCGATGTGGCCCACGACCGCGAGCGACGGGCCTCCGGCCGTGCCCGGCACGCGTACCCACGAGCTGCCGAGGACGTCGGACGAGACCTCGCCGACAGGCGCGGCAGCCTCCCGCCATACGGCGGCGACGGCGCGCTCCTGTCCGGAGGGACCGGGCGTGGTCAGCAGGCGCTCGAGCAGGTCGGGAAGCGGCATGGCGGCGGGACACTACCTGCGCCCCTCCGGACTGCTCCGCGATAGCGTCTCGGCGTGAAGCTGCGGACGCTCCCCGACAGCTACGCGGTCGTTCGGCTCCAGCCGGGCTCGGAGCTGCCGGACTGGGTCGACAAGGGCCCCTTCCGCTCGGTCACCCGCACCGACCAGGAGGTCTCCGTCGTCTGCCGCGACCACGACGTACCCGAGGGCGAGAGCGTCGACCGTGGCTGGACGGTGCTCGAGGTGATGGGGCCGCTCGACTTCTCGCTCGCAGGGGTTGTCGCGTCGCTCGTCCAGCCGCTGGCGGATGCCGAGCTGCCGATCTTCGTCATCTCGACGTTCGAGTCGGACTACGTGCTCATCCGCTCGTCCGATCTCGGCCGCGCCGCAGACATCCTCGAGGATGCGGGCCACGTCTTCGCGGCTTGACGCTCGACCGGAGCCTGCCTACCCTGCCGCCATGACTTCCGTCCGCAACGCGGTGGGCCTGGCGCACCGAGCGCGGCGGGAGCCTGCGCGCACGCTGAGTGCGCCGTGACAGCCCGTCCCGCTCGAACCCGGCTCCGCGAGGAGCCTTTTTCATGCCCGTGACCGAGATCCCCACCGACCTCCTCACGCCGCTCGGCGCCTACCTCACCCTGCGCGAGGGAGCAAGCGGTGCGTTCCTGCTCGAGTCGGTCGAGCGCGGCAGGCTCGGCCGGCTATAGCTTCGTCGGCGCCGGGTCGCGGCTCGTCTCGTTCGCGGAGGCGGACACGCTCGGCGAGCCGGTCGTCGGCTTCCTCGGCTACGACGCGGTCGCCGCCTTCGAGCCGAGCGTGCCGCTGCCGGAGGACGGGCCGGACGTTCCGGAGAGCCTCTTCCTCGTGCCCGACGTCCTGCTGCGCTTCGACCACGCACGCGGCGTCGCCGAGCTGGTGCGCGGAGATGCGACCGGGCTCGGCGGCGCGGCGCCGCCCCTGCCCCGCGGGACGACGCCGCGCGGGCCGCTCGAGCGCGAGCCGGAGCGCGACGAGCACCTCCGCCGCGTCGAGCGCGCCCAGGAGCACATCCGCGAGGGCGACGTCTTCCAGGTCGTGGTCGCGCAGCGCGCAACCCGCCCGACCTCGGCTTCGGCCGTCGAGCTCTACCGCGCGCTGCGCCGCGTCAACCCGTCGCCGTATCTCTTCCTCCTCGAGCTCGCTGACCTCGCCCTGGTCGGCAGCTCGCCGGAGACGGTGGTCAAGTGCGCCGGCCGTCGTGCCGAGCTCAACCCAATCGCCGGGACGATCTCGCCCGGAGAAGGCGATGCCGCGACTCTGCTCTCGTCGGAGAAGGACCGTGCGGAGCACACGATGCTCGTCGACCTCGGGCGCAACGACCTCTCCCGCGTGTGCATGCCGGGTTCCGTGCGCGTCGAGCGGTTCATGGAGCCCGAGCGCTACTCGCACGTGACGCATCTCGTCTCGGAGGTCGTCGGCGAGCTACGCGACGGGGTCACGCCGTTCGAGCTGCTGCGCGCGACCTTCCCGGCCGGCACGGTCTCAGGCGCGCCGAAGGTGCGCGCGATGCAGATCATCTCGGAGCTCGAGCAGTACCGGCGCGGAATCTACGCGGGTGCCGTGGGCTACTTCCTGCCGGAGACCGGTGAGCTCGACACGTGTATCGCGATCCGCACGCTCTGGCTGCGCGACGGCGTCGCGCACCTGCAAGCCGGGGGCGGCATCGTCGCCGACTCGGATCCTGCCGCCGAGCACGAGGAGTGCCTCGCCAAGTTGCGCGCGCTCGAAGCCGCGATCGAGCTGGCAGAGTCGGAGCAGGACGCAACGTCGTGATCCTCCTCGTCGACAACTACGACTCGTTCTCGTACAACCTCGCGCATTTGTTCGGGGCGCTCGGCGCGGAGGTCGTGGTGCGGCGGAACGACGAGCTCGATGCCGACGAGGCGGAGCGGCTCGCTCCCTCCCACCTCGTCGTCTCGCCCGGGCCCGGCCGCCCGTCGGCGGCAGGCGCGACGCCCGCGATCGTCGAGCGTCTCCTGCCGACGACGCCGACGCTCGGCGTCTGCCTCGGTCACCAGGTGCTCGTCGAGGCCTGCGGCGGCGAGGTCGGCTACGCGCGCGAGCTCGTGCACGGGAAGGCGAGCCCCGTGCGCCACCACGGAGGCGGGCTCTTCACCGGGCTGCCGGACCCCTTCGAGGCCGGCCGCTACCACTCGCTCGCCGCGACGCGCGTGCCGGACGTGCTCGAGCCGACCGCATTCGCGGAGGACGGCGAGGTGATGGCGGTGCGGCACCGCGAGCTGCCGGCCGTCGGCGTCCAGTTCCATCCCGAATCGGTGCTGACACCGGACGGGCCGGCGCTCGCACGCAACTTCCTCGAGGGACGGCTGTGATTCAGCAGGGGCTGGCGCGGTTGCTCGACGGCCACGACCTGTCGCGGGACGAGGCGCGGGCGACGATGACCGAGATCATGTCCGGGGAGGCGACGGCCTCCCAGATCGCAGGCTTCCTCGTCGCCCTCCGGATCAAGGGCGAGACCGCGGACGAGATCGCCGGCTGTGCCGAGGCGATGCGGGAGCAGGTGCTGCGGGTCAACCCCGAGCGCACCGACCTCGTGGACGTCGTCGGCACCGGGGGCGACGGCGCCAACACGTACAACATCTCCACGGCGGCCGCGCTCGTTGCCGCGGCGGCGGGGGCGGCCGTCGCGAAGCACGGCAACCGCGCCGCCTCCTCGCAGACGGGAGCCGCAGACGTGCTGGAGGCGCTCGGCTTCCAGCTCGAGCTGCCGCCTGAGCGGATCGAGCGCTCGATCGACGAGCTCGGCTTCGGCTTCCTTTTCGCGCAGGCGCACCACCCGGCCATGCGGCACGCCGCGCCTGTACGGCGCGAGCTCGCGACCCGTACCGTCTTCAACGTGCTCGGCCCCTTGACGAACCCGGCGGGTGCGCGCGCCCTCGTGCTCGGCGTCTACTCGCCGGAGCTCGCGCGGACGCTCGCCGACGCGCTCGTCCGGCTCGAGACGTCGCGCGCGTACGTCGTGCACGGTGCCGGCGGCATCGACGAGCTCTCTCCCTGCGGACCGAATCTCGTCTGCGAGGTCGAGGGCGGAAGCGTCCGGGAGTACGAGCTCGACCCGCTCGAGCTCGGGATCGAGCGTTGCGAGCCGGAGGAGCTGCACGGCGGCGACCCGCAGACGAACGCGGCCGCGCTGAGGGACGTGCTCGCCGGCGCGGAAGGCGGTTACCGGTCGGCGGTGATCCTCAATGCGGCTGGCGGGATCGCCGCCGCAGGCCACGCCGAGAGCCTGCGCGACGGCATCGCGCAGGCGCGCGAGGCGATCGACTCCGGCGCGGCGGCGGCGCGGCTCGACGAGCTCGTGGAGTTCTCCCGCTCGTGAGGTTCGCGGACGCGCTTTCCGCTCCCGGCTTCGGCGCGATCGCCGAGTTCAAGCGGCGCTCGCCGTCGGCCGGAGACATCAGCCCCGGAGCGCGGGTCGAGGACGTCGTGCCGGCGTACGAGACGGGAGGAGCGCGGGCCGTCTCCGTCCTCGTGGACGCCGCCTTCGCCGGCTCGCTCGACGACCTGCGCGCGGCGCGGGCGACGGCCGACGTGCCGCTGCTCGCCAAGGGCTTCTTCTCGACGGAGGAGCACCTGCGCGAGTTGCGGGAGGCGGGCGCTGACGCCGCGCTGCTCATCCTCCGCGACCTCGACGATGCGGCGGCCGCACGGCTGATGCACGCCGCGGAGGAGCTCGGTCTCGACACGCTCGTGGAAGCCCACGACGAGGAGGAGCTCGCGCGGGCGACTCGTCTCGGTGCCCGCGTGATCGGCGTCAACGCGCGCGACCTCGGCACGTTCCGCATCGATCGAGGCGCGCAGCTCGAGCTCGTGGCCAAAGCACCGCGCGACCGCGTCGTCGTCGCCGAGAGCGCGATCCACACGCGCGCCCAGGCGGCGGCGGCCGAGCTCGCCGGCGCGAACGCAGTTCTGGTCGGGACGTCGCTGATGCGTGCCGAGGAGCCCGGCGCGAAGCTGCGCGAGCTGCTCTCGCGGCCGCTGGTCAAGGTCTGCGGGCTCACGCGCCAGGAGGACGTCGACGCCGCGGTCGAGGCGGGCGCCGACCTCTGCGGCTTCATCTTCGCCGAGGGCTCGCCGCGCCAGGCGCCGGCCGTACTCGACGTGCCCGAGACCGTGCTGAGCGTCTCCGTCTTCGTCGGCGAGTCCGAAGACCGCGGCGCAAATCTCGTCCAGCTCTACGAGCGGCAGGCGGGAGCCGTGCGCGGCCGTGACGCCGTGCTGCTCCGGGACGGCGAGCCCGTCGCACGGGTCGCAGACCTCCCGTGGGAAGGCGAGGATCCCGACCACTGGCAGAACGCGCGGGGCGACGACCGCCTCGTGCTCGCGGGCCGGCTCGGCCCGGACAACGTGCGTGAGGCGATCCGCGCCGTGCAGCCGTGGGCGGTGGACGCGGCGTCACAGCTCGAGTCGACGCCTGGCATCAAGGACCACGAGAAGGTGCAGGCGTTCGTGCGGGAGGCGCGCGGGTGAGCAGCTTCGGCGACTACGGCGGCCGCTACGTCCCCGAGACGCTGATCCCGGCGCTCGACGAGCTCGAACGCGGCTGGCGCGAGGCCCAGGCGGACGACTCGTTCCGCGCCGAACTGCACGACCTGCTCACGACGTACGCCGGCCGGCCGACGCCGCTCACCCTCGCCGAGCGCTTCGCACCCGGCAAGCGGATCTACCTCAAGCGCGAGGACCTCCTCCACACCGGCGCGCACAAGCTCAACAACGCGCTCGGCCAGGCCGTGCTGGCGCAGCGCCTGGGCAAGCGTCGCATCGTCGCGGAGACCGGAGCCGGGCAGCACGGCGTCGCCACGGCGACGGTCTGCGCGCGCTTCGGCCTCGAGTGCGTCGTCTACATGGGCGAGGAGGACATGCGCCGCCAGCGCCCCAACGTCGAACGGATGGGCCTCCTCGGCGCGGAGGTGCGAGGCGTCGACTTCGGCACGAAAACGCTGAAGGAGGCCACGAGCGAGGCGATCCGCGACTGGATCACGAACGTCGAGACCACGCACTACCTGATCGGATCCTGCGTCGGGCCGGCGCCGTATCCGGAGCTCGTGGCGGAGCTCCAGTCGGTGATCGGCCGCGAGGCGCGGGAGCAGATGCTCGCGGTCGAGCAGCGGCTCCCCGAGGCCGTCGTCGCGTGCGTCGGCGGCGGCTCGAACGCGATCGGGATCTTCCACGGCTTCGTCGAGGACGAGGACGTGCGTCTCGTCGGCGTCGAGGCCGCCGGTGCGGCGTCGCTCGGCAACGGCCGGCCCGCCGTCCTGCACGGGGCGCGCTCCTCGGTGCTAGCCGACGAGGACGGCCAGATCGCCGACGCGCACTCGATCTCGGCGGGGCTCGACTATCCGGGCGTAGGTCCCGAGCATGCCTTCCTCCGCGACACCGGCCGGGCCGAGTACCGCGTCGCCACCGACGAGGAGGCGCTCGCCGCGTTCCAGGATCTCGCGCGGAGCGAGGGCATCCTCCCCGCGCTCGAGCCGGCGCACGCGCTCGCCCGCGCCCGCGACCTCGACGCCGAGCTGATCCTCGTCGGTCTGAGCGGCCGCGGCGACAAGGACCTGGCCGAAGTGCTCATGGCGCTCCACGCGTGATCGAGTACACCGAATCGATCGACGGCGTCGAAGCGGGGCACCTCGAGGGGTTCTTCGTCGGCTGGCCGCAGCCGCCATCGCCCGAGCGTCATCTCGAGCTGCTGCGCGGGAGCGACCACGTGATCCTCGCGCGCGAGCGCGAGCACGTCATCGGCTTCGTCACGGCGATCAGCGACGGAGTGCTGAGCGCGTACGTGCCGCTGCTCGAAGTCCTGCCCGAGTATCAGGCGCGTGGGATCGGCAGCGAGCTCATGCGTCGCCTGCTCGCACGGCTCGAGAACCTCTACATGGTGGACCTCTGCTGCGACGCCGACCTCGAGCCGTTCTACGGCCGCCTCGGCCTGCGGACCTGGGACCGCGGCATGGGCATCCGGAACCGCGAGGCGCTCCGCCGGTGAGCAAGAAGCTCGTCATCTACCTGGTGGCCGAGCCGGAAACGCCCGAGCTCTCGCGTGCCGCCGTGGAGGGAGGCGCCGACGTCGTCGAGCTCGGCTTCCCGTTCTCGGATCCGCTCGCGGAGGGTCCGGTGATCCGGCGCGCGTCGGAGCGCGCGCTCGCGCGCGGGATGCGCACCGGCGCCTGCCTCGACGTGCTCGCGCGGACGCGCGAGCTGCTGCCCGACACGCCGCTCGTCCCGATGACGTATGCCGCGATCCTCGAGGCGTACGGCTACGAGCGCTTCGCGGCCGATGCGCGGGAACGCGGTGCGTCGAGCTTCATCCTCGTCGACCTTCCCGTCGAGGAGCAGCCGGAGCTTCGGACGCATCCAGCTCGTCGCCCCGACCTCGACGGAGCAACGGATCCGCGCCGCCGCCGAGGCGACGGACGGCTGGCTCTACCTCGTATCGGTCACCGGGACCACCGGCGTCCGGGCAGAGCTGTCGCCCGCGCTGCCGTCGTTCGTGCAGCGCGTGCGTGCCGTCAGTGACGTCCCCCTGTACGTCGGCTTCGGGATCTCGACGCCGGAGCTCGCGCGCGCCGCGGGCGACCTCGCCGACGGCGTCGTCGTCGGCTCGAAGGCCGTCGAGGTCGCCGAGAACGGCCCGGACGCGCTGCGCGGCTTCGTCTCGTCGCTCCGCGCGGCGCTCGACTCTTAACGACCTCTCAGGCTCGTCTCAGATCCGTCTCACCTGGGACGGCGAGCATTCATCCCAGCGCAACCTGTTCCTCCGATCGCGCCGGACCAGGCCCGGCGCCGGCCATTTCCCCCTCAGGTGCCGGCGTCGGGTTCGGCGCTTTGTCCGAAGCGACGCGCACGGGCAGGTGGAGCCGGAACGTGGTGCCGCGCGGCAACGCCTTCACCGAACAGCGGCCGCCGTGGGCACGGGCGACGGCGGCGACGATCGCGAGCCCGAGTCCCGCGCCGCCGCGCTCGCGGGTGCGCGCGCCGTCCGCGCGGGCCCAGCGGTCGAAGATGCGGGAGAGGGCGTCGGGCGGCACGCCCAGGCCCGAATCCGAGACCTCGATCACGACTCCCGCGGCACCGTCCGCGTGCGCCGCGAGCTCGATCGCGTCGCCGGGGTCGGTGTACTTGACCGCGTTCTCGAGCAGCGCATCGAGGGCGTCGCGCAGCGCCTCGGGATCGACGAGCATCCGGCCCTGGAGGTCGACGTCCAGCCGCCACGCGCGCGGCGCGACCTCGGACCAGCGCATGAAGAGATCGGAGAGAAAGGCCTCGACGTCGATCTCTTGGAGGGCGATTCCCTGTTGCTCGGACTTCGCGAGCAGCAGCAGCCGCTCGACGATCCGCTCCATCCGTCCGAGCTCGTCGAGTGCGACCTCGAGCTCGGGCGAGTCGGGCTGCTCGCGCCGCAGCAGCTCGAGATGACCACGCGCGATCGTGACCGGCGTCCGCAGCTCGTGCGACGCGTCGTGGAGGAACCGCTCCTGCCGTTCGAGCAGCGACGCGCGCATCTCGGCGACGCCCTGAACCTCCGCGAGCGCCGCCTGCCGGCGCTGTGCGTGCCAGACCATGGCGAGGAACATCGCCGACATGAGCGGCACCTCGAACAGCTCACCCCAGAGCTGGATGCCGGAGAACGCGTCGGACATGATGCTCGCGCCTGTCGCGAGGATCACCACGGCGAGGACGGCCCACATCGTCCGCGACGACCAGACGCGGACGCCGTAGACGAACGTGAGGGTGATCCAGACGAAGTGGAACGGGATCGTCTCCCAGCCCGGCCAGGCGACCATCGCCACGAAGTTCGCAACCGCGAAGGCCGCCCACGCGGCCTCGAGCGGATTACGCCGTAGCCAGCCGGTAACCCGCATGCCGCACCGTCTCGATTGCCGCCTCAGGTCCGAGCTTCTGCCGCAGCCTCCGCACGCAGACGTCGACGACGTTCGAGCCCGGGTCGAAGTCGTAGCCCCACACCTCGGCGAGCAGCCGCTCCCGGCTCACGACCTCGCCCACGTGCAGGAGCAGGTGGTGCAGGAGCCGGAACTCGCGGTCGGAGAGATCCGCACTCCGGTCGCCGACGGCCGCCTGCCTCCGCGCGACGTCGAGCACGACGTTGCCGCCGCGGAGGACGTGCTCGTCGCCGAAGGTCGCCGCACCGCGGAGCCGGACCCGGATCCGCGCGAGCAGCTCGTCGAGCGAGAACGGCTTCGCGACGTAGTCGGAGGCGCCGAGCTCGAAGCCGCGAAGCTTCGTCTGCACGTCGCCGCGCGCGGAGAGGATCACGACCGGCAGCTCGGGCTTCGCGCGCTGCAGCTCCTTCAGCACCTGGAGCCCGTTGAGCCCCGGCAGGAGCAGGTCGAGCACCACGAGGTCCCAGCGCGCCGTGGTCGCGAGGGCCAGCCCGTCGCGCCCGTCTCCGGACGCCACGACGGTGTACCCCTCGGCTTCGAGCCCACGGGCGAGGAAAGCCTGGATTCGTGCCTCGTCCTCGATGACCAGGATCCGCATTCCGACCTCCCGGCGCAGGAATCTACACCGATTACCTGCAGATGACGACGGGATGACACCTTCGTCATGAAGCGGGTGCCGCGCGGGCGCCCTTGATACGAAGCACTCCGATGCGGCTTGGGGTGAAGCTCCTGCTCGTCGCCGTGGCCGTGGTGGCGGCCGGCGTGACGATCGGGCTCTACGTCTCGAACCTGACGACGCTCGCGGGCTCGCCGGCGTACTCCGTCCCCGTCTCCGGCACCGTGAACGGCCATCCGGTCGTCAATCTGAAGATCCAGACGGTCGCGGCCATCGGGCCGAAGCTCAGCCCGAACCCCGACTGGGTCTCGTACCTGATCCAGAACTCGAGCGGCCAGTGGAAGCGCGAGACGGTCTGGGACCTGCCGGCCAACGCGATCGTCCACGTGACGATCTACAACTTCGACGGCGCGAGCGCCCTCCGCAACCCGTACCTCGCCCGGCCCCAGGGCATGGTCGGGAACAGGGTGCTTATCGACGGCAAGCCGGCGAACGCCATCGACCCGAACGATGCGTCGCATACGTTCGCCGTCCCTGCGTTCGGACTCATCGTCGCAATCCCGGGCGTGGCCGACGATGCGAAGAACCAGTGCGGCTACGCCCCGTGTCCCATGTCGAACGCGCACCGGACGATCCAGTTCACGTTCCACACGACGACTCCCGGCCACTACCGCTGGCAGTGCTTCGTGCCCTGCGCCGCCGGGTGGATCTTCGGGTTCGGCGGGCCGATGCAGACGATCGGCTACATGGACGGCTTCCTCAACGTGAAGGCGTAGCGCGATGGCCGCCGCCGACCCAGCCGCAGCGCCTCCACAGCCCGACGACTCCACGAGCCACGGCCTGCGGGTGGTTGTCGCGTGGCTCGTGCTGAGCGCGATCGCGACGCCGCTCGTCGCGATCTACGTCGGGCCGCTCATCCCGCCGGGCAACGGGAGCGTGCAGGCCCAGGGGCAGACCTTCAGCAACCAGGTGATGACGAGCCTCCTCACGCCGGTCCTCTGCCTGATGGCCGTCTTCTTCGTCTACGGCCTCCTCCAGTTCCACGCGAAGCGCAACGAGGCCGTGCTCGACGGGCCGCCGATCCGGAACGACGCCCGCGTGCAGCTGCTCTGGATCGTGATCACGTCGGTGATGGTGCTCTTCCTCGCCGGCTTCGGCACGTACGAGCTCCTGAAGGACGGAGCGGGCGGCGGCCAGGGGCCGAACCCGATCGCCCTCCCCGCGGGCCACAAGAGCGCCTACCCGGTCCAGGTGATCGGCCAGCAGTGGCAGTTCACCTACCGCTATCCGAAGCTCGGCGGGATGGAGTCGAACCAACTCGTCCTGCCGACGAACACGCTCATCGTGTTCCACGTGACCTCGCTCGACGTCGTCCATTCCTTCTGGGCGTACCAGCTCGGCGTGAAGGCGGATGCGAACCCGGGAGTCGACAACGTCGCGTACGTCACCACGAAGGGTCCGATGGTCTTCCACGTTCGCTGTGCCGAGCTCTGCGGGCTCTGGCACGGCTACATGTTCAACAACGGCCGCGTGGTGCCCCGGTCGCACTTCAACAACTGGGCTGCGGGCGCGCTGGCGCTCTACCACTCGATCAAGCCGTACGTGAACAGGCCGCCCGACAAGGGAGGGGCTCCGTTCGCGTACAGCTACCTCCCACTGCCGACGAGGAGAGCCGGATGACCGCCGTCGCCGTCGCGCCAACGCCGCCCCTCTGGCGCCGCCTGATCGGCTTCAACTTCCTCACCGGCATCGTCCTCGGCGTCGCCGGCTGGTACGTCGGCTGGTTCGGCGCCCACGCGATCGTCGGCCCGAGCCTCGACTACTTCGGCGACATCGACTACAACGAGCTGTCCGTCTACCTCGCCTACATCGGCGGGGTGATCGGCTTCCTCGTCGGCCTCGGCTTCCTCAACTACCCGGTGAAGCGGCTGCTCGGCTATCCGCCGTCGCTGCGTGAGAAGGAGGAAGGAGGCTGGACGCGCTACTTCAGCCTCTGCACCGACCACAAGGTCGTCGGCATCCAGTACTTCTGGGGCATCGGGCTGTTCTTCTTCATCGGCGGCCTCAACGCGATGCTGATCCGCACCGAGCAGCTGAGCCCGCACAGTCAGGTTTTCCCGATGGGCACGTACCTGACGATCGTCGGGATGCACGGCACGATGATGATGGGGATGATGACGAGCGGGATCCTCGGCCCGTTCGCGAACTACCTGATCCCGATCATGATCGGCGCGCGGCGGATGGCCTTCCCGCGGATCGAGGCGCTCACGTTCTGGCTCCTGATGGCCGCCGGCACGATCCTGACGACAACGATCTTCTTCGGCGGCTTCCCGACCGGCTGGACCGGCTACGCCCCGCTCTCGACCCAGGCCAACCCCGGCATCGACAACTACATCCTGTTCTTCGCCCTGGTCGGGCTCTCGATGACGCTCCTCGGCCTGAACATGATCGTCACGATCCTGACGATGCGCGCGCCCGGCCTGACCTGGACGCGGCTGCCGATCTTCGTCTGGGGCGTGCTCTCGACCTCGGTGCTCATGGTGCTGGCCGCACCGGTGCTGATCTCGA
The DNA here is from genome assembly GCA_963731015.1 of uncultured Actinomycetes bacterium. Taxonomy (GTDB): domain Bacteria; phylum Actinomycetota; class Thermoleophilia; order Gaiellales; family Gaiellaceae; genus Palsa-739. Next base: position 707,466 of record CAVSTY010000005.1, read on the forward strand.
CGCTCTCGATGGCGGCGCTCGACCGGACGGCGCAGACGACGTTCTTCAACCCGAGCGGCGGCGGCAGCAACTACCTGTACCAGAACCTGTTCTGGGTCTTCGGGCACCCCGAGGTGTACATCCTTGCCCTGCCCGGCTTCGCGATCGTCCTCGAGCTCTTGCCCGTGTTCTCGCGCAAGCCGCTCTGGGGCTACCGGCTCGCCGTCGCCGGCCTGCTCGGCGTCTCGCTCCTCTCGTGGTTCGTCTGGCAGCACCACCTGTTCGTGAGCGGGATCAACGGCGACCTGCGCCCCTTCTACATGCTCTCGACCGAGCTCATCTCGATCCCGACCGGCTTCACGTTCCTCTGCGGGATGATGACCATCTGGCGCGGGAAGATCCGCTTCGCGGTCCCGATGCTGTTCTGCCTCGCCTGGTTCTTCAACTTCCTGCTCGGCGGCCTGTCCGGCGTGTTCCTGTCCGACGTGCCGAGCGACGTGACGACGCACGGCAGCTTCTTCTCGATGGCGCACTTCCACTACACGATCATGGGCGGGCTCGTCTTCACGTTCTTCGCGGCCGTCTACTACTGGCTACCGAAGATGACCGGCTTCGAGCTGAACGAGCGGCTCGGGAAGATCCACTTCTGGACGATGTTCATCTTCTTCAACTCGACGTTCGCGCCGCTCTTCGCGATCGGCTTCCTCGGTCAATCGCGCCGCAGCCCGGTCTATACGGACAACCTCCAGTTCCTCAACGACTGGGTCTCGGTCTCCGCGTTCCTGCTCGGCGCCTCGATGCTCGTCTTCCTCTTCAACCTCGTCTGGTCGCTCGCGTTCGTGAAGAAGCCGGCCGAGGCGAACCCGTGGGGGTCGCGCTCGATCGAGTTCCAGCTGCCGTCGCCGGTACCCGTGCACAACTTCGACCGCATCCCGGTGTTCTCGTCCGACCCGTACGGCTACGGCGAGGGGTCGGCGCCGGTCGTGCTGCCGGCGGGCGCACCTGCGGGGAGGGAGTGAGCGATGGCCGAGCCGCTCGCCGTCGAAGGAACCAGCTACGAGGTCGTCACCGAGGAGCCGCCCGAGCTGCTCGGCCGGAACCTCGTCTCCGCGAGCTACCTGCTCGCCGGCGCGACCGCGTTCTTCTTCGTCTCCTTCCTCTTCGCGTTCTTCTACCTCCGCGCGCTGAACAACGGCGGGCTGTGGAAGCCGCCGGGCGTCGACGCCTCCGTCGGCTGGGGGACGGCGGTCGTCGCGTGCTACGTCGTGAGCGCGCTCCTCGTGCGGCTCGGCCTCAACGACCACCGCGCGCTGCGCCGCGACCGGTGGCGCGTCAAGGGACTTGCCGCGCTCCTCGTCGGCCTCGTCGGGCTCGTCCTCCAGGTCATCGCCTGGACGCACCAGAGCTTCGGTCCCGCCGACGGCGGCTATGCGAGCGTGTACTTCGGCTGGACGGCGTTCATCTTCCTCTTCGTGCTGGGGGCGATGCTCTGGCTCGAGATGATCGTGGCCATGTCGTTCCGCTACCGCAAGACGGACGGTCCCCCGCCTGCCGGCGATGCGTCGGGCGACCCGCATCGCGAGGCCCACGACATCCGTGACCCGCTCTCCCTCGTCCGCGCGGAACTCGTCGGGCTCAGCTTCTTCTGGACGTTCCTCGCCGCGATCGCCGTCGTCACCTGGATCGTCCTCTACCTGATCTGACATGGATCCGCTGCCTCTCGTCGTCTGCGGGACGGCGGCCGTGCTCTACGCCCTCGGCCGGCGCGGCAGGATCCGCATCTGGCGCGAGCTGAGCTTCTACAGCGGCGTCGCGCTCGCGTTCGTCGTGCTCGAGCGCCCGTTCGACACCTGGGCAGACAGGTGGCTCTCGGTGCACATGTCGCAGCACATCGTCCTCATGACGGTGGTGCCGCCGCTCGTGGTGCTCGGCCGTCCCTGGCCGCGCATGTGGCTGCCGTTCCCGTTGCGCACCCGGCGCGCCGTCGGCCGTGGGCTGTCGCACTCGCCCACCTTCCGGCGTAGCGCCGGCTTCCTGAAGCGGCCGGGAATCGCCCTCGCCGTGCAGTCCGCAATGGTCGCGCTCTGGCACGTACCGCAGCTGTACGACGCCGCCGTCGAGAACGAATGGATCCACGTCCTCGAGCACGTGTGCTTCGTCGCCCCCGCGCTCGTGTTCTGGGGCGCGCTGCTCGACACACCTCCGGTGCGCGCGCGCATCGACTATCTCCACAAGGCCGGATGGTTCGCGCTGGCGATGGTCCCGAGCTGGATCCTCGCGATGATGTTCGCGTTCGCCTCCGCCCCGGTCTATGCGGCGTACCCGTCGCTGACCGACCAGCAGCTCGCCGCCGGAGTCATGTGGGTGCCGGGGTCGCTCACCTACTTCGTTGCGGCAATCGTCATGTTCTACCGCTGGCTCGAGCCCGGCGCGATCGAAGCGCCGACCACCGCCGAGCCCCGACCCGAGGAGCTCTCATGGACGTGATCGCCAGCTACCTCTCCGCTGAAGTCCTTACCTTGGTGCTGCCGCTCGCCCTGCTCATCGGAGTCACGATCTGGTGGGTCGTCGCGTTGCGTCGTCGCTCGAGCAACGACGCATAGCGAGCGAAGCTGACACTTCGCTCGCTGGGTGACGGAACTCCGCGACGCCAATCTGCACGCAGTTCCTTAGCCCTCGGGCAAAGAGCGTCAGCTATTCGCCCGGAGATCAACGACCGACGGCTTGCCGGCGGGCGTGATCTTCAACACGTCCCACATGCGGGCGTCCTCGTGGCCGGCGACCAGGCAGGCGAAGCGGTAAACGCCCTTCTTGTTCGCGCGGAACGTGAAACGCGCGGTGTGCCCCGCCTCGAGGCCGAGCCGCGGTTGCGGCGTTGCTGCTCCGCGGAACGCCGGCGTCGCCGAGTCGGCTCCCTGGACGACCGCGCAGGAGTGGCGGACCGGGCCGCGGTTCGTGCATACGACACGCACCCTCCAGCCGCGCGGCACCGTCCACATCAGGAACCGCGAGTAGCCGTCGAAGTTGAAGCCGTTGTTCTCGCCGTTGTAGGAGGCGATCAACGTGATCGTCACCCGGTGCCGCTGGGCATCGACGGAGAGAAACCGGTGCGGCGGCGGCGCTTTCGCCGCGAGCGAGAGGGCGACGAAGGCGGCGACGAACATCCGCTCCAGCATCGCAGAGCGAAAAGAAGAGCGCCAGCCGTTCTTAGCGAACGCTCACACCACTCTCACGGTTGTCCTATGGAAAACGGGCACTCTGAACGGCGACCACTGATGCAAGGAGACTTGAAAACATGAATCCCCGCCCCAGCGCGCGTCTGCGGCGCGCCCTCCCGGTTGCCGTCGCGCTCGCGATCGGCGCCTTGGCGGGTGCCGGCGCATACGCGCTGACCAACCACAACTCCAAGACCCCGAGCGCGTCACCGGTCGTGGTACCGGCGCAGCGCGCCTCGTCCACATCCACCGTCGACTCGCTCGCAGAGCTCTACAAGCAGGATGCGCCGGGTGTCGTAGACATCACCGTTCAGCTGTCCTCGAGCGGCAGCGGCTCGTCCGGCGCGCTTCCTTTCGGCACCCCCGGCGGATCGCAGAAGGCACAGGCCGAGGGAACCGGCTTCGAGGTCAACTCGAAGGGCGACATCCTCACCGCCGAGCATGTGGTCGACGGGGCCACGTCGATCAAGGTCACGTTCCAGGACGGCTCGACGGCGAAGGCGACGCTCGTCGGCAGCGACAAGTCGACCGACACGGCCGTGATCCACGTCGACGTCTCCGCCTCCCAGCTGCACCCGCTGACGCTCGGGAACTCCTCGGCGACCGAGCCGGGCCAGACCGTCGTGGCGATCGGCAGCCCGTTCGGTCTACAGGAGACGATGACCGCGGGCATCGTCAGCGCGGTCAACCGGACCATCACGGCGCAAAACGGGTTCTCGATCACCGGTGCGATCCAGACGGATGCCGCGATCAACCACGGCAACTCCGGCGGTCCGCTGATCGACGCCGCGACGAACACCGTGATCGGGATCAACGACCAGATCCTCAACGAAGGCGACACTCAGGACAACGCGGGCGTCGGCTTCGCCGTCCCGATCGACGCCTCGAAGCCCGTCGCGCAGACGCTCATCGCCGGCGGCACCGTGCAGCACGCGTATCTCGGCGTCACGGTGGCTTCGACCGGGTCCGCACGCCTTGCCTGCATCGTCAAGAGCGGCCCTGCCGACTCGGCGGGACTGAAGGTCGGCGATGTGGTCACCTCTCTCGATGGCAAAGCCGTGACGAACTACGAATCGCTCACGACGGCGGTCGGCGCCACGAAGCCCGGCGAGAAGGTGTCGGTGACGGTCAGGGGCAAGGATTCCACGCGAACCGTCTCCGTGACGATGGGCTCGCGGCCGGCCTCGACCAACAACAACTGCAGCAACCGCTAGTTCCCTCCGCTGTGGTGGGCGGTCCGACCGGGGCCGCCCGCCGCAGCTTCCGCGGCCGCCCGTAGGATCGCCGCATGGAGAGGGCGGAAGGCGCGGTGCCGACGCTCGACTCGGGAGTGGCGCGCTGGACGCTCGTGGCGAGCATCCTCGGCTCGTCGATGGCCTTCATCGACGGCTCGGTGGTCACGGTTGCCCTGCCCTCGATCCAGTCGGAGCTCGGCGGCGGACTGGCGACGCAGCAGTGGGTCGTCGACGCCTACCTGCTCACGCTCGGTTCGCTCATCCTGGTGGGCGGCTCGCTCGGCGACATCTTCGGGGAGTCGAAGGTCTTCGCGATCGGCGTGGCGAGCTTCGCCGGCGCCTCGCTGCTCTGCGCGATCGCCCCGGACGCAACGTCGCTCATCGTCTTCCGAGGCGTCCAGGGCATGGCGGGCGCACTCCTCGTCCCGGCCTCCCTCGCCATGATCACCGCCACCTTCACCGGCGCGGCACGAGGCAACGCCATCGGGCTCTGGACGTCCTGGACCGGCATCTCGTTCATCATCGGGCCGACCTTCGGCGGCTGGCTGGTCGACGTCTCGAGCTGGCGGGTCATCTTCCTCATCAACCTGCCGATCGCCCTCGTGACGCTCCTGATCCTGCGGCGGCTCGGCGGGATGCACCAGGCGCGGCGCGAGGACCTGAGAGTCGACGTGCCGGGCGCGATCCTGTGCACGGCCGGCCTGGGCCTCCTCGTCGCGGGCTTCATCGAGCAGCCGCAGCTCGGCTGGGGGAACCCGCTCATCATCGGCGCCTTCGCCCTGGGCGCCGCCTGCCTCGGCGCCTTCGTCGCCTACGAGCTGCGGACGCCGATGCCCATGCTCCCGCTGCGCCTGTTCCGGCTGCGCAACTTCTCGGTCACGAACATCGAGACGCTCTCGGTCTACGGCGGCCTCTCCGGGCTGAGCACGTTCCTGGTGCTGTATCTGATCGAGTTCGCCGGCTACTCGGCGCTGCACGCCGGCCTGTCGCTCGTCCCGATCACGGTCGTGATGTTCTTCCTCTCGCCGCGCATGGGGCGGCTGTCCATGCAGTACGGGCCGCGGCTGTTCATGGCGCTCGGGCCGATCCTCGCGGGCGTCTCCGTGCTCGCCTTCACCCGCCTGCCGGTGCACGTCGACTACCTGGTGGACATCCTCCCCGCGTTGCTGGTCTTCTCTCTCGGGCTGTCCCTGACGGTCGCCCCGCTGACGACGACGGTGCTTGCGGACGCAGGCCCCGGCGACGCCGGCGTCGCCTCCGGCGTGAACAACGCGGTGGCGCGCATTGCGGGGCTCCTCGCGATCGCGGTGCTCGGAATCGCCGCGGCGGGTGGCGGCGACCATCTCACCGTGCACGGCTTCCACGTGACGATGGCGGCCGTCGCCGGGCTGCTCGTCTGCGGCGGCCTGATCGGCGCGATCGGGATCCGCAACCCGCGACCGGCGGGCGACTAGTCGCCGACCTTGCCGGCGACGACGCGAGTTCCGGTCGCCTTGAAGCTGGCAAAGGCGTGCTGGCCCGGCTGAAGCCCGAGCCTGCGCAAAGAGTCGACGGTGATCTCGGCGGTGAGCGGACCGATGGTGACGCGGACCCTGCTGCCGAGCTCGGTGATCGCGGTGATCGCGCCCGCGACCACGTTCATCGCCGAGTCGTCGGGACGGGTGGTCGAGATCGTGATGTCCCAGGGATAGACGGCCACCATCACTCCCTCGTCGCCGTCGCTCGTCGCGACGAGGGTGCCGTCGTCGAGGAGGACGCCCGCCGTGTTGTCGCCCGCCGAGTGCGGTTGCCCCTGCAGAAGGTTCGCGCCCGTGAACGACGCGACGAACGCGTCGGCGGGTTTTGCGACGAGATCGGTGGGACTGCCGGACTGACGCAGCTGTCCCTCGACCAGGACCCCGACGTGACCGGCGAGGGCAGCCGCGTCCTCGAAGTCGTGCGTCACCAGCAGCGTCGGGATCTCGAGGTCGGCGAGGAGCTGCTGCAGCTCGGTTCGCACCTCGATCTTGGTGTGGGCGTCGAGCGCCGAGAGCGGCTCGTCGAGGAGCAGGATCTCGGGGTCGCGTGCCAGGGCCCGGGCGAGCGCGACGCGCTGCCGCTCGCCGCCCGAGAGGCTGCCGGGGCGGGCGCGCTCCAGGTGCCTGATCCCGAACCGGTCGAGGTACTCGTCGGCGGGCTTGTGGCGCGCGTACTCGATGTTCTGGCGGACGGTCAGGTGGGGGAAGAGCGCGTAGTCCTGGAAGACGAGCCCGACCCGCCGCCGTTCCGGCGGCACGAAGATGCCGCGCTCTGCGTCGACCCAGGTCTCGTGGTTGCAGCTGATCCGACCGGCCGTCGGGTCGACGAGGCCGGCGATCGCGTTCAGGACGGTGCTCTTGCCGGCTCCGGACGGCCCGATGAGCGCGACCGTCGAGCCGACCGTGAGGCTCAGGCAGAGCTCGAAAGCCCGAAGAGGGACGGTGACTTGCTCGAGGGTGATCGTTGCCATGAGAGTGCGATTCTGAGCGTAAGGAGCAGCAGAGCGCTGATCAGGATGAGCACCCCGCCCATCGCTACTGCTGTGTCGAAGTTCACGTCGAACTCGGCGTAGATCGCGAGCGGCAGGGTCTGCGTGACGCGCTGCAGGCTGCCCGCGAACATGATCGTCGCTCCGAACTCCCCCAGCCCGCGCGCGAACGAGAGCGCGAGGCCGGCGATCAGCCCGCCGCGGGCGAGCGGCAGGACGATCCGGAAGAAGGTGCGCACGGGGCCGGCGCCGAGGGTGCGCGAGGCGGCCGGCAACTGCGGGTCGATCGCCTCAAAGCAGGCGATCGCCTGCCGGATGTAGAGCGGGCTCGCGACGTAGGCGACGGCGATCGTGACCGCGGTCTGCGTGAAGGGAAGCGTCACGCCGAGGGCGCTGAGGCTGGAGCCGAGCAGGCCCTCACGTCCGAGCGCTGCGAGGAGGCCGATGCCCGCTACGGCCGGCGGGAGCACGAGCGGCAACTCGACCAGCGTGACGGCGAGCGAACGGCCAACGAAGCGATGTGTGGCGAGCAGGTAGGCAGTCGGGGTGCCGAAGAGCAGGATCAGCGCCTGCGCGATCACGCTCGTCTTGATGCTGACGACGAACGCGTCCTTGACCACCGGGTTCGAGAGCTGGTCGAACAGCTTGCCGGGCGAGGTGTGGACGAAGATCCCGACGATCGGCAGCGCGAGGAACGCGAGCGTGACCACGGCCACCGCGACGAGGAGGCCAAAGCCGAGCGCTCGCCGCATCCGCTGCCGGGCCTACTTCTTCACTGCGCGCGAGGAAGCCGAAGCGGTGCAGCTTCCGCTGACCGGCCTTGCTCAGCACGCGCTTGATGAACGCCCGGCCCGCCGCCTTGTTGGTGCTGTGCGCGACGACGCAGATCCCGTACTGCACCTTCGGCTGCGCCCACGCGGGGATCTTGATCACGAGCACCTTCTTGGCGACCGTCTTCGCGTCGGTCGAGTAGACGAAGCCGGCGTCGGCCTCACCGAGTGCGACCTTGGCGAGCACCTCCCGCACGTCGGTCTCCTGGCTGACGACGTTCTTCAGGACGGCGTTCGTCAGGTTCATGTTCTGCAGGACCTGCAGTGTGTAGTTGCCGACCGGAACGCCCTTGGCGGCGATGTCGATCTTCACGCCCGACTTCGTCAGGTCGTAGATGTTGTGGATGTGGGCCGGATTCGCCCGGGGCACCACGATCACGAGCTTGTTGCGCGTGAAGACGACCGGCTTCGAGCAGAGGCCGTTCTGGAAGAGCTGCGTCGGGAGCGACATGTTGGCCGAGGCGAACACGTCCGCCGGGGCTCCCTGCGTGATCTGAGCCGCCAGCGCGTTCGAGCCGCCGAACGAGTACTTCTCGTTGGGGTCGATGGCCGGGAACACGTTGGTCAGCGACGCCGCGGCATAGACCGTGATCTGCGTACGCGCCGCCGAGGCCGACCCGCCGGCCGGGACCGCGAGGACGGCAAGGAAGACGGCGACCGTCAGGAATGCGAGGCGGCTGCGACGACGTGGCACGGGCGGAGCTCCTTTCACCTAGCTCTGGATGATCACGTTGGTGGACTTGACGATCGCGGTCGCGGCCATGCCTTCCTTCAGGCCTAGCTCCTCGACCGCGTCCCGCGTGACGATCGCGACGAGCCGCACCGGGTCGGCGACGACGAGCTCGACCTGTGCCATCAGGCCGTCGACCTGGACGTCGGTCACGGTGGCGCGGAAGCGGTTGCGGGCGCTGATGTGCGTGCCCTGGCCGTCGCCGCGCAGCCGATCGATCTCCGCCGCCGACACGACCCGCCGGTTGCTCCGGTCCCGCTCGACGCGAATGCGCCCCGCGCGGTCCCAGCGGCGCAGCGTGTCGACGCTGATCCCGAGCGCTGCGGCCGCCTCGCTGGCCGTGTACTGCTGCTTCGCCATCGTCAGCTCTCGAACTCGTCCAAGGCGTCCGACACGGCTCCCATCCCCAGTGCAGGCGCGAACGCCTTCTCGACCACCGGACGGCCGCCGAGACCGGCGAGCGCGCTCTGGTGCTGCGCCTCGTTGGCGGCGATCTGCCCGATCGGCAGGCGCAGCTCGGGCGTCTCGACGTTCTCGATCGCCCCCACGTACGCGCCGACCATCAGGTGCTCCAGGCGGCCCGCAAACCGCACGATCGACGCCTGGCTCCGGAAGCTCCCCTTCGGATACGAGAAGTCGATGTCGTCCGAGGTCGCCGGCGTCTGGCCCGCGGCCGTCAGCAGGCCGCGAGATGGGTGTAGTGCGCCTTCTCGTCCGCCCTGATCTGGCGGAACAGCGCCGCGGGCGCCGTTGCGCCGCAGCTTGCCGCTCGTCAGCGCCCGCGTCTGGAAGTCGAACACCAGCAACTCCGCAGCGATCAGCAAGCGCAGGTACGCGAGGTCGGCATCCGACGGGGTCGCGGCCGAAGCGGTGTCGGCGAAGCCGAGTGCGGACAGCCCCGATGCCGAGACGAGCAGCGCGCTGCCGCCGACGGCGCCGCGGCGCAAGAAACCCGACCTGCTCATTCCAGTCGCCACGTGCCGTACTCCCTTCGCCCCGATGCCGGTGCAATGCCTAGCTGCTGCCGCGCAGCATATACAGCTCGTCTCAGCAGTTGAAAAGGATCTGCCTAGGTAAAGTTAGGGCGTGACCGCAGCCGACCTGATGCTCCGTGACCCGAAGACGCTCAGCGCCGAAGCTTCGGTCGGCGAGGCGCGCGAGCTCCTCGCCAACCCGAAGGTGCAGATGGTCCTGCTCGCCGACGGCCGGGCGTTCAAAGGTGCCGTGACGGACATCCCCGCCGACGCCTCGGCGAGGGACCGCGCCGTGAACTACGTCGACCCGCACGCGGAGGTCATCTCCCCGCAGGCCTCGGACGATGAGGCGTTCGAGCGCGCTGCCGCGAACCCCAACCGCCGCGTGATCGTGCTCGACGAGGCCGACAACCTGCTCGGCCTGCTCTGCCTGAACCAGAGCCGGACACACTTCTGCCAGACGCCGGGAACCGCCGACTAGTCGCTGCTGCTCGCGCGGTATGCGGTGACGACGAACGGCAGCCGGAGCATGCCGCCGCCGCTCACCGACTCGTCGGAGTCGAGGACCGCCGCGACCGCGGCGATGACCCGCCGGCGCTCGTCCTCCGAGAGCGCGGCGACGCCCGAGTAGGACATCAGGTGATCGCGTAGCGCCTCGCGCGGGAACTCGTGCACGTGCTCGAACAGCGCCCGCTCGACGTCGCGGAAGAGTCCGCTCTCGGTCAGGTCGGCCGCCCAGTCGCGACCGCGCCAGCGCGGCCCGCGGAGGCGTGACTGCGCGGCGTAGACCGCCTCGCCCATGCGGGCGATCGCCGGGTGCCGGTCGTCGCGGTGATTCCAGCCGAAGCCGAAGCGGCCGCCCGGCCGCAGGACGCGGTGGATCTCCGGCAGCGCCTGCTCGAGCTCGAACCAGTGGATGCTCGAGCCGGCGACGACCGCATCGGCGACGCCGTCCCCGAAGGGGATCGCCTCGGCCGAGCCTTCCACGCCCTCCTGGCCCAGCTCGCGCAAGACCGCCAACATCCGCGGGTCCGGCTCGACCGCGACGACTCGCACGCCGAGCTCGGCCACGGCCCGGGTCAGCTTCCCGGTGCCGGCGCCGAGCTCGACGACGAGCTCCGCGCCCTCGGGAACGAGCCAGCGGGCCGCTTCCTCCGGCCACGCCGGCCGTGCGCGCTCGTAGGCGTCGGCATGCGCGCCGAACGTGAGCCGCCGGGGAACCGTCTCCACCCCGGGGAACCTACTCAGCCGTGCAACCCGATGACCGAGGCCAGGGAAGCGACAAAGGGAGCGGCGCGCGTCATGCGCAGCGACTCCCCGTTGCACGCAGGTGTTGAACATCGAGACAACGGGAACGAATCGCCCGTGGGAGTCCTCCGGGAGCCGGACCCCGATCCGGCACTCGATCCGGGGGAGCGGCCGCAGCTCATCTTCTTCCACTCGCCCCTGTCCGGACGCTGCCGCCGGGTCGAGGGATTCGTCGCCCAGGTGCTGCAGCGCCGCCGCAACCACGACACGTTCGACATCGTCCGCGTCTCGATCGACAGCCATCCGGATCTCGCGGAGAGGTTCGGCATCGAGCGGCTGCCGACGCTCTGCGTCGTGGACGAGCGAAAGCTGCGGCGGCGGATCGTCGCACCCCGCGGCTGCCGCGAGATCGAGCACGACCTCGAGCCGTGGCTCCGCTGACGCGCGCCTAGCGGATCTGGACGAGCTTCGCGGGCGCGTGCTCGACCTGGAGCGTCGTGTGCTCGAGGCCGAAGCGGTCACGCAGCAGCGCCTCGAGCTCGCGGCGGATGCCGTGGCAGTCGCCTCCCGGCTCGACGAGCACGTGCGCCGAGAGCGTCGGGAACTCGGTGGTCACCTCCCAGACGTGGAGGTCGTGCACCTGCACCACGCCGGGATACGCGGCCATCGCCGTCCCGATCTCCTCGACCGACAGCCCGGCCGGAGCGATGTCGAGCAGGACGCGGCCAGAGTCGCGCAGCAGCCGCCACGAGGCGTGCAGCATCAGCGCCGCCACGAACAGCGCCGCCACAGCGTCTGCGCGAACCCAGCCGGTCAGGATGATCACGGCGCCGGCGATCGCCGTCGCGATGAAGGCGTAAAGGTCGTTGAGGACGTGCTGGAAGCTCCCCTCGATGTTGAGGGACCGCCGGTTCGCTCCCGCGAGCTGCCATGTCGCGAGGAAGTTGACCCCGATCCCGACGAGGGCGACCACGAGGACCGCGCCTCCGTTCGTCGGCGGCGGAGAGACGAGGCGCCGGATCGCCCCGTAGACGATCAGGCCCGCGAGGACGAGCAGCGCCGCGCCGTTCGCCTGCGCGGAGAGGATCTCGGAGCGCCGCAGCCCGAACGTCCGGTTCCCGCCCGCCGGCTGAGCGGCGAGCCTCAGCACGACGAGGGACATCACGAGCGCCCCCGCGTCGGTGAGCATGTGCGCCGCGTCGGAGAGGAGCGCGAGCGAGTGCGCAAGGACGCCGACGACGATCTCGCCGGCCATGAAGGCGAGGATCAGCGCAAGCGCAACGCCGAGGCGGCGCGCGTCCTCCCCGCGTCCGTGCGCGTGCCCGTGCGCATGGTCGTGCACTCCTCAGATCATGACTGCCGCGCGCGACACCTCGTCCGCGAGCGTCCTCCCCCACTCCGCCGCCCGTTCGAGCTCGCCCTCTTCCAGCGGGCCGGGCGTGCCCTCGACGAAGAAGCTCTGCGGCTCGACCGCGAGCGCATACCCGTGTTGCCGCAGCCGCCGGGCGATCCCCCGCGCGGCGGAGCCGACGAGCAGGACCGGCTTGTTCGCGCGCGTGTCGAAGGCTGCGGCCCGCGGTCCGCGAGCACCGTTCGGCAGGCCGTCGATCCAGCCGCGCACGCCGATTCCCGGCTCACCCTCGGCTCCCTGGTCGACCGCGGCCTCGCGAGAGCGCTTGCCGGAGAGCCCGTGGACGTGGGTCGGACCTCCCACGACCACGAGGTCAACGTCCTCGAGCGGAGGCAGAGCTTCGTCGACCGTGACGAGATCGACCTGGCCCTCGTGTGCCAGCGCCGCCGCGATCTCCTCGGCGACTCGCCTCGTGTTCCCGAACCACGACTCGTAGACGACGAGCGATCTCATCGCACACCTCCGTGTCTCGTTTCTTCGCACGGTCGCGCCGTCGAGTCGTCGCCGCATCGGTGCGTGCGCGGATCCGCTTGCTCGAACACCGCACCTAATCTAGAATTTAGGCATGGCTCAACTTCCGGCGCTCGAAGCACGCAATCTCACGGCCTCGGTGCAGGACTACGCGAAGGCGATCTACACCCTCGAGTCCCGCGACGGCGCCGCCTCGACCACCGACCTCGCCGCGCTGCTCGAGGTCCGCCCCGCCTCCGTTTCGGGGATGCTGCGCAAGCTCTCTGCGCTCGGCCTCGTCGAGCACGAGCGCTACCACGGCGTCCGCCTCACGAAGCGCGGCCGCCGCGTCGCCCTCGAGGTGATCCGCCACCACCGGCTCGTCGAGCTGTTCCTGGTGGAGAGCCTCGGCATGACCTGGGACGAGGTGCACGCCGAGGCGGAAGTGCTCGAGCACGCGCTCTCCGAGGAGCTCGAGGAGCTGATCGCCGCCAAGCTCGGCGACCCGACGGTCGACCCGCACGGCGACCCGATCCCCAGTCGCGAGCTGAAGCTCGCCGAGACGCCGGCGCCGGCGCTCGCGGAGCTCGAGCCGGGCGAGACGGCCACCTTCGTCCGGATCTCGGACGCCGAGCCCGAGATGCTCCGCTTCCTCGGCGAGCGCGGCATCGTCCCCGGCACGCGGCTCGAGCTCGTCGAGCGCCAGCCGTTCGACGGCCCGCTCTTCGTCCGCGTCGGCAAGGACGTGCACGTCCTCGGCGCGACGCTCGCCCGCGCGATGCACGTCGAGCGGCAGGGCAAGGCGTGAGCGACGAGGCCTACGAGGTCTTCCGGCACGGCGCGACTCCGCTCCACACGATCGTCGCCCGCGGCCGCGTGCGGGCGACGCTCACGATGCTCGGTCCCGCCTTCGTCGCGGCGGTTGCGTACGTCGATCCGGGCAACTTCGCGACCAACATCCAGGGCGGCGCCCGCTACGGCTACCTCCTGCTCTGGGTCGTGCTCGCCGCGAACCTCATGGCCATGCTGATCCAGTACCTCTCCGCAAAGCTCGGAGTGGTCACCGACCGGAACCTGCCGGAGCTGTGCCGCGACCACTACCCGCGCCCGGTGGCGTGGGGGCTCTGGATCCAGGCCGAGTTGATGGCGATGGCGACGGACGTCGCGGAGTTCATCGGCGCCGCGCTCGGCCTCAATCTTCTCTTCGGCGTTCCGCTCCTGCCCGCCGGCCTGATCACGGGCGTGATCGCCTTCGCGCTCCTCGAGCTGCAGCGCCACGGCTTCCGGCGCTTCGAGCTCGCGATCACCGCGTTCCTCGGGCTGATCCTGCTCGGCTTCCTCTACGAGACGTTGAAAATCGGGCCGTCGGCGGGCGATGCCGCGCAGGGGCTCATCCCACACTTCGACGGCCTTGGCTCGGTCTATCTCGCCGTCGGGATCATCGGAGCGACGGTCATGCCGCACGTGATCTACCTCCACTCGGCGCTGACGAAAGGACGGACGCCGGTGCGCAACGAGGCGGAGCGAAGGCACCTGCTGCGCTTCGCGCGCACCGACGTGATCATTGCGCTCGGGCTGGCCGGGCTCGTGAACATGGCAATGCTCGCCGTCGCCGCCAAGCTCTTCCACGATCGTCCGGGCTGGTCGCACGTGGACACGCTGCAAGGGGCGCACGCCGGCTTCTCGCACCTGGTCGGAGGAACGGCGGCACTCACCTTCGCCGTAGCTCTCTTCGCGTCCGGCATCTCGTCCTCGAGCGTCGGGACGTACGCCGGCCAGATCGTGATGGCCGGCTTCGTCAACCTCCGGCTGTCGATCCTCGTCCGGCGTGGGCTGACGATGATCCCGGCGCTCATCGTTCTCGCGATCGGCGTGAGCCCGACGAGCGCGCTCGTCCTCAGCCAGGTCGTGCTCTCCTTCGGGATCCCGTTCGCGCTCGTCCCGCTGCTCTTGCTGACGAGGCGGCGCGACGTGATGGGTGTCCACGTCAACCGACTTTCGACGACCGTCGTCGCCGGGACGATCGCCACGCTGATCAGCGCGCTCAACGTCTTCCTGCTCGCGCAGGCCGTCGGGCTCACCTGAGGTCGGCCACGGCGCGCTCGAGCGCCGGCTCGAGTGGCGACACGCGGTAGCCGAGCTCGCGCTCAGCCTTCGCGGAGGAGAACCAGGCCGGGAGGCGCGCGAGCGTCACCTCGTGCCTGTTTGCGACTCCGACGCGTGCGAGTAGCGTGCGGCGACGTACGGAAGCTGCAGGCGCGGCGGTCGGCGGCCGGCGGCCCGTGCGATCAGCGCGAACGCCTCGGCCAGCGTGACGTCGCTGCCGCCGAGGAGATAGCGCTCACCCGTGCGTCCGCGGTCGAGCGCGAGCACGTGTCCTCGCGCCACGTCGCGCACGTCGACCAGGTTCAGGCCGGCGCCGCGGAGAGACGCGCGGAAACGGCCCGTGGCGACACCGCGCACCATCGCTCCCGTCGGCGTCGGCGCCGAGTCCCCCTCGCCGACCGGCGTGGTCGGGTTGACGCAGAGCGCGTCCAGGCCGTCGGCCGCCGCCGCGAGGACGAGCCGCTCCGCCTCGAGCTTCGTGCGCTTGTACGGAACAGTGAGCTCCCACTCGGGCGGCTCGTCGTCCTCCGTTGCGCGGCGCCCCGGCACCGGGCCGCACGTCGCGCACGAGCTCGTGTGCACCAGGCGGCGAACGCCGGCCGCGCGGCATGCCTCGATCACGTTCGCCGTCCCGCCGACGTTCACGGCCTCGATCTCGGCGTCCGGCGCGGTGAAGGAGTAGAGCGCGGCGACGTGACAGACCGCTTCGGCCCCGCGAACGCGGCGCGCGAGCCCCTCGCGGTCGCGCACGTCGACGAACTCGCAGCTGACCTCGTGCCCCGCGTCCTCGAGCGCGCGCACGACGTGGCCGCCGACGAACCCGCGGCCGCCGCCGGTGACGAAGACGCGCATCGAGTGCGGATCAGTGCCGCGACCCGGCGATCACGCCGGTGTCGAAGCCCATCCAGTGCATGCGGCCGAGCAGCCGCGCGTGCTCGACCTTGAGGCAGCGATCCATCACGACCGCGAGCCCGCCGTTCTGCGCGATCTGCGCGCCCTCCGGGCTGATGACGCCGAACTGCAGCCAGAGCGCGCCCGCGCCGACCTCGACCGCCTCTCGCGCGATCTCGGGAACGGCGGCGGGAGCGCGGAAGACGTCGACGACGTCGATGTGCTCGGGCACGTCGCGCAGGCTTGGGTAGACCTGCTCCCCGAGCACGCGCTCCTCGTTCGGGTTCACGGGGATCACCCGGTAGCCGTGCCGCTGCAGGTAGTAGCCGACGAAGTTGCTCGCGCGCAGCTCACTCGCCGAGAGCCCGACGATCGCCACGGTGTGCGCGTTGAGCACGATCTCCTGCATCGTGCGCCGGTCCTGGAACTCGTTCACGCCGTGACGGCCGAGCCGCGCGCCGCCTGGAGGCCGCGCTCGAGATCCCAGAGGAGATCGTCGACGTCCTCGAGCCCGACCGACAGCCGCACCGTTCCGGGCGCTACTCCCGAGGCGGCGAGCTCGTCGTCCGAGAGCTGGCGATGCGTCGTGGAGGCGGGATGGATGACGAGGCTCTTCGTGTCGCCGACGTTGGCGAGATGGCTCCAGAGCGACAGCGCCTCGATGAAGCGGCGCCCGCCTTCGCGCCCGCTTTCGAGGTCGAACGAGAACACCGACCCGGCGCCGCGCGGCAGGTAGCGCTCGACGAGCGGGCGGTACGGGCTGTCGGGGGCCGCCGGATGCCGCACAGCGCCGACCCCGGGCTGCTCGCGCAGCCACTCGGCGACCGCGAGCGCATTCGTGACGTGCCGATCCATCCGCACCGCCAGCGACTCGATCCCGAGCAGGAGCAGGAACGCGTTGAACGGCGCCAGTACCGCGCCGAAGTCGCGGAGCGTCTCCGACCGCAGCTTCATCAGCAGCCCGTAGACGCCGAACGTCTCGTGGAACTTGAGACCGTGGTACGCAGTCGACGGGTCCGCGATGGACGGGAAGCGGCCGTTCGACCAGTCGAAGGTTCCGGAGTCGACGACAGCGCCGGCGATCGTCGTTCCGTTGCCCGCGATGAATTTCGTGGCGGAGTGGATCACGAGGTCGGCGCCGAACTCGAGCGGCCGGCAGAGGTACGGCGTGGCGAAGGTGTTGTCCACCAGGAGCGGCGCGCCGACCTCGTGCGCAACCGCCGCGGCGAGCGAGATGTCGAGCACGTTGCCGCCCGGGTTCGCGATCGTCTCGGCGAACAGCGCCTTCGTCTCCGTCGTGACGGCCCGACGCCAGCCGTCTGGGTCGTCCATGTCGACCCAGTCGACGGTGATCTGGAGCTTGCGCGCAAGGTGGTTGAGCTGCGCTGTCGAGCCGCCGTAGAGCGCCTTCGCGACGGCGATCCGGTCGCCCGGCTCGAGCAGCGCGAAGAAGAGCGCGGCCTGCGCGGCGAGCCCGCTCGCAAACGCGACGGCGCCGACGCCGCCCTCGAGGTTCGCGAGCCGCTCCTCGAACGCCGCCACGGTCGGGTTCATGATCCGGCTGTAGACGTTGCCGTACTCCTGCAGGTTGAAGTACGCCGACGCCGACTCCGTGTCCTCGAACACGAATCCTGCGGTCTGGTAGATCGGCGTCGCGCTCGCGCCGGTGTACGGATCCGGCCGCTGGCCGGCGTGTACTGCGCGCGTGTTGAATCCGAAGTCGCGCGGCGCCTCGTCCATCGAGTCAGCGTACCGCCGAGGTGTGCATGCTCCAGGCGTGGTGGCCGTTCCGGAAGCTCTGGAGCGCGGGCTCGAACAGCGAGTGCTCGCCTTCTGGGGCGGCCTGCTCGACGTCGAGCCGGCTTCGCTCGACCGCGACAGGCTCGTCGTCGTCGAGGATCCCCGCGATTTCGCGGCAGAGCGCGGAGCGACCATCCGGACCGCGCGCGGGACGCTTCTCCTCGCCGCACCCGCCAAGAAGTCGCTCGCCGACGCCGACCCGGCGGCCTTCGCCTCGGATGTCGCGGCGCACGCGCGTGCCGTCGGCCTGCTCCACTACCTGGGCGGCCCGCCCGCGCACGACCGGGATCCACGCATCCGCGTCCTCGCGACCAAGGATCGCCCGCTGCTGGACGCGCTGCAGCAGGCCGCCGGGGCGGATGAGAGCGAGGAGGCGGAGGTCGACGTCGAGCATCCGCTCGCGGTCGGGGTCGTCGAGGACGGCCGGTTGCTTGCGATCGCGTCACTGCTCGAGGAGAGCAACGACACCGTCGACGTCGGAGTGCTCGTCGACCCGGGGGAACGCCGGCGCGGGCTCGGAGTGGCAGTCGTCCGCGACATCGCCGAGCGGGCGGGAAGATCCGAGCGGCTGGTCCAGTACCGGTGCAACTGCGACAACGAAGCGTCCGCAAGGCTCGCTCGCGCCTGCGGATTCATCCTCTGGGGCGTGCTCACCATCGCCCCTCAGGCACCGACCCGATAGAGCTGCCAGCGCTCGGGAACTCCCTTCAACTCGTGCTCGCCCCTGTCGTCGAACGAGAATCCGCTCCCGGCCGTCAGGTCCTTGACCGTGCGCGAGACGAGAACTTCCCGCGGACCCGCGATGGCCGCGATGCGTGAGCCGATCGTGACGGCGAGGCCGGCCCGCTTCCCATCGACGACCTCGCACTCGCCCGTGTGAATGCCCGCGCGGGTCTCGAGTCCGATCTCGCCGACGCGACTCACGATGTCGAGTGCGCAGCGAATAGCTCGGGCGGGGCCGTCGAACGTCGCATAGAAGCCGTCGCCCGCCGTGTCGTTCTCGACGCCCTGCCATCGCTCCAGTGCCTCGCGAACGATGGTGTTGTGACGACGAATTACGTCCGCCCACGCCCGGTCGCCGGCTGCTGCCTGGTGCTCGGTCGACCCGACGATGTCGGTGAACAAAACGGTTCCCAGGACGGTTGCCGGTGCATCGGTGGGCCGCTCACGGCCGATGAAGGCTTCGACCGCACCGGCGATCTGCTCGCGATCTCCGTAAGGCAACCCATAGGGGTCGCCGGAGATGAGTTGTAGGTGCGCGCCCGGGATCCTGGATTGGACGTGGCGACTTTGCGCGGCGTCAGTCGGCGATTGCTCGTAGTCGAGCACGAGCGTCGGGCAGCGAAGCAACGGCAACACCGCCGTTACGTCGGTCTCGCTCTCGACCTGGATCCACTCCGCAGCCGTCGACGGGGCCATGAAATGTCGATCGAGCCGTGCAATTCGAGCCTCGAGGGCGTCGTCGCCGGCGAGACTCGGTGCGCAGTCCGTGAGCCATTCATGGGCGAGCTCAATGCTCCCCATCCCGTCTCGCGTCTCGGCGGCTTCCGCGCGATGCTCGTCCGACGTCAGGCCCCACGGGTACTCGGGTGACCACCGCTTCGTTGCGACTGCCCTGTTCCACACGAGCGACGCAACTCGGTTGGGATAGCTCGCTGCGAAGACTGTGAGAGCAGCGCCCGCCGTGCGCTCGCCGAACAAGACGGCACGCGGCGACCGGATGGCATCGAGTACCGCCAACAGATCCCGCGCCCGCGTTTCGAGGTTGGGAAACGACACGCCGCCTGAAAGTCCCGTCGCTCGCCGGTCGTGCAGGACAAGCCGCGAGAACTCCGAGAGCCGCTCGAACAGGTCGGCGAGCGCGTCGAGCTCCCACATGATCTCGACGTTGCCCCAGCTCTCGAGCTCGAGCACCAGGTCGACCGGCCCGTCACCGACGATCTGGTACGCGATGCTGACTCCGTCGTCCGTCGTCGCATAAAGCGTGTCCAGGACGCGCGCCACCCGCCGACCTTAAGCGATTGATCCTCCGAGACCGCACGCGGCCGCGAAGCACTGCACTCGACAGGGACGGTGTCCCGGAATGACCCTGACTAGCCTTCGTCTCATGGACACGGCGGAAGCCCGAGGCGTAGCCGAGTCGCGTTTGGCGGCACTCCGAGCGCTCTCGTATGACGATCTGGTCTCGCGCTATCTAGACAACGAACCAGAGTGGGAGACAGCGGAAGGCAGGTCCGGGGTCGTCTACGAGGTACAGGTCATGGCCCACTGGGACGAACCGACGAAACAGACCCTCCGCGTCTGGGTGAACGCAGACGACGGAACTGGCAAGGGCTTTCATCGGCCGGTGAGCACCTGCTTCATAATCGCTCCGGATGGCTCTTTCATAGGCGAGTAACTACGCGCCAAGGCCGAGGACGCTCACTTGGGCCAGTGTTCCGGGATGACCCCCGAGCGGGCGGCGTTTGACGGCGTGAGTGGCGCTAGCGATACTAGTGCTATGACCGCGCACGTCCCCCGCCTGCCCTTCTCACTAGATCCGCTGATGGCCGAGGCGAAGCGAAGGGCGCGGCAGCGGCGATTCTTGGTGGCGCTGCTCGCGCTCGTGATCGTTGGCGGAGTGCTCGGCGCGGTGCTCGCCACCCGTCCGTCCGGCGGCCCAGGCCCGAGCGGGCACGGATTTGCGCAGCGGGCGCAGCCTGGAGCGGACACCACGCGCGTAAGCGTCCCGAAAGACGGGTTAGAACGGGCGTGGGTTCGGTGGATCAAGAGTCAGAGCATCAAAGGGGTCGGGTACTACGCTCTCCACATGCCGAGGGTGGCGGTCCAATCGGCCGTCCAGGCGACGGGCGCGCGACTGATTCGTTTGCATGTATGGCCGACCCGTCCGGCATCGGTAGAGGTAGTCGTCCTCACCACCGCGCCGCCCGCGGTCTACCTACGACATCGCCTCGCGCGCGTGCTGGCTGTGCTTGGGAACGGGTACGTGTTCGTCAAGGCCGTGAACTCCCGTGGCTCCTCGATCTTCCAATACTTCACTCGGACTAAAGGCGGCGCCAGGGCTGCAGTCCGGTGGCTTCCTGGGGCAACACACCGCCGCCCTGCCCGGTGAACTGAGTCCGACTCACTCGCCTGGGCGAGCGTCCTCTCACCTGACGCCCTCAGGTGTGTTGCCGGACTACGACTCGCGGTAGACGATGCGTCCGCGCGTCAGGTCGTACGGCGAAAGCTGGATCTTGACCCGATCGCCCGGGTTGATCCGGATCCGGTAGCGGCGCATCCGCCCGGACGTGTAGCCGAGCGTCTCGTGCCCGTTGTCGAGGACGACACGGTGCTGGCCGCTCCGGAACGACTCGACGACGGCGCCCTCGACCTCGATCTTCTCTTCTTTTTCCGCCATGTGGCCTCCGATTTCGTCGTGCCGACCGCACAATAGATATGAAAAACCCCGCGGCTGCGGGGCTTTTCAATAGCGGGGGCAGGATTTGAACCTGCGACCTCCGGGTTATGAGCCCGGCGAGCTACCTGACTGCTCCACCCCGCGTCGCGGCCCCGATTGTAGCACCCTCGTTACGCTGGTCTCCATGTGGGATTGGGCGATCTGGGCCGCGCTGATCCTCGTCGCGCTGGCGGGAAGCGCGGCTCTCACGCTGCTCGTGCTGAATTCGCTGAAGGCCTGGCACGCGGGCAAAGACGCACGCGATGCGATCCTCGGTCGACTCGACGGCTTCACCGCGAAGGCGGAGGCGGTCGCGGACAAGATCGCTGCCGCCGCCGACGGCACGGCCGAGGTGCAGGAGAGCCTCGGGCGCCTGCGCGTCTCCCTCGCCCGGCTCGCAGTCCTGCGCGCGGCGATCGACGAGGTCGACAATACGGTTGCGCGCGTCGCCGCCGTCGTTCCTCGCAAGTGATCGTCGCCGCCGTCGATCTCGGCACGAACACAACGCGACTGCTCGTCGGCCGTGTCGGCGACGAGCGGGTCGAGGAGCTGCACCGCGAGACGCGCATCACGCGCCTCGGCGAGGGTGTCGACCGGCGGGGCCGCCTCCTCCCCGTCCCGATCGCGCGCGTCCGCAACGTCCTCACCGACTACCGCCGCACCGCCGAGTCGCTCGGCGCCGAGCGGACGCTGCTCGTCGCCACGAGCGCCGTTCGCGACGCCGAGAACGGCGAGGCGTTCCTCGGCGAGATCGAGTGGAGCTACGGGTTCGCGACGCGGCTGCTCACGGGCGACGAAGAGGCGGAGCTGACGCAACGCGGCGTCGGCGAGCTCGGGGCGGCGACGGTGCTCGTCGATATCGGTGGCGGCTCGACCGAGCTCGTGCTCGACGGCTTTCGGACGAGCCTGCCGCTCGGCTCCGTGCGGTTCACCGAGCGGCACGGCGAGGATGTGGACGCGTGCAGTCGGGCGGCCCGTGCGCCGCTGCCGGAGCTCACGCCTGCGAACGCGGTCGGCGTCGCCGCGACGATCACGACCCTCGCCGCGCTCGACCTCGGCCTCGCGGAGTACGACCGAGCACAGGTGCACGGGCACGTCCTCACGCGCGAGGGCGCGCGCGCGCAACTCGAGCGGCTGGCCGCACTGCCGCTCGAGGAGCGGCGGCTTGTGCCGGCGCTCGACCCGGAACGCGCGCCGGTCATCGTGGCGGGCGCCGCGATTCTCCTCGCGATCCTCGACGAATACGGGCTCGGGTCGATCCGGGTCAGCGAGCGCGACCTGCTCGACGGTGCTGCGCTCGCGGCGGCGGAGCTGCCCGAGCCGGAGGAAGGCGCTGCGCCTCCCGGCGCCTACACCTGCTGTTAGAGGACCAGTGAGCCCTGCTCGTTCTCGCTGTCGGGCGGCTCGGTCTCCGCAAGGCGCCGCTGGACGACGGCGCGCGACAGGACGCCGACAAGGCGCCCGCCCTCTTCGACGACGGGTACCCGCTCGAGATCGTGCTCCTCGAGGAAGCGGAATGCGCCTTCGAGCTCGAGTCCGGCATCGAGGGTGAAGTTAGGCGGCTCCGCGACGTCGCGCAGGCTCACGGCGGTCGGCTCGAGGCCGGCCGCCACCACCTCGCGCACGAGCGTCTTCCGCGTCACGACGCCGAGCAGGCGCCCGTCGTCCTCGGTGACGAAGATCGCACGAACCTCGCCGCTGTCGGCGAAGCAGCGGCCCGCCTCCTGCGCGTTCGCGCCGGCGGCGAGCGTGGTCGGCTCGGGCACCATTGCGTCGCGGACGGTCTCGGGATTCATCGTGCGTATTCTCGCGCGATTTACGGGTAGATGCCGCGAGCCTCGAGCGCTGCGGCGACCTCACGGATCGCAGCCACCATCGCCGCCTGGCGGAGCGTGATCCCCTTGTCCTCTGCGACCGAGTAGACGCGGTCGAGGGCGTCACTCATCTTGTCGGCGAGCTTGCGACGGATCTCGTCGCGGTCCCAGAACAGGCGGCCGAGGTCCTGCACCCACTCGAAGTACGAGACCGTGACGCCGCCGGCGTTCGCGAGGATGTCCGGCACGACGGGGATGCCGCGCTCGCCGAGAATGTCGTCGGCCTCGATCGTGGTCGGGCCGTTGGCGCCCTCGACGACGAGAGAGGCCTGGACCCGGTCGGCGTTCGCGCTCGTGAGCTGGTCTTCGCGTGCGGCGAGGATGAGGACGTCGCAGGGGAGCTCGAGGAGCTGCTCGTTCGAGATCCGCTCGCAGCGGTCGTAGCCGGCGAGCGAGCCCTGCTCCGCGACATAGGCGTGGAGAGCCGGAACGTCGAGACCCGCTTCGGAGTGGGCGCCTCCCGAGACGTCCGATACCGCGACGACGCGAGCACCGCGCTCGTGCAGCTCGGACGCCGCGACACCTCCGACGTTCCCGAAGCCCTGCACGACACACGAACGTCCGGCGAGCTCGTAGCCGAGCCGTCGCGTGGCCTGCTCCGCAACCATCACGACACCGGCGCCGGTCGCCTCGCGTCGGAAGACCGAGCCACCGATCGAGATCGGCTTGCCGGTGACGACCTCCGGCACGGCGTAGCCGGTCTGCATCGAGTAGGTGTCCATCATCCAGGCCATCGTCTGCTCGTTGGTGGCCATGTCCGGTGCGGGGATGTCGGTCTGAGGGCCGAAGTCGCGAATCAACTCGGAGGTGAAGCGGCGCGTGAGCTTCTCGAGTTCGCGCAGCGACAGCGCGTGACTGTCGCAACGGATGCCGCCTTTCGCGCCGCCGTACGGGAGCCGGAGAAGAGCGCACTTCCACGTCATCCAGGTCGCGAGGGCGGCGCATTCGCCAAGCGAGACCTCGGGGTCGTAGCGGATGCCGCCTTTCGTCGGCCCGAGCACCGTCGAGTGCTGGACGCGGTAGCCCGGGTAGATCTCGACCGAGCCGTCGTCGCGGCGGAGCGGGACGCTGACGATGACGGCGCGCTCCGGGAAGCTGAGGCGCTCCGCGACCATGTCGGAGACGCCTGCGTGCGGCAGCGCCTGCTCGTACTGCGCGCGCGCCATGAGAAAGAGCGGCGTGTCCCACTCGAGGACCGGCCCCGTCGGCGACGTATCCAGCTCGGACACGCGCCGGAGTGTACGGTCGGGCGTCACTCGCTGGCTCCCTTGGGGCCACCCCACGCCTCCACCCACCTTCGAGCCTAATGGGAAAAGGTGGGCGTATCCGTGACGGAATCCTCACTGGAGGCTGACGCTTTTGCCGCCTCCGCAGCCGCCGGCCGGAGCATGCTCTGCCCCTCCATCTCCCCCGGCACGGGCTCGCCGAGGAGCTCGAGCAGCGTGGGCGCCACGTCGTGCAGCGCACGTTGCGGGCCCGGCCCCGCCGGAACGCCTTCGGCCACGATCACGTACAGCCCTTCGTGCGCGTGGTTCGCGTCGTCAGGTCCGGTGTCGTTCTCGAACACATGCACCGTCCCGGTTCCGATCTGTCCGACGCTGCGCCAGTAGAGGTCGCCGAAGTAGACGAGCAGGTCGGGCGCAATCCCGCGCGCCTCCGCGTACAGGTCCTCGGGCCGGTGCGCGACCGTGCCGATCGGCCGCCCCTGGTCGTCGCCGAGCGCCTCGAGCCGCTCCTTCAGCTCGTCCCGGACCCGCTCGTAGTCGTCCGGGGACACGACCCCCTCCGGCTCGCGTCCCGCGACGTTGAGGAAGAGGCGGCAGTAGTAGCCGCCCTCGCCCCACGCGACGGTGCGCGACCAGTCGATGAGGTCGGGCGTGAGACGCGTCGGCTCGCGCGGCTCCTCGCGCAGCACGAGATAGCCCTCGCGCCGCAACCACTCGTTGACGCAGATGCCGCCGTCCATCCGCTTCGCGCCGTGGTCCGAGACGACGAGCACCGCCGTCTCGTCGTCCGCGAATCGCAGCAGCCGGGCGATCTTGGCGTCGAGCCGCTTGTAGTAGTCGAGCATCGCGTGCTCGTATGGATTGCCGGGCTCGAACAGCCGATGCTCCGGGTCGGTGAAGCGCCAGAAGCCGTGGTGGATGCGGTCGGTGCCCATCTCGACCATGAAGAACATGTCCCAGGGTCGCGTCTCGAGCAGGTGTTCGGCGAGCCGGAACCGCTTGTCGGTCATCTCCTCGATCTGGTCGAGCAGGCGGTCCTTGTCGTCGGAGCGGAAGTTCTCGACGTCGACGAGGTAGTGGCCGACGACCTGCTCGATCTCGCCCTTCAGCTCGGGTGGATACGTGTAGCGGCTCGTCCGCGTATCGGGAGTCAGGAAGCACGAGACCATCTCCCCCTTGACGCGGCTCGGCGGGTAGGTCTGCGGCACGCCGAGCACGATCACGTCGCGCTCTCGCGCCGAGAGGATGTCCCACACCCGGGGCACGCGCACCGCGCGGGAGTCGGCGAACTCAAGCTGGTCGTACGAGTGGTCGCGCCGGTTGCGGAAACCGTAGAAGCCGAGCGAGCCCGGGCTCCGCGACGACGTCATCACCGACCAGGCCGGGACGGTGATCGGCGGGTCGCACGAGCGGAGGACGCCGAACGAGCCCCGCTCGGTGAGCGACCGGATGGTCGGCAGCTCCGGCAGCCAGCGGTCGAAGACGAACTGGGGAGCCGCGCAGTCGAGCCCGATCACGAGGACGCGCTTGGCCACGAGGCAAGGCTAGTCGCGAGGCAACCCGAGGCGTTCCGCTGCCAGCCCCGCGAGCTCGCCCGCAGCCAGGCAGATGCCGCCGCGCTCGCGTACGGCCTCGATCAGCTCGAAGTAGAGCCGGTCCCACCCGCGCGCGCTCGGCCCGTCGAACCGCTCCGGATGCCAGAGGATCGAGAAGCCGCCGCCGTGCTCGGCCGCCCGGTCGAGGAGCGCGAGCACGCGCGGCTTCGCCTCGGCCGCCGACAGTCCCGCGTACCGCTCCTCGGCGAGCGTCGCGTCCATCACGGCGAGCGGCACCTCCACGAGGTCGGCGGGACGGTCGCGCGCGAAATCCCACGGACGGAACGGATGCGCGATGCCGGCGCGGAAGCCGAGCGCATCGGGGAAGCCCAGCGACGTGTCGTAGCGGAAGCCGATTCCGGCGAGCGGTGCGAGGTTCCGGTGTGGATCGACGCGGAGGTAGTGGTAGCGCTGGCCGATCAGCGGTCCGTCGAGCTGCGCGAGGAGCGCGCGCTCGCGCGCGAGACGCTCGAGGTCGTCCGCGGCGAGGTAGCTGCCGTGCAGCCCGACCTCCGCCCCCGCCCCGAGTAGCGTCTCCACCAGCCGTGGCCGGAGCCGGTCGTATGCCTCGGGCGCAGCGCCGTCGGCCCGGTGACCGTGGCCGGCCAGGAGGAAGAACGTCGAGCGGGCGTCGTGTGCACTCTCCTCGGCGGCAACTTCCGCGAAGCGCCAGTTGGGATCGGTGCCGCGCACCTTGTGTACCGGCACGCGCGCGAGCCCGCGCGCTTCGTGAAGCGCAGGGCCGGCGCGGCCCGCGAGCGCATGACTCTTCAGCCGCGCGGCCGCACCGCGCATGCCGATCCGCGTCCAGCGCCACGGCACGTCGACGTCATGTGTGAGTGCCACGGCGAACCGCGCGCCCCGGTAGCGCGGCGGCTCGGCACCGAGCGTCCGGCGCAGCCGCTCGAGCGGCGGGTCGAGCGGATCGAGGCAGGAGGAAGCCGCGAAGAAGCGCCCGTGTCTATCGCGCTCCGCCCCGCGCTCCTCGACCCGCGCGAGGTGAAAGAAGGCCGCCGCGAGCTCGTCTCCCTCGGGGAGCCGGCCATGCTCGACCGCCTCCCACGCGTCGGGCCGGTACGGCAGATCGTCGCCGAGACGCAGACCGGGGGCTCCCACCATGTCGAGCACCCAGCGCGCCCGCCGCTCGTCCCGCTCAGAAATCGGAACGGCGCCCGGCACGGCCACCACTCTACGTACCATCGTGGCCCGTGACAGAGGAAGCGCAGCCGCAGTCCGACACTCGGCCGCGGCCCCTCGGCTCGCGGCTCCTCCAGCTCAGCCGCCACTCCGTGATCTACGGCGTCGGCGGCCTCACGTCGCGCTTCCTCGCGGTTCTCATGCTGCCGCTCTACACGAGCTACGTCTCCGTCGGGGACTACGGCCGGATCGAGCTGCTCATGTCCGTGATGGCCGTCGCGGTGGTCGTGATCCGGGGCGGCGCCAACTTCGGCTTCATCCGCTGGTACTTCCTCGACAAGGCGCCCGAGTACCGGCAGCGACTCGTTCGCACCGTCTTCTGGGCGCAGATGGGGTACTCCACGCTCGCGCTGGCCCTCTGCGTCATCTTCGCCTCGGAGATCGCGCAGCTGTTGGGCGTGAACTATCGCCCCGGGGCGGCTCTCCAGGGCAGCGGCACGAGCCTCGTCATCGCCACGGCCGTCCTGCTCTGGGTCAACATCAACTACGCGCAGATGACGAACCTGTTCCGCGCCGAACAGCGGTCGGTCGCCTTCTCGATCGCGACGCTCCTGAACATCGGCATCACCGTCCCGCTCACGGTGATCCTCGTCGTCGTCTACCACGAAGGCCCGCTCGGGATCATCGTCGGCAACCTCAGCGGCACCCTGCTCGTGTTCATCGCGCTGCTCGGCTACCGCCGGGAGCAACTCGGCCTCCAGTTCGACCGGAAGCTCTTGCACAACATGAACCGCTTCGGGTTCCCGCTCATGGCGTCGGCGCTCGCGGGGTGGGTGATGAACTTCGGCGACCGCCTCATGCTGGCCAAGCTTCTGCACGGCACGTACGCGCTCAACCAGCTCGGGCAGTACTCGCTCGCCAACAAGATCGCCTCGGCGATGGTGCTCCTCTTCACCGCGTTCCAGGTCGCCTGGCCCGCGTTCGCGTATTCGATCGAGGACGAAAGGGAGGCGAAGCGCACCTATTCGTTCGTCCTCACGTACCTGATGTTCATCGCCGCCTGGACCGCGCTCGGCCTGAGCCTCTTCGCGCCGTGGATCGTTCGCCTGCTCGCGCCGAGCAGGCCCGGCTACTGGCCGGCTGCGGAGGCCATTCCGGCTCTCGCATATGCGAGCGTCTTCTTCGCAGGCTTCATCGTCGTGACGATCGCCACCGGCCGCTCACGCCGGGTGCAGTTCAACTGGGTCGCGATGACGGCAGGCGCGGGTCTCAACTTCGCGCTCAACATCTGGCTGATCCCTGCCTACGGAATGCTCGGCGCGGCCTACGCCACCCTCGCCGGCTTCATTCTCATCATGGTCTTGCGGACGTGGAACGCTCAGAAGGTCTATCCGGTCAGGTACCAGTGGCGGCGGGTGGTCGTCCTGGTCCTGGCGGCCGGCGCACTCACCGCGATCGGCAAGGAAATGCCCCACTCGCTCGTCCTCGCCATCGGCCTGACGCTCGTGTATCCGCTCCTGCTCGCGGCCTTCGGCTTCTACCTGCCGGCCGAGCGGAAGCGCCTGCGGCGACTTCTCCCTGCGCATAACTAGACTCGCCCGGATGTCTGGGAGGGACACCACCATGCTCGGCAGGGTGAAGCGGTACGTGCCGTTGTCCGTCAAGCAGAAGCTGCGCAAGTCCCTGCCGGCGCGCTACCGCCGCTTCTGGGATCCCGACTGGCACCGCTCCACGGTGCGCGGCACCGCGGCCTTCTGGGAGGAGCTCGGACGACTCCAGCTCGACTACCTCGTCGAGCAGGGCCTTCAGCCGAGCCACTACGTGCTCGACGTCGGTTGCGGGCCGCTGCGGGCGGGGGTGCACTTCATCGGCTACCTCGACCCCGGGCACTACGCAGGGATCGACAAGCGCGGCGACAGCCTGGAGCGCGCACGGAGAGTCGAGCTGCCGCGCCACGGGCTCGACGACAAGCAGCCGCTCCTCCTCGTGAACGGCGCCTTCGAGTTCGGGAAGCTTGGGCAGACGTTCGACTACGCGATCGCCCAGTCGGTCTTCACGCATCTGCCCCTCAACACGATCATGCGCTGCCTCGTCGAGATGGCGCACGTGCTGCGGCCGGGCGGCCGGTTCTACGCGACGATCTACGAGAACCCGGAGGGTAAGTCGTACCTCGGTGACGTCCGGCAGTCGGAGCGTGTCGTCTCCCACTACGACCGGGACAGCTACCACTACGACCTCGAGATGCTCCGTGCCGCCTGTGAGGGCACGGGCCTGACGATGTCGTACGCGGGCGACTGGGAACATCCCGACAACCAGAAGATGGTCGTGTTCACGCGGGAGGTCGATGGCTAGTCCTCGCCGCCGGCCTCCTGACCGGGATCGGTGAAGCACTCCCGCACTCGCTCCTGCTCGCGTTCGCTCTGACGGCCGCGTACCCGCTCCTGCTCGCGGCGTTCGGCTTCTACCTGCCGGCCGAGCGGAAGCGGCTGCGGCGACTGCTTCCGGCCCATAACTAGACTCGCGCGGATGTCTGGGAGGGGCACGGCCGTGGTCGTCGAGGTCGCATGGGTGAACGGCCTCGCGGCGATCCGGTCGCTCGGGCGGCAGGGGCTGCGGGTGCTCGCGGTCGACAACCGCCCCTACGCGCTCGGCCTGCGCTCCCGCTACGCAGAAGCCCGCCTCGCTCCCGACCCGCTCGACGACGAAGACGGTTTCATCGAGGCGCTGCGCGCGATCGCCGACGAGACCGACGACGTCCTCCCCGTCTTCCCGACGCACGACGAGCACCTGAACGCGATCGCCCGCCACGCCGGCGTACTCGGCGAGCGCTACCGCTTTCCGTTCCCTGGCTGGGACGTGCTGGAGAAGATCCAGAGCAAGCGCCACCAGCTCGAGACCGCCGAGGCGGCCGGCGTCCCGATCCCGCGCACGCTCTATCCGGGCTCGGCCGAGGAGGCGCGCGCCGCGGGCGCGGAGGTCGGCTTCCCGCTCGTCGTCAAGCCGTCGGCCAACGTCGGTTTCCGGCGCAGCCACAAGCGCCAGCTCTTCCGCTGCGAGACGCCCGCCGAGCTCGAGCGCGCGTACGAGCTCGCGGCGCCCCACGAGCCGATGGTGCAGGAGCTGATCCCGAGCGGCCCGGAGGAGATGTACACGCTCGGCAGCTACCTCGACTCGGGCGGCGAGGCGCTCGGCCTCTTCTCGGGGCACAAGCTGAGCCAGACGCGCGGCTACATGGGCAGCGCGCGCGCCGGCGAGGCGGTCTGGGTCGAGGAGGTCGTCGAGCACGGGCTGACCCTGCTGCGCGCGCTCGGCTTCCACGGCATCTCGCAGGTGGAGCTGATGCGCGACCCGCGCGACGGCCGCTACAAGCTGCTCGAGGTGAACCCGCGCCTGTGGCAGTGGCACAGCCTCGCTGCGGCGTGCGGGGTCGACCTGCCGTGGATCGCGTATCGCGACCTGATCGGCGACCCGCTCCCGCCCCTGCGGATGCACGGCGACGGCAAGCGCTGGGCGATCACGCTCATGGCGGGCTCGGGACACGCAATCGAACGGCCGCCGTACGTCGACGCCGTCTTCGCACGGGACGACCCGAAGCCGGCGCTCGTGCAGCTCGGCCGCCATGCGCTACGCGGCGTACGGACCCTGACGGGAGCGGGGCAGCGTGGCTGAGCCGCTCCGCATCCTCGGTGTCGGCGACGCGAAATCGCGCCACTTCTCCCGCTGGGCGACGCGGCTCGCCGAGCGCGGCCACGAGGTGCACGTCGCGTCCGGCCGCGTCAATCCTCGCGAGGGCGAGCTCGACGCCCTCGTCGTGCACCAGTTCCAGGACCTCGACCGGCTCTTGCGCGTCCCGCTCGTGCGGCGCTTCCGGATGGCTCCGGCCCTCGCCGGGCTGGCGAGGCGCGTGCAGCCCGACATCGTCCACTCGCACTACCTCCTCCCCTACGGCTACTGGACGGCGCGCGCGGGGCTCGGGCCGCTGGTCGTCAGCCCGTGGGGAAAGGACGCGATCGTCGACGCGTGGAACTCGCCCGAGGCGGAGAAGCGCGCGCGCGTGGCGATCGCGCCGGAGCGCGCGCTCGCCTACGTCGTCAACTCGCAGGCGCTCGAGGACGCGGCGGTCCGGCTCGGCGCCGATCGCACGAAGTTCCACCGCATCTTCTGGCACGCGCGCATCGACGGCTACTCCCCCGAGCACGCCGACCGCTTCCGCTGGCGCGCGCTCGGCTGGCCCGACGACGCGGTCGTCTGCCTCTCGCTCCGCAACTTCCGCCCGTATTCCAATCTCGACATCGTCCTGCGGGCGTTCGCCAAGGCGCGAGAGCAGGCGCCGGAGCTGAGGCTCTTCTCGAGCGCCGGCGGCGGCTGGACCCGCGGCGAGTTCGACCGGCTCGCCGCCGAGCTGGGCCTCGAGCCGTACATGGCAGTGCAGGACGTCCAG
Source organism: uncultured Actinomycetes bacterium (assembly GCA_963731015.1). Lineage (GTDB taxonomy): Bacteria > Actinomycetota > Thermoleophilia > Gaiellales > Gaiellaceae > Palsa-739. The sequence goes on from CAVSTY010000005.1 coordinate 738,553, forward strand.
GCCACCGACCTCCCGTCGGTGACGGCCTCCGCCGACTTCGCGGTCACGGTCGCGGACGTCGACTCCTCCCCCGCCTCGCTGCTCGAGACGATGGCGAGCGGCGTCCCGCTCGTCGTCGGTCTCGCCCCCTCCATGGACGAGTGGATCCAGCAGGACGAGGGCGGCGAGCTCGTCGACCGGCACGACGTCGACGCGGTCGCGGCTGCGATGGTGCGCCTCGTGCGCGACGCGGAGCTGCGCCGGAGCTACGGCGAGCGGAACCTCCGCGAGGTGCACGCGCGCTTCGGCGACCCGACCACCCAGCTCGAGCAGGTCTACAACGAGGTGCTCGGCCGGTGAGGCGCGTCCTCGCGCTCGCCTTCGACGGCGCGGACTACGAGCTCGTCCGGCGCCTCATGGCCGAGGGGAAGCTGCCCACCATCTCGCGCCTCGCGCGGGAGGGCGCGTTCGGCCCACTCCGCTCGACGATCCCGGCCTTCACGCCCGACCGCCTGGTCGAGCTTTCTCACCGGACTGAACCCCGCCGGCCACGGCATCTTCAACTTCACCACCAACCCGAACCGCGGCACCCAGAAGCTCGAGAGCGCCGCGAGCCGCGCCGGGACGCCGTTCTGGCGGATGCTCGGCCCGGCCGGAGTCCGCTCGGCCTACGTCGGCATCCCGTTCACGTATCCGGCGGAGCCGCTGGAGGGGATCGTCGTCACCGGCTACGGCGGGCCGGAACGGCCGCAGATCCTGCCGGCGAGTGCCGAGGAGCGGATCTTCGCGGCGTATCCCGACCTCGTCACGGCGCATCACCCGATGGCGGAGCGCTGGTGGGAGGACTTCCCCGCGTACACGGGACGCCTGCTCGAGCATGCCGACCAGATGGCCGGCGTCTGCAAGCTCGTCTTCGAGCTGGAGCCTGACCTCCAGCTCCTCTGCGTCGATTTCATGAGCACCGACCACGTCGGACACCTCGGGTTCGCCCGCTTCGATCCCGAGCACCCCGCGCACGAGTCGACCGGCTCCGGCGACGAACTCCTCCAGGTCTACGAGCGCGTCGATGCGCTCTGCGGCGAACTGATCGAGGCGGCGACCGCGCAGTACGGCGAGGAGCCGACCGTGCTCCTCTTCTCGGACCACGGGATGAAGCCGATCTACTGGATGTTCCACCTCGACCGGTGGCTCGAGGAGCGCGGGCATCTCCGCTTCCGCAAGCGTTCGCTGCAGCCGTGGCGACGCGGCCGGCTCGACTGGTTCGCGCGCGTCGACCAGAAGCTCGTGCGGACGGTGCCGTGGTACGGCCGCGCGCTCGACCTGCTCCCGTTCCTGCCGCGGCCGGCGACCGACCGGCTGTTCGCCGACATCGACTTCGGCTCGACGCGCGCATACGGCTTCGCCTCCCAGGGGCAGCTCTACCTCGGCGAGCTGACCGGCGCGCGGAACGACGCGGCCTACATCGACTCGCTCGCCGCCGAGCTGGCCGAGATCCCGCACCCGCAGACGGGCGAGCCTGCCTTCCAGGTGCTGCGGAAGGAGGAGCTCTTCCACGGCCCGTTCCTCGACAGGGCGCCTGAGCTCATGCTGATCCCGTACGACGAGCGGATCAACGTCGACCCATCCCGCCGTCGCTGGACGGAGCCGTTCGAGCGCCACGTGCGGCTCGATCCTGAGGTCTCGTACGGCTACTCGGGCCATCACGGCGTGACGGGCATCCTCGCGGCGACCGGCCCGGGGATCCGGCCCGCGGATGTCCCGGACGGCTCCGAGATCGTGCAGCTCCCCGCGACCATCCTCAGCCTGCTCGGCCTCTCGGCGGAGGGTCTCGACGGCAGGCCCCTTGCGGCGATCCTCGAGGAGAACGCCGGCGAGGCGGCCGAGGCGGTCGCGCCGGAGACGCCGCACGAGGCGAGCGAAGAGCCCGTCTACTCCGAGGAGGAGGAGCAGCAGATGGTCGAGCGCCTCCGCGACCTCGGCTACGAGTAGCGCCCGACAGCGCGGCTACCCTGTATCCCGCATGCCGAGCGGCAAGAAGTCGAAGCAGCAGCGGCGTGCCGCGTCGCCTCCCCCGGTACGTTCGAAGGGCGGCAGGCGCCCGGGATTCGCCTTCTCGCGGCGCACACTGCTCATCGTCGTGGTCGTGCTCGTCGTCCTTGTCGGGCTCGGGGTAGGGCTCGATCTCGCCGTCGGCAGCAGCGGAAGCTCAAGCTCCAAGAGGACGCTTGCGCCGCTCTCGACGCTCGGACATCTCGCGTCGCCGCCGCCGCTCGGCGGGCCCGGGCCGGAAGGGCCGCCGATCGAGAGCGGCTCGAATCTCGCGCCAACCGGATCGCCGTCTCCCGGCCAGACCGTCGACGGCATCCAATGCGGGTCCGGCGAGCAGCTGGCCTTCCACATCCACTCGCGCCTGACCATCTTCGTCAATGGGCACTCGAAGAGAGTGCCGTACGGGGTCGGGATCGCCGACCCGCAGCTACAACCGGGCCTGGGCATCCCTTTCGTGGGCGGCGGAGCGTGCTTCTCCTGGCTGCACACGCACGCGGCCGACGGGATCATCCACATCGAGTCGCCGGTGCACCGCACGTTCACGCTCGGCAATTTCTTCGACGTCTGGGGCCAGCAGCTCTCGTCCTCCCAGGTCGGACCGGCGAAAGGGAAGGTGACGGCGCTCTACAACGGGCAGGTATGGCAGGGCGATCCACGCGACATCCCGCTGCGTGAGCACTCCCAGATCCAGCTCGAGGTCGGCCGCCCGTTCGTGGCACCGGTGCGCATCACCGGCTGGGGTGGGCTCTAGGCTGCCGCTGTGAAGCCGCTCGCCTACGTCATCTTCCAGCTCGTCGTGATCGGCTTCGCGCTGATGGTTCACATCCGGCGCGACCCGTCGGCCGCGTACCGGCTGCTCTGGCTCGCGGCCTACGGCGGCGTGATCGGGCTCGACGTCTGGTACCTGTCCAGCTACGCGTACCCCGCCGGCTTCAGCCTCTGACGGCGACGACGACCTCGGTGTCGCCGGGCCAGTCCCAGAAGACACCCTCCGGCGACCGCTCCGCCAGCAGCTCCCGTACCTCCGCCGCAAAGTCTTCGACGCGGTCGCCGAACAGGTGCGGCGCGGAGTAGGAGAACGAGAAGTAGCCCGACAGCACGCTCTTCGTGTCGCGCACCAGGTCGGGGATGCCGGGCACGAAGAGGGAGCGCGGTTCACCGAAGCGGGTGCCGACGAGGACGTCCTCGAAGCGATGCGTTCGCGCCGGCGAGAAGCCCTGACCCGCCCGCCGCGTCGTCCCGAGGTACCTCTCGACCAGCGCCCTGATCTCGTCGTGCGGGATCGGCGGTGGCCCGGGGCTCGGCGGCTTCGGCCGGCCCTCCACCGTGTGGACGATCAGCGCGAGGGCGCCGCCAGGCTCAAGCATGTCGCACAACGCCTCGGCGACCCGAGCCTCGTCAGTCCAGTGGAAGGACGAGCCGAATGTGATCAGCCGGTACGGCCCCGGCGCCGCCCCGGGGAGATCCTCGGCCACCGCCTGCACCCAGCGGATGTTCGTGATCCCGCGCTCGGCGGCGACCCGCCGGCCCTCGGCGAGCATGGTCGCATCGGGGTCGAGGCCGACGGCGTACTCGAACAGGTGCGCGAGCCGGAGAGTGAGCGTCCCAGGCCCGCAGCCGCCGTCGAGCAGCCTTCCGCGCCCGTCCAGGCCCAGCTCCTCGGTGAGAACCGCCTCGAGTTGCGGCGAATACGGCGGCCTGCCGCACGCGTAATGAGGCGCGGCACCCTCGAAGAGTGTGGGGTCGTACGGCGTCAACTGTCCGCCGCCGGCAACTCGCCGCGGATCCCGTCGCGCGCGAGCCGCAGGCCGACGATTCCCACGAAGACGGCGAAGACGAGCCGGAGCGTGTCCGCCGGCAGCGCGAGGGCGAGCAACGCGCCGAGAACGCTGCCGACGGCACCCACGACACCGAAGCGGAGTGCAAGCCCGAGATCGCCGACGCCACGCCGGCGCAGCACGAGACTCCCGACGATCGCCGTCGGCAGGATCACGAGCAGCGACGTCGCCTCTGCGGAGTGCTGCGAGAAGCCGACCGCCAGCGTGAGGAAGGGAACGATGAGCGTCCCGCCGCCGACGCCGAGCAGTCCCGAGGCCACGCCGACCACGACACCGAAGGCGACGAGCACGATGTAGAGCGTCGGCCCGCTCATCCGTGGACTCCGAGCAGCACCGCGACGCCCACGAGGAAAACGCCGAACACGACCTTCAGGAGCCGCTCGTCGATCCGGGCGAGGTACCCCGCGCCGATCCGCGCACCGACGATCGACCCCGCCGCGAGCCCGATCGCCGTCCCGTACCGCACCTCGCCGGCGACGCCGTAGGTCGCGATCCCGGCAATGCTGATCGGGATGATCGCGCCGAGCGAGAGGGCGTGCGCGTCACGCTGTGAGTAGGCCGCCCAGAGCACGAGGAGCGGCACCATGACGATGCCGCCGCCGACGCCCAGCAGTCCGGACAGAAGGCCGCCGCCGAGCCCGATCGCGACCAACTTCGGGTCGAGCCTGAGCGAGTGCAAGCGCGAGTGCATGGCGCGCGGCACACTATCGTCAGACGATGAGCTTCTCGACGCGCCCAGAGCTCCGCGGAACCTTCGGGATGGTGGCGTCGACGCACTGGCTCGCGTCGGCGGCCGGGATGGCCGTGCTCGAGCAGGGCGGCAACGCGTTCGACGCCGCGGTCGCGACCGGATTCACGCTCCAGGTCGTCGAACCGCACCTCAACGGCCCCGGCGGCGACCTGCCCGCGCTCGTCTGGCCCGCTGGACGCGAACGGCCGCTCGTCCTCTGCGCGCAGGGTCCGGCGCCGCGGGCGGCGACGATCGAGCGCTACCGCGACGAGCTCGGGCTCACCCTGATTCCCGGCACCGGCCCTTTGGCCGCGGTCGTGCCCGGCTCTTTCGGCGGCTGGATCGCTCTGCTGCGCGAGCACGGGACGCTGCCGCTCCGCGACGTCCTGCACTTCGCGATCGGCTACGCCGAGGAGGGCTACCCGGCCGTAGCCTCGATCGGCGACGCGATCCGCAAGGTCGAGCAGCTCATCAGGGACGACTGGACGACCTCGGTGGAGGTGTACCTGCCCGCTCCGGAGCCGGGCGCGCTGCACCGGAACCACGCGCTCGCCGAGACCTACCGCCGCATTCTGGCGGAAGCCGAGCATGCCTCCACGGACCGGGACGCCCAGCTGGAGGCGGCCCACGACTGCTGGTACCGCGGCTTCATCGCAGAGGAGATCGTCCGCTTCCAGGAACGCGAGTGGCTCGACAGCTCCGGCCTGCGCCACGCCGGCCTCCTCGGCGAGGACGACCTGCGCGACTGGGTGCCGACCTGGGAGGAGCCGCTCTCGGTCAACTACTACGGCTACGAGGTCTTCAAGGCCGGCCCGTGGAGCCAGGCGCCGGTCTTCCTCCAGCAGCTCCGGCTGCTCGAGGGGTTCGACCTCGGGGCGATGCCCCAGGCCGGCGCCGACTGGGTGCACACGATCACGGAGTGCGCGAAGCTCGCGTTCGCAGACCGCGAAGCCTGGTACGGAGACCCGGACTTCGCCGAGGTGCCGCTCGCAGACCTGCTCTCGCGCGACTACGCGGAGGGGCGGCGCCGCCTGCTCGGCGAAGATGCGGCGGCCGAGCTCCGTCCCGGCTCGCCCTGTGGGCGGGAGCCGCGGTTGGCCCAGCCGGTGGAGAACGCTCCGGTCGCGCCGGGCGTCGGCGAGCCCACCCGCGGTGACACGGTCCATCTCGACGTCGTCGACCGCTCCGGGAACATGGTCTCGGCGACGCCGAGCGGCGGCTGGCTCTGGGGCGCGCCCGTCATTCCCTCGCTCGGCTTCCCTCTCGGCACGCGCGCGCAGATGTTCTGGCTCGAGGAGGGCCTGCCGAACTCGCTCGAGCCCGGGAAGCGTCCGCGGACGACGCTCTCACCGACGCTTGCCGCCCGCGGCGGAGAGCCGTCCCTCGCCCTCGGGACTCCGGGCGGCGACCAGCAGGACCAGTGGACGCTGCACGCCTTCCTCGCCCACGTTCACCACAGGCTCGACCTCCAAGCGGCGATCGACGCGCCGGGCCACCACACCGAAGCGTTCCCGTCGAGCTTCTATCCGCGCGAGACGCGCCGGCGGCACGTCGCAGTCGAGGAGCGCGCAGGCGCCGAGACGATCGCGGGCCTGCGGCGGCGCGGGCACGACGTCGAGGTGTCCGGCCCCTGGACGCTCGGCCGCGTCACCGCCGTGGGACGCGAGCCCGGCGGGATCCTGAAGGCGGGAGCGAACCCGCGCGGCAGGCAGGGGTATGCCGCGGGCCGCTGAGCGGTCGAGCTCGTGTCGATCATCCCGAACGGATGATGTTGTGCACGCGCGTCGAAGCAAGCATGCGAACCGATGAACGACGACTACGGATTCAAGTTCTGGCTGAAGGTCGCGGGCCTCTTCGTCCTCGGCGCCATCGCCCTGTTCGTCTTCATGTGGATCTTCCTTAGCGCGATCTACGCGTGGGGCTTCTTCGCCGCGTTGCTCGTCCTCGCCATAGGCGCCCTCGCCCTCGGCTGGATCCACGACCGCCGGACCGCAAGTCACGAAGAGGGCAGCTACTAGCCGCCCGCGCTCCGGGCGCTGCCGATGGGCGCCGACGAGGTCAGGCCGGACGATCGGTCCGCGGTAGCGGACGCGATCGGTGGCGCAGCCGCCTACTCCGCACGGGTTGCCGCCCGCGTCTGGCGCGGCCCGCTCGAGGCTGCGGCGGAGGAGCTGCTCGCGACGCCCGAGGTCAGGGCTTCTCTCGATCGCACCCTCGCGAGCCCGTTGCCGGAGGAGTTGGGTCGCTTGCTGGTACGGCACCGCGTCGTGGAGCGGGTCGTCCACGAGCTCGTGGCCTCCGGCGAGCTGGATCGCATGCTCGAATCCGCACTCGCCAGCCCGCAGTCCCAGGAGCTGGTCGATCGCGTGCTTGCCAGCCCGGCGATGAGTCAGGCGCTCGAGCGCGTCCTCTCCGGACCGGAGGTACGCGCTGCGCTTACGTCGCAGACCGCGGGCTTTGCTCAGGAGGTCATGAGGGGTGCACGTGCGACTACGACCGGTGTCGACTCGCGGCTCTCGTTTCGCGGGCGCCGATCGCCGGCCACGCCGTTCGCAGGCGTGGCGAGCCGCGGCGTTGCACTGGTCGTCGATGCGTTCGTGATCGTCGCCGCCACTGCCGTGGTGGGCGGCGCCGCGGCCCTCGTCGCTGCGGTGGTGGGCGGCGTGCACCCCCAATGGCTCGCCGAATTGCTCCTTTCGCTCGGCACGGTGGTAATCGCAGCCGGCTACTTCGTCTTTTTCTGGTCGACCGCGGACCAGACCCCCGGGATGCGGCTGATGAGCGTGCGTGTTCTCCCGGGACGAGGGCCGGGCAGGTTGACGGTGTGGCAGGCGGTACTGCGGACGATCGGGCTTGCGCTCGCGATCATCCCGTGCTTCCTCGGCTTCGTCCCGGCGTTGTTCGACTCCCGGCGCCGCGCGCTACCCGACTACCTCGCGGGCACCGTCGTGGTCTACGACGAGAGCCCGTAGCCGCTACGCACGCCGACGGCGGGCGAGCAGCGCCAGCCCGAGCGTCGCCGTCACCGTGAGCACGAGCTTCACCGCCTTCGCGCCCCGCAGTTTCGACTCGCCTCCGGCGCGCGGGGCCATGTCCACCGGGACCTCCTCGACACGCAACCCGGCGTCGACGAGCCGGATCAGCGCCTCCACCTCCGGTGCACCGCTCGCATACGGCTCGGCGAGGAGCGGCAGCGCCTTCGCGTTCACCGCGTAGAGCCCGCTCGTCGCGTCATGGAACGGACGCCGGACAACGACCGCGACCGCGCGGCGCAGCAACCCCGTGCCGAGGCGCCGGGCAGGGCTCGGGTGGTACCGGTACGGCGCATAGCCGTCCCCCGACACGAAACGCGAGCCGATGGCGACGTCGCACTCGTCGCGGCGCACGCGCTCGAGCAGCCGCGCAAGCTCCTTCGCGGGGTGCTGGCCGTCCGCGTCGACGCGCCCGCAGAACGCGTAACCCTGGTCGAGAGCCCAGCGGTAGCCGGCGGCGATGCCGATGCGCAGGCCCTGGTTCGTCCCCAGGGACAGCACCTCCGACCCGTGCTCGCGGGCGACCTCGGCCGTGCGGTCGGTCGAGCCATCGTCGACGACGAGCACATCCACGTCGGGCAACCGCTCGCGCAGTCCCTCGAGGACCGCGGGCAGGTTCTGCTCCTCGTTCCAGGCGGGGATGAAGACCAGGGTGTCGCTCATCGCGATCTTCGGGCGAGCTCGGCCCGGGCGGCGCGGACCTGCAGCGGCAGGAACGGAAGTGCCCCGAGCTCCCACGCGACCGCGCGGACGGTCGGGGCGAGACGGGCGACACGGAAGCGGACCTCGACGCCGGAGCCGCGGTAGAGCCGGCGGAAGAACACGCTCGTCCGGATGAGGTGCGGCGGCGCGCAGACGACGATCGCGCGCCTGACGCCGCGGTCGAGCAGCAGAGGCAGAATGCGCGCCGCGTTCTCCGCGGTGTTCCGGGCCGTGGGCTCGACCACCAGCTCGACCGCCGGTCCCCGCCAGGCGTCCCGCATCTGCTCGGCTTCGGACCGGCCGCCGGTCGACGACCAGCCGCTGAAGACGACGACGTCGGCGTCCGCGCCGCTCACGAGCTGCTCCGCCTCACGAACGAGCCGCAGACAGCGTTCGCTGATCCGGTGCACGGAGTCGTCACCCGTCGCTCCGTGACCGGGAACGACGATCGCCGTTCGTGGCAGCCCGGACTCGGCGCTCACGAGGTGGCTTGACCGGACTCCTTCGCCGCGGACTTGGCCGCCTTCTTCGCCTTGCGCTTCTCCGACTGCTCGGCCTGGCGGCGCTTCGCCTCGGCGTACGAGTCGCCGACGAGCTGCTTGCCGCCGCCCCAACCCCAGGCCCAGACCATCAGGATCAGCGCGAAGAGGATGCACCACGCCGTGCTCACGAGCTGCTGCGCCACGGAGTAGGCCGTGGCGTCCGTAGACGAGGCGACTCCCTTGAGCGAGGCGACGTTCCAGGCCTGCGTCACGCCCACGCCGCCGGGGGTGACGGAGGTCACGTTGGCGAGCGAGTTGCCGCCGGCGACGTGCATCAGCGTGTCGAAGCTGACCGGGATCCCGTAGGCGTTGAGGAAGACGCCGATCACGGCCAGCCCCGCGCACCAGCTCACGAACGAGGGCAGGAATACGCGTCCGAAGAAGGTGCCGAGATGCCCGAGGATCGCGCCACCCTCCTTCGCGTTCTCCCACCAGGCGACCACATGCGGCCAGAAACGGCGCACGAGCAGCACGATCAGCAGGATCCCGCCGCCGATGAGGCAGATAGTGGCGACGGGCCTCTCGTGCACGAAGTTGAACGAGATGTCGAACGAGCCGCCGACGCTGACGAAGAGGTACAGGTACGTGAAGGTCCCGGCGAGAGTGAAGAAGATCTTCTCGACGGCGTAGGCGCCGAGCACGGCCGCGAAGCTGATGGCGAGGAAACCGGTGACCATGATCAGGAAGACGAGCGTGCCGAGATTGGCCGGGAGGAACGAGTTGAGCGCCACGGAGACCGCGTAGCCGGCGAGGATGTCGCGCCACTTTGTCCGCTCCGGGTAGGCGAAGTGGAGAATCGAGTACCACGCATACGCGGTGGCGGTCGTCTGCACCACCATGAGTGCGATTGCCGCGATGAGCGAGCCGACCGAGATCGTCGTCATCGTCTTCCAGAGGCTGTGGAGCCAGCCTCTGATGTCCCAGCCGAGGAGGTTCGCCGCCGCCACGATGACGAAGACGATCACGGCCCACAGGACGATGCGGCGCCACAGCGGCCGCGGCCGTTTCGCCGGTGTCGGCGCCTCTTGTGCCGTAGTGGTCATGCCGCGAGCTCCGCCACGTGATCCAGTGCGTCGGTGAGGTTGCGCGTGTCGAGGAGCTCTACGGGCACGCCGTAGTCCGCGAGACCGACCGCACGCTCCGCCGCGCCCGGGAAACCGAGCGGCACGAACAGGCGGCTGGGGTACGCGCGCGCTGCGCGCCAGCCCCGTTCACACTCGAGCACGTCGCCCCACAGGGAGACCGTACCGATCACGAAGAGGGAACCCGGGGGGAGCCCGCCCTCGATCGCGAGCTTCTTGCGGATCAGCTCGAACGGCGCGCCGTAGATGCCGCAGCTGCACGTCTCCGTCGGGGCCGTGTGTCGCGGCCGGCGGGACAACCGAAGCCTCTGCGCCTCGCACCGGGCCTCGAACGGAGCACCGACGGGCCAGAAGCTGATCCGGTAGAGGCTGCGCAGGCGGGCAGTTGCGTCGACCCCCTCGACCTCCCAGAGCCGCCAGGCGCACAACGGCTCCGCGTAGTCGGGCGCCATCGTGATCTCGGCAGCGGTTGCGGCCGGTTCGCTTGGCTTCCGCCAGCGCATCCTGACGTCTCCTCTCCTTCGGACGGGCTCAGCTTCGTCCCTCGCCGCTGCAGCCGCGTCATGCGAGGCGGATGAAACGACACGCGGCTTCACCCGCGGAGGACGATGCGCCGCACGACGGTCGAGCGGAACCTAGCGCCATGACCGGCCCCGCCCCGGCCCGCACAGCGCGCCTCCAACGGATCGAGCGAATGCGGGCGGCACACAGCTACTGGGCTGTGCTGGCAGCGATTTTCGTCGTCTTCTTTCTCGCCGCCCTCCTGCCGGATTCACCGTGGGCGACGAGCCTCATCGTGCTCGTCCAGAGCGCGACCCTGCTGACCGTGATCTGGACTGCAGGCTGGGCGATGACCGAGCGGATGGTCCCGTTCGCGATCGCAACGGTCGCCGGTGTTCTGGCCGTGATCAACATCTTCTGGCAGAGAGATGCACTGACCGCCGCACTCGGCCTCGTCGCGGGGATCCTCACCGTCGCGATCGCCGTCGCCATCGCCACAGGGGCGGTCGCGCAGAACGAGGTGAACTCGCGGTCGGTCGCGGGCGCGATCTGCGTCTACATGCTGTTCGGGATGCTGTTCCTGTTCCTGTTCAGCGTCCTGGCGGTCCTCGGCCACGGGCCGTTCTTCGCCCAGGGGACGGACGGGACGCGCTCGATTCGCCTCTACTTCAGCTACACCACCCTCGCCACCCTCGGCTACGGCGACTACACGGCGGCGGGGAACCTCGGCCGCTCACTCGCCGTGCTCGAGGCGCTGATCGGCCAGCTGTACCTCGTGACCGTCGTGGCGGTCGTCGTCACGCGCCTGGGGCGGCCGGGAAGACGCTCAATCACAAGCGAAAAGGAGAGTGAGATCGATGGCCCTCAAACATGAGGTGCAGGAATTGCGGCAGGCGGCGGACCTCTTGGTGGCGCCGCTCTACTCGCTCGAGTCCGAGCGCATCCCCCGGCACACCCTGACCGAGAGCGAGATGCCGCCGGACGTCGCCTACCAGATCGTCCACGACGAGCTGATGCTCGACGGCAACGCGCGCCTGAACGTGGCGACGTTCGTGTCGACGTGGATGGAGCCGCAGGCCGAGAAGCTGATGGCCGAGTGCCTCGACAAGAACATGATCGACAAGGACGAGTACCCGCAAACCGCGGCCCTCGAGACGCGGTGCGTCAACATCCTCGCCAACCTCTGGCACGCCCCGGACCAGGACGAAGCGACAGGCTGCTCGACGACCGGCTCGAGCGAGGCCGCGATGCTCGCCGGGCTCGCCCTCAAGCGGCGTTGGCGCAACCGGCGCCTGGCCGACGGGATGCCCGCCGACAAGCCGAACATCGTCATGGGCATAAACGTCCAGGTCTGCTGGGAGAAGTTCGCCAACTACTGGGACGTCGAGATGCGGCTCGTGCCGATGGAGGGCGACCGCTTCACGCTTTCGCCCGAGGAGGCCGTGGCGCGCTGCGACGAGAACACGATCGGTGTCGTCGCCATCCTCGGCTCGACCTTCGACGGCGCCTACGAGCCGGTCGCGGAGATTTCCGCCGCCCTCGACGCCTTCGAGAACGAAAGCGGGATCGACGTGCCTCTGCACGTCGACGGGGCCTCGGGCGGGATGTTCGCGCCGTTCGTCGACCCAGACCTCGTCTGGGACTTCCGGCTGCCGCGCGTCGCCTCGATCAACACCTCGGGCCACAAGTACGGGCTCGTCTACCCGGGCGTGGGCTGGATCATCTGGCGCAACGTGGATGCGCTCCCCGACGAGCTCATCTTCCGCGTCAACTATCTCGGCGACACGATGCCGACCTTCGCACTCAACTTCTCGCGGCCGGGCGCGCAGGTGGTTGCGCAGTACTACAACTTCCTGCGGCTCGGCTTCGAGGGCTACCGGCGCGTGCAGCAGTACGCGCGGGACGTGGCGACCGGAGTCGCCGCGCAACTCGACGACCTCGGGCCGTTCGAGCTCCTGACCCGCGGCGACGAGCTGCCAGTGTTCGCCGTCACGCTGAAGCCGGAGGTGGACAACTACACCGTGTTCGACCTCTCGCTGGCGCTACGCGAGCGCGGCTGGCAGGTGCCCGCGTACACGTTCCCGGAGAACCGCACCGACCTCGCCGTCCTGCGCGTCGTCGTGCGGCGTGGCTTCACGCACGACATGGGCGACCTGCTGGTCGCGGACGTGAAGCGACAGCTGACGCGGCTCGAGAAGCAGTCGGCGCCGACCCACGACGCCGCCAGCGCGACGGCGTTCGCGCACTAGATGCCGACTACGCGGCCTGCGGGCGAGTCGGCGGAATGATCGCTCCGATGATCCAGAGCAGCGGGATGAAGAAGCCGATGATGAACATCACCCAATGCCCCTTGCGCAGGCAGGTGAGCCCGAGCGCGATCATCAGAACCAGGTAGAGAAGAACCCCGAACCCACCGATACCCCACCACATAAGAACTCCTTTCCCCTGAAGACGCGATTTCCGGCGATAGTAGGGCTGCGCTCTTCTCGGAGCATCGTGCCGAGAGGATGATGTGAGGCCGCAGCGTCCTCGGCAACGGGCCGTTCTTCACCCAGGGGACGGACGAGACGCGCTCGCTTCGCCTCTACCACGCTGAGGCGCGCGTTGGGGTCGAGCATCAGCTCGTGGTGGACGATCTGCGCGGCGACGAGCTGCCGGCGATAACGCTGAAGCCGCGGGTGGACAACTACAGCGTGTTCGACCTCTCACTCGCGCTGCGCGAGCGCGGCTGGCAGGTGCCCGCGCACACGTTCCCCGAGAACCGGACCGACCTCGCGGTGCTGCGGGTCGTGGTGCGCCGCGGCTTCACGCACGACATGGCCGACCTGCTCCTCGCGGACGTGAAGCGCCAGCTACAGCGACTCGAACAGCAGAACAATCCCGAACCTTGCCCAGGCGATACACCTCACGCCTCGCGAACGACGATCCACTCGCACCGGTAACGGAAGTCGCCAGAGGACTCGTCGCAGATCCAGTGGTAATTCGTCCACCGCGATCACGGCCGAGGTCGAGGATGTGCTGCCACGCGGCAACTCGGGGATCGTCGTACTGTTCGAGGAGCGTTGGGTTGCGGCTGACGACGAGGCATTGGCGAAAGCCCGGGGCTGCCTACGAATGCGTCGCGGAGCCGTGTGCAGCAGGGAGCCTGGCCGAGACAACCCACGAGACAACGACGGCGACGATCACGAGCGGCATCAGGGTCAGGCCGTCGGCTTCGAGGAACACACTCACGATGAGAACGGACGTGAGCGGCAGCCCCAGCATCGCGACCATCGTCGCGCCGATACCCATTGCGGCACCCGCGATCATCGGCAGGCCGGGAAGGTGGGAGAGCGCAATGCCGCCTGCAGCGCCGATGAACATGCTCGGGAAAATGGGGCCGCCTCGGAAGCTGCTCAGCGAGAAGCTGTAGGCGAGGCCCTTGCAGAGCACGATCATCAGGAGCGCGCCCACGGTCCAGCCGGCGGCCCCCTCGATCAGGCCCGGGAGTTGATCCTGCCCCGAGAAGAGCACCGCGCCCGAGCTTTTCCCTGTTACCTCGACGAAGATCAGCACGATCACTCCGATCGCGATGCCGACAAGGGGTGTCAGCAGCACCATTCGGCGTTCGACGATCGGTTGGAGCAGCAGCGCCAGCCGCTTGATGCCGAGGCCGAGGATCGCGCCGATGACTCCGATCACGATCGCCCACAGGAACTCGGCCACACGGGGGCTCCCGGCCGGGGGGATGTTCGGGACGGCGAGCGAGAAGGTGCCGAAGCCGGTCCAGCTGTCGAGCCCGATGAAGATCAGCGAGCCGACACCGGCAGCCAGCAGCCCGGGCGCGAGCACGACTCCGAGCATCGCACCGCCGATCCCGGCCACCTCCATCATCAGGAACGCGGCTGGAAGAGGCGAGCCGAGGAGCGTACTGATCGCGGCGAAGCTTCCGGCGGCGCCGATCACGACACTTGCCCTCTCAGGCGCATCGCGCTTGACCAGGTGGATAGCGAGTACCCCGAGGCCGCTGCCGATCGCGATCAGAGGCGCCTCCGGGCCGAGGACGGCGCCGAGGCTGAGGGTGGCGAACGAGGCAATGACGATCCCGGGGAGCTCGATTGGCGGCACGGGTCCGGCTGCCTTGAACCCCTCAGCCGGTTTGTGCCCTGCGGTTCCCGGCAGGTGCCGGATCGTGAGCGCCACCAACAGGCCGCTCAGAGCGAGCCACGGAATCGGCCACCAGACGGGCTGGCTTGCGAAGCCGAGGTCGCCGGGAAGGGTGTTGAACAGATAGTGCTGGAGCCTGGTGAAACCCTCGAGAAAGAAGTACGCGGCCGCCGCCACGGGCACACCGATGATCGCGCCGAACGCGAGCAGTACGAGGTACGAGCGGCTCTGGAGAAGCTCGAGCGGACTCGGCGTAGCCTGTGTCGACGGCGCCGGCTGCACGTCGGGCTGGCCCTCAGGCCCCACGGCTGTTCTCAGTCCCTCTCCAGAGCGTGCAACGCCGCGACGCCTCCACCGAAGTCCCAGCCGATGACCCGTCAAAATCGAAGTGCGCCACGCTCTTCCTCCTCTGGACGAGCACCGCGTGAGTCTATTGCGGTGAGCGTGACGAGTTGCGGCACCGGCGATTGTGGACGCTGGCGACCAGTGGGCGTACACATCCGGGATCGTCGCCGTCCTGCTCGGCGCCGCACTCGTCTTCGCCTTCTTCCCCCGTGCCGAGCGCGAGCTGCTCGCCAGCTACCAGGCAGCGGACACCGGTGTGGTGGCCGCACGCCGATAGTCGGCTTGCCACCCTCCTCGCGCACGCCTCGGCCGGGATGGATGCTCGACGAGCGCCGCCTCCGCGGCGCCGGTTCTGGTTGCGAAAGGAGATCCCATGGTGGCCGTCGACGAGAAGAAGGTCGAACCCGCGCACGCTCAGGCGGTGCTGCACTTCACCGCCGAGGAGCGCGCCGCGCGCGGACGCTCCGCCCGCGCCGAGTGCCCGCGTTCGAGCCACGCCGGCTTCGAGCTCTCGGCCGGTCGCGACCCGGTCGCGATCCTTGCCGCGCAGGCGCCTTCGCGCGTGCCCGAGCTCGTCCCCGTCCGTTACGGCCGCATGCTCGTCTCCCCGTTCACCTTCTACCGCGGTGCGGCGGCCATCATGGCGTACGACCTCGCGCCGACGCCCCGCGCCGGGCTGCAGGTGCAGCTCTGCGGCGACGCCCACCTCTCGAACGTCGGCGGTTACGCCTCGCCCGAACGAACGCTCGTCTTCGACCTGAACGATTTCGACGAGACACTGCCGGGGCCGTTCGAGTGGGACGTGAAGCGGCTCGTGGCGAGCTTCGAGATCGCCGGCCGCGACCGGGACTTCACGGACGCCGAGCGAGGGAAGGCCGTGCTCAGCGCCGCGCGCTCGTACCGCGAGTGGATGCGGAAGCTCGCCGAGGCGCGCAACCTCGACGTCTGGTACGCCCGCCTCGACGTCGACACCATCGAGCGGAACCTGCGCGAGCAGCAGGCGAGCCACCAGGCTGCCGTCGTCGCGAAGGGAGCCGAGAAGGCGCGCACGAAGGACAGCCTGAAGGCGTTCGCGAAGCTGACGGAGCTCGTCGACGGCGAGCGGCGCATCGTCTCGGATCCTCCGTTGATCGTCTCGGCCAGCGACCTCGCCGCGGACGCCGGCATTGAGTTCGAGCGGCTCGAGGGCGTGATCCACCAGCTGTTCCGGGAGTACCGCCTGACGCTGCAACACGACCGCCGCCACCTGCTCGAGGAGTTCCGGATGGTCGACCTCGCCCGCAAGGTCGTCGGCGTCGGCAGCGTCGGCACGCGGTGCTGGATCCTGCTGCTGCTCGGCCGTGATGCCGACGACCCGCTCTTCCTTCAGATCAAGGAGGCGCAGACATCGGTACTCGAGCCGTACCTCGGCAAGAGCGCCTTCAAGAACAACGGCCAGCGCGTCGTCGCCGGCCAGCGGCTGATGCAGGCGACGAGCGACATCTTTCTCGGCTGGGTGCACACGAAGGAGACGCTCGACGGCGCCGAGCGCGACTTCTACGTCCGCCAGCTCTGGGACTGGAAGACGTCGGCCGACCTCGACACGATCCTCCCCCACGGCCTCGAGCTGTACGGCCAGGTCTGCGGCTTCCTCCTCGCGCGCGCCCACGCCCGCTCGGGCGACCGGATCGCGATCGCCTCCTACCTCGGCAAGGGCGACACCTTCGACCGGTCGCTCGCCGAGTTCGCGGTCGCATACGCCGACCAGAACGAGCGCGACTACGCGGCGGTGAGAAAGGCCGCGGACGAGGGCCGGATCCCGGTGCAGGAAGGGCTCTAGTCGGGCGGCGCGAGCGTCATCACGCTCGGCAGGTCCGCCAGCAGGTTCCGGATCAGGGCCGGGAATGGATACGGGAGGAGTAGGACGCTCCAGGCGAGGCCGGTCCAGAGCGCACCGAGCCACCAGCCGACGAAGACGAACCACGCCGCGCGGGTGCCGGTCCCCGCCGCGATTCGAGCTTGTCAGCCCCCGGTGGGCTCTGGCCCAGCGTGGAGAGGAAGACGCCGAAGCGGTACGCGAGCCGCGCGAGCGGTGCTCCGAAGAAGGTCAGCTGCGCGAGGTAGCCGCACAGGAACACCGGCAGCGGCAGGAACGTGCCGAAGCTCATGAACCAGATGTAGCCGCCCCACGCGCGCGTCCTGCGCCAGCGGCCGCCGCGCGGGTTGTCGTCCTGTGCGGTCGTCAGGCTCTCGGCCACGGTGCAATTCTTACGGTCAAGGCGTACCGGGTGAGCGCTGTCGGAGAATCCAGCGGCACGGGACGCGCGGAACTGCGAGGGGCCTTCCGCACGCCGTGGTGGCTGCGCGACCTCGGCCGGAGCTCCTGGCTGCTCGTCGGGGTGCTCCTGCTCGTCGTCGGCCTCATCTGGCTGCTTGCCGAGACGTACACGATCGTCGGGCCGATGGTCTGCGCGCTCATCGTCTCGGTCGTGGCGATGCCTCTCGTTACGTTCCTCGACCGGCACATGCCGCGCGCGCTCGCGGCGGGACTCGTCCTGATCGCGGTCGCGGCGATCGCGGTCCTCGTCGTCGTGATCGTGGTCGCGGGTATCACCGGCCAGAGCACGGAGCTCTCGGCGCAGGCCGCCGCAGGCGTCGACAAGCTCCAGAGCTGGCTGACGAACGCCGGCGTCGACTCGTCGAGCGCGGCCGGCACCGCCGCCACCGTGAAGAAGGCCGCGCCCGAGACGGTCTCGACGCTCGTGCACGGGATCGTCAACGGCATCAGGGGACTCGCTTCCCTCATGTTCGGCCTCTCCTTCGCTGCGCTCGGGACGTTCTTCCTCCTCAAGGACGGGCCCGGCATGCGCCGCACGCTCGACGGCCATCTCGGGCTGCCCCGGCCGGTCGCGAACACCATCACCGGCGCGGTGATCAGGTCGCTGCGCGGCTACTTCCGCGGGGTCACCCTCGTCGCCGCCTTCAACGGGGTCGTGGTGGGCCTCGCGGCGTTCCTCCTCGGCGTCCCGCTCGCGGGGACGATCGCCGTCGTCACCTTCGTCACCGCCTACGTGCCGTACATCGGCGCCTTCGTCGCCGGCGCGTTCGCGGTCCTGCTCGCGCTGGGCGGACAGGGGACAGGCGTGGCAGTAGCAATGCTCGTCGTCGTCATACTGGCCAACGGTCTGTTGCAGAACCTCGTGCAGCCGTTCGCCATGGGCTCTGCGCTCGATCTCAACCCGCTCGTCGTCCTCGTGGTCACGATCGGAGCCGGCTGCCTGTTCGGGATGCTCGGGCTCGTGCTCGCGGCCCCGCTCGTCTCGGCCTCCGTGCGGATCGCGAAGGAGCTGAAACGTCCGCCCGGTGCGGTTCCGCCGGCGGACGGCGACCAGCTCATCCGAACCGGGTGATGCCGCGAGCCCCGGCCGCGGCCAAGCTGGAACATGGCCGCTGCACGGGACTCCGCCGCTCGCACCCCCGGAGCTGCGAGTGCGGCCGGGATTCCCGGCGACGTGCAGGGGGCGCTCGAGGACGTCGCCGTCCCGAGCTACATCGTCGATCGGTTCGGTGTCATTCGCTGGCTGAATCCCGCCGCGGAAGAGCTCGTCGGAGACGTCCGCGGGCGCCAGCAGTCGTCCGTGGTCGCGCCGGAGTACGCGCGCGAGGCCAAGGAGTCATTCACCCGCAAGGTGCTGGGGACGGAGCGGTCGACCGACGACACCGTGGTCGTGCTCGGCCCCGACGGCGAGCGCATACGGGTCCAGATCAGCGCGGTTCCGCTGTACGACGGAGGCCGCATCGTGGGCGTCTTCGGCCTCGTCCCGCAGCGCGAGTCAACGGCTCCGCCCGAGCCCCATCCGCACCTGACGCCACGCCAGACCCAGGTCCTGCACCTGCTCGCTCACGGTCGCTCCACCGATCAGATCGCTGCCGAGCTCCACCTCAGCAGGGACACCGTCCGCAACCACGTGCGCCGGATGCTGACCGCCCTCGGTGCGCACTCGCGGATCGAGGCCCTGGCGATCGCGCATCGCGACGGAATCCTCTGAAGGTAGGTCCACTTGCGCCTGCCGAACGGCCCGGGGGCGTCCGTACCGTCGAGGCCATGCGCTGTGTCGAGTGCGGCCGCCTGAAGACCAACCCTGCCGAGCGGGGGTGGGTCACCGTGCTCTCTCCTGCGGGAGCGCGGCGGATCCACTACTGCTGTGGCTGCATGGAGGAGCTGGTCCACCGCGCATCGACCGCCGACCAGGTCGACGACTACGCGGACGACGAGTAGGTAGCCCTCAGACCGAAGCGGGCGCGGCGGGCCTGAACGTGTTCATCTCGTCAGGGCCGGGCTGCACGACGCCCCACATCGCCTCGGGAACCTGGTTCCAGACGCCTGCGACCTCGCCGAGCGGCTCGGAAACGATGACGCGCGACTCCTCGTCGAAGTCGTCGAGCCTCGGGTCGTCCGGGTACATCGCCTTGAGCGTCTCGTAGGACGTCGAGAAGTACAGAGAGCGGGACCGGCCCTCGCTCGAGTAGCGGAACGCCCAGAGCTTCTCGCCGTTGGTGGTTGCGATCGTGCCCTGGAACGGATGCGTGACGCCGTGACGGTGCCCGATCTCCTCGACGAGGCCGATCGCGCGCTCGACCGCTCCCGGCGGGTCCTCCTCGAGGCCGAGCGTGAGCGCGAGGTAGAAGATGACCTCGGAGTCGGTCGTGCCTTCGATCAGCGGGTAGAGCTCCGGATCGACCGCGAGCACGAGGTCGCGCTTGACCGTGAGCCAGTCATGGATGAGCCCGTTGTGTACCCAGAGCCACTTGCCGTAGTGGAAGGGATGGCAGTTCGTCTGCTGCACCGGGGTCCCTGTCGTGGCGCGGACGTGCGCAAGGAAGAGGTGTGACTCGACGTGGCCCGAGATCTCCTTCAGGTTGCGGTCGTTCCAGGCGGGCTCGGTGCTGTGGAAGACTCCCGGCTCGCCGGAGGCCGAGTACCAGCCGATGCCGAACCCGTCCCCGTTCGTCGGCTCGGCGCCGAGTCGCGACTTGAGGCTCTGGTCGATCAGCGAGTACTGGCCCTGGTACAGGACCTTGTCCATGCGGATCGGCTTGCCGTAGTACGCGAGCCAGCGGCACATGACGCGATTCTCTCGCCGCCGCTGCAGCCGAGGACAGGGTGCGCAGCCGCCCCGGGCAGGCGTGCGTGCACGATGACTGCTCGAGAACCGGACGCACTTGTCGACTGGCCCCACGTCCAGCAGTTCGAGCGCGGGATGCTCGGAGCGGCGGCCTCTGGCCCTACACCGACGTCTGAGGAGCTTCTCTGGGCCTTCCAGGCAGCCGCCGCGTGAACCAGAACGAGAACACCGCGAGGAACGCAACCGCGAGCATCGCCGTCTTGAGCGCGTTGAGTTGGGCGTCGCCGTAGTCGGCCGTGACGGTGTCCGCCTCGGCCGGGCTCAACCCGGCGTCGAGCAGTGTCTGGTGCGCCTGCTCGGTCGTGACGATCGGGATCCCTTTCTCGGTTGCCGCTGCGACCTGGGTCTTCACGTCGGCCGACACGGCCGGGTTCTGCTGGATCCGCGAGTTGAACCCGTTCAGCAGTCCGAGCAGCAGCACCGAGCCGATCAGCGCCGTGCCCAAGGACGCGCCGAGGTTCTGCGCCGTGCCTTGGAGCCCACCGGCCTCGTTCGTCTCGTCCGGCGGGGCGGAGGACATGATCACGTTGCCGAGCTGTGACATGAGGAGCCCGGCGCCGATCCCGAAGAAGACGAGCGACACCGCGAAGGCCGTCCCGTTCAGGGTCACGTCGATCGTCCCGACGAGCACAAGCGCAGCGATCGCCATCGCGCCGAGGCCGACCTGGACGACGGCCCGCGGCCCGAACCGCACCGCTACCTTCGGGCCGGCGAGCGCAGCGGCCAGCATCGAGATCGACATCGGGAAAAGGCGCTTGCCGGTCTCGAACGCGTCGAAGCCGAGCACGACCTGGAGGTACACCGGCAGGACGAAGAACGTGCCCATCACTATCAGCTGCTGCGCCGCGAGCGAGGAGAGGCCGGCGTGCAGGGTCTCGATCTTCAGCAGCGCGCGGTTGAGCAGCGTGCTCTTGCCGAGACGCTCGCGGCGCTCTTCATATGCCAAGAAGGATCCGAGCACGACGAAGCCTCCGATGATCAGGAACGGCACGAGGGAGAACCCGAGAGGCGTGATCTCGTGGCCCTTGATCGTTGGCGCGGCGATCGGCTTGATCCAGCCCCAGGTGCTGCTCTTCAGGATCCCGAACACGATCAACCCGAGCGCGACCGCCGAGAGCGCGGCACCGCCGTAGTCCAGCCTCGGCGGGTGCTCGGGCTTGGGCGCGCGCTTCATGCGCCTGTGGACGATGAGCACCACGATCACCACCACGACCTCGCCGACGAAGACGTACCGCCAGCTCCAGGTCGTCGTCACGTAGCCGCCGATCAGCGGGCCGGCCGCGATCGCCGCGCCCGCGGCGCCGCCGATCATCGAGTAGGCGAACGCACGCGCTTTGCCCTCGTAGTTCGCCGCGGTCAGCGCGGCGATCGCCGGGATCACCAACACCGCGCCAAGCCCCTCGATCCCCGACCAGCCGATCAGCAGCACCGTGAGGTTCGGGCTGAGCGCCGTGATCAGCGAGCCGAGCCCGTACACGGCCAGACCCAGGCCGAAGGCTCGGTCGCGCCCCAGGATGTCGCCGAGCTTCGCGCCGACGAGCATGAACGCCGCCATCACGAGCGTGTACATCGTGATCGCGCTCTGCACACCGGTGACCGTCGTGTTCAGGTCGGCCACGATCTGCGAGATCGAGACGTTCATCACGCTCGAGTCCAGCACCATGATGAACTGGGCCGACGCGAGGATCAGCAGGGGCAGCCACTTACGCACCGCCCGACTCTACGTTTTACGGCGCCGGCGCTGGCTCCGAACAGCGACGGTTACGGCGGCGAGCCGGCAGCCGAAGCCTGGCTCAAACCCGGCGCACTGGCTCGCGCCGGTTCGGCACGGGCTTGGGAGCAGGCTGTTGCGGCGTCCGCGCCGGAACCGGGTCGCGGATCGGCTCGACCACGATCTTCCTCAGCGGCTTCCCGATCTCCATCACACGCATCCTTTCTTGCGGCTGAAGGGATCGCAACACCGACCTCTGTGGCATGCCAGGGGGTGAGCATGTGCGTGGCAGGCAGGTGCACCCGACGGGCCGGGGTCTCCCCCGGGTGAACCGGTCCGGAGGCGACGGTACGGTGCGGAGATGGACGCGGCACCCGAGCCGGAGGTCCGCGTGCACCGGATGCCGTGGCGCGTGATCTTTCGCGTGCTGTTGCTGCTCGCGACGTTGGTTTCTCTGTACTTCCTTTTCCCGAGCCTCGTCGATCTGTTCACGCAGTGGCACTCTCTCGCCGACCTCGAGCCGCAGTGGATCCTGCTGGCCGTCGTCTTCGAGGCGGCGAGCGTCATGGCGCTTTGGGAAGTGCAGCGGATCGCGCTGCGCACGCCGAGTTGGTTCGCCGTCGGGACCGCGCAGCTCGCGGGTAACGCGGCGGGAAACGTGATACCCGGCGGAGCCGCGACCGCCGGCGCGTTTGCCTATCGGCTGCTCGTCCGCGCCGGCGTGCGCGGCGACGACGTGGCCGGCGGACTGGCCGCCGTGTCGATCGCGAACACGACCATGATCCTCGCTTTCCCAGTGCTCGCCCTGCCCGCGATCCTCGGTGGCCTGAAGGCGCCCCACGGCCTGTTGACGACCGCCTACATCGGCGCCGGCGCCTTCGTGCTCGCGATTGGTGCCGGACTCGCCGCCTTCATGTGGGACCGGCCGCTGGTCCTGGTCGGTCGCGGGATCGACGCTGTGCTCCGGCTGCTGCCGAGCAAGCGTGACGCGCACGGAACGGGCGAGCGGCTCCTGCACCAGCGCGACGGTCTACGGCACTCGTTCGGCGCCCGGTGGCCGTTCGCGCTGTGCGCGATCATCGCCAAGCCCGCCTTCGACTACCTCGGCCTGCTGTGCTGCCTCGCCGCCGTCGGTGCGCGGCCGGACCCCTCGCTCGTCGTGCTCGCCTATGCGGGCGCGATGCTGCTCGCGCTGATCCCCTTCACGCCCGGAGGACTCGGCTTCGTCGAGGCCGGGCTCACCGGACTGCTGGCGCTTGCCGGGGCCAGTGCGCACCAGGCCGTCGTCGCGACGCTCGCGTACCGGCTGCTCACGTTCTGGCTTCCGTTGCCACTAGGCGGGATCGCGTACCTGCTCCACCGGCGACGCTACGGAACGGCGGGCGCGTCGGCGTCGGCGACCTCGCCGTAGGGCGCGAGCTTCTCGCGCGCGGCGCCTGCACGGTCGGCCTGCACGAGCGCGCACAGCAGCGCTCCTCCGGGAGCGAGCGACTCGCCGAGCTCGCGCAGACGCGCGTCGGGGACGCCGGTGTCGCGCGCGCCCCAGATCCCGCCGCCGAGCATGCCGAGGAGCGCGCCGCCGATCGGGCCGCCGATCAGCATGCCCGCGACGAACCCGACCGCCCCGCCCGCGACGATGCCTTCCCCGGCCGCGATCTGGCGGGTCTGGTGCAGCTCCACGCGACCGTTCTCCAGCCGGGTGACGACGACGGCGTCGAGGATCCCGGCGTCGAGCTCGCCGAGCGCATCCAGCGCGCGCTCCGCCTCCGCGCGCGAGGCGCACGAGACGACGACGAGGCGAGCGGGATCCGCCACGCGACGAGTCTAGAAAGAGAGGAGCCCCGGACGCGTCGGCGTCAGGGGCTCCAGAACGAGCTACGAGGCGGGGAGCCTCACTCCATCTTCTTCCCGCCGTAGACCGCCAGCGCGTAGATCACGAGGATGTCGAGCGTGATCACGATCAGTGACCAGAATGGGTACGACTGGATCGCCCCGAAGTGCGCGAGCAAGTTCAGGCTGGCCGCGAAGATCCCGAACCAGCGGGCGAACCCCGATCCGCTGAACACGCCCATGGCGGCGATGATGAGAAGCACGCCGACGATGAGCACGATCCAGCCCCAGGTGCGCAGGTCGCTGAACACGTAGTGGGCATTGGCGGCGTAGAAGCTCGCCTTCGACAGCGCCGCGATGCCGTCGAAAATGCTGAGGATGCCGGCGAGCCCGAGCATGGTCGCCGCGAACAGCAGCCAGCCGAACCCCCTCTCCTCGTCGAACTCGTAAGCGTCGTCACGGTTGACGGTAGACACTTGTGTTCCTCCTTGGGACAGGTCGGCGAGACTTTGGCAACTGCCTCGGACGACGCCCACACTGCCCGTGCGAGAAGGGACGGGGTGCGCACGCCCCCTCCGCCGGCCGTTTCACCCACTTGTGACGACGAGCGGCCGTCGTCGCCGCGCGATGCTGGCGGATCAGAGAGGAGGAACAAGATGTCTTCTGCCCCGAGTGCGCCGCCCGGCTTCTCGAACGAGGAACTCACGCGGCTGCTCGACCTGCTCAAGGGAGCCGACAGCGTCGAGCTGAAGCTGACGGTGCCCGGAGCCGCATCAGCGGTCGACCGCGGCGGCGCTCGAGCTCGATCCGCTCGAGGCGCAGATCCGCCAGGTCTTCTTCTTCGACACCCCCGAGCTCGATCTCGACGCCCACGGCGTCGTCGTCCGGGCGAGACGGATCCAGGGCAAGGGCAGCGACACGATCGTCAAGCTGCGTCCGGTCACGCCGAGCGAGCTGCCCGACGAGTTGCGGCGCTCCGGCGCCTTCCGCGTCGAGGTGGATGCGCTTCCCGGTGGGTTCGTCTGCTCCGGAACGTTGAAGGGCTCGCCGGACCCGGACGACGTGCGCCGAGTGGCAAACGGGACGCTCCCTGTGCACAGGCTCTTCTCGAAGGAGCAGCGGCGGCTGTATGCGGAGCACGCGCCGCAGGGAATCGAGCTCGACGAACTCACCGTCCTCGGGCCGATCTTCGTGCTCAAGCTGCGCTTCGAGCCTCCGAGCCTCGGACGCAAGCTCGTGGCGGAGATGTGGATCTACCCGGACGGCTCCCGCATCCTCGAGCTGTCGACGCGCGCCGCGACGAACGAGGCGTTCCAGGTCGCCGCCGAGACCCGTGCCTTCCTCGTCGAGCGCGGCGTCGATCTCTCGGGCGAGCAGGAGACGAAGACCCGCAAGGCGCTCGAGTACTTCGCCCGGGAGCGAGCGAAGGAGAAGTCCTGAGCAGCGAAGCGGACGGGGTCGCTGGAATCGTCCCACGCTGGGAGTGGCGCACCTTCGGCGAGAGCTTCGGCGCCGCCGAAGGTCTTCTCGACCTGCGCGAGCCCGAGCGCGTGCAGGAGAGCGACGAGCTCTATCTGCTCTCGCAGGAGAGCGACGCTTCCGTGAAGGTCCGCGACGGCCTGATGGACGTGAAGCGGCTCGAGGCCGTCGACGGCAACGGGCTCGAGCAGTGGCGTCCCGTGCTCAAGGGTCTCTTTCCGCTCGGCACCGCCGACGTGCAGACCGTGCTCGGCGCGCTCGGTGTCTCGGCCCCTCAGCTCGCGCGCGAGACCTACACGCTCGAGCAACTCGTCGCCGAGGTGGTCGAGGCGGACCCGGCTCTCGCCGCGGTTCCCGTGCACAAGCGGCGTGCCCATTACCGGCTCGACGACTGCATGGCAGAGCTGTCGGAGGTGACGGCGGGGAAGCGGTCGGCCCGGACGATCGCAGTCGAGGCCGAGGATCCCGAGCTCGTCGCCGCCACGGTGCGGGAGCTGCAGCTCGGCGACCGGCCGAACGTCTGCCTCGCCCGAGGGCTGAAGACGATGCTCGGCCTCGAGCCCGTGCGCTTCGCCGTGATCGACGTCGGTACGAACTCCGTCAAGCTTCACGTCGGCGAACGCCGCGCATCCGGGAGCTGGCGGACGGTGGCCGACCGCGCCGAGGTCACGAGGCTGGGCGAAGGACTGGAAGAGACCGGCTCGCTGCAGCCGGACCCGCTGCGGCGGACGGCGGACGCGATCGTGGGCATGGTCGACGAGGCACGGCGGGAAGGAGCGGCCGAGATCGCCGCCGTCGCGACGGCCGGGATGCGTCGTGCCGAGAACTCCGCGGAGCTCGTCGAAGTCGTGCGCGAGCGCTGCGGCGTCGGCATCGAGGTGATCTCCGGCGAGGAAGAGGCGCGACTCGCATACCTCGCGGCGACCTCGGAGCTCGACGTCGGCCGGGACTCGCTCGTCGTCTTCGACACCGGCGGCGGCAGCACCGAGTTCACGTTCGGCCGGGCCGGACGGGTCGAGGAGCGCTTCAGCGTCGACGTCGGCGCCGCGCGGTACACCGAGCGCTTCGGCCTCGACGACGCCGTCTCGGACGACGAGATCGCGCAGGTACTCGAGGCGATCGCAGCCGACCTCTCGCGCCTCGACGGGCGGCCGCGACCGAGCGCGCTCGTCGGCCTGGGCGGCGCCCTCACGAACCTCGCCGCCGTCCGGCACGGCCTCGCC
Organism: uncultured Actinomycetes bacterium; assembly: GCA_963731015.1. Taxonomy (GTDB): domain Bacteria; phylum Actinomycetota; class Thermoleophilia; order Gaiellales; family Gaiellaceae; genus Palsa-739. The sequence goes on from CAVSTY010000005.1 coordinate 764,907, forward strand.
ACGTACGACGCCGGGGTCGTCCACGGGACGGTGCTCGACCGGGCGGAGGTCGATCGCCAGATCGAGCTCTACCGGAGCCGCACGGCCGACGAGCGGCGGGAGATCGTCGGGCTGCAGCCCGCGAGAGCCGAGGTGATCCTCGCCGGCGCATGCATCGTCCGCATCGTCCTCGACAAGCTGCAGTGCGACGAGCTCACCGTCAGCGACCGCGGCCTGCGCCACGGTCTCCTCGTCGAGCGGTTCGGCAGTTAACCCTGCGCCGTGGGGGCCGAGCGCCTCCGCAACCACCAGACGATTCCGCCGATCACGACCGCGGCGGCGAGGATCGCGAACGCGATCCAGCCCCAGGGCGTGCTCGACTCCTCCTCCTGCGAGGACACCACCGCCGCGCCGGCGGCGGCTGCGGCGGCCGGGTTCACCGCGGTCGTGGTGACCGTGGCGGCCGGGAGAGTCTCCGTGGTCGCAGGCAGGGTCTCGGTGGTCGCGGGCTGGGTCGTGGCCTCGGTGACCGTGACGGTGCGGGCGGGGAGCGTCTCGGTCACCGCCGGAAACGTCTCGGTCACCGTGACCGGCGGGACGACCGGCGCCTCGCTCGTCGTCTCGAGCGTCACCGTCGTCTGCGTCTCGCCCTCCGGGGGGCTAGTCGTCGTCCCAGGGCGCGTCAAGCCCGGGAGCGTCGAAGTGCGCGTAGTCGGGAGCGCACCGCCGCCTCCACTGCCGCAGCCGGCCGTCCCGACCGCGACGGCGATGCCGAGCAACCCCGCCACCCCATAGCCGGCGCCGGCGAGAAGTCGCCGAGAGGTCAATGCAAGACCTCGGCCTTGAGCCCGACCACGAGGAGTCCGATCCCCACGTTCACGGCCACCGCCATCAGCAGCCCCGCAGAACCAAGGCGCTCGATTCGCGCGTAGCGCACCCCCTCCAGAGCGAGAACGAGGAGCCCCAGCCCGAGGGCCAGCCAGATCGAGACCGTCTCGTCGAACAGATCGAGCGCCCCGAGCGTGAGCGCGATGCTCGCCGGAATGGCCGCGAGCAGGATCCCCAGCTCCCGCACCGCGAGCGTCCAGACCCCGGAGCCGTTCAGCCTACGGCCCTCCGAGATGCTCTCCGAGAGGGCGTGGGTGTAGAGGTGGGCGATCCAGAGGACGACCGCGGTCGTCGCGACGAGCTCTTCGACCTTCCACGGATCGTTCGGGAAGACCCGGCCGTACGCGGTCACCGTTGCCATCGCGGTGACCGTCCCGAAGACGGTGCTCGCGATCGTGTCGTCGACGCCGAGGATCAGATGCCCGGCCCTCCGCGAGATACGAGTCCGCTCGGAGGGGGCCGTCGCCATCGTCCATTGGAGCGTAGCCCGACGGGGCGGAGGGACATCGTCCTCTCCGGGTGATGGCCAACCTGTACCTTCGTCGAGCGATGGCGACGACAGCAGCAGCACCCCAGGCCCGGACCGAGGACAAGCAGTGGTTCTCGCTCGAAAGCGATGCCGTCGCCGCGGAGCTGGGCGTCGACCCGAAGGCCGGGCTCTCCCCCGGCGATGCCGCCACGAGACTCGAGCAGTACGGCGCGAACGCCTTCGTCGCCGCGAAGACCGAGCCGCGCTGGCACGCCTTCGTGCGGCAGTACCGGGACCCGATGCAGATCGTCCTGCTGGTCGCCGGGATCGGCAGCATCTGGCCGCTGCACGAGCTCGGCACCGGCCTCGTCCTGCTCTTCCTCACGCTGTTCAACGCCGTCCTCGGCCTCAACCAGGAGGGGAAGGCGGCCGCCGCCGTCGCCGCGCTGCAGAAGATGATGATCGTCAAGGCGAAGGTGCGCCGGGGCGACGAGCTCGTCGAGATCCCAGCGGAGCAGCTCGTTCCCGGCGACGTCATCTCGATCGAGGCCGGTGACGTCGTGCCGGCCGACGGGAGGCTTCTGAAAGCGGCGACGCTCGAGGTCGCCGAGTCGGCCCTGACCGGCGAGAGCATGCCGGTGGCGAAGGGCGTCGAGACAGTGACGCAGACCGACGCGCCGCTCGGCGACCGGACCGACATGGTCTACATGAACACGAACGTGACCAGGGGCGCCGGCGAGCTCGTCGTCACCACGACGGGGATGTCGACCGAGGTCGGTCACATCTCGAACATGCTGTCCCAGGAGAGCGAGGCGGCTTCACCGCTCACCAGGCAGCTGAACAAGCTGACGAGCCAGATCCTCGTCATCTCCGGGACGGCGCTCGCAATCTCGATCGTGCTCAACCTGTCGCGCGGCGAGACCTTCGACACCGTCTTCCTTGCTGCGATTGCGTTTGCCATCGCGGCGATTCCGACCGGCCTGCCCGCCGTGGTGACCGCGATCCTCTCGATGGGCACGCAGACTCTCGCGAAGGCGAACGCGATCATGAAGCGGCTGCGCTCGACCGAGACGCTCGGCTCGACGTCGGCCATCAACTCCGACAAGACCGGCACGCTGACGCTCAACCAGATGACTGCGGTGGAGCTGACGATCCCGGGCCGCCGCTACTCGATCGACGGCAACGGCTACTCGACCCAGGGCGTGATCAAGAAGGTCGCGGGGCAGGCGGACGTCGACCTCGAGCAGTTCATGCAGCCGCTCGTGCTCGCCTGCGACGCGGTCGTCCACGACGGCGAGCTGATCGGGGATCCGACCGAGGGCGCACTCGTCGTGCTCGGCGAGAAGGGCGGGCTCGCCGCCGTCGCGACGCGAGAGACGTATCCGCGGGTCGCGGAGCTGCCGTTCGACACCGCCTACAAGCTGATGGCGACCTTCCACCGGATGAAAGACGAGTCGGGGAGCGACGTCGTCCGCTGCTTCGTCAAGGGAGCTCCAGACCAGCTCCTCGCCCGGGCGACGCAGACGCTCGCGCCCGACGATCTCCAATTGATCGATGTCGACACCGGATTCAAGGAGCGCTACGAAGCCGAGAACGAGCGCCTCGGCGAGCAGGGCCTCCGCGTCCTGGCAACCGGACGTAAGGACTTCGCCCCGACAACGTTCGACCCGAACGCCGACCTCCTAACGCTGCTGGACGGGCTGACCGCACTTGCGCTCGTGGGCATCGTCGACCCCCCGCGGCCGACCGCGAAGGACGCGATCGCGATCGCGCATTCGGCGGGAATCCAGGTGCGCATGATCACCGGCGACCACGCGGTGACCGCCGCAGCGATCGCCAAGAACCTCGGCATCACCGGCCGCGCCATCACCGGAGCCGAGTTCGCCGCCATGAGCGACGACGAACTTCTCGCGCAAATCGACGACATCGGCGTGATCGCGCGCGTTACCCCGGAGGACAAGGTGCGGCTCGTCGACACGCTGAAGGAGAAGGGCCACATCGTCGCGATGACGGGCGACGGCGTGAACGACGCGCCTGCGCTCAAGCGGGCCGACATCGGCATCGCGATGGGGATCACCGGCTCGGAGGTCTCGAAAGAGGCCGCGGCGATGATCCTCACCGACGACAACTTCGCCACGATCGTCCGCGCCGTCGAGCTCGGCCGCGGCCTCTACGACAACCTGACCAAGTACATCCGCTTCCAGATGGGCGTGCTGTTCGGCCTGGTCTTCACCTTCCTCGGCGTCGCGATCGGCAACGTCGTCGGCGGCGTGGCCTTCGTGCCGCTGCAGACCCTGTGGGTGAACTTCTCGACCCAGGTCTTCCAGGCGGTCGGGCTCGGCTACGGCGAGCCGGCCGAGGGGCTGATGCAGCGGAAGCCGCGCGACCCCGAGGGACAAATCCTGCCGCGCTCGAAGCTCCTCTGGCTCGCGCTCGTCGGCGCGGTCATGGGCGCCGTCACGATCGGGATCCTCGCCTGGGGCGACAACCACTACGGCACGAAGGTCGCCCGCACGATGGGCATGACCTCGTTCGCGATCGCGAACCTCTTCTACTCGTTCTGCGAGCGCGACGAGCGCATCTCGGTGTTCAGCCTCGACGTCCTCCGCGACCGGAGGTTCCTCATGTTCTCGGGCGCGTCGGTGCTCGCGATCATCCTCGCTCCACAGCTGAACCTGCTGAACCGGATCCTCCAGACCACGCCGCTCACGCTGCACCAGTGGCTGATCTGCATCGTCGCGGCGCTCGCTGCGCCCCTGCTGACCGAGATCCGCAAGTTCGCGCTGGGGCGCAGGGAAGCGAACACTCCGCAGACGCCTGTGGAGGTAGCCGCCTAGCGCGTATCACCCGGATGGGACGATGCCGCCCCGCGACGCCCAGCGGGAGACTGCAGCCGTGGCAGCCCCGACCGCGACAACCGCCCCACCGCTCAGCCGCACCCGCCGGATCGTCGTCTGGGTGCTCGTCGTGCTCGCCTCGGTGCTCGCGGTCGTCGCGATCATGACCACCTGGGTCAAGCGGCAGATGCTCGACAACGCCGCCTGGAACAAGGCGACGACCCAGATCGTCCAGGACCCGAAGGTGCAGAACGCGATCGCGACCTACGCGGTCAACGAGCTGTACACCAACGTCAACGTCGGCCAGGCGCTCGCGGACCGGCTCCCGCCGAACCTCAAGCCGCTCGGCGCGCCGCTCGCCGGGGCGCTCGAGCAGCCTGCCACGCAGGGCGTGGCGCTGCTCCTGCAGCGGCCGCGCGTGCAGCAGCTCTTCATCCAGGCGAGCTCGATCGCCCACCAGAAGCTCATCAACGTGCTCGAGAACAAGACGGGTTACGGCATCTCGACCGGCAGCGGCGTCGTGACGCTCAACGTGCACCAGATGATCATCGAGATAGGGACCGAGCTCGGGCTGCCGCAAAGCGCGCTGGACAAGTTGCCGGCAACAGCCGGGAACCTCACGCTCATGAAGTCGAACCAGCTCGCGGCCGTGCAGGCGGGCGTCCAGGCGACGCGAGTCCTCAGCGCGTGGCTGCTCGTGGGGGTGCTCGTCCTCTACGGAATCGCGATCTGGCTCGCGCGCGGCGCCAGGCGGGCGACCCTGCGCAACGCGGGCATCGGGCTCGCGCTCGTGGGTCTCCTCACCCTCGTTCTCAGGCAGCTGCTCGGCAACTACATCACCACCTCGCTCGCGCAGCCCGGCTACCAGCCGGCCACCCACCGGCTGTGGCTGATCGGGACCTCGATCCTCGGCCAGATCGGTGCGGCCGCCATCCTCTACGGCGCGATCGCAGCGCTCGCCGCGATCTTCGCCGGGCCTACCGCGCCGGCGGTCTGGCTCCGCCAGAGGCTGGCTCCCGTCCTCAACGAGAAGCAGGGGATCGTCTGGGGAGTCGTCGGCTTCGTCTACCTGCTCGCGCTTCTCTGGGGCGGCACGCACGCACTGCGCACCTGGTGGGGGATCTTGCTCCTCGCCGCTCTGATCGCGATCGGCGTCGTCGCACTGCGGCGCCAGACCCTCCAGGAGTTCCCGCCTGGACAGCAGCTCGAGCCGGCGACTGCAGACCCGGGGCCGTCCGGACCGGATGAGCCCGAGCGCGCGGAGAAGCCCGACGACGGCGCGCAGAAGCCCGCGTCCACGTAGAGCCGGACATGCAAGAGCCACTCTTGGTCGGTACGCACCCGGACGACACCGATCAGAGCGGCGACCCGCTCTGGTGGGTCCCGCTCGTAACGGGGTCGCTCTGGACGATCTTCGCGCTCATCGTCTTCCAGTTCGACTACACCACCGTGTCGGCGCTGTCGATTCTTCTGGGGACCGTCTGCGTCGCGGCGGGGTTGTTCGAGGTGGTGGCGGCGGTCTCCGCCCACGGCTGGTGGCGCGCGATTCACGCCGTGCTCGCCGTCGTGTTCGTGGCGATCGGCATCGCGGCGTACGTGCACCCCGAGAACACCTTCAAGGCCCTGGCCGCGATCTTCGCCTTCTACCTGCTGCTGCGCGGGATCTTCGACATCATCGTCGCCCTTTCCATCCGCCCTGCCGAGCTCTGGTGGGTCGGGCTCGTCTCGGGGGTCGTGCTGATCGCGCTCGCCTTCTGGGCGGCCGGCAATTTCGGGCACAAGGCATTCCTGCTCGTCGTCTGGGTCGGCGCCTCGGCGCTCGTGCACGGCATCGCCCAGATCGTCATGGCGTTCCGCCTGCGGCGCGGCGACGGCCCGTCGCACCTGACACCCCGCGGAGCGTGATCTCGCAGATCGATCGACCGAAAGGAGCTTGAAATGCTGGGCGCTTACACGTTCTGGGACGCGATCTGGACGATGATCGTGTTCTTCGCATGGATCATGTTCATCACCTGGGTCATCCTGTTGCTGATCGACAACTTCCGCCGGAGGGACCACTCCGGCTGGGCGAAGGCGCTGTGGTTCCTCTTCATCATCTTCCTGCCCATCATCGGAGCCGTCGCGTACACCGTCTCGAGGCCGAGCACGGCAGGCGACTACGGCTACGACGGGACCTACGTGTCGAGCACACCCACCTCGACCGCCGACGAGCTGGCACGGCTGAACGAGCTCCGGAACCAGGGAGCAATCACGGACGCAGAGTTCGAAGACCTCAAGGCGAGGGCTATCGCGACCTCGTGAGCTAGGCGTGGGACGCCCCCGGAAACGGGGCGTCCCTCCCTCCCGGGGGGGTGGCGCGCCTACCTTCCCGCGACCGGCCACCACCCTTGGCCGGGCACAGCCGCGGCTGCAGGCTGGACCTGTGTCCGTCTTGGAACCGCTCACGCGCGCCGACGCGGCGCCGTCGAGAATCCCGGGCGTGCAGTCGGTGACCGGGAAGGCCGTCGTTCGGACCGCTCTCCTCAACCGGCTCTGCGGTACCGGAGACGGCACCATCGTCACGATGGTCGCGCCGGCGGGATTCGGCAAGACCACGCTGCTGGCCCAGTGGGCCGAGCGCGACCGGCGTCCCGTTCTGTGGATCGACCTCGAGCCCGAGGACGACGACGCAGAGCTCCTCGAGTCGCGGCTCGCTGCGATCGACGGGGAGCCCGGCGTTCTCGTGCTCGTGGACGACGTGCACGTTCTCCGCTCCCCCGGCGCGCTCGCCGCCTTCGAGCGGCTGCTGGCGGAGACTGCGCAGGGCATCAGCGTCGGCTTCGCGGCGCGGCGCCCGCCGCCGCTGCCGGTAGCGAGGTTGCGAGCGAAGGGACGCCTGCTCGAGATCGGGGCGGACGAGCTCACGCTCAAGGGTCGCGAGGCGGAGACCCTCCTTCGGCGAGCCGGCCTCCTACTTCCTCGGCAGGAGGCTGCCGCACTCGCGGAGCGCCTGGAGGGCTGGCCGGCCGCGCTCTTCCTCGCGGCGTTGTCGCTGCAGAGCGGAGCCCAGGCGTCGACCCTCGGCGGCGACGATCGATTCATCGCCGACTATCTCGAGACGGAGCACCTCGCGGGCCTGTCGTCGACGCAGCGGCAGTTCGCGCTGCAGACCTCGGTCCTCGCGGAACTGACGTCGGAGTCGTGCAACGCGCTACTCGACCGATCCGACTCGGCGGAGATGCTCGAGTCCCTCGAAGGCGCGGGCGTGATCGTGCCGCTCGACCACCGCGGTAGCCGCTACCGCTACCCGCGCATCGTGCGCGACCTTCTGTCGCGGGAGCTCCAGCGATCCGAGCCGGCAGAGGCGCGGGCCCTGCACCGTGCCGCGGCCGTCCGGGCTGTCGAGATCGGTGCGGTCGAGGAGGCACTCGAGCACGCCGCCGCGGCCGGCGACGTCACCCGCGTCGCCGATCTCGCCGAGCGGCTCGCCGTCTCGGCCTGTGGTCGCGGCAGGCTGGATGCACTCGAGCGCTGGCTCGACCTGGTGCACGAGGACGACGTGGAGAACCATCCCGACCTCTGCATCGCCGCGTCGTGGCTGCACGCCCTGCGAGGGCGAGCAGGCAACGCACAGCACTGGGCGGACACCGCGCTACGCGGGCTCAGCGGCGACGACCCTCGCCTCAACGTGCTGCAAGGGCTCCGTTGCCGCGACGGCGCCGACCAGATGCTCGACGACACGAATGCTGCGTGCGAGGCACTCCCTCCGGGTCACCCCTGGCGGCCGGCCGCCGTGCTCGGACGAGCCGCCGCCCTGCTGCTCGCCGGCGATCTCGCGCGGGGGGAGAGCGAGCTCGTCGAAGCGGTCGAGGTCGCCGCCGCAGCCGGAGCGACCGAGCTCGAGATCCTCGGCCTCTGTCTGCACTCGCTGCACGCCGGCGGCGAGAACGAGCAGACCGACGCAGAGGCCTTCGCCGCAGAGGCAGCCTCGATCTCGGCGGTCGGGCCGCCCGGCCAGTCGCTCGTGGCTCTCTTGCTCGAGGCGGTCGGCGCGAGGAACTCGGTCGGACGTGGCGATCTCGCCGAGGCCGCCGCCGCCTCCGAGCGCGCCGACCAGCTCCTGTCGCAGGCAACCCCTGCCGTGCCGTGGCTGGCGGCATTCGCTCTGCTCGAGCTCGCGCGCGTCCGGCTCGCACTCGCCGACGCGGACGGTGCCCGCGCCCTCCTGCGTCGCGTCAGCGACATCTTCCGCGTGAGACCGCGCCTGGGCGTGCTCGTGGAACGCCACGCCGAGCTCGACCAGAGGACGCACACGCTCTCCGAGCCCGAGGGACGCTGGGCGTCGAGCCTGACGCCGGCAGAGCAGCGCCTCCTGCCGCTGCTCGCGACGCACCTCTCGTTCCGCGAGATCGGCGAGCGACTCTTCGTCTCACGCAACACGGTCAAGACGCAGGCGATCGCCGTCTACCGCAAGTTCGGCGTCACGAGCCGAAGCGCGGCGATCGAGCGCGCGGCAGCCCTCGGACTGATCGACGAAGCCGCGACCGTGCCGCACGAGGGGCTGCGGTGCGCGAACTGAGGGGCGCCCGACAGCAGACCCCGGCTCGATCATGAACGCGGACGCGACGTCGTCCTCGGACGGCCGGCCGCTCCACACGCCACGCCGCGAAGCGGCTGGGAGGCTGACGTGGCTCGGGCACAGCTGCGCCGCGATCCAGCTCGACGACCTTCTCTTCGTCACGGACCCGGTGCTCCGCGACCGGATCATCCACCTCCGCCGGAAGAAGCCGGTCGATCCGGCGGCCCTCGCCCGGGCCGACGTGATCCTGCTGTCGCACATCCATCACGACCATCTCGACCTCCCCTCGCTCGACCAGCTCGATCCGGGCGCCCAGGTGCTCGTGCCGGCGGGTGCCGGCGGTCTCCTGCGGCGACGCGGCTTTCGCTCCGTTCGCGAGGTCGTTCCCGGAGACGAGGTTGAGATCGGCGCAGCACGCGTGCGGGTGACGCATGCCGAGCATGCGTCCGGAGTCCGCGTGGGGACGGGTAAGACACACCCTGTCGGGTACGTGATCGACGCCGCACGGACGGTCTATTTCGCGGGCGACACCGATCTCTTCCCCGGGATGGGTGCCCTCGGCCCCATCGACGTGGCCCTGCTGCCGGTCGCGGGCTGGGGACCTCGCCTCCCCGCGGGCCATCTCGACCCCGTGCGCGCAGTGGAGGCGCTCGAGCTGATCCGGCCGCACCTCGCGATCCCCATTCACTGGGGGACGTACGCGCCGTGGCGGCCGCCGAAGGGGGACGAGACGCCCGCCCAGGCGTTTGCCGAGCTCGCCGCCACGATCGTCCCGAGCGTGGACGTACGCGTCCTGCGGCCCGGGCAGTCGTGCCCGCTCGAGTAGAAGCCCCTGCTCACTAGGCAGTCAAGGCGCCGGGCACGACCAGGTCGACCGGAACGCGGTATGCCTCGAGCGCCAGCATGATCTCGTCCATGTAGCCCCGCCGGCGAGGTCCGGTCGGTGCGACGACCGAAGCCGGGACGAAGAGCTCGGTCGGGTACGCGTGCGATGCCCGCCACCCGAGTGGCCCCTCGATGACATCTCCCCAGAGGGCGACCCGTCCGATCACCCGGTCGTCCCGGCAGAGCAAGGGCGGTTTCTCGAGATACGAGCGGGCGGCCGCGACCGACTGGACTCCGTAGATCCCGCAGCGGCACTCGAGCTCCGGCGCGGTGTGGGCATTTGGCTTCGTCCGCCAGGGCGCCCAGCGAGACCGGTGGCCGCCCGTGCACGAGGCGACGAACGGGACTCCCGGCTCCCAGACTGCTCCGGCGAAGAGACTCTGGAGGACGACACGGCCCTGCCGCATCCCGACCCGCCACACCCGCCAGGCCTCGAGCGCCTCGGCGTAGTCCGGAACCGAATCCGCGTCGAGGTCAGCGAGCGCGAGTGACGCGGCAGATGACACAGGCGGATGTCACCAACCTGGCCTGACGCCTACCAGGGAGCGCGCACCTCACTTCGGGGCGGGTGCGCCGGCGGTTCGCCACGATCAGAGCTCCGTTCCCGGCTCCAGGTCGGAGTCGGCGAGGAACAGCAGGGCCGCGCGAACACGCCGGCTCGTCGTCCTGTCGTCCGTGAGATCGAGCTTCGCGAAGAGCGAGTTGATGTTCTTCTCCACAGCACGCTTCGTGAGGAACAGGGACTCGGCGATCGCAGCGTTGGACGCCCCGGTGGCGACGCCGGCGAGCACCTCGCGCTCCCGCGACGAGAGCCGGGAGAGCAGCGAGTTCTTCGCGCGCATTCGTGCCTGAACGAGCACGTCGACCACCTTGGGGTCGACCACCGAGCCGCCAGCCACCACCTCGCGGATCGCCTCCATCAGCTGGATGCGGTGCCCGACGTGCTCTTTCAGGAGATAGGCACGTCCGGCGGAGCCGTATTCGAAGAGCTTGAGCGCATAGTGCGGGCTGACGTACTGGCTGATCACGACGACGCCGATCTCCGGATGGCTCTCGCGCAGCGTCGCGGCGGCCCGGATGCCTTCGTCGCTGTTCGTCGGGGGCATCCTGATGTCGGTGATCACGACATCAGGCTGATGCTGCTCGACGGCGTGCATGAGCGAGCCGAGATCGGCGCAGTACTCGAGGACTTCGACCTCGTCGGCCTGCGGCTCGAGCGCGCTGCGGATTCCCTCGCGGATGAGGTAGGCATCCTCGGCGACCACGAGCCGGTGGGTCGGCTTACCGTTCGACAGCTCAGACGTGGACGACATCGCCGATCCGATCGCTCGCCTCGATGGCCACCCTGCCGAGAACCTTCGTCCCCTCTCCAGGCGTCGACCTCACCGAGAGCATGCCCCCCACCGCTCCGATGCGGTCGGCCATGTTCGTCAGCCCGGCTCCCTTGACGGCCGAGCGCGGGACGAAGCCGACGCCGTCGTCGCTGACCGAGAAGCGCACCGCCCGCTGGTCCCGCCAGAGCCGCAAGGAGGCGACGGCGTCGTCTCCCGCGTGCTTGGCGACGTTCTGGAGCGCTTCGAGGCAGCAGTAGTAAATAGCGGTCTCACTGTCCTCCGAGAGCCGTCCGACGTCCTCGAGCTCGACCGTGAGTTGCACGCTCGACCGCCGCGCGATCTCGCGGAGGGCGGGCTCGAGCCCCTCGTCGGCGAGGAGCGGCGGATAGATGCCGTGCGCGGTCGAACGGAGGTCCTCGAGCGCGTCGTCGAAATCGGCCGCGATCCCGGCGAGCCGGTTCCCGAGCCCGCTGTCGCGCGCGGCGAGGTCGCGAACGAGCTCGAGCCGGATCCGCAGCGCGACAAGCTTCTGCTGCACACCGTCGTGGAGATCGCGCTCGATCTTCCGCCGTTCCGCGGAGGCGGCTCCGACGAGCCGCCGCTGGGATGCGCGCACCGCATCGACCGAGTCGAGCAGATCGTGTTCGAGCCGGCGGTTCTCGAGAGCCAGCAGGGAGGCGGCTCCCACGGCGTCTACGAGCTCCGTGTCCTCGCTCAGCGCGTCGTCGTGGACGACGGCGAGAACCCGGGCGTCGCCGTGTCCGAATGCGCGCCAGGTGACGGTCTCGGTCGCCGGGTCCAGAACGACGGGCGTCCCGTAGCGGTCGGCGAACTGCTCGCTGCGCGGCAGCCAGAAGACGAGCCGAGCCTGCGGATCGTCGAGCACGCGCCGGATGAGCTGTTCGACGGTCGCGACCGACGGCCGGCCGACGAGGTTGCGAGCCATGTACGCAAGCGCGACGCCGGCGTAGGCGCGCGCGAACAACAATCCCGCGACGAATCCCAGGGGGAACAGAATGCGCATGCCCGCGAAGATCGCGCGGCCCGTAGCGCTCGGCGGAACGCCGGCGATGTCGACGAGCACTGCGTTGATCGTGAAGCCGGCGACGAAGGGGACGGCGGAAACGAAGACAGGCAGTACCAGCCTGCGCCGGGCGTGGCTCGCCCACGCGAAACGCGACGCGAGATAGACGAGCACCGCGACCCCCCAGGTCGCCTGGAGCACCCCCTCGACGTGGCGAAGAACCTGAACGGCCTGCGGCGCGTGGACGACGAGCGCCGGGTTGGCGGGACAGGCCGCCGCGCAGCTGCCGATGTTGGTGAGACCCGCTACCCGGGAGGCGAGGAGAAGCTGCGGGAGCGCGCCGACGACGAAAGTGGCGATGGCGATCCCCAGCACGAGCCAGGCCGTCCCGCCGAGCCGCCAGCCCGGGAAGACCAGCAGCAGCCAGGTCACGCCGAGCGCGGCGGCCCAGACGCCCAATACCCCCACCAGATGGACGACCGCAACGGATGAGCCGGACAGGCTCGAGATGAAGACCAGCACGCCCTCGGCGAGCAACAGGTTCCCGAACAGGCTCGCGGGACGGCCGCGCCGCCAGACCAGGCCGCCGAAAGCAAGCGTGACGATGTTCGCGACGAGAACGGCCGCGAAGGCCGTCGGCTCGGTCACCACACCGCCGGTGGCGACGATCGCCGCGGCGCCGGCTGCGGCGGCAAAGGCAACCGCGATGACGGCGAGGTCGGACTTCGTCAGACCGGTCCCGAACGCAGAGTCCTGCCGCTCGGTGTCGATACCGAGGGGCTCCACGGAGAACTCCTGATTTGCGGCGTAGGTATTCAAGGGGATCGCAACCCCCCGATTGCGGCTTGTAATCAGGGTCTCATAGATACCAGTACCTCGCAAGTTGAGGCGCCGGGCCACGGTGGTGAGGTCACTCGATCGTTACCGCGCCGTCACCAGCCGGGCCATTCCCGGGGAGACGTCGGACCATAAAAATTCGCCGAGCCGGTGGCGGTTTCGTCCACCTCCGAGCAATGCATTCGGCTTCCGCCTAGCTCATCGCCCGGAGGCTTCGGTCTAGTCCCGCTCCGTGCTCGGCGCGACGCCCATGCTGCCGCCACCCGACGCCAGAGTCAACTACGCGTTTCGCGCTATTTGCGAAGTTCCGATCTCACCGGCCCTCGATGTCCGGAATTTGCGGGAACTTTCGCAGAGACGCTGCCGGGGTCGGCGGTCTCAGGTCAGCAGGCCGTCGCGGCGGGCGATTGCGATCGCCTCGAGCCGAGAGTGGGCGCCCAACGCCTGCAGCAGGCGGCGGACATGGTTTCGCACGGTGTCGACGGCGAGGTGTAGCTCCTCCGCCATCTGGCCGGTCGAGTGGCCGCGTGCGAGAAGGTGCAGGACCTGGTGCTGGCGCGGCGTCAGGTGCAGCTCCGTGCGCGGTGGGGTCGGTTCGTGCCTACGGGTTGCGAGGCCGAACATGCCGACGACGCGGTCCCCCTCACGTAGCGGTGCCGAGCAGATCTCGACCTCGACGCTGCTTCCATCGCCCCGCCGCAACTCGATCTTCGCGTCCTTCACGCCGTGCCCGCCGAGCACGTTGCGCGTGAACTGCTCCCGCGCCTCGAGCTTCTGCTCCGGGGCGACGACCGAGGTGAACTGCCGGCCGCGGGCGTCGCCGATCATCTTCACCGCAGCCGTGTTCTGCCAGCGGATGATGCCGAACGAATCGATGGCGTAGGCAGGCACGTCGACCTCCTCCAGCGCGCCTTCGATGTCGCCCACCATGGCGCCGGTGGGAAGACGCGCCAGCTCTATCGGCGCCGTGCCGCCGACTCCGCTCCTCGCAGACATCCTCTTCTCTGCCCTCCCTCCCTCTAGACGGACTGTGAAGTCATCCTATTCCCGGCTTGTCGGCGGTCACGGCGTGCTCGGGCTGACAGGCGATTCGGCCTGCTCGGATTCCTCGAGGTCCCTGCGCCAGCCGACGAGGACCTCGTGCAGGGCCTCGGCGCCGACGATCTGCCGGTCCGCGACCGGGAAGAACCCGGAGGGATAGAGCACGAACGGTTGGGTCTGCGGGCCGCCCATGCCGCCGTGGAACGAGATGAGCTCCTCGAACGCGCAGCCTTCCTCCAGCTGGGGGTCGTAGAAGCTGTTGATCATCAGGTCGGCAACGTGCTCGAACGAATCGGTGCGCCGAAGGTGGTGCGGCGCGTTCGGCGAGAAGCCGGCGAGCGGATCTTCGCCTTCGACCCGGTCGTCGTCGAGGTAGCGGATCCCGCGGGGACCGAGTGCGAGCGCCCCGTGCTCGCTCGAGTGAGCGAGCACGAAGCCCACGTGCGGGTGCTCCCGGAGCGCGGGGATCAGATTTGGATGGCGCTCGTCGATCTCCTCGACCGAGAGCCTCCGCCTCTCCTCCATGAGGTAGACGAGCCCGAGGTTCCCCGAGCCGAGGACCACGACCTCGCGGTCGGAGACGTCATTCTTCGCCCGCTTGGGCTCCGTCGAGCCACCCGTCGCCTCTCCGACGGCGTTCAGCACCATGGATTGTTGTTCGTCGCCGCCGGCGAGGGCGGTGACCGCGCCCTTGCTCAACGAGCGCTCGACCAGATCCTCGAGGCCATAGCCGTTTCGCTGCAGGAAGGTCGCTCCCTGGGTCTGCCCGTGATCCGACAGGACGACGATCTCGTAGGGGCGCGGTGCGAAACGGCGCGCGCGCGCAAGACGGCCGAATTGCTGGTCGAGCTTGCGCAGCGCCTCCAGCGTGTCTGCCCGCTCGAGCCCCGAGTGGTGCGCGACCTCGTCGTAGCTCGAGAAGGTCGCGTACACCGCCGGGCGCCCTTTCATCATGTCGCCCAGCACGCCGAACACGATCAGGTCGCGGACGATCACGCACATGGCCGCGCGCAGGAACGGGTACTTGCCCCCGCGGTGGCCGCGCGGACGGACGTCCCGGCGGATTGCCTGGAGCGCCGCGGTCCACTCGAGAACAATCTCCCAGAAGAAGAGGACGAGCGACCGCACGACGTTGAAGCCGTTCGCGAAAAACGCCCGGTAGCCGGGATTCGCATGCTTCTCGGCCTCCATCCGGCTGACCGTGAGGATCTGGTGGTCGGCCTCGCCCGAGAGAAGGTTCCCCCGGCTGGCGCCGCCGTCGACGAGGAGGCCGCGACCGCTGGCGTGCCGCCGCTCGATCTCCGCGCAGTCGGCCGGCGCGGAGCAGGTCATCAGCCTCCCCGTTTCCTTCTCGACCCAGCGGAAGGCGGGGATGTCGGCGTTCGAGCCAAGGAGGATGCCGGCCTGACTCGCGCCGGTCTGCGAGGAGAAGTCCGGTTCCCACTCGACGAGCCGGTGCGTCCCCTCCGCGATCCAGCGGGACATCTCGGGCGCGCTGCCGTTGCGCATCCCGTGGCGAAGCACCGGAGCAGCGAGACCGTCGATCTCGAGGAACAGGATTCCGGGAACCGAGGTCTGCACCTGTTCGCCGGAGCGCCGGGCGATCCGCTCGACGACCTGCAGGGCGTAGATGTCGTCGTCGTTCATGCCGACGAGCGCGACCAGAGCAACGTCGACTGCCACGGCGGCGACCACGGCCACCAGCGCCCAGCCGAAGGAATCGACTTCGAGCTGGCCGGGCGCGATATCCGCGGCGAGCAGCAGCAGCCAGGCATCGAAGAACAGCAGGAGCAGGAACTGGAGGACCGCCGCGTACGGGAGCCGCAGCGCCGCGAGCAGCGGCGAGACCAGCACGCTCAGGACGGTGATGATGAGCATTGCGAGCAGAGCGCCGGCGAAGCCCTTGACGGTGACTCCGGGCACCAGAGTCGCGGCGACCAGCAGCGCCGCCGCGTTGACGACCCAGCGCGCCAGCATGCGACCCGGCCGGAGCTGCGGCCGCTGGGGGCGCCAGGCCGCGCTTTCGCCGTACCCGTCCCCGTGGGCTGTGGTCGAGCTCATCTCTACCTACGCCTCCGCGATCCCGATCTCGCTACGGATCCTGGGGCTCACGCTCTCCTGGTGCATCACCCGATTGAGGCTAACGGCGGGCGTCGCCGACGACCGCTGAAACTATGTCGGGGAACGGCAACAGCAGCGGCTCAACCTGACTGGAAAGGAGACGACCTTGATCAGCCAGCTTGACGGACTCCCGAAAGGTGTGATCGGGTTCGAGGCGAGCGGGAGAATCGCCGCCGAGGACTACCGCGACGTCATCCTCCCCGCCCTCGAGCAGGCCGCGGAGGCGGGCGAGGTCCGGTTCCTCATCGTCATGAACGACTTCGCCGGCATGTCAGGAGGCGCGATCTGGGAGGACCTCAAGATCGGCCTGGAGCACCTGCGCTCCTGGAGGAGGATCGCGCTCGTCACCGACATCGCCTGGATGATCCACGCCACCGACCTGTTCGGCTGGATGACACCCGGCGAGACAAAGACCTTCTCGCTCGAGGACAAGGACCAGGCAATCCGCTGGGTAGCCGGGTGAACCGACAGTAGCTAGGTCGATTCCTCGCTCCTGGCTCTCGTCGTACTCGTCATCGGACGCATCTGGCTCGCGCGTGGTCAGGCGGCGCCCGACTCGCCCGACAACCTGTGACCGGAGCCTCCTGAGCGGATGACCGGAATCGCCGGCCGATGCTGCGTATGCTCGTCACACCGGCGCCGCTTGGATGAACGTCGGGCGACCCGGCTGATACTGCTGACGTGACGACACTCATTCCCGTGATCGCCGGTTTGGGCCTAGCCGTCGCCTTCACGAGCCCAGGCTCCGTCGTCACGATGATCGTGCTGCTGAGCATGTCGTCGCCGCTGCGACGGGCGATCGCGTTCATCTGCGGCTGGGTGCTCGCGATCGCCGTGCTCGCGCTGCTGATGATCTTCGTCCTCCACGGCCAGGACTTCAGCTCGAAGAACACGACCCCGTCGAGGACTGCGTCGATCGTCGAGATCGTGCTTGGCGCCCTGATCACGGTCGGCTCGGCACGCCTCTACAGGCGGCCGAGGACCGCGAAGGGGCCGGAATCACCGCCGAAGTGGCTCGATCGGATCGAACGTGTGAATTGGTCGGTGTGCATCGTGGCCGGAACCGTGATGCTGAGTTACGCGCTCTCGCTCGCTGCAATCGCGGAGATCCTGAAGGCGAACGTGAGCACCGTCGACGCTTCCATAGCGGCGGTCGTCTTCGTCGTCACGTCGATCGTGACAATCAGTGCCCCGGTGGTCGTGGTCGTGGCAAAGCCCGAGCGCTCGAATGAGGTGTTGGCCTCCTGGCGTACGTGGCTGGTCGGGAACTCGCGCTCGATCGCCCTGATGGCGCTGATGGTGATCGGCGCGCTTCTGGTGGTACGCGGCGTCTACGACCTGGCTGCCTAGAGGGTTCAGTCAGCTGGTTGGGCAGCAGCCGAGGCAGGAACTGCCGGCCTTTGTTCGTCGCTCTCCTCCTCGTTCGCCCTCGCGGACGAGATGACGATGGAGCCGACGAGGGCCAGGCCGAGGGCGCCCACCGCGACGACGGCGTGCCAGGGTGGGTTCTTCTCGAGTCGCTCCTGCAGAACGAGCGCCCCGAGCATCACGCTGACCACCGGGTTGGCGACCGAGACGGCGGCCACCGACGGAACGAGGCGGCCCGTCGAGAGCGACAACTGCTGGAACAGGAAGCCGATCAGCCCGGCGGCGGCCCAGACCCAGAACTGCCAGCCCTCGATGAGCGCGCCGAGCGATTCCGTGTGGAGGCTCTCGACTACCGGCTTCATCAACGTTGCGGAAAGGCCGTAGAGCAGACCCGCGACCGTCCCGAGTAGCGCCGCCTTCATCGACAGGCTGCCGCGGTTGGCGAAGACGAGCAGCGCGACGCAGGCGGCGCAGATGACGAGGATCGAGGCGACCCAATCCGAACCCGGTGCGTTGTCGACTCCTGCCGCCGGGTGACCGAACAAGGCGAAGAGCGCGAGACCGACGACGATGATCGCCGCTCCGATCACTTCTCGCGCCCCGATCGTCTGCCGCGTCAGAAAGTACCCCAGCGGCAGCGCCCAGATGACCGTCGTCACCAGCAGCGGCTGGATGATCGAGACCCTGCCCCTATCGAGTGCGGCAGCCTGAAGAGCGACACCGACGACCTGCGCGACGAGGCCGAGCAGCCAGACCCAGCTCGTCAGCAGCAACAGGAGCGACTTCGGCCGGCGGAAGGAGATGCCGGACATGCTCAGCGCAGCTCTCTGCCAGAGCGTCGCGGCGAGCGCGAAGCAGATCGCCGCGAGGAGAGCGAGCGTGGCAGCTAACCCGTTCACCCGTTCACCGCGCTCAGTAGATCAGCACCACAAGATGCCCGGCGTCTCGGGAGCTCAAAGAGAGCGGTACACGACGGTCTCGCGCCGGCCGGTTTCGCCCGAGCGGACGATCGCGTCGCAGACCTCCGAGGCGCGGTATCCGTCCTCGAAGTCGGCGCCGAACGGGACTACGGCGTGTTCGCCGGCGACCGCGCCGAGGAAATGGTGCAGCTCGTGAACGAAGGTGTCGCCCCACCCGACGATGTGGCCCGGCGGCCACCAGTACTGCCAGAACGGATGGTCGGTCTCGGACACGAGCACCGTCTTGAACCCGCGCGCCCGGTCGCCGTCGTCGTGAAAGACCCGGAGCTCGTTCAAGCGCTCCATGTCGAAGGCGAGTGATCCTTTCGTGCCGTTGATCTCCCACTGGAACGCGTTGCGGCGGCCGTGCGCGAAGCGGGTCGCCTCGAGCGTGCCAACCGAGCCATTCGCGAACTGGACCGCCGCCTCGGCCGCATCGTCGACCTTCCGGCCCGGCAGGAACGTGTGGGTGAAGCCTGAGACGGTCTCGATCTCGCCGTTGAGGAAGCGCGCGAGGTCGACAACGTGGGTCATCAGGTCACCGAGGGCGCCCGAGCCTGCAGCGTCCGCGTCGAAGCGCCACGAGTCGAGCGACGGGTCGTCGCCCCAGTCCTGCAAGTAACGCCCGCGGAAGTGGCGCACCTCGCCGAGCTCGCCGGCCGCAACGATCTCGCGTGCGAGCCGCACCGCGGGGACGAAGCGGTAGTTGAAGGCGCACATGTGCCGGACGCCGGTCGCGGCAACCGCCTTCCAGATCTCGTAGCTCTCGTGTGCGTTGCGGCCGAGCGGCTTCTCGCAGACCACGTGCTTGCCTGCCTGCGCCGCTGCGATCGTCGGCTCCGCGTGCAGCGAGTTTGGCCCGCCGTTGTCGAAGAGGCCGATCCGCCCGTCCGCGATCAGATCCCTCCAGTCCGTGGTCGCGTACTCCCAGCCGTAACGGCGCGCGGCCTCACCGACAGCCTCCTCGTTGCGGCCGGCGATTCCGATCAGCTCGGGCTCGAGCGGCGGCGGCCACGTGATGTAGGCGATCTTTCGGAAAGCGTTCGAATGGGCCTTGCCCATGAACGCGTAGCCGAGCATCCCCACGCCGATCCCCGCCACGGTGCGAGATAGTACGCGCGTGGGTTCGCTCAGTGAAGTGGGGCATTGTCTCCACGGCCGACATCAACCGGAAGGTGATCCCCGGAGCGCACGCGTCGGCCAAGGTCGAGCTCGTCGCGGTCGCCAGCCGCGACCAGGCCCGGGCGGAGACATACGCGCAGGAGTGGGAGATCCCGCGGGCGTACGGCTCCTACGAAGGGCTGCTCGCCGACCCCGAGATCGAGGCGGTCTACATCTCGCTGCCGAACACGCTGCATGCCGAATGGTCGATCAAGGCACTCGAAGCGGGAAAGCATGTGCTCTGCGAGAAGCCGTTCACCCGCCACCCAGAAGAGGTCGAGGCGGCGTTCGACGCCGCCGACCGGAACGGTCGCCTGCTCAGCGAGGCGTTCATGTACCGGCACAACCCGCAGACCGCCAAGCTCGCGGAGCTCGTCCGAGACGGAGCGATCGGCGAGCTCCGGCTGATCCGGTCGACCTTCTCGTACGGGCTCTACGATCACGACAACATCCGCCTGCGCACCGACGTCGAGGGCGGCGCGCTGATGGACGTCGGCTGTTACAACGTCTCAGGCTCGCGGCTGCTCGGAGGCGAGCCGGAGCGGGTCTGGGGCGAGGCGTGGTACGGCCCTTCGGGAACCGACTGGGTCTTCACCGGGACGCTGCGCTTTCCCGGGAAGGTGATCGCCACCTTCGACTGCGGCACCGCGCTCGTCGAGCGCGACGAGCTGGAGGCGGTCGGAGACGAGGGCTCGCTCTTCCTCGACGATCCCTGGCATTGCAACGAGCCAGTCATCGAGCTACGTCGCGAGGACCGGCTCGAGCGGATCGAGCTCGGGGCCGTCGACTCGTACCGGCTCGAGCTCGAGAACGTGAGCGACGCGATCCGCGGCGAGGCCGAGCTGCTGCTCGGACGAGACGACGCCACGGCGCAGGCGAGAACGCTCGAGGCACTGCACCGGTCGGCAACGACCGCCGCGCCGGTCTCGTTGTAGCGTCGGCGCCCTATTTTCATTATTTCCCTAGGGCACTAGCATGGAGCGGGCGAATGAGCGCGCACGCCATACCCGCGCCCACGGGGCCTTCGTTCACGATCCGCGGCAGGCCGTACCCGGTGCTGCTGCCGAAGCTGAGCGACCCGCGTCTCCATCTGGCCGCGGTGATCATCTCGCTCCAGATCATCGGGCAGGTCGGCTTCCACTTCGACCTCTCGATCGCGCAGATCCTGCTCGCAATCGGTACCGCTGCCGTGCTCGAGGTCGCGATCGCCATGCGCTCCCAGCACGTCCTCATGTGGCCGGCGAGCGCAACGCTGACCGGCAACGGCGTCGCGTTCGTCCTGCGCGTGCCCGGCACAGTGCACGGCGATTGGTGGAGCCTCCGGGGCTGGTGGATCTATGTCGGAACCGCTGCGGTCTCCCTGCTCTCAAAGCATGTGATCCGCTGGCGTGGCGAGCACATCTTCAACCCGTCGAACATCGGCCTCGTTCTTTGCTTCCTCCTGCTCGGCCGAGCCCGCGCGGCGCCGCTCGATTTCTGGTGGGGCCCGATGTCGGCCTGGCTCGCGCTCGCGCTCGCCGTCATCGTCGCGGGCGGCTTCCTGATCCTGCGCCGACTGAAGCTGCTGCGGGTGGCGATCGGCTTCTGGATCTCGTTCGCGGTGGCGATCGGCGTACTCGCGCTCGCCGGGCACACGATGACCGCGCGCTGGCATCTCGGTCCGATCTCAGGCTTCCAGCTGTGGTGGGTGCTCGTCACCTCACCCGAGGTGCTCGTGTTCCTCTTCTTCATGATCACCGACCCGAAGACGGCTCCGCGTTCTCCGACGGGCCGGCTCGTCTACGCGGTCTCGCTCGGCCTGCTCGCCGGGGTGATGATCGCGCCGACGATCACCGAGTACTCCGCGAAGGTCGCTCTGCTCGGATCGCTGGCCGTCGTCTGTCTCGCCCTGCCACTGCTGCGCCTCTTCCCATGGCCTCTCGAGCGACGGTTCGTAGTCGGCATCGCCACTGCGGCGATCGCCGTCTCGGCGGCGGCGATGGTCGTCGGCAATGCGCCGGCAGTCGCAGATGCCTCACGCGCGCTGCCGCCCGGGAGCCTGCCGCCGATCACGATCCTGCCCGCACAAGGCGTGCAGACGAAGCTCGACGTTCACACCGCGCAGCTGATCGCCCACGACCTGCTCGCCGCGAAGCCCTCCGCAGGCGCCGGCCCGCTCCGGATCTGGCTGGTGCAGGGCGTGGAGCAGGGCCCGCCGACGGCGACGGTGCAGCGTTCGGGGATCACCTACCGCCTCCATCAGACCGCGGACGAGCACTGGGCGCTTCCGGGGGCCGTGCGGTCGGTTCCGGTCGAGGTCGCGCCGAAGAGCTCGGCGCTGGACGGCGTCCGGCTGACCAACGTCGCCCCCGCGGTCGGCCTCGACTTCCGCCAGGACTCGTTCCGCTACGGGATCTCGAACGACTACACCGCGATGATGGGCGGCGGAGTCTGCTGGCTCGACTACAACGGCGACGGCTGGCAGGACCTGTTCGCCGTCAACTCGTACGCGAGCGCCGACACCGCGCAGTGGCACGCGCACGGCGGACTGCCGCGCACGCAGCTGTTCGAGAACCTGCACGGCCACTTCCACAACGTCACCGCGAGCGCCCATGCCGGGCTCCCGGTGCAGGGCGACGGGTGCGCCGCCGCGGATCTGAACGGCGACGGCCGACCCGACCTGATCGTGTCCACGGCGAACGGGATCAAGCTGCTGTGGAACGACGGCAACGGCACGTTCAGCGAGGGCGCCCGGGCGGCCGGGATGACCGCGGCCGGCTGGTACACCGGCGTGGCCGTCGCGGACGTGAATGGCGACGGCCGCCCGGACGTCTTCGTCGCCGGCTACACACGTCCGTACGACCCGGTGCCGAACTCCCTCGCCGGCTTCCCGACGAACCTCGTCGGAGTCCGCGACGTCCTCTACCTGAACCGGGGGAACGGCCCGAACGGCCGAGCGCGCTTCCGCGAGGTCGGCGTCCAGGCGGGGCTCGAGTCGTCCGGTTTCTCCCATGGTCTCGGCGCGACGTTCCTCGACGTCAACGGGGACGGCCGACCGGACCTCTACGTCGCGAACGACGAGGATCCGAACCAGCTGTACGTCAACGTCCCGTGGCCCGGCGGAGCCAAGGCCGATCCGGCCGGGCTCGGCTTCCGCTTCGAGAACCGCGGCGCGGTCTCGGGAGTCGCCGATCCGTACGCCGGCATGGGCGTGGCCGTCGACGGCGCCGCCGGCGGGCCGCTCGACCTCTTCGTCACCAACTCCCGCCACGAACCGTCGGCCGCGTTCGCCCAGACGACCGGCCCCTCGTTCTCGAATGCCCGGCCCGACTTCGACCCGGCGCTCGGAACCGACTTCGCGGGCTGGGGCGACTCGTTCGTCGACCTGAGGAACTCGGGCCGGTCCGACCTCGTGCTCGCGACCGGCGGGATCCCGGTCACGAGCCTGAAGAAGGACGCGAGTCCGGTGAAGGTGGTCGCCCCGCTCTCGGGACAGGCCGCAGCACGCTACGGCGTCGCGTCCGGCGTCGTGCCGAGCGGACTGCGCGTGAACGGGCGCGGGCTGGCGGCGGCCGACGTCGACAACGACGGACGCATGGAGGTTGCGATCAACTCGATCGGCGGCAAGCTCCTGCTGCTGAAGCCGAGCGGCCCGACAGGCCACTGGCTCGACGTCGAGCTCTCCCGTTTCACCCCCGGGGCGGTTGTGACGCTCGCGCTCGAGGACGGCCGCACGGTCTCGCAGGAGGTTCGCGCCGGCAGCAGCTACCTGTCGTCCGAGGACGAGCGCGTCCACTTCGGCCTCGGAGAGGCGACGCGGGCCGCGCGCCTGATCGTCCGCTATCCGTGGGGCACGCAGAGCGTCCTGCGTGACGTTCGGGCCGACCGGATCGTCGAGATCCGGGTTCCTCCGCAGCCGACTCTGCGCGGGCCACGTCCGTCCGCGGGCTACCGCCTCCCGGCCTGCACGCAGGCGACCGGCGACCGCTCGATCGCGACGGTCTGGGATCAGACGGCGGTCGCCGCGCTCCGCGTCCGGCGCCGCAAGCGAGCCGGTCCAGGCGCGCGACCTCTTGGACGTCTCCCGGGCGATGTGGAATGCATGGGCAGCCGCACCGAAGAGCGCCTCCGCCCGCAACGCGGCGATCAGCTACGCGGCCTACCGCGTGCTGCTCTGGCAGGCATCCTTCGACTCGAACCTGGGCCGGACGTTCGCCCTCCTGACGAGACAGCTGCGCGCGCTCTGCTACTCGCCGGACTTCGCAACCAGCCGCGGAAGCTCGCCGGCGGCGCTGGGGAACAGAGTCGCCGCGGCCGCGATCGCCGCCGGCCGACACGACGGCTCGAACGAGTCGCTGCACTTCGCCGACCCGACCTTCACGTCGCGAAACCAGCCGCTGATCGTCCACGCAGCGGACTCCACGGTGGAGGACGCCACGTTCTGGCAGCCGCTCGCGCTCGGGACGATCCAGCCGCGCAGCAGCCTGACGGCGGAGCCGGCTGACGTCCAGAGCTTCGTCGGTGCGCAGTGGGGCCACGTCCGGGGCTTCGCCCTCCGGCGTTCTCGCCGCGGCCTGCCGATCGACCCGGGCGCATCCCCGCTCGGGGATCCGTCGGGTGCGCGCGTACAAGCGGGCGGCCGTCGCCGTCCTGCGCGCGACCTCGACCGGGCAGACACGGCCGGCGCTCTGGTCTCCGCTGCGCTGGAACTCGCTCGCCGCGCGGGCTGCGACCGGCAACCTCGCGAGGGACCTCCGCCTCTACCTCGGCGTCGACGGCGCGCTCAACGACGCCGCCGTGGCGACGTGGGGCGCGAAGCGCGCGTACCAGGCTCCGCGGCCGATCTCGATGATCCGCTACCTCGCGTTCCAGGGGCAGTCGAGCGACCGCAAGCAGGCGCACTACAGCGCGGACGGCCTGCCGCTCGTCCCGGGCTTGATCGAGATTCGCAGCGGGAAGGTCGAGGTGCTGTCGCAGGGCCGCTGGGTCGACGGCGCCGCGTGGTCGCCGCCCGTGGCCACTCCGCCGTCACCGGGTGGCGTCTCCGAAGGAAGCGCGTTCGCCTCTGCGGCGGGCACGGTCCTGGCCGCGCTCACCGGACGCTCGTACGCGGGCCAGATCAGGGGGGCCTCGACGGCCCCGGTTGCGGACGGGATCGACGTCCCGTCGGACGTGACGGCAGGCCGCGCGCTCGGCGAGCGGGTCGCGGCGGACGTCCTCCGCAGACTGCGTCACTATCGCGGCTGACGGCTGAGCTAGCGGCCCGAGCGGGCCTGCAGCCGAACCGCGACCGTGTCGAGCGTCACAGCGCCGAGCAGGACGAACCCGGTGATGATGTAGATCCAGCCGTTCGAGACGTTCAGCAGGAGGAGCCCGTTCTGCAGCGTCCCGATCAGGATCGCGCCGAGCAGAGCACCTCGCACCTCGCCACGTCCGCCGAAGAGGCTGACCCCGCCGATGACCGCAGAGGCGATCGCGTTCAGCAGCAGGTTCCCCGGCGGGAACGTCAGCCCGACGGAGTTCACCTGGGCCGCGAAGACGATCCCGCCGATCGCGGCCATCGCGCCCGAGAGCGCGAACACGAGCACCCGGATGCGCGGCACGTTGATGCCGGCGCGGCGCGCCGCCTCGGCACTCCCGCCGACCGCGTACACGTGGCGGCCGAACGTCGTCCACTTGGCGAGGAACGTGAGAACCACGAAGAAGAAGACCATGATCACGCCGGCGAGCGGCAGGCCTTCGGGCGTCTCGATGATCTTGCCGTGGTTGCAGATCGCGACGGTGCCGAACGCCGCGATCGCGATGCCTACGGTCTTCAGAATCGCTGACGTCCAGCTCTGCTGGGCGATGTGCGTGCCTCGGGCGACGACCTTCTTGTACAGGACGCTGAGCGGATACAGCGCGGTGACGAGGGCCGCGAATATCCAGCCGGCGGTCGCCGAGAAGATGTAGGCGTCGGTGTAGTTGATCCAGCGGTCCTGGATGACGATCGAGCCGCGCTGCTGCAGCGTATTCAGGATCACGCCCTCGAAGATCAGAAAGCCGGCGAGCGTGACGACGAACGAGGGAACGCCGACGAACGCGACGACGGAGCCCTGTACTCCGCCGATCAGTGCACAAACGGCGACGGCGATCAGCATCGCGAGGAGGCCGTTCATCTGCAGGCTTCGACCGGGGAGCTGGAGTTCCGCGACGATCACCGCACCGATGCCGGCGACGTAGCCGATCGAGAGGTCGATCTCGCCCAGCAGGAGCACGAAGACGACGCCGTACGCGAGCAGCGCCGTGCCCGCCGTCTCCGTGATCAGGTTGACGAAGTTGACGGACGTGAAGAAGTTCGTCGCGGTGAAGGCGAAGAAGATCACGACGGCGAGCTCGCCGACGATGATCGGGATCGCCCCGAGATTGCCGGTGCGCACGTTCAGCCACATACGCTCCCGAGCGCCGCGGAGTCCCCCGGGAAGCTGCTCCTCCTCGACCGGCGGCGGCGGTGCCTTGTCCGCGCCGACGACGTCAGCCGAGCTCACGTACCCGCTCCTGCATCTGCGGTTGACGGGATCCCCGCGACCTTCGTGGGCACACCGGCGGTGATCGCCTCGACGACCGCCTGCTGCGTCGTCTCACGGCGCTCGAAGACTCCGACGTTCCTTCCGAGCCGGAGCACGCTGATCCGGTCGGCGGTCTCGAAGACGTCGTGGAGGTTGTGCGAGATGAGCATCACGCCGAGGCCCTGGCTGCCGAGACGACGCACGAGCTCGAGCACCTGCTCGGTCTGCGCGACGCCGAGAGCCGCGGTCGGCTCGTCGAGGACGACGAGCTTCGAGTTCCACATCACGGCGCGCGCGACGGCGACCGACTGGCGCTGGCCGCCCGAGAGGGTCGCCACCGTCTGGCGGACCGACCTGATCGTCGTGACCGCCAGGGTCTTGAGCGTCTCGGCCGTCTGCTGCTCCATCGGCGCCTCGGAGAGGATCTGAGCCCGGCTGAGCTCGCGGCCGAGGTACATGTTCTGCACGACGTCGAGGTTGTCGCAGAGCGCGAGGTCCTGGTAGACGACCTCGATCCCGAGCCGGGCGGCGGCCTTCGGCCCGTGGATGTGCACCTCCCGGCCTTCGAACAGGATCTGGCCGCTGTCGGCCGTGTGGGTGCCGGCGACGCACTTGACGAGCGTCGACTTGCCCGCGCCGTTGTCGCCGACGAGCGCCATCACCTCGCCGGCGTTGACCTCGAAGTCGACGTCGTCGAGCGCCTGCACCGAACCGAACGTCTTGGTGATGTTCTGCAGTTGGAGAAGTGGCGTGTCGCTCATCGATGACCGCTCCTGGGCGAGGAGAGCGCGGTGGAGGCGCCCGGCGTGGACGCCTCCACCTTCTCACAGTGAACGAATTACTTGCAGTACTTCGCGTACTGACCGATGCACACGTCGCTCTTCTTCAGCCACTTCTGCTTGAAGAGCGTCGTGTAGTTCTTCTTCGTGATCCACGTGATGGGGAGGGTCAGCGTCGGCTCCTTCTTGGTGCCGTTCTTCCGGAACCCGTTTGTCGCCGGCGTCTTCCCATGGAGGAGCTTGATCGCCGCCGCGGCCGCGGCGTTCGCCTCCAGCGACACCTTCTTGTAGACGGTGCCCGTCTGCCAGCCGGCGAGGATGTACTGGACGCCCTGCGCCGACGCATCCTGGCCGGACAGGGGGACCTTCTTGAGGTGAGCGGCCTTCTCGTCGGCGATCACGGCGCCTGCGATGTTGTCGTTCGCCGCGATGATGCCCTTGATCTTGTTGTTGGTCTGGGACAGCATCGACTTGTAGATGGTCGACGCGTTGTTCGCGTCCCAGCCGGGCACGAACTTCGTCGGCCCCTTCGTCAGCTTGTGGTGCTTGAAGAGCGGGTTGAGCACCGCGTCGTTGCCGCTCTTGAACCAGAACGCGTTCTGGTCGGTCTGGCTGCCCCAGAGCTCGGCGACCTTGCTGCTCCGCTTGTAGGTGTGCTTCGCCTTCATCGCGGTGACGACGCCTTTGGCCTGCGCCTTGCCGACGAGCTTGCCGTCGAACGTGTCGTAGACCGAGGCGGTGCCGCCGATGACCTGGCGGTCGTAGTCGATCGCCTTGCCGCCCTTCGACGTGAAGGACTTCTCGATCGCCGAGGCGGAGCCATTGTCGAGCGACGTCTCGATCACGACCTTCGCCCCGTCGTTCAGGCACGCCTGTGCCTGGCTCTGCTGCGTCGTCGCGCTGCCGAGCGCGTTGGTGATCAGCGCCGAGACGCCGGCGTTGGCGAACGCCTTTGTCAACAGCGGCTTGTCGAACTGCTGCCAGCGGACTGACGACTGCGTGTCCGGCAGCAGGACGCAGACCTGAACGCTGGCCGACTTCTTCTTGGTGCTCGCTACCGCGGCCGCGGAGATTGCCAGGGCGGCGACCCCGACTCCGAGCACGAGGAACAGACTCTTCCTACCGAATCCCTTCACCCTCTTGCCCTCCTTCGTGCGTTTCGCTATTGCTCTACGAGATTGCGCTTCGAGAGCGCCGTTCGGCGCCTCCTTGATGTGCCGCCCCCGCGCTTAGCTCGGGGTCGATCGGCACGGGAATACTACTCCCCTATGGGAATAGTTCAAGGATGGTGACGAACCGCTATCGGACCGGATACCGGTCGCGGCTCGAGCTTCCCTCGAAGCGGCTGTGCGTCGTCAGGTAGCGGCCCACGGTCGCGCGGGTGACGAAGTTCAGGCCCGTGTTCGTGTCCGCCGGTGCGACGAGGTGCCCGCTGTAGCGGTAGAGGAACATCTGCAGCACCGGCAGGAAGCCCTGCAGATACGGCTGCTGGTCGATCGTGAAGTCGAGATCCCGCTCGTGGATCGCCCGGAGCGTGACAGGCAGCAGGTCGTAGCCGCCCGCGCGAACGCCGCGCTTGTGCAGCCGGTACTTGCGCATCACGTCGGCGACGCCTGCGGTCGAGCCCGCGTCGACGGCGAACAGGCCGCGGAGATTCCTGTTGGCCAGGTAGGTCGCCTCGACCTTGCTGCGTTCATGGTCGACGTTGACGCCGGACGAGACGACGTGGGCTCGGATCGGCTTGCCCGAGTCGCGGATCGCGTCGAGGGCGCCGTCGATTCGCGGCTGGATGTTCTCCTGGCCCGGCGTCGCGATGAAGAGGTACACGTCGCCGCGCGAGCAGAGTCGAACGAGCCGGGCGCCGAGCTCGAGCCCGGACTGGTAGTTGTCCTGGCCGATGTAGGCGAGCCGCTTGTTCTGCCTGCCGCCGTCCGCGTTGTAGGAGAGAACCGGGATCCCGCGCGAGAGCGCGAGCCGCGTCGGCGCTGTTGAACGCGGTCGGGTCGATGATCGAGACGGCGATCCCGTCGACCTCTGCAGCGATCGCCTGCCGCATCGCCTTGACCATCTGGCCGACGTCGCTCTTCCTCGAGCCGGTCCACTTCACGTCGACGCCGAGGAGCGATGCCGCGTCGTGGCTTCCGTTCATCGCGGGCACGAAGAACGGGTTCGTCAGCGCGTGGTTGACGAACGACGAACCGCCAGCGTGGATGCGCCTTGGGGGAAGCCGCCGTGCGAGAACATCTGGCGGGCGGTCTTCGGGACGGCGCCGACGACCGCCGCACCGGCGGCGAGGCGAAGCAGGTCGCCGCGGTCGAGGCGCTCCGTCACGCCGGCGTCCGTCGGACGAGCCAGAGCGCGACCAGAACGAGCGCGACGGCGAGCCCGACATAGAGACCCGCCTCGAGGACCTGGAACGTCCAGAACCGGCCGGCCGGTTGGTACGAGATGATCCGCCTCCACCCGAGCGTGACGATGTAGGTGTGCGGGTCGATCCCCGCCTGCTGGGCGTGAAGGACCGCGAGGTCTTCGCGGGCGGTGGTGATCCGGCGGCCGCCTCCGTCGACGAGCGTGTTGCTCAGTACCCAGTCACCCGGCGTGCCGCTCGCAGCCGTCGCAGCGATCACCCGGTGGAGCGGCGCCATGAAGTGTGGCCTGACGAAATCGGAGACGAGAAAACGAGTCGCGCCGAAGGCAACGAGCGTCGCGGTCATCGCGGCGACCGTCCGACGGAACACGAGACCGGCGAGCACGCCGAGCGCGAGCGCGAAGAGCGCGTACGCCGGGACGACGATCCCCTCGAGGTCGAAGCCGGTCGGGCCGATCCGCCCCTCGAGCGTGTCGAAGGGCGAGCGCCACCACATGGCCACGAGGCTCACGGCTCCCGCTGCGACGACCGTCCCAGCCGCGAGCAGCGCCGTCTTCGAGAGCAGCCAACGCCGGCGACTGACGCCCTGCGTCCAGGCGAAGCGGTAGGTGCCGAACTCGAGCTCGCGGGCGATCAACGGGGCGCCGACGAAGACGCCTGCGAGCAGCGGCAGCACCGCCATGAAGCGTGCGGCCGTGACGAGCCCGCCGAACTCGCCCTCGAAGTGAGGCACGATGATGTCGCAGCCGGTTCGCGTCGCGGGCGGAAGGCAGGCCGACAGCGAGTCGTGGTCGAACGCGGAACCGATCCGCAGATGCGTCAGGACCGCTGCGACGGCGAACGCTACGACCAGGCCGAGAGCGCCGAGCGCCTGCGACCGGTGCTGCCGCCACGTCACCCATGCCATCGCAACTGGATCCTCTCCTCCGTCCGAGGCCCCGGTAGCCGCTCGGGCGCCATGTAGGCGAGCAGGAGCTCCTCGAGGCTGACGGGACTGACGGTCCAGGACGGATCGACGATCGGTCCGTCGGTGACGGCGAGCAGCGTCAGCTGGCGACCGCTGTGCCGCTCGCGTACCACCTCGCGCACACCGCGGATCGCGCCGAGCGGACGCCGCGGGCCGGTGAGCAGCCGGTGCGACTCGAGCAGCTCCTCGACGTCTCCCTCGAGGCGGACGCAGCCGTCGCTCAGCAACACGATGTGGTCGCAGACGCGTTGGATGTCTGCGACGACGTGGGACGCCACCACCACGGTGGCCCCGAGCTCCGCCACGCCGTCCATCAACAGCTGCAGCAACTCGCGGCCGGCGAGGGGGTCGAGGCTCGCGAACGGCTCGTCGAGCAGGACGAGCCGCGGCCGCTTGCCCAGCGCCAGCGCGAGAGCGAGCCGGGCTCGCTCCCCGGCGGAGAGCGTCCCCACCTTCGCCCGCGAGTCGATGCGCGTCAGCAGCTCGACCGCGATCTCGCGGTCCCAGCGCGAGTTCGTGCGGCGCGCGTACTCGATCGTGTCGGCGACCCGGAAGGAGCGATAGAGAGGTGCCCCCTGCGCGACGTAGCCGACCTCGCCGAGGACCTCCCGGCTTCCGAGCGGGTCGTGCCCGAGCACGGCGATCGAGCCCGCGCTCGGCGCGAGCATCCCCGCCGCGAGGGAGAGAAGGGTCGACTTTCCCGCCGCATTCGGCCCCGCCAGTCCGACGACCGCTCCCTTCGGGATCGCCAGCGTCAGGTCGCGAAGCGCCCACTCACGGCGAAAGCGCTTGCCCAGGCCCTGTGCGACGAGCGGCGGAGCGCTCATGCCACGCGGCGGGCCAGAGACTCCCGGAGCGTGGTGGAGATGAGCGCGCGGATGCTCTCTTCGTCGAGCCCGGCGCGTCTGGCCGACGCAAGCCAGCGCTCGAGCTCCTCGCGCAGCTCTTCATGGTGCTGGAGTGAGGCGGGAGCGAGGGTCCTCGCGATGAAGGTGCCGCGCCCCTGCCGCGCGACGACGAGACCCTCGTGCTCGAGCTCGCGATAGGCCTTCGCGACGGTGTTCGGATTGACCGCGAGATCGGCGACCACCTCACGCACTGTGGGCAGTTGGTCGCCGACGTCGAGCGTGCCGAGCCGTAGCGCGTCCTTCACCTGCCGGACGATCTGCAGGTACGTCGCCACGCCGGACTGCGGGTCGAGGTGAAACTCGATCACCGGCGCATCGTAACGCTTCGATTTCCAGGCGAACAGAGCGAAAGCATCTGTTCCCTAGGACAACGACGAGATAGGGTCGCCTCATGAAGACGAGTCTGGGAATCTGGGCCTTCGGCGGGATGGCAACTCGGTTCAATCCGGGCGGCTACAAGCCGGAGCTGGCGGGCGTCTCGACGGCCGACAAGGTGCGCACCGCGATCGAGGGGCTCGGAGAGCTGATCGACGACTACGAATTCCACTACCCGCAAGAGCTTTCGCCCGCGAATCTCGAGGACGTTCGGCTCGCGCTCGACGGGCACGGGATCTACTGCATCGCGAGCGGCCTCCACCTCGATCCCCGCTTCGGCAAGGGAGGCTTCTCCTCGCCCGACGATGCCACTCGCAGCGAAGCGCTGCGGCTCACCCGAGAGGCGATCGACCTCGCCGCCGACGTCGGCGCGCAGATGATCATCTGGCCCGGGATCGAGGGTTACAACTACCCGTTCCAGACGCCGTACGCCGAGTCCTGGGCACGCTTCGTCGACGGGATCGCCGAGGCCGCCGGCCATGCGAACGAGCGCGGCGTCACGGTCTTCCTCGAGCACAAGAACTCGGAACCGGCGATGAAGATCTTCATGCGCAACGTCGGCATGACGCTGCACGTCATCCACACCCTGCGCGCCCAGGGGATCACGAACGTCAAGGTCAACATGGACTGGCAGCACCTGATCATGAACGGCGAGAACCTCGCCGAATACGCTGCACTTCTTGCCGCGGAGGGTTTGCTCGGCCATCAGCACGCGAAT
The DNA here is from genome assembly GCA_963731015.1 of uncultured Actinomycetes bacterium. Taxonomy (GTDB): domain Bacteria; phylum Actinomycetota; class Thermoleophilia; order Gaiellales; family Gaiellaceae; genus Palsa-739. Next base: position 797,010 of record CAVSTY010000005.1, read on the forward strand.
TCGGGCTGGGGCACGTTCGACGACGACAACATGGTCGGCGCGACGGCATTCATGGAGACGCTCGAGCTCGCACTCGAGCTACGCCGCGCCGGGTACGGCGAGCACGGCGAGCGCCTTGGCTTCGACCTCTATCCCTACACGGAGGACGCGGTCGGCGCCGTGAAACGGTCGGTGCTGCAGTGGCGGTTCATCGACGGGATCGCCGCGAAGATCGACGAGGGGGAGCTTCGGCGAGCCCAGCAGGCGAAGGACGCCGTCCGGGCGTACGAGCTCGTGTACGGCGCGCTCGGCGGCGAGTGAACAGACGCGGCTTCGGATGCATGCGTATCCGCGACAGCGCGATCGTGCGCCGCGCAGTCGAGCTCGGCGCCGGCTTCCTCGACACCGCCGACATCTACGGCCGCGGCGACAGCGAGCGCCTCATCGGCGAGGCATTCGACGCGTGGCCCGAGGGTGTCTCGCTCGGGACGAAGGGAGGCCTGAACTGGCAGTCGACGGACCGCTTCCGCGACGGCCGCCCGGAGTACCTGCGGCAGGCGCTCGACGCATCACTGCAGCGGCTCCGCCGCGACCACGTCGAGCTGTACACGCTCCACCGTCACGATCCCGAGGTGCCGATCGAGGAGTCGGTCGGAGCGATCGACGAACTGCGGCGCGAGGGAAAGTGCCTTGCAATCGGGGTCTCGAACGTTTCGCTCGACCAGCTGGCACGGGCGCGGTCCGTCTGCGAGATCACAGCCGTGCAGAACGAGTTCAACCGCGGCTTCCTCGTGAGCGAACCCGTGCTCGAGGAGTGCGAGCGCGCCGGCATCTGGTTCATGCCCTGGGCGCCGCTCGGTGAAGGGCTCGGGGAACCACGCGACGAGTTGAAGTGGCTGCTCGAACGGTCACCGGTGATCGTCCCGATCCCAGGCACCTCGTCGCTCGAGCATCTCGAGGAGCTGATGTGCTGATCGGTCTGGACGTCGGCACGTCCGGCGTCAAGGGGGTGGCGATCGAGGAGGACGGTACCGTCGCCGCGGTCGCCGAGGAGAGCTATCCACTCTCGATGCCGCAGCCGGGCTGGGCCGAGCAGGATCCGGACGACTGGTGGCGTGCGTCGCAGCGCGTGCTCGCACAGCTGCCAGAGGGGCCGATCGGGCTGTCGGGCCAGATGCACGGACTGGTCGTGTTGGGCTCGCGCGACGAGGTGCTGCGGCCGGCGATCCTCTGGAACGACCAGCGCACCGGCCCCGAGTGTGCGGAGATCGAGCGGCGCATCGGGCTCGAGCGGCTGCTCGAATTGACGGGCAATCGCGCACTTCCCGGCTTCACGGCGCCGAAGCTGCTCTGGCTGCAGCGACACCAGCCCGACGTGCATGCGCAGATCCGGCATGTGCTGCTCCCGAAGGACTACGTCCGCTTCCGGCTGACCGGCGAACGGACCATCGACGCCGCCGACGCGTCCGGCACGCTGCTCTTCGACGTCGCGCACCGGCGCTGGTCGGAGGAGGTCTGCGACGCGTTGGAGGTGCCGCTCGCCTGGCTGCCGTCCGCGCACGAGTCGACGGAGGTGGCGACAGCGGGCGACCAGGCGTCCGGCGCGCTCGGCGTGGGGATCGCCGCCCCCGGCGCGCTCTCGATCGTCTTGGGCACATCCGGCGTGGTGTTCGCCGTGCTGCCGCGCTACGAAGTCGACCCGCGCCTGCACGTCTTCTGCCACGCGGTGCCCGGCACCTGGCACGCGATGGGCGTGATGCTGAGCGCGGCCGGCTCGCTGTCGTGGTTCCGCGACGTCGTGGGCGCCGAGTACAGCGCGCTCGACGCCGAGGCGGCGCGCTGGGGCCCGGGCGTCGAAGGACTCCTCTTCGCGCCCTACCTCGCCGGAGAGCGGACGCCACACGTCGATCCCGCTGCCCGCGGCGCATTCACCGGCCTCGCGCTCGGCCACGACCGCGGGGCGCTCGCTCGCGCGGTGATGGAGGGTGTCGCCTTCGGGCTACGCGACTCGCTCGAGCTGCTGCGCGAGCTGGGTGTCGAGCCGCATGTGGGCCGCATCTCGGGCGGCGGCGCACGGAGCGACCTGTGGGTGCGCGTAGTCGCCTCCGTTCTGCGGCTCCCTGTCGAGCGGATGCAGCTCGAGGAGGGCGCCGCCTACGGCGCCGCGCTGCTCGCCGGCGTCCGTGCAGGGGTCTTCGCCGACGTCGCCGACGCGGTCGAGCGCTGCGTGCGCGTCCGCGAGACGATCGAGCCGGAGTGGGACTACGAGGACGCCTACGCTCGGTTCCGTTCCCTCTACCCGACCCTGAAGGAGCTTCGATGAGCCTGGAAGGCAAGACCGCCGTAATCACCGGCGCGAGCCGCGGTATCGGCGCCGCGATCGCCCGGATGCTTCACGACCGTGGCTGCAGTCTCGGCCTCGCCTCCCGCAGCGGCGACGATCTCGGGCTGGAGCGCGTCGTCGCTCGCCCCGCCGACGTCCGCGACCTCGACGCGCTCGTCGAGCTGTGTGACGCAACCGCAGAGCGTTTCGGCGGCATCGACATCGTCGTCGCGAATGCCGGCGTCGGCGCCTATGGGCCCTTCCTCGAGCTCTCGCGCGAGCACCTCGACGAGATGCTCGACGTGAACCTCAAGGGCACGGTCTACGCCATCCGGGCGGCGCTCCCGCACATGCTCGGGCGCGCCGGGGATGTGGTCACGGTCGCCTCGGAGGCGGGCCGGCGCGGCCTCCCATACGAGGCCGTCTACTGCGCGTCGAAGTTCGGGCAGATCGGGCTCACGAGGGCCCTCGACCACGAGCTCCGCGAGCACGGCATTCGCTGCACGAACGTCTGCCCGGGCGGCGTTGCGACCGACTTTGCGCTCGAGGAGGGACGCGGCCGGACGCGGGACGTTCTCGCCGGCATGATGAGCGCCGAGGACGTCGCCGAGGTGGTCGTGTTCGCGCTCGAGCGCCCCAGGCACCTGCGGATCCTCGAGACGGCGCTGCGTCCCGCGAGCGAAGCCTCCTGGGGCTAGCGCCTACCGGCGCCGCATCGCGGCGAATGAGTAGCCGCCCTCGAGCATCGCGGGGGCACGCGCGGTCAGCCGATCCCAGTCCGGGACGTCCCAGCCGAGCGCGTCGGCGAGGCGCGTGATCATGTTGAAGAGCGCGCAGACTGCGGCCGCGTCCCTCAGCGCGTCCCGCGAAACGCCGGCCGCATAGGCGGACTCGGCGTCTGCTCCCGTCAGGTCCTCGGGACGCAGGGTCAGCACCTCGATGAAGGCCAAAGCGCCGCGCAGCTCAGGCCGTAGCGGAGCCGTCCGCCAGTCGGCGACGACCGCGTTCCAGACCTCCTCACCGAGAGCGTACGACGCGACCGCGCCGTGAGAGCCTGCTCAGAACGGGCATTGTCGGAGCAGTGAGGTGAAGCCGGCGAACAGCTCACGCTCACCGGGACTCCACTCGGACGGTCCGCGCATCGCGACGTCGAGGGCTTCCGAGAACGGCTCACCGAAGAGCTCCGGTCGGTAGAGCAGCGTCTTGACGACGCCGAGCGGCTCGACGCCCGTACGCTCCCTGACCGCCGCGAGCATCGCGGCCTCCGCGGGCGCGTGACCCTCGTCGACGACGCGGAGCCTCATCCGATTGCCTCCTCGGCGAGATCGAGCCGTCGCAAGCCTTCCCCGATCGCGACCGCCACCGTCTGCTCGAAGATCGCATCCTCGGAGAGCCCGGCCTCCCTCAGTGCGTCGACGTCGCGGTCGACGACCGTATACGCCCGGTCGCGGACCTTCTCGAGGTAGAGAGACATCTCGACAGGAGCCGGCGAAGTCCCAGCGACGACATCCCGTAGCTCCCCGATCGGATCAGCCATCCGACTGATGGTAGGCGCACCTCTCCCCAACCGAGCGATGCCGGGGGCGGGACTTGAACCCGCACGGCCCGAGGGCCACCCGATTTTAAGTCGGGCGCGTCTGACCAGTTCCGCCACCCCGGCCCGGCCAGCGTAACGCCCACCGCCCAGGCGGATACCCTGCCGCCGGAGTGACGACGGACACGGTCATCGCCCTCTCCGTCCTCGGCGTCGTGGGACAGGTGCTCATCGTCCTGGGACTCGTGGTCGGCCTGCTCGCGCTCGTTGGTGTCCACGGCCCGCTCGACTGGATTCGCAACCTGCTCTGGGGTTACGAGCTGTGGGGAGCCTTCGTCGTCGCGGCGATCGCGACAGGCGGCAGTCTTTTCTACTCGCAGATCGCGGGCTTCATCCCGTGCGAGTTCTGCTGGTTCCAGCGGGTGCTGATGTACCCGCTCTCGATCCTCACCCTCCTGATCGCCGCGCGCGGCGACAACCGGGCGGCCCGCTACCTCCTCCCGCTCCCGGTCGTCGGAGCCGGCACCTCGATCTACCACATGCTGCTCGAGCACCACGTGATCGCGGAGCCGGGCGCCTGCACCCTGACCGGCGGCGGCTGCACCGCCAACTGGATCGCCCTGCACTCGTTCGGCTATCTCACGATCCCGACTCTCGCCCTCACCGCCTTCCTCCTCATCATCGGATTCTTAATCCTCGCGTCCACTGGGGAAGCCGATGCACCGGCTACCCTTCCCGCCCATGCCGAGCGGTAAGAGGGCCAGACAGCAGAGGCAGACAGCGGCGGCTACCGCACCGCCGCCCGTGCGCTCCAAGGGCGCGGGAGGGGGTCGGGCGCGCCAGGCTTCGCCCCGTGCGCTCGCGATCGCCGGCGGCGTCGTCCTCGTCATCGTGATCGCCATCGTGCTCGGCGTCGTCCTCAGCGGCGGCGGCGGCAGCAGCGGCTCCGGCGTCGTTACGTCGAGCGATATGCAGGGACTGCCCGCGACCGGAAGCCAAACCTCGGACGTCGCGCTGCCCGGCGCTGCGGAGGCGAACAACCTCTTCAAGGGCATCCCACAGAACGGGCTCACCCTGGGCGACCCGAATGCACCCGTCGAGATGGAGATGTTCATCGACGTCCAGTGCCCGGTCTGCCAGAACTACGAGACGCTCGACCTGCCCACGATCGTCAACAAGTACGTAAAGACCGGCAAGGCACAGCTCCACCTCAAGCCCTGGGCCTTCCTCGGCGGGGCGGGATCGCAGTCCTTCAGCGGTCGGCTCGGTCTGATCGCCGCCGCGAACCAGAACAAGGGCTTCCAGTACGCCAAGGTCCTCTACGACAACCAGGGGCAGGAGGAGAGCGGCTGGCTGACGGGCCGTGAGATGGCGGCCATCGCGGCCAACGTCGACGGACTCAACCTGAGCCAGTGGAAGGACGACACCAACAGCTCCGGCCCGCCGGCGACCGCGAAATCCGTCGACCAGCTCGCCGCGCAGAAAAAGGTCCAGGGAACGCCGACGATCTTCGTCGGCTGCAAGGGCGGCAAGCTCGAGAACGTCACGGCCCCCGGCAGCGCTCCCACCCTGCAGGAAACCGAGCAGGCGATCAACTCCGCCACCTGCCACTAGGCGCTCTCCTCGATCCGGCAAAAGTGCGCAAAAGGCGCGCCTTTCCGCTCGCCCTCTCGGCCCATGTCCGCATTGGCTCTGCGAGCCGGTCCGATGGACTTTCGGGTTCGTCGGGGTCGGCGTTTTCGTGGCCCCTGCGGGTGCCGTCCGACCCGATCTCTAGGGTTCTGCGCCCCAAATGGTCGTCGGACTCGTCATCGGATTGATCCTCGGAGCAGGCGGCGCTTGGCTGCTCCTCCGAAGCAAGAACGCCGAGCTCTCGGCGCGTTTCGGCGCGCTCGCGGCCGAGGCGTTGCATAGGAACAACGAGTCGTTCCTCGATCTCGCCTCGGGCACGCTCGAGCAAAAGGAACAAGCGGTGGCGCAGCTCGTGCGACCACTCAAGGAGTCCCTGGAGAAGATGTCAGAGCAAGCCGAGGTGGTCGAGCGGTCGCGCCGGCAGGACTACGGGGCACTGGCTCAGCAGATGAAAAGCCTCGCCGAGACGGGCGAGCGCCAGCGCTCTGAAACGGCGAACCTTGCTACCGCGCTTCGCTCGTCAGAGGTGCGGGGAGCTTGGGGACAGATGCAATTGAGGAACGCTGTCGAGACGGCTGGAATGCTCGCGTACTGCGACTTCGAGGAGGAAGTGCACACGGTCTCGGACGGGCGCTCGCTCCGACCCGACCTCGTGGTGCGCTTGCCCGGCGGCCGACGCGTGGTAATCGACGCCAAGACCCCGCTGAAGGCACTCCTCGACGCCCTGAATGCGCCCGAAGATCAGCGAGACGCACACCTCGCGGACTACACGCGACATGTTCGTGAGCACGTTCGTAGCCTCAGCGCCAAGAACTACTGGCAGCAGTTCGAGGAGACGCCCGACTTCGTTGTCATGTTCCTACCCGGGGAGGGCTTCTACCGCGCGGCGATCGAGGCCGATCCGTCACTGCTCGAAGCCGGAGGCAACGAGCGGGTCATCCTCGCCAGCCCAATGATGCTCATCGCGCTGCTCAGAACGATCGCCGCTGTGTGGAACGAAGAGAAGGTCGCGGAGAGCGCGCGCGTCGTCAATGAGCTAGGACGTGAGCTATACGAGCGCCTGACTGTCATGACCGACCATTTCGTCACGCTCGGGAAGCGCCTCGACGGCGCTGTCCAGGCGTACAACCAGTCGGTCGGCTCGTTCGAGCGTCGCGTACTTCCGCAAGCGCGCAAGCTCACCGAGCATGGCGTTCGCCCAAAGAAAGCGCTGCCTGAGCTGGAAGGGCTGGAGCGCGCCACGCAGCCGCCTCAGACGGTCGAGCTCGCCGGACGGCAAACGGAACCCTCTGCACTCCCGCCCGCGGTCGACGCGGCCTAGAACCCGCACAGCACGGCCAGGCCGCCGACGGGCCTCGCACGCGATCCTTCCGGCCACGCCGCTCGTCTCCCTTGCTACGGATTCTCATGTCTCGGCGCCGCCGCGGGGAACGTCAATCCGGCCCAAATCGTTTAATACGTTGGACACTCTGCGAGAGAGGAATCGATGAGCGACGTACGTGATCTGATCGTGATCGGCGGAGGGCCTGCGGGGTACACCGCAGCCCTTTATGCTGCGCGCGCGAACCTGCGTCCGCTCGTGATCGAAGGCTTCAGCTGGGGCGGCCAGCTCATGATCACGAGCGACGTCGAGAACTACCCGGGCTACCCCGACGGGATCATGGGACCCGAGATGATGGCCGAGTTCCGGCGGCAGGCAGAGCGTTTCGGCACCGAGTTCGTCACCGACGACGTGACCCGCGTCGACTTCTCGGAGCGGCCGTTCCGGGTCTGGGTCGAGGGTGAGGAGTACCGCGCCCGCTCCGTCATCGTCGCCACCGGCGCGAGTGCCCGCTGGCTCGGGCTCGACTCGGAAGAGCGGTTGAAGGGGCGAGGGGTGTCGGCATGCGCTACGTGCGACGGCGCGTTCTTCCGCGACAAGCACATCTTCGTCGTCGGCGGCGGCGATTCGGCGCTCGAGGAGAGCCTGTTCCTCACGCGCTTCGGCTACAAGGTCACCCTGGTTCATCGCCGGAACGAGTTCCGCGCCTCGCAGATCATGATTGACCGCGCCCGGGACAACGAGAAAATCGAGTTCAAGACGCCGTACGTCGTCGAGGAGGTGCTCGGCGAGGACTCGATCAACGGACTCCGGCTGCTCAACACCGAGACCGGCGAGACTGAGGACGTCGAGGCCGGCGCGCTCTTCGTCGCGATCGGCCACGACCCGAACACGAAGCTCTTCGTCGAGGAACTCGACCACGACGCGAACGGGTACCTCGTCACGAAGCCGGGAACGACCGAGACGAACATCCCCGGCGTCTTCGCGGCCGGCGACGTGCAGGACCACATCTACCGCCAGGCGGTGACCGCTGCCGGCAGCGGTTGTATGGCCGCGCTCGATGCCGAGCGGTTCCTGGCAGCCGTCGAGGGCCACAGCGGCACCGCACTGACGGCGCCGCGCCCCGAGGCGGAGCCCACCAAGGTCTGAGCGGCGACCCAGCTAGCCTGACGCCGTGCCGCACTTCATCTGCCCGAACTGCAAGGAGCGGTCGATCGACATCGACCGCATGGAGGGAATGTTCGACGAGGCCGTGGCCTGCCACCACTGCGGGTTCGGCTTCCTCTTCGAGCTGATGGACGACTACTACCCGGCGCCAACGACCGGGCTCGTCACCTGCGACCAGGAGGGCCGCATCCTCGCCATCGGGCGCGGTGTCTTCGAGCTGAGCGGCTGGAGCGAGCAGGAGGTGCTCGGCTCGGAGGTGATCTCCGCGTTCGGGCTCGATGGGTTCGAAGAGGAGAAGAACCCGGTCAAGCTCTCGCTCGAATGGGGCGTGCGCCGTCTGAACGAGCACCTGCAGCTGCGGACGCGAGCCGGCCAGGTCAAACCCGTGATCGGCGACTTCTTCCCGGCGCTCGACGACGACGGCGGCCTCCTCGTCGCGCTCACGCCCGCGCAGGGCTAGATTGTCCGCCGGCGTCCCGGGACGCCGAGGCGATGGAGCTCGCCGCGAACCGCCGCAAAGGCTGATGGCTCCTACGATCGAGAGGAGCTTCGATGCGAACGATCGTGGCCATCGGCATTGCGGGAGCCCTGGGAGCGCTCGCGCGCTACGGACTCGACGGAGTGGTGTCTCGACGCTTCCCGTCGTCCTTCCCGTGGGGGACATTCGTCGTCAACATGAGCGGCGCGTTCGTGCTCGGTTTCCTGATGACGCTGATGACGGAACAACTCACGACGGCCTCCTGGGTGCGGTCGGCTCTGACGATCGGCTTGCTCGGCGCGTACACCACCTTCTCGACGCTCTCGTACGAGACGTACCGGCTGCTCGAGGACGGAGCAGTCGGCCTGGCTGCCGCAAACATGCTCGGTAGCGCCGCTGTCGGCCTCTTCGCCGTGTACCTCGGAGTCGTCTCGGCGAGAGCGCTATGAAGCTCGAGGGCGAAGGCAAGCTCCTACGGCTCTTCATCGGGGAGTCCGACACATGGCACGGCAAGCCGCTCTACCAGGCGATCGTCGAGCGCGTGCGCCAGGAGGGGCTCGCCGGGGCAACGGTGCTGCGCGGCATCGAGGGGTTCGGTGCCGACTCGCGCCTCCACACCTCCCGGATCCTGCGTCTCTCGCAGGACCTGCCCGTCGTGATCGAGATCGTCGACACGCCGGAGCAGATCGACCGCGTGGTCCCGATCCTCGACGAGATGGTCGGCGAAGGGATGCTGACGCTCGAGCGCGTGCAGATCGTCTCGTACCGTTCGAGCGACGCCTAACGTCCGACGGCACAATGGGAAGGTGGAGTCGCTGCGCGGACACCTCCTCGTCGCCTCACCGGCGCTGCTCGATCCGAACTTCCATCGCACCGTCGTGCTCGTGACGGAGCACGGCGAGGAGGGTGCGGCGGGGCTCGTCCTCAATCGTCCTTCGCCGGTGGAGGTCGCCGGCGCGGTGCCGCAACTCGAGCCGGTCGTCGACGACCACGAGCCTGTCTGGGTCGGCGGTCCGGTGCAGCCGGAGGCGGTGCTCGTGCTGGGCGAGTTCCTCGACCTGGACGACGCGGCAGTGCCGCTGTTCGGCGCGCTCGGCTTCCCGTCGCTGGCGGACCCGGACGAGATCGTCCCGGCCACGACCCGCCGGCGGGTTTTCGCCGGCTACGCCGGCTGGGGTGTCGGACAGCTCGAGGCCGAGGTCGCGGACGAGGACTGGATCCTCGAGCCGGCACGGCCGGACGACGCGTTCACCGACGACCCGGAGGAGCTGTGGCGCGATGTCCTGCGCCGCAAGGGCGGGATCTACGAGCTCGTCGCCCGAATGCCCGAAGATCCGCGCGTCAACTGAGAGCCCGCCGGAACTCGGGCAGCGGGATGCCGTAGCGCTCGCCGAGCGCTCTCACGTCCCGCTCGTGGTCGTCGTCGAGGGCGTAGCCGGTCGTGTGATTGACCATCACGACCTCGGGCGTGAGACACGGCACTCGACTGCCGAGGATGCGACCGACACCGGCGAAGCCGGCGGCGGGGAAGATCCACTGCGCGCCCTCGGCCATCTCGTAGAGGCCGTCACCGTTGGCTCTGAACGATGCCGGATGCACATCGACTTGATGGCCCTCGGGATCGACGAGCTCGAAGCTGTGCGGTAGACCGCCCCCAAGTACGACGTAACCGTGCTTGGCCAGGGCACCTTCGAGCCGTGCCGTGTCCTCGAACCGGGAGACGAGATCGAGATCGTCGTGGGAACGCGTCTGGTGGCCGAGTAGCGCGTCGATCGCCCAGCCGCCGTCGAGCCAGACGGGGATCCTCGCGGCTCTCGAGGGCCGTGAGGAGGTCGAGAACGCGAGCCGCGTCCATCTCGACTGACGGTTCCCGACCACGTCCGGTGCGCGCCATGAGGTCAGCGATCGCCGCCGACTCGCGCGAACGCGAAGACGTAGGTCAGGCGGGGCAGCGGGAATCGTTCGCCGTAGCGCGCGGCGATCGCCCGAGCCTCGGCGAGACGCCGCTCGCGCTCGTCCGGCTCCATCGTCACGAACATGCTCGTGGTGGCAAGGTGCGCCACCAGCGACTCCGGGCTCGACTGCTCCGTCGATTCGACCACGGTCCGGCCCTGCTCCCGGAACCACGGAGCACCCGGCAACTCGTCGTTGCGGAACGGCCAGTGTCCGGCGTAGCCGACGAGAGGGCCGAGCTCGTGCTGCAGCGGGTCGCGCTCGTCCCACCAGTTCCAGAGGAGCGCCAGGCCGCCGGCACCCGGCGCGATCACGCGGTGTAGCTCGGGCAGCGCCCGCGCCGGGTCGAACCAGTGGAACGCCTGGCCGGCGAAGGCCGCGTCGACGCTTGCGTCGGGAAGCGGTATCGACTCTGCGGGGGCCTCGAGCGCCTCCGCCTCGGGCACCGCCTCGCGCAGCTGCTCGAGCATCGGCCCTCCCGGCTCGACCGCGACTACGCCGAGGCCGAGCGCGACGAGGCCGCGCGTCAGCTTTCCGGTCCCGGCGCCGACGTCGAGGACACGCGAGGCCGGCTCGAGTCCGAACTGCTCGGCTGCCCAGCGCAGCGCCTCCTCGGGGTACTCCGGCCGGTGCCGCTCGTACTCCGAGGCCACGGACTCGAAGCTGCGGGACCGGGCCGCGCGGTCAGACACGGCTCGCCGGGCAGAGATCGTTGACGACACAGTCCTCGCAACGCGGCCGACGCGCGTCGCAGACGCGGCGGCCGTGCCAGATCATGAGATGCGGGAAGCGGCCCCAGTCGGCGCGCGGCACGAGTCGGACGAGGTCGCGCTCGATCTTCACCGGATCCTCCTGGCGCGTGAACCCCAGCCGCTGCGAGAGACGCCGGACGTGCGTGTCGACGACGATCCCCTGCGGCTCGCCGAGCTCCGCCGACACGACGTTGGCCGTCTTCCGCGCGACGCCCGGAAGCCGGATCAGCTCCTCGAGGCGGTTCGGCACCTCGCCGTCGAACTCCTCGAGCAGCATCCGCATCGTCCCGCGCAGCGCCCTCGCCTTCTGCCGGTAGAACCCGGTCGCGAAGATGTCGCGTTCGAGCTCCTCCTGCGGCACGGCGAGATAGTCCTCGGGTCTGCGGTACTTCTCGAACAGCGGCTGCGTCACCCGGTTGACGTTCACGTCGGTGGTCTGCGCCGAGAGCATTACCGAGACGAGCAGCTCGAGCGGGCTGCGAAAACGGAGCGCGATCGCCGCGTCGGCGTGCTCGGCCGCGAGCCGCTCGATGATCGGCCTGATCCGCTCCTTCTTCGGCCCGACGCGCTTGCGCGCCTCCTTCAGGTAGCTACGAGGCAACTGCCTCCGGGAGCCGCGGGCGCAGGCGCGGTCCTGCGCACACCAGGTCGAGCGCCGGGCAGCCCGTGCACGCGAAATCGCTCGGGGTTGGCGGGAACTCGCCGGCCTGGATGCGCGCGATCGCGGCGGACAGCTCCGCTTCGAGATCGAGCACGTCGGCGCGCGAGAAGACGGCTTCCACCGGCGCATCCGGCCGCTCGAGGAAGTGGTAGACGACCTCGACCTCGTCGGCGCCCGCGCGGAAGCACGCGAGCGCGTAGACGAGCCGCTGCAGCCGGTAGTCCTGCTCGACGATCTCGCCGGGCGACGCCTCGCCGAGGGCGTTCGTCTTGTAGTCGATGACGAGCGCTCGGGTCGTGAGGTCTTGACCGAGCCCCGGCCGCGCGTCGACGGCTGCCGTCGACGCTTGCAGCCAGATGGAATGCGTCGATGAACCCGTGGACGAGCACGCCGTCCTGTTCGAAGGTGAAGTGGCGTTCCTTCTCGACGCCGTCGAGGGCCGCGACGCGCCGGGCGAGATCGGAGTCGCAGTAGGCGGCGACGAAGCCGCGGATCAGCTCGTCGTCGAGCTCGGGCACGACCGGCGCCGCGAGGTCGATCTCCTCGAGGAGGGCGTGAACCGCGCTCCCGATCTCTGTCCCCGACCTTTCGCCGGCGCCCTCACCCTCGACCTCGACCGGCCGCTCGCTCATCCCGAGCCCATAGCGCGCGAAGTACTTGTACGCACACTGCTCGAAGAGGGACAGGGACGTGAACGAGAGCCGGCGCACGCGATGGAGCGGCGGCTCCGGCAGCGCGACAAGAGGCGGCAGCTCCGGCGCGGCGGGCGGCGCGACGAGCTCCTCGAGGGCGGCGAAGAGCGCAAGCTGGCCCTGCTCGTGCTCCTCCTCCGGCTCGAGCACCGCCTCCGCAGGCTGCGGCCGGTAGCGGTCGAGACGCACGAGCAGCCGTGCGTCGCCACGCGCGAGCTCGACTGGAGCGTCATCGGCTCCGGCGAGCTCCTCGTCGGCGGCGAGCCGGTCGAGTACCCAGGCGATCGGCGTCGGCGTGTCGCGGTCGGAGCCGAAGTCGACGGAGCCCGAGACGATCAGCCGCTCCTTCGCCCGCGTCATCGCGACGTAGTAGAGGCGCAAGCGTTCGGCCCGCTCTGCCTCCTGGCGCGCGTCCTTCACTGCCTCGTAGTCGAATGCGCCGCGCCGCTTCGCCGTTGCGGGATCGGCGACCCGGAAGCCGAAGCGGCCGTCGGGCAGCGCAAGGATCTCGTCCGCAGACGGCGCCACGCGGTCGCGCCCCGCGTCGGCGACGATCACGACCTTGAACTCGAGACCCTTCGCGGCGTGGATCGTGAGCAGGCGCACCGCGTCGGCGCCCTCCTCCTCGGCGACGGCTTCGAGCTCACGCGCGCCGACCGCCTCCTGCTCGGCGACGAAGCGGACGAAGCCCTCGACGTCGGGACCGCGCAGCTCCTCGTACGAGCGCGCGAGCCGCGCGAGCTTCCGCATGTTCGCGTAGCGGCGGCGGCCGTCCCACTGTGCGAGCACGGCGAGGTCGTAGTCGTGCTCGGCCACGACCTGCTCGCACAGCCGCTCGAGGGAAAGCCGAGGCATCGCGTCGACCAGGCGGTCGTAGCGCTGGCGGAAGGCCTGCATCAGCCTCCCGTCGCGCTCGCCGAGACCCGGCGGCAGCGAGTGCTCGAGGCCGGAGAAGATCGGCCGCCTCGACGCGACCCGGCGCAGCAGCGCCAGCGCGTCGTTCGAGACACCGACGAACGGCGACGCAAGCACCGATACGAGCGCCATGTCGTCGTACCGGTTGTGGAGCAGCCGGAGATACATGAGCAGATCGACGACCTGCTGCTGGCCGAAGTAGCCCTTGCCCGTCGCGCGGTACGTCGGCAGCCCCGCACGCCGCAGCTCGTCCTCGTACCACTCCGCGTCGGTGCCGGCCGCGAAGAGGAGGACGATCTCACCAGGCGTCGCCGCCCCACCGTCCACGAGTTCGCGCACGCGCCGCGCCACCGCCTGCGCTTCGCCTCGCCGCCAGTGGACGCCGCTGTCCTTGTAGCTCTCCTTGTCGGTGACGAGCAGCTCCACCGGGTGGCCGAAAACCGGATCCGGAAACTCGGCCGCGGCCGCGAGTTCCTGGAACTCCCCGCCGAAATGCGAGCCGAAGAGCTCGTTGACTGCGGCGAGCACCTCGGGACGAGAGCGGTAGTTGAGCGTGAGTGAGAGCGGTTGCCCGGCGGCCTCGCGTCGCTCACGGAAGACCTGCACGTCGGCATGGCGAAAGCCGTAGATCGACTGGAACTCGTCGCCGACGAAGAAGAGCTCCGTGTCGGGCGTCCTCAAGAGATCCACGATCTCGGTCTGCAGGCGGTTCGTGTCCTGGAACTCGTCCACGAGGATCGAGCGGAAGCGCGCCCGTTCGCGCTCGCGCAGCTCCGGCTGCGAACGGAGGAGGTCGCGCGCCTCGAGCTGGAGGTCCTCGAAGTCGAGGGCCGACTCGCGCGCCTTCGCCTGGACGTACCGCTCGGCGAACAGCGTCAGCAGCTCCTGCAGGAGCGCGCGGTCGCGCGCGGCGGCCTCGTCGAGGGCGGCCTGCTCGACCGCCGCGAGCGCATCGCAGTATCCGGCGGCACGGTCCCCGCGCGCCTTGAAGCCGGTCAGGCTCATCAGCCGGTCGGGTCGCGAATCGCGCTCGAGCTGGTCGAGCAACTCCGCGGCCGTCTTCTGTTGCGCCTCCGTCGCTTCCGGATCGGCGACGAGCGACCGTGCCGCCGCACGCAGCTCGTCGACCCGCTCGCCGAGCTCCGGTCGCACGGCCACCGCAAGGTCGAGCTCGCGCCCCGCGGCACGCAGCGTCTCGTAGACGCTCGTCAGCATGCGCCGCAGCCGGTCGCTGCCGTAGGTCGCGAGCAGCTCGAGCCGCTGCGGATCGTCTCCCGCGCAGAACTCCGCGAGCGCCTCGCCGAACGCCTCCGATCGCAGCACCGTCCCCTGCGCCTCGTCGAGCTCGCGGAAGCGCGGATCGAGCCCGGCGGCGAGCGGATATGCCCGAAGGAGGCGGGCGCAGAAGCCGTGGATCGTCGAGATCCACGCGCCGTCCAGCTCGCGCGCCAGATCGTGCCGGCCGCGCTCGGCGAGAGCCGCGCGGATCCGGGTGCGCAGCTCGCCGGCGGCCCGGCGCGTATACGTGATCACGAGGATCGAGTCGACGTCGAGCCCGCGCTCCGTGACCGCACCGACGACCCGCTCGACGAGCACGGCCGTCTTGCCGGTGCCGGCGCCGGCGGAGACGAAGACCTCTCCACCCGCCTCGACCGCGGCGAGCTGCTCGGGGTTCAGCTCGTAGGCGCTCATGCGCGCTCGATCCGGCAGACCGTCCAGAGATCGCACCAGGCCGGACACTCGCCGCGCAGCGGGTCGTGCCGGACGTCGCCCTCCCGCATCCGCTCAGCGAGCGTCGTCGCCTTGCTGCGCGCCGTCTCCACGACACCCCAGAACGCCTCCTCGTCGAGGTAGTCGTGCGAGACGTAGCCCGGCAGCGTCTCCTCCTCGGAGCCGCGGACGAGACCTCGCGGTTTGCGCGCTCCCGCGAGCGGCCGGTAGAGGCCGCCCAGCGGCTCGAGCCCGACGAGATCGCGCAGCACGAGCATGTAGAGCGGGATTTGGAGCCGCAACTCGCTTTCGATCTGCCTCGCCGAGTGCGCGCTCTTGCCCGACTTGTAGTCCTGGACGATCCCGCGCGCGCCGAACGGGTCGACGTCGATCCGGTCGATCTTTCCCGACAGTGTCAGCCCGGCCCCGAGCTCGAGCCCACGCTGCAACTCGGGTGCTGCGCGCTCGCTGCCGAACGCGACCTCGAAGCGCCGCGGCACGAGCGGCGACGACGACTCGCACTCCTCCTCCACGAATGCCGACAGATCGCGCCACAGCGTCTGGTCGAGCTCCCGCTCCTGCATCTCCGTCAGATCCATGCGCACGCGGCCGACGGCCTCGTCGAGACACTCCCGCATCAGCCTCGTGGCCGCTTCCACGTGCTGCGGCTCGAGCTTCTCGACGCCGAGCTCGGCCGGGATACGGGTGAAGAAACGGTAGAGGGTGTTGTGCGCAACGCTGCCACGCTGCTTTGCGTCGGGCTCGGCGTCGATCGTCTTTGGGTCGAGGAAGCGCTCGACGAACCAGGCCGACGAGCAGTCGGCGAAGCGCTCGAGCTCGGTGACACCGAAGGACGTGCGAGAGCCGAGCTGCTCGAGCACGAGTGGATGGGTGATCCGCGTCGGCCTGCGGAAGGCAGCGGCTGCGCGCTCGAGCCTCCGCTCCCAGCCGTTCGCGCGAGCAAGGCCGTTCGCCCCGTCCGCGTCGCGGGCCGCGAGCTCCGCGAGCGCGCGCAGCCGCTCCCGCTCCGTCGGCGCGTCCTCGAGCGGCCACGTCAGCGCCGAGAGCGGGCGCCGACGCGTCCAGCGCCGCACGTCGTCCCCAGTGAAGAGCGCCTGCACGTCGTGCCAGAACGGGCTCGCCTCGCGCGGGCTGCCGTCGTCGTCCGCCGCCTCGCGCACGAGATAGAGCCGCTGCGAGGCGCGCGTGCACGCGGTGTAGAAGAGGTAGCGGTCGTTCTCGACCGGATCCGGCCGTTCGAGGCGCGCGCCGCTCGCGTCGAGCGCCCGCCGTACGTCGTCGTCGAGGAACGGCGAGCCGCCGCCGCGCCGAGGCAAGCTCCCTTCCTCCAGCCCGAGGACGAAGACCGCGTCGAAACGTCGCGTGCGGGCGCGCAGCAGGTCGACCACCGCGACGCGACCCGCGTCGTCGCCTGTGCGGCGAGGCAGCGCGGCGCGCTCGACCGCCGCCAGAACGTCCTCGCGGTTCAGCTCTCCGCTGAGCTCGCGCCAGCCCTCGAGCTCGGCGAGCAGCCGCCTCAGCGCTTCGTAGGCGCGAAGGTCGATCCGGCTCGCCGCGTCGGCCGGCGGCCGCTCGAGGCCGTACGCGTTCCGCAGCATTCGCTCTGCCAGCTCACGCACCGCCTCGACCGGATCGACGGCGTCGCGCAACTCCGAGAGCGCGGGCAGCGGACCGTCGCGCATCCGTTCCGTCTCCTCGACGACGCGCTCCGGCGCCTGCACGGCGCGACCGCGGAGGCGACCCTCGACGAAGTCGACCGACCGCCGCTCGAGGCCCGAGAACGGCGAGCGGAGGAAGCGGAAGAGGTCGCTGCGTGTCCCTCCTCCCCACGCGAAGCGCAGCAGCGCCGCGAGCGCGTGCACGAGCGGTGTCTGCGTGAGGCGCAGCTCGCCGTCCACGGCGTACGGGATGCCGAACGAGCCGAGCACCGTCTCGAGCGCGCCGCGAATCCGTTCGTATCCAGGGACGACGAGCCCGATCCGCTCCGGCGGCATGCCGCCGCGCGTGAGCGCGAGGACCTCTGCGCCGACCAACTCGAGCGTGCCCCGGCTTCCGGCACCTTCGAAGAAGCGGATCACACCGTCGAGCGGCGGGGCGTCTCCCGGCCCGTCGGAGAAGAGCGCCCGCTCGAGATGCGCGAGCGCCGGAGGTGCGACCGCTGCGTAGCGCGGCGGCAGCTCCTCGACGGCCCCGGACGCGAGGCCGGCGAGATCCTCGGCCGTCCGCTGCAGCGCCGCGAAGACCGGCCGTCCCGGCTCGTACGGGAGCGAGACGGTCACTTCCGTCCGCGCGGCCAGCGCCTCGAGCAGCGCCCACTCGGCGCCCGTCAGATCCTCGAACCCGTACGCGAACACCGGCTCGCCGTGCCACGCGTCGAGGTCGACCCGGAGGCGCTCGACAGCGTGGCCGCGAAGCAGCCCGCGGTCCCAGCGCGCGAGCCGGTCGAGCTCGTCGCGATAGCCCACGTACAAGGCGCCGAGCTCGCCGTCCACCGCGGCGGGCGAGAGCAGCCCCTCGTCGAGCTCGTCGAGCGCCCGTTCGAGCGTGTCGACGAAGCCCGCGTGCGCGGCCGAGCGGGCGAAGCCGTCGAGGTCGGCACCGCTCACGACCCGGCGAACGAGAAGCGTTTGCTCCAGACGTCCGAGCTGCTTGCGCGCGTCCGTGAAGCCGGCCGCGAGCCGGCGAAACAGGTCGTCGAAGGTCCCGATGGAGCCGCCGAGCAGCGCCGGACGCCGGGCCAGCAGCTCGAGCTCGACGCGGTCGACGTCCGCCCGGTTCGGCACGATGAGCACCGGCTCGAGTCCAGCGGAAGACTCGAGCGCATCGAGATAACGGCCGAGCAACAGCTCGACTTTGCCCGCGTTCGCAGGCCCCGCAATCAGCCGGAGCGGCACCCGCCTACGCTAGCGCTTTGTTCGGCGCGCGGGACACCGCGCTTTCCGGCCCGCGAAGTTCCTTATTCCAACGAAGCGAAGCTAAGCTTCGCGAGCTAGGCGACCGATTTCGGGCGCCGCCCGCGGCGGGCGACGGCACGGCCGGGCATCTTGCCCGAGCATGCGTCGCAGAGGTCGGCCTGCTTCGCTCCGCGGCGCGCGTCGGTGTAGGTCACCCGCAACACCGCGCCCTTCCCTTCGTCGACTTCGTTCCCACAACTGTCGCATACGAGCACCGTTTTCCGAGCCACCGTTCTCCTCCTTCGCGAGGGCGATTTCCGGGAGAAACCCTACAGAACCTCTCCACGCACTAAGCAGTCTCCGTGTCTTGACGGCCGGTAAATACCAAGGGCGACAATCGTCGATCGTCCGCCCGTCGGATTTGCGCTTGGCAGCGGGTGTATTTCCGAGCCGATCCGCGACACACCGCATGACGCATGTCGTCGTGTTCGAGGCGGTTACCATCGGCGCGATGCGCGACGAGCGGACGATCGTGGTCCTCGAGGGCGACGAGACAGGACAGGAGCTGCTGGAGGAAGGCCTCCGCGTGCTCGAGCCCGGCGTGATCGGGGTCGAGCTGGAGTTTCCGCGCTTCGATCTCTCGCTCGAACAGCGCCGCGAAACCGACAACGGGATCGTGCACGAGGCCGCGGCCGCCATCCGCGAGCACGGGCTCGGGCTGAAGGCCGCGACGGTCACGCCGGAGGGCCGCGGCGACATCGGCTCGCCGAACCGCATCCTGCGCGAGGAGATCGGCGGCAAAGTGATCGTGCGAACGGGCCGGCGGATCCCGGGTGTCGCGCCGCTGGGCGGCGTGCACGCGCCGATCTCGATCGTCCGGATGGCCGTCGGAGATGCCTACGGCGCGAAGGAGTGGCGCGAGGGCGAGGGCGACGACGAGATCGCCTTCCGCACGGAGCGCATCGAGCGCCGCATCTGTCACGCGGTCGCCGAGTTCGCCTTCCGCCAGGCCGCGCGGACGGGCGCAAAGGTATTCGGCGGCCCGAAGTACACCGTCAGCCCCACGTACGAGGGGATGCTGAAGGAGGAGATGGACGCGGCCGCGGAACGCCATCCGGAGGTGCCGTACGAGCCGCAACTAATCGACGCGACGTTCGCGCTCCTCCTCTCCTCGGCCGGCGACCCGCTCGTGATCCCGGCGCTGAACCGCGACGGCGACATCCTGTCCGACCTGGTCCTGCCGCTCTTCGGCTCGATCGCCGGCTCCGAGTCGTTGCTCGTGGCCTTCGAATCCGACTTCGAGCCGGCGGCGATCATGGCGGAGGCGGCGCACGGAACCGCGCCTTCCCTGCAGGGGAAGAACGTCGCGAACCCGATGGCGATGATCCTCGCCGGGGCAGCTCTCCTCTCACACGCCGGCGAGGAACCACAGCGCGCCGGACGCGCAATCCGCGAGGCCTGCCTGGAGGCGGTGGCCCAGGGCGCGCGCACCGCCGACCTCGGCGGCGACCTCGGCACGACCGAGTTCACCGACGAGGTGATCGGTCGCGTCCAGGCCAAGCTCGAAGTCTGGGCAAGCCTGTAGCTCGCGGGTGCTGCGCACGGCGCAGGAGAAAACAGCACGGAGCGCGGGCGAGACCGCGCTCTCGCCCGCGCGGAGTTCCGTCACCCAGCGAGCGAAGCGTCAGCTTCGCGAGCTAAGAAGCAGCGCGCTGCCACGTGTCCCAGCCTTCGGCCCACGCCGCGACGAAGAACTCGGCGGCGACCGGGTCGAACTGCGTGCCTGCCCCGGCCGCCACCTCCGCGAGCGCGTGCTCGTGCGTCAAAGCGTGGCGGTAGGGCCGAGGCGAGATCATCGCGTCGAAGGCATCTGCGATCGCAAGAATCCGCGCCTCGATCGGGATTCTGCGGCCACTCAGTCCCGCCGGGTAGCCGTCCCCGTCCCACCGCTCGTGGTGGAACAGGACGTACGGGAGTGCGTCGTGGAACCGACGCATCTCGATGACGAGTCTGGCGCCGGCCGCCGGGTGGCTCCGGATCTCCACCATCTCCTCGTGCGTGAGTCGGCCTGCCTTCCTGAGCACCTGCGGCCGTATCTTGACTTTGCCGACGTCGTGCAGAGGGGCCGCCCAGCGGAGGCCTCGAATGCGTTCACGGTCCCAGCCCAACTCCAGGGCAACAGGCTCGGCCAGCGCAGCGACGCGGGCGCCGTGGCCGAGGGCGTGGTCCCGCTCCTCCAGTGCGCGTGCGATCGAGGCAAGCATGCCCGGACGGATTCCGCGCCGGAGCCGCGACTCCTACTTCTTCCAGATGCCGCCGATCGGGGTGCCTCGGCGCGAGAGACCGAGCGGCGGCAGACCCCAGGCATCCTCGATCGTGCGGAGGAGGCCGTAGTGGTTCGTTGCCCTCGTGAATCTCGCGCCCCGGCGCACGGTCGGGCCGAGCGCGAGCGCCTCGATGCGGCCGCCGCCGCCCGTGTCGCTCGTTCCCTCGTCGAAGACGACGAAGACGACCCCGCCCCGCAGTTCGGGCGAGTGCAGCAGCGGAACGACGTGCGCCTTCAGCCAGGCGTCACCGGTTGCGACCGAGCAGTCGTGCATGTCGTTGCAGAGGTTCGGGACGATGAGCGAGAAGTCCGGCAGGCGGTGCCGGCGCAGATCGCCCGCGAGCCGGGTGAACGGGACGACATGGCGCCGGCGGACCGGCGAGTCGGCCACGTCGCGGAAGTAGAGCAACGGGTCGTGCTTCTTCGCATAGCGGCCGGCGGAGGCGCCGGTAAAGCCGGGATACGGAATGTCCTCGGCATACGTCTTCCAGCTCCTCCGCGCGACTCCGAGCGTGTCGGCGAGGTTGCGCGCGCCGACGATGCAATCGGTGCAGTCGCTCGTGATCCCGTGCGTCGAACCTGACACGAGCGCGAGGTAGTTCGGGAGGCTCGGATGGGCCACGGCGGTGTAGTTGGCGATCGTCGCGTAGCGCCGCGCGAGCGCGTTGAAGGTCGGTGCGTCGGGATTCCCGGCGATCGAGTTCGCCTCGTGGTTCTCGAACACCACGACGACGACGTGCGTGAAGTGCGGCAGTCGGACGGAATGAGGCGCGGTCGCCGGCACCGTCGCAGCCGCCGAGCCGCCGCCGCAACCCGCCGCGAGGAGCAAGAGCCCGAGAGCGAGCGCGAACAGAAGCGCTACAGCCGGTTTTCCAACCACTTCTTGCCGAAGTGCGTGATCGCGTAGAAGACCAACACCGCGCCGGCGACCACGGCGACCGCGTAGATCCCGTAGCGCTGGATGGCGTCCGCCGCGGCGCCTCCTGCGTAATACGCGACGAGCCCGACCAACGTCGCCCAGCAGATTCCCCCGGCTGCGTTCCAGAAGAGGAACTTCCGCCACGGCATCCCGGCGATCCCGGCGACCCAAGCGGCGGTGTAGCGGAGGATCGCGACGAAGCGGCCGAAGAAGACCACCTTGCCGCCGTGCTTCGCCATCAACTCCTCGGTTGCGGGCAGGATGTGTTCGGTGCGCCGGCGCAGGAACCCCCAGCGCTCGAAGAGACGCCTACCGCCGAGCCGTCCGATCAGCAGGTAGCCGAGGTTGTCGCCGATGATCGCGGCCGCGGCGGCCACCGCAATCACCACGACGATCGAGTAGTGGCCCTGCGACGCGAGCACGCCGAAGGCGATCAGAGCGGTCTCCCCCGGCAGCGGAATCCCGAACGACTCGAGCATGACCACGGCGAAGAGCAGCGGCAACCCGTGGCTCGTGAAGAAGTGCGTCACTGCTACGCGAGGCTAGCTGCGGAGAATCACGGACGTGCACGGCCGAGCGCTGGCATAGGCTACGCGCCGGATGAAGGTCGGGATTCCGCGCGAGACGACGCAGGACGAGCGCCGTGTCGCACTCGTTCCCGAGACCGTCGGAAAGCTCGCCGCAGCCGGCTTCGAGCTCGTGGTCGAGCAGGGCGCCGGGGACGCCGCTTCGTTTTCCGACGACGCATACAGCGAGGCCGGCGCGACGCTCGGCGACCCCTGGGAGGCGGACGGGGTCGTCAAGGTGCGGAAAGTGTCGCCCGACGAACGCGAGCGGCTCCGTTCGGGCCAGCTCCTGATCGCGTTCCTCGAGCCGCTTTCGGATCGGGCCGGCGTCGAGGCGCTCGCGGCGCGCGGCGTGACGGCGTTTGCGCTCGAGTCCGTGCCGCGCATTACGCGCGCGCAGTCAATGGACGCGCTCTCGTCGCAGGCAACCGTCGGCGGCTACAAGGCCGCGCTCCTCGCTGCCGAGCACCTGCCGCGCTTCTTCCCGATGCTCATCACCGCGGCCGGCACGGTTCCCCCCGCGAAGGTGCTCGTGATCGGCGCCGGTGTGGCGGGGCTGCAGGCGATCGCCACCGCCCGCCGGCTCGGCGCCGTGACGACCGGCTTCGACGTCCGTCCGGTGGTGCGCGAGCAGATCGAGAGCCTCGGCGCGAACTGGCTCGACCTCGGCGTGACCGGCGCCGAGGCCGAGGGTGGCTACGCCCGCGAGTTGACGGCGGACGAGATCGCGGCGCAGCAGCAAGCACTCGAGGGCCGGATCGCGGACTTCGACGTGGTGATCACGACGGCCGCCGTCCCCGGACGGCCGGCCCCGAAGATCATCCCGGCGTCCGCCGTCGAGGCGATGCGACCGGGTTCCGTCATCGTCGACCTCGCCGCCGAGACCGGCGGCAACTGCGAGCTGACCGAGCCGGGCAGAGATCGTCGAGCGCGCCGGCGTGACGCTCGTCGGGCTGACGAACCTCCCGAGCACGATGCCGTACCACGCTTCGACGCTGTACTCGCGGAACGTCCAGGCGCTTCTCCTCCACCTCGCGCCGGAGGGCGAGCTCGCGCTGGACTGGTCGGACGAGATCACGAGCGGCGCCTGCGTCGCCGGCAAGCAGGAAGGAGCCGCGGCATGAGCCACAACACGATCCTCGTCTTCGAGGTGACGATCCTCGTGCTCGCGATCTTCCTGGGCGTCGAGGTGATCTCGAAGGTGCCGACGCTGCTGCACACGCCGCTGATGTCGGGAACGAACGCGATCCACGGCGTGGTGATCGTGGGCGCGATGATCGTCCTCGGCCAGCCTGACAAGAGCGCATTCACCTGGATCGTCGGCTTCGCCGCCGTCGTCCTCGCCTCCGCGAACGTCGTCGGCGGCTTCGTCGTCACCGACCGGATGCTCGAGATGTTCAAGAGTCGCGAGCGGCCGAAGAAGCCGGACGACGCGTGAGCTACAACCTCGCGAACCTCCTCTACCTGATCTCGATCGTCTCGTTCGTCCTGGCGCTGCGCTTCCTCTCCAACCCCGCACACGCGCGGCGCGGCAACCAGATCGGCGCGGCGGGGATGGTGCTGGCCATCATCGTCACGTGGATCAGGGTCGGCTCGACGAGCTGGTGGGCGATCGCGATCGCGATGCTGATCGGCGGCGGCTTCGGAGCGGTCGCCGCGCGCAAGGTGCAGATGACCGCGATGCCGCAGATGGTCGCGCTGTTCAACGGTGTCGGCGGCGGCGCGGCCGCGTTGATCGCTCTCGCCGAGCTGCACAAAGTCCTGCCGCCTCCGGGCGCGCCGACGGAGGACATCTCGATCGGCATCGTGCTCTCCGCGCTGATCGGGGCAATCTCGTTCGCAGGCTCGATGGTCGCCTTCGCGAAGCTCCAGGAGCTGATCGGCGGCCGGCCGATCACCTACGCGGGCCAACAGTTCGTCAACGGCGCGCTGTTCGTCGCCGCACTGGGCTGCGCGATCGCCCTCGTCGCCGGTGTCCAGGACGAGTGGCTGCTCTGGGTCACCGTCCTGGCGTCGCTCGCCTTCGGCGTTCTCTTCGTGCTCCCGATCGGCGGCGCGGACATGCCCGTGGTGATCTCGCTGCTCAACGCCTTCACGGGCATCGCCGTCGCGCTCGGCGGCTTCGAGCTGGAGAACAACCTCCTGATCGTGGCCGGGATGCTCGTCGGCGCCTCCGGAACCCTGCTCACGCTGATGATGGCGCGGGCGATGAACCGCTCGGTTGCGAACGTCCTCTTCGGGGCGTTCGGCCAGGTCACCGAGGCAGCCGCAGCGGTCGCCGCGGGCGACGGCGGCACCGTCCGGAGCGCGACGGCCGAGGACGTGGCCGTCATGCTCGCCTACGCGCACAAGGTCGTCTTTGTGCCGGGCTATGGCCTCGCGGTCGCGCAGGCGCAGCACGACGTCCGCCAGCTCGCGGATCTGCTCGAGGCCAAGGGCGTCGAGATCTCGTACGCGATCCATCCGGTTGCAGGCCGCATGCCGGGGCACATGAACGTCCTGCTCGCCGAAGCGAACGTCCCGTACCCGCAGCTGAAGGAGATGGACGAGGCGAACCCCGAGTTCACGCGCACGGACGTCGCGCTCGTGGTCGGAGCGAACGACGTCGTCAATCCCGACGCGCGCAACAACGAGGGCTCGCCGATCTACGGCATGCCGATCCTCGACGTCGACGACGCGCAGACCGTGGTCGTCCTCAAGCGCTCGATGAACCCGGGCTTCGCCGGGATCGAGAACCCGCTCTTCTACAACCCGAAGACCGTGATGCTGTTCGGAGACGCGAAAGCCTCGATCGACCAGCTCATCGCCGACGTCAAGACGCTCTGATGCCGATCACCGGCGCGCACCTGCTCCTGTACACGCCCGAGGCGGACGCGCTCCGCGCCGTGCTGCGCGACGTGCTCGGCTGGGAGCACGTCGAGGACCACCCCGGGTGGCTGATCTTCGAGCTGCCGCCCGCCGAGCTCGGCGTCCATCCCTCGGACGGCGCGACGACGCATCAGATCTGCTTCATGTGCGACGACCTCGAGCAGACCGTCGGAGAGCTACGAGCGCGCGGGATCGAATTCCGTGGCGAGCCGGAGGAGGAGAGCTTCGGCGTCACGACCACCATGCTCCTGCCGGGCGGCGTCGAGGTGCTCCTCTACGAGCCGCGGCACGCCTCACCCCTCGAAGCGTTCGGGGGTCAATAGCTCGAGCTGCGGCGACGTCGTGTCGCCGAGGATGGCGTCCGCGACCAGCTCGCCGCAGGCAAAGCCGAGCACGTTGCCGTGGCCGGAGTAGCCGCCGGCCGCCCAGACACGTCCGTCCCGGCCGGGCACCGCCCCGACGAGCGGCAGCATGTCCTGCGTCAGGCCGAAGATGCCTGCCCAGCGATGCGTCACCGCGACCTCCTCGCCGACGAGCTCGTGCAGGAACGACTCGAGAGACGCCTGGATCGCCGGCGTCGTCTCCTCGACGTCCGTCAGCTCGTCGAGGATCGAGACGTCGCGGAAGCCGCCGAGCAGGATCCGCCCGTCGGCCAGCTGCTGCCAGTAGTCGAAGCCCTGGCGCGCGTAGTGCGGGCGGTCGTAGAGCTCCCGGTCGAGCGGCTCGCTCGCGATCATCTGGCCCCTCGTCGGCCAGACGAGGTCCGCGAGTTCGGGGACGAGGCCGTGCCCGTAGCCGTCGGTCGCGACGAGGACGCGATCGGCGTCCAGCGACTCGATGTCCTCGACCCGGTCGTGCACACGAAACTCCACTCCCGCAGTCGTCGCCAGGGCGGCGAGGCGGCGGACGAAGCGTGCCGGCTGGATGGAACCGTCGTCGGGATGGGAGATCGCCCCATGGAAGCGGCCTGCCGCGCCTCCCGGAACGTCGTCGAGCCACACCGCCTCGAAGCCGTCCTCACGCAGCGCCTCGTACTCGAGCCGGATCCCCTCGCGCTCCTCCTCGTCGCCGGCCAGCCGGTAGCTGCCCACGCGCAGCAGCGCGTCGCCCGCGAGCTCGGCCATTCGATCGAGAGCCTGGTGAGTCCAGCGCCAGAAGGCGGCTGCGCGCGCTGCGCCGTACGTCTCGCGGGCGACGTCGTAGCGGGCGGCGCCTCCGCCGAGCGCAAAGCCGCCGTTGCGGCCGCTGGCGCCTTCCGCGATCCCGCGCGCGTCGTGCACGCTCACGCGCAGGCCGGCCTCGGCCAGGCGCAGCGCGGCAGAGCAGCCCGTGACACCAGCGCCGACGATCGCAACGTCGGCGCGGCCGTCGAGCTTCGTCTCTGCCCGATTCGGGCTCGGTTCCTCCAGCCAATACGGATTCACGAGGCGCGACGGTACATGCCGTCACGCACCACGACGCGCCCTTCCAGCTCGAGCTCGACGAGCGCCCGCGCGATCTCGCCGGCGCCGAGCCCGGTCTTGCGCACGATCTCGTCGGCGGTCGCGGGCAAAAGCTCGAGCAGAGGCGAGCTCTCACCCTGTTCGGGTTCCGGCTCGATCCCGAAGGAAGCGAGGACGTCGGCGGCGCTCGTCAGCGGCGCCGCGCCGAGCTTGAGCAGCGCGTTCGTGCCCGCGGACAGCGTGCTCGTGATCTCTCCCGGCACCGCGAAGACCTCCCGTCCCTCCTCGAGCGCGAGATCCGCCGTGATGAGCGCGCCGCTGCGCTCGCGCGCCTCGACGACGACGGTGGCCGCGCAGAGCCCGGCCACGATGCGGTTGCGGGCCGGGAATCGCCACGGCGCCGGCTCCACTCCCGGCGCGTACTCCGAGACGATGAGGCCGGCGCCCGCTACGCGGCGCGCAAGCTCCGCATGTGCGGCCGGGTAGTCGCGGTCGATGCCGCAGCCGAGGACGGCGACGGTCGTTCCATTCGTCTCCAGCGCCCCGCGATGCACCTCCGCGTCGATGCCGCGGGCGAGGCCGCTCACGATGACCAGCCCCGCCGACGCGAGTTCCCGGCCGAGGCTGCGACCGACGGAGGCGCCGTAGCCCGAGCAGGCGCGCGCGCCCACGACCGTCACCGCCGGCCGCGACAGGATCTCGGGCTGCGCGTCGCCGCGGAGGAAGAGACCGGCCGGCGGGTCGTGGATCGCGCGCAGGAGCGGCGGGAAGCCCAGCGCCGATCGCGCGATGAAGCGATATCCACCGGTGGCCAGCCGCTCGAGACACTCTCGCTCGTCGAAGCGCCGCTGGAAGGCACGCCAGCGCTCCCCGCGAGGCGGGCGGATCAGATGTGTCCCCGTTTCGGATGCGAAGACCGCGAGCGCGAGCTCAGACACTCGACAGCTCCTCCGGTGAGCGGTAGGAGAGCGCCTCTGCGACGTGCGCGGCCCGCACCTGCTCCGACTCGGCGAGCGCCGCAATCGTCCGCGCAACCCGCCCGACCCGCGCATAGCCCCGCCCGGACAGGTGGAGGCGGTCGGCGGCACGGCGCAGAAGCACGTCGGCCTCGGTGTCGCGTGACGGCGGTCGCGTCGCGAGCCGCTCCCGTGCCGCCGTGACGCGGGTCGCCACTGTGGTCGAGCTCTCGCTCGGCGCAGCGGCGAGCTCCTCACCGCGAACGCGCGGCATCGCGAGGACGAGGTCGAAGCGGTCGAGCAGCGCGCGGGAGAGCTTGTCGCGGTAGCGCGCGAGCCGCTGCGCCGAGCAGCTGCACTGGGCGGCAGGGTCACCGCGCCCGCCGCACGGGCACAGGTTCATCGTCGCGACGAGCATGAAGCGAGCCGGAAAGACGATGCGTCCGGCGGCCCGTGAGACCGCTACGAAGCCGTCCTCCAACGGCTGGCGCAGCGCCTCGAGTGCCGGACGCTGGAACTCGGCGAGCTCGTCGAGGAGCAGCACGCCGCGGTGCGCGAGGCTCGCCTCGCCCGGCCGGAGGTGCGGCCCGCCGCCGACGATCGCGGCGGTGGAGGCGCTGTGGTGCGGCGCGCGGAACGGCGCGCGCGAGACGAGTGGGTGCTCGCCGTCCACGAGCCCGGCGACCGAGTGGATCCGCGTCACCTCGAGCGCGGCTTCCGGCTCGAGCGGCGGCAGGATCCCCGGCAGCCGGCGCGCGAGCATCGTCTTCCCCGTGCCGGGCGGGCCGCCGAGGAGGAGGTTGTGACCGCCCGCCGCCGCCAGCTCGAGCGCGCGACGCGCGCGTTCCTGCCCACGGACGTCGGCGAGGTCGGGTGCCGCTCCCGGGCCATCGCCGTTCGGCCCGAGCGGCAACTCGGGCTCCAGCTCGACCTCGCCGCGCAGATAGGCGACGGCCTCGGCGAGATGCCGGACCGGGATCGCTGCGACGCCCGCGAGAGCCGCTTCGCGGGCAGAGTCGGCCGGACACAGAAGACGCTCGGCGCCGAGCCGCCTCGCGCCCTCGGCGACGGCGAGGATGCCGCCGACCCGGCGCAGCCGCCCGTCGAGCGCGAGCTCGCCCACTGCAGCGGTGCGCTCGAGCGCGCTACGCGGGAGCTGCTGCGACGCGGCGAGCAGCGCGAGCGCGATCGGCAGGTCGAAGCCCGAGCCCTCCTTGCGCAGCTCCGCGGGCGCGAGGTTGACGGTGATCCGTCCGGGCGGGAAGCTCAGCTCGGCGGCGGAGATCCCCGAGCGGACGCGCTCGCGAGCTTCCTGGCAGGCACGGTCGGCGAGTCCGACGATCGCAAAGCCGGGGATGCCGTCGCGAACGTGGGCCTCGACGTCGACGCGGCGGGGCTCGAGGCCGACAAGCGCATGGGTGACCGCGCGTGCAAGCACGCCCTGACGCTAGGCGCCGAGCCGTGACGTCGATGCGCCGACTTGGTGGCGAATCTCTGACCGTGTAGCTTCAGTGCCAGTGGGAAGGAAGCTCGGAACCGCAGGTCTCGCATCGGTCTTGGTGCGCGCCGCCGCGGGCTGCGGCTCCGGTTCGAAGACCGAGACACTGATCTTCACCAAGACGACGAGCACCACCATCGCCCACCCCACGACGGGGACCCTCGTTCGCTGTCTGAAAGTCAGCGCGAAGGTTCCGCCCGAGGGGGAGGGCGTCGCCGTCACGGGGGTCGGCACGCAGTCGTCGCCGGAGCTTCAGCTGACCCGACAGTCCGACAACTCGCTCCTCATCACCTGCAAGCCGTAGGCCGTGAGCAGCAGCGAGCGCATCCACAACCTTCCGAGCCTCCCGCTCGACGAGCGCGACAGCCCGCCCGGGCACCGCATCGCCGCTACGTCGCTGACCAAGAGCGTCGGAGCCGTCGCGACCGGCATGAGCATCCACGAGCTTCCGCCGGGCAACGCCTCCTGGCCGTACCACTTCGAGACGACCGAGGAAGAGTGGCTGATCGTGATCGAGGGCGAGCTGACGCTGCGCACGCCCGAAGGGGAGGCTGTCCTCCGGGCCGGCGACGTCGCGTGCTTCCCGGCAGGCGCCGCCGGAGCCCATGCCGTCCGCAACCACACGGACGCGCCGGTGCGCTACGCGATGCCGTCGACGCAGGCGCCGTACGGCGACGCGTGCGTCTACCCCGACAGTGGGAAGGTGCTGATCAACGCCCCCGGCTTCCAGCATCGCGGCTGGCTCGGCGAGCCCGTCGACTACTGGGAGGGCGAGAAGTGAGCGTCGCCAATCTCTTCGACGTCGAGCTCCGGGCCGACGAGGACGAGCCGGCCGGTTACGGCGCGCGTTACGCCCGCGTCGGACCGATCGTCGGCGGCGAGCAGCTCGGCCTCTCGGTCTACGAGCTCGCGCCCGGTCTGAGCATCTGCCCCTACCACTACGAGAACGCCGAGGAGGAGTGGCTGATCGTCCTCGTCGGCCGACCGACGCTGCGTACGCCGGAGGGCGAGCGCGAGCTTGAGCCCTGGGATTGCGCCTTCTTCCCGTCGGGTGAGACGGGCGCACACAAGGTGACGAACCGAACCGACGAGACGGTGCGCGTCTGCATCTGGTCGAACCGGCTCGCGGTCGCGACCTCGGTCTACCCGGACTCGGCGAAGGTCGGCGCGTGGCCTCCCGGCAAGCTGTTCCGCCTCGCGGACGCGGTCGAGTACTTCGACGGCGAGGTCTAGAGCTCTGCGCTCGGCCGGTGCCACGGCCAGCCGAGCAGGACGACACCGGCGACCAGGCAGGCAGCTCCCATCACCGCCCAGAACGTGCTGCCGGTCATCGACGAGCCCTGGATGAGGTTCGTGCCCTGGCCGATCCACACCGCGCCGATCAGACAGAGCAGGGCACCCACGACACGCCTGACGATGGTCACGCACGGACACTACGCGCGGTCCGGGAGGCCGGTTTGAGCCTCAGGCCGCGCGCGCGACGAGGACGTCCTCGAAGTACTCGCCCGCCCGCCGGCCCGTGCGGCGGTTGACGTGGCGCCGCAGCCTCGCTTCGAGCCGGAGGCCGGCCCTCGCGAGGATCGTCCGGGTAGAGATCTCGGCGGTCGTTGACGACGACGAGGATCGGCGCGCCCGGGCCGAGAGCTTCACGGACGCCCTGGCGAGCACGCCCGCGATGCCGTTGCGGTAGGCCTCGAGCGCACGCGAGCGACGTCCCCGACGCGGCGGCGCCGATCTCCCGCTCGCGCCGGTCGTCGAGCTCGAGCAACTCGTACGCGTAGCGGTGCTGCTCGTGATAGTCGATCAGACCCGGGTACGGCGGCGACGTGAGGATCCCGTCAAACGGTCCTAGGAGCTCTGCCTCCCGCGCGTCGACGTGCAGCACCGTGGCCTCGCGCTCCACCTCCCGCATCCGCGCGAACTTCTCGATCCGGGCGAGGGTGTCGAGCGTGTAGCGGCGGAGGAAGCCGGTTGCGGATTCGACCGGACGGCACTGGCGGCGGTGCTTGTGGCACCAGTACTCCTCTCGCTGCGGCTGTTTCGGCGCCTCGAGGTCGAAATGGGCGGCCCGCCGGGCCGATCGCGCCGCACGGGAGAGGATCACGCGCAGCACGTCCGTGTGCCGGTACTCGGGGATCAGCTCGCGGAAGGCGAGAAGCTCCGCGACCGCTTGCGGCGCGTACCACTCGCCCAGATACCCGCGCGTACGCGCTCGCCGCCGTGGCAGCGAGTCGACCCGGCCGGCGACCTCCCGCAGCTCCTCTCCCAGCTGCGGCGAGGTCGTAGGGCGCCGTCTTGACGCGCATGAGGAGACAGTTGAACGCGGCGATGTCGACTCCCGTCGCGTCGAGCCCGGACTCGAGCGCCTGGACGAGAGTCGTTCCCGAACCCGCGAACGGGTCGAGGACGTGGTCTCCCGGCGCGAGGTAGCGGTCGAGCAGCACCTCGACGAGCTGCGGGATGAACTTGCCGTGGTACGGGTGCAGCCGGTGGACGTGCTTCGTCCGCTTGCGCTCGGGCAGCTCGGCTTCCGACCACGAGAGGTCGAGATCCAGCGTCGCATAGAGCTCGTCCTGCGTGACTGCCACGCGACGGGATTCGACACCGGCTTCAGAACGCCTGCGGCACTCGCTGCACGCGGCCGTCGCGCACGGCGATCACGTCGAAGCCGACGGCGAGCCGCGCGAGTTCGGGCCGCGCGCCGAGCCAGGCCTCCGCCGCGCGGCGCAACCGGCGCTGCTTCTCGGCCGTGATCATCTCGAGCGGGTCGCCGAACCTCGCGCTCTTCTTCTCCTTCACCTCCACGAAGCGGAGCGTTCGCCCGCGCCGGACGATCAGGTCGAGCTCGTTGCCTGCCGCCCAGACGTTTTCGCCGAGGATCCGCCACCCGCGCAGCCGGTACCACCACACGGCACGCCGCTCGGCGTCGTGACCCGAGCCGGCTCTAGGCAATGGCTGGATGCCTCGTCGGCAAAGCCGACGACGCACGGCCGGATGAACCCCGGCCGCCTGCGGCGTCCGGTGGGGCCTCCTCGCCCTCGTAGCAGAGCGCCTGGAAGCTCAGCCGATGCACCGCGGACGGTCCGCGGGCGCGGACGACCGCGGAGTGGCCGGGCGTGATGTAGCCGACGTGCCGCGCGAAGCCGTACGCGGGATAGAGCGCGTCGAGGCGACGCATAAGGCGGTCGCGCGTCACCTTGGCCACGATCGACGCCGCGGCGATCGCGGCGCTCTTCTCGTCGCCGTCGATAACGGCCGTGTGCTCCGGCGCCGCCGCGCCGAGCCGGAAGCCGTCGACGAGGCAGGCCTCAGCCGGGGGCGTCAGGGCCTCGAGCATCGCCCGCAGGCCGGCGAGATTCGAGCGATGCAGGCCGTTCCGGTCGATGTCACCGGGCGGGATGACGCGCACGGCGACGCGCTCCGCGCAGCCAACGACGGCCCGGAAGAGATCCTCCCGCCGCTCCGGCGAGCACTGCTTCGAGTCGTTGAGGAAACCGAGCGGCCGAACGCGGTGGTCACGCAGCGAGCCGTAGTCGAGCAGGACGCCCGCCACGACAAGCGGGCCGGCGAGGGAGCCGCGGCCCGCCTCGTCCGCGCCGGCGACGAACCTCGCCCCGAGGCGTCGATCGAAGCGCAGGAGCTTCTGGCCTGTCCGTTTCACCTCGCGGCGAGGATATCGGCGTCCTCGGGCGGCGAGAGCGGCCGCACCGCAAATTCCGGAAAGTTGTTACTCGGCGGTAGCCGTCTCGGGCTCGGCGGCGGCCTCGGGCTCGGAACCCTCGTCCGCTGGCGCCTCAGCGGCCGGCTCGTCGGCGGGTGCTTCCTCCGCCGTCGGCTCCTCCGCCGTCTCCTCGTCAGCCGGTTCCTCGACGGCCTCGACGGGCTCCGCCTCGGCCTGCGACCCCTCGGCGTCCTCGGCCTCGACCGGCGTCGGCTCTTCCTCGGTCTCCGCGAGCGCCGCGCCGACCGCCTGCGGCAGCTCCGACCCGGCTCCGTAGCGCCGTTCGCGGATGCGCGCCTTCTTGCCGACCCGGCCGCGGAGGTAGTAGAGCTTCGCGCGGTTGACGTCGCCGATCGCGGCGACCTCGATCTTCTCGATCTTCGGCGAGTGGAGCGGGAACGTCCGCTCGACGCCGATGCCGAACGACTGCTTGCGCACGGTGAAGGTCTCGCGGGCACCGGCTCCTTGCCGCTTGAGCACGATCCCCTCGAAGACCTGCACCCGCCGACGCGTACCCTCGATGACCTGGAAGTGCACGCGCACGGTGTCGCCGGCCTTGAAGCGCGGCACGTTGCGCAACTGGGCGCGCTCGAGGTCCTGGATGACGTTGCTCATAGAAAGGGGCTGTCGAAAGGCCCGAAGCCGACGGCCAAGGGTAGCGGAATGGAGCGCGATCCGATCGGCTACTTGAACGAGATCCGGTCAGGCGGCCAGTAGACGAAGAAGACGGTGCCGATCAGGTCGTCGCGGGGCACGGCGCCCCAGGTGCGCGAGTCGCACGACTGCGAGCGGTTGTCCCCCATCATGAAGTAGCCGTCCGCCGGGACCGTCCACGTCCGGCCGAAGTGCTGGCTGTCCGCAAGTCGACTTTGCTTGGGGATATACGACTCTTTCAGCTTCACGAATGCAGGTGAGCCCGGTTTCTTGATCAGGATGAAGCCCTGGTCGTTCTCCTTCACCGTCTCGCCGGGGAGACCGATCACCCGCTTCACGAAAGTGCCGCCTTCGCCGCAGTTGTCCTTCGCAGCGGCGGGCGTGTTGAAGACCACGATGTCGCCGCGGGCCGGATTGCGACCGAAGTCGAGGCAGATGCGGCAGGCGAGCACGCGGTCGCTCGAGTCGCCGAGGCAACCCTGGTTCAGGGGACCCTTCGCGCAGTTCAGCGTCGGCTCCATCGACGACGACGGGATGCGGTACGGGTTGACGACCCACGCCTTGAGTGCGAGCACGATCAGGATCGCTCCCGCGATGGTGAGGATCCAGTCGAGCGTGACCCGGACACTGTGTGGCAGGCCGGGAAAGAGCCGGGCGAGCGGATCGCGGGTGTGCTCCGCCTCGCGCGGTTCGGCCCGCTCGTCGTCGAAGAGCGGCTCGTCGCTCCGGATGTAGCCAGAGTCCCCGTAGTCCGGGCGACGCTCCCAGTCTCTCGGCTCCTCGCCGTATGCCGGCTGCGGCCACGTCGAGCCCGGATCGGACCAGCCGCCCTGCGAGTCGCCGGCGTCCGGCTCGTCCTGCGGCCAGCCGCCCGGATCGTCCTGACCGAGCTCCGCGTCGTCCTTTTCGCCGCCCTCGTCGCCGAGCTCACGGCGGTGGCCACCCCAATCGTCGCTCATCTCACCTGCTCCCGCCGCCAGGCGTCCACGCGCGCGTGGTCGCCCGAGAGCAGCACGTCCGGAACCGGCCAGCCGTTGAACTCCGCCGGCCGCGTGTAGTGCGGATACTCGAGTCCTCCGCCGAGCTCCGCCGAGAAGCTCTCGAGCTCGCCCGATCCGTCGGCCAGCGCACCGGGCAGCCGCCGCGCGACCGCGTCGAGGACGAGCATCGCCGGGAGATCGCCGTTCGAGAGGACGTACGGTCCGACCGACAGCGCATCCGTCGCGAGGTGCTCGACGATCCGCTCGTCGAAGCCCTCGAACCGCGAGGAGAGGAGCGTGAACGCGGGCAGTGCGGCGAGCTCCTCGACGACCGGCTGGGTGAGCGGGCGGCCCTTGGGCGTGAGCGCGATCACCGGGCCGGGCGGCTCCCCGCCGTAGGCGGCCTCGAGTGCGGCGGCGACCACGTCGACGCGCAGGACCATTCCCGCCCCGCCGCCGTACGGCTCATCGTCGACCTGGCCCGCGCGGAGCGGCGTCGAGTCGCGGTAGTTGAAGAGCCGCAGCTCGAGGTTCGTGCCGAGGACGGTCGCGACCGGGCGCTGCTCGGTCAGCCAGGCATAGGCGTGGGGAACGAGGGTGAAGACGTCGATGCGCACGGGCGACTATTCCGGGTCTGCGAACCCCACGGCGACAACGATTCGCCCACCGGCCAGATCCACCTGCCGGACGCACGCCTCGACGAGGGGAAGTGACGCACCGGAGTCGAGCTCGAGCACGTCGTTCCCAGGGTACTCGAGTACCTCCCGCACCCGCCCGAGCAGCCGTCCGCCCTCCTCCTCCACGCTGAGACCAACGAGCTGGAAGACGTAGAACTCGTCCTCGTCGGTGAGGCTCGGCAGCATCGTGCGCGCAACCGCGAGCTCGGCGCCGCGCTCCACGGCGCGGTCGAGGACGATCACCGGGCGGCCGCCGGAACCGTGCCGCGAGGTGACGACGGTCGCCGGCTCGCCGCCCGCATAGAGCGTCGCGCCCTTCGCAAAGGCTTGCCGACGCTCGCTGGCGCCCTCGACGAAGAAGCCGCCGTCGAGCCCGTGCGGCTTCCCGACCCGCCCGATCCGCACGAGGTCAGAGCCCACGCTCGGTGAACTCGGCGACCGCCTCTTCCCGCGTCGCGAGCAACTTGGCGCCCTCGTAGGGCGTCCGCCGATGCTCGAGGCCGAGCAGCCAGTAGGCGCCCGGCTCCTCCTCGTACGGCATGCCGACACTGCCCGCGTTGACGACGCGGACGCCCGCGACGCTGCGCTCGTACTGCGAGTGCGTGTGGCCGCAGACGACGGTCGGCACGTCGAGCCCAGCGAAGAGGAAAGCGATCCGCTCCTCGGGTGTCCGCTCGGTGAAGATGTCGAGGTCGTTGCGCGGCGAGGCGTGGCAGTAGAGGACGCCGTCGACGATCTGCGTCGCAGGCAGTTCGTGGAGGAACTCGATTTCCTCCTCGCTGAGCGCAGCACGAGCCCCGTCGAAGACTCCCGGCGGTGCGAGGCCCTCTTCACCCGGATACAGCTCCCGGTCGGCGTTCCCCCGCACCCAGACGATGCGGTCGCCGAGGCCACGTAGCCGGGCTAGCGTCTCGGCCGGCTGCTCGCCGACCGCACAGATGTCGCCGCCCACCACGATCGTGGCATCGTCCGGCACCTCGGCGAGCACGGCCTCGAGCGCGGCGAGGTTGCCGTGGATGTCGTACAGCGCCGCGACCTGCGGCATCAGTCGACGATCTCGAGCTGGAGCCGGCGCCCGGCCTCGACCCCGCCGGCGCGGACGATCGTGCGCAGCGCCCGCGCGAGCCGTCCCTGGCGGCCGATCACCTTGCCGATGTCGCCCTCGGCCACGTGGAGACGGAGGACGAGCGTGCCGTCGTACTCCTCGACTTCCTCGACG
Organism: uncultured Actinomycetes bacterium; assembly: GCA_963731015.1. Taxonomy (GTDB): domain Bacteria; phylum Actinomycetota; class Thermoleophilia; order Gaiellales; family Gaiellaceae; genus Palsa-739. The sequence goes on from CAVSTY010000005.1 coordinate 832,868, forward strand.
CGCACGGCGTCGGGCTCGTCGACGAGCCGGCGGGCGAGCTCGGCGACCAGTTCGGCCACGGCGCTACTCGATGCCCTGTGCCTTGAGGAGCTTCGCCACCGACTCGCTCGGCTGCGCGCCCTTGGCGAGCCAGCCGCGCACCTTCTCCTCGTCGAGGTCGATGAGCGACGGATCCGACTGCGGGTTGTAGCGACCGACGATCTCGATGAACTTGCCGTCGCGCGGCGAGCGCGAATCGGCCGCGACGACGCGGTAGATCGGGTTCTTCTTCGAGCCGACCCGCGTCAGCCTGAGCTTCACTGCCATCTGCCTACCTTCTCGCTTTCCTCTTGCGTTTGGACTTCGACTTGCGCGTCGCGCTCGGGCGCGGCGGTCCCTGCGTGGGGAGCGCGTTGCCCGGGCCGGCCATGCCGGGAATCTGCGGCATCTTGCCCGATCCGGCCATCTTCATCATCTTTGCCATCTGCTTGCGGGCCTCGATGAGCTGGTTGACCTGCTCGAGAGTCGTGCCCGAGCCGGCGGCGATCCGCTTCCGGCGCGAGCCGTCGATGACGTGCGGGACACGCCGCTCGTGCGGCGTCATCGAGAGGATGACCGCCTCGACCCGCTTCAGCTGGCTCTCGTCGACCTGGTCGAGACCCTCCAGCTGCTTGCCGAGACCGGGGATCATCTTGAGCACGCCCTGCAGCGGTCCCATGCGGCGCAGCATCTTGTAGCTCGAGAGGAAGTCGTCGAACGTGAACTCGCCCTTCATCATGCGGCGCTCGAGGTCTTCCTTTTCCTCGTCCTCGATCGCCGCCTCGGCACGCTCGATCAGCGTGAGGACGTCGCCCATACCGAGAATCCGCGACGCCATCCGGTCGGGGTGGAACCACTCGAGGGCGTCGAGCTTCTCGCCGGTCGATGCGAGCTTGATCGGGCGGCCGGTGACAGCGCGCACCGACAGCGCTGCGCCGCCCCGCGCGTCGCCGTCGAGCTTCGTGAGGACGACGCCGTCGAAGTCGATCCGCTCCTGGAACGCCTGTGCAACGTTGACGGCCTCCTGGCCGGTCATCGCGTCGAGGACGAGCAAAACGTTCGTCGGCTTGGCCTCGCGCCGGACGGCGGCGAGCTCCTCCATCAACTCCTCGTCGACGTGGAGGCGACCGGCCGTGTCGAGGATCACGACGTCGCGCTCGTCGGCCTTCGCCCGCTCGATCCCGTCGTGCACCGCCTTGACGGGGTCGCTGCGCTCGTCGGCGTAGACCGGAGCTCCCACCTGCTCGCCGAGCTGGACGAGCTGGTCGATCGCGGCCGGGCGCTGCAGGTCGGCGGCCACGAGCGCCGGCTTCCGCCCCTCGTTGGAGAGCAGGAGCGCGAGCTTGCCTGCGGCGGTCGTCTTGCCCGAGCCCTGCAGGCCCGCGAGCAGGATGATGGTAGGCGGCCGCGGCGAGAAGGCGAGGCGGGAATCCGAGGAGCCGAGCAGCTCCGTGAGCTCCTCGTGGACGATCTTCACGACCTGCTGGCCCGGCGTGAGGCTCTTCTGCACGTCCTCGCCGAGCGCGCGCTCGCGCACCCGCGCGACGAAGTCCTTGACGACGCCGAAGTTGACGTCGGCCTCGAGCAGCGCGAGGCGCACCTCGCGCATGGCGCGGGAGATCGCCTCCTCGTCGAGGACGCCGCGCCCGCGGAGGTCGCCGAGGGCGCTCTGGAGCTTGTCGCTGAGCGTGTCGAACATCGCGGCTCGCAGGGTAGCCGGGCTGGAAACCGGCCAGTCCGGGGGTCAGACTGCGCACATGGTTTCCGCTGCGGCAGCGCGGAAGACCGTCAGCGTCCTCTTCTGCGACCTGGCCGGCTCGACCATGCTCGGAGAGCGCCTCGATCCGGAGCCGCTCCGCGAGCTCCTGGGTCGGTGGTACGAGGAGATGCGGATCGCCGTCGAGCGACACGGCGGCACCGTGGAGAAGTTCGTCGGCGACGCCGTGATGGCGGTGTTCGGCCTTCCGCGCGCGCACGAGGACGACGCGCTCCGGGCGGTGCGCGCTGCGCTCGATATGCAGCGGGCCGTAGAGCGGCTGAACACCTCGCTCGCGGAGCGTCAGATCCCCGAGCTGCGGATCCGGATCGGGATCAACACCGGCGAGGTCGTGACGGGCGACGTGGCAGCGACCCTGGCCACCGGCGACGCGGTCAACACGGCGAAGCGACTGGAGGAGGCAGCCGGCGGCGGCGAGATCCTGATCGGTGCGGTCACGGAGCGCCTCGTCCGCCACGCCTCGCGGCTCGTGCCGCTCACTCCCGTCGAGGCGAAGGGCAAGAGCGCCCCCGTCAAGGCGTGGCGGGTGCTCGAGGCCATCGCCGGGGCCGACTCCTTCGCCCGTCGCTGGGACACGCCGCTCGTCGGGAGGACACGCGAGCTCGCCCTCCTGCGAGACGAGCTGACGGCGAGCGCCGACGGGCGCGAGTGCCGGCTGGTGACCGTGATCGGCTCGGCGGGCGTCGGCAAGACGCGGCTCGTGTCCGAGCTCGTCGCCGAGGTGGACGGACACGCGACCGTCGCTGCGGGCCGCTGCCTCCCCTACGGCGACGGGATCACCTTCTGGCCCCTCACGGAGCTGATCCGGCGGCTCGGCGGCGAGCAGGCGGTGGCGGACGCGATGGACGGCGAGGCCGACGCGGAGCTCGTCGTCGAGCGCCTGCGCGTCGTCGGCGGCACCGGAACCGCTCCGCCGGAGGAGCTCTTCTGGGCCGTTCGCCGCCTGTTCGAGGTGCTCGCCCGATCGCGGCCGCTGCTCGTGCTCTTCGAAGACGTCCACTGGGCCGAGCCGACGCTGCTCGACCTCGTCGAGCAGGTCAGCCGCTGGAGCCGCGACGCGCCGATCCTGCTCCTCTGCGTGGCGCGGGAGGAGCTGCTCGAGGAACGGCCGGGCTGGGAGGGCACGCATGTGCGGCTCGAGCCGCTCTCGGCCGGCGAGGCGACCGAGCTCCTCGCCGCGCTCGACGGCCGCGGCATGCTGTCGCCGGAGCTTCGCGAGCGCGTCACGGAGGTGGCCCAGGGGAATCCGCTCTACACCGAGCAGCTCGTCGCGATGCTCGCCGAGGAGGTACGTGCGGCGGCCGAGCTCGTCGCGCTCCCGCCGACCATTCAGGCGTTGCTCGCGGCCCGGCTCGACCGCCTCGACCCGTTCGACCGGGACGTGCTCGAGCGGGCCGCCGTCGTCGGCAAGGAGTTCTGGCCGGGTGCCGTGGCCGCCCTCGGCAGCGGCGACGACACCCTCGGGCCGACGCTGCTGGGACTCGTCCGCCGCGAGCTCGTCGAGCCCGCGGTCTCGAGCATCCCCGGAGAGGACGGCTTTCGCTTCCGGCACGCGCTGATCCGGGACGCCGCCTACGCGGGGATCCCGAAGAGGACGCGTGCCGACCTGCACGAGCGCTTCGCCGCCTGGGTCGAGCTCCACGAGGGCCAGGACGAGCTCATCGGCTACCACCTCGAGCACGCCTACCGCTACCGCGAGGAACTCGACGCGCTCGACGACCACACCCGGTCGCTCGGCGAGCGCGCGGGCGAGCTCCTCACTGCCGCCGGCCACCGCGCGCTGGCACGCGACGACGTCCCGGCCGCGGTCAACCTGCTCGAACGCGGCGTCTCGCTGTTGCCGCGGACGAGCGGGTCGCGAGGATTCGCGCTGCTCGAGCTCGCCATCTCGCTCATGCGCTCGGGCGCCTTTGCCGCTGCGGAGGGAGCGCTCGAGGAGGCGCTTACGCTCGCGCGTACCGAGGGCGATCGGCGGCTCGAGCTGCGCACGCTGATCGAGCGCGAGTTCTTCCGGATCTTCACGAACGCAGAGGCGCCGGCAGAGGAGATCACGCGCATCGCCGAGGAGGCGATTCCCGCCCTCGAGGCGCTCGACGACCACGCCGGGGTGGCGAGGGCTTGGCACCTGCTGAGCGAGCCGCCGGTCAACGCCTGCCGCTGGGGCGAGCGCGCGGCCGCGCTCGAGCACGCGCTCGAGCACGCCCGGCGTGCGGGAGACACTCGCGAAGCCGCCCGCGCCGCGGGGTTCTTGATGCAGGCGATCCAGCTCGGGCCGACACCGGTCGGCGTGGCGATCGAGCGGGCGCGTCTCTTCCTGCGCGAGAGCGAGGACGACCGGCTGCTCACCGCCTCGATCCTCAACTCGCTCGCGGTGTTGCTCGCCATGCGCGGCGAGTTCGGGGAGGCGCGCGCTCACTCGACTCGGGCGGAGGAGCTCTGGGCGAAGCTCGGCCAGGCACACAGCCGCGCGATCCGGGCCATCGAGGCCTCGACGATCGAGCTGCTGGCCGGAGACGTCGAAGCCGCCGAGCGCGAGCTCCGTACCGGGTACCGCAGGCTCGAGGAGATCGGCGAGGTGCACGTCCGGCCGACCATCGCCGCCTATCTCGCGGCGGTGCTCGCGCAGGAACGCCGCGGCGCCGACGCCGAGGAGTTCGCACAGTTCGCCGAGTCGCACGCGTGGGAGGACGACATCGTCACCCAGGTGATGTGGCGGGTCGCGCGCGCCCAGGTCCAGGCACCTGCAGGTGAGGCGGAGCGGCTCGCCCGGGAGGCAGTCGAACTGGCGGCGCCGACCGATTTCCTCGACCTGCAGGCCACGGCACTGCTCGCGCTCGCCCGCGTCCTCAGCGGAAGATCACCGGAGGCCGCGAGCGTCGCGGCCGAGGCGCAGGCGGTCTACGAACTGAAGGGGAACATCGTCGGCGCCGGCTGGGCGGCGGAACTCGTGGAAACCACACCGCCGAGGGAGTAGTGTCTCCGCGCGAAAGGAGGTTGTCATGAGAGACGACGACAACACCGAGTTCCCTCTGTGGGAGGGCCGGGGAGAGCGCCTACACAACGCACTCGAGAACGCATGGGAGCGCGCGCAGGAAGACGGTGCGGAGCCGGGCACGTATGTGGTTCAGGCGATCGCGATCGAGACCGAGAACCCGATTCGCGGCTACATCGTCGTAATCGGCCCGGGCGGCTAGGCGGGACCGAGCTCAGGGGGCGACGAGCGCCTGCGCGTAATCGCGCGGGTCGAACGGCTGGAGGTCCTCGATCGCCTCGCCCACGCCTACGAGCTTCACCGGCAGGCCGAGCTCGTAGGCGATCGGGATCGCCACGCCGCCTTTCGCCGAACCGTCCAGCTTCGTCAGCACGACTCCCGTGACGGCCACCGCGTCGCCGAAGAGCCGCGCCTGCTGGACGCCGTTCTGACCGGTCGTCGCGTCCACCACGAGCAGCGTCTCGTGCGGCGCTCCTTCGAGACGGCCCGCGAGGACGCGCCGCACCTTCGCGAGCTCCTCCATCAAGTTCGTCTGCGTGTGGAGGCGGCCGGCCGTGTCGACGACCACGATGTCGCGGCCGCGCGCGACAGCGGCTTCCACCGCGTCGTAGGCGACCGCGGCGGGATCAGCGCCGCGCTCGGAGCCGACGAAGTCCGCCCCAGCGCGCTGCGCCCAGATCTCGAGCTGCTCCTCCGCCGCCGCCCGGTACGTGTCGGCCGCGGCGACCACGACCGAGCGGCCGTGCTCCGCGAGCCTCGACGCGAGCTTGCCGATGGTCGTCGTCTTGCCCGTCCCGTTGACGCCTACCACGAGGATCACGGCAGGCTCGTGAGCGACGTCGAGGACGGGGGCCTCGCCGAAGAGCTCGGTCACCTCCTCGGCGAGTGCCGCGTTCAGATCCGCGAGCTCGCCGCGCGCCTCGAGACGCTGCACGAGCTCGGCCGTGGCGCGGACGCCGACGTCGCCCGCGATCAACGCCTCCTCGAGCCGCTCCCAGTCGGCGTCGTTCCCGGGATCGAAGGACGCAGCCGCCACGAGCTCGCCGGTCAGCGCGCGGCGCGACTTCGACAGCGAGTCGCGCAGCCGCGAGAAGAAGCGGCCCTCGCTCTCCTCTCTGGGCTCCGGAGCCGCATCCGGCTCGCCCAGCAGCTCCGCCCAGCTACGCATCCGGGGAGCGTAGGCGAGACCTGCGGTCCCGCCTATGGAGAAGGAACCCCGCGGGCCGGAAAGTGCGGTTTCCGGCGGCCTCCGGTCCCTGGTCTGAGCTCTGGTCAAAACGCTTCGAACGCCGTCCGGTCCAGGCGGCGGCGTAACGCCGGTTACGCCGCCGCGCACCAGCGAGCGCGCACGCGCAGCCTGCGCGCTCGCGACGAAACCAAGCGCTCGAACCACGTTCAACCCAATGTGCACTCAGCACGAAGCAAACGGGAGACCGCGCTCTCCCGTTTGCGCAGTTCCTACCCAGCGAGCGAGTGCGCGGCACTCGCGAGCTAGCTCAGCTGCCACTCCTCGTCGCGGATCAGCGGCACCTCGGTCCCGTCCGCGAGCACGGCGTCCACCTCGAGCTCCGGCCCGCCCACCATGAAGTCGACGTGGATGTTCGAGATGTTCATCGCCTCGTCCGGCTCGCCCTCGAAGGCGTACGGAAGCCCGGCACCGTAGGCGATGTGGCAGGTGGCGTTCTCGTCGAAGAGCGTGTTGTAGAAGAGCTTCCCCGTCTGGCCGACCCGAGACTCCTTCGTCACGAGCGCAAGCTCCCCAAGCCGGTCGGCGTTCTCGATGGTTGCGAGATGGCTGCGGACCATGTCGGCGCCGCTCTCGGCCTCGACCCCCACGATCTGGCCGTCCTCGAACGTGAGCTGGAGGTCCCGGATGAGCTGCCCGCCGAGGCTGAGCGGCATGCTCGCACGCAGCGTGCCCTCGGCCCGCCGGGGATCCGGCGTCGTGAAGATCTCCTCGGTCGGCATGTTCGCGACGTAGTCGATGCCGCCCGCAGTGCGGAAGCGGGCGCTTCCCCAGCGTGCGCTCGGCAGGAGGCCCACCGTGAAATCCGTCCCCGGCCCCCGGTACCGGAGCGCGTCGGGTCGACGCTCGGTGAGCGCGTCGGCACGCGCGTCGAGGCGATCGAGGTGCTCGCGCCAGGCGGCAACCGGATCGGGTTCGTCAAGCCGGAAGCAGAACGCGACGAGCTCCCAGAGCCGTTCGACGTCTGGCTCGCCCAGCACCTGACGTGCCCAGCCTGCCGCCGGCGCGCCGACGCCGCACCAGTTGACGCTCTGGGACCGATGCTGCTGCCGGCGCATGTCCGCCACCTCGAGAGGAATCGCACGACCGACGCGGTCGCCGTCCAGGTCTGCCAAGAGCTCGGGCTCCGGATTTCCCGTCGTCGCCAGCAGCGCGTTGCCCGCCATCGCCTGCGTCCGCGCCTTCAGTGACTCGGGCGAATACGTGAGTGCCTCGTCCGGCCCGAACTCGATCATCGCCCGCTTCACGTGCTGGTCGTCGTACTCGGCGTCGACATAGGACGCACCCGCGCGGTACGACTGCCGCGTCAGCGCGCGTATGAGGTCGGCGTGCTCGACGAGGCCGTAGACGAAGACCTCCTGTCCGGGCTGCACGTTGGCCCCGACGCGAACGGCCAGCTCCGCGTAGCGCTCGAGCCGGTCGCCGTTCGCGCTCACGCGAGCTGCCACTCCTCGTTCCGGATCAGCGGCACCTCCGACCCGTCGGCGAGCACGGCGTCCACCTCGAGCTCCGGGCCGCCGACCATGAAGTCGACGTGCGTGTTTGCGACGTTCAGGCCGTCGCCGGGGTCGCCGTCGGCGAGGAAAGGGAAGCCCGCGCCATAGGCGATGTGACAGGTCGCGTTCTCGTCGAAGAGCACGTCGTAGAAGAGAGTTCCCGTCTGGCCGACGCGCGACTCCTTGGTGACGAGCGCCACCTCGCCGAGCCGGTCGGCGTTCTCGATCGTCGCGAAGTGGCTGCGCACGATCTCCGCGCCTGTCTCGGCCTCGACCCGGACGGCTCGCCCCTGTGCGAACGTAAGCTCGAGCCCGCGCACGATCTGGCCCGCGAGGGGTAGTGGCAGCGTGGCGCGGATCGTCCCTTCGGTACGTCCTGCGTCGGGCGATGTGAATACCTCTTCGGTCGGCATGTTCGCGACGTACGGGATCCCGGTCGACGTATCGCCGCCGCCGCCGAGCCAGCGCACGTCCGGGAGGAGCCCGACCGTGAGGTCGGTGCCAGGGGCGCGATAGCGGAGGGCATCCGCACGAAGATCGGTCAGCGCCGCTGACCGCGCCTTGAGACGCGCGACGTGATCGCGCCACGCCGCAACCGGATCGGGCTCCTCCAGGCGCATGCAGAACGCGATCTTCTCCCAGAGCCGCTCGACGTCGGGCTCGCCGAAGACCTGCCGCGCCCAGCCCTCGCTCGGAGCGCCTACGCCGCACCAGTTGACGTTGTCTTCTCGGAGCTGCTGCATCCGGATCTGGACGAGCTCCAGCGGCATCGCCCGACCCACCCGCTCGCCGTCGAGGTCGCCGAGCAGCTCCGGCTCCGGATCGCCGGTCGTAGCGATCATCGCGTTGCCGCTCGCCGCGGCGGCGAATGTCTTCCGCCACTCAGGCGAGTAGGTCAGCGCTTCATCGGGCCCGAGCTCGATCATCGCCCGTCGGACGTGGCCGTCGCCGTAGAGGACGTTGACATAGGACGCGCCGGCCCGGTAGGCCTGGCGCACGAGGGCGCGCGTGAGCTCGTAATGCTCGACCGCGGATTGCACGAACACCTCCTGCCCAGGTTGGACATTGGCGCCAACCCGGACGACGAGTTCCGCGTAGCGCTCGAGGCGTTCGTCCACCGCGCGATCCTACGTGGTCCGCTTCAGTCCACTCGGCGGTTGTTCTCGAGCACCGGGTAGCGCGCGTCGGCATCGAGGCACGCGGCGGCGAAGAGCGCTGTGCCGGGGCCGCCGGTGAAGAGCGAGTAACGGCCGGGCATGCGGGAGGCCTGCGCGAGCGCGTGGACCGCGAAGCGGCGTGCGCGATCGAGCCACAGCTCGTCCTGCGTCCGCTCGAACGCGGCGAGCAGCGCGAAGCCGTTGCCCGAGGTGCCGTGGCAGATCCCGTGCCCTTTCTCGTCTCCGGGGACGCCCGCTCGCCAGACGAGCTCGGCGCCGGCGAGCAGGAGCTCCTCGTCGAGGTAGTCGCGCGCGGCGGAGACGATCCCGGGCGCACCGGCGCACCACTGGAGCTTGGCCTCGCTGCTCCAGTTGGCGAGCCCGTCCTCGCGCGTCGCCGCCCGCGCGAGAGCGGCGGCGGACTCGGCGCGAAGCTCCTCGTTGCGCGGATCGTCGACCTGGAGGAGCGCCCGCACGTTGCCGGCGAGCCCATGGACGGTGCCGATCCCGCGAAAGCTCGTGCCCCACAGCCGCTGCGTCCACAGGCCCTCCACGTCGCGGCGGGACACGAGCGCGTCGGCCGACTCGTGCGCCAGATCGTCCCAACCCATCGCCGCGGCGGCGACGATCGTTCCGGGAGTCCCCCACATCAGATCCTCGGCCTCGTTGGCGACGTTCGCGCGGATGCGGCGGCGCAGATCGTCTCCGAGCGGATGGCTGAGCCTGCAGGCCACGAGGAGGATCCCGGTCTCGCCCGTGAGCAGCGCGGACTCGGGTGGCTCGGGCAGCACCTCGCCCGCCATGAAGTCCGGCTCGGCGCGCCACAGCTCGAGCGCGCGCAGCGCAGCCGCAGACAGGTCGAGCGTCGTCTCTGCGAGACCGCGTCGCCGCAGGTCGTCGAGCGCCCAGATCACGCCGGTCGCGCCGACGTAGAGGTTCTTCAGCGGTAGCGGCGCGTTGTAGCCGTCCCACTCGTGTCCCGGCCAGAGCCCCTCCGGGTCGAACGCCGCGTCGGCGTCGGCGACGATTGCGGCGATGCCGTCGCGCACCCGCGACTCGACCCACGGCTCGTCGGTCAGCTGCTCGAACGCGCCCGGGTCGTAGAGCACGGATGCAGCCTAGGCGGCGCCCGCGAGCTTCGCTTCCTCCCGCGGCAGGCGGCGCGAGACGACCTGCGAGACGCCCTCCCCGCCCATCGTCACGCCGTAGAGGACGTCTGCGGCTTCCATCGTCCGCTTCTGGTGCGTGATCACGACGAACTGCGCGCGGTCGGAGTACCGGCGCAGCAACTCGACGAAGCGGCCGATGTTCGTGTCGTCGAGCGCGGCCTCGACCTCGTCGAGGAGATAGAACGGGCACGGCCGCGCGAGGAAGAGTGCGAACAGGAAGGCGATCGCGCCGAGCGCCTTCTCGCCGCCGGAGAGGAGCGAGAGCCGCTGCACGCGCTTCCCGGCAGGACGCAGCTCGACCTCCACCCCGGGCTCACCATCGTCCTCGTCGTCCTCGGCCTCTGTGAGGCGCAGGCGGCCTTCGCCGCCGGGGAACACGGTTGCCGTCACCTCTGCGAAGTGGTCACGGACGGCGTCGAACGTCTCGGTGAAGCGGCGCTCGACCGTCTCCGTCAGCTCCTTGCGGAGCTTCTCGAGCTCGGCGAGGCTCGCCTCGAGGTCGGCCCGCTGGGCGGCAAGCTCCTCCAGTCGGGTCTTCTCCGCCTCATATTCCTCGTGCGCGAGCGGGTTGACCTGGCCGAGCGTCTCGCGGCGGCGCTCGAGCCGCTCGACGGAGGCCGCAAGCTGGTCGCGATCGCCGCCCTCGGCCGGCTCGTCGGCGTCTGCTTGTTCGAAGCGGCGACGCGCTTCGTCGGCCTCCGCCTCGATCCGCGCCGCCTCGACCTCGAGGGTGGAGACGGCTTCGGACGCAGCCGTGAGCTCCTGCCGCAGCTCGACCTCGGCCGCGCCGAGCCGGCGGAGCTCGGCGCCGAGCTCGCCGCTGCGCGCCGCGCCGGCGTCCACGTCCTCGCGGAGCGGCGCCTCGAGATGCTGCACGGAGATGTCGAGCGCGTGGAGAAGCCGTTCGGCGAGCTGGACACTCCGCTCGGCAAACGGACTCCGCTCGAGAGAGTAGGCGGCATCCGGGATCGGCGTGTCGAGCCGCGTGCGAAGCTCGTCGAGCTCGGACGCAAGCGAGCGGCGGCGGGCCTGCAACTCGAGCAGCACAGCCTCGGCGGTCTCGCCGGCGAACCAGAGCTCGCCGCGCTCGGGGTCGTAGCCGAAGCCCTCGGGGGTCACCGCCCGCACGGTCGACGCGAGCAGCTCCTCCTTCGCGACGACCGGCACCTGAGCGACCAGCTGCGCCGGATCGCGGCCGACGAGGACGACGAGGCTGCCGAGGCCTGCCTCCCGCGCGCGCTCGAGCAGCGCGAGCGCTCCGGCCGCGTCGTCCCGAACCACGGCGGACGCGGAACGGCCGAGTGCCGCGGCTACCGCCCGTTCGTGGCCGGGCTCGACCTCGAGCAGCGAGAGCGCGATCCGCTCGCCTTCTTCGGCGAGCGCACGCGCCGCCGGCGGTAGTCCTTCGCGCTCGGCGAGCGCCCGGTCGAGCGTCCGCAGGCGGTCCTCGAGCAGGCGGTCCTCGTCCGCGAGGGCAGCTCGCTCGGCGCGGACGCGATCGTCGAGGACTCGCCGGGGACGCGCCAACTCGTCGCGCAGCCGCAGCACCCGCGCCTCCGCGGATTCGCGTCTCAGCTCGAGACGCTCGGCTGCGCTCCGCAGCCTGTAGAGCGCCTGCAACGCCTGCTCGCGCCCGCCGGCGGCGTCGGCTAGCTCCTCCTCGGCCCCGCCGCGCTCAGCGAGCAGCGCCTCGAGGCGCTCCTCCACGCCGCGCCGCCCGCCCGCCGCCGTGCTGCGCCGCGTGGCGAGCTCCGCGAGCCGCTGCTCGAACCCAGCGAGGTCGAGCTGCGCGATGCGTGCGCGCAGCACGCGCGATCTCCACCGCGAGCTTCTGCGCCCGTTCGGCCGCCGTCGCCTGCAGGGCGAGCGGCCGCAGCCGCTTCTTGACCTCGGCCTCGACGTCCCGGGCGCGCTCGACCTCGATTGCGACCCGCGCCAGCTTGAGCTCGGCGCGATGGCGGCGCGCCTTGAACCGTCCGAGCCCCGCCGCTTCCTCGATCAGCGCCCTTCGCTCGGCAGGCCGCGAGGCGAGGATCGCCTCGACCTTGCCCTGGCTGATGATCGAGTGCATCCCCTGACCGAGCCCGAGATCGGCCAGCAGCTCGACGAGGTCGAGCCGCCGCACCGCGGCTCGGTTGACGAGGTACTGGCCCTCGCCTCCGCGATGCAGCCGCCGTGCGACCGAGAGCTCCGCATAGTCGACGGGAAGCGCACCGTCGGCGTTGTCGAAGAGGAGCTCGACCTCGCAGAAGTCGGACGGGCCGCGCGCGCCGCCGCCGGCGAAGAGGACGTCGTCGGGCTTCTCGGCCCGCAGCTCGGTCGGGCTGAGCGAGCCGGCGGCCCAGCGGATCGCGTCGGAGACGTTCGACTTGCCGGAGCCGTTGGGACCGACGATCACGCCGACGCCCGGCTCGAGACGGATCTCGATCGGATCGGGGAAGGACTTGAAACCACGCAGCTTGACGGCGCGCAGGTGCACCGCCGGCACCCTAAAGGCGCGGCAGGACGCTACTGCTGCGTGTGCTCGTCGTCGTCGTCGCGCGCGAGCGGAGCGTCCTCGTCGGCCTGCTCGTCCTCCGCGAAGATCTCGAAGATCCCGCGAGGCTCGGAATCGAGCTCTTCCGCCGTGAGCCGCCGGAACCGCAGCTCGGAGTTGGTCGGGCGCCGCTCGGCCATGAGGCGGCGCATGATGCCAGAAGTCGGCTAGAGCTCCGCAGCGTCGAGCTTGCCGAGCGCCTCGCGGGCCGCCTCCTGCTCGGCGGCCTTCTTCGTCTGCCCTTCGCCGCGGCCGAACTCCTTGCCGTCAATGACGGCGGCGCAGGTGAAGCGACGCTCGTGCGGCGGCCCCTCGACCGAGACCTCTGTGTACGCGACCTGGCGACCCGTGCGGGCGAGCAGCTCCTGGAGGTCCGTCTTGTGGTCGACCCGCGAGGTGAGCGCTTCCTCGATCTGGTCGGAGAAGGCCGCAACGACGGCGTCCTCGATGGCGGCGAAGCCGTGCTGGAGGAAGATCGCGCCGAGCGCCGCCTCGATCACCGCGGCGAGCACGTTGCGGTTGCCCGAGAGCCGCTCGAGCTCCTCCTCGGTCTGTGAGGGAGCCGCCTGCTCGGCGAGGCGCCGGCCGAGGCCGAGGCCGCGCGCCACCTCGGCACACGTCGCCCGAGAGACGACATGCGACCGCACCTTCGCGAGCTGCCCCTCGGTGAAGTCGGGATGGCGCACGTACAGGGCGTGCGCGACCGCGAGCTCGAGCACGCTGTCGCCGAGGAACTCGAGCCGCTCGTACGAGGCGCTACGTTCGCTCGCCCACGAGGTGTGGGTGAACACGGGCCCCGCCAACTCCGGCGGGAGCCCTTCGATCAGCTGCGCGAGGTCGGAGTCCGCGGCTACTGGTGCGAAGTGACGTAGTCGACGGCCTGGCCGACGGTCTGGATTTTCTGCGCGTCCTCGTCCGAGATCTTGATCCCGAACTGATCCTCGAGCTCCATGATCAGCTCGACGAGGTCGAGGGAGTCGGCGTCGAGATCCTCCTGGAAGGAAGCCTCTTCCGTGATGTCCGCCTCGTCGATCCCGAGCTGCTCGGTGAGGACCTCCTTGACCCGCTCGTAGACTTCCTCGCGCGACGCTGCCATGTCACCTCGTTGTGTTGTAGGAGCCGGAAAGCGCGCCGATCATACAATCTCCGCCCGCTGCGTCCGGGAGAGGCGCGCAGCGAGGCGGCCGACCACGTCGTGGTCGACGCCGCGGGCGGCGAGCCGGATGGCGTTGGCGATCGCGGTCGCGGAGGAGTTGCCGTGCGCGATCACGACGAGTCCGCGCAGGCCGAGGAGGTAGGCGCCGCCGTACGTATCGGGGTCGAGGCGCTTGCGCAGGCGCCGCGCCGCGGGCCGGATGAGCAGCCCGCCGACGGTTCCCGTCGCGGTGGCGCTGATCTCTTCTCGCAGCGAGTCGAGCAGGGTGCGGATCGTCCCCTCGACCGCCTTGAGCGCGACGTTGCCGGTGAACCCGTCGGTGACGAGGACGTCGGCGGCGCCCTCGAGGACATCGCGCCCCTCGGCGTTGCCGCGGAAGTCGAGATCCGATGCAGCGAGCAGCTCGTGCGCCTCGAGCGTGAGCTGGTTCCCCTTCTCCGGCTCCTCGCCGATGGAGAGAAGACGCACCGTCGGCCGTCCGATGTCGAGGATCTCCTCCACGAAGACCGCGCCCATCGTGGCGAACTGGAGCAGATGCTCGGCGCGGCAGTCCGCGTTCGCGCCGGCGTCGATCAGAACGGACGGCCCCTTGCGAGCCGGGATGGGGACGGCGATCGCCGGGCGGCGCACCCCGGGAACGCGCCGCAGCAGGACGAGTCCCGCCGCGAGCATCGCGCCCGTGTTGCCGGGGGACACGACCGCGTCGGCCTCGCCGTCGGCCACGGCTTTCACGGCCCGGACGAGCGAGCTGTCCTCCTTCGTGCGGAACGCGTCCGCCGGTTTCTCGTGCATACCGACGACCTGCGTCGTGGGCACGAGCGTGAGGCCGCGTGTGTCGAGCCCTGCCGGGCCGAAGATGACGGGTTCGATGCCGTCGGCGCACGCGGCGAGCGCGCCCTCGACAACCGCCTCGGGCCCTCGATCTCCCCCCATCGCATCGACGGCGATGCGGGGCATGCGGCTACGGAGCGTGGACGCGGAGCGGCTCGACCTCGCGGCCCTTGTAGGTGCCGCAGGTCGGGCAGACGCGATGCGGGCGCTTCGGCTGGCCGCACGTCGGGCAGACGTTGACCTTCGGCGCGCTGATCGCGTGCGTCGCGCGCCGCTTGTCACGGCGCGATTTGGAGGTTTTCCGCTTCGGGACGGCCATGCCGGCGGCCCACTATAGCCTGCGGCCCGTGGAGCCGACCGAGATCCTGGCGCGCTTCGACGAGCAGATGCGGCGCCGGGCCGCTCCGGACCACCTCTTCGTCGGCAAGAGCTGGAGCGCCGTGCTCTGGCGGCCGGACGACGGCGAGGTCGAGCCGCTCGTGGCCCGGATGCGCGAGCTTCGGGGGCACGTCGAGTGGAAGTACTACTCCCACGACGGGCCGGAGCTGTACGAGCGGCTGCTCGCCGCCGGGCTCGAGCCGGAGGACGAGGAGACGGTCGTCGTCGCCGAGGCCGATTCGATCGCGCCTGCTCCTTCGGACGTCGAGCTTCGCCTCGCCACGGACGAGTTCGACGAGCTCGCGGCGCGCATCTTCGGCAGGCGCCACGGGCTCCCGGACCAGGCCGTCGCGGTGGTTGCGGTCGTCGACGGAGAGCCCGTCTCGGGCGGCCGAGTCGACTTCGAGGACGACGTCGACTTCGCCGGCCTGTTCGGGGGCGTCACGCTGCCGGAGTACCGCCGGCGAGGGCTCTATCGCGCGACGGTCGCGAAACGTGCGGAGCTGGCACGTGAGCGCGGCTACCGCTGGCTCTACTCCGACGCCCTGCCGACGAGCCGGCCGATCCTCGAGCGGCTCGGCTTCGTCCCGCTCACGACCACAACACCGTTCGTCATTCCTGCCGCAGCTCGCTGAGCTTTTCCCAGCGCGGGTCGGTGCGCTCCTCGACGTGCTCGTGCGGCTCCGCGTTGAGGTCCTTGCCGCAGACGGGACAGAGCCCCGCACAGTCGTCCCGGCAGAGGATCTGGTCGGGCAGCGCGAGCGCGATCCCGTCGCGCGCCCAAGCCGAAAGGTCGAGCCGGTCATCCTCGAGGTACTCCGTCCGTTCGTCGTCGCTGTCCGGCTTCGTCGCCTCGTACTCGCGCAAGCGGAGCTGCAGCGCGAGCTCGGCGTCCTGCAGGCACCGGAAGCACGGCCCGGCGAGCGAGACGTCGAGCGCGAGCTCGAGCACGGTCCCGCTCGAGGCGCGCGTGACGGAGAGCTCGGCGGGCGCCGGATTCGGCTGCGGCTCATAGGTCTGCGCGCCGATCACGAGGGGCTCGAGCTCGATCTCGACGCTCTCCCGTGCCTGGTCGCCCGAGCGGATACGAAGCGTGCGGAGGTCGAACGTGGTCATGCCGCCACCGTAGCGCGGCGGCATGCGGTACTCAGGGCGCCATGCGGCGCAGGTCCGCGAGCCGCGGCACCGGCTGTACCTGATGTTCCTGTGCTTCCTTGCGCCGGAGGTACGACCCGACCGTCTCGGGCAGCAGCTCCGCTTCCTCGTGCTCGTGCGGCCCGCGGCCGAGGACGAGCATCCCGACCGAGGCGACGACGATCGCGCCGGCTGCGAGCTCACGGCCGCCGACCGCTTCTCCCGCAAACGCCCAGCCGAGCAGGACGGCGACCGCAGGGTTGACGTAGGCGTAGGTCGAGACGAGCACGCTCGGTGCGCCGCTCCGCAACAGCCAGCCGTACGCGGTGAAGGCCACGATCGAGCCGAAGACGACGAGGAAGCCGAACGCCGCGGCCGAGCCTGCCGAGATCGCCGCCGGATGCACGCGGCCGACCTCTCCCGTCGCCGCTCCCACGACCGCAAGCAGCGCCGCCGCGCAGAGCATCTGCATCGCAGCCGAGAGGAACGGTGCCTGCGGCAGCGGCGCGACGCGGCCGTAAGCCGAACCCCCTGCCCAGGCGAGCGCAGCCGCGAGGATGACGGCGGCACCGACGGGGTCGACATGCCCGCTCTGCCCGACGAACAGCGCGACGCCGAGGAGGCCGGCGGCGATGCCGGCGAGCGCGCCGAATGAGAGCCGGATCCCGAAGAACGTGCGGTCGAGGAGTGCCGTGAAGAGCGGCACGGTCGCGACGAGGAGCGCGGTCAGCCCCGAGGCGACCCGCTGCTCGGCCCAGGCGACGCCGCCGGTGTCCACGAACAGCAACAGCCCGCCGACGACGGCCGCAGCCGTCCACTCGCGCCGGCCGAGCCGCGCAGCAGCGACGTCTCCCCGCCAGACTGACCAGACGTAGAGCAGCCCGCCCGCGAGCCCGAACCGGACGGCGAGCATGAGCAGTGGCGGCAGCGTCCGGTCGGCCACGGCGATCGCGAGATACGTCGATCCCCAGACGACGTAGACGATCCCGAGCGCGATGACGATCTTCGTCCTCACTGCCCCATGGTGCCGTTGGTCGTTGATCAGCACAAGTTGAGTTATCGTTCGTGTTGATCATGAGAACTGATGATTGGCTGGGCATCGATCTGCGCCATCTCGCGGCTCTGGAGGCGGTCGCGCGCACCCGCTCGTTCGGCCGTGCCGCGCGAGAGCTGGGCTATACGCAGTCGGCCGTCAGCCAGCAGATCGCCCGGCTCGAGCGGATCGTCGGACAGCGGCTCTTCGATCGGCCCGGCGGCCCTCGCCGCGTTGAGCCGACCGAGGCCGGTCTCCTGCTGCTCGGCCACGCCGACGCGATCGTGGCGCGCCTCGATGCGGCCCGTGCCGACATGGCTGCGCTCGCCGAGGGCGCGGCGGGAAACCTCCGGGTCGGCATCTACCAGAGCGTCGGCGCCCGCCTCCTCCCCGCGCTCGTCCAGCGCTTTCGCGAGCAGTGGCCGCGCGTCGGCGTGCGCGTACGGGAGGAGAACGCGGCGGAGGACCTCCTGCGCCTGCTCGAGCACGGCGAGCTCGACCTGACCTTCGCCGACCTGCCGCTGCGGGACGGGCCGTTCGAATGGGCGGAGGTCCTGCAGGATCCGTACGTCCTGCTCGTCTCGGCACGCTCGGAGCTCGCGCAGCTCGACTCGGCGCCGCCGCTGCGAGAGGTCGCGAAGCTGCCGCTGATCGGTCGCCGCACGACCGACGAGCCAGAGCGCTTCCTCGCCGGCCGCGTCCCGGAGCTCAACGTCGTCTTCCGGACCGACGACAACGGCACGCTCGGGGCGCTCGTCGCCGAGGACCTCGGCGCAGCGGTCGAGCCGCAGCTGGTGGTGGATCCACGCGACCGCGCAGTGAAGATGCTTCCGTTCGGCTCGCGGATCCCGCCGCGGACGCTCGTCCTTGCCTGGCACCGGGATCGCTACCGCGCGCCGGCCGCCGAAGCGTTCGTCGAGCTGGCGCGCGAGGTGGCGAACCCCTAGCTGTAGGGGACCCTTGCGGCGCAAGACAGCGTTCACTACCATGCGGCGCATGGCAAGTGAGAGCCGGCGCAGCCAGATGCTCCGCGGAGTTCTCGACCTCTGCCTTCTCGCCGTCGTCGTCGACGAGCCGGCGTACGGCTACGAGATGACGCGGCGGCTCCGCGAGCGCGGCCTCTCCACGGTCGGAGAGGGTTCGATCTATCCGCTGCTCGGCCGACTCGAGCGCGAGGGACTCGTTGCGACGCACCGCGCGGCGAGCGACGGCGGCCCGCCGCGCAAGTACTACCGCGCCTCGCCGAGCGGACGGCGCGCCCTGGCCGAGGGAGTGCGCGCATGGCACGAGGTCCGGGGTGAGGTCGACTCGGTCCTGGCGACGATCGAATTGGAGGTGCCGTGATGCCTGCGTTCATCGAGGAGTGCCGGTACGAGTGGAAACGCCTGGGTGTGCCGGATTCGATGGCCGAGGAGATGGCGACGGAGCTCGAGTCCGACCTTGTGGAGGCTCAGGCCGACGGCGTCTCTGCCGCCGAGATGCTCGGCGAGAGCGATCCCCGCCGCTTCGCCGCGACGTGGGCGCGCGAACGCGGGCTCGTGGCGGAGCCGCCGCCGCCGAAGAAGAGGCGACTCTGGATCTGGGTCGTCGCCACGATCTCCTTGTTCGTCCTGATAATGGTGTGGCTGGCGCTCGCCACCTTGGGGACGTCGACGGTGAGCGTCTCGCCGCCGGTGCAACCCACACCGGTCCGCTCGGTGGTGATTCCGAACTTCGTCGGCATGAAGGCCTGTCACGCTCGGCGGATCGCCCGGGAGTCCCTTCTCGAGGTCCGCCGGTTCCCGCGGAGCCGCTGCGACGCGATCGTCGTCGCCCAGCGACCGGCGCCGCACACGCTCATCGCGGGGCCGCGCGCGGCACACACCGTCGTGAAGCTGCGGCTGCGGGGCTAGACGCTAGAAGCGCTCGTCGTCGGCGACGTCGCCGTTCGATGCGAGGCCGGCGATGACCGTCTCCTGCGAGCGCTCGTGCAGCCGCTCGCGACCACGCCGGACCGCGGTCAGGAAGCGCTCGAGATTGACCTCGAGGGAGGCGAGCTGGTTGTCGGCCCAGTCCTCCATCTCGAGCTTCATCTCGCGCGCGCCGCGCCGCGCGTCGTCGACGATCTCGTCGGCCTGCCGCTCCGCGATCTTCACGATCTCGGTTTGCGACGCCTCGCGTACCGCCTGTTCCCGCGCCTCCGCGAGCAGCCGGTCGACCTCGCGCTTCGCCTCGGCCAGCATCTCCTGCCGCTCCTTGACGATCCAGCGGGCCTGCTTGATCTCCTCGGGAATCGTCGCGCGCATCTGGTCGAGGATGTCGTAGATCTCCTCGCGGTCGATCCGCACCTGGTCGGTGAGGGGGACGGCCTTGGCGTTGTGAACGAGGTCGTCGAGCTTGTCGATCAGAACTAGTACGTCCATTGGGCCTGCAGTGTAGCCCTCTGGGCGGAGGACGCCTATGTCAGAAGCGCTCGAGCAGCCACTCGTGCACCTCGGGGATGCGACCTGTGAGCAGCGTGATGTGGCCCTCGGCGTCGCTGATCTCGGCCTCCACGCCCGGAATGCGCTGCCGCCAGCCAGCGGCCGTGGCCGGGCGGGACCATCAGGTCCTGGACGCCCTGGAGGAGGAGAACGGGAACGCTGATGTCGCGCGGGATCGAATCCCCACGGCGCCACGCAGGCGAGGTTGTCGTCGCGGAATCCCTCGATTCGCTTCGCAGCACCCTCCGCCATCACCGCGTAGATCCACTCCGCCACGTCGGCGGTGAACGCCGCCTGGTCGACCGGCGAGAGGATGGTCAGCATCGCTTGCCGCAGGCCGTCCGGACCGGCCGAGAACATCTCCGCCTGGTCGCGCAGGACCACCGGCTCTAGCGCCTCGGGGCCGGCGAGCACCGCGTCGAAGTCCTGCACGTTCGCCTCGCCCATTCCCTCGAGCCAGTCGAGTCCCTCGACGCCGTAAGGCGCGACGGACGCGAGCGTGGCGGCTGCGACGCAGCGCTCGGGCAGCAGCGCCGCGCAGGCGAGGGCATGCGGGCCGCCGCCGGAGTGGCCCCAGGTGGCGAACCGGTCCACACCGAGCGTGGTCGAGCAAGCTCCGCGACGTCCGCGGCGACGTCGCCGATCGAACGGCCCGGCCGAGCGGAGGAGGCGCCGTAGCCCGCGCGGTCGTAGCCGATCAGGCGGATGCCGCGCGCGCCGGCGTCATCGATGTGCGAGCTGTGGAGCCGCCCGGAGGAAGGCGTGCCGTGGTGAACGACGACCGCGGCGCCCTGCGGGTCTCCCTCGTCGTACACGTGCAGCGTCCGGCCGTCGCGGAGGGTGATGTCGAGCTCCGTCATTCGCCCGGCCGCTCGGGGGTCCCGGGCCGTCCGTCCGGGAAGAGCTCGGCGAGCCGGCGTGCCACGGGTGCAGGCACGAGCGCCGAGACGTCGCCGCCGAACGCAGCGATCTCCTTCACGCCACTCGAGGAGACGAAGCTCACCTGCGGGCTCGCCATCACGTAGACCGTCTCCACCTCGGGCGCGAGCGTCCGGTTGAGCTGGTTCATCTGGAACTCCCATTCGAAGTCCGAGATCACGCGGAGGCCCTTGACGATCGCCTTCGCGTCCCACCGGCGCGCGAAGTCGACGACCAGCTCGCGGAAGACGTCGATCTCGACGTTGCCGAGGCCGGAGAGGGCGTCGCGGAGGAACTCGACGCGCTCCTCGACCGTGAACATCGGCTCCTTGTGGTGAGGCGACCTCGACCACGCCGACGACGACGCGGTCGAAGATCCCGGCCGCGCGCGTGATCACGTCGACATGACCGTTCGTGACCGGGTCGTAGCTGCCGGGAGCGATCGCAGTGATCAAAGCGACGCCTCGAACAGCGTGACGCGCGTCTGGCCGTACTTGCGGCTCGTGCGCACGGCCAGCGGCAGCTCGGGCTCGGTGCGCGCGTCGGTCTCGAAGACGAGAAGGCCGTCCGCTGCGAGCAGCGGCGGCAGGTGGCGCGCGAGGCGTGGCTGGATCTCGGTGAGCATGCCGTAGGGAGGGTCGACCAGCACGAGATCGTACTTCGCCTCCGCGGTTGCCTCCTGCGCAATCGTGCGGAGAGCGTCGCCGTGGACGACGCGGGCACCGGTCAGCCGTAGCCGGTCGAGGTTGCGCTCGATCGTTCGCACGGCTTCCGCGTCATGCTCGACGAAGACGGCGCTCGCTGCGCCGCGCGAGAGCGCCTCGATCCCGAGCGCGCCCGAGCCGGCGAAGAGGTCGAGCACCTTCGCGGCGTCGACCGGTCCGACGAGGTTGAAGATGCTCTCGCGCACACGGTCGGAGGTCGGCCGCGTGTCGAGGCCGCGCGGCGCGGCGAGCTTGTGCCCCTTCCGGGTTCCTGCGATGACGCGCATGGGAAGATCGTCGCATGGCTTCCTTCTCGCTCGTGCACGGCGCGTGGGGCGGCGGCTGGTGCTGGGACCTTGTGCGCGCGGAGCTCGAGGCGAGCGGGCACGTCGTGCACACGCCGGATCTGCCGTGCGAGGACGTCAGAGCCGGCGTCGACGAGTACGCGGCGGCGGTTCCCGCAGCGGATGTCGTCGTCGGGTGGTCGCTCGGCGGCCTCACGATTCCGTTCGTCGAGGCGGGCAGGCACGTCTTCCTCGCGGCGCTCGTCGCCGGCACCGGCACCAGCTGGGAGGAGATCTTCGTCGCCGGGTTCGGCGAAGCGCGCGTCCGGGATGAGCTCGGGTGCTCGTACTATCCGGACCCCGCCGACGCCGCCCGCGAGCTCCAGTTTCCGCCCGAGCAGGCGCACCTCGCGGCTCAGCTCCGCCGCCAGGCGCCCTACGACGCGGCGCCGGCGCACGTGGATCGGCCGGCGTATGCCGTGTGCACACAAGACGCCGTCATCCGGCCCGATTGGCAGCGGCATCTCGCCCGGGACGTCCTCGGTGTCGAGCCGCTCGAGCTCGACGCGGGCCACTCGCCGATGCTCGATTGCCCGCGCGAGCTTGCTCTGTTGCTCGACGCTCTCGTCTAGGCCGCGCGGCGGAGCTCTTCGACCTGGCGGTGCGTCTCGCGGTAGATTCGCTGCAGGCGCTCGGGATCGGCCGGGCGCGGCGTCGGTCGCCGGCGGCCGAGCAAGCGAAGGATGAGCCTCATGCGAGCGCCTCCGGCTCGATCTCGGCGAAGAGCGCCCACGCCGCGTCCTGCAGGGGGCCCGGACCGACCTCCGACACGGCTGTTCGCGCCCGCTCGAGCAGGTCGCGATCGCGGAGGAGATGCGCGAAGCGGAGGTCGGAGAGGCCCGACTGACGCGTGCCGAGCAGGGCGCCGCCGCCGCGCAGCTCGAGGTCTACCTCCGCGAGCTCGAAGCCGTCACTCGTCTCGCAAAGTGCCTGCAAACGGGCATGTGCTGACTCGGTCAGCTCCTCCTTCGCGCGCGAGACGAGGAGGCAATAGGACTGCTCGGCGCCGCGACCGACGCGGCCGCGCAGCTGGTGTAGCTGGGCGAGCCCGAAGCGGTCGGCCTCCTGGACGATCATCACCGTCGCGTTGGCGACGTCGACGCCGACCTCGATCACCGTCGTCGCCACGAGCACGTCGAGCTCGCACGCCTTGAAGCGCGCCATGAGGTCGCGCCGCTCGGCGGCCTTGAGTCGGCCGTGGAGGCAACCGACCTGAAAGTCGCGCAACTCGGCCCGCCGCAGGCGCGCCGCCTCCTCCTCCGCCGCCCGCGCGACGGACGTCTCCGACGCCTCGATCAGCGGACAGACGACGTAGGCCTGCCGTCCCTCCCGCAGCAGCCGGGTGAGCCGCGTGTACGCCTCCGACGCGCGATCCTCGGTGATCCAGCTCGTGATCACGGGCTTGCGCGACGCGGGCGGCTTGGCGATCTCCGAGACGGCGAGGTCGCCGTAAACCGTGAGCGCAAGCGTGCGCGGGATCGGGGTCGCGGTCATGTGGAGGACGTGCGGGGCGCGACCCGCGACCAGGGCGGAGCGCTGCTCGACGCCGAAACGGTGCTGCTCGTCCACGACGGCGACCGCGAGGTCGCGCAGCTCGAACCCCTCCTGGATCAGCGCGTGCGTCCCCACCACGATGTCGGCGCCGAGCGCCGTCTCCCGCTCGCGCTTGCCGGACGAGCTCGTGAGCAGCGCACAGCTGACGCCGAGGTCGAGGCAGAGGTCGGCGATCGTGAGGAAGTGCTGCTCGGCGAGCGTCTCGGTCGGCGCCATGAGCGCACCCTGACGGCCACTCTCGACCGCGCGCAGAAGCGCATAGAGCGCGACGACCGTCTTGCCCGAGCCGACGTCCCCCTGCAGGAGCCGCTGCATCGGGACCGTGCGCGCGAGGTCACCGTCGATCTCGCGGATCGCCTGCTCCTGGTACGGCGTGAGCGCGAACGGCAATGCCTTCCGGTAACGGTGGATCAGGTCGCCCGGCTCGCCGAGCGCCGGAGCGAGCGTCCGCTCCCGTTCGGCGGCCCGCCGCGCGATGCCGACCTGGAGGACGAGCAGCTCCTCGAACGCGAGCCGCTGCCGGCCGGACTCCGCCTCGCCCAGGTCTCGGGGACGGTGCACTGCGGCCAACGCGTCGCGCTTCAGCGCCAGCCCTTCGCGCTCGCGCAATTCCGCGGGCAGGGGATCCGGAACGTGGAGCGCGAGCGGAAGCGCCGAATCGACCACCCGCCGCACTGTCGCGGCGGCGATCTCCTCCGCGGCCGGATAGACCGGCGCGAAGTCGGCCGTCGCGCTCAAGGTTGCAAGCGTCGGCGGCAAAGCCGCCGACGCGCTGCCGGCAGACCGCGCGCCTTCGGCGCGCCCGGCCTCGTCGCCGATGTCGTAGGAGCGCGGCTCGAAGCCGAAGCGGCCGAGCTTGCCGCGCAGCCGCACCTCCGTTCCCGGCTTGAGCCGGTCGGCGAGCCAGGGCTGGTTGAACCACGTGACGCTGGTCGCAGCGGTGTCGTCGGCCACCCGCGCGACGATCCGCGTCCGCCGCCTCCCTCGCATGGGGCGCTTCTCGACGTTGAGCACGCGGCCGGTGATCACGACCTCCTCGCCCTCGCGTAGGGCGGCGATGGCGACCTCGTCCGCGGCCGTCTCGTAACGCCGCGGTCGATGTTCGAGCACGTCTCGCACGGTCGCGAGCCCGAGCTTGCCGAGCTTCCGCTGCGTCGTCGCGGCAACGCCGGGCAGCGAGTCGAGAGCGAGCTCGAGGCGCTGCGGCCGAAGCGCGCGCGGCGTCGGCGGCCAGGCCCTCGGCGGGTCCAGGCCTGCAAAGACCGTCTGTCGACGGGTGTCTGTCATCGTCCGCGGCACCGGGCGCGTTGAGTATCCCGCGCGGACCGGACGTCAGGCACCAGTAGGTCGTGACCGCACGTGCACGAGGGCAGCGCCGGCGGCTGCGCCGGCAATCACGAAGAGAAGACCCGGAATGAACGTGACCACCGCAAAGCCGAAGGAATCAGAGAAGTTCACGTCGGACGGCCCGGTCAGGATCACGTACGGCGCGACACCGATCCAGAACCCCGCGATTCCGGCGATGAGTCCGGCGACGAAGTGCGAACCCGCGCGAACGAACAGCGCGGCCAGGGCACTCCCGACGAGCAGACCGATGCAGGCGCCGAAGATCCACGTAAACGCGTCTCCGAGCGCAGCAGCCGTCGGTCCCTCGTCCTTCGCGCGCGGGTAGTAGCGAGCGAACACCGCGGCGACCGCGACACCGAGCCCCGCCGTCACCAAGGCCGAGAGCGCGACTCGTGCGCCGTCGAACCGCCGTGAATGCTCAGTTGTCGTCATCCGGGAACCAGAAGAGCGCGAGCGTCCCGGGCCCCGCGTGCGCGCCGATGACGGCGCCGAGCGTCACGACCAGCTCGAGCTCGGCGTGCGGCCGCCGCTCGCGCACGAGCGCTTCGAGCTCGGCCGCTCGCTCCGGCGCCGCGGCGTGCGCGACGCCTAGCCGATACGCAGGTTCGTCTTGCGTCTCCGTCTCGAGCGCGGCCGTGAGCTCGGCGAACGCCTTCCGCTCGCCACGCACGCGCTTGATGGGCTCGACCTCGCCGTCGCGGATCGAGAGGATCGGCTTGACCTGCAGCAACGTGCCGGCGAACGCGGCCGCTTTCCCGATCCGGCCGCCGCGCTGCAGGAACTCGAGCGTGTCGACCGTGAACAGGAGCCCTCGCTCGCGGAGGTAGCGCTCGACGAGCGCGTCGACCTCCTCGTCGCTCGTGCCGCGGTCGAGGCGGCGCTGGATCGCGAGCGCGAGCATCGCGATCGACGCCGACGCCGTCTCCGTGTCGATCGCTCGCACGCGTCCGTCGCCGAGCTCGGCCGCCGCGGCCTCCGCGCTTGCGAACGTGCCGGAGACGCGCGCGGAGACGTGGAGCGAAAGGATCCGTTCGTACGCGCCGAGCTCCTCGTAGCAGGCGAGAAAGTCGCCCGGCGTCGGCTGCGACGTGGTGGGAAAGACGCTGGAGCCGCGGAGCCGCTCGTAGAACTCCGTTGGGCCGATGTCGACGCCGTCGCGCAGGCTCTCGTCGCCGAAACGCACGTAGAGCGGCACGATCCGCCAATTCGGGAAGCGGTCGGCGGCGTCGGGCAGGTCGGCCGTCGAGTCGAGGACGATCGCCGTGTTCTCGGCGGTGAGCCTCAATCTGCGACCGCGGCTGCTTGCAGGATGGCGGCCACGATCTCCTCCAGCTCCTGATCCTTCATGAGGCAGGCGACCGCTCCCGCCTCCACAAGCGCCTCGCGCTCGGCGGCGTCCGCCGACGCCGTGAGCGCGACGACCGCCACGCCGGGCACCTCTTCCATGACCTGGGCCGTGGCCTGGATGCCGTCCATGGCCGGCATGCGGTAGTCCATCAGCATGACGTCCGGCCGGTGCTCCTTTGCGGCTAAGACAGCGGCCGCCCCGTCGCCGACCGACGCGACTATCTCGACGTCGGTTCTCATCCCGAGCAGGAGCTCGAGAGCATCGCGAAAAACCTCGTTGTCCTCCACGAGCACGATCCGGACTGGCGGCATCCGTTCACAGCCTATTCCGCCCCGAGCAGAAGCGGGTAGTGCGGCTGGCCGCCTTCGTGCACCTCTACCTCGAGCTCCGGATGAGCGGACGTGAGCCGTTCGACGAGCCCGTCTAGCGGCGGCGGCTCGGCGCCGGTGAGCAGGGTCAGAAGCGTGCGCGGCTCCGCGAGCAGGCGGCCGACAACTGAGAATGCGACCTCCGCGAAATCGTCTCCTCCGGCCACTGCCTCGCCGTCCGCGAGTCCGAGCCAGTCGCCGCTTCTGATCACCAGGCCGCCGAGCTCGACGTCGCGCGAGGCGCGCGTGACCTCGCCCGTCGCAACAGCCGCCGCGGCGGCGGCCATCTCCTCGGCGTTCCCGGCGGCGTCGCGTGTTCCGTCATACGCGACGAGCGCTGCGAGGCCGGCGGGAATGGACTCCGTCGGCACGACCTCGACGGCGAGCCCCGCCTGCTCGGCCGCGTGCTCGGCTGCCAGCCGCACGTTCGAGTTGTTCGGGAGGAGGATCGCTTCGTCCGCCTCGAGCTCCTCGAGCGCGGCCACGAGCTCGGCAGTCGACGGGTTCGCGGTCTGCCCACCGGTGACGACCCGGATCGTCCCGACCGGCTCCGCGAGCGTCTCGAACAGCTGTCGGTTCCCCTCACCCGCAACGACCGCGACGACCCCGCACTTCGCGCGCGTCGACGGGACGAGCGAGAGGCGCCGCTCCCGCTGCTCCTGCTGCTCGTGCATGTTGGCGATCTCGACTCCCTCGATCGTGCCCGCGGCAGTGCCGAGCGATAGCGCGGAGCCGGGCTCGTCGGTGTGGACGTGCACCTTGAGGGCGGTCTCGTCGCCGACCACCACGAGCGAGTCGCCGAGCCGCTCGAGCTGCGCTTCGAGCCCGTCGCGATCAAGCGCTTCGCCCTCGACCACGAAGACGGTGCAGTAGCGGTAACGGGAGGGCTCGAGGTGGATCGCGTCCACTCCCGACGGCGCCTCGGCGGCGGCGGGTGCGGCTGGCAACGTCTCACCGGTGACCGCGCCGGCGAGCCCACGCAAGAGCTCGACGAGTCCGGCGCCGCCGGCGTCGACGACGCCGGCCTCCCGCAGAACGTCGAGCTGCTCGGGCGTGCGAGCCACGGCTTCCTCCCCGTGCCGTACGAGCTCGACGAGCAGATCGCCGAGCGGCTCGGGCTCCGTCGCGCGCCGCTCGGCCTCTTCCGCCAGCTCGCGGATGACCGAGAGCATCGTCCCCTCGACCGGCCGCCGCACGGCCCGGTAGGCGGCGTCGGAGGCGCCGCGCAGCGCCTTGGCCGTCAGCGCCGGATCGATCCCGTTCGTCGAGGAGACGAGGACGTCGGCGACGCCCCGCACGATCTGGGACAGGATCACGCCCGAGTTGCCGCGCGCTCCCATCAGCGCCGCCCGCGCCACGGCGTGCGCGAGCGCCGGCCGTTCGCCGGGCTCCGCGGAATCGACCGCCTCGGCAACCGCACGCACCGTCAGCGTGAGATTCGTGCCGGTGTCGCCGTCGGGGACCGGATAGACGTTGAGGTCGTCGATGCGGCCGCGGCTCGCTTCGAGCGAGGCGAGTGCCCCGCCGACGAGCCCGCGCACCAGCTCGAGGTCTGTCTGGGCGCTCACTTCCCGCCGGTTCGGACGTCGTCGACGTGCACCTCGACCGCGCGCACCGGCAGCCCGGTCAGCCGCCCGACCTCGTACGCGACGCGGTTGCTGACGCTCGACGCGACCTCGGCGAGGTTGAGGCCGTACTCGACGACGACGTGGAGGTCGATCGCCACCTCTCCGCCGTCGCGGCGGATCTCGATGCCGCGCGGCCGCCCGCGGGCGCGCGCAAGCTGCCCGCGCAGCGAGCCCTTCATCCCAACGACGCCGTAGCACTCGAGCGCCGTCTCGGCGACGATCTGCGCGATCGCCTCGCTCGAGATGGTGATCCGCCCGAGGCGCGAGGAAACCGCGTGTCCAGCCTCCATCGTTCGATTGGACCGACGACCTCGGCGCGCGGTTGCGAGCAGAATCTCCGCATGAGCGACGACAACATCTGGACGGACGACTGGGACGAGGGCGAGGACTGGTCGGGAGGCGGCTCGAAGTCGAAGCGGCTGCCGCGCGCCGAGCAGCTCGGTGCCACGGTCTACGAGCTCTGGCCTGGCAACTTCGCCGTCTACCACTTCCATCACGCGGCCGAGGAGCTGCTCGTCGTCCTCGACGGCGAGATGACGATGAAGACGGAGGACGGTGAGCGGCTCGTGCGGCGCGGCGAGGTCGTGATGTTCCCGGTCGGGCCGCCGGGAGCGCACGGCTTCCGCAACGACGGCGACGGGACATGCCGCTACCTCATGGTCTCCACGCACCCCTCACCCGAGGTCGCGGAGTACCCCGAGCTCGGCCAGATCACGGTCCAGGCCGCGACGGCATCGCAGACCGGCGAACAGCTCTGGTTCATCCACGACGTCCAGGACGCCGGGAACAGCTCGGGCTAGACCGCCTTCTGGACCTTGCCGGCCTTGAGGCAGCGCGTGCAGACGTAGGCGCGCGTCGCCGTGCCGCCGATCAGCATGCGGACGCGCTGGAGGTTGGGCTCGAAGCGCCGCTTCGTGGCCACCATCGAGTGACTCCGGTGGTTGCCGAAGCCGGGCTTCTTCCCACAGACTGCGCAGACCTTGGACATCGGCGGCCCAGGATAGCCGCTAACCCGCGCTCGCCTGCTTCCGAACCTGGGAGAAGAGGTCGGCCATCTCGAGCGCGGCCCGTGCGGCGTCGGCGCCCCTGTCGACGCGCGCCTCCGCCTGCTCGGCCGTGTCCACGGTGAGCACACCGAACGCCACGGGCACACCGGTCTCGAGACCGGCCAGCTGGAGGCCCGACGCCGCCTCGCCCGCCACGTAGTCGAAGTGGGCCGTCTCGCCGCGCACGACGCAGCCGAGCGCGATCACGCACGAGTAGCGGCGCGTCTTCGCCAGCGCCATCGCGCCGATTGGAAGCTCGAACGCGCCCGGCACCGGCATCACGGTGATCCGCTCCTCCGCCACTCCGGCGGCCGCCAACGCCTCGAGTGCCGACTCGAGCAGTGCGTTCGAGACCTCGCCGTTGAAGCGCGAAACGACGACGCCGACCGTGCGGTCCGCGCCGGACGCCGAGCCCTCGAGGACGGCGACGCCGTCCGGGATGTCGAGCTCGCCCGGGACATGCCCTGCCGGCGCGACCTCCGGCTCTGCCTCGGCTTCTTCCTCCGCCTCCGGCTCGGGCTCGGCAACCGCGGACGACTCCGCCGCGGGCTCTGCCTCTGCCTCTTCCTCGTGCGGCTCGGGCCACCCGAGCGGCTCCGGCTCGGCGGCTGTCGCCTCCGACTCCTGTACGTCTTCCTGCTCGGCAGCCGACGGCGCCTCGCCCGGCCAGAACCCTCCAGTCGCGCTCATTCGCCCTCCGACTCGAACTTGAGATCTTGGTGGTGCAGCTTGTGTCCGAGCTTATCCCGCTTGGCGGCCAGATAGCGAACGTTCTCGGGATGGGGCGGCATCTCGATCGGAACCTGCTCGGTCACCCGCAGCCCATACGCCTCGACGCCGGAGACCTTCTTCGGGTTGTTCGTGAGCAGCCGCATGGTCGTGATCCCGAGGTCGGCGAGGATCTGGTTGCCGATCCCCCACTCCCGCTCGTCGGCGGCGAAGCCGAGCGCGAGGTTGGCTTCGACGGTGTCGAGCCCCTGCTCCTGCAGCTCGTAGGCCCTGAGCTTGTTGAGCAGGCCGATCCCACGTCCTTCCTGCGCCATGTAGAGGAGCACGCCGCGACCCTCGGCGGCGATCGCGGCGAGCGCGGCCTCGAGCTGCTCGCCGCAGTCGCAGCGGACCGAGTGGAAGACGTCGCCGGTCAGGCACTCCGAGTGCACGCGGACGAGCACGTCGTCGCCGACCTCGCCCATCACCAGCGCGAGATGGTTGCGGCCGGTCAGCGTCTCGCGGAAGGCCGTCGCCGTGAAGAGGCCGAACTCGGTGGGCAGCTGCACCGACACGACCCGCTCGATCAGCTTCTCCGTCCGTCGCCGGTACTCGATCAGGTCGGCGACGGTGATCATGCGCAGCCCGTGCCGCTCGCAGTACGGGACGAGGTCGGGGACGCGGGCCATCGTCCCGTCCTCGTTCATGATCTCGCACACGACGCCGGACGGATCGAGGCCGGCGAGCCGCGCGAGATCGACGGCCGCCTCCGTCTGGCCGGCGCGCACGAGCACGCCGCCGTCGCGCGCGCGCAGTGGAAAGACGTGGCCGGGCTGGACGAGGTCGTGCGCCGTCGACTCCGGATCGATTGCGACGTGGATCGTGTGGGCGCGGTCAGCCGCCGAGATGCCCGTCGTCACGCCTTCGCGGGCCTCGACCGAGACGGTGAACGCGGTGCCGAGACGCGCCTCGTTGTGCTCGGTCATCTGCGGCAGCCCGAGCTGCTCGCAGCGCTCGCCGGTCAAGCAGAGGCAAATCAGCCCGCGCGCGTGGGTCGCCATGAAGTTGACCGCCTCCGGCGTCGCGAACTGCGCAGCGCAGACGAGATCGCCCTCGTTCTCGCGCTCGGGATCGTCGACGACGACCACCATCTTCCCGTTCCGGATGTCCTCGACGGCCTCCTCGATGCTCGCGAACGGGGTGACGGCCGAGCTCACGGCAGCCTCCCTGCGACGAGGCGCTCCACGACCTTCCCGAGCACGTCGGCCTCGAGGTTGACCTCGTCGCCGGGCTCGAGCCGGCCGAGGGTCGTGACGGCGAGCGTATGCGGGATCAGCGCGACCTCGAAGCCCTCGTCGTCGAACGCGGCGACGGTGAGGGAGACGCCGTCGACCGCGATCGAGCCTTTCTCGATGCACAGGCGGACGACCGTCTCGGGCGCGTCGATCCAGACGCGACGACTTGAGGGGAGCGAGGTCAAGACCACCGCGGAGCGGACGCGACCGACGGCGTCGACGTGGCCCTGGACGACGTGGCCGCCGAGCTGGTCGCCCACGCGCAGCGACGGCTCGAGGTTCACCTCGCTGCCGCGCTCGAGGCGCCCCAGCGCAGTCCGGGCGAGTGTCTCGGGGACGACGTCGAAGGAGAGCTGTCCTTCCGACGACTCCACGACGGTGAGGCACACGCCGGCGACGGCGACGGAATCTCCGACTGCGGCGGCGCGCGACGTCTCGTCCGCCACGACCACCAGGCGGCCGCCGTCGAAGGCGTCCACTGTGCCGAGCTCCCGGACGATTCCCGTGAACATGCCGCCAAGGTTACGGCTCGCGCAGGTACGCCTCCAACAGCACGTCCTCGCCCGAGGGCTCCGCCCGGAGGTGAAGGAGCTCGAGCGGTGCCTCGAGGTCGCCGAGGACACGCGGCCCGTCACCGCTCAGGACGGGCGCGACGAAGAGCAGCAGCTTGTCGACGAAGCCGGCGGCGAGAAACGCGGTCGCGAGCGTCGGGCCGCCCTCGAGCAGGAGCGACCGGACGCCTTCCGCCGCCAGCGCACGCAGCTCCTCGTCCAGCGGTCCGCTGCGC
This sequence comes from uncultured Actinomycetes bacterium, assembly GCA_963731015.1. Classification (GTDB taxonomy): domain Bacteria; phylum Actinomycetota; class Thermoleophilia; order Gaiellales; family Gaiellaceae; genus Palsa-739. The sequence continues at coordinate 864,300 of CAVSTY010000005.1, forward strand.
AGCTCGAGCTCCGATCCCTCCGGCAGCGGGCCTCGTCCGAAGGCGAGCCGCCGCGGCTGCGTCGCGGCCTCGACGTCACGCGCGTCGAGCCGCGGCGAGTCGGCGCGCACCGTTCCCATCCCGACCGCGACGGCGTCGGAGGTGGCCCGGAGCTCGTGCACCCGGCGCCTCGACTCCTCGCCCGACACCCAACGGCGGCCCGGGACGACGACGCGGTCGTCGAGCGTGACCGCGGCCTTGTACGTGACGAACGGACGCCCGAGCGACTTCCACACGCGCCACGCCTCGTTCTGCCGGCGCGCGACGAGATCGTCGAGGAGCTCGACTTCGAGTCCGGCGGCGCGAAGGCGCTCGAGCCCGCGGCCGTCGACGACCGGGTTCGGGTCGCGGGCGCCGACGACGACACGCGCGATTCCGGAGTCGACCACGGCGTCGGCGCAGGGAGGCGTGCGTCCGTGGTGCGAGCACGGCTCGAGCGTCACGTAGAGGGTCGCGCCGCGCGCGGCGTCTCCGGCCTTCCCGAGCGCGATCGTCTCGGCGTGGCGGACTCCCTCGTACTCGTACCAGCCCTCCCCCACGACCTCGCCGTCGCGGACGACGACGGCGCCGACGAGGGGATTGTCGCCGGTCTTGCCCCGCCCGCGCTCCGCGAGCTCGAGCGCGCGCTCGAAGTGGCTCATCCCAGGGCCTGGACGAGTCCGCCGTAGGCGGCCGCCGGATCCTCACGGCCGAAGACCGCCGAGCCCGCGACGAGCAGCGCTGCGCCGGCGGCGTGCGCGGGGCCGATGGTCTCGTGGTCGATGCCGCCGTCGACCTGGACGTAGACGTGCTCGGGCAGAGCCAGGCGCAGCCGCGCGATCCGGTCGACGGCCGCCGGCATGAACTTCTGGCCGCTGTAGCCGGGGTGGATGCTCATGCACAACACGAGGTCGGCCGCCGCCGAGACGGCGGCGACGTCCACGGGCTCACTCTCGGGGTTGAAGGCGACGCCGGCCTGGAGGCCGTGCTCGCGGGCGGCGGCGATCGTGGCCGGGACGTCATCGACGACCTCGAAGTGGAAGGTGACGCTGTCGCCGCCGGCGCGGGCGATCTGCGGGAAATGGCGGAGCGGGTTGTCGACCATCAGGTGGCAGTCGAGGATCCCGCCGGCCTCGTGCACGCGCGGCGCGATCGACTCGAGCACGACAGGCCCGATCGTCACCGGCTCGACGAAGTGCCCGTCGCCGACGTCGAAGTGGAAGATGCGGCACCCGGCCTGCAGGAGCACGTCGATCTGCTCGCCGAGGCGCGCGAAGTCGGCCGCGTAGAGCGACGGCTCGACCTCCGCGTTCCGCACCCACTCCGGCCAGCTCATCCGGGCGATCGTACGAGACGAGCGACGAAGAACCCGCTCGTGCCGTGCACGTGCGGGAGCGTGAGCAGGAACTCCGGCCGCGAGGGATGCGCGAACGCCGGCCACTCCTCCCCGAGCGGCAGGACGCGCAGGCCGCTCGCGTCGACCACTGCCTCGCATTCGTCGGGGTTCAGCGTGCAGACGGAGTAGACGATCGTGCCGCCCTCGCGCACCCGTTCGGCGGCGGAGCGGAGCAGCGCGAGCTGGAGCTCCGGAAGCGGCTTCGCGCGCCAGCGGAGGTCGGGCCGCTGCGCAAGGACGCCGAGCCCCGAGCAGGGCGCGTCGACGAGAACCCGGTCGAAGCCCTCGAGCTCCGGAGGGAGCGCCGTGCCGTCGGCCTCGACCACCGTGACGTCGGAGCGACCCATCCTCGCGAGGTTCTCCCGCAGCTCGCGCGCACGGGCAGGGTCGATCTCGACCGCCGTGACCTCGCCATGCAGCTGTCCGGCCTTGCCGCCCGGCGCGGCGCAGAGATCGAGCACGCGCTCGCCGTCGCGCGAGCCAACACAGAGCCCAGCGAGCTGAGAGCCGCGGCTCTGCGGCCAGAGCCTCCCCTCTGCGACGAGAGCGTCGTCCACGCGGTCGACGCGGTACGCGCCCGGCACGTCCGTCTCCTCCGCGCCGGCCGGAGGCTCGCCGCGCACGAGCCGGACGACCGTCTCGAGCGGCTCGTTCAGCGCGCGCATCAGCGCGAGCGCGCCGTCCTCCCCGAGCACGCGCACGAAGGTGTCGTGGATCCAGTCGGGATACGACTCCTTCAGCGGCCCGTCGGGCAGCGACTCCAGCAGCGGCCGGATCCCGTCGGACAGCCTCCGCATGACGGCGTTCGTGAACGGGACCGCCCGCTCGAGCCTGGCGCGGCGCACGAGCTCGACCGACTCGTTCACGGCCGCATGCGGCGCGGTGTCCGTGTAGCCGAGCTGATACGCGCCGAGCCGGAGCGCCGCACGCACCGGCGGATCGAGCTTCCGCACCGGCCGCCGCCCGAGCGTGTCGATCGCGTGGTCGAGCGTCCGCACGCGCTGGACGGAGCCGTACGCGAGCCGCTGCGCGAACGCGCGCTCTCGCTCGTCGAGACCCTCGGCGGCGCTGCGGAAGGCACGGTCGGCGTAGGCGTCCTGCTCGAACACGCGCAGCAGCACCTCGTACGCGGTGCGACGCGCCGGGCTGATCACGAGCGGCAGACGAAGATCGCCCAACCCATCACCGTGCGCTCCCAGGCGAGATAACGGGAGCGGCCCACCGCGCCCTGCGCGCGGAACTCCTCCGCCTGCGGGTGTTCGGGATTCGCGGCGAGCCATTCGTCGAGCGTCAGCCAGTGGAGCGACTCATAGCGGTCCCAGTCGTCCTCGGAGGATGCGATGAACGACACGACGCGAACACCCGCCGACTCAACTCGCTCGATCGTCTCAGGGAGCGGCAGCCACTCTCCCTCGTCCGTCCGCTCCTCCCCGCCCGATTCGGGCGCCGCGGGCAACGGCCACACGCGCCAGTACGGCTCCCCAACCGCGAGTAGCGGCGCCACGGGCCGCAACCGCTCGAGAGTCGGCACAAGCCCGCCATAGGCGAAGGTGGCGCCGATACAGAGCGCGGCGTCGTAGCGGCCGAGCTTGTAGGTCGCGGCATCCGCCTCGACGATCTCGATGCGATCCGCGAGGCCCGCGGCCGCCGTCCGTTTGCGGGCCGTCGCGACGAACTCCGGCGCACGCTCGACGCACGTCAGCCGGCAGCCGAACGTCTCGGCGAGGATCAGGGCCGGCCCGCCGTTCCCCGACGCGATGTCGAGAACGTGCGAGTTCGAGTGGAGGCCGAGCCGTTCCCCGAGCTCGCGAATCTTCTGCGGGCTCGTGGGGTTCTGGAGCTCGTGCCGCGCCTCGACGACCGCGTGCCACCAGGTCATCGGCGGCCCCGACGGTACGCGTCGTACTCCATGCGGCGGCCGCCGGCGGGCTGCACCTCGACCGGCTCGAACGACCCGTCCTCGCCCACCTGCGCCCGCCAGACGATGAGGTCGCCGAGACGCGCGCCGATGTGGGGCGCGAGCGCCCGGACGCGGTCGACGAGCTCCTGCGCCGGTGCCTCCGGGTCGAGCTCGCGGTCCGCCGGGCGGATCTTCTCCGCGTATGTGACGCCCTCGTCGGGCTGCGGCTCGAAGCGCGGCTCGTCCTGCGCGAGCACATCCCGCAGGAGCTCCACCGCGAGCTCGGCCGCACGAGCGTAGACGGCCCCGGCGTCGTCCTCCGGAGCGATCGCGAAGGCGCGCTGCGCCGCTATCGGCCCGGCGTCGAGCGCCTCGACGGTGCGGTGGATCGTGACGCCGGTCTCCTCGTCGCCCGCCATCAGCGCGCGCTCGACGGGAGCGGCGCCGCGCCAGCGCGGCAGCAGCGAGGGGTGCACGTTGAGCCAGAGCGCATGCTCGAGCAGGTAACTCGGGATCAGGAGGCCGTAGGCGCAGACGACGACCGTGTCGGCGCCGAGCGCACGACGGCTCGCCGTCGAGCGTCGCCGGCTGCGCGACCGGGATCCCGAGCCGCTCCGCCGCCTCCTTCGCCGGCGGCGGCGCCAGCTTGCGGCCGCGGCCGCGCGGCTTGTCCGGGCGCGTCAGCAGCTGCGCGACCTCGTGCTCCGCCGCAAGCCGCTCGAGCACGTCGGCCCCGAACTCCCCGGTCGCGGCGACCGCTATCCGACGGGCCATGCTCAGCCGATGACGACGCGCGGCCGCAGATTCGCAAGCGCGTCGCGCCTCGCCTCGGGCGTGGTGCGGTCGAGGATCAGGACGCCGTCGAGGTGGTCGGCCTCGTGCTGGGCGACCCGCGAGTACGGCTCCTCGAGCTCGTACCGCACCTCGGCTCCGTGCTCGTTCCGGCCCTGGATCGCGATCATCGCCGGCCGCTCGATCGGCAGGAGCACACCCTGGATCGAAAGGCAGCCCTCGTCCTCGACCGAAGTCACCTCGCCGCGCTCGACGATCTCGGGGTTCGCCAGCGCGACGGTCTCGTCCTCCGAGACCTGGAATACGAACAGCCGCTGTAGGACGCCGACCTGGGTCGCGGCGAGCCCGATCCCGTTGGCGTCCACCATGAGCAGCTTCATCCGGTCGACGAGTCGGCGCAGGTCGTCGTCGAACACCTCGACCGGACGGGCGGCCATCTTCAGCGCCGTATCCGGGTACTGGCGGATCTGCGCGAGCGCCAGGCGACGTCGCGCCTGCTGCTCCGGGTCGAGCTCCTCGTCCTTGACCTGTCCCTCGATCTCCGCCATCCGGCGGGACTGTACCCTCGCCGGCATGGACTCCAAGACGCTTCGGGAGATCATGAGCCAGGGTGCGACCCGGCCCGAGACGCCCCAGGAACGCCGCGAGCGCGAGCAGCTCGAGGCCGATCTCGAGTCGAGCCCGGTGCGTGGCCGCCCGCTCCGTCCGCGGCTGCGGAACTTCCGGCCCGACCCCACGTCGGGAGTACACGCGCTCGGCGGACCGACGGCCTGGATGCGCAGGCTGCGCGCGATCGAGGATGCAGTCGAGCAGCACGATCGCGTGCTCGGCGAGAGCCGGCGGACGCTCACCGAGGAGCTCGAGGATCCGGCGGAGTTCTCGGCCGCCTGGCGTGAGCTTGCGGACAACTGGAGCTTCGCGCGGGTCAACGAGCTGATCGAGCGGCACAACCGGAACTTTCCCGCCGAGGCGCGGCTGGCGATGGATCCGCGCACGCGCGACTTCGTCCGCCTCAATGGCCGCTCCTATCTGCGCGAGCCGCTCGATGCACGCTGGATCCTCGACCGCTTCCCGGCCGACCGCGGCGCGGCACTTCGCGGCTAGCTGCGGTTCTCGCGGTGCTGCGAGGCGCCGTCGACCGCGGAGATCCACGGCTCGCGGCGCTTGATCCAGAGCTCCGCCTCCGGCCGTAGCTCGAACGGAGCGTCGTCGAGCGAGCCGAGCTGGAGCTCGACTGCGTCGTCGCCGAGGAGGAACAGGCGCGAGCCGCAGCGGGGACAGAAGCTGTCTTCGTCGTAGGTGGCGTACTCGCCGGTCGACTCGAAAGCGCTCCGCGGCCACTGCCCGTAGATCGAGTATGTGCTGCCCGACCGCTTCCGGCAGTCGGCGCAGTGGCAGCGTCCGACGTGGAACGGCTCGCCGCGCACCGTGTAGCGGACGGCGCCGCAGAGGCAGCCGCCGCTGCGCGTTTTCTCCTCCATGACGCTGGAAGCTAGACGCTCTGAGGATCGACGTCGACGACGGCCGTCAGCCCGGCGCGGCGCATCGCGGGGGCGGCGGCCGCGAGCAGTGCCGCGGCCCGGGAGGCGAGGGCGCGCGGCCGGTCGGTCTTGCCGACGAGCTGGGCGCGGTGCCGGCCACGCAACCGCAGGAGCGGCGCCGGCCCGAGCAGCTCGAACTCCGGCAGGCCGGCCTTCAGCTCCTCGAGGGCGCGTGTCGCGTCGGCGGGATCCGGGCCGGACACGAGCACGCGCACGAGGTGACGGAACGGTGGATAGCCGAGGACGCGGCGGCGCTCGAGCTCGCCGGCGAGGAAGCCCGCGACGTCGTGGCGCACAGCGTGTTGCACCGCACGCGACTCGGGCTGGAACGTCTGGATGAGGACGCGACCGGGCACGTCGCGGCCGCTGCGGCCGGCGAGCTGGGTGAGCAGCTGGAACGTGCGCTCCTCGGCGCGGAAGTCGGGCAGACCGAGCCCTGTGTCGGCGTCGACGACCGCCGCGAGCTCCACGCCGGCGAAGTGATGCCCCTTCGCGACCATCTGGGTCCCCACGAGGACGGCGCGGTCGGCGCGCGCGAACCGCTCGAGCGCCTGTCGGAGCTCCTCGGGCTTCGCGACCGCGTCGGCGTCGAGCCTGATCCGCTCCAGCTCCGGGACCTGCCGCTCGAGCTCGCGCTCGAGCCGTTGGGTCCCGGCCCCGATCCGTGCGAGCTCGGGCGAGCCGCACGCGGAGCACGTCTCGGCGGCCGGCTCGCGTGCCCCGCAGTGGTGGCAGCGCAGCGTGCCGTCGCCGTGGAGGGTGAACGCGACGTCGCAGTTCTGGCACCGCCGTGTGACGCCGCAGGCGCGGCAATGCAATGCGGGCGCGACGCCACGCCGGTTGAGCAGGAGGATCGCCTTCCCGCCTCCCTCCGCGAGGCGGCCGAGCTCGGCGAGGAGCGGGGCCGAGAGCGGATAGCCCGTCTCGTGGCGCAGGTCGACGACGCGCACCGTGGGCATCGGCGCCGCGATCCGGCCGCCGAGCTCGAGCCGCTCGAGTGCCTGCCACGACTCCGGGCGCGGTGTCGCCGAGCCGAAGATCGCAACCGCTCCCTCGAGCGCGGCGCGCTTGGCAGCGACGGTGCGGGCGTCGTAGCGCGGATCCGACTCCTGCTTGTAGGAGGCGTCGTGCTCCTCGTCGACGCAGATGACGCCGAGCGACGGCAGCGGCGCGAACACGGCCGAGCGCGCGCCGACGACGACCGGGGCCTCACCCGCGACGATCCGCTCGCGCTCGTCGCGCCGCTCGGCCTCGGAGAGGCCCGAGTGGAGGACTGCGACGCGGTCGCCGAAGCGCGCCCGGAAACGACCCAGTGTCTGCGGAGTGAGCGCGATCTCCGGCACCAGCACGATCGCGCCGCGACCGGCGGAGAGGGCGGCCTCGCACGCGCGGATGTAGACCTCGGTCTTGCCACTGCCGGTCGCACCGGCGAGGAGGACGTTGCCGCCGCCACCCACCAGGAGGCTCTCGATCCGTTGGAGCGCGCGTTCCTGCGTCTCCGAGAGACGAGCGGGCGCCGGTTCCGCCGCGAGCGCCGAGGTCCCAGCCACCTCTCGCCGCTCCCCACGCCGCTTGGCCTGCTGCGGCGCGATGAGCGCGAGCGCGCGGGCCGGCGTCGAGCCGTAGTAGTCGGCAAGCCAGAGGGCGAGGTCGACGAGCGCCGGCGGCAACGTCTCGAGCACGCGCTCGGCCGGGACCGGCTCGACGTCCGGCGGCGCCTCGGCGTCGACGTCGACCACCACCCCGCGGCGCCGGGCGTTGCCGAAGGGAATCGAGAGGACGGCTCCCTTCCCCACCTCGTCGTCGATCTCGTAGGTGAACGGCCGCGCGAGGGCGCGCGCGCTGACGATCGGGTAGACGGAGGCGAGGCGAGACACGGGCAGCGAGCCTAGCCGCGGCGCTGGTCGGATCTAGCCCCGTCGGGATGATGCCGCCGCAGGCACAAGACGGGGACTATGGTGACGCGAAAGCCAGGCAAGGAGGAAGAGGAATGACCGACGAAACCGCGCTCGGCCCCGTCGACTATCTGATCGTCGAATGGCCAGCCGGCACACAGCCGAACGGCGAGGGGCTCAAGGAGCTCGCCAACCTGACGGACCGCGGCCTCATCCGCGTGCTCGACCTCGTGTTCGTGACGAAGGGCGAGGACGGCGAGGTCGCCGGGCTGGCGCTCGCGGACATCGACGCCGACGGCGAGCTCGACCTGATCGAGTTCGAGGAGCGTCGTCAGGACTGATCGGCGAGGACGACTACGACGACGCAGGCGGCGTGCTCGAAGCCGGGCGCCTCGGCCGCGATCCTGCTCTACGAGAACCGCTGGGCCCGGCCGTTCGCCGCCGCTGTCCGGCGACCGGCGCGCAGCTCGTCGCGCGGGGAGGCATCCCCGCGGCCGACCTCGTCGAGCACGTCGAGTCACTCGAGACCACGAACGCCTAGAAGGGAGTCACACAGATGCCATTACTCCGAGGAGTCGCCCGCGTAGCCGTGGTCGCCGGAACCGCGACCGCGGTCTCGAACCGCGTCTCGCGCCGGCAGGCGGACCGCTGGTCCCAGGAGGACCAGGGCCAAGCCCAAGAGCCCCAAGCGCCCGCCGCTGCGGCTGCACCTGAAACCGACCCGCTCGAGCAGCTGAAGCAGCTCGGCGAGCTGAAGGCCTCGGGCGTCCTCACAGACGCCGAGTTCGAGGCGCAGAAGGCCAAGATCCTCCAAGGCGTGAACTAGGGCCTGTTAAGGACGAGCCGTTCCGGCCGCACGCGCAAGCGATCGCGGCCGGCGCGGCCTCGGGCGCTAGACGCCGGCGGCGGTGACGACGAAGTCGGTCGCGAAGCCGAGCAGGATCCCGGCCATGAGGAGCCAGGCGATGAGTACCGGGTGGCCGTACCTGCGGTTGACCGCGAACAGCTCCTGCACGACGTAGAGGATCGAGCCGCCGGCGATCGTGAAGAAGACGACCGACATCGCGTCGCTCGTCCAGGCCTGCCCGACGACGGTGCCGAGAAATGTCGGGGCGCCTCCGATCAGGCCGAGCAGGCCGAGCAGGCGCCAGCTCGGGACGATCCCTGCGCCGCTCAGCGGGCCGCAGATTCCGAAGCCCTCCGTGGCGTTGTGCAGGCCGAAGCCGATGATCAGCGTCACCGCGAGACCGATCTCGCTCGCCGCGGCCGCCTGCCCGATCGCGAGGCCCTCGCCGAAGTTGTGCACGCCGATCCCGATCGCGATCAGGAACGCAAGGCGGACAGCCGGATTCGTCAGATCGAGCCGCTGCCGCTCGGTGAACTCGTCGACCGCCGCGGCGCCGGGCCCGACGAGCGCCGTCGAGCGGCGATCGGCGCGGCTCTTCATCCACGCGTCGTAGTAGACGAGGCTCATCAGCCCCGCGATGAAGCCGGCCGCGCCGAGCACGCTCAGCTCGGCGAAGCGTCCCCCAGTCGTGCGCGTGAAGGGAGGAGTCGATCGGCTCGACCGCGTTCGACATGACGTCCCAGAAGAGAAAGATGAGGATGCCCGTCGCTAGCGCGGACAGCCCGGTGCGGGTGTTGGCGCTGAGCCCCTGCATCCGCGCGACCGGCAGGCCGAGGAAGATCGTCGCGCCAGCGATCGCACCGAGCAGAAAGATTTGTGCCGTCGACATCGGTCGTTAGCCTAACTATCGGTGTAAGGGTTCCCTTACACGAGGGCTCGCGGGCAATATAGCCATGTGCCTGCCGCCGGCCACTCGGTAGACGAGTACCTCGAGACGATCTACTTCCTCGCCTTCCCGATCGGCGAGTACACGCCGCACGGCGGCGGATCACCTCCGCTCGCCTCGCGGGTCGCCGAGATGCTCCGCGTTTCCCGCGCCTCGGCCGGCGAGATGCTGAAACGGCTCGAGGCCGACGGCCTGATCGAGCGCGGCAGGAAGAAGGAGGCGCTCCTCACCGACGCGGGCCGCGAGCGCGCCGAGCGTGTCGTGCGCAAGCATCGGATCATCGAGCGGCTCCTCACCGACTTCATGGGCTACACCGGCGTACGAGTCGCACGAGCGGGCCGACGAGCTCGGGGACACGTTCAGCGACGAGATGGTCGAGCGGATCGACGACAAGCTGGGTCATCCCGCAGCGCTGCCCGCACGGCTGGCCGGTCGACCCTGCGGTCGAGCAGGCGGAGAACGCCGAGCTCGCCCCGCTCGCGACGCTGCAGGCCGGGACGCGCGCGACGATCGTCCGTCTCGCCGAGCACGACGGCGACCTCCTGCACTGGTTCTACGACCAGGGCCTCGTGCCCGGCACGAGCATCCTCGTGCGCACCGCCGAGCCGGCGGCGGATCAGTTCACGGTCGCGATCGAGAAGGTCGGCGAGCGGGCGATCTCGGAGAAGGCCGCCGCCGGGCTCTTCGTCAGGCCGGCGTAGCGGCGCCGAGGCCTGCGGCCGAGCGCAGCGCGTCCGCGCGGTCGGTCCGCTCCCAGGTGAAGTCGCCGTCCTCGCGGCCGAAGTGGCCGTACGCAGCCGTCTTCGCGTAGATCGGTCGGCGCAGGTCGAGATCGCGCAGGATCGCGGCCGGACGCAGGTCGAAATGCTCGCGGACGAGCTCCTCGATCTTCGGCACCGGCATCGCCTCGGTGCCGAACGTGTCGACGAGGACCGAGAGCGGGTGCGCGACGCCGATCGCGTACGCCACCTGGATCTGGCAGCGCTCGGCGAGACCCGCTGCGACGAGGTTCTTCGCCACCCACCGCGCGGCGTAGGCCGCCGAACGGTCGACCTTCGTCGGATCCTTGCCCGAGAACGCGCCGCCACCGTGCGGGGCCGCACCGCCGTAGGTGTCGACGATGATCTTCCGCCCGGTGAGTCCGGTGTCGCCCATCGGACCGCCGATCACGAACTTTCCCGTCGGGTTGCAGTAGACGAAGTCGCGGTGGTCGAGCCGCTTCGAGTCGTACAGGTCCTTCGGCAGGATCGGCTCGATCACGTGCTCGATCAGGTCGGGCTTGAGCAGCGTGTCGCAGTCGAGGCCGTCGCGGTGCTGCGTCGAGATGAGCACGCGCTCGATCTCGACGGGGTGCTGGCGGCCGTGCTCGTCGAGCTCGTAGCGGACGGTCACCTGGGTCTTGCCGTCGGGCCGCAGGTACGGGAGAACGTCCGCCTTCCGCACCTCCGCGAGCCGCCGCGCGAGCCGGTGCGCCAGCATGATCGGCAGCGGCATCAGCTCGTCGGTCTCGTTGGAGGCGTAGCCGAACATCATCCCCTGGTCACCGGCCCCGGCACTGTCCAGCGGATCGCTGTCACCGTGCTGATGCTCGTAGGACTGGTCGACTCCCTGCGCGATGTCGGGCGACTGCTCGTCGATGGCGACGACGACGCCGCACGTCTCGGCGTCGAAGCCGAACTTCGCGCGCGTGTAGCCGATCTCCCGGATCTTGCGGCGGACGAGCTGCGGGATGTCGACGTAGGTGTCGGTCGTGATCTCGCCGGCGACGACGACGAGCCCGGTCGTGATCAGCGTCTCACAGGCGACGCGTCCCTCGGGATCGTCGCCGAGGACGGCATCGAGCACGGAGTCGGAGATCTGGTCGGCCATCTTGTCCGGATGGCCCTCGGTGACCGACTCCGACGTGAAGGAAAAGCTGCGGCTGGACATTCGCGTGAGGCTAGCGGACGCGCCTCACTCCTCCGTTGGTTCGCGACCCATCAGGCCGGCGGCGAGTTCGGTGATGCTCTGGCCGGACAGGACGGCGCAGACGCCTTCGGTGATCGGCAGCTCGACGCCGAGGCGGTGCGAGAGGTCGCGCAGGATCGGCGCCGTCGTCAGGCCCTCGACCGTCTGGCCGATCTCGGCCACGGCTTGTTCCGGGGCGAGTCCCTGCGCGATCAGCGCACCCGCCTGGCGGTTGCGGGTCTTCGAGCTGCAGCAGCTGACAACCAGGTCGCCGATGCCGGCGAGGCCGGAGAACGTCTCGGGCCTCGCGCCCGCCGCCTCCCCCAGCCGCGTCATCTCGGCCAGCCCCCGGGATATGAGCGAAGCCTTTGCGTTGTCGCCGAGGCGGAGGCCGTCGACGCCGCCGGCCGCGAGCGCGATGACGTTCTTCGCCGCCGCGCACAGCTCTACGCCGACGAGGTCCGGATTGACGTACGCGCGGAAGAGCCCCGAGTTGAGCGCGTGCTGGAGCTGGCCGGCGAGGAAGCCGTCCTCGCTCGCGACGACCGCCGCGGTCGGCAGGCCTGCCGCGATCTCCTCCGCGATGTTCGGGCCGGAGAGAACGGCGACCGAGCGGCCGTGGACGCGGGTGGAAAGCCGCTCGCCCGTCTCCGGGTCGAGGCCCTTCACGAGACTCAGCACCGGCGCGTCTCCCGGCACTGCCTCCACAACCTCGGCGAACGCGAGGCTCGGCACGGCGACCACCACGACGTCGACGTCCGCCGGCGCTTCGGCCAGTGCGACCGCCTCGGCCCCGCCGAGGTCGACGCTCTGCAGGTAGCGCGGGTTCCAGCCCGTCCTCGCGATCGCCTCGGCCTGCTCGGGCGACCTGCAAGCGAGGACGACTTCGTGGCCGCGCTCGAGCAGGACACGCGTGAACGCCGTGCCCCACGAACCCGCGCCGACGACCAGAAACCGCATCGTCAGGATCGTTTCACGAAGTCGATCGAGACCGGCACGCCCTCCAGGCCGAAGCGCTCGCGCAGCCGGTTCTCGACCCAGTAGCCGTAGTCGCGCGTGACGAGGCCGGGGTCGCTGACGAAGAAGCGGAACCGCGGCGGGCGAACCCGGATCTGCGCACCGTAGAGGAGGTTGAGCCTGCGGCCGCGCGGCCCGCTCGGCGGCTGCCTGGCCGCGCGCAGTTCGGCGAGCGCGCGGTTCAGCTCGGGCGTCGGGATCCGCGAGATGTGCCGGTCGAAGAGCTCGACTACACCGTCGAGCAGGCGCTCGAGGCCCCGTCCGGAGTGCGACGAGATCGCGACGAACGACGGCCGCTGGCGCAGACGCCGGCGCAGCTCGCCGCGGACGTCCTCGACGCTGATCGTCGTCTCGTCCCACTTGGCGAGGACGACGAGCGTCGAGCAGTCGGCGTGCCGGGCAACATCGGCGACGGCGATGTCCTGCTCCACGATCCCTTCCGACGAGTCGACGAGGACGAGCGCGACGTCGGCGCGCTCCGCCGCTTCGAGTGCACGGAGCTCCGAGTAGTACTCGATCCCCTGCCGGTGCCGCCGCTTGCGGCGGAGGCCGGCCGTGTCGATCAGGACGAAGGTGCGGTCGCCGCGCTCGAGCACGGTGTCGACGGCGTCGCGGGTCGTGCCGGGGATCTCGCTCACGATCAGCCGCTCCCGGCCGAGGAGCGCGTTGACGAGGCTCGACTTGCCCACGTTCGGCCGGCCGAGGATCGCAACGCGGATCGCGTCGTCCGAGAGCGAAGGACGTCCCGCAGGCGCGAGCCGCTCGAGCTCGGCGACGATCGCGGTCGAGCAGGTCGCCGCTGCCCGTGCCGTGCAGGCCCGAGATCGGGATCGGGTCGCCGAGCCCCAGTCGGTGCAGCTCGAGCGCGAACGGCTCCTGGCTCGGATCGTCGATCTTGTTCGCAAGCACCAGCACCGGCTTGTGCGCCTCGCGCAGGATCTGGGCCACCTCCTCGTCTCCGGGTGTGACGCCGGCGCGCGCGTCGACGACGAAGAGCACGAGGTCCGCCTCCCCCACGGCTTCGCGCGCCTGCTGGGCGATCGCCCGGGTGAGCGGTGCCGGGTCGGCGATGTCGACGCCGCCGGTGTCGACGAGCACGAAGCGCTTCCCGTTCCACTCGCAGACGAGCTCCTTCCGGTCACGCGTCACGCCCGACGTCTCGTGCACGACGGCCGCGCGAGTCTCGGTCAGCCGGTTGACGAGGGTCGACTTGCCGACGTTGGGGAAGCCGATGATCGCCACCGCACCGATGAGCGGAGGCGGCGGGGGCGCGGGCAGCTCGCCCGCGTCCGGTTGCCCGGGCTCGCTCACGGAAGCGTGACCGATGCGGCGTCCTGCCGCGTCGGCGGGACGGCGACGCGAGGCCGGCCGGCTTCGTGCAGATCGCGCAGCCAGACCCACAAGCGGTGCAGCTCGGCCTCGATCTGCTGCGAAGCCTCGCGGTATCCCTTGCCTCCGCGTGACAGCCCGTCGAAGCGCATCGGCTCGCCCCAGGCGATCGAGACGGGCGCGAAGTTGCCGACCTTCCAGCGTTGCGAGCCGTGGATCGCGGCGCAGATCACGGGCACGTCCTCCTGCAGCGCGACCATCGCCGCGCCTGGCTGGACGTGCCCGGGAACGCCGCTTCGCTGTCGCGTTCCCTCGACGAAGACACCGAGACCGTCGCCGTTGCGCACGACCTCGCGCATCAACCGGACAGCCTCGCGATCCGACTCGCCGCGCCGCACCGACAGCGTCCCGAAAGTGCGGATGAGCTCCCCGAGCCCCGGGACGACGTGCGCCTCGACCTTGGCGAGGAAGTAGAGGTTGCGCTTGCAGACCCAGCCCACGCAGGGGATGTCGATCCAGCTGAAGTGGTTGAACGCGAAGACGACGCCGCCGCTGAGGGGGATCCGCTCGGCGCCGTACGAGTGGAGACGCGTCGCAAGGGCCGCCGAGCCACCGAGCACCGGGCGGCCGACCAGCCACATGACGTCGTGCGAGTTCACGCTACGGAGCGTTCGCGGACGAGCGACTCGATCCGGTCGACGACGTCCTCGACCTCGAGGTTCGTCGTGTCGATCTCGACGGCGTCCGGCGCCGGCTGCATCCGCGCAGCGTCGCTCTCGTCTCGGAGCCGGAGGTCGGTGGCGAGCGCGTCGGCGCCGATGCCGGGCCGCTCGGCGATGCGCCGCTTCGCGCGCTCCGCGCGGTCGGCGACGAGGAATACCTTCACCTCGGCGTCCGGAGCGACGACCGTGCCGATGTCGCGTCCCTCGATCACGACGTCGCCGTCGCGGCCGAGCTCGCGCTGCCGCGCGCGCATCACCTCGCGCACGGGGTGATGGCGCGCCACGACGGGCACCATCCGGTCGACGCGGGTCTCGCGGATCGAGGACGTGACGTCGGTGCCGCCGATCCAGACTCTGTCGTCGTCCGAGAAGAGCACGGGCTGCTCGAGCGCAAGCTGCGCGAGCCCTTGCCCGTCGCCGAGGTCGAGCCCACGCTTCATCGCAGACCAGGTGAGCGCGCGGTACATCGCCCCGGTGTCGAGGTACCGGAAGCCGAGGCGCTCCGCCAGCGCGCGCGCCACCGTGCTCTTGCCCGCGCCGGCGGGCCCGTCGATCGCCACGATCACTGTTGCTTCACCGCCTCGTCACCGACTCCAGGAGCTCGTAGAAGCCGGGGAAGCTTATAGCTGCCGTGTCGGCGCCCTCGATCGCGACACCCTCGCGGGAGGAGAGGCCGGCGACGGCGCCGAGCATCGCGATCCGGTGGTCGCCGCGCGCGTCGATGCGGCCGCCGCGCAGGCGCGTGGGAACGCCGGTGACCGTCCAGCCGTCGGGCCGCGAGTGGATCCGCGCGCCGAGCGGCCGCAGGCCGTCGGTGACCGCCTCGATGCGGTCGGACTCCTTCACGCGCAGCTCGGCGGCGCCCGAGATCCGCGTCTCGCCGCGTGCGTGCGAGGCCAGGAGCGCGACCAGCGGCAGCTCGTCGACGAGGCCGGGCACCTCGGCTGCTCCGATCTCGGTCGCGACGAGCTCTCCCGGCTGCACCTGCACCGAGGCGACCGGCTCCCCGCCTGCGCGGCGCCGGTCGAACAGCGAGACGCGAGCGCCCATCCGTTCGAGCACGTCGAGCAGGCCCGTGCGCCGTGGGTTGACGCCGAGGTCGTGGATGGTGACATCGCTGCCCGGGACGAGTGCAGCAGCGACGAGCAGCGGCGCCGCGGACGAGAAGTCGCCCGGCACGTCGACCTCCTCCAGCCGCAGCGCGCCCGCCGGCTCGACGGTCACCGACACCGAGCTACGGCGCACACGTGCGCCCGCCGCTTCGAGCATGCGCTCGGTGTGATCACGGGTCGGGATGCGCTCGACGACTGTGGTCGGCCCTGCCGCATTGAGGCCGGCGAGGAGGATCGCGGACTTCACCTGCGCGCTCGCCACCTCCGGCTCGATCTCGACCCCGTGCAGCGCTCCCGAGCCGCGGACGACGAGGGGCGCATGCCCATCGGTCGTCTCCACCTCCGCCCCCATGCGGCGCAGCGGCGCCGCGACCCGTTCCATCGGCCGCGGAGTCAGCGACTCGTCGCCGGTGAGCGTGAACTCGCCCTCCTGGCCCGCGAGGGCGCCGGTCAGCAGGCGCATGAGCGTTCCCGCGTTGCTGCAGTCGACCGTGCCAGCGCGTAGCCCGCGGAGGCCGGCGCCGTGCACGACGAGCTCGTCGTCGGCGACATCCTCGATCTCGGCGCCGAGCGCGCGCATCGCGTCCACCGTCGCCTGCGTGTCGCCCGAGCGACCGAAGCCGTGCACGCCTGTCTCCCCCTCGCCGAGCGCGCCGATCAGGACGGCACGGTGCGAGATCGACTTGTCTCCGGGCACGACGACGTGCCCGACGAGCGAAGAAGCAGGTTCGACCCTCAACCGATGGTGCGGCCCATGAGGGACGCAAGCGCGCGGATCTCGTCGGCGAAGTCGCCGAACTCGGAGGTCGGGATCTGCTGCGCGGCGTCGCACAGCGCCTCCTCGGGTCGCGGGTGCACCTCGACGATGATCCCGTCGGCGCCCGCTGCGACCGCCGCCCGCGCGAGCGGCAGGACGAGGTCGCGCCGCCCGGCCGCATGGGACGGGTCGACGATCACGGGCAGGTGCGTCTCCTGCTTGAGCACCGGGATCGCGCCGATGTCGAGCGTGAACCGGGTCGCCGTCTCGAACGTCTTGATCCCGCGCTCGCAGAGGATCACCTCGGAGTTGCCCTCCTTGACGATGTACTCCGCGGCCATCAGCAGGTCCTCGACCGTCGAGGAGAGCCCGCGCTTGAGCAGGACGGGCTTCGGCGCCCGGCCGACCTCGGAGAGGAGCGAGAAGTTGGACATGTTGCGGGCGCCGATCTGGATCACGTCCGCCGCCTCGACGACCTCCTCGACGTGGCGCGGATCCATCAGCTCGGTGACGAGCGGCAGCCCCGTCTCGGCGCGGGCCTCCTTCAGGATCTCGAGTGCTTCTTCGCCGAGCCCCTGGAAGGCGTAGGGCGAGGTGCGCGGCTTGAAGGCGCCGCCGCGCAGCATCGTCACGCCCTCTTCGGCGACGGCGCGGGCCGTCTCGAGCGTCTGCTCCCGCGTCTCGACCGTGCACGGGCCGGCGATGAAGCCGAAGTAGCCGTCGCCGATGCGCCGGCCGCGCGACTCGATCACGGTCGGATCCGGGGACAGCTCGCGCGAGACGAGCTTGTACGGCTTGAGGATCGGCAGCACCTGCTCGACGCCGGCGAAGCCCTCGAGCGGCAGCGTCGCGAGCAGCTCGCGCTCGCCGATCGCGCCGATCACGGTCGCCTCGCGCCCGGGCGTGACGAACGCCGAGCAGCCGGCCTCGTCGAGCCGCGCGACGACCTCGTCCACCTGCTCCTGGGTGGCGCTTGCCCCCATCACGATCAACAGCTCGGGTGAGCCGGTGATTGCCATCGGAACAGCTTAGAGCCCTTGTTCACGCCGCGGTCGAGTGCGAACATCCCGACGTGATTCGCGCCTGCTCGGCGACTCTCGCGGCTGCAGCCGTCCGAGTGAAGCTGGGATCGGTCAAGAACGCGATCGCCAACGTGCTCCCGCAGGACAACTCGCTCCTAGACCTCTAGCAGCGGGCTCTCCGGCAGAATCACTCCATGCCCGACTCCAAGCCCCGCGTGTTCTCCGGCATCCAGCCGACCGGCCGCAAGACGCTCGGCAACTACAGCGGCGGCTTTCGCCAGTACGCGCAGACGCAGGAGACTCACGACGCGTTCTTCTGCATCGTCGACCTGCACTCGATCACCGTCGAATACGACCCGGACGAGCTGCGCCAGTCGACGCTCGACCTCGCCGCGACTGCTCTTCGCGACCGGCCTCGATCCCGAGCGCTCGACCGTCTTCTGCCAGAGCCACGTGACCGCCCACGCCGAGGCGGCGTGGCTGCTGTCGGCTGTCGCCAGCTACGGCCAGTTGGGCCGCATGACACAGTTCAAGGAGAAGTCGGACCGGCACGAGTTCGTCTCGGCAGGCCTGTTCACGTACCCCGTGCTGATGGCGGGCGACATCCTGCTCTACCAGACCGATCTCGTGCCGATCGGCGACGACCAGCGGCAGCACCTCGAGCTCGCCCGCGACATCGCCGAGCGGTTCAACCACCGCTACGGCGAGACGTTCCGCGTGCCAGGCGGGAAGTTCCCCGAGGTCGGCGGCCGGATCATGGATCTGCAGGACCCGACGAGCAAGATGTCGACGACGCTCTCGTCCGAGCAGGGCGCGGTCTACCTCGCCGACCCGCCCGACGCGATCCGCAAGAAGTTCAAGTCCGCCGTCACCGACTCCGGCCGCGAGGTGCGCTACGAGCCGGACGAGAAGCCGGGAGTCTCGAACCTGCTCGAGATCATGAACGTCGCCACCGGCGAGCCGATCGACGCGCTCGAGCAGAGCTTCGACGGTGCGGGGTACGGACAGTTCAAGGAGGCGGTCGGCGAGGCGGTCGTAGCCCTCCTCGCCCCGATCCAGGAGCGCTTCGAGGCGCTGCGGGGAGACGAGCGCGAGCTCCAGCGTCTGCTCGCGGTCGGGGCCGAGAAGGCGCGGCGCGCGAGCGAGCCGACGCTCGAGGCGATGTACGAGCGCATGGGCTTCGTGAAGCCCGGGGCAGGCCGCTTGTTCGGAGCGGCCCGCCCCCGTGGGCTCTAGCTCTTAGCCGGTTCCGGCCAGAGCGTTCGCCTGCGCCAGGATGCCTTCGCAGTCCTTCAGATCATTCGCTCCTGGAATCGGCGTGCTGTTGAACCCTGCGTCGAAGAGGTCGTTCTTGATCTTCGTCGCCAATGCGTCGCGTGCGGCGCCCAGCGTGTTGATGCTCCCGAGCGTCGACGCGTACGTCGAGTCATCGCTACTCGAGCCCGTCTTCAGCGCGGCGGTGTCGGCGAGGATCATGTCCGTGCCGAACTGGCCGACGCTGGAGTTCAGCTGCTTGTAACAGACGGCCAGCCGCTGATACTTCGGCTGCCCGGCCTTCTCCGGCGGGTTGGTGAGGTCCTCGGTGAGGATCCGGCCGTCCTCGACATAGTCGTCCTTCAGGCCGACGAGCGAGAGCAACGTCGGACGCAGGTCGGTCTCGTCTCCCCACGTACCCGGGTCGTTGTTCGGCGTCACCAGCTGTGGGTTGGAGTTTGCGCCGTCGGCCGAGTTCGGACCGTCCGCGGCGGAGCGCCCGTCGACCCCGTTGTTCGCGACGCCTGGCCCGACGATGCCGAGCCACGTGTTGTCGATCTCGGGCGCGTAGTACCCGTGGTCCCACGCGAACCCGTTGCTGATTGAGACGCAGTTCGTACTGGCATTGGCCGCCGTCGTCCCCGCGAGGCAGCCGTCGAACACGGGCGGTTTCGTCGACGTCCCGGCGATGTCATTCAAACCCGAGGTCAGGAAGAAGTCGCCCTTCGGCCAGACCGTGAAGGACGGCGTCCGGTTCGGGTCTGCGTTCACGAAGTGCAGGAGTTGCTCGACCGACGGATCGACCTCGTATTGCGTGAGGTTCTCCGTCGCGTTGTCGTAGCTGTCGAAGACCTGCGCGTTACCGAAGTCCCGCTCGAGCTGGCGCGTCGTGTCGGCCGTCGGACCGGGATTCCCCGTGATGAAGATCGAGTTGCCCTGCGGCTCGTTGTAGAACGGGGTCGTGTTGCCGAGCTGGTTCTTCAGCAGCCCGTGGATGTTGACGAACTGCTCGCCGATCGCCGGGCCCTGCGCCCCCGTCGCGTACGAGCACTTGTAGTCGATCATGCCCGGAGTGCCGGTGCAATCCGGCTGGACAGAGCGGCCGACGTTGGCGCCGGCGAAGTGGTCACCCTCTTCGGCACTGAACATGAACACCGTGTTCGAAGGGGTGATTCCGTCGTCGGCGAGCCGCTGGAAGAACTTCTCGAACGCGGTGTTGTAGGACGCTAGGTTCGCCTTGTAGCACGGGTCCGCGGGCCCCTGGGCCGCGGTGCTGCTGAGGCTCGGGTTCGTGCAGCCCGACTGGGGGGTCGGCCCCTGTCCCTTCCTCTCGTGTGCGTCCGAGATGTAGCCGTACACCACCGGCACGCCGGTCTCCAGCATGTCCGCCGTGTAGGCAAGCGTCTGCGACGCGCTGATCGGCCCGAAGCCCGGGAACCCCGGCGTGAAGGCGTTGACCGAAGGGGTCTTGAAGTTCCCGCGCATCGTGTTGCCGTTCAGGTCGGTCAGGTTGCCGTTCGAGTCGGAGACCGGATAGCTGTTGCCGTTGACGACGCGATTGCCGCCCGAGTTCGCTGCGGCATCGAGCTGCGGCGTCAGGTACTTGCTGCCGAAGAGCGCCTGGAAGCCGGAGTAGCCGCCGGGCTCGTCGGGGAGCGAGTCCGTCACCGCGGTGGGCGACGGCATCGCCTGGCCGAACTTGACCGCCTGTGCGTCCGCGCAGAACGACGCGCCCTGCGCGCAGTGGACGCCGAGACCGACGTAGTCGTTCGTTTCCTGTTGCTTGAACGAGTCGGTGTCGGCGTTGAGTTGCTGCACCTCCGGCGAGTTCGGTCCGAAGAAGTTCGCCAGGTCCGGGTTCGTGTTCTCGAGCACCATGTTCGCCGTCGAGACGTCGCCGACGTTGCACCCTGCGCGAGTGAACGGAACCCACGGCGCCGGTGGCGTAGAGACCGGCGAGCCTGCGGCCGGCACGTTCGACGAGTACGGCATGTTCGGGAACTGGGCGCCGGCGTACTTGCTCGTCCAGTACGCGAACGAGGAGTGCGGGACGACCGTGCCGTCCGGCTGGTACGTCTCGTATGTGTTCGTCAGCCCCTGGCCGTGCCGATCGCCGTAGAGGCCGGTGTAGCCGGTCAGCGAGTCGTCGGCGGTGTGGGCGATGAGCGGCGTGTGCATGTTCGAAAGCAGCGTGCCGTGATCGGTGATGAAGCTCTTGAGCGCCGGCATCTGCTCGAGGTCGGAGAGCACGTTCGGGTTGTCTCGGTTGTAGTGCGTGTTGTCGAAGAGGATCTCGACAACGTGCTTGACGCCGTTTCCGAGCTGGCACGACGACGTGGTGTCGTTCGCCGCGGCGGTGGACGCCGAAGCGCCGAGTGTTGCCGCCACGGAGATCGCGGCTACCACGGCGACTATCGAAGCCGCGACAGCGGCTTTCCGAAACCTTCTCATTCCTCCCCCTAGGTCGTGTACTGGGACGAGCCGACGCTACTGGCTCTACCCGGAAGCTCGCTACGGCGAACCCTTGGTTGTCACGCCTCTGTTACGGAGTGTTCACCGCGCGCCGCAGTTGCTCCACCTCGGAGGGGTTGAGATCTCGGCATGCGCCGGGTTCGAGCCCTGCGAGCGTCAGCCCGGCGTAGGCGCTGCGGTGGAGCTGCGTGACCGGGTGGCCGACAGCCGCGAGCATCCGCTTGACCTGGTGCTTGCGCCCCTCGTGCAGGACGAGCTCGACACGGCCGCGGCCGGGGCGCCGCGCCCGAGCCGGCGCGGTGGGGCCGTCGTCGAGCTCGATGCCGTCGCGCAGGCGCCGCAGTGCCGCCTCGTCCGCGTCGCCCTCGACCTCGGCGAGGTACGTCTTCTCGACTCCGTAGCGCGGATGGGCGAGCCGGTGGGCGAGCTGCCCGTCGTTGGTGAGCACGAGCGCTCCGGTCGTGTCCGCATCGAGCCGTCCGACGGGTACCACGCGCGGCTCCCCCGGGACGAGCTCGACGACCGTCGGCCTCCCTTGCGGGTCGCGGGCGGTCGTGACGACGCCGGCGGGCTTGTGCAGCAGCACGTACCGCAGGCGCTGCCGTTCGACCTCCCTGCTGTCCACCTCGACCCGGTCGCGCGCGCCGACGACCGTGTTCAGCTGCCCCGGCTCGCCGTTGACGGTGACGCGGCCGGCCTTGATCAGCTCGTCGGCACGCCTGCGCGAGGCGACTCCGGCCCGGGCGAGGAACGCGTTCAATCGCATCCTGAAAAGATAGGGGCGTGCCGCACTACATCTCGCTCATCCGCTGGACCTCGCAGGGTCGAATGGGCCTACCGGCCTGGCGCGACCGGGTCGAGGACGGCGAGCGGGAGATCGAGGAGGCCGGCGGGAAGCTGGTCGGCGTCTGGGTGACGCTCGGCCGCTACGACGTCGTCGAGGTCTTCGAGGCCCCCGACGACGACACGGCGCTCGAGATCGTGACGAAGCTCAGCCACCACGGCGCC
The DNA here is from genome assembly GCA_963731015.1 of uncultured Actinomycetes bacterium. Lineage (GTDB taxonomy): Bacteria > Actinomycetota > Thermoleophilia > Gaiellales > Gaiellaceae > Palsa-739. Next base: position 886,275 of record CAVSTY010000005.1, read on the forward strand.
GAGCAGACCGAGACGCTGCGCGCGTTCACACGCGACGAGGCCGAGAACATCATCAAGAAGCTCTAGGAGCGTCCGCGATTGATCCAGACGTGCCTCGCGGCCGGGAGCAGGCGGCGGGCACCGTTATGTGGGGCGACGGACGGGGCTTTTCGACGGCACGCCGCATCCGCCGCCCCACTCACGTTCAACCCACTCGGCGCTGCAGGGCCGTCAGCAGCCTCGACTCGGCCTGCTCCAGCTCGTCCACCCGCAGCTAGGCGCTGCGCTTCTCGGCGACCGCGTGCAGGCGTTCGCTGATCTCGGCCGCGTCCGCGCCGACGTCGTCGAGGCGTGGCAGCTCCGAAAGGCTTTCGAGCCCGAACACGCGCTCGAAGAGCGGCGTCGTGCGGTAGCGGACGGCTCCGCCGCCGCCGTTGTCGCGTCCCGCCTCCGCGATCAGCCCGCGCTCGAGGAGGTTCGCGACGGCCGAGTCGGCGGCGACGCCGCGGACCCGCGCGATGTCCGGCCGCGTGCAGGGGCCGAGGTAGGCGACGATCGCGAGCGTCTCGAGCGCGGCCTGGGAGAGGTTCCGCTGCGCCGGCCGCTCGAACAGGCGCGCGCACGCGGCAGCCTCCTCGCGCCCCGCGCGGAACGCCCAGCCGCCCGCGACATGCTCCAGCACGATGCCGCTCCGCTCCTCGGCGAAACGCTCGCCCACGAGGCGCAACGCGGCCTCGATCCGCCCCGGGTCGTCGTCGGCCGCGGCGGCGAGCTCCTCGATCGAGAGCGGCGCCGACGCGACGACGAGCAGCGCCTCGAGCGTCCGCGCAAGCCGGTCGAGCGGATCGGTGGGAATCAGGCGGAGCGGACGGTCCATGCAGCGGTCCTTTCGTCTTCGGTGTTGTTGTCCTGCGCGAGCCGCGTGACGCGAATCGGCGCGAACGGCGCGGCCTGCTCGATCGAGAGCTCTCCGGCGCGGCGGAGCTCGAGCAGTGCGAGGAAAGCCGACGCCTGCTCGAGGCGCGTCATCTCCCCCACCTCCGCCTCGAAGTCGAAGCGCGAGCGCCGGCGAAGCACCGCGCGAAAGCGCTCGAGGAACTGTGAGACCGGCGGGAAGCGGAGGGCCATGTGCGACAGCGAGACCTCGGGCGGCTCCTGCGCGAGCAGGCGGAGCACCTGCGCCAGCGACTCGGGTTCCTGCGGCGCGAGCGGCGTTTCTACCTTCGGAGCGAGCGGCGCCGGGCCGAGGCGGAAGTAGCGGTCGCCCTCGGCTGCGAGCCGTTCCCGCAGCCACGCCGCCGCCTCCTTCGCGCGCCGGTACTCGGCGAGCCGCCGCGCCAGCTCCTCGGCGGCCTCCTCCGGGTCGAGGTCGGCGAGCTCGGCCGCCTCGTCCGGGAAGAGCGCGCGCGCCTTCAGCTCGAGAAGCGCCGCGATGAGGACGAGGAACTCGCCGCACGCCTCGAGGTCGAGCTCCTCCCGTTCGGCCAGCCGCTCGAGGAACGCGACGACGATGCCGGCGAGGTCGACGTCTCGGAGGTCGAGCTCCTCCTTGAGCACGAGCGCGAGCAGGAGGTCGAAGGGTCCCTCGAACGCGTCGAGGTCGAGCTCGAGCTCCCGGACGATCACGCCCGGACCCTAGTGCGGTTACCGGACGCGGCCCTTGGGGACGGCCATGCGCGGGCCGGTCGGGATCGCCCGCGGCTTTTCCGCCTGCTTCGCGGAGGGCTCATGGAAGAACTGCCACCAGACGAAGAAGGCAAGCGAGACGATCCAGACCCCCAGCGAGACCCAGAAGTTGACGCGCTCATGTAGGAAGTAGTTGGACGGGTCGATCCGCAGGATCTCCTCGAACGTGCGGAACGTCGTGTACCAGACGACGTAGAGCGCGAAGAGCGCCGGCCGGCGAATCGTGAAGCGCCGGTCGACCCAGAGGAGCACGCCGACGCCGATCAGGTCCCAGACGAACTCGTAGAGGAAGGTCGGCTGGTAGTAGCCGAACTGGCCGGCGGAGCGGTAGCGGGCCAGGATCCCGGTCTGGTGCGCCTGGTCGATGCGCAGCGCCCACGGCAGGTTGGTCGGCCTGCCGTAGAGCTCCTGGTTCCAGTAGTTGCCCCAGCGGCCGATCCCCTGCGCGAGCAGGAGCCCGGGCGCGACGGCGTCCATCATCAACGCGACGCTGTTGCCGGAGCGGTGCACGACGATCGCGCCGGCGATGACGCCGAGCGGGATCGCGCCCCAGATCCCGAGCCCTCCGTCCCAGACGGCGGCGAAGCCCCACCAGTGTGCGTGGATCGCCGGATCCTGGTTCCAGCTCGTGAGGTCGTGGTAGAGGCGCGCGCCGACCACGCCGGCGACGACTCCCCAGAGCGCGACGCGGAAGACGAGATCCCAGTCGCCGCCCCAGCTCACCCAGCGGCGCCCGGTCAGCCAGACGCAGGCGGCGATGCCGAGCAGCAGCGTCACGCCGTACAGGTGGACGTGGAACGGCCCGACGATGTGGAACGTGCCGTTCGAGGGCGACGGGATGGAACCGAGGACGACGCCGGTCACGGGCACGCATTGTGCCGGTGACGGGGGACGACCGTCAGGTCAACCCAGGATCCGGAACGCGAGCTCGGGCGGGCAGCCGCGCTGGACGAGCTCGATCGCCTCGTGGAGGTCGACATCCAGGCGCGCAGCGAGCGCGACGGCGTCGTCGCCCGCGAAGCCCACACGCATCAGCTCGGCGGTGCGCCACCGCTCGACGCGGTCCAGTTCGGTCTCGATGATTTCCTGTGCCGCAGCCATCCGCAATCTCCGTTCTCACTTTCGGGAATCTGCGGCGAATGGATCTCCCCCTCCGGGGGGATTTGCGCGCGACTATTGGACGGCGGCCGCGCCCAGCAGGTGCCGCACGGAGGCGAAGAAGTCCGGCTGCGGGTCGACGCGGTACTCCGGGCCGAGCTCGAGGAGTTTCGACCCGAGCGACGTGACGAGATCGACGTAGACCGGCGCCTCGCCGGGGAAGTCGCGCACCACGCCTGCGAGCTCGCGGATCACACCGGCCGGGGCGCTGCGCGCATCCACCTTCAGCCGCACCTCGCGCCGCTCGGGCACCGCCTCGAACGCCGAGACCTCGAGCGCGACGAGCTTCGTCTCGCCCTGCTGCTTGTGGTCGACGCGTCCCTTGACAACGAGCACCGCGTCCTCGACGAGCAACTCGCGCGCGGCCGCATACGTCGAGTTGAAGACCACGACCTCGATCGAGCCGGTCACGTCCTCGAGCTGGACGAACGCCATCGGTTCGCCCTTCTTCGTCATCGTCGTCCGCACCCCCGCGACCATGCCTCCCGCGAGGACCGTCTCACCCTCGCGCCGCCGCTCGAGCTCCACGAGCGTGCAGTCGGTGCGGCGCCGCAACTGGTCGCGGACCGCGTTGAGCGGATGCTCGGAGACGTAGAGGCCGAGGCTCTCCTTCTCCATCCGCAACAGCTCGGCCTTTTCGAACTCGCCCTCGGGAATCGATGCGTGGTGGCGCGACGAGGCGGCGGGCGAGTCGCCGAGGTCGAAGATCGACGCCTGTCCGAGCAACCGGTCCTGCTGCAGCTTCTGGCCGTAGGAAAGCGCGTCTTCGAGCACGTGCAGCATCCCCATGCGCGACGCGCCGGTCGAGTCGAGCGCGCCGCTCGAGACGAGCGACTCGAGCGAGCGCTTGTTCGCCACCGACGGGTCGACGCGCTCGGTGAAGTCCCAGATTGAGGCGAACGGACCGCCCTCCTCCCGCGCCGCCACGATCGCGCGGCAGGTGGCCTCGCCGACGTTCTTCACGGCGTTGAGGCCGAAGCGGATCTTCCCCTCGACGACGGCGAAGTCGACCTGCGACTCGTTCACGTCGGGCGGCAGCACCTCGATCCCGAGCTCGTCGCACGCGGCGACGTAGAACGGCACCTTGTCCTTCGTGTTCATGACGGAGGAGATGAGCGCCGCCATGTACTCCCGCGGATGGTTCGCGCGCAGCCAGGCGGTGCGGTAGGAGGTGAGCGCATAGCAGGCCGCGTGCGACTTGTTGAAGGAGTAATCCTGCGCCTGCTCCATGTCGGCCCAGAGCTGCTGCGCGACGCCGGCCGCGGTCCCGCTCGCGGCGCAACCCTCGAGGAACTTGCTCTTGAGGGACGCCATCAGCGAGTGGATCTTCTTGCCGATCGCCTTGCGCAGGTCGTCGGCCTCGGCGGGCGAGAAGCCGGCGATCTGCTTCGCGATCTCCATGTACTGCTCCTGGTAGATGCAGATCCCGTAGGTGCCGCGCGTGATCGGCTCGAGCCGCGGATCGGGATACGTCACCTGCTCCTTGCCGTTCTTGCGGCGCGCGTAGACGGGGATGTAGGCCATCGGCCCCGGCCGGTAGAGCGCGCCGATGGCGATCAGGTCGTCGAACTCCGTCGGCTTGATCTGCCGCAGAGCCTCGCGCATGCCGGAGCCCTCGAACTGGAACACGCCGATCGACTCGCCGCGCGCGAGCATCTCGTAGGTCTTGCGGTCGTCGAGCGGGACCGAGCCGAGGTCGGTGACGCCGGCGAGCTGGCACGCCTTCTCGATCACGTCGAGGTTTCGCAGACCGAGGAAGTCGATCTTCAGCAGCCCGATCGACTCGATCACGGTGCCGGAGAACTGCGTCACCACCTCCTGGTCGACGCCCTTCTGCTGCAGCGGGACGAGGTTCGTGAGCGGCTCGGCGCCGATCACGACGGCGGCGGCGTGGATGCCGTCCTGGCGCGTCAGGCCCTCGAGCGGCTGCGCGAGGTCGACGATCTCCTTCGCGACGGGATCGCTGTCGTAGGCCTGCTTCAGCTCCCCGCCAGGCTTCAGGCAGTCGGCGAGCGTCTGGCCGGGGCCTTCCGGGATGAGCTTCGCGATGCGGTCGACGGTGCCGTACGGGTGCTCGAGCACGCGGCCGGCGTCGCGGACGGCGGCGCGGGCGGCCATCGTCCCGAAGGTGATGATCTGCGCGACCCGGTCGCGCCCGTACTTCTCGCGCGCGTAGTTGATGACGCGCTCGCGGCCTTCCACGGCGAAGTCGAGGTCCATGTCGGGCATCGACTTGCGCCCGGGGTTGAGCATGCGCTCGAACAGCAGCCCGTACACGATCGGGTCGACGTCGGTGATCTCGAGGCAGTAGGCGACGAGGCTCCCGGCAGACGAGCCCCGGCCGGGGCCGACGCTGACCCCGTTCCGCCGCGCGAAGGCGATCAGGTCGGCGACGATCAGGAAGTAGTCGGAGAAGCCCATCTCCTTGATCGTCTTCAGCTCGAACTTGAGCCGCTCTCGTAGCTCAGGCGGAACGGTGCCGTAACGCTTCGTGGCGCCCGCCTCGACGAGCTCGACGAGGTACTCGAAGGCGTCGCGGCCTTCGGGCGTGTCGAACTTCGGCAGCAGGATCCGCCCCAGCTCGATCTCGACGTTGCAGCGCCCGGCCACCTCGAGCGTCCGCCGCAGCGCCTCGTCGTGGCCGGGGAAGTCGGCGGCCATCTCCTCCGGCGTCTTGAAGAAGAACTGGTCGGTCTCGAACTTCCAGCGGTCCGGGTTCTTGAGCGAGTCGCCGGACTGAATGCAGAGGAGCGCCTCGTGCGACTGCGCGTCCTCGTGCCGCAGATAGTGGACGTCGCCGGTGGCGACGAGCGGCAGAGCGCGCTTCTCGGCGAGTGCGACGAGCTCCGGGTTGATCCGCTGCTGCACGTCGAGGTGCGCGTTCTGGAGCTCGACGTAGACGTTGTCGCGGCCGAAGACCTGTTCCAGACGGTCGAGCTCGGCCTCGGCGTCTGTGCCGCGGTTCTCCTCGAGCGCCTTGCAGACGCGGCCGGAGAGGCACCCGGAGAGCGCGATCAGCCCCGAGCCGTGGCGCTCGAGCAGCTCCCAGTCGACCCGCGGCTTGTAGTAGTAGCCCTCGAGGTAGCCGAGCGAGGAGAGCTTGATCAGGTTGCCGTAGCCCTCGTTCGTCTCGGCGAGGAGCGTGAGGTGTGCCTGGCCCTTCTGCTGTGCGTGCCGGTCGTCGGTGACGTAGACCTCGCAGCCCAGCACCGGCTTGACGCCCTCGTTTCGCGCCGCCTTGTAGAGGTCGACGGCACCGGCCAGCGAGCCGTGGTCGGTGAGCGAGACGGCCGGCATCTCGAGCTCAGCGGCGCGCTTCGCAAGGTCCGGGATCCGGCACGCGCCGTCGAGGATCGAGTACTCGGAATGGACGTGGAGGTGGACGAACGGCGCTTCGGGCACGGGAGGTCGAGGATAACGCCGTGCCCGGAAGGCGCTCGGACCCGCCGCGCTGCGAGACTCCCGGCGTGAGCCGGAGTCGTCTCGTCCCCCTCGCGCTCGCCGTCACCGCGCTCCTCGCCGTGGTCGCGCTCGCGGCCCGCGGGCGGCCGCTCGGCTCGCGCGGAGGCAACGGCGGCGCCCTGCCGTTCGAGTTCTGGGACTACACGTACACGACGTTCGTCATCCTCGTCATACCGCTTCTTCTCGCCGGGCTCTTCGCCGCCGCCTTCATCCGCCGGCAGCAGGGGAAGCGGCGGAGCACCTGGCACAGCCTGCTCCTGTCACTCGTCCTCTGGAGCGCCGTGATCGCGCTCGAGGTGTTCGTCATCCGGCACCTGAGGCACCTCCGTCTGCACGGGTTCACCATTCATCAGACCCGGACCGGCTTCGCGAAGGCGGGGCAGAACGGGGCGCACCACCATGCCTCCGGGACCCAGTCCCTCAAGTTCCGCTGGGACGAGCTCCTCGTTCTCTCCGGACTCCTCCTCGTGGCGGGCGCTCTCATCGCCGCGCGGTTCTATCGCCAGGATCCGGGAACGGAGTCCGAGGCGGCCCCCGAAGCGCTCGCCGCGGCCCTCGACGAGTCCATCGACGACCTGCGCGACGACCCCGACCTGCGCCGCGCGATCGTCGCCGCGTACGCCCGCATGGAGACCGCCCTCGCCGCCGCCGGCATTCCACGACGTCCCGCCGAGGCGCCGCTCGAGTACCTCGAGCGTGTCCTCCTCTCGCTCCACACGAACGCCGAGGCCGTCCGCAGGCTGACCGATCTGTTCGAATGGGCTAGGTTCAGCCACCATGAGCCCGAGCCGTCGATGCGAGACGACGCGGTGGACGCGCTCGTCGCGGTGCGCGATGAGTTGCGCGCCTCGGAGCTGACCCCGGCGTGAGGCTCAGGGCACGACTTGCGTGGTCCTGCGTTCTGGCACTGGCCGCGCTGGTCGGTCTGCTCGCGATCCGGCGGCTGCCGACGACGCGTGGCCTCGCGATCTGGGTGGTGCTCGTCACGGCGCTCGCTCTCATCGTGCTGATCCGTCACTCCCGCGAGTACGGGGGCCCGGAGCCCGCCAGCCGCTTCGAGGAGGCCCTGCGCGCGCGGAAGCCCGCGGCCACGCAGCCGGAGGAGCTGCTGAGGATGGACCGCGAGCTCGTGCTCGGGAGCGCGGATGCGGATCACGCCCACCGGCGCCTGCTGCCTCTCCTCCGGACCACGGCCGCCGCGCGGATCGCCGCCCGCCACGGGTTCGAGCTCGAGCGACGGCCGGAGGCGGCACACGCGCTACTCGGCGACGACGTCTGGGAGCTGCTTCGTCCCGACCGGCCGGAACCTGAGGACCGCCACGGCCCGGGCGTGCCGCGTGCGCGCATCGAGGCAGTGATCGAGCGAGTGGAGTCGTTGTGACCGAGCTCGCCGAGCTCCGGAAGCATGCGGCGTCGGTCATCCTCGAGGTCGAGAAGGCGATCGTCGGCAAGCGAGAGCAGCTCGAGCTGATCCTGCTCGCGCTGCTGAGCGACGGCCACGTGCTGCTCGAGGACTATCCGGGGCTCGCCAAGACGCTGATCGCGCGCTCGTTCGCGCAGGCGACCTCGCTCCGCTTCGCCCGCATCCAGTTCACGCCCGACCTGATGCCGGGCGACGTGACGGGCTCGCAGATCTTCGACCAGCGGACGACCGAGTTCGTGTTCCGCCCCGGTCCGATCTTCGCCAACCTCCTTCTCGCCGACGAGATCAACCGCGCCCCGCCGAAGACGCAGGCGGCGCTGCTGGAGGCGATGCAGGAGCGCCAGGTCACGATCGAGAACACGACGCACCGGCTCGAGCCGCCGTTCCTCGTGCTCGCGACCCAGAACCCGATCGAGTACGAGGGGACGTACCCGTTGCCCGAGGCGCAGCTCGACCGGTTCCTCGTGCGCATCTCGATCGGCTACCCGGCGCGCGAGGACGAGATCGAGATGCTCGAGCGCCGGCTCCAGCGCGGTGTCGACGAGGTCGAGCTGCAGCCGGTCGTCGACGCGGCGACGCTCGTGCAGATGCAGCGCGCGCTCGAGCAGGTGCACGTCTCCGACGCGATCGAGGGCTATTGCGTCGACCTCGTGACGGCGACGCGCGAGTCGCAGCGGCTCGCGGTCGGCGCCAGCCCGCGCGGCAGCATCGCGCTCGTCAAGCTGTCGCGCGCGAGGGCGGCGCTCGTGGGACGGGACTTCGTGACTCCCGAGGACGTGAAGGCGGTCGCGGTGCCCGCGCTCGCCCACCGGTTGATGGTGCGGCCGGAGCTCTGGGTGCAGCGGCTCCGCGCCGAGGACGTCGTGGAAGAAGCGCTCGAGACGGTGCCGACGCCGGCCGCCGAGGACGCCTTGCGCCCCGCCGAGGCGTGACCGGCTACACGTCCTGGCGCCTGCCCGCGTATGCCGTGTTCGCGGCGTCGGGGCTCGTCGCAGGCCTCGCGCTCGGCCGGGTCGAGCCGGTCGCGCTCGCCGCTCCGTTCCTGCTCGCGCTCGTCGCCGCGGCGGCCGGGCACGAGCCGCAGGTCTCCGTCCGGCTGACGCTCGACCGCGACCGCGTGATCGAAGGCGAAGAGGTCACGGCAACCATCGAGCTCTCATCCGTCGGCAACGTCGACCGGTTCGAGCTGCTCGTGCCGTTGCCGCCCGAGCTGAGCGCCGGTGGCGGGCCGACGCAAGCGGTTCGCCTGCGCGCCGGCGAGGAGCGGACCGTCGAGCTGAAGCTCGAATGCGAGCGTTGGGGCGTGTTCTCGGTCGGCCGGGTGCTCTTCCGCGCCCGCGACGCGCTCGGGCTGCGCTCGTGGGAAGGCGTTGCGGGTGCAGCACAACCGCTGCGGGTCTTCCCGAGAGAGGAGACGCTGCGCTCCCTCGTCCCGCCCCTCGAGACGCAGGTGTTCGCCGGCAACCAGGTCTCGAGGGCCCGCGGCGAAGGGATCGAGTTCGCCGACCTGCGCGAATGGCAGCCGGGAGACCGGCTACGGCGCGTGAACTGGCGCGCGACCGCGCTTCGCCGCTCGCTCTGGGTGAACGAGCAGAACCCGGAACGGAACACCGACGTCGTCCTCTTCCTGGACACCTTCGGCGAGGTGCGAGACGAGGGGCGGAGCACGAACGACCGCGCCGTGCGCGCCGCCGCGACGCTCGCCCGCATCTACCTGCAGCGCAAGGACCGGGTGGGGCTCATCGGGTTCGGGGGCTTCCTCTCCTGGCTGGTGCCGGCTTCGGGAACGCGGCAGCTGTACGCCATCGTCGAGGCGCTGCTCACGAGCGAGGTCGTGCGGAGCTTCGCCCTCCGCGGCGTCGACGTGCTGCCGCCGCGCACGCTGCCGCCGAAGGCGCTCGTGCTCGCGGTCACCCCACTGCTCGACGACCGCACCGCCGCCGCGTTGCTCGACCTGCGCGCCCGCGGCTACGACCTGATCGTGGTGGAGGTGTCTCCGCTGGAGCTCGCAGCGCCGGATCCCGGCTCGTCGCTCGCGCTCGCCCATCGTCTCTGGCGCCTCTCGCGCGAGACGCTCCGCTGGCGCTACGAGCAGGTCGGCGTGCCCGTCGTCACCTGGCATGAGGACGAGCCGCTCGCCGTGCCGCTGGAGGAGGTGAACGCATTCAGGCACCTCGCCCGGCCCGCGTAGCGCTTGCTGCCGGAGCGGCGGCCGCCTACGTCGGCGTCGTCGCCGACGCGCTCCTCCGCGCCCCGTCCCCCGTGGTCGCATTCGTACCGGGCGCCGCGTTCGGGGGACTGCTGCTGCTCGCGGCGCTCGTCTTCCGTGGGCGCGGCCTCGGCGCCGCGCTCTTCCTCGGGGGTGCGACGTACGTCGCTGCCATCGCCGCCGCCGGAGACCGGGTCGACGCGAGCGCGCCGCTCGTGGCCGTGCTGCTCCTGCTGTGCGGCGAGCTGTCGGCGTGGTCGGTGGACGAGCGGCTCGAGATCCGCACCGAGGCGGAGCCCGCCTGGCGGCGCAGCAGCGCGGTCACGACGCTCGCGCTCGCCGGTCTCGCAGTGGCGACGCTCGTCGTCGCGATGTCCGCGGTCCCGTCGAACCACGGGCTGGCCTGGACGGTGCTGGGCGCAGCCGCAGCCGTCGGCGCAGCCGGCACAGGAATCTGGATCGCACGCCGCTAGCGACGCGTCAGGCGTAAGGACGCTGGCCCAGGCGAGGTTGCTGTGACCCGATGTGACAGTTCCGCGTGCAGCTTCGTATCTTTCAAGCCCGTGAACCTTTTCAAGGTGACGCCTCTGGTTCTCCTTCTCGTGCTTGTCGTGTCGGCCTGCGCGAGCAGCCGCCACGTCGCCCAGCCGCCTATGCCTGTTTCTGTTCCTTCGACTGCTGGCGACATCGACATCGCACGCGTGCAGTCGTCCTTCTGGGGCAAGGGATTCCAGTTCTTCCCGAACGGCCAGACCCGTATCGGGTGTCGCATTCCAGGTCCCCTCGGCCAGGGGATCGAAGGGACCTGCCAAACGCGAGTCATCCTCGTACGCAGCCCCAGGACCAGCGCACGCGTGACCTTCACTGAGTCCTGGCCCGCCAAGAAGTTCCGCACCCACGGCCCGCCGCGAGGCACCTTGCACCACTCCTGGCATTTCGCCGTCAAGACAGGCGGCCGCGTCGTCCGCCTCGGTGACAGCGGAGCCCTCCCGCCGCAGGCGTCGGACTAGACGCGAGGTGCCTCTCGCCACTACCAGGGGAAGCGCCTAAGACGCGGCGTCCCGACCCACTCGCGGGTGGCGGGATCACGCGGTGCGTCTTCGACCCGCTCCTGCTTGGTGAGCGGGCAGCGCAGCAGCCAGTCTTGCCCGCGGCCCTGCTCGACTCGCTGGAGGTGCTGCGCGTATTCGACCGCCTCGTCGCCCTCTAGCTCGCGCAGGTCGAGGCGTTTCAGCGTCGCTTCGCTCTGAGGATCACTGCCGGGGCCGCTATCTCGGTTGCAGCGGCTGCTAGGGACGCGCGCAGCACTTCGACGCGGACTTGGCGACCTGATTAGCATCGGGCGGTATGAGGCCAACTGCTGCCGACCTCGAGCGAATCTCGCTGTTCGCGTCACTGAGCGATTCCGAGCGCGAGGAGCTTGCGGAGTCGTTCGAGGTGAGGTCGAAGGTGGCGGGAACGGAGCTGATCGACGAGCGAACAGGGGGCTACTCGTTCTTCGCTCTCGCCGATGGGGAGGCGCGCGTTTCGGTCAACGGCATCGAGATCGCAGCCCTCAGTCCCGGCGACTGTTTTGGAGAGATGGCACTCCTTGGCGATGGGCGACGAACCGCCAGCGTTACGACGACCACTCCGACGACCGTCTACGTCATGTTCGGCACGGAGTTCCGCCGCCTCCAGCAAACCCATCCGGCGGTGGTGGGGCGGATCCAAGCGATGATGCGTGAGCGCCTCATCCGGCAGGCTGAGTAGTGGCTCCGGGCGTTCAGGGTCATTCCGGAACACTGCCCCAGGCGAACGCTCTGAGCCTCGACTCGAACAGTCCTCCCCGGTGAATGCCGGCGACTCAGAGCGGGGGTACGTGGCCGGCTTCGACCCCGCGGCGCCTAAAACCGACGGCTCCTAATACCGACGTCTTCGCGCTCGAGGTCGCGCTCCGCTCGCGCGCGAGCGGCCCCCTCCTCCGCTTGGGCGCGAGCGGCACGCTCCTCCGCGCTCTCGGTTGGCGCTTGTCGGTGGAACAGCCTCTTGATCTTGTGGCCGATCTTCATGTGGCCGAAAGTTTACGGCCTGCGAACCCGCAACGATCGCGCGCGACTCAGGAGTCATTTCCCGAACACTGGCTGTGCGAGCGTCCAGAATGCGCTCTCAGGGTGACGAGGGTCATTCCGGAACACTGGCCCAGGGCAGGGCTATAACACCTGGCATGGGACGTCCAACAGTGGGGCTCCTGCTTCTGGGCGTGGCATTGGGCTTGGCGGGATGTCGAGCAAGCACGCACACCTCGAAAGACACGCGGCTCATCCTCGGCCGAAGCATCGGCCCAATCTCCTTCGGTGAGACGAAGACGAAGATCGAAGCCGACTATGGGAGAGGTCAGAAGGTGACGCTGAAATCCGGCACCGCGCGCGCGGTCGTGGTCTTCTACCCAGCTGTCTCGATCGGTGTCATTTACGGCGCCAACTCGCAAGGGAAGGCCGCCGTCGCAATTCTGGAGACGGATGCGCCGCAGTACCACACGAGGTCCGGGATCGGCGTTGGGAGTACGGTGGCGCACCTGAAGAAGATCGGCGCCGACTGTGGCCTCACGGTGGACAGTTGCCAGCTAGGTATCTCGGCGTCCAAGCCCGGTACAACGTTCTTCTTGGACGACCAGGGCACGCGAGTAGGCCGCGTGGCGATCTCGACAGGGCACTAACTCCCTTGGGGGTCATTCCCGAACGCTGGCCCAGGCGACAGTCCTTCCGTCCGGCGGTCTCGCAAGCCGTCATTCAGAGGTCCGCGAGCCGTAGCCGCTCGCTCCGCGGCCGCTCGCCTTCGCCCATCTCCGGCAGCTGCGCATACAGCTCTACCGGGCTCCCGTCGGGCGCGGCGCTCACCGTCCTCCTCCGGCGGCGGCCGCGGCGATCGCGTCGAGGTAGCGCTCCGTCACGCGCTGCTGCAGGCGGCGGGTGAACGGTGACCCGAGACGTGCGAGCGGATCGACCGTGCGCGAGAACGAGACGATGCGGAAGACGACCTCGCCGGCTCCCCCACGCTCGATCGAGAACCGGACCTCGCCCTTCTCGGGATGGCCGGGCAGCGTCCCGTAGGCGAACGCGAAGCCGTCGGGAGCCTCGTCCACGTAGATCACGCGACAGGGCGCGGTCGCCCACAGCCCGCCGGCACAGATGAGGAGGAGGACGGTGTCCTCTTCCCCTACCCGGGCTCCCTCGGGAACCACCTCCATGCCGGCACCGATCTGCGCCTGCCAGGCCCGCAGCGCCGTCACCGCGCGCTCGAACACGTCGTCCCCGAGACCGAGGCGACGCTCGTAGCGGTCGTGGCGATACCCGGCCGGGAGCCGCTCGCCTCTGGTCGCACCGATCTCCGAGTACGTCGGAGCGGCAGCCTTCGCTTCGGCGAGCAACCGCTCGAGCGCAGCTGCCGAAGGCCGGCGTGGCCGCATCGTCAGGCGAGCTTGAATCTCGATCGGATCGCGGCCCAGCTCCTCCGCCCGAACTCGCGCCGCGAGACGAAGAAGATCGCCGCGCCGGTCGCGAGGATCCCGAACACGCCGACCAGTTGCGGCCAGGTCAGGCTCGGCGAGTGGGCGGCATGCACCCAGTGCGGGCCGCCCCACGAGATGTCGTAGGGGTAGTGGTGGACAACGTGCGCCCACAGGCTCCACGCGATCCAGCGGCTCGTGCCGTAGAAGAACGCCACGCGGTACGCGACGAGGAGCGCCGTCATCGGAACGAATCGGTTCACCTTGCTCCAGAACGCGTCAGCCGTGAAGACGTGCTGCTCGAAATACGAGCGCGTGAGAACGCGCCAGCTGAAGATCCCCAACACGATCCAGACCAGGTCCCAGACCGCGCCCGGCCCGCTGAAGTACGCCGCAGCATCGGTCAAGCGGCCCGTCTGGCCGGCATACGCCCAGGCGCCGAAGTGGATGTGGATCGTCCACGGGAAGAAGAGCATCGTTCCGACCGTGTCGCCGGTGTCGGTGATCGCGTGCGCCCACTGGCCGATCAGGAAGCTGACGGCCCACGTCTTGCTTCCGAACACCCGCCAGAAGATGAGGGCCCAGACCACGCCGTAGAGCAGCGAGTGCGTGAAGCCGACGCCCGGCCAGCCGCGGTGGAACTGCACCGGATCCGAGGCCTTCAGGTCCCAGCCGCCGATGTGGATGCCGTAGACGAACCACTTGCTCATCATGTCCGGCGCATACGAGCCGAGCAGGAGCGGCACGAAGGCGATCTTCAGCCGCGAATGATGCTTCTGAATGACGTACGGCTCGAGGTCGTGCGCTGCCCAGCTCAGAAGATCCTCCGGAGCCCGGCGGGGAGGAGCCAGGCGACGAGCAGCAGGTACGCGAGGGCGACCCAGAAGGAGAGCAGGACATCCGTGTACCAGACGCCGATCGCGATATAGACGGCAGAGGCTGCGGCGTACCCAGCCGCGACCATCAGCTGGCGTTTCGACGGCATCGCACCTCAGTATCACCCGCGAAGCGGTCGCCTAGGATGCGCGCGTGGACCGGGCCGAGTTGCAGACGCTGCAGAAGCCGCTGAAGGAGCGCTACCGCGAGGAGCCCGCGGCGGCGCTGATCACGCTCCGCGCCGACGGGAAGCTCGACGAGGAGAAGATCGCCTGCAAGGTCGAGACCGGCCGTGTGCTCGTCGAGGCGGGCCTCCACCCCGCGACCGGCGGCACCGGCGCGCTCGCCTGCTCCGGCGACATGCTGCTCGAGGCGCTCGTCGCCTGCGCCGGCGTGACGCTCCGCTCGGTGGCGACCTCGATGGAGCTCGACGTCGCGGGCAGCATCCACGCGGAGGGCGACCTCGACTTTCGCGGCACGCTCGGCGTCGACCGCGAGGCGCCCGTCGGCTTCACGGCGATCCGGCTCCGCTTCGACCTCGCCTCCGACGCGTCGAAGGAGGATCTCGACAAGCTGCTCGAGCGCACCGAGCGCTACTGCGTCGTCGGCCAGACGCTCGCCGCCGGCGTCCCGCTCGAGTTCAGCTACTCGACCGCGTAGGCCATCAGGATCGCGTCGACGTAGTCGCCGCCGCGGCGGTAGTGCCGCTTGCGATAGCCCTCGCGCTCGAACCCGAACGCGTCGTAGAGCGCGATCGCGGCCTCGTTCCACGGGAAGACGTGCAGCTCGAGCTTGCGCACCTCGGTCTCCCGCGCCCAGTCGACGGCCGCCTGCAGGAGGGCCGTTCCCACTCCCTGCCGGCGGGCGCCGATCGCGACCATGAGGCCGACGTCGGCGACGTGGGTGCTCGCGGGATGCGGATCGCGTCCGACCGAGAGGCGGCCTATGAGCCCGCCGCCGTCGCTCTCCGCGACGAAGACGGCAGCGTGCGGGTACCGGCGCAGCGCCTTGAGGAAGCGGCGCTCGTCGCCCGCGCTCCGCCACTCGCCCGCGACGCTGATCAGCCAGCCCTGCGGCTCGGCGCTCACCGCGTCGGCGAGTCGGGTCAGCTGATCGGCGTCGGACGGCTCAGCGTGCCGGATCTGGAAGCTCACGCCTCAACTACTACCGCAGCACCACCGCGCCGTGGATCACCCGCCCCTGCGAGCGAGCCGTCGTCGCGGATCTCGACGGCCGAGACGCCGCCGAAGAACAGGTTCCGCGCGCGCCAGCGGACGACGGGATAGCCGGCCGCCTCGAGCTCATCCGCCACAGCGGGGTCCTCGCAGTGAGCGACGCCCATCTCGAAGTGGATGCGCGGCGCCTCGACGGCCTGCTCCACTCCGAGCCCGCGAGCGGTCACGTTCGCGACCACCTGCAGGATCGCGCCGTGCAGCCGAGAGCTGCCCGCGGAGCCCAAGACGAGCCGCGGCCTTTCCTCCCGGAGCAGCAGCGACGGGGTCATGAGCGAGGTCAGGCGCTCACCCGCGCGCTCCTCGCCGACGAGCTGGGGCTCCCCCAGCATGTTGTTGAGCTGGAGGCCCGTGCCCGGGACGACGACGCCGCCCGACGAGCCGAGCGAGCAGGAGAGCGACGCTGCGTCTCCGTTGCCGTCGACGGCGCTGATGTGGGTGGTGCCGCCGACCTCCTCGGCGCGCCGCATCGCGTCCTGCGCCTCCATCGCCCGGACGATCGCGAGCGGAGTCGCCTGTGCGGATCCGAGCGCCTCGAGTCCCACCGCGAGCAGGCGGCCGCCGGCCGACGGCGGGGGGTTCGTCCGGAGCTCGTCGCCGCGGAACGCGACGGCAAGCGGCTCGCGGTCGATCACCTCGTAGCGGGCGAGATCGTCGAGCGTGACCGGCACGTGGGCGGCGATCTGCTCCGCGAGCTCGCCGCGGTAGAAGTAGTCGGGCCCCTCGGCCGCGAGGCGTTCGAGCGTGTCCGCCAGCTCGGGCATGGCGAGTCGCTCGCCGATCTGCAGTGCGCGTCCCGGCCCGTAGAGGGCGTCGCCCTCCGGCGAGTAGCGGAGCAGCGGGTCGAGGATCTTGTGCAGGAACGCCTGTGGCTCGTTGAGGACGACGCCCTCGCGGGCGACCCGCACGGCGGGCGCGAGCAGCTCCGCCCACGGCATCGATCCCCAACGGGCATGCGCCTCCCAGAGGCCAAGGACGGTGCCGGGCACGGCGACCGACATCGGGCCCGTGTAGAAGACCTGCTGCGAGTCGCCGAAGTCGACGACGAGCTCGATGAGCTCCGACGGCGAGGCCGCGCGGGACGGAACGGTGACGAAGAAGTCGAGCAGCTCGGTGCGGGCCTCGCCCGCGTGGTGCACGAGCAGGAAGCCACCGCCGCCCGGTCCCGTGAGCGGGCTCTCGGAGACCCAGGAGACGGCAGCGGCCGCGATGCAGGCATCCACGGCGTTGCCGCCGGCGCGCAGAACCTCCGCCCCGGCCTCAGCCGTGAGCGGGTGACCGGCTGCCAATGCGCCTCTCATGGAGCGAGCGTACGCTTTCGCCCGATGGGGGATGTGTCGTTCGCGGCCGAGCGGCCGTCGTGGCGGTTGCGGCCGGCGGTCGCCCGCGAAGCCGGGCTCTGCACAGGCGTGGCGGCCACCGTCGGGTCGCTCCTCGCCTGGCTCGCGCCGCCCGGCGGCGACCTCGCTGCGCACGAGTACCAGCGCTGGCTCTTCCTCACGCACGGCCTGACCCTGTGGGACAACCTCTGGTACGCGGGCCGCTACGCCTTCGTCGGCTACAGCATCGTCTACTACCCGCTCGCAGCGGTCCTCGGCATCCGGCTGCTCGCCGTGCTCACGGTCGCTGTCGCCGCCGCCGCGTTCGCGCTCGTCGTCGAGCGGGAGTGGGGCAATGCCGCTCGCTGGTCCGGCCGGGCCTTCGCGGTCGTCTGGCCGGGAGTGATCCTCGCGGGCGAGTTTCCATTCGCCCTCGGCGGCGCACTCGCCCTCCTCGCCCTCCTCGCTCTGCAGCGCGGACGGCGCTGGGCCGCGGCAGTGCTCGTAGTCCTCGTGCTGGCGGCGAGTCCCGTTGCCTTCGTCTTGCTCGCAGTCGTTCTCGCCGGAGTCGCCGCCGCTCGTCCGGGTGTGCTGCGCGGGAAGGCGGTGCCGGCGCTGGCGGTCGTGCTCACGGCAGCGGTAGGGCTGCTGGTGGTGCACCTGTTCCCGTCCGGAACGCTCGAGTTCCCCGGGGTCGAGGCGCTGGAAGCAACGGCCTTCGCCGTCGGCCTGCTGGCGCTCGTTTGGCGGCTCGACCGCGCGCGAGGCCTGCGCGGCGTGCTCGTCGTGTATCTGCTCGCGGTCATCGCCGTGTATGCAGTCCCGTCCGGACTCGGTCACGACATCGGGAGACTGCGTCAGCTCGCCCTCCCACTCGCCTTGCTCGTCGTCGCGCTACGGCGCTGGCGGCCGCTGCCGCTGGCGCTCGCCGCTGTCGTGCTCGCCGGCGCGTGGAACATCGTGCCGCTGGCCGGCGGCTGGGCCGAGGCCGCGGCCGACCGCTCGGCGAACCCCGCAGTGTGGGTTGCACCCGTGGGCTACCTGCACGCACACCTCGGCACGGGCTACCGCGTGGAGGCCGTGGACACGAGCCAGCACTGGCCGGCGCTCTACCTGGCTCGCGCGGACATCCCACTCGTGCGCGGCTGGTTCCGGCAGGACGACCGTCCCGTTGCCGGCCTTCTCTACCGTCACGGGTACACAGCGAGGCAGTACGTCGCCTGGTTGCGGCGCCTGGGCGTGCAGTACGTCGTCCTGACCGATTCGCCTCCTGATTTCAGCTCACGCCGCGAGGCCGAGCTCGTGCGCAGCGGGCAAGCCGGACTGAGGAAGGTCTTCGCGGCGCCCGAGGTCTCGGTCTACGCGGTGCCGCGGCCGCAGTCGATCGTGACCGGGCCCGGACGGCCCACGGTTCTCGCGCTCCGCGAGTCGCGCCTCTCGCTCCATGTGTCGCGCGAAGGGACGTACGACGTCGCCGTCCGCTGGTCGCCGTACTGGCACGCCTCCACCGGCTGCCTGGCCAAGACGCCCGACGGGATGCTCACGCTGCGGACGCGAGCGGCGGCGACCGTGCGAATCGCGTTCGACATCGACGCGAGCAGCCTGTTCGACGCGTTCACCGGCGCAGCCCCGCGCTGCGGCTAGCCGACTTCGCGCACGAGCTCGGAGAGCGGCTTGCGGTTCGCCCGGGCCGACCACTCCTCCGCGGTGTGGCTCGTGAGGTCACGCGGCCGCGCCGGGTAGCCGAAGGAGACGATCGCCCGCACCTCGCCGCCGCAGATCGCCGCGGCTGCGTCGGCGTCCCGGATCCCGTTCGGGCACGAGACGACGCCGTCGCCCCACGCCGCGAGCATCATGTTCTGCGCGCAGCGGCCGCTGTCGAAGGCTCCGGCCTCGCCGACGATCGCGACCACCAGCGTCGCCGAGCCGACGTTCTCCGGCGCGTACACCGCCTCCGCCAGGCGGTCCTTCTCTCCGCCGGAGACGACCACGAACTCCCATCGCTGCCGGTTCCGGGAGCTGCCCGAGAGCCGGCCGCCGTCGAGGATCCGCTGCCGGACGTCCGCGGGGATCGGCGTGTCGGCGTAGGCGCGCTCGTCGCGCTTCGAAACGATGGCGAGGTACGGATCCACCGCCGGTGCCTTGCGTCAGCCCTTGAGGAAGGACGGCACGTCGAGGTCGCCGCCACCTTCGCCCACCGGGCGGCGCTGTTCGGGCGGCGGCGCCTGGGTCCAGGAGTCGCCGCGCGGGCGCCGGCCGCGGCCGCCGAAGCCGGTCGCGACGACGGTCACCCAGACCTGGCCGTTCAAGCGGTCGTCGACGGTCGCGCCGAAGATGATGTTCGTGTCGTCGGTCGCGGCGGCCCGGATCACCTCCGCGGCCTCGTTCACCTCGACGAGCGTGAGGTCGTCGCCTCCTGCGATCGAGAGGAGGATGCCGCGCGCGCCGGTGATCTCGGCGTCGATGAGCGGTGACCGCAGCGCCCGCTCGGCGGCTTCCTTCGCCCGCCCGTCGCCCGTGGAAGAGGAGAAGCCGATGCCCATGAGGGCCGTGTCCGAGTCGGACATGATCGTGCGCACGTCGGCGAAGTCGAGGTTGATCAGTCCCGGCATCGTGATCAGGTCGCAGATCCCCTGGACGCCCTGGCGGAGCACGTCGTCCGCGACCTTGAAGGCGTCGAGCATCGAGGTCGATTTCTCGAGCACCTCGAGCAGCCGGTCGTTCGGGATCACGATGGTCGTGTCGCATGCACTGCGGAGGTCGACGATGCCCTGC
Organism: uncultured Actinomycetes bacterium; assembly: GCA_963731015.1. Classification (GTDB taxonomy): domain Bacteria; phylum Actinomycetota; class Thermoleophilia; order Gaiellales; family Gaiellaceae; genus Palsa-739. Next base: position 905,881 of record CAVSTY010000005.1, read on the forward strand.
TCCGCCTGGCTGCGCCGCTTCGTCCCCTCGAAGCGGAACGGCGTCGTGACGATGCCGACCGTGAGCGCGCCGATCTCGCGCGCGATCCGCGCCACGATCGGCGCCGCGCCCGAGCCGGTTCCTCCGCCCTCGCCGGCGGCGACGAAGACCATGTCCGCCCCGCGCAGCTCCTGCTTCAGCTCGTCGTAGGCCTCGTCGGCCGCGCGGCGTCCGACGTCGGGGTCGGCGCCCGAGCCGAGGCCCTGCGTCAGCTCGCGGCCGATGTGGATCTTGACCGGCGCATCGCTCGTGCGGAGCGCCTGCATATCGGTGTTGACGGCGATGAACTCGACCTGGCTGATGCCGGCGTCGATCATCCGGTTGACGGCGTTGAGGCCGGCTCCGCCGACGCCGACGACCTTGATCACCGCGAGGTAGGCGCCTGCGTCGGCGCCAGTGCGGTGCAGCCGCGCGGGGGACTCCGGCAGCGGCTCGAGGTAGTGCGAAACCGGCGGCAGGTCCGCGGGCCGAAGCTCGGGCTCCGCAGGCGCAGCCGGCGGCTCTGGTTCGGGAGCAGATTCGGGAGCAGGCTCGGGCGGGGCCTCCGCATCCGCCGCCGTCTCGACGCCGGTCTCCTCCCAGCTCGGGACGTGCTCGACCGTCCGCTCGTCGGGCTCGGCCGGAGCTTCCGGAGCTGCAGGCGCGGCGTCCTCGGGCGGCTGCGGCTCGGCCTCGCCGGACTGCTCCGCCTGCTTCTGCGCCGCTTCGGTCGCGCGGAAGAGCTCCGCTAGCGGACCTTCACGCATGCTGGCGCGCCGACGCGCCATCGAGCACCTCCTTCGCCAGGTCACGGTACATGCCGGCGGCCTCGCCGCTCGGGTCGTACTTGAAGATCGACTGCCCCTTCACCGGCGCCTCCGCGTAGCGCACCGTCTTGCGGATCTTCGTGTTGAGGACGAGGTCGCCGAAGTTCTCCTTCAGGATCTCGACCGCCTCGCGCGAGTGGAGGAGTCGCCGGTCGAACATCGTCGCCAGGATGCCCTGGATCCCGACGTTCGGGTTGAGGTTCTCGCGGATCATGGACAACGTGTTCTCGAGCTGGACGAGGCCGCGAAGCGACAGGTACTCGCACTGCACGGGGACGATCACACCGTCGGCCGCGACGAGCGCGTTGATGGTCAAGAGGCCGAGCGACGGCGGCGTGTCGATGAGGACGTAGTCGTAGTCCTCGCGGACGGGCATGAGCGCCTTCTCGAGGGCGCGCTCGCGTCCGATCATCGAGGCGAGGGCGAGCTCGGCGCCCGCGAGATCGATCGAGGAGACGGCGAGGTCGAGCTCGTTCGTGCGCACGATCTCGGAGATCGGCAGCCGGTGGACGAGGACGTCGAACATCGAGCGGTCGATCTCGTCGGGGTTCCAGCCCTGCGACATCGTCAGGTTGCCCTGCGGATCGAGGTCGACGGCGAGCACGCGCAACCCCTTCTCGGCGAGCGCCACGCCGAGGTTGAGGGTCGTGGTCGTCTTCGCGACGCCGCCCTTCTGGTTCGCGAATGCGATCACGCGGGCCATTGCCGGACCGCTATCCGCTGTCCGCGCTTGCGGACGCCCGAGTAACCGCGTAAGCGCCATCCCTGCTGACCTTTCGTAGCGTCGTGGTCGACTCCTGCTTGGTTAGTTTCCCCGGAATGGAGCGGAAATGGCGCGTGTTGACCGTGGTGTGCCTGGCGGTGTTCATGCTGCTCCTCGACATCACCGTAGTCAACGTCGCGCTGCCGGAGATCAACAAGGAGCTGAACACCTCCTTCACCGATCTGCAGTGGGTCGTGGACGCCTACGCGCTCACCCTTGCGGCGACGATGCTCAACGCGGGCTCGCTCGGCGACCGACTCGGCCGCAAGCGCGTCTTCCTCGTGGCGATCGCGCTCTTCACGGCCGCATCCGCCCTCTGCGGCGCGGCGCAGTCGCCGACCTGGCTGATCGTCGCACGTGGCGCCCAGGGGATAGGCGGCGCGGGGATGTTCGCGGTCTCGCTCGCGATCATCTCGCAGGAGTTCCACGGCCGCGAGCGCGGCACCGCGTTCGGGATCTGGGGCGCAACGGTCGGGATGGCGGTGGCGATCGGGCCGCTCGTCGGCGGCGCCCTCACGACCTACGTCGGCTGGCGCTGGATCTTCTTCGTCAACGTCCCGATCGGCATCGCCTGCGTCGCCGGCGGCCTGCGCGAACTGCACGAGACGCGCGACGAGGAGGCCGGCGGCTTCGACCTGCCCGGATTCCTCACGCTGACGACCGGGCTGTTCGCGCTCGTCATCGGGTTGTTCCGCGGCAACGACTGGGGCTGGTCGAGCGGCCGCGTGATCGGCCTCTTCGTCGCCGCCGCCGTCCTGCTCGTCTCCTTTGCGTTCATCGAGTTGCGGCGGTCCGCGCCGATGCTCGACTTCCGCCTCTTCAAGGTGCCGACGTTCACGGGAGCGCAGACCACGGCCTTCGCGATCTCGGCCGGGATGTTCGCGGAGTTCCTGTTCCTGGCGCTCTACCTCGAGTCGGTGCTCGGCTACTCGGCGGTCAAGACCGGCGTCGTCTTCCTGCCGCTCTCGCTCGTCTCCTTCGTCGTCGCCCCGATCGCCGGACGACTGTCCACGCGGATTCCGGTGCGGATCCTCCTCAGCGGCGGGCTCGCGCTCACCGGAGTGGCGCTGCTCTTGATGCACGGGCTCACGATCTCCTCGACCGCGTCGGCACTCATCCCCGGCTTCATCGTCGCCGGAATCGGAATCGGGCTCGTCAATGCTCCGCTCGCCTCGACGGCCGTCAGCGTCGTCGAGCCGCGCCGGGCCGGGATGGCCTCCGGCATCAACAACACCTTCCGCCAGGTCGGTATCGCCACCGGAATCGCCGCGCTCGGCGCGATCTTCCAGAGCCGGATCACCACGGTCGTCTCCCACGCGGACATCAACGTGCTCGTGCCTCTCCGCCCCATCGCACAGGCGATCGCGTCGGGGGCGACGCCGAAAGGGCCACTTCCCTGCGAGCGGTGCCCGCCGAGTTACCGCATCAATGCGGCCACGCTCGCGCACCAAGCCTTCGTCACCGGACTGAACACGATCCTGGTCGTCTCTGCGATCGTGGTCTTCGTCGGCGCGATCCTCGCCTTCCTGCTCGTGCGACAGAAGGACCTCGTAGCGAGCGGTCCGGAGGTCGCGACGGAAAGCGGCTAGGCGGTCTCGCCCGCCGGCGTCGCGCGCGCGAGGCGCGGACGGATCCGCAGCGCGAGGTGCCACGCCGCGATGAGGAGCATCACGGCGGCGCCCGTCACGATGACCAATGCCTGGGCGGCGATCGAGAACGCGACCGCGTTCGCCGTGCCGACGCCGCCGAGCGCGAGGATCGCGGCGCCCGCGCCCGCCTGCGTCGCAGCTCCGGCCGGGGCGATCGGGAGAGCGGCGGAGGCGGCGGAGGCGACGAGGAACGCCAGCGCGAGCGTGTAGGAGCCCGGCATCGAGAGGGCGTTGAGGAGCAGGAAGACGGCGAGGCCGCGGAGGCTCCACGAGACCGAGACGAGGAGCCAGGCGACCCAGGCCTCCTTCGTGCAATGCGTGTGCTCGGCGACCCAGCGGCCGACCCGGCGGCGGGTGACGAACGGGAGGCGCGCAATCCGTGGCAGGAACGCGACGACCGCGGCTGCGGCGATTCCGGCGGCGGCGACGAGCGCAAAGCCGGCGCGTGTAGTCCAGTGGCTCGAGCCGGCGGCGGCGACCGACGCCATCGGCGTGAGCGCCGCGTTGTCGAGCATCCCGAGCACGAGCAGGCTTAAGCCGAGCGTCCCGATGCCCGTCTTCGTGCCCGGATAGCGCTTCACGACGGCGATGCGAACCGCGTCGTCGACGCGGCCGGGGAGGGCGATGCCGCCAACGCAAGCAGCGCCGCCCGCGAAGGCGAGGGCATCGGCGGTCGGCCGCTCGCTCGCGTGGAAGAGCCGCTGCCACCCCCATGCCTTGAAGGCATAGGCGGCGAGGAAGAGGAGGGCCGCTCCCGAGACGAGCACCGGGTCAGCGTGGTGGATCGGCCAGCCACCGCCGACGAAGTGGCGAACGCTGACGAAGGCGACGCCGAGCAGCACGAGCCCGAACCCGACGTTCAGGACGAGCTGGATCTTCCGGTTGGAGAGAAGCCGCATCACCGCAGTTGCAACGGTGCTATCGGCCAGGCGGCTACGAAGCTGATTCACTCGATCGGGGCGGTCATGGGACGTGGCACGGTACTGACGCTTCGTGAGGGTGTCGTAAGCGCAGACGAGTCATCCTCGGGACCGGCCGCCGCAAGCGCCGCGACCGCCGCCTGCGCACGAGGATCGCGCTCGCGCTCGGCCCACTCGCCGGCCTCGCGCACGAGCTCCCGCAACTCGGCGAGGAGCGACGGCACCCCGGCGCCTTCACGCTCGAGCGCCTCGATTCGCTCCAATCGGGCCAGAACCGCCCGCGCTTCCTCCATACCTCGAAGGTAGGCGGCAGCTCGTGACGCGTCTGTGTCGGCTAGCTGGCGCGCCGCTGGAGGCTTGCGACCGCGTCCGTGACGCCTAGGAGCGCCTCGTCGAGGTCGCGCACGAGTGCGCGCCGGTCGCCGTGCAGGAGAACGGCGACGAGGAGGCGCCGCAACAGCTCGCAGCTCGGCGCGTGCAGCTTCTCGGCGAGATCGGAACGCTCCGCCGGGGTTGCGCCGAGCAGGGCGGCACCGCGCATCGCAGCGGCCCAGGCTCCGTCGCCTTCCCCGAGCGCAGCTTCGAGCGCATGGCGGAGCTGCTCGCCACGGAAGGGCTCCGACTGGAAGAGCGACAGCTCCCAGCGGTCGAGAGCGTCGCCGAGTTGCGCATCGTCGTCGGCGGCGCCGAGGCTGGCCCGCAGGTCGCTCGCGACCGTGGCGCGGAAGGGATCGAGCCGCGTCGGCTCGCCCGCCGGTGCTGTCGCAGCGATCGGCAGCACCGGCCGGACCCCGTACGGCCGCCAGTCGAGCCGCTCGAACAGCACCGGCCCCGCCGCAACCGGCGCCGACGTCGCGAGCCGGATCGCCGTGACCGCGTCCGAGAGCTCGCCCGGAGCGTCGGGCGCGTCGGCCGTCCCGCTCGCGAGCGCGCGTTCGAGCTCCAGCACGCAGATCCGGTCCGGCTCCCGGCCGAAGTTCCGCGGCAGCAGCCCTGTGGCCTCCGGCCACATCGCCGCGAGCTCACCCGTGGCGGCCACCCGCACGCGGATCCCGTCGCCGAGCTCGATCTGGGTGCCGACGGAGAGGCCGATCAGCGGCGCGACCGCGCCGTACGAGTGCCCCTCGCCGTAGAGCGATCCCTCGAGCTCCTCGTAGGCGCGCGCGAAGGCGCTGTCGTCCCAGTCGAAGCCGCCGCAGCCCTCGGCGGTGCGCACGAGTAGCGGCACGAGAACGCTGCGGTAGACCGCGCGCCGCTCGTCCCTGGTCTCTCCCTCGTGGGCATGGGCGAAGATCCGCGCGGCCGGCTCGCGCAGCAGGTCCGCCACGGCATCCTGGACGTCGACGCGCGCGAAGAGCCGCTCGACCCGCGCCTCGACGAAGCCGCGCACGAGCGGCCGGTACTCGTAGAGCGTCGGCCGGCCGTACGTGCCGTGCTCCTCGAACGCGAACGGGAGGTCGACGCCGTCCTCGAGCTCTCGCGTGAAGACCGCGAAGGCGCCGAGACAGAAGCGGCGGAGCGTGTCGTGGAGGTGCGGCGCGCGCATCCGGCTCTCCTACGACGGCGGCGCGTGGCCTCCTACCTGGCAGCCGGAACACCAGTACGCCGTACGCGCGTGCTCGCCTTGCGGCGCGGAGCGGATGACCCCGCCACAGCGTGGACAGAGCCGCCCGGGACGCCGGTAGACACGCCTCCCCGGTCGCCGCTCCGCGACCGCCGTCCCCATCAGCCTGTGTGCGGCTTCGAGAACTGCGCGGAGCGAGGAGTCGTCCATCTCCTCGAGGCGACACCACGGCGAGACGCGTGCCTCCCAGAGGGCCTCGGCCCTCCAGATGTTCCCGATCCCGGCCACGAGCCGCTGGTCGAGCAGCGCGTCGCCGACCTCGCGCTCCTGCGGCCCGGCGCGCAGGCGGGCAAGCATCGTGCCGTAGTCGGGCGGCTCGCCGAGGATGTCGGGGCCGAGTCGCGGCACGCCGCGGCCGCCGACGAGCTCGAGGACGGCGCCGTTCCAGAGGACGGCCTCATGCTCGCCGCCCCGCAACACGAGCCACGGTTTCCCGGCCCGCGCCGTTCCGCGCGGCTCGACGCGCCAGCGGCCGTTCATCCGCAGGTGGCTGCGCAGGACGAGGCCGCCCTCGAACCGGAGCAGGAGGTTCTTCCCCACCGCCTCCACCCCCTCGAGCCGCCGACCGTCGAGCCGCGCGACGAGCCCCTTCACCGCGGCGCGCGGATGCGGCGTCTCGACCTCGACGCGCTCGCCGACGAGAACCTGCAGCCGCAGGGCCGCGCGATGGAGCGAATCACCTTCCGGCACGCGGGGAAGCCTACGATTGGGCCGTGCCGAAGCCCTTCATCGGAGTTCGCTGGTGGCTAGGAGTCGCGTTCGCGGTCGTGGCCGCGACGTCGACGGCGATCGTCGTGTCCCAGTTCTCGAACAACTCCGAGACCGCGTTCCGCCATAACGGCGAGAATCAGGCACTCCGAGCTGCAATGGTGGCGAGCCGCGTCACACCGACGGGCTTCGGGCAGATCGAAAACAGACTGAATGTCCAGCTTCGGCTCTTCGGTGCTGCGGGCACCACGTCTGCACACTCGGGCCTTGAACGTAATGCCGTCAGGGCTGCGCTGGCAGGGGGCGACTCCGTCCGAGGAACGTCCGACGGAGGAACATACGTGGCCGCGGTTCCGTATCACGGCAGGGCATTGGTGGCGATCGCCCGGCGGCATGTTCTGGCCGAGGCAATCGACACGATCAACGGGGAGACGCTCCGGGCGGGTGTCATCGCCGGCGTGATCGGCGTCATCGTCGGACTGCTGTTCGCGCAGCTCATCGCCCTACGCCTACGCCGGCTGAGCGCTGCAGCCGAGGGCATTGCCCACGGTGACTTCGAGTCGCCGCTCCACTACCGGTTCCGCGACGAGTTCGGCCTGCTCGCCCACAACTTCGACCGGATGCGCCGGCAGCTGCGCCGCTCGTTCCGCCGCCTCGAGGCCGAGCGCGACCGCCTGCGGCTCCTGCTCGAGCGGTTGCACGAGGGAGTGCTCACGATCGACCAGGACCTCGTCGTCCATTTCGCGAACACCGAGGCGCGCCGGATCCTCGGCGGGCGGCTGCGCGAGGGAGACGAGCTGCCGGAGCCCTGGCAGGCCTTCGGGCTCCGCGAGTTCGCCCAGGGCCTGTTCGACGGGCGGGCGTCGGTCACGCAGGTGCACGTGACGCCGGACGAGCAGCACGCGTACGGACTTGTCGGGATCCCGTCCCAGCCCGACACCGACTGGGCGCTGCTCGTGGTCGACGACCTGACCGAGCAGGAGCGCCGGGAGCTCGCCGAGCGCGAGTTCGTCTCGAACGCCGCGCACGAGCTCCGCACGCCGCTCACGACGATCATCGGCGCCGTCGAGGTGCTTCAGGCCGGCGCGAAGGAGGATCCGGCCGAGCGCGACCGCTTCCTCGGCCACATCGAGCGCGAGTCCGGCCGACTGGCCAGGCTCGCCCGCGCGATGCTGACGCTGGCGCGCGCACACTCGGGGCAGGAGCAGCCGCGCATGGAGGCGGTCGAGCTCGCCCCGCTCCTGCGCGAGGTCGCCGCCGGCCTCCAGCCGCACGCCGGTGTCGCGGTCGACGTCGAGGTCGCCGACGGGCTATCGGTCGAGGCAAACCGCGACCTGCTCGAGCAGGCACTGCGCAACCTCGGCGAGAACGCCGCGAAACACACGGCCCGCGGCTCGGTCGTTCTCCGCGCGTACCGCGACGGAGGCACGGTCACGGTGGAGGTGGAGGACTCGGGCCCGGGGATCAGCCCCGAAGTGCAGCGCCACGTCTTCGATCGCTTCTACCGCGGCGAGCGCGACGCGGACGGCTTCGGCCTCGGGCTTGCGATCGTGCGGGAGTCGGTGCGGACGCTCGGGGCCCGCATCGAGCTCGACTCGTCCCCCGGCCAGGGCACCGTCTTCCGGATCCTGCTCGCGCCGGCGCGGGTACGGGAGGAGGTTCCCGCCGCGTGAGCGAGACGATCCTCCTGGTCGACGACGACGCCGGCGTCCGCGACGTCGTCGCCTTCACCCTGCGCCGCGAGGGCTACGAGGTGGACGAGGAACGGGACGGAGAGTCGGCGCTCGAATCCGGCCGCTCGGGCCGCTACTCGCTCGTCGTCCTCGACGTGATGCTCCCCGGCCTCTCGGGCGTCGAGGTCTGCCGCGCGTTGCGGGCCGAGAGCGACGTCCCGATCCTGATGCTGACGGCGCGCGACGCGGAGTCGGACCGCGTGCTCGGGCTCGAGCTCGGCGCCGACGACTACGTGACGAAGCCGTTCTCGAGCGCCGAGCTGCTCAGCCGCGTGCGCGCGATCCTGCGGCGCCGCGAGCTCGACCGGGCGACCGGCGGCGCGACCGTACGGAAGCTCGGAGGCCTCCAGATCGACCTCGGCCGGCACGAGGTGCTCGTCGAAGGCGAGCGCGTCCACCTGACGCTGTCGGAGTTCAAGGTTCTCTCCCTGCTCGCCGAGCAGCCGGACGCGGTCGTCTCGCGACGAGAGCTCATGCAGCACCTCTGGGCGAGCGAGCACGTCGGCGACGAGCACGCCTGCGAGGTGCACATCTCGAATCTGCGCCGGAAGATCGAGCGCGATCCGTCCCAGCCGGAACGGCTCGTCACCGTGCGCGGCTCGGGCTACAAGCTCGTCCCGGCTTGAGCCTGCTCGATACGCCGCTCTGCGAGCTGTTTGGGGTCCAGTTCCCCATCGTGCAGGCGCCGATGGCCAACAACGCTCCGCCGTCGCTCGCGGCTGCCGTCTCCGCGGCCGGAGCCCTCGGCTCGATCGCGGGCGCGACGCTGTCGGCGGACGAGCTGCGGGCCGAGATTCGCGTGGTGCGGGAGGCAACCGACCGCTCCTTCGCCGTCAACCTCTTTGCACCGCCGTACCTGAGCGAAGAGTCGCTCGCGGTCGTGCTCGACGAGCGCCCGCGCGTGTGCAGCTTCAGCTTCGGGATCCTCGATCCGGCGCCGTTGCAGGACGCGGGCATCGTCACGCTCGGAACGGCCACCACGGCCGAGGAGGCACAGGCGCTCGAGCAGGCCGGAGTCGACGCCGTGGTCGCGCAGGGCGCCGAGGCCGGCGGTCATCGCGGATCGTTCCTCGGAGGCTTCCCACTCGTCCCGCTCGCGGAGCTCGTGCCCGCCTGCGTCGACGTCGTCTCGCTGCCCGTCATCGCCGCCGGCGGGATCGTGGACGGAGCCGGGATCGCGGCGCTGCTGAGGGTCGGGGCGGCGGGCGTCTCGCTCGGAACCGCCTTCCTCTTTACGCCCGAGGCGGGACGCCCGCGCGAGCACCTCGAGGCGCTTCGCTCGCTCGAAACGGTCGTCACCGACGCGTACACCGGGCGGCCGATGCGCGCCGCGCGGACGCCGGTGCTCGAGGAGCTGATGGCGGGACCGCCGCCGTTGCCGTTTCCCGAGCAGCGGGAGGTCTCGGCAGCGAACGGACCGCTGTTCATGGGCGGCACGGGCGCCGCGCGCGGGCGTGAGCTGGGCGTCGCGGAACTGGTGCGCCTGCTCGTCGCCGAGGCAGAGTCGGCCGGGCACAGCTGACGAGCGACCTCAGACGTAAGGACACTGGCCCAGACGAGTGTGGTCTCGTCTCTTTGACTCCAGTCAGCGTCGGACCGAGATGAGCTCGTTGCGCTCGTTGGGGCCTCGTTGCGACTGTTCGAGGACGGTGCCGATGCCGCGGACGTACATCTTGTGGTCGATCACGCCCGGCTCGAGCGGCGTCCACTCCTTCGTGAGCAGCGTGTTCGCCTTCCCGGGCGGCGCCACGGTGTCGAAGAGGCCGATGATCTTGAAGTGGTCCTCGGCGTGGCCCTTGAGGAACTCCTGTAGCCCGGTCTGGCCGATCCGGGGTTGGCCGGGGATGTAGATGCCGGCTTGGGCGCCGCTGACTCCTGCCTGCCAGGTGCCCTCGGTGCTTGTGACATGGCCGTGTGCGTCGAGCTCGGCAGTGTTCTCGCCGAAGTACCACACGTTGCCGTGGGAGTCCTGGCTGTACCAGTCGGTGGTGCGCTCCTCGAGCCGACCCCGCAGGTAGAGGCGGTCGTGGACCGCGACGCACGGGACGCCTTCGATCGTCTTGGTTTGGTTGGTGACCGTGACTACGTCGCGAGTCGGCTTTCCGTCCTTCACGCCGGTGTAGACCCAGCGGGTGCCGCGCAGAAGGGGGAACCACGGGTTGTCGACGTGTGCGCTGAAGCTTGACGGCGGCGGCATCCGTGGCGGGCCGCCGGCCTCCGAGCGAGCCTGCGGCGCGAGCGTCGCCCCGGCAATCGCCGTTGCGACCGCGACGATGAACGCGCTGAGGAAGAGGATGCGTGTCTTCACGGTGTGCCTTTCCGTCGGTTGAGCCGACCGTAGGGAGTGCAGATGAACTCGGGATGACCGGTTGTCATAGAACCGTCATCTCGAGTTCATGGTTATGCGGGAGGATCTGCGCATGCGGGTGCTGATCGTCGAGGACGAGCTCCGTATGGCGAGCCTGATTCGCCGCGGTCTCGTGCACGAGGGACTCGCCGCCGACATCGCCGGCTGTGGCGAGGACGCGCTTTGGATGGCGCCCGCGCACGACTACGACGCCGTCGTCCTCGACGTGATGCTCCCCGATCTCGATGGTTTCGAGGTCTGCCGACGCTTGCGAACCGCCGGTGTGTGGTCGCCCGTGCTGATGCTGACGGCACGTGACTCCCTTGATGATCGCGTCGCCGGGCTCGACAGCGGTGCCGACGACTACCTGGTAAAGCCGTTTGCATTCGCGGAGTTGCTCGCGCGGCTGCGCGCACTGGCGCGGCGCGGCGAAACAGGACGGCCCGCAGTGCTTGCGGCAGGCGACTTGCGGCTCGATCCGGCAACACGAGAGGTGACACGAGCGGCGACGCCGATCTCGCTGTCGGCAAAGGAGTTCGCGCTGCTGGAGACGTTCATGCGCCGGCCCGGCGAGGTGCTATCCCGACTTCACCTGCTCGAGCACGCGTGGGATTTCGCCTACGAGAACCGCTCGAACGTGGTTGACGTGTATGTGCGCCGGTTGCGGTGCAAGATCGATGAGCCGTTCGGTCGCGAGTCGCTGCAGACGGTGCGCGGCGTCGGCTACCGGCTGCGCAGCGAGGACACTGCGTGAGCCGGCTGCCGATCCGGCTTCGAGTGACGGTGGCGTTCGCCGTGGCGATGGCCGCCGTCCTCGCCGGCTCGGGCCTCTATCTCTATCTACGCCTCGACTCGCACCTTGCTGCTTCCCTCAATCGCGACCTACGGCTGCGCGCCCAGGATCTCGCAGCGCTGATCAACCAGCCCAGCGCAACGCTTGCGAAGGACAACAGCGGCCAGTTCGTCGAGCATGGCGAAAGCTACGCGCAGCTCCTCACGACGGATGGGCACGTCCTCGACGCCACCCGGCCGCTCGGGCGAACACGGCTTCTCTCGCGTTTGGAGCTGCATCGCGCCGCGCACAACCCGATCTACGTAGACAAGCCCGCGATCCCCGGGCTCAACGAAGGGTCGCGACTGCTGGCGACGCGGGTGATCCGCGACCGTCGGCCGGCCGTGCTCGTCGTGGGCGCGACGAGGCAGAACAACGTCGAGACGCTCGCGAACTTCCGCGACGAGCTGCTGATCGCCGGACCGATCGCCTTGCTCCTGGCCTCCGCCGTCGGCTACCTGCTCGCCGGGTTGTCGCTGCGCCAGGTCGAATCGATGCGGCGCCGTGCCGCAGCCATCTCGGGAGAAACGCCGGGGGACCGGCTGCCTGTTCCACCGACCGGCGACGAGGTGCAACGGCTCGGCGAAACGCTGAATGAAATGCTCGACCGGCTCGAGGCGGCACTCGAACGAGAGCGGGACTTCGTCGCCGATGCAGGCCACGAACTCCGTACGCCACTCGCGCTGCTGCGGACCGAGCTCGAGCTTGCGCTGCGCCAAGCGCGTACCGCGAACGAGCTGCGGGTTGCGGTTCGCTCGTCCACACACGAGGCCGACCGCCTCGCGCAACTCGCCGAGGACCTACTCCTACTCGCACGCACCGACCGAGGCCAGCTGCCACTCCGCATCGAGCCCGTCCAGGTTGAAGCGCTGTTCGGCTCCATTCGGAGCCGCTTCGAATGGCGAGCGGCAGAACTAGGGAAGACGGTCAGGTCAGCTTCCGCGAACGGAGTTTCAATCCAGGCGGACCGGATGCGTCTCGAACAGGCGCTCAGCAACCTGGTCGACAACGCGCTCCGCTACGGCGGCGACGAGGTCAGGCTGGAGGCCGCACGGCGCGAGGGGTGGATCGAGCTCCACGTCCGCGACAGCGGCCCCGGGCTCCCGGCGGAGTTCCTAACCCGCGCCTTCGACCGGTTCACGCGCGCCGACACGGCACGCGGTCGTGGTGGCAGCGGGCTTGGGCTCTCGATCGTAAGAACCATCGCGGAATCCCACGCGGGCACAGCACACATCGCCAGCGTGGAGAGCGGAGGGACGGACGCCTGGATGTCGGTCCCAGTCGATGGCCGCTCGCCCCTGACCGACGAGGACTGACACGCAGCGACTCCCAGTCGAGCGACTCGATTTGGCCTCAAAGGCGGACGACGTCAGGGGTCATTCCGCAACTCTGGCCAAGCGAGCGTCAGGGACTGTGGATGCGCAGGCTATTGGAGGCTCGCCGTACTCGACGCGGGCGACGTTGCTGCCCAACATGGCGTCGAGCCTCGCCTGCGCGGTCGGCACGTCACCCATCACCCTGACGTGGAGGTATCCGTCGTGGGTTGGGCCGACGCCGACGACATGAATCCCTTCGGACCTCAGCGTCCACCGTTCGGCTCCCAGGATGTCCATCGGTCCGAACAGGTCGGTTTCCGACCTCGGCGCGTCGTTGTGGATCACGTAGGTGCCGGGATGGAGCTCTTCGAGCTCGGTCAGAACCTCGGCAGGCGCATTCGCCAACCACAGTTCGAGCGTGTTCGAGTCGCGGTGCGTCCAGCACCCCGTGTAGTAGGACGGGCCGGCGATCTGACGGGCTTCCGCCGCTGTCATGCTGATGAAGTCGTGAACGAGCCCCCGACTCGCTTCACACGCGCACTGAAACAGTTCGGAACCCGGCCGGCCGATCGGAACCCACTTGTGCCTGTGCTCACTCGCCGGCATGACCTCGGCCACACCTTACGCCTGACGCGGACGGGTACTTCACATCTGAGCCGGCTGCGACGATAAGAACAGGAGGTGAAGGCGATTCCAACAGTGCTGCTGTGCTTGCGTCCGGCTCGCTCATGGTCGCCGGGACAACGACCATCTCGAATGTGAAAACCGGCACGGTGATCGGCTGCAAGGGCCCTGGACCGATGGGCAGTGACGGACCGACCGCGACCGTTCCGACGGAGGGGCAGGAGATCATGGAGTCTTCCTCCGAGTCCTCCGCGAGCGGAAAAGCTGCCTCGTCGAGGCGCAACCTTCGTCTGACGCGTCAACAGAACGGCAAGGTCACGGTCTCCTGCACGCGATAGACAGGTCCCGGGCCACATCGCGGCCGACCGGGTTGGTTCTGCGGGGCGGCTCGTTATAGGCTCCCGCGAAGTGTCGGGTCGGGGTCGGGGTCGCGTTGTTCTTGGCTGGCTCGCCGTAGGTGTCGCGTTGCTCGCGGTTGGTGTGGCCGTAACGGCCGCGCGTCGCGCCAGCGCGGGCTCTCCCCTGGTCCGGACACATCTGTTCCTGGCGGCGGGGGCACGCGTGTCGCCGCACCCGCTGCTGCTGACGGTCGGTGGGCCGATCTACTGCATGCAGCTACGCCACCTCGCCCACTACCTCGGTGCGTCGCTCCTCTGCACCGACTACGGCCTCGACCGGTACGAGCGCCCGGGCGAGCGGGCCGGACGGCTCGAGGACTGGGGCAGTCCCGCCTATGACGCTGCCGTGGCGCGTCTTCCCGCCAGAATCGAGGCCCGAGGCGTGAAGGTCTCGAAGCTGATCGTGGTCGGCGTCTCGTACTCGGGCTTCGCAAATGCCGAACTGGTCGCGTCCCAGCCGCGGCTGCATCCCGCCGCGCTGATCATGGTCGACAGCTACCTCGATCTGGCAGCCCGCTTCGACGCGCTGCCGCTCAACCACCCCACGCGGGCCGAGATCCTGCGTTCGGTGGGCGGGACGCCGGACCAGGTTCCGGCCTCGTACGCGCAGCGCTCACCGAGTCATCACCTCGGCAGGCTCGCGGCGGAGATCCGCTCGGGCATGCGATTCGTCGACGTCTGGAGCACGGCTCCGTCCGAGGTGCACGAGTTTCGTGGTGCAACGTGCTCGGTGGATGCGAATGCGCGCTGGCTCGCCCAGCTCGCGGCCGTCGCCGGCCGCCCGGTCTCCGGCTACGTGACCCAACTGCCGCACGCCCACGCGCTCTGGAACCACGGGCGCAGCGTGCTCAGGCTGGCAGGAATCCGCCACGGTGCACCACCACTACCCGCACACCGGGTGCTGTTCCGGCCGGGCGCGCCGGCACCCGCAGGCAGTTACTGCGTCTGGCAGCCCGCCTAGAGGGGCGAGCCGCTCGGCACGACCCGGAAGGAGTGCCGAGCCGTGGTGTGGGTGCCGTCGGTGGTGGAGACCTGAACGGCCACCGTGTAGTGCCCGGGGGCCAGGTTGGTGCCGGGCGGCGTGAGTCTGAAGCTGTAGGTGCCGGGCAGCTGCGGCTGCGAACGGTCGACGAAGTTCTGATGGGTCCCGTCCGCATAGACACGCCAGTAGTCGCGGCTCGGTGGGATCGTGACGGCGAAGTCGGCGGCGTACGTCCACGGGACGACGACGCCGACGCCGGCCCGGGTCAGCCGCCACTTCACCACCGCCGGAGTGACGGGCAGGTTCTCCCACGGCGGTGGTACCGGTAGCGGCGTCTGGTCCTGGGCCTGCACGACGAGCTCGAACGGACCGGTGACCTGCGCCGGGTTGACGAGAACGCCGGTGGGGCCGACCGCGTCCAGGGCGACCACCTGCGGCTGGGTCGTGCTGTGGTACGGCTCGAGGTGCCCGGGAGCCAGCGGGTTCACGGCACAGGTACCGCGGATCTCCGTCAGGTGGAGGTGTCCGCGACGCGGGATCGCCGTCCCCAGAACGGTCTTGGACGCAGTCACCCAGCTCCCCGTGCGCACCTGCGGGAGCACGTGCCAGTACTGGAAGGTTCGCCCGTCCCGCGTGCGCACCACGACCTCCTGTGCATTCGCCACCCGAGCTCGCCCCGAGACCACCGGGTACACCTTCTGGTCGGGCGTCGCGTAGATGTCGATGCCGTTGTGGAACGAGAAACGGCCGGGCGAGTCCGGGTTCAGAGGTTGCTGGACGTTCGAGACGAGGTTGCGCGGATCGCCGAAGAAGCCGCGCACCGGATGCTGCTGGTCGAACGGACGCAGCGGCCAGGGATACGGCTCGTCTGCGGCGGCTACCGCGCCGCAGCGATTGATCAAGCCGTGCCAGAGGCCGCCCGTGTACGTCAACTGCTGCTGCGTCTTCGCCGACCCGGCCAGCGGGTACGCAAGCAGCACGAGTGCGGCGACACCCAATCCGATCAACCAGCGAACCCGACTCGTCTCAATCCCTCCCTCGCAAGGAGCACGGAAGCTTCCACTGGCAATCGTCCCGCAACTCCAGGGGCTGCGAGTTGACACAGGCGCGTCATCCGGCGCCTCGAGTGGCGGCGGTCTACGCGCGCAGCACTGCGCGCCGCGGGCCGGCGAGGAAGCCGGCCTCGACGAGCAGCGGCATGACGAGCGTCTCCGTCACGGGCTGCCCGTCGAAGCGCTCGACCGCGAGGCGTTTCGCGCCGCCGCGCTTGACGAACGCGACGAGCGCCGCGAGCGCCGGCCGGAGCCAGTCCTCGTCCGGATCCCGCAACGGAACGAGCGAGCGGCCGCCGCGCTCGACGAAGAGCGCAGGCTCGCCGCCGAGCAGGACGACATGCGCTCCCGCCACCCGGGCGGCGCGGGCTCCGGCGCGCTTGGGCCACGGGATGACGGCGCCGTACGGCTGGGCCGGGTCGGCGGCCGCGAGCACGAGCGGCTCCGGCTCGTCGTCCTCGCGCGGCCGCAGCTCGCGCAACCGCTCGACCGCTCCGCCCAGCGCGAACTGGGCGCCCCCGAGCCCTTCCACGAAGTAGCCACGCCGGCAGGAGCCGAGCGTCTCGAGCGCCCGCAGCTCGCCGTAGACGGCGCCGTAGCCGCCGGGGATCCCCTCGGCTCGGACCGAGTCGCGCGTGACGATGCCGTGCCGTTCGAGCAGCAGCTCTGCAAGCGCGCGCCGGTCGGGCTCGCCGCCCGCGAAGAGCTGCGCCGCGAGCGACCAGCGTCCCTGCGTCGCCGTGGGCCGGTGCGCGCGCGACCGCGAGAATCGCCGCGCCCGGCGATCGGGCCGCGGAGGCTGATACCGCCGCTCGGCGCGCAACGGGGCCCAGGAGTCGTTCGTTACCTCGCCGCTCCACACGAGATCCCAGAGCGCCGGCAGCGCGGTCTCGGCGTCGAGCCCGGTGGCGCCCAGGAGTCCGTCCCAGAAGAACGCGCCGGCGGTGAGCGCGGCCCGGATCGCATCCGAACCTTCACCTTCCGGAGCGGGTGCAGCGGCGGGACGACCGAGCAGCGGCGCATCGTCGCGGAAGAAGACGGCCACACGGTCGAGCCCGGCTCCGACCCACACGAGCTCGCCCGAGGCGCAGAGCTGGTCGAGCTGCTCGGGGCGGTACTCGGGCACGCGCCGCGGCAGCACTTCCGTCTCCCAGAGCGCCACGGGCAGCGCGAGCGACTGCAGCGGGACGAGCGCCTCGCGCAACGACGCGCGGC
Source organism: uncultured Actinomycetes bacterium (assembly GCA_963731015.1). Taxonomy (GTDB): domain Bacteria; phylum Actinomycetota; class Thermoleophilia; order Gaiellales; family Gaiellaceae; genus Palsa-739. The sequence goes on from CAVSTY010000005.1 coordinate 922,889, forward strand.
GGTCGACGCCGTGCCAGCTCGGAAGGAAGCGGCCGAGCGCCGCCTGCTCCACCGGCTCCACCTCGCGGCGCAGCGCCGCGAGCGACGCCCGGCGCAGCCGGCGCAGGACGTCGGGATCGCACCACTCGCGCTCGCTGCCGCCGGGACGCAGCTCGCCGCGGACGAGCTTCTCCGTCCGTTCGAGCGCGCGGAGCTCCTCCTCGACGTCGACGCCGAACCACGCCGACGCCTCCGCGGTGGTGAACGGCCCGCGGCCGCGCGCGTAGCGCGCCACCAGCAACCCCAGCGCGTCCGGCACGGGCTCGAGGAACACGCCCGGGAGCCCCGACGGCGGCATGATGCCGAGCGCGTCGCGGTAGCGTCCCGCGTCCTCCGCCGCCGCGAGCCGCTCCTCGCCGGCGATGCGAACGCGGATCGCGCGCCGCTCGGCCTCGAGGATCGCGGCGTGCGCCTCGTCGAACTCGCCGCTGGCCAGATCCCCTCTCAGGCGCAGCAAGTCGTGGAGCCGCTCCGGATCCTCAGGGAACGGTCGCAGCGACGCCTCGACCTCGGCGAGCGCCGCCGAGTCGATGAGCTCGCGCAGCTCCTCCTGGCCGAGCAGCTCGCGCAGCAGGTCGCGATCGAGCGAGAGCGCCTGCGCACGCCGCTCCGCAGGCGGCGTGTCGTCCTCGTACATGTAGGTGGCGATGTAGTCGAAGAGGAGCGAGGAGGCGAAGGGCGACGCCGTCGCGGTCTCGACGTCCACGAGGTCGAGCTCGCGCGCCCGCAGCCGACCGAGCAGCCGCTTCAGCGCCGGCAGGTCGAACACGTCCTGCAGACACTCGCGGTACGTCTCGAGCATGATCGGGAAGCTCGAGTACTTGCGGGCGACCTGGAGGAGGCCCTGCGCCTTGAGCCTCTGCTGCCAGAGCGGCGTCCGCTCGCCCGGCCGCCGGCGCGGGATGAGGAGCGCGCGCGCGGCGTTCTCGCGGAAGCGGGCGCCGAAGAGCGCCGTCTGCCCCAACTCCGCCAGCACGAGCTCCTCGAGCTCGTCGGGATCGAGCACGAGCAGGTCGGTCGCCGGCGGCGAGTCGGCGTCGGGCAGGTGGAACGCAATGCCGTCGTCCGACCAGATCGACTGCACCTCGAGGCCGAGCGACTCCCGCAGCCGGGCACCGACCGCCATCGCCCACGGTGCGTGCACCCGCGCGCCGAACGGCGTGAGGATGCAGACGCGCCAGTCGCCGATCTCGTCGCGGAACCGCTCGACCACCACGGTCCGGTCCGAGGGCACCGCGGTCGTGGCACGTTCCTGCTCGCGCAGGAAGGCGATGAGGTTCCGCTCCGCCAGCGCGTCGAGGTCCGGCACCTTCGGATCGCGAGCCGCGAGCAGCTCGCGCGCGAACTTCCCGATCGCCTCGCCGAGCTCGTACGGCCGCCCGATGCCCTCGCCCTTCCAGAACGGCACCGAGCCGGGAACGCCCGGCGCCGGCGAGACGAGCACGCGGTCGCGTGTGATCTCCTCGATCCGCCACGAGGAGGCACCGAGCACGATCACCTGGCCGGCGCGCGCCTCGTAGACCATCTCCTCGTCGAGCTCCCCTACGCGCCCGCCCCCCTCACCGGCGATGAAGACACCGAAGAGGCCGCGGTCGGGGATCGTGCCGGCGTTCGTGACGGCGAGCCGCCTCGCGCCCGGCCGCCCGCGGAGGACGCCTGCGGTGCGATCCCAGATGATCCGCGGCCGCAGCTCGGCGAACTCGTCCGACGGGTAGCGGCCGGCGAGCATGTCGAGGACGTTCTCGAGCTGCGCCCGCGAGAGATCGGCGAAGGGATACGCGCGGCGGACGAGCTGATGCAGCTCGGCCACCTCGACCTCCTCGTCGGCGCAGATCGCGACGATGTGCTGCGCGAGGACGTCGAGCGGGTTGCGCGGGATCTGCGTCTCCTCGATCAGCCCCTCCCGCATCCGCTGCGCGACGACCGCCGACTCGAGCAGGTCGGCGCGGAACTTCGGGAAGATCCGCCCGCGCGAGACCTCGCCGAGCGAGTGCCCGGCCCGGCCGATCCGCTGCAGGCCACGCGCTACCGATTTCGGCGACTCGACCTGGATCACGAGGTCGACGGCGCCCATGTCGATCCCGAGCTCGAGCGACGAGGTCGCCACGAGGCACGGGATGCGGCCGGCCTTCAGATCCTCCTCGATCTGAGTGCGCTGCTCGCGCGCCAACGAACCGTGGTGCGCGCGCGCGATCTCCTCCTCCGCCAGCTCGTTGAGCCGCAGCGCGAGCCGCTCGGCGAGACGGCGGTTGTTGACGAAGACGATCGTCGAGCGGTGCGCGCGGACGAGCTCGACGAGCGCCGGATAGATCGAGGGCCAGATCGAGCGCGGCTCCCACCCTTCCTCACGACTCTCGCCGCCCGGCTCCCGCATGTCCTCGACCGGGACGACGACCTCGAGGTCGAGCTCCTTCGCCACGCCCGCGTCGACGAGCTCGATCGGACGGCTCCCCGAGACGAAGCGGCCGATCTCCTCGAGCGGACGTTGCGTCGCCGAGAGCCCGATCCGCTGCGGTGGGTGCGCGGCGAGCTCCTCGAGCCGCTCGACCGAGAGCGCGAGGTGGGCGCCGCGCTTCGTCCCGGCGACTGCGTGGACCTCGTCGAGGATCAGCGTGTCGACGCTCCGCAGCAACTCGCGGGCGCGCGAGGTGAGCAAGAGGAAGAGTGACTCGGGCGTGGTGATCAGGATGTCCGGCGGCTCACGGAGCATCGCCGCGCGCTCCTTCTGCGGCGTGTCTCCCGTGCGGACGGCAACGCGGAGTCCGGACTGGAGCCCGGCGAGCGGCCCGCGCAGGTTCCGCTCGACGTCGTAGTTGAGCGCCTTGAGCGGCGAGACGTAGAGGACGCGGAGACCGGTGCCGGGTGTGGAAGTCAGCCGATCGATCGCCGAGAGGAATGCCGCGAGCGTCTTCCCCGACCCAGTCGGCGCCTGGATGAGAACGTGGCCACCGGCCGCGATCGCGGGCCAACCCTGCGCCTGTGCGGGAGTCGGCGCCGCGAAGTTCCGCTCGAACCACGCGCGCGTCTCGGGGCGGAAGAGCTCAAGCGGCTCCATCCCGCTGAGCCTAGCGCCGAACGTGTGTTCCTTGGGGGCGTCGCCTCGGCGGTCTACGGTACGGGCATGGTCACCTGTCCAGCCTGCGGCCACGAGAACCCCGACAGCTCCCGCTTCTGCGGCCAGTGCGGTACCGCGCTCGTGGCGGTCCCCGCGCCCGCGCGCGAAGAGCGGAAGGTCGTGACGATCCTCTTCACCGACCTCGTCGGCTCGACTGCGCAGGCAGAAGGGCTCGACCCCGAAGACGTCCGCGCCACGCTCTCCTCCTACTACGCGCAACTCCGTGCCGAGCTCGAGCGGCACGGCGGCACCGTCGAGAAGTTCATCGGCGACGCGGTGATGGCCGTCTTCGGCGCGCCGGTCGCGCACGAGGACGACGCCGAGCGCGCGGTGCGGGCGGCGCTCGCGATCCGCGACTCGATCGGCGACGAGCTGCAGATCCGCACCGCGGTGAACACCGGCGAGGCACTCGTCGCGCTCGGAGCGAAGCCCGGCGAGGGCGACGCGATGGTGGCGGGCGACGTCGTCAACACGGCCGCGCGACTGCAGGGCTCGGCGCCGGTCAACGGGATCCTCGTGGGCGAAGGGACATACCGTGCCACCCGCCACGCGATCGACTACCGCGACGCACCGGCTGTCGAGGCGAAAGGGAAGTCCGAGCCGGTCAAGGTGTGGGAAGCGGTCGGCGCCCGCTCGCGCTTCGGCAGCGACGTCGAGGAGAAGCTCCGGACTCCGCTCGTCGGGCGGGAGCGCGAACGCGACCTCCTCGCCGACGCGCTGACGCGAGCCCGCACGGAACAGTCGGTGCAGCTCGTCACGCTCGTGGGCGTCCCCGGCATCGGTAAGAGCCGCCTCGTCGCCGAGCTGTTCCAGATCACGGACGCGGACGAGGAGATCATCTCCTGGCGACAGGGCCGGTCCCTCCCCTACGGCGAGCGCGTGAGCTTCTGGGCGCTGGGCGAGATCGTGAAGGCGCACGCCGGGATCCTCGAGTCCGACGACGCCGCGACGGCCGAGCAGAAGCTCGAGGCGATGGTCGAGACGCTCGCGGAGGACGAGGCGGAGCGGGACTGGATGACGCTCCATACGCGTCCGCTCGTGGGCCTCGAGGGCGCGGAACGCACCGAGCGGGAGGAGGCGTTCGCGGCGTGGCGGCGTCTGCTCGAGGCGGCGGCGGAGCACAGGCCGCTCGTGCTCGTGTTCGAGGATCTCCACTGGGCCGACGACGGCCTCCTCGACTTCGTCGACCACCTCGCCGACTGGGCGACGACCGTGCCGCTCCTCATCGTCGGCACGGCCCGCCCGGAGCTGCTCGACCGGCGGCCGGGCTGGGGCGGCGGCAAGCGCAACGCCTTCACGCTCTCGATCGGCGCACTCAGCAACGAGGAGACCGCCGTCCTCCTCCAGCGGCTGCTCGACCGCGCCGTGCTCGACGCCGACGCGCAACAGGCGGTGCTGCAGCGCGCCGAGGGCAACCCGCTCTACGCCGAGGAATACGCGCGGATGCTCGTCGAGCACGAGGGCGGCGAGCTGGCACTCCCCGAGACCGTGCAAGGTCTGATCGCGGCGCGGATCGACGGCCTCGACGCGGAGGAGAAGACGCTCCTCCAGGACGCATCCGTGATCGGCAAGGTCTTTTGGCCGGGCGCCCTGCCAGACGCGGAAGCGGGGAGCCTCCATGCACTCGAGCGCAAGGAGTTCATCCGCCGCGACCGTCGCTCCTCGATCGCCGGCGAGCCGCAGTACGCCTTCCTCCACGCACTGGTCCGCGACGTCGCCTACGGCCAGATCCCGCGTGCGGAGCGAGCGGACAAGCACCGCCGCGCCGCCGAGTGGCTCGCCTCACTCGCCGGCGATCGCACCGAGGATCTCGCCGAGATGCTTGCCCACCACTACCACGAGGCTCTCTCCCTTTCGGAGGCGGCCGGGCTCGACACGACCGCGCTTCGCTTGCCCGCACGGCAGGCATTCGTCGACGGTGCGCGACGGGCTTTCTCGCTCGGCGTGGGCGCAGGGGCGCACGAGCTCGCGCTCGAGGCTCTGGCGCTCACCGCAGAGGACGACCCCGAGCGGGCTCCGCTGCTTCTGCTGGCTGCAGACGCGAGCCGTCTTACCGATGGCGACGACGTGCTGGCCCTCGGCGAAGCTGCCATCGAGGCGTTCCTCACCTGCGGAGACGCGGGACGGGCGGCGGATGCGGTCGCACTCCTGGGGAGCGACCAGTTCCATCGGGGAGACATCAACGCGACTCGCGCGGCCCGAGACCGAGCACTGGAGCTCGCGAGACAGGATCCGACGTCAGCCGCTTCCGGACGTGCGATGGCCGCCGTTGCGCGAAGTCGCTATCTCCTCGACCGCGATGCGCAGGGCGCTCTCGAGCTCTCGCGTGAGGCACTTGCACTCGCGCGGGAGACCACGGACGAACGAGCGGAGGCGATCGCTCTCAACACGATCGGACTCGCACGGGTCCTGTCGGGTGACGCGGAGGGAGTGGCGGACCTCGAGCGCAGCGTCGAGCTCTCCGCGCAATCCGGTTCTCTGTTTCACCTGGTGACGGGCCTGAACAACCTCGGGAACACGCTCTGGGAGGTCGGGAGACTCGCGGACGGATCGGTCCGGATCCACGAGGCGCGCGCCCTCGCCGAGCGGTACGGCTTGATCGGCCTGCTTCGTTGGAACGATGCCGAACTCGTGTACGACGCCTACAACCGGGGCGAGGTGAACACCGTCGTCAGCGCCGCCACGAAGGTGCTCGACCAGGGTCTCGGCAGCGCCATGTACCAGGAGCGGCCGGTACGTGCCAGCCGGGCCTGGGCGCTGCGCATCCAGGGCCGCACCGACGAGGCGCTCGCAGATGCAGAGCAGGCCCTCGACGGCTTCCGCGAGAGCGGAGGCGACGCGCAGGTCGGCCCGTTCATCCTCACCGTCGCAGCCAGATGCCTCCGGGCCGCCGGCAGGACCGCAGAAGGAGATTCGGTGCTCGAAGAGGTGCTCTCGGGACGGGTCGACGACATCGCGTTCGATCTGCCGCTCGAGCTCGTCGAACTCGGTCGCAGCGACGAGTACCTCGCGGTGGACCCAGGACGGGCCGGGTACGCCTGGCTCGAGGCCGGTCGCGCCGCCGCGTCCGGCGAGCTGGTGCGTGCGTCCGAGCTCTACGGCTCCATCGGTGCGCGGTTCCCCGAGGCCTGGGCGGCGCTGCTCGCGGCAGAGCGCGGCGACACGTCGCGCTTCGATGCGGCACTCGCCTACTTCGAGGAACAGCACGCGACGCCGTACGTCCAACGCTGCCGCGCTCTGATGCAGGCCTCTGCATAGGATCAGGCCATGCCCGAGGCGCTGTACTTCACCGAGGACGAAGCGGCGAACCGGCTGTTGGCGGACAATCCGTTCGCGCTGCTCGTCGGCTTCGCGCTCGACCAGCAGGTCACCGTTCAGCAGGCGTTCCTCGGCCCGTTGCGGCTGAAGGAGCGGCTCGGCACACTCGAGCCGCGCAAGGTCGCGAAGGCCGACCTCGAACCGCTCTTCCGCGAGAAGCCCGCCATCCACCGCTTCCCCGGCTCGATGGCGACGCGGGTGCGCGATCTCGCGGCGACTGTCGCGGAGGACTACGACGGGGACGCGTCGCGCCTCTGGACCGATGCCGCGGACGGCGCAGACCTCCGCCGCCGCATCTCCGCGCTACCCGGCTTCGGCGAGATGAAGGTGAAGGCGCTCGGCTCCGTGCTCGCGAAGCGCTTCGGCGTGTCGGTCGCGCAGGAGCTCGTGCCCGCGCATCCGACGCTCGGGGACGTGGACTCCGCTCAGGCGCTCGCCGACTACCAGGCCGCGAAGAAGGCACACAAGGCCGAGTGGCTGGCGTCCAAGTCCGCACGCTGACGGACGGCGGCCAGCCGGCCGAGCAGATCGCCCACGCACTCGCCGACTTCTGCGGCGCGGCTACGCAGACGCTCGAGATCGCGGTCTACGACTTCCGGCTGCCGCCCGACCTCAACGACATCGTCTGCGGCGAGCTCGCCGCCGCGCAGCAGCGCGGAGTCGCCGTCCGTCTCGCGTACAACCTCGACCACGCGAAGGCAGCGCCGGTGCCGCCGCCGCCGATCACGGATCCCGACGCGCTCGAGGCGCAGCCGTTCCCGACCGCCGCGATCCCGGGCATCCCGGATCTGATGCACCACAAGTACGTCGTCCGCGACGCCGCTTCCGTCTGGACCGGGTCGATGAACTGGACGGCGGACTCCTGGACGCGGGAGGAGAACGTCGTCGTGACCGTCGACTCGCCGGCGATCGCAGCGCGTTACCGCGAGGACTTCGAGCAGCTCTGGACGACCCGCACGGTCGCTCACAGCGGCAAGGTCGACACCTCGCCGGTGGACGGCATGCGCGCCTGGTTCTGCCCGGGCCGCGGCGAGCAGCTCGCGCACCGGATCGCGAAGGCGATCGGCTCCGCCCGGCGCCGCGTCCGCATCGCCTCGCCGGTGATCAGCAACGCGGCGATCCTCGGGACGCTCGCGCAGGTCGCCTCCGACGGGAAGGTCGACCTCGCCGGTGTCGTCGACGCCACCCAGATCGCGGAGGTGCTCGCCCAGTGGCACGAGAACGGGAACGCGGAATGGAAGGCGCCGCTGCTGCGGACGACGCTCACCCGCGCACCCTTCTCCGGCAAGATCACGACGCCGTACGCACCCGGCTCGGTGCACGACTACATGCACGCGAAGGTGACGGTCGCCGACGACCGCGTCTTCGTCGGTAGCTTCAACCTCTCCCACTCGGGCGAGCTGAACGCCGAGAACGTGCTCGAGCTCGAGGATCCGACGCTCGCCGACCGGCTCGCGGGATTCGTCGACGAGGTCCGCGGCCGCTATCCCGCCGTCTCGGTCTGAGGGCCGATCCGGTGTCCCCCTTCCGGGGGATTCCGGCTGATACGAAGCACATACCTTCGGGCCCCTTCAATTCATAGGGCTGCCGCCGATGTTCTGGTCACCGGGCAACCCCGCCCGGCCGGTACGAAAGAGACCAGAGGAGCTAACACATGAGCAAGTTCCGCAAGACCAACCGGGCGACCAAGCTCGTCGTCGCCGCAGTCATCGCTTCCATCGTCTTCGCCGGCGTGTACGGCTTCGCCGCCTCGCTCGGCCTGACGAGCTCGGGCCTCGGCGCCGGCAGCGCCGTCGTCTCCTCCTGCGGCACGGGCATCAACGCCGCCTACTCGACGACGTACAGCGCGTCGATCCCCGGCTACTCCGTCAGCCAGGTGAACCTCACCACCATTCCCGCCGCCTGCCTGAGCAAGTCGTACAAGATCCAGCTCACGGGTGCAGCCGGCGTGGCCGTCGGCTCGGAGATGTCGGGCACGCTGCCGGCTTCCGGCACGACCGCGAACATCGCCACCGCGGGCACACCCGACGCGAGCCTCGTCACCGGCATCTCGGTCGTCGTCTCGTAGGACAGCTCCTCCGTACCGGCGGATAGCGAGCGGGGCACCGTCCAGGTGCCCCGCTCCGATCCGGCCGGGAGGTGATGAGGTGTGAAGCGGCTGACCAGAATCCTCGGCATCGCACTGACCGCAGCGCTTCTGTCGGTCGGCGTCGCCTCGGCTGCGAGCCTCGGCCTCAGCACGGGAAAGTTCGGCGCGGGTAGCGCAGCGGTCACCGGATGCACGTCCTCGTCGCTCACCGCCACCCGCAACGTCGACAACAGCGGGAATGTCACCCAGGTCAACGTGACGAGCGTCCCGCAGGCCTGCGCGGGACAGACGCTCGCCGTCACGCTGGAGAACAGCTCGCATACGAGCCTCGGAGCCGCCTCCGCCGTCGTCGGCACGTGCACCGGCGGCTGCACCGTCAGCCTCACCGGATTCGGCACCGTCTCGGCCGCCAACCTCACCGCCTACGCCTTCTCGCTCACCCAGTAGCCGATGCGCCGCTTCAGGGTCATCCCACGCCGCCTCGTCATCGCGATCGTCGTCGCGGTGGCAACCTCGATCGGCATCGGCTACGCGGCAAGCTTCGGGCTCAGCTCGAACCAGCTCCACGTCTGGAGCCAGACGCTCACCAAGGGGACGTGCAACCAGTCGTCGGCGACCGCCGACGACACGTACGTGCAGCAGGCTGCCCCGACGAGCACGGCGGGCGGGAACGACGCCAACCTCACGATCGGCGGACCCGCCGGCTCGCAGAACTACGCCTTCATCCGCTTCGACCTCAGCGGCTGCAACCTCCCGACCACGGCCGGTGCGGACAGCGCCTCGTTGACCCTGTCCGTCACCTCGAAGTCGAACGACACGATCTCGCTCTTCCCCGTCTACTCCAGCTGGAGCTCGTCGACGCTGAACTGGAACGGCCTCGGCGGGCTGACGATCGGAACGACCGCGACGACGACCTTCGTGCCGTCCTCGCCCGGAGGCGTCACCGTGCCGGTCACGGCCGACGTCGACGCGGCGATCAAGGCCGGGGCGTTCTGGGGCTGGGAGCTTCGCGACACGAGCGGCACGGCCACGTCCGCGGTCGGGTCCTCCGAGAACAACGCCGCGGGCAAGCGTCCCTCGATGACCCTGAGCTATGAGAAGTAGCGTCGTCACGACGCCGCCCCGCGCGGTCCTGCGGCCTCGGCTGCCGTATGCGCGGACGATCGCACTCATCGTGGGGCAGCTCGCGCTCGTCGCGGCGCTGCTCTGGTTCTGCCTGCCGCAGACCTTCGGCGGCCGCGCCGGGTGGGTGCTCGTGAGCGGCACGAGCATGCTGCCGCACCTCCACACCGGAGACCTCGTCCTCGTCGAGCATCAGTCCGGCTACCACGCCGGCGAGGTCGTCGCCTACCGCGTGCCGAAAGGGCAGATCGGCGCGGGGCACGTCGTCATCCACCGGATCGTCGGCGGCAACGGAGCGACCGGCTGGACGATGAAGGGCGACAGCCGGACCGCCCCCGATCTCTGGCATCCGACGAACCACGACGTGATCGGCGCGAAGCGGCTGCGGATCCCCGACGCCTGGTCGGTGCTCCGCGTCTTCCACATGCCGTTCCTGCTCGCGCTGTTCGCCGGCCTCGGCGTCTTCTTCTGGATCGCGCTCAGTGGCGACGGAGAAGCGGCTGCGGCCGACGAGGGAGACGAGGCGGGATGAGCACGACCGCCGACGCCTATCTCGTCCAGCGCCCGACCCTCTTCGAGCGCCTGCGCGCCACGGTCCGTCGCCTCGCCGGTCAGCCGAAGCTCGTGGTCGGCATCGGGTGTGCAGGACTCCTGATCACGTTCGCGGCCATGCTCGCCACCGGCGGCACGGGACGAATCGGCACGATCTGGTTCGTTCCCTGGGTTGCGCTGCTCGCAGCCGAGCTCGGCCCGGCAGGCGGAGCGTTCTCCGGGGTCGCCGCCTCACTGCTCAACCTCACGGCGGCAGAGCTGACCACGGATCCCGACGATGCGGTCGCGTTCGTTCTGCGGCTCGTCGTGCTCGTCGGCGTCGGGCTCGCCGCCGGCTACTCCTCGCGCCGCATCTCCTCGGATGCGCTCGAGCTGCAGTCGACGAGTGCCGTGCAGCGGGCGCTCCTCGATTCGACGCTCGACGGCATCTGCCTCACCGACCCTTCCGGACGAGTGCTCTTCGCGAACGCCCCGCTCCAGGAGATCGCGCTCGAGCTCGGGCTGCCCCCGCGCGGCACCGTGACCGAGCAGCTGCTCGCACTCGCCGAACGAACGACCGAACCGAATCGCTTCGCTGAGCGGATGCGCGAGCTCGCGCGGAACAAGACCGCCAGCGAGGACGAGTTCGAGCTGACCGACTCGGGGCGAATCTTCCGCGGCTGCACGACTCCCGTGGCCCGGCCCGACGGTAGCCTCGTCGGCCGGATCTGGACACTGCGAGAGGTGACCGCCGACCGCCGTCTCGAGCGGTTGCGCGACGCCTTCGTGGCAGCGGTCTCCCACGAGCTGCGAACGCCGCTCACGTCGGTGTCCGGCTTCCTCGAGCTGCTCGGCGACGAGGAGGACAGCCTCCCGCTGACCGGCCGCACCTACCTGACGGCCGCCCGGCGCGGCACCGCCCGCCTGCAGCGCATGGTCGAGGACCTGCTCCTCGTGGCGCAGATCGAGGCCGACCGGCTCGAGCTTCGTACGCAGCCGATCGATCTCGCGGAACTCGCGGCCGCGGCCGTGGAGGACGTGGCAGCGGCCGCCGCCGAGAAGCGAGTCGCGGTCACGCTCGACAGCGACGGCCCCGTCCCGCTCGAGGGCGATCCCACCCGCCTCGGGCAGGTACTCGACAACCTCCTCTCGAACGCGATCAAGTACACGCCCGCCGGCGGTGCGGTCGTGCTCTCGACCAGCGACGGCGACGGCCGGCGGCGCCTCGAGGTCTCCGACGACGGGATCGGCATCCCGCAGGAGGAGCTCGGCCAGCTGTTCTCGCGCTTTTACCGCGCCTCGACCGCCACGCGCCGCGAGATTCCGGGCACCGGCCTCGGCCTCGTCATCGCCCGCGCGATCGTCGAGGGCCACGGCGGCACGATCTCCCTCGAGAGCCGCGAGGGCGAGGGAACCCGCGTGACGGTGACGCTGCCGCTGCGTCAGCCCGACGGTGGGACGTACCGGTAGCCGAAGCCGCGCACCGTCTCGATCGGCTGCCAGCCGTCGCTGTCCTGGCCGAGCTTCTTCCGCACGTACGACACGTAGAGCTTCACCTGGTCGCGCGAGACGCCCGCCTCGTGCCCCCAGCAGTGCTCGATCAGCTGCTCGGCCGACAGCACCTGGCCGGAATGCCGCGCGAACGCGTCGAGGAGCCGGAACTCGAGCGGCGTGAGGCGGACCGGCAGGCCGCGGCACAGAACGAGCCGCGTCCCGTAGTCGATCGAGATCGCACCGTCGTCGTAGCGCTCCAGGTGCGTAGGCTCCCCGGCGCGACGCAGCAGCGCCCCCACCCTGGCGAGCAGCTCCTGGCGGCCGAACGGCTTCACGACGTAGTCATCGGCGCCGGCGCGGAACCCTCGCACCTTGTCGATCTCGCCGCTCCGCGCGGTGAGCAGGATCACGGGCACGTCGCTCAGGTCGCGCAGGCGCTCGAGCGTCTCGAAGCCGTCGAGCTCCGGCATCGAGAGATCGAGGACGACGAGGTCGGTGGGGTTCTCGTAGAAGACGCGGAGCGCCGCGCGCCCGTCCGGCGCGGTCTCCACGCGGTACCCGGCCCCGGTCAGGAGCTCCTGCAGCAGCAAGCGGATGTCGTCGTCGTCGTCGACAACGAGCACCCGGCGGGCGGGTGTCGTGGCCATTCGGGGTCAGTATGGGCGAGCCGTCAGCCGATGAACAGGCCATGAAGGCCCTCGCGGCTCCCGTCGTCGCTGCATTCGCCGTCGCGCTGCTCACCGGATCGGCGGCGCACGCGCTTCGGCTCCCGGGAGCGCGCAAGTGCCCGGTCTTCCCGGCGAGCAACGCCTGGAACCAGCGCGTGGACAAGCTTCCGGTCGCTGCCAACTCCGCGCAGCTGATCGCCTCGATCGGCCTCGACTCGCCCGTTCATGCGGACTTCGGCTCGGGCCTGTGGGACGGCGGGCCGATCGGGATCCCGTTCGACGTCGTCTCGAAGAAGACGCATCGTTCGCACGTCTCGTTCGACTACGCGGACGAGTCGAACCGGGTCGCCTACCCGATCCCGCGCCACGTCCAAATCGAGGGAGGCACGCACGCGACCGGCGACCGGCACGCGATCCTCGTGAACAAGAGCAACTGCCGGCTCTACGAGCTGTACGACTTGCGCCGCACGAGCCACGGCTGGACGGCCGGCTCGGGCGCGGTCTGGAACCTCCGGTCGAATCACCTCCGTCCGGCGGGCTGGACGTCGGCCGACGCCGCGGGGCTGCCGATCTTCGCCGGCCTCGCCCGCTGGGACGAGGTCTCGCGGGGCACGATCGACCACGCGCTCCGCTTCACCGCGCCCGAGACGCGCCGGGCGTACGTCTACCCCGCCCGCCACTACGCGTCGAGCTCCAACGATCCGTCGCTGCCGCCGATGGGGCTGCGCGTGAGGCTGAAGGCGAGCGTGAACATCGCCTCGTTCCCGCGACAGGCGCGCGTCGTGCTGCTGGCGCTGCAGCGCTACGGGATGATCCTCGCCGACAACGGCTCGCCCTGGTACGTCTCCGGTGCCCCGAACCGGCACTGGTCGAACGACGCGCTCCACACGCTCGGCCGCCTCACCGGCGCCGACTTCGAGGTCGTCGACACGTCCTCGCTGCCGCAACCGGGGAGGTAGCCGGACCTACTTTCGCGTGCAGGAGACGGTGACCGAGCCGTCCAGGTGGCGTGTGAGCCGAAGCCTCGTCGTCTCCCCGCCAAGCACCTCGGAGGTGTTATCGGAAGCTTGGCCGGGCGGAACCTCCACCCTGGGCGACCCGCCCTTGCACGTGACCGGCGTTCCGGTCTTCACGTTCGAGAGGGTCGTGGTTCCGATGACGGTGATCGAACCCGCGGGATGTCCCATGCTGCACCCGGCGACGGCGAAGCCGAGCGCGGCGAGCAACACCAGCGCCGGGACCCCTTTCATCTCCTCGTCGGCCCTAGCGAGCGGCCCAGTCGGCCCGCGGGTCGGGCAGCGGCGTCAGCACCGGCTCGACGCGGTCGCGCAGGTGCTCGAACGCCGGCGGCAGGATCAGCTTCTCGCCGAGATGCGCCGGATCCTCGTCCGTCGCGAAGCCCGGGCCGAGCGTGGCGATCTCGTAGAGGACGCCGGCCGGCTCGCGAAAGTAGATCGAGCGGAACCAGAAGCGGTCGATGATCTGCGTCGGGTGGCCGCCCGCCTCGGCGACGCGGTCGTGCCAGGCCTGCTCGTCCTCCATGGTCGAGGCCCACGCGACGTGGTGGACGGTGCCGGCGCCGCCGACTCCGGGCACGTGGGGCGCCTCGGCGTACTCGATCCAGCCGCCGCGCGTCTCGGCGCGCGTGTCCCAGCGGCCGTCATCCTGCTCGAAGCCGAGCGCCGTGAGGAACTCGTCGCTCGGGCGACCGTACGCGCGCACTCCCTCGAAGCCCTGCAGCGCCATCTCCGGAGAGATCTCGGGATGATGCGCCACGAGCGGCTCGTCGACGACCTGCGGGACGACGAGCTCGTGCAGCAACCCCTCCGGATTGGCGAAGCGGAGCGACTCCCCCTCGGCCTCGACCTCGTGCCCTTCCGCGCTCAGCCGGTTCGCCCAGAACTCGAGCGCAGCCGCCGAACCGACGCGCCAGACGACGGTGTGGATCATCCCGTTCCCGGCCTGGCCGGGCCGCGCGTTCGGGTACTCGAAGAAGGTGATGTCGGAGCCGGCGTGCCCCTCCTCGTCGGCGTAGAAGAGGTGGTAGACGGTCGGGTCGTCCTGGTTGACCGACTTCTTGACGAGCCGAAGGCCGAGGACGCGCGTGTAGAAGTCGACGTTGCCGGGCGCGTCGCCCGTGATGCACGTGACGTGGTGGATGCCGTCGAGGCGCACGGTCAGGCCTCCGGGGCCGCGAGCAGCTCCTTCGCTGCTTCCAGGTCCGCCTCGTGCACGAGGATCTCGCGGGACCCGGCGGCCATGAAGTCCTCGAGCGACGAATCGATCGCCTCGGTGTCGCGGTACGCGCACTTGATGCCCGCCGACCGGAGCAGCCCGCACACCACCTCCGCCTCGGACAGTCCGGACACGGTCAGCACGACAACCGGCTCTTCGGCTTCCATGCCCAAAGGCTACTCGCCGCCGCGACGCCGGGGTACCATCGGTCGATGGCCTTGCTGGTCGGGGATCCGGAACGCGACCGAGCCGCGCACGAGCTTCAGCGGCACTACCGCGAAGGGCGGCTGTCGATGGACGAGCTCGCGCAGCGGCTGGAGACGGCTCTCCGGGCCAGCGATCGCGGACAGCTCCGGTCGGCGCTGAACGATCTGCCCCGGGCACGGTGGGGCGACGTGGAAGCGCTGCGCTCGCCGGTCCGGGCGATCCGGAACGCCGCCATCCTGGCCGGCACCGCCGTCCTCTGGCTGTTCTGGAGCATCGGCATGCTGACGGCGTTCGTCGCCTGGCTGGCGGCGAACGGGCCGAGCCTCGCTGCTCTGCTCGTCTTCCCCGCCCTCTGGTTCGGACTCAGCTGGCTGCTCTGGAGCACCAGCAAGCGCCGCCGCGCGCGACACTGACCTAGCGTCGAGTCTCGAACGGCCCCAGCGTCGGGAAGCGGTCCTCGCCGTCGAGCAGGTGACGGAGGAAGAGAGCGACGCCGACGTCGCCGGTGAAGAGCGAGTAGCGGCCGCGGCCGAGCGCTGTGCGCTCCCGCTCGACCTGGCCGATCGCGTGCATGGCGAAGGCGCGCGCCCGGTCGAGCCAGAGCTCGTCTCCCGTCCGGCGGTGGAGGACGAGAAAGGCATAGGCGTTGCCGGCCGTGCCGTGGCATAGACCGGGTCCCTTCGCGAGCGCCCCGGCACGCCAGGTCAGCTCGCCGCCGGCAACGGCGAACTCGAGATCGAGCAGATCGCCAAGTGTCGCCACCATTCCCGGCGCTCCGTGGCACCACTGGACACGGATCTCATCGGGACGCGCACCCGCCCTTGAGATCCAGTTCGCGAGACCGTCCTCTCGCAGCAGGTACGGCTCGAGGTTCGCAGGGTCGAGCGCTCGACCCCGATTGGCGAGTACCCGCATGTTCCCGGCGTAGCCGTGCGCCGGTCCGAGGTAGCGGGCCTCCTCCCCCGGAAGGTGCTGCGTCCAGAGTCCGTCGGCGTCGCGAGCGGCCTCGACCCGCGCGGCGCACTCGCGCCAGGCGTCGTCCCAGCGCGGCTCGCCCGTCCACGCAAGCATGGCCTCAGCGACGAGCAGCGCCCCGGGCGTCCCGACCATCAGCTCGTTCGCCTCGGAGGCGGGGTGGGCGAGGACGAGCTCGTGCACGCGGTCGGCGAGACCGGAGTCGCCCGTCAGCCGATACGCGACGAGGTCGATCCCGAGCTCGCCGAACGAATAGCTCGTTGCAACCGTCCACTCCTCGAGGGGCTGGGCTCGCTGCCTTTCGACGAGTGCCAGCGCAGCGTCTTCCCAGCCGGTCGAGCCGAGCTCATGGAGCGCCCAGATGATGCCCGCGCCGCCGGAGTAGACGTCGTTCGGATCCTCGTCCTCCTCGCCGTCGCGCGGGTGCCACGGCCAGCGAGTCCCGTCGAAGGCCGCCTCCGCATCGGCGACGATCGTCCGGATCGCCTCCTCCGCGCGTGCCGGGTCCCACTCCTCCGCCGCGAGCGGCTCGTGGTCGCTCGCGCGCCAGAGCTCAGCCAACGCCGGCCAGGAGGAACGCGCGCGACTCGCGGAGCATCTCGCGGGCGATCACGATCCGTTGGATCTCCTGCGTCCCCTCGTAGATCTGCGTGATCTTCGCGTCGCGCATGAAGCGCTCGACCGGATACTCCCGGATGTAGCCGTAGCCGCCGAGGATCTGCACTGCGTCAGTCGTGACGGCCATCGCTACGTCGCCGCACTTGAGCTTGGCCATCGCCGACGCCTTCGTCAGCTCCGCACCCTCGACGCCGTCGTCGGCCATGCGCCCGAATCGGTAGAGGAGGCCACGCGCCGCTTCGCACTCCGTCTCCATGTCGGCGAGCTTCGCCTGGATCAGCTGGTGCTCGCCGATCCGCTTCCCCATCGTCTCGCGCGTCTTCGCGTACTCGAGCGCGTAGTCGGTCGCACCCTGCGCGATGCCGAGTGCCTGCGCGGCCACGCCGGGGCGGGAGCGGTCGAGGATGCGCATCGCGATCCGGAAGCCCTCGCCCTCCTCGCCGAGCAGGTTCGCGGCCGGGATGCGGCAATTGTCGAACGTCAGCTCGCCGGTCGTGGAGCCGGAGATGCCCATCTTCGGCTCGAGGCGGGCGATCGCGAAGCCGGGCGCGTCGGCCTCGACGACGAACGCCGAGATCCCGGAGTGCCCCGCGTCGGGGTCGGTCTTGGCGAAGACCGTGTAGAGGTTCGCGACGCCGGCGTTCGTGATGAACCGCTTCGAGCCGTCGATGACGTACTCGTCACCCTCGCGCCGTGCCGTCGTCCGCATCGCGGCCGAGTCGGAGCCCGAGCCGGACTCGGTCAGCGCGTACGCCGGCAGCCACTCACCGGACGCGAACCTCGGGAGGTAACGCTCCTTCTGCTCGTCCGAGCCGGCGAGCTTGAGACCGAGCGAGCCGAGCTCCTGCACCGCGAGGATCAGGGCCGAGGTCGCGCACACCTTCCCGACCTCTTCGATTGCGATCAGCGAGAGGAGCGTGCCGGTGCCGAGGCCGCCGTACTCCTCCGCGAAGAAGAGGCCGAAGATGTCGTTCTCGCGAAACAGCTCGACGACGTCCCACGGGAACTCGTGCGACGCGTCGATCTCGGCGGCGCGCGACCCGATCCGCTCGCGCGCGAGCTGCCGGACGAGGTCGCGCAGCTCCCGCTGCTCGCCGCTCAGGACGTCCCAGGGCATGGGTCACGATCGTACGGGATGGAGCTCGGGAGGTTGACTCCGCGCACGCCGCCGTCGTAGAGTCGCTTCATGTCTCTGAACCAAGAGTTCAGGTGACTGAACCGGCCACTCCGAGCGCTGCCGAAACGAACGGGCAACTCGCGGTCGGTGAGCGGCTGCGCGCGATCCGGCTGCTGCGGCGACTGACGCTGCGCGAGGTGGCCGCCGCCGCCGGAGTCAGCGAGAGCTTCGTCAGCCAGCTCGAGCGCGGCCGCTCGAGCGCCAGCGTCGCCACCCTGCAGCGGCTCGCGGCAGCGGTCGGGATCGAGATCTCCGACCTGTTCGCGGACGAGGGACGGGTCGGACCGCACGTCCTCCGCCGCCAGGAGCGGCAACAGCTCGAGTGGGGTCACCTCGGCCGCAAGGCGCTGCTCACGCCCAAGCCTTTCCACTCCCTCGAAGTCGTGGCCGCCGCCTTCGATCCGGGAGGCTCGACGGGGGACGAGCCGTATACGCACGGCGACTCCGAGGAGCTGCTGCTCGTCCTCGCGGGCCGCGTCCAACTGCAGCTCGGCAGCGAGCTGCTCGACCTCTCGACGGGCGACAGCGTCAACTACCGGAGCTCGACGCCGCACCGCGTGAGCAATCCGGGCAACGAGTCCGCCGAGGTTCTGTTCGTCATCAGTCCGCCCAGCTACTAAGACCAACGCCTAAAGGAGGCGTCAATGGACGTGGAGGGTGAACCGTTCGACCGCAAGCTCTCGCGGAGGGAGATGTTGCGTCTGGCCGGGCTCGCAGCGGGAGTCACGGTCGTCGCAGGCCCTGCGGCCGCCTGCGGCTCCGCCGCGAAGAACATCACGACGACGTCGGCCGCGAAGGAGACCGGCCAACTACGGGTGCTCGACTGGGCGGGTTACGCCAACGACATGCCGCATCACGCGATGTACGCCTCGTATCTCCACAAGTACCCGAACAACAAGCCGCAGTTCACCTTCATGACGAACGAGTCGGACGCACTCGGGAAGATCCGGTCCGGCCAGAAGTTCGACCTCTTCCGGCCGTACGTCGGCTGGGTGGAGTATTTCGCCACGAGCGGGCTCGTCGAACCGTGGGACCCGAGCCTGATCTCGAACTTCAAGCACCTCAACCCGTTCATGGTGAAGGCGGGCCAGTACCAGGGGAAGCAGTACGGCATCCCCGACGACTGGGGCTTCGACGCGATCCTCTACCGCTCCGACAAGGTCAAGCCCACCGCGCCGTCCTGGGGGCTCATCTTCGACGAACGCTACGCCGGCAAGGTCGCGTGGTTCGACGACCTCGCGATGCTCACGGTCGCCGGCATGCACCTCGGCGCCAAAGACCCTTGGAACCAGACGAGTGCCGAGCTGGAGGCCTCGAAGAACTTCCTCATCTCGAAGAAGCACATCGCGCGCATGTTCTGGGCGTCGGAGACCGATCTGTGGCAGTCGTTCGGCGCCGGCGATCTCTGGATCGCGTACGCCTGGCCGAACGACTGGGTGCAGATGAAGGCGAAAGGCCTGCCGGTCGTCTACATGCACCCGAGCGTCGGGAAGGAGAAGCCGATCGCCTGGGTCGGGATGTTCATGCTGCTCAAGGGAACGCCCCGTCCCGACCTTGCGCACGCCTACGTCGACGCATGGAGCTCGAAGCCCTCGGCTGTGTGGCTCGAGAACAACTACGGCTACGGCCACGCCAACATCGCGGCGCGCCCGTCCTCGAGCGACCTGCTCAGGGCACTCCAGATCGACAATCCGCGCGCGGTCGGCCTGCCGAACGCGTACCTCGACCGGAACATCCCGCAGCGCGCGACGTACGCCCGGCTGTGGGAGGAGGTGAAGGCGGCCTGACTGGAGAGGAGACGGCCGCGAAGGCGGCGGTGCCCGCTGCTCGGCGCCGCCGCCGGCTCGACTGGGCGACGCCTGCCCTGCTCAGCCCGCCCATCGGGTGGCTGGCCGTCTTCTTCCTCGCACCGATCGTCTACGTCGCGCTCTACAGCGTCAACGTTCTCGCGCTGCCGCCAGAGGCTCCGGGCTTCACGCTCTCTGCCTGGCACTCCCTCATTCACGGCGGCGTCTACCTCTCGCTCTTCTGGAAGTCCGTCCAGATGTCGCTCATCGTCTCGGCGCTCGTCGTCGTCGTCGCGTATCCGCTCGCGTACTACCTCGCCCTCTCGGGCACGCCCCGCAAGTACGTCCTCCTGCTCGTTCTGATCGCGCCCTTCATAACGAGCTACCTCCTGCGCGTGCTCGCCTGGAAGGTGATCCTCGGTAATCAAGGGGTCGTCAACTGGTTCCTGTCCCGGACCGGGATCGAAAGCGCCGGGCACCCGCTCTCGTTCCTGCTCTACAGCCGTTTCGCCGTGATGCTCGTGCTCGCCTACGTCTGGCTGCCGTTCGTCGCTCTCCCGATCTTCGTCACGCTGGAGAGCCTCGACCGGAGGCTGCTCGAGGCGGCGAGCGATCTCGGCGCCAGCCGGCTGCAGGCCTTCCGACGCGTGACGCTGCCGCTCAGCCTGCCGGGCGTCGCCGCCGCCTTTCTCTTCGTCTTCATCCCGACGGTCGGCGAGTGGGTCACGCCCTCGCTCGTCGGCGGCTCGAGTGGCTACATGTACGGGAACCAGATCCACGACCTGTTCAACGGCGGCTTCCCCGACTGGCAGACGGGCGCCACGCTCTCGCTCTTCGTGCTCGGGGTCATCGCCGCGCTGACCTTCGTCTTCGTCCGCTTCCTCCGCCTTGGCGAGGCCTCTGCGGCCTGATGGACGTCGCGCTCTCTGCCACCGGCCGTCGCGTCATCCGCGTGTTCTTCGCACTCGTTCTCGTCTTCCTCTACGCGCCGATCGCGATCCTGCTCATCTTCTCGTTCAACAAGGCGTCGGTGCCGACGTTCCCCCTCACCGGCTTCACGTTTCGCTGGTACCACGACTTCGCCACGAACGGGGAGATGCAGGCGGCGCTCGAGACGAGCGCAATCGTCGCCGCGATCTCGAGCGTCATCGCGGTCGCGCTCGGAATCCTCGCCTCGATCGGGCTCTCGCGCCGGGCGTTCCGGGGCAAGGGAGTTGTGACGGCGCTCCTACTGACTCCGCTCGTGATCCCGCTCATCGTGCTCGGGATCTCGCTGCTGCTGCTCTACCACGAGCTCGGCATACCGCTCTCGATCTTCACGGTCACGATCGGACACGTCGTGATCAGCCTCCCCTACACGATCCTCGTGCTGCTGCCGCGACTCGCACAGATCGACCGCTCCCTCACCGAGGCGGCCTACGACCTCGGCGCCGGGGCGCTGACGACCTTCCGCCGGGTGACGCTCCCCCTCATCCTGCC
Organism: uncultured Actinomycetes bacterium; assembly: GCA_963731015.1. Taxonomy (GTDB): domain Bacteria; phylum Actinomycetota; class Thermoleophilia; order Gaiellales; family Gaiellaceae; genus Palsa-739. The sequence continues at coordinate 943,743 of CAVSTY010000005.1, forward strand.
GGCCGTCGTCTCGGCCTTCCTGATCGCCTTCACGACGTCGTTCGACGAGTTCGCGGTCGCCTCGTTCCTCATCGGATCGCGCGAGACGTTCCCGATCTTCCTCTACTCGCAGCTGCGCTTCCCGGACAAGCTGCCGCAGGTGATCGCCGTGGCCGTGGTCATCCTCACGGTCACCATCGCCGTCGTCGTCTGTGCAGAGCTGTGGCGGCGACGCGCCGAGCGTCGGCTCGGCGAAGAGCCGTCGTACTAGGCGACGGCGAGCGGCTCGCCGAGCACGTAGGAGTCGTCGGCGTCCCACGCGAGCACGACGGCTCCGCCCCGCTCGAGGCCCTCGAGCGACTGGTCGGCAAGGCGATGGCTCACGACGCGGCCGGCTGCGGTGTCGACGTGGACCTGCGTGTACATCCCGAGATAGACCAGGTCCACGACCGTCCCGCCCAGCCGCGAGCCGTTCTCGTCTCCGTCGGCGAGCTGGACCTGCTCGGGACGCACGGCGACGCGGAACTCGCTGCCCGCGCTCGTCCCGGCTTCCACCGGCACCACGATGCGATCCTGCTCGCCGAGCCGCGCAACCCCGTAGCCGCCGACGACCTCGTCGACCCGGATCTCGATTGCGTTGAGCGAGCCGATGAAGTCGGCGACGAACGGCGTCGACGGCTGCTCGTACACCTCACGCGGCGTCCCGAGCTGCTCGACCCGGCCCGCGTCCATCACCGCGATCCGGTCGGACATCGCGAGAGCCTCTTCCTGGTCGTGCGTGACGTAGACGAAGGTCGTCCCGAGCTCGTGCTGGATCCGCTTCAGCTCGAGCTGCATCTGCCGGCGCAGCTTCACGTCGAGGGCGCCGAGCGGCTCGTCGAGGAGGAGCGCCGCGGGGCGGTTGACGAGCGCGCGCGCAAGCGCGACGCGCTGCTGCTGGCCTCCCGAGAGCTGGCGCGGCTTGCGCCGCTCGTACCCCTCGAGCGAGACGACGCGCAGCAGCTCCTCGATCCGGGACCGGTGCTCGCTGCGCGGCACCTTCTTGACGCTGAGGCCGAAGGCGACGTTGTCGTAGACGGACATGTGCGGGAAGAGCGCGTACTGCTGGAAGACCATGTTCACCGGCCGCCGGTTCGGAGGCACGGTCGTCACGTCCTTACCCTGCAAGAGGATGCGGCCCTCGTCGGGCTCGACGAACCCCGCGATCATCCGCAGGGTGGTCGTCTTGCCGCAGCCGCTCGGCCCGAGCAACGAGAAGAACTCGCCGTCCTGGATCGAGAGGTTCACGTCGGACACGGCCGCGTGGCCGCCGAACTGCTTGCTCACCGCTTCGAGCACGATCGCCGCGCCGTCGCCCTCCATTCACCCTCCTCCCTCGGGCTTGTGGCAGACGGCCTCGACGTTGTTGCCGTCCGGGTCGAGCACGAACCCGCCGTAGTAGTTCTCGTGGTACCAGCGCAGGCCCGGCGGGCCGTTGTCGCTGCCGCCGGCGGCGAGGCCCGCGGCGTGGAATGCGTCGACGGTCGCGCGGTCGTCGCAGGTGAACGCGACGTGCAGTCCGGTGGTGTAAGGCTCGCGCTGGTGGAGCCAGAAGACCGGGCCGCCCTGATCGCCGAAGCCCACCACGCCGTGCTCGGGCCATTCCGCCAGGACGGTCCAGCCGAGCGGCGCCAGGGCCTGCTCGTAGAAGGCGCGGCTGCGCTCGTAATCGCGCACATTCGGGCCGACGTGATCGAGCATGGGCACAGCCTACGGGGAGGGCTCGATCCCGAGCGACCGTTCGAGCGCCGCCGCCTCGGCGAGCGCCTCGTCCCCGGCGGCGCCGGCCGCCGCGAGCGCGCGCAACGCCCGGGAGCGCCACCACGGCGCTCGGGTCTGCAGCGCGCGTTCCGCCTCGATCGCGGCCTCGGCGGCATCGCCACGAGTCTACGACGAGGGAGAGGCGGCGCCCACTCGGACGGGCGCCGCCGCCGTTCGATCAGCCGCGCGGGACGCCGAACTGCGCGAGGAAGTCCTGCGCGCTCTGCGTGTCGAGCCTCAGGTCGACATTCGTCGACACGCATGCGCTGTCGCCCGAGATCGTGATCGCGGCGATTGTGTCGCTCGTGCCGATGAAGTTCGGCCCGCCCGAATCGCCGAAGCACGTACCGCCGGCGCCGACCGACCCGTTCTGGGTCAGGCGCAGCCAGCTGTTCGTCAGCGCGTTGAAGAACGAAGTGGCATTCCAGCGAAAGCCGTCGAAGTAGAAGCTCGGCTTGCCGCCGCCTACCAGCTTGTTGCCGTCGCCGTAGCCGACGGCGGTGAACGCCGACGACTGCGTGAGGGTCTTGTCCGCCTTCATCTGATCGAACAGCCCGACCGGCGGCAGGGTCGCCGGCGTGATCGCCGCGGGAGCGGAGTCGAGCAGGACGACCGCGATGTCGTTTCCGTTCTGCGCGGGCTTCCCGTTGTACGCCGGGTTCTGCTCCATCGTCCCGTGGATGTACGGGCCGTCGGCGCTGTTCGTGTTGAACGTGACCCAGACGTCGGTGACGTGGAGATCGTTCAGGAGGTAGTCGGTGCAGTGCGACGCGGTGAGGAACACCTGCGGAGCGACCAGGGTCCCGCTGCACAACAGCTGGAGCGTGTTGCCCGCTGTCGGGTCCTCGAACATGATCGCGCCGACGTTCGGATGCGCGTTCCCGTCCCGCTGGCCGTTCGTGATCGCGAACGCCGAACCCGCGGCGACGAGCGCGGCAACGGCGACGGCCGCAACGATCAGTCTCTTCGACAAGGAAGCCCCCTTCGTCGTGATTAGCTGCCAAGCATGATCCTCGAAAACGGAGTCATCAGGACGCTCGACCCGTCACTGCCGACCGTGTCGACGCTCTGGATCGCCGGCGAGCGGATCGCCGGCGGCGTCGGCGTGCACGAGACCTCGCTGCCGAGTCCCGAGACGGTCGACCTCGGCGGCCGCTGCGTCCTGCCCGGGTTCACCGACTCGCACGTCCACTTCCCGACCTGGGCACTCGCGCAGCGGCACATCCGCCTCGACGGTTGCACGTCCCTCGCCGAGGCGCTCGACCGCATCCGTGGCGCCGATCAACGCGGAACGTGGGTACTCGGACAAGGCTGGCGTTTCGACGACTGGGTCGACGACTCCGACGAACCGTCCAAGGAAGCGCTCGACGAGGTCGTCCCCGACCGGCCGGCGATGCTGATCTCGAAGGACTACCACGGGATCTGGCTCAACTCCGATGGCGCTCGCACTCGCCGGTGGAGACCTCGAGGTGGAAGGCGGCGTCGTGCAGGGCGACGACTTCGGGAGGCCGACCGGCCTGCTCTACGAGCAGGCGGCATGGCGGTTCAAGGAGCGTTACGTACACGTGCCTGACGGCGAGTACGTCGACGCGATGCGCGAGGGCGTGAAGGTCGCGAGCGCGCGCGGCGTGACGTGCATTCACGACAAGGACGGCTGGCTCGGCGCGATCGGCCTCTGGCAGCAACTCGAGCAGCAGGGCGCGCTGCCGCTCCGCGTCTGGCAATCCACCCCCGCCGACCGCCTCCCGCAGCTCCGCGAGCTCGGGCTGCGCAGCGGCGTCGGCTCCCCCCTGCTCCGGCTCGGCTACCTGAAGGCGTTCATGGACGGCACGCTCGGATCGCACACGGCTTGGATGGACGACGACTACGGCGTCGTGATCACCACGGGCGAGGAGCTCGAGGAGATCGTGCGCGGTGGAGCTGAGGCAGGCTGGCCCATTGGCGTCCACGCGATCGGCATCGCGGCGAACAAGGCGGCACTCGACGCGTTCGAGCGCTCGCGGGAGGCGTGGCAACCGCGCGGCCTCCGCCAGCGGATCGAGCACGCGCAGTGCCTGGCGCGCGAGGACGTCGCTCGCTTCGCTGAGCTCGGCGTCGCCGTGTCGCTGCAGTTCACGCATGCACCCTCCGACGAGGATCTCGCCAAGACCTACTGGGCCGACCACCTCGACGGGACGTACTCGTTCCGCTCTCTCCTCGACTCGGGCGCCCTGCTCGCGAACGGCTCCGACGCGCCGGTCGAGGAGCTCGAACCGTGGGCGGGCGTCATCGCGGCCGTCCTCGACCACTGGCGCGCCGACCAGCGACTCACGCTCGAACAGGCGCTCCACGCGGTGTGCGTCGCGCCGGCCTGGTTGTCGCACGACGAGCGCAGCCGCGGCACGCTCGTCCCCGGCCGCTACGCCGACCTCGTCGTGCTCGACCGCGACCCGTTCGCGTGTGAGCCGGAGGAGTTGCGGGAGGTGCAGGTCGTGGCGACGATGCTCGGCGGCCGCTGGACCCACAATCCACCACCCTGGGAGTGACATGACGCAGCACCGAATCTCTCGTGAGGACGTGGTCTGGTCGTTCGGTCCCGATCTTCAGCCCGTGCTGGAGGTCGAGCCCGGCGACGTCGTCACCTTCGAGACGAACGACTGCTTCACCGGTCAGATCCGCAGCGAGGAGGACCTCGTCACCGAGATCGACCTCTCGCGGATCAACGGCGCGACAGGACCTGTCGCGGTGAGTGGCGCTGAGCCGGGCGACTCGCTCGTGGCCGAGATCCTCGACGTGCGGCCGATCGAGTGGGGCGTGGCGACGCTCATCCCCGGCTTCGGCCAGCTCATCGACCAGGTGCAGTCGCCGCTCACGCGGCTCTTCGAGGTGCAGGACGGCGTCGTGAAGATGAACGACCGCGTCTCGTTCCCCGCGATGCCGATGGTCGGCGTCGTCGGCGTCGCGACCGACGGCGAGGAGCTCTCGAACGGGCTCGCCGGCCGCCACGGCGGGAACCTCGACGACCACTGGCACGGCGCGGGCGCGCGCATCTTCTTCCCCGTGCGGCAGCCGGGCGGCATGTTCGCGGTCGGCGACATGCACGCGGCGATGGGCGACGGCGAGATCTGCTTCACCGGCGTCGAGATCGCCGGCGAGGTGGACATCCGCTTCGACGTCCTCAAGGGAAAGCAGGCCACCTGGCCGGTGACCGAGCTCGCGGACCGCTGGCTGCCGCACGCGACCGCGGACGCGTACGACGACGCGCTGGTGCTCGTGTCCGAGGAGGCGGCGCGCCTGCTCGTCGACGAGCACGGCTTCACGATGGAGGACGCGTTCATCTTCCTCTCGGTCGCCTGCGACGCCGGGGTCGCGCAGGCGTGCAGGCCGGCCGAGGGCTTCGGGACGATCGCACGCTTCTCGATCCCGAAGATCGACGCCTGCCCGGCACCGTTCAGCGCCTGAGCAGGCGGGCGTACAATCGGAGCGATGGCTGTTCGCACGATGAACCCTGTCCACGTGGCCGGCACGTGCGCCGTCGCTGCGACGGCCGAGATCGTCGGCGCGAAGTGGACGGCGCTGCTCGTCCACGACCTCTCCGAGGGCCCTCGCCGCTTCTCGGAGCTCGAACGCTCGTGCCAGGGAATCAGCCCGCGCACGCTCGCCGAGCGGCTGCGAGCCCTCGAAGCCGAGGGAATCCTCGAGCGGCAGAGCTACCCCGAGACGCCGCCGCGGGTCGAGTACTCGCTGACTCCGAAGGGCGAGTCGCTCCTGCCGATCATCGACGCGATGCGCGAGTTCGGCCACGAGTGGCTGCCGTGCGGCCGCGAGCACCCACACGCGCTCTAGCGTCGTGACCGAGAAGCCGTTCGTCCCGCCGGAGTTCGTCGCTCCGCTCGCACTCGAGACCGAGCAGTTCAAGCTCGAGCCACTCGGCCCGCAGCACAACGAGCCCGACTACGAAGCGTGGTCGTCGTCCGTGGAGCACATTCGGCAGACGCCCGGCTGGGAGCAGAGCTCCTGGCCCGACGATCGCGACCTGGCCAAGAACCTGGGCGACCTGCAGGAGCACGCCGACGACTTCGAGCAGAGGAAGGGCTTCACCTACACCGTGCTCGATCCCGCCACCGGCGAGACGATCGGCTGCGTCTACATCTATCCGGACAAGAGCGAAGAGCAGGATGCCAAGGTGCTGTCGTGGGTGCGGGCCGGCCGCGCGGAGCTCGACGCGCCGTTGTGGCAGGCGGTCGGGACGTGGCTCGAGGCCGAGTGGCCGTTCGAGCGTGTCTCCTACGCCGAGCGCTCTTAGCTCAAGCGTCCGAGCGCGGTGAACAGCGCGGCGACCGTGTCGATCCCGGCCGCGAAGTACGGAACGAGGAAGCGCTCGTTCGGCGAGTGCACGTTCGACTCGGGGAGCGCGAAGCCGCTGAGGACGGTGTCGATGCCCTTCTCGCCCAGCGCCGGCATGAGCGGGATGGAGCCGCCGACGCGCGTGAGCAGCGGCCGCGTCCCGAGCGTCTGCTCGAACGCATCGGCCGCGAGCTGGACGGCCGGCGCGTCGGCCCGGACGAGGCCCGGGTTCGCGCCCTGCCACGTGATCTCGAGCTCGGCGCCCTCCGGTGCAGCCTCGCGCAGTAGCCGCTCGGCGGCGGCGCCGATCGTCTCGACCTCCTGACCGGGCGCGAGGCGGATCGAGAACTCGGCCGTCGCCTCGACGCTCAGCGTCGTGTTGCGGACACCGGGCTTGCCGCCGATGATCCCGTTCACGTCCGTCGACGGCTCGGCCCACGTGCGGACGTAGAACTCCTCGCCGGCCTTCGCGTCGAGCGGCTGCGCGCCGGCCTCCGCAATCGCTTCGGCGCCGGGCGGCAGCTGCGACCAGGCCTCCAGCTCGTCCGCAGTCGGCGGCGCGATTCCCGCGCGCAACGGCTCGGGCAGCCGGCCGTCGGGGCCGGCGAGCACCGCGTCGAGGCAGCCCATGAGGACGTGGATCGCGTTGAGCGCGGCGCCGCCGTACATCCCGGAATGCAGGTCGCGCTCGCCGGTCTGCACCTTGACGTCGACTCCGACGAGGCCGCGGGTCGCGAGCTCGATCGTCGGCACGTCGCGCCGGAGCATCCCGCCGTCGAAGATCACGCACGCATCTGCGCCGCGCTCGTCCTGCAGGACCCAGTCGGCGATCGTGTGGCCGCCGATCTCCTCCTCGCCGTCGAACGCGATGCGGAGGTTGACGGGCAGCGCGCCCGCCTCGACGAGCCGCTGGGCCGCGCGGAGGACGAGCCAGAGCTGGCCCTTGTCGTCTGCGACACCGCGGCCGTACGCCCACTCGCCGCGGATGTCGAGCTCGAACGGATCGGACTCCCAGAGCTCGAGCGGCGCAGGCGGCTGAACGTCGAAGTGGTTGTAGACGAGCACGGTCGGCACGTCGCCGGCGCCGTTCGACGCGGGGATCTCGCCGAGCGCGAGGTCGCTTCCCCCGAACGGCGTCAGCTCGGCGGTGCCGCCGATGCGGCGGACGAACTCGCAGACCCATTCGCCGGCGCGCTTCACGTCGTCCCGGTGAGCCGGATCGGCGCTCACGCTCGGGATCGCGATCAGCTCCGCCAGCTCGGCGCGCCAGGCCTCATCCACGGGGAGAGACTCTACGGAGATAGTGCGCGCCGCCGCCGAGCGAACCCGCTTCGTCCTCGGGGTTGAGGAGTGCGCAGGTGCGGAGCGAGAGGCAGCCGCAGCCGATGCACGTCGTCAGCCTGCCGCGGATCGCCTCGAGCGTGGCGATGCGCTCGTCGAGCTCGCGCTTCCAGCTGCGCGAGAGCCGCTCCCAGTCGCGCTTCGTCGGCTTCTTGCTCGGCGGGCAGCTCGTCGAGCGCGGCCCGGATCCGCTCGAGCGGGATGCCCGCGGCCTTGCCCGCCTGCACGAGCGCGACGCGCCGCAGGGTGACGGACGCATAGCGCCGCTGGTTGCCGTCCGTGCGCCGTGCCGAGATCAGCCCTTCGCGCTCGTAGAAGCGGAGGGCGGACTGGGAGACGCCGCTCCTTGCGGAGAGCTCGCCGATGGTCAGTTCCCTGGCCACTTGACTTGAACTTTAGTTGAGGTTCTACGGTGTGCGCATGGCGATCACCACGACACCGACGTACGGCTACGACGACCTGCCGGCGCTGCTCACGCGGCTGACCGGCGACGAGAAGCACGACCACAGCTCGTTCTCGACCCTCGACGTCCTCTGGGTTCTCTACGACCGCGTCCTCGGCAGGAACGACCGCTTCATCCTCTCGAAGGGCCACGGCCCCGCTGCGTACTACGCCGTGCTCGCGGCGAAGGGACTGCTGCCGGCCGAGTTCCTCGACGGCTTCGGCGACTTCGACTCGCCGCTCGGCCACCATCCCGACCGAAAGCTCGTGCCCGGGGCCGAGTTCTCGAGCGGCTCGCTCGGCCACGGACTCGCCGTCGCGGTCGGTGCCGCTCTGACGGGACGCCGGATCTTCTGCCTCCTCGGCGACGCCGAGCTCGACGAGGGCTCGAACTGGGAAGCGGTGCAGTACGCGGGACGGATCGGGCTCGCGTCGCTCACGGCGATCGTGATCGACAACGACTCCTCCTTCCACGGCTGGCCGGAAGGAGTCGAGCGCCGTTTCATGCTCGAGGGTTGGGCCGGGCTGCGGGTCGACGGACGCAACCACGAGCAGCTGGAGGCTGCGCTGATGCCGGATCTCGAGGCCACTCGTCCGCGGGTGATCGTCGCGGAGGTGGAGGCCAAGTGACGACCATGCGCCAGCGTTTCTACGAGCTCGCCCGCGCGGCGCTCGACGGGGACGAGCGCGTCGCCGTCGTGACAGCGCAGATCGGCACCGAGGCGATCGGCGAGCATCCACGCCACTTCGACGTCGGCATCCGCGAGCAGCTGATGATCGGCGTCACCGCCGGCCTGGCGCTCGAGGGCTACCGGCCGGTCGCCCACTCGTACACGCCGTTCCTCGTCGAGCGTCCCTACGAGATGCTCAAGCTCGACCTCGGCCACAACGATCTCGGCGCGGTCCTCGTCAGCATCGCCGGGTCCTACGACGCGGCGCACGAGGGCCGCACGCACCAGGCGCCCGAGGATGTCGCCCTCGTCGCTGCGCTTCCCGGCTGGACGATTCACGTGCCCGGGCACGTGGACGAAACCGACAGGCTGTTCCGGCAGGCGCTCGGAGGCGACGGTCGTACGTACCTTCGCCTGAGCGAGGAGACGAACCACGCTCGGGTCGACCCAGGCTGGCTAACCGTGCTCCGGCACGGTTCTCCCGGCGCACCGCTCGTCGTCGCCGTCGGCCCGACTCTGACTCCGGTACTCGAGGCGACCGCGGATCGCGACGTCACGGTCGCCTACGTCGTGACCGTGCGCCCGTTCCCGCACGACGACCTCCGCGAGGCCCTTGCCGACGGCACCGACGTCGTCCTCGTCGAGCCGTACCAGACCGGCACCTCGGCAGCCGAGATCGCCGTGGCACTCCGAGACCGGCCGCACCGGCTGCTCGCTCTAGGCGTGCCGAATGCGGAGTTCCGCCACTACGGCACGGGAGCGGAGCACCGAGCCGCTCACGGGCTCGACGCCGCCGGAATCACTCGTTCGCTCGACGACTTCCTCGGCGCCTAGCCCCACTCGTCCGCGAAGTCCCAGCCGCGGAGCTGAGTCGGCTCGAGGCGGACGAGAACGGAGCTCATGACCGTGGCCGCATAGGCCGGACCGTCCTCCGGGCCGAGGTAGCGGACAGCCATCGAGGCGATGGCCTCTGCGGCGCGGTCCCGGTCGAGGCGCGCCTCACCTCGCGCCTCGAGGCCCGCGTAAGGAGGGTCGTTCCCGTAGACGAGAACGCTCGCCCGCGGGTCGCGGCGCAGGTGCTTCAGCTTGATGTCGTTCGGGCCGACGACGACGTCGAAGCCGCCGTCGCGCCACTGGTGCCAGACCGGCGAGAGGAGGACGCTGCCGTCCATCTTGTACGTGGCCAGGACGGCGACGAGCGGCGCCTCGAGCAGGTCGCCGAGGTCGGCAGGACCGAGCTTGCGCATCGGGCGAGTCTAGGCGACGTCTTTGAGCGAGTTCGTGACTCCGAGCGCCCGCAGCTTCTTCAGGCTCTGGTTCTCGATCTGGCGGATCCGCTCACGCGTCACGTTGAACGCGCGCCCGACCTCGTCGAGCGTCCGCGGCTGCTCCCCACCGAGCCCGTAGCGCAGCTCGAGCACGCGCCGCTCCCGGTGCGAGAGGGTGCCGAGGATGTTGCGCAGCAGCTCCTGGCGCAGCGTCGTGTCGGCCGCCTCGTCGGGCAGCGGGGCGTTCTCGTCGGTGAGGAAGTGGCCGAACTCCGACTCGTCGTCCTCGCCGACCGGCTTCTCGAGCGAGATCGGCGCCTGCGAGGTACGGAGGATCTGCTCGACCTCGTCGAGGGGGAGATCGATGTCACTCGCGATCTCGATCGCCAGCGGCTCGCGGCAGAGCTCGCCGCGCAGCTTGCGCTCCGAGCGGACGATCTTGTTCAGCTTCTCGACGACGTGGACGGGCATCCGGATCGTGCGTCCCTTGTCGGCGAGCGCGCGGGCGACCGCCTGACGGATCCACCAGGTCGCATAGGTGGAGAACTTGTAGCCCTTGCGCCAGTCGAACTTCTCGGCGGCGCGCACGAGGCCGATCGTCCCTTCCTGGATCAGATCGAGGAACGGCAGGCCCTGGTTGCGATAGCGCTTCGCGATCGAGACGACGAGGCGCAGGTTCGCCTCGACCATCTCCTGCTTCGCGCGATGGTCGCCGCGCTCGATCCGCTTCGCAAGCTCGACCTCCTCGGCGGCGGTCAGCAGCTCGACCTTGCCGATGTCCTTGAGAAAGAGCTGCAGCGCGTCGGTCGAGACCTCGCGAGCGGTCTCGTCGAGCCGTACCTCCGTCTTCGGGTCCGGCGCGGTCGCCTGCATGTCGACGATCTCGACGTGCAGCTCCTCGAGCGCCCGGTAGACGTCCTCGATCTGCGCCGGCTCGAGCCCGAGTTCGTCGAGCGAAAGTGCGAGCTCTTCGGCGCTGACCCGCCCGGCGGCCTGCGCCGCCTCGACCAGGATCCGTGCTTCCTCCAGCTCGAGAACGTCGCCCGCCGACGCCCCCTCGATAGCTGTCTCGGCCATATCCCCCTCCCTCGCGATGCCGCAGGATGCCACGCGCGGAGTCGCCGCCGCCATAGGCCGTTCGGCTCATATGCTCTTTACTTGGTCCCACCATTCCCAAGACGGGAAAGCAAGGCTCGTACCGTTTGCGCGTAAGACGAGTGCGGAGCCTCGGCAGCCGCCAGCCGCAGCTGGTGCAGCCCCTTCTGGGACTGCGCGGTCGCGATGAGCAGCAGGCCGAGCTCGAAGCGGACGACGGGCGCGCGCGGGAAGACGCCGGTGAGCGGCCCGAGGCGTGAGAACGCGCGGGCCGGCTCGCGCTTGGTGAAGAGGCCGACGGCCGCCGCGGTGCGCGCATACGGATTGTGCGGTGCGAGCCGCGCGGCCGCCGCGAACTGGCGCTCGGCCGAGACTCGGTGCCAGAGCTGCCAGAGGAACATCCCGTAACGGAGCTTCGCCTGCACGTCAGGCTTGCGTGCAGCAGCCGCGAGCAGGCGTAGTTGCGCGGCGCGGGTCGGCGCGGCGGGGATCGTCACCGGCAGATCGAGGTCGGGCAATCCAGGCTGATCGGACGAGTAGAGCTCGTTCTCGGCCTCGACCGATTCCGGCGAGTCGGGGAACCGGGTGTCGACGCGCTGCCACGCGGCCGCTGCGTCGGCGGCGCGGCCCGACCAGTAAAGCGCCCAGCCGAGGTGATACTCGGCCACCGGGCTGTTCGGGTTCTGCGCGACGAGCGTCTGCAGCGTCGCAAGGCCGTCGCCGGGCCAGTTCGCAAAGGCCAGGCCAATCTGCGCCTGCAGCGAGTGGTAGCGCTGGAAGATCGCACGGGCCGGCGCGACGTGCCTCGCGTTCAACAGCTCCGCGGCGCGGGTGAGATCTCGCGCCTCACGGTCGCTGCGGACACCGAAATCGAAGAAGAGCGGCGGGATTCCCGCTTGCGGCTTGAGCACTGAGCCGGGCACGGTCGTGCTCTCGCCGCGGGTCTGGAGCAACGTCACCCCCACCACCGCTGCCGCAGCGATCAGCGCCGCCGCCGCGACGACGGCGACGACGCGCCGGTTCCGTACTGACACGAGGGGGCGCGCTTCCGTCGCCACGCTCCGAGCGTAGCCACGAACGGGGTCGCTACATTTCCGAAAGCGATGCCCAGTTACCGCGAATACCTCCAGCACGTCAAGTCGGAGATCGACGAGGTCGACGTCAAGCAGGCGCGCGAGCTGCTCGATGCGCCCGAGCGCCCGCTCGTCGTCGACGTCCGCGAGCTGGACGAATGGACCGAGGGCCGGATTCCGGGCGCAATCCACATCCCGCGCGGGAACCTCGAGTCGCGCATCGAGCAGGCGGCTCCCGATCGCGCCCAACCGATCTTCCTCTACTGCGCCGCCGGCAACCGCTCGGCGTTCGCCGCGAAGTCGCTCGAGGAGCTCGGCTACGAGAACGTCGTCTCGCTCGCAGGCGGCTACACCGACTGGAAGCGCAGCGGCTTCGCGACCGAGCTGCCGCGCACGCTCGACGGCGAGAAGCGGCTGCGCTACAGCCGGCACGTCCTGATCCCCGAGGTGGGCGAGGAGGGACAGCTCAAGCTGCTCGACTCGCGCGTCTTGCTCCTCGGCGCGGGCGGGCTCGGCTCGCCGTCGGCGCTCTACCTCGCGGCGGCCGGCGTCGGACGGCTCGGGATCGTCGACGACGACCGCGTCGACGCGTCGAACCTGCAGCGCCAGGTGATGCATTCGACTGCGCGGCTCGGCGAGTGGAAGGTGGAGTCGGCGAAGCGCACGCTCGAGGAACTCAACCCCGACGTCGAGGTCGTCCCCTATCGCGAGCGGCTCACGTCGGAGAACGTCGAGCGGATCCTCGCCGACGGCTGGGACGTGATCGTCGACGGCGCCGACAACTTCCCGACGCGCTACCTGATCAACGACGCGGCCGTGTGGCACGACATCCCGCTCGTGCACGGCTCGATCTATCGCTTCGAGGGACAGGCCACGGTCTTCAAACCGGGCGACGGCCCGTGCTACCGCTGCCTCTTCCCGCAGCCGCCGCCGCCGGAGCTTGCTCCGAGCTGCGCCGAGGGCGGAGTGCTCGGCGTCCTGCCCGGCATCATCGGCTCGCTGCAGGCGAGCGAGACGCTGAAGCTCTGCCTCGGCATCGGCGAGCCGCTCGTCGGGCGGCTGCTGCTGTTCGACGCGCTCGCGACCGAGTTCAGCGAGGTGACGCTGCGGCGCGACCCGAACTGCCCGGTCTGCGGCGACTCGCCCACCATCACCGAATACGTCGACTACGTCGAGTTCTGCTCGGGCAGGCCGGCGCACGCATGAGTCGCGTCCGCATCCCGCCCCAGCTGCGCGGCGAGGTTGGCGGCGAGCGCGAGGTGCCCGCCGAGGGCGGCACGGTGCGCGAGCTGCTCGACGACCTGATGAGCCGTTTCCCGTCGCTCAGGCCGCAACTCGTGGAGGACGACGAGATCGCGCCCTTCGTGAACGTCTACGTCGAGGGAGAGGACGTGCGGACGCTCGACGGCCTCGACACGTCGGTCGACCACGGCTCGACCGTGATCCTCCTCCCCGCCATGGCCGGTGGGCTCTAACCTCCGCACGGCCGGCTCCCTGCTCGAGCTCGTAGGCAACACCCCGCTCGTCGAGCTGCGGCGCCTCACGCCGAAGCCGTCGGTGCGCCTGTACGCGAAGCTCGAGGGACAGAACCCGACCGGCTCGATCAAGGACCGCGTCGCGCTCTCCATGATCGAGGCCGCCGAGAGCGCGGGCGAGCTCGAGCCCGGCCGCGAGCTGCTCGAGCCGACCTCGGGCAACACCGGCATCGCGCTCGCGCTCGTCGCCAAGCTCAAGGGCTACTCGCTCACCTGCGTGCTCCCGGAGAACGCGACGGAGGAGCGGCGGCGGCTGCTGCTCCTCTACGGCGCGACGATCATCGAGTCGCCCGGGGAGCAGGGCTCGAACGGCGCCGTCCGTATGGCACTCGAGCTCGCGGAGCAGGAGCCGCGCTACTTCATGCCGTTCCAGTACGCGAACGAGGCCAATCCGCGCGCGCACCACGACGGCACCGGCGCCGAGATCGCGGATGCGCTCAACCGGGTCGACGTCCTCGTGGCCGGCCTCGGCACCGGCGGGACCCTGATGGGCGCGGGCGAGCGCCTGCGCGAGAGCTTTCCCGGAGTCGTCGTCGCCGCCGCCGAGCCGCTGCCCGGCGATCCGGTGATGGGTCTGCGCTCGCTCGACGACGGCTACGTGCCGCCGATCCTCGACGTGGCAAAGCTCGACCGGAAGTTGCTCGTCTCGAACGAGGACGCGGTCGCCGGCGCGCATGCGCTGCTCGAGCGGGAGGGCATCTTCGCGGGAGTTTCGAGCGGTGCCGTCCTCCACGTCGCCCGCCGGCTCGCAGGCGAGCTCGAGGAAGGAGTCGTCGTGTGCGTCCTCGCCGACGGCGGTTGGAAGTACCTCTCCGCCGGCTTCTGGCAGGGCGAGGAGATCGACGAGAGCAAGCTGTGGTGGTAGTGCCACCGCCCGTGCGCGAGGCGCTCGCCGAGCACGCGCGGCAGGAGCTGCCAAATGAAAGCTGCGGTCTCCTTGTCCTGCGCGACCGAGTCGCCGACCGCTACGAGCCGGGCCGCAACGCCGCCGAGTCGCCGTACCGCTTCGAGCTCGAGGTCGCTCCGGAGCTCTGGTTCCTCGAGGACGAGGGCTACGAGCTCGCCGTCCTCCACTCGCACGTCTCGGCGCCTCCTCGCCCCTCTCGCACGGACGTGGAGAACGTCGGCCTCTGGCAGGGCAGGCCGTATCTCATCTACTCGGTCGCGCGCGACGAGCTGGCGGCGTGGACGATCGCGAACGGCACGATCGAGCCGCTCGAGCTCGGTTCCGCCTACTGAGACTCGAGAAAGTCGAACCGCACGCGCCGGGCGTCGCGACGCTGGCCTGGGCCAGTGCTCGGGAATGTCACCTGAAGAGGAGCGGCTACGGCGTTCGGCGGGCCGCTCCGCAAGCCAGACGAAGACGGCTCCGAGCGCGAACGAGCCACGATGGAGGCAAAGGCCAGCACGCCTTGGCTCCAGGGAGACGGCCAGGCCACACAACCAGGGCCGCAGGACCGAGACCCGCCCCACCATGTGACTGTCTGTACCACCTGATTGATTCCGAAGAGGACGGCTAGCCCGGCCGCTCCCAGGAGGAGCCAGAACTTCACGCGAAGGATTCTAGGCAGTGACCCCGAGATCGCATTCCTAGTTAGGGGAAGAGGTCGGCTGGGCCAGTGTTCCGGAATGACCCCTGAGCGGCGGCGTCCATTTCACGTCGAACCCATCCTTGTCGGCTAGATGTGTTCGGGAAGACCGAAGCGGCCGGGCAGCGCGGGGTCGGCGAAGAAGGTGATCTCGTCGACCTTGCTCCCGCTCAAGGTGAGCACCATCATGCCCCAGGGCTGCGAGCGCAGGTAGCAGCCGAAGGCCGGCTGGCCGTTGGCGCGGGTCGGGCGTACCTGTAGCGGGGCGCCGCGGACCTCGGCGCCGTGGTCGAGGTACACGCCGATCGCTTCGTGTCCGATGAGCTCGCCCGGGCTCGGCGGCATGGTCACACGAGCGTCGGAGCTCAGCAGAGTTAGGAGGCGCCCCGTGTCGCCGGCTTCGACGGCGTCGCTGAAGGTGGCGACAAGGTTCCGTTCGGTCGGCGAGTCGGGAAGCGGCGCCTGCTCGCGTTCGACGGTGTACGAGTCGAGCGTTGCACGTGCGCGTTGGAGCGCGGCCTTGACCGACTGCGGCGTCGTCTCGAGGATCGAGGCGGCTTCGTCGGTGGGGAAGCCGAGCACGTCGCGCAGCACGAGCGCTGCGCGCTGCTTCGCAGGCAGCTGCTGCAGCGCGACGATGAACGAGAGCTGGATCGCTTCGCGCTGCTCGTAGCGTGCTTCAGGTCCGGGAGCGGGATCCGGAAGCGCGCTGTCCGCGTAAGGCTCGAGCCAGCTGGGCTCGACGGCGCGGCGGGTTCTTGACGGTCTCATGGTGTTCTCCGTGGCGGGGCGGCGCCCGCGTTCGCGAATTGCGTTGAGACTCCGGTGGGTTGCGATCCGGTAGAGCCAGGAGCGCAGCGACGCCCGCTCCTCGAAGCCGTTGAGCCCGCGCCAGGCGGCGAGCAGTGTTTCCTGGACGAGATCCTCGGCGTCCTGCACGGAGCCGAGTAGCCGGTAGCAATGCAGCTGGAGTTCGCGCCGGAACGGTTCGACCAGCGTCGCGAACGCGCGCTCGTCACCTCCCTTGGCCCGCTCGAGATCGACGGTCATCGCGTTAATGACACCAGGTCCGTCGTAAACGGACCGCGGTCCGTTTCGCGGCATCGCGGTGTCTTTGACCTCCGATGTACCCCGAGCTGATTCATCAGATGGTGCTCGAGCGGACGGCCCGCTTCCAGCGCGATGCCGATCGGTACCGCCAGGCCCGGGAGGCCCACATCCGCCCGCCCCAGCCCGTGCGGACGGCGATCGAGCTGCGGCTGAGCGCCTGCCGCGAGGAGCTCGAGCGCCTCGCTCGCCGTCGTGGAGCGGCCGGTCGCCCAACAGAGTGAGCAGCGCGCTCGCACGTGTGTTCGCCGTTTGGCGTACGGGCCTACCGAGGCCTGTCCTCGTTCTGCAGGGCGGGGACGCGCTCAACTACTTCGGCACCGGACTGATCCTTCCCTTCGAGATCATCTACCTCCACGCGGTCCGCGGCTTCTCGACGGCGACCGCGGGGCTGGTGCTGGCGACGGTCATGGGCACGGCCGCAGTGGTAACGCTCCCTTCGGGTGCGCTCCTCGATCGTTTCAGTGCGAAACGGATTCTGATCGCGGGCAATGTCTTGAACGGACTCGGCTACGGGGGCTTGGCGTTTGTCGACCGTCCTTGGCAAGGCTTTGTCTGCTCGGCCGTCGGCGGTGCCGGCTTCGGATTCGTGGGAACCGCCGGCCAAGTCCTGACCTTGACCCTGGTCCCGGCGGAGCAGCGCGCCGCATCGACCGCGCTCCGACGAGTCGCAGGCAACTTCGGTCTCGGCCTCGGCGCGACGGTTGCGGGCTTCATCGTCGCGGCCACCCATCATCACCTCCAGGCGTTCCAGGGCCTCTACCTCTTCGACGCAGTCACGTTCGTCGTCTTCGCGCTGGTTGTGCTCGTCTGGATCCCGGATCCTGGCCTCGCGGATGCTCCGTCGGCGAGCGAGGGCGCACGGGGTTTCCGAGCTGCTGCTCGGGATCGGCTCTTGCTCGCCTTGATCGCGGGCAACCTCGCGCTTGTGATGATCGGCGGCGCGTTCTTCTCCTTCATCCTCTCGCCGTTTGCGGCGGCGCATACACCTGTCGGGCCCGTGGGGATCGGTGTCGTCCTCTTCATCAACACTTTCTTCATCGTCGTAGCGCAGATACCGGCGACACGGGTGGTGGCGCGGATGCGACGCACTCACGCTTTGTTCGCCACCAGCGCCACATTCGCAGTCGGCCTGCTCGCGGTCCTGCTCGCAACGCTCACGCACTCGACGCTCGCCGCTACCACCGTCTTGGCCGGCGTCGCGATCCTGATCGCGATCGCTGAGTGTGGCCAGTTCATCGTGCTCGGCCCGCTAGTCGCGGAAATCGCGCCGCCGCATCTGCTCGGCCGCTACATGTCGTTCTACCAGCTCAGCTTCCTGGTCGGCGTGGCTCTCGGCCAGGCGGTCGGCGGCGTGCTGCTCGGAACGTCACCCGACACCATCTGGTGGGGCGGCGCGCTGGCGCTGGCACTGACGGGAGCCGGCTTCCTTCGACTCGGAAACCGGATACCCGACCCCCTCTTGCCGGCGAATCCCCCGCCGCTGCAGGCCGCGTCAGAGGCGACCTGATGCGCCGAGGGATGGCGGGGGCGGGGATCCTCTGACCGAGCGCCCATCGCAGTGACGCAGCGCGGCGAAGCCGATGTCAAGGCCGCGATGCGCGCGCAGGGCTCGCGCGATCGCTCAAACCTACTCAGGCGCTGCCAATCAGGCGACAGGGGCGTGGGTTGGGTCAGCGTCCTCTCACCTGAGCGCCTGCCCTACTCGACCTCGTCCTCGTCGCCGGGCTCGAGGTCGGCCGGATCCCGGCGCGGCTGCGGGCGCTCTTCGAACGTGACCGCGATTCGCTCGATCCGGTTGCCCTCCACCTCGAGCACGTCGAAGCGCATCCCGTCGTAGGACACATCGTCGCCCGGCTCCGGCGCGCGTCCCAGCTGGCCGAAGACGAACCCCGCGATAGTGTGGAAGTCCTCGTCCGGCAGGTCGGTGCCGAAGCGCTCGTTGAACTCGTCGATCGCGAACATGCCGTCGACGCGGTACGAGTCCTCGCCGATCTGCTCGACCGGCTCCTCGGACACATCGAACTCGTCCTCGATCTCGCCGACGATCTCCTCGAGCAGGTCCTCGAGCGTCGCGATCCCGACCATGGCGCCGTACTCGTCGACCACCACGGCGAAGTGGTTGTTCGTCTGCCGGAACTCCTGCAGAAGCGAGGCGAGGTCCTTCGTCTCCGGGACGACATAGGCCTGGCGTAGCAGCCCGTCGAGGTGGACGTCCGCCAGGCCCCGGTCGTGGATCGCACTGAACAGGTCGCGTACGTGGAGCACGCCGGCGATGTCGTCGAGCGACTCGCGGAAGACGGGATACCGAGTGTACGGCGAGTCGAGGACGACGGCGAGCACCTCCTCGGGCGGCAAATCGATCGAGATGGCGGCGACGTCGGGCTTCGCGACCATCACGTCGGCGACGTCCTTGTCCCCGAAGATGAAGACCTTGTCGATCATCTCCCGCTCTTCCTCCTCGATCTGCCCCTGCTGCGTGGAGCGGGAGACGAGCATCCGCAGCTCGGCCTCGGAGTGCACCTCGCGGTGAGCGCCGGGGGGTTCGAGCCCGAAGGAGTGGAGGATCGCGTCGGTCGCGGCCTGCAGAGCCCAGATCACCGGGCGAAAGACCGCGATGAACGCGCGCACGGGAATCGACACCCAGAGTGCCGTCCCCTCCGCGTGGCCGAGCGCTGCGCCCTTCGGCACGAGCTCGCCGAACACCACGTGGAAGAAGCTGAGGATCGCGTAGGCGAGGAGGACGGCGAGCACAGTGGACATCCACTTGTCGAACTCGCGCGACAGCGTCGCCTCGCCGAGGGCGCCGATCCCGAGGGACGTCAGCGTGACACCGAGCTGCATCGCCGCGATGAAGCGGCCTGGGTCGCCGGTGATCCGCAGGACGTCGCGGGCGCGACGGTCGCCCTGGTGCTGGAGCTCGATGATCCGCGTGCGCCGCGCCGTGACGAGGCCGTACTCCGCGGCCACGAAGAACGCGTTGAGCAGGATCAGGATCGCGACCCCGATCAGCTCGAAGAGAAGTGTCACGCCCTCACCGCCCCGAGGGCGTAGGTACTAGGAGGTTTCTCGTCCAACTCTCCGGCCGGAGTATAGGGACGGGGTCGGCGGCGCCCGCCTGTACGAACGTATGTTCGCTATCCTCCCACGATGCGAGCCGAGTACCGCGAGGAGCCGTGCCGGAACGCGCTCAACCGCGTGCGCGGCATGCCGTTCGCCTGGTCGCTCAACCCGTACATGGGCTGCGTGCACCGGTGCACGTTCTGCTACGTCCGGGCGTTCGAGGCGCGCGCCGACCGGCCGTGGGACGACCGCTACGGCACGAGCATCCGGGTCAAGACGAACGTCGCGGCGGTGCTCCGGCGGGAACTCGCGCGACCGTCCTGGCAGTGCGAGCCGGTCGCGGTCGGCGCGGCGACCGATCCGTACCAGCCGGCAGAGGGCCGCTACCGGCTCACCCGCGGCTGCATCGAAGCATTCGCGGAGGCGGCGAGCCCGTTCTCGATCATCACGCGCGGACCGCTTATCGTGCGCGACGTCGACGTGCTCGCAGAGGCGGCTCGCCGCGCCGACGTCTCGGTCACGTTCTCGGTCCCGACGCTCGACCACGAGATCTGGCGCAGCACCGAGCCGGGTACCTCGCCGCCGCGGCAGCGGCTCCGTGCGCTCTCGCGGCTCGTGCAGGCCGGGATCGACGCGCGTGTCGGCATGGCGCCGATCCTGCCCGGGCTGAGCGACCGGCCGGAACTGCTCGCCGAGGTCGTGCGCGAGGCGCGCGAGGCGGGAGCGACCGGGATCTGGGCGAACCTTCTCTACCTGCGTCCCGGAACCCGCGAGCACTTCCTCTCCGCCCTCGAGCGCGACTGGCCCGAGCTGCTTCCGAAGTATGAGCGGCTGTACCGCCGCGGCGCCTATCTTCCGCGCCGTGAGACCGATCCGATGCGGGAACGCGTCCGCTCTCTGGCGCGCAGCCACGGTGTTCGGGACCGGCGCCGAGTGCGCCTCGAGCCCGTCGCTCAGGCGGAACAGTTGGAAATAGCGGCGATGTGACAGCAGGCAGCCGATCTATGATCTGCCAGCCGTTGGCTGCCACGGAGATCACCTGTCTGATCGTCGACGATCACGAGGTCGTGCGCGAAGGGCTCCGCCTCTCGCTGAGCCGGGCGCCGCACATCCGCGTGATCGGTGAGGCGGCCGACGGCGAGGCCGCCGTCGCGCTCGCCGAGCGGCGGCGACCGAACGTCGTGATCATGGACGTCCGCATGCCCGGCATGGACGGGCTCGAGGCGACGAAGGCGCTGATGGAGAAGGTGCCGGACAGCGCAGTTCTGATCTTCACCGCCTACAGCGAGCGCAGCCTCCTCAGCCGCGGCCTCGAGTCGGGCGCAAAGGGCTACGTCCTGAAGGAGGCGCCGCACGAGACGCTCCTGCGCGCGATCGAGAAGGTCGCAAACGGCGAGGGTTACGTCGACCCGGCACTGATGCCCGCGTTCCTGACCGGCCGCGACAAGGACGACATGCTCACCGGCCGCGAGCGCGAGATCCTCCAGCTCCTCGCCGAGGGCCTGTCGAACGCCGACGTCGCAACGCAGCTCTTCATCAGTCAGGAGACGGTGAAGAGCCACGTCCGCCACATCCTCGCCAAGCTCGAAGCCGACACGCGCACGCAGGCCGTCGCCATCGCACTGCGCGAAGCGATCATCGACTAGTGGAGCAATCACCGACCGGCAGCGAGACCGAGACGATCGTCGCGGCGGGCGGCGAGCCGGCCGAGCAGGTCCTCGCCGCGGAACAGGACGAGCGCCGGCGGATCGCGCTCTTCCTCCACGACGGTCCGGTGCAGTCGCTGGCGGGGGTCGCGTTGATGCTCGACGCGTCCCTCGACCTGATCCGGCGCGGCGAGCACGACCAGGCACGCGAGATCCTCGACCGCGCGCTGTCCCGGACGAGAACGACGGTAGGCGAGCTCCGCGACCTCTCCTTCAACCTCGAGCCCGTGGCGCTGCGCGACCACGGCTTCGCGGCGGCGGTCGACACGCTCGCACAGTCGCGCGGCCGCGAGCACCGGATCGAGGTCACGCTCGACGTGGCGCTGATCGACGCACTCGGCGAGCGGACGCAGGCGGCGCTGTACCAGATCGTGCGCGAGGCGCTCGAGGAGGCGATCCGGCGCGGGCCTCCCTCCCGCTTCGAGGTCACTGCCACCACCGACGTGCCGGGCACGCTGCACCTAGTGATCAGGGACGACGCACCGACCGAGCGGCGACGCCGCGCACTCGAGGTGCTCGGCGAGCGGGCGCGCACCCTCGGCGCAAACCTCACACTCGCGCACGACATCGGCGGCACGACCATGTCGCTCGAACTGCGCGGCCAGCCCACGGGCGACGACTAGGCTTCCGCGCGGTGGACGGCCACGGGGCGCAACATCTTCTCTTCGTCTGGAAGCCTTCCGGCTACGAGCTCGTGGAGCAGGACGGCGAGGCGCCCGCGGTCGGCTCGAGCGTGGAGGTCGAGGGCAAGCAGCTGCGCGTGACGAAGCTCGCGCCGTCGCCGCTCCCGGGCGACCGCCGCGTCTGCGCCTACCTCGCCGGCTAAGAGCACGCGGCGATCGACTCGGCCGCCGCGAGGCCGAGCACCAGCGCCTGCGCGAGACCGCTCGCGTAGCCGCCGGTCGCAACGCCGCCGGCGTCGACGCCCGCCGCCCACAAGCCGTCGACTCCCGCGACGCGCGCCTGCGTGTCCACTTGCAGACCCCCGATCGTGTGCGTCACCGCGGCCGCGACGTGGACGGCGAGCCCCTCCTCGCGTTGTTCGAGCGTGGCGCCCGCGGCGCGCGCGGCCTCGATTCGGTCGTTCGTCTCGGCGACGACGTACCACGCGCGCGGGCCAACGAGCTGCGCGAGGTCGTTCTCGTGCCAGGCGACCCGCGGCGGCGTGATCTCACGCCAATCGTCGGTGAAGACACGCGCCTCGCGGCCGTAGAGCTGCGCGAGCGGGACGAAGTCCTCCTCCCGGATGCGGGCCGGCGGAGCCGGCATGACCCGACCGTAGAACTCCCCCATGCCGGATGTCGTCGCGGCGCCTCGGGCCGCCGCGAAGTCGAGGCCGTCGCCCTCGCTCCAGGGGTTCGCCCGCAGGAGGAGGCCGCGCTCGCGCGCGAGCCGCCCCGGGAAGCCGCCGGTCGCGAGCAACAGCGGGGCCTCCGCGTCGTCCGGCAACGGTGTCTCGAGGTCGATGTCGCCGGCCGCCCCGTGGAGGAGCCGCCCCAGTGCGTGCGTGTCGTAGCGGCGACCGGTCGTGAGCGGGTTCTCGGTGTCGCGCCACAAGGACTCCGCTCCGAGTGACTCGAGCCACGCGAGCGACTCGTCGAGCCGCTCCCAGATCAGCCGCTGCAACCGCTCGTCGCCGCCAGGGCACTCGGCGCGAAAGCGCTCCCACTCCAGATGGCGCCAGACGACGCAGGAGGAGAGGAGCATCGAGCCGCCCACCCGCGAGCCCTTCTCCAGGACGCGCGGCTCGTGCCCGAGTTCGCGCAGACGCGCTGCGGCTACGAGGCCCGCCATCCCCGCCCCGGCAACGATTACGCGCAACTCAGGTCAACGAGAACGTCGGCTTGTGCTCGACGTACTCGATCCGCACGCGCTCGGGGCCCCAGACGAAGACCGCGAGCGTGTTCGGGGCGTCGACGACGTTGTCGATCTCGACGCCGAGATCGCGCGCAGCCGCCTCGTGCTCGTCGGCCGAGTCGACCAGGACGGCGAGATGGTTGAGGAGCGGCCGTTCCGGCGCTCCCGGCTCGCCGGGCTGGAACTCGATCCAGGCGCCCCCCACCTCGACCCTCGGGCACCGGGACGCGCCGGGCGCCGCGGCGCGGAAGCCGAGCGACTCGTACTCCGAGGCCGTCGCCTGCGGATCGGCGGAACGCAGGGCGACGTGGTCGAGGTCGTAGTCGAGGTCGGTGTCGACCTCGACGAGACCGAGCACGACTCCTTCGCCCAGCTCGAAATACGCCTCGCCGGCGCGCCGCCGTTCGGCCTCGAGGCCGACCGGTAGCCGAGCCAACGCGCTCTCGAGGTCGCCCACGCGCAGCGTGACGTGCTCGAGCGCCCCGCGCTCCCGCGGCCCGTCGGCGGCGAAGAGCGTCAGCTTCCCGCGCCGCGCGTCGGCGCCGACCAGGGTGAACGCGTCGGTGCGATCGATCACGTGCATCCCGAGATACCGGACGACGAACTCCGCGACGGCATCACGGTCGGCGAGCCAGTAGGCGACGTGGTCGAGGATCTTCGGGTTCACGACAGGCGCTCTTACCCGGCTCGCCGGCGCTCAGTCGATCGGCTCGTTCTGGACGTTGTTCTCGTCCGCGTACTTCTGGGTGAGCTGGTTCACGACCTCCGCCCCCTTGTCGTACGCGTAGTTGATCTCGACGAACGCATTCCACTTGTCCGGCAGCGCGTCCTCGGGGAAGATCGCCTCGACGGGGCACTCCGGCTCGCACGCCCCGCAGTCGATGCACTCCTCGGGGTCGATGACGAGGATCCGGTCGAACTCGTGGATGCAGTCGACCGGGCAGACGTCCACGCAGGACAGGTCTTTGATGTCGATGCATGGCTCGGCGATGATGTAGGTCACTGCGCCCTACTGTAGATAGCCGTCGTGCGGGGCTGCGCAGCCAACCGTCAGGGTTCCGTGGAGCCCGCGAGGTCCGCCACGACCGCGCCGAGCTGCTCGGCGAGCGCCGACTTCGCGAGCACCCGGTCGAAGCCGGCTGCGTGCGCGGCGCGGAGCCCGGAGGTGTCAGTGTGGTTCGTGAAGCCGACGATCGGGATGTCCGGATACGTGTCCGCGACCTCCTCCGGATCGACACGCGAGACGTCCGCGAGCACGAGCTCCGGGTCATCGGTGTGGTCGATCGTGATGAGACGATGGTCAGGCAGGAGCGCATCGAGCTTCCCCCGCATGAATAGATCGACCCCACACAACAGGATCGCCGCCACGGCGGAAATGTAGAACGTGACGGAGGTTGCGTTCAAGCGCGGGCTGGAGGAGATTCGCGCCGGCCGCTACTTCGAGGCGCACGAGGAGCTCGAGGAAGCGTGGCGCGCGGCTCCTCCGGAGGAGCGGGATTTCTTCCAGGGGCTCGTCCACGTCGCGGTCGCGTGGTACCAGGCGGGGCGCGGCCGGCCCGTCGCAACGGGGAGCCAGCTGGAGAAGGCGGCGCGGCGACTTGCGCCGTTCGCGCCGGCGCACCGCGGAGTCGACGTGGCCGCAGTGCTCGCGCAGGTTCAGGCGGCGCGGGCGCGCGTCGCCGCGGGCTCGCTCGACCTCGAGCCACCGCGGGTCTAGGGCTTCGTGAGACCTAGGTCGATCAGAGCGCGGTTGACCGCAACCTGGAGCCACCACTCGCGGTGGAAGAAGAGGAGCAGGCCGAGCACGATCAGCATGATCCCGCTGGCGACCTGGATCAGCGTGTAGCGGTCACGGAGCCAGCGGAACGCTCCCATGGCGCGGGCAAAGGCGAGACCGGCGACGAGGAACGCGGCTCCGAGACCGAGCGCGTACGCGGCGAGGAGAACGGTTCCCTTCAGCACCGTGCCGCTCGTGCTCGCGAGCACGAGCACGGCGCCGAGAACGCTGCCGATGCACGGCGCGGCACAGACCGCGAACGCCCCGCCAAGGAGTGCGCCCGAGCCGCGCCTCCGTGCGCCGGTGATCAGACCGGGCGCGAGGACACGCTCCGGCACGGGCAGGAGTCCCACGAACGCGAGCCCGAGCACGATGAGGATGAAGCCCGCGACCTGCGTGCGCGCCGCGGCCGTGAGGACGGTGCCGATCGCCGCGGCACCCGCACCGAGGACGACGAAGACGACGGTGAAGCCGAGGATGAATGGCAGGCTCGAGACGACGACGCGCCGGGCGTTGCCGGGCCGGCCCAGCTGGCCTGCCTCGACGCTCGAGAGCGCGGCGAGATAGCCCGGGACGAGGGGCAGCACGCACGGCAGCACGATCGAGACGAAGCCGGCCGCGAACGAGACGCCGAGCCTTCCGCCCATCAGTCGAAGCGTTCCAGCAGGTCGTCGAGGCGACGCTCGGTCTCCTCGTCGAGCCCGGAGTCCGCCGGCTCGTCCGGCTCCTCCGGCTCCTTGCGCCTGCTCCAGCGCCAGACGCCGAAGGCGAGGACGAGCGCTCCCGCGAGCACGCCGACGATCGGCAACCACCAGGCGAGCAGGTCGAAGCCCTTGTGGGACGGAGCCGCGAGGATCGACTGCCCGTAGTTGGCGACGAGCACCGATTCGATGTGCTGCGCCGTCCAGCACGCGGCGATCTTCTGCGCGATGAACGTCTTGATCTGCTGCGCCGCCTGCGAGTCGGACATGGCGAGCGTCGTGTGGCAGGTCGGGCACATCACCTGGCCCTGGAGGTAGTCCAGCGAGGTGCGCGGATGCGCACAGGCCGACGCAGGCGCCGCGAAGACGAGCGCAGCCGTCACCACCGCCGCGAACCGCAGCATCATTCGGCCGCCTTTGCGATTGCGCTCTGGAACTGGCTTGCGAAGCCGGGATCCGTAATTGGGCCGCGCAGATGCGCGACCACGCGACCTCGCCGGTTGAGGACGTACGTCTCCGGCACCTGGGAGATCCCGTAGCGGCTCGTCACGTTGCCCGAGCCGTCCTCGAGCATCGGAAACGTCAGGGCATGCGCACTCACGAAGCGCCGCCCGTCGGAGTTGAGATCGTGATAGTCGACGCCGAGGAAGACCACGCCGTGGCCGCGGTAGCTCGTCCAGTCACGCTCGAGCACGGCGGCCTCGCTCTTGCACGGTTCGCACCACGACGCCCAGAAGTTCAGCACGACCGGCTTCCCCCGGTAGGAGGCGAGCGAGATCGTGCCCGGCCCGTGCAGCCGTCGCAGGGTGAACGCCGGCGCCACCGAGCCCACGCCCGGAGCGTGCTGCTGGTGGACGACCGACCAGACGAGCAACGCGAGCAGGCCCGCGACGAGCGCGAACGCGATCACCTGTGCGTGCCCTTGAGCCGATGCGTCATGCCCGCGCCGCCTTCAGCTCGCGCGTGAACTCCTGGCTGTAGCCGTTGTCGCTGACCGGCCCGAGCACCGGGCTGCCGACGATCCGGCCCTGCGGGTTCAGGACGTACGTGGCCGGCAGGGCCGGCAGCGCGTACTGGCCCAGGGCGAGGTTCGCGTTCGGGTCGAAGACGACGGGATACGTGATGCCGTGAGCCTGCACGAAGCGGCGACCGTCGCCGGCGTCATCCGGCCCGGTGTCGACTCCGACGACGACGACATGGTCGCCGCGATCCCGCTTCCAGAGCTGTTCGAGCACAGGTGCCTCGCGCTTGCACGGAGCACACCACGAGGCGAAGAAGTTGAGCACCACGGTCTTGCCGCGGAGCGACGCGAGCGAGAGGTCGCCGTCTCCGGTCAGCCGGTGGAGGGAGAACGCCGGCGCGCGTGCGCCGACCTTGGGCGGCGGCGTCTGGTGCGTCAGCCTCCACACGAGCAGCGACGCGAGGATTCCGACGCCCATCATGGCGAGCGCCTGCGCCGCGAGCTTGAGAGGGCCTTCCACGGCCGCCGCTAGGACGGGATGATGAACACCGGCGTCCCGACTCGTACGCGGTTGTACAGCCACTCCGCAGATGGAATCTGCATCCGGATGCAGCCGTGCGACTCCGAGTGGCCGATCGACCACGGCTCAGAGGTGCCGTGGATACCCACGCCGGGCGCGCTCAGTCCCATCCAGCGCGTGCCGAGCGGGTTGCCGGGGCCGGGCGGGACAGGCTGTGCCCCGGCCGCCCACGAGTCCTGGGTCGGCGGGAACCACCACGGGTTCTTCTGCTTGACGACGATCTGCGAAGTGCCCGAGCGGCGTCGGCCACTGCGCCTGTCCGGTGGCCACCGGGAAGACGCGCGCGAGGCGGGTCCCGTTGTAGAGGTAGAGGCGGTTGATCCCGCGATGGATCACGATCACCGGCTCGGACCTGACCGAGGCGGCAGTGAGCTTCCGCAGCGGCGCGACGATCACCGTGCGCGTGCCGCCGACGATCGCGTGTTGGATCATCATCCGCGTCGAGAACGGCCGCAGCGAACAGGCCCGGGTGTGCATGCGTGAAGAACGGACGGCTGTGCCGGAGAACCACCTTGCCGGCGACCGGCTCGCGATGCGTCTTCTTGGCGAGAGCCTTGACCCACTTGGCGACCAGCTTCATGTCGAGCGTCGGCGTGAGCGAGACGTTCGTGTCCGCCGGAGCCATGAGCGCCGTCTGGACCGCCGAGTCGAGATCCGCGAGTCCAATGTGGAAGTGATGCGGCGAGACCGAGTAGCCGCGGTGGCTCACGCGCAGCACGACGTGCGCGAAGTACGCCTGCTCGACCGCGGACGTCGCGTCGGGAGCCGTCATCCCGCTGACGTCGACCGAGCCGATCAGAACGCCGTCCGCGATCACCGCAGGAGGTGGCAGGTCGGCGCGGGCGTGGCTCGCCCCGACGCCGAGGGCGCAGACGACGAGACAGAGGATGAAGCCGGCGCGCTTGGCCACGGACCGCTGGATTCTAGCTTTCGGCCGACATGCCTCCGCCGATCAGGGTGCAGTCGGCAGCAGCCGTTCGTGGAGGTTGGCGCCGCGGGCGGCGTACTCGAGGATCATGCGATCCGTGACCCACTCGACCGGTGCGCGATCGTCGGTCCAGGGCTGCGCGCTCGGAGCCGCCGCGCGGGCGTTCTCGGCGAAGAGCCGGGTCAGCACGCGGATCCGTCCCGGCGTCCGCGCGACCGCTGCTCGCAGGCGTGTGCGCGCGATCGGCCGGTCGAAGCCGAGCACGAGCTGGTTCAGCTTCAGCGCCTGCCATGTGAGCACCTGCGGGAACTCGGTACGGAGCGTCCCCGCTATGCCCTCGGCCAGTCTGCGATCGCCGGGCACCGTCGCGACGTTCAGCGCGACGATCCCGCCCGGCCGTAGGCGTGAGCGCACGAGGCGGAAGAACTGCTGCGTCGCGAGATAGAAGGGCACGTACGGCTGGCGGTACGCGTCAACGAGGATCAGGTCGAAGCGGTCGTGCGTGCGTTCGAGGAAGGCCCGAGCGTCGGCGGTGACCACGTGCAGCCGGCGGATGCGGCCGAGGCCCATGTACCGCCGGGCCGCGGCCGTCACGGTCGGGTCGAGCTCCACTCCGTCGATCCGCGCCGAGGGATAGAAGACGCCGTAGGCGCGCGCCGTGGTGCCGCCGGCGTTGCCGAGGATCGCGACGCTGCGTACCGGGCGGCCCAGCAGCGGCGGCACGCTCAGGAACATGTCCCACTCGTCGCCGGTGAGAACGGTGTGGGGTCGCCACTCCGAGTGCACGGCGATCCCCTCGTTCAGGTAGAGGTCGCGCACCGTCCCCTTCTGCACGACCTGGACGAACTGGTACCGCGAGTCCTTCTCGTACAGCAGCCCGGCCACCGGCTTCACGATCCCGACCGGCACGGCGAGCACCGCGGCGAGCGCGACCGGCGCGACGACCCAGCGGCGCCGCAGCAGCAGGGAGCCGCCGAGCGCGACGACGACCGCGGTGGCGACGAGCGTGCGCTGCGTCCCGTAAAGCTCGATCGCGACGATCGCGGGTACGAAGACCCCGACGATGCTCCCGACCGTCGACAACGCATACAGGCGCCCCGCCACCGCGCCCGCGACGGCGACTTCAGTGACCGAGAGCCGGATCGCGAACGGCGCCACCATCCCGAGGAGGACGACGGGCGGCGCGAACAGCACGAGCGAACCGATGAACGACCCGACGACGGCTCCGGACGAGACGCTGTTCAGGCCGCGAACGGTCAGGTCGAGCAGCGGCTGGGCCACGAAGGGAATGACGGCGATGAGGGCGCCGGCCGCCAGCACGATCCCGCCGAGCACCTGCGGATACGGGTGCCGGTCGGCGACGCGGCCGCCGAGCCAGTAGCCGATCGAGAGCGCCGCGAGAATCAGCCCGATCACGTTCGCCCACACCACTGTCGAGGCGCCGAAGTACGGCGCGAGCAGCCGGGAGGCGCAGATCTCCGTCGACGTGGCTCCGGCGCCGGCTGCGAGCACCACCCACTGCAGCCTGGCCGGTGGACGGCTCACGTCTTGCGGATCACGACGACCGCGAGGTCGTCGGAGAGGTCGCCGCCGGCGAACTCGCGTGCGTCTTCTGCGACCGCCGCCGCCAGCGCGCTTGCCGGCAGCTCGTGCCGCTCGGCGAGCAGCGCGTCGAGACGATCGTCGCCGTACAGCTCCCCGTCCCGACGAGCCTCGATCACGCCGTCGGTATAGAGGACGAGCGAAGCGCCCTGCGGCAGCTCTGCGCGGGACTCCGCGTACTCCTGGTCGCTGTCGATCCCGAGCACGAGACCGTGCGCCTCGAGCGGCCACGTCGACCGGTCGGGGAGGACGATCCGCGGCGCCGGATGGCCCGCGCTCGCGCCGACGACCAGACCGCGGCGGCCGTCGACGACGACATAGCTCATGCTGATGAACTTGCCCGGGCCGATCTCGCTGCAGATCACGTCGTTCGCCGCGGCGAGGAAGTCGGAGGGCTCCGGGTGCTCACGCGCGAGCGAGCGGAAGACGAACTTCGCCATCGCCATGTCCGCGGTGGCATCGACGCCGTGCCCGGTCACGTCCCCGAGCACGACGGCGAGCCGGCCGTCCTCCAGCGCGAGGAAGTCGTAGACGTCGCCGCCGACGTCCACGCGCGCGGAGGGCTCGTACACCTCGCCGACCTCCAGCCCTTCGACCTCGGGACGGGAGCGCGGCAGCAGCGAGCGCTGCATCGTGTCGGCGAACTGCTTTTGCTGCTGGTAGAGCCGGGCGTTGTCGATCGCGAGGGCAGCCTGCCCCGCGAGCGCCGTCGCCGCCTCGACCGTCTCGTGCGAGATCGGGTTGCCGGGCCGAAAGGAGAAGAGACCGAGCGACGCCACCACCTCGGTCGGCAGGGCGACGGGCACGATGGCCGCCGTCCATCCCTTCTCGAGAAACGGGACGAGCGCCGGCAGGTACTGCTCACCGCGGTTGCGGCCGGGGCCGAGCCGGAACGGCCGCCGCTCGCGGAAGAGGCGCTGGACGTTGCGCTGGCCGAACGGGACGGGCTGGCCGAGGATCGTGGCGACCGGCTCCGCGAACGGTGCGTCCCGGACGTGGATTGCGCGGGACACGAGCTGCTCGCGCCGCTCGTCCGGCATCCGCACGACGGCCGCGTCGATGTCGAGCACGTCGACGACCGTGCGCGCGAGCGCGTCGAGCGTCTCGTCGAGCCGGAGGCTCTGCGCGAACGAGCGCGAGACCTCGTAGAGCGCGCGAATCCGGCGTGCGGCCTCCCGTTCGGCGGCGAGCGCAGCCTCGCGCTCCTCCCCGAGGCGGGTCGCCTGCTCGTGGAGCTGCGCGTTCTGGACGGCGACCGCGAGCTGCCCTGCGAGCGCGGCGAGCAGCGCAGTCTCGTGCTCGCCCGCGGCGGGCCGGCCCGCCGGATAGACGGCGAGCAGGCCGACGACGTCTCCACGTGCCACGAGCGGAACGGCGAGCGCCGAGCCGATGCCGGTGTCGCGCGCGACGACGGCAACGGCCGCGAGTCGCGGATCTCGTTCCATCTCGGGTACCTCGAGCACCGCCCGCTCCCGCGAAGGCCCGAGCGCGACGTCGAGCAGCCGGTCGGCGACGCGTGCATGCGGGCCCGCGAGGCCGCGACTCGCCGCCGCCTCGAGCTCGCCCTCCGCCCCACCGCGGAGGTAGACAGCCACGCGGTCGACGTTCAGCAGCTCGGCGACGCGCTCGACCGCGGTCTCGAGGGTGTGCGAGACGGAGAGCTCCGCGGTCGCCTGCACCATTAATTCGAGCAGCGTCCGCGTGCGCTCGAGCTCGAGCGCGAGCTGCCGCGCCCGCTCGCCGGTGCGCAGCGCGTGCGCAGCGCGGACGCCGAACGTCGCGATGCGCGTGAGCTGCTCCGCCTCCGGCTCCTCGCCCGCGGGATGGAACAGTTGTAGAACCCCGAGCGGCGGCCGCCCGAGCGGCAGCGTGGTCGAGACGGCGCAATCCTGGGGAAGTCCGGCGGCGTGCGCGCTGACCGGGCCGGGCTCGGCGAGCGCCCGTTCTGCGACCTCGCGCGCGGCCCCGAGATCGGCGGCGCTGTCGACGGCCCACGAGGCGGCGGGCGCGAGCCCGTCGTCGCGGCTTTCCCAGAGGACGGCGGCCGACGCCCCGGCGACGCCCGCGGCGAGATGGACAACCTCGGCCGCAGCGCCCTCTTCCTCCAGCGCGACCGCCAGTGCCTCGCCGGCCAGCTCGAGCGCAGGGCGCGCGAGCGAGGAGACGTCGCCGCCGGCCGCGAAGGCGCGGAGGACGAGAACCGCCTGCGCGGCGCACAGCTCGGCGGCGAGCCGCTGCTCGGCGTCGAACGGCTCGCCGGAACGGAGCAGCTCGAGCGAGACGGCGAAGCCGTCGGCCCGGGCGGGCACGAGGAACAGCCGCGTGGCGCCCGTGAGCTCCGCGATCCGGCGCACCACAGCAGGGGCTCGAACGAAATCGTCGAGCGGCGCTTCCGGCAGCTCCGTCGCCGGCAGCACGGTTCCGTAGATCTCCGCGGCGAGAGCCCGTGGTGCTGCGACGGCAACGGCCTCGAGCCGCTCGCCCTCCTCGTCGAGCGCCCGGACGAGCGCAGCGTCGGCGCCCGACGCCGCCTGCGCGGCCTCCGCGAGCGCGCGCAGCGCGTCGGACGCGCTTGCCGACCCCGCCGCGGCGGTGACTGCGCGCACGAGCGCCGCGAGCGACGATGCTCCGAGGCGGATTTCCCGCGGATCGACGTCGACCAGACCGGTCATGTCCGAAAGTATTCCCGGCCGGAGCGCGTCGGCGGCCCGCAGCGTCAGTCCACGCGGCGCGGAGCCCGGCTCTCCCAACTCGCGCCGCCGCACATCGGGCACAGCGGCAGCGCTCGACGGAGAACCGCGCCGTAGCCGCAATCGGCGCAGCGAAACTCGCCGGCCACATCCGTTCCAGTGACAGCGAACTCGACGAACGTCGCGTCGTCGCGCTGAGCGTCTACGTCCTGCATGGCCCCTTCGTCCTCGGAGACGGCGCGACCCCGTGTGCGCCGATGCGGTTTTGTGGCCATACTGCGCCTGTGCAAACGCCGGAGCCAGCCCACTCGGTGCGGACGCGATCCGAGCGCCGGCCGCGGGCCGAGCGCGCGGCGCCGGCCGCCGGCAGCTGGGGCGTTCGCCTCGCCTGGGTGTCCGGGCTCGTCCTCACGATCTCGGCCTTCACCGACTGGTACGTGGGGACGCTGCCGAACGGATTGACGCTGGCTGTGACCGGCTGGCACACCGGAACTCTCGGCAAGCTCGTCTTCTTCATCGGGCTCGCCACCCTGATCCTCGAAGCGTCCCGGGCGGCCGGGATCCTGCTGCCGGCATCGGTGCCGGACCGACTGGTCCTGATCGCGCTCGGAGCGCTCGCCGTGATCTTCGTCCTGATCCGGCTGATCTCGGTCCCGGACACATACTTCCTCTCGACCGCCCGCGGCGTCGGCCTCTACGTCAGCCTCCTCGGCGCCCTCGGCCTCCTCGGCGCAGGCCTGCTCCGCACGGCCGAAGACCTGCCCTGACGGGCCGGGGCGAAGAGCTGCGCTCTTCGCCCCGGGGCTAGGGAACTCCGCAACCGGGAGAGCGCGGTCTCCCGGTTGCTCCGTGCTGAGGGCACATCGGGTTGAACGTGGGTTCGAGCCGTTGGTCTCGTCGCGAGCGCGCAGGCTTCGCGTGCGCGCCCGCTACTGCGCGGCGGCGTAACGCGACGTTACGCCGCCGCTGGGACCTCACAGAGGTTCGAAACGTCTCGACCAGAGCTCAGATCAAGGGCCGAAGGCTAAGCCTCGCGCAGCGGGCTTAGCCGCAGGCCGGACCGCGCTCTCGCCGGCCTCGGCCGCGCGCGAGCGCACGACACAAGCCTCCCATCCCACAGGATCCCAAGAGAAACAGCACGAAGCGCGGGCGAGACCACGCTCTCGCCCGCGCGGAGTTCCGTTACCCAGCGCGAGAAGCGCAGCTTCTCGCGCGCTAGACCGGGGCGATGGCTTTGGCCTGCTCGACGAGCTCTTCAAGGTCGAACGGTTTCCCGACAAAGCCACGCGCGCCGCTGGTGGCCGCCTGGCGTCTCGCCGCCTCGTCCACCTGGCCGCTGAACATCAGGACGGGGATCGCGCCGGCGCCGTGGCGTTCCTGGATTCGGCGCAGCATCTCCCAGCCGTCAACGTGGGGCATCATCACGTCGAGGAGCACGAGCTCGGGCATGCGGGTCTCGATCGCGGCGAGCCCCTCGTCGGCGCTCGCCGCCAGTCGCACGTCGTAGCCCGCCCGCTCGAGCTCGATCCGGACGAGCTCGCGCATCCGCTCGTCGTCGTCGACGAGGAGGACGGTCGGGCCTGCCTGCTGGGGACCGGCGGCGGAGCGGACGAGAAACGCCTCGAGGTCGCCGCGCCGGAAGCGCCGATGCCCACCGTGCGTGCGGATGCCCGGGACGGCGCCCTGGTCCGCCCACTTGCGGAGCGTGCTCTGGGCGACTCCGAGGAAGCGCGCAGCCTGCCCAAGGGTCAACCACTCGGGCTCGCGGCGTGCGGTGTCCTCCTTGTAGTCCATGGGCAGCGAATTTGACCAAAACTCACACTTCTTACACTTGGACGTGAGTCTAGACGCACATATTCATGGTTCGTAATCGATAGCGCCGCGCTGATACGCGTCGAACGCGGCGGCGAGGACGAGGCTGAGATCTCGTGGCCAGCCCGGCTCCGTGGCGCGCTCATCGAGCACCTCACGCCCCCAGCGCTCGGACTCGCCGTAGGCAGCGACGAGCTCCGCGAGCGTGTACGTCTGCCCGATCCGCTTGCGCAGCTCGTCGAGCAGGAGCTCCAGGAGTTCGAGCAGCCGCCGGTACCGGTGCCTGTCCTCGCGAGTCGCCTCGAGCCGGTGGGTCCCGTCCTCCCACTCCTGCCGCGCAACCTCGACCTGGCTCATCGGGAGCAGCAACGCTCCGGCCAGCGTGGCTCGACCTCCGCGAGGATGCGCTCGCCGAGCTCGTAGCCGGCACGGGCGAGGGCGAAGGCGACATGCGCGTGGAGGCACTTGAGGCTGCCACCCCGGCGCGAGCCGCCGATGCCGTACTCGAGCGAGGCGCGGCCGTCGCTGCCGGTCGCATCGCCGGCGAGCTCCTTCCGCACGCTCCGCTGCTCGTCGTCGCCCGCCGCGAGGCTCGCGGCGAGGGCCGGCACGGCGCGTGCCGCCTCGCTCCAGCGCTCGACGCCTCCGGCGGCTTCGAGTCGCGAGACCGCCGCCACCAGATGCCGGCACGTGAGGTAGTACGTCGTCGGGAAGGGCTCGCCGTCCGCGCCGTAGGGGCTCTGCTCGGTCACGGCCGGAGCGCCGAACGGGCAGCGGACCGCGACGCGGCGGAGCGTGCGTGGCTCGCGTCCGAGCTGGCGCGCGACGACCGCTCGATCAGCGTCAGTGACCACGAGAGGCAGCATGACTCCCTCCATGCTGCCTGCGCCGCCACTGCGGGATGTCCTTGACGATAAAGAGATGCTCGCCCGGGCGGACGTAGCCGAGCGTCCGCGCCGCGGCCGTGAGGGCGGCGAGCGACGAGGCGTGCTTGAGTCGCTGCTCGAGTGCCGCCTGCTGCCTCTGGAGCTTCCGCACCTCCGCCGTTCGGACCGTCCGCTCGGAGCGAGCGTCGACGTAGTCGTGCAGCGGCCGGTAGTAGAGAAGACCGACCAACAGGAGTGCGGCGGCCGCGAACCAGCGGCGGGCGATCGGTCCACCGAGACGCCGGCGGCGCTTCTTCCTCGCAGCCATGCAGCCCGAGTTCTGCGGCGGGCCGCGCGGTCCTGCGACTAGGGGACGACGTCGACCTTGATGACGTTGGTCGTGCCGGGGATGTTGACGGCGGTTCCGGCCGTGATCACGACCCCGTCGCCGGTCTCGACGATCCCGGCTTCGCGCGCCGCCTCGACGGCGAGCCGCCAGAGCTCTTCGACGTCCGAGGTCTCCGAGATCAACAGCGGCGTCACGCCCCACTCCAGCGCGAGCTGGCGCATCGCCCAGTCGACGTGCGTGAGCGCCACGACCGGGCGCCGCGGCCGCAGCCGTGCAACCGCGTTCGCCGTGCCGCCGGTGAAGGTCGGCACGAGGATCGCCTTGGACTGCAGCGCCTCGGCGAGGTCGCAGGCGGCGTTCGACATCGCCTGGCCGATAGTGGGATTCTCGTGCGCCTCGGGCAGCTCGTGCCGGTAGTCGAGGCTCGGCTCGACCGCCCGCGCAATCCGGTCCATGTACGCGACGGCCTCGACCGGATACTCGCCGACTGCCGTCTCGCCCGAGAGCATCACGGCCGAGGTCCCGTCGAGGATCGCGTTCGCGACGTCGCTCGCCTCGGCCCGCGTCGGCTCGGGCGAGTGCACCATCGTCTCGAGCATCTGGGTCGCCGTGATCACCGGCTTCCCGCGCTCGAGCGCCTTGTGGATGATCCGCTTCTGGACGAGTGGCACGAGCGCAGGCCCGATCTCGACGCCGAGATCGCCGCGTGCGACCATCACCGCGTCGGTCTCGGCCAGCACCTCGTCGAGGACGTCGACCGCCTCCGACTTCTCGATCTTCGCGATCACGTGCGCGTGCGAGCCCGCCTGCTCGATCAGCGCGCGCAGGTCGCGCACGTCGGCGGGCGAGCGGATGAAGGAGAGCGCGACGAAGTCCACGCCGGTCTCGAGGGCCCAATCCAGGTCCGCGACGTCCTTGCGCGTGAGCGAGGGAATCGGCACCGGGACGCCCGGCAGGTTCACGCCCTTGTGCGAGCTGACGAGCCCGCCGACGACGACCGCGCAGGTCGCGCGCCCGCCCTCGACCTCGTCGACGCGCAGCCGGACCAGCCCGTCGTCGATCAGCACCTCGTGGCCCGGCTCGAGCACGTCCCCGATCACGGCCGGAGCGATCGGCAGCTCGCCGTCGGTCGCCGCCTCCTCCGCGCAGACCCTGATCTGGTCGCCCGTGTGGAGGACGACCGGTTCGGCCAGCTCGCCGATGCGCAGCTTCGGACCCTGCAGGTCCGCGATGAGCGCGACCGGGCGGCCGACCTCGGACGCGATCTCGCGCACGAGCCAGGCTCGCTGGGAGTGCCCGTCGTGCGTGCCGTGCGAGAGGTTGAAGCGGACGGCGTCGACGCCGGCCTCGATCAGGGCGCGCAGGCGCTCCCGAGAGTCCGACGCCGGCCCGAGCGTGGCCACGATCTTCGTCCGGCGGTCCGTTGTTGCCATCCCGATCAATGTAGCCGCCTCACCTGCGCGAGCCGACGTGCCACGCTGGGCGGATGCTGATCGCAGTCGAAGGCACGAGCGACCGGACCGTGCTCGAGCTGATCGCACACCGCCGCGGCCGAGACCTCGCCGCGGAGGGAATCGAGATCGTGCCGATCGGCGGTGCGCACGCTATTCGCCGCTTCGTCGCCGGCGTGCCGCCGGGAACCGAGGTTCGCGGTCTCTGCGACGAGAACGAGGCGCACCTCTTCACCCGCGTGCTCGACGAGGTGTTCATCTGCGTGCCGGATCTCGAAGGAGAGCTGATTCGCGCGCTCGGCGTCGAGCGCGTGCTCTCGATCATCGACGCCGCCGCCTTCCGGACGCTGCAGCGCCAGCCGGCACACCGTGGGCGTCCCGTCGACCAGCAGCTCCATCGCTGGCTGCGGTCGAGCTCGACCCGCTTCCAGCGCTACGTGCGAGAACTCGTCGAAGCGCTCGATCCCGACGGCGTGCCTCAGCCGCTGGACGCGGTCCTGGGAAACGCCTCCCAGCCCGGATAGACCGCCCGGTCGCCGAGCTCCTCCTCGATGCGGAGCAGCTGGTTGTACTTCGCAACGCGGTCGCTCCTCGCGGGCGCCCCGGTCTTGATCTGGCCGGTACCGAGCGCGACCGCGAGATCGGCGATCGTCGCGTCCTCGGTCTCGCCCGACCGGTGGGACATGACCGCCGTGTAGCCGTGCTCGTGCGCGAACCGCACCGCGTCGATCGTCTCGGTCAGCGTCCCGATCTGATTCACCTTGACGAGGATCGAGTTGGCGACTCCGCGCTCGATTCCCTCTCGCAGCCGGGCGGTGTTCGTGACGAAGAGGTCGTCGCCGACCAGTTGCACACGAGCGCCGAGTTGCTCGGTCAGCGCGAGCCACGAGTCCCAGTCGTCCTCCGCCGCCCCGTCCTCGATGGAGACGACCGGATACCGGTCGACGATCTCGGCCCAGAACCCTGGCATGTCGGCACTCGACTTCTCGCGCCCCTCGAAGCGATAGACGCCGTCGGAGAAGACCTCGCTCGTCGCCGGATCCAGGGCGATCGCAACCCGGTCGCGGTGACCGGCACGCTCAGCGGCCTCGAGGATCAGCTCGATCGCCGTCTCGCTCGCGTCGAGATCGGGCGCGAAGCCGCCCTCGTCGCCGACGAGCGTCGAGAGCCCGCGCTCGGTGAGCAGCTTCTTCAGCGCGTGATAGACCTCGACGCCGATCTGGAGCCCGGCCGAGAACGAGTCGGCGCCGACGGGCACGACCATGAACTCCTGCAGGTCGATCGAGTTGTCGGCGTGTGCCCCACCGTTGATCACGTTCATCATCGGCACGGGCAGGGTCGTCGCGCCCTCGCCGCCGAGGTGGCGGAAGAGCGAGACGCCTGCGCCGGCAGCCGCGGCCTTCGCGGCCGCGAGCGAGACGCCGAGAATCGCGTTCGCGCCGAGCCGTCCCTTGTTCGGCGTCCCGTCGAGCTCGATCAAAACGCGGTCGAGGTTCGCCTGGTCCGTCACGTCGAGCCCGCGAACGGCCGCGGCGATCGCGCCGTTGACGTTCGCGACTGCTGTAGCGACGCCCTTGCCGCCCCATGCGTCGCCGCCGTCACGAAGCTCGACAGCCTCGTGCACTCCGGTCGACGCACCCGACGGCACGATCGCCCTCCCGATCTCCCCGCCGCGGACCTCGACCTCGACCGTCGGATTCCCGCGGGAGTCGAGAACTTGACGGGCGTGGACTTCGGTGATCGCGGTCACTCCGTCTCCTTCGCCTGGTCGAAGTACGCGTCTTGTTCGTCGAGCGGCAGCTCGCTCCAATTCTCGCCGGTCTTTGCTGCGAGCTCCTCGGCCACCTCGACCCGACGGCGGAATCGCTTCGCCGCCCGTCTCAGCTCGAGCTCGGGATCGACCTCGAGGCGGCGGGAGACGTTCACGGCCGCGAAGAGGACGTCCCCGAGCTCGTCGCCCGACGGCTCCTCCTCCAGCTCGCGCAGCTCTTCCTCGAGGTCGGCGAGGGCGCTGGCGAGATCCGGGTACTCGAAGCCGACGGCCTTCGCGCGCTGCTGGATCTTGCGCGCGTAGAGGAGCCCCGGCAGGCCCTCCGCGACGTCGTGGAAGATGCCTTCGCGCCCCTCCTGCTCGCGCTTGATCCGCTCCCAGTTCGAGCGCACCCGCTCGGCCGTCCGGGCCTCGACGTCGCCGAAGACGTGCGGATGTCGGCGGACGAGCTTCTCGTACACGCCGCGGGCAACCTGCACCAGGTCGCCGGCGCCTCGCTCCTCGAGCAGCAGCGCGAGGAAGTAGACCTGGAAGAGGAGGTCGCCGAGCTCGTCGAGCAGCTTCTCGTCGTCGCCGGCGAGCGCGGCGTCCGCGACCTCGTACGACTCCTCGACCGTGTGTGGGACGATGGTCGCAGTCGTCTGCTCGCGATCCCAGGGGCACTCGCGCCTCAGCCGCTCGGTCAGGCGCTGCAGATCCAGGAGGGCCTCATCAAGGCCCTCCATCTCAGCCGGTGGTCGTCGCCGCGGGCGTCGTCGGCGTCGTGGTCGTCGCCGGCTGGTAGCCCGTCTGGTACGAGACCTTGCCCTTGAAGTCCTTGGCCATCGAGGCGAGCCACGCCTGCCACGCCGTCTGCTTCTGCTGCGAGGCGAGGGTCGCCTGGATCTGCGACTTGACCTGAGCAAACGTCTGCGTGTGCGCGGGCTTGACCGCGCCGATCGGCTGGAGGACGTGCCAGCCGAACTGGCTGT
The DNA here is from genome assembly GCA_963731015.1 of uncultured Actinomycetes bacterium. Classification (GTDB taxonomy): domain Bacteria; phylum Actinomycetota; class Thermoleophilia; order Gaiellales; family Gaiellaceae; genus Palsa-739. The sequence goes on from CAVSTY010000005.1 coordinate 983,053, forward strand.
GCACGAGCCCGACATCGTTCGTGTTGAGGGAGAACGCGGCCTTGTCGAACGGCGGCACGGTCTGCTGGCACGCGCCGGCGGAGCCGCCGTGGGCGACGCAGAGCTTGCCGCCCTGGGCCGCGGAACCCGTGTCCTTCGAGTACTTCTTCGCGAGCTTGGCGAAGTCCCCGCCGTTTTTCACCTGCTGCTCGATCTGCTGGGCGAGTGCCTTGTTGTCGACGAGGATGTGCCGCACCTCGCGCGTCTGCGGGGTCGTGTAGGACGCCTTGTTCTGGTTGTAGTACTTCTGCGCTGCGGCGGTCGACACGTTCAGGTTCGAGGTCACCTTCGCCTGCAGCTTCTGGCCGAGCAGGTTCGGCAGGAGCTCGAACTGCTCGAGCTCAGGGAGCGTGATGCCGTCCTTCTTCAGCGCGGCGTCGAGCTTCGCCTGGCTGCCCTGGTAGTACGTCTTCTTGATCTGGTCGACCTGCTTGTCGAGGTCCTGCTGCTTGACCGAAACGCCGAGCTTCTGGGCCTGCTGCGACAGCTCTTGCTGCTGCACGAGGAAGGTGACGGCCGAGTCGCGCAATGACGAGTAGGTCGGTGTGCCGACCTTCGGGCACTGCTGCCCCTGAGACTTGTAGCGCGCGCAGGCGACGCTCATCAGCTGGGTGAAGCTCGTCTTCGTGATCGGGGTGGAGCCGACCTGTGCGATCGCGTCGGCCGGCACCTGTTGATTGCCGCCTCCGCCGCACGCGGCGAGCATGGCAACGAGGACGAGGGACAAGAGCAGGAAGGGCAGGCGAGTCTTCATTTCCATCCAGTGAGGTCGATGTCGCGGGAAGCGCCGCTGCGGCAAAAGGCGGTCTCAGGCCGCTCGGCGCGCGTCCAAGATAGCATCGACAAGCTCGACCGCCTGGGCAATTTGCTCCTGTCCACGCATGCTTATCTCCTGCTTAGACGAGACGTAGACAGCGGTCTTCGCGCGGTCGCGGAGCTCGCGCAACTCGCCTGAGCCGAGCACCAGCCGGCCGACCGTCGCCTTCCCGCTCTGGAACACCAGGTAGTCGGCGCCGAGGAGCGCGATCTTGATCTTCGCCTCCTGGATCCGGAAGAGGTTCTCGACCGGCTCCGGTAGCGGCCCGTACCGATCAGCAAGCGCAGCCTGCAGCTCGCGCAGCTCGTCCTCCGTCTCCGCGAGCGCGAGCCGGCGGTGCACGTCGATGCGGAGCGCCTCGGAGTCGACGTACGCCGCAGGGACATACGCGTCGACGCGCGCGTCCACCCGCACCGGCCGCGCCGCGGTCCTCTTCTGGCCCTGCAGCTCGGCGACCGCCTCGTTCAGGAGCTCGACGTACAGCTCGAAGCCGACGGCGGCGACGTGGCCCGACTGCTCCGCGCCGAGCAGCTCCCCTGCGCCGCGGATCTCGAGGTCGCGCATCGCGATCGCGAACCCGGCGCCGAGCTCGGTGTGGTCGGCGAGCGTGGCGAGCCGCGCCCGCGCCTCCGGCGTCAGCTCGCGCGCGTCGGGATAGAAGAGGTACGCGAACGAGGTGGCGTCGGAGCGGCCCACCCGGCCGCGGATCTGGTAGAGCTGGGCGAGGCCGAGCATGTCGGAACGCTCGACGATCAGCGTGTTCGCCTGCGGGATGTCGATCCCCGACTCGATGATCGTGGTCGAGACGAGCACGTCCGCGTCTCCTCGTAGGAAGGAGTGCATCCGTTCCTCGAGCTCCCTCTCGCGCATCTGGCCGTGAGCGACGAGGAAGCGGAGCCCGGGACAGAGCTGCTGCAGCTGCGCCGCCCGCTCCTCGATCGTCTCGACCCGGTTGTGGAGGAAGAACGACTGGCCCTCCCGTTCCGTCTCGCGCTCGAGCGCAAGCTTCACGAGCTCCTCGTCGTACTCGCCCACCGTGGTGCGGATCGGGCGGCGGCCTTCCGGCGGCGTCTCGATGATCGAGATGTCGCGCATGCCCGCAAGCGAGAGGTGGAGCGTGCGCGGGATCGGCGTCGCGCTGAGCGTGAGCACGTCGACCTCGAGCCGCAGCGACTTGAGCAGCTCCTTCTGCGCGACGCCGAACCGCTGCTCCTCGTCGAGGATGACGAGGCCGAGCTCCTTCGGGATCACGTCGCGGCTGAGGACCCGGTGCGTGCCGATCAGGACGTCGACCTTGCCCGCCGTGAAGTCGGCGAGGATCCGCTTCGTCTCCTTCGGCGGCACGAAGCGCGAGACCATCTCGACGCGAACCGGGAAGTCGCGGAAGCGCTCGCGGAACGTGTTGTAGTGCTGCTCGGTGAGGATCGTCGTCGGCGCGAGCAGCAGCACCTGCCGGCCGTTCACCGCGACGGCGAACGCGGCGCGCACCGCAACCTCGGTCTTGCCGAAGCCGACGTCGCCGCAGACGAGTCTGTCCATCGGCCTCGGCGCCTCGAGATCCTCCTTCACCGCTTCGATCGCCGCCTCCTGGTCGGGCGTCTCGCGGTAGGGGAAGCTCGCCTCGAGCTGAGGCAGCCACTCGCTCGAGAGGTCGAAGGCGACGCCCTCGCGGGTCTGGCGCTGTGCGTACAGCTGGATCAGGTCGCCTGCGAGCTCGCGGACCGACTCGCGCGCGCGCGACTTGAGCGTCTGCCACGCCTTGCCCCCGAGCTTCGAGAGTGCGGGCGCCGAGGCGTCGGCGCCGACGTAGCGCGAGACCTTGCCGAGCTGCTCGTGGGGGACATAGAGGCGATCCTCGCCGCGGAAGGCGAGCAGAAGGTAGTCGCGCGTGATGCCGGCGACGGTGTTCGTCTCGAACCCGAGCAGCCGGCCGACTCCGTGATCCTCGTGTACGACGTAGTCGCCGGTGCGGAGGTCGGCGAACGACTGCAGCGCGCGGCCGCCGAGGCGGCGCTCGCGCGGCACGCGGCGGCGGAAGACCTGGTGGTCGGGCAGGAGGACGAGACCGAGGTCGCGCCAGACGAAGCCGCGGCGGGCCGGCGCGATGGCGAACAGCAGCTCGGGCTCCTCCGGTAGGTCTTCTCCCGGCTCGAGCACCCGCGCCGCGACCCGGCGGAGGAGGTTCTGGGTGCGCAGCGCCTCGCCGCGATGCGGGAACGCGACGACGACGCGCTGGCCCGAGCGAAGGAGTGCCCCGAGCTCGTTCTCGGCCTCGGCCAGGCCGCGGGCGGCGATCGCGGGCCGCTGCGCCTCGAACCCGAAGGGCTGGTTTTGCGGGAACGGGTCGAGCTCCGTCGAGCCGGCGAGCGAGGGCGGATCGAGCACGCCGTCCTCCTCCCAGACCCGGCGCACGTCGTCCGGCTGGAAGACGAGGTCCGGCGGCCGCTCGAGCGGTGATACGAGGTCGTCGGGAATTTCAACAGCGCCCTCGTCGTCCTCGTCGTTGGCGAGCTCTGGCTCGACGAGGTCCGCACGGCGCTCGGCCGCCGGGTACAGCGCCGCCCCGGCGACCGGATGGAGTGCGCGCTGCGTGAAGGGCGAGAAGGCGCGCACCGACTCGATCTCGTCACCGAAGAACTCGATGCGCAGCGGTTCCCGGCCGGTGGTGGGAAAGACGTCGACGATGCCGCCCCGCACCGCGAACTGGCCACGGTCGTCCACCCGCTCCACCCGCTCGTAGCCCGCGACGGCGAGCGACTCCGTCAGTCCGTCGACGCCGGGCTCGAGCCCCGCCCTGAGCTCGATCGGCTCGGGACGCGCGTCCGGCGGCGGCAGTCCTTCGGCGAGCGCCCTCGCCGAGGCACAGACGAGCCCGCCGCGCGCGAGCACGTGGAGAGCGCGCGCCCGTTCGCCCACCAGATGCGGAGGCGGCGCGAGCCCCGACTCCCTCGTGACGCCGCGGCCCGGCAGCAGGCCGACGGCGTCGTCGCCGAGGAACCACGCCGCGCTCTCGGCGGTGTCGCGGGCGTCCGCATCCTCCGGCAGGAGGACGACGAGAGCGCGCTCTACCCGCTCGTGCAGCGTGGCGAGCAGGAGGGGGAGCGCCGACTCCGAGACGCGGGCGCGCGTCGGTAGCGCATCCGCGAACTCGGCGACGCGCTCGTGCTCGACGAGCTCGCGAACGAACGAGTGGAGTACCGGACGGTCCATGACGAAGGGCGGAACCGGCGGGTTCCGCTGACAGCGATGGTAACGGGCCGCCGCGAGGCGTACATTCCGCGGACGTGAGTGGGGTCGGGCGCTTTGGGCCGCTGAGAGAACGGCAGTTCCGGCTGCTGTGGTTCGCGCGCACCGGCTCGGCGGTCGGCGACTCGCTCATTCCCGTCGCCCTCATCTGGGCCGTCAGCCACGACCTCGGCGGCGGCGCCACGGGCGTCGGCCTCGTCCTCGCCTGCTACACGATCGGGGGAGCCGCGGTCACGCTCGCCGGCGGCGTCTGGGCCGACCGCCTCCCGCGTCGGGCGGTGATGATTGCCGCCGATCTCGTCCGCATCGGTACGCAGAGCACCACCGCGCTGCTGCTGTTCGCCGGAACCGCGCACGTCTGGGAACTCGCAGTGCTGCAGGCCTCGCGGGAGCGGCCGCCGGCTTCTTCAACCCTGCCTCCAAGGCGCTCATCCCGCAGACGGTCAGCGCCGGGCGCCTGCAGCAGGCGAACGCTGATCTCGCTCTCGCGCAGCACGACGAACGTTTTCGGCCCCGCCCTCTCGGGAGCGAGAGTCGCCGTCGCCAGCGCCGGCCGGGTGTTCGCGATCGACGCCGGGAGCTTCCTGCTCAGCGTGATCTTCGTCACCGCGATGCGCGTCGTCCCGTACGCGAGGCCGGTAGCGCAGCGCTTCTGGCGCGACCTCGCCGAGGACTGGCGAGAGGTGCGCCGCCACCAATGGCTCACCGCCGGTTTCCTCGGCGACGCCGTCGGCAACTTCGGGGTCGGGGTGTACATCGTGATCGGCTCGCTCGTCGCCATCCACCACCTCGGCGGCGCGCCGGCGTGGGGCCTGATCGTCGGCTCGGCCGCGTTCGGCGGGGTGCTCGGGGGCTCCGTCGCGTACCGGATCCGGCCGAGCCATCCGGTGGCCATGGCCTTCGCGATCTGGACGCTCTGTGTGCTGCCGACCTTCGCGCTCGTGCGGCCGTTCCCGCTCCCCGCCGTGATGGCCTGTGCCCTGCTCTTCGGCGGCTCGATCCTCGTGGGCAATACGCTCTTCGAGACCGCGATGCAGCAGGAGGTAGAGCCCGGCCGGCTCGCGCGCGTCGCGTCGATCGACCTGCTGCTGTCGCTCTGCCTGATGCCGGCGGGCCAACTGCTCGCCGGGCCGATCTCGAACGGGATCGGGGTGGACGCGACCCTCATCCTCGCGGGGACGCTGATGTGCGTGCCGAACTTCCTCGTGCTCATGCTCGTGCCGGAGGTACGAAGCGTGCGCCGCCGGGAGCCGGAGCCGGAAGCGGCTCTGTCAGCTCTCTAGAGCCGGCTTCGACGGAGCCGGCTCCTCCTCCCGGATGAACATGGCGCGCCGCGTCCAGTTCGGCAGGTACCAGTTCCACCTGCCGAGCAGGGCCATCAGCGAGGGCACGAGCAGCGCCCTGATCACCGTCGCGTCAAAGAGGATCCCCGCCGCAAGGCCGATCGCGAACTCCTTGATCTCGAAGCCCGGGCTCGAGGAGAGGACGAGGAACGCGAACGCGAGGATCAGCGCGGCGCTCGTGACGAGCTTCCCCGTCCGCGCCAGGCCGAGCTCGATCGCGCGGGGAGTCGAGCCGGTCTCGTCGTACGCCTCGCGCATCCGCGAGAGCATGAAGACCTCGTAGTCCATGGAGAGGCCAAACAGGAAGGCGAAGATCATCAACGGGATCCAGGCGGTGATCGCCTGCGTCGCGGTGATGTTCCAGAGCGACGATCCGTGGCCCATCTGGAAGATGAACACGACGATTCCGAAGGCTGCGGCGAGCGAGAGGAGGTTGAGGATCGCAGCCTTGATCGCGAGCACGATGGAACGGAACGCCCGCGTCAGCAGGACGAGGGTCAGGATCAGCACGAACGCGAGCACGTACGGGAAGTTGCCGTAGACGGCATGTACGAAGTCGCGATCCACCGCGGGGACGCCGCCGAGCGTCGCGTCCGTTCCGCGGAGCGTGTCGTTGGTGCGGTTGATCACGCCCTGGATTCCCGGCGCAGCGCCGTCGATGGCTGGGAACGCCTCGACGAGCGTGTCCTGCGCGCGGCGCCAGTCGGGGCCCGGAGGCACGGTTGCGCCGACCAGTCCGGACACGTGGCGCTCGCGGCGAGCGACCGCCTGCGCGTCGCCGCCGTGCTCGACGAGCGTCACGAACGGCTTCATCACGCCTGGTGAGATGCTGGCGTCGGCGAGCAACTGGCGGCCGGCGATCGCGGTGCCGGTGCCGGGGAAGTTCTTCAGCTGCGACTCGTTCGGGTTGAGCTGAACGCCCAGCACTACGAGCACTGTCACGATCGTCATCCCGACGGCTGCAACGGCCCAGGGCCGCCGCAGGACGAAGCGCGCCCAGCGCCCCCAAGCGCCGTCCTCGGGATGTCCTTGATCGATGAACCGCTTCGGCATCAGGCGGATGCTGTTGATCCGCGTGCCGAGCGTCGCGAGAAGGGCGGGCATCAGCGTGATCGCCGCGAGCACCGAGACGGCCGGGATCAGCATCCCGCCGATCCCGATCGAGCGGATGAACGGCAGCGGCAGGAGAATCATGGACAGGAGGCCGACGGCGACGGTCGAGCCGGACACGATTACCGAGCGCCCGGCGTGGGTCATCGTCTCGACGAGCGCCGTCTCCACGTCCCTGCCGTCTCGCAGCTCGTCGCGGAAGCGGAAGATCATCAGCAGCGCGTAGTCGATCGCGACGCCCAGCCCGACGAGCGCGATCAGGAACTCGACGATGATCGACACGTTCGTGATGTAGGTGAGCGCCCAGATGAGCGTGAACGTGTTGAGGATCGCGGCGGCCGCGACGGCGATCGGGATCAGCACCGCAGGCAGCGTCCCGAAGACGAAGAGGAGGATCACCATCGCGCCGAGGGCGCCGATGACCGCCTCGACGAGGACGTTCCCGCTTCCGCCCCCGTGCGTGCTCGCTTCCTCGAGCGGGTCGTGGCCCGTGACCTCGACCTGGATCCCGGCCGGCAGCCCACGCGCCGCGGCTGCGCGAACTGCCGCGGCCCCGCTCGTGGTGGAGAACGTCGACAGCCCAGGCGGATAGAGCTCCTCGAAGGTCACGTGCCGGTTCTTAGAGACGTACATCAGGTCGCGAGTCGAGAAGTACGAGCTCGTCCTGGAACCGGGCACCGCCCCGGCAGCGCGCGCCATCGCAGCCTTGATCGCCGCGCTCTTCGTCGCGTCGCCGCCCGTGTGGAAGACGACGACGTCCGGCGGCCGGACACCGGTGCCGAACTCTTTCAGCGTCCGCTGGTTCGCCTCGTAGGCCGACTTGCCCGGGATCGAGAAGCTCTGGTACCAGCGCTTGGAGACCTGACTTGCGGCAAAGGCGCCGAAGAGCGTCAGCACGATCCAGAGGACGATCACCTTCTTGCGGTGCCGCGATACCAGGTGAGCGAGCCTGCCGAGCATGGTCATGTCTGCCTGCGCCATTCGATCCCTTCGTTCGCCTCGCGATTAGTCGTTCAGTTACTAAATCGTTCTGTAGCTGTAGCATATGCGCGTGGCCGCGCGCAACCCGAAACCCGCCGAGGCGGAAACACCCCCCTTCAGGAGCGCCGCCTTCATGCTCTCGAGCCTCGGCTTCACCGTCTCTCGCCGCTTCCACGAGGTGCTCGGGCCGTTGGAGCTCGAGCCCGGCGAGTTCGCTCTCATGCGCGCGGTCTCGGCCAGCGACGGCGAGCCGCAGAACGCGCTGGCCGAACGGCTGCACATCTCCCCGAGCTGGATGGTCGCGATCGTCGACCAGCTCGAACGGCGCGAGCTGCTCGAGCGCAGGCCCCACGCTCGCGACCGGCGTGTGCGGAACCTCCACCTGACAGCCGCCGGGAAGAAGCTCCTCAAACAGGCGGAGCAGAGAGCGGAGCAGTTCGATCGGCAGGTGTCCGATCCGTTGACGGAGCCGGAGCTCCATCAGCTGCTCGACCTCTTGCAGCGAGTTGCCGCAGGTCTCGATCTGCCGCCCGGCGCGGCGCACGCCGCGCTACGCGAGCGGGGCTAGCGGCGGTTCACCTGAAGCTGCGTCCGCTCCACGCCCTCGGCGACGAGTAGCTCGACCACGTCCGCCGCGCGGGCGACGAGCTCGTCCCGGTCGTCGTGCGGCTCGAAGTTCGCGAGCAGCCAGTCGGCAAGCGGCCGCGGATCGCCGCGCTCCGGGCGGCCGACTCCGATGCGCAGCCGGAGGAAGTCCTGTGTGCCGAGCTCGCGGGCGATCGAGCGCAGCCCGTTGTGGCCTGCGAGGCCGCCGCCGACCTTCAGCTCGAGCCGGCCGAGATCGAAGTCGCCCTCGTCGTGGACGACGAGCACCTCGCTCGGCTCCAGCTTGAAGAACGCGGCCGCCGGCCCGACCGAGCGCCCGGAGTCGTTCATGTAAGTCTCCGGCTTCAGCAGCGCGAGCCGCTCGTCGCCGGCACGCACCTCCGCCATCTGGCCCGAGAACTTCCCGCGCCACGAGCCGCTGTGCCGCCGGGCGAGCTCGTCCATGACCAGCCAGCCGGCGTTGTGCCGGTTCCGGACGTGCTCCCGGCCCGGATTCCCCAGGCCGGCAACGAGGTACAAGGGCTAGCCCTCGGCGGTGTCTTCGCCGCCGGAGGCCTCCGCCTCCGGTTCGGCCCCACCCTCGGCGGCCTCGCCCTCGGCGCCCTCCTCGCCCTCCTCGCCCTCGGCCTCCATCGCGGCGAGCTCCTCCTCGGTGGGCTCGGGCTCGACGACCTTCGTCGGCGCGGTGACCGTGGCGACGACCATCTCGGGATCGTCGAGGAGCGTGACGCCTTCCGGCGCCGTGAGGTCGGAGATGCGGAGCGTGCCGCCGATATCCATGCCCGAGACGTCGAGGTCGAGATGCTCCGGGACCTCGAGCGGCAGGGCCTCGACCGTCACCTCGCGCAGCGGCTGCGAGAGCACGCCGCCCTCGCGCACTCCCGGCGCGTCGTCGCCGCCGAGGAGCTGGACCGAGACCGAAGCCTCAATCGTCCTGTCGAGCCGCACCTCCTGCAGGTCGACATGCGTCACGCCGCCCCGTACCGGATCGACCTGGTACTCCTTGAGGATCGACGCGTGCGTCTCGCCCTTGCCGTCGATTTCGACGTCGAGGATCGAGTGGAGGCCGGACGCACCGGTAAGGGCGCGGCGAAGTTCGCGCTCCGCGATGGAGATCGCGACCGGCTCGCCGTTGCCGTAGAGGACGCCCGGCACGAGCCCCTCCTTGCGCAGCCGGCGCGACTCGGCCGAGCCACGCCTCTCGCGCTGGGTGACGACGAGTTTGGTGCGTTCTCCGGCCATTCCGGCGGCGGAGTGTAGCCGAGCGGGGCTTCGGTACGGTCCGCTGCATGGACTTCGAGAGCCTCCTCGCGAGCTGGGAGGGCGAGCACGCGGTCGTCCGCCACGACGCCGAAAGCGGCGCCTGGATGTTCGTGTGCGTCCACTCCACCGTGCTCGGCCCGGCCGGGGGTGGGACGCGCCTGCGCGTCTATCCCGATCCGGCCGACGGGCTCGCCGACGCGATGCGCCTGTCGGGCGCGATGACGTGGAAGATGGCCGCGGCCGGAATGCCGCGCGGCGGCGGCAAGGCAGTGCTCGCGGTGCCGGAGCTTCCGACCGCCGAGCCCCGCAAGCGCCTCCTCCGGCGGTACGGCGAGCTCGTCGCCTCACTCGGCGGCAGCTACCGCACCGCGGGCGACATGAACATCTCGCCGGCGGATCTCGACGTCGTCGCCGAGACGTGCCCCTGGGTCTACGGGACGACCGGTCGCGGCGGGAACAGCGGTCGCGGCACCGCCCGCGGCGCGTTGCACGCGGTCCGCGCCACTGTCGAGCACGCCTTCGACTCGCCCGAGCTCACCGGCCGCACCGTGCTCGTGCAGGGTGCGGGCTCCGTCGGCGCTGTCCTCGCGCGGGAACTGGCGGACGCCGGCGCACGCGTCCTCGTGAGCGACGTCGACGAGTCGCGGGCCGCCGCGACCGGCTGCGAGACCGTTCCGCCGGAGCGCGTGCTCGAGACGGAGGTGGACGTCTACTCGCCGTGCGCGGTCGGCGGGACGCTCAACGCGGAGTCGATCCCCCGCCTCGCCTGCCGCACGGTCGCCGGCTGCGCGAACAACCAGCTGGCGGAGCCCGAGGACGCCCAGCGCCTGCAGGAGCGGGGCATCCTCTACGCGCCCGACTACGTCGTCAACGCCGGCGGCATCATCCAGCTCATCGGCCTCGAGGACGAGGGCTGGGACGAGACGCAACTCGAGCAGCGGCTCGCGGGAATCGGCGACACGCTGCGGGAGCTCTTCGCCGCGGCGGCCTCGGAGGGCGTCACGCCCGCCGAGGCGGCCGACCGGCTCGTCCGCCGGCGCCTCAGACGGTGAGCCCTATCTCGGCCGGCAGCGCGTCGCCCGTCTCGTCGGGGCCAAGCTCGTCCCGGACGCGGCAGTCGAAGTACAGGTAGGCGGTCGTGAGCGCGACGAGCGGCATCGTCACCGCGTAGATCGCTCCCGCGACGATGTTCACGAGCCAGAACGGCGCACTGGTCACGAGGAGGAGGACCGCACCGATCACCGGGCCGAGCAGGAGCACGAGTGCGCCCCCGGCGACGACGAGCGAGGTGACCTTCAGCCATCGCCTCCTCGTGAGGTGGCGGCTGCGGCGGAGCGAGGCGATCGCGCCGCCGTCCTCCAGCTCCACCACCGGCACGACGAGCGCCCAGCGGCCGGCCAGCCAGATCGCGATCGGCAGCAGGAAGAAGGAGCTCGCCAACAGCGACACGACGAGCACGACGACGAGGAGCGCCGTGATGAGGTGCCTGGCGCGCGTCAAAGGTGAGCCGGTAGGCCTGGAGCGGCCCGATCGGCCGGTCGGCGTCGACCTCAATGAGCGCTCTCGCGGTCGCCGCCTGCACCAGTCCCAGACCGATCAGCGTGAGCGTCGTCCCGAGCGCGAGCGCAATGAACCCCACCGCGCCGCTGCTTCCCTGTCCCACCTGGACGCCGACGACGTTCGTCGCGCGCAGCAGGAGCGCCTGGAGGAGCGTGATGAGCAACCCGATCGGCACGAACAGGACGCCGATGCCGACGAACAGCCGCCACCGCCTGACGTACATCTGCCCGGAGGCCGCGAGCGTCTGGCCCCAGGCGCGCCGACGGGCCAGGTGGACCGGCGCGGACGGCCGCCAGGTCGTCCGGGAGAGCAGGAAGATGGCGAGGAGGACGAGCCCGCCGAGCACGAGGGCGAAGGCAGCGGGGTTCGCCACGAGCTGCACGAGCGATCGCGAGCCGCGCGCGACCGCAGTGCAGAAGAACCCGGTCGCCCCCGGCCCGAAGAGGGTGCCGCTGGGCACGGTGTAGCTTCGGCTCCGCCAGTTCTCCGCCCAGGTGATCGGGTGCGTCCACTGCTCCTTGAGGTTCGGGCCTTCCGGCCCGTTGAAGAACGCCGGCCGGAGCTCACCCCACCGTCCCTCGAACGCGATCCACGGATACCGCGAGCGTGCGGCGGCCGCGGCACTGGGGATGGTCACCACCGTCGGCCGCACGTCGACGGTCGGCCCCCGCGTGTCGTCGCAGCCGACGCCCTCCGACGCGGAGCTGCCGAGATACAGCGCCTCCCCGTAGAAGTTCGCGTGCGAGCCGTCGGCCGGGTGGACGACCGGGTGTGTGCCGACGCGCTCGAGCTTCGGGTCGTCCCAGGCGGCCCGCTCGGCACCCTCGTGCTGGCTGTAGCCGACCTCGACCGGCGAATGGTGGAGCGCCTCCTCCGCCGTCGACGCGTCGAAGACGATCTGGATCATCTCCCAGTCGCCCTCGTGCAGGTTGTTCCACTCGTTGAAGACGTAGAAGAACCAGTACTGGAGCGCGAGCTTGCCCGGATGCGCGGGGTCGGGCACGACGTGTGCGTAGGTCGTGGGGTTCCGCTCGGCACCGAGGTGCTGCTGCCAGTGCAGGTAGTCGCAGCCGGGCTGGAGCGCGTTGCCGGGGAAGTCGAGGTGGTAGCCCCAGAGCCCGCGGCCGAGATCCGCGGCGCTCGGTGCAATCTGGACGAGGTCGTTCCCCCAGGGTCCGCGCAGCGCAACCGTCGACTCGCCGAAGATGGAGTCGACGTCGATCGGCACATAGTGCAGCCCAGGGCCACAGTTTTCGCGGCCGACGACGAGGCGCACGACGGGCGCGTACCGGTTCGCCAGCTCGCGCTGTTGCGCCAGTGCACCTGGGGCGCCCGCGGCGGTTGCACTCGGGACGAAGGTCGCGTAGCCGACCGCGGCGAGTCCGGCGGCGGCGGCCGCGGCAGCGATTCGGATCAGAGGCTTCTTCACGTCAGAGGAAGATTCCGTGTGGGAACGGACGGACACGCGAGGCTCCTTGCGCCCCGCCACTCGAACGAGCGATTGCCGTGGCCTCCTGCGGAGCGGTACTGTCGCACCGTCTTCACATTTCCGACCTGCGGCGGAAGGACAGTTGATCTGATGCGGGACCGGGGGAGGTTGAAGGCATGAGAGGACCGGAGCGCGTGATCGCGGCCTTGCTCCTCGCAGTCGCCGCCGCCGGCGGCGCCTTCATTCCCCGTCTCCTCTCGGAGCCCGCGAGCCCTCTCGGCGTCGCGCTCGGTCCCGTTCCGAGTCGGGGCGGAGGCGCCATCGTCGTTCACGCGCCCGCGGTCCCGAAGGCGGCGCAGCATGCGACCCGTCCGCCGGCAACGCGGGAACCGGCCCCGGCCTCCGGCGGCGTCGTCCGTGTCGCGCAGGTCACGCCGGCCGCGTCCCAGCCGGCGCCGAGCAATGCTCCGGCTCCCGCACCGCCACCTCATCGGCCGCCTCCGCCGCCACCTCACAAACCTCCGCCTCCGCCCCCGCCGCCACCTCCGCCGCCACCTCCGCCGCCACCTCCGCCACCGCCTCCTCCACCCCCACCGCCTCCGCCACCTCCGCCGACGACGACCACCTGCACGAAGCCCGGCAACGGTTACGGCGACAAGAAGTGCCACCACACCGGCCCGCCGGGACACAACAAGTGACCCCGGCGCGCCTGCTCTAGCGCGCTATCCGAAGAGGTACGGAGTCAGATAGGGCGCGAAGCCCGGGTGCAGGTGATAGCCGCCGATCGTGACGTGGTGGGGCAGCATCAGGACGATCACGACCAGCAGGCCGACCAGAGCCAGGACTCGGCCCGGTGTGAAGGCGCGGGACCGGCGCGGCGTCCGAACCTTCCCGTGCGGAAAGGTCGGGTCAGCCGGCGGTTGGCGCTTCCAGCCGCGATTGGAGAGCGTCATGACCCTGATTGTCGAGCGGCGCGGGCCGGGTTGTCAACGCCTGGAGTCGTTCTCCAGCTTGACGATTCGACGCTTGAGCCGAGCGATCTGCATCTGATCGTTCATGCGGCTCCGACTGAACGGCCGCGTCGCGGCGAATCGGCGGTACACCTCTTGCAGCTCTCGGCGCGCCGTCTCGAGCTCGACGTTGGCAGGCGCGCTAGAAGAGTTGATTCTCGCCGCCGAAGATCGCCGAGACGGAATCGTCGGCGAAGACGTTCATGATCGCCTCGGCCAGCAGCCCGGAGACGCTGAGGACGGTCATGTTCTCGGGACGCCTCCGCGGGTCGACCGGGATGCTGTCCGTCACGACGATGCGGTCGATCTCCGAGTTGGCGATCAGCTCCAGCGCGGCGTCGGAGAACAGCGCGTGCGTCACGAACACGTTGACCTCCGAGGCGCCGTGCTCCTTGAGCGCCTTGGCGCCGGCCACGAGCGTTCCCCCGGTCGTGGAGACGTCGTCGCCGACAATCGCCCTCTTGCCGCGCACCTTGCCGGTGACCTCGGTCATCTCGACCTGGTCGGCCGTGACCCGCATCTTGTGCATGATCGCGAAGCTCGCCTCGATCATCTCCGCGAACCGGACGCCGTGCTTCGCGCGGCCCGCATCAGGTGCGACCGCGACGACGTCGTCGCCGGTGAGCCCGAGATCGCGGAAGTGCGTCGCGAACAGCTGCAGCGCAGTCATGTGGTCGACCGGGATCGTGAAGAAGCCCTGGACCTGGCCCGCGTGGAGGTCCATGGTCAGCACGCGGTCGGCGCCCGCGAGCTGGAGCATGTCCGCGACGAGACGGGCCGAGATGGGCTCGCGCGGCTTCGCCTTCCGATCCTGCCGCGAATACGGGAACCAGGGGATGACGGCCGTGATCCGCTTCGCCGACGCGAGCTTCGCGGCCTGGATCATCAGGACGAGCTCCATCAGGTTCTTGTCCACGGGCGGACAACCGGTCTGCACGATGAAAACGTCGGCCCCGCGAATCGATTCGAGGTAGCGGCAGTAGGTCTCGTCGTTCGGGAAGGTGCTGAGCTCGACGTCGCCGAGCTCGACCCCGAGCTTTTCGGCAATCGCCGCTGCCAGCTCCGGGTGCGACCGGCCGGAGAAGACCATCAGCCGCTTCTCCGGGCCGCGGACGATGTAGTGCTGCGGCGACGGGTCGCTCATGACGGTGCCGCCTTCGAGCCCGGGCAGGGCCAGTTCAGTCGCCGTCGGGCTTTCCATGCTTGTCGTAGACCCATCCTTCCTTCGTCGTCTGTCGCGGGGGAAACCCAGCCAGCGAACCGGGAGGGACATCATCCGTGATGACGGTCCCCGCTGCAATCCAAACGTCGTCTCCTATCTCGACAGGGGCATCGAAGACAGTGTCCACGCCGGTCCTGACGTTGCGGCCGATCCTGGTGCGGCCCTTCAGCTCGCCTTCCTCGTGCGGGTAGTTGGCGGTGATGTTGCCGGCCGCGACGTTCGTGCCCTCCCCCACTTCCGCGTCCCCGACGTACGAGAGGTGCGGGATCTTCGCACCGGCGCCGACCGCCGCGCTCTTGACCTCGACGAAGGTGCCGATCTTCGCGCCCTCGCCGATGACGCTCACGGCCCGGACGTAGGCGAACGGCCCGATCTCGGCTCCGCCCTCGATCCGCACGCCGCCGCGGATCACCGTGTACGGATGCACGACGACGTCGGGCTCGATCTCGACGCCGGCCTCGATCCACGTCGTCGCCGGGTCGACGATCGTGACGCCGGCGAGCATGTGCGCCTCGTTGATCCGGTCGCGGAGGGAGGCGGCGGCGAGTGCGAGCTCGACGCGGGTGTTCACGCCCTCGGCCTCGAGCGGGTCGTCTGCGAGCTGGACGGCGCAGGTCTCTCCGTCGGACACGAGCAGCCCGAGCGTGTCGGTCACATACAGCTCGCCCTGGGCGTTGTGCGGGTCGAGGCGCTCGAGTGCCGGCCACAGCTTCTCGGCCCGGAACACGTAGATGCCGGAGTTGACCTCTCTCAGAGCGAGCTCGTCGGGCGAGGCGTCGCGGGCCTCCACGATCCGGGCGAGCTTGCCGTCCACGTCGCGGACGATCCGTCCATACGCACCCGCTTCCTCCGGCTCGAAGGAGAGGACGGTCGCGGCCGCGCCGGCCGAGCGGTGCGTGTCGACGAGCGCACGGATCGTCTCCGCCCTGAGCGCCGGGACGTCGCCGTTGAGGACGAGCACGTCGCCCTCGAAACCTTCGAGCGCACCGCGCGCGCAGCGGACGGCGTCGCCGGTGCCGCGCGGCTCCTCCTGCACCGCGACCTCGACTCCCTCGACGAGGTCGCTCGTCTGCGGCGAGGCGACGACGACGACCCGCTCGACGCCGGACTCGCGCGCGGCGCCGACGACCCAGTCGACCAACCTGCGGCCGAGGATCGGATGCAGGTGCTTCGGCGTCGCGCTCTTCATGCGCGTGCCGATGCCGGCGGCCATCACGACTGCTGCGAGCTCGTCTGCCATGTCAGTGGGAGGTGGCTGGGGCGCCAGGATTCGAACCTGGGATCACGGGACCAAAACCCGTTGCCTTACCACTTGGCTACGCCCCAGGGGCACGGAAGTCTACCGGCGGTCGAACCAGAGGAACGCAAGCGCGACGACGGCGCACGCGATCAGGCCGAGGATCAGCAGCCACTTGAAGAAGACGGCGAACAGCACGAGCACGACGGCGATCAGCTGCGAGACCGCGAAGATCCAAAGTCCCTGCCGCAGTCCGTTCGAGCGGGTATTCCGGCCCAGCGCCCAGGCGATCCCGGCAATCGCCGCGAGCGCGACCACCGTCCACTTCGTGAGGTCGTGGGAGACCGCGACGACGAGTCCCTCGCCTGCGGCGATCCAGAGAGCCAAACGGTGTCGACGGGTCCTCAGCCAGCCGCCGGGACCAGACTCGACCGGAGGCGACGATGACTCGGTCAGCACCGCTCAACCGTACCACGCAGGTGCCGCGATCCAGACCTGGCCGCGACGGCGGAGCGCGCGCTTCGCGGCGTCGGCGTCGCGGCGGTGATGGAAGAGCCCGTACAGCGCCGGCCCGGCGCCCGAGACGTCTGCGCGGAAGGCCCCTGCCCCGCAGAGTTCCTCCGCGAGCGGTGAGCTGGCGAGGTCGTTCGGCGGCAGGGCGGCGAGGTCGCGCGGACGCTTCACGTCGGCGAGCCCGTCGAGCAGCGTCTGACGCCGCTCGGCGAAGCCGGGCACGTCGCGGCGCGCGTCGAAGGCGGCGTACACGTCCGCGGTCGAAGTCTTCGCGGTGCCGTGCGGGAGGAGCACGACGACCCAGAAGTCCTGCGGTAGATCGAGCGGCTCGAGCTCGCTTCCGTCGCCCGAGCCGAGCTGAGGGCCGTCGAAGAGAAAGAACGGAACGTCGGCTCCGATCCGCGCCGCGACGTTCCGCAACTCTTCGGCAGGGAGCGGCTCGGGGAGCGTCTCGTTCGCGAGCCGAAGCGCAGTGGCTGCGTCGGAGCTGCCACCGCCCAGCCCGGCGGCGACGGGGATCTTCTTCTCGATTCGGACACGCCAGCGCGGTTCGACGCCCCCGGCGTCGGCCAGCTCAGTCAGCGCCGTGCGCACGATCGTGTCGTCGACGAAGCCGTCGACGCGAAGCTCGGTCGCCTCCTCGAGCTCGATTCGGTCGACGAGATCGATTCGCTGCAGCACGGTCACGACCTCGTGCTTGCCGTCGTCGCGCAGCGGGCCGACGACGAGCGCGAGGTTGACCTTGGCGGGTGCAGGAGCGCGCCTCATCGCAACGCGTCCGCCAGTGCGACGAACTCCGCCGGGACGAGCGCCTCTGCTCGTGTGTCCGCGGGCCGGCCGATCGCGGCGAGCGCTTCGGCCGCGTGCTCGCGCGGCGCGAGTCCTAGCTGCGCGACCGAGTTCGGGAGCGTCTTGCGCCGGTGCGCGAAAGCCGCCGTGACGAGCTCCTTCACGCGGCCGTAGTCCGCCGGGAGCTCCGTGCGCCGAAACGCGACGAGCGCCGAGTCCACGTTCGGCGACGGCTGGAAGACCCAGCGCGAGACCGGGTGGAAGCCCGTGCGCTCGGCGGCGAGCTGGACGAGCACGGACACGGCGCCGTACTCCTTCGTTCCGGGCTGGGCGAAGAAGCGGTCGGCGACTTCCCGCTGCACCATCACGCACCAGAGCCTGAGGTTCGGTAGCCGGTCGAGGCTCTCGACGATCAGCGGCGTCGCCACGTTGTAAGGGAGGTTCGCCACCAGCTTCGTCGCGTCCTGCGGAAGCTCGATCCGAAGCGCGTCGCCGAAGACGACGTCGACGTTCTCGCCGAGGTCGGTCAACGCCGGCTCGAGCGCGTGATCGATCTCGACAGCGTGCACACGATGGACACGCTCGGCCAGGTAGCGCGTCAGCACGCCCTGGCCGGGGCCGATCTCGAGCACGATGTCGTCCGGCGCAAGCTGCGCCAGCCGGCCGATCACCTCGAGGATGTTCGGGTCGCGCAGGAAGTGCTGGCCGTACTCCTTCTTCGGGCGCGTGCTCACGACAGCGAGAAGCATTCGGCCGCGTTCTGCTCGATGCGGCGCTCGAGCTGGGCCGGCTCCTCGCCGCGGGCCTGCGCGAGGGCGGCAAGCGTGTGGACGACGTTCGCCGGCTCGTTCCGCTTCCCGCGCACCGGCTGCGGCGCGAGGTAGGGCGAGTCGGTCTCGGCGAGGATGCGCTCCGCCGGGATCTGGCTCGCCGCGAGGCGGAGGTCGACGGCCTTCGGGAAGGTGGCGTTGCCGGCGAACGAGACGTACCAGCCGCGCTCGAGTGCGGTCGGGAGCATGTGCGGCGACGAGAAGCAGTGGAGGACGACGGTGCCTGCGTGGCCGGCAAGCGCGGCGAGCGTGTCGTCGTCCGCGGCGCGCGTGTGAATTACGACCGGCTTCTCGAGCTCGGCGGCGAGCTCGAGCTCGGCGGCGAAGAGTCCCCGCTGGTCGTCCTGCGGCGCGTAGTCGCGGAACCAGTCGAGCCCGGTCTCGCCGACCGCGACCGCCTTCGGATGCGCGAACAGGTCGCGCAGCGCCGCGAGATCGTCCGGGGTCGCCGTCCCGGCGTCGTGCGGGTGAATGCCGAGGATGGCGAAGACGCCGTCGTGCCGCTCGGCGAGCGAGAGCGCCCGGCGGCAGTCGTCGACGCGTCGTGCCGACCGTGAGGATCCGCGTGACGCCCGCATCGGTGGCAAGCCTGACCGCCTCGTCGGGGTCCTCGAGCGAGGTGAGATGCGCGTGCGTGTCGATCACGCGGCTGGTGCAGGCAGCTCGATCCGCGGGAAAAGCGGCTTCGCGGCCTCGATGCCGTCCACTTCCTCCGCGACACCGTTCCGGACGCGATCCCAGTCGAGGTCGTCCGGCTGGCACAGCGCAGTGAGGATGCGAGGCGCGGTCTCCGGCAGGAACGGGGCGAGCGCGACGGCGAGGCCGGTTAGACCGTCCACGAGGTTGTAGAGAACGCCGTCGAGCCGCGCGGCGTTCGCCTCGTCCTTGGCCAGCTGCCACGGAGCCTCGGCCGTGACGTACTGGTTGAGCGCCCGCACGCCCTCCCAGATCCGGTCGAGCGCGCCCGTGACGTCGAAGCGATCGAGGCGCGCCGCGACCTCGGCGCCGAGTGCCGTCAGGTCGAGCGGCGGTTCGCCGTCGCCGCGCCGCAGGCTGCCCGCGCGGTACTGCGCAAGCATCGCGGTCGTGCGCGAGAGAAGGTTGCCGAGGTCGTTGGCGAGCTCGTTCTCGTAGCGCTCGCGGATCCCGTCGATCGAGCCGCTGCCGTCCTGACCGAACGAGATCGCGCGCGCCATCCAGTAGCGGACTGCATCGACCCCGTACACGTCGATGAGCTCGAGCGGCTCGACGACGTTGCCGAGCGACTTCGAGATCTTGCGGTCGTCGAGCAGCAGGTAGCCGTGCACGAAGAGTTGCCGCGGCGGCTCGTAGCCGGCCGAGAGGAGCATCGCCGGCCAGTAGACGCAGTGGAAGCGCAGGATGTCCTTGCCGAGCAGGTGATGGACCACGGGCCAGAACTGCTCGCGGAGGTCTTCGCCCGGGCGCGCGTACGTGAGCGCGCTGAGGTAGTTGACGAGGGCGTCGGCCCAGACGTAGGCGACCTGGCTCTCGTCCCAGGGGAGCGGAATGCCCCAGGGCTGGCCGGCGCGCGAGATGCTGAAGTCGCGGAGCCCGCCGGCGATGAACGAGCGCGCCTCGTTGTAGCGGAAGTCCGGCCGGACCAGATCCGGCCGCGCATCGTAGAGCGCGAGCAGCCGATCCTGGTAGGCGGAGAGCCGGAAGAAGTAGTTCTTCTCCTCGATCCACTCCGGGGGCACGAGGTGATCCGGGCACAGCCCGTCCGGGGTCAGCTCGTCCTCGGTCTTGAAGGCTTCGCAGCCGACGCAGTACAGGCCGGCATAGACGTCTTGGTAGATGTCCCCGTTGTCGTACATCCGCTGCAGGAAGTCGCGAACGAAGGTCTTGTGCCCCTCGTCGCTCGTGCGGATGAAGAAGTCGATCTCCGCGTTCATACGACGCGGGAGGTCGCGCCAGGGCACGGCGATGCGATCCGCGTACTCCTGGGGCTCGAGCCCCTGCTCCTCGGCGACGCGCCACACCTTCGTCGCGTGCTCGTCGACGCCGGTCAGGAAGAACGTGTCCTCCCCGCGCTGCCGGTGGTAGCGGACGAGCATGTCGCCGATCGCAGTCGTGTACGCGTGCCCGATGTGCGGGCTCGAGTTGACGTAGTAGATCGGCGTGGTGAGGTAGAAGCGGCGCATGCAACCATGATACGAAGGCCTGTGCCGCCGGCCGCGACGGCGTTGCCGGATCAGGCGGCGCGCGACATAGGTCGATGCTCGACTACGGGCCGCGGCAGGCGCAGAACCTCTGCGGCCGCGGTCGGGCTTGCGTTGGAGCGCCGACGCCGTCGGCCCGCCGCGAGCGCCGCACCGACCGCCGCCAACGCCGCGGCCCAGTTGCAGACGAGCCCGAGCAACGTGTCCGTCCTTCCGTGCTCGGGCTGCGCATGCGCGCTCGCCCGGAACTCGTGGCGGACGTCGATCGCGGCGGGCTCGTCGAACTGTCGCCGGGCGCGGGGCTGAGGAATCGCGGCCTCGACGGGGGCGCGTGCCCCGCGCACGGTGAGCGGGTTGGCGGAGTCGCGTGGCTGGGCGTTCGTCCTGGGCGCCTGCCCGCGTCCCTGCTCGCGCGTCGAGACGTCTACCCGGTGGGGTTTGGCCGTCGAAGCTCGAGGAGTCGCCGCATGTGGACGGCTCGGGAGGGATCGCGCCGGCTGGCTCGCGGGCTTTGCCGGAGCTGCGCTTGTCGTAGTCGATTGCGACGTGGTCGTACCGCCGTCCGCGGCGAGCGGGAGGAGACCCAGCGGGTCGACATAGCCGTTCGGATCGGTCGTCACGCGAATCCCGAGGTGGACGTACGGACCGTCCACCTCGGGCGTGCCACTCGGGCCGACGGTGCCGATCGCGTCTTCCTCGGCGACCGTCGCGCCCTTGACGACCCCGATCGAGCCGAGATGCGTGAGGGTGACGGAGTAACCGTCAGCTGTCTCGACCGTCACCGACCTGCCGTTTGAGGCGACACTCCCGGCGAAGCTGACCGTCCCCGCCGCCGGCGCCACCACGGTCTCACCCGCAGTGTCGGCCCCGATGTCGACGCCGCGATGCTGGCCCGCGGCGTACGGGTGCGCCTCGTCGTACACGAACGGATGCAGCACCGGGCCTTGCACCGGCCAGCTCCAGGCATAGGCGGCCGGCGTCCAGACCACGAACAGAAAGAGGAGAAGCGCCAGCCGTCGTACCGTTGTCCATCTGAGCAACACGATGTGCGCAGAGTAGCGCGGAGGCCGTTCGTTGTCAAATCAGCTTACAGCGAGTGCTTGTAGAGCCTGTTCCGCGAGACGCCGGCGAAACCCGAGATGATTTCGGCCGCCCGCCGTCGCGGCACACCGGCGGCCACGAGCTCGGCCACAGCCGCGAGAGCGCGATCCTCACCGAGGTCACCACCGGCCACCGGCCCGAGGACGAGCGTGATCTCGCCCTTCGGCGGTGCGACGAACCGCGCCGCAAGCTCGACAGCCGTCCCGCGTGCGACCTCCTCGAAGCGCTTCGTGAGCTCGCGGCAGACGGCGGCCTCTCGCGCCGGATCGGCAGCCGCGAGCGAGCGCAACGTGGCGGGTAGCCGTTGCGGCGACTCGAACGCAACAGCCGGCCAGGGCCAGCCGCGCAGCTCGGCCCACAGCTCCGCGAGCTTCTTCTCGCCGCGCGGGAGGAAGCCGAGGAAGCGGTACTGCTCCGCAACGAGCCCCGAGGCGACGAGTGCCGTCTCGACCGACGACGCACCAGGGAGCACGGTCACGTCGACGCCCGCGTCGAGCGCCGCGCGCACGAGTCGGGCACCCGGATCGGACACGCCCGGCAGGCCAGCGTCGGAGACGAGCGCGATCCGCTCTCCCGCCTCGAGCCGCGGCAGGAGCTGGGCGGTCCGCTGCGCCTCGTTGTGCTCGTGGTACGAGAGGAGCCTCGCCTTGATCCCGTGCCGCTCGAGCAGGACGCGCGTACGACGCGTGTCCTCGCACAGGAGCACGTCGGCGGCCGCGAGTTCCGCGAGCACGCGCAGGGTCACGTCCTCGAGGTTTCCGATCGGCGTCGCGCAGACCGCGAGCGGCATTACACGGCGTCCAGCGCCTCGAACCCGACGAACGCAGCGCCGATCAGGCCGGCCGCCGTACCGAGCTCGGCCTTCGCGAGCCGCACGGCGCTCCGCATCGGCTCGAGCGCCTCCAGCCGCGCGACCGTCTCGGCCGGCCCGCGCAGGTACTCGAAGGCCGCGACGCCAAAGCCGCCGCCGAGGACGACGAGCTGCGGCGCGAACACGTTGACGACGGAACCGATGGCCGAACCGAGGTAGCCCGCGACCTCCTCGAGCAGTTCCTTGGCCTTCGCGTCGCCCTCGTTCGCGAGCCGCACGAGCCGGTGCGCGTCGGCCGACGGGCCGAACGCCTCGCGCGCGGCCACGGACGCCGCGCTGCCGCTGACGTACGCCTCGAGGTGACCGTGACCGGCGCACGCCCCCTGGCAGGGCCGACCGCCGTGGACGATCACGACGTGGCCGAGCTCTACGCCTTCGCCGTTCCGGCCGCGAAACGGCCTGCCGTTGGTGATGACGCCGCCGCCGACGCCCGTCCCGAGCGTGAGCATGACGAGGTCGTCCTCACCTCGTCCGGCGCCTGCCCTCCACTCGCCGATCGCAGCCGCGTTGGCGTCGTTGTCGAGCCCGACCGGAATGCCGAATCGCTCGTGCATCCGCTCGCGCAGCGGGACGTTCTCGAGCGGCAGGTTGACGCAGCGGACGACGACGCCGTTCTTCTGGTCGATCGGAGACGGCACGCCGAAGCCGACCGCCGCGACGGACTCGTCGAGCAGCTCGGCGACTGCGGCTTCGAGCTCGGCAAGGACGTGCTCCTGCGAGTCCTGTGGACACGGCCGCTCGTGCCGCCGGACGACACTCCCGTCGCGGGCGACGATCCCGGCCAGGATCTTCGTGCCCCCGAGGTCCACTCCGATCGCATGGTCCGCCTGCACTGTGGGTACCGTAATCCTCCGCATGGCCGCCTCTGGAGAGAAGCCGTACCGCGTCTATCGCGGCGGCCGGTCGAAAGGCAAGGTGCCACTGCAGCGGCGCGAACGGGAGGCGCGGCGGGCCGTCCGCAGCGACGGCGGCGGGCCGGGCCGGATCGTCGAACGGCCGCCGCGCCGCCGCCGGCTCTGGCTCGGGTGGACGTGGCGGCGCTGGACGCTCGTCACGATCCTCGGCGTGATCGTCCTCTGCATGGTCTGGGGAGTGCTGGGCTACCTCTCGGTCTCGAGCGGCGTCCGCGACGCGAACAAGCGCCTGCCGCAGAGAGTGCGGCCGGCCCTCACGCCGGACAGCGGCCTCCTCCTCTCGAGCCCGACCACGATCCTCTTGCTCGGAAGCGACCATGCGACCGGTAAGGGGAGCACCGGTCGCAGCGTGGATCAGCACTCCGACTCGATGACGCTCCTCCACACCGACCCGGGCCACCACCGCCTCTACTACCTCTCGATACCGCGCGACCTGCAGACGGAGGTGCCCGGCCACGGCCAACAGAAGATCAACGCGGCGATGCAGTTCGGCGGGCCGAAGCTCGCCGTGCAGACGATCGACGCGCTCCTCGGCAAGTCGTTGCCCGTCAATCACATCGTCATCGTCGACTTCAACCAGTTCGAGCAGCTCATCGACGCGGTCGGCGGGATCACGGTGAACGTGCCGGAGGACATCCTCTCGAACCGGTTCGACTGCCCGTACAAGACGCAGCAGGAGTGCCTCCGGTGGAAGGGCTGGCGCTTCCACAAGGGCCCGACCCACCTGAACGGGCACCAGGCGCTGATCTTCTCCCGCGTCCGCGAGAACCAGCTCGATCGGTCGTGGACGGACTTCAACCGCCAGCACAATCAGCAGCTCGTCGAGCAGGCGACGCTGAGCAAGCTGTCGAGCCCGTCGCGGTTCTTCACCCTGCCGTTCAGCGGCTCCTCGCTGCTCAAGCCGATCGCGACCGACCTCTCCACCTGGCAGCTCGGGCAGCTCGCCTGGGTGAAGTTCCGGTCGGGCAGCGTGGTGCACTGCCGGCTCGGCGGAACGAGCCTCACCAACGCGCTCGGCGACGTGATCATCGGGAGTTCCCAGAACATCCAGGTGATCGACACGGTGCTCGGGCAGTCCGCGCCGCAGGCGCCCCCGAGGGGGGAGCCTTACGCGCCCGGCTGCGTCACCGGGAACGCCGCCTTCCCGAAGTAACTACGAGTCGCCGCTCGCAGCGGCCTTCTTCTCGGCCGGCTTGGAGTCTTTCTTACCGCTATCGGCGGACTTGCTCTCACCGCCGGACGAGCCGCCGTCGCCTTCCTTCTTCCCCGCCTTGCCTTTGCCGTAGTCGGTGGTGTAGAAGCCCGAGCCCTTGTAGTGGATGGCGACCGGGTAGAGGACGAGCTCGACGGGCGACGCACCGCACTCGTCGCACTTCTCCGGCGCCGGGGCCGTCATGGACTGAAAGCGCTCGAAGTGATGTCCGTTCGGGCAGCGGTACTCGTAGAAAGGCACGGCGGTCGAAGACGGTAGCAGCGGCGGAACCCGTGCTCTTGCGAATCAGCTCGTGCTCTGAATCTGTCAGTGAGGCCGTTCTGCGTCGCCCGAGTCGGCGGCCTCGCGGGGCGCGCTCGCCGGGATCGCCGCCGCCTCGGGAGCCAGCCCGCGGTTGACAGGAACGTCGTATGGCCAGTGTTCGGGAATGACGCCTGAGGCCGGGCGGTCGCGGACGCATACGCCTCGGCTCAGCTGGTCGTGCGTTGCTTGAACTTGTCGCAGGTCGCGGAGCTTCGGATCACACCGCGCACCAACCTGCACCCGCCCACCGCGAACGGGGGAAACATGTACACGCAGCGACCACAACGCACGTCGGTAGTTGGTGCCTGCCCGTATTGCGCTGCCCGTTTGGAGAGTCCCCAGATTCTCATTCGTCGTGGCCAGCCGACGCTCACCGCTCGGTAGAGCGGGCTGGTCGGCCTTGCCCGGCTACCTCTTCGCCTTCTTTGCCTGCCTCTTCTCCTTCAGGGTCTTTTGAGCCGGTTTCTTTTCCATGCTCTTCTTCGTGTTCTTGTCCTTGCTCGCCATCTCCGACCTCCTTGTGTGGTGCAAGTGAAGTCTGTCAGGCCGCGGCTCGGGCTGTCCAGCACCCCGCGCCCGGCAGCGCCGTTCGTGAAGCGTTTCAGGCCTTTCGGCAGCGCGAGACCCTCGCGTGGGTGTCGGTGCGGGTCTCGATCAGGGAACCCTCGTCGACCTTCTCGTCAAGGAACTTCTCGAGAGAGTCCTTGCGTGTGCCTTAGGGATCGACCTCGCCCATGAGCGCGCGTATCGCAAGTCAGGCTTCTCCGCCGATACGGAGAAAACGAAGCCGGGCCACTAGCCATGCTCCCTACACTGCTGAGGTGGAGTTCTCGGTTGGCCAGGTGGTCGTCTACGGTGGTCACGGATCGGGCCGGGTGGTCGCGAGGGAGACACGAGCCGCCACCGCGGAACCTCAGGAAGTTGTCGTGCTCGAACTCGCAGCCACGCTGACCGTTACGTTGCCGATCGCGCTTGCACATGAGCAATTACGAGCGGTATCGAACGAGGCCGAATTGGCGAGCGTGCAAACGACCCTCCGCGGAGGCCCGCGGGCACGCGAGTCCGTCTGGATCAAACGCCAGAAAGCGACCCGCGCGAAGCTAGCCTCCGGACAGGCGATCTGCCTCGCCGAAGTCATCAGCGACGGTGCCCACCGACAACGAGGCGAGGCCACGCGTCTCTCCGTCAACGAGCGCGAGCTGTACGTGAAAGCGAGGCAACTTCTCGCCGCCGAGATCGGACATGCCCGCGGGATCGACCCAGCACAAGCCGAGGACTGGATAACCAACCAACTCGAGCACGCCAGCGCGCCCGTGGTTGCGGCAACCATTCAGCCGAAGCGGCGGCACTAGAACTCTCGGCTGGGCCAGCGTCCTCTCACCTGAGCGCCTCAGTGGCACTTTCTGTTGCCATCGGTACCGCTCTGGGAGCAGATCCGGTGTTAGCCAGCCCTGGCGGGCGGCCTCGGCGGGTCAGCCTGGCGGCGACTCGCTCGGCACCGGCACTGGCACAGGGGCCGGCTCCGGCCTGAGCTTCACACGCGCGAGGAGACGAGCAATCGCCGGCGCGAGAACGGCCGCACGAGCGGGCGCGGGTGCCGGCGCGAACCGGGCGAAGGCGCCGACGACGGCGATCGCGGCCGTCAGCTCGTACGCGGCCGAGTCGTTGACGAGGAGCGACGTCACGATCGCGACGCCGAAGGCGAGGAGAAGGTCGCGTGTCGACTGCTGCCGCGCGGAGCGCCACGCGAGCGCGAACGACGCCGCGAGCACGAACAGCAGAGGAACGACGAGCTGCCAGGTATGGAGCGCCGGCAGGTACGAGAGCGGCCAGCGGCTCTCGAGCGACGAGAGCAATCCGGCTCCGTGGTCGGAGAACGCGCTGCGCAGATGATTCGGGCCGGGATGCGCGAGCCCCCGCGAGACGATCCAGAGCACGGCGAACGCCGCGGACGCGAGCAGGCCGACGAAGCCGCGAGCGCCGAGCTTGAACAGACGTGTCCCCAGCACCGCGAGCGCAATCCCGAGCGCGATCGCCCCGCCGCCGTCGGCGCCGAACCGGTTGTCGGTCATCACGACGAGGCCGAAGACGCCGAACAGGACGAAGCCGACGATCCCGAAGCGGCGCCGCGCGAGGAACGCGCCCGCGAGGAGCGGCGCAAGCAGCAGCGTCTCGACCTGGTTGCCGATCCCCCAGAAGCGCGAGTTCTGGGTGGGGCCAAACGGGTTCACCGCCTGCCACTCGGGCCGCGTGACCATGAGGAAGGCGTAGAGCGCGACCACCCCGCCGTACAGCGCGAGCAGCGCCGATTCGCTGCGGCAGAGGCGCGCGAGCGCGAACGCGACGAGCACCGTCCCCGCCGAGATCGCGGCGCAGAGGAGCACCTCGTTCGAGACCTGTCCCATCCCGAGCGCGAGGTTGACGAGCAGCGCGGCCGGGACCGCCGTCACCGCGGCGCGCAGGCCGAGCAGCGCGAGCGCGAGCAGGACGCCCGCGAGGATGAACAGGGCCGCGAACTTGAGCCGGTTGTTTGCCCCGATCGCGTGGTCGAGACGGGACAGCTGCCCGAGCGAGGCCGTCGACTTCGACGGCGTCCAGGAGAGGGACGTGGCCGAGCTTCGTCCCATGTCGGTCGGCTCGATGTCCACGATCGACACCAGCCCGCGAATCTGAGTGGTAGGCGAGGTGAGCAGCCCGTGGAATCCGCGACCGATCACCGCGATCCGATAGAGCCGGTCGTTCGGGATCGGCCTGCCGCGCGGCGGCAACTGGACGACGATGCAGTTACTGCAGTTGGGGTAGAGCGGCGCCTTGTTCGTATTGATCAGCGGCTTCCCCTTCGGCACGCCGCCGAGCCGCGCATTCACCTCGGTCCCGCGCACGAGCTCCGCAAGCGCGCGGCGCCGGTTCGTCGTCGGGCCGTAGCTCGGCCGGAGCAGGCCGACGGCACCGCGTCTGGCGAGCAGCGCGAACGTCGCGTCGCTCATCCGGTCGACGACGACGACGTGGAGAACCTCACCCGGCGGAGACTGCCGCGCCGACGCGACGCCGGGCGCGGCGAGCGCGACGACGGCGGACAGGAGAACCGCGAGCAGCGCGATGAGGCGGACCGGCCGGACCATCAGGTCAGCATTCTCACCGAATCGCACGTCGAAACGAAGGGTTCAACCGGACTCATCGCTCGCGCCCGGCCGTCTGCTCCTCGAGCAGCTCCTCGAAGCACGGCGCACCTTCGAACGCGGCGAGGCCGGCCGGACGCTCCAGCCGCTGTTCACGACGGCGCCGGACCATCCGGCGGCGGCGAGCAGCCGCGATCGCGGCAGCGCCGCCGACGAGTCCGCCCAGTAGAAAATCCCGCGCTCTCACGCTCGTCCTCCCCGACTGCATGGGACGATTGTGCCTTGCGCATCGCAACGCTCGGTGACGTGTTGCTCGACGTGGTCGTTCTGCTCGCGGAACCGCTGGCGGCCGGCGGCGACGTGCGCGCCTCGAGCCGGGCGGGAGCCGGAGGGCAGGCGGCCAACGTCGCCGCCTGGGCGGCCGAGCTCGGCGCCGAGGCGCGCTGCATCGCTAAGCGGGGTGACGACCCGGCCGGCGAGCTCGTCGCGCGGGAGCTCGGCTCCCACGGAGTCGAGCTCGTCGGTCCCGTGGCCGAGGGCTCCACCGGTGTCGTCGTCTCGATCGTCGACGCAGGCGACCGTGCGCTCGCGTCCGACCGCGGCGTCGCACCGTCGCTCGCGCCTGAGGAGCTCGACGCCGCCTGGCTCGCGTGCGACGTCCTCCACCTCTCCGGCTACGCGCTCCTGCGGGAGCCGATCGCGGCGACGGCGCTCGTCGCGGCTCGCCTCGCGCGCGAGCAGGGCGCGCGCGTCTCGGTCGACGTCGCCGCGTGGACCGAGATCCGCAGCTACGGCCCCGTTCGGTTCCGCGAGCTCCTCGACGAGCTCGCACCCGACGTGCTCTTCGCGACCGAGGCGGAGTGGGAGCTGCTCGGCGGCGCGTACCTGACCGCGCCGGTCGGGGTGCTGAAGCGAGCCGCGCGCGGCTGCACCGTCTTCACCGAGGACGCGAAGCTCGACTTCGCGGCCGTTGAGGCCGACGTCGTCGATCCGACCGGAGCCGGGGATGCGCTCGCCGCGGGCTTCCTCGTCGGCGGCTCGCTCGAGAAGGCGGCGCGGCGCGGCCTCGCCGCGGCGGCCCGCTGCGTCGCAAAAGTAGGGTCGCTGCCGTGAAGGTGCAGCCCATAACGGACGAGCAGGCGGCCGCGATCGCGGGGTGGCGCTACGAGTTCCCGTACGAGTGGTACGACACGTCGGCCGACCCGCGGCGCGTCGAGCTGTTCGCGAACCCGGCGCGGCGAACGCACCTGCGGGCGGTCGTCGACGACGGCGGCGAGCTCGTCGGCTTCTTCAACTTCGTGCCCGAGGGAAACGAGGTGCGGCTCGGGCTCGGCATGCGTCCCGACCTGACCAGCCGCGGCCTGGCCCAGCCGTTCATCGCCGCCGGGCTGGAATACGCGCGCCGCGAGTGGCGGCCGCGCACGTTCCGGCTCTGGGTTGCTCGCTGGAACGAGCGCGCGCTCCGCGCCTACCGGAGCGCCGGCTTCCACGAGGTGCGGCACGCCGAGGAGAGCCGCTTCGCCGAGATGGAACGGTCGGCGTGATCCGCATCGCCGACGAGGTGCGCGAAGCGCTGGTTGCGGGCGGCGCCGTCGTCGCGCTCGAGACGACCCTCGTCGCGCACGGCTTCCCGCCCGGCGAGGGCATCGAGGTCGGGCTCGAGTCGGAGCGACAGGTGCGCGCGGCCGGTGCCGTCCCCGCGACGGTCGGAGTTCTCGACGGAGAGGTGCACGTCGGGCTGACCGAGGAGGAGCTCGGGCGCTTCGGGCCGTTCGCCCGCAAGGTCGGGCCGCGCGACCTCGGGGCAACTGCCGTCCAGGGCGCGATCGGCGCCACCACTGTCGGCGGCACGCTCGCGGTCGCCCGCGCAGCCGGGATCCGCGTCCTCGCGACCGGCGGCATCGGCGGCGTCCACCGCGGCTTCCCGGATCCACCGGACGTCTCGGCCGACCTCGGCACAGCTCGCACGGACACAGGCGCTCGTCGTCTCGGCGGGAGTGAAGTCGCTGCTGGACGTGCCGGCGACGGCGGAGCTGCTCGAGTCGCTCGGCGTCCCGGTGCTCGGGTTCCGCGTCGACACGCTGCCGCTCTTCTACGCCGCCGCGGGAGGGCCGCCCGTCTCGGCGCGCGTCGATTCGGCGGAGGAGGCGGGGCGCGTTGCCGAGGCGCACTGGCAGCTCGGCGGAGCCGGGCTCCTGCTCGGCCGGCCTCCCGACGAGCCGCTGGAGGACATCGACCCGCTCGTCGCAGACGCGCTCGCCGCCGCCGCGGCGGCGGGCGTGAGCGGCCAGGCGGTGACGCCGTACGTTCTCGCGCATCTGCACCGCGAGAGCGGCGGCCGCACGGAGGCCGCCAACCGCGCGCTCATCGCACAGAATGCGCGCCTCGCCGGCGAGGTAGGACTAGAGGTCGCGGCGCTGGAACGCGAACAGAGCTAGCGCGAGCGCGACGCACAGGTATCCGACCGACCAGGCGCGGATCTCCCAGCCGTGTACGTAGGCGCCGCCGAACGGCCCGAGCTGGAGGAGAAAGCCCGTGAGCCCGCTCGTGTTGCTCGAGATGATGCGCAGCCCGTCCTGGTAGAGCGCCTCGAACGGCAGCGCCCAGGCGGCGTCCCTCGACGCGTTCTCGATCGTGTGCGAGTTCAGAGCGTGCCCGATCGTCCCGAGCAGGCCGGCGGTGAGTCCGGCTCCGAAGAGCATGAAGACCGCGATCCCGTTCGCCGTCGAGGAGAGAAAGACGGAGCCGAGGATCGAGAGGGCGATCACGATCACGACACCGCCGGCGAGCTCGAGACCGGGCGCGAGCACGGACGGCGGCGTCCAGTGTCCGCTCAGGTCGATGATCGCCACGGCGATCCCGTAGACCGCGAGTACGTAGACGACGCAGACGACCGCGGCGCCGAGGAACCGCGAGAGCAGCAGCGTCGCCCGGCCGACCGGCCGCACGACGAGCGGCTGCAGCAGGCCGCGCTCCGCGTCGCCCGAGACGACGCCGAGCGTGAGGAAGACCGCGAGGACGACGCCGAGGAAGAGCGTCGCGAACATCGCGAGCCCGAGCAGGAAGGCGCCGGCGAACACTCGCGCGTCGACGTGGACTCCCTCGGGCGGCGTGATCGTCGAGAGTCGCGTGAAGACGTAGTGCGTGGCGAGCCAGAAGAGGGCGAGGAAGATCGCCGTCAGCAGCACGACGACCGCGAACACCTTCCGCCGTACGGCCTCCCGGAAGCCGTAGCCCATGATCGTCAGCACGACGCTCACGAGACCTCGTCCCCCACGGCCTCGAGGTACGTGTCCTCGAGGGTCGAGGTGAGGACGCGGACGCCGAAGACGTCCCTGCCCGCCGCGACCGCTTCGGCGACGAGACGCGGCGCGTCCTCCCGCGTCGCTCCCTCGATCGTGCGCGTCCCTTCGTCGGTCTCGAGCTCGACCCCGCGCGGCCGCGAGAGCTCGGCGGGCGAGCCCGCGGCGACGACCTCCCCGGCTCGCAGGATCGTGACGCGGTCGCAGACGAGCTCGATCTCGGAGAGCAGGTGCGAGTTGAGCAGGACGGAGACGCCGCGGTTGCGCAGGTCCTCGAGCAGGACGCGGACGACCCGGCGGCCGGCGGGATCCAGAGCCGAGGTCGGCTCGTCGAGGACGAGGACGCGCGGGGAGCCGACGAGCGCCTGCGCGATCCCGAGGCGCTGCTGCATCCCTTTCGACATGCCGTCGACCCGACGGCCACGGGCGTCGTCGAGGGCAACGAGCTCGAGCAGCCGCCCACGCTCGGCGGCGCCGCCGTCGGAGCGGGCCAGCCGCTGGTGGAGTGTGAGGACCTCGTCGGCCGTGTACCAACCCGGAAAGCGAAAGAGCTCGGCGAGGTAGCCGAGTTCGGCGCGGGCGGCGCGGCTGCCGGCGCGCGCACCCACGACCTCGGCGCTGCCGCGCGTGGCGCGCACGAGGCCGACGGCGATCTTCACGAGCGTCGACTTGCCGGCTCCGTTCGGGCCGAGGAGTCCCACGAGCTCGCCCTCCTCCACCGAGAGGTCGACGCCCCTGAGCGCGTGGACCTGCCCGTAGCGCTTCTCCAGCGCGTGGACGGCGAGGGCGGACGGCACGCGCCGAGGGTACGCACTACGCTCAGGCCATGCCCCGCGGATACATGGAAGGGCCTGCCGCCGAGGAGGCCGAACGGCGGGCCGAGGAGGCGGCGCGCAAGCAGGACGAGCCGCCGGCGCCGGACCTCCACGCGGCGGTCTACGGCTGCACGTCGGACGATCCCGAGCCGCACTTCCTCGGCTGGGTCGACCAGGTCGATCCGGACGAGCTGTTCGCGACCGGCGCCGCCTGGGGCGTCACGGTCCGCCGCGTCGCCGTGGGCGAGTAGCTATTCGATCGTCGAGACGAACTCGTCGATGGAGAGCGCGGGCAGCGTCTGGATCCGCGTCGATCCGCGAGAACCAAGGGCGACCGAGACCTTGGCGATCGTCGCTGTATCGGGCGCCTCGACGACGTTGACGAAGTCGAACTCCCCGAGCGTCGCCCACTGGTGGAGCACCTTCGCCCCGAGCTCCTCGACGTCGCGGTTGACCTCCTGCAGGCGAGCAGGGTTGCTCTGGAGCGTCTGCACGCCTTGCTGGGAGAGCCGCGAGAGCAGGATGTAGATCGGCATGACGGGAACCTACTCGACCCGCGCCGCCTGGTCGAAGTAGAGCAGCGCCGTCCCGATGAAGACAAGGGGTGAGAGGACCAGGTCGGCGATGATGCCGGCCGCGGTCTGGCTCTGATCGCCGAACTGATGGATCGTCACGAGGAGGGCGTAGCGCGTGACGAAGTACACCAGCGCGAGTGTGATGACACCCGCGATCGCATGTACCAGGTCGGCACGAGCAAGCTGCCAGCCTCGGCGGAGCGCTGACCGCACACCAAGCCGCTCCGCAACGGCGGCCGGAACCGCCAGTCCGAAGAGCGCGAGCCAGACGAGGCCGGGCAGCAGGAACAGGCGCACGAGAACTGGGAACGGCAGGAAGACCAGAAGGGCTGCAACGAATGCCGGCCACGACCAAGGCTTCTCCTGGACGAGGCTCGCGGCCCGCACGTAGGCGGCCGAGAAAACCGGAGTGAAAGCCCAGAGGATCAGCGTCTGGACGAGCACGCTGCGGTGCAGGTTCGCCGTGTCCAACGCGACCAGCACGAGGCCGAGTGGAAGCACTTCCCAGAAGTGGTCGCCGTAGAAGCGGATCGACTCGGCGACTAGCTGTCCGACCGTCCGCTCGGCGGGCGGCAGGGCAGCTGGACGCGGCTCGGCCATCGCGGCGGAGGGTATCGTCGCGCCATGAGCTGGGATGTCGTCCAGGCGGGCGAGCTTGAGTGGGAAGAGCGGCCGGGCCACGAAGGCCAGGAGCCGCGGCACGCCGCCGCGCTGACCGAGCCGGCACAGATGACCGAGTCGCGGGCGCGGATGTGGCGTTATCCGGCGCACACGCGCGGTCGCCGGCACCTCGACCCGGATCAGGAGGAGGTCTTCGTCCCCCTGCGCGGCACGCTGACGATGCTGCTCGGCGAGCCCGGGGAGCGGGTGGACGTCGAGCCGGGCGGTGTTGTCGTCGTCCATCCCGACACGTCGCTCCAAATGCGCAACGAGAGCGACGAGGAGATCCTCGTCTTCGTCTACGGCGCCCCGACGCGCCACGGCAACGCCGAGTTCCTAGAGGACGTGGAGTCGTTGTAGCGCGTCGGCGAGCGCGGCGAACGCGTCGTCGAAACGCCAGCGCGTCCGGTCCGGCTCGTCCGGCGAGTTGGAGATCGCGCGCAGCTCGACGGCCGGCACGCCCGCGAGCTCGCAGGCGCGAAGCACGCCGAAGCCCTCCATCGCCTCGACGTCGAAGCCCGTGCCCCCGCCGACCTTGCCGCAGGTGGCGATCGGCAGGACCTGTGCCTCGGGAAGAGCGGAGCACGCCCGCTCGAGCAGCGCGGCGTCCGGGTGGGTCCGCTCGACGCGCGGGAACGTCGAGCCGGGATCCAGCACGTCGCAGTAGACGGCCTCATTGCCGAGGACGAGCGCCGGCGGCTCGAGCGTCCGCGAGCCTGCGATCCCGACGTGGACCACCGCGTCCAGCCGGCGCTCATCGAGCGCGCGCGCGGTCCGGAGCGCCGCCTCGACCGGTCCGATCCCACAGCAGAAGGTCTCGAACCCGTCGAGGAGCGCAAGCTCGCGCTCGGTGGCGGCGACGACGAGCATGGCGCAGACCCTAGTGCGTGAGAGGATCCCGGCATGAGAGCACAGGTCACGTATTTCGAGAACGAGTCGCCTGACGATCTCGAGGCAGGCATGTCACACGTCCTGGACGAGGTCGTGCCGGCATTCGAGTCCGAGGGAGGCAAGGCGTACTGGCTCGTCGATCGCGAAGCCGGTCGGCGGCTGAGCGTGATCCTCGTGGACGACGAGGACGCACTGCAGCACGCCTTCGCCGCCGTCGGCGAGCGCCGCGCCGCCGATCCCGATCGGCATCGCCCCGCGCCGACGTGGAGCGCGTCCTTCGAGATCTACGCCGAGAGCTAGACGGCGACCGGGGCTCCGACCTTCTCGAAGCGGATCTCGCCGTCTTCGGCGTCCACCTGGATCGTGTCGCCGTCGGCGAAGTCGCCCTCGAGCAGGCGCAGCGCGAGCGGGTTCTCGACGAGACGCTGGATCGCGCGCTTCAGGGGCCGTGCGCCGTAGGCCGGATCCCAGCCTGCCTCGGCCAGTGCGTCCTTGGCAGCACTGCTCAGCTCGAGCTCGATCCTCCGCTCGGCGAGCCTGTCGCGCAACCGACCGAGCTGCAGCTCGACGATCTCCGCGATCTGCTCCCTCGAGAGCGCCTCGAACTCGATCACCTCGTCGATGCGGTTCAGGAACTCCGGCCGGAAGACGTCGCGAAGCGCATCGACCGAGCGGACGTTCGAGGTCATGATCAGGACGGTGTTGCGAAAGTCGACCGTGCGCCCCTGGCCGTCGGTGAGGCGCCCGTCGTCGAGCACCTGCAGGAGCACGTCGAAGACCTCGGCGTGCGCCTTCTCGATCTCGTCGAGGAGGATCACGCTGTACGGCCGGCGCCTCACCGCCTCGGTGAGCTGGCCGCCCTCGTCGTAGCCGACGTACCCGGGCGGCGCGCCGATCAGCCGCGCGACCGTGTGCCGCTCCTGGTACTCGCTCATGTCGAGCCGGACCATCGCGTGCTCGTCGTCGAACATGAACTCGGCGAGCGCGCGGGCGAGCTCGGTCTTGCCGACGCCGGTCGGGCCGAGGAAGACGAAGGAGCCGATCGGCCGGTTCGGATCCTGCAGGCCGGTGCGGGCGCGGCGAAGCGCGTTCGCCACCGCGGCGACCGCCTCGTCCTGGCCGATGACCCGCTGGTGCAGCCGGCTCTCCATCTGGACCAGCTTTTCCGTTTCGCCCTCGAGGAGCCGATCGACCGGGATGCCGGTCCAGCGCGCCACGACGGCGGCGACGTCGTCCTCGTCGACCTCCTCCTTCACCATCGATGCCTCGCGCTGCAGCGAGTCGCGCTCCTCGAGCTCCTGCTCGAGCGCGGGCAGCTCGCCGTAGCGGATCTCTGCGACGCGCTGGAGGTTCCCCTCGCGCTCCGCGCGGTCGGCCTCCATCCGTAGCGCGTCGATCTGCTGCGTGATCTCGCCGATGCGGTCGAGGGCCTCCTTCTCACGCGCCCAGCGCGCGGCGAGCCCGTCGCGGCGCTCCTTCGCCTCCGCGAGCTCGGACTCGAGTGGCGCGCGCACGTCCTCCGACTCGCCGGCCATCGCGGCCAGCTCGATCTCGAGCTGCATCACGCGCCGGTTCGCCTCGTCGAGCTCCACCGGCGACGACTCGATCTCCATCTTCAGCCTGGACGCGGCCTCGTCGACGAGGTCGATCGCCTTGTCCGGCAGCTGCCGGTCCGCGATGTAACGCTCGGAGAGAACGGCCGCCGCAACGAGCGCCGCGTCGCGGATCCGCACCTTGTGATGCGCCTCGTAGCGCTCCTTCAGGCCGCGCAGGATCGCGATCGTGTCGGTGACGGACGGCTCGCCGACGAAGACGGGTTGGAAGCGCCGCTCGAGCGCGGCGTCCTTCTCGATGTGCTTGCGGTACTCGTCGAGAGTAGTCGCGCCGACCGCGCGCAGCTCGCCGCGCGCCAGCATCGGCTTGAGCATGTTCGCGGCGTCGACGGCACCCTCGGCCGCGCCCGCGCCGACGATCGTGTGCAACTCGTCGATGAAGACGATGATCTGGCCCTCCGCGTTGGCGATCTCCTCGAGGACGGCCTTGAGCCGCTCTTCGAACTCGCCGCGGTACTTCGAGCCGGCGAGCAGGCCGCCGATGTCGAGCGCCCAGACGCGCTTCCCCTTCAGGGACTCGGGCACGTCGCCGGCGACAATCCGCTGCGCGAGCCCCTCGACGATCGCGGTCTTGCCGACGCCGGGCTCGCCGATCAGGACGGGGTTGTTCTTCGTGCGGCGCGAGAGCACCTGGATGACGCGGCGGATCTCCTCGTCGCGACCGATGACCGGATCGAGCTTTCCGCTCTCCGCGGCCTCGGTCAGGTCGCGCCCGAACTTCGAGAGCGCCTGGTACGTCCCCTCGGGATCGGGCGACGTGACGCGCCGGCCGGCCGTGACCTCGGCGATCTTCGCGAGCAGCTGGTCGCGCGGCACGACGTCGAGCGCCAGCAGCAGGTGCTGCGCCGCGACGTACTCGTCCTCCATCTTCTTCGCCTCGTCGAAGGCGCGGTCGAGCACCTTCGAGAACGCGGAGGACACGCCCGGCTGCTGCTGCGAGCCCTCGATGCGCGGCTTCTGGGCAAGTGTCGCCTCGGCCTGCGCGCGCAGCGCGTCCGCATCGGGGACGAGCTCGCGCGGCAGCTCCTGGTCGAGGAGCGCGAGCAGCAGATGCTCGGGATAGAGCTCCGGATTGCCGTTCCGGCGCGCAAGCTCCTGCGCTGCCGCGACGGCTTCCTGGGCCTTGATCGTGAGCTTGTTGAAGTCCATGACTTACCGCCTTTCCGGTAGCCGCTCGTCGCGCAGGTGCACGAGATCGCGGCGGTACTGCTTGTGCACCTTCTGGACGTCGCGCTGGTGTTGCCGCTGCAGGCGCTCGACCTGCGCGTGCGCCTTGCGCAACTCGTCCTCGAGCCGCAACACGAGCTCGACGCCGGCGAGGTTGAGGCCGAGCTCCGAGGTGAGCCGCTGGACGATCCTCAGGCGCACGATGTCGGCATCGGA
Organism: uncultured Actinomycetes bacterium; assembly: GCA_963731015.1. GTDB lineage: Bacteria > Actinomycetota > Thermoleophilia > Gaiellales > Gaiellaceae > Palsa-739. Next base: position 1,019,988 of record CAVSTY010000005.1, read on the forward strand.
ATAGAGCCGCGTCCCTCCCGGTGTCCGGTGCGGCCGCACGAGGCCCTTCGTCTCGTACATCCGCAGCGTCTGCGGGTGCATGCCGACGAGCTCGGCCGCGACCGAGATCATGTAGATGGGCCGTTCCCGGTCCGAGGTCTCCATCAGCCGACCACCTTCTGGAGCTCCTCGAGGAGCTCGCGTTCCTTCTTGTTCACGCGCTTCGGCACCTCGATGCGGACGCGGGCGAGCACGTCGCCCTTGCCGGAGCCCTTGAGGCGCGGCGCGCCGCGGCCCTTGATCCGCAGCAGCTTGCCGTCCTCGGAGCCCGCGGGGATCTTGAGGGACACGGGGCCGTCGGGCGTCGGCACCTCGACCTTGCCGCCGAGCGCGGCGGTCGGGAAGGGGACCGGCACCTGCACGATCAGGTCGTCGCCGCGGCGTTCGTAGAGAGGCGACGGCTCGACCCGCGTGACGACGATCAGATCCCCGTTGGGGCCGCCGTGCTGGCCGGGCTCGCCCTTGCCCTTGAGCCGAATCTTCGTGCCGTTCTTGACGCCCGGCTTGATTTTCACGGTGAACGTGCGCCGCCGCCGCTCGCGGCCCGAGCCGTGACACTTCGAGCACGGCTGCTCGATCACCGTGCCGTTGCCGCGGCAGCGTGGGCACGGCTGCGACAGCGCGAACAGGCCCTGCGACTCGGAGATGACCCCGCGGCCGTTGCACTCCGGGCAGATGACGGGTGCCGTGCCGGGCTCCGCTCCCGTACCGCCGCACTGCGAGCACGCCACGGTCAGTTCGACCGGCACCTTCGCCTCGGCTCCGCGCAGCGAGTCCTCGAACGAGAGACGCACCTCGGTCTCGACGTCGGCGCCCCGCACCGCCTGCGGGCGCGCACGGCGAGCGCCGCCGCCGCGGACGTTGCCGAAGATGCCGCCGAGGATGTCCCCGAGGTCGCCGCTCCACTCGAAGTCGCCGAAGTCGACGTTCGGGCCGCCCGGGCCGGCGGCTCGGCCGTTCGTCGAGCCGAAGCGGTCATACGCCTTCCGCTTCTCGGAATCGGAGAGGACGTCGTAGGCCGTCTGCACCTGCTTGAACTGCTCCTCGGCGGCCTTGTCGCCCTGGTTCGTATCCGGGTGGTACTTGCGCGCGAGCTTCCGGTACGCCTTCTTGATCTCGTCGGCCGAGGCGCCCTTCTTCACGCCGAGCGTGTCGTAGAGGGACTCAGGCATCGGCCACGGGTTCCTCCTGCGCGGGCTGAGCCGCGGCGACGACGACCCGGGCCGGACGGACGACGCGCTCGCCGAGCTTGTAGCCCTTCTGCACGACGTCGATGACCGAGCCCTCCTCCGCCTCGGACGGCTGGGAGAGCAGCGCCTCGTGCACGTGCGGATCGAACTTGCCGTCCGTCTCGATGGCCGTCACGCCGTGGCGCTCGAGCAGTCCCGCGAGCGAGCGGTGGACGAGGCGCACGCCCTCCTCGAGCTGCGCCTCCTGATGCTCCTCCGCCGCCGCGAGCGCACGCTCGAGGTCGTCGAGGATCGGGATGAGCTCCCCGATCAGCCGTTCGTTCGCGAGCTGGACGTACTCCTGCCGCTCGCGCGCCGCCCGCTTCTTGTAGTTCTCGAAGTCGGCGGCGAGCCGAAGCAGCCGGTCGTCCTCTGGCGGAGGGCTGGAAGCGCCGGCGGCAGAACCGCCGGCGCCCGGCCCAGAGACCGCGGATGCCTCCGGCATCCGCTGAGGCTGTTGCTGCTCGGGCTCGACCTGCTCGGTCTCCTCCTGCTGCTCGACCTGCTCCTCGTTCACGAGGTGGGCGCCTCCTCGTCGACGACCTCGTATTCGCCCTCCTCGACGACGTCGTCGTCCGAGGCAGCGGCCTCCTCGCCGTCACCGCCGCCCGCGGACGCCTGCGCCTGCTGCGCCGCCTCGGCGTAGAGCACCTCGGCGAGCTTGTGCGAGGACTCCTGCAGCGCGTCCATCTTGGCGCTGATCTCGGCAAGATCGTCGCCCTCGAGCGCCTGGCGCAGCTCCATGACCCGGCCCTCGATCGTCGAGGCCTCGGACTCGTCGAGCTTGTCGCGGTGCTCCTTGAGCGAGCGCTCGGTCTGGTACGCGAGCGTCTCGGCGAGGTTCTTCGTGTCCGCGGCCTCGCGCAGCCGGTGCGCCTCGTCGGCGTGCGACTCCGCGTTGCTGATCATCTCCTGCACCTCGTTGTCGGAGAGACCAGAGCCGCCCTGGATCTGGATCTGCTGGACGTTCCCGGTGCCTATGTCCTTTGCGGACACGTTGATGATCCCGTTCGCGTCGATGTCGAAGGTGACCTCGATCTGCGGCATGCCGCGCGGCGCGGGCGGGATCCCGACGAGCTGGAACTTGCCGAGCGTCTTGTTGTACGTCGCCATCTCCGACTCGCCCTGGAGGACATGCACCTCGACCGAGGGCTGGTTGTCCTCCGCGGTCGTGAAGACCTCGGATTTCTTGGTCGGGATGGTGGTGTTCCGCTCGATGAGCTTCGTCATCACGCCGCCCTTCGTCTCGATCCCGAGCGAGAGCGGGGTGACGTCGAGCAGGAGGATGTCCTTGACCTCGCCCTTGAGCACGCCGGCCTGGAGCGCGGCGCCGACGGCGACTACCTCGTCGGGGTTGACGCCCTTGTGCGGCTCCTTGCCGATCAGCTCCTTGACCTGCTCCTGCACCGCCGGCATGCGGGTCATGCCGCCGACGAGGACGACGTGGTCGATCTTGGAGGAGTCGAGGCCGGCGTCGGACAGCGCCTGCTTCGTCGGCTCGACGGTCCGCTTGAGCAGGTCGGCCGTGATCTCCTCGAGCTTCGCCCGCGTGAGCTGCAGGTCGAGGTGCTTCGGACCGTCTGCGGTGGCCGTGATGAAGGGCAGGTTGATCTGCGTCGTCATCGTGGACGAGAGCTCGATCTTCGCCTTCTCCGCAGCCTCGTAGAGCCGCTGCAGCGCCATCTTGTCCTGCGTCAGGTCGATGCCCTGGTCCTTCTTGAACTCCGCGGCCATCCAGTCGACGACCGCCTTGTCGAAGTTGTCGCCGCCGAGATGGTTGTCGCCGGCGGTCGACTTGACCTCGAACACACCGTCGCCGAGCTCGAGCACCGAGACGTCGAACGTGCCGCCGCCGAGGTCGAAGACCAGGATCGTCTGGTCGGACTCCTTGTCGAGCCCGTACGCGAGCGAGGCCGCGGTCGGCTCGTTGATGATGCGGAGGACGTTGAGGCCGGCGATCTTGCCGGCGTCCTTCGTCGCCTCGCGCTGCGCGTTGTTGAAGTACGCGGGGACGGTGACGACGGCGTCCGTCACGGTCTCACCGAGGTATGCCTCCGCGTCCTGCTTGAGCTTCTGGAGGATCATCGCGCTGATCTCGGGCGGCGCGTACTCGTTGCCCTCGGCGTTCACGCGCACGTCGTCGTTCGCCCCCTTGACGACCTCGTACGGAACGATGGTCATCTCCTCGGTGACCTCGTCGAACTTGCGCCCCATGAAGCGCTTGATCGAGAAGATCGTGTTGGTCGGGTTCGTGACCTGCTGCCGCCGGGCCGGAGCGCCGACGAGCCGCTGGCCGTCCTTCGTGAACGCGACGACGGACGGCGTCGTGCGGCCGCCCTCGGCGTTCGGGATGACGGACGGCTCGCCGCCCTCGAGCACGGCCATACATGAGTTCGTCGTGCCCAGGTCGATGCCGATGGTCTTGGCCATGTGGTGTTCTGCCTCCTCTGGTGAGAAAATCTAAGCCGGTTTATAGCAGATATGACATCTCATCGGAAAGCTCCGATGAGTGCGCCGCCCGCAACGATGAGGGCCGCGCAGACGAAGAGCCTCCTCCCCACGAGCTCCGAGTCCCGCAGGAGCAGCGCCGCGAGAACGACGCCGACGAGCGACTCGATCGCGACCAGCGGCGCGACGACCGTCACCCGGCCGCGGTAGTACGCCTCGAAGAGCGAGACGTACGAGGCGCCGAAGAGCAGGCCCGCGGGCAGAAAGGGAACCCAGCGACGGCCGATCCCCTGCCGCGCCCAGACCGCGATCAGCACGGTGCCACCGAGCAGCGCGGCGGTGGCGGCGACGGCGGGCGGAACAGCAGCGCTGCCCAGGGCGAGGTGCCGCACGAGGTTGTCCCGGATCGCGAAGAGAGTCGCACCGGCGAACGCGAATGCGAGGCCGATCCTCTTCAGATGGGCAGGGCGCTCACGCTCGCGGACAAGCAGTACTCCTCCGGTGACGATGAGCACGGCGCCCGCGATGAGCGGCGCACTGGCGGGCTCGTTGAGGAAGACGAGCGCGATCGTCACCGAGACGAGCGGCGCCGTGCCGAAGATCATCGAGATGCGCGAAGCGCCGGCATCGCGGATCGCGGTCGTGACGAGGATCTGCGCGGCCCCCGGCGAGAGCAGCCCTGCGAGCAGGAACGGCCACGCCGACTCCAGATGCAGTCCGCGTGCGGGCGTCTCGGCCGTTGCAGCAAGGAGCGCGACGACGAGCGCTGTCCCGGCAGTCGCGATCGTCCCCAGCTTGACGTCGGGATCGCGGTCGAGCGCCATCCGCAGCGCCACGCTCATCGCGCCGAAGCAGAACGCCGAGAGGAGCGCCAGCCCGACGGCGGTTATACGGCCTCCAGCGCGCCCTCGGGCGCCGGCCGGCCGTGCGAGAAGAGCGGGATGAACACGTGCGCCAACGGGCCGATCGCGACCGCGTACACGACGGTGCCGACTCCGACCTTGCCTCCCAGGAGCCACCCCGTCACCAGCACCGTCAGCTCGAGCCCAGTGCGAACGACACGGATCGAGTGGCCGCGCGCGGCGAGCCCGGTCATCAGGCCGTCCCGCGGACCCGGCCCGAGCCCGGCGCCGATGTACGCGCCGGTCGCGATGCCGTTCAGCAACACGCCGCAGATAAGGAAGGCGATGCGAACCGACAGCATGTGCGGCGGCTGTACGTGCCCGAGGACGACGTTCATCGTCAGGCCGACGAGGATGACGTTGCTCACCGTCCCGACGCCCGGCCGCTGGCGGAGCGGGATCCAGAGCAGGAGCACGACGACGCCGACGATGATCGCCCACGTCCCGATCGCGAGACCGAACGTCTTGGAGAGCCCCTGGTGGAAGACGTCCCACGGGTCGAGCCCCAGATTTGCGAGGACGAGCAACGAAGAGCTGATGCCGTAGAGGACGAGGCCGGCGTATAGCTGGACGAGACGCAGGCGCATTCCCCGAACGTACACTCGCGCGATGTCCACGGAGACCACCGTCGCCGCCCGGCTCGCGGAGGACGCGGCCGAGCGCCTCGTCCGCTACGCGCGCATCGACACGCGCTCCGACGAGGAGTCGGAGACCTACCCGAGCACGGACGGCCAACTCGACCTTCTCCGGTTGCTCCGCGACGAACTCGAGCAGGTGGGACTCGCCGACGTGGCGATGGACGAGCACGGCTACGTCACCGGAACCATCCCGGCAACCGTGGAGCACGATGTCCCGACCATCGCGTGGTTCGCCCACGTCGACACCGCGCGCGAGGTGAGCGGCACCGGCGTCTCGCCACAGCGGGTGCGCTACGAGGGCGGCGAGATCGTGCTCGGTGACTCGGGCCAGTCGATCCATCCCGAGCAGTCCCCGGAGCTGCACAACCACGTCGGCCACGAGCTGATCACGACCGACGGGACGACGCTGCTCGGGGCCGACGACAAGGCCGGCATCGCCGAGATCATGGCCGCCGTCGCCTATCTCGTCGCGCAGCCGGACTTCCCGCACGGAACGGTCAAGGTCGCCTTCAACCCGGACGAGGAGGTCGGCCGCGGCGTCGTCCACTTCCCCGTCGAGAGCTTCGGCGCCGCAGCCGCCTACACCGTCGACGGCTCGACCACGGGCGAGCTGCAGGTGGAGACGTTCTCGGGCGCCCAGGTGCGCATGCACATCCGGGGCCGCGCGATCCATCCCGGCTGGGCGAAAGGCGAGCTCGTGAACGCGATCAAGCTGGCGGGCGAGATCCTGTCTCGGCTGCCGCAGGACAGGCTCTCGCCGGAGACGACCGAGGACCGGGAGGGCTATGTCCATCCCGTGCTCGTCGACGGCGATTCGTCGGAGGTCGAGCTGCGCTTCATCGTCCGTGACTTCGACGACGACCGCCTCGCCGAGCACGTCGCTTTCCTGCGCAGCCTGGCCGACGCTGTCTGCGCCGCCGAGCCGCGCTGCACGATCGAGGTCGAGGATCGGATCCAGTACCGGAACCCGCGCGTCGCGGTCGAACGGCACCCCGAGATCCTCGGGAACCTGGAGCAGGCGATCCGCCGCGTCGGCCTCGAGCCGAGGCAGACGGCAATCCGCGGCGGCACCGACGGCTCGGCGCTCACCGAGATGGGCCTGCCGTCGGCGAACATCTTCACCGGCGGGCACGACGCGCACTCAGAGCGCGAGTGGATCTGCATCGAGGACATGGGTCTCGCGGCGGCGACGCTCGTCGAGCTCGCGCGCGTGTGGGCTGAGTAGCAACGCGCATACTGAGGGAATGGAGCCGCTGCTCGACCGGCTCGGGCGCCCGCTCGAGACCCTGCGCATCTCGATCACCGACCGCTGCAACTTCCGCTGCGTCTACTGCATGCCGAAGGAGGTCTTCGGCCGGGACTACGCGTTCCTCGAGCGCCGCGAGCTACTGACGTTCGAGGAGCTGGCCCGTGTCGCCGGCCTCTTCGCCGGCCTCGGTGTCGGCACGGTCCGCATCACGGGCGGCGAGCCCCTCGTCCGCCGCAACGTCGAGCACCTTGTGGAGCTGCTCGCGGCCATCGAGAGACCCGACGGCGGCCGGCTCGAGCTCGCGCTCACCACGAACGGGTCCGTGCTGGCGCAGAAGGCCGAGGCGCTCGCCGCCGCGGGCCTGAACCGGGTCACGGTCAGCCTCGACTCGCTCGACGACGAAGCCTTCCGCGCGATGAACGACGTCGACTTCCCCGTGCAGCAAGTGCTGGAGGGGATCGACGCAGCGGCGGCAGCCGGACTCCCGGTGAAGGTCAACGCGGTCGTCAAGCGGGGCGTGAACGAGAAGGACGTGCCCGAGCTCGCCGAGCACTTCCGCGGCAGCGGCCACGTGCTCCGCTTCATCGAGTTCATGGACGTCGGCTCGACGAACGGCTGGCGGCTCGAGGACGTCGTCAGCGCCGAAGAGATCGTGCGGGGCATCTCAGAGCGCTGGCCGCTCGAGGCCGTGGCGACCGAGCGGCCGGACGCGACCGCGCGCCGCTGGCGCTACGCCGACGGCGCCGGCGAGATCGGCGTGGTCGCGTCCGTCACCAAGCCGTTCTGCGGCGGCTGCTCGCGGGCGCGCCTCTCGGCCGAGGGGCAGCTCTACACGTGCCTGTTCGCCGCACGCGGCCACGACCTTCGCGCGCCGCTGCGCCTCGGCGCCTCCGACGAGGAGCTGATCGATCAGCTCCGCGCGATCTGGACGCGCCGCACCGACCGCTACTCCGAGCTGCGGACGGCGGAAACGGCTTCGTTGCCCAAGGTCGAGATGTCCTACATCGGTGGCTAGCCCAGCGTCTCGCCGAGCCTTTAGAGTGTTTGCATGGAGCGGGTAGTCGCTCTGGGCCAAAGGGTGCTTCCGCGCGGTTGGCGCCACTTTGCTGTCCAGCTCGGGATCTGGCTCGGCTTCTACGTCTCGTATCTCGCCGTCCGGCATCTGACGGACCGGGATCCGACGAAGGCCGTCGTGAACGGCCTGCGCGTGATCTCGTTCGAGCAGCACCTGAGCCACCACTTGTTCGAGCTGAGCGTCGAACGGATCACCGACTCTTCCTCGACACTCCTGACCGCAACGGCCTGGACGTACTGGAACTCGGAGTTCACCGTGATCGGGCTGGCGCTCCTCTGGGTCTATCTCCGCCGGCACGAGGCGTTCAGCCGCTTCCGTAACACCATCCTGCTGGCGAACCTGGTCGGTCTCATCGGCTTCTGGCTGATGCCGACTGCGCCTCCCTGGATGTTCCCGGACAAGGGATTCGTCGCCGGCGTCAACCACTCGAGCGCGCTGCTGCAGACCTTCGGGAACTCGTATGCGGCGATGCCGAGCCTGCACGCGGCCGACGCGCTGATCGTCGCCTTCTTCCTCGTTTCCACCTCCCGGACGATCTGGGCGAAGGCCCTCTGGACGCTCTGGCCGCTCTGGGTCTGGTTCAGCGTGGTCGCGACGGCGAACCACTTCGTCCTCGACGTGGTCGCCGGAATCTGCGTCGCAGTTGCGTCGCTGCTCGCTACGGCCTGGCTGCCGCGACTGTTCGGACGCCTTCGCGCGGTCGGCCCGGTCATCGCAAACCTGCTATAGTCGGACATAGCAGGATTGCGATGGTGGAGATGAATTCGACTCCAGTGCTTCGGCGCGTCAAGCATGGCTACACGACCGGAGCCCGGTCGCTCGCGAGCCGCTCGGTCACGAGGCTCGCACGCACCGGCGTCACCCCGAATGTCCTCACGGCGACCGGCGTCTCGCTCTGTCTCACGGCCGCCGTCCTCGTCCCGTTCGAGAACCGCGCCGACACGCTGCTCGTCTACTGGCTCGCCGCCGCTATCTTCGTCGTGGGCTCGCTGCTCGACATCCTCGACGGCGCACTCGCCCGTGTGGGCGGCAAGTCGACTCCGTTCGGCGCGTTCATCGACTCCACGACCGACCGCGTCGGCGAGGGCGCGATGCTCGCCGCGATCGCGCTCGTCTTCTCGCGTCACGGGGAGGACTGGGCCGTCGTGGTCGCGGTCGCCGCGGTCGTCGGCTCGTTTCTCGTTTCGTACACACGCGCCCGCGCCGAGGCGCTCGGGCTGAAGGGCGACGTCGGCCTCGGCTCGCGTGCCGAGCGCGTCGTACTCATCACGGCCGGACTCGTGTTCGCGCCGTGGGGCGGCCTTCCGTGGGCGATTGTCGCGCTCGCGGTGACGGCCTGGCTCACGGTCGTCCAGCGCGTCCTGCACGTTCGCAAGCAACTTTCCGGAGGCACCAGTGGCAACGACCAACGGTAGGGCACGGCTCGACGACGGCAAGGTTCGCGTCGCGATCGTGGGCGTGGGGAACTGCGCCAACTCGCTGCTCCAGGGCGTCGAGTACTACAAGGACGCGCCGGACGACAAGTTCGTCCCCGGCCTCATGCACGTGAACCTCGGCGGCTACCACGTCCGCGACGTGGAGTTCACCGCCGCGTTCGACGTCGTCAAGGGCAAGGTCGGAGAGGACCTCGCCGACGCGATCTGGGCGCATCCGAACGACACGATCAAGTTCGCCGACGTCCCGCAGACCGGCATCAAGGTCTCGCGCGGGATGACGCACGACGGCCTCGGCAAGTACCTCTCCCAGGTCGTCGAGAAGGCGCACGGCAAGACCGACGACGTCGTCGGGATCCTCAAGGAGACGAAGACCGACGTGGTCGTCAACTACCTCCCGGTCGGCTCGGAGGCGGCGACGAAGTGGTACGCCGAGCAGGTTCTCGAGGCCGGCTGCGCGATGGTGAACTGCATGCCCGTCTTCATCGCGCGCGAGGACTACTGGGGCAACCGGTTCGCGGAGAAGGGCCTGCCGATCATCGGCGACGACATCAAGTCGCAGGTCGGCGCGACGATCACGCACCGCGTGCTCACCTCGCTCTTCCGCGAGCGCGGCGTCCATCTCGACAAGACGATGCAGCTCAACGTCGGCGGCAACTCCGACTTCCTCAACATGCTCGAGCGCGAGCGCCTCGAGTCGAAGAAGATCTCGAAGACCAACGCGGTCACGTCGATGCTCGACTACGACCTCGGCGCTGGGAACGTCCATGTCGGCCCGTCCGACTACGTGCCCTGGCTGACCGACCGCAAGTGGGCCTACATCCGGATGGAGGGCTCCTCGTTCGGCGACGTGCCGCTCAACGTCGAGCTGAAGCTCGAGGTCTGGGACTCGCCCAACTCTGCGGGGATCGTGATCGACGCGGTCCGGCTGTCGAAGCTCGCGCTCAACAACAACGTCTCCGGCGCCCTCGTCGGGCCGAGCTCGTATCTCATGAAGTCGCCGCCGCAGCAGATCGTCGACGACGAGGCGTACGAGCTGACCGAGGAGTTCATCCGCGAGAACGCGCGCGTCGCGGCGAAGCACGAGGCGACGACCGAGGTCTAGCGATGGTCGAGCGGGCGGTGTCGGCGAGGGATTGGCTGACACCGCTCGCGGTCCTCGTCCCGATCCTCGCCACGGTGGTCGGAGCTGCGTGGGCCTTCACGGTCTTCCCACCGCTCGCGCTCCTCGTGATCGCAGGCGGGCTCACCGTGACGGCGTTCGCCGGTCGTCCCACCTACGGGGCACGCGTGTCGCTCCTCGCCGGGACATTCACGGTGCTCGCCGGGCCCATCGCGGCCTACCTCTGGTACGCGGTCAGCCTGAGTACGTCGGTATGCGGCAAGGATGTGGACAGCGCATGGACAGCGCTCGCCTGCGGCCTCGGCGCGGTCGTCTTCTTCGTGCTGGGAAGTTTCGGACTCCGCACCTACCGCCCGATGTCGATCATGCCGTTGGCGCTCCTGGCCGGGGTCTTCGCGATGTTCCTCGTGTTCGCCGTGGCCCCGGGGACGCCGGGGTTCTGCGAGACGTGAGGGAAGGGCTCGAGATCCGGCCGGCGCGCTTGCTCTCGCCGGGCGAACGTACCTCGCTCTTCAACTCCGCGTACGAGGGCTACCTCGTCCCGTTCCACCTCGACGAGCAACAACTCGCGTTCATGGACGACGCGTTCGACCTCGATCTCGACGCTTCGCGGATCGCCTTCCGCGACGGTGAGCCGGTGGGGCTCGGGAACCTCGGGCTGCGCGGCGAGGACGCGTGGATCGGCGGCGTCGGCGTCGTGTCGGGCGCGCGCCGCTCGGGCGTCGGCGAGGCGCTGATGCGCGCACTGCACGAGCAGGCGCGGGAGCGCAGGGTACGGCGCGTCTGGCTCGAGGTGATCGTCGAGAACACCGGCGCGCTTCGCGCTCTACGAGAAGCTCGGCTACGCACAGGTGCAGGACGTCGAGGTCTGGACGCTGCCCGGCGCCAAGGGCGAGCACGCCGGTCGCGAGGTCCCTCCCGCCGAGGCGAAGGCGCAGCTGCCCGAGCGACACGAGCCGTGGCAGCGGGCGGACGGAACACTCGCGCACTACGACGACGTTCGCGGCCTCGTGACCGACAGCGGCGCGATGCTCTTTTGCGTGCGCTCGAGCGCACAGCTGCAGCAATACACGGGCGAGCCGGAGCCGCTGCTGCGGGCGCTGCGCGCGTTCGGAGACGTCTCCGTGCTCAACCTCCCGGCGGACGATCCGGCGGCGCGGGTGCTCCGTGAGCTCGGCGGCTCGGTCGTGGTCCGCCAGCACGAGATGCTCCTCGAGCTCTAGCGGGCACTACACTCGATCAACGTGCGGATCGCGCTTGTCACGCCGTTCGCCTGGTCGCAGCCGCACGACGTGAACGAGCACGTGGACGGACTCGCGCGCGAGCTGCGCGACCGCGGCCACGCCGTCGCCATCCTCGCGCCGTCGAACCGGGCGCGCGACCTTGCCGCGGGGCGGCGTGCGCTGCTCGGCTCCCTCGACGAGCCGCCGGAGGTCATCGCGATCGGCCCGGCCGTGCCGATCTCACGGCGGAGCCGGATGGGCGTGCCGGTCGGGGTTCGGGCGAGCCTCTCGCTCGCACTCGCCCGCGGCGGCTTCGACGTCGTGCATGGGTTCGAGCCGGGATTGCCGAGCCTCTCCTACCTCGCCCTCCGCGACTCGGCCGCGCTCACCGTCGCGACGTTCTTCTCACCCGACCGGCTCGGCTATCCGCCCGGCCGCGCGCAGCGAGAGCGGCTGCTCGGGCGCGTCGACGCGCTGCTCGCAACGAGCGAAGAGGTCGCCGAGGCGGCGGACGCTCGCTTCCCGGGCCGCTATGAGCTCGTGCCGCACGGGATCGATCGAGAGCTGTTCGCCCCGGCCGAGCAAGAAGCGGCTCGTGGTGATGGAGTGGCGGCAGACCGAGCGGCCGCTCCTCCGCGCGCTCGTCCGCGAGCTCGCGCAGCAGCCCGGCTGGGAGCTCGTGCTCCTGCGAACGCGCGTCCCCGCCTCGCGGCCCGCCGTCTCGCCGCGGCTGCGCGGGAGGATGCGTGTGCGCACCGCGCGCACCGGCGCCGCGCGCGCCGAACTGCTCCGGGACGCCTCGATCTTCGTGCCCGCCGCCGACGGGTTGCGGCGCCTGGTGGCCGAGGCCCAGACGGCGGGAGTGGCGATCGCGGCGCCGTCCGGGCGCGCCGAGCAGCCCGAGCTGGCCGCAGCCGAGACAGCGCGGATGATCGAGGACGAAGCCTTCCGTGCCCGCCGCGCCGCCGAGAGCGTCGCGGCGGCGCGGTCACAGACGACCGAAGCGCTCGCCGACCGCGTGGAGGAGGTGTACGAGCGCGTCGCTTCACGCCGGCGTAGCCACACGGCACGTCGGCCCTTCGAGGAACGTGACTGGATCGTCGCCGACCTCCACCTCCACACGAGCTGGTCGCACGACTGCTCGATCGACGTCGACGAGCTGCTCGACCACGCCGAGGCCGAGGGTCTCGGCGCGATCGCGGTCACCGACCACAACGTCTTGGGCGGCGCGCAGGAGGCCGTCGAGCGCGCCCGCGGCCGCCGGCTCGTCGTGATCCCCGGCGAAGAGGTGAAGACGGCCGACCAGGGCGAGGTGATCGGACTCTTCCTGCGGGAGGAGATCCCGCGAGGCATGTCCTTCGGCGAGACCGTCGCCGCGATCCGGGCCCAGGGCGGCCTCGTCTATCTCCCCCATCCGTTCGACCGGATGCACGCGATCCCCGAGCCGGCGACGCTGCATCGGCACCTCGCGGAGGTCGACGTCTTCGAGGTCTACAACGCCCGGCTCCTGTTCGAGGCGTACAACGACGAGGCCCTCCGCTTCGCGCGCAAGTACAACCTCACGCCCGGCGCGGGATCCGACGCGCACGTCCTCGCCGGGGTGGGCACCGGCGCCGTCCGCATGCGGCGCTTCAGCGGCCCGGAGGAGTTCCTCGTCTCGCTCCACGACGCCGAGGTGCTGCGCCGCCCGAAGTCGCTCGTCTACCTCCAGGGGCTGAAGTGGGTGGCGCAGGCCAAGGAGCGCGTGCGCTAGGCGCAGCCGGGCAGGAGCGCCCTCACGAGCATGTCCGGCCCCTCCAACTGCAGCTCGAGACGGCCGAGCACGCGACGAAGGAGCGCGAGCGCGGCCGGATTGTCGCTCCGGACGAGGGCCGTCACCTCGCAGATCCCCGCGGCACGCGCATCCGCGACGAGCAGCCGGGTCAGCGCCGATCCGACCCCGCGGCCCTGATGGGCATCTGCCACCTCGAAGGCGATCTCCGCGCTGCCCCCGCGGAGGCGGACGAGCCGCGCGATCGCGATCGGTTCCGGATCGCCGTCGACCGATGCGACGAGCGCATGGTGGTCGGGTCCGACCCCGGCGAGCCAGTGCAACTCGGTCTCACTGAGGTTCAGCTTGGGCCCGAGGAACCGGCTGCGCCGGGATTCCTCCCCCAGCCTCGCAAAGACGGCTCCGACTGTTTGGACATCACCGTTCCGCAGCGGCCGGACGAGGATCTCCGGACCACGCTTGGGCTTCACTACTCGCGTGTGCATGCGTGAAGGTACGGCGCGACGGCAGCGCTCGGTTCATCACCTCGCACGCCGATGGGCTCCAGAGCCCAAGGAACGGGTCCGCTGATCCCGAACTTCCATCCGGGGGCATCCTGTGACTGTGGCAAACGACGAGATCTACGAGAAGTACCTGCAAAAGGCGATCACCGAGAGCAACGCTCTCGGTGACGAGCTCGCGCAGACAGCGGGAGGAGAGCGCGTTCCCGTGCTCGGCTCCGGCCATCCGCTGGCCGACGTCTTCCTGCTCAAGTACGCGCCCCAGGCGTCGGAGCTGCAGGAGGGAGTCGCCTTCTACGGCCGCGCCGGCAACGCGCTCCTCAAGTCGCTGCAGCGCCTGCACGTCGACCCGATGGCGATCTACGGGACGAACTGCCTCAAGTTCGCCGGCGGTGACGAGGAGGAGTCGCGGCCCTTCCTCCTGCGCGAGCTGCACATCGTCCAGCCCAAGCTCGTGGTCGCGATGGGCGAGCCGGCGCTCGCCTTCCTCAACGCCGCGCGCTTCCCGCTCGCACGGGAGCTCACGCCGGTCGAGGGCGAACTCCAGGAGCTCACGCCGACGATCCAGGGGCTCGTCACGCCCGACATCGACGAGTCGCTCGACGAGCAGCCGGCGAAGACGGCGTTCTGGAACGCCTTCAAGGTGCTCGGCGAGTGGTGGAGCCAGACGCCCCCGTACTGAGCCGGGACGCGCTGCCGTCCTGGCGTGTCGCAGCGTTCGCCCTCGTCCTCGCCGGCGTGGTGGCGTGGGACGCTGCGGCGCCCCACATGGGCCAGCTCGCCGTCTGGCCGGAGGTCGCGGTCATCGCGGCCGGGGTGCTGCCGGCGACGCTCCTGCTGATCTACCTCGCGCTACCGCTCTGGTCGCACCGGCGGCTCGTCGCGGTGGCCTTCGTCGTGTTCCTGGTCGCCGCCGTGGTGACGTGGGAGACGCACCACTACCTCACCTCCAACTTCATGAAGCTCGGTGCGTACACCTGCGGAGGCTGGATGTTCCTCTGGCTGTTCGAGGATCTCGGCTGGGTGGTCTTGATCGCGCTGATCATCCCGTTCGTCGACGCGATTTCGGTCGCAGTCGGGCCGACGCACACGATCGTCACCAAGCACATTGCGGTCTACTCGGCCGTCGCAGTCGCCTTCGTCGCGCCCGGCGGACGCGCGGCGGGGCTCGGTCCGCCGGACATCCTCTTCTTCGCCCTCTTCCTCGCAGCGACGGTGCGCTGGGGGCTCCGGCCGGGCTGGACGTGGCTCGCGATGACCGGGATGTACTCGCTGACCCTCGTGCTCGCGAACGCCACCGACGTCAACGGGCTCCCGGCGCTGCCGTTCCTCTCGGTCGGCTTCCTGCTCGCGAACTGCGACCTGATCTGGCGGCGCCTCAGGGCGCGGCGGGCCTAGGTCTTCTGGTCGTCGTGGTTCAGGGCGTCGCGTAGGCCGCGCTCGTCGCCAGGGTCTTCGTCGTGGACGGGTTCTGCCTCCGGGTCGCCCTTGACGCGATGGAAGGGGCGGGGACGTCCGAACCGGGCGAGCCCGCCGAAGAACTGGGCAATCGCGCCGCGTGTATTCAGCTCGCGGTCCGCCTCCTTGTCGAACTCGTCCCATGCGACGTCGCGAGTCTCCTCGTCCAGCTTCGCGAGCGCTTCCTTCTCCTGGGGCGACTCGGACATGCCTGGAGCCTACGACGCCTGCTCGAGCAGCGCGACGCACTCGACGTGCGGCGTGTGCGGGAACATGTCGACCGGCGTGACGCGCTTCAGCTCGTAGCCGTGCTCGTCGCGTAGCGCCTTCACGTCACCCGCGAGCGTCGTGGGGTTGCAGGAGACGTAGACGAGCCGCGGTGCACCCATGCGGCCCAGCCGCCGCAGCGCCTTCCCCGCGAGGCCGGCGCGCGGCGGATCGACCACCACCACCTCCGGCGCGCCGGAGCGCTCGAGCAGCTCCTCAACCACCTCGCCGACGTTGCCGGCGAAGAACGCCGCGTTCGTGACCACGTTGAGCTCGGCGTTCTCGAGCGCGCAGGCGACCGACTCCTCCGAGACCTCGATCCCCCACACCGTCAGGGCGTCGCGTGCGAGCAAGAGCCCGATCGTCCCGATCCCGCAGTAGAGATCCCAGACCGTCTCGTCGCCGGTGAGCCCCGCGGCCTCGCGCGCGAGCCCGTAGAGGCGCTCGGCCATCGCCGTGTTCGTCTGGAGGAACGCGTTCGGGCGGACCCGGAAGCGGAGCCCGCAGAGCTCCTCCTCGATCCACTCCTCTCCCCAGAGCAGGCGCGCAGGCAGATTCGTGACCTCGGCGGGCGTGTCGTTGATCGACCACTGGATCGAGCGCACCTCGGGGAAGCGACGCAGGACGTCGACGAAGTAGCCCGTCTCGAACTGCTCGCCGGGTGCGGTCACGAGCTGAACGAGCGCCTGACCCGTATTGCGGCCTTGCCGGACGACGAGGTGGCGGAGGTAGCCGCTCCCGTCGGCCTGCGAGTACGCCTCGAGCCCTTCCTCTCGCGCCCAGGCGCGAACCGCGTCGCGGATCCCGTTCCCGAGCTCGTCGGTCAGCCAGCAGCGCTCGATCTCGAGCACCTCGTCCCAGCGGCCGGCCCGGTGAAAGCCGAGCGCCGGACCTTCGGGCGTCGCGGTGAACGAGTACTCGAGCTTGTTGCGGTAGTGGAAGATCTCCGGCTCGCACGGGACGATCGGCTCGAGCGGCGGTTCGGCGATGCCGGCGAGCCGCTGCAGCGCGTCGCGCACCTGCATCTCCTTCTGCGCGAGCTGAGCCTCGTACGCGAGATCCTGGAAGCGGCACCCGCCGCAGGCCGGGAAGTGTGCGCACGGAGCGTCGACCCGCTCGGGCCCGGGCCTGAGCACCTCGGTCACAAGCGCCTCGGCGTGGCTGCGCTTGACCTTCGTGACCCGTGCGCGGACGCGATCTCCCGGCAGCCCACGCCGCACGAAGACGACGAAGCCGTTCAGCCTCGCCACTCCGTTGCCGCCGAAGGCGAGCGAGTCGACGTCGAGCTCGAGCTCGTCGCCTTTCGCGACGGGCGCGGCCATGGCTAGCTCAGCGTCGCGACGTAGATCTTGCGCTCGCGCGGCCCGTCGAACTCGCAGAAGAAGACGCCCTGGTAGGTGCCGAGAGCAAGGCCCCCGTCGCGCAGCGGAATCAGCACCTGCGGGCTCGAGGCGAGCGAGGCGCGCGCGTGGGACGGCGCGTTCGGCCCGTCTTCGTCGTCGTGGCGCCACTCCCAGTCGTCGCCGACAACGCGGTTGAACGCGTTCTCGAGATCGGTCACGAGCTCGGGGTCGATCCGCTCGTTGATCGCGACGCCCGCCGTCGTGTGCGGGACGTAGACGAGAGCGGCTGACGCGCCGTTCGTTCCGCCGAGCGCGTCGCGGACGAGGTCAGTGATCTCGATCAGCTGGGTCTTGCGCTCGGTCTTGAGGAAGATCTCATGCACGCGTCTATCCTACGAACCCGCATGGCGGAGCCGCTTCAGCAACAGGAGATCGAGGCGCTCAGCGCGGACGCCGACCGCTTTCTCGCGGAGCTCGACGAGGAGTCCTACCTCCACTTCGCGGGCCTCAAGGAGACGTTCGATCTCGCGCCGATCTACGAGCGGCACGAGCGCCTGACGCAGCTCGACACGGCACTCGCTCTCGGGGCGTCGGTCGACGGCGACCGCCGCCGGCGCGAGCTGTGGAAGTTCGCATGCGGCGGCTACCTCGGCAGCTTCGTGAGCGAGGAGGCGGAGCGCGTCGCCGAGCTCGAGGCGACACTGGCCGCGACCGTCGACGGCAACGAGATCCCGTTCCGGATGCTCAAGCCGCGGCTGATGAACGAGGACGACCGCGACGCCCGCGAGCGGATCGAGTCGGCGAGGAACGAGCTCACCAACGAGCACCTGAACGCGCTCGAGTTGCAGGCGGCGCAGGTCGTCCAGCGCGAGACGCGCAGGCTCGGCGCCGACAGCTACGCCGATCTGTACCGGAGCTTCGGCCTGCCACTCGACAACCTCGCCGAGCAATGCCGGCGCCTACTCGCCGATACGGAGGACCTCTGGGTGGAAGCCGGCGACCGCTTCTTCCGCTCGCGCGTCGGCCTCGGGCTCGGCGAGCTCAGGCGCTGGGACGTCGGCCGCGCCTGGCGCGGCGCTCAGTGGGATGAGGCGTTCCCGCGCGACCGGATGCTGCCCGCTCTCGAAGGCACCCTCATGGACCTCGGCATCGATCTCCGCGCCCAGGAGAACGTCGAGCTCGACCTCGAGGAGCGCCCGACCAAGGATCCGCGGGCCTTCTGCGCGCCGATCGAGGTGCCCGGCCGCGTCGTGCTCGTCATGAAGCCGCAGGGCGGTCCGGACGACTGGCGGGCCCTCTTCCACGAGGCCGGCCACACCGAGCACTTCGCCCATACCGACGCCTCCCTGTCGCCGGAGGAGAGACGCCTCGGCGACAACGCCGTGACCGAGGGCTGGGCGATGGTGCTCGAGTACCTGACCACCGATCCCGTGTGGTTGGAGCGGCGGCTCGACTTCCCGCGTCCGCACGAGTTCGCAGCCGAAGGAGCGGTGCAGCTCCTCTGGATCGTCCGGCGCTACTGCGCGAAGCTCCTGTACGAGCTCGAGTTCCACGCGGCGGAGGATCTGACCGCACTGCAGCCGCGGTACGTGGAGCTGCTCTCCGATGCGACGAAGGTCGAGCCGGCGGCCGCCGACTACCTCGACGACATCGATGACGGCTTCTACGCCTCGGAGTACCTCCGCGCGTGGGCGTTCGAGGCACAGCTGCGCGCCTATCTCCGGGAGCGTTACGGCAACGCCTGGTTCTCGCGCCGGGAAGCCGGCTCCCTGCTGCGCGAGCTGTGGGCGGAAGGCCAGAAGCCGACAGCCGACGAGCTGCTCCGCGACGTGACGGGCGAGCAGCTCGAGCTGGCCGCGGTCGGCGACCGCGTCCGCGAAGCTCTCGCCGCGGTCTGAGAGTTCCTCCGCTAACGCTGAGGATTCACGTGGAATGTCTCGGGCATGGCGTCCGTTGAAGACGTCATGCGAACCCTCAAAGCGATCCATGCGGAAATCGAGACCCTCAGCGAGGAGCGGACCGAGCTCTGGCACCGGCTCTCCGACGCGCATGACCCCGAGATACGGGCCGAGATCCACGCGATCGACGCCAAGCTCAACGTCCTCTGGGACGAGCAGCGCGCCGTCCGCGCTCGTCTGCTCTTCGGCGACCGTGAGTCGATCGTCGCCCGGGCGCGGGTCGAGGAACGGCTCGAGCGCGCGGCCTAGGCGCCGGCCCCGAATCGGCCTCACACCCCGCCCTCTACACTGGGGCTCTCTCGGGGCGTTAGCTCAGCTGGGAGAGCGCCGGCTTTGCAAGCCGGAGGTCACCGGTTCGATCCCGGTACGCTCCATCGCCCGAGAGGCCGTCTCCTACGCGGACTGGCGGCACTCTTCGTTCTCTCGGCTGGCGACGCAGACGACGCCGTGGCAACCGGGTGGCAACCGCTATTGCACCCGCGGGCGGCGAGCTACGTCTCGACCTGCTCGCGGAGCAGAAGCCCGAGAAGCTCGAACGCGCCGCCGTTCACTGGCATGGCCGACTGGAGACGGAGGCGACGTTCCTGTCGTTGGCGGAGTCCCAGCTCGCGCTCGCCGCGCTGGCGAGCCTCTGCGCGGGGGAGCGGGACGCGATCGAGGTGCTGCGACGACTACTTCGGCGCGTTAGACCGGCCGCAGTGGCGGCCTCGCGGTAGTCGCGGCTTTACGGGATGAGGTCGTGGATGAGGTCATTCGTCGTGGTGCTATAGCCCGTCACGTGCGAGTTGAGTACCTCACGTGCGATCTCTTGCTCGTAGTTAGAGAGCGGGATTTCGCTGAGTGGGTAGACCTCGTTCGGAGGTGCGCTGCCGCCCGGAGCCCTTGGGCCGGCAATCTCCCGGTAGGCGTCATAGCGTTTGAGCGCTGGCCGCAGATGGTCCAATCCCCAACCAGGCGAGATAAAGAGGTGCTCGGCGCTGAGACCGTGCGCGTTTCTAAGTACAGCAGCCAGGTCATGGGCTGCGTCGGCTTGGAAGTCAAAACCGGTCTTCTCCGCGGCTAGAAATTCTTGGTTGCCGAATGCAGTGGACGCAAAAGTGCCGATCGCAGCGGAGCCGTCGTAATGGGCGATGAGCCAGGAGAAAACCTCCCACCCGGTCACCACTTGCGGGTCGAGGTAGGCGCGCATACGAGCTTCGATTTCGGCGCTCGCCAGCGACCATGGGCGATCGATCCTTCGTGAAAGCTTCACCAATTTTCGTTTTGCCCGCTCGAAACACTTCACCTCCCGCGGTGGCAGCGAAAAGGCTTCCTCATAATTGGTGATGTCGACGTTGTTGCGGGCGGTGCATTCGGGGAGCGACTGCCAGAGATCCTCCCCACTCAGCAGGACAGGCTCCGTCGCCGCGGTCATATCGGAGACAATCCCGGCCTTTACGGTGTGCGCGCTTTGCCGGTCGTTCCATTGCCGGGTGATTGCGGGGAGCAGCCACGCCGTGAGGGCGATCCCGAGTAGCGTCACAAGAAGGGCTGTCGGCGGTCGGCGGAGACGCCGGAGAAGAGGCTTCTTCTTCTCGGCCTCGGCTTGGGTCTTGGCCTCCTCGTCGGCACCGGCCGCGGGCGCGGCATCAGTCATTTGGACGGAGGGTAGTACCGCCCGGAGACCTTTACTAGGTACTCAGGGGCGCGCAGGAGGACCGCTGTCAGCGTGGCCCCGGGAGATGGAGGACACGTCCTAAACGGCCACTAGGCAGCCGCACCCGAGCGGCGTAGCGTCTCCCTCGGCCGGAGCCGCTATGGGCAAGCGCGAGGGCGTTTCGGCTCGCCGCTCCGGCCGCTCGTCAAACGGCACCGCCGACGGATTCCCGCCCAAACGTGCTGAACGTTCCTGCCCGACCAGGGGAGGCTGGGCATCGGCCTCATCGCCTATGAGCAATGCAGGGTCAGGGATCAACTGCGGCGCGGCACGTTGACTAGCCAGTAACGCCCGGGCTCGGGGGGCCGAGTAGGACCCGGGGACGTGCCCTCCCTGACTTGTCCGCTGCCGACGCCGACGCGCAGCTCCTGCGGCGTAGAGCCCGGGAGTTCGGCGAAGCGGCGAGCCACCAAAGGATTTGTCAGGGGGCCAAGGGAGAATCCCGACGCCGCCGAGCGTGTCTGCGGCCACACGGCCCGGCGCGCTCGAGGAGACTCCGACCCCCTGACCTGCGCTGTATCGGCAGAGGGCGAGCGACAGTTGATGCGAAGCGTCAGGCCGCCTCAATCTGCAGGAGCCCGACGAACGGCGACTCGTCCTCCTCCTCGAACGGCACAACGTCGAGGACGCGGAAGTGCTGGTTGCTGCCGGCGATGATCTCCTCGTCCGTCTGCTCCACCGTAACGTCGAGCAAGGCGTGTGGTGGCAAGAGATCATCCCGTATGGATGACGCAGCGCGATACTCGCCGGGGCAGGGTCCGGTCAACGTACTGCGACTCTGGAGGTGCACGATGTCGAGGTTGCTGTGGCGGACCATGTTCGCGCTGGCGGCGGCCACGGCGTTGATGGCCGCCGGGTGTGGCGGCAGCAGTAAGCCGGCCTACTGCTCGAATGTGAGCGATCTCGAGCAGTCGGTGGACGACCTCAAGGGCGTGACGCTTGAGAGCGGCGCCCTTCCCACGCTACAGACGGACGTAAAGACGGTGCAGAGCAACGCAGACGCGGTTGTGAGCTCGGCGAAGCAGGATTTCCCGAGCGAGACCAGCGCATTGAAGTCATCCGTCTCGAGCCTTTCCACCGCAGTTACGCAGCTGCCCGCGTCCCCGACGGCCACGCAGCTGGCCCAGCTCGCACCGATGGTCAGCAGCGTCGTGACGGCTGCGAAGGACCTCGAGAGCGCCACCAGCTCGGCCTGCGACTGACGAGGCGCTCGGGATTTAGGCCGAAACGGCCTCGACCTGGAGCAGTCCCACGAACGGCGACTCGTCCTCCTCATCGAACGGGACGAGATCGAGGACGCGGAACCGCTTTCCGGCACCGAGGAGGATCTCCTCGCCCGGCTTGATCATCACCGCGTAGGTCGCCTCTCCCAAGTCGCCCTCGTCCGGCGAGTGGAGCCTGTACCTGAACAGCTCTCCTCGGTTCGGGGCCGGACGGCGCCACGAGCCTATCCGGTCCCGAAGGCGAGGCCGGGTGCCGAGCCAAGCGGGTAGATATCAAATCTGCTATGGTGCGAGTCGCGGGTTTGGTTTTAGCTGTTTAAGCCGCCGAGGCCCTGCACCTCCTCTCCGACTGTGACTCCTCTGGCTTGACCAGCGTCGAGCGTCATTCGAGCGCTCGGCCAGGCGGCATTCGCCGGAAGGAGCATCATGGAACCAACCATGCGGAAGCAGAGCTACGCCTCCAGCGGCGCGCGCTTCTTCGAGCGCTCGCCGATGCGGCATTCGCGGGAAGGAGCACACCGGATGACGCGGCTCGGACGGCGGCCGCACGGATCCGCGCCGCCGGCGCTCCCCGGTCGATCAAGCTTCGCCGGAGGAGCTCGCCGCCCTCGCGCAGGTGATCGACGCCTGGTAGGTCGACGCGTCGACGGTTCGGCGGCTCCGCGAGCGGCTGCCCTAGCGCTGTCGCACGGCCCCTAGCGCCGCTACCTCAACTCCGAGTACCCCTCGAACCCGACCAGCGCAGACGCCTCCTCTTCCACGCAGAGCTGTGCTAGCTGGGCGAACAGCTCGGGGGTGGTTTCACTCGTTAGCCAAACCGTGACTTTGGCATCAAGCTCGCCTCGGGTGGGAGTGTCCGCATCGATCCGGCCCTCCAAGCCGATCTCAAGAACTTGGGCCAAGACTGTCTGTGCTTGCGCGAGGTGCCCGGAGCTAGGACGTCAGGGTGTTCGTTTCGCCAATCTCTCCTAGAGCGTCGGGTGGGCGACCACCGCACCCGGCCGCGTGACGTGGTACTCGGCGACCGTTAGCCAGACGCCTTCGTGGCAGTGCGAGTCGCCGCACTCGCAGAAAAACTCGAAGTGCATCCTCTCGCGGAGGAACCTGTGAGTCCCCCTGGCAATCGAGTCGTTGGTCGATCGCAGTGTCGCAGCGATCTCGGCAGTGCTCAGAGGAGGAGCCTGCTGAGTATTCATTCTGTCCCTTCCCGGTGCATGTTCCGGGCACGCTGCTCGCGTCCGGGAAACGATGCGTCCTCGAGCCGTGGGCCATTGCAGGCGGCGGAAGGGCGTTGTGCCGATCATCCTACCCGGGTCGCAACACCCTCACACGTCGCCGAAGTCAGAGCCGGCTGCTTGGGGGGCCTCCCGATTCGGGAATCAGCACACCCAGACAGGCGCAGCAGCTGGCGGCAACGCCAACGCTCAGGGGTCATTCCGGAACACTGGCCCAGGCGAGCCTCCCCTTGCCAGAGCAGAATCCCAGGTGTGACCGCGACAGCGAGATGGTCGGAAGAACACGCGGTGCGAACAGCCGCGTCCGCCGACATCGCTCAACTCTGGGCGGAGATCGAAGCGTCGGCGGTCGCCCCTGTCATCCTCGTCCTCGAAGCGGGTGGAGCCGAAGCGCATGCGGTAGTCGGCGACACCACAGGAACGGCCCTTCTCTACTACCCAGGCGGCTATGAGAAGGCCGGAGCCGGTTCACTGCATAGCGTCGGAGATCGCGCCCGTGCCGAGCGCGATGATTGGGAGTCGCCGCTGACCGCCTACTACTTCGGACACCACACGGAGTTCCCGCGGTGGTCAGTCGTCCCGAGCGTCGACGGTCGGCGAGCGTTGGCGGAGTTCTGCGAACGACCGAACGTGCCGCCTACCGCGATCCTTTGGGAACCCGACTAGCTCTCTCGCTCGGGGGTCATTCCGGAACACTGGCCCAGGCGACCGCATCGTCCGCCTGACTCAGCGAGTCGTGACTCTCCGCCGCCTTGCTCGGATGGCGAGGTAGACGAAGACCGCTCCGAGCGCGAACAAGCCCACCATGTAGGCCAAGGCCGGCACGCCGCTGCTCAGGGGAGGCCCCGACTCCACACAACCAGGGCCGCAGGTGCGGTACGGCACGCCCCACCAGTCGACCGCCGCCCGTACCTCACCGATTTCGAGGAGGACGGCTAGTACGGCCGCTCCCACGAAGACCCAGAACCTCACGCCAAACATGGGACGTCGGGGTGGCTGCGCAGGCGAGTGTGCTTCCACCCAATAACGCCAAGTCGCTAACGCAAGCAGCGCTCCGGATAGGGCGGCGATTGACCAGACACCGTAAATCAGCGACACAATCACCATCGAGAGCGAAGCTAGGCCGATGTATGACCAGTAACCGAGCTTTATCTGCGACTCGCACCTCCCACCAGCACCATTCTGGCGCACTCGACGCAGAGTCCTAGTGCGATCCGGCTCAGGGGTCATTCCGGAACACTGGCCCGGGCGAGTGTTTGCCGAGACCCTCGATGTGAAGAGAGCGGGCGGCTCGGATGACCGCCCGCTCACCTCACGATGGTCTTCCTATCCCGTCGGGTGCGTGCCCCAGTCGACGCCGTCCACACCGGGGGTATGCGTGACCTGGAACAAGCCCGTACCGTCGAGGTTCACGGTGTAGATCTCGCCGTCGGTGTCGTTGCTGAATGACCTGATGAAGGCGATTTTCGTCCCGTCGGGTGACCAGGCCGGTTGGTTGCAACCTTGGGCGCTGAGATCGGCGATCAGGCCGCCGCAGTCCGCCGTTGGCTGGACTGCGGGCGGGCAACGTCCGGCTCGAGCAGATCCTCGCCGTCGACACTGACTACCTCGCCAGCGCCGAGGTGTTTGATCTGCTCGTCGCGGTGCCGAAGATCGGCCCGGTCAAAGCGGCCCACCTACTCACCATGGCCCGCATCAGCCCGTCCAAGACCGTCGTGGCGCTCTCCGAGCGGCAGCGCGCCCGCCTCATCGAGCTGCTCAGCCGCTAGCCGCGGTCGGGCGTGTGCTCCGCCCGCTGCTCGTGCCTCCTGGGGACTAGCGCGCTCACCTCGACGCGTAATCCGGCTGATTTTGCCCCCAGCGGCCATAGACTTGTGGACGAAAGTGACAGCCAAGGAGGACATAGCCCTTGTCGCTGGTCAGCTGGCCAACCTTACGCGGACGGTCGCGGAGATGGAGACGCGGGTCCGGACGCTTTACGAGCGCGCTGAGAATCAGCAAGAGCGCGCTAACCAGCAACGAGAACGAACCGAAATACAACAAGAACGCATTGATCTCGCAGCGCGAGAACTAGCCGAGGTCAGTGCGCGCCTACAAGCGGCGGCGGACGCGCTCCGAGCGTCCATCTGAACTGAACCTTCGTTTCGCCAATCTCTTAAAGACAGGTGAAGCCCAAGATCGGATGCAGCTCGATCGCGTTCGGGCGAGGTGTGAGTGTTCGAGCACCAGAACTCACCTGGCTCGAGACCGCCGACCGCGGGTTTCAGACCCCTGCACTCGATCGGCGGCGGGGTTCGGATCCCGACTGCGGGAACCGCGTCAGGCAACACCTTTGAGGTCCTGGAGCTCCGGCGATTCGCTCAGCTTCTGCAGGCAGCGTGTCTCGATCTGCCGGATCCGCTCGCGCGTGACGTCGAAGATCTTGCTTATCTCGTCCAGCGTTGCCGGCGTCTGCCCGTCGAGCCCGAAGCGGAGCTCGAGCACGCGCCGCTCCCGGTGCGACAGCGTGCCCAGCATGTTGCGCAGCAGCTCCTGGCGCAGCGTCGTGTCGGCCGCTTCGTCGGGCAGCGGGGCGTTCTCGTCGGTGAGGAAGTGGCCGAACTCGGATCCCTCGTCGTCGCCGACCGGCTTCTCGAGCGAGACCGGCGTCTGCGCGCGGCGCATGATGTGCTCGACCTCGTCGACCGGCAGGTCGAGGTCGAGCGCGATCTCGAGCGCGGTCGGCTCGCGGCAGAGCTCGCCGCGCAGCTTGCGCTCGGAGCGGACGATCTTGTTCAGCTTCTCGACGACGTGGACGGGCATCCGGATCGTGCGCCCCTTGTCCGCGAGCGCGCGGGAAACTGCCTGGCGGATCCACCAGGTCGCGTAGGTCGAGAACTTGAACCCCTTGCGCCAGTCGAACTTCTCGGCGGCGCGCACCAAGCCAATCGTCCCCTCCTGGATCAGGTCAAGGAAGGGCAGCCCCTGGTTGCGATAGCGCTTCGCGATCGAGACCACGAGGCGAAGGTTCGCTTCCACCATCTCCTGCTTCGCGCGATGGTCGCCGCGCTCGATCCGCTTCGCAAGCTCGACCTCCTCGGCAGCGGTCAACAGCTCGACCTTGCCGATGTCCTTGAGGAAAAACTGCAGCCCGTCAGCCGCCTGTTCAGAAACGCGTGCCGTCAATCGGTTTGCCTCCGCTCTAAGGTGGAGGAAGGCCCGGCGGGCCACGCAATTCCTCAACTAGTACACGCACCCTAGCTAGAGATCCGAGCACCGCGGGTGGCTTGAGTCGCCGCTGCTGTCAGCGGCCGAGACCTTCGTGAGCAGGATCGAGC
The DNA here is from genome assembly GCA_963731015.1 of uncultured Actinomycetes bacterium. Taxonomy (GTDB): domain Bacteria; phylum Actinomycetota; class Thermoleophilia; order Gaiellales; family Gaiellaceae; genus Palsa-739. The sequence goes on from CAVSTY010000005.1 coordinate 1,046,115, forward strand.
CGATGCGGTTGCTCTGATCCAAGAGTTTGAGATCAGGTCAGCGCTATTCGCGCTGCGAGAGCAGCTCGCAACCCTCCCGGAAGGCTCCGTCGGCCATCGGCGCGGAAGGCGCCAAGCTCGAACAGGTCCCGGCAGCGCTCAGCTCGACAACACGCTCGCCTGGGCCAGTGTTCCGGAATGGCCTGAGCGTGACCGATCGTCTGCGACAGGTAGGGATTACCGCAAGCCGGAGGTCACCGGTTCGATCCCGGTACGCTCCATCGTCAACCTCGAGATCGTGAACGACCTCGGCGGTTGCCACCAGCCGAAATGGAAGACACACTTCCACTGTGAGCGAAGGACTGGACATGCGCGGCCGCTACGAGCACGCGCTCGCGGAGGTCGAGGAAATGAAGCGGACGCTGCGCGAGCACGCGCAGCGCGTCGCCGCGCGCGAGCGAGAGCTCGAGCAGCTGCGCCTCGAGGTCGCCGGCCGGCAGGGCCGGCGGCGCACGGCGGAACCCGCCGCACCTCCCGGACCCGACCGCTCGGAGGAGCTCTCGCGCAAGATCGCCGAGGCCGAGAGGCGCGAGAGGCAGGCCGTGCAGGAGCTCGCTCTCGCCAAGGCCGAGCGGGAGCGGCTCGACGAACGCGAACAGGCGATCCGCAAGGTCGAGCGAGAGCTCGCCGGCGCGCGCATGCAGCTCCAGGAAGAGAAGGCGCAGCTGGCCGGCTCGGCTCCGAACGACCCCGACGCGGAGCCCGAGGGCGAGCCGCCGCCTCCGACTCCGCTGCCGCAACCTCCGAACGAACCGGATCTCGAGCCGGCTGCGGGGATGCAGGCCGACCCGCAGCTCAAACAACAGCGCTAGATCCCGCCTAGAGCGCTGCTATCGTCGGCGATTGCTCGTCGCGAGGCCGGGGGCCTGCTGCGGCGGGCGCTTCGCTATGTCTACGTATGTGAGCTCAGTCGACCCGCCCGACCTCGGCATGCTGCCGACCTTCCGGCGCCTGCTCCGATTGTGGCGCGAGCACTGGAAGCTCGGTCTGTTCGCGCTCTCGTGCTCGCTCGTGTACACGCTGATCTCGGTCGCGATTCCGATCCTCATCCAGCAGGCGATCGACAACGCGATCGTCCCCCACAAGGAAGACAAGCTGCCGCCCTATCTCGCGGCCATCGGCGGGCTCGCCTTGCTGCGCTTCGTCATCAACTTCAACCGCCGGTATGCGACCGCCCGGATCGGCATCAGGATCGAGGCGCGGATGCGGGAGCTGCTCTACCAGGCGTACCTCCGCTACCCGCGCGCCTTCTACGACCGGCACGCGACCGGGCAGGTGCTCTCACGGGCGACGAACGACCTCTATCCCATCCGCTACTTCATCGGCTGGGGCCTCGTGCAGGGAATGCAGAGCGTGATGATGATCATCGCGGCCGGGATCGTCCTCGCTCTCGTCGACCCGCAACTGACGCTCTACGCGGCCGTGTCGCTGCCGCCGATCGGGTTCGTCGCCTACCGCTTCGGGCATCGCGTCTCGCCGATCTCGCGCCGGGTGCAGGCGCGGAAGGGCGACGTGACCGAAGCCGCCGACGAGGCCGTCGTCGGAATCGAGATGGTGCAGGCCTTCGGCCGCGAGAACGACATACGCGAGCGCTTCGGCGACAGGGCCGAGGGCGTTCGCTCCGCCGCGCTCGACCAGGCCGACGTCGAGGCGACGTACGTGCCGGGCCTCTACTACCTGCCCGCGCTCTCGATCGCAGCCGTGGTGTTCTTCGGCGGCCGCGCCGTGATCGACGGCCAGATCACGATCGGCCAGTTCGTTCTCTTCGAGACGCTGCTGCTGCAGCTCGTCTGGCCGCTCGAGGCCATCGGCTGGATCCTCGACCTGGCACAGCGGGCGCTCGCCTCGGCGGGCCGCAGCTTCGGCTGGCTCGACGGGATCGAGCCGCTGCCCGAGCCGACGAGCCCGCGCCATCTTCCGAGCGGACCGCTCGGCCTCCGCTTCGAGCGCACGAGCTTCGCCTACGGGGGCGAGGTGGACGTGCTGCACGACCTCGACCTCATCGTCGAGCCCGGCGAGATCGTCGCCGTGTGCGGGTCGACGGGCGCAGGCAAGACGTCGCTGCTCAATCTCCTTCCCCGCTTCTACGATCCGATCAGCGGGAGCGTGCTCGTGGGAGGCGTCGACACGCGCGACATCCCGGTCGCGGAGCTGCGCGCAGACGTCGCCCTCGTCACGCAGCGGCCGGTGCTCTTCTCGGTCACGCTGCGCGAGAATCTCACCGCGGGCCGCGAGGATGCGGACTGGGACGAGGTGCTCGCGGCCTGCGAGGCGGCCGGCGTCGACGCGTTCGCGCCGGGCCTTCCCGACGGCTACGACACCCTGATCGGCGAGCGGGGCATCAACCTCTCCGGTGGCCAGCGGCAGCGTGTCGCGCTCGCGCGCGCGCTCGTCACCCGCGCGCGAGTCGTCGTGCTCGACGACCCTCTCTCTGCGGTGGACACCCTCACCGAGCGGCGGCTCGTTGCACGGCTGCGCCCCGCGCTCATCGGCCGGACCGTCCTCGTCGCCACGCAGCGCCTCTCGACGGTGGCGATCGCCGACCGTGCGGTCGTCCTGCGCGACGGGCGGATCGTCGAGTCGGGGACGCCCGCCGAGCTGCTGCGCGCCGGTGGGGAGTTCGCGACGCTCTTCGGGGACGAGGTGATCGCCGCGTGAGGCGCCTCTGGAAGTACATGGAGGGGCGCAAGAGGTTTGCCGCGCTGATGGTGCTCGTCGGCGTCGGCAATGCCGTCTGCCTGACCGGCGGCTGGCTGCTCGTCCGGAACGCGATCGACGAAGGCATTGCTGTCTACAACAAGCAGGGCGACCTCGTCGGCGACGAGCGCCACCTGACGATCATCGTCCTCATCTACCTGGGCGTCGCTGCGGCGGGCTGGCTCCTGCAGGCGCAGCTCATCCGAGGGCTGGCGAAGATCGGCCAGGCGGTCGTGATCGGCCTACGGCGCGACCTCTTCGACCACCTCACCGGCCTCTCGCTCCGCTACTTCTCGCAACAGAAGGCGGGCTGGATCATCGCGCGCCTCACGAGCGACGTCGACGCGGTCTCGGACGTCCTCTCGCAGGGGATGCCGACCCTCGTCTCGAACCTCATCCTGCTGCCGGCGGCCGTCGTCGCACTCCTCATCGCGGACTGGCGCCTCGGGCTCATCGCATTCGTCGTGCTACCGCCGACTCTCGTCCTCTCGCGCTGGTTTCAGCGTGCCTCGCACACGGCGAACGTCGAGCAGCGGAACCGAATCGCTGCCGTCACGGCGCAGATCGCCGAGTCCGTCGCGGGGATGGCGGTCGTGCAGGCGTTCAACCGCGAACGGCGCTTCCAGGCCGAGTTCGACGAGCTGAACGACGCCAACAGGGAGCAGTCGACGTACGTCCAGCGGATCTTCTCGGTCTTCTTCCCGTCGATCGAGTTCCTCGGCGTGTTCGCGATGGGGACGGTCCTCTACTTCGGTTCGAACCTGTACGAGCACGACACGCTCACGATCGGAACGCTGATCACGGCCATGTACCTCCTGCAGCTCGTCTTCCAGCCGCTGCAGGAGCTCTCGGACGTCTACGGCCAGCTGCAGTCGGCGGGTGCGGCGATGGTGAAGATCGCAGGCGTTCTCGACGAGGAGTCGGAGATCGGAGACCGGCCGGGAGCGAAGCCGCTGCCGCGCCTCGAAGGCGACCTCGAGATCGACTCGGTCGTCTTCGCCTACGGCAAGGATCCGGTGCTGCACGGGGTCTCGTTCCACCTCGAGCCCGGCGCCTGCTTCGCGCTCGTCGGCGAGTCGGGTCACGGCAAGTCCACGCTCGCGCGGCTGATCGGACGCCACTACGACCCTGACCAGGGCGCCGTGCGCGTCGACGGGCACGACCTGCGCGACGTCCAGGTCCGCTCGTATCGCCGCCAGCTCGGCGTCGTGCTCCAGGATCCCTTCCTGTTCAGCGGGACGATCGCGTCGAACATCCGCTTCGCGAAGCCCGACGCAACGGACGAAGAGGTCGAGGCGGCGGCCGCGGCGGTGGGCGTCGATCGGGTGGCTGCGCGGCTCTCGGGCGGCCTCGAACACGCGGTGCGCGAGGGCGGAGCCGGCCTGTCGGCCGGCGAGCGCCAGCTCATCTCGATCGCGCGGGCGCTGCTCGCCGATCCGCGGATCCTCGTCCTGGACGAGGCCACGTCGAACATCGACCGCCCGACGGAGGTGCTGATCGAGCAGGCACTCGACCGGCTCCTGAAAGGCCGCACCTCGATCATCATCGCCCACCGGCTGTCGACGGTGCGGCGCGCCGACGAGATCCTCGTCGTCGAGAACGGACAGGTCATCCAGCGCGGCAGCGAACGCGAGCTGCTCGCGGTCGACGGGCCGTTCCGCCGCCTCGCCCAAACGCTCGAGGGCGGCGAGCCGGAGCTCGCGGCCGCCGGCTAGCCCTCGGAGCGCTGCTGCTCGAGGACGCCCAGGGCGACCTCGACCACGTGCGGATCGAACTGGCTGCCGGCGCCCTTCGACAGTCTGCGCACCGCTTCGCGATGGGTGAGGCGGTGCCGATACGGCCGGTCGGTCGTCATCGCGTGGTACGCATCGCAAACGAAGATGATGCGCGATTCGAGCGGGATGTCCTCGCCGGCGAGGCCGTCGGGGTAGCCCTTGCCGTCCCAGCGCTCGTGACAGTGGCGGACGATCGGCCGCACGGTCTGGAGCTGGTCGATCGGGGCGATGATCCGCTCGCCGAGCTCGGGATGCGTCTGGACGATCTTCCGCTCGGCGGCGGTCAGGCGCCCCGGCTTCGAGAGCACGTCGCTCGGGATGCCGATCTTGCCGATGTCGTGGAGCAGCGCGCCGAGCTCGAGGTGCTTCAGCGTGCGCTCGTCGAGACCGAGCTCCCGGCCGACCCGCAGCGAGAGATCGGTGATCCAGCGCGCGTGGGTGGACGTGTACTCGTCGTTCGCCTCGAGCGCGTTGGCAAGTGCTTCGACCGTCGAGACGAAGGTGCGCTCGAGACCCTCGTAGCTCGTGGCGTTGTCGATCGCCAGCTTCGCCTGCTGCGCGAGACCGCCGAGCAGTGCCAGCTCCCGCTCTCCGAAGTCGTCCCGTTCGACGAGCGCGACGAGGCAGCCCACGCGGTCGTCGACCGCGAATGGCGCAACCGCGTAGCGGCCGCCCGGGACGGGCGCCTCTCGGCCGATCGCCGGCTCGTACTCCTGCGGCTCGGCGATGTACGGGTCACGGTCGACGTCGAGAGCGGTGAGCGGCAGGGGCCGCGAGGCGAGCTCGGCGGCCGTCTCCGGTGAGTGTCCATGCTCGGCGTAGAGGCGCAGCTCGCCCTCCGTCTCGAGGTAGAAGGAGGTATTGCGGCTGCCGATGATCTCCGCGGAGAGCTCGGTGACCCGGCCCGCGATGTCGTCGAGGGCGACCAGCGTCGCGAGCTCCCGGCCGAACTCGAGCAGCGAGGTCGCGCTGTCGGCCTCACGCCGCGCAGCCTCGTACAGGCTCGCGTTCTCGACGGCGACCGCCGCATGGCCGGCGAGCACCTCCAGCAGTCTCACGTCGTCCTCGTCGAACTGGTTCAGCCCGAGCTTCGAGACGACGATCACGCCGACGACGCGGCTTCCGTAGCGCAGCGGCACCGCGAGCAACGACTCCTCGATCGGATCGGTGCCCTCGATCAGCTTGCCGAACTCGCAGTTCGCGGCGTCGCCCACGACGATCGACTCGCCGAGCTCCGCACAGCGGCCTGTGATCCCGAGGCCGACGCGGGTCCGGAGGAGGTCGAGCGAAAGGGACTCCGCCGTCGAGGTCAGCTCGCCGAGGAACGCGACCGGGACGAGCTCGTCGCCGTCGGAGACGAATACGCGGCAGTTGTGGTAATCGACGAGCGACCGGAGCTCGGCGGCGATCGCCTCGCCGATCTCCCGCACGTCGTTCAGCCGGTTCAGCCTGCCGGTGAGGCTCTGCAGCATCTTGAGGTGCGCGATCGAGCGCACGTCGCGCTCGATGCCCGGCGCATCCGGACGCCGCGCCCCGTCCTCGTCGTAGAGGACGACCTGGTTCTTGCCCTGCGCCTTGGCGGTCATCATCGCCGCCTCCGCGCACGCTGCAAGCTCGCGCGGGTTCATGGCGTGCTCGGGACCGAGGGAGAGTCCGACCGAGACGGTCATCCGGCCGATGCCGGGGAAGTCGACCTCCGCCAGGCGGCTCTGCACGCGCTCGGCCACGCGGACGGCGTCCTCTCCGCCGCACGCGTCCATGACGACCGCGAACTCCTCGCCGCCGAGCCGGCAGATCACGTCCTCGGGCCGGACGATGGCGCGCAGGGCCTCGGCGAGGAAGCGCAGCAGCTCGTCGCCAACGGCGTGACCGTGGACGTCGTTCACGTGCTTGAAGTCGTCGATGTCGAGCATGAGCACCGCGAGCGGCTGGTGCGTGCGGCTCGACTCCTGCAGCGACTGGAGCAGGCGCTCGTAGAAGACGCTGTGGTTGAAGAGCCCGGTGAGCGAGTCGGTGCGGGCCTGATGCTCGAGGCGCTCCCGGATCTCGGCGTTGTCGAGCGCGAGCGCGGCCGCGTCGCCGAAGCGCTTCGCGATCTCGAACTCCGTCTCGGTGAACGCGACGCCGTCGCCTTCACGGTAGATGTTGAGCGCCCCCTTGATCTGGCCGCGTGCGATGAGCGGGACGCAGATCAGGGCCTCGGGCTCCATCGGCGTACCGGGCACGGTGCGGACGCGCGGGTCGAGGTGCGCCTGGTTGCAGAGCACCGCCTCGCGATGCCGCGTCGCCCAGCCGGTGATGCCCTCGGCGAAGCTGATCGTCGTGCTCATGATCTCGTCGGCGTACACGTCGCGGACGAGCACCGGCCTGAGGATGCGCTTCGTCTCGTCGGCCTCGTAGATCGTCAGCGTGTCGAGCGACGGGATCAGGTCGCCGACCGTGTCAGCAATGCGCACCAGGAGGGCGTCGAGGCTCTGCTCCGCGAGGACCTCGTGGAACACGTCGGCGAGCCGGCGGTAGGACTCGACGAGGGTGGGATCGCCCCCCGGCGCATCGTCGTCGAGCAGCCGGAGATGGGCCGGCCGGGCTACCACCGATCCCCCGATCGATCGCGGTTCTGATGCACGTTCGAAGCTCCCGGAAGTGGACCGCAGCGGACGGACGAAGCATCGGTGTTGGGCCCCTTGTGCGAATCCCTCGTGCGGGTGAACACGAGGCTTCAGGGCCGGAGGCTAGGCCTCCGCGTAGCGGGGCTTAGCCGGAGGCTTCCCCGCTCCCGGGCGCGCGCCGCAGGCGCACCGCCCCGGCGGGGCAAGAAATCAATCAGTAACGGAACGTTCGCGAGACCGCATCTCGCGAACCGGGGGTTCCTTATCCCAGCGAGCGGGTGCGCAGCACCCGCGAGCTACTTAGTCGCCCCAGTCGAAGTCGCGCGCGCCGCCGTTGCCCCAGAACGCGGACTCCTCGATGGCGGGCACGGTCGCTTCGCGGGTCTCGGCCGTGACCTCCTCGAGCGGCTCCTCGCCCGGCCAGACACCGACGTCCTCGAGACTCGCGTCGCTGAAGTCCGGGTCGACGCCATCCATCGTCTCCTCGATTCGCGCCTGTTCCTCGCTCTTGAACAGCGGATGGTTCTCGAATGGATCTCCGTCGCTGTAGTGCTCGATCGGCAGCGCAGGACCGAGCCTCGCATTCCGCTCTTTCAGATCGAGGTGTTCCCTGATGACCTGCGCGAAAATAGACGGTGTCTCTACCGGCATATGGCGTCCTCCCGTGGGGTCGTGCTCGTCGTCCGCGCGGATGATAACGGGCCTTGCTGCGGGATTTCGTTTCGAAAGTGTCAAAACGCAGCCTGCGCAGCCGGTTCGACCCGGTCCTTGCCTGCGCGCTTCGCCCTGTAGAGCGCGCCATCAGCGGCGGCGACCAGCTGCTCGGTGTTCGTCTCCCCGGCGTACTCGACCACCCCGAAGCTCGCGGTCACGCGAAGGCCGGGCACGCTCGGGATACTGCGCGCGGCAAGCTCGATGCGCACGCGCTCGGCGAGCTGCACCGCCCCCTCTTCGTCGGCGCCCGGCAGCAGGAGCAGGAACTCCTCCCCACCCCAGCGACCCGCGACGTCCGACTCGCGGAGCGTCTCGCGCAGGACCTCGGAGAAGACCCGCAAGACCTCGTCCCCGACGGCGTGGCCGTGCACGTCGTTCACGTCCTTGAACTCGTCGAGATCGGCGAGGACGACCGAGAGCGGCGTCTCGAGGCGCTCGGCGCGGGCTGCTTCCGCATGGAGCGCGTCGGTGGCCGCGCGGCGGTTCGCGAGTCCGGTGAGCCCGTCGACAAGCGCCTGCCGCTCGACCATGTCGTGGAGGCGGGCGTTCTCGAGAGCGACCACCGCGTGCGCCGCGAGCGACGCGGCATTCATCCGCTGCTCCTTGCTGAACGATTCGCCCACGAGCTCGAGCGTCCCGAAGCGCTCGCCGGAAGCCGTGAGCGGCAGGACCAGCCGTTCGCCCTCGCTGTCCGCATCGCCGGTGACGACGACGGAGCCGTCGGCCGACACGATCCGGCACCCGCGCGCCGTCGTCGCCTCGAGGGCGGTCGCCGCGACGATGCGGAGCAGCTGCTTCTCATCGTGCGTCGCGACGAGCGCCTCCCCGAAGCGAGCGAGCGCCTCGCGCCCACGCCCGCGTTCGGCCTCGAGCTCGGCGAGTCGCGCCTCGAGCTGTGCCGCCATGTCGTTCAGCGCGACGCCGAGCGCCGCGAACTCGTCCCGTCCCCGGACGGGGACGCGCTCGCCGAGGCTCCCGCGCGCGATCCCGTGAGCGGCCGTCGCGAAGCGGCGCAGGTGGCGCACGATCGCGCGTCCTTGCAGGTACGCGACAAAGCCGACCAGTGTCAGGCAGGCGAGCAACCCGGCGAGGAGCCGGTCGCGCGTTCGCGCGTAGGCCGTGGCGATCAGCGCCTGCCGGGTCAGGACGGCAAGCCGCGCTGACGGCACGCGCGGCAGCGCCGGCGCGACGAACGCGCGGTAGCGCGTGCCGCCGACCCGAACCGTCGCGCTCCGCCCCGCCACGACGGGAACCTGTCCGCGAAGCGACGGTGACGACGCCACGATCCGCGGCCCGTCGAGCAGGACGAGAACGTCCTCGGACGCGAAGGCCGCCTCGCGCCGGAGGCTCGCGACGAGCGGGCCGCCGAGCGGAACGGTCGCGACGACCTCGCCCAGGCGGCGCGTGCCGGCGACGACGTCGACGGGCAACCGTGCGGCGAACCGCGGCGCGGAGCCGACGCGAAGCCCCCCGGTCCCCACGACGTAGAGCGACGGCTCCCCAGCGACGATCCGCTGCAGCCCCCGACGGTCGCGGCGCCCGAGCGCCTGTTGCAGCGGCCGGGAGCGCGCGAGTCGCTCCGCTTGCTCCTGCGCGCGATCGGCGCGCTGCGCGTACAGCGCGAGTGCCGCGCGCAGCCCTGCCTCCTGCCGGAGGGTGACCTGCCGCGACTGACCGGAGCCGGCGACGGTGCTGAACCCCCAGTACGTCGCCGCCAACGGGACGAGCGAGAGCACCACGAAGTACGCCACCAGCTTGAACTTGAAGCTGCTCAGCTAGACCCCCTCGATCTCAAGCGAACCATGCCTCCTGCCGATAGTCGCTCCAGGGAAGTTGTCGGCGGGAGAGGGGGGAAACATGAGTCGCAAGGACCGCGCGATCGCCGGGCTGTTGCTCGTCGTCGCCGTCGTCGGCGGTGCCGTGATGCCTCGCCTGCTCGCGTCTCCGGCAACCCCGCTCGGCATCGCGCTCGGCCCGAGCCCCGGCCCGAGCGTCGTTCAAGCGCCGACGATCCGCAAGGCGCCGCCGCGCGTGGTCTCGCAACGTGCCACTTCGCAACTGCCGGAAGGGGTTGGAGTCTCGAGCGCGCCGGTGGCGTCGGCTGCCGTCCAACCGACGCCGGCAGCGAGTGCCGCCCGCCCGGACCAGGTTCCGACCCCGTCGCCCGCTCCGCCCGCCACGACGGCCCCACCGAGCCCGGCACCTCTGCCGGCGCCACCTCCTGGGCAGCTGCCGGCCGCGATCGCCCATCGCCCGCCGGCTTCGAGCACGACTCCCGGGCACGGAAAGACGCCACCGGGACGCGCGAAGACTCCGTTGAGACACGCAGAGACACCTCCCGGCCGCGCGAAGATTCCGCCCGGGCACACGAAGATCCGACGGGAACACGCGAAGACGTGGCACGTACCCGGGCCACTCCCGTCCGCCGACCCCGGCACCGGGCCAGGACGGCGCAAGGGCGGCGGCAATCTGCCAGGATCTGGGCATGGCCCGGTCAAGCAAGTTCCGTCCCACCCCGTGGGCCGTCACCATCGTGGTGTGGGACATCTGGCGCCGCCTTCCGCCGGCGCAGCGGCGTCAGCTCCTGGCGGCAGCCCGCAAGCACGGCCCAAAGCTCGCGGGCCGCGCGGCAAAGGCGGCGAACCGCCGCCGCAAGTAGCGCACGGGCACGGTCACAACGGAAACGGGAAAGGCCGCGGCGACTAGAGGCCCAGCGCGGCGCGGACGATGCGATCCTGCTCGCGGAGGTGCGCGGTCGGATAGCCCTCGCTCGGGCTCGCGCGCCACGGCCGGCCGACGTAAAGCAGCGGGACGCCCTCGGGCTTCGTCTCCTCGAGCCGGTGCCGGATCGCGCGCCAGGCGCCCATGTTCTGCGGTTCCTCCTGCGCCCAGACGACCTCGCGGAGATTCGGGTAGCCGACGAACACGGCCTGCACGCGGTCGGTGGGGAACGGATAGAGCTGCTCGATGCGGGCGACCGCTGTGGTAGAGGCGTTTGCGCGTTGCTCGTGCCCGGCGATGTCGTAATAGATCTTCCCCTGGCAGAGCACGAGCCGCTCGACGTGCTCGCGCTCCGGGCTCGGGTCGTCGAGCACGGGCCGGAACTCGCCGTTCGCCAGATCCTCGAGCGTCGAACCAGCCTGCTTCAGCCGCAGCAGCCCCTTCGGGGTCATGACGACGAGAGGCCGCGCGGTCGCGTCCAATGCCTGCCGCCGCAGGAGGTGGAAGTACTGGGCCGACGTGGTGCAGTTCGCGATGCGGAGGTTCTCCTGCGCCGCGAGTTGGAGGAAGCGCTCGAGGCGGGCGCTCGAGTGCTCGGGTCCGTTGCCCTCGTAGCCGTGCGGCAGGAGGAGCGTCAGGCGGGTCGACTCTCGCCACTTCGACAGCCCGGCGGCGATGAACTGGTCGATGACGATCTGCGCGCCGTTGACGAAGTCGCCGAACTGGGCCTCCCACAGGACGAGCGCCTCCGGCGCCGCTGCCGCGTAGCCGTACTCGAAGCCGACGCAGGCGTACTCCGACAGCGGTGAGTTGTAGATCTCGAAGGCCGCGCCGGCGTCGTCGAGGTGTTGCAGCGGGGTGTACGTCGCGCCCGTGCTCGCATCGTGGAGGACGTCGTGCCGGTGCGAGAACGTCCCGCGCTCGGTGTCCTGCCCCGTGAGCCTGATCGGGATCCCCTCGACGAGAAGCGACGCGAAGGCGAGCGCCTCGGCCTGCCCCCAGTCGATCCCGCCTTCTTCGACGGTTTCGCGGCGGCGCTCGAGCTGGCGCATCAGCTTCGGATTCGGCGTGAAGCCCTCGGGCACGCGCAGGAGCTGCTCGTTGAGCTCGCGGAGGCGACCGGCGGCGACTGCCGTGACGACCGCGTCGCCCGTCGCGGCCGGGATGTGCGTGTCGGTGCGCGGCGCCGACTCCGCCTGCCCGAACGTCTCCTTCAGCGCCTCGTGCGCCTGGCGCAGCTCGGTAACAACATCCGACTCGAGCTCGTCCGCCTGCTCCTGCGTCAGATCGCCCTCGGCGACGAGACCCGCCGCGAACTGCTCGCGCGCGGTGGGATGCTCCGCGATCGCACCTGCGAGCAGCGGCTGCGTGTACGCGGCCTCGTCCTGCTCGTTGTGGCCGTGCCGCCGGTAGCCGACGAGGTCGACGACGACGTCGTGTCCGAAGCGGCGCCGGTACGCGAGCGCGAGCCGGATCGAGGCGAGCGCCGCCTCGGGATCGTCGGCGTTGACGTGGACGATCGGGATGTCGAAGCCCTTGGCGAGGTCGCTCGAGTAGCGGGTCGAGCGGCCGCTCTCGGGGTCGGTCGTGAAGCCGACCTGGTTGTTCGCGATCAGATGGAGCGTGCCACCGGTCGAGTAGCCCGCGAGCGCCTGGAGGTTGAGCGTCTCGGGGACGCTGCCCTGCCCGGCGAACGAGGCGTCGCCGTGGATCAGGACCGGCAGGGCGACGCTCGGGTCGTGGTACCCCTGCCGCGACGAGCGGTCGGTCTGCTCCGCGCGCGCCCGTCCCTCGACGACCGGGTCGACCGCCTCGAGGTGGCTCGGGTTGGAGACGAGCGTGATCGTGATGTCGCCCGTCGGCGTCGAGCGCGTTCCCTGCGCGCCGAGGTGGTACTTGACGTCGCCGCTGCCTCCTTCCTCGCTCGAGACGACGGCCTCGATCGTCCGCTCGCCCTCGAACTCGCGCAGGATCGTCTCGTAGGGACGGCCGACGACATGCGCGAGGACGTTCAGCCTCCCGCGATGCGCCATCCCGACGACGATCTCGTGGGCACCGGCGGACGCCGCGAGCTCGATCGCCTCGTCGAGCATCGGGATCATCACGTCGAGGCCCTCGACGGAGAACTGCTTCTGCCCGAGGAAGGCGCGCCGCAGGTAGCGCTCCATCCCCTCCACCTGGCTGAGACGCGTAAGCAGCCGCACGCGCTCGTCGCGGGAGAGCGCTCGCCGGTAGCGACCCGACTCGATCGCCTGGCGCAGCCAGACACGCTCCTCGTGATCCGAGATGTGCTCGATCTCGTATGCGATCGAGCCTGTGTACGTCTCGAGCAGGCGTGGCAGTGCGTCCGCGAGCGTCTCGCCCTCGACGTGGAGGCGGAGAAGCGAGGCGGGGATGCGCGCCTGCAACTCCGGCGTCAGCTTCGGGATCAGGCGCTCGGGTTCGAGGGCCGGGTCGCCGGGCGGCTCGGAGCCGAGCGGGTCGAGCCGCGCCGCGAGATGGCCGTGCATCCGGATCGCCTTGACCAGCGCCATTGCCGCGGCGACTCCGCCGAGCAGCTCCTCGTCCGCGGGCGCTGCAGCAGGCGCAGGCGTCGGCGCCGGAGCAACCGGGGCCGCGTGCCCGTCCCCATCGACAGCGGCGCGCTCGAGCAGGCGCGCGAGGCCGGGATGGCGCCGGAGCAGCACCTCCGGCTCGCTTTCGAAGAGGTCACGCCACTCCTCCGGGACGGCGCCGGGGTTGTCGAGGTACTGCTCGAGGAGCAGTGCGGCATAGCCCGTGTTGAGCCCGTCGACGTCGGGACGTCCCATCTCCACTTTCCGTTGTAGCAGCGCGGGGTCGCTACCAGAGCGGCTTGCTCAGGGCCACCGCGATCGTGAGCCCGAAGAAGAGGCAGACGGTGCAGATGAGCACGGCGGCGAACTGAAGGCGTCCCTTCCCGCGACCCATGCCCGACGCGACGAGCGCGATCGCGAGCGACGGCACGATCAGGCGTAGCGGGTGCCACGCGAGCCCGACGAGGCTGACGAAGATGGCGATCGCGGACAGGAAGCCGGCGACGGTCTCCGACGTCCGCCGGCCCTCGTGCCCGTGGAGGATTTCGCCTTCGGCGCTCAACGGTCGGCGATCCTACCGGCCTGCGCGGCGGCCGCGCGCGCGGTGCGCGCGTAGACCCGGGTTGGGCCTCCGTGCGGCCGTGGCGGCCTGCGGCGCGAGCGCCGGCGGTGGCGGTCGTAGCTCGGCGGCGGCGAATCCGGCGCCACGCGCACACCGGCCGGGCCCCCGCGTCCCCGCGGCTCCGCCTTGATCGCATACCAAACCACGTAGCAGAGATATGCGATGGGGATCTTGAGGATCACCATGAGGAAGACAAGCTCCCAGAGCGTGTCCGGCGCCTTCACCACTCCTGAGTCTACCCGGGGATGCTGCACCCAACCCGAACGCGTTATCGAACCGCAGAGCGAGGAAATAGCGCAGCTATGAGCCATGACCAGCTTCGCGCGCTGATGGAGCACGCCGAGGAGGCGGGCTGCGTCAACCTCTCCGCGTTCGGCCAGACCGTGATCGAACTCGAGCTCGACGACGAAGAGGTCGCGTCGTTCTTGGAGCAGCTCGAGCAGTGCGGGATCGAGCTCAGCGACGACTGCGGCCTCCCGGACGTCACCGAAACGCATTTCTCGAACGAGACGGTCGCCGCGATGACGACCGACTCGCTGCAGCTCTTCCTCAACGAGGCCGGCCGCTACCCGCTGCTGACCGCCGCCGAGGAGGTCGAGCTCTCCAAGCTGATCGAGCGAGGCGACCAGCGCGCGAAGGACCGGATGATCAACTCGAACCTCCGCCTCGTGGTCTCGATCGCGAAGAAGTACCAGGGCCACGGGCTATCGCTGCTCGACCTGATCCAGGAAGGGATCATCGGCCTCATCCGGGCCGTCGAGAAGTTCGACTGGCGCCGCGGCTACAAGTTCTCGACCTACGCGACCTGGTGGATTCGCCAGGCCGTGCAGCGCGGGGTCGCCAACAAGTCGCGCACGATCCGGATCCCTGTCCACATCGTCGAGCGTGAGCAGAAGATCGCGCGCGCCGAGCGGGAACTGACGCTCAAGCTCGAGCGGCCGCCGATGGACGAGGAAGTGGCGAAGGCCGCGAAGCTCTCCCTCAAGCACCTGCACGAGGTGCGCGCCGCCGCACGTGCCGTGGCGAGCCTCGACAAACCGCTCGGCACCGAGGGCGACACGGCCTTCGGCGACATCGTCGCCACCGACAGGGGCAACGTCGAGGAGGAGGTCGTCGTAGGCCTCAGCGAGCACCTGCTGCGCGCCGCGGTCTCGAAGCTGCCGGACCGCGAGCAGCAGGTGATCAAGCTGCGCTACGGGATGTACGGCGACCAGGACCCGAAGTCCCTGGAGATGATCGGCCGCGAGCTCGGGCTGACGCGCGAGCGTGTGCGGCAGATCGAGACGAAGGCGCTGGAACGGCTCGCCCGCGAGCGCGAGATCGCCGCGCTCGCTCCGGCCTAGTCGCCTTACGGCCGTTTTACGAGCGCCGTACTGCCGTTTGACCCAGCTGGGTCATCTTCTCTTGCGAGGGAACCCCACCCATCGCTCCCGGAGGAGAAACATGCGCGTCATCACACTCATTGCAATCGGGCTCGCGGCTCTGGTCGCCGCGACCGGTGCCGGCGCCGCATCCCGGCACAACGTCGAGTACCTGTTCCTCGGCCAGGTGTCGGCGGTGCCGGCGAACGGTCAGCTCTCGGTCACCGTGCAGCGGGGCAACCACGCCGCGCTCACGGCGATGCTCGGCCAGCCCGTCGACCAGACCTTCGCCTACGGCAACAACACCGAGTTCCTCAAGTGGTCACACGGCGTCCCCAAGGTCGTCCAGGCCAGCGACGTCGCCGTCGGCGACTTCGTCTGGATCCACATCCGCGACGCCGCCGGCAGCTCACTCACCGACCTCGAACAGAAGAACGCAGGCATCGTCGGCGACCACGGCTCCCAGCTCAACCCGCCCAACAAACCGCTCTACCTGTTCCGCGGCACGCTCACCGCAACCGGCACCAACAGCGTCACCCTCAACGTCCGCGGCGGCAACCACAGAGCAACCCGCCTCCTGATCGGCCAGCCCAAGAGCGAGACCTTCACCGTCGACGACAACACCATCTTCCTGCTCTGGCAGGGCAAGGTGCCGACCGTCATCTCGCTCGCCCAACTCAAGATCGGCGACACCACCACCATCCGCATCCGCGCCAAAAAGGGCTCCACCCTCGGCCAAGTCGAATCCACCCCCGCCGTCCACGTCGGCGACCGCGAACCCTTCGTGCGCAACATCCTCTATCTGTTCCTCGGCCAGGTGTCGGCGGTGCCGGCGAACGGTCAGCTCTCGGTCACCGTGCAGCGGGGCAACCACGCCGCGCTCACGGCGATGCTCGGCCAGCCCGTCGACCAGACCTTCGCCTACGGCAACAACACCGAGTTCCTCAAGTGGTCACACGGCGTCCCCAAGGTCGTCCAGGCCAGCGACGTCGCCGTCGGCGACTTCGTCTGGATCCACATCCGCGACGCCGCCGGCAGCTCACTCACCGACCTCGAACAGAAGAACGCAGGCATCGTCGGCGACCACGGCTCCCAGCTCAACCCGCCCAACAAACCGCTCTACCTGTTCCGCGGCACGCTCACCGCAACCGGCACCAACAGCGTCACCCTCAACGTCCGCGGCGGCAACCACAGAGCAACCCGCCTCCTGATCGGCCAGCCCAAGAGCGAGACCTTCACCGTCGACGACAACACCATCTTCCTGCTCTGGCAGGGCAAGGTGCCGACCGTCATCTCGCTCGCCCAACTCAAGATCGGCGACACCACCACCATCCGCATCCGCGCCAAAAAGGGCTCCACCCTCGGCCAAGTCGAATCCACCCCCGCCGTCCACGTCGGCGACCGCGAACCGGCGAACGGCTAGCTCGTAGCAACCCAGCGGGGCCGCTCCGGGAACGGGCGCGGCCCCGCTTCCCGTCTACGCGCTCGCGGCGAAGGCGCTGAGCGCCTCGACGACGTAACGCAGGCGCCGCCCGGCCTCGGTGAGCCGGTACTCCACGCGCGGCGGGCGCGAGTCGAAGACCCGGCGCTCGAGCACTCCCGCCTCCTCGAGCTCGGTAAGGCGCGCCGCGAGCGTCCGCGGCGGGATCCCCTCGAGCGTCTGCTTGAACTCGTTGAAGCGGACGGCTCCCGCCTCGGCGGCTGCCCAAAGGATCGCGAGCGCCCAGCGCCGCCCGAGAAGATCCGCGGCCCTGGCGAACTCCTCGGGCAGCGGGCGGCACTGGTTACACCGCATGGAGGCTCGGCTTCACCTTCGGCTCGAGCGCGAGCTCGAGCACCTCGCCGAGCGTCATCACCGGATGGAAGCGCATTTCCTCGCGCACGTCCGCGGGCACGTCGTCGAGGTCGGCGCGGTTCCGCTCGGGGATGATCACGTCGGTGAGGCCGGCCGCGTGGGCGGCGAGCACCTTCTGCTTCAGGCCGCCTATCGGCAACACACGGCCCTGCAGCGTCACTTCCCCGGTCATGCCTACGGTGTGCTTCACCGGCCGCGCCGACAACAGCGACGCGAGCGCGGTGGTCATCGTGATCCCGGCGCTCGGGCCGTCCTTCGGGATCGCGCCCGCCGGGACGTGCACGTGGAAGGACCGGTCCTTGAACGCCTCTGGCTCGATACCGAGTTCCTCGGCGTGCGACTGGATGTAGGAGAGAGCGATGCGCGCCGACTCCTTCATCACGTCCCCGAGCTGGCCGGTGAGGACGAACTCGCCGTGGGCGCCGTCCATCGAGGTCGCCTCGACGAAGAGGACGTCGCCCCCGGTACCGGTCACGGCGAGGCCGGTGGCCACGCCGGGAACCGCCGTCCGCTCCGCGGCCTCTCGGAAGAACTTCTGGCGGCCGAGGGCATCCCTGACGACGTCGAGGTCGACTTCGACCGGTGCCTCGGCCTGGCCAGCGGCGATGCGCGTCGCGGTCTTGCGCAGGACGGTACCTAGCTCGCGCTCGAGCTGCCGGACGCCCGCCTCACGCGTGTACTCGGAGACGACGAGCTGGAGCGTGTCGTCCGAGATCGAGACCTCGTCCTCGCGCAGCCCGTTCCGCTCGACCTGCCGCGGCCAGAGGTAGCCGCGCGCGATCGCGGTCTTCTCGTCGACCGTGTAGCCGTCGAAGCGGATGACCTCCATCCGGTCGAGCAGCGGGCCTGGGATCGTGTCGGCGACGTTCGCGGTCGCGATGAAGAAGACCTCCGAGAGATCGAGCTCGACGTCGAGGTAGTGGTCGCGGAACGAGTGGTTCTGCGCCGGGTCGAGCACCTCGAGCAGCGCCGCGGACGGATCGCCGCGCCAGTCGGCGCCGACCTTGTCCACCTCGTCGAGGAGGATCACCGGGTTCATCGTCTTCGCGTCGCGGAGCGCGCGGACGAGCCGGCCCGGCAGCGAGCCGATGTACGTGCGCCGGTGGCCGCGGATCTCGGCCTCGTCACGGATTCCGCCGAGCGACATGCGAACGAACTCGCGGTTGAGAGCGCGCGCGACCGACTCGCCGATCGAGGTCTTGCCGGTCCCGGGCGGCCCGATGAGGGTGAGGATCGCGCCCGAGCGCTTGTCGTTCGGGATCCCGCGGTCCTGGCGGAGCTTGCGCACCGCGAGGTACTCGACGATGCGGTTCTTGACGTCCTCGAGGCCCGCGTGGTCGGCGTCGAGCACCGCGCGCGCGCCCTGCGGGTCGAGCGTCTCGTCGCTCCGCTGCGACCACGGCACGGCGATGAGCCAGTCGAGGTAGGTGCGGATCATCGAGGCCTCACCGCTCGCGTCGCCCATCGTCTCGAGGCGCCGCAGCTCGCGCTCGGCCTGCGCGCGCACGTCCTCGGGCATCCCGGCTTCCTCGATCTTCGTGCGGTACTCGTCGACCACCGAGCCCTCGTCCTCGCCGAGCTCCTTGCGGATCGAGTTCATCTGCTGGCGCAGGAACCACTCGCGCTGCTGCTTCTGCGCGCCTTCCTCGACGTCGTCGCGGATACGGCGGCGCACCTGCAGCTCGGCGAGCCGCTCGCGCTGGAGCTCGAGGGCGAGCTTCAGCCGCTCGAGGACGTCGACCGTCTCGAGCAATTCGACGCGCTGCCCGAAGCTGATGTCGGGCGCATAGGCGCATGTGTCGGCGAGCGCCCCCGCCTCGGTGATCGCGCGCAGGAACTCGCGCACGCGGTCGTCGGCGCCGCGCAGGTCGAGGATCTCCTCCACGACCGCGCGGTACTCGCGCTCGAGCTCGCGCGTCTGCACCGGCGGTGGGTTCTCGTCGAGCCGTTCCTCGACCTCGGCGCGGAGGCGGCCGAGCGCGTCGCTGTGGGCGGCTCCGATGACGCCTCGGTGCAGGCCCTCGAGGCTGACAGCGCGGCCGCCGCCGCGCATGGTGACGCGGTCGGTGACCTCGGCGACGGTGCCGACGGCGGCGTATTCGTTCTCGTGACGCGGCACGAGCACGACGCGGTCCTCGTCGCCCACGTCCACGGTGAGGGTGACGTTCATGCCCGGGAAGACGACGGTGTCCTCGAGCGGGACGAGCAGCAGATCGGTCAAGGCAGACTCACACTCCAAGCTGTAGTAGGTATCGGAATTGTAGCTACTCAGCTTCGAGTTCCGCAGCCTCGAGCGCAGCCTCGAGATGCGGGTGCTCCTCGACGCGCACGACCCGGCCGTCCCGCATGTACACGACGGCGGCCCAGCGGCCGAGGAGATACGAGCGGCGGCTCTGCAACGGCCGCTCGTCGGACGGATCGAGCTCGATCCGCGAGAAGCGCATGCTGACGACAACGCGGTCGGCGAGCCCGATCGCGCGATCGACGACGACGTGGTAGTTCTCGGCGGCGCGATCCGCCACCACCTCGAGCACGCGCTCGCGGCTGATCACGACCGCCTCCGACTCCCCGGCAGGCACCCACTCCACATCCGGGTCGAGGAGCGTCGCCATCGTGTCGAAGTCCCCGTCGACGAACGCGTGGTAGCCGCGCAGCAGAAGCTCGGCGCTCTCGTGGCTCATGGAGCCGAGTCTAGGCGGCTACACTGGATCGTCCCAGGGGCCCATAGCTCAGCTGGGAGAGCGTCGCGCTGGCAGCGCGAAGGTCGCCGGTTCGAGCCCGGCTGGGTCCACTCGCGGTGGGTGTTGAACCGGAAGAGTGGCGGACGCCCTCGCGGCGGCTGCTGACGTTGCGTCGGTTGGAGGTAGCGGTGCCGGCCCTGCTGCTGGCGGTCGGGCTCGCGTTTGTCGGCGCGATCTCGGGATCGGGCGTTGCGTACGGCCTCGCGGGCGCCGCGCTCGTGCTCGGGGCGATCTCCTGGCACGTCGTCGGGCGGCGCTTCGGCTCGTGGGGCTATGCGGAGCGGGAGGACGATCTGCTCGTCCGGCGTGGCGTGATGTTCGCCCGCCTCTCGGTCGTGCCCTACGGCCGGATGCAGTTCATCGACGTGACTGCCGGTCCGCTAGAGCGTTCGTTCGGCCTGGCGACGGTCCGGCTGCACACGGCCGCAGCCGCGACGGACGCGCGCATCCCCGGGCTGGAGAGCGAGGAGGCCGCGCGCCTGCGCGACAGCCTGGCCGAGCTCGGCGAGGCGCAGGCGGCGGGCCTTTGAGCAGCGGAAGGCCCGAGGGCTGGCACCGCTTGCATCCGCTCTCACCCGTGGTGCGTGGTGGGCGCCTGACGATCGGCATCTTCATCCTCCTGATCCTGGTCGCACTCGGCGGCGACAAGCTGAGCAACGCCGTCCCCCAGCTCGCGATCACGATCCTCCTCGTCCTCGGCGGCCTCGTCTCCTGGCTGGTGACGCGCTGGCGGATCGAGGACGACGATCTGCGGATCGAGACCGGCTTGCTGCGGCGGCAGTCGCTGCGGTTCCCGCTGGCGCAGGTTCAAGCGATCGACGTCGTCCGGCCCGGGCTGGGGCGGGTGTTTCGCGTCGCCGAGCTGCGATTGCGGATGGCGGGGGCGAGCGGCGGGACCGCGCGACTCGCCTACGTGGCCGAGCACGAGGTCGAGCCACTGCGCGATCAGCTGCTCGCGCTGGCGCGAGGTGCGCGGGCTCCGGAGCCGGCTCCGGAACCTGCCGAAGAGCTGGAACGGCCCGTCGCTGAGGAGCGTCTTCTGACGACGGTCCGAACCGGCCAGCTTGCTGCCTCGATCGTGCTCGAGAACTGGTGGCTCGTCCTGATCCTTGCGGGCCTGGTCGCGGGCTTCGCCGTCTCGCCGCACACTGCGGCCCGAGCCCTGCGTGGAGCCGGCTTCGTCTGGGCGATCAGCATGGCGACCTTCATCTGGCGCCGGTTCAACCAGCAGTACCGGCTGACCGTCGCGGAAGGGCCGGACGGCCTGCACCTGCGCGGCGGCCTCGTCGCCTTGACAGCCGAGGTCATCCGCCCAGGCCGTGTGCAGGCAGTGCGGCTGGTCGAGCCGTTCCTCTGGCGGCCGTTCGGCTGGTGCCGCGTGGAGGTCGATGTCGCCGGGCGGCAGCGCAGGAAGGGCGAGGGCGAGGCACAGCGAGGCCAGCTGCGGACGCTGGTACCTGTCGCAAGCCGCCCGCTCGCGGTCGACCTCATTGACTTGCTGGTGCCGGACCGGCCCCGAGAGCTGTCAGGTCCGCCGCGCCGAGCCTTCTGGAAGAGCCCGTTCCGCTACCGCGCGCTGAGCTGGGGCCGAAGCGAGACCTGCGTCGCGACGACGAGCGGGCGGCTGCGTCGCGTCACCTCCTGGGTGCCGCTCGAGAAGGCGCAGAGCCTCCGCCACGTGCAAGGGCCGGTGCAACGGCGGCTGCGGCTTGCGAGCGTCCACGTCGACACCGCCGGACGAACCGCTCACGCGACGCTGCGCGACCGCGACGCCGCCGAGGCCGCGCGTGCGCTCGCCGAGCTGACCGATCTCGCACGCGCGGCGAGGAGGAGACCCGCGCTCACGTAGGCGCACTGGCGAGCCCGGCCTGGATCCGGGACAATGGAGCATGTTCGAGATCGGTGGGAGCCTCCGCGAGGCGCGCTTGAAGCGCAACCTCACGCCGGCCGACGTCCAGAAGGCGATCCGGATTCGCGATCGCTACCTCCAGGCGCTCGAGGAGGAGCGCTGGGAGCTCCTGCCCGGCGACGCGTATGTCAAGGGATTCCTGCGCACGTACGCCGACTATCTCGGCCTCGATGGAAGCCTCTACGTCGAGGAGTACAACAGCCGCTTCGCGCACCCTGACGAGCAGCCGCACCTCGTCCCCGAGCGGTTCGCGCGCAGGGGTACGCGTCTCGGCGTCGGCTTCCTGCGTCCGCTCGTCGCGATCGGCGTCATCGTGGCGATCGTCGCGGTGGCGGCCTGGCAGCTCAGCGATTCCTCGGGCGGCAAGCAGGCTGAGCAGCCGCCGACGACCACTCCGACCACCACGGACACACACACACCGCCGAAGAAGAAGCACGAGCAGCACATCGTCGTCGCGCTCCCCAGCCGGGCCGTTGTCGTGGCCTCTCGCGGGAACTCGTGGCTCTGGGTTCGCTCGGGCGGTGCGGCCGGACCGACCGTCTACCAGGGCACGCTCGTCCAGGGCAAGACGCTGCGGGTGAACCTGAGGAACGGGCCGGTCTGGATCCGGATCGGCGATCCGACCAGCATCGACGTCCGGCTCGGCGGCAAGCTCGTGCCCGGACTGCCGACGCAGGTCGGCAACGTGCTCCTGACGCGCCGCGGGATCCGGCCGGCCTAAACGACGGCCGCGTCGAGATCGACGGCCGGCACGTCGCTCCACAGGTCTTCGAGCCGGTAGAACTGGCGCGCGTCGGGCGTGAAGACGTGCAGGACCACGTCGAGATAGTCCGCAACTATCCAGGCTCCCTCGCGCGCGCCGTCGACGCTCTGCGGCAGCAGCCGTTCGTCCTGCTTCAGCCGCGTGTGCACCTCGTCCCAGATCGAGGCGGTCTGCCGCGGGTTGCGGCCGGTAGCGATCACGAAGTAGTCCGTGAAAGAGCACTCGGGCCGCATGTCGAGGATCACGACGTCCTCGGCCAGCTTCTCACGGGCGAGAGCGGCGATGCGGCGGGCCTGTTCGAGAGAGTTCAGAGTCTGCTGTGTCCTTGGATCGCTTCTCTTTCTGCAGTGTAGCCCTGGTTCACGGACGGTAGAGCCCGCGCTCCACGACGAGCTGCGCCACGGCTGCCGGAACCAGCCCGTCGAGCGGCTCACCGGTGGCGATCCGCGCCCGGACGTCGGTCGAGGCGGCCGGATTCGGCACGATCTCGAAGAAGAGGACGCGCTCGGGCCGGTCGAGCTGCTCGAGCACGGCGTCGAGCTCAGCGCGTGGGTAGCCCGGCCGCGTGGCCACCGCCAGCCGCGCGCGCTCGAGCACCTCGGCGGGCTCGCTCCAGGCGAGAAAGGCGCGGAACTGGTCGGCGCCGATCACGAGCACCGGGTCCTCGAAGTCCTCGGCGCGAAGCAGCTCGACGGTGCGTGGATAGGGGTCGAGGCGAACGTCGTCGCCGGGGAAGGCCGCCTCCGCGAGCGCGAGACGGTCCTCGGCGCTCGCGGTGACGGTGCGATGCCCGGGGCGCTCGCTCACGAGGATGGCGAGCCGCTCGACGCCGAAACGCTCTCTCGCGGCCTCGGCGACCGCGACATGGCCGAGATGCGGCGGATCGAACGCGCCGCCGTAAAGGACTACTCCCACTCGAGCAGCTCCTCCCCCACTTCCACCTCGTCGCCCACGCGGGCGCCGGCGGCGCGCAGGATCGCCTCGAGCTCGTCCCCCGCCGGCGGGGTGCCGGTGACACGGAAGCCGCGCTCGGTGCGGTAGACGCGGTACCCGCGCCGAGTCGGCTGCGGCCGGTAGACGAGGAAGTCCACGATCTCGTCGGCGGGTTCCGCGTCCTCCTCCTCCACCTCGTGTGGGACAAGCTCGAACAGCGCGCCGCGCAGCTCGTCGAGACCGGCGCCCGTCGCAGCCGAAAGGCGAAGGACGCGGATGATGCGCTCGTCCTCCACGCCGAATTGCGGCGGTTCTGGGCGGAGATCGATCTTGTTGAGGACGACGATCTGCGGGCGCTCGTCCAGGCCGGCACCGTACGCAGCGAGCTCGGCGTCGATCGTCCGCCAGCGCTCGTCCGCATCGTCCTCCGCCGAGTCGATCACGTGCACGAGCACCCGGGCGCGCTCGAGGTGCGCGAGGAACTCGTGGCCGAGGCCGACGCCCTCGCTCGCGCCTTCGATCAGTCCGGGGACGTCTGCGACGACGAGCTGCCGCCCGTCGGCGGATTCCACGGTCCCAAGCACCGGCGAGAGCGTCGTGAACGGATACTCGGCGACCTTCGGCCGGGCGTTCGAGATCCGCGTCAGGAGCGACGATTTGCCGGCGTTCGGGAGGCCGACGAGCGCAGCGTCGGCGAGGAGCTTCAAGCGGAGCTCGATCTCCCGCTCCTCCCCGGGCAAACCGACCTCGGCAAAGCGGGGCGTCTGCCGGCTCGGGCCGGCGAACTGCTTGTTGCCGCGGCCGCCGGAGCCGCCCTTCGCCACGACGACGCGCGCGCCCACCTGGGCGAGATCGGCGGCGAGGTCCTCGCCTTCGAACACCTGCGTCCCGACGGGGACGGCAAGTTCGGCGTCGTCTCCGCGAGCGCCGTTCGAACCACGGCCACCGCCGGCTCCGCCGCGGCCCGCGCGCAGCTTCTGGTTCGGCCGGAAGCCCGACAGGTCGCGCCGACCAGGGTCGGCGACGAGCACGACGTCGCCGCCGTCCCCGCCGTCTCCTCCGTCGGGGCCGCCACGAGGCACGTACTTCTCGCGGCGAAAGTGGATCGAGCCGTCGCCGCCTCGGCCGGCGACAACTGTCAGTCGTGCGCGATCGTGGAACATCGGGGAAGCGTAGAGTGGCCGGATGGACGACGAGGTCGGCGTCACGGTCGTCGGCAGCCAGCCCGAGGCCGAACTCGCCTGTCAGCTACTCCGCACCGAGAACATCGCCTGCTATTACCGCCCGACGAGCTTCGCAGCCGGCGCGGGAGACGGGCTCGTCTCGTTAGGGTCGCCGCGCGAGATCGTCGTCCGTAGAGCAGACGCCGGCCGCGCCCGCGAGCTCCTCGTGGACGTCTAAGCCTGCTCGACCGAGACGAAGCGACGCTCACCGCTCGTCCGGAACGCGACCTTGCCGTCGCGCTTCGCGAAGATCGTGTCGTCCTTGCCGATCCCGGCGCCGGGGCCTGGGCGGAAGCGCGTGCCGCGCTGACGGACGAGAATCATCCCCGACGTCACGTCCTGGCCGGCGAAGAGCTTCACGCCGAGCATCTTCGGGTTCGAGTCGCGGCCGTTCCGCGACGAGCCGAGTCCCTTCTTGTGCGCCATTACTTCTTCTCCTCGAGTGCCGACTCCAGCGCCGCGAGCGCGCCCTTGCGGGCCTTGCCGGAGCGCTCGTGCTCGAGCGCCGCCTCGATCTGCTCGCGGCTCCAGCCGCCCGCCGCCTCCGAGAGCTGCGCGATCGTCATCGACGCGTAGCCCTCCGGCAGCTGCCCGGCCGGCTGCTGCTCTGTCTTGGCCGCCGGCTTCTCCTCAGCCTGCTCGGCCTTCGGCTTCGCCGTTGACTTCGCCGTACGCTTGGCGCCGCCGATCGACTCGATCTCGATCCGCGTCAGCTTGCTGCGGTGGCCGGTGTGCTTCTTGTAGCCGGTGCGGCGGCGGTACTTGCCGATGCGGATCTTCTTGCCGAGCTCGTGCCCGACCACGCGAGCAGTTACGGTCGCCGACGGCGAAAGATCCGGCGCGCCGTTGCCGCCGACGAGCAGGACGCGCGGCTCGAGGGTCGCGCCCTCGTCCGCATGCAGGCGGTCGACGAGCAGGCGCTCGCCTTCGGAGACGCGGTACTGCTTGCCGCCGAGACTGATGATCGCGTAGGAGCTCATGGCGTGGAAACGCGGGCTGGGCGCCCGCGACTCGGCAGTGTAGCTAACCCTTGGGCTCGAGCTCGTCGGCCCACTCGGACATCGGGACGTAGTCGAACTCGCCGTTCGTGGTGGACTCTTCGGCCTCCGGAGCCGCCTCGCCTTCAGGAATCGACTCTGCGCCGTTCTGGGACGCAACCGCAGGCTTCTTCTTGCGATTTCGCCCGCCGCGGGAGCCGCGCCGCGTCTTCTTCTTCGGCTTCGGGCTCTCCTCGGCCTCGCCTTCGGCAGTCGTCGGCTCCTGGGCCGCGTCGGGATCGGGAGCCGGGCTCTCCTCGGCCTCGCCGTCAGCAGTCGTCGGCTCCTGGGCCGCGTCGGGCTCGGGAGCCGGACTCTCCTCGACGGTCTCGGCGGCCGCGCCGTCGCGGCCGAGATCGTCGCCGGGGACGTGGATGGTCACGCCGCGCGACGGCTCCGGTTCGGGGGCAGCTTCGGAGTCGGCCTCAGGTGCTCCCGCGGTGGCAACGGGCTTCTTACGCTTGCGGCCCCCACGGGAGCCGCGCCTGGTCTTCTTCTTCGGCTTGGGAGTCTCCTCGGCGTCCGGCGTCTCCTCGGCGTCCCCTGCGGGCTCGGCCTCCGGCTCTTCCGCGACCACGGGCTCTTCCACGGCGGCAGGCTCGGATTCCTTCGCGACGGCGGCGCCCTTCCGCGCCGGCGGCTTGCGCGTCGGCTTCTCGGCCTCGCCCTCGGCGGTCAGCGGCTCGGGCAGCGCCTTCGTCTTGCGGATCGCGACGGCGTAGGCGCGCCCGTCGAGCACGCGCTCGATGCGCACCTTGACGCGCTTGCCCACAAGCGAGGCCGCGTCGGCGACCACGACGTCGAGCCCGTCGAGCTTGCCAACTGCGGCGGCGGCGTCGTAGCGGTCGACCTCGACGAGCTGCAGCATGGCCTCCGCGTCCTCCCCGACGGGCGACGGCGGGGCCAGGTCGGCGAGCTTGCCCTCGCTGACGACGACGAAGTGGTCGAGGTGCATGTCGGGCTTGCCCTCGAGGAAGAAGCGCTTCTTCGTGAGCGCCTCGAGCTCGACCAGCCGACGCGCGCCGGGGCCGACGAGAGCGCTCGCGATCGAGTCGGCGAGCTCGACCCGGAACGCGTGCGCCCGCGAGCCCGCAGCGAGCGCGCGCAGCCGCCGCTCGACGTCGATCGCGGCGGAGGCCTCGGAGTAGACGATCCCGTCGCCGCCGCACGTCGGACACTTGCGCGTCATCACCTCGCGGGGCCCGTCGGTCACGTTCTGGCGCGTCATCTCGACGAGACCGAGCGGGGAGATCTCGACGACGTACGTCTTCGTCCGGTCGCGCTCCAGCTCGGTGCGCAGCGCCTCCTCGACGGTCGCGCGATTCTTCGGGTTGGCCATGTCGATGAAGTCGATGACGATGATCCCGCCGATGTCGCGCAGCCGCAGCTGGCGGACGACCTCCTTCACGGCCTCGAGGTTGTTCTTCGTGATCGTGTCCTCGAGCCGGCTGCCCGAGCTCTTGCCGCGGCCGCCGACGAAGCGCCCGGTGTTGACGTCGATGACGGTGAACGCCTCCGCGTAGTCGAAGATGAGATAACCGCCGGACGGGAGATCGACGCGGCGGCCGATCGTCGACTTGATCTCCTCCTCGACGCCGAACGCCTCCATGAGCGGCGCCTTCTCCTTGTACCGGATGAGCCGCTCGACCATGTGCGGCGAGGTCTTCTTGAGGTAACCGACGACGCGCCTGTACGTAAGCTCGTCGTCGACGTACGCCTTCTCGAAGTCGCCGGTGAAGAGATCGCGGACGACGCGCAGCGGCAACTCGGCCTCCTGGTAGACGAGCTCCGGCGGTTTCGCGGTCTTCGCCTTCGCCTGGATCGAGCGCCAGACCCGCTGCAGGAAGACGAGGTCGCGCTCGATGTCCTCCTCGGACGCGCCCTCGGCGGCGGTGCGGACGATCACGCCGCCCTCCTTCACGTCGAGTCGCTTGAGGATGTCCTTGAGGCGAGTGCGCTCGTCGTCGTCCAGACGGCGCGAGACGCCGAGGCCCTCTCCCTGCGGGACGAGCACGACGAACCGGCCGGGCAGCGAGATCTGCGTCGTCAGCCGCGCGCCCTTCGTCTTCATCGGATCCTTGACGGCCTGGACGAGGATGGTCTGGCCGCGCGAGATCAGATCCTGGATCTTGCGGCCGTGGCCCTTCTCGAGCTCAGGGCTGACGATCTCGTCGACGTAGAGGAAGCCGTTCTTCTCGAGCCCGATCTCGACGAACGCCGCCTCCATCCCGGGCAGCACGTTGTCGACGCGGCCGAGATAGATGTTGCCCGCGATCGAGCGGCGCTCGGGCCGTTCGAGGTAGACCTCGGCGACCTGCGAGTCCTCGAGGATGGCGACGCGGCGCTCGCCGACGTCGACGGAGACGAGCAGCTCGCGCTTCGCCGCGGGGAGCGGTGCGCGGCGCGGCGGCTCGCGGCGCCGACGGGACGACTGGTCGCGACGGCGCTCCTGCCGTTGTGAGAGCTCGCGGCGCTGCGGCTGCTTCTGCTCCTCCTTCTCCTTGCGCTCCTTGCGCTCGGGTGCGGCGCGCTCGGGCACGGCAGCCGCGGCGGCGGTGGAACCCGGCTTCTTGCGCCCGCGCCCGCCACGGCTGCCGCGGCGGCGCTTCGGCTTCGTCGGATCGGTGGGTTCGGAGCCGGCCGCGTCGGCGGCCGGGCGGGTCAGCTGTGGCTCGGGCTTCGGCTCGAGCTCGGGTACGTCGGAACGTTGGTCGTCGGAAGACTGCTTCTTCCGGAAACGGAACCAGGGCAAGTAAGAACTCCTTCGTGGGAGCGCGCGCCAGCGATCTCGGGTGAGATGCGCGCGCGCTCGTTGTCAATGAAAAGGCTTGGCATGGCCTTGAACCAAGGGTAGCAACCGGCCTCCCGGGGGTCCGTCCGAGGCCGGACCTACGATCCGGCCAACTCACGACCGGGAGGTGAACGGTGGTGGCGAAACGCGAGGCCGAAGAGCTCCTGCTGATCGAGGAGGCAGATGCGTGGTTCGAGTACCTCGAGGCGACCCGGAGCCAGTCGGAGAGCCGCTACCACGAGATCGAGCCGTGGGCCTGGGCCCGTCTGACGCAGCGCCTACGGGCGATCAGGGCCAGGCGCGCGCGGCTGCGCCCGGCTGCTGCGTAGGAGCGAGCGCGAACCGGATCCGCACCGCCTCGCCCAGCGCACGCGTCCCGCCGTACGCGATCGCGCTCTTGAGCGCCCAACCCGGGCCGGGGATCAGATCGAGCACCTCGCGCGCGAGCGCGCGTAGACCGAAGCCTGCGCCCAGTGTCGCCGCGAGCTCCGGCAGCAGGTCGCGAACCTCGCGGGCCGCTCCGTGGGCCTGCACGAGGCGCAGCACGAGCCTGAGCTCGTTGAGCGCGAGGGTCGGCAGGTCCGCGCCGGGGATCCAGACCGCAGCGGCGACGAGCCCGTTCCTCCGCGCGAAGGACGCGACGAGCTGCTCGCTCACCGCCTCTCGCAACAGCGGCACACGCGCGGCGAGCGGCGCACCGTGCTCCCCGAGCCGCACAGCGACGGCATGCGCGATCGCCTCGAGCGGAAAGGCCCCGCCCGCGCCGACCCAGACGACGTCCGTCGCGAGCACGTAGGGGATCGTGGTCTCGGCCACGAAGCCGACGGCGACGGCGATCACCGGGACGTGAGCGCGCGACGCGCGACGCAACAGCGCGACGTCCTCGTCGCGCAGCTCGCCCGCGAGGACGTGCACGTACACGTCGCCGCCCTCCGGAGCTCCCAGCCGAACGGCACCGGGCTCCGCACGGCCGCGAAGGAACTGCTGCCGCAGCACGGGCGCAAGCTCGCTCGCCCCACCGACCGCGAGGATCTCCTCGCGCCGCCCCGAGGCCGCGACCTCGCTGAGCAGCTTCCGGATCGCCCCGGCCGAGACCGGTAGCGCCATCAGCGGCGCCGCGAGTAGCGCGACACGCGGCCGCGCGCGTAGATCGCGAGCAGCACGCCCATCGCCGCGAGATTCGCGATCAGCGACGAGCCACCGACGCTGACGAACGGCAACGGGATGCCGGTGATCGGCGCGATTCCCATCGTCATGCCGACGTTGACGAAGATCTGGAACAGCAGCGCGATCACGATGCCGCCGGCGGCGATCGCCGAGAAGAGGTCGCGCGCAACCGTGATCACGCGCAGGCCTCGCCAGAGGACGAGCAGGTAGAGCGCCAGGAGGAGCGCTGCACCGACGAAGCCTCGCTGCTCGGCGAACGCTGAGAAAGCGAAGTCGGTATTGCTCTCCGGGAGGAAGCCGAGGTTGACCTGCGTCGAGTTCTTTACGCCGCGCCCCAGCAGCCCGCCGGAGCCGACGGTCGTCAGGGACTGGCCTTGGTTGTAGCCCGCTGCTGCCGGACACGTCGACGGATGGATGAAGCACGTCAGGCGTTGCTGCTGGTAGCCCTTGAGCAGGCTGACGCCGGCCGCGGGAGCCGCCCAGAGGACGCCGACCACGACGATCACGACGACGGCCCCCAGCGCAGCGAGGTGCCGCCACGGCACACCGGCCACGAAGAGCATCGCGGCGAGCGCTGCCATGTAGACGAGAGCGGTGCCGAGATCCGGCTGGGCGAAGACGAGCAGCACCGGTATGAGTCCGATCCCGACCACCTTCAGCGTCGTCCCCCAGGCGTTCAGCTCGAGCTGGCGTTCGGCGAGCATCCCCGCGAGCGCGAGGATGAACAGGAGCTTCCCGAACTCCGAGGGCTGGAAGGTGAAGAAGCCGAGGCTGATCCAGCGAGTCGAGCCGTGCGCTGCGTGCCCGATCAGGAGCACGAAGGCGATCACCACAGCGGTTCCGATGAAGATCGCACGCCAGTAGCGCCGGTAGAGATCCGGATCGATCAGCGCCGCGGCCACGAGCACGACGCCTCCCACGCACGCGTAGAGGATCTGCCGGTTGAGGAAGTAGGTCGGATCGCTCGGGATCGCGAATTTCGTGAAGCCCGCGACGCCCCAGAGGCCGACGACGATGAGCGCCATCACTCCCGCGAGCAGGATCCAGTCGAGCGAGCGGACGATCGCGAGCACGCCCGGCGCCTCGCGCTCGGCGCGCAGCCCTGCCCGTTGTGATCCTGCGTACTCGAGCATCAGTCGGAGTGGATGAGCCCCACCTGCGTCGGCTGGACGTGGAAGAACTTCGCGAAGACCCGCTCGGCCGCGGGCGCCGCGGCCGCACCGCCCTCGCCTCCGTTCTCGATCACGGCGCAGACCACGAGCTTCGGGTCGTAGGTCGGACCATAGCCGCACCACCACGACTGGCTCTCGTCGCGGGTGAAGTTCGCCGGGGTGCCCGGCGGGTGCACGATCTTCTGCGCGGTGCCGGTCTTGCCGGCGATCGGATAGGGGAAGTTGCCGAAGACGCCGTACGACGTCCCGAGGTAATCGTGCGTGCCCTGGAAAAGGCCCTGCCGGACCGCCTTGAGATTGGCTGGGTTCAGCCCCGGAACCAGCCGCGGTGCTGCGGGCGCGGGCGTGGGCACGATCGTCCCGTTCGGGTTCTGGACGTCCATGAGGACGTGCGGCGCCACGAGCTTGCCGCCGTTCGCGATCGCCGCGTACAGGCGCGCCATCTGGATCGGCGTGACGAGTAGGTCACCCTGGCCGATGGCGAGCGTGATCGAGTCGCCCGGCTTCCACAGCCGATCGACCCGCCAGTTCAGGTCGTTCGGCTTTCGCGTGAACATGCGGTGCCGCCAGCCGATCGTCGGCACGAGGCCGGTCGACTCCGGACCGACGTCGATCGCCCGCCGAGCCGCCGAAGCCGAACTTGCGCGCCCAGCGCTGGAGCGGCTGGCCGCGGTCCGGCGGCAGCGCGTAGAAGCCGTCGCCGGCTTGGTAGAAGTACGTGTCGCACGACCGGGCGAGTGCCGTCGGCAGATCCATCCCCTCGTTCACGTTCGGGTCCCAGTTGTGGAAGACGTGGTGCGAGGTGTCCTGCGGAGCGGTGTACGTGCCCGTGCACGAATAGAGGGCGTGCGGCTTGATCAGGTGCTCCTGGAGCGCCGCAATCGCGGTGAGCGGCTTGAAGGCCGACCCCGGCGGATAGGTGGCGTCGAGGGCGCGATCGATGCCCGGGTAGTTCCGCGCGACCGCCGACTGCGCGCTGCCCAGCCCCTGTGCATTCAGCGCCTTCGTCGTGACCCGCCCCGAGTAGACGGAAGGGTCGTAGGTGGGTGAGGACGCGAGCGCGAGGATCGAGCCGTCCCGCGGATCGAGCGCGACGATCGCGCCGCCGTCCGCCGCCCACTGGCCGTTGTTGCGTGCGGTCTGGATGCCGTACTGGAGCGCGTTCTGCGCCGCGACCTGGAGTCCCGTGTCGAGCGTCAACTGCACCGACTGCCCCTGCTGCGGCTGAGTCGTCAGTCGCCGCTGGCTCCGCGGCCGGCCGAGCGAGTCGACTCGAACGCGTGCCAGGCCGGGCAGGCCGCGAAGGTACGCGTTGAAGGCAGACTCGACTCCGGTCTGACCGATCACGTCACCGGGCTCGTACCCCTGCTTGGCCATCGTCCGCAGCTCGGGCTGAGAGATCTGGCCGTCGTACCCGAGCAGCTGCGCCGCGAGCGATCCGTGCGGGTAGCGGCGGATGTAGCTCCGCCCCAGCGTCAAGCCCGGGAAGGCCGCCGCCCACTCCTCGAGGTACCGTCAGCATCGGGGCTGTCGCCTCGGTCCGGATCACGATCGGGTCGAGCATGTCGCCGGCACGCTTTCGTTCGAGGATCAGCTTCGTCACGCGCCGCACCGACACATGCGCGACGTGCGCGATCGCACGGACCTCGGCGGCCCGGCGTGCGTAGCTCTTCGGCATGCCCGCCGGCGAGAGCTCGACCGACGTCACCGGCATGTTCGTCACGAGAACGTTCCCGTTCCGGTCGACGATCGGGCCGCGGGGCGCCTGGACGCGCACCGTGCGAACCTGGTTGGCCTGCGCCTGGGCGGCGTAGTGCGACCCGGCGAGCACCTGCAGCGCCCACAACCGCATGACGAGCGCCGCGAATCCGATCACGACCAGCGCGCTGAGCAGCGCAACGCGCCGTGCGAGCTTCGGCGTCAGCCGGTAGCTCTCGACCGAGGTCTGCTCGGCCTCGGCGCTAGCCAAGGAGCTGCACCTCCGTCGTCAGCTCGTCCCTCCGGGCGGGCCGCAGCAGCCGCCGCACGAGCGCGTAGATCGGCGCGGTGAGGATCAGGTTGAGAACGATCGCCGGGATCAGGCTGCGGACGACCGCTCCCGCCGGCGCGCTCTCCCCGAGCACGAAGTGCACGACGAGCAGCCCGAGCTGGTAGAGGACCGTCACGACGGCGACCGAGAGGAACGGCGCGTGCGCGCGGTCGCGGCCGGTCGTCTCGCCGTAGCGTCCGATCCAGTAGCCCGCGAGCGTCAGCACGAGCGACGTGAGGCCGAGCGTGCCGAGGGTGGCAGTGTCGACGATGAGCCCTGCGAAGAACCCGCCGACGGCGCCGACGAGGCTGCCACGAAGCAGGGCGAGCGCGACGAGCGAGACGAGCAGGACGTCGGGGACGGCACCGAAGACATGAAGCTGGGAGAAGATCGAGACCTGAGCAACCGCCGCGACGAAGAGCAGGGCGGCGGCCTTGACGCCGTCGCCGAGGGTCATCGGTGCTGCTTCTTCGGGACGAGCACGCCGACCGCATCGAGCGAGCCGAGGTTCGCAAAGGGCTGCACCTGCACTTGGAGGAACGGCGCCGTGTCGGTGGCGTTGACCGTCGACACGCGGCCGATCGGGATGCCGTACGGGTAGAGATCCGGGTAGCGGGCGTTGTGCGTCCCGTCGGTCACGAGCGCGTCGCCCTTCTTCACCCTGACCTGCTTCGGGACCTGGTCGAGAATCAGCGTGCCGCCCGTCCCGGTATGGACCATTCCGCGCACCTGGGTCTGCACGTCGCGGGCGTGGACGAAGGTCGACGGGTCGGTGAGCAGCGTCACGACCGCGGTTTCGGGCGCCACGTTCGACACGATGCCGACGAGGCCGTCGCCGCTCACGACCGGATCGTTGAGCCGAACCCCGGCAGCCGAGCCCGCAGCGATCTCGAGCGAGTGCGTGAAGGGGCCGCTCGGGAAGGACGTGACCTCGGCGTTGATGGCGCGATAGTCCGCCGGGAAAGTCCGGCCTCGCTCGAGACGCAGGAGCCGCTCGAGCTGCTGCAGCTTGATAGCGGCCGCCCGGTTGTCGATGGCCTCCTGCCGCAGGATTCGAACTTCCCGCTTCAGAGCCGCGTTCTGGGACTCCGTGCTCGAGGCGTTGGCGAAGTAGTCGTACGCGTCGCGGAACGGCTGCGCGACCCGCGTCGCGGCGATCTGGAAGGGACGAAGCGCAGTCGAGCCGGCGCCCTGAATGTCGTGGAGCGCTCCCGCCGTCGGCGAGCGGAACGAGATCGTGACGAGCGCCAATGCGACGACGACGAGGCCGACGACCACCGCCCGGCGGATGAGCGCGCTGCGAGCCTTCGAGGGGTACGGCGGAGGCTTCGAGCGCTGAACCGACGAGGCGAGCACCGCCGCGCGCGCGCTGCGACTTGGTGGAGCCACGGCCCTAGGGTATCGCGGCTGGCTGCCGACCGGACTGATCCGGTGGCGCCTAGTAGCGGCGGCCGTTGCGGCTGCGGGCCTTGTTGCTCCGGTGGATGGCCTCGAACTCCTCGAGGCTCCGGCCCGAGCCGACCGCGACGCAGGTGAGCGGGCTCTCGGCGAGGTGCACCGGCATCTGGGTCTCGTGCCGGAGGCGCTCGTCGAGCCCCGTCAGGAGCGAGCCACCGCCTGCGAGGACGATCCCGCGGTCCATGATGTCGGCGGCGAGCTCCGGCGGCGTCTTGTCGAGCGTCGACTTGATCGCCTCGATGATCTGCGTGACGGGCTCGTCGAGCGCGCGCCGAACTTCCTCCGACGTGAGGACGACCGTCTTCGGCAGCCCGGTGAGCATGTCGCGCCCACGCACCTCGGCCTGCAGCTCCTCGCGCAGGTCCCAGGCCGAGCCGATCTCGAGCTTGATCTCCTCGGCTGTCTGCTGGCCGATCAGGAGCTTGTAGTCGCGCTTGATGTGGTTGATGATCGCCTCGTCCATCTCGTCGCCGCCGACGCGCAGCGACTGCGAGACGACGATGCCGCCGAGCGAGATGACCGCGACCTCGGTCGTGCCGCCACCGATGTCCACGATCATGTTCCCGGTCGGTTCGGCGACGGGGAGCCCGGCCCCGATCGCGGCCGCCATCGGCTCCTCGATGAGGTAGGCCTGGCGCGCGCCGGCCGACAGCGTGGCCTCCTCGACCGCGCGCTTCTCGACGCCGGTCACGCCCGAGGGGACGCAGACGACGACGCGCGGGTGCGCGAAGCGGTGCTGGTGCACCTTCTGGATGAAGTGGCGGAGCATCTGCTCGGTGACGTCGAAGTCGGCGATCACGCCGTCCTTCAGGGGACGGATCGCCTGGATCGTCCCCGGCGTCCGGCCGAGCATCCGCTTCGCCTCGACGCCGACAGCGTGCACCTCGCCCGAGCGCTGGTCGATCGCGACGACCGATGGCTCGGACAGGACGATGCCGCGCCCGCGCACGTAGACCAGCGTGTTCGCGGTGCCGAGGTCAACCGCCATGTCGCGGCCACCGAAGCCCGTCAGTCCCGAGAAAAGGCCCATGATCGGCGAAACTCTAGCTTCAAACCGGCACAAGGCCTTGACCCAGCCGTGACGGTTTCCCGCCTAGCGTCCCCGACGTGAACGTGGTGACGCTGATCGGCAACCTCGCCACCGAGGTCGAGCTGCGCGAGGTCGGGCCCGACAAGAAGGTGGCGAGCTTCGTGCTCGCGGTCGATCGCGCAAACCGGGACGGCGGCGCCGACTTCGTGACCGTGTCGGCGTGGGACCGGCAGGCGGAGCTGTGCGCCGAGTACCTCGGCAAGGGGCGGCGAATCGCGGTCGACGGGCGGCTCAAGTCCCGCTCGTGGGAGGAGGAGGGGAAGCGGCGGAGCGCGGTCGAGGTGGTCGCCCGCCGGGTCGAGTTCCTCGGCGGCGGCCCTCGGCGCGACGACGAAAGAGGTGGCTCTGATGTGATCCCGTTCGAGGCGCCCGCGGCGGTCTAGCCCAACGACTCGACGAACTCTCGGATCGCCACGAGGCAGGCGTCGGGCCGCTCGCCGATCAGGAGGTGACCGCAGCCGGCGATCGTTCGCAGCGGTGCCCGGAGACGGCGCGCGTACTCGATCCCGTCCTCGACTCGGACCCAGTTGTCACTCGCTCCCCAGAGGCAGAGACACGGGCAGGTGACGCGGTCGAGCTCGGTGCGCGGATCCGAGACCAGCAAGGCTCGACCCGCCTGCTGCATGTCGGCGTGGTGCGCGGGGCCGACGAGGAAAGCCTCGGCGAGCTCGGGAGCGAGCGCGTCGGGATCCGCCACGCCCCACCAGCCGAACGCGGCCCGGCGGCCGAGCCGCGAACGCGCCCACGCCTGCCGGTGCGGGGCGATCAGACGCCCGGGCCGAGCGACGCCGAGGACTGCGAGCGTCACCCGGGCGGCACGCGTCGCCGAGCCGATGCCGGCCGCCGCGGCCAGGACGAGGCCGCGAACGGCGTCGGGACGCAGCGCCGCGGCGCGAAGCGAGACCACGCCGCCGAGCGAGTGGCCGATCCAGACCGCGTCGCTGATCTCCTCCGCGTAGGCGATGCCGAGGACCGCCTCGGCGAGCGCGTCGACATCGCGCGCTTCGCGCAGCGGCGCCGAGCGTCCGTGGCCCGGCAGGTCGGGCACGAGGACGCGCTGACCTGCGGCGAGCGGCGTCGCGAGCGCGCGCCAGTTCTCGATCGTCCCGCCGAGACCGTGCACGAGAACGAGCGGCGGCCCGTCCCCACCGACCGCGTAACGAAGCCGCGCTCCGCGCCATTCGAGCTCGCGCTCGTCGAATCCCTCCAAACGGTGTTTGCCGTCCGTCCCCACTAAGGCATATTCTTCGGGTAATGGATGCTTCCGCAGGGCGGGCCGAGTGATGTCCGCAAACACGACAAGTCAGGGTGCGATCTAGCCCGCCAGCGCGTTGCGCGCGGCGGGCTTTTTTGTTCCAGGGAAGGAGCCCAACCTATGGCGAATCACCTCACGCCCGAAGAACTGTCGAAGGAGCTCGGTCTCGACAGGCAGGAGGTGATCCGGGTGTGCGTCGAAGAGGGCGTACCGATCTACCACGGGAAGATCGACAAGTACCTCTTCTTGATGACGCAGCAGCACCTGGCTGCACAGCAGCAGTCCGCAGCCTAGGCAGGCTGCACGAAGCCCTCGGGCGTCAGGCGGACTTCTTCGCCGGCGCCTTGCGAGACCGGGAGCCGCCCTTCGAGGCGGCTTTCCCGTCCTTGGAGCCCTCCGCCGAGCGGCGGCTCTGCGCGTCGGCGACACTCTGGCGCAGCGCTTCCATCAGGTCGATCACGGGCGCCTCGGCAACGGGCTCCGGCGCGACGATCTCCTGGCCGGCGAGCTTCGCCTCGAGCATCTGCGCGAGGTCGCGCCTGTAGTCGTTATGGAAGTCCTCCGGCGTCCACTCGCCGGCAAGGCTCGAGATGACCTGCTCGGCGAGCTTGAGCTCCGCGTCCTGGACCTCGGTCTCCGCGACCGCCTCCTCGATCTCGTCGCGCGCGCGGACGTCCTCGGCGAAGAAGAGCGTCTCGAGCAGCAGGGCGCCGGCCTTGGAGCGGATGAGGCAGAGGTTCTCCTTGCCCCAGAGGACGAACTTGCCGACCGCGGCCATCCCGGAGTCCTCCATTGCGCGCAGCAACAGGACGTACGGCTTCCGCTGCGCGTCGGCGTCTGCGGGCGCGAGGTAGTAGGTGCGGTCGAAGAAGACGGGATCGACGTCCTCGAGCCGGACGAAGCGGAGGATCGCGATCGACTGCGAGCGCGTCAGCGCGACGGCCTCGAGATCGCCCTCCTCGACGAGGACGTACTGGCCCTTCGCGAACTCCCAGCCCTTGACGAGCTCGTCGGGCTCGACGTCGCGCTCGTGCACCGGGCACCAGCGCTTCTGCTTGATCGGCGTGCCGCACTCGCGGTGAAGCGTGCGGAACGAGACATCCTGCCGCTGGGTGGCGAGCGCCAGCCCAACAGGGATGTTGACGAGGCCGAAGCTGATCGATCCGTTCCAGATGGTCCGCATGAGAAATCCCAGTTTAGATGGGGACCGGCCGAATTCTCGATTCTCATCGGCTTCCCTGCATACGATTCTTCCCTTGGAGAGCCGCACTACACCCGAACTCTGGCGCGACGCCCTCCGCGACGCGCCGGATCAGCCCGCGTATCTCGAGGAGACGGCGGACGGCTGGCAGCCGGTTTCGTGGAACGAGGCAGGCGAGCGCGTCGAGGCGCTCGCACACGGGCTGCTGGCGCGCGGCGTGCGCCACGGCGACCGCGTCGCGGTCCTCTCTCGCACGCGGCTCGAGTGGATCCTGCTCGACTGGGCCGTGATGTCGATCGGGGCGGTCGTCGTCGGCCTCTACCCCACGAGCTCGGCGAAGGAGTGCGAGTACATCCTCGGCCATTGTGAGGCGGTGCTCGCCTTCACCGAGGACGAAGAGCAGACGCGGAAGCTCGTCTCCATCCGCGGCTCCCTGCCGACGCTGCGCGAGATCATCCCGTTCGACTGGCTCGAGAAGCTCGAGTCGGACGGGCGCCTCGCGAAACATCTCCAACCGGAGGCGGTCGCGGAAGACGACCTCGCGACGCTGATCTACACCTCCGGTACGACCGGACCGCCGAAGGGCTGCATGCTCACGCACCGCAACCTCGTCACCGCCGCGATCTGCGTCGTGGAAGGCATGAACGAGCCCGGCGACATCTGCCTCCTCTTCCTGCCACTTGCCCACAGCTACGGCCGGCTCGCGCATCAGGCCGCGACGCACCGCGGCGCCACGGTTGCGCTGGTCGCCGACGTCGCGCGTGTGCCCGAGGCTCTGGTGTCAGTTCGGCCGACGGTTCTGCCGGCCGTCCCGCGCGTCTACGAGAAGATCCACGCGAACACGCTCGGAGAGATCGAGCGCACAGGCGGGCTGCGCAGGCGGATCGGCCTGGGAGCCCTCGGGGTCGGCGCCCGCACGAGCCGCGCCCGCCGAGACGGAAAGCCCGTGTCCGGCGTGCTCGCTCTCAAGCAACGGCTGGCCGACCGGCTCGTCTTCGCCAAGGTGCGCGATCGGCTGGGCGGCCGCCTCCGGGTCGGTGTCTCCGGAGCGGCGCCGCTCTCGACCGACGTGATGGA
The DNA here is from genome assembly GCA_963731015.1 of uncultured Actinomycetes bacterium. Classification (GTDB taxonomy): domain Bacteria; phylum Actinomycetota; class Thermoleophilia; order Gaiellales; family Gaiellaceae; genus Palsa-739. Next base: position 1,084,909 of record CAVSTY010000005.1, read on the forward strand.
GTTCTTCCACGCGCTCGGGGTGCCGGTGATCGAGGGCTACGGCCTGACCGAGACGGCGAGCTCGGCCACCGTCAACGAGCCCGGAGACTTCCGGATCGGCACCGTCGGCCGGCCCGTCGAGGGGGCCGAGATCCAGCTCGCCGAGGACGGAGAGATCCTCGTCCGCAGCGAGTCGATCTTCGCCGGCTACTACAAGGAGCCCGAGGCGACGAGCGCGGCCCTGACCGACGACGGCTGGCTACGCACCGGCGACGTCGGCGAGATCGACGAGGAGGGCTTCCTGCGGATCACCGACCGGAAGAAGGACCTCATCATCACCGCCGGCGGCAAGAACATCGCGCCGCAGAACCTCGAGAACGCGCTCAAGACGTCACGCTTCGTCTCACAGGCGATCGTGGTCGGCGACCGGCGCCCCTACGTGACCGCGCTCGTGACGCTGGACGAGGCAGAGCTCGCCTCGAGCGGCCGCGACCCCCAGGAGCTCGTGCAGGAGATCGTGGACAACGTCAATCGTGACCGGACGCGCGTGGAGCAGATCAAGCGGTTCGTGATCCTCCCGCGCGACTTCTCCCAGGAAGAGGGCGAGGTGACGCCGACCTTGAAGCTGCGGCGCCGGGTCATCCACGAGCATTTCGCGGACGAGATCGAGGGGCTGTACGCGGGCGAGTCGGGCTAGCCGAGGATTCGCTTTGCGCCGTCGTACTCGGACGAGTACCAGCCCTCGTTCAGGCTGTCGATGCGCACGACCGAGCCCGTGTGCGGCGCGTGGATGAAGTTCCCGCCACCGACGTAGATCCCGACGTGCCCGAGGCCGGCGAAGAAGACGAGGTCGCCCGGCTCGAGCTGGCTCTTCGACACCGAGACGGAGTCCGGATAGTCGTACTGCGCGACGGTGTAGTGCGGTAGCGACACGCCGACCTGGGCATAGACGTACATCACGAGCCCCGAGCAGTCGAAGCCGCTCGGGCTCGCGCCGCCGAAGACGTACGGCGTGCCGAGGTAGCGCATCGCGATGCCCACGACGCTGGCGTAGCGGTCGCCTGGGACCGAGCTGCTGCTGGGCTGGGAGCCGTAGCTGGCCTTCGGAGCTGCGACCTGCGTCTGCGCGGCCCGCGCGGAACGGGCAGCGGCCGCCTGGGAGGCCCGCTGCTGCGAGATCATCTGGGCAATCTGGGAGCGGACGGAGTTGTAGAGATGCTGCTCGGACGCGAGCCTGCCCTGAATCTGGTTGCGCTCCGCAGCGCGCTCGGCGACCAGCCGATTTTGCCGCGCGCGTTCGTTGCGCAGCAGCGTCTGCCGGTGGACGATCTGGTGCTGGAACCCGACCACCTCGTGAATGAGCGCCGTGTCCTGCTTCGAGATCGAGTTGACCGTCTCGATGCGCGAGATGTAGTCGTCGATGCTGCGGGAGCCGAGGAGGACGGCAAGCGAGGACTGCTGATCCTCGCTCGTGTAGATCGCGACGAGCCGCTTCGCAAGGACTTTCTGCTCATGTCCGAGATTGCCGCGGGCTACACCGAGCGCATGATGGTTGACCCGAAGCTGGCGCTCGACCCGATGGAGCGTTTGGCTCGCCGCCTGGTAGCGGCTGTTTGCCAGCTGCGCTTTGGCATCGAGCTGCTGCAACTGCGCGAGGACGCCTTGCGCCTGCGCGCGCTTCGCGCCGATCCGGTCGGCATGAGCGCCTGGTGCAGAGGCCCCGAACAGCCCCGCTAGAAGCAGGCCGATCAGAAGTGCCGACAGCGCAACTTGTGGCCGCAGCACGCGGACTGACGTCCTCCCGCCCGTCACAGGCGGTGCACGGTAACAAGCCTGCCGGACGCTCGCAACGAAGAACCGTCACGAAAATGACGCAATCTGCGCAACCCGCACCGGAACGAGCGCGGCAGCCGCCGCACGAAGGCGCTCCGTCCAGTACCGTCCGCCGTCATGCTCGGAGGGAGGAGATCCCGCGCCGTGCGGTTCGGCGCCCTCGTCGCCGTGCTCGGGCTCACCGCTGCATCGGCCGCGCTCGCGGCGCCCGGGACAGGAAGCACCGGCCGCGTCGACGCAACGACGCAACAGCTCGGCACCCGCACACAGCAGGCGCTGCTCAGTCTCTATGCGCTCGACTCCCAGCTGCAGGCCTGGCGCGCGCGACTCGCCTCGCTCCAGACCGCTGCCGCTGCCATGCAAGAGCGGCGAGCGACCCTCAGGGACGAGCTCCATGCCGCCCAGGCGTCCCTCAAGATCGGCGAGCGCCAGCTGGCCCTCGAGCTACGCGCCCTGTACGAGCGGGGGAACGTGAGCCCGGTCGCCGTCATGCTCGGAGCGAAGTCGCTCAGCACCGGACTCAGACAGCTCGAAGACATGTCGCGCGTCGCGGACCAGGGCCGGCAGATCGTCGCGGCCACATCCGCGGCACGTCGCCGCCTCCTCCGGTCGCAACGCCGGCTCGTGGTGGAGGAGCGCCGGCTGGAGAGTTCACTGGCCGCTGCCCGACAGGCCGAAGAGAGGCTCTCGGCGGCCGTCGCGTCCCGGGCGGCATACGTCTCGTCCCTGCGGGCACAGCAGCAGCTGCGCGCGGATCAGGTACGCAGCGTCGAGACGCAGGCTCAGACCGCTCAGACCAAGTCGCGGCAGCTGGCCCCCACGACGTCGCCGCCCACCGGCAAGCACCAGCTAGTCGTGAGCGCGACGTGCTACGACCTGCCCGGCCGCACGGCGACCGGCATGCCCGTGGGTCCCGGCGTCGTCGCGGTCGACCCGTCCGTCATCCCCCTCGGCACTCGGCTGTACGTCCCCGGCTACGGCAACAGCGTCGCGGCGGACGTCGGCGGCGGGATCAAGGGCGACACCATCGACCTCTGGATGACACCGTCCCAGTGCGCAGCCTGGGGCCGGAGAACCGTCACCATCACGATTTACTAGCTCGCGAAGCTGGCGCTTCGCTCGCTAGGAGACGGAACTCCGCGCGGGCGAGAGCGCGGTCTCGCGCGCGCTCCGTACTGTTTTCTCTCGGGAACTGTGTAGGTGGAAGGCTTGTGTCGTGCGCTCGCGCGCGGCAGAGGCCGGCACGAGCGCAGTCCGGCCGGATCTGGTCGAGGCGTTTCAACCTGGTTGCGTCGAGGCGGCGGCGTGGACGAAAAACGCAGCTCGCCCGGGTACACTCTGGGCGCGAAAAGGGGGGATTCGCATGACGGAGCTGGTGGAAACAGCCGAGGAACGACACACGGAATCGCTTCGTGTGCTGCTCGTCGATGATCACGACCTGTTCCGGACGGGTCTGCGGAACCTGCTCGAGGAGCAGGGACTCGCGATCATCGGCGAGGCCGCGACGGGCGCCGAGGCAGTCGCGCACGTCATCGAACTCACCCCGGACGTCGTCGTCATGGACCTCAACATGCCGGCGATGGGCGGCGTCGAAGCGACGCGGCACATCGCGGAGCTCTCGCCGCTGACCCGCGTCGTGATGCTCACGATCTCGGACGAGGACTCGGACGTCACCGACGCGATCCTCGCCGGCGCCTGCGGCTATCTCCTCAAGGACGCGTCGATCCAGGAGCTGGTGGCCGGCATCCGGGCGGCGGCGCGCGGCGAGGCGCTGATCTCTCCCCACATCGCCGCGAAGGTGCTGCAGCGGATCCGGGCCACAAGCGCGCAGCCTGAGATCGAGGAGCTGATCCGCGCGGAGCTCTCGGAGCGCGAGATCGAGGTCCTGAAGCTGATCGCGAACGGCAAGGACAACGCCGTCATCGCCGCCGAGCTGCACATCAGCCCGAAGACGGTCAAGAACCACATCTCGAACATCCTCATGAAGCTGCAGATCGACAACCGCATCCAGGCGGCCGTCTACGCCGTTCGCAGCGGGATCGTCTAGGCGGCTTGCGCAGCGGCTCTGCGGCGGCGCCTGACGCTCTGGAGGTTGTGGAGGAGCGTACGGAGCCGAGCAAGCTCGCCGTCGGCCGTGTCCAGCTGTTCGCTGAGGCGGGCGAGCTCGCGTCGGTGGGTGCCCTTGCCCCCGTCGCGCGCAACCTCACCGAGGCGCCGCTCGATTCGCCACCGCTCGGCCTCGAGCGCGTGCTTGGCGGCGTAGCCGTCCGTGAGCGTCAGCTCGATGGCGTCGAGACTCGGTGCCCCCGCACCGTTCTCGGGCATCCTGAGGAGCTCCGCGATCTCGTCCCGCAGCAGCATGGAGCCACGATTATCCGGCGCCGGGACGACAACCGGAATGGGCCACCCGGCCCATCTTCGAGACTCGGGCGACCCATCGGGCTTGACGTTTTCCGTCCCGCTTGAACAATGGAAAGATCGTGCGCCTCCGTCTCGTCGCCACAGCACTGGCAGTCGTCGCGTTCTTCGTCGTTCCGGCCGCGCAGGCGGGGTCTCGCACCGCCTTCCAGGCACAGCTCGCGCGGGCGCTGCACGCGCGGTACATCAGCCCTGCCCGGACGGGCGCGATCGTCCTCGACCTGCAGACCGGCAGCACGCTCTTCGCCCACAACCCGCGGCTGCCGCTGAGGCCGGCGTCGAACGAGAAGCTCGCCACGACCTATGCGGCCCTGACCGCGCTCGGCCCCTCGTTTCGCATCGAGACCGACGTGCTCGGCGAGGGGCAGCAGAGTGGAGCGACCTGGCAGGGGAACCTCGTGCTCAAGGGCTACGGAGACCCGGCGCTTGACGCGGCCCAGGTCGTCAAGCTCGTGCGCCAGCTCGCGGCGAACGGGATCAAGCACGTCAGCGGCCGGATCCTGGGCGACGAGAGCTGGTTCGACACGCGCCGCACCGGGCTCGGCTGGAAGCCTCAGTTCTACCTCCACGAGTCGCCGGCGCTCTCCGCGCTGATCGTCAACCGCGGCTGGACGGGACGGTACGAGACGCCGCGGCCGGCGTTGATGGCGGCGCAGCTCTTCCGCCACGACCTGCGCCGCGCCGGCATCACCGTGCACGGTGGAGCCGCCCTCGGCGTCGCCTCGGCCCAGGCTGTTCCGCTGGCTTCGGTGCAGTCGGCGCCGCTCTCCGCGCTCGTGCGCCACATGGACGTCTACAGCGACAACTTCTACGCGGAGATGCTGCTCAAAGAGGTCGGCGCGGTGCAGGGCACCGCCGGCTCGGCGGCGGCCGGGCTCGCGGTCGAGCGGGAGCTACTAAGCGCGGCGGGTGTGCCGCTCGGCGGTGTGCGGATGGTCGACGGCTCCGGCCTCTCGCTCCTCGACCGGTGGACCTCGTTCGGCCTCGCCACGCTCCTGCGCACGATGTATCAGGACAGCGACCTGCGGCCCTATCTCGTGCCCGCGCTGCCGATCGCCGGCGAGACCGGCACGCTCGAGCACCGCATGCGGAAGGCGCCGGCCCGCGGCCTCGTGCGCGCGAAGACGGGCACGACCGACAACGCGTCGTCTCTCTCAGGCTTCGTCGGCGAGCGCTACGTCTTCTCGATCCTCGAGAACGGCAGCCCGGTCCGCACCCTGACCGCCGAGCAGTCGCAGAACCGCTTCGCGCAAGTCCTTGCTTCGGCCGCACGCGCCGCCGGCTCCTAGCGTCCCTTCAGGAAGCGGGGCACGAGAACCACGGCAATCGCCGCGCCGAGGATCCCACCGACGAGGCGCGCGAACGCCGCCCCTTCCGGCAGCCCAAGTCTCCGAGAACGCGCCAGCGCGGAGACGGCGAACGCGCGAATCGCACCGACGACGACGTGCTGCGGGCTCCCGAGCCAGTTCGGCCCGGCGGCGGCGAGCACGTTTCAGCTCTCGCCGAGGAGGACGAGGAGATCGCTTTCTGAAAGAACTGGTACCTCGGCCTTCTGCGCCTTCGTCAGCTTCGAGGCTCCCGGCTCCTCGCCGACGACGAGGCCGGTCGTCTTCGCCGAGACCGAGTCGGTCACCTTCGCGCCGAGCGCCTCGAGCCGCGCCTTCGCGTCGTCGCGGGAGAACCGCTCGAGCGTGCCGGTGATGACGTACGTGCTGCCGGTGAGCGGGCCTTCGCGCGGCCGCTCGTCGTCGCTCAGCTCGAAGCCGAGCCCGAGGTCGCGAAGCTCCTGGACCAGGGCACGGTTCTGGTCGTCCGCGAACCACTCGACCACGTCTTCGGCTCGGTCGGGGCCGAAGCCCTCGACCTCGGCGACCTCTTCCGGCGTCGCCGTGAGGATGCCGTCGACGGTGCCGAAGTGGCTCGCGAGGTTACGCGCGAGCACCCAGCCGATCCCGGGGACGTTCAGGCCGAGCAGGACGCGGGAGAACGGCACCTGCTTGGAGCGCTCGATCGACTCGATCGCCGCACCTGCGGAGATCTCCGCGAATCCCTCGAGCTCTACCAGCTGCTCTTTCGTCAAGCGGTAGAGGTCGGGCAGCGAGCGGACGAGGCCCTTCTGCCACAGGACGCGGATCGTCTGCTCGCCGACGCCGTCGATGTCGGCCACTCCCGTCCAGTTGATCAATGTCTCGAGGCCGCGTGACGGGCAGGCGCGGTTCGGGCAGCGGTGCATCGCCTCGCCCTCCGGCTTCACGATCTCGGTGCCGCAGAGCGGGCAATGCGTCGGCATCCGGAACTCTTTCGTTCCGCGCCGATGCTTGCCCGCAGGGCCGACGATCTGCGGGATGACGTCGCCCGCGCGCTGGACGATGACGTCGTCGCCTTGGCGGATCCCCTTGCGGTTGATGTCCTCTTCGTTGTGGAGCGTCGCGCGGGTGACCGTGACGCCGCCGACCTGGACCGGCTCCATGATCGCCCACGGGTTCAGGGCGCCCGTGCGACCCACGCGGATGCGGATCTCGAGCAGCCGCGTCACCGCTGTCAGCGGCGCCCACTTGTAGGCGCGAGCCCAGCGCGGGCGAGAGTGGAGGGCTCCGAGCCGTCGCTGCTGGTCGAGGGAGTCGACCTTGATCACGACCCCGTCGATCTCGTAGTCCAGCTCGATCCGCCGTTTTTCCCACTCGACACAAGCGGCGGCGACCTCGTCGATCGACTCGAGCCGCTCGGCGTACGGATTGGTGCGCAAGCCGTGCTCGCGCAGCCATTCGAGCATCTCGAACTGCGTCTCGAACTCGACGCCCTCCCGGTGGCCGGCACCGTAGACCCAGATCGAAAGAGGCCGGTCGGCGGTGATCGCCGAGTTCTTCTGGCGCAGGCTCCCGGCCGCTGCGTTGCGCGGATTCGGCGCGAGCTTCTGGTTCGTCCCCTCGAGGCGCTCGTTCAGCTCTCGGAAGCCCGTGATCGGGAGGTAGACCTCGCCGCGGATCTCGATCACAGCCGGTGGATCGCCTTCGAGGCGCAGCGGGATCGCCTTGATCGTGCGCAGATTCGGTGAGACGTCCTCGCCCTGGACGCCGTCCCCACGGGTCGCGCCGCGCACGAGGACGCCGTTCTCATACGTCAGGTTGACCGCGAGCCCGTCGATCTTGGGCTCGAGGACGTAGGCAACCGTCTCGCCGCTGAGGAGGCGCTTGCGGACGTCTTCGTCCCACTTGCGCAGCCCCTCCTCGGTCGTCACCTTCTCGAGCGACCCCAGCGGCTCGAGGTGCTGGACCTTCTGGAACTTGTCCGACAGGCCGCCGACCCGCCGCGTCGGCGAGTCCGGGGTCGCGAGCTCGGGGTGCTCCTCCTCGAGCGCGACGAGCTCGTCGAAGAGGGCGTCGTAGGCCGCGTCTTCCATGATCGGCTCGTCCTCGACGTGGTACGCGATCAGGGCGCGGTGGAGGACGTCGCGCAGCTCCGCTGCCCGTGCGGCCGCGGTCGCCGTCTTAGAGGACGACAAGGAGCTCCTCGGCGCGGTCGGCAATCGCGTCGGGCTGCTCCGCCTCGAGCCGCGCGCGTTCGTGGATCCGGCCCCAGGTCACGGCGACGGCGAACATCTCCGCTGCCTTCGCCGCCCGTACGTCGAACGGCGAGTCGCCGACGTAGGCGGTCGCGGCGGGGTCGGCTCCAAGGCGCTCCGCGCCGAGCAGGAGCGGCTCCGGATCCGGCTTGTGCCGCTCGGTCTCGTCGCCGCCGACGATCGTCTCGAAGAGGTGGCCGAGCGGGACGTTGGCGAAGGCGAGCTCGACCGTCGCGCGGCGCTTCGCGGTGACGACGCCGAGTCGCCGGCCTTCCTCGTGCAGCCGCACGAGCACGTCCTCCATCCCCGCGCAGGCCTCGAGCTCGTCGTGGAGCGGCTCGTTGTGGGCGCGGTAGACGTCGACGAGCCGGTCGACGTGCTCGGGCGCGAGCGCCCGCATCTGCGCCTCGAGCCCGGGGCCGCCGACCGTCTGCATCAGCTCCTCGTCGGAGTAGTCGCGGCCGAGCACCTCGCGCGTCGCGTGCCGCATCGAGGCGAGGATGATCGCGCCGGAATCGACCACGGTGCCGTCGAGGTCGAAGAGGACGGTCTCGAACCGCATGCGCCGATCGTATCCATGCCTCACTAGGCTCTTCGCCGTGGCCGAGCCTTCCGACTTCCGCTTCCTGGTCGTCCCGCACACACACTGGGACCGGGAGTGGTATCTGCCGTTCGAGTCCTTCCGGCTGCGTCTCGGCGCGATCGTCGACGGCGTCCTGGACACACTCGAGCGCGACCCCTCTTTCACGACGTTCACGCTCGACGGGCAGGCGATCGTGCTCGAGGACTACATCGAGGTGCGGCCGGAGAACGAGGGACGGCTGCGCGCGCTGCTCGGCGCCGGCCGCCTCGAGGTCGGCCCCTCGTACGTCCTGCCGGACGAGATCCTCGTCGGCGGCGAGTCGCTCGTCCGCAACCTCCTGCTGGGCCGTCGGGTCTGCCTCCGCTTCGGGGTCGAGCCGAGCGGCGCCGGCTATCTCCCCGACAGCTTCGGCCACCCGGCCCAGCTGCCGCAGATCCTGGCCGGCTTCGGCATCCGCACCTTCCTCTTCTCGCGCGGCATGGGCGACGAGATCGACGACGTCGGCGTCTTCTTCCGCTGGCGAGCCGGCGATGCCGAGGTCGTCGCCTGCCAGATGCTCCCGCACTACGACAACTTCGCGCGGCTCACGTGGTACCACGACGCCGAGGAGCGGGTACGCGCGATCGTCGGGCGCTTCGGCGAGGTCGTGCGCGGTGCCGGCCAGGACGAGATCGTGCTCGCGAACGGCTCCGACCACCTGCCGATCGAGCCGGAGCTGCCGGAGATCCTCGCGGAGCTCGAGCAGACGTTCGGCGCGGCATTCCGGATCGGCCGCTACGACGGGCACGCGCCTGCACCCGACGGGTTGCCGGTGCACGAGGGCGAGCTCGTCGGCAGCAGGCTCCAGAACGTCCTGCGCGGGGTCAATTCGGCGCGGATCTACCTCAAGCAGGCGAATGAGCGCGCCGAGCGGCGTCTGCTCTCGATCGAGACGGCCGCTGCGTTGCGGACGCTGCGCGAGGAAGCGCCGTATCCCGCCGCCGACCTGCGACTGGCGTGGCGCGACCTGCTGCGCAACCATCCGCACGACTCGATCTGCGGCTGCTCGTGCGACGAGGTGCACCGGGACATGCTCGTCCGCTACGAGCAGCTCGACCGGACGCTCGACTATGCGGAGCGCGCAGCGCTCGGCGTCGGCGGGGCGCTCGTGAACACGCTGCCGTTCCGCCGGCGCCGTGTCGTCGAAGGCGATCTCCTCGAGCTCGACGGCTTGTGCGGCGCACGGCCCGGGCCGCTCGCGCAGGACGAGACCCGGTTCGACCTGGACGAGATCGCCGAGCGCCTCTCCTTCGAGGACGAGCCGGACGGCGGCGACCTCTACACGTTCTGCCCGTCGGGCGAGACCACGCCCGCTCGCTTGACTGCATCCCGACGCGACGGCGACACGCTCCTGCTCGAGCACGAACTGCCCGGAATCAGGATCGAGACGACGATCCGCGCCGTGCCGGGGCTCGATCGTGCCGAGCTGACGACCGTCGTCGAGAACGAGGCCGAGGATCACCGGCTCCGCGCTTTCGTCCACTCGGCCGACAGCGCGGACGAGGTGCGGGCCGAGAGCCAGTTCGCCGTCGTCCACCGTGCGCTCGTGCCGCCGCCGCCGCGGGCCGACTGGGTCGAGCCGCCCGTGCCGACGGCGCACACACTCGGCGCCGTCGCGCTCGGTCCCCTCGTCCTGCTCACGAAAGGGCTCCCGGAGTACGAGGCCTCGGCGGACGGGCTGCGGCTGACGCTACTGCGCTGTGTCGGCACGATCTCGCGACCCGCGGGCCTGCCGACGCGGCCCGGCGCGGCCGGCCCGGACATCGCGACGCCGGACGGCCAGTGCTGCGGCCGCCACGTCTTCGAGTACGCGCTCCGCTTCGACGGCGACGGGCTGTCGAACGCCGCACTCGTCCGGGCGAGCCAGGACTACCGAACCGACTTCCTGCACGGCGACCCGTTCGAGCCGCCGCTCGAGCTCGGCGGCGACGTCGCCTTCTCGTGCCTGAAGCAGGCGGAAGACGGGAGCGGTCTCGTGCTGCGTGTCTTCAATCCGAACCCGCAGCCCGAGGTGCTCGGGCTGAACCTGCCTGCCCGGCGCATCCGCCTCGACGAGGAGGCCGCGGTAAACCGCGGCCTCGAGCTCGCACCCGGCGAGATCGCAACCTTCCTAGTAGGCGACTGAGACGAGGTAGAGGCCCGAGGGTGGCGCCGTCTTACCCGCTTCGGAGCGGACGCGGCTCTCGAGCAGCACGGGGATCGCGTCCGGCGTCTCGACCATCGTCCCGACGAGGCTGCGCACCATGTGGCGCAGATAGCTGTTCGCCGTGATCTCGAAATCGAGGTGGTCGCAGCGCCGGGTCCATGCCGCCCGTTCCACGACGCGGACGAACACCTCGTGCTTCGTCTGCGCGGGCGTAAAGGCCTGGAACTCGTGCTTGCCGACGAGCGCCGCCGCGGCGGCGGCCAGGGCCTCCTCGTCGAGCGGTCTGGGTAACCACCAGCTCCGGTGCAGCTCGAACGGCGACGGCGTCGAGCGGGTGAAGAGCCGGTAGCGATAGCTGCGCGAGCGCGCGGAGTGGCGGGCGTGGAAGCCCGCGGGCGCCGCGGCAGACGAGAGCACGGTCACCGCGTCCGGAAGGCGTGGGTTGAGCGCAGCCGCGGCGCGCTCCGGCCCGGGTCCACCCTCGACGTCGACCGACGCGACCTGGCCGAGAGCGTGGACGCCCGCGTCGGTACGCCCTGCGACCGTGAGGTTCTCCACCGACGCGAAAGTGCCGCCAAGCGCTTCCCACAGCGCGGCCTCAACGGTCGGGAGCCCGGGCTGCGCCGCCCAGCCGTAGAACGGAGTGCCGTCGTACTCGAGCGTCAGGATGAGCCGCACGTCAGGGCATCCTGACTTGGTTTGTCAGGCGTGCCTTATGCTCTACTACCTTGCACACTGCTTGATATACTCTACCTCGTGAGCGACGACCACGCCTTCCTTCTCCAGAAGGTCCAGCCGGCCATGGTCGGCCTCATCGACGGCTCGCTCTCCACCCTGGCGCCGATTTTCGCAGTCGTCCTCGCTTCGCACGACACGCGCTACGCGTTCATCGCCGGCCTCGCGACGTCCATCGGCGCCGCGATCAGCATGGGCTTCTCCGAGGCCCTCTCCGACACCGGGGAGCTGACGGGCCGCGGCAGCCCCTGGAGCCGCGGACTGATCACCGGTGGCGGAACGTTTCTCGGCGGGATCCTCCACTCGCTGCCGTTCCTCATCCCCCACTACCAGGTCGCGCTCTTCTTCGCGGTGGCCGTAGTGGGCTTCGAGCTCCTGATGCTCGCCTACCTCCGCTACCGCTTCTTCCAGGACACGTTCATCCGCGCCCTGGGAATCGTCACGTTCGCAGGCGTGCTGATCGTCGCGATCAGCGCCGGTCTCGGCAGCCTGCTCGGGAAGCCGATCTCCTAGGGAGAGCCGGGGCGAAGAGCTGCGCTCTTCGCCCCGGGGTAAGGAACTCCGCCGTACTGAGAGCACATCGGGGTTCAACGTGGGTTCGAGCCGTTCTCTCGCCGCGAGCGCACAGGCTGCGCGTGCACGCCCGCTACTGCGCGGCGGCGTAACGCGACGTTACGCCGCGGCTTGAACCGCATCTGGGTTCGAAGCGTCGCGAGCAAGACCAAGGCCAAGGGCCGGAGGCTAAGCTCGCGCAGCGCGCTTAGCCGCAGGCCGGGACCGCGCTCTCGCCCGCCCGGAGTTCCGTCTCCCCGATTTCGAGCCCGCTAGGGCTCGAAATCGACGAGCTCGAGATAGACCATCTCAGCGGCGTCGCCGGCCCTGTGGCCGAGCTTGACGATGCGGGAGTAGCCGCCCGGCCGGTCGGCCATCCGCGGACCGACGTCGTCGAACAGCTTGTGCACCACCTCCTGCGAGCGGAGCACCGATAGCGCCTGCCGGCGCGCGTGGAGATCACCGCGCCGGCCGAGCGTGATCATCTGCTCGGCGAACGGCTTCACGGCCTTCGCCTTCGCCTGGGTCGTCCGGATCCGGCCGTGCTCTATGAGCGAGCACGTCAGGTTGGAGTACAGCGCCTTGCGGTGCGCCGAATCGCGGCCGAGCTTCTTTCCTGTGCGAGCGTGGCGCATCGCCGCGTCCTACTCGAAACCGCCGGAGCCGTTCTCGCCGCGGAGATGGAGGCCGTGCTGCTGCAGGGTCTCGCGGACTTCCTCGATCGACTTCTTGCCGAAATTGGGAATCGCCGCGAGCTCCTGCTCGCTCTTCATCACGAGGTCGCCGATGGTCTCGATCCCGACCCGCTTCAGGCAGTTGTACGAGCGGACGCCGAGCTCGAGCTCCTCGATCGGGAAGTTCTCCATCCCGTGCGCGAGCGCCGCTTCGGGCGTGACGCCGCCGTCGACCGGTGCGGCCTCCCCGAAGCCCTCGATGCGGTCGAGGTCGGTGAAGATCGCGAGCTGCCGGATCAGGATCTCGGCCGCCTCGGCGAGCGAGTCCTTCGGCTCGACCGAGCCGTCGGTCGTGATGTCGAGCGTGAGCCTGTCGTAGTCGGTCCGCTGGCCGACGCGGGCAGCCTCGACCTGGTACGCCACACGGCGCACCGGCGAGAAGATCGAGTCCATCGGGATGACCCCGATCGTGTGCTGGGGACCGCGGTTGAGCTCCGCCGGCGAGTAGCCGCGTCCGCGGCCGATCGTCAGCGTGATCTCGAGCCTGCCCTTGTCGGAGAGGTTCGCGATCTCGAGCTCCGGATTGAGGATCTCGAGATCGGCGGGCGCTTCGATGTCGGCGGCCGTGACCGAGCCGGGGCCCTTTTTCGCAATGTGCACCTCGATCTCCGGAGACTCGCCGTGCAGCCGCGCGACGAGGTTCTTGAGGTTGAGGATGATGTCCGTGACGTCCTCGCGGACGCCCGGCAGGGTCGTGAACTCGTGCGCGGTTCCCTCGACCTTGACCGAGGTAACGGCGGCACCCTCCAGCGAGGAGAGCAGCACGCGCCGCAGCGAGTTCCCGAAGGTGTGACCGAAGCCGCGGTCGAGCGGCTCGATCGCGAAGACCCCGCGGTGGTCGTCCACGTCTTCGTGGACGATCTTCGGGATCTGGAAGTCCATTTCACGTGTCGCCAAGAGAATTCCCTCTTTCCGTTACTTCGAGTAGAGCTCTACGATCAAACTTTCCTGCACCGGCGTGTCGATCTCGTCCCGCTCGGGCTGCTTCAACACCTTGCCGGTGAGCCCGTCGTGGTCGGCCTGGAGCCATGGAGCGACGGTCGAGACCAGATCGGTCGCGTCGCGGATCACCTGCTGCGCGGAGGAGTTCGACGCGACGGTGACGATGTCGTTCGGCCGCACCTGGTAGCTCGGGATGTTGACCCGCCGGCCGTTGACCTGGAAGTGGCCGTGGCGGACGAGCTGCCGGGCCTGGGCGCGCGAGACGGCGAAGCCGAGCCGGTAGACGACGTTGTCGAGCCGGGTCTCGAGCATCCGCAGCAACTCCTCGCCCGTCACGCCGGATTGCTTGGACGCCTTCTCGTAATAGTTGCGGAACTGCTTTTCAAGCAGGCCGTAGTAACGGCGCGTCTTCTGCTTCTCGCGCAGCTGCAGCAGGTACTCGCTCTGCTTGATCCGGCCGCGCCCGTGCTCGCCCGGCGGATACGAGCGGCGCTCGATCGCGCACTTCTCCGTCAGGCACCGCTCGCCCTTGAGGAAGAGCTTCATCCCCTCGCGGCGGCAGATGCGGCACTTCGGTCCGAGATCGCGGGCCACTAGACGCGCCTCCGCTTCCTCGGGCGGACACCGTTGTGCGCCTGCGGCGTCACGTCCTTGACGGACAGGATCTCGAGGCCGGCCGCCTGGAGCGAGCGGATCGCCGTCTCGCGGCCGGAGCCCGGCCCCTTGACCAAGACCTCGACCTTCTGCAGGCCGTGCTCCATGCCTTTCCGCGCCGCGGCGTCGGCCGTCACCTGTGCCGCGAACGGCGTCGACTTGCGGGAGCCCTTGAAGCCGGCCGAGCCGGCGGACTCCCACGCGATGACGTTTCCCTCGCGGTCGGTGAGGGCCACGATCGTGTTGTTGAAGCTCGTCTTGATGTGCGCCTGGCCGATCGCGATGTTCTTGCGCACGCGGCGACGCGTGCGGCCGCGCGTGGCCGCCTGCCTACGAGTGCCCGGCACGCTACTTGGCCTTCTTTCCGCGTCCGACGGTCTTCTTCGGGCCCTTGCGGCTGCGGGCGTTCGTCTTCGTCCGTTGCCCGTTCACCGGCAGGCCGCGCCGGTGGCGGATGCCGCGGTAGGCGCCGATCTCGGAGAGCCGCTTGATCGCCTGCTGCCGGTCGCGGCGCAAGTCGCCCTCGACCTCGAGGTCCGAGTCGATGTAGTTGCGGAGCTTCGTGACCTCTTCGTCCGTCAGGTCCTTGACCTTCGTGTCCGGGTTGAGGCCGAGCTCTGCGGCGACTTTGCGCGCGGTCGGCTGGCCGATCCCGTAGATGTAGGTCAGCCCGATCTCGAGCCGCTTCTGGTTCGGAAGGTTGACTCCGGCGATGCGTGCCACGGGGCGCTATCCCTGCCTTTGCTTGTGCCGAGGATTGCTGCAGATGACCATGGTCGTGCCGTGCCGCTTGATCACGCGGCAGCGCTCGCACATGGGCTTGACGGACGGACGGACTTTCATCTCTTCACCGGTGCCTGTAGGTGATTCGACCGCGGTCTAGGTCGTAGGGGCTGAGCTCTACCTTGACCTTGTCGCCGGGGAGGATCCGGATGTAGTGCTTCCGCATCTTCCCGGAGATGGTCGCGAGCACGGTATGGCCACCCTCGTCGAGCTGCACCCGGAACATCGTGCTCGGGAGCGCTTCGACGACCTCGCCTTCAACCTCGATCTTCTCTTCCTTGGTAGGCAAATTCCCTTCAGTCGATTAGGAGTCTCAGACGCGCAACCGCGCACGGCTGAGCCGTGCGCGAAGGCGATCATCGTAGCAAAGCGGCTTTTTCCGTCGTCAACACCCGCGGGCCTTCCGCCGTCACTGCCACGGTGTGCTCGAAGTGGGCTGCGAGGGAACCGTCGAGGGACGAGACCGACCACTTGTCGGAGTGGACGTAGACGCCCGGTTCGCCGGCCGTGATCATCGGCTCGATGGCGAGCGTCATCCCTTCCTGCAGCAACGGCCCGCGACCCGGCCGGCCGTAGTTGTAGATCTGCGGGGCCTCGTGGTACTCGCGGCCGACGCCGTGACCGACGAGCTCGCGCACGACCGAGAAGCCTGCGCCCTCGACGACGGTCTGGATCGCGTGCGAGATGTCGGAGACGCGGTTGCCGACGCGGGCCTGCTCGATCCCGGCGCCGAGCGCCTCGCGGCAGACGTCGAGCAGCCGCTGCGCCTCGGGTGCGATCTCGCCGACCGGCAGCGTCACGGCGCTGTCGGCGACGAGCCCGTCGAGCGTGACGCCGAGATCGAGCGAGATCAGGTCGCCTTCCTGCGCGCGGTACGCGTTCGGGATCCCGTGCACGACCATCGAGTTCGGCGAGATGCAGAGCGCGGCCGGAAAGCCCTTGTACCCCTTGGAGGTCGGGTAGCCACCCTTTGCCTCGATGTGCTCGTCGGCGATTCGGTCGAGCTCACGCATCTCGACACCCGGCTCGAGGTGCTCGGCGACCAGCGCGAGCGTCTCCACGAGGAGGGCACCCGCCCGGGCCATGCCCTCGATCTCGGCCTCTGACTTGCGGACGATCACGCTTCGCCCTTACGGTGCCGCTGCGTCTCGGCGAGCGCGTCCTCGATCTCGCGAAAGACCTCGTCGACGGTGCAGTCGGCATGGACGCCAACGACGTTCGCCTGGTGCGACCGGTAGTACTCGACGAGCGGCGCGGTCTCCCGGTCGTAGAGCTCGAGCCGTCGCTCGATCGCCGCCGGCGTGTCGTCGGAGCGCCGCTCCTCGTCCGCGCGCGCGAGCAGCCGCCGCAGCAACACCTCCCGGTCCGGCACCTGGAGGTCGAAGACGACGTCGAGGTCCCGCTTCAGCTCGCGGAGGAGGTCGGCCAGCGCCTCGGCCTGGGGCATCGTGCGCGGGAAGCCGTCGAGGACGAAGCCGCCTACGGTGTCCCCGCGCGAGAGGCGATCGCGGATCAGGCGGATCATCAGATCGTCGGAGACGAGGTCGCCGCGGTCGTGGACCGCCTTGAGCTCCCGCCCCAGCTCGGTCGGCAGCTCCTTCATCTCACGGATCATGTCCCCCGTAGCGATGTGCGGCACCCCGTACACCGCCTTGATCCGCTGAGCCTGCGTCCCTTTCCCCGAGCCCTGTGGACCGAGGACGAGGATGTTCAGCGTAAGAACCCTTCGTAGTGGCGCATGACCATCTGCGACTCCATCTGCCGCATGGTCTGAAGCGCGACGCCGACGACGATGAGGACAGAGGTACCGCCGAGGGCTCGGTAGGTCGCCTGCGAGAAGTGGAACTGCGCGATGAAGATCGACGGCGCGACGGCGACGGCCGCGAGGAACAGCGCGCCCGGGAAGGTGAGCCGGTTCAGCACGCGGTCAAAGTACGCCGCCGTCGGCGGCCCCGGCCGGATGCCGGGGATGTACCCGTTGTACTTGCGCAGATTGTCGGCCTGGTCGACCGGATTGAAGACGACCGACGTATAGAAGTAGGTCATCATGATGATCAGGATCGCCTCGAGCAGCAGGTACTTCCAGCCCGTGGGGCTGAAGTTCGCCGTCAGCCAGTTGCTCCAACCAACCTTGAAGCTGCCGATCGTCTGCGGGACGGCGAGGATCGCGGCGGCGAAGATGATCGGGATGACGCCGGCCATCACGACGCTGAGCGGCATGTAGGTCGAGCCGCCGCCCGCCTGCCGGTTGCCGAGTTGGCGCCGCGCGTACTGGATCGGGATCCGCCGCTGGCCCTCCATCACGAACACGACCGAGACGACGATGCCCAGCGCGACGAGCGGGAAGAAGAGGCGCCCCGACGTGCCGCCGTTGATCCAGCCGCTGAGGCCCGCCGGGGCATAGGCGAGGATCGAGGCGAAGATGAGGATCGAGATCCCGTTGCCGATGCCGCGCTTCGTGATCTGCTCGCCCATCCACATCAGCATCGTCGTGCCTGCGGTGAGCGTAAGGACGATGATGAGCAGCCGGCCGGAGTTGGTGTTCGGGAGAGCGCCGCTGCTCTTGAAGAGGAAGGCGTATCCGGTCGCCTGCGCGGCGGCGAGCGCGACCGTGAGGTAGCGGGTGTACTGAGTGATCTTGGCGTACCCGGCCTCGCCCTCCTTCTGCAGGCGCTCGAGCGACGGCACGACGACCGCCATGACCTGGAAGATGATCGACGCCGTGACGTACGGCATGATCCCGAGCGCGAAGAGCGAGAAGCGAGAGAGCGCCGAGCCGGAGAAGAGGTTGAGCAGGCTCAGGGCGCCGCTGCTGCCCGCACCGTGGGAGAAGAACTGCTCGATCGACTTCTGATCGACGCCCGGCGCGGGGATCCACGAGCCGAGCCGGTACACGGCGAGCACACCGGCGGTGAAGAGGAGACGCCGACGTAGCTCGGGGACACGCCAGACGTTGCCGAGCCAGGCGAGCATCTAGTCCTCGGTTCCTTCCGGGGCCTCGGCCTCTTCGGCGGGGGTCTCGTCCTCGGCGGCCGCTTCGGGCTGCTCGTCCGCGGCCTCGGGCTCCTCGGCGGCGCCGGGCTTCGCCTTGCGGTGGCGCACCTTCTTGACCTTCGGCTCGCGCAGGAGCTCGACGGTGCCGCCTGCCGCCTCGATTTTCTCCCGCGCCGACGCGGAGATCGCGTGGACGCGCACGGTGAGCTCCACCGTCACCTCGCCGACGCCGAGCAGCTTCACGTCGGTGCGCGTGTTCTTGATCAGGCGCTTCTCGACGAGCGTCTCGGGCGTGACCTCGTCGCCGGCCTCGAACCGGTCGAGGTCGCGGATGTTGACGGGCTGGGTGGAGGTGCGGAACGGGCCGATCGGCATCGCGTCCTTGGACGTCGCGCCGCGCAGCTTGCCGAGCCGCATGTAGATGTTCGTCTGGCCTCCCTCGAAGCCCGCGCGCATCTTGTGCGAGCCCGAGCGCGACTTCTGGCCCTTGATCCCGCGGCCGGAGTAGCGGCCCTTGCCGGAGCCGAGGCCGCGCCCGACGCGCTTCCGGGTCCTCGCGCGGCTGGGCCGGCGAGAGGTTGGAGAGATTGAGCTGCTTCTCGGGCATCTTGGTCAGGCGCTCTCGATCTTCACGAGGTGGCGGACCTTGCGGAGCATGCCGGCGAGCACCGGAGACTCCTCATGCTCGGCGCTGCGGCCGATGCGGCCGAGCCCGAGTGCGCGCAGGGTACCGCGATGTCGTTCGGACTGCCCGATCTGGGACCGGACTTGCGTGATGCGCAGTTTGGCCACTACGACTCGTCCTTCTTCCTGCGCAGGCCGCGCCGCTTCGGCTTCTCCTCGGCTGCCGGCTCGGCGGGAACCTCCGCGGCCGGTTCGGGCTCCGCGGCAGGCTCTTCGGCCTCGGTGACCGGTTCCTCGGCGGGGGCTTCCTCGGTCACGAGCGCCTCTTCAACGACCGTCGGCTCCTCTTCGACGACCTCGACAGCGACCGCTGTCTCCTCGACGGGAGCCTCCGCCGCGGCTGCGGGCTTGGCCGGTAGCGGCAGCACCTCGGAGATGCGCTTGCCACGGATCTTGGCCACGTCCTCGGGGCGGCGCAGATCCTGCAGCGCTGCGACCGTCGCCTTCGCCATGTTGATCGGGTTGGTCGTACCGAGGCTCTTCGCGAGCACATCGCGGACGCCGCCGAGCTCGAGCACCGCGCGCACGCCGCCGCCGGCGATGACGCCGGTTCCCTCGGAGGCCGGACGCAGCAGCACCCTCGCCGCGTCGAACCTGCCGAGCACCTCGTGCGTGATCGTCGTGCCGTGCTTCGGGATGGTGAAGAGGTTCTTCTTCGCATCCTCGACGGCCTTCGTGATCGCGAGCGGCACCTCGCGTGCCTTGCCGTAGCCGACTCCGACGCGGTCGACCTCGTCACCCACGACGACGAGCGCCGTGAACGAGAAGCGCCGGCCGCCCTTGACGACCTTCGCGACGCGGTTGATCTCGACGACGCGCTCCTTGAGCTCGCGGGTCTCGGTGTATTCGATCGTGCTCAAAAGTCGAGTCCTCCCTCGCGCGCGCCGTCGGCGAGCGCCTTGACGCGTCCGTGGTAGAGGTAGCCGCCGCGGTCGAACACGCACGTGTCCACCCCGGCCTTCTTCGCCGCCGTCGCGAGCGCCTTCCCGACCGCCTCCGCCTGCGCCGTCTTGTCGCCCTTGAACGACTTCGCCAGCGCGAGATGATTCGCCGAAGCGAGCGTCTTGCCCGTGTCGTCGTCCACGAGCTGCGCCTCGATGCCACGGTTCGAGCGGAAGACGACGAGACGCGGCCGCTCACCGCTGCCGCGCACCTTCGCGCGCACGCGCCGGTGGCGCCGCAGGCGAGCTTCCCTGACCGTGAGGCTAGGCACGCTTACCGACCTTTCTCCGCACGTACTCGCCCTCGTAGCGGATGCCCTTGCCCTTGTAGGGCTCGGGCGGCCGCACCTTGCGGATCTCGGCGGCCGTCTGGCCGACCATCTGCTTGTCCGTTCCCTTGACGAAGATCTCCGTCGGTGTCGGCACCTCGAACGTGATGCCGGTGCGCGGCTTGATCGTGACCGTATGCGAATAACCGACGTTGAGCTCGAGGTCGGTGCCCTTGAGCGCCGCGCGGTAGCCGACGCCCTGGATCTCGAGCTTCTTCTCGAAGCCCTGCGTGACGCCCTGGACCATGTTCGCCACCAGCGTCCGCGTCAGGCCGTGCAGCGCCCGGTCCTCCCCGCGCTCGGTCGGCCGCGTGACGACGACCTCGCCGTCGCGCTGCTCGATCTTCATCCGCGCGGGGACCTGCTGCTGCAGCGTCCCGAGCGGGCCTGCGACCGCGACGCGGGCAGGCTCGATCGTGACGGTGACGCCGTCGGGGACCGGGATGGGTGCGTTGCCGATTCTGCTCATTGCGTTACCAGATGAAGGCCACCACTTCGCCGCCGATGCCGCGCTCCTGCGCGGTGCGGCCCGTGACGAGACCGGACGAGGTCGAGAGGATCGCGACGCCCATCCCACCGAGCACGCGCGGAAGGCGGTCTTTCCTCGCGTAGACCCTGCGGCCCGGCTTCGACACGCGCTTCAGGCCGGAGATGACCCGCTCGCGGTTGCGGCCGAACTTGAGGTCGACGACCAGGGTATCGAAGCTCTCGCCCTTCTCCACGTGGTAGTCGCGGATGTAGCCCTCCTCCTTGAGGAGGCGAGCGATCTCGACCTTCATCCGCGAGCTCGGCATGGTCGCGTGCTCGTGCAGCGCCTTGTTGGCGTTGCGGATGCGGGTGAGCATGTCTGCAATCGGATCGGTCAGCACCGTTTCTCTCCTACCAGCTCGACTTCGTCATGCCGGGAATCGCGCCCTGGTGCGCCAGCTCGCGGAGGCAGATCCGGCACAGGCCGAACTTGCGGAAGACCGCGCGCGGGCGGCCGCACCGGTTGCAGCGCGTGTAGTTGCGCACCTTGTACTTCTGGGGTCGCCGCTGCTTCACGACGAGCGACGTCTTCGCCATTACTCGTTCCTCCTGTCGCCGTCCGCGAAGGGCAGGCCGAGCGCACGCAGCAGTGCGAGTGCCTGCTCGTCGTTCTCGGCGCTCGTCGTGATCGTCACGTCGAGCCCGCGGACCTGCTGGATGTCGTCGTAGTTGATCTCCGGAAAGATGAGCTGCTCGCGGATGCCGAGCGAGAAGTTGCCGCGGCCGTCGAGCGAGCGCGGGTTGAGACCGCGGAAGTCGCGGATCCGGGGGAGCGCGATCGAGACCAGCCGGTCGAGGAACTCGTACATGCGCGCGCCGCGCAGCGTCACGCGCGCGCCGACTGCCATCCCCTCGCGCACCTTGAACTGCGCGATCGACTTGCGAGCGCGCCGGATCTGGGCGCGCTGGCCGGCGATCGTCGTCAGCTCCTCGATCGCGGAGTCGAGCAGCTTCGACTCGGTCTTCGCCTCGCCGACGCCCATGTTGAGCGTGATCTTCTCGATGCGCGGCGCCTGCATGATCGAGTCGAGTCCGAGCTCCTCCTTGAGGCGCGGCCGGATCTCGTTCTCGTACTGCTCCTTCAGGCGCGGCGTGTACGTGTCGGCTACGGCGCTCATGCCTGGTCGATCTCCTCCCCGCACTTCTTGCAGGTCCGAACGCGGATGTTCCGGTCCTTGACCGTCTTCTCGATCGTCCCGACGCGGGTCGGCTTGCCGCAGGTCGGACAGACGACCATCACGTTCGAGACGGGCAGTGGCGCGGCAAGGTCGATGATCCCGCCCGGGGTCATTCCGCCACCGCCGAGGCCCGTCGTGTTCTGGATCGGCCGCGGCCGGCGGTGCCGCTTGACGACGTTGATGTTCTCGACGACGACGCGCCCCTGCTTGGGGAGCGCTTCGAGCACGCGTCCCTCCTTGCCGGCGTCCTTGCCGCGGAGGATGTGCACGATGTCGCCCTTCTTCACTTTCATGGTCTGAGCCACGGTCAGAGCACCTCCGGTGCAAGGCTGACGATCTTCATGAAGTTCTTCTCGCGCAACTCTCGGGCGACGGGCCCGAAGATCCGCGTGCCGCGCGGGTTGCGCGCCTGGTCGATGATCACGGCGGCGTTCTCGTCGAAGGCGATCGTCGTGCCGTCGTCGCGACTGAACGGCTTCTTCGTCCGCACGACGACCGCTTGCACGACCTCGCCCTTTTTGACGGCGCCCTGCGGCGTTGCGGTCTTGACGGTGCCGACGATGATGTCGCCGACGCGCGCGTAGCGGCGGTGATGGCCGCCTTTGACCCGGATGCAGAGGATCTCGCGGGCGCCGGTGTTGTCGGCGACTCTGAGGCGGGATTCCTGCTGGATCACTTTGCGGCCTCCACGACCTCGGCGAGGCGCCAGCGCTTGGTGGCGGACAGCGGGCGCGTCTCGACGATGAGAACGACGTCGCCGACCTTCGCGGTGTTCTGCTCGTCGTGCGCGTGGAACTTCACGCTGCGCCGGATGACCTTCTTGTACCGCTGGTGCGAGCTGATCAAGTCGACCTTGACGACGATCGTCTTGTCCATTGCGCTCGAGACGACGACGCCGCGGCGCTCCTGGCGCCGGCCGCGCTCGTGCTCGGGCTTCGGCTCGCGGACGATCGGCTTGCGCTCGGCGCTCGGCGGCACGCGCCTGCGCGTCTTCGGCGGGCGCAGACGGCGCGGCACGCGCTTCCGCTTCTTCTTCGGCTCGGACTGAGGCGCGACTGCTTCTTCCTTGGCCGCCGGCTCTTCGACGGCAGGCTCCTCGGCCGCCGGCTCTTCGGCGGCAGACTCCTCAGCCTCGGCAGCAGGCTCCTCAGCCGCGGGCTCTTCGGCTGCGGGCTCTTCAGCAGCCGGTTCCTCGGCGGCGGGCTCCTCGGCAGGAACTTCTTCGGCGCCGGCCTCAGGCTCTTCCGCGGCAGGCTCCTCTACGGCCTCCGGCTCCTCGACCGAGGCCTCGGCCTCGACCGGGGTCTCCTCCGCCGACTCCGGCGCGGCCGGAGTCTCCTCGATCTGCTCTTCGTTCTTCTCGTTCTCGCTCAAGACGTTGCCTTTG
>CAVSTY010000006.1:0-9631 GCA_963731015.1 uncultured Actinomycetes bacterium
CCGATGAGCACGCGGCGCAGGCGTTTGGGTTCGAGCGCCTCGTCTTCGGAGCGGGTCGCCGTGCTCACGGCTCGAGCTCCAGGAGCGCGCGTCCGAGCGCACGGCTCAGGTCGCCGGCGTGCTGGTCGTAGAGCGGGCTGCCCGGCTCGTGCAGCAGGCGCCGGAGGAGCAGCACGCCGCGCGCGGTCACCGGGCGGCCGTCGAGCATGCGCGCCTGGAGCTTCTGCAGCAACTCCCGGTGACGGCGCGCCACCCCGCGCCGCAGGGGCGACGCCGACGGCAACCGAGCCGGGTCTGCGCTCCGCAGTGTCCCTTCGATCTCTCGCGCAAGACCTTCGCGCATTGCCGGCGAGACGAGCTCGAGCGTCCGCCAACGGACGACGTCCGACCCCTCGACGCCGCGCGAAGAGGCGAGGATGAGACGGTCGGTGGAGCGGCGAATCGCGCGCAGCTCGGCCCTGGCCCGCTCCGCACGGACGGCGGCGGCAAGGGCGAAGCAGGCGGCCGCAGCCACTCCGGCGAGTCGGAGCTGCGGCGACGCTTCGAACGCGAGCGCGACAAGCGCGAGCGCGAGCAGCGGCAGCGCCGCCCGGCCGGGCCTCGGCAGCTCGAGAGTCCCGCGGGACGGCGCATGGGTAGCCATACCTCGAAAGTACGGCCGGCGACCTCAAATGTGGCTCAGGGATTGGCCTTGCGGCTCAGGAAACCCTCAAGGCCGCTCGGCGAGCCGGTAGCCGGCGCCGGGCTCCGTGAGGATGTAGCACGGCCTGGCCGGATCGGCCTCGAGCTTCCGCCGCAGCTGCGAGACGTAGACGTGCAGGTAGTGCGACTCGTCGCCGTAGCCCCTCCCCCACACCTCGCGCAGCAGCGCCGCGTGCGTGAGCAGCTTGCCCGGGTTGCGGGCGAGGACGCGCAGAAGCGAGAACTCGTTCGGCGTGAGCTGCACCGGCGCCCCGCGAACCGAGACCGCCCGCTTCTCCAGGTCGATCCGCAGGTCGCCGAGCTCCACCACCGGCTCGGCGGGAGCATCGACGCGGCGCAGCGCCGCACGGAGACGCGCGAGCAACTCCTCCACGCTGAACGGCTTCGTCACGTAGTCGTCGGCGCCGGCGTCGAGGGCGGCGACCTTCTCGGCCTCGTCCCCGACGACAGAGAGAACGATCACCGGCGCGCTGCTCCAGGTGCGCAGCTCGCGGCAGACTTCGGTGCCGGTGCCGTCGGGGAGCACGAGATCGAGCACGACCGCATCGGGCGGGTTCGCGGCCAGCACGGTCAGCGCCTCCTCCGCAGTCGCAGCGGTCTCCACGTCGTATCCCGCGGCCCGGAGACTCGTGTGCAGCGCCCGCACGATCTGCGGCTCGTCGTCCACCACCAGCACACGCGCACTCACGTGCGCACCGCCGCCGGACGCTCTGCGAGCGGCAGCGAGAGGACGAGGTGACCACCCGCCGGGTCGTCCTGCGCCCAGAGCCGGCCGCCGTTCGCCTCGGCGAACCCACGTGCGATCGAGAGGCCGAGGCCGGAGCCGATCTGGCGGCCGGCACTACCGCGCCGGAAAGGCTGGAACAGCGCGTCCCGCTCCTCGTCCGGCAGGCCTGGGCCGCGGTCGACGACGTGGAGGCGGAGCTCGGTCGCCCCCGACTCTGCGCGGACCACGACGCCGGAGCCCGGCGGCGAGTAGTGGAGCGCATTGTCGATCAGGTTCGCGAGCACGCGCTCGACCTGGGCGGCATCGACCTCGACCGGCGGCGTCTCGGGCCTGACCTCGAGCCGTACGCGGCCGGCGTCGGCGCCGAGCCCGGCAAGGGCCTGGCCCACGAGCTCGTCCACGTGCCAGAGCTCGCGGTGAGGCTCGACCGCGCCCGCCTCGAGGCGCGAGAGGTCGAGGAGCTGCCCGACGACCCGGTCGAGGCGCGCCGCCTCGTCGCGGATCGTCTCGGCAAGCGCTAGCCGATCGTCGGCCTCCAGCGACAGGCCCGGGCTCGCGAGCGCGTCGGCCGAGGCCAGGATCGCGGTGAGCGGCGAGCGCAGATCGTGCGAGACTGCCCGCAGCAGCGCCGTTTTGAGCGCGTCGCTGCGCCGGAGAGCTTCGGCCTCGAGCGCTTCCCCCTCCAGCCGGTTGCGCTCGGCGACGACCGCGAGCAGCCCGGCGAGGGAGGGCAGGAAGCGGCGCTGCACTGCGTCGTCAACTGCCGCCTCCTCGTCGAGGAAGAGCGTCGCGACGCGACGCAGTCCGGCCTTGACGGGCAGAGCCTGCTCGCTGTCCTGCGGCGGCCGCTCGCCGAGCTCAAGCCTCGCGCCCTCGACGCCGAGCACGCCGGCGGTAAGCGCTGCAAGCCGCCCGAGCTCCTCGTCGAGGGTGCGACCGCGCAGCAGGTCGAGCGCCGCCTCGGCGAGCGCGTGCGACTCGGCTCGCCGCTGCTCGGCGTCGTCGCGCCGCGCCCGTGCGCGGGCCGCGAGCGCGCCCACCGCGAACGCGATCACGAGATAGACGGCAAGCGCGAGCCAGTTCTGGCTCTCCTGCAGATTGAACGAGTGATACGGCGGCAGGAAGAACCAGTTGAAGACGAGCATGCTCGCGACGGAGACGATCGCCGCAAGGGCCGTCCCCCAGAGGATCGCCACAGCAAGCACGGCGAGCACGTAGAGCGCGCCGAGAGAGAGGACAGGCACGTGTGGCTTCAGCAGCGCGACGACCGCGCTCACGAGCACAACGAGGCCGGCGCTCGCCAGCACTCCTACGATGAGCTCGGACCGCCTTCTCACGCGGGAAACGGTACTCAGGCGGCCTGCTGTGTGCCGCTTGCCTTGCCGTTGGGGCTCGGCTTCAAGACGATGGTCTCGCTCGGCGCGTGGGCAAGAATCCAGGTCACGTCCTTCGCGGTGAACCCGCCGCTCCGCCCGTTCGGGGCCGGAGCCACGATCCGATCGAAGTGCTCCTCGTCCCACAGCCGTTGCAAGGCATGGGTCGGGCTCCGCCCTTTCTCGATCCGCGCGTCGACGGGCACGCCGACTCGGAGTGCGGCGTGCTCGACGGCCTCGAGCAGCGGCAGCGCGACCGCGACTTCCTCGCGCAGCGGCGAATCCTCCGCGTAGCGGAGCGGAACGAGGAGCAGATACGCCGGGACAAGGGTCGCGCTCTCGGCTTGCGCGAGGCGAATCGCAGCGTCGAGCACAGTCGGGTCGAGCGTGCCGCCGGTGAACGGGACGAGGACGCGCCGTACGCCGGTATGCGTACGACGGAGGCGGAAGCCACTGCGCATCACGAGGGCGCCGGCGAGGACGGCTGCGAGAGCTGCGAGCGCTATGACGGCGGCGATCATTGCTCGCTCAAATGGTCCCTGTCGGCCCGGTTCGCAACGACGCGGATGTCGAGGCCCGGCAGCTCGCGCACCATGCGGGAGAGAAGCGAGCCGCCGAAGATCTCGCGGCGTCGCGACTCGTCAGGCGTCCCGACGAAGATGTACGTCGAGCCGCGCTGTACCGCGACCCGTCGCACGACGTCCACGAGGTCGTCTCCCTGCTCCTCGAGGAAGTGGGCGCCGAGGATGCCGGCTAGCCGCCGGAGAGCCGCGAGCTGCGTCGCCTCCTCCTCGGTCGGCGGGCGGTCAGGGCGGACCCAGAGCGCGTCCATGTCCGTGCCAAACCGCTGGGCCGAGCGCCACGCGCGACGCATGATCCGCTGCGACTTCGGCTGCGGCTCGACGAGCGCAAGCACGCGCTCGGCCACGGCGTGCTGGCTGAGCGGCTCGAGCGGCCGCGCCGTGCGCCGCGCCTCGACGTCCTCTGCGACCTCGCGCAGCACAAGCTCCCGCAGGGCGCCGAGCTTGTCCGCGCGGAAGAAGTTCTCGAGCGCGATCTCGGCCTGCGCCTTCGAATAGACCTTGCCGGCCTTGAGGCGCTCGCGGAGCTCCTCGGGCGACAGGTCGACAAGCACGACCTCGTCGGCCTCGTCGAGGATCCGGTCGGGGAAGGTCTCACGCACACGGACCTCGGTGAGCTCGAAGATCGCGTCGTTGAGACTCTCGAGGTGCTGGACGTTGACGGTCGAGATGACGTCGATGCCGGCGCGGAGTACGTCCTCGATGTCCTGCCAGCGCTTCTCGTTCTCCATACCCACCGCGTTCGTGTGCGCGAGCTCGTCGATGAGTGCAAGCTCCGGAGCGCGCGCCAGCACGGCATCGCGATCCATTTCCTCGAGCTCGAGCGCACCGTGCTGCGCACGCAGCCGCGGCACCACCGCGAGCCCCTCGGCGAGGGTCGTCGTCTCGGGACGGTCGTGCGGCTCGAGGTAGCCGATCACGACGTCCCGTCCCTCCCCCTCTGCTTGCCGTCCTTCGAGCAGCATGCGGTACGTCTTGCCGACGCCCGCCGCCATCCCGAGCAAGATCCTGTAGTGGCCCCGAGCCACCGCACCTCACGCTCCGAAGAGGTTGTGGACGATCAGGTCGATCAGCTTGATCCCGATGAAGGGCAGGATCACGCCGCCGAGACCGTAGATCAGGAGGTTGCGGCGAAGGAGCGCGGTCGCGCCGATCGCGCGGTACTTGACGCCTCGCAGCGCCAGCGGCACGAGCGCCGGGATGACCAGGGCGTTGAAGATGACGGCGGAGACGATCGCGCTCTGCGGGTCGCCCAGGTGCATGATGTTGAGCGCGCCCAACGGCCCCGTTTGGCCGGCTTTCGTGGCGTAGGTGGTGGCGAACATCGCCGGCAGGATCGCGAAGTACTTCGCGACGTCGTTGGCGATCGAGAACGTCGTCAAGGAGCCGCGCGTGATCAGGAGCTGCTTGCCGACCTCGACGATCTCGATCAGCTTCGTCGGATTGGAGTCGAGGTCGACCATGTTGCCGGCTTCCTTGGCCGCGCTGGTACCGGTGTTCATCGCCACGCCGACGTCTGCCTGAGCGAGTGCGGGCGCGTCGTTCGTCCCATCACCGGTCATCGCGACCATCCGCCCCTGACCCTGCTCGTCTCTGATCAGCGCTAGCTTCGCCTCGGGCGTCGCCTCGGCGAGGAAGTCGTCGACGCCCGCCTCTGTCGCGATCACCGACGCCGTGACGCGGTTGTCGCCGGTGATCATCACGGTACGGATGCCCATGCGGCGCAGCTCGTCGAAGCGCTCGTTCATGCCGCCCTTGACGATGTCTTTGAGGTGGATCACCCCGAGCGCGAAGTTGTCACGGGCGACGACCAGCGGCGTGCCGCCCTGCTCCGACACCCGCTGCACGGCGTCGTCGATCTCGGGCGGTGTGCGACCGCCGTTCTCGGCGGTGAACGCCTTGACGGCATCCGCGGCGCCTTTGCGGATCATCGTGCCATTCAGGTTGACCCCGCTCATCCGGGTGGTGGCGCTGAAGGGGACGAACTCGTGCTCGCCGAGAACCCGCTCGCGCAGGCCGAACTCCTCCTTCGCCAGCACGACGATCGAGCGGCCTTCCGGCGTCTCGTCAGCGAGCGATGCGAGTTGCGCGACCTCGGCAAGCTCCCGCTCGTCGACGCCGGGCGCCGGGATAAACTCCGTCGCCTGCCGGTTGCCTAGCGTGATCGTCCCGGTCTTGTCGAGGAGCAGCACGTCGACGTCGCCCGATGCCTCGACGGCGCGGCCCGACATCGCAAGCACGTTTCGCTGCACGAGCCGATCCATCCCCGCGATCCCGATCGCAGACAGGAGGGCGCCGATCGTCGTCGGGATCAGCGCCACCAGGAGCGCGATCAGCACTGTCTCCGACAGCTGCGTGTGTGCGTAGATCCCATACGGGCGCAGCGTCACCACTGCGGCGACGAACGTGATCGTCAGGCCCGCGAGGAGGATGTTGAGGGCGATCTCGTTCGGCGTCTTGCGCCGCTCCGCGCCCTCCACGAGCGCGATCATCCGGTCGAGGAAAGACTGCCCGGGCTCCTGCGTGACCGCGATCACGAGCCGGTCGGAGAGCAGCTTCGTGCCGCCGGTGACGGCGGAGCCGGTCGCCACCGGCCTCCCGGATGACCGGCGCGGACTCGCCTGTGATCGCAGACTCGTCGACTGAACCGGCTCCCTCGACGATGTCGCCGTCCGCCGGAATGATCATCCCCGCCTCGACCACGACGACGTTGCCCTTTTGTAGATCCGCCGCCGCCACCTCCTCGAGATGGCCGTCGTGTGACCGGCGTAGTGCCGTGGTCGTAGTCCGGGTCGCGCGGAGCGCATTCGCCTGCGCCTTGCCACGGCCCTCCGCGATCGCCTCGGCGAAGTTCGCGAACAGGACGGTGAGCCAGAGCCAGACCGCGATTACGCCGACAAACCAGAGCTGGCTGTTCTTTCCCTGCGCGAGGTCCTTGAAGAAGATCACGGTGGTGATCACGCTGCCGAGCTCGACGATGAACATCACCGGGTTGTGCACCTGCAGCCGCGGGTCGAGCTTCGGGAACGAGTCGCGGATCGCGGCGAGGACGAGGTCGCGCGAGAACATGCTTGTCGAACGGCGGGCCATCAGCTGCGCTGCTCCTTGTCGAGCGCGAGATTGAGGTTCAGCACGTTCACGCCGGGCTCCCCGAAGAAGCCGAGCTGGCGTCCCACTGTGTGCTGCTCGATCAGATCTTGGACGGTCGCGAGCGGCAGGTGCCGCACAGCGGCGATTCGGCGCGCCTGGAGGTTCGCGTAAGCGATCGAGATCTCCGGGTCGATCCCTGAGCCCGACGGCACGACAGCATCGACAGGAATCTCGTGGACCGTCAGCCCCGGGTTGTAGGGGCCCTCGCGCTTCAGGATGGCGTCCGCGTTCTGTTTGACGAGCTTCGCGAGCGCGGGATTCGTCGGGCCGAGGTTGGAGAAGGTCGTGAAGCTCGGGTTGTACGGAGGCGAGGTGGCCGACGGCCGTTCGTGGAAGTACTTCGACGAGGTGAAGCCCTGCGCCGCAAGCGAGGAGCCGACGATTGTCCCGTTGCGCTCGATCAGGCTCCCATCTGCCTGGTGGGACATCGTGACCTGCGCGACGCCGGTCATGAGCGCCGGGTAGCCGAACCCGAGCACGACCGTGAAGACGACGATCGCAACGAGCGAAGCGAGCAATGCACGCATCAGTGCATCAGCCCTTCCACGATGGGGCCGAGCGTCAGAGCGGGAAGGATCATCAGTCCCGCGGTGAGCGCGATGACGCCGAGCAGCAGGATTCCGAAGGTCCCGCCGTCGGTCCGGAACGTCCCCGCCGAGGCGGGCACGACCTTCTTCGCGGCGAGCGAACCGCCGATCGCGAGCCCGGCGAGCAGCGGGAAGAAGCGGCCGAAGTACAGCGCGACGGTGCCGAGGGTCGTCGAGAACGTCCTAGCCGCATAGCCGGCGAAGGCGCTGCCGTTGTTGTTCGACTGGGACGTGTATGCGTACAGCGTCTCGGTGAATCCGTGCGCGCCCGGGTTGAAGATCGATGCGAGCCCCGCCGGGGTCACGATCGCCGCGGCGGTCATGACGAGCACCATGGTCGGGACTGCGAGCGCCCCCACGGCCGCGAGCTTCATCTCTCGGGCCTCGATCTTCTTCCCGAGCCACTCCGGCGTCCGGCCGACCATCAGCCCGGCGACAAAGACCGCGATCAGGATGTAGAAGAACAGGCCGTAGAGCCCGGAGCCGACGCCTCCCGGCTCGACCTCGCCGAGGAACATGTTGACCAAGGGCACAGCTCCGCCGGCCGGCGTGAACGCGTCGTGTCCGCCGTCGACCGAGCCGTTCGAGACGTCGGTCGTCGCAGTCGCCCAGAGCGCGGTGTTCGCTATGCCGAAGCGGGTCTCCTTGTCGGTCATGTTCCCTCCGACCTGAGTCGCGCTGTGCGCGATGTTCACGCCGGATTGGCGCAGCACGGCCGAGCCGTGCTGCTCGGCGGGGTACGCGACCGAGACCCCGACCGCGAAGATCGCGAAGCAGACGGCATAGAGCACCCAGGCGTGCCGCCGCGCCAGGACCATCCGTCCGAACATCACGATCTGCGCGAACGGGATCAGCAAGATCGCGAGCAGCTCGAAGAAGTTCGAGAGCGCGGTCGGGTTCTCGAACGGGACGGCGGAGTTCGAGTCGTACCAGCCGCCGCCGTTCGTGCCGAGCTGCTTGATCGCGATCATCGAGCCGACCGGGCCGCGGGCGATCGACTGGTGTGCTCCCTGCAGCGTCGTCATAGTCGCGTGGCCGTGGAAGGTCTGCGGGACGCCCTGCGAGATCAGGATCACCGCGAGGACGAGCGAGAGGGGCAGCAGGATGTAGACGATCGACCGGTAGAGGTCGCGCCAGAAATTGCCGAGCCCGACGCCGCCGCCGCGCCGCGCGATGCCGCGGATGATCGCCGCAACCACCGCGAGACCGACACCGGCGGACACGAACTGCTGCACCGCCAGCCCGGCCATCTGGCTGAGGTACGACATCGTCGCCTCGCCGGCGTAGTACTGCCAGTTCGTGTTTGTGACGAAGCTCGCCGTGGTGTTCAGCGCGATGTCCCAGGGCACGGCCGGCAGGTGGTCGGGGTTGAGGAAGAGGTGGCCCTGCAGGCGCAGCAGGCCGAACAGGAAGACGCTGAAGGCGATCGTGAAGACGATCACCGAGAGTCCGTACTGCTTCCAGTTCTGGTCGCTTTCCGCATCGCGTCCCAGCAGGCGGAGGAAGCCGCGCTCGACGATGTCCCCGCGCTCGCGGGTGTAGACGTGCGCCATCCAGATCCCGAGCGGGTAGCTGAGCGCGATCAGAACAACGGCGTAGAAGAGGATCTGGCCGATTCCCTGCCCCATCAGAGCTTCTCTCCTCTGAAGAGGGCGTAGACGAGGTAGATCAGGACTGCGATCGAGATCGCGAGACCGAACGCATCGGCCGCGCTCATCAGATGCGCTCCAGCGTCCAGAGGAGCACGAAGATGACCGCGAAGCATGCGGCCGCTATTCCCAATGCTGCGAGATCGCCCATGACCGTCATCGACGGTAGGAGGGGGTCTCTCAACGCCGCCTGACGATTCGCGGCGCCGACCTGACGATTCTCTGAAGGCGCTAGGAGGGGGCTACGAGGCGGTAACCAGCACCGGTTTCGGTGAGCAAGTAACGCGGGTGCGCGCGGTCGGGCTCAAGCTTGCGCCGCAACTGCGAGACGTTGACCTGGAGCAGGTTCGCAGCGTCCGCGTACCCGGGTCCCCAGACCTCCTGCAGAAGCTGGCGCTGCGTCAGCAGCTTGCCGGTGTTCAGAGCGAGGACGCGCAGGAGGTCGTACTGATGCGGCGTCAGGTGCACCGGCGTCCCGGCCATTCGCACCTCCCGTTTGGGCAGGTCGACGACGAGCTCGCCGACCTCGATCACGGGCTCGCCGCTCGGAGCGGTGCGGCGGAGCACCGCGCGCAGGCGGGCCAGCAGCTCGTCGATCCCGACGGGCTTCGTCACGTAGTCGTCGGCGCCGGCGTCGAGCGCGGCGATCTTTTCGCGCTCCTCTCCGACAGCGGAGAGGACGATGATCGGCGCGCTGCTCCAGCCACGGAGCTCGCGGGCGACGTCCGTGCCGCTGCCGTCCGGGAGGACGAGGTCGAGCACGACCGCTTCGGGCGGTCGCATCGCGGCCGCGGCGAGCGCCGCCTCGGCCGTTTCGGCGGTGTCGACCTCGTAGCCCGCGCCGCGGAGGCTCGTCCGCAAC
>CAVSTY010000007.1:0-551924 GCA_963731015.1 uncultured Actinomycetes bacterium
TTCGAACCCGTGCTTCAGCCTTGAAAGGGCCGCGACCTGGACCGCTAGTCGATGGGGGCCCAGACGAAGCCGCAGCGTACCGGCCGTGAGACCTACGACTGCTCCGTCGCCGCAGCCATCAGGAGTTTGATCAGCAGCCGGTCTAGCTCCTCGGGGCTCAGCCGGGGAAGCACGCGCTCGAGGGCCTGATCCAGGAAGTCCGCCGAAGCCGACCTGCCTGCAGCCTCGACGCGCCAGAGCCGGCCCTTCGTCGCGGTCACCTCGATGTCCTGGAAGGTGACCGTGGTCTTCACCCCCGCTGCGTCGCTCTTCATCACCGCTCGGGCAGCGTGCGCAGCCGGCGCACCGGGACGACCTTCGTGTTGGCGTCCTGATCGAAGCGCACAACGGCGGCGCCGGTTCCGTAGAGGTATCGGAGCACGCCGACGCGACCGCCGAGACTGACGCGCTCGCCCACGCGGAGCTCGCGCTCCGGACTGCTCTTCGAAGACTCGTTCATCTCGTATGACTCCCCCCTCACCCAGGTAGAGGCATACGGACGGCCGATCCTTTCGTTCTACGGGATCGGCAAGGTGATCGTCGTGATCGGCGTCGTGACTGTCGCCGTGGTGCTCAGGGGAGCGGTCACGGTCGCGACGGGTGTGCTGACCGTCACCGTCGCCGCGACGGTCACCGGCAAGGTCGGGATCGCCAGCTTCGGCAAGGAGACCGTGGGCACGCCGAGTGTCGGGGCCAACTGCGACGACGGCGCCGACGCCGCAGCGGCCGGCGACGACGCGGCGGCGGAGGCGCTCCTCCTCGAGCCGACGGCAGTCTTGTGGAGACGGCGAGCCGAGTCGAACGCGAGTCTGCCGACCGGCGGCCGGACGGCTCGCGCCGCCGGGCTGCCGGCGTGGGTCGCCGCCGCGGCCGTCGCGTCCGACCCGATCGGAGCGACCACCCGAGCGGCGACGATCCCCGCGGTCGCGAGACCGCCGGCGGCGACGACTGCGGCCGCACCTTTCACGGCCGTCACCTGCGGCATCCCGACGCGCTTGAACCAGCGTCCCAACCCGACGCCGGCCGTCGTGACGCCGAGGGTCTGGCGGAGCCGCTTCCGGCCGCGATGCAGGAGCATCGTCACCGCGTTCACGGAGGTGCCCATCTGATCCGCCGTCTCGCCGTACGAGAGGCCGAGCACATCCCGGTACAGCACGGCCGCCCGCTGCTCCTTCGGCAGGCTCGCGAGCGCCGCGCGGAGCTCGGACACTCCCAGCGCCTCCTGCACCGCGTAGTCCTCGAGCGGCTCCGCGTTCACGCGCCGCCGCCGGAGGCGGTGAGCGGCGTTGAGGGCGATCGCGGAGAGCCACGCGCGCGGATTGCGCGGGATCGTGCCGCGCTCGAGGGCTCGCTGTGCGTCGAGGAACGCCGTCTGCACGACGTCCTCGGCGTCGTGATGGTCGCGCAGCTCGCGCTCGACGAGTCGGACCAGTCCGGCGCGATGCTCCCGATACAGCCGCTCGATCTCCACGGGCACGTTTGCCATGTGCCCGCATCAATCGAGAGCTGAACGTCCCGGCTAGGTGAGGCCGGTGATGCCGTTGCGCAGTAGCGCGACTGCGAGCAGGAAGATGATCACGGAGGCGATGAGGCGGAGGTGTGCCTCGAGCCAGGTGCGTACCGATTGGAGAAGCCGCCCTGCTCGCTCTGGCATCGTCAGCAGCAGGAGGATGGCGACCCCGAGCGGGAGGAGCGAGACGACCGTGAACCCGAGCCACTGGAGGGCATACCCGGCTGCCGACGGGTTCGTCTCGGAGATCGCCTTCAACGCGAGGGGAATGAAGCCGCCGGGGTTCGCGAGCGACGCCCCGGCTCCGAGCACGGCGATCCAGCGTGAGTCGGCGAGCGTACCCATCTTCACGACCATGCCCTGCTGCGTCTTCTCGGAGATGGGCGTGCGCCAGGTGCGGGCCACGTAGACGAGCAGGGCGACGCCCGCGACGATGTCGAAGACGGAGACCCATGTCTTCCGTCCACCCGTCGAACTGGGTGCGGCGATGTCGCCCAGCACGAAGGCGGCGAGGATGCCGATCGCGAGCGTCGCGGCGAACGCCCCGAGGTAGAACCAGGTGCCGGTGCGAAGAGGCCGGGGGCTGAGGACGAGTACGAGGACGGAGAAGGTCAGGGTCGTCGGCGAGAGCATCGCTCCGAGGGAGATCAGCAGGAGTTCGACGTGGACCCCGGTCATCGCGCGCCCCCGGGAGCCGTCGAGGTGCCGCCGGCGAGCTTGGCGCTCATCTTGATCGCCTTCACCGCGCCGGTCGCG
Organism: uncultured Actinomycetes bacterium; assembly: GCA_963731015.1. Classification (GTDB taxonomy): domain Bacteria; phylum Actinomycetota; class Thermoleophilia; order Gaiellales; family Gaiellaceae; genus Palsa-739. The sequence continues at coordinate 2,306 of CAVSTY010000007.1, forward strand.
CCGGTCAGGAGCGCGATCACGACGACCAGGACGACCTCAACCGCTCCGTGCCACACGTGGAACTCCTTGCCCTTGAAGACATGCACCTTGAGGTCGAGCAGCGCTACCCAAATCCACATTGCGGGAAGGAGCTGGATGAGCGTCAGCCGCCAATTCGAGAACAGGAGCCTAACCCCCTGCAAAGATCCCCCCTTCCACTAGGTGAGTTGCGGGATGTTTCCAGGCTCCCGGCTCGCATGCCGCTGTCCGTGCTCGCTACGAGACTGGGCGGGAGTGGGCACGCGGAGCGAGGTTCTGATCGGGCACGGGGCGGGCGCTGGTGCGCGCGATCCGCGGCCGGCTGGGATCCGGTCACCGGCCTCGGCACACCGAACGCCGCGACCCTCGTTCCCGCGCTCGCTGCGGGGTAAGAGGTTCGTCGCCGACAGGGGGAGCCGCCTCGGCGGCTCCCCTTCTTCGGCCCGATCTGGGATGCTTGGGGAGTGGGCGTCTCGATGACCGAGATCGCGGGTAACGCCTCCGTTGCGCAGCGCGTCTGGCCGCGCGAAGAGCGGCGAGAGCGGGTTCTGCGCTTCGCGTTCGAGATCGGGCTGCTCGCGGCGCTCTACTACGGCTCGGCCAAGGTCGGCTACGAGCTCGGGTTCTCCGGTCCCGTGGCCGCGATCGTCTGGCTGCCCGTCGGCGTGGGCATCGCGTACCTCTACCTGCGCGGGCTCGAGTTCTGGCCGGGCGTGCTCCTGGGCGACCTGCTCGCCAACGACTACATACGGCTTCCGGTCGGGACTGCGCTTGCCCAGACGGTCGGGAACGTGCTGGAGGTCGTGCTCGCGGCGTACCTCTTGCGGCGCGCGGCCCGGTCGGGATACCTGCTGGGCCGGGTCGACGGGCTCGTGCGCCTCTTGCCGCCGCTCGCGCTGGCGACGATGGTGAGCGCGACCGTGGGGACGCTGGCCTCGCGCGTCGGAGGCGTGGTCAGCCCGGAGGCGTTCCTCACCGTGTGGCGCACATGGTGGCTGGGCGACGCCTGCGGCGCCCTGGTCGTCGTGCCGCTTGCCCTCGCCTGGTCGCGGCCACTAGGCAGGCTTTCGCTCGCGCGGGTCGCGGAGTTCGTGCTGATGCTGGCGGTGACGTGCGCGCTGACGGGAATCGCCTTCTCGAGCCCGAAGTCGCTCGAGTACCTGGCCTTTCCGGGCCTGATCTGGGCCGGCCTGCGGTTCGGGCAGCGCGGTGCGACGCTCGCGCTCGCGTTCGTCACCGGGGTGGCGATCTCGAACACGAGGAACGCCAACGGCCCGTTCCACTTCGCCTCGATCACGCACAGCATCCTCTCGACCCAGCTGTTCATCGCCGTCGCGACCGTGTCGGCGCTCTGCGTCGCGGCGATCGTCACCGAGCGGGAGCGATTCTCCACCGGCCTGGAGGAGTCGCGCACCGAGCTCCTGCGGGCAGCCGACGAAGAACGCCGCAGAATCGAACGCGACCTGCACGACGGCGCTCAGCAGCGGCTCGTCGCTCTGCTCATCCGGCTCCGGGTCGCCGAAGACCAGCTGCCGCAAGAGCCCGGACGCGCGGCCCAGGTGCTGGCCGACGCCGAGACCGAGCTGGGTCTCGCGCTCGAGGAGCTGCGAGAGTTGTCCCACGGCACCCATCCGACCGTGCTGACCGATCTCGGTCTGGCCATGGCGATCCGCAGCATCGCCGCCCGCGCCAGCCAGCGCATCCATCTCGTCGAGCTACCGGCCGCCCCGGTCGACGTGGTTGCGGAGACGACCGCGTACTACGTGTTCCTCGAAGCCGTCACCAACGCGCAGAAGCACGCGCCGGATGCCATGGTCGGCGTCCGCGTCCGCGCAACGAGGCGCGCGCTGACGATCGAGGTGAGCGACGACGGACCCGGCGGAGCGGACGAAGAGCCCGGGGGCGGGCTCGAGGGCCTGCGGGAACGGGTCGAAGCGGCGGGCGGCATGTTTCGTCTCCAGAGCAGGGAGGGAAACGGGACGACCGTGACGGCCGTTCTTCCGCTGTGACCCGCATCCTCTTAGTGGACGACAGCGTCCCGTTCCTCGCCGCCGCAACGGAAGTGATTGTCGCGGCAGACGGCTTCGAACTCGCAGGCGTCGCGCAGGCCGGCGAAGAGGCCGTGGAGCTCGCACGCATCAGCCGGCCCGACCTCGCCCTGATCGACCTCAATATGCCGGGCCTCGACGGGTACGAGACCGCCGCGCGCGTGGCGATGGAGAGCCCGGAGACCGTGACCGTCGTGATGACAGCCATGCTCGACCCGAGCAGACGGTCGGAGGGGGTGCTCGACAAGCGCAGGCTGTCGCCGTCGGCGCTCGCCGAGATCTGGGCCGATGCGTCTCGTTCGGTTGGGATGACGCAAAGCAGCTGAGCGGCGGTCACCCTGGGCGTCGTGTCAGGGGAGGGTGATGCCGTAGCCGTGCCCGCGGCGTCGGTCGAGGAGTCGAGCGGGGACGGTCTCGTCGCGATTCTGCTCGCGATGGCGATGTTCGTGCTCGTCGTCGACACGTCGCTGATGAACGTCTCGATCTCGGCGGTCGTGCACGACCTGCACACGACCGCGAGCAGCGTCCAGTCGGCGATCGCCCTCGAGGCACTGGTCTCGGCGGCGTTCATCCTGATCGGCAGCAAGATCGGCGACCTGTTCGGCCGCAAGCGCGCCTACATCCTCGGCCTGCTCGGCTACGCGATCGGTGCGCTGTCGATGGTGCTCTCCCAGAGCCTGCTCCCGATCGTCATCTGCTGGGCGGTCATCGGCGGCCTCGGCGCCGCGCTGCTGCTCCCGGCGATGCAGTCGCTGATCCACGGCAACTTCCAGGGAGCGGCTCAGCGTCGCACCTATGCCCTCGTCGGCGCCGCGGCCGCGATCGCCGCCGCCGTCGGGCCTCTCCTCGGCGGCTTCATCACGACCTACCTCTCGTGGCGGGTCGCGTTCGGCGGCGAGGTCGTGATCATCGCCGTCGTGCTCCTCTTCATCGGACGTGTCCACGACGTTCCGTACACCGGCGACCGCGGCGTCGACGTCGTCGGCGCGATCCTCTCGGCGCTCGGCATGGGCGGCGTCGTGCTCGGGATCCTCGTCTGGGAGGACGGCGGCGGCGCGGTCGGGGTGCTGATGGCGGTCGGCGTAGGAAGCCTCGGCCTCCTCGCATGGTGGCTCAGGAAGCGCAAGCGCGAAGGGAAGCCGGCGCTGCTCGACGTCGCCCTGTTCACGTCGAGGTACTTCCGCCTCGGGATCTCGGGCCAGACGCTCCAGCAGATCGCACTGGGGGGATTGATGATCGCGCTCCCCATCTACCTCCAGATGGTGCTCGAGTACAACGCCATGCAGGCGGGGCTCTCGATTGCGCCGCTCTCGCTGAGCATGTTCGCCGTCGCGCTGGTCACCGGCCGCAAGGCCGGCCACCGGAGTCCGAGCAAGATCATCCGGGCCGGATTCTTCCTGCTCGCGGTCGGTGTCGCGGTGCTGATTCCGATCGTGCCGCGCGCGCACTCCGGCTGGGCGATGGTCGTGCCGCTGCTGATCGCCGGTAGCGGTCTCGGGCTCCTCGTCTCGCAGCTCAACAACTACACGCTCTCGCCGATCGAGGAGGAACGGGTCAGCGAGGCGGCAGGCGTCAACTCGGCGGGCGGCTCGTTCGGCCTCGCCTTCGGGCTCGCCTTCGCAGGGGCGATCATGCTCGCGTCCCTGTCGCTCATCTTCACCAACATGGCGAACGCGAGCAAGGTGCTCTCGCCGAGCGAGAAGACGACGGTCTCCAAGGGCCTCGAGAAGAACGCCGAGGTGATGACGAACACGCACCTCGATGCCTTGCTCGTCGGCCAGCCCGCCGACGTCAAGGCCGAGATCCTCCACATCAACACCGTGGCCAGGCCGAAAGCGCTGCAGCTCGCGCTGCTGATTCCCCTGCTCGCCGCGCTGCTCGGCCTCTTGCAGGCGTTCCGCATGACGCGGCTGCCCGACGTGGAGCCGTCGGCAGCGGCCGAGCAGATGCTGGGCGGCTAGTGGACGATCTGGAGCGGCCACCAGGCGGTCGACCGGTTCCCACGGACGTCTGAGACCCGCACCGCCAAGCGATAGGCGCCGGGCCGCAAACGGCTCGGATGGAGGTGGACGCGGAACAGGTAGCGGCCGGGCAGGCCGGGGTAGGTGTGCTGCTCGAACTGGGGACAGTTCTGGTAGGTGCCGGCGCCGTAGACGTCCCAGAAGAGCCGAGGTGGAGGCTGGGTGTACCGGAAGTCGGCGGCGACCTGCCAGGCGGTCCGCGTGCCTCCGTGGAAGAGCCGCCACTCGACGAGAGCGGGAGCTTGAGGAAGGCCGTACCACGCACCGGGCACCGACACGGCCGGGGGCTCAGCGGCGGCGACCGATAGCCGGTCGCCGGGCCCGAGCGGACGACCGTCGAGCCTGTCCGGCAGCGAACCGTCGTCGAGGTAGAGGCCGGTCGCCCTCGGTCTTGTCCAATCGCTGTACGGCTCGAGGTGGCCCCGGTCAACCGGGTTGTGCACGACGTAGTCGTCGATCTCCGCCAGGTGGACGTGCTCGTACCCCGGCCGGATCCAGCCCAGGACCGTGTGGTAGGCGACAACGCACCTGCCCTTCTGGGATGGCTCGTGCCTTGGACAGGTGGTAGTACTGGAAGGAGCGTCCGTCGCTGGTGAGGACGACGATCTGGCCGGTATTCGCGCGCACCACCCGGCCGGACACGACCGGGTAGACCGGTGTTCCCGGCTCGGCTCCGATGTCGACGCCGTTGTGGAAGGAGTAGGCCGCGGTCTGTCTCGGCCCGGTCCAGCCGAAGGGCAGGTTGAGGCTGACGACCCTCGGATCGCCGAACGCGCCTCGGATCGGGTGCTGGCGGTCGAACGGCTTGAGCGGCCAGTGGTAGGCGAGACCAGGCGAACGGGCGCAGGACGTGGCAGCGGCCGCCGCGGCGACGTGCGTCGCCGGAACCACCAGAAGCGCAAGCGACAACCCGGCTACAACGAGGCCCTTCATCGTCTCCGACCTCCACCCGAATGCTCACCCGCGTGGCGGCGTATGGCATCGGGGTCGACCCTGAGGCGGACAACCCGGATCTACTGAGTGACGAAGCTACGCGGGCGTGCTAAGGATCGGCACGGCCGTGGGCTTGTCCACGCCGCCGGCGCGTTCGACCGTCACGGCGACGATCGCGTTCTGCGGCACCCTGCCCGGGAGGCGCGCGGTCATGCTCGCACCTCCCGGGAAGAGGGCTGCGGGCCGCGGCGGACGCCCCGCCGGAATCACCCAGGCCTCGTACGTCTTCCCGTGGGGAGCCGCAGGCAGTCCGGAGACGTGCATGATCGTCACGCCGGACGCGTCGCGGGAAACCGACATGGTGGCGAAGTTCGTCGTGCTCGACCGGCTCAGGGAGACCGCCAGCCCGACCACGATGCAGGCCGCCACCGCCGCGGCGACTGCGAGCCCGCGCGCGACCCAGCGGCGGCGCAGAAGCGGGACGACGTTCGAGCGCTCCGCCGCCGCTGCGTCGAGGATCGACGCGCGCAGCCGCTCGGGCGGAGCGGGTGCGACCGCGCCGAAGGCGAGAGCCGTAGCGCTCTCGTTGAGCTCGGCGAGCTGCTCACGGCACTCCGCGCACTGGCCGAGGTGCCGTTCGTAGCCCGCGGCCTCCTCCGAATCGAGCGCGTCGAGCGCGTAGGCGGCGGTCAGCTCGTGGGGGTCCATGACGTCTCCGTTCCCGGCTCCCCGAGCAGCTCGCGCATGCGCGAGAGCCCCCCGAACATCCGGCTCTTGATGGTACCGAGCGGCTGGCCGAGCCTCTCGGCGAGCTCCGACTGGCTGAACCCTCCGTAGTACGCGAGCTCGAGCGCCTCCCGCTGCGCGTCGGGAAGGTGGCGCAGGGCGGCCTGCACCCGCTCGCGCTGGAGATGGAGGAACGCATCCTCCTCGGCGCCCTCGACGGCCGGCTCGGCGGCCTGGTCGAGCGAGTCGGCGCGCCGCCGCTGCTCGCGCCGGACCGCGTCGACCGCCCGCCGGTGCACGAGCGTGAGGATCCACGTGCTCGCCTTGCCGCGCTCAGGCATGAAGCGGGAGGCGGTCCGCCAGACGGTGAGGAACGCCTCCTGAACCGCGTCCTCGGCCAGCGTCTGGTCGCGCAGGACACGGAGCGCGAGCCCGTACGCGGTGCGGCCGTAGCGGTCGTAGAGCTCGGCGAGCGCCGATTGCTCCGACCGGGCGGCGAGGGCGACGAGCGCTTCGTCGGAGAGATGAGCGAGTTGCCGATTCACAGCGTCCGATATTCGCGCGCCGGGCGTGCGCGGTTCAACCCCGATCGAACCGGTCCGGCGTCTCGGGCGAATCAGCGCCGACCGCATTACACACGGCGGCATAGGGGCCGCCGGGAAGGAGACGCAATGGAACGCCTGAGTAGGCGCTCATTCGTGAAGATCGCCGGCGCGGCCACCGGCGCAGCGGCACTCGCCGGGGCGCCTTCGATCGCGCGGGCGGCCGTCGGTGAAGAGGGAGCTCAGCCGACCAAGCCGACGACCGGTGTGCCGGAGGAGCCGGTTGTCGCGTACGTCCGCGACGCCGCGCGCGGCGAGGTGACCGTCACCGCCGGCACCGCCGAGCACACGTACCGCGACCGCCAGCTCGTGCAACGCCTGCTGCGCGCGGCCGGCAGGAAGGGAGTGAGCTAGATGTCCTCCCATCGCGAAGCTCCGGCAATCAGCCAGGACCCGGTTGCCGACAACGCCGACACCTACGCGTTCGTCAGCCCGGACGACCCGACGATGGTCACGATCATCACCAACTACGTGCCCCTCGAGGGGCCGCCCGGCGGACCGAACTTCTTCGAGTTCGGCGACGACGTCCTTTACTCGATCTTCATCGACAACGACGGAGACGCGTTTCCGGACATCACGTACCAGTTCCGGTTCAACACGAAGCTCCGGAACGAGGACACGTTCCTCTACAACACCGGACCGATCGAGAAGATCGACAGCCTGAACTGGAACAAGCGCCAGTTCTACTCCGTCCACGTCATCCACTCGCACCACAAGGACGATCACGAGCGGGACGGGGGCGGCGACTTGCTCGGCGACAACCTCGCTTGCCCGCCCTGCAACGTCGGGCCCCGCTCGACGCCGAACTACGACGCCCTCGCGGCCTCCGCCGTCCATCACATCGCACGCGACGTGACGGTGTTCGCGGGTCAGCGGAACGACGGCTTCTTCGTCGACCTCGGCGCGATCTTCGACCTCGGCGACATCAGGGAACTCCAGGAGCACCACCTGATTCCGTCGGCTGCGGGGACGAGCGTCGACCCGCTCAAGACCCTCAATATCCACACGATCGCGATCAAGGTCCCGATCTCGCATCTCACCAGGGACCACTCCATGCCGAGCGATCCGATGAGCGCTGCGGCTGTGCTCGGCATCTGGGGCGGCGCGAGCCGGCGCAAGGTACAGGTGCGCAACGAGAACGGGAATGGAACGCGTGGGAGCGGGCCATGGGTGCAGGTCTCGCGCCTCGGCAACCCGCTCTTCAACGAGGTCATCGTCCCGGTCGGGGACAAGGACCGCTGGAACGCGGTCGACCCGAGCGACGACAAAGGCTTCGAGAAGTACGTCAACCAGCCCGAGCTCGCGAAGCTCCTGCCGGTCCTTTACCCCGGCGTGTTCCCGAACCTGGCGGCGTACACCAAGGACCGGGCGGACCTCCACGCGATCCTGCTCACGGGCATCCCGAGCGGCGTCGTCCCGGGGTTCCAGAACTTCACCGGGCCGAAGCCCGCGGACATGCTGCGGCTGAACGTCGCCATCCCGCCGACCACCTCGAATCCGAACGCCCTGGGTCTGGTGGGCGGCGACGCCGCCGGCTACCCGAATGGGCGGCGCGTGTTCGACGACATCGTCTCGATCGAGCTGAAGGCGATCGCGGGCGCGACGATTCCGCTCGTCGACTCGAGCTTCACGCCGGACGGCGCTGTCGGGCTGGTCTCCTCGTACCTCGAGCCGGGAGTCGACCGCTTCCAGTCGGACTTCCCCTACCTCGGTACGCCCCACGACGGATACGACACGCCTTCGTCGTGACCCCGAACCACCATCACTCCACGGACGTCCGGCCCGAGCACGTGATGCTCGACCTCGGGCCGGACGTTGGAGCGCTCGTTCTCCACACCGGTGCGGACCTGCACGGGATGGAGATCGAGATCAGCCTCGACGGGCGTGACGAACAGCGCTCGCACAAGCAGGTCCACGAGCGGCCGGTCGCCGGCCGGCCGCTCTACGGAGCCGTGTTCGACTCGCTGCCCGCCGGCGAATACACGCTCTGGCTCGACGACCGGCCGCTGCGGCGTCACGTCGCCGTGGCCGGCGCGGCCGTCACCGACATCTCGATCGAGGAGGAACCCGCATGATCGGCTTGACCAGCCCCACGCACATCGTGCTTCTGCTTGGAATCGCGCTCCTGCTCTTCGGCGCCAAGCGACTGCCCGAGATCGGCCGCTCGCTCGGGACCGGGATGCGTGAGTTCAAGGACTCCGTCACGCACCAGGCGCTGCCCGAGACGACCGAGCAGCAGGAGAAGACCGACTGATGCGACCGCGCCGGCTCCCTCGCGCAGAGGAGGCGACGCTCGTCGAGCATCTCGACGAGCTGCGGGGCCGGATCCTGGTGTCGCTCGCCGCCGTCGCGGTGGCGACCGCCGTCGCGTTCGCCTTCCACAACCACATCCTCGAGTGGCTCGTACGTCCGCTGCCGCCCGAGCACCGGCACCTGGCCGCATTCGGCGTGACCGAGCCGTTCTCGGTGTCGGTGTCGGTGAGCCTGTACGCCGGGATCCTCTTCGCGCTGCCGGTGATCCTCTCGCAAGTGTGGTCGTTCCTGGCTCCGGCGCTCGACCCTGCGGCCGAGCGCCGGATTCTTCTCCTCGCCGCCTTCGGCTTCGTGCTCGGCGCGGCGGGGCTCGCCTTCGGCTACGGGATCCTGCTCCCGCGCGCCATGCACTGGCTCACCGGATACGACACGACGCACTTCCGGCTCCTGATCCGGGCGAGCAGCTACTACTCGTTCGTCGTCACCGTGCTGCTCGGAGTGGTCTGCGTCTTCGAGACGCCGCTCGTCGTGCTCACGCTCGTGAACCTCGGTGTGCTCTCGTCGGCGACCCTGCGCCGGAACCGGCGCAAGGGCTACTTCATCGTCGCGGTGGCGGCGCTCGCGCTGCCGGGGCCCGATCCCGTGACGACGCTGCTGGAGCTCCTGCCGATGTGGGCGCTCTTCGAGGGCTCGATCTGGCTGGCGGTGCTCGCCGAGCGGCGCGCCGCGAAGCTGTCCGTCGCCGGAGCGCAGGCATGACGCGCGCTGAGTGGGCGCGGCTCGGTGGCTTCTCGGGCGGAGTCGTGCTCCTGCACGTCCTCGGCTTCGGGCTCTTCCTCTATTACCTGCCGCGCAACCCGGCACTGACCGGCCTCGCCACGCTCGCGTACACCTTCGGGCTGCGCCACGCGTTCGACGCCGACCACATCGCGGCGATCGACAACACGACGCGGAAGCTGCTGCAGGACGGGAAGCGCCCACTCGGGACCGGCTTCTTCTTCTCGCTCGGCCACTCGACCATCGTCTTCTCCCTCACGGCCGGGCTGGCGGTGGCCTTCGGGACGATGCACTCGAAGATCTCCACGCTGCAGGCCTACGGCTCGACGATCGGCACCTCGGTCTCGGGGACGTTCCTCCTCGTGATCGGCGCCCTCAACCTGATCGTGTTGCTCGAGGTCATCGGAATCTTCCGGTCGATGAAGCGCGGGCACTACGACGAGCAGGACCTCGACCGTGCCCTGCTCAACCAGGGCTTCCTCGCCCGCTTCCTGCTCAGGCGGGTCGGGAGCCGGATCGATGCGAGCTGGAAGATGTATCCGCTCGGCATCCTGTTCGGGCTCGGCTTCGACACGGCCACCGAGATCGGGCTGCTCGCGCTCGCGGCCGGCGTCGCGACGCACCACGTCCCGTTCCTCGCAGTGATCTCGCTGCCGCTGATCTTCGCCGCCGGGATGAGCCTGATGGACACGGCCGACGGGGCCTTCATGAGCCACGCCTACGGCTGGGCGTTCTCGAGCCCGGTGCGCAAGGTCTACTACAACATCAGCGTCACGAGCCTCTCGGTCGCCGTCGCCTGGCTCGTCGGCGCGATCGAGATCCTGCAGGTGCTCGCCGCCAAGCTCGAGCTGCACGGCGGCTTCTGGACGCTCCTCGACGGCCTCGACCTCGGCCGCCTCGGCTACGTCGTCGTCGGGCTCTTCGCCGCCACCTGGCTCTGCTCGCTCACGCTCTGGAAGACCAGGCGGTTCGAGCAGCGCTGGAGTGCGCTGCTCGAACGCACCTAGTCGCGGGACTCAGCCGTCGCCGCTGTCGCTCCTACCCGGGATGCAGCGGAAGCAGGACGGGAGGGCGCGGCTGCTGGCGGAAGTCGAAGTCCTTCGTGAGATCGCCCAGGATCTTCTCGTTCTCACGGACGTCGGGCCGGCGGTCGGGGCGTCCGTCGGTCCTGGGGTCGATCCGCCGGCCGTGGAGGAAGTCGTCCTCGATGAACTTGAGGTACGCGTCGAAGCTCAGCGTCTGGTGGTCGACGACGCCTTTCCGGGCGTAGGGGCTGATCACGAGCCCTGGCACGCGCAGCCCGTAGCCGTTGCTGTCGACGACCGGCGGCTTGACGTGGTCGTAGAAGCCGCCCCAGTCGTCCCAGGCGAGGAAGATCGCCGTGCTCTGCCAGTCGGGCCCTTTCATGACGGCGTTCACGAGCTTCGTCACCCACGCCTGCCCTTCGCCGATCGGCGCGCCGGGATGGTTGCTGTCGGCCCAGTCGGGCGTGACCCACGACACGTTCGGCAGGGTGCCGCCCGCCGCGGCCGAGTAGAAGTTCGCGAGCGGCTCCTGGGCGGCGGCGCGCTGGTGATCCTGGCGGACGTCGGTGAAGTCCGGCAGCGGGTTCCAGAAGTGGGGCGTGGGCACTCCCTTGAGCCGCTGGTAGCACTTGATCGGACCCGCGAGGCAGTCGGGCGCCGTGCCCTTCTGCATATACGACGCCCAGGTGACGCGGTAGCGGTGGAGGAGGTACGTGAGGTCGGTCCAGCCGTAGAGCGGCCCGTGCGGGTGGTGCCGGAGCGGCGCGCTCGGCCCGTTTCTCGTGGCGAGATTCGTCGTACAGGTGCTCGCCTTGTACGGGTCGCGGCACTGCGCCGACCAGCCGGAGACGAGCCAGAGGTGCGCCGGCAGGCTCCAGCCCCAGTTCGGCTCGAACATGTGGTCTTGGAGCACGAAGTCCCGCGCGTAGGCCCAGTAGTTCGGGATCTGGCTCCCGTCGTGGTAGCTCATGACGTTCGGACGGCGGAGGTGGGCACAGGCCGAGCCGTGCGGACGGCGGCGGCAGTCGCGGATGAGATCCCCGTCGGTGATCCGGATGAAGCCGTCCATCCGACCGCCGTCGACGTCCTCCTTGCCGGCGAGCGGGCCGTGCGGGCCGCCCGAGTCGTCCACGCCGCTGGGGTCGAGGAACGGCCTCACGCACTGCCCGATGCCGTTCGGCACGCACACCGCCGGCACGCCGTTCCTCATGGGGATCCCGTCGGCGTGCGGATAGGTGCCGAAGAAGGAGTCGAAGGAGCGGTTCTCCTCCATGATCACAACGACGTGGCAGATCTTGTGGATGCCGCGCTGCGCCGAGGGACAGCCGGTCGCCGTCGAGGAGCCGGCGCCTCCGCAACCGGCCGCCGCGCCGGCGGCGAGCAGGAGCAGGACGAGGGTGGCGGCGTGTCTCAGCTGAACGGGGGGTGCAGCGGAAGAAGGTACGGCGCTCGAGGCTTCTGGTCGAAGTCGAAGTCCCGAGTGATGTTGCCGAGGATCTTCGCATTCTCGCGCACGTTCGGACGCGAGTCGGGCCGGCGGTCGGTGCGCGGGTTGAGCCGCCTGCCGTGCAAGAAGTCGTTCTCGATGAACTTGAGGTAGGCGTCGGAGCTCAGGACCTGGTGGTCGACGTAGCCCTCTCGGGCGTACGGGCTGATCACGAGGGCAGGGACGCGGATTCCGTAGCCCTCGCTGTCCACGACCGGCGGCTTGACGTGGTCGTAGAAACCGCCCCAGTCGTCCCAGGCGAGGAAGATCGCGGTCGACTTCCAGTTGGGCCCGCTCATGATCGTGTTGATCAGGCGGGTAACGAAGGTCTGTCCGGCGGTCACGAGTGAGGGCGGGTGCTCGCTCACCGACTGCGAGGGAGTGATCCACGTGACCGCCGGCAGCGTCCCCTTGCGCGCCGCGCGGTAGAAGTCGCCGAGCGGCTGGATGTTGCCGAGCTGGTGGTCCTGCTGCACGGTGTCGAAGCGCGGCAACGGGTTCCAGATACCGGGCGTCTGCGCCGCCTGGGGCACGTGCGGGCAGAACATCATGTTGTCGGCGCAGTCGGGCTGGCTGCCGTTGGCCACGTAGTAGCGCCAGCTCACGTGGTAGCGGTGGAGGAGCCACGTCAGGTCCGTCCACGGGTAGTCGACCTTCTGGCCGCCCCCGGTCGCGCCGAACGGCGCTTTGAGCGCCGGCTTGCAGCTCATCGGATCGCCGTGCTTCGAGCACCGTGCCGACCAGCCGGACACGAGGGAGAGGTGCGCCGGCAGGCTCCACGAGTTCACCGCCTCGAACATGTGGTCCTGGAGGACGAAGTTGCGAGCGTAGTCCCAGTAGTTCGGGATCTCGTGCCAGTCGTGGTAGCCCATGACGTCGGGCTCCGAAGGCGTCAGGGAGCAGCCGGGGTTGTCGGTGTTGTGGCACGCCAGGAATCGTCCCTTGCGCGCCTGCGTCTGGAAGCCGTCCATCTTGCCGCGGTTGATGTCGTGGATCGCGTCGACCGTGTCGTGCGGGCCGCCGGCGTTGCGGTCGGACGTGTCGTGGTACGGCTTGACGCAGACGTGCGTCTTCGGGTCGGGGTTGCAGACGGTCGGCACGCCGTTCTTCATCGGGATCCCGTCGGCTCCGGGATACGTGCCGAAGTAGGAGTCGAACGAGCGATTCTCCTGCATGATGATCACGACGTGGCGGATCTTGTGGATCCCCTTGCGGACGGCGGCGTCCGCGTCGCGCCGATGGCCCGGGAAGTCCGCCGAGCCGAGCAGCAGGCCGAGAAGGACGACGGCTCCGAGGCCGACGAGAAGGAGCCGTTTCACTGATGCGGAACCTACGCCGCGTCCTTGAGAGCGACGTGAGAGTGGCCTCAGCCTGAGTTAAAGGAACATGATCCAGCTGTGGGTCGCGCCGCACGCGCAGTCCTTGTGCTTTGCGGAGCAGTGGCGGCAGTCCCAGTGCTCCCACCAGATCCACTTCAGGTGCTGGACCTCGAGCACCAGGAGGGCGAGGATCCAGAGGAGAATCGCTGTCCGCGACACCCCTCTACGGTCGCAGACGAACGGGCGGCCCGCAAGGGGCCGCCCGGCTCATCCTCGAAACGCTTGCGGCCTACCAGCGCGAGCCGGCGCGGCCGCCGAAGCCGCCGGTGAAGAGGCTGATCAACCAGATCAGCGCGAGCACCACGGCGACGATGAACAGCCAGTGCACGACGAAACCGAGGCCGAACGCAATGACCGCCAGGATCGCCAACAGAATCAGCAACAGCATCTCACCCCTCCTTTCGCCCGAAGTGAAGGGCCTGTTTTCCGGGTTCGGCACTGAAAACGGCGAAAGGCGCACTGCGGTTACGCACGTACCCTCGAGGCGATGAACGACGACTTCTCGCCGGACGAGCGCGAGCGGGCGAGCGCCTACCACCGGCCGCTCTATCTCGCGCTGCTCGTGGACCTGGCGCTCGCTGCCGGACTGCTTGCGCTGCTTGCGTGGAGCTCGCTCGGTGACTGGCTCTTCTCCCCGCTGACGTCGCTCTCGCCGGTCGCGGCCGCGGCGGCGTACGCCGCCCTCGTCACGGTCTTCTCGAGCCTCGTCCGGACGCCGCTCGCGCTCTGGCGCGGTTGGTGGCGTGAGCGGAGCTGGGACTTCTCGACGCAGGACCTCGGCGGCTGGCTCGGCGATCGCGCCAAGGGCCTGGCCGTCTCGCTCGTGCTGGCAGCGGGAGCGTGGGCGGCTGCCGTGGCGCTCGCGCGCGCGTTCCCGGGCTGGTGGGTGGTGCCGGCCGGCGCAGCCCTCGCGCTCGCCGTGCTGTTGCTCTCGTTCGTCGCGCCCGTCGTCCTCGAGCCGTTGTTCAACCGCTTCCGGCCGCTGGACGACGAGACGCTTGCGGCGAGCCTCCGCGTGCTCTCGCAGCGGGCGGGCGTGCCGGTGCGAGACGTGCTCGTCGCCGACGCGAGCCGCCGCACGACGAAGGTCAACGCCTATGTGTCCGGCATCGGTCGCACGCGCCGCGTCGTCGTCTTCGACACGCTGCTGCAGGCGGCCGACCCGGCGGCGGTGGAGGTCGTGGTCGCGCACGAGCTGGGGCATCGGCGCGACGGCCACGTCGCGAAGCTGACGCTGCTCGCGATGGCAGGCGCGGTCGTCGCCGTCCTGCTCCTCTGGGCAGTGCTGGGGACACGGGTGGGCGACCCGCGCACGCTGCCGGAGGCGCTGCTGCTGCTTCTCGCGCTCGAGCTCGCGGCCCTCGCTCCGGGCGCATGGCTGTCGCGCCGCTTCGAGCGCGCCGCCGACCGCTGCTCGCTCGAGCTCACCGAGCAACCGGCGGCATTCGCGCGCGCTCACCTCGAGCTGGCGCGGCGCAATCTGTCCGACCTCGAGCCGCCTCGCCTCGTCTACCTCCTTCTCTTCAGCCACCCGACGGCGCCGGAGAGGCTCGCGCTCGGCCGGGCCTGGCGTGCCGCGAATCCCTCCTTCGGGTAGCGATTCTGTTGCCTGTAGCGACGAATCCGCTTTACCCTGTACAGCGAAGGTGGTTGAGTGAGCCGCAGAGGTGGAGGCCGTGACCGAGAGTAGTGAAGAGCAAGGCGCCGACAAGCAGGACGTCCTGCTCGAGGTCAACGCGCACGTTCACGAGGCCGCCAGGCGGTTCGAGGGCGTCGAGCCCGGGGCGGACCGCTGGGACTTCACGTGCGAGTGTGGCGCTCCCGCTTGTCGCTCCGCCGTGTCGCTGACGCTGGCCGAGTACGAAGGGCTGCGCGAGGGCGGCCGGCCGGTGCTGGCGCCAGGGCACGAAGCGCACGCTTAGAGTCATGTGCGGTGGCTGCCCCGGAGCTGACCGGCAAGCGGGCGATCGTGACCGGCGCCTCGTCCGGCATCGGCCGGGCGACGGCTGCCGCACTCGCTGAGGCGGGTGCGCGCGTCGCGGGCGGCGCCCGGCGCGTCGAACGGCTCGAGACCGAGATCGCGCTCGAACTCGACGTCACCGACGCCGCGAGCTGCAGCAAGTTCGTCGGAGAGGCGGTCGAGCACCTCGGCGGCCTCGACGTCCTCGTCAACAACGCCGGCCTCGCGCTCGGTCGCGCTCCGTTCGACCAGTCGAGCGAGGAGGACGAGTCGACGGTCTTCGGCGTCAACGTCGGCGGGCTCGTCCGCATGACGCGGCTCTGCCTGCCGCACTTCGGCGACTGGGGGCACATCGTCAACATGGGCTCGGTCGCGGGCCGCCAGGCCTACGAGGGCGGCGCGTCGTACGTGGCGGCGAAGTTCGCCGAGCGTGGCTTCACCTACGCCCTCCGCGAAGACCTCCTCGGCCGGCCGATCCGGATCACGACGGTCGATCCCGGGCTGACCGAGACGGAGTTCTCCCTCGTCCGCTTCAAGGGGGACGAGGAGAAGGCCGCGGCGGTCTACCGCGGCGTCGATCCGTTGCGGCCGGAGGACATCGCCGAGTGCATCGTCTTCGCGCTCACGCGGCCATGGCACGTGAACGTCGACGAGATCGTCGTCAAGGCGCGCAACCAGGCATCGGGTGCGCGGATCCTGCGCGACGAATGAGCTGGCGCGTCGTCATCGTGACCCGCATCGCGCCGGTGCTCGCCGGCTTCGACGCCGTCGTGCGAGCTGCCGGGCACGAGCCGGTCGCGCTCCTGACGATGCGGGACCACGACGGCCGCTACGGCAATCTGCCCGAGATCGGAGAACTCGTGATGAGCGCCGCACCCGAGCTCGACGTGCTCCTGCCTGCGCGCCGGAGCACGATCGCGCCGCTGCTCGCCTCGGCGGAGCCCGACCTCGTCGTCTGCATGGGCTTTCCGTGGAAGATCCCGCCCGACGCGCTCGCCGTGCCCCGGCTCGGCTGGCTCAACGGCCATCCCTCGCTGTTGCCGCGGCATCGCGGCCCGCTGCCGATCGCGTGGGCGATCCGCGAGGGAGACGAGGAGATCGGGATCACCATCCACCGCATGGACGCCGAGCTCGACACCGGGCCGATCCTCGCCCAGCGGCCGTATCCGCTCGGGGAGCCGCAGCCGCCCGACTCGTTCTATCCGGAGCTCGGCCTCGTCGTCGCCGAGGCGCTCACCGAGGCGCTCGAGCGGCTGGCGGCGGGCGACGAGGGGACACCGCAACCGGAGGGCGGCGGCTACGAGTCCTTCTTCGCCGCAGACGACGTGTGGCTCGACCTCTCGCGGCCGGCGGCCGAGGTGCACCGGCTCGCCTGGGCCTGGCGCTACGCGATGTCGCTCGACGGAGCGCGCGGCGCGCTGCTCGAGCTCGACGGCGCGCCGGTGCGCGTGCTCGCTACCTCGCTGACGGAGGTCGAGGGCGCGCAGCGGATCGATTGCGGCGATGCGCCGCTCTGGATCGTGGAGACCGAGGAGCTCAGCGAGGAAGAGGCCATGAGCTCCACCGCTCGGGCTCCATCCACGCGGTGACGCGGCGCGCCTCGCGGTCCCGGAACGGCTTGCCGTAGTAGCGGACCGAGAGCCGGTCGATGCCGGCGAGCTCGGGGTCGTCCTCGATCGAGACGATCCGGCCGAGCAGCGTGACCTGCGCGTACCAGCTGTCCTCGCCGAGGACGGTCAGCGCGACGGCCGGGTTCCGGCGCATGTACTCGAGGCGCAGGCGGCTCGCGTCCATGTTGAGGAGGACGCGGCCGTCTTCCCAGTCGTACCAGGTGGCAGCGGTGTGCGGTTCCCCGCCCGGGCTCACGGTCGCGACGACCGCCGGGTTCGGCCGGGCGAGGAACGCGTCGACCTCGGGCGGAACGGGCACGGGCGGCACGCGCTCGAGCCTACTGAGCGGGCGCGGGCACGGCGTCGGTCCCGTCGTCGAGCCCGACCTCGCGCACGGAGCGCAGGCGAATCACGAACAGGGTGCTCGCCACGATCCAGACCGCGGCGATCAGGAGGTAGGTCTTGAGGCCGATCGCCATCGCGATCGGCCCGGCGAGCGCGTAGCCGGCCGGCAGGAAGACCATCGCGCCCATCCAGCCGTACGACGCGACGCGCGCGAGCTTCTCCGGCGCGATCTTCCGCTGCAGCGTCGTGTCCCACACCACCGAGCCGAGGGCGAACGCAAAGCCGGAGCCCGTGGCCGCGAGCGAGAGCAGCACGGTCGTCGGGTGGAAGGCCAGGATGAGGTTCTGCGCCGCCGAGAACATGAGGAGCAGCCCGGTCTTGACCATCGGCTCCCGCGGCCGCCAGCGGAGACCCGCGATCCCTCCGAGCAGCGCCCCGACGCCCTCGCCGACGATCACGGGCGTCCAGGATCGTGCCCCGTCCATCGAGTGTTTTGCGATGTACGGCCCCAGCACGAAGAACGGCGCGTACGTGATCAGGAAGTACAGCGAGACGTAGAGGACGAGCACCCATACCCAGGTCTGCTCGACGAAGGCGCTCCAGCCCTCGCGTAGCTCCTGCAGGAATCCGGCACCGGCGCGGGCGATCGACTTGACGTCGATCCTCGAGAGGAGGATGGCGCTCGTCGCATACGTGCCGGCGTCGACGAGCAGAGCCGATCCCGTGCCGACGAGGACCACGATCGAGCCGCCGATCGCTCCGCCGACCGGAAACGCGGCGTAGCGCGCGATCGCGAGGAGCCCGTTGGCCTGCTGGAGCTGCTCCTCCGGCACGACCTCCCGCACGAGCCCGTAGGAGGCCGGCGAGTAGAACGCGACCGCAGCACCGCCGCACGCCTGGAGCGCGATCAGCTGCCAGACCTGGGCGTGGCCGGAGACCAGGAGCAACCCCATGGTCGTGCGGACGGCGGCGCTTGCGACGTCGGAGCCGATCATCACGAGGCGGCGGGGGACACGGTCGCCGACGACGCCGCCGACGGCGAGCGTCGCCACCTGCGCCAGCGTCCAGGCGGCGAAGCCGAGACCGACGGCTGTCGCACCGCCGCCGTTGTCGAGGATCGCGAACGCGACCGCGATCGGTGCGAGGTACGTCCCGATGTACGAGATCGCGCGGGCCGCGAAGAGGTAGCGAAAGTCGCGCAGGCGGAGCGGGCCGGTCACGCGCGAGCGCGCTTCTCTGCCCAGCGCTCGAGGCCGCGGTACGACTGCCACAGCGGCATGGCGAAGTCGTACGTGGCGCCGTCCTCGTGGGAGTCGGTGAGCTGGGCGTGGGCGTACTCGACGAACTCCTCCTCGGTTGCGCCGCCCTCCACCGACTCGGCCCAGTCGAGCAGGTTGAGCCGCAACTCGGTGACGTGGCGCCCGACGTCGTCGGCGACGCCGAAGTGGATGAGCGCGAGCCGCTCGGGAGCGCGTCGCTCGATCTCGTCGAGCGTCTCCTCCCACGCCTCGACGTCGATCTCCGGTGGCGGCGTCGGCGGCATGACGAAGCGGCCGGGCAGGACGCGCACACCGCACGCGTCGCCCGCGTAGAGCGTCCCGTCGGGGTCGAGGTAGCAGACGTGGTGGGAGGCGTGGCCCGGCGCCGGGAAGCAGTCGAGGCCGAGCACGCGATCGCCGACCGGGTGGACGTTCTCCTGCGGCACCGGAGCGAGCTCGCCCCAGAGCGAGTCGAACGAGTCGCCGTACAGGCGGCGCGCACTCTTCTCCAGCCGCGCGGGGTCGACGAGATGCGGCGCGCCGATGGGCGAGACGTGCACCTGCAGCGCCGGGTGCTCGCGCACGAGGGTGCCCGCCGCGCCGGCATGGTCGAGGTGGATGTGGCTGAGCAGCAGGTGCCGGACGTCGGTCAGCGCGAGGCCGCGGTCGGCGAGCCCCGCCTTGAGCGTGTCGATCGTCGTCGAAGGGCCGCAGTCGAAAAGAGCCGGGCCGTCGTCGGTGTCGAGCAGGTAGCTCGCGATGATCCGCTCGCGGCCGAGGTGATGGAGGTCGATCGGCTCCGACGCCATGCGTTGATCCTATGCGGCCCTTGCTCTAGCCTCGGCGCGTGGCGAGCGGCGCGCACAGGAAGGTCGTGACGGTGCTGTTCTGCGACGTGGTGGGTTCGACGGCGCTCGGGGAGTCCACCGATCCGGAGGCTCTGCAGGCGCTGCTGGCGCGCTACTTCGAGCGGATGAGCGGGATCGTCGAGTCGCACGGTGGCTCGGTGGAGAAGTTCATCGGCGACGCGGTGATGGCCGTGTTCGGCGTGCCGGTGACGCACGAGGACGATGCGCTGCGCGCTTGCCGTGCCGCGGTCGAGATGCGGGACGCGCTGCCGGAGCTCGGAGTCGAGGGCCGGATCGGCGTCAACACCGGCGAGGTGCTCGCCGGCACCGAGGAGCGGCTCGCGACCGGAGACGCCGTGAACGTCGCGGCTCGCCTCGAGCAGGCGGCGGAGCCGGGCGAGGTCCTGATCGGCGCCGGGACGCTCGCGCTCGCCGGCGCTGCGGTCGAGGTCGGGGAGGAGCGGTTGCTCGACCTGAAGGGGAAGAGCGAGCCGGTTGCGGCGCACCCGCTGCTGGCGGTTCGCGAGGCCGCGGAGCGTTCGCATGCCGCGCGGTTCGTCGGCCGCGAACGCGAGCTGCAGCAGCTCGTGGATGCGTGGGACGGGGCGGTCGCCGGTCAGCGCTGCGAGCTCGTCACGGTCGTCGGCGACCCCGGTGTGGGCAAGTCGCGGCTCGTCGCGGAGACGCTCGACCGGATCGACGCGCGTGTCGTTCGCGGCCGCTGTCTCTCCTACGGCGAGGGAATCACGTACTGGCCGGTGATCGAGGTGGTGAAGCAGCTTCACGCGAGGCCGGACGACGAGCACGTCGCGACGGCGATCAGCTCGCTGCTCGGAGAAAACGAGACGTTCGCCGGCACTGACGAGATCGCCTGGGCGTTCCGGAAGCTGCTCGAGGCGCAGGCGCCGCTCGTCGTCTGCTTCGACGACATCCAGTGGGGTGAGGAGACGTTCCTGGAGCTCGTGGAGTCGACCGCGCTCCTCTCGACCGGCGCTCCGCTTCTGCTGCTCTGCATGGCGCGGCCTGAGTTGCTCGACCGCCGTCCGGGCTGGCCCACGGTGTTGCGGCTCGAGCCGTTGCCCGAGGATGAGGCCGGCGCGCTCGTCGGAGACGCCGTGCGGGAAGACGTGCGCGAGCGGATCGTCCGCGCCTCCGGCGGCAATCCGCTTTTTCTGACCGAGATGGCGGCGCTCGGCGATGCAGACGGCGGAGAGGTCGAGGTGCCGGCGACGCTGCGGGCGCTGCTGGCGGCGCGGCTTGACCAGCTTGATGAGCCCGAGCGGAGGGTGCTCGAACGCGGGGCGGTCGAGGGAGAGCTGTTCCACCGCGGCACGGTCCAGGCACTCGCTCCGGAGGAGACGGAGGTGACGCCGCGGCTAGCGGCGCTCGTGCGCCGCGACCTCGTCCGGCCCGACCGCCCCGTGCTGCCGCGCGAGGAGGCGTACCGCTTCCGGCACCTCCTGATCCGCGACGCGGCCTACGACGCGCTTCCCAAGGCGACCCGCGCCGATCTGCATCGCCGCTTCGCCGAGTGGCTCGAGGAGCACGGCCAGAGCATCGTCGAACTCGACGAGATCCTCGGCTACCACCTCGAACAGGCGGCTCGCTACCTGGCCGAACTCGGTCGGCCAGACCCCGTCCTCGGGGAGCAGGCATCGAGCCGGCTGGCTGCTGCTGGCGAGCGAGCGCGCTGGCGCGGGGACCGGGACGCAGCGCAACCGCTGTTCGCGCGCGCGCTCGAACTCCTCCAAGAGCCGGATCTGCACGTGGAGGTGGCTCTTGCGATGTGCGATACGAGCCCACGCCACAGTGCTCGGCTTCTCGACGACATCGCCGAGCGGGCCGATGCGCGCGCAGACATAGCCGGCGCTGCACTCGCGCGCACCATCGCCTCATACGCGGCGAACTGGGCTGGCGAAGGCTCTCTCGACGAGGAAGAGCGGCTGGCGTTCGCAGCGATCCCGCTGCTCGAGGCGCGGAACGACTATGCCGGACTTGCCGAAGTCTGGTTTGCGCTCGCCAACGGCGTCTACAACGGTCGCGGCCAGTGCGAGCAGATCGTGCGCGCGGCGGAGCGCGCACGCGAATACGAAACGCTCTCAGGCACCCCGCACCGCTCCGACCGTGTGCAGGCGATGGGGCTCACGTACGGGCCATGTCCCGTCGACGAGGCGCTGCTACGTCTCGATGCCCTCGACCCCAGCAACTGGATCGACCTCGAGCGCGCCGTCCTGCTCGCCATGAGCGACCGAATGGAAGAGGCACGCGCGCTAGTCGACCCGGTCGACCAGCACGCGCGCGAGCTCGGCCAAAGCACCGACGTGTGGAATGCCCAGATCGAGAGCCTCGCAGGCAACCACGAAGCGGCCGCCGCTCGTTTCGGGGCCTGGTGGCAACGGAAAGCGGCGATTGGTGAGACCTCGTCCATCGGAAGCATCGCCGCATTGCAGGGGCGCGAGCTCTGCTTACTCGGCCGCTACGAAGAGGCGGAGCAACTCGTAGCGCGGGCACGCGAACAAGACGAGGACAACCCGATCTGGCGGCAAGTCGCCGCACTCGTCAAGGCCAACCAAGGCGACCACAACGACGCCGAGCAGCTCGCTCGAGAGGCGCTGAGGCGAGTCCAGGAGATGGAAGCACTACAAGACGAGGGCGACGCCCTCTCCGACCTCGCCGAGGTTCTCGAGGCAGCCGGCCGCCGCGACGAGGCGATCGCGGCCTGGCACGAGGCGCTCGACCGCTACGAGCGCAAGGGGATCATCCCGCTCGCGCGCCGCGTCCGCGAGCGGCTCGCGTCGCTCCAGCCGGCCTAGGCCCGCTCGCGCGCGGCTGCGAGGATCTTCTCGGCCTCGTCGCGGTTGCCCCAGCCGCGGGTGTCCGTGGACTTCGAGGGCTCGAGGTCCTTGTAGCGCTGGAAGAAATGCTCGATCTCGTCGCGCAGCTCGTTCTGGACGTCGTGGATGTCGGCCACCCGCTCGAACTCGGCGGCGCCGAGCGGTACGCAGAGGAGCTTCTCGTCGGGGCCCTTCTCGTCGGACATGTGGAAGACGCCGATCGCGCGGACGCGGATCCGGCAGCCGGGGAAGGTGGGGTCGGAGACGAGCACGAGCGCGTCGAGCGGAGTCGCCGTCCTCGGCGAGCGTTCCCTCGACGAAGCCGTACTCGGCGGGGTACGTCATCGCGGTGAAGAGGCGCCGGTCGAGCACGAGCGCGCCGAGTTCCTTGTCCCACTCGTACTTGTTGCGCGAGCCCGACGGGATCTCGACGAAGACGACGGCCTCGCCGCTCATGCGCGCGCGGCGGCCGGGACGAGCGCGTTCTCGAGATCCATGACGAGATCGTCCGCCGACTCGATCCCGACCGAGAGGCGGATGAGGTTCGGCGGCGCGGCGAACGGCGCGTCGGCCGTGGAGGCATGCGTCATCCGGGCCGGCACCTCGATCAGGCTCTCGACGCCGCCGAGCGACTCCGCGAGCTGGAACAGCTGCGTCGCGCGAGGCGATCGCCTCCGCCTCCTCCGGCGACTCCGCGAGGAACGAGACCATGCCTCCGAAGTCGCGCATCTGGCCGGCCGCGATCGTGTGGCCGGGGTGCGACGGGAGGCCGGGATAGAAGACCTGCTGGACCCGCGAGTGCCGCTCGAGCACCACGGCGATCTCCATCGCGTTCAGGCAGTGCTGCCGCATCCGCAGGGCGAGCGTCTTGATCCCGCGCAGCACGAGCCAGCTGTCGAACGGTCCGGGCACCGCGCCGAGCGACTTCTGGAGGAAGCGCAGGCGCTCGGCGATCGTCGGGTCGTTCGTCCCCGCGAAGCCGCCCACCACGTCGGAGTGGCCGCCGAGGTACTTGGTCGTCGAGTGGACGACGACGTCCGCGCCCAGCTCCAGCGGCCGCTGCAGGTACGGCGTCGCGAAGGTGTTGTCGACCACGAGGAGCGCACCGGCGGCGTGCGCAGCCTCGGCCGCGGCGGCGATGTCCACGACGTTGAGCATCGGGTTCGACGGCGTCTCGATCCAGACCATCCGCGTCGAGGAGTCGAGGTGCTCGGCGAGGTTCGGAAACTCCTCGGCCGGCAGGTACTGGAACCGGTAGCCCTTCGGCTCGTAGACCTGCGAGGTCATCCGGTAGACGCCGCCGTAGACGTCGGCGACGAGGACGACGCGGTCGCCGGGATTCAGCAAGTGCATGAGCGTCGTCGTCGCCCCGAGCCCGGAGGAGTAGGCGAACCCGTGCTCGGCCGACTCGAGCGAGGCGAGCGCCGTCTCGAGCGCCTGCCGGGTCGGGTTCGCGACGCGCGAGTAGTCGTAGCCCTTGTGCTCGCCGACCGCGTCCTGGACGTACGTCGCGGTCTGGTAGATCGGCGTGATGATCGCGCCGGTCGCGGGATCAGGCTCCTGGCCGACGTGAATGGCGCGGGTCTCGAAGTCCATCAGGTCGATGCTAACCAGCGCTCGAGCTCGCCCAGAGGTTCTGTCAGGTCGATCTCCTTCTCGCCCGGCTCCCACCAGACACCCTTGACGTTCAGTCGGCGCTCCTTCCGGTCGAAGACCGGCTCGATCCGGCCGACGAGCCGGTCGCCGTGGAGGATGGGCAGGACGTAGTAGCCGTACTCGCGCTTCGCCGCCGGGACGTACATCTCGAGCCGGTAGTAGAAGCCCCAGAGCGCTTCCGCGCGGGCGCGATCGTGGACGAGCCGGTCGAAGGGCGAGAGGAACGTCGTGCGCGGCGGCACCGGCCCGTCCTCGGCCTCCGGGTGCGCGACGAGGCGGCCCCGCTCGAGCCGCACGCCGAGCGCGCGGAAGCGCTTCTCCTCGTAGAGCCGCCGCGCCTTCGCGATGGGCAACGTCTCGGTCTCGGGATACCAGCGCTCGCCGAGATCCCACAGGCGCTGTTTGCCGCGCCGGCCGACGACGGCGACCTGACCCTCTGCAGCCAGGACTTCGAGCATGAGCCCCATCTTGCGCTGGCCCCACCAGCGGTGGTCCTCGCGCCGATGGCCCGGCGCGTCCTCGATCTCGCGCGAGAGCAGCGGGCCGCGCTCGCCGAGCTCGTGCAGAACGTAGCGGCGAAAGGCGGCACGCTCCTTCAGCCACTCGCGACGATTCCGGTCCATCGGCCGGTCGCGGCGCCGCATGAACGCTTTGAGGATCGGCAGGTCCTCGCTCGGGTAGAGAAACGCGCGCCACTCCACGAGCTTCCGGTCCTCCCAGAGCAGTCGATCCAGCTCGGCCCTGTCGAACGGCCCGAGCCGGCTCCAGAGGACGAGGTGCTGCGGCGGCGCCACGACCGAGATCGGGTCGAGCTGGAGGAAGCCGAGCCGGCGCACGGTCTCGAGCACGCTGCCTTCGGCGCCGACGAGACCCTGCGCGCGCACCGCGATCCGCCGCGCCTGCTCGACCGGCAGCTCAGGCATGCCGCACCTCCTCGAGGCCGAGCACTCGCGCCAGCCGAGCGGCCGCACGTTCGAGCTTCGCGGTCACGTTCCCACGCACCCGCGGCTCGGGATGGAAGCGCCGCACGTGCAGCACGCCCTCCGCGCGATCGGCCTTGAGGTCGGCTCGGCCGACGATCCGGTCGCCGGCGAGCAACGGCAGCACGTAGTAGCCGTACGCACGCTCGTGCTCGCGCTTGTAGACCTCGATCACGTGGCGGAAGCCGAAAAGCCGCTCGAGCAGCGGCCGGTCCCAGAGCAGGTTGTCGAAGGGGCAGAGGAGGACGGGTGGCGCCGGGTCGCCCCCGAGCTCCGGCTCGGCGTCGACGTAGAACGGCGCGCCGCCGTCGTCGGTGCCCACCTCGCGCAGGAGACCCTCGTCGACCAGCGCGAGAACGTGGTGGTGGAGGCGGGCGCGGCCGCCCTTGAGCCGCCAGTGCTCACGGATCGCGGGCTCGGTCAGCGCGCCACGGGCGCGCACGGCGAGGAGCGCGAGCGTCCGCAGTGTCTCGTCCTCGTCCGGCGTCGGCGCTTCGAGCATCGCGCGCGGGATCACGCGCTCGGCGAGGTCGTAGCGCCGCTGGAACGACTGGCGGCCCGCGACGGCGAGCACGCCGCGGTCCCACAGCGCCTCGAGCACCATCTTCGCCGGCTTCCAGTTCCACATGTCGGTGCCGTCGCCGGCGCCCTCGAAGTCGCGCGAGCCGAGCGGCCCTTCGGCGCGGATCCTTCTCAGCACCGGCTCGACCAGGTCGGCGTGCTTCTGCAACGCGTACTGATGCGTACGCCAGTGGCCCTTGCCCTCCATCGCATGGCGGCAGTGCGGCCAGAGCTCGATGGGGAGGAGGCACGCCTCGTGCGCCCAGTACTCGAAGACGCGGCCCGAGACCAGCAGCTCCTGCAGCTCGGCCTCGGGGTACGTGCCGATGCGGCTCGACAGCGTGAGGCGATGCGCGCGATCGACCGCCGTGATCGAGTCGAGTTGCACCGCGCCGAGCCGGCGAATCGCTCCCTCGACCTCGCCTGTCCGCGCGCGGCGGAAGCGCGGAGCATACGCCTGCGTCGACACGGAGAGCCGCCGGATGGCGGCGAGGCTGACGGTCGCGGTCGGCATTGGCCTCTACCTAGCAGGTAGGCGCTGCGCTCCGCCGCCCGAGTCGATAGCCTCCTGCCCGTGCCGCGCCCGAGACGCCGGAATCCGTGGACCTCGACGGGCGAGGTTTTCATCTGGGTGCTCTTCGTGGTGCTGCTCTTCCCGGCGGGGTTCGCCGGCTGGGCGGTCGGGCACTACACCTCGCTCGGGAGCTCCGCGACGACGGTGGTGCACACGATCACCTTCGGAGGGACGTCCGCCGCGACGACGACCTCGGCTGCGACGACGACCTCGGCCGCGACGACTACCTCCGCCGCGACGACGACCACCGCCTCCGGCGGCGGCGGCGGCAACGCGGCCGCCGGGAAAGCCGTCTTCGCCGCGAACGGCTGCGCCTCGTGTCACACGTTCAAGCCGGCGAATGCGACCGGCACGATCGGCCCGAATCTCGACACGGCGCCGGCGTCCGACGCGAAAGCCGACAACAACATGGAACTCGCCGACTTCATCGAGCAGTCGATCAAGGATCCCGACGCCTACATCGCGAAGGGCTACACCAAGGGGATCATGCCGACGAACTTCGGCCAGTCGCTCTCGAGCAAGCAGCTGCACGACCTCGTCGCGTTCATCGCCTCCGGCTCGAACGGCTAGCGCGGCTCAGGCGAGAGGGCTCTCGCCCAGGCCGGAGTCTCTCGTCACGAGTTGCGTCTCGAGCCTCCGCTCCGTTGTGCGGGCCGATAGACGCCACGCCCGGTCAGCGAGTTTGGCGCTGCCTGGCTATGTGGACTCCTGGACGGTTGTTTCGGCGACCATTTTCTCGACCACTCGTTCTTCGACGGGGTTGTCCAGTAGCCGTTGCGCTTCTGTTTCTTGCGTCACCTCGACTCGTGCGGCCTGCCAGGTCGACCAGTGGCCGGCGACGAGCGCCCAGAGCGATAGAGCTGACACGTAGGTGACGCTTTTCAGCCAGCCAAGTTCGAAGGAGATCGGGATCATGGCGACCCAGAACATCGTCAGCCAGCCGTTCAGGCGACGCATGAAAGCTGGGTCGCCCTGGACGGACCCCCAGAGAGACTTGATCAGACCTCGCACGTCGTCTCCCACCGCCTGCGATTTCGTGGGACGGGTTGCATCTAAGCGGTTGAACGCGCGCCGAGCAGCGCCACGATCACGGCAACTACCAGCAGGATGAAGAGAAACTTGGAGAGTGCGAGACCGCCGACGATCGCCAGGATCGCGAGTATGAGTACGAGAATCCAGATCAACGTGAACCTCCCGGTTTCGGATGACTGATCCGTTGGGTCACTCTCGGAAGGCTTGCCGAGCGCGACCCGCGGGCCGAAGAACTGG
This sequence comes from uncultured Actinomycetes bacterium, assembly GCA_963731015.1. Lineage (GTDB taxonomy): Bacteria > Actinomycetota > Thermoleophilia > Gaiellales > Gaiellaceae > Palsa-739. Next base: position 29,470 of record CAVSTY010000007.1, read on the forward strand.
TTGAACAACGGCGGACATGCCCAAATCGATACGGCCCGAGCGCGCACGGATCCTCTACAAGCCGATCGGGACGAAGCACCGAAGGCGACCGACGAGCGGCCAAGCTGGCGCGAGGTCACGGCCGCAGCGGCGGCGCGGGGTGCGGTCTACGCGGGCGTGAAGGCCGTCATCGATCGCGCCGGCGCAGCGGGCTTCGCTCGTCTCACCGGCTCCTGGCCCGGGCCGAGCAAGACCTAGCTTCGGAAGACGGCTACGCGTGCGTGCCGCTGAGCACGTCGACGACGCGCTCCTGCGCACCGTCGCCGTAGCTCGGGCCGAGCCTCTCCTCGAGAATCTGCCGCAGCTCGCCCGTCTCGGCCAGCTCCTGCGTGATGTCGGCGCCGCCGACCAGCTCGCCCTTGACAAAGATCTGCGGGATCGTCGGCCAGCCCGACACCTCCGACAGCTCCTGCCGGATCGACGGATCCGGAAGGATGTCGACCGCCGTCACCGGCGCACCCGCCGCCCGCAGCGCCTCGAGCGCGCGGCCCGAGTTGCCACACATCACGAACTGCGGTGTGCCCTTCATGAAGAGCACCACCTGCTCCTTCTCGATCACGTCCTTGATCCGTCCGGAAAGCTCGTTCTCGCTCACGTCGTCCCCCTCGTCTTGATTCGAAGCTCGTGGATGGTGCCGTCGCGCAGCGGCTCGGCCAGCGCGTCATTGACGAGCCGGTGCTGCTCGAGCAGCGGCAGTCCGTCGAAGCGCGGACTCTCGACAGTCACCTGGAAGTGGTCGCCGCCGCCGGTGCGGTCCTCGACGCGCAGCTCCGGCGCATCGGGAAACGCGTCGCGGAGCAGAGATTCGAGGCGCTCGACGGCCATGCCTGGAGAGTAGCGATGCGCTGCAGGGTCACTGCTCGGCACGCGCGAGCCACTCCTCCCGCGTGTTGACCCGCGGGAACGGCTCGTCCGGCACAGGCAGCCCGAGGGCCTGGCAGAGCGGCTCCCAGCCGTCCCGGGCCTGCCAGTCGAGAAGGCGATGGGCGGGGGCTTCGCGGCGCACCTCCGCGTTGTGCCGCTCGTAGAACGCCTGGGCCCGCTCGGCGTCGTCCCAGTCCGGGCCGATCTCGCGCGCCAGGAGCTCGTGCACCATCTGCCGCCACTCCTCGTGCTTCGGCTCGACCGGGTTGCGCAGCACCGGGAAGATCGTCTCGTCGGCGCTATCCCACCACTTCGCCGGGCTCTCGCGGGTCGAGAGGACGACGAGCGCGTCCGGGTTGGCGTCTGCGAGCTCGCGCCAGAACGCCGACGCAGGCCAGTCGACGGCTGCGACGGAGTCGGGCGGGAACGAGCTCCAGTCCACCTCGTCGCCACGCGTCGCAGCGCGCCACGAGGGCACGTCCTCGAGATGCTCGAACACCTCGGCCATGTGGTAGCAGCGGCCGCCGAGCAGGAGCTCGAGCGCGCCCTTCAGCGAGCGCGTCGCCGTGCGGGGCAGGCCGGCGCCGACGACGCGAAGCATCAGGCACCCCGGTGGGCCAGGAACTCCAGGAGGTCGCTGCGCGTGAGCACGCCGACCGGCTTCCCCTCGCGGGCGACGACGACCGCACTCCCGCCGCCGGTCAGGGTCGCGAACACCTCGTCGAGCGTCGCCGACGCCTCGACCGCGGCGAGCGGCGGCTGCATCGCGGCGGCGACGTCCTCGTGCACCGAGTCGGGATTGCCGAAGACGCGCTCGAGCAGCGCGCGATCCTGCAGCGAGCCGATCACGTCCGCGAGCGACTCGCACTGGCCGTCGCGTACGACCGGAAGCTGTGAGATGCCGTAGCGCCGCATCGTGTCGATGCCCTCGCCGACCTTGGCGTGTGCGGTGATCGTGACGAGTTCGGGCACCTCGCCGCCATGCTTCGCGCGCAGCAGCTCGTCCACGGTCGGGAGCGCGGACTGCCGCTCGACGAACCCGTGCTCGTGCATCCAGTTGTCGTCGTAGAACTTCGACATGTAGGAGCGGCCCGAGTCGGGGATGATCGCGAGCACGGTCGCGTCCGCCGCCAGCCGCTTGGCGACCTGGATCGCACCCCACAACGTCGAGCCCGCGGAGCCGCCGGCGAGGATGCCCTCCTCCCGCGCGAGCTGCCGCGCCATCAGGAACGAGTCGCGGTCGGAGACCCGGATCCACTCGTCGACGACCTTCAGATCGATCGTGTCGGGCCACGTGTCCTTGCCGATCCCCTCGACGAGGTAGGGATGCAGCTCGGAGTCGTCGGCTGCGGTGTAGATCGACCCCTCGGGGTCGACGCCGATGATCTTCACCTCGGGCTTGTGCTCGTGGAACCAACGGCCGACGCCCGAGATCGTGCCGCCGGTGCCGACCGAGATGACGATCGCGTCGAGCTCGCCGCCGGTCTGCTCCCAGATCTCGGGCGCTGTGACGTCGTAGTGCGCCTGCGGGTTCGCCATGTTCGAGTACTGGTCGGGCTTGAAGCCGCCCGGGATCTCCTCGGCGAGCCGCGACGAGACGGAGTAGTACGACTCCGGCGAATCGTGGTCGACCGCGGTCGGCGTGATCACGACCTCGGCGCCGTACGCGCGGAGCATCGAGATCTTCTCCTGGCTCATCTTGTCGGGCATGACGAAGACGCAGCGGTAGCCCTTGCCCGCCGCCGCGATGGCGAGGCCGACGCCGGTGTTGCCCGAGGTCGGCTCGACGATCGTCCCGCCCGGCTTGAGCTTCCCCTCGCGCTCGGCCTGCTCGATCATCGCGAGGCCGATCCGGTCCTTGACCGAGCCGCCCGGGTTGAGGTACTCGAGCTTGGCGAGGATCCGCGCGTGGCCCGGCGGCGAGAGCCGGTCGAGCCTGACGATCGGCGAGTTCCCGACGAGGTCGAGGAGGGTCGGATACTCCCGCGGCATCGCCCGGAAGCCTAGGCGACCACCGGCTGCGCCTCGGTCGGGATCTCGTTCTTCACGAGGGTCAGCGCCGCGATGACACCGGCGGCGGAGATGCCGGCGATGACCCAGAACGCGAGCGCGTAGCCGCCCGTCAGCGCGGCCGCCTGCGAGTCACCGGTCTGCAGGAGGTGCGTCGCGTGGGACACCGCCACACTCGACGCGATGGCGACACCGATAGCGCCACCGACCTGCTGCGACGTATTGAGCAAGCCGGAGGCGAGCCCGGCCTCGCGTGGCCCGACGCCGGCGAGCGCGGCGATCGACACGGGGATGAACGCGAACGAGAGGCCGAAGCCGAACATGACGTACCCGCCGAGCAGGTTGTGCACATACGTCCCGTCAACGGGTATCTGTGCGTACCAGATCAGGGCGCCGGTATTGAGTGCGAGCCCGGTGACCATCACCGGCTTGGGGCCGATCCTCGTGGAGAGCGACTGCGCGAGTCCGGCCACGAGGACGACCGTCCCCGCCGTCGCGAGGAACGTGATCCCGGTCTTCAGCGCCGAGTAGTGCAGGACGTTCTGCACGTAGAGCGTGAGGAGGAAGAAGTCGGCGAAGATCGAGGCACCGAGCAGCGCGCCGACGACGTTCGCGCCGGCCAGCGTTCGGATACGGAAGATCGAGAGAGGCATGAGCGGGTTCGCCGCGCGGCTCTCCCAGATCACGAAGAAGACGATGAGCGCGGCCGCCGCAATGAGCAACCCGATCGTCGTCGCGTTGCCCCAGCCGTCTATCGGCGCCTTCGAGATCGCGTAGACGAGCAAGGTGAGCCCGCCCGTCACCGAGGCTGCTCCGATCGCGTCGAAGTTCCGGCCGACGTCCGGCGCCCGACTCTCTCGGACGATGCCCGGCGTGAGGGCGAGCACGAGCACGCCCGACCGGGACGTTGACGAAGAAGATCCACTCCCAGCCGAGGTACTGGACGAGGATGCCGCCGAAGAGCACGCCGGCCGCGGCGCCGCTGCCGCCCATCGCGCCCCAGATGCCGAGCGCCTTGTTCCGGTCCGGGCCCTCTTCGAAGGTCGTCGTGATGATCGAGAGTGTCGACGGCGACACGATCGCCGCGCCGAAGCCCTGCACGGCGCGCGCCGCGACGAGCACTCCCGTCGACCCCGCAAGGCCGCAGACGAGGGAGGCGATCGAGAAGATCAGTACGCCGACGAGGAACATCCGCTTGCGGCCGAGGATGTCCCCGGCCCGCCCGCCCAGCAGCAGGAAGCCGCCGAACGTGATCGCGTATGCCGTGATCACCCACTGCAGGCCGGTCTGGGAGAAATGGAGGCTGTCGCCGATCGACGGCAGCGCGACGTTGACGATCGACACGTCGAGCACGGTCATGAAGAACGCGACGCAGACGATTGCGAGCGCCTGCCAACGTCTCGGATCGACCCCTGCGGTCGTCGCGGGTGCAGCCTGCATCGAACTCCTCCCCTCGGTTCTGCTCATCCTATGAGGAGACGAACGGGCCAGGCGTGGATCGACTGCCGTACAAGCTCGCTTGCCTGGGCAGGGTTCGGGAGTGACCCCTGAGGAGGGACGCAGGCCTGGTGTCTAGGGCGCGAAGGAGTGGCGGCGAGTAATTGTTCCGTTGGCCTTGGTGTGTGCAAGCGAAGGGAGTCGAGATGATGGCGAGAGGCGGAGGCGTGAAGGTCGTAGGGCCGGCGGATGCCGATGAGGTCTTCCTCGGGAGCATCGGGGTGCGCTTTCTGATCGACGGCGCAGAGGCGGACGATCGGTTCGCGTTTCTCGAGCATCCGATGTCGCCGCGTGCGCTCGCTGCGCCTCTGCACCGTCACTCACGCGAGGACGAGTACAGCTTCGTCCTCGAAGGTCGGATGGGTGCGTTGCTCGGCGATGACGTCGTCGAGGCTGGGCCGGGCGAGCTTGTCTTCAAACCCCGTAATCAGTGGCACACGTTCTGGAATGCCGGTGATCAGCCATGCCGAATCCTCGAGATCATCTCGCCCGCGGGCTTCGAGCAGTACTTCCGTGACCTCTCCGCGCTCGGCGGCCCGCTCAAAGCGAGCCCCGAGCAATTCGCGGAGCTCGTTCAGCGGTACGGGTTCGAGTCGCGCCCGGAGACGATCCCCGAGCTCCTACAGCGGTTCGGCTTACGAATGGGCGAACCGCTTACTGGCGGCTGGGCGCCCTGAACAGAGACGGAGTCTCTGTCGCTGATCCGGCGCGGCGAGCGGGCTCCACACCCCGCGGCACTGGCAGCCCTTCATCGAGGCGGATGCGCCAAGAGGTGAGACCAGGACGCGCGCCGCACTTAGAATCGAGCGTCGTCCGCGAACAGCAAGGGAGGTCGAGATGGCGGTCGGAGTCCTAGCAGCAGCGCCTGAGTTCACGAGGCAGGTGTACGACAACATCACGGAAAAGATGTTCGGGCACTCGCCTATGCGCGCCGACGAGGCGCCGGAGGGGATGATCTTGCATAGCGCGGGCCAGGGTGAGCAGGGCTTCTACGTCTACGACGTGTGGGAGTCCCGTGAGGCCTTTGACCGCTTCATGGAGGAGAGGCTTGGCCCGGCGATGGCCGAGGTGATGGGCGGACCGCCACCCGAAGAGGGAGCGCCCCAGTTCTTCCCGATCGACGTGCTGGTCACCTCGCGCTGAGTCGGATTAGAACGGATTTCGAGGCGGCGCCCACGGGCGCCGTTCTCGTATGTATCGCTGGTTCGCCGTGACGAGCGGACGCTGCATCCAATGCAGTGGCAGGCGCTCGTCAAGCCTGCCGATGGAATAGCCGGTCAGCCGCTCATCGCTTGTACGCCTTCACCGTCGTGCCCCGGGCGTCGAACCTCTGCGCCTTCCGCCGAGTGTCCTCGTTATGGCAGCCTGAGTCAGGCGGCCTTCCACACTGTTCGCATGCTTGGACTTTGCCCGGCTGAGCAGATCCATGACATCGCCTGGGCCAGCGTTCCGGAATGACCCCTGAACCAGACGGCTAGACCCGGCCTCCGGGCTGGGTCGTCCGCTCATGAGTGTGGTGACGGCGGGTCGCTCTTAGAACACCCGATGCCCCGGCGACTCCGATCAAGCCCCAGTGTTCCGGAATGACCCCTGGTCGTCGCGACGTTGACAGCGGTCCGCAGGAGCGAGACCATCCCCTCTACAACGGCTGAGTTCTATGTCAACCAGGCAACGGTTCCGCTCGGCGTCGCCGTGTTTTCCTGCGCGTGTGGGGCGACGCGAGTCCAGTACGACCTGAAACGCAGCAGCCGGACCGGCTGGTCGACGGCCGCAGACGGCTCAGATCGTTGTCCGCATTGCGCGAGCTCAGATCGGGCTCCGAAATCGCGCAGACCCGGTACTGAGAGCCAGCGCACCACGATCGAGTCCCGCCCTACACGGCCCTGAGATCGCCCGCCAGGCCGTATAGCACTCGCCTGGGCACAGTGTTTCGGAATGACCCCTGGCCGAGCCCCTATTCAGGCTGGCGACGGCGCGGGGTCATCAGCACGCCTGCGGCTGCCACGACTCCAAGCAGGCAAAGAGCGAGCGATACTGGGTCGACCCAGCCAGGCTTGCGCGATATGCATAGGACGAGTGAGTCTGGCGGCGCGCAGCTGGACACGGACTGGTGCCAGTGCAGGATGGCCGCGCCTGCGAGCGCCGCGCCGAGTATGAGCACCGCGACTGCAAGCCGCCAACGGGGAAGTGGCCGGAGTGGTGCAACGTGACGTAGCGCGAGACCCGTCATCTCACTGAGTTATACGACACGACGCGGCCATTCGTCACACATCGGGCTAGAGGACGGACGGCTGGGCCAGTGTTCCGGAATGACCCCTGAGCGACGGATCCGAGCGGCGCGGGCTGCGCCTCGGACGCGAAAGCGCAGCAGAGCACCGCATCTAATCTCTCGGACGTGACGCGGGCCGACGAGACGCAGCAGCTCTGGCTCGCATACCGGCGAACGGGCGACCAGAAGATCCGCGACCGCCTCATCCTCACCTACGAGCCGCTCGTGAAGTACGTCGCCGGGAGGCTCGCCTCAGGGCTACCCACCCGCGTGAACGAGGGCAATCTCGTCTCGCGGGGCCAGCGCGAGCTGATCGGGGCAATCGAGGGCTACGACCCCATGCGCGACGGGAATTTCGACACCTACGCGATGGGGCGGATCACCGACGAGCTGCGGTCGAGGGACTGGGACGACAGTGGCGAAGGAAGTGGCGGCGCAGGAGTTCGGGAACCGCGTCGCCCACTACCGCGTGCCCCCTCCGCCGAGGACGCCGTAGATCCCGCTGCCTAGGTCGCTCGGCTGGGCCAGTGTTCCGGAATGACCCCTGAGCAGGGGTGGCTCTGCTCTTAGGAAGTTTCGTCGGACTCGGCAGGCCCCGGCGGCTTGGAAGGCTCTGGTTCCAGGACAACGCGCCACACGTTGTCCATAGTCGAACCACCATCATGAGAAGCCTCGCTCTCGTTCTCGGGCCAGACGATGATGGCGTCGGCCGCGGCGTCGCGGAGGAGGGTCGAGTCAATCTCGCTTCTCGTTTCCGGGATGTCAGCGATGGGCCACTCGCAGACGAAAGCGAGCGGACCTTCTGGAGGAAGCGGCCAGACCCAGTAGCGGTAGTTCCATCCGGCGTCGCCGCCTCCGCCGCCGAGGATTGGCCCGGCAGGAGGAATGTCGCGGCCACTGGGGCCAGGAAACGGGAAGCCCGGGTACCGCGTCGTCGCTTTCCCGCCATCGCTCAGCTGGATCCCGAGCCTGAGCACCTCAGGGTCGAGTTCTGCATCGGCTGACCGGTGCGTCGGCGCGAGTGCTGCACCCCGAACATCAGGAAAACCATCCGCGTCGCCTTGGTACCGAATCTCCACCTGGAACTCAAACACGTCGGGATACGCCGTCACCGAGGGGATCCAGATCACCCCCTTGTCCGATTGGCCTAGGACCAGGTTGAGGGCGACTGTGCGACCAACGACACGGTTTGGCCCGCCGTGCCACGGACGGCGTGGCGGCCGGGCAGGCCGCTCAGGCGGCTCAGGTGGCAGCGGAGGCGGCTCGAAGAACGACGACATCGACCACACAGTTTTCCAGCCCCGTGACGTTCGAGGGAAAGAAACCTCGCCTGGGCCAGTGTTCCGGAATGACCCCTGAACAGCTATTCGGTCCTGCGAGTCCAGAGGCCTTGCGAGTCTCGAGCGCTTATCTCTCGCAGTGCTTCCGCAGCCGCCTCGCGCGTCTGCTCCGGGAGGGCGACTCTTTAGGAGAGACGCGTATAGGCGTCGATGTGCTGCCCGTCGGCGTCCACGGTCACCTGGACTGGCTGCCCCTCGAGCTTGGCGTTGACCGTCACCGAGCCGTCCGAGTTAGCAGTAAACGTCTGGATTAGGACAGGCTGCGGCGTGCCGACGCGCTTGACCCAGGACAGCTTCTGCCCGGATCGGTAGGTGAACTGGTAGATAGCGTCGTTTGTGGCCCGGCTCTCGGCAAGGAAGCCGGCCCGGCTCAGGAACGCGCGGGGGATGAGAACGACGTTCGGGTCGTGCAGCGTGCCGAGCTCGCCGATGGCGCCGACCTTGATCGTCAGCTGGGGACAGCGAGCACGGAGAGCGGCAACGAGTTTCTTCCCGTTGGCGTAGTGCGCTAGATGGGCAGAGGCGCTGCGAACTGCGCGCAGAGAGTTCCGGGCCTGATGGGCCTGCGCGACTTCCGGGGCCAGGCTCTCAATCTGGGACTCGCAGGAACTCGCATCCATTCCCTGGCTGGCCAAGAACTGCGACGAGACAATCGAGCAGGCGCTGGCGACGTGGTTCTTGTCTAGGTCGATCAGGAAGCTCTTCGCCTGTTGGCGTGAGGTCCAGGTCGAGCCCGAGGCCATTGCGGGCACCAGGAGCAGGAGAGCGAGCAGTCCTGAGGCAATCAGGGTTCTGCGCATGGCCGCATCATCGTTCTGACGGTGGAGGCGCACAACCGTTTGTCGGTACGGAATCTGTTAATTCCGAGAGGAGCTCATGCGGGCAGTCCAAGTAGGAGCCCGAACGCCTCCCGCTACTAAGTGTTGGGGGATCGCGTCTGCTGACTGCGGCTCGCCGACAACCCCTGATGAGAACGTCGGGCCAATCACAACGGCGGTCTAGTCAACAGGCAACGTTCCGCTCGGCGTCGCGCGTCACGGCATGGGCGGCGACGCAAGTCCAGTACGAGCTGAAACGAGAGCCGGACCGGCTGGTCGACGGCCGAGACGGATCCGACGGTGTCAGCATTGGCGAGCTCAGAGCGGGCTCGAAATCGCGTAGCCGCCGCACCGAGAGCCAGCGCAGATCGGGCCCGGCCCACCCGTCCCGAGCACGCCTGGACCGCGGTGGATGTGACCTACCACGACGGAGGGCACGCGTACACTCTCCGCTCTCCGGTGGCGGCGAGGATCTGTGCTCCTAAAGCACCGTATGTAGGGGAGAACGGCCGAGATTGTCCCGCCCCTGACCCGCTTAAGAGCCAGTAGGGCGACGTCCGAGCACAGAGGAGAGGCCACTCGACTGGGCCAGTGTTCTGGAATGACCCCTGACGCGGGCTAACGAAAGGTGCCGGAGTATCGTTCTTTGAGTGAGGGTGATTCAGCGCGTCTATCTGTTGCCGGCGGTGCTCGCTTTCTCCGGGCCGGCACTGCTGATCGTTCTTACGCACGGGGCTTTCTGGCCTTTGGCGCTCGCCTGGTGGCTGTGCGCTGCCGTGGTTGGGGTCATCCGCAACCGCCGATGGCGCATGATCGTGACCGTTGTGTTGATACCTGTCTGCGTATTGACGGTTTTTGAGGGCGGCTTATTCATGCTCCCCGCTGTCCTCGCTCTGCTGGCGATCGACGCAAGGCACTCGGCTCCTCAGGTGGTATCGCACTAGCCTGGGCCAGTGTTCCGGAATGACCCCTGAGCGGGTACCTTTGTCGCATGGGATTCTTTCGATGGCTCTATCGCCTGCCGGGTCGTATCGACCGGAGCATGGAGAAGACGGCTGTCGCCTCCTCAGTCGAAAACGGCGGTAACCCCGGACCGCAATCGAACCTCGCAGGCGTGCAATCGGGTCTTGGCTTCATGGAGGGTGACAAGGCACGCGAAGGAGACTCTGCGGACTCAGATAGCACTCGCCTGGGCCAGTGTTCCGGAATGCCCCCTGAGCCGGCCGACGCCCGAATCTATTCGCCGAGCGCTTTGGCAAAGTGCTTGCACCAAGCCGACACAGATCTCTTGTCGCCGTAAAAGCGCACCGTGACATTGCCCTGAAGGCCGGGGAAGGTACAGACTGCATGGCCGGGGGCGTTCCGCACGATGATCGGAGGTGTGCGGCCAAGGTTGGCGCGGAGCGAATGTGCCTGCGTAATGACGGCTTCTCCAGGTCCCTGGATTTGCACGTACAAAGGAAAGGGCTCTTTCAAGCGGTAAGTCAGCGTCTTGGTACCGGCGCTGGTGGTTGTTGCATGCTGGCCAGAGCCGCAGGCCGCTAGGTTCGCCACAAGGACGAGCAGCGCGAGCAGGAACGCCAACCGTTTGGCGAGGATCACACTGGCTCTGGTTGCTCCACAGGTCTCGGGAGTCTAGACCCTCGCATGGGCCAGTGTTCCGGAATGACCCCTGAGCGGGCGGCGCGATCTTCCTCACCGCGTCGTATGCTCGGTGTATGAGAGGGGTAGTTGCAGTTGCCCTCGCGGTCGTGGCGCTCGGAGCCGCTGTTTACTTTGGGAGCCTGCGTCTCATGAGGCACGGGTCAAGCGTGGGAGTTACGGCTACGGCAACGATGTGCCTGCGGGCTCTCACGGCTGGAGCATCGGCGACGTTTCGACAGGAGACCTTGTGGCGTCCCGGGGTCCGTACAGACTGACCTGGGACTCGGGGAAAACGGCGTTTCGCTGGCGGCCTGGTTGGGCCCACACCGCGCTGATTGCGAAAGCCGCGCAAACCGGCCTTGCATGCCTCCCGCCGGCCATGCGGCGCACCCACCCGCGGTAACTGCTGCCTCTGGGCACAGGACGCTCACCTGGGCCAGTGTTTGGGAATGACCCCTGAGCGCCGTACGCTCTCGTGATGGCCAGGTTCAAGGTTCGGACGACGGTTGAGCGCTGGGACGACACGGAGGGCTGGGGCGCGTTGGCGAACTCCGACGAGACTCCGGGTGGCGTCTTCGCGCACTACACGGCGATTCGCATGGAGGGCTTCCGAACGCTCCGTCCGGGGCAAGAGGTTGAGGCGGTCGTCTACGACCGCGAGCAAGACGGCTACCGATACGTCGCTACAGTCGTCCGCCCGGTGGGATGACTCTCGCCTGGACCAGCGTCCTTACGCCTGAGCCCGCTAGGTGGCCGGCGCTCGCCCCCGTACATCGCAGGGTCAGATAGCGACGAGCAGGCCGCGGACGATCTCGAAGACGCCGACCACGAGGAGCGCCCACCAGGCGAGCTTGCGGAGGTTTGCGCGAGCCAGACGTTGAACGAGTCGACCGCCCGCTTGGTGCGTTTCGGCGCGACGAGGAAGGCGACGAGCGGCGCTTCGACCGGCGTGAACATGACGAGGTAGAAGCCGACGATCACGGCGATGGTTCCGACGGTCGAGTAGTCCAGCTCTCCGATGTCCTTCATCGCGATGAAGGGGAACAAGCCCGGGAAGACGTTGAGCACGATTCCGGTGACGAACGCGAGCCAGGGTCCGTGACTGCCGAGCCGGTCGACCCTGCTCGAGGTCTTCGGCTCGGCGGTCGTTCGCTGCCGCGTGTCGCTGCGGCGGATGAAGAACGCGGCGACCAGCGCCGCCGCGCCGATCACGATCGAGACGACCGCGTTCGTCGTATGTCTCGACTTCGTCACGAGCGACGTGTTCTCGAGCGAGAAGACGATCGCGCAGCCGATCGTGACGGTTGTGACCAGGCCGCCGGCGAGGAACCCGCCGAGAATCGTCATGGGCCGGTCCGACTTGAGCGCGACGACGTCCACGGCGAGCAGCACGGGCCAGAACATCGAGCCCACGGCGAGGAGAAAGATCTCGAACAGCATCGTCGTGTCTCGATCCTCTAGTGGCGGAAGTGGCGGCGTCCCGTGAACGCCATGGCGGCGCCCGCCTGGGCGACGGCAGCGGTCACGTCCTCGTCGCGGCGCGAGCCGCCGGGCTGGACGATCGAGGTCGTGCCTGCGTCGATGGCGATCTGCGGGCCGTCGGGGAAGGGGAAGAAAGCGTCGGAGGCGAGCGCGGAGCCGGTGGCGTCGTGCCCGAACTCGGCCGCCTTCTCGACCGCGATCCGCACGGCGTCGACGCGGCTCATCTGGCCGGCTCCGATCCCGATCGTCTGCAGGTCCTTGACGAGCACGATCGCGTTCGAGGCGACGTGCTTGCAGACCCGCCAGGCGAAGACGAGGTCTCCCCACTGCGGCTCGCTCAGCTCGCCGGCAACGAGCTGCCAGGTGTCGCGCTCCTCGATCTCGGCGTCCGAGTCCTGGACGAGCATCCCGCCGAGCACGCGCTTGTAGCTCCGCTCGCCGGGCTCACCGGCGCGCCTCTCGCCGTCGAGCAGGATGCGCGTGTTCTTTTTGCGCCGTAGCGCGTTGAGCGCATCCTCGGTGTAACCCGGCGCGAACAGCACCTCGACGAACTGCTCCGCGAGCTTCTCCCCGAGCGGCGCCTCGACCCCGCGGTTGAGCACGACGACGCCGCCGTAGGCCGAGGTCGGGTCGGAGGCGAGCGCCTTGTCGTACGCCTCCTCCAGCGTGGTGCAGACGGCCACCCCGCATGGGTTCGCGTGCTTGACGATGACGCAGGCCGGCAGCGCGAACTCGCGCGCGAGCGAGCGGGCCGCCGAGAAGTCGTTCAAGTTGTTGAACGAGAGCTCTTTCCCGTGCAGCTGCTCGACGCGTGACAGGAGGTGGCGGCGGACGCCGCGCTCGGCGTAGTACGCGCCGCGCTGATGCGGGTTCTCGCCGTACGCGAGGTCGAGCACCTTGTCGAGCGAGACGATCAGCGAGTCGGGAAACTCCTCGCGCGCGTTGAACCAGGTGGCGATCGCGGCCTCGTAGGCGGCACTGTGGGCGAACGCCTCGGCCGCGAGGCGCCTGCGGGTGTCGAGCGAGAGCTCGCCGCTCGTGCGCAGCTCCTCGAGCACTTGGTGGTACTGCTCCGGGCGACAAACAGGCGCGCAATGGGCGAAGTTCTTCGCCGCGCCGCGCAGCATCGACGGGCCGCCGATGTCGATCGTCTCGACCGCCTGCTCCTCGGTCACGCCGCGTTGCGCCGTGACCTCCTCGAACGGGTAGAGGTTGACGCAGACGAGGTCGAACGCCTCGATTCCGTGTTCCTCGAGCGTGGCGACGTCGTCCGCCTCGTCGCGGCGGGCGAGGATGCCGGCGTGGACGCGTGGGTGCAGCGTCTTCACGCGGCCGCCGAGCATCTCCGGCGAGGCCGTGACGTCTTCCACACGCTCCACCGGGAGGCCGATCGCCTCGAGCGCGGCCGCGGTGTTCCCGCTCGCAACGAGCCGCCAGCCGAGCGCGACGAGCCCGCGCGCGAACGCGTCGAGGCCGGACTTGTCCCAGGTGGAGATCAGCGCGCGCACAGTTCCCTCACCACCTCGGGCAGCAGCCGGTGCTCGACCGACTGGATCCGCTCGTGCAGCGTCTCGGTCGTGTCGCCGGCGAGCACCGGGACGCGTTCCTGCGCGAGCACCGGCCCGCTGTCGACGCCCTCGTCGACGAAGTGCACCGTCGCACCCGATTCCGCGACGCCCGCCGAGAGTTGCTCCTCCACCGCATGGGCGCCGGGAAACGCCGGCAGCAGCGACGGATGGACGTTGACCACCGCGTCGGGGAAACGGTCGAGGAACGCCGGCGTGAGCAGATGCATGTAGCCGGCGAGTACCACGAGGCGAACGCCCTGCTCCTCGAGCCAGCCGGCCATCGCAGCGTCGCGGGCTGCGCGGTCCGGGAAGTCGGCGAGCTCGAAGGCGGCCGTTGCGCAGGAGGCTCGCGTCAGCGCAGGCGCGCCGCCGCGGTTGCTCGCGACCGCGACCACGGGGAGCCCTGCGTCCAACAGCGCCTGGAGGTTCGTCCCCTCGCCGCTGACGAGAACCCCGATCACGCGATCCGCCCGATTACGCGCTCGCCCGGCTCAGCTCCCCGCACGACCGCGCACCAGCCGACGCCGAGGTTGAACACGCGGCGCAGCTCCTCCTCGTCGACGTGACGGCCGAGCCAATGGAAGACGGGCGGTCGCTCCCACGCGTCCCAGTCGATCTCGACGCTGCGGTCGGGGGGTAGGACGCGCTCGAGGTTGCCGAGGATGCCGCCGCCGGTCACGTGCGCGAACGCGAGCGCCCGGCCGCGCAATCTACGCGCAATGTCGAGGTAGAGCCTCGTCGGCGCGAGGAGGTCCTCGCCGTCGTAGTCCTCCTCCTCGAGCACCCGGCGCACGAGCGTGAAGCCGTTCGCGTGGACACCGGCAGACGGGAAGCCGATGACGACGTCGCCTGCCTCGATCGCGGATCCGTCGATCAGCGCCTCGCGATCGACGACCCCGACGCAGGTCGCCGCGAAATCGAGCTCGTCCTCCCGGTACACGTCCGGCATCTCCGCCGTCTCGCCGCCGATCAGCGCGACGCCCGCCGTGCGGCAGACCCCCGCGGCGCCCTCGATGAGCTCCGCAACCTGCTCGAGCTCGATGCGAGCGGAGGCGACGTAGTCGAGGAGGACGAGCGGATCGGCGCCGCAGGTGATGACGTCATTGATGCAGTGCGCGGCCATGTCGGCGCCGCAGTTGCGAAGCAGGCCACGGGGCCGGGCGACCATCGGCTTCGTGCCGATGGAGTCGGTCGAGGCCGCGAGCAGGCGCCGCTCGTCGAGCGGGTGGAGGGCCGCGAAGGCACCGAAGCCCTCGGCGCCCGTCGACTCGACAGCGGCGCGCAGCCGTTCGACGACTGCCCCGGCGGTCGCGAGAGAGACGCCGGCCGCGTCGTACGTCGGTCCTTCCTCCGCCACGCGCCGAGTCTATGGCGGCCGCTAGACGAACAGCTCGCCGAAGAGCTCCGGCCGGCCTTGCGGGCCGCCGCGGACGAAGCGGACGACGGTCTCGCCGACCTCGACGCTCGGTCCGTCGCGCTCGGCGTCGAGGATCTGCGCGAGCGCCTTCGCCTTGCCCGCCGGATCGTCCGCCTTGAGGTGCAGCTCCGACAGCCGCAGCTGGTCGCCCTGCGCGAGGAGCTCGTCGATCCACTCGCGCGGCGGGTGGAGCTCCAGCCGGTAGCCCGCGTTGGTGGAGATGAACGTGCGCCGTCCGCCGTGCTCCTGGACGCGCAGGTCGTTCTGCTCCGCGCGCTCGATGGCCGTCTCGAACTCGTTCTCGTCGAGCACGAACCCGAGGTGGTCGACGCGCGGCGTCGGCCATTGGCCCGGCTGGACGACGACGTTTACGGCACCCTTCTCGAGCTCGGTCAGCCGGAGCTTGAAGCCCATCTCGTCGAGCTCGTTCCAGGCGACTCCCGACTCGTACGAGGTGAGCTCCTCGCCGATGCGGCCGTGGCGCGCGATGAGGTCGAACGCGAGCTTGCCGATGTAGCGCGCCTCGACCTCGCGGACGCGGCTCGTGACGAGGTGATAGTGGAAGAGCTGCACCGCGGCCCATCGTGCCAATGCGCCGTAGGCTTCGCGACGGTGGAGCGGGTGACGGGGATCGGTGGCGTCTTCCTGCGCTCGCGTGATCCGGCGGCGCTCGCGGCGTGGTACGCCGAGCAGCTCGGTCTCGACGTCGAGGGCTGGCACGGCTCGGTGCTTCGCGCGTCCGGCGGTGAGACGCTCGTCTGGGCGGCGTTCCCGCCGGACACCGAGTACTTCGGCCGCCTCGACCAGCAGGCGATGGTCAACTACCGCGTCGCCGACCTCGACACGCTGCTCGCGCAGCTTCGCGACGCAGGCGTCGCCGTCGAGGGGCCGATGGAGCACGAGAACGGACGCTTCGGCTGGGGCATCGACCCCGAAGGGAACCGATTCGAGCTCTGGCAGCCCGTCGCCGGCCAGTGACGGCGGCGCTACGCGCGGGTGGGTTCGAACCTGAGCTTCGCGGCCTCGGCGGGCACCTCGGTCGGGTACTCGCCGGTGAGGCAGCCGCGGCAGAGCGCTGAGGCGGGCCGCTGCGTCGCCTCGACCAGCCCGTCGTGGGAGAGGTACGCGAGCGAGGTGGCGCCCACGTGCTCGCGCACCTCCTCGACCGTCCGCGTCGAGGCGATCATCTCCGACGGGTCGGCGAGGTCGATGCCGTAGAAGCACTGGCCGATCACCGGTGGCGACGATACGCGGAGATGGACTTCGGCCGCTCCCGCATCGAAGAGCATCCGGACGATCTCGCGGGTCGTGTTACCACGGACGATCGAGTCGTCCACCGCGACGACGCGCTTGCCCGCCACCTCCGCGACGGGGTGGTACTTGAGCCGGATCCCCTGCCGCCGCAGCTCCTGATCCGGCTGGATGAAGGTGCGCTGGACGTAGCGGTTCTTGATCAGGCCCTCGCTGAACGGGAGCGCCGAGCGCGCGGGCGAACCCGATCGCCGCCGGCGTGCCCGAGTCGGGGATGGGCAGGACGAGGTCGGCGTCGACCGGAGCCTCCTGCGCGAGCCGCTCGCCCATCCGCACGCGTGCGTTGTGCACCTCGATCCCCTCGAGCCGGCTGTCGGGGCGGGCGAGGTAGAAGAACTCCCAGATGCAGAGAGCGCCGCCATCGGCGCGATCGAGCGCCCGCATCGCGTGCAGGCCGTCGGCGTCGGCCAGGACGAGCTCGCCCGGCAGGACCTCGCGCACCAGCTCGGCTCCGACGAGATCGAGCGCGCATGTCTCCGAGGCAAACACCCAGTCGTTCTGGATCCGTCCGATCACGAGCGGGCGGAAGCCGTGCGCGTCGCGGAAGGCGATCAACCGCCCCTCTGACACAGCGACGATCGAGAAGGCGCCTTCGAGCCGGCGCATCGCGTTCGCCACGGCCTCCTCGAGCGGGCTCGTGTCGTTCGCGATCAGCGCCGCGATGAGCTCGCTGTCGGAAGTCGTCCCGAGCGGGATTCCGGCCTCGCGCAACTCCTCGCGCAACTGGCCGACGTTGATCAGGTTGCCGTTGTGCCCGAGCGCGACGGTGCGTGCGCGTCCGTGCTGGACGAGCGGCTGCGCGTTCGCCCACTGCGACGAGCCCGTGGTGGAGTAGCGGTTGTGGCCGATTGCGACCTGGCCGCGCAGGCCGCCGAGCTTCTGCTCGTTGAAGACCTGGGCGACGAGACCGAGGTCGCGCAGCGCCGTCAGCCGGCCATGCTCGGAGACGGCGATCCCGGCCGACTCCTGCCCGCGGTGCTGGAGCGCGAAGAGGCCGAAGTACGCGAGCCGCGCCACGTCGCGGTCGGGCGCGTAGACGCCGAAGACGCCACACACGGTTAACGCACCTCCCCGATCTGGACGAAACCGCGCGAGCCGAGCCGGCTCACCCGGCCGCGCCGGCAGGCGAGGATCGCCGCGCCGCGCCGCGAGTCGTAGTCCGCCGGGAGCTCGACGTCGGCTTCGAGGCCGCCGCTCCAGGCCGCGGCTTCCGCAAGTGCCGCAGCGATCCCGCCGCTGCCGACGTCGTGGCACAGGGTCAGATGCGGCGCCGCCTTCCACAGGAAGCGGATCAGCGCTGTTTCCCCCGCGAACGAGCCCTCGGGCGACGTCGCGAGCAGGACCGCGTCACCGCTCTGCCACCGGCCCGGCACGCGGCGCACGTCGGGCACGAGCCCGACGCAGCCGACCACCGGAGTCGGCGGGATCGACGCGCCGTCGGCATCGTTGTAGAGCGAGACGTTCCCGGAGACGACCGGAATCCCGAGGGCTTCCGCGGCCTGCGCGATCCCTTCGATTGCCTGCGCGAGCTCGTGCGCGATCTCCGGCTTCTCGGGGTTGCCGAAGTTGAGGCAGTCGGTGAGCCCGATCGGCTCGCCGCCCGCGCACGCGACGTTCCGGGCGGCACCGAGCGTCGCCTGGACGCCCGCGCGGAAGCCGTCGGTCTCGCCGGGAGCCGGCCCCTGCAGCGCGACCGCCAGCCCTCGCAGCGACGGGCGCAGGCGCAGGACGGCCGCGTCGAGGCCCGGCCGGCGCACGGTGCGCGAGCCGACGAGGTGGTCGTACTGCTCGATCACCTCGGCCACGTCGAACCGGGGCTGCTCGACGCGTCGCACCGGACGCGCCTCCGCGCGCTGTTCCACCTCGTAGCGCGGGCACTCGTCGGTCAGCAGCTCCGCAGGGATCTCGCCCACGACCTCGTCGTCGTGCAGCGCCCGCAGCGCGCCCGAGTCGGTCACCTCCCCGATCGCCGTGCACGGCAGCTCCCAGCGGGCGCACACGGCGTGCACCGCGTCGAGCATCTCCGGCCGGACCACGGCCACCATCCGCTCCTGCGACTCGGAGATCATGATCTCCCACGGCTCCATGCCCTCCTCGCGGAGCGGCACGCGATCGAGGTGGACGTCGATGCCGACGCCGCCGGAAGCCATCTCGGACAGCGACGACGCCAGGCCCGCCGCACCGCAGTCCTGCAGCGACTCGACGAGGCCTGACTCGACGAGCTCGAGCGAGACCTCGATCAGCTTCTTCCCGGTGAACGGGTCGCCGACCTGGACCGAGGGACGCTTGTCGTCGTCGTCCTCGCTCAGCTCGGCGCTCGCGAGCACCGAGGCTCCGCCGATGCCGTCGCGGCCGGTCGTCGCGCCGTAGAGCACGACGAGCCGGCCCGGCCCGCTCGCCCGTGCTGTACGGAGGCGGTCGCTCTCGAGGAGTCCCACGCACATCGCGTTCACGAGACAGTTCGAGGCGTAGGCCGGGTCGAAGACGGTCTGGCCGCCGACCGTCGGCACGCCGACACAGTTGCCGTAGTGGCCGATGCCGGCGACGGCCCGCTGGAACTGGAAGCCGGGCTCGCCGAACCAGAGGCCGTCGAGGAGCGCGATCGGCCGGGCTCCCATGGCGATCACGTCGCGCAGGATCCCGCCGATACCCGTCGCCGCGCCCTGGAACGGCTCGACCGCGGACGGGTGGTTGTGCGACTCGACCTTGAAGGCGACCGCCGTCCCATCGCCGAGGTCGAGCACGCCGGCGTTCTCGCCGGGCCCTTGCAGCACGCGGTCGCCCGCCGACGGGAGCCGTTTCAGCAGCGGGGCGGAGTGCTTGTAGCCGCAGTGCTCGGACCAGAGCAGGGAGAAGACCGCGAGCTCGAAATGGTTCGGGTCGCGCCCGAGCAGCTCCCGGATACGGTCCGCCTCCCAGTCGGTGAGACCGAGGGAGCGGTGAAGCGGCTGGGCGGCGACCTCCGACAGGTGATTCAGTGTAACCAGGCCCGCGGCGGATTCTCGGGTTGCTTGACTTGTGACGATCGAGGCGTAGGATCGTGCCGCCCACAAAAGGGGAGGGCATGATGGAGCTTCTTTCACGTCGGCAAGTACTCGTCAGGGGTGCTGCGGCGGCGGGCGGCATCGCCGGGCTGGGCTTGCTCGAGCCGGCTCTCGCGCTCGCGCGCGGAGGACCCGGCAATCCGAGTCCGATTCCCGGTGGGCTCGACGAGTCGTTCACTCCCGTTCCTAGCGATCCGTTCATCCACGTCCTGTCGCCGGGACTCGGACCGCAGCTCGAGATGGCGACGATCACCGACTTCAAGGGCGTGATCGGCGCGTCCGAGATCCGCGGCACCGCGCGCGGGAGTGACGGCTCGACCTGGGATTTCGACACCGATATGCGTTTCATGCAAGGCACCTATGTCGATCGGAACGGCCAGGTGCGGAAGGGGTCCTTCGGCTTCGTCTGAATCGATCTCTTCGAGACGGGTCACGTGCCTGACCCGACGTATCAGGTTCACGACTGGGAGCCGGGAATCGCCGACTCCGGGCTCTTCTGGACGATCCCGATCTCGCCTGGCTCCATCAAGGCGGATCCCTCCAGCGGGCGGGGGCGCTTCCGCGTCGAGGCGTTGAAGATCGGCGACTACCACGACTTCTTCAACGCGATCAGCGGCGGGACGCCGATCCCGTCGCGCGTCAGCTTCGACGTCGACTGGGCGGGAGGCGGTAGCGCCGTCGATCTCCGCGACGAGACCTTCACCTTCGAGGGCCACTATGTGCCCGGGCCGGCGAGGATCAGCTTCGTCGCGTCGAACGACCGGTCCGGCGTCACGTACACCTCCGTGGCCGAGGGTCAGTACAACCCGACGCTCGAGCAGGGCGGCGCGGGGGATCCCGCGGTCGGGACGGAGCGGAACGGGAGGTACTTCACCTGACCTAAGGCTGTTCGAGCGTCGGCGGAATCTCACGCGAGCGGGCTACGTTGCGTTTCAGAAGGTAGATGCGTCGCCCGGTCGTCATCCTCGCGCTGCTCGCGCTCATCTGGGGTGCGTCGTTCATGCTGATCAAGATCGCCGACCGGGAGCTCACGCCGGCGACCCTGATCCTCGGCCGTGTCGGCTCGGCGGCGCTGCTGCTCGCCGCGATCGCCTTCGTCCGCCTCGGCCCGCGGGAGACGCTCGCAGAGATCCGCCGCGCCTGGTTCTGGCTCGTCGTGGTGGGGATCGTGAACACGGCGGTGCCCTTCTGGCTCCTGTCCTGGGGCGAGACGCGGATCGACTCGGGGCTCGCGTCGATCATCCAGGGAGCGGTGCCGATCTTCAATGCCCTGCTGGCGTTCGCGTTCTTCCGTGAGGAGCGCGTGGGCGGCATTCGGCTCGTCGGCCTCGCCATCGGCTTCGTGGGGGTCGCGCTGCTCGTGGGCGAGCAGCCGCAGGGAAAGCTGCTCGCGCGCGCTGGCCGTCGTGGCCATGGCTCTCTGCTACGCGATCGGAACGCTGCTGGCGGGCCGTTACCTGCGCGGCACGCAGCCGCTCGTCGTGGCGCTCACCTCGACCGCCGTGTCGACCATCGCCGTGCTGCCAGCCGGGATCATCCAGGCGCCGGCCGAGATGTGGCACGGCGAGACGATCGCGGCGATCCTCGTCCTCGGCTTCGTCGGGACGGCGATCGCGTACCTGCTGTTCTTCGCGCTGATCCAGCGCGCCGGCGCGAACTACGCGACGCTCGTCACCTACCTCGTACCGCCGATCGCGCTCGCCTACGGCGCGATCTTCCTCGGCGAGAGCTTCGGTGCGATCGCCTTCGGCGCGCTCGCGCTCATTCTCGTCGGCGTCGCCCTGGCCACGGGCTCCGTGCGCCTGGGGTCGCTGCGCGCCGGTCGCGCCGAGGCACGCGAGGCCGCCTGACCGGAGGACCTCGCTCAGCCGGCGCGAACCCCTACGGATGCCGGCCGAAGAGCACTGGCAGGACGATCCGGAGGAGCACGACTTCCCCGCCGCCGGCGACTACCTGAGCCTGCTCGCGCCCGCAGGCGAGGTTGCGAAGGTCGTCGACGGGCTGCGTTCCGCCGAGACCGCTCACCGGAAGGCGAAGGACCTGTTGCGTGCGAGTCGTCTCGGACTGCTCCCGGCCGACAACGTCCACGTGAAGAAGGACCTTGCGAAGGTGGCCGCCGGCAAGCGCCTGTCACCGGTGCTGCTCGTCCGCGGCCGCGGCGACAAAGGCGTGCCGCTCACGGTTGCCGACGGCTACCACCGGATCTGCGCGAGCCACCACCTCGACGAGAATGCCGACGTCCCGTGCAGGCTGGTCGCGTGGCCGTAGGATCCGGCCATGGCTGACTTCCTCCACACGATGGTCCGGATCACCGATCCGGACAAGAGCCGGGCCTTCTACGAGGCGCTCGGCTTCCGCTTCGAGCGCGACATGGACATCGTCCGAGGCGGCGAGGTCGAGGCGACGAACTACTTTTACGGCATCGGCGGCCAGGACGCCGTGCTCGAGTTGACCTTCAACCACGACGGCCGGGCGTACGACCTCGGCACCGGCTACGGGCACATCGCGGTGAGTGTCGACGATCTCGCGGCGTCGCTCGCGGACCTGAAGGAGCAGGGCATCGAGGCCGAACGCGAGCCCTACCGGGTCCGCGAAGGCGGCTCGCTCATCTGCTTCGTCCAGGATCCGGACGGCTACCGCATCGAGCTGATCGACCGCAGCGGCCGCTAGGACCACGCTGACCGTCCTCGTCGCGCTGCTGCTCTCTGCGGCCTTCGGCGCGGCCGACCAGTACCTCGGCTCGGGTCACATCTTCGGCGTGGGCTGGGCGACGGACGTCAGCCTGCTCTCGGCTCCCTGGCTCGTGCTCGCGTTCGCCGCCGGATCCACCCAGCGGGACCCGCGCCGCGCTGCGCTCCTCGGGCTCGGCTGCACGTCGGCGGCGCTGGTGGGGTACTTCCTCCTGACCGACAGCCCGGCCGAGGGCGCGCACTACACGCTGGCGAACGCGCGCGGGTTCTTCGTCAGCGAGCACCTGGTGCTCCTCGGCGCCGTCTTCACCGGCCCGCTCTTCGGCTGGTTCGGCCAGCAGTGGCGGACGCGGGGCGCGATCGCAGGCGCGCTCGTGACGGCCGCGGCACTCTGCCTCGAGCCGCTTGCTCGCAGGGCCTCGGTCGATCCGATCCGCTACCGCGCCGTGTCGGCGGCCGAGGTCGCAGCAGGGCTCGCGCTCGCAGCGGCGGTGCTCGTCCGTCGCCTTCGCTGGGCCGAGGAATAGGTTTCCCCACTTCGCGGGAATAGTTGCGGCTGTGTGGCCGGAGGGACCCACTTCGGAGCATGTCAGGCGGCTGCAGTCCGTTACCGACGCCGCGCTGGCGCACCTGCGGCTCGACGAGCTGCTCGGCGCGCTGCTCGACCGCACGCGCCAGATCCTCGAGGTCGACACATGCGCGATCCTCCTGCTCGACGAGGACACGAACGAACTCGTCGCGCGTGCAGCGCTCGGCATCGAGGAGGAGGTGGAGCAGGGCGTCCGCGTCCCGGTCGGCGGAGGCTTCGCAGGCCGGATCGCCGCCGAGAAGCGGCCGGTGATCCTCGACGACGTCGACCACGCGCACGTCCTCAACCCCATCCTGCGCGAGAAGGGGATCAAGTCGATGCTGGGCGTCCCGCTCGTCGTGGAGGCGGAGGTGCGCGGCGTCCTCCACGTCGGCTCGCTCACGTACCGCGCGTTCCAAGACGACGAGGTCGAGCTGCTCCAGCTCGTGGCCGACCGTGCCGCGCTCGCGATCGAGCATGCGCGCCTCTTCGAGGCCGAGCGTGCCGCGCGGGAGCGGATCGAGCACGTGCAGGCGGTGACCGACGCCGCGCTGGCGCATCTCGAGGTGAGCGAGCTCCTCCGGGTCTTGTTGCCCAGGATCCGCGACATCCTGCGCGCCGACACCTGCGCCGTCCTCCTGCTCGACCCGGAGACGAACGAGCTGGTTGCGCGCGCGGCGCTCGGGATCGAGGAGGAGGTGGGGGTGCGGATCCCGCTCGGCGCCGGCTTCGCCGGCAGGGTCGCCGACGAAGCGCGCCCGCTGGTGATCGACGTCGACGAGTACCCGGTCTACAACCCGGTCCTGCGGCAGAAGCGGATCAAGTGCATGGTCGGCGTGCCGCTGCTCGTCCGAGGCGCCTCGCTCGGCGTTCTCCACGTCGGCACGCTCACCCCACGGCAGTTCACGCGGGAGGAGGTCGAGCTGCTGCAGCTCGTCGCCGAACGGGTGGCGATCGCCATCGAGCGGGCGCAGCTGCACGAGGAGCTGATCCGGCTCGACCAGCTCAAGCTGAACTTCGTCGCCATCGCCTCCCACGAGCTGCGCAGCCCGGCGACCTCCGTCTACGGCGTCCTCAAGACGCTCTCCGAGCGGGGCCGGTATCTCAACGACGAGCTGCGCGAGGAGCTGCTCCAGGTCGGCGCCGAGCAGGGGGAGCGCCTGCGACGGCTGGTCGATGAGCTGCTCGACCTCTCTCGCCTCGACGCGCGCGCCGTCAGCGTCGAGCCTCGGCCACTCGTGCTGAAGGCAGCCCTCGCCGACGTCGTCCAGGGAGCGCTCACCCGGTCGGACACGGTCGAGCTCGACGTTCCCGACGATCTGGCCGCTGTCGTCGATCCGCTCGTGCTGGAACGAGTCGTCACGAACCTGGTGGCGAACGCGGTCCGCTACGGCGCGCCGCCGATCCGGATCGTTGCGCAACAGCGCGACCGGCAGCTTCGGGTCGCTGTCGAGGACGCCGGCCCCGGCGTCCCCAAGGACCTCGAGGGGCGACTCTTCGACCGCTTCGCCCGCGGCGGCGAGAGCGGCAGCGGCCTCGGCCTCGCGATCGCACGCGCCTACGCGGAGGCGCACGGAGGGAACCTCGTCTACGACCCGCTGCCGAGCGGCGCGCGCTTCGAGCTCCTGATCCCGCAGGAGCGGAACGCGCGGAGCAAGCCCGCCTGAGCTAGCCGGAGAGCGCGCTCTGCAGCTTCGCGAGCGTCAACGGGCCGACGGCGCCGTCCGGCGCCAGCCCCTTCGCCGTCTGGAACTTCATGACCGCTGCCTGCGTCGACGCCCCGTAGTCGCCGTCGGGTGTGCCCGGATCGAAGCCGAGCGCCGCGAGGGCCGTCTGGAGCGTCTTCACCTGCGCCCCCGTGGCGCCGAGAGAGAGCGTCTGGGTCGGCGCCTGGGCCGTCGGCGTCGTCGGCGGCGTGGTCTCGGTCACCGTCACGTGCTTCACCGGCGGCGTCACGGTCGGCGGCGCCGCGGTCTTCGCACCGTTGAAGACGCCGACGGCCGCGAGGATCGCGAAGAAGATGGCCAGGACGGAGAGCGCGATGATCGCAACCTGTGTGACCGTCAGCGATCGCCCGGCGATGTGGATCTCCCGCTGGCCCGGCGAGCGTTCGTCGTCTTCCTCCGGCAGGACCCACACTTCCTCGGCGTCTTCGTAGACCGCGCGGTTGGCCGCACTCTGGGTCTCGGTCGGCGGCTCGGGCTCGTCGAACCAGTCGTCGTAGCCGGGGTCGCGGTGCTCGTGAGCCTCCATGACCCCTGGACCGTACCGCGTTCGCACCCCTGCCGCCAAGCCGTATAACGTCGGCGGCCCCGTGACCGCGCTCCTCATCGTCCTCGCGATCGGCTTCGCGTGGAGCATCGGCGCCCATTACACGGGCGCGGTGATGGGGATGCCGCACGCCCTGCGCGCGATCGGGGCGTGGCCGGCTCTGCTCCTCATGGCGCCGCTGGCGTTCCTCGGTGCGACGTTCGCGAGCCACGCGGTCGAGCAGCGGGTCGGGTCGGGGCTCACCGACCAACCGCTCTCCGTGACCCAGCAGGTCGTCGTGATCGGCGTCGCCTTCGCGGTCACGGCCTTCTTCAACCGGTTCCGCATGCCGACCTCGACGATCCAGATCCTCGTGTTCTCGGTCGTGGGCGTGGCGCTCGCGACCGGCACGGGAGTCGACTGGCACTCGATCGCGCACCTCGTCGTGATCTGGGCCGCCGCGCCGATCGTGGCGATCTTCCTCGGCCTGCTCCTGACCCTCGGGCTCGACCGGCTGCGGCTGGGAGCCCGCATCGGGACGGCTCTCGTCGCGATGGGCGCGATCGCCGCCTTCGCGATGGGCGCGAACGACGTCTCGAACGCGAGCGGCGCTCTGGTGGGAACCGGCACCTTCAGCCCTCTCGAGGCGGGAGCGATCGGGGGCGCCGCGATCGCGGTCGGCGTCCTCACCTGGGGGAAGCCGCTGTTGCGCCGCGTCGCCTTCGAGATCGTCGAGGTCGACCGCGCGATGGCGACGGCGGCGCAGCTCGTGCAGGCGGCCGTCGTGCTCGTGGCCGTCGCCTTCGGCTTCTTCACCTCGATGAACCAGGCGCTCGTCGGGGCGATGGCAGGTGCCGGCTTCGCCCGCGGCCGCGAGACGGTGCACCTCGCGACGCTGTTCTCGATCCTCCAGGGCTGGGTGCTCGGCCCGGCTGTGTCGATCGCCGCCGGCTACCTGTTCGGCCTGCTCGTTCGCTGAATCGCCGGGAAGGCGGCGCGAACGCGTCACGTCTGCGCGGCTAGCTTCCTCGTCATGGCAACGAGGGCGGCGACACCGTGGGGACCTGCGGATCTCGTGGAGGAGCTGACCGTTCCGCAGCAGGCGGGGACCAAGCGGTTCGCATCGAAGGTCCAGCTGCTCGAGACCGCGAAGGGCGAGCGGCTCGTCCGCTTCTCCTACGCGGGCGCCGGCGGCGGCACGCGCGGGCCGGTGACCCTCCGAGAGCGAGACATCGGACGGCTGAAAGCCGCCCTCGCCAAGCACCCTGCACTCGCGGAGGCGCTCGGGCTCTAGATCGCGGTCGAGGACTCGTTCGCGCGCGGCGTCGACGAGCGAGGCGAGGAGCAGAGCGCCGTCGTCCGAGCCGAGCAGCGGATCGACCGCGTGCTCGGGGTGCGGCATGAGCCCCATGACGTTTCCGGCCTCGTTGCAGACTCCGGCGATGTCGCCGATCGATCCGTTCGGGTTGTCGACGTAGCGGAGGACGACCTGCGACCGGCTCGAGATCCGACGGCGGCACGTAGCGGCCGTCGCCGTGCTTCACGGGCATCACGAGCCGCCGGCGCGTGGTGCAGCGCGCTGGTGAAGGGGAGGTCGTCCCGCTCGACCAGCAGCGGTACGTCGCGGCAGACGAAGCGGAGCGACTCGTTCCGCAGCAGCACGCCCGGCAGCAGCCCCGCCTCGCACAGGATCTGGAAGCCGTTGCAGATCCCGAGCACGAGGCCGCCGGCCTCGGCGAACTCGCGCACGGCGGCCGTCGCCGGCGAGAACCGCGGCGATCGCGCCGCAGCGGAGGTAGTCGCCGTACGAGAAGCCGCCCGGGCAGCACGACCGCGTCGATGTCTGGCAGCTCGTGCTCCTCGTGCCAGACCGAGACCGCTTCGGCATCGAGCGCGGCGAGCGCCCAGAGCGCGTCGCGGTCGTCCTGCGAGCCGGGATAGGTGACGACACCGATTCGCGGCTGGGGGCTAGCCATCGATCTCGACCTCGTACGACTCGATCAGCGGGTTCGCGAGCAGCTGTTCGCACATCTTCTCGACCTGGGCCTTGGCGGTCACCTCGTCCGCGGCCTCGAGCTCGAGGTCGATGACCTTCCCGACCCGCGCGTCGCGCACCTCGAAGCCGAGGTGGCCGAGCGCCGAGCCGACCGCGTCGCCCTGCGGATCGAGGATGCCGTCTTTCGGCCGGACGAGGACGGTCGCCCTCATCCGAGCACGACCGTCGGATCTTCGAGGTAGGCGGGGAACGGGATCGTGGTCAGCCGCTCGAACGCCTCGATGGTACTTCGTGCGTGTGACCTGCACGACGTCGTCGGGCAGCTCCGGGCCGGGGTCGGTCTTGTCCCAGCCGGTCGTCTCGCAGTAGTCGCGGACGAACTGCTTGTCGAAGCTGTCCTGCGCCCTGCCGGGCTCGTACGTGTCGCCGGGCCAGAAGCGCGAGGAGTCGGGCGTCAGCGCCTCGTCGCCGAGCACGAGCGTTGCCGTCGGCGTCGAAGCCCAGCTCGAACTTCGTGTCGGCGATGATGATCCCCGCGCGCAGCGCATGATCTGCCGCCGCCTTGTAGAGCCCGATCGAGGCCGCCTCGACCTCGCGCAGCCGCGACTCGCGCCGACGAGCTCCGCCGCCTGGTCGCGCGTGATGTTCTCGTCGTGCCCCTCGATCGCCTTCGTGGCCGGCGTGAAGATCGGCTGCGGGCAGCTTGTCCGACTCCCGCAGGCCTTCCGGGAGCGCGATGCCCGCAGACCTCGCCGCTTGCGCGGTAGTCCTTCCAGCCCGAGCCGGCGAGGTAGCCGCGCACCACGCACTCGATCGGCAGCATCTCGAGCCGGCGGCACTCCATCGAGCGGCCGTCGTCGCGGATCGCGAGCATGTGGTTCGGGACGATCGACGCGAGGAGCGTGAACCAGTAGCCGGAGAGGCCGGTCAGGACACGTCCCTTGTCCGGGATCTCGGTCGGCAGGACGACGTCGAAGGTCGAGATCCGGTCGGATGCGACGAGCAGCAGGCGCTCGTCGTCGATCGCGTAGATGCTCGCGGACCTTTCCGGACGCGAGTGTGGGTCTCAGGCATGGACGCGGCTCCTCCTTGAGAGCTTCGAGACGGGCGAAGACGGTGTCGACGTGGCGCGTGTACGCGGTGAGGTCGAAGGCCGAGTCGAGGTCGACGCGCGAGGCGATCTCGTCGTCGGTGCGGCAGAGCTCGCGGAAGTCGAGCTCCTCCTCCCAGGCGCGCATCGCGCGCGCTGCACGAGCCGGTAGGCGTCGTCGCGTGCGAGGCCCGACTCGACGAGCGCGTTGCAGCACGCGCTGGCTGAAGAAGAGGAAGTGGCTCGCCTCGAGGTTGCGGCGCATCCGCTCGGGCCGCACGACGAGGCCCTCCACGAGCCAGGCGAAGCGGTCGAGCATGTAGTCGAGCGCGAGGAATGCGTCGGGAATCGACGACCCGCTCGGCCGACGAGTGCGAGATGTCGCGCTCGTGCCAGAGCGCGACGTTCTCGAGACCGACGAGCGCGCACGCCCGGACGACGCGCGCGAGCCCGCAGATCCGCTCGGCGACGACGGGGTTCCGCTTGTGCGGCATCGCCGACGAGCCCTTCTGGCCGCGGCCGAACGGCTCCTGTACCTCGCCGACCTCGGTGCGCGCGAGGTGCCGGATCTCGAGCGCGAAGGAGTCGAGCGAGGACGCGACGACTGCGAGCGCGGTGAGGAGCTCGGCGTGGCGGTCGCGCTGGAGGATCTGCGTCGAGGTCGGCGCGGGCTCGAGCCCGAGCCGCTCGCACGCGAGCGCTCGAGCTCGGGATCGGTCGCGGCGTAGGTGCCGACGGCGCCCGAGAGCTTGCCGACGCGCATCCCCTCGAGCGCCCGCGCGACCCGCTCGCGACCGCGCGCGAGCTCGAATGCCCAGCCGGCGAGCTTGAGCCCGAAGGTCGTCGGCTCGGCGTGGACGCCGTGCGTGCGGCCGATCTGCAGCGTCTCGCGGTGCTCCTCGGCGCGGGCGGTGACGGCGGCGAACGCGTGGTCGAGACCCGCGAGGATCAGCGCGCCCGCCTCGCGCATCTGCAGCGAAAGCGCGGTGTCGACGACGTCCGAGGAGGTGAGGCCGTAGTGGAACCAGCGGCCCTCCTCGCCGAGCTGCTCGGCGACGGCGTCGACGAACGCGGCGGTGTCGTGGTGGAGGGTCGCCTCGAGCTCGGCCACGCGCTCCGCGCTCGGCGGGGTCGTCTCGGCGATGCGCGGCCGCGGCCTCTTCGGGCACGACGCCCAGCTCGGCCCAGGCTGCAGTCGCGGCGAGCTCGACCTCGAGCCACGTTGCGAGCTTCCCCTCGTCCGACCAGATCCTGGCCATGGCCGGGCGGGAGTAGCGGGCGATCACGGTTTCAGTCTAGGGCGCGAGCCCGCCGGCGCCCGGTTCAGGCGTTCAGGATCCGGAGCGCGAGCGCGGCGGCGTTGCGTGCGTTGTCGACGCCGACCGCCGCGACCGGGACACCGGGCGGCATCTGCGCGATCGCGAGCAGCGCGTCGAGGCCGTCGAGGACGCTGAGGCTCGAGCGGAGCGGGACGCCGATCACCGGCAGGTCGGTGTGCGCGGCGACCGCGCCCGGCAGCGCGGCCGAGAGTCCGGCGCCGCAGATGAGCACCCGTAGGCCGCGGTCGCGGGCGCTGCGCGCGTACTCGGCGACCGCATCCGGGGTGCGGTGCGCCGAACGCACCTCGAACTCGTAGCCGACGCCCGCGTCGTCGAGCGCTGTCGTCGCGCCCTGCATCCGCTCGCGGTCGGACTCGGAGCCGACGAGGATCCCGACGAGCGGCCCCTCAGACATTGGCGGCGATGTCGGTCCGGAAGTGCATGCCGGCGAAATCTATGTGTGCGACCGCCTCGTAGGCAGCGGTTCGCGCGTCCGCCACCGTCTCGCCGACCCCGACGACGTTCAGGATGCGGCCGCCGTTCGTGACGAGCCGTCCGTCGTGCAGCGCCGTCCCCGCCTGGAAGACGAGCGCTCCGGTCGCCTCGGCCGCCTCGATCCCCTCGATCGGCGTGCCCCTGGTCGCCGCGCTCGGGATAGTCGCCGCGCCGCGAGGACGACCGTCACGGCGGCTCGATCCGCAACCTCGGGCCGCTGGCGAGAGGTCACCGCGCGAGCAGCGGCAGCAGGTCGCTCTCGAGCCGCGGCAGCAGCGACTGCGTCTCGGGATCGCCGAAGCGGCAGTTGAACTCGATCACGCGCAGCCCGTCGTCGGTGCGCATCAGCCCGGCGTAGAGGAGGCCCTGGAACGGGGTGCCGCGCTGCACGAGCTCATGGAGGACGGGCAGGTGCACCGCCTCGAGGATCTCTCCTGCATCCTCGTCGGCGACGTCGGGCAGCGGCGAGAAGGAGCCCATGCCGCCGGTGTTCGGGCCGGTGTCGCCGTCGCCGATCCGCTTGTAGTCGCGCGCCGGTGGGAAGCGCGACGGCAACCTCGCCGTCGGCGAGGGCGAAGACCGAGAGCTCGGGCCCTTCGAGCAGCTCCTCGACGTGGAACGGCTGGTCGGCCGCCTGCGCAGCCTCGAGTGCCGAGTCGAGCTCGTCCTGCGTGTGGCAGACCCAGACTCCCTTGCCCGCGGCGAGCCCGTCGAGCTTGACGACGCACGGCGGCCGGGCGACCGGCAGCGTCCGTGGCGGTCGGCACGCCGGCCGCGTCCATCACCTCCTTCGCGAACGACTTGGAGCCTTCGATGCGCGCAGCGGCGGCGCTCGGGCCGAAGACGGCGATGCCGCGATGGCGAAGCTCGTCGGCGAGCCCGGCGACGAGCGGCGCCTCGGGGCCGACGACGACGAGGTCGATCCGGAGCTCCCGGGCGAGCGAAACGAGGGCCGCGTGGTCGTCGGCGCGCACGGGATGGCAGTGGGCGAGCGCCGCGATTCCGGGGTTGCCGGGAGCGGCGTGCAGCTCGTCGACGTCGGCGCTGCGGGACAGCGACCAGGCGAGCGCGTGCTCGCGACCTCCCGACCCGACCACCAGCACTCTCACCGGGCGATCGTATGCTGCGTCTCTGATGGACGCGCCGCTTTACTCGGCCGCCGCCGTCGAGGTGGTGCGGCTCCCGGCGGGCGCGACCGAGCCGCGACCGGGTCGCCGTCGAGGAGCCGCTCGAGATCCGGATCGGCGGCCGGCCCGTCGCCGTCACGATGCGGACGCCCGGGCACGACGAGGAGCTCGCGCTCGGCTTCTGCCTCTCGGAAGGGCTGCTGCCGACCGAGGCGCGGCTGCCCGACGATCTCGCCGCGAACACGGTCGAGGTCGACGCGCCCGGCGTCGATCCGGGGCGTCTGCAGCGCAGCTTCTACACGTCGTCGTCGTGCGGGGTCTGCGGCAAGGGGGCGCTCGAGGCGGTCGCGGTCGAGGCGGCCCGCGTCGAGTCGAAGCTGCCGGCGTCGTTCTCGCTCGTCGCGTCGCTACCCGAGCGGTTGCGCGAGGCGCAGGCGGGTTTCGCCGCCACCGGCGGCCTGCACGCGACAGGGCTCTTCTCCGCCGGCGGCGAGCTGTTGTGCGTGCGTGAGGACGTCGGCAGGCACAACGCGCTGGACAAGGTCGTCGGCTGGGCCTTCCGCGAGCAGGTGCTGCCGCTCGCCGAGCACATGCTCTGCGTGAGCGGCCGGCTCTCGTTCGAGCTCGTCCAGAAGGCCGCGGTCGCCGGCTGCCCGGTCCTCGTCGCGGTCGGTGCACCGTCGAGCCTCGCCGTCGATCTCGCCACCGACCGGGGCATCACGCTCTGCGGCTTCGTCCGCGGCGGCTCGGTCAACGTCTACACGGAGCCGTGGCGGATCCTCGGCTGACCGGGATCCTGCTCGTCGGCGGAGCGAGCGCCCGGTTCGGCTCGCCGAAGGAGCTCGCTGAATACGAGGGAGAGACGCTCGCCGACCGCGCGTGGCGGCTGCTCGCGGAGGTGTGTGACGAGCGGCTCTTCGTCGGCCCCGGCGGCGTGGCCGATCCCGGCACCGGCCCGGTCGCTGCGATTGCCGCCGGCCTGCGCGCAGCGACACACGAGCTCGCGGTCGTGATTCCGGTCGACATGCCGCTGCTCACCGGCGAGGCGCTGCGGCTGCTGGCGCGAGCCTGCCGCGACGCGGCCGTGGCGCAGGCCGGACCGCTCCCGTGCGCCGTCGCGCGAGGAGCGCTGCCCGCGTTCGAAACGGGCGAGCGCCGTCTCGGCGCCGTGTTCGACGGGCTCGACACCGCCCGCATCGAGCTCGACCAGCGGCTGCTTGCGAACGTGAACACTCCGGCCGACCTCGATACGCTCGCGCGGTGAACACGGCCTTCCGCGTCGGCGGGGACGAGTACGACAACTTCATGGGCCGCTACTCGAGGGGCCTGGCACCGCTGTTCGCGGACTTCGTCGGAGTGAGCTCCGGCACGCGAGCGCTCGACGTCGGGGCCGGCACAGGCGCACTCACCGCCGAGCTCCTCGCCCGCGGCGTCGCGGTCGTCGCGGCGGACCCGTCGCCCGAGTTCGTCACCGTGCTGCGCGAGCGTTTCCCCAACCTCGAGGTCGAGGAGTCTCCGGCCGAGTCGCTGCCGTTCGGCGCCGGTGTGTTCGACGTGGCGCTGGCCCAGCTCGTGGTCGCCTTCATGACCGACGCACCTGCCGCGATCGCGGAGATGGCGCGAGTCGCCCACCGGGTCGCAGTGTGCATGTGGGGCGTCGCCGAGGTCGACATGTTCGCCGCCATCGACCGGACGGCGGAGGCGGTCGGCCGGTCGCGAGCGGCCGAGCCGCGCCGGTACCGGACCGCACAGGAGCTCGACGACCTGCTCGCGCCGTACGGCGAGGTCTCCTCCGCCGAGCTGGACGTGGCCGCCGACTACCGGGACTTCGAGGAGTTCTGGCAGGCCATGGACCGCGGCGTCGGCCCGGCCGGCCAGTGGCTCGCGTCGCTCGATCCCGAGGCGCGGAAACACGCTCGTGAGGAGCTGGTCCGGCAGCTCGGCAGCCCGCAGGGACCGTTCGAGCTGAAGGCGCGCGCCTTCGCCGCCGCCGTCACGCCCGGGTGAGCACCGAGGAGCGCTCGGCTCCGGTGCCGACGAGCATCACCTCGACCTCCAGCTCGCGCTCGACGAACTCGACGTAACCGCGCGCGGCATCCGGGAGCTCGCCGACCGACGAGCAGCCGTCGAGCGGCGCGTTCCAGCCCTCGAGGACGTCGTAGACCGGCTCCGCGGCGTGGAAGTCGCTCTGATGCGCCGGAAAGTCGCGCGTCTCGGAGCCGCCACGCGTGCGGTAGCGCACGCACACCGGAAGCTCCGCGAAGTGGGAGAGGACGTCGAGCTTGGTCAGCGCCAGGCGGTCGATGCCGTTCAGGCGCACGGCGTAGCGGAGCGCGACGAGGTCGAGCCAGCCGCAGCGCCGCTCGCGGCCGGTGACGGTTCCGTACTCGCCTCCGAGCTCGCGCAGGCGCTCCTGGTCCGGGCCTTCGATCTCGGAGGGGAACGGCCCCTGGCCGACGCGCGTCACGTAGGACTTGGCCACGCCGATCACGCTGGTCGATTCGCGTCGGCCCGATCCCGATGCCGGCACCGACGCCGCCCGCGAGCGTCGGCGACGACGTCACGAAGGGGTAGGTGCCGTGGTCGAGGTCGAGGAGCGTGCCGTGGGCTCCGTCGAAGAGGACGTGCTTGTCGTCGTGCAGGGCGGCGTCGACGAGCAGCGAGGTGTCGGTGATCATTGGGCGCAGCCGCGCTGCGTATCCCTCGTACTGCTCGACGAGCCCCTCGAGCTCGATCCGCTCTTCGCCGTACACGCGCTCGAGCCAGAGGTTCTTCTCGGCGAGCGCGACCTCGATCTTCTGGCGCAGGATCTTCGGCTCGAGGATGTCCTGGACGCGGATCCCGAGCCGCATCGCCTTGTCGGCGTAGCAGGGGCCGATGCCGCGCTTCGTCGTCCCGATCGCCAGCTTGCCGAGGCGCCGCTCGCTCGCCTGGTCGATCGCCACGTGCCACGGCATGATCAGGTGGGCGTTGCCGGAGAGGCGTACGAGGCTGGTTTCCACGCCGCGCGAGCCAAGGTCGTCGAGCTCCGCGATGAGGACCGGAGGGTCGACGACGCAGCCCGCGCCGATCACGCACTCCTTGCCCTGCAGGATCCCCGAGGGGATGTGCTTCAGCTTGTACGTCTCGCCGTCGGCCACGATCGTGTGGCCGGCGTTGGGGCCGCCGTTGTAGCGGCAGACGAGGTCGGAGTCACGGGCGAGCAGGTCGACGATCTTGCCCTTGCCCTCGTCACCCCACTGGGCCCCGACGATGACGGTGGCGGACACGGCGGAGAAGTATGCCCTCGCCCGGACTACGCCGCGCTGCGCTCGGCGAGGAGCTCGCGGAAGTCCTGCCGGGCATCCACCTCGACGTCGCGGCAGAGCCGCCGCAGCCGGCTCGCGGACGGGCCGCCGATGCGCCCGGCGAGCTCGTTCCAGCTGCAGTTCGTCGTCACGATCATGAGCGACCGCTCCTGTTCCCGGTGATTGAGGATCTGGTAGATCCGGTCGCGCGTCCACGCCGAGGACGAGTCTTCCGCACCCAGGTCGTCGAGGAGGACGATCTCGAATCCGCTCGGAGCAGGAGGCGGCTCGCCCTGGCCGTAGCTCTCGCGCAGCGCATCGAGCCACTGCGGGACGTTGATGAAGAGTGCGGTGCGAGGGTGGTCGCTCCAGACGAGCTGTCGGAGCATCGCGGCGGCGAGGTGCGTCTTGCCCGCACCCGGGCGGCCGCGTAGGAGCAGGCCTCTCGAGAGGTGGGTTCCCGCTCGATACTCCTTCACCCACTGCCGGCACACCGCGACCGCGGTCTCGGTGCCGGGTGCGGGCTCGAAGTTCTCGAACGCGCAGTCGTCGTAGGCGGTCGGCACGCGCACGCGCGCCCACCGCTGTTCCGCCCGACGCTGTTCCTGGACCACGTCCTCGGCGGCGCGGCAGAGCGCGCAGTAGCGCTCGGCCGGAAACGTCTGGCCGAGGAGGACGACCTGCTCCGTCTCGAACTCGCGCCCGCAGCCGAGGCAGCGCGCGGCGAGCGGGCTAGGGCTGTTGGAGGCTGGCGAACTTGGCATAGCGGCTGATGAAGGCGACGTTGAAGTTTCCGATCGGTCCGTTGCGGTGCTTCGCGACGATCACCTCGGCGATCCCCTTCTTCGTGTCGTCGGCGTCGTCGCGGTCGTAGTACTCCTCGCGGTAGAGGAACATCACGAGGTCGGCGTCCTGCTCGATCGAGCCCGACTCACGCAGGTCGCTGAGCATCGGGCGCTTGTCGTGCCGTTGCTCGGGCGAGCGGTTGAGCTGGGAGAGCGCGACGACGGGCAGGTCGAGGTCCTTCGCGATCTCCTTCAGGCCGCGGGAGATCGAGGACACTTCCTGCAGGCGGCTCTCCACGCTGCGGCCGGTCGTCATCAGCTGGAGGTAGTCGACGATGACGAGTGCGAGGTTCGGTTCCCGGCGCTTCAGGGTCTGCGCGCGGGCGCGGAGCTCGAGCAGGCTGAGCGCCGGCGTGTCGTCGACGTAGAGCGGTGCCGACTCGAGCTGGCCGCATGCCTGCGCGAGGCGGGGCCAGTCGGTCTTCGAGAGCTTGCCGGTGCGGATGTGGTGGGCATCGACCTTGCCGCGCGAGCAGATCAGGCGCTGTGCCACCTCCTGCCGCGACATCTCGAGGGTGAAGAAGGCGCACGGCGTCTGTTGGTCGACGGCGACGTGGTTCGCGATCTCGAGCGCGAAGCCGCTCTTACCCATCGACGGGCGGGCGGCGATGATCACGAGGTTCGCGGGCTGGAAGCCGGCCGTGATGTTGTCGAGGTCCTTGAAGCCGCTCGCGAGCCCGGTCACCTCGGCGCCGGACTCGTAGAGGTGGCTGATCCGCTGGAACGTCTCGACGAGCGTGTCCTTGAAGAGGACGAGCTCGCCGTCGGCGCGCCGCTCGCCGAGCTCGAAGACGAGCTGCTCGGCGCGCGCGACGAGCTCCGCCGGCTCGCCTTCCCGCTCCCAGCCGAGCTGCGCGATCTGACCGCCGGCGAGGATGAGGCCGCGCAGCGTCGCGGTCTCGCGGACGATCTCCGCGTAGTGCCCCGCGTTCGCGGTGGCGGGCACGAGCCGGGCGAGCTCGTGGAGCCGGACGCGGCCGCCGATCGCCTCGAGCTCGCCGCGCTGCTCGAGCTCGTTCGTGAGCGTGATCGCGTCGACCGGCTCGTTCTTGCCGTAGAGCTGGAGCGCGGCGCGGTAGATCTTCGCGTGCGACTCGCGGTAGAAGTCGCTCGCGTCGAGGATCTCGCTGACGGCGGCGATCGCGCCCGGCGAGATCATCATCGCGCCGAGGACCGACTCCTCGGCTTCGAGATTCTGAGGCGGGACGACGCCGGGGACCGAGGCCGGCGTCGGGGCGGGGGCAAGCGACATGCGTGGCGATTCCAGCACGTCGCCCGCCGGCGCGCCAGCTGTGGGAATGTCCTTTCTCAACAAGTCTTTTTCGGCCATTTGCAGGAGAATCAGCCATCGTTGCAGCCGCGCCGGACGGCGCGCCTGGGGATGGAAGAAGCGCTAGGAGCGGGAACTTCCCGCGCAGTTCCACAGCTGCCAAGAGGGCGCTGTGGAAGGTCTGGAAACTACTCGTTCGCGAGGGCGGCGTCGGCGTCGGCCCGCCACTCGGGCTCGGGCTCCGCCTCGGCGTCGACCTCTGGAGCCTCCTCGGCTTCGGCCTCCTCGGCCTCGGCTTCGGCCGCCTCGGCGGCGTCGACCTCGGCGAGGATCTCCTCGAGCTCGACGGATTCCTCGGGAGCCTCGGCCTCCTGCTCGGCGCGCTCGGCGGCCTCGAGCTCTGCGAGCTCCTCGTCGGACGGCAGCTCGCCGCCCTCCGGGATGACCTCGGTCTTCACCTCGACGCGCACGTCCTCGAACAATCCGATCGGAACCTCGTAGCGGCCGATGCGCTTGAGCGGATCGCTCTCGATCTTGCGCCGGTCGATGCGGATCTTCTGCGTGTTCCAGATCTCGTCCGCGATGTCGGTCGGCGTGACCGAGCCGAAGAGGGAGCCGGTCGGGCCGGCCTTGACCTCGAAGCGCAGCACCGTACCCGCCAGCGCCTCGGCGATCTCACGTGCCTGGTCTGTCGTCTTCGCTTCGTGGCGCGCGCGCAGGGTGTCGCGCTTCTGCAGCTCCGCCACCCGCGCCGGGGTCGCCTCCTCGGCGAGTCGCCGAGGCAGGAGGTAGTTGCGGGCGTAGCCGCGCGCGACCGAGACCACGTCGCCGCGCAGGCCGACGTGGTCGACGTCCGAGAGGAGGATGACCTCCATCAGCGCTCGCCCCTGTCCCCGCGATCCCCGCGGTCGCGCCGCCCGCCGCTGCGCTCCTCGGAACCCTCGGCGACGTACGGCAGCAGCGCCATCTCCCGCGCCCGCTTGACGGCCGTCGCCACCTGCACCTGGTGCCGGCGGCACGCGCCGGTGATGCGGCGGCTGCGGATCTTCCCCTTCTCGGAGATGTAGCGGCGCAGCTGGTTGACGTTCTTGTAGTCGATCTCCGCGATCTTGTCCTTGCAGAAGAAGCAGTTGCGGCGCTTGATCTGCCCCATCGGGCCGCCGGGCCGTCTCTTCTGCTGCTGAGTCTTCTCTCTCGCCATGCTTCTCCTAGAACGGGATGTCGTCGTCGGCCGCGGCCGGGAAGTCGGCGCTCTCTTGCTGCGCCGCACCCGCGGGCACGAACTGGTTACCACCGTCGCCGTCGCCGCGGCTACCGAGGAACTGGACGCTCTCGGCGATGATCTGCACGGCCTGTCGCTTGCCCGAGCCGTCGGTCGCGTCCCACTCGCGCCAGTCGAGCCGGCCGTCGATGCCGACCGGGCGGCCCTTCGAGAGATACTGCGTGCAGCTCTCGGCCTGGTTGCCGAAGACGGAGACGTCGAAGTAGTTCGGCTTGTCGACCCAGGCACCCGACTCGTCGCGCCGGCGGCTGTTCACCGCCACCCGCATGCTGCAGACCGGCGTGCCGCCGGGGGTGTGCCGCAACTCGGGGTCCTTCGTCAGGTTGCCTACGAGAACGACGCGGTTGATGTTCGCCATGTCTTACTCCTCTTCCTCGCCGGGCTGCTCTTCGGAGGCAGCCTCCTCTTCCGGGGCAGCCTCCTCCTCCGCGCCAGCGTACTCCGGCTCGTCGTCTTCCGAAACGGTCGTTTCGGGCGCCGCCGGTTCGGGCGGCGCAGGCTCGGCCGGGGCCGCGACGGGCGCGGCGGCCTCGTCGCGCGGCGCGCTCGTGCGGGAGCCTGCGATGTGGCGCGTCGCCAGGTGGCGCAGCACGGCGTCGTCGATCTTGAGGACGCGGGAGATCTCCTCGAGCGTGTCCGCCTCGGCATCGAAGACGACGAGGTGGTAGACGCCCTCCTCCTTGTGCGCGATCGGATAGGCGAGCCGGCGCCGGCCCCAGGCGTCGTGGCTGTGCCAGGCGCCGCCGTTCTGCTCGACGAGGTCGCGCGCGCGGGCGACGATGTCGTCCTGGCGGGCCTCGGCCTGCTCGGGGTCCACCATCAGCAGGATTTCGTAAGTCGTCATGTCCCGATGTCCTCCCTTCCCATGGTCTCGAATCTCGGCCCCGACTGCCGGCGCCGCTCGGGACCGAACGGCGCGATGACGGGGCAGGAAGCGGCGGCCACTGTAGCATCGTCGCCGTGCGTCGCCTGGGGTGGATCGGTGGGGTAGTGGGCGGACTCGCCGCGTACCGCTGGCTGCGACGGCGTCCGCGGGTCGCGGCCGAGCCGGGGCCGGAGCCACCGCCCACGGAGGACCCCGCGGAGGAGCTGCGCTCCAAGCTGGCCGAGTCGCGCACTACCGAGACGGTGGTGGTGGACGAGGCGCCTCCTGAGCCCGTGGCCGAGCAGGAGCCGGCCACCGACCCGGAGTCACCGGACGATCGACGCAGGCGCGTACACGAGGAGGGACGCGCCGCGCTCGACGAGATGAAGTCCGACGGCAGCGAAGGCTGAGAGCCGGCGGCGGGTTGCGTCCGTAGTGCCGGCCGAGACTCTCTGACGGAGGCACCGCGCAAAACCGGTCCCGCCCGGAGACGCAACCCGCGCCTCTTCTCTATGTACACCCGAGTCCCGCCGTCGGCCAGAGCTGCGTGGACGATTGGGCGCTCGACCTTCCCAGCGCTGAACGGCGGTGAGCTGCGGTCGAGCCTCGTATGATCGGCGAAACGGTCAAGGAGGGCGTTGTGGCAGTTGTCTACATCCAGGAGTTCCCGATCGCCGATCGCAAGACGACGAACTACGACTTCGTCGCGGACAAGATCGGCGACGGTCCGTTCAAAGGGTTGATCGCACACACGGCGGGGTACGACGACGAGGCCGGGGTGTTCCGGATCCTCGACGTGTGGGAGAGCCGCGAGGACGCGGATGCGTTCCTCGCCGAGCATGTTCAACCGCTGGTCGACCAGGGCCCGCAGGCGTTTCCGAGTCCCGACAGCTTCACTCAGCCGACCCGGGACGGCTTCTACGAGCTTCACCACGTCGTGAGCTAGGCGGGCTCAGCAGGATCACCCAGAAGGGGCGATGCCTCTCGAACCCCTGCTTGCAGAGTGCGAGGGGACCACATCGCCCACGGCTGGGAGTCCGTGGGCCATTCCAAGACAAGGAGGGTCATGGCAGACCAGATTTCGGAAACTCCGGTTCTCGACCTGCTCGCGCAGATGACGGCGGACTCGTTCGAGGCGACGA
The DNA here is from genome assembly GCA_963731015.1 of uncultured Actinomycetes bacterium. GTDB lineage: Bacteria > Actinomycetota > Thermoleophilia > Gaiellales > Gaiellaceae > Palsa-739. The sequence goes on from CAVSTY010000007.1 coordinate 68,999, forward strand.
CTCTCGATCCCGAGGCGACGATGCTCGTCCGGATCGCGGCACTCGCCGCGATCGACGCACCGCCGGTCTCCTATCTGCTGAACCTCGGGGCCGCCTCCGAGTTCGACATCGGAGAGGATCAGGTCCGCGGCGTCCTCGCGGCGATCGCTCCGATCGTCGGGACGGCGCGTATCGCCTCGGCGACGGGCAACATCGTGCGGGCGCTCGCGATCGCGATCGAGACCGCCGAGTTCGACGAGGACTAGCTCCGGATCGTATGGGCTGACGGACGGCGCACGGGCGCCGTCCGTCGCCGCTTGGGCAGGAACGGAGCGGCGCCGGAGTCGAACCGACCTAGCCGTGGGTTGCACGACCGTACGGGTTTTGAAGACCCGCTGGGCCACCGGGCCCGGCCGCTCCGGTCCGAGCGTACCGAGCTACTTGTCGCCGTCGAGGTAGTGCGAGTCCCAGCCAGCGGGCTTGTATCCCGTGCCGGGCGCGCCCGCGCCGACCGAGAGGACGAGCGTCCCCGGATCTTCCGCCGTCGCCGCCCGGGTCGCCGAGGCGTCGATCCACAAGCAGGTCCCAGCGGGTGCGTCGACCTCCTCGCCGGCGATCGTGAACGTCGCGGCGCCGTCGACGGTGTAGTAGAGCTCCGGTTCGCCTTCCTCGCCGTGGTCGTGCTCGGGGATGAGCGTGCCATCCTCGCGTCCACGCCACAGGTTGATGCCGAAGGTCTCGATCCCGAAGTGGTGCCGGATGGGAATCCAGTGCGGCCACTGCTTCGAGGCGATCTCGTCGATGTGGGCCTTCTCGTATGCAGCCATGCGCCGACCCTATTCCTCTGCGAGCCGACTGAACAAGGTCTCGGGCGGTAGGTCAGCGAGCGAGTCGAGGACGATGTCTGCGCCGGCCGCCTCGAGCCCGAGTTCCCGCGTGACCTCGTTCGGGACGGCGACGCAGAAAACGCCGGCCGCCTTCGCCGCGAGGACGCCGTTCGGCGAGTCCTCGAACGCGACTGCCTCGTCCGCAGTCACCTCGAGCTGATCGAGCGCCTCGAGGTAGAGCACCGGCCGGGGCTTCGCGCGGGCAGGGTCGCGGTCGGCGGTGCAGATGGCGTCCCAGCCGGTCGCCTCCTCGAGCCGCTCGAGGTGCATGTCGACCCAGCGGCGGGTCGAGCTGGAGACGACCGCGCGCTTCAGCCCGTGCCGTCGGGCCGCCCCGAGATACTCCGCGATCCCCGGCCGCAGCTCCTCGGCCTCGATCAGTGCGATCTCGTGCGCGTACCGCCGCTCGTTCAGCGCCTCGCGCTCGAGCGGCTCGCCGACGAGCTCCTCGAGGTGCGCCATCGGATCCCACGGTGCGTGGGTGGTGCCGACCAGCGTCGCCCACAGGTCGGTTGGCAGCTTGTGGCCGTGCTCGCGGTAGAGGAGCTCCCAGCCCGCTCGCGCGGCGAGCTCGGTGTCGAGGATCAGCCCGTCGAAGTCGAAGAGGAACGCGCGAACCCGCATGCCGGTGCAGAGTACGGACGTGGCGATCCTGGGCGTCGACGTCGGCGGCACGTTCACCGACGCGGTGCTCGTCGAGGAGGGCTGCATCCGAACGGCCAAGGTGCCGACCGCCGCGCAGCAGGAGGAGTCGGTGCTCGCCGCCGCACAGGCGGTCGGCGCAGGCGCCGGGCTGACACGCTTCGCGCACGGCACGACCGTCGCCACGAACGCGCTCCTCGAGCGGCGCGGCGCCCGCACCGCGTACGTAGGCAACGCCGGCTTCGAGCATCTCCTCCATCTGCGGCGCCAGACGCGTGCCCATCTCTACCGGCTCTGTGCCGAGCACCCCGAACCGCTCGTACCACTCGAACGCTGCCACGGTGTACCCGGGCGGCTCGGCCCCGAGGGCGAGCTCGAGGCGCTCGACCTCGACTCGCTCCCGGCCGTCGGCGACGCGGACGCGATCGCGGTCTGCCTCCTCTTCGCGTTCCGCGACCCCTCGCACGAGCGAGCAGTCGCGGCGGAGCTGCGGCGGCGCCATCCCGGCGTGCACGTCGTCGCGTCGCACGAGGTCGCGCCGGAGTTCCGGGAGTACGAGCGCGCCTCGACGACCGCCGCCGACGCCTACCTCGCGCCGATCGCGGCGCGCTACCTGCGGGCGCTGGCGGTGGCGGCGGCCGCTGCCGGGCTGCCGGAGCCCGTCGTGATGCTCTCCTCCGGCGGCGTTCTGCCGGCCGAGGAGGCCGCTGCGCACCCGGCGCGGCTGCTCGTCTCGGGTCCGGCTGGCGGCGTGGTCGGCGCCGGTCTCGTCGCGCGTCGGGCCGGGTTCGAGGATGCGATCGCCTTCGACATGGGCGGCACCTCGACGGACGTCTGCCTCCTGCCGGGCGGCCGGGCCGTGCGCGTGCCCGAGCGCGAGGTCGGCGGCCTGCCGGTCCGGTTGCCGTCGGTGGACGTGCACACCGTCGGCGCGGGCGGCGGCTCACTCGTACGGCGCGACGCGGGCGGCGCGTTGCGAGTCGGGCCCGAGTCGGCGCGTGCGAATCCCGGTCCCGCCTGCTACGGACGCGCGGGCGGCCCGACGGTGACCGACGCGAACCTTCTCCTCGGCCGGCTGCCCGAAGAGCTCCCGGGCGGACTCGTCCTCGACCGGGATGCGGCCGCGGCTGCGCTCGCCGGGATCGATCCCGCGGCGGTGGTCGAGGTCGTGAACGCGGAGATGCTGCGCGCACTGCGTGTCGTCTCGGTCGAGCGGGGACACGACCCACGCGAGTTCGCGCTCGTCGCCTACGGCGGCGCCGGCCCGCTCCACGCGTGCGCGCTCGCGGAGGAGCTCGGGATCGAGGCGGTGGTCGTGCCGGCGGCCGCCGGGGTGCTCTCGGCACTTGGGCTCGCCGCCGGCGACGAGCGGCGCGATCGGGTCGTCTCCCACGTCCGGCCGCTCGGCGAGGTCGAGGATCTGCCGCTGGAGGGGGAGGCGGACCTCCGTTACCGCGGTCAGTCGTTCGAGTTGACCGTGCCTCTGGGCAGCGAGCTGGCCGAGCGCTTCCATCGCGCCCACGAGGAGCGCTACGGCTACGCAGACGGCGGCCGGGAGATCGAGCTCGTGGCCGTCCGCACGGCCGAGGTCGTGCCCGGCCCCGAGCTGGAGCTGCCGAGTGGCGAACCACAACGCGTGTCCGGGCCGGCTGTGCTCGAACAGGATGGCTCGACGGTGTGGATTCCCCCCGGGTGGGAGGGGGTTAGGGATGGTTCCAGTTGGGTCGTGACGCGTGGCTGACGTGATCGCGCCGATACAGCTCCAAGTGATCGGTGCGTCGCTGCGCTCGGTCGCGGAGGAGATGGGCGCCGTCCTGATCCGCTCCTCCTTCTCCGCGAACATCAAGGAGCGGCGCGACTGCTCGACCGCCCTGTTCGACGAGCGCGGCCGGATGATCGCGCAGGCCGAGCACATCCCCGTGCACCTCGGCGCGATGCCGGACGCCGTCGCGGCGGTCAGGCGGCTCGGCCTCGAACCGGGCCAGGTCGCGATCCTCAACGACCCGTACACCGGCGGCACGCACCTGCCCGACGTGACGCTCGTCTCGCGCACCGTCCTCGGCTTCGCGGTCTCGCGCGCCCACCATGCGGACGTCGGCGGGATCGAGCCGGCGAGCCTCCCCGCGTTCTCGCACACGCTCGAGGAGGAGGGCGTGATCCTGCCGCCTCAGCTACTCACCGACGAAGTGCTCGAGCGCTTCGTCGAGGCGACGCGGCAGCCCGAGGAGCGGCGCGGCGATCTCCGCGCCCAGGCCGCCGCGCATCGGCTCGCCGAGCGCAGGCTGGAGGAGCTGTGCGTGCGGCGCGGCCGCGAGCGCGTCGCCGGGGCGATGGACGAGCTCTACGCGTACTCCGAGCGCATGGTGCGGGCGGCGATCGCGGAGCTGCCGGACGGCCACGGCGAAGCCGGAGACGTCGTCGAGGCTGTCGACGGCGACCTATTGATCCACTGTGCGGTCGAGATCGCCGGCGACGAGATCAGGATCGATTTCACGGGTACGGCGCCGCAGTACGACGGCAACCTCAACTGTCCGCTCGCGGTGACGAAGTCGGCCTGTTATTTCGTCGTCCGCTGTGTCACAGAGCCGGACTTGCCCGCCTCGGGCGGAGCCTTTGCTCCCGTCACCGTGACCGCGCCCGAGGGCTGCCTCGTGAACGCGCAGCGGCCGGCAGCCGTGGTCGCCGGCAACACCGAGACCTCGTCTCGCATCGTCGACGTCGTCTTCGCGGCTCTTGCAGAGCTCTTGCCGGTGCCCGCTGCGGGGCAGGGGACGATGAACAACCTCGCTCTCGGTAACGACGGCTTCACGTACTACGAGACCGTCGGCGGTGGCCAAGGCGCGTGCCCAGAGGCCGACGGGCCGGGCAGCGTCCACGTCGCGATGTCGAACACGCTGGCCACGCCGGCCGAGGCACTTGAGCTCGAGTATCCGCTGCGGGTCGAACGCTGGGAGCTGCGCGCAGGCTCCGGCGGCGCAGGCGTGCACCGCGGCGGCGATGGCGTCGTTCGCGAGCTGCGCGTACTCGAGGACTGCCGGCTCTCGGTGCTCGCCGAGCGGCGGCGGCACGCACCGCCGGGCCGGGCCGGCGGGGAGGACGGTGCGCGCGGCCGCACACTCGTCAACGGCGAGGAACAGCCGCCGAAGCTGACGCGCCAGCTCCATGAGGGCGATGTCATCCGGGTCGAGACACCCGGCGGCGGGGGGCACGGGGCGCCGGAGTAGGCTCCTGGCATGGAGCGTTCAGTCAAGGTCGCGTGCGTGCAGGTCGAGCCTGTCGTGCTCGACCGCGAGGCGACGCTCGACAAGCTCGAGACGGTCGCAACCGAGGCTGCCCGCGAGGGCGCGGAGCTCGTCGTCTTCCCCGAGACCTTCGTGCCGGTGTACCCGTCGTCCCTCTGGGCGAAGGCGTTCGCCGGCTGGGACGGCACCGGCGCGAGGGAGACGTTCGCGCGGCTCGCGCAGGAGTCGGTCGCGGTCGGCTCACCCGCCGAGCGGCGGATCGCCGCGGTGGCGCAGGAACTCGGCATCTGGATTGTCACAGGCGTCAACGAGGTCGAGCCCGAGCGGCCGGGGACCATCTACAACTCGCTCCTCTACCACTCCCCGGCGGGCGAGCTCGCCCTCCATCACCGCAAGCTCGTGCCCACGAACCACGAGCGCCTGGTCTGGGGCCAGGGCGACGGCCGCGGCCTCGAGGCGGTCGAGACCGGCTTCGGCCGGCTCGGCGGGCTGATCTGCTGGGAGAACTACATGCCGCTCGCGCGGGTCGCGCTGTACGAGTCGGGCATCGAGATCTACGTCGCCTCGACCGCCGACGACGGCGACGCGTGGCAGCAGACACTCGTTCACATCGCGCGCGAGAGCCGCGCGTACGTCGTCGCCCCGGCGCACTTCCAGCAGGAGTCCTCATATCCCGACGACTTCCCGCTCGCGGCCGAGATCGCGGGAGCCGGGACGATCGGCCGCGGCGGCAGCGCGATCCTCGCGCCCGACGGTTCGTACCTCGCCGGGCCGGTGTACGACGAGGAGGCGATCCTCTACGCCGAGCTCGATCCGGCGCGGCTGCTCGCCGACCGCCAGCGCTTCGATCCGGTCGGGCACTACAGCCGGCCGGACGTCCTTCAGCTCACAGTTCGCGTGGACGGTGCGACGACGAGTACACGTCCTTCCGCAGAATCCGCCCGGCCCTGAGCGGGAACACGTCGACGCCGTCCCACTCCTTCGAGCCGGTCGAGGCCGTCCATTCGCAAACGGCGAAGTCGTCGCCGGTGTAGAGCGACCGCGCGGTGAACCGCAGCGTCGGGTTGTTGCCGAAGATCTGCCCGATGTGCTCGCGCACCGCGGCGGCGCCTTCCGCCCGCTCGCCGGCGGTGTGGTTGTCGAAGACGATCTCGGGATCGTGGAGCTCGACGATCGCGTCGAGGTCCTGCGCGTTCCAGGCGGCGTTGTAGCGCTCGATGAGATCCCGAACCGCGGCTGCGTCCATCGTCGAGAGCGTAGTTAGCATCCGCGTATGGCGTCGGTCGCGCGCAAGTACGACCTCTACAGCGACGCGTTCCGCGCCGACACCTACGCGACCTTCGCCCGGATGCGTGAGCAGGACCCGGTCTTCTGCCAGCCCGGGATCGACGGCGAGACGCCGATCTGGTGGGTGACCCGCTACGACGACGCCGAGTCGGTGCTGCTCGACGACGAGCGCTTCGTCCGCGACCCGCGCCTCGCGCTGCCGCCGGAGCAGCGCCTCCAGCTGCCGGAGTTCTTCTCCTTCATCGACAGCAACATGCTCAACCGCGACGGCGACGACCACCGGCGCCTGCGCCGTCTCGTCTCGAAGGCGTTCACACCGCGGATGGTCGAGCGGTTGCGGCCGCGGATCCAGGAGATCGCCGACGGGCTGATCGACGGCGTCTCGGCCGCCGGTGAGATGGAGCTCGTTTCGGCGTTCGCGTTCCCGCTGCCGATCACGGTGATCGCCGAGCTGCTCGGTGTCCCCGTCGCCGACCGCGAACGCTTCCGCAAGTGGTCGGGCGCGATGGTCAGTCCGGCGCTGGCGGCGGCGGAGATGGAGCAGGCCGATGCCCTGCTAGGAGCCTTCGTCCAGTACCTGCTCGCGCTCTTCGCCGAGCGGCGAGGAAGCCCCGGCGACGATCTCGTGAGCGCGCTCGTCGCGGTCGAGGACGGCGGCGACACGCTGTCCGAGGAGGAGCTGTGCAGCATGGTCGCGCTCCTGATCGTCGCCGGGCACGAGACAACGGTGAGCCTGATCGGGAACGCGACGCGCGCGCTGCTCACCCATCCCGAGCAGCGGGCGGCGATCGAGCGCGATCCGGCGCTTCTGCCGCGCGCGGTCGAGGAGCTGATCCGCTACGACGGTCCGGTCGAGCGGACGCTGAACCGGTGGGCGGCGGTGGACGTGGAGCTCGGCGGCCACACGATTCGCCGCGGCGAGACGGTGATCGTCGTGCTCGGCGCCGCCGACCACGACCCGGAGCGGTTCGAGGCGCCGGACGAGCTCGCATTGGCCTCCGAGCGCGACACGCGGCATCTCGGGTTCGGTCGCGGCCGCCACTTCTGCCTCGGCGCGCCGCTCGCACGGCTCGAGGCCGAGATCGCGCTCGGGACATTGCTGCGCCGCCTGCCCGGCCTGCGTCTTGCGGTGGCGGAGGACGAGCTTCGCTGGCGCCCCGTGCCGCTCTTCCGCAGCCTCGTCGCGCTGCCGGTCGCCTGGGACGCTTAACGGCTGGAGCGCCGCCGCAGGACTCTGGCATCGCCGACGCGGCGGGTCACGCCGTCGGCGTCGAAGCGCTCGAGGTAGAGCTGTGCCGTCTTCCTGCCGACGCCGAGGGCGTCGCGGAGCTGCGCGAGGGTGATGCCGTCGACGAGCACCGCCCGCGCTTGGTCGTACGCTGCGGGTGAGATCGCGAAGCCGTCGCCTACGCGCACGAGCCGGCCCTGTTCCTCGAGGTAGCGGGCGAGCGCCGGATCCTCGACGCGCACCGGCTCGACTCCGAGCTGGGTGGCGAGCGTCTCTGCCGCCTCGGCGCGCTCGCCGAGCTCGGGGCCTGCGCCCGGTCTGTAGAGCTTGGCGCCCCGCAGCTCGAGCCCGAGGTGCGGGACGACGGCTTTCGCCCACTCGGCGGCGGGCACCGGAACGCCCGGGTCGAGTGGATCGGCAGCGTCGATCGCCTTGTCGAGGTCGCCGCGAAGCTCGTCGAGCCACGCGTCGGACCAGCGCCACTCGCCGTCGACGCGCACGGGAGCATGGACGAGAGTCTCGCCGCGCTCGAGCGCCTCGAACCGCTCGAGGTCGGCGTGGCGCGGCGGATTCGGGTCGAGAACGACTCCGCCGCCAACGGTCGTCCCGGCGCGGAGCACCACCCGGTCCCCACGGGCGGCGACGACGGGCCGCGACAGGCGCAGCTGTGCGAAGCGGTCGCCGGCGCGGGCCACGCGAGCGGCGGTCTCCGCCGTGCCGTGGTGGAGCATGACCCGCGGCGGGATCTCGCCCAGCGGCTCGAGCGTGATGTCGAGCCGGAAGCTCGGCCTGACCGATCCCGGTGTGACGAGGACGTCCCCGCGCCGTAAGTCCTGCCGCTCGACGCCGGGGACGGAGACGGCGACACGCTGCCCCGCCTCGGCGCGCTCGACCGGGCGGTCGTGAACCTGCACGCTCCGCACCCGCACCGCCCGGCCGCGCGGCTCGACCCGGAGCTCGTCGCCCTCGCCGATCGTCCCCGACCACAGCGTCCCGGTCGCCACCGTCCCGATGCCGCGCAGCGTGAACGAGCGGTCGACGTGGAGGCGAGCCGGCCCGCCGGCGTCGTGTCGTGTCGCCTGGGCCGCGACCTTCGCGAGTGCGGCCAGCAGCTCGTCGAGGCCGGCGCCGGTGCGCGCGCTCGTCGCGACCACGGGAGCGCCGGGGACGAGCTCCTCCGCCTCTACGCGCGCGAGCTCGAGCGACTCCTCGTCGACCGCGTCGGCCTTCGTGAGGGCGACGACGCCTTTCTCGATCCCGAGCAGCCGCAGGATCGCGAGATGCTCGTACGTCTGCGGGCGCGCTCCCTCGCCGGCGTCGATCACGAGCAAGAAGACGTCGATGCCGCTCGCGCCCGCGACCATGGTGCGGACGAAGCGTTCATGGCCCGGCACGTCGATCACCGAGAGGCTCGTGCCGTCCGGCAGTTCGAGCGGCGCGTAGCCGAGGTCGATCGAGATCCCGCGCTCCTGCTCCTCGGGCAGCCGGTCGGTGTTCTTGCCGGTAAGCGCCTCGACCAGCGCTGTCTTGCCGTGGTCTATGTGACCCGCGGTACCGACCGTCAGCGGCATGGGCTAGGGCAGGCCATGCCGCGACCGCGCTTCGACGATCGCCTCAGGCTCGTCGGCGGCGTAGCGCAGAATCAGATTCGGCTCCTCTTCGAGCCAGATCGCATCTGGCGTCTGCGCAACCGAGTAGCGCCACGAGATTCGCTTGAGCACCTGGCACTCATCCGTAAGGTGCGAGATGAGCCTGACTAGCTCTTGGTCAGCGCCGGTCACACCGCTCGCGCCTCGATCGCGCCGGTCTCCGGAGATCGAACTAGCTCCCAGCCCGCGCCCTCAAGCAGCGCACGCCACTGCTCCTCGTTGCGTTCGCGGCCGCCGGCGAGGACGAGCATCAGGAGGTCGAGCCACTTCGCAGCGGCGGCGTCGTTGCCGGGATCGATCACGGACTCGTTGATCAGCAGTCGCGCGTGCGGCCGCGCGGCCGCGCGGATCGTGCGCAGGATCCTCGCCGCGTCCTCGTCGGGCCAGTCGTGGAGGATCCCCGAGAGGACGTACGCGTCGCCCTCCGGCACCGACTCGAAGAAGCTCCCCTCCACGAACTCGATCCGGTCCCCGAGCGCGGCCTCGTCGCGCACCGTCTCGGGGAGGTCGAGCACGATTCCGCGCAGCTCGGGACGAAGTTGGATCAGCTCCACGAGCAATGCGCCGTTGCCGCCGCCGACGTCGACGACGACCTCGCCCTCGCGCCACTCCAGCGCCGCGAGCCGGTCGGCGGCCCGGTCGCGTTCTCCCGCCATCGCGGCGTCGAACGCCGCCCGTTCGGCGGGGTGCTGAGCGAGCCACTCCCAGAAGCCGCTACCGAACCGGCCCTCGAACGGCGACTCGGACGTCGAGGCGTCGAGCTCCGTCGTCGCCTCGAAGAAGACGCCGCCGAAGAGGTGCGCGAACTCGCTCCAGCCGGGCCCGAGCAGGCGACGCGACTCCTCGGTGTGCTCGAACACACCCGGCTCCGTCTCGCGAAAGACGCCGTCGCTGGCGAGCGCGCGCAGGAGCCGGTGCAGCGTGTCCGGGTCGCCGTCGAGCTCCGAGACCGGCCGCGGTCCGTCTGCCAGCGCCTCCGGCACGCCCGCATCGACGACGGCCGCGAGAGCCTTCGCCATCAGCGATCCGCGCAGGAAGTCCCAGAGATCGGTCATCTGCGGGCGGCGGCGACCAGGCTCGCGGCCTCGTCCGCCTCCTCGTCCGTGAGCGTGAGGCAGTCGAGGAGAAGGCGGCCGTCGCGGACGACGCCGACGACCGGCGGCTCGCCGACGCGCAGCGGCGCGGCGAGCGACTCCTCGAGCGCGCACGCGAAGCTCGGCAGCTCGGCAAGCGGCAGCGCGCCGCCGCCGACGCGGCCGACCGTCTCTTCGATCTCTCCCTCGGTCGCGGCCGCGAGCCGCTCTGCGCGCGCGCGCACCGTGTCCGTCCCCTGGCCGAGGGTGCGCAGGACGGGGATCCGCTCCGGCGCCTCGAGCTGCAGCAGCAGCGTCCCCTCGAGCGCCGCGAGCGAGAGCTTGTCGATCCGCAGCGCCCGCTGGAGCGGATGCCGGCGCAGTCGCTCGACGAGATCCGCGCGGCCCAGCACGATCCCGGCCTGCGGGCCGCCGAGCAGCTTGTCGCCCGAAAAGCACACGAGATCGGCGCCCGCCGCGAGCGACTCGCGCGCCGTCGGCTCCGCTTCGACAGGCGCGATCGCGCCCGAGCCGAGATCGTCCACGAGCGGAAGACCGTGGGCCTGCGCGACGGCGGCGACCTCCTCGAGCCGCGGGCGCTCCTCGAAGCCGACGACGCGGAAGTTCGACTGGTGGACGCGCAGCACGACAGCGGTCTCCGGCCCGATCGCACGCTCGTAGTCGGCGGCGCGGGTGCGGTTCGTCGTCCCGACCTCGACGAGCCGTGCGCCGGAGCGCGCGAGCACCTCCGGGATCCGGAAGCCGTCGCCGATCTCGATCAGCTCGCCGCGGGAGACGACGACCTCGCGTCCCTCCGCCAGCGCGGCAAGCGCGAGGAGGACTGCGGCGGCGTTGTTGTTGACGACCAGCGCCGACTCCGATCCCGTCAGCCGGCCCAGGACGGCCGCGACGTGATCCTGGCGTGAGCCGCGTGAGCCCTCGGCCAGGTCGTACTCGAGGTTCGAGTAGCCGCGCGCGGTCTCGGCCACCCGCTCGATCGCCTCCTCGGCGAGCGGCGCGCGCCCGAGATTCGTGTGCACGATCACTCCCGTCGCGTTGAGCACACGCCGCAGGCGCGGCCGCCGCGCGTCGGTCAGCTCATCCCGCAGGCGCGCCTCGAGGTCGCCGGGATCGGTCCCCGTCTGGATCTCCTCCCGCGCCCTGTCGATCACGGCCCGGGCCGCGTCGACCGCGAGCGGGTCGCCGGCCGCGCGCGCGAGCTCGTCCACCGAGGGCAGATCGCGGAGCTCCATCGTGCGAACGCTACTGCGCGTCGGCCTTGCGCGGCGTGTGCGGGCTCGGCGCTCCGCCGGCGGCACGGAAGGCGTCGAGCACCGTTTCGAGCGCAACGCGCGGCTCGTCGGTCAGGGTCAGGAGCGCGAGATCCCCCGGCGAGACCATGCCGTCGGCGAGCGCGCTGCGGCGCACCCACTCGAGCAGCGGCGTCCAGTACGCCTCGCCGAGCAGCACGACCGGGAAGTGGAGCACCTTGCCGGTCTGGATCAGCGTCAGCGACTCGAACAGCTCGTCGGCGGTGCCGAAGCCGCCGGGGAAGACGCAGAAGCCCTCCGCCGCCTTCACGAACATCGTCTTGCGGGCGTAGAAGTGGTCGAAGACGAGTCCGAGGTCGACGTAGTCGTTCAGCCGATCCTCGTGTGGCAGCTCGATCCCGAAGCCGACCGAGAGCCCACCGCCCTCCCGGCAGCCGCGGTTCGCCGCCTCCATCAACCCGGGCCCGCCGCCCGTGACGACGGCCCAGCCCGCCTCCGCGAAAAGCCGCGCCGTCTCGCGCGCGAGCTCGTACGGCGGCGACCCTTCCGGCGCCCGCGCCGAGCCAAAGCAGGAGACGGCCGGGCGATCGATCTTCTCGACACACTCGAAACCGCTGAGGAACTCGTCTCCGATGGACTTCGAGCGCTCGCGGAGATACGCGAGCTTGTGGTGCGTCTGGAGCAGCTCGCGGTCCTGCACGGCCTAGAGCATTCCGGTCTGTTTGGTGGCGAGCAGCCCGGCGACGAGCGCGGCGGAGAGCAGCACGTACAGGACCGTGATGAGGTTGGCGTGCTCTCGGTCCGGCGGGACCGCCTCGACCGGGATGCCGTTCTCGTACCGGATCCAGCCGCGCCGAGACTGGGAGATCGCCTGGAAGACGGTACCGCCGTCGAGGAAGCCGATCGGCAGCAGGTTGAAGACGTTGAGCAGAAAGCCGATGTTCGCGAGCACGACGAGCCAGACCGTGTTGTGCGCCGAGCCGACGGCCCACACCGCAGCGGCGCCGAGGCCGCCGACGAACGGGCCTGCGAGCGAGACGAGCGCGCGCCGCCAGGGCGGGATGCCCGCGTGGCGCACGGTGACGAAGGCGCCGAGGAACGGAATGAAGGTCGGCAGCGTCACCGGCAGATGCTGGCGGCGTGCCTCGGCGACGTGGCCGAGCTCGTGCAGCAGGATCAGGAGCACGAAGCCGAGCCCGAACCGCCAGCTCCCGAACCAGAGCGAGTAGGCGGCGAAGGAGACGAAGAACGCGAAGAACTTCGCGAACCCGCCGGCCAGGACGGCGAGCCCGATCAGGCGGTCGAGGAAGCCGCGCCGCTGCTGTTGGGCCTGCGCGTTCACGAGCCTCTCCCGATCCATTCCTCGCCGCCCGCGTAGACCTCCTTCTTCCAGAGCGGGATCGTCGTCTTGAGCGTCTCGATCGCCTCGCGACAGGCATCGAGCGCGGCCGACCGATGCGGCGCCGAGACGGCGATGACGACGCTCGCCTCGCCGATCTCGACCCGCCCGAGCCGGTGGTGGACGGCGACCGCGCACAGCCCGTGGCGCTCGGTCAGCTCCTCGCCGAGGCGGGCGAGCAGCGGCTCGGCCATCTCCTCGTACGCCTCGTATTCGAGGTGAAGGACGTCGCGGTCCCGCGACCGGCGGCGCACGGTGCCGACGAAGCTCGCGACCGCGCCCGCCTCGGGATCCTCGACCTCGCGCAGCACGGCGGCCACGTCGAGCGGCCCTTCGACGAGCCGGAAGGAGCCCCCGCTGACGGGCGGGATGAGCGCCACCTCGTCGCCGTCCGCGAGCTCCAGCCCGGGCGCGGCGTACTCCCGGTTGACGGCGTAGAGGAGCCCCGGCGGCTCGTCGCCGAGCCCGAGCGCCGGCCAGACGTCCTCGATGCGCGCGACGTCGTCGAGCTCGAGACGCGAACGCCCTGCACGTTCGCGCAGTCCTGCAAAGAGGCGGACGGTCACCCGCATGCCGTGATCTTGCCTGCGGGCTCGGGCGAAGAGCTGCACTCTTCGCCCGGGGGCTAGGGAACTCCGCAACCGGGAGAGCGCGGTCTCCCGGTTGCTTCGTGCTGAGGGCACATTGGGTTGAACGTGGGTTCGAGCCGTTGTCTCGTCGCGGGCGCGCAGGCTTCGCGTGCGCGCCCGCTACTGCGCGGCGGCGTAACGCGACGTTACGCCGCCGCTGGGACCTCACAGAGGTTCGAAACGTCTCGACCAGAGCTCAGATCAAGGGCCGGAGGCTAAGCCTCGCGCAGCGGGCTTAGCCGCAGGCCGGACCGCGCTCTCGCCCGCGCGGAGTTCCTTCTCACCCTGACCGAGACCGCGGGTCTCGGTCAGTTACCGAGGAACTGCTTGAGTAGCGCGGGTCAGTTACCGAGGAACTGCTTGAGTAGCGCGCCCGGCTCCGGCCGCATGTCCGTGCGGAGCTTGTAGGTGTCGTCGCCCTCCCGGATCAGCACGAAGCCGGCCTGGCGCAGGATCGCCAGGTGGTGGTGGGTCGTCGACTTCGCGAGGCCGACCTCCTGCGCCGCGTCGGTGAGCGAGATCGGTCCTTCCTGCAACCGCTTCAACAGCTTCAGACGGCTCTCGTCGCCGAGCGCCTTGTAGATCCGGACGAGCTCGGCCGGATCGCCAGGAGTTCGCTCGCGGTCGAGGGTGATCGGCGGACAAAAGATCTTCGCTCGCTTGTACTCGCTCATGTAGACCCACGGGCGGGGCGAGTAGGCGGGGAAGAGCACGACGCGGTCGATCTCCGGCCCCGGTGCCCACTGGATGCCGGGCGCCAGGCGCTCGACGACCTGCTCCGGAGGGACTGATTTCACGAGCTCGCGCTTGGTCTCTGCGTCGCGCTCGGCGAGCGTCGGGTCCGCCGGGGCCATCTTGGGCAGGACCTGCTCAGACCAGTCCGTGAGGAGCTTCAGGAGTGCACGCTTGCTTTCAGCTGGATCGCGCTTGACGGCGAGCTGCAGGCTCTCGCACTTGTCCGGATCGGCGTATTCGGCGGCCGCGGCCAGCAGCTCCTCGATTGCTCCGTCGTCTCCCTCGGCTGCGCGGCGGATCGTCTCGGGATCGGCCACGTGGTGGCCTCGCATGTGGTAGCCGAGCAGGTGGAGGCGGATCTCGACCGGGTCGGTCGCGGCGAGATGCTCTAGGAAGGCCGAGACCGTACGCGGTTTCGGCGTCGTGTAGACCAGTCCGAGCAGGAGGGCCGCCGACTTCTCGGGCAATAGCTCGGCGGCCTGGCGGAGGAGCTCGGGCGGTGTGGCGGCACGGATCTCTTCGATCCGGGCCGCCCCCAGCTCGTATGTGTCTTGCTCGTCCTCGACGAGCACTGTCCCGATGGTGAGCAGCAGCTCTGCCGCCTCGGACGCGTCGATCTCAACGGCGAGCGCCTGGCCCGGACGCGAGACGTCGACGACGCGCGGCTTCTGGACGGCTCTGGGCTGGTTAACGTTTTCGATCGCCATCGAATTGTTACCGTGATGATACCGCGTTTTCGCAATTTTGCTTGACAAACTCTCTGTGCGTTCGATAAGTTTCGAACCAGTGAGATTCATCGAACACAAGGAGTTCGCACGATGATCCCCCAGCCGCCCGAGTTTTTCGACCTCTACTCGACCGATCACCGTCGGCGTGAGGACGTTGCCGCGGCCGAGAGGCTGCGCGGCCCCGGTGCCCTCCGCTCGCGAACCGCCTCGGGTCTCCGGGCGCTCGCCGACCATCTCTCGCCTCTGCCCGCCCCTCCGCGGGCGGCGAGCGTGCCGGTCGCACATGGTGTGCGGCCGGTGCGCTCGCGGTGCCACCCCGCCGCGTAGACCCCTACGATCTGGTGCGTGGCTCAGAGCGGCGACCGGCGCACCGAGTCGGGCATCGAGGTAAAGCCCGTCTACACGGCCGCCGACGCGCCGCGCGAGCTCGAGCCGCCGGGCGAATACCCCTTCACCCGCGGCCCGTACCCGGACATGTACCGCGGCCGGCCGTGGACGATCCGCCAGTACGCCGGCTTCGCCTCGGCCGAGGAGTCGAACGCGCGCTACCGGTACCTCCTCGAGCGCGGGCAGACCGGCCTCTCGATCGCCTTCGACCTCCCGACACAGCTCGGCTACGACTCGGACGATCCGCGCGCGCTCGGCGAGGTCGGCCGCACAGGCGTCGCTATCGACTCGATCGCCGACATGGAGATCCTGCTCGACGGGATCCCGCTCGGCGAGGTCTCGACCTCGATGACGATCAACGCGCCGGCCTCGCTCCTGCTGCTGCTCTACGAGCTCGTGGCCGAGGGGCAAGGCGTGTCGCCGGACGCGCTTCGCGGCACCGTCCAGAACGACATCCTCAAGGAGTACATCGCGCGCGGGAACTACATCTTCCCGCCGCGCCCGTCGATGCGGCTGACGACGGATCTGTTCGCCTACTGCGCCGAGCGGATCCCACGCTGGAACACGATCTCGATCAGCGGCTACCACATCCGCGAGGCGGGCTCGACGGCGGTGCAAGAGCTGGCCTTCACGCTCGCGAACGGGATCGCGTACTGCAACGCGGCCGTCGCGGCGGGGCTCTCGCCCGACGACTTCGGCGCGCGCCTCTCCTTCTTCTTCAACGCCCACAACGACTTCTTCCAGGAGGCGGCAAAGTTCCGGGCGGCGCGGCGGCTCTGGGCGCGGATCATGCGCGAGCGCTTCGGCGCCACGAACCCCCGCGCGCTCGCCCTCCGCTTCCACGCCCAGACGGGCGGCTCGACGCTCACCGCGCAGCAGCCGGAGAACAACGTCGTCCGCGTCGCGATCCAGGCGCTGTCGGCGGTGGCCGGCGGCGCGCAGAGCCTGCACACGAACAGCTACGACGAGGCGCTCGCGCTGCCGACCGAGCACGCCGCGCACATCGCTCTCCGCACGCAGCAGATCCTCGCCGCAGAGGCCGGGACGATCGAGACCGCCGACCCGCTCGGCGGCTCCTACTACGTCGAGGCGCTGACCGACGAGCTCGAGGCGCGTGCGTCGGAGCTGATCGAGCGGGTGGACGAGGCCGGCGGCGCGGTCGCGGCCGTCGAGTCGGGCTTCGTGCAGGAGGAGATCGAGCGGGCCGCGTTCGAGTTCCAGCAGCAGGTCGAGTCGGGCGAGCGCGTCATCGTCGGCGTGAACGCGTTCGAGGAGGAGTCGAGCGAGCGGGTCGAGCTCCTGCACATCGACCCGGCGGCCGAGCGACGGCAGATCGAGCGCACCGAGCGAGTGCGCGCGGAGCGGAATGCAGAAGAAGCGGCCGCGGCGATCGCGACTCTGCGCGACGCAGCACGCGGCGACGCGAACCTGCTCCCACCAATGCGCGAGGCACTGCGTGCGCGCTGCACGGTGGGCGAGATCTGCGAGGCGTTGCGCGAGGAGTGGGGGATGTACGACGCGGTGCGAGCGCGGGCCTGAACCGCTAGCGCGACCACCAGCCGGGCTCGAGCTCACCGTCGTTCTGCTCGCCGAGCGGCGCGCCGAACGCGATCAGCGTGATCCCGTCGGAGCCGGCCTCGAGGTTGCGCATCACGCCGGGCCCGATGCGCAGGATGTCCCACTGCCGCAGGTCGTGCACCTCGTCGTCGAGCTTGATCCGGCCCGAGCCCTCGGCGATCACGTAGATCTCCTCCTGCTCCGCATGCTTGTGGCCGAACGGCATGCGCAGACCCGGCGGCAGCTTCTCGATCCCGACGCCGCCCGCCTCGCAGCCGAGATCGCGCTTCGGGAAGCGGACGTCCATGCCCTCCGGCATCTGGAACTTCGGTGCGACGTTCTCGACGTCGCCGAGGTTGACGATCGTGTACTCGCTCATCAAGTCGATCTTAAGCGGCTGCGTCGATCGTGCTCCTTATCCACAGAACCGAAACAGGAGGAGCACATGCACGACACTCTCACCACTCCACTTCCCGGCTCGTGGCTCTCGAGCCGGCTCGGAATCAACCCTCGCGAGATCGAGCAGCTGCGTGACCGCGGCGAGCTCTTCGCGGTCCGCGACGACGGCGAGTGGCTGTATCCCGCCTGGCAGTTCGGCCCCGGCGGCAAGATTCCGGTGGGCGTGCGCGAGGCCGTGAAGGCTGCCCGCGCAGCGGGCCTCGACGAGGCGCGTCTCGTCGCGTTGCTCCGGCGTCCAGCGGGGCTCCTCGGCGCGACGCGGCTGCTCGACCTGCTCTTCGAGGGCCGTTCCGACTTCGTCGTGGACGCTGTTCGCAGCGCCGCAGCCGCGTGAACCGCGCACGGGGCCCGCGTACGCTGGCCCCGTGCGCATCCTGCTCGTCTCGCAGATGTACCCGGGGCCCGACGCGCCCGACCTCGGTACGTTCGTCGCGCAGGTCGAGCGCGAGCTCGAGGCACGGGGGCACGAGATCGAGCTCGCCGTCCTCGACACGCGCGCGGGCGGGAAGCTCCGCTACCTGACCCTCGCGCGCCGGACGCGGGCGGCGGGCAAGCCCGATGTGGTCTACGCCCATTTCCTCGTCCCCTCCGGGCTGATCGCAGCGCTCGCCGGCGGCGCGCCGCTCGTCGTCACCGCGCACGGGAGGGACGTCCGTAACGTCGGAGCGACCCCGGGCGTCGCGGCTGCGACCCGCCTCGTCGTGCGGCGCGCGGCAACGGTTATCTGCGTCTCCGACTACCTGCGGCGCGAGCTCGAGACGAAGCTGCCCGAGGTACGCGGGAAAGTCGAGGTCGTCTCGAGCGGCGTCGATCGGGAGCGCTTCGCGGTCACCGGGCCGCCGGCCGGGCCGCCGGGCTTCCTCTGCGTCGGCGCGCTCGACGAGCGGAAGAACGTCGTCCGACTCGCCGACGCCTTCGCGCGTCTCGGCGAGGGAACGCTCACCTTCGCCGGCGACGGGCCGCTCCGGTCACGCCTAGAGGGCCGCGAGCGAGTCAGCCTGCTCGGGCGCCTGCCGCACGACGAGATCCCGCGCCTGCTCTCGGAGTGTCGCGTCCTCGCGCAGCCGAGCCTCTTGGAACCGCTCGGTCAGGCGCTGCTCGAGGCGATGGCGTGCGGCCGCTCGGTCGTGGCGACCCGGATCGGCGGACCGCCCGAGTTCGTCCCGCCCCAGGCCGGCGTGCTCGTCGACCCCCTCGACCTCGACGCCCTCACGCGCGGGCTTGAGCAGGCCGCGTCGCTGCCGTGTCCGAATCTCGCCGCCCGCGAGGCAACCGCGGAGCACGACGTCCGTCGCCAGGCCGAGCGCATCGAGGCGATCCTCAGCCGGGCGGCCGCTCGAGATCCGCAAGCCTGACCTCGACGAGCGGCCGGATCTGCTCCTCGAGCCCGGCCTCTCGCGCGAGGGCGAGCGCCTGCTCCCAGCTCTCACGTGCCTTCGTCGGATCGACGCCCTGCTTGAGGCGGTTGTCCCCCGTCACCAGCAGCTTCTGGATCCGCTCGCGGACGTCCTCTTCCACAAGCCGACGCTAACAGCGAGGATGAATCAATGCCCGGCCGCGCGAAGAAACCACAGCCCCTCCGCGTGCTGATCGCCGACGACCACAGGCTCTTCGCCGAGGCGCTGGAGGCCATCCTCGCGGCCGACGAGCGGATCGAGGTCGTCGGCCAGGCGAGCGACGGCAGCGAGGCGGTCGAGCTCGCCCGGACGCTCGCCCCGGACGTCGTCCTGATGGACGTGAGCATGCCGGTCCTCGACGGCTTCGAGGCCACGCGCGAGATCCGCGCGGCGGATGACGGCGTCCGCGTCCTCATGCTCACCGGCTCGAACTCGCGCGCCGACGTCGACCGCTCCCGGGAGGCCGGCGCATCCGGCTACGTCACGAAGGACCGCATCGCCTCCGAGTTGGTCGCGGCGATCGTCGAAGTGACGCGACGGCGGCTACCCTGAGCGCGTGCTCACGGTCCTCGCAGTCGCCCAGGTGCTCATCGTCGTCGGCATGACGTCGCTGATCCTCATGCATTCCGGCCGCGACGCGGGCATGGGAGGGATGGGCTTCACGCCCACCTCGCAGGGCGGTACGCACATCGTGGAGCGGAACCTGACGCGCTACACCGTCGTGCTCACGGTGCTCTTCTTCGCGAACAGCATCGCCCTCTTCCGTTACCTGTCCTAGGGGCGGCGGGCCGCTACTATGCGCGGGCTCTCGCGCTGGTGGCGGAATTGGTAGACGCGCTAGGTTGAGGGCCTAGTGGCCTTAACAGGCCGTGGAGGTTCAAGTCCTCTCCAGCGCACTTTTGGGCCGCCCTCGGGCGGCCTTTTCTGTTGACGCCGTCCGGAGGAGTCCGTACTCTGCTCCCGAACATGTGTTCGGCACCGTCCCCGACCCCCCGGAGCGTGAGATGCAGACCACAGCCGAGTTGACCGGCCGGCAGCGCGAGATCTGGAGCTTCCTCGTCGAGTACGTCGACCGGCATGGCTATCCGCCGACCGTGCGGGAGATCGGCGAGGCCGTCGGCCTCGCGTCGCCCTCCACCGTCCACGCGCATCTCGCGAACCTCGAGCGCGCCGGCCTGCTGCGGCGCGACCCGACGAAGCCGAGGGCGCTCGAGCTCATCGGCCGGGACAAAGGTGCAGCGAAGGGTGGGGAGACGGCCGCCGCCGAGCTGCCGAAGCTGCCGCTGCTCGGGCAGATCGCCGCAGGCGGGCCGCTGCTGGCGGACGAGAACGTCGAGGACGAGATCGCGGTGCCCGAGAGCCTCCACGGCGACTTCCTCCTGCGCGTCAAGGGCGACTCGATGATCGAGGCCGGCATCCTCGAAGGCGACGTCGTCGTCGTGCGGCGCGCCCAGGAAGCACGGGACGGCGAGATCGTCGTCGCCCTCGCCGGCGACGACGAGACGGCCGACGAGGCAACGGTGAAGCGGTTTTTCCGCGAGCGCGGCCGCATCCGGCTGCAGCCCGAGAACTCCGCGCTCGAGCCGATCTACGCCCCGCACGTCCAGATCCTCGGCAAGGTCGTGGGGGTGTTCCGGGAACTGTGAGCCCTCCGACCTCCCTCCACCGGACGCTCGAGCAGGAGCTCCTCGCGGTGCTGCGCGGGGCGTCCCTGGAGTGCCCGGTCTGCGGCGAGTTCGTCCTTCACGAGGGCTCGCTCGTCCGCTGTCCCGAGTGCTCGATGCGCCTGCACGGGCGAGTCGACGGCGCCGGGACCGGGGTACAATCGGTCACGCAGGCCGGGTGACCGCGGCGGCTCTCGGGCCGTCGAGGAAAGTCCGGACACCGCAGGGCAGGACGCTCCCGACATCGTCTGACGACACGAGGGAGGCGGCGAAAGCCGACGGAAAGTGGCACAGAAAACAGACCGCCGGTCGCGAATCTCCGGAGTCGCGGCCGGTAAGGGTGAAACGGTGGGGTAAGAGCCCACCAGCGGCCCTGGCGACAGGACCGGCTCGCCAAACCCCGTCCGGTGCAAGGCGAACAGGCTCCGCCGACGCGGCCCGCCGAGGAGCCGGGTAGCCGCACAGATGGATGGCCACCCTAGACAGAATCCGGCTTACAGGCCTGCTACGGAAAGCCCCCGCGGATGCGGGGGCTTTCTATTGAGGCCGCCGGAGATCCCTACGAAATCGGCTTTGGCCCTGTCAGACCGAGCTTCTTCAGCGAGCGGTGGAGATAGGTCGCGAACGCGATCGCGCCGGTGCCGCTCAGGTGGATCCCGTCGGACGCGTACCACGAACGATGGGACGCGGAGTAGTGGTTCCAGTCGAGCACCGTCATCGTCGGCCCCCACTTCTGCTCCTCGGCGTAGATCGCGTGGTTGATGTCGACGTACTGCTTGCTGACCGCGTGCAGGGTGAACCACAGGGTGTGCTGCACGCCGCGCTTCCAGAGCGCCTTCATCACGATCGGAAGGCCGTGGCGGTACGTCGCCGGGTCGTCGTTGTAGCCGACGAAGATCACGACGTTCGGGCCGAGCTCCCGGTCGAGCTTGCGCACGGTCGCGAGGACGCTCGGCGGCGGCTTGGCCGTGAGGCAGCCGGGCTGAGTCAGGCGACCGCAGGGATGCAGCTCGAGCAGGACGCGGTTTCCCTGCTCGACGATCCGCTCGGCCGAAGAGTCCCAGTTCAGCGCCGCGCCGGACGAGTCGGAGAAGATCGTCACGCGCTGGTTCGGGCGCTTCTTTCCTGCGACTGCGGTCGCCGCCAGCGCGCAGCAGAGCACCACTGCACCAAGGAGAGCAAGAGAGCGACCCACGGCGCTGGACTCTAAGCCGAGCGGCGCCGGTTGGAAAGGCCGATTTACCGCAGGACGACTTCGAGTGCGGTGCCGAGGCCGGGGGTGCTCCGGATGCTGAAGCCGCCGTCGATCGCCGACGCCCGGTCGCGCATGTTCCGCAGGCCCTGTCCGGCGATCTCGGTCTCGAGGGGGAAGCCCTCGCCGTCGTCCTCGATGGCCACGAACCGCTCGCCCGAGGGACGGAGCCCGATCGCGACCTCGGCCCGGGTGGCGTTCGCGTGCCGGCGGACGTTTCCGAGGCCTTCCTGGACGATGCGGAAGATCTCGATCTGCTCGTCCGGAGCAAGGCGGATCGCGGGGTCGATCTCGAGGTCGACTGCGAGCCCGCCGTCGGCGGTGAGGAACTCGACGTAGCGGCGCATGGCCGAGTCGAAGGGTGCCGTGCCGCTCGCCGACGACAGCGCGAGGATGGCGAAGCGGGCTTCCTGCTGGGCGAGCGCGGCGGCCTGCTTGAGCTTCGGCGCAACCTCGTCGACCGGCGTTCCCGCGTCGAGCATCTGCGCATGGGTCGAGACCGCGAACAGGTACTGCGCGAGCCCGTCGTGGATCTCGCGCGCGACGCGCGCCCGCTCCTCCGCGACCGCGCGCCCGAGCTCGGCCGAGCGGATCGCGCGCCACGCGCCGACGAGCATCAGCCCGAAGGCGAGCAGGCGCAGGAACTCGCCTTCGGCCACGTAGGTCGTCCCGCGCGGCGGATCGAAGACGAGATGCAACGCCGCGAAGAGCTGCAGCGTGAAGCCGAGGGCGAGCCACTGGGCCAGGTCGTCGCCGGTGCGGGCGAGCCGCTTGGCCCAACCGACGACGGCGAGGAGGCACAGGAGCGCCTGGATCCCGAGCACCGAGGCGAGGCCGGGCGGCTCGGCGCCGCTCGCGGACCCGGTCAGCGCGGGAAGTTGCAGGCCGTGTGCCCGCAACAGGATCCACGCGGCGAGCAGGACGACTGCCGCTGCGGTGAACGTGTCCCAGAGAGCGCGGTCGCGGGAGCGACTGCGTCCACGCACGAAGGGAGCTGCGGCGACGAGGGCCGTCCCGAGGATGCCGCCGAGGGTGGCGGCCCAGGCTTCCGAAGGCTGCAGCGAGCTGCCGCCGAGAACCGGGACGATCGCGAACGCCGCCGTCGACAGCGAGCCGACGAGGAAGCCGGCCGAGAGCAGCAGGTCGGTGCGAAGTCCGTCGACGTGGAACCGGTTCGCGGCGAGGACGGCGACGAGCAGGCCCACGAGCGCCATGGTCGTCTCGAGCACGAGCAGCAGCGCCGGCTCGTCGTACTGCGTCCGCAGCACGGGATGCGTGGCGAAGAGCGCCAGGCTCGCGCCGAGCAGCCCGGCGAGGAGGATCTCCCCCCAGAGCCACGCCTGCAGCTTGGTCCGTTGTGATCTCACATGGGTCTTGTCGGCAGAAGCGCTGCTGCCGATAAGGAACCCATGTCTGCACGCATTCTCGTCGTCGACGACCATCCGCTCACCCGCGAGGCGCTCGCCGCGCTCCTACGCTCGCACGGCTTCGAGCTCGTCGGCCTTGCGGCCGACGGCGAGGAGGCGATCGCAGCCGCGGCCGAGACCCAGCCCGACCTCGTGCTGCTCGATCTCCTGATGCCCGGCCTCGACGGCCTCTCCGCCCTGCCTCGGCTCCGCGAGGCTGCGCCCGGGTGCGAGGTCGTGGTGCTCACCGCCTCGGGCACGGAGGAGAACCTCCTCTCCGCGATTCGCGGCGGGGCGGCCGGCTACCTGCTCAAGACCGAGTCGCCCGAGCGGATCGCTGAGTTCCTCGAGGGCGTGGTGCAGGGCGACGCGGCTCTCTCGGGGCCCGTTGCGCGGAGGCTGCTCGACCAGGTACGCAGTGGCGCTCGCGGCTCCGGCGTGCCGGACAGCATCGCCACGGTTCTCTCCGCCCGCGAGCTCGAGGTTCTGCTCCTGCTCGACGAGCACCACGGCACGGACGAGATCGCGCAGCGCCTCTTCATCTCGGAGCACACCGTCCGCTCGCACGTGAAGAGCCTCCTACGCAAGCTCGGCGTGTCTTCGCGCCGCGAGGCGCTCGAGCAACTCGCGCTCGCGCGCGGCTAAGTCGTAAAGCCCTCGAGCGCCGCGTCGACGAGATCCGGCAGCGTCTCGAGGTCGTAGCCGCCCTCGAGGACTGCCGCGACGCGGTCGGACATCGCCCGGCAGCGCCGCGCGAGCTCGCGGAAGCCGTCCCCGGTCACGCGCATGTCCGACAGCGGATCGTCGATGTGGGCATCGAAGCCGGCCGAGACGAGCACGAGTTCGGGCTCGAACCGCTCCACGGCGGGCTCGACCATGCGCGAGAACGCCTCGAGGTACTCCTCGTCCCCGGAGCCGGCCCGCAGCGGAACGTTGAGCGTCGTCTCCGCCTGGTCGTCCGGGCCGCCGCCGCCGGGGTAGAACGGCCACTGGTGGAGCGAGACGAAGAGGACGCTGTCGTCGTCGCGGAAGATCGCATCGGTGCCGTTGCCGTGATGGACGTCGAAGTCGACGATCGCGACCCGCTCGAGACCGAGGCGCTGTTGCGCCGCGCGCGCGGCCACCGCGACGTTGTTGAACACGCAGAAGCCCATCGCGCGTCCGGCGAGGGCGTGGTGACCGGGCGGACGGACGAGCGCGAAGCCGCCGCGCAGCGCCGCCTCGATCGCGGTTCCCGCCGCGAGCGAGGCAGCTTCGAAGGTCGTCGCCGTGCAGACCGTGTCGCCGTCGAGCCAAACCGCATCCTCCACCGAGCGGACGAGCTCGACGTGCTCGGCCGTGTGGCACAGCTGCAACTCGTCGGAAGTGGCGGCTCGGCCCTCGCTCCAGATGTGCTGGTGCGCGAGCAGCACCGCGAGCCGTTCGGGTCGCTCCGGGTGGCCTCCGGTCGGGTGCAGCCGCGCGAACGCGGGATGGGTCAGGACGTCGATAGCGCACCGACGCGCTCGGCCACTGCGCCGAGTCCGAGCCGCTCGAGGAAAGAAGACGCCTCCGCCCACGCCGGGGATGTTTCTGCGAGGGGAGGAAGGGGGGCGGAGGCGTCCATGAGGGCGATTCGCCGGAAGAGCCTCAAGTCCTCCGCCTCCGCTGCGAAGCGGCCGTCGGCGAGCGCAGCCTCGAGCGAGCCGTACTGCGCGAGCAGCTCGGCGGCCTTCTTCGGGCCGATGCCGCGCGCCCCGGGCAGCTTGTCGGACGGGTCGCCACGCAGCGCGATCAGGTCGGGCACCTGCGCGGGATCGACCCCGTAGCGTTCGCGCACCTCCGCGGGGCCGATCCGGGCGAGCTCGCTCACCCCGCGTGTCGGCTGCAGGATCGTGACGCGCTCGCTCGCGAGCTGGAACGCGTCCCGGTCGGAGGTCGCAACGAGCACGTTCCCCGGCCACTCCCGTGCCGAGGCGGCGAGGAAGTCGTCGGCCTCGTAGCCGGGCGCCTTCGCGACGAGGAAGGCGAACGCGCCAACGACCTCCGGCAGGATCTCGAGCTGCTCGACGATCGACTCCTCGAACACCCTTCCCGACTGGTAGGGCTCGAAGGCCTCGTGCCGGTAGGTGGGTACCGAGAGCGTGTCCCAGGCGACGAGGACCGCGTCCGGCTGCTCCGCCTGCCAAAGCCGTACGAGCATGTTCGTGAAGCCGACGACCGCGTTGAGGCGGATCGACTTCGGCAGCGCGTGGTAGGCGCGATGCGCGAAGGAGTCACCGTCGATCGCAAGCATCGTGCTCACAACGACGCCTCCAGCTCCGCGATTCGCGCCATCAGCCGGTCGGTCGCCTCCTGCGACGCGCGGCGCATCACGCGGGTGGCGCGCAGATCGTCCAGCTCGATCGGCGCGCCGAAGGCGATGCGCAGCGGTCCGAGGGCTAGCAACCGGTCGGTGCCGGCGACGGCCGCGGGAACGAGCGGCACCCCCGCCTCGATGGCGATCCGTGCCGCGCCGGTACGGCCCCGGGCCTCGTGCTTCTTCACCAGCCCCTTCTTGCGGCGCGTCCCCTCCGGAAACATGACGACGACATTGCCTTCCCGTGCGAGCCGGATCGCCGTCTGGACGGCCACGACGTCGGCACGCCCGCGGTGGACCGGGAAGGCACCGGCCGCGTCCAGGATGTACGTCGCCGGCCACCAGTAGAGCTCTGACTTCGCCATGAACCGGAGCCAATGCTCGGGATAGAGCGGCATCCCGAGCGGCCACGGGTCGAAGTTCGAGAGGTGATTGCAGGCGAGGACGTAACCGCCGCTCGCGGGCACGTTCTCCACCCCCTGCACACGCAGCCGGAAAAGCCCGTACAGAATCGGACGGCTGAACGCGGCGACGACCCGATAGATGCCCGGCGGACGCATGCGCGGAGTATCGCGGGCCGGAGCGCTGGCTATCGTGACGCGCCGATGCCGAAGCGTTTGGTCATCGTCGAGTCGCCGGCGAAGGCGCGCACGATCGCCGGCTACCTCGGACCCGACTTCGTCGTCGAGTCCTCCGTCGGGCACATCCGCGACCTCCCGGACAGCGCCGCCGAGATCCCCGAGAAGTACAAAGGGGAGGCCTGGGCGCGCCTCGGGGTGGACGTCGAGCACGGGTTCGAGCCGCTCTACGTCGTCGACTCCGACAAGAAGAAGACCGTTGCACAGCTGCGCAAGCAGCTCGCCGACGCAGACGAGCTCCTGCTCGCGACGGACGAGGATCGCGAGGGCGAGGCGATCGCCTGGCACCTGCTCGAGGTGCTGAAGCCGAAGGTACGGGTGCGGCGGATGGTCTTCCACGAGATCACGCGCGACGCGATCGACCGGGCGCTCGACGAGACCCGCGACGTCGACGAGCGGCTGGTGGACGCGCAGGAGTCGCGGCGGATTCTCGACCGGCTGTACGGCTACGAGGTCTCGCCGGTCCTCTGGAAGAAGATCATGCCCCGGCTCTCGGCCGGCCGCGTCCAGTCGGTGGCGACTCGTCTCGTCGTCGAGCGCGAGCGCGAGCGGATGGCCTTTCGGGCAGCCCAGTGGTGGGACATCGTGGCCACGTTCGACCCGGAAACGTTCGAGGCGAGGCTCCTCTCCCTCGACGGGCAGCGTGTGGCCACCGGACGCGACTTCGGGCCGGACGGCAAGCTGAAGGGCGAGGCGCGCCAACTCGACGAAGCGGCGGCGCGCGGTCTCGCCGAGCGCCTCCAGGATTCCGCTTTCCACGTCGCCCGCGTCGAGCGGAAGCCGTACGTCCGCCGCCCGAGCCCGCCGTTCATGACGTCGACGCTGCAGCAGGAGGCGAGCCGCAAGCTCCGCTTTTCAGCGCAGACGACGATGCGGCTCGCCCAGCGCCTGTACGAGAACGGCTACATCACCTACATGCGCACCGACTCGACGACGCTGTCGGAGTCGGCGCTCACCGCCGCGCGCGAGCAAGTGACGTCTCTCTTCGGCGCCGACTACGTCCCGCCGCAGCCGCGCCGCTACGAGCGGAAGGTCAAGAACGCGCAGGAGGCGCACGAGGCGATCCGCCCCTCGGGCGATCACTTCCGCACGCCGCAGGACGTGCGCTCGGAGCTCTCCGCCGACGAGCACGCTCTCTACGAGCTGATCTGGATGCGCACGCTTGCGTCTCAGATGAAGGACGCGCAGGGGCAGACCGTCTCGCTGCGGATCGCGGCCGACTCGAGTGCCGACGAGGCCGTCGAGTTCGGCGCCTCGGGCACCGTGATCACCTTCCGGGGCTTCCTCGCCGCGTACGAAGAAGGGCGCGACGCGGACCGCGCCGCGCAGGAGGAAGACGAGGAGCGCCGCCTGCCGAATCTCGCCGAGGACGACTCGGTGGAGCTCCGCGCGCTCGAGCCGCAGGGCCACGAGACGAGCCCGCCGGCGCGGTACACCGAGGCGACGCTCGTACGCACGCTCGAGGAGCTCGGCATCGGCCGTCCGTCCACGTACGCGTCGATCCTCGGCACGATCCTCGACCGCGGCTACGTCTTCAAGCGCGGCACCGCGCTTGTCCCTGCCTTCCTTGCCTTCTCCGTCGTGGGCCTGCTCGAGAAGCATTTCGGTCGGTTGGTCGACTACGACTTCACCGCGTCGATGGAGGACGACCTCGACCGGATCGCGGCCGGCGACGAGCAGCGGGTCGAGTGGCTCGGCCGCTTCTACTTCGGCGACGGGACCGGGGGGTTGCACGAGCTCGTGTCGGATCTTGGAGCGATCGACGCGCGCGAGATCAACTCGCTCGAGATCGGGGACGGGATTGTCCTCCGCGTCGGCCGCTACGGGCCGTACCTCGAGCGGGACGGGCAGCGCGCAAGCGTTCCCGAGGAGCTCGCCCCCGACGAGCTGACCGTCGAGAAGGCGGAAGAGCTCCTCTCGCAGCCCAGCGGAGACCGCGAGCTTGGCACCCATCCCGAGACCGGGCTGCCGATCGTCGCGCGCACCGGGCGCTATGGGCCGTACGTCACGGAAGTGCTGCCCGAGGATTCGAAGGAGAAGCCGCGCACTGCCTCGCTCTTCAAGACGATGTCGCTCGACACGATCGGGCTCGACGACGCGCTGCGCCTGCTCGAGATCCCGCGCGTGGTCGGTGTCGCCGAGGACGGGGAGGAGGTCACGGCGCGGAACGGACGCTACGGCCCGTACGTCCAGAAGGGGAAGGAGTCGCGCTCCCTCGAGTCGGAGGAGCAGCTCTTCACCATCGACCTGCCCGGTGCGCTCGCCCTCCTCGCCCAGCCGCGGCAGCGGCGTGGGCAGCGAGCGGCGACGAAGCCGCTCCGCGAGCTCGGCACCGACGCGGTCGGCGGCAAGGAAATCGTGCTCAAGGAAGGCCGGTTCGGCCCCTACGTCACCGACGGCGAGACGAACGCAAGCCTGCGCAAGGGCGACGACCCGGAGACGGTCACGCTCGACCGCGCCGTCGAGCTGCTCGCCGAGCGCCGGGCGAAAGGGCCGGCGAAGCGAGGCGGCGGCCGTCGCCGCAAGGCTTCCTGAAGGTTCCCGGCAAACTTCGCCGACCGGTCCGCGTCCTATGCTCACGAACCGGTCGAGGCGCGGAATACACTTGCCGCGCGGCTCGTTCGAGCGACCGGGTGCGCGACGGAGCGGCGGCACTCCCGGGCGAGGGTGGTAACCGGAGGACTTCCCTCCTAAGGTACGAAGGCTTGCGGGCTAAGCGACGAGGCACAACGAAGGGACTGAGGGAGCGCTGACGCAGAACCAGCTCAACGATTTGCTCGAGTCGGATCAGATCCGCGCGATGGTCGAGGGCGCCGAGGAGCGCGGGTTCATCGATCCCGCCCAGCTCGAGGCGTTCGTGGCCGAGCTCGAGCTCAACGACGACGAGCGTGAGGAGCTCACGCGGGAGCTCGAGCGCACCGGGCTCGAGATCGGCCCGGCAGCCGCGCGCGCGGCCGGCGCTCAGCCGGCACCGGCGCCGAAGGCAGAGGAGAAGGAGAAGGAGCCGGCGCCCGAGCCCGAGGTGGCTCCCGTGGCAATCTCCGGCTCGGCCGACAGCCTGCAGCTCTTCCTCGCTGACGTCGGCCGCCACAAGCTGCTCACCGCGGCCGAGGAGGTCATGCTCGCGAAGCGGATCGAGCGCGGCGACCCAACCGCAAAGCGTCACATGATCGAGTCGAACCTCCGGCTCGTCGTCTCCATCGCCAAGGGCTACCGAGGGCTCGGCGTCCCGTTCCTCGATCTGATCCAGGAGGGAACGCTCGGACTGAACCGCGCCGTCGAGAAGTTCGACTGGCGCCGCGGTTACAAGTTCTCGACGTACGCGACGTGGTGGATCCGGCAGTCGGTGCAGCGGGCGGTTGCGAATCATGCGCGCACGATCCGCGTCCCCGTCCACGTCGTCGAGCGCCAGCAGAAGCTGTCGCGTGCGGCCCGTCGGCTCGAGGTCGAGCTCGGGCGCGAGGCGACGAAGGAGGAGCTCGCCGAGGCGACCGGCCTGCCGATGCAGCACGTCGACGAGGCGCTCGGAGCGGCGAACGCATCCGTCTCGCTCAACCAGACGGTGGGTGCCGACGACGAGGGTGAGCTCGGCGACCTGTTCGCCGACCGCGAAGCGGCCGATCCGTTCGACGAGGCCGAGGAGTCGCTCCGCCGCCAGGGAGTGCGGCGTGCGCTCGAGGCGCTTCCAGAGCGCGAGCGACGCATTCTCGAGCTGCGCTTCGGCTTCGAGGGCGAGCCGTGGACGCTCGAGGCGATCGGGAACGAGCTCGACCTGACGCGAGAGCGGGTCCGCCAGCTCGAGGGTCAGGCGCTCTCTCGGCTCGGCGCGCTACGCGACCTCATTTCCGTCGCGGCTGCCTAGGGTCTGACGGAAAGCCGCTCGTCGTCAGCGTGCGCCCGACCGGCTCAGCCTGATTTTCGTCAGACCCTCCTAACAACGAGCTCCGGCTCGTCGAGTCCCGTGTTGCGCAGGACGAACGTCGCGCGCTCCCGCGGACGCTGCTCGTCGATGTACCGCCGCTGGGCTGGGAGATAGCGCAGGCGGTAGCGCTCTTGCTCCGCGTCGCGAGCATCGATCCGGACGAGGTCGCGCTCTATGGCGCGCCTGGCGGCCACGTCGAGCTCGGCGTCGACCCACACGGTCGCATCCCAGAGATCGGCGAGCTCCGGCCGCTGCAGGAAGATCCCGTCGACCACGACTACGAGCTCGCGCGGCCCGCCGATGCTCAGCACGTGCGCGTGAAGTCGCTCGACGTCGAACCCGTCGAGGTAGTAGCCCTCAGGTGAGTGCTCGCCGCGTGCGTACCGCTCGGCGGGCGGACGCTCGAAGAAGTCGAGCGAGACGCGCACAGACGGACGTCCCCGCTTTGTGAGGAGCTGGGCGATCTCTTCGGCGAGGCTCGTCTTGCCCGCCCCGTCGACCCCGTCGATGCCGATCCGCGTCAGCCGGTCGGCAGCGTGAACTGCGGCGAGGGCGTCTCCGAGCTCTTCGAGGACGACGCGTCGCGGTGCCATGACGCCAATCTTCGCGCAGCGGCGAGGATCGGCTCGCGATCGAGTGGCGCGACCCGCAGCTCCGGGCGCGGTCGTCGCAGGAACGAGTCGACGAGGAGGAGCTCGTCGAGGTCGAGCTCTCCCGCGCGGCGCGTGGCGGCGAGCCCTGCCTCGACCTCGAGCGCCGAGCCGCCGCCCGGCGGCAGCGTCCGCTCCGCGGCGACTCGTCCGCCGGCGACGAAGAACGCCCGCACGTAGCCGGGGTCGCAGGCTGGGAGCAGGACGCAGCACTCGAGCTGCCGCACACGATCGAAGCGCCTCAGCTCGCGGCAGACCCGCTCGAGCGCCGCGATGCGGTCGCGAAGCCGGCCGGCGTCCTCGAACCGACGGACGTCCGACAACTCGCGGAGCCGGCGCTGCAGCCGCGGTAGCGCCGACTCGGGCCGATCGAGCTCGTCCGGAAGGAGCGCGCGCGCCGCGAGCTGCGCGGTGCGGCGCGACCGCAATGGGCCGACCGGCGAGGGCCGAGCCGACGCGACGACCGAGTCGCCGCGCTGTCGCAGCCACACCAACCGTTCCGGCCGCGACACGCGCGCGTTGCCCGGCGGACGGAGCTCGCGGATCAGGCGCAGCTCCTCGAGTGCCGCCTCGAGCTCGGAGCCGGTGAGACGCCACTCGATCCGCTCCGCCGCCGCAACCGCCGCCTCGACGGCCGGCCGTTGCCGGTCGCTGCGAAAGTACGAGCGCAGGCGCGCACGCAGGTCGCGCGCGCGGCCGACGTAGAGAACCTGGCCGTTGCGGCCGAGGAAGAGGTAGACGCCGGGCCGGGTCGGTGCCCCGAACGCGAGGTGCCGCTTGTCGAGCAGGCGGCGAGTCCTGGTCGCAGCGAGCTCCGTCAGGTCGGCGACGCTGCGGGCACCGCGCTCCTGCGCGAGCCCGATCAGGGTGAGCAGCAGCTCGGCGGTCGCGCGCGCGTCGGGCAGCGCGCGATGGCACGGCCGCTCCGCCGTCCCGAGGAAGAACGCGAGCTGGCCGAGGCCGAAGCCCGCCACGCGTCCGGCGAGGAGCTTGCGCGCGAGCCGCACCGTGTCGACGACCGGCGATCCGATGCGGGACCCTGTGAGCCGCTCTGTCTCGCGATCGAGGAACGCGAGGTCGAAACGCGCGTTGTGCGCGACCAGCACGCCGTCGCCCGCGAACGCGAGGAAGCTCCGCACGGCCTCGGGCGGGCGGGGCGCTCCGCGCAGCTGCTCGGTCCGTAGCCCCGTCACGGAGCTCGCCCCTGCGTCGATCGGAAGTCCTGGATCGACGAGCGTCTCGAACTCGGCCTCGACCTCGAAGCCGCACAGACGCACCGCGCCGATCTCGCAGATACCCGACTGGCCGGGGCGCAGGCCCGTCGTCTCGAGATCGACCACGACGTACGTCGCGTCCTCGAGCAGGAGAGCGGCGCCCGGCGGCTCGGCGAGCGCGACTGCGTCTCCGCTCCAGGCGAGCCGGGTGTCGGTCTCGACGACGTCGGCGAGCAGCGAGCGCGCGAGGGCGACGGGCGCCTGGCGGAGGGCGAAGAGCCGCCGCGCTGCATCCTCTGCGAGCACCGGCCCGCGCTGCTCTTCCACGAGCTCCACCAGGCGGTCGGCCGCGTCTAGCCTGAGTTGCATGCCCGAGAGCCTAAGCGAACATATGTTCGCGCGTCAGCTCACGCCGCTTCGCGCCGAGCCTTCAGAGGACGCCGAGCAGGTGACGCAGGCGCTTCGCGGCGAGCCGCTACGGGTGCTCGAGGAGCATGGCGAGTGGACGAAGGTCGAGACCGCCTACGCGTATCCGGGCTGGGCGCGGCGCACAGACCTCGCGGGCGAGCAGGACGCCGACTGGCTCCGGCCCGTGGCCGCCGACCCCGTCGAGCAGGCGCGGGCGTTGCTCGGTACGCGCTACGAGTGGGGCGGCATGTCCTCCGCAGGGATCGACTGCTCCGGGCTCGTCCACATGTCCTTCCGTGCCTGCGGGCGCCTCGTACCGCGCGACGCCGACCAGCAGGAAGAGGCGGGCGAGCGGCTGAGGGAGGCCGACCTTCACGCCGGAGACCTCGTCACGTATGGCCCTCCGGAGAGAGCGGATCACATCGCGTTCTGGGTCGGCGGCGGGCGGATCCTCCACTCGACGCAACGCGACGGAGTCGACGGCGTGGTCGAGGAGGAGGAGCCGGTGGAGCTGCGCGAGCGCCGGCGCGAGTTCGTGCGCCTCGGCCCCACCTCCGAAGTGCCCGCCGAGCGCTAGATTTCGGCGCTCGCGTGGAGCCGACCGCCTTTCCGAGGAGCGTGGCCGCGGCCGCTGCGGCGCTTCCACTCCTCGCCCTCGTTTTCGTCGCAGGCTGCGGCGGCTCGGGCCACGCCTCGACGAGCACCAAGGCGTCGACCACAAAGAGGGCGGAGACGACGGCGCCAACGACGACAACCGCGACCCAGACCACTACCGCCGCTGCGAACCCGAGCGAGTTCCCGGAGTTCCGGATCGCGATGGACGAGGCGACCGACTACCTCGACCCGGGCCTCTCCGACACGACCGAGGGCTGGGGCGTGATGTGGAACGTCTACCTTCCCCTGCTCGGCTACCGGCACAAAAGCGGCCCCGCCGGCGCGAAGCTCGTTCCGTACCTCGCGACGACGCTGCCCCGCATCTCGAAGGATCGCCGGACCTACAGACTCACCCTGCGCAGCGGGCTGCGGTACTCCAACGGCGTCCAGGTCAAGGCGAGCGACTTCAGGAAGGCGGTCGAGCGGGACTTCAAGCTCGACTCGGCCGGCGCCGCCTTCTTCCGGAACATCCGCGGCGCGGACGCCTATGCCAAAAATCCAAAGGGGCGGATCAGCGGCATCGACATCGACAACGCGACCGGGTCGATCGTCATCCACCTCAAGGAGCCGCAGGCCGATTTCTCGAACGTGCTCGCCTCGGAGTTCGCGGCGCCGGTGCCAGCGGACGCGCCTGCTGCAGACACGTCTCTCCACCCGCTGCCCGCGACGGGTCCGTACGTGATCAAGAGCTACCAGCCGAAGTCCGGGATCGTCGAGGAGCGCAACCGGAACTTCCAGGCCTGGCGCTTCCACCGCGCCGTGCCCGCGGGCAATGCCGACCGCGTCACCTGGGACATCGTCCCGACCGCCTCGGTCGCGCTGCACAAAGTCCTGACCGGCAAGGACGACTGGATGAGCTACTACCAGATCCCGAGCAAGCGGCTCTCCGCGCTCGAGTCGAAGCACAAGTGGCGCCTGAAGTTCTTCACACCGCCCAACCTCATGTACTTCTTCATGAACACGCAGGTGCCGCCGTTCACCAGCCTCAAGGTACGGCGGGCCGTGAACTACGCGATCTCGCGCCGCTGGCTGAAGCGGCTCGCCGGCGGGCTGGCCTACACGACCGAGAACATCCTCCCGCCGGGCTACCCCTCCTTCCGGGCACACGACCTGTACCGGCACGACCTGCGCAAGGCAATCCGCCTCGTGCGCGAGTCGGGCTACCGGGGGAAGCGGGTCATCGTGTGGAACCACGACATCGCCGCCGACCTGCCATTCACCGAGTACCTCGTGGCGGTGCTGAAACAGCTCGGCTTCCGCGCCACCGAGAAGGTAGTGACGGCGGGCAGCTACTGGACGACGATCGGCAACGAGAAGACGCGTGCCCAGATCGGTTTCGCCAACTGGGTCCAGGACTATCCGCATCCGCTCGACTGGTTCGCGCTCCTCGACGGCCGGACGATCACGCCGACGCACAACTCGAACTACGCGAACTTCGACGTCGGCTGGGTGAACCGCGAGATCGAGACGCTGACCCGTCCGAAGAACCTCTCCCGCCCCGTCGATCGCCGCTGGGCGAGACTCGACCGCCGGGTGATGCGGCTCGCACCGTGGGCCCCGTTCCTCAACCAAGGAGGTACGGACTTCTTTAGCAAGCGTGTGGATCTCCACTGTTACGTCAATAACGTCTTGTACGAGTTCGACTACGCGAGCATCTGCGTCAACAAATGACGGAGAACCACGTCAGTAAAGAGTGTGTTTGATAAGAATCGCGCGTGGGCCGTCCGGCCCATCGGTCAGGGCTATCCGGCCCAGCACAAGTGTGCTCGCTACCCAGGAGGTGTAAGAGAGTGAGGACGAAGCGAGTGAGATACGTCGCCGTGGCGGCGGTGGTCGCGGCGGGGCTCGCGCTGGTAGTGAGCGCCTGCGGCAGCGGCGGCGGTGGCAGCGGAACGACCGCGACGACCACGGCCCAGGGGCAGACCTTCTCGAACCTGAAGGTCGTCTGGGGGACGACGGACTACTTGGACCCGGGCCTCTCCTATCGGCTCGAGTCGTGGCAGATCTTCCAGGACGTCTATCTCGGTCTGGTGGCCAAGCGCTACGGGACCTGCGGCGTCGGCGCCGGCTGCACGCAGATCATCCCGGCGATCGCGCAGAGCCTGCCGAAGTCGAACAGCGACGGCACCGACCTCAAGTTCACGCTCCGCAAGGGGCTGAAGTACTCGAACGGCGAGGCGATCAAGGCGAGCGACTTCCCGAGCACCATCATCCGCGACTTCAAGCTGAACTCGCCGGGAATCGGGTTCTTCTCCAACATCGTCGGCAGCGCCAACTGTGAGGCGAACCCGACGAAGTGCAAGAGCATCTCCGGGATCATCGTGGACGACAAGGCCGGCACCGTCGAGATCAAGCTGATGAAGCCCCAGTCGGACTTCCTGTACATCCTGACGACGTTCTTCGCGGCGATGGTCCCGTCCTCGACGCCGCAGAAGGACACGGAGAATCCACCGCCGGCGGGCGACGGGCCGTACTACTTCACGAGCTATAAGCCGAGCCACTCGTGGGTCGCGGTGCGGAACCCGCACTGGAAGCCGATCCCGGGCATCCCGAACGGGAATCCGGACAAGATCACCGCGCTTCTGACGGCCGACCTCTCGCGGTCCGCGCAGTTGGTCCAGTCGAATCAGTACGACTACGACGAGAACACGCTGCCGACCGACCGGCTCAAGCAGCTTCAGCAGAAGTACACCACCCAGATCCACCTCTGGCGAACGCCGTCGACGTACTACTTCGCCATGAACGAACGGCTCAAGCCGTTCAACAACATCAAGGCGCGGCAGGCCGTCAACTACGCCATCAACCGGCAAACGCTGGTCAACCTGCGCGGTGGTCTCGGCGTACCGACGTCGAACTTCCTGCCTCCGACGTATCCGCAGTACAAGAAGATCACGCCGGATCCGTATCCGTACAACCTCTCGAAGGCGAAGCAGCTGGTCCAGCAGTCGGGCACCGCCGGCCAGACCATCGGCGTCTACACGCAGTCCGACGACTCGATCGCCAAGGCGCAGGGTGAGTACCTCGCCGGCCAGCTCAACAAGATCGGCTGGAAGACGCAGATGCACGAGCTCGCCAGCGCCAACTACTTCACCATCATCGGGAACCAGAAGACCAAGGCGCAGATCATGTACACCGACTGGTTCGAGGACTACCCCTACCCGACCGACTGGTTCCAGGTTCTCGAGTACGGGCCGAACATCCACGAGATCCACAACAACAACAACTCGAACGTCGACTTCAGCGAGACGAACAACACGATCAATCATCTCGCCCACCTGCCTCCAACGCAGGCCTTCTCGTCGAGCACCAACACCGCTTGGGCGAATCTCGACAAGACGCTCATGACCAAGTACGTGAGCGAGGCTCCGTTCCTGAACAGCGTGATCACGTCGTTCTTCGCAACGAGGATGAATCCGCAATGCGACGTCTTCACCGACCTGTTCGACGATCCGGCGCAGATGTGTCTGAAGTAACTCCGAAGTGACGAGGTAACTGTCGGCGCGGCGGCAACGTCGCCGCGCCGACTCTGTTCGACCCAACCCAAATCTGTCTGTGGCTACCCCCGGGACCACCCAAGAGCAGTTCACCCTCGACACCGCCGCCGAGTTGGCGGCTGAAGAGGGTGGGTCGAAGATCGAGGGCAAGAGCCCGTGGGTGCTCGCGGCTCGCCGCCTCCGCCGCAACTACACGGCGCTCGCCTTCCTCGGGATCTTCCTCCTGATCTTGTTTCTCTGCTTCGTGTTCGCGCCGATCTACAGCAGCCACGTCTCACACTTGGGGCCGGACGACGAGAACGCGAGCGGCGTCATCCACGAGAACGGCCAGACGATCCACGTCATCTCTCAGGGCAAGTCGAGCTTCTCTCAGAACGGTCAGGTCCATCTGACCACGGCGGGCATTCCGATCGGTCCCCAGTTGGGCGCATCCGGCGGCGCCTACTTCCTCGGTGCCGACCAGCTCGGGCGTGACGTGGGCACTCGCCTTCTGTACGGCGGCCGCAACACGCTCTTCATCGGAATCATCTCGGCCGTGATCTGCACCGTGGCCGCGATCATCCTCGCCCTGCTCGCCGCCTACTTCGGCGGCGCTTCCGACTGGATCATCTCGCGGTTCTTCGACCTGGTCTGGGCGTTTCCGGTGATTCTGCTCGGGATCGCGCTCGGTACCGCCCTCAACATCAACGGCTTCCACCACGGGCCAATCAACATCGCTGCGGGCAGCCTCTGGATCCCGACCGCGGTGATCGCGTTCGTGTTCATCCCGTACATCGGGAGACCGCTGCGGGGGCAGGTGCTGGCGCTCCGCAACCGCGAGTTCGTCGAGGCGTCGACCGCGCAGGGCGCGGGGCCGCTGCGGATCATGTTCACGGAGTTGCTGCCGAACATCGCCTCGTCGGTGCTCGTGCTCTTCACGCTGATCGTCGCCAACGCGATCCTTACCGAGGTCGCCCTCTCGTTCCTCGGGGCGGGCGTGCAGCCTCCGAAGGCCTCCTGGGGGACGATGATCGCCGACGGACAGAGCGTGCTCTCGAGCGACCCCTGGCTCGCCCTGCTGCCGGGCATCATGATCACCATCACGGTCATCTCGCTCAACGTCTTCGGTGACGGGTTGCGCGACGCGCTCGACCCGCGGGCGAAGGTGAAGATGGAGCATTGAGGGAGGCGCAGCGCTAGATGGTGGCATTCCTCATCCGGCGGACGTTCGGGATGATCCTCGTCCTGATCGCCGTCAGCTTCATCACCTATCTGATCTTCTTCAAGATCCCGGGCGGCGACCCGGCACAGCGCATCGCCGGGCGTACGGCGACTCCCGCGAACATCGAGTCCATCCGCCAAAAGCTCGGGCTGGAACACAACGTCATCGTGCAGTGGTGGGACATGATGAAGGCGCTGCTCAGCGGCACGCTCGTCTCGTACTACGACCAGACGAACGTGATCCAGCAGATCAAGGAAGGCTTGCCGGCGACGTTTTCGCTCTGCATCGGCGCCGCGATCATCTGGGTCGGGTTCGGAGTTCTCGTGGGAGTGATATCGGCCGTCAAAGCCGGCAAGGCGGGAGACAAAGCGATCACGGCGCTCGCTCTGGTCGGGATCTCGCTGCCGGTCGCCTGGCTGGGACTGGTGCTCCGCTACTTGCTCTGTGGCGAGAACCCAAACGGGCTGTCGTTGTTCCCCGACGGCGGCTACGTCCCCTTGACCCAGAACCCCTGGCAGTGGTTCTACCACCTGCTGCTGCCGTGGTTCACGCTCGCCATCCTCTTTATCGGCTTCTACGGCCGGGTCCTGCGCTCGAACATTCTCGACACGATCAACGAGGACTTCGTTCGGACGGCGAAGGCGAAGGGGCTCTCGTCTCGCCGGATCATGGTCAAGCACACACTGCGCGCGTCGCTTATTCCGATCGTGACCCTGTTCGGGCTCGACTTCGCCGCCGTGCTCGGCGGCGGGGCGATCATCACCGAGGTCGTCTACAGCATCCAGGGGGTCGGCTACTACGCAGCTCAGTCGATCCACTCGCAGGATCTGCCGCCGCTGATGGGCGTGACGCTCTACGGGGCGGCGTTCATCGTCGTCTTCTCGACGCTCGTCGACGTCGCGTATGCATACCTGGACCCGAGGATCCGGCTCACCTGATGGCCGAACACCTGCTCGAGGTCAATGACCTCAAGGTCCAGTTCGCCACCGAGGACGGGATCGTGCTCGCGGTCGACGGGATCACTTTCGCGCTCGAGCGCGGCAAGGTGCTCGGGATCGTCGGCGAGTCGGGCTCGGGCAAGAGCGTGACTTCGATGACGCTCATGGGGCTGACGCGCGGTGTGAACGCCCGCTTCGAGGGCGAGGTGCTCTACAAGGGAACGAATCTGCTCGATGTCTCGGACAAGGACATGCAGAACTACCGCGGCAACGAGCTCGGGATGATCTTCCAGGATCCGATGACCTCACTGAACCCCGTCTACCGAATCGGTGAGCAGATCGTCGAAGCGATCCAGAGTCACGAGAGCGTCGACAAGCGCACGGCTCGGGCGCGCACGATCGAGCTGCTGCGGCAGGTCGGCATCCCGAACCCGGAGGTGCGCGTCGACGACTACCCGCATCAGTTCTCGGGCGGGATGCGGCAACGGGCGATGATCGCCATGGCGCTGTCGTGCAACCCGTCGGTCCTCATCGCCGACGAGCCAACGACCGCCCTCGACGTGACGATCCAGGCGCAGATCGTCGAGTTGATCAACCGCCTCAAGGACGACTTCAACTCCGCGGTGATCTTCATCACCCACGATCTCGGAGTGATCGCCGAGATCGCCGACGAGGTCATCGTGATGTACGCCGGCCGTGTCGTCGAGCGCGGCTCGAAGCGCGACATCTTCTACGACCCGCAGATGCCGTACACGTGGGGCCTGCTCGGGTCGATTCCGCGTCTCGACCGCCCGCGCCCCGAGCGCCTGCACACGATCGAGGGGGCGCCCCCGTCACTGATCAGGCTGCCGGAGGGCTGCAAGTTCCGCCCGCGCTGCCCGCACGCGTTCGAGAAGTGCAAGGAGGAGCCGCCGCTCGAGAACCGCGTCGGCACGCCGGGCCATTTCGACCGTTGCTGGCTCGACGTCGAGTTCAAGCGCGGGCATCGCGACCAGACGATCTCGGGCGGTTCGGTGGAGGCGGCGTGACGGTTCTCGACCAGGCCGCCGAGTCGGGCGAGACCCCTCTGCTCGAGGTTCGCCACGTCAAGAAGTACTTCCCGATCCGGCAGGGTGTCGTGCAGCGGGAGGTCGCACGGGTGCACGCCGTGGACGACGTGAGCTTCGTGGTGCGAGAAGGGGAGACGCTCGGCCTGGTGGGCGAGTCCGGATGTGGCAAGTCGACGCTGGGTCGGACCATCGTGCGGCTGCTCGAGCCCACCGCAGGCGAGATCATCCTCGAGGGAAGACCGATCCAGCGGCTCGGAACGCGGAGCTTGCGCCCCCTGCGGCGGGAGATGCAGATGGTCTTCCAGGATCCGTACGCGTCGCTCAACCCCCGCAAGCGCGTGGGGACGATCGTGTCCGACCCGATGCGGATCCACAATCTCGGCAGCCGGGCCGAGCAGAAGCGGCGCGTCGGCGAGATCCTCGAGACCGTCGGCCTCTCACCGGAGCACTACAACCGCTTCCCGCACGAGTTCTCCGGCGGCCAGCGGCAGCGGATCGGGATCGCCCGGGCATTGGCGCTGCGGCCGAAGCTGATCATCGCGGACGAGCCCGTCTCGGCCCTCGACGTCTCGATCCAGTCGCAGATGCTGAACCTGCTCGTCGACCTGCAGAACGAACTCCACCTCACCTACCTCTTCATCGCGCACGACCTCGGCGTCGTCCGCCATGTGAGCGACCGGATCGCGGTGATGTACCTCGGTAAGATCGTCGAGCTCTCGCCGGCGGAGGAGCTCTACACGAGGCCGATCATGCCGTACACCGAGGCGCTGCTCTCGGCGGTCCCCATCCCGGATCCGGACCTGGCCGAGAAGCGGGAGCGGATCGTGCTCGAGGGGGACGTTCCGAGCCCGATCAATCCTCCGAGCGGCTGCCATTTTCATCCGCGCTGCCGTTACGCGACGGACGTGTGCAAACAGCTGGAACCTCCGCTGGTCGATTATGGCAACGGGCATCTTGCCGCTTGTCATCACCCGCTCAACGTCGACGAGGCGACCCTGCGGAAGGTGCAAGTGGCCGAACAGCACACGCCGGCGGCGGCCGATGAGTCGGCGCTATCCCAGGACACGTCAGGCAGCTCGAACCCGGCGGTCACGCCGACTACGCCTGACACCCATTCGGGGTAAACGCAAGCGCTAAAGCGGCCTGGATAGGGCGCCGATACTCCGGGCGTGGACGCCGCTGAGCGCAAGGAGATCCTGAGCCGTTATTTGACGCACTCGCGCCGCTTCGAGGAAGTTGCGGCGCGGCGTCGCGGTGCCGGCGGTGCCGACGTGATCCCGCTCCAGAGCCCGCTTCGCGAGCTCGAGCAGGAGCCAACAGCGCGGGAGGTCGAGGTGCTGCAGCTCATCTCCGACGGCCTCGTGAACCGGGAAATCGGCCAGCGGCTGTTCCTGTCGGAGGAGACGGTGAAGTCGCACGTGCGGCATCTCCTCGCCAAGCTCCAGGCGCGCTCCCGTGCGCACGCGGTCGCCGTGGGCTACCGCCGCGGCATCATTGGCTAGCCAGCGTTTCGTCCACAAGCGGCTGTGAAGCGCGCTGTGGACAGAGGAAAAACGAAGCGCCGGGTGAAGATCACCCGGCGCCCGTGAATCGGTCTATCCGTCTCCCAGCACTTGCCCGGATCCCCCGCGCGGGGGATGATCACAGGCTGTGGATAACGGACTATCCGACGGCTCTACCAGTACTTGGAACACCCGACGACAGTTGCGCGAGCAGCAAGGCGAGCGAGGGAACGCATTGAGAACTCCGATCGATCGGGGACTGACGGCACCGCCAGCCTATACCCCTTTTGGGGGATACGCAAGGCTGGACCGGTTGGTCAAAGGTCTGGGTGGCCTCGACCGCCGATCCGTCGCTTGGGCCTGTCGTCCTGTGTCGCGCTGTCAATAGGCACACTCACAGCGCTCTGGCTTGACGGCTACCGACTGCCGCATCATTTGGGCTGTCTTCGTTCTCGGCGCGGTTGCCGCCGTCGCTGAGCGGCAGAGCATCGCGATCAACGATCGGGCACGGAGATGTCGGTCTCGTTTCTCCCGCTCGTCTTCTCAGCAGTTGTGTTCGGGCCGCTCGGCGGATTCGCGGTCGGTGCGCTTTCCAATGTCTGGGATCTACGCGAATCGCGTCTCAAGTGGAGCGTTTACACGCCGATTCGCGGCCTGACCGCCGCCACCACTGGACTGGTCGTAGCGAAGCTTCCCCAGCAGCACGGGAGCATTGGCCAATATCTCGCGGCCAGCCTGGTCGGTGCCGTCGTCTTCTTGGCAGTAGACGGCTTCTTCAGCACGATCACGGCATTTGTTCGCCGAGGTGATCCTCGCGCAATGCTCCACGCGATCACATCGATCTCTTTGATCACTGTCCCGCTTTGCGTCCCGGTCCTAACGTTGTTCGTCTACGCCTACCACACCTATTCGTTGTGGTTGGTGCTCATTTCCTTCATCCCCACACTGGCCGCACAGCGACTTCTCCACATGTATCAGCAGGAGAAGGAGGCGACCCACCGCCTCGCTGCGGCAAACGATCGACTCCGACGGGCCAGCCTTTCTTTCGCAACTGCTCTTGTCGCGACGCTCGACGCCCGGGATCAGTACACCGCTGGTCACTCGGCAGCCGTCGCGATCTACGCGAGAGACATCGCCCAGCGCATGGACCTCGCGGAGGAGCAACAGGAGCTTGTGCACCTGTGCGGCCTAGTGCACGACATCGGCAAGATCGGACTCCCGGCGGGCCTGCTCGAGAAGCCCGGGCCCTTGACGCTCGAGGAGCGCCGGCAGATGGAGCAGCACTCCGAAATCGGCGAGCGGATCCTCCGCAACGTCGACGATTATTCGGAGATCGCAGACGTCGTTAGGTCGCATCATGAGCGCATCGACGGGATGGGATATCCGGACGGCATCCCGGGCGACGAGATTCCTCTCCTCGCCCGGATCATCGGCGTAGCCGACGCGTATGACGCTATGACGTCGGACCGCCCCTATCGCGAGGCGCTGCCGAGCCGGGTTGCTCGCATGCGTCTCGCGCAAGCGGTGGGGACACAGTTCGACACGGCGGTCGTCGCGGCGTTCGAGGCGATTCTCGCGACGGCTGACGAGAATTACCGCTCGGGCCGGGGATCTTCCTTCATGCGCGAGCGTGCGCAGTTCGAGCAGGACGTGGAAGACGTCGCCCTGGCGCTAGACGTCGTCACGTAGCGCGCGAGCTGCCTCGAGACGCGACCGAACGCCAAGCTTTTCGTAGATGTGCTTGACGTGCACCTTGGTCGTCGAAAGGCTGATGTACAGCAGCCTCGCGATTTCCTCGTTCGTCAGGCCCTGAGCGAGAAGCTCGTGTACCTCAGTCTCGCGTGGGCTGAGATTTGAGGCGCGCCTGGCCGGCCGAGGTACGCCAAGCCCAAGTCTCTTGGCTAGCGAGGTGTCCGACGAAGCAGAAAGCACTCGCTGAAGCCACCCGCGCCATTCGGGCTGAGCCGCCACGAACTCGCCAAGACCTGGCGCCGCACGGAGTGCGATTAC
The DNA here is from genome assembly GCA_963731015.1 of uncultured Actinomycetes bacterium. Taxonomy (GTDB): domain Bacteria; phylum Actinomycetota; class Thermoleophilia; order Gaiellales; family Gaiellaceae; genus Palsa-739. The sequence continues at coordinate 111,888 of CAVSTY010000007.1, forward strand.
CACCGGGTCCCAGACCCCGTTGCTGATCACAACGCTTAGGCGAGCAGCACCCGCCGCCTTGTCCTCGGCTGCAAGCGCAACGATCCCTTCGGCGAGAAGCCACAGTGCTGTCACTTCGAGGCTACGACTTGCGAGGCGAGCCTCGGCTGCCGCCGCTCGCGCCTGATCCGTGTCTCCGGCGATCGCATGGAACAGCGCCTGCCATCCGACGAATTCACCCCGTCCTGCCCTGTTCAAGCCCTCATGAGGGCCTAGGGACAAGACCTCTGACGCTCGTTTGAGATCGCCGACGCTCGCATAGAGTCGAGCCCGCTGAACCGGAACGCTTCCTCGGAAGTAGCTGCCCGGCTCATCCTCCATGTACCGCTCAAGGAGGGAGAGTGTCCGGGCAGCCGGCGTGAACTTGCCCAATCCGACGAGTGCCTTTGCCCGATAGGCCTGTGCATAGGGGACAGGGAACTCAAGCCCGCAATCCTCCGCAACCTTGAGTAACGCCTCGATCTGCTTGAGGCTCTCTTCGTAGCGGCAGGTCAGGATCAAGGCGTAGCTGTACATGCTCAAGAGCCCCGTCAGAGCGAAGGGATCGACTCCCTCGTTCGCTATCGACAGAGCCGATCGCGCCCGGTCGAGCGCTCTATCGAGGTTGCCATCGAGTTCCGCGAGCGAGAGCTCGGCTGAAGCCATGCTCAGCGACTGTTGGATGCTCGGACGCACGCCGCGCTCGAAGCGCTCAAGGCGATCCCGCAAACCAGCCGCTTCACACGTGTATCCAACGACAAAGTGCAGCCACAGAGCTCCGTCGCGCGTCTCCTTGGAGAGGGCGAGCTTCGTGGCCGAGTCGGCGTGCTCCTCGGCCATTTGCCATCGATCCGACAAGTGCGTAGCCCTGCCGGCGACGAGGTGGGCGCGCGCGACTAGGTCTCCTTCGAGGGAGCCTGCGGCCTGCGTGGCGAGGGTGAGCGCTTGGTCGAGTTCGTTAGCCCGCAGAAGGGCTTCGCTTTCTGCGTAGTCGATCAGGCCGCCCTCCGCTCCCGAGGACCTTGCGGCAGCGACCCAGCGCTGAAGGCTGTTTGTGCGGCCGGCGGCTAGCAGGTCGTCGAGCGCTGCTCCCAGGGCCTCGGAGGCGAAGACCGCGTCGCTCGCTACCTCGGCCACGCTGAGTGCCTCGTCCCACCGACTCAGGTCGAACAGCCTGCGGGCCTGTAAGAGCCGAGCTTCCCGCATCTCGGCTCCGACTTCGCCAAAGCGCCCGATCAGCAGTTCCCGCAGAAGGGGGTGGAGCGAGAGTGATTTGTGGTCCGTGATCGAGACCAGGCCACGCGCGACAGCGTCCTCCAGCACGTCGTCGGCGTTCTCGCCCAACACCAAGCGCGCCACCTCGACATCGGTGATGGATGCGACAGCAAGCAACATCAGCGCGGCCTGCGTCTCCTCCGCCGCGGAGGCGAGCAGCTCGCTCGCGAGGAAGTCGTACAGCGTGTGCGAGAGCAGGCGGCTCGACGTGAAGTCGACGTCGCCGCTCAGAGCGGCGAGTCCGAGAACGGCAGGCCAGCCCTCCGCGGTGCGCATTAGGCGTGCTCGGCCCGCGACCGCGCCGACCGAGTTGAGCACCAGTGCGGCTTCGGCGTCGGTCATCGTGAGCTCATCGACGCCGATCTCGAGCCCCTCGCCGTACACCTCCAGGCGTGGCGTGAACCAGTCGGGTCGCGCTCTCGTCGTGATCAGGAACCGGATGTCGAGACCCTCGACGAGCATCGACAGGAGCTCCTCGGCTTCGTCCGTCGCCGCCGCCTCCCACTCGTCCACGATCAGGAGGATGTCGCGGGGCAGCGGCTCGAACGTGCGGAGGATCGCGCGGCCGAGAGGTTGGGGGCTCGGGTTGACGGATGCGATGGTGGCGACCTTTTCCGGCTCGCGCGGCAACTCCGGCGCGAGCGAGGCGAGCAGATCGTCGAACTGCACTGCCAGCAGGGCGACGTCTCCCGACGCGCGGGTGGTGCGATACCACGCGACCGGACCGGTCTGCCGCTGCGACCACTGGCGCGCGAGCGTCGTCTTGCCGTAGCCGGCGGGAGCCGCCAGGACCGAGACGCGTGCGCCGCCGCCCTCGGCGAGCTGCGCGATCAGCCGCGGGCGCTCGATGATGTGGTCGAGCGCGGGCGAGGCCACCGCTGTGATCGTTTCCACCATTCCCCTGTCGGGCCATGACCGCCCGGGATCCGAGAACCCTACTCCTGTCTCGACCCCCTAGTCACGACCGCTACAAGCGGGGGACCCGCGCCCGGGGTAGCCCGAGCGCGGGTTGCCGTCAGCCCCCGGCGCCGGCTAGAGCCGGTGCAAGCTCACGCGCGAGGGGATCCTCGCCGGTGAGCGCCTTGAACGCGGCAGGGATCTGCCGCCGCCTCGGCACGCCGAGCTTCTGGCGCAGCACGTCGCAGTGCGCCTTGGCCGTTCTGGGCGAGATGCCGAGACGCTCTCCGACCTCGTCGTTCGAGCACCCGCGCGCGATCAGGACAACGATCTGGAGCTGGCGCTCGGTCAGGTCGGGCTTTGCCTCGTCGGTGCCTCTCATGCTCGGCACGCTACGGCCGCGCCGGCGTGGCGCCTATCGGCCGACAGGGGTATTCGGCCGGGCGGCGTGCGCGCCGCCGACGAAGCTCACCTCGTGGCCACGCGCGTTGGCCTCTTCGAGCTCCTCCTGCGTCAGCGCGCCGATCCGTAGCAGCAGGTCGAACTCGTCGCGGAGGTGCGTCCGCATCATCTCCGGGCCGTCCGTAGCGATCGTGAAGAGGACGCCGTGGTCGACGAACGTGCGGAAGACGTCCCGCACCGCGTCCTCGTCGGGCAGCGACTTCGTGAGGAGGTTCGAGGTCGGGCAGATCTCGAGGACGACTTCGCGCTCGTGCAACTCCTTCATCAGCGCGTCGTCGCCGGCCGCGAGGATCCCGTGCCCGAGCCGGTCGGGACGCAGGAGCTCGAGCACCTCGCCGATCTCGGCGCGGCCCATCTCGCCGCCCTCCTCGCCGACGTGAATCGTCACGCCGAGGCCTGCGGCGCGGGCGTGCTCCACCATCGGCTGCACCCGCGAGTAGTCGTAGCGCTCGCCGCCGGGCCGCGGCCCCGCGATGTCGATCCCCACGACGCCGCGCGGTGCCCAGCGAATCGCCTTCTCGACGATGATCTCGTTCTGGCGCGGCGTGAAGGTCCGATCCATCATCAGGATCAGGCCCGCCCGCACCTGCGGGTACTCGAGGCTCGCGACGTCGAGCCCCCGGCTGGCGGCGAGGATGATGTGGTCGAGGTCGCGCTCGCCGCCGCGGTTCCGCTTCATCGGGTTGAAGCGGAGCTCGAGCGTCGTGATCCCCTGTGACCGGTAAGCGCCGCCGATCGCGCCGTGCACCGACACCTCGACGGCGGCCGGGCTCGACTGGATCAGCTCGGTCCAGTGGTAGATCGCGTCGAGCGCGTCGAGATCGGGCACGCCGCGCGGGTCGGACACGGTCACGAGCCGGTCGAAGTCCCAGAAGTCCTTGACCGGGAGCGCGATGCCCTGCTGGTGGGCGAGCGACCAGAGGATGTCGGAGGAAACCGAGCCGCCGAGGTGGGTGTGCAGCTCGGCGAGGCCTTCCATCGGCACAGTCTAAGTCCAGCCGACCACCGCCCAGCGACGGCGAAGGAAGCGCGGGCCGAGCAGCGCGAGTCGCGCCAGGAGCAGGACGTCCAGTGCCGCCCAGACTCCGACGACTCCCCAACCGAGCTCGTACGCGAGCGACGCCACGACGATGAAGATCGCGCTCGCGGCGAGCATCGACCACATCAGGAAGCGGGTGTCGCCGGCGCCGATGAGGATCCCGTCGAGCGCGAACACTGCGCCGCCGAGCGGCTGCATCACCGCGAGGAACGGCCACAGGAGCGCGGCTTCGTGGACGACGGCCGGGTCGTCGGTGAACGCCTGCGGCAGCGCATGTGAGAGCGGCGCGAGCACCAGGGCGAAGACGACTCCGATCGCGACCGACCAGCCGATCATGCGCACGGCGGCCGCGTAGGCGCCGTCGGCGTCCCCGCCCCCGAGCATTCGGCCGACGATCACCTGGCCGGCGATTGCGACCGCGTCCAGCACGAGTGCGATGAAGAGGAACAGCTGGTAGCCGATCTGATGCGCGCCGATCTCCGCGTCTCCCATGCGCGCAAGCAGGGAGGCGGCGAAGAGGAAGCAGGCGTAGAGCGCGACGGTGCGGACGAAGATCTGCCTCCCGATGCTGAAGAGCGGACTCATCTCGCGCCGGCTCGGCCGCTTCGACGGCGCGTGGGGGCGGAGCAACTCGACGGCGAAGGCTGCGGCCATCCCGGTCTGCGCGATCGCCGTCCCCGCGGCCGAGCCGGCGATCCCCCAGTGGAAGACGTAGACGAACAGCACCTCGAGCACGAGGTTGGCGACATTCGCGACGACGACGATCTCCAGCGGTCGCCGCAGATTCGAGACACCGCGGAGGTAGCCCTGGCCCGCGAGGGCGATGAGCGCCGCCGGCAGGCCGAACGCCGCGATCCTGAAGTAGAGGAGCGCGAGGTCGCCGGAGTGGCCGTGGCCGCCCAGCCCGGCGAGGAGCGGCGCGGCCACGATCTGGCAGACGACGAGCAGCGCGACTCCGATACCGACCGCAGCCCACAGCGCCTGCGCCGCGAGCCGGGCCGCCTCGTCCTTCCGGCCCGCGCCCGACGCGCGTGCGACGACCGCGGTCGTCCCGTAGGTGAGGAAGTTGAAGACGGTGAAGGCGCCCGCGAGCACGGTGCCGGCGAGCCCGAGCGCGGCGATCTGCGGCCGGCCCAGGTGTCCGACGATCGCGGTGTCGGCGAGGACGTACAGCGGCTCGGCCGCGAGCGCGCCGAGCGCTGGCAGCGCAAGACGGACGATCTCGCGATCGTGCGGAGAACGAAGACGCACCCGGTCGACGACGATAATGGCCCGATGGATTTCGAGCCCAGCCAGTTCTTCCGGGTGCCGAACAGCCGCATCTTGCGAGTCTTCCTCGGGCTCGTCGTGCTGGCGTCGCTCGCGGGCCTGTTCTGGTGGCGGCGCAACAGCCTTACGTCCATCGGCAGCGCGTTCAGTGCCGTGCAATGGGAGTGGGTGGCCGTCGCTGTCGCACTGAACCTCCTCTCGGTGGTCGCTCGCGCACTCGCCTGGACGACCGTGATCCATTCGGCGATGGATCCGCCACGGCCTCGCGTGACGCTCGTCTTCTCGGCGTTCTCCGTCGGGCTGTTCGCGAACGCCCTGCTGCCGGGCAGGGTCGGCGAGTTGGCGCGGGTCGCCGTTCTGGACCGGAAGATGCCCGGGCGCAAGGGGGCGTGGGCGACGCTCGTCGGGACGGTGTTCGCGCACCGCGTCTTCGACATCGTGCCGGTGCTCCTGCTGATCCTCTACGTGATCTCCACCGCGAGCATTCCCCCTTCGGCCCGCGCGACCCTCCTCTTCGTGATCGGCCTCGGCGTCGGGTTGTTCGTCTTCGCGTTCATCAGTGCGCGCCGGCATCACCACGAGATGGCGATCGAGGGGCTCGGTCCGGTGCGCCGGTTACTGACGATGGGGCGCGGCGGGCTCGGCGTGATGCGCGCACCGGCCGAAGCTGCCGTCGCGATCTTCTTCCAGATCCTGGGCTGGACGTGCCAGATCCTCGCCGTCTACACCGCGATGCGCGCGTTCGACATTCACGCGCCGCTGCCGGCGGCCGGGGTCGTCCTGCTGCTGATGAACGTCGTCACCATCTTCCCGTTCTGGCCCGGCAACATCGGTCTCGTGCAGGTGGCGATCGCCTCCGCGCTCGTCGGCTACGGCGTGCCGTACAGCACCGGCGTCGCCTACGGATTCGGGCTGCAGGCGATCGAGGCGTCGGTCGGCATCGGCATCGGGCTTCTCTTCCTGGCCCGCGAAGGGCTCTCGTTCGCGATGCTGCGCGTCATGCCCACGGCCGACCAGGCCGAGCTTCCGCCCGAGGACGTGGCGGACGAATCGGATCAGACGGCCGAACGCGCCGCCGCGAGCTAGCCGTCGGTCTCGGGTCGCGACTGCTCGGCGCGGCGGGCCAGCTCCTCGACCCGGCCGTCGGCGGCGTCGAGCTTCGCCTTGCAGAAGGCGTAGAGCTCCTCGCCCCGTTCCCAGAGCTTCAGGGCCTCGTCGAGCGGCGCCTGCCCGCGCTCGAGCCGCTCGACGATCTGCTCGAGCTCCGCCTGCGCCTGCTCGAAGGTGCGCTCCGCCGGCTCGGTCACGGCGTTACCTCCTCGACGCGCGCGCCGAAGGAGCCGTCAGCGAGCGTGACGTCGAGGTGCGCGCCCGCGGAGACGGCCGAGGTCGAGCCCACGACGTCGCCGGAGTCCGTCCGGACGATGGCGTACCCTCGCTCGAGTGTTTGCACAGGTGACAACGCAACGAGTTTCGCGGCTCTGTTCTCGAGCGCCGCCCGCTTCCGCTCGACCGCGAGCGCCGGCGCCAGCCGCAGCCGTTCGCGCGCGCGCTCCAGCCGCTGGCCCTCCCGCTCGACGGCGATCCGCGGCCGGGCGCGCAGCCGCTCGACTGAACGGGTGAGTCGCTGCCGGTCCCGCTCGAGCGAGCGCCGGACGTTGCGCGCAAGGGCTCCGCGGGCGCGGTCGAGGCTGCCGAACAACTCAGTGAGCTCGGGCACGACGAGCTTTCCCGCCGCCGTTGGAGTCGAGGCGCGGATGTCCGCGGCGAGGTCACAGAGCGGCGTGTCCTGCTCGTGACCGACGGCGGAGACGACGGGGACGGGGCACTCGGCGACCGCGCGGACCACGCGCTCGTCGCTGAAGGGGAGGAGATCCTCGAAGCTGCCGCCTCCGCGGGTCAGAACCACGACGTCGACGTCGGAGTGCTCGCAGAGAGCTCCGATCGCCGCCACGATCTCGACGGCCGCTCGCGGGCCCTGCACGTACGTCTCTGCGACGAGCACCGCTGCCGGCGGGAAGCGGGAGCAGATCGTCGTCACGACGTCGCGCTTCGCCGCCGCGTCGCTCCCGGTCACGACGCCGATGCGCCGCGGCAGGAACGGCAACGGCCGCTTACGCGCGTCGGAGAAGAGGCCTTCGGCGGCAAGGGTTGTCTTCAGTCGCTCGAGCGAGGCGAGGTGGGCACCGACGCCGAAGCGCTCGATCGAGAGCGCGCGTACCTTGAACTCGCCGCGCTGCTCGTACAACTCCGGCCTGCCCAACACGTGCACCCGCTCGCCGTCCGACAGGTCGAGCCGCAGCGCATCGAACCTTCCGCGCGCCATCGCCACGCCGACGCATGAGCCGTCGGCCGGATCCTTGAGCGTGAAGAAGACGGTCGCCCACCGCTCGTGCCGGCGGAACTCGGTGACCTCTCCCTCGACCCAGACGGTGGGGAGGCGCGAGAGCCACTGCCCCACGCCGCGGTTGAAGGCTGCGACGGAGTAGACAGTGCGATCGTCGTACGGCAGCGCCTCGACCTTGGCCACCGGAGCAGCCTAGTCGCGCGACTGCTACAGGAGGATCTCGGCCGCCGTCTCCGGCGTGCAGCCGCGGCCGAGCATCTCGCAGGCGAGATGGAGGTCGGCCTCGCTCACGGCGAGCCGCTCGGCGAGCGAGAGCGGATAGCCGGACTCGATCAGGATGTGGAGGCGCCAGCTCTCCACTTTCGAACGCTCGTCGAAGAGCGGCTCGAGGATCGGGGTGGATGTCTCGCTCATGGCCACAGCAGTTCGTGCTGCTACCGACGAACCCTTCCGGGCGTTGTTAGGCGAACTTTTTGTAAGGGCGTCAGGAACCGCGGACAGTTGCGGCTGACGGGAGCCGGCGCAAGAGCTCCTGCAGACGGGCCTCGAGCACGCCCCGCTCGGCCTCGACATCGGCGCGGAGATCCTCGATCCGGTGCCGCGTCTCGCTCTCGAGCTCGCTCAGCCGCTGGTCCTGTGCGGCCACGAGCTCGTCGTGCCGACGTTCGAGGTCCTTCCCGACGTTCGAGACGCGGTGGTCGAGCCGCTGCGCTCCTGCGTCTCCCACGTGCGCCAGCCGTTCCGCGAGCACGGTCTCGGCTTCGCGGGAGAAGGCATTCACGGCGCGGTCGAGCTCGCGGGCGAGGCGCTTCGCGGCGTCCTCGCGCGAGGTCTTCACGAGCTGCGCGAACCTCTGCGCGGCCTCGTCGGCATGGGAGGTCACTGCGCGGTCGACGGCGCGTTCGAGTTGCTCGATCTGCCGGCGTGAGACGTCGTCGAAGCCGGCGCGCACACGCTGCATCGCGTCGACCTCCTCACGCTGCGCCTGCTCGGTCAGCTCGCGCTCGCGGCGGGCCATCCGCTCCTCGAGCTCGTGGAGAGCCCGGCGCCGGTCCGCCCCGTGCGCTTCGAGCTCGCTACGCATGAGGCCGAGGGAATCGTCGAGCGTGCGGGTGAGCTCGGTGCGCAGCCGCGCCACTCCGGCACGCTGCTCCTCGCTCTCGGCCGACAGCCGCTCGGCGTCGGCGGTGAGCCGCAGCTCGATCTCGCGCAACAGCTGCTGCTGTCGCTGCTCGAGCTCGGCGATCCGCGTCTTCGTCGCCTCGGTGATCCGATCGAGGTCCTGCGACCAGCCCGCGAGCCGGAGCTCGATCTGCGCCTGAACCTGGTTCAGCTTGTCGCCGAGCGCCGCTGTCGCCTCGCGCTCCCACTGGGCGACGAGGGTTCGCCGTTCCTCCGCGATCTGCCGCTCCTGCTCCTCGAGCAACGAGCGCGAGTCGGCGCGGGCGCGGGCGAGAGTCAACTCGAGCTCCTTCCCGGCCGCGGTCTTCTCGCGCTCGACCGCGGCGAGGAGGTCCGCCTGAGCCTCGGCAAGCCGGGCGTCCATCGCCGCGACGCGCTTCAACGCGCGGCGCAGGAGGACGGCGGCTCCGGCGGCGAGCGTGCACGCCGTCAGGCCGGCCGCGGACACGGCCAGCGACCGGTCGTGGCGCAGGGCGAACGCGACCCAGACACCGACGGCAGCGGCCGCCTCGAGGCCGGTGACGATCAGGAGCACAGAGGTCCGGACGTGCTGCAGCGCGGCCGCGGCGAGCGCGAGCGCGGCCAGCACGACGCCGGCGGCGAAGATGAGGTCGCAGATCGTCGTCAGCGCCATTTGGCCCAGTGTAGATCGGTCGTGGAGATCGCTATCCCGCGCGGAAGAGAAGCAGCGCGACGGCGATCAGCACGGTCGCGGCGACGAGCGCCTTCAGGGCCGCCTCGGGGATGGCTGCGAGCGTGTCCGCGTCGACCGGCAGCCGCGTTCCGTCGTCGAGCTGCATCTCCCCGTCGACGGCGACGACGCGGCGACGGACGAGCCGGACCGGAGTCGAGAGCTTCCGCTGCACCCAGCTCGTGGCGAAGGCGTAGGCCGCGCCGGCGAAGGCAGCGGCGCGCAGCGTCTCGGCCGACGCGAAGTACGCCGTCAGTACGGGAAAGGCTCCCCAGGCGGCCGGGAACCAGAGCCCTCCGTGGAACCTTCCCTCGAACAGCTCGAGGTTGTACGCGACGACGAGGAAGGCGCCGACGGCCACGAAGACGAGCAGCCACAGCGTGCGGGAGATCGCCACGGCGATCCCGATCGCCGCGGCCGCGGAGATGGAGACCACCGCAAGCGTGACGAGCACCGGCGGCGAAATGCGTGTCTGGAGCGGTCGACCGCGCAGCTCGTCGAGCGCGTGGGCCCCCACGCCCATGGCGAGCGCGAACGCAAGCGCCGTCCAGCCGAGCAGCGGCCAGTCCATCCGCGGTACGAGCGCGGCGCCGACCGCCACGTACGAGAGGTGCCAGAGCGTGTACGGGGGATGGAGGAGCGTGATGTAGTCGCGCCAGCCGCCGGAGCGGAGCGCGTAGAACGCCGGCCGCGGCCGCGCCGCCGTCACGCGCGCTTCCCCCAGACGACGATTCCGCCGCCGACGCTGAGCCGCCGAGCCGCGACCTCGGTGAGGCCGGCCTCGCGCCAGGCGTCGAGGAGGCGCGGCTCCGGCCAGGTCTGCCAGAAGTCACGGATGCTCGGGCCGAGGAAGCGGCCGACGCCGCCCCAACCCGGGGAGACCACGACTCCCGCCGCCGGTAGGCCGACTCGCACGTAGAGCTCCCAGAGCGGCCGCCACACCCCGCGCGGGAGCCCGAACTCGAGCATTGCCACAGTCCCGCCGGGCCGGACGACCCGGACGAGCTCGCGCAGCGTCGCGGGCACGTCGTCGACGTACCGCAGGAGATAGGTGAAGGTGACGGCGTCGAACTCGGCGTCGCCGACCGGCAGATCCTCGGCTCGCCCCTCGCGCAGCTCGATCCGGTCGCTCAGCCCTTCGCGCGCGATCCGCTCGCGTCCGGCGGCGAGCATCTCCGGGCTCTGGTCGACGCCGACCACCGTTCGGTCCGGGCTCGCGCCCGCGAGCTCGATCGCCACCGCGGCGGTTCCGGTCGCGACGTCGAGCACTCGGTTCGCGTCGGGTGGGATCCGTGAGACGAGAAAGGAGCGCCAGCGCGGGTCCTGGCCGAAGGACAGCAGGCGGGCATAGCGATCGTAGGTCGGGCCGAGCGGCGCGAACAGCTCACGCGCATTGCGCGTACGTGTCGAGGACTCCACGGCCCTATTCTGGCCGCATGAGCGTCGCCGAGGACGTGGGTCGCATCGCGAGCGCGGCTGCCGCCTTCGCGGAACTGGGGGAGGACCTCGCCGGCGTGCTCGTGAGCGAGACGCTCGGCCGGCGCGTCTATCTCTGCGCCTTTCAGTCGACCGAGGGACGCGCCTGGCTCGCGCTCGGCGCCGAGGCGGAGCCTCTGACCGAGCGGCGGCTCGTGTGCGAAGCCGCCTCGCTCGCTGCGCTATGCGAGGTTGCGGAGGAGTCGGCAGGCGGCGGCCACCTCCCGGAGCTCCGAGCTCGGCTCGCCGAGCTGCGCGCGACGGACAACCCGGCCGGCATCGAGGAGGCGGAGGCCGCAGCCGCGTCCCTCGCCGAAACGCTGCAGCCGGAGCCGCGCATCGCGAGCGGCGCGTACCTCGACGCGCTCGGCTCGGCCTCCCGGCGGCTCGAGCAGGCGCTCGGCGAGAGCGGCGCCTCTCCCTTCGCGGCGGCGATGCAGGCCGCGGTCGGCTCTGTCGAGGAGCTTGCGGCCGACGTCGAGGGCAATTACAAGCTTCCGCTCAGCTGAGCCTGCGCGTTCGCATCTCGACCGAGACTTCCAAAGAGTCGCCCCCGATCTCGATGCTAAGCGGTGCGGCGCCCTTGATCGTCACCCGATCCGGCGTCACCTCGACTTCCGAGATCGAGTAGATCGCGAGTGCCTCGTCTTCGATCCGGAGCGAGCTGGGATTGCGGACCACCAGTTCCCACTCCGAGTCAGGGAGTCGCCCGCGCTCGTCGTCGTCCAAGGCGAGCGGGAGCCGGTAGCTGACGATTTTCCCCTCCAGCTCTCCCGGCCGTTCCGGCACGAGCCTTCGACGTCGATCCAGCAGTCGTGGATCGCCCACCCCAGCTCTACGACCTCCTCGACCGTACGAGCCCGGAGCTGCGGTTCTCGATGCCAGGGGTGTCCGCGCATCGGCGCCAGCCTAGGCGCCGGCGGCTACCCTTGCGACATGGAAGGCGGAGGCTTTGGATTCCCCTTCGGCGGCGACCCCGACGAGATCATGCGCGGCTTGCGCGAGTTCGCCGAGCAGCAGGCCGAGAGCGTGCAGGAGGCGCAGCGCGAGCAGTTCGCGACGCTCACGCTCAACACCGCGGTCGAGCTGACCGCGGCCGCGCTGCAGCAGATTCAGCCGCAGGGCGGCGTGGACGAGCAGACGATTGCGCTGCAGGGACGCGATGCGCGTCCTCTTCCCCGAGGCCGTGGCGCTCGTCAGCGCCGCGCGCCAGGGCTTCATGCGCGAGTGATTCGCCGGCACGGCGGCGCATAGAATCGCCGCGCCCGTGTCGCTGCTCGACTCCGCCCTCGTCCGCCTTCTGCCGGCGGTGCCGAAGCCCGTGGTGCAGCTCTTCTCCTCGCGGTACATCGCCGGCTCGACACTGGCCGAGGCGGTCGAGTGCGTCCGTGGGCTGAACAGCGGCGGGGCAATGGCCACCGTCGACGTGCTCGGCGAGGAGATCACCCGCGAGGAAGAGACGCGTGCGATTGCCCAGTCGTACCGCGACGTTTTCGCCGCGATCGACGAGGCAGCGCTCGACTCGAACGTCAGCGTCAAGCCCACCGCGCTCGGGCTCGGGCTCTCGTACGACCTCTGCCGCGAGAACCTCCTCGACGTCGTCGGCACCGCAGCCGGCTACGGCAACTTCGTCCGGATCGACATGGAGGACTCGTCCACGACGGACGACACGCTCCGCCTCTACCGCGAGCTGCGCGAGGACGGACACGACAACCTCGGCGTCGTCGTCCAGGCGCGGCTGCGACGCTCGCTCGACGACGTCCAGGCGCTGGCCGATCTGCGGCCGAGCGTTCGCCTCTGCAAGGGCATCTACCTCGAGCCGGCGTCGATCGCGTTCACCGACTACGAGGCGGTGCGCGCGAACTTCGTCCGCTGCCTCGACGCGCTGCTCGACGCCGACTGCTACGTCGGCGTCGCGACGCACGACGAGTGGCTGATCGGGGAGTCGCTCGCGCGGATCTCCCGGCGGGGTCTCGGACCGCTCGAGTACGAGCTCCAGATGCTGCTCGGGGTGAGCGAGCAGCGGCGCGACGAGCTCGTGGCGGAGGGGCACCGGCTGCGGGTCTACGTCCCGTTCGGCGAGCACTGGTACGCCTACTCGCTGCGGCGGCTGCAGGAGAACCCGGCGATGGCGGGGACGATCGCGAAGGCGACGGCCGGCCGCGTCCTCCGGCTCGGTGCGCGGTGATCTGGACGCGGGCAGAGAGCTGCCGCGTCACGCTCGCCGACGGGCGCGAGTTGCTCGACCTGACCGGCGGCTTCGGCGTGGCGGCACTCGGGCACGGCAACCCGCGCATCCTCGAGGCGTGGCACGAGCAGGAGGTCGTGCATGCGCTGGGGGATCTGGCGGACGCCGAGGTGACGGTGCGCCTGCGCGAGGCCCTGCCGCGCCCCGCGAAGCTCGGTGTAACGGGAGAGGACGCGGTGGAGATCGCGCTGCGGACGGCGCTGCTCGCGACGGGGCGGCCGGGCATCGTCGCGTTCGAGGGCGCCTATCACGGCACCGGGCTGCTCGCGCTGGCGGCGACGGGCTTCGAGCGGTTCCGCGAGCCGTTCGCCCCGTGGCTCCCGGGCCCGGTGCACCGGCGCGCGTACGGCGAGGATCCCGGCCCGCTGCCCGCCGATGCCGGCTGCGTGATCGTCGAGCCGGTGCAGGGGAGGGCCGGGTCGCGGGTGCCGCCCGACGGTTTCCTCGAGACGCTGCGCCGGCGCTGCGACGAGGCCGGAGCGGTGTTCGTCGTCGACTCCATCTACGCGGGCCTCGGCCGCGTCGGCGAGATGTGGCCCGGCGAGGAGGTCGCCGACGTGCTCTGCGTCGGCAAGGCGCTCGGCGGCGGCCTGCCGCTGTCGGCCGCGCTCTTCTACCGCGACGGTCTCGAGGAGGCCTGGCAGCTCGGGCCCGAGGACGTCTACACGCACACGCACGTCGGGAACCCGCTCGCGTGCGCGGCCGGTCTTGTCGTGCTCGACGAGGTGCCGAAGCTCCTCGGCCGTGTGCGCGAGGCGGGCGAGCGCTTCGAGCGAGCGGGCTGGCACGGTCGCGGGCTCCTCCGCGCACGGGAGGGGAACGCCGACGCGGCCCTCGAGCGCGGCGTCCTCGTCGTCCCGGCGGGCCTCGACGGCTCCCTGATCCAGGCGACGCCGCCGCTGACGATCACCGACGCCGAGCTCGACGAGGCGTTCGAGAAGCTCGCCTAGATCGCGCGCCGGGCGTAGAGGAGGAAGGTCGCCGGGATGCGGCGGTCGTGGCGGCGTCGCGCGGTGCCGCCCGGGTACTCCTCGAGCGCCTCGATGCGGAGCCCGGCGCGCACGAGCGCGCTCACTACCTGGCCGGTTCGCCACAGCCGGTCCGGATCGGCCGGGTCGCGGAAGTAGTCGTGACGCCAGTGGAGGAAGGCGTCGACGCAATCCGCGACCGGGTGGTCGTCGAAGACGAGCAGCTCGCCGTGCTCGCGCAACGCCGCCACGATCCCGGTTGCCCAGCCGGCGAGGTCGTCGAGGTGGCCGAGCACGCCCTCGCCGGAGTAGACGAGATCGAAGCGGTGGCGCCGCAGCTGGCGCGGCAGCGACTGCGGGTCGCCGTCCACCCAGAGGATCTTCGGCCACCGCTCGCGCGCCGTCTCGAGCGCCGCCGGCCGCGCGTCGACTCCGGTCGCTACTGCTCCGAGCTCGGCGAGCGCGGCGGTCGCCTCGCCCGTCCCGCAGTGGAGGTGGAGGACGCGCTTCTTGGTCAGGTCGCCGAGCGTTCGTTGCACGATCGGCGGCAGCTCCGCGGGCTCGGCACGCCCGCGGTGCGCGTCGTCCCAGGCTCGAATGTTCTCCTCGGTCGGCTCCATCCGCGGTCTACGCCCCGAGGGAGTAGCCGCCGTCCACGACGAGTGTCTGGCCGCAGATCATCGAGGCGTCCCGCGAGCAGAGGAACGAGACGACCGCGGCCACGTCGCCGGGCTCGACGAGCCGCCCGGCCGGCGTTCGCTTCACGGAGGCGAGCATCTGCTCCTTGTTCGGGAACCAGTCGAGCGCCTCGGTGTCGACGACGCCTGCCGAGACGCAGTTGACGCGGATCCCGCGCGGCGCGAGGTCGAACGCGAGGTAGCGGACGACCGACTCGAGGGCCGCCTTCGAGGTGCCCACGAGGACGTAGTTCGGGAGGACGCGTTGCGAGCCGAGGCTCGAGATGGCGAGGATCGAGCCGCCCTCCTCCATCGCCGGTGCCGTGGCGCGCGCGAGTGAGAGCAAGGCGCGTGCGTTCGCCGCCATCGTCCAGTCCCAGTGCTTGTCCTCGGTCTCGAGCGCCGGGCGGATCACGCCGGTGGCGGCGTTGTGGACGACGACTCGGTACGGCCCGCCCGCGGCCAGCTCGTCGACCGTGCGGGGGTCCGCGACGTTGCCGCGCACGAGCACCGCCTCGGCTCCCGCCTCCTGCACGAGCGCCGCCGCCTCCTCGGCCGCCGTGTCGTTGCGCATGTAGCCGAGCACCGCGCGGGCGGCTCCGTCGGCCGCGAGCCGGAGCGCGATCGCGCGGCCGATCCCGCGCGTCCCTCCCGTCACGAGGACGGACGCGCCGTCGAGGCTCATCGCGGCAGCGGATCGTCTGCGGTCGCCGAGCTCGGCAGCTCGCTCCAGCCGGGCCGTGTGTGCGGCTCGCGACGGCTATCGGCCGCCTTCGAGGACGCGTATCCGAGCCGGTCGAGCAGCTCCATCTTCTCCTCGGCGTACTGCCGCACCGCATGTTCTTCGGGAAGATCGAGCACGAGCTCATGCACGCGCGCACGGAGCTGGTAGGCGAAGTGCGGCGTCGCAGGCCCGACGAGCTCGTCGACGTCGGCGAAGGTCGGCTCCGGCATCGCAGCGGAGCGTAACGAAGGTACGTTCGCGGGCGTGCGCCGAGTCTCCCCCGTGGACGCGATGTTGCTCGGCGCAGTCCTCCTCTGGGCCCTCAACATCACCATCACGAAGTACGTGCTCGAGCACGGCTGGCTGCCGCTCGCGTACGCCACCATCCGCTACTTCGCCGCGATCTCGATCTTCTGGATCTACACCTGGTGGCGCGAGCGTTCGTTCCGGATCGCGCGCGCCGACTGGATCTACGTCGGTATCGCGGCCGGAATGATCTTCGTCAATCAGCTCTGCTTCGTCTACAGCCTCGAGTTCGCGCACGCCTCGACGGTGTCGCTCCTCTTCGGCACCTGCCCGATGTTCGTGGGGCTGATCTCGGTCGTCGTCCTCCGTGCGCATCTGCACCGGTCGTTCTGGATCGGTGCTGCCCTGACCCTGGCCGGCGTGGCGCTGATCGCGGCCGGCGCCGGCGGCGGGCTCGTCTCGGGCTGGAAAGGCGACCTGCTCGCGATCGCCCTCGCCGTCACCTGGGCGAGCTACACCATCGCGATCGCGCCACTGATGCGCCGCTATTCCCCGTACCGGATCAGCGCTGTTGTGCTCACGTTCGGCTGGTTGCCGCTCGCGCTCGTGAGCATTCCGCAGATCGGTCGCCAGGACTTCTCCTTCTCGGGGCCGGTCTGGCTTGCGTTCGCCTACGCCGTGGTCGGGCCGCTCTTCCTCACGAACATCCTCTGGTTCACGGCCGTCGACCGGGTCGGCGCCCCGCGCGCATCGATCTTCAACAACATGCAGCCGTTCTTCGGCGTGCTCTTCGCGCTCCTCATTCTCTCCGAGTCGATTCACGGGCTCGAGATCGCCGGCGGTGCGCTCATCTTCGCGGGCATCGCGTACGAGCGGGTGGGGCGACAGGTACCGGCGCGCGGGGCATAATCGGTCCATGGCCGAAGACTTCATGCCGCTGCTCGGCTGGGATCACGTCGAGCTCTGGGTCGGCAACGCAAAGCAGTCTGCGTACTTCTACGAGCACGCGATGGGCTTCACGCGAACGGCATACGCCGGGCCTGAAACAGGGGTCCGCGACCGCACCTCCTACGTGCTCGAGCAGGGCGACGTCCGCTTCGTCGTCACGAGCGCGCTGCGCGAGGAGCACGAGATCACGAGGCACCATGCGAAGCACGGCGACGGCGTCCGCGACATAGCGCTCACCGTGCCCGACGCGACGCAGGCCTACCGCGAGGCGGTGTCGCGCGGCGCGAGCAGCGTCGCGGAGCCGCACACGGCGCAGGACGAGTTCGGCACGGTCGAGCGTGCGGCGATCGCGACCTACGGCGACACGATCCACTCGTTCGTCAACCGCGCCGACTACGGCGGCCCGTTCCTGCCCGGCTACGTCTCCGTCTCGGAGAATGGTCACGCCGGCCAGGGCGTCGGCCTCCTCAACGTCGACCACGTCGTCGGCAACGTCGAACTGGGGAAGATGGACTACTGGGTCGAGTTCTACGAGCGGGTCTTCGGGATGACGAACATCATCCACTTCGGCGACGACGACATCCAGACGGAGTACTCGGCGCTCATGTCGAAGGTCATGGCCGACGGAAGCGGCAAGGTCAAGTTCCCGATCAACGAGCCGGCCGAGGGCAAGCGCAAGAGCCAGATCCAGGAGTACCTCGATTTCTACGGCAGCGCCGGCGCGCAGCACATCGCGCTCGCGACGACCGACATCGTCGGCGCAGTCGAGAACCTCAAGGAGCGCGGCTTTGTCTTCCTCGACACGCCCGACTCGTACTACGAGGATGCACCCGCGCGCGTCGGGGAGATCGCCGAGGACTATTCGGTGCTGCAGAAGCACAAGATCCTCGTCGACCGCGACGAGGACGGGTACCTGCTTCAGATCTTCACGAAGACGGCGCAGGACCGGCCGACGGTCTTCTTCGAGGTGATCGAGCGGCACGGCGCGACGACCTTCGGCGAGGGCAACTTCAAGGCTCTGTTCGAGGCGATCGAGCGCGAGCAGGCGCTGCGCGGCAACCTCTAGGCGGGTCCAACGGACCTCTTCGACGATGCGAGGGCGGCGAGCCGGCAGGCGCGCTCGCTGCGCCGCGTCGGTCACCGTCCCTTCCCGCTCCCCGAGAGCCGGTGGACGCTCGGCCAGACCTGGGAACACACCTTCTGGGCGCACTGGGCCGTGTCCATCGCAGACCTCCGCGCGCTCATCCCCGACGAGCTCGAGATCGAGGAGCACGACGGCAGCGCCTGGGTCGGGATCCAGTTCTTCCGCGTGCGCGCGCTGCGGGCTCGCGGCGCGCTACCGGTGCCCGGGATCTCGGCCTTCCTGCAGCTCAACGTCCGCACGTACGTCCGTGGCCCCGACGGTCTGCCCGGCGTCTGGTTCTTCAGCATCGACGCCTCGAGCCGGCTCGCCGCGCTGGGCGTGCGGCGGATCTACCACGTTCCGGCCTTCCACGCGCGGATGACGCTCGGGCAGTCGGGTGAGTGGCAGGAGGCGGACTGCGTGCGACTCGGCGAGCCCGGCCGCGTCTTCGCGGCGCGCTACCGCGCGACGGCCCAGACCCTCCAGGCGGAGCCCGGCTCACTCGAGTGGTTCGTGACCGAGCGCTACCGGATCTTCGCCGCCGACGCCGCCGCCGAGATGCACCACGACCGCTGGCTGCTCAGCCCGGCGGAGGCGGAGGTCGAGCTGGCGTCGATCGCGCCGTTCGCCCTCGGCGAGCCGCGGTGCTGCCACTTTGCGTTCCGGCAGGACGCGCTCATCTGGCCGCCGGAACCCATCGCCTCCTGACCTAGGGCCTACGTACGCTTTCCGGCGTGGAGGCCCAGCGGAAGACCGCGCTCTGGTCGGTGTTCGCGGCGCTTGCGCTGATCGCGCTGAAGCTCGGTACCGGCCTCGCCACGCACAGCCTGGGGCTCGTCTCTGAGGCCGCCCACTCGGGCACCGATCTGATCGCGGCGCTGTTGACCTTCTTCGCCGTCGGCCTCGCCGTGCGCCCCGCCGATCCCGGGCACCAGTACGGCCACGGGAAGGCCGAGCACCTCGCTGCGCTCGCCGAGGGCGCGATTCTCGTCCTCGCGAGCGTCTTCATCATGTGGCGCGCGATCGTGCGGCTCGTCGACGGTGGCACGACCGTGCACGCGACCTGGTACGCGCTCCTGGTCATGGGCATCGTCATCTGCATCGACATCGCTCGGACGGTCGCGTCAAGGCGCGCGGCACGCGCGTACGCGAGCCCGGCGCTCGCGTCGAACGCGCTCCACTTCGGCAGCGACCTCGCCGGCTCATTCGCCGTCCTCCTCGGCCTCCTGCTCGTTCGCGCCGGTCATCCGGGAGCCGATTCCGTCGCGGCGCTCTTCGTCGCGGTCCTCGTCCTGATCGCGGCGGCGCGGCTCATGCGCCGGAACATCGACGTGCTGATGGACCGTGCCCCCGCTGCTGCGGAGGAGGCGGCGCACCAGGCGATCGTCGGCGTGCGGCCTCCGGTGCAGCTGCGGCGGCTGCGCATGAGGCAGGCTGCCGGCCGTGTGTTCGCCGACGTCGTGATCGCTGTCGCGTACGACGCGGCCGTCCCCCAGGGCCATGCGGCAGCCGACGCGGTCGAGCGCGCGGTGCAGTCGGCGCTGCCGGAGGCGGATGTCGTCGTCCATGTCGAGCCGGCGGAGGCAGATGCAGCCGTCCGCGAGCGGGCGCATGCTGCGGCGCTCGGCGTCCCGCGCGTGCGCGAGGTGCACAACGTCTCGGTCGTCTCGGTCGACAGCGGCACCGAGCTCTCCCTCCATCTCAAGCTGCCGGGCGAGCTCTCACTTGAGGAGGCGCACTCGATCGCCGAGGAGGTCGAGGAGGCGATAGAGCAGGCGGTGCCCGAAGTTTCGTCGGTGCGGACGCACCTCGAGCCGCTCGGTGAAGAGGCGGCCGGCACCGAGGTCGCCGGCGATGCCGCAACGGTGCGGCGCATCGTGCGCGCCGAGCTGGGAGTTGATCCGGCGGAGCTGCGCTTCGTGGACACCGACGAGGGGCTCGTCGCCTATCTGACCCTGCGGCTCGGCGCGGACACGCTCGCGGCCGCGCACGCAGACGCGAGCCGGATCGAGGAGCTGATCCGGCGCGAGCGCCCGGAGATCGCCGACGTCGTCGTGCACACGGAGCCCCAGTGAAGGAGCCGGTGTGAAGCTGTGCATGTTCTCGCCGCGCGACCAGGATCTGGAGCGCGGCTGGCCGGGGCGGATCGACGGTGAGAAGGTGATCCAACTCGCGGCGCAGACGCTGCAGGCGTTCTTCACCGGCGGTGGGACGGCGCGCGAGCATGCGGAATATCCGCTGGCCGATGTCGTGTTTCGCGCGCCGGTTCTTCGCCCGCCCTCGGTGCGGATCTGGGAGGCCGGCCTTTGGGAGGCTGGCGGCTTCCGCTTCGCGAACCCCGCGGCCATCCTCAATCCGGACGCCGAGGTTCCAGTGGCGGGCGCCGTACCGGTACCCCGGGACGCTGCGATCATCGGTGCCAACGGCGAGATCGGAGGCTTCACTCCTCTGGTCGAGTGGGTTGAGTCGGAGCTTCCAGGTGAGAAGTCCCGCGACTTCGCGCTCGTGCTCGGGCCGGTCGTCACGACGGTGGACGAGGGTTATCCGAACGACTGGGTATCGGAGGAATGGGAGTACATCGTTCACCTGACCTCCGAGAACACGCGCCTCTATTCCGGCGACATCATCGCCGCGTGACGCGCGTCGCGGTCGTCGGCGCGGGAGTGATGGGATGCGCGACCGCATGGGCGCTGAGTGAGCGCGGCGCCCAGGTCACGCTGTACGAGCAGTTCGAGCTCGACCACGAGCGCGGCTCGAGTCACGGGCGGACGCGCATCTTCCGTCTCGCCTATCCCGAGGTGGAGTGGATTCGGCTCGCGCAGGACGCACACGCGGGGTGGCGCGACCTGGATCCGGATCTGCTCGGCCTCTACGGACTGGTCGAGCTCGTCGCGGACCCGGCCCTCACCTCGGCGCGGGCGCTCGAGGAGTGCGGCGTGCCGTACAAGGTGCTCGACGGTGACGAGGTGCGCGCGAAGGGTGCGATCCTCCCCGAAGGCTGGACGGCTCTGCTCACGGCCGACGCCGGCGTCGTGTTCGCGGATCGCGCGCGTGAGGCGTTCCTGGAGGCGGCCCGCGTCGATGTCGAGACGAACCGCCGGATCGCGTCGACAGACGAGCTCGACGCCGACGTCGTGGTCGTCACCGCCGGCTCCTGGATCCGCGAGCTCGTCCCCGACGTGCCGGTGACTGTGACGCGCGAGACGGTCGCCTACTTCAAGCGGGCAGGGCCGCCGCCGCCGTCGATCGTCGATCTCAACGCCGAGACAGGCGGGCACGGGATGTACTCGCTCCACGATCCGGTGCACGGACTGAAGGCCGGAGCCCACCACGCCGGAGCCGAAACCGAGCCCGAGGCCGAGGCTCCGCCCGATCCCGCGATCGTCGAGCGCATCTCGGCGTGGGTGGGGCAGCGCTTCCCTGACGTCGACCCGGAGCCGGTCGAGGCGCAGACCTGCCTCTACACGACCACGGCCGATGAGCGGTTCATCCTCGAGCGCCGCGGCCGTGTCGTCGTCGGTTCCGCGTGCTCGGGACACGGCTTCAAGTTCGCGCCGGCGGTCGGCCGTCGGCTCGCCGAGCTCGCCCTGAGCTAGGCGATACGCTGTCGCCATGCCGTTCTACCAGCGCCTCGGCGACCTCCCGCGCAAGCGCCACGTCCAGTTCCGCGAGAACGGGACGCTCCTCACGGAGGAGGTCATGGGCCTCGAGGGCTTCACCGGCAACGAGTCGATCCTCTACCACCTGCAGTCGCCCTGCCGCGTGATGAAGCTTGGCGGCTTCGAGCCGATCGAGCGCGAGGAGTGGGTGCCCGACGAGCACGCGCACCGGCATTTCAAGACCTTCGACACCGAGCCCTCCGGCGACGAGATCACCGGCCGTCGCCTGCTGATGTGGAACAACGACGTCGAGATCTCGCTCTGCCGCCCCTCCGGCTCGATGGACTACTTCTTCCGCAACGGCGAGGGCGACGAGGTCATCTTCGTGCACGAGGGATCCGGGACGCTCGAGACGATCTTCGGTGACTTGCCCTACAAGGACGGGGACTACGTCGTCGTCCCGCGCGGCACGACGTACCGGTTCAAGCCGGTAGGTCCCCAGCGGTACCTCGTGTTCGAGACCCCGGGGCTGATCGAGATCCCGCGCCGCTACCGCAACCAGTACGGGATGCTGGTGGAGGGCGCGCCGTACTACCACCGCGACATCCATCCGCCGACCGAGCTGCACACGGTGCGCGAGCGCGGCGAATACGCGGTCAAGGTGCGCGTCCGCGGCGGCTACCAGACCTACGTCGTCGACTACCACCCGTTCGACGTCGTCGGTTGGGACGGCTACCTCTATCCGTGGACGTTCTCGATCCACGACTTCGAGCCGATCACCGGCCGCATCCACCAGCCGCCGCCCTCGCACCAGACCTTCCAGGGCCAGAACTTCGTGATCTGCTCGTTCTGTCCGCGCAAGCTCGACTTCGACCCGCTCGCGGTGCCGATCCCGTACCACCATTCGAATCTGCAGTCGGAGGAGATGATCTATTACGTCTCCGGCAACTTCGGCTCGCGGAAGGGCGTCGAGGTCGGCTCGATCACGCTCCATCCGTCGGGCCTGCCGCACGGGCCGCAGCCCGGGCTCGCCGAGAAGGCGATCGGGATGCACGAGACGCACGAGCTCGCCGTGATGTGCGACACGTTCAATCCGCTCCGCCTCACGCCGTTCGCGCGCGACCTCGACGACGGGGTCTACTGGAACTCCTGGTACGCGAACGCCGAGCAGCCGGGCGACGTCGAAGACGCCTCGGGCGCGGGGCTCACCTCGCACCTGTAGCGCGCTGCTGCTGCCCGTCCCGCAGCCGTTCTCCCTCGAGCTGACCACTGCACGGTTCCGCGCCTTCGGGCTCGATCGGGCGACGGTCTGGGAGGACGGAGCGCTGTATCGCGCGGTCGGCGGGAGGGAGGTGCGGATTGCGCCGGCCGAGGGCGGCGTCGACGTCGAACCGCTCGACGCGGACATCGAAGCGGTCGTCCGCCAGGTGCTCGGCTTCGAGTTCGACCTCGTCGACTTCGCTGCCTGGGCGGCGAGAGAGGAACGGCTGGCCCCGCTCGTCGTCCGCTTCGCCGGCTTCCGACCGACGCTTGCGCCGGATCCCTTCGAGATGCTCGTCGGCGCGATCACGGCACAGCAGGTCTCGCTCTTCTCGGCGGCGGCGATCCGCAACCGGCTCGTCGAGCGCTTCGGCGAACAGGTCGGCCGCGTCTGGGCGTTCCCCACGCGCGAGCGGTTGGCGGCAGTGTCGGAGGACGAGCTCTTCGGGGTCGGCTTCTCGCGGCGCAAGGCGGAGTACGTGATCGGGCTCGCGCGCTCCGAGCTCGACCTCGCCGCGCTGTCGCTTCTGCCCGACGAGGAGGTGAAGGCCGAGCTGACCGCTCTCCGCGGCCTCGGCGAGTGGACGGCGGACTGGTTCCTCGCGCGCTACCTCGGCCGCCCGCGCGCTTGGCCGGCGGGTGACCTTGCCCTGCGCAAGGCCGTGCGCGCGCTCTATGGTGACGTCGACGTCCGCGCGACCGGCGCGCGCTTCGAGCCCTTCCAGAACCTGACTGCGCACTATCTCCTCGCCCAATTCTTGACTCCGTGATCCGCCAAGCGACGACTGCCGACCGTGACGCCCTTCACCGGCTCTGGCTCGAGTTCGGGCAGGAGATCGAGGACGCGTCGTGGCGCGACGACGACTCGGACGAGGAGCTCGCGGAGCTCGACGAGCTGGCCAAGGGAGGCACCGCCTGGATCGCGGAGGACGACGGAGGCGAGCCGCTCGGGATCGCCTTCGGTCGCATGACCGGTGCACGAGTCGCCGAGTTGCGCGGTCTCTACGTTCGCCCCGCTTCACGGGGAACGGGCATCGCAGCCGAGCTGACGCGGAGCTTCGTCGCCCAGATGCGGGAGGCCGGGGCCGAGGTCGTCGAGCTCGATGTCGTCTCCTCGAACGAAGGCGCCCAGGCGATGTACGGCCGCTGGGGGTTCCAGGCGTTCGAGCTGCGCCTCGCCGCACCGGTCGACGATCTCGAGCGGCGCCTCGTGCCGGCGGACGGACCGACGTTCGGCTTCGTCCACGTCCAGACCGACGACGTCGACAAGGTCAAGCGGGACGCCGTCAAGGTGCTGCGCCTCGAGCCGGATGTCGAGGTCGAGGGCAACTGGGTTCGCGTGCGCTCGGACCCGACCGACGCTGACCCGGAGAGCCTGAAGGCGCTCGCAAAGGAGCTCTCGTACACGACCGGTGGGGTCACGCTTTCGCTCGGCGTCCAGCGCGGGGTCGTCGTGCGCTACGACCTGTACGACCGCGGCGCCGACGTCGACGAGTATCTGTCCGTTCCCGAGTTCTACGGGCCGCTGCCTTCGGGGGATGCCTATTCGCTCGGCGCGAACGCCACCGTCGTCGGGCGGCTCACCGGCGCCGATCCGAAGCGCGTGCGGGAGGTGGCGCGCACCGCCGCCTCACCCACCGAGCTTCCGCCCGCCCAGGAGCTCTACGAACAGCTCGCAACCGTGATGGGGGTGCAACCGTGATCACGCTCTACGACGCCGAACGCTGCCCCTACGCCGCCCGGGTCCGGATCGTCCTCGCCGAGAAGGGGATCGACGTGGAGGTCGTGGAGATCGACCTCTCCGACCGGCCCGCGTGGTTCTACGAGAAGAACCCGAAAGGGCGCGTGCCCGTGATCGAGGAGCAGGGCGGAAGCCCGTTGCCGGAGTCGGCAGTGATCATGGAGTTCCTCGAGGAGCGCTACCCGGAGCCGGCGCTGCTGCCGCCCGATCCCGCCGACCGGGCCGCGGCCAGACTCCTCATCTTCCGCGACAGCGACCTGACCGATCCGTACTACGCACTCCGCCGCGAGGAGGACGACGCGCGCGAGCAGTTCGACGCTGCGCTCGGCCGGCTCGATGCGTTGCTCGGCGAGCAGCCGTACCTGAGTGGCGCGGATTACGGACTCGCGGACATCGGCCTCGTCCCCTGGGTGCTCCGTGCGCGCGACATGCTCGGCGTGGAGCTCGACGGCTTTCCGGCGCTGACCGACTGGCTCGCGCGGCTCGAGCAGCGGCCCGCGATCGCGGAGGAAGCCGGTATCGTCGCTGCGCTGTGAAGGCGGTCGTCGACTCCGAGTGGCTCGCCGCGCATCTCGGCGAGGACGATCTCGTCGTCGGCGACGTCCGCGGTCCGAATGCACACATGGGCGGCCACATCCGGGGCTCGCGGCCGCTCGTGCTCGGCTCGCCTCCGCCCGCGGCGGACGAGGAGTCGGCGCTCGCGCTCGCGCGGGAGATCGCGCTGCGGCTGCGGCGGCACGGGATCACGGGCCGCGAGCGGCTCGTGCTGGTCGATCGTGGCGACGGCGTCGGCGCGATGCCGGCGGCGCAGATGGCCGAGCTCGCGGGGCATCCGCAGGTGGCGATCCTCCTCGGTGGCATCGCCGGCTGGGACGGCGAGCTCGAGGAGGGAGCGGTCGAGCTGGAGCCCGTGCGCGAGGCGGAAGCGGATCTCGAGCCGAACCCGGGTGCGCTACCGACGCGGCAGGAGCTCGCCGGCCGTCTCGGCGATCCGGCGCTGACCGTTCTCGACGTACGGACGCCGGACGAGTACACGGGACGCCGAGGCAACCAGTGCGATCCGCGCCAGGGTCACATCCCCGGGGCGCGGAACCTCGGGGTCGGTCAGCTGTTCGAGGGGCCGGGACTACCGGCGCCGCCCGAGCGGGTCCGCGAGCTCGTTGGGCTGCCCGAAGGCACCGAGATCGTCGCGTACTGCCACTCCGGCTCGCGCTCGGCGCTCGCGACTTTGGCTCTCCGCGCCGCAGGCTACGACGCGCGCAACTACGCCGGATCCTGGCACGAGTGGAGCCGCCACGACGACCTGCCGCTCGAGCGCTAGAGGTCTACGACAGCGCAATCAGCGCGACGCCGCCCGCGACGGCGGCGGCACCGGCAAGGCGCTCGATTCCCACCCGCTCGCGGAGGAACGTGCCCGCCAGCAGGGCCGCGATCACAACGCTCGTCTCGCGCACGGCCGCGACCTCGGGAGCAGCCGCGAGGCGGAGCGCGGCGAGGACGAGCGCATACGCCGTGAACGAGGCCACTGCGGCAACGAACGTCGACCACGTGAGCTGCGCCCGGAGCGTGTGGGTTCCCCGCCGCACGGCGACCAGCGGCACCGCGACGAGCGCGACCGGCAGCAGGACGAGCTCGAGGTACGGAATCGCGGCGGCATGTTGCAGGCCGTCCTTGTCCACGAGCGTGTAGCCGGCGATCGCGCAGCCGATCGCCAGCGCGACGAGCACACCCTCCGCTCCCCGCCGGATCCCGCGAACGAGCACGACGCCGGCCGCGACGAGGCAGACGCCGACGGCAGCTCCCGCCGAGACGTGGCGGCCCAGCACGATGACCGTCCCGAGCAGGACGAGCACGGGAGCCGAGCCGCGCGCCACCGGGTAGACGACCGAGAGCTCCCGCCGGCGGTAGGCGGCGACGAGGAGCGCGAAGTAGAGGCCCTCGAGCGCGGCCGAGGCGGCGACGTACGGCGCGACCGACCAGGAGACCGACCACGTCGCCGCTGCGACCGGGGCGAAGAGCAGCAGCGAGAGCCCGAGGACGACGGCAGTGCGGGCCTCCACGTCCTCCGACCCGCGCAGGAAGACGTTCCAACCGGCGTGGAGGAGTGCCGCCGCGAGGGCGAGGGCCAGGGCCTCAGGCGGCACGCGCGCCGAGCTGCTCGGCTGCGGCGAGGAACGAGCGGCAGAGCCGGCGCCCTAGCTCGTTCCACCCGCCGATCCGTTCGCGCGTCTCGACGCGCAGCCGTTCGGGATCGGGCGGAAGGTCGCTCTTGTCGCCGATCCAGCGCAGGAGCTGCAGCTCGGTCACCTCGGGGTGGAACTGGACGCCCCAGCAGGTCTCGTGCAGGCGGAACGCCTGCAAGGAAGCCGCATTGTGCGCGAGCGCGACGGCTCGCTCGGGCAGGTCGTGCCCGTAGTGGTGCCACTGCAGCGCCTCGAACCTCGGCGGCAGCGCCGAGAGGACGAGGTCGGTCTCGCCGGCGTTCGTCAGCTCGACCTCGCACCAGCCGATCTCGGGTTCGGCGAGCGGACCGACCCTCGCGCCCGCCGCCTGGGCGAGGAGCTGCGAGCCGAGGCAGATGCCGAGCGTCGGCACCGGAAGGTCGATCAACGCTCGCAGCCAGTCGGACTCGGCGCGGAGCCATGGGTGCGCGTCCTGCTGGTCGACGTGCATCGAGCCGCCGAAGATGAGCACTGCGCCGTATCCCTCGAGCTCGGGCGGCGGGCCGTCCGCGAAGCTCCGCCCGTCGAACCGATGGCCGGCCTCGGCGACGAGAGGACCGAAGAGCTCGCTGTCGACGTCGCCCGGGTGGACGATCGAGAGGACGTTCACCGCGGCAGCCTACGTTCCGCCGCTGGCGGCGATCTGGTTCACGTCGAGGAGCCGGCGCAGCTGCTGCGCGTTGGTCGCGGCCTGCGAGACGCGGCCGAGCGGGTTGTCGGGATCCTCCGACGAGGCGTTGTTGTTGAAGAAGGCGTAGGCCTGCTCGGACCGGCCCGCGAGCTCGCGCAGCGGCTCGATCCACTCGCCGAGCTCCTCGTCGGAGTAGAGGTAGTCGAAGCGCTCTGCCGCCGAGCCGCCGCGCTTGTTCCAGGTCGCGAGATTGCGGCCGTGGAGGCGGACGTACGCGGTCGGCGAGGTCGTCGCCACCACGGTCGGGACGAGATTCCGCGCCGTGTCCGAGCGCGGCGCGTCGACGACGACGTAGCCGGCGCCGATCCGCTCGAGGAAGGCGAGGCTGGCCGCGCGGTTCTCGTCGTCGAGCCACGAGCGGTGCCGGAACTCGACCAGCATCTCGTCCCCACCGAACTGCTCGCGCGCCCACTCGAGGTAGTCGAGCGACGCGTCCTTGTAGACGACGTACGGCGGCAGCTGGAAGAGGATGCCGCCGAGCTTCCCCGCGGCGCGCAACGGCTCGAGCGCCTCGAGGAAGCGGCCGAAGATCTCGCCGCGGAGCTCACGCGGCGGGCGATCGACGCGGCCGCGCTCGTCCACCGGCATCTCCGCGCGGAGATCCTCCGGGATCGTCTCGGCCTTGACCGGATGCCGCGTCATGAGGCCGAACGCCTTGACGTGCATCGTGAAGTCGTCCGGCGTCCGCTCGGCCCAGCCCTGCACCATCGACTCGCCCGGCAGCCGGTAGAAGGTGGAGTCGACCTCGACCGTGTCGAAGTGCTCGGCGTACCACGCGAGCCGCTCCTTCGCCGGCAGCTTCGGCGGGTAGAAGTACTTCGAGAGCGCCTCGTCGGCCCACGAGCAGGTGCCGATGCGGACGGTCGCGGCCATGCCGCGGACGCTACCGCTCTACTTGGAGACTGCGCGCTTGAGGACCGAGAGGTTCAGCGTGATGCGGCCGATCTTGGCCACCAGGGGAGCGCCGAAAACCGTGGCGTAGACGCCGGCCGCCGAGGTGAAACCGACCGT
Source organism: uncultured Actinomycetes bacterium (assembly GCA_963731015.1). Taxonomy (GTDB): domain Bacteria; phylum Actinomycetota; class Thermoleophilia; order Gaiellales; family Gaiellaceae; genus Palsa-739. The sequence goes on from CAVSTY010000007.1 coordinate 140,002, forward strand.
GACTACGAGCCGCTTTCCGCGTGGGAGGAGGACGGCCTGGTCGCTGAGCGGAATCCGTACTACGCCTGCTTCGCTCGTCAGGCGAGCGGCGCCGAAAGTCACCGGCGTCTTGCTTCCCTTGACGGAAACCATGGCCCTGATCTGCTTGAGGTCAGCGCGATGGTCCGAATAACGGACGATGAGCGAGCTGTCGCCGAACGTCTCGAACGGACCGCCGGTGAGTCGTACGGTTCGCCGAGCCGATCCTGTCCCTGCGATCTGCTTCGTTCCAGGCAGGTTCACGCTCTGGCGCCGGGTGGCCGGAAGGCCCTTGTAGAAGCTCGTCTTCCCGTCCCACGGGTCATGTGCGAGCTCGACTCCGGCGCCGACGAGCTTCGGCCCGCCGACGAGATACTGGTGGAACCAGCCGACCGCCTCGGTGAGGTAGGTGGGCGCTTCGGCCGACGGGTTCTTCGCCGGTGCATGGCCGATGTCGCCGAGGTACAGCCGCTTCGGCCCGGCCAAGAGCTTGTAGGCGGCGATGGCCTGATCAATGTCGAAGAGAAAGTCGTGTCGGCCCTGCAGCAAGAGGGTCGGAACCGTGAGCGAGTGGAGCTTGGAGCGTGAGGAGCGCGCCGCCTCGGCGCTCTTGACCGCAGCGCTCACGTCGAAGTCCTCATCACCGGGCAACGTCAGCGAGGGGTCCCACCGGGAAAACGGAACGGCAGCGGCAAGCGCGTTGATCTCGCCGCCCTTCGGCACGCCGCTCGGGTTGAGCGCCTGGCCGAGGTCCGTCCACGTGATCGCCGGCACGATCGCCTTGAACGGCACGCCCGCGACGGCCGCGTTCCAGACCTCGCCGCCGCCGAGCGACTGGCCGAAGGCGCCGATCTGGGTGTCCGAGACGTCGCTCCGCGCGGCGAACCAGCTGAAGAGATCCTGCGCGTCCTGCACGTCCCTCGGCCCGTCGAGCCCGAACTTGCCGCCGGAGGCGCCGGTTCCGCGGGCGTCGCAGGCGAGCGCGGCGAAGCCGAACTGGGCGAGCGCGCTGCCGTACGGCTCCATGTCGGTGTGCGACTGGCCCGAGCCCGTGGAAGAGGATGACGCCGGGCCAGCCGCCGGCCGGAGCGGTGCCGCTCGGGATGATGTAGCGCGCACGCGAGTGGCGTCGCATCCGACGCCGGGATCGTGACCTCGGTCCAGCCGGACGCGGCCGAGGCACCACCGGCGCACACGAGGGCTGCAGCGACGATGGCGAAGACGACCCGCATGCGACCCACGAGCAGCACGCTAGCGCGCCTTTACGATGCGCGCTATGGATCCGCGGCCGGTGGGCGTCTTCGATTCCGGCGTGGGCGGGCTGACCGTCCTCCACGAGTGCCTCGTCACCATGCCGAACGAGGACTTCGTCTACCTCGGCGACCACGCGCGCCTGCCGTACGGCCCGAGGCCGCTGGGGGAGATCCGCCGCTTCGCGCGGGAGATCGGCGCCTACCTCGAGCAGCAGGACGTCAAGCTCATCGTCGTCGCCTGCAACGCGGCGACCTCGGCGGCGCTGCCCCGGCTGCAGGAGGAGTTGGCCGTGCCGGTCGTCGGCGTCATCGCGCCCGAGGCGCATGCGGCCGTTCAGGCGACGCGCAACCGGCGGGTCGGTCTCCTCGCGACCGCGGCGACCGTGCAGGCGGGCCGCTATGCCGAGCTCGTCCACGCGCTCGACGCCGGCATCTCGTTCCACCCGGTCGCGTGCCCAGCAGCTCGTGCCGCTGATCGAGGGCGACGATCCCGTACGGCGAGGAGACAGAGCGCGCGGTGCGCGAGTATGCGGCGCCGCTGCAGGCGGAGGGAGTCGACACCGTGATCCTCGGCTGCACGCACTACCCGCTGATCCGCAAGATCTTCGAGCGAGCCTTCGGCCGCGACGTCACGCTCGTGTTCTCGGCGGAGGAGACCGCCCGCGAGGTGGCGGAGACGCTCGCGCGCAAGGGCGTAGAGAACGAGCGCGGCCGCGAGGGCGCGTATCGCTTCCTCACGACGGGCGATCCCGAGGCCTTCCGCGAGCTGGGACGCCGCTTCTTGCAGCTGCCGGTGCGGGAGGTCGAACACGTAACCGTGGCGACGCTGGAAGGAGCCGCCGCGTGAGCGCGCGCGAGGGCGGGCGGAAGCCGGACCAGGTCCGCGCGATCTCCTTCGAGCCGGATTACCTCGAGAATCCGCACGGCTCGGTCGTGATCACGCAGGGGCGGACGAAGGTGCTGTGCACGGCCATGGTCGAGGAGGAAGTGCCCCGCTGGCTCCGCAACCAGGGGCGCGGCTGGATCACCGCGGAGTACTCGCTACTGCCGGCGTCGACCGGCGAGCGCGTCCAGCGGGAGGCGGCGCGCGGCAAGCAGCAGGGACGGACCGTCGAGATCCAGCGACTGATCGGCCGCGCCGTCCGCGCGGTCGTCGACTTCGAGGCGCTCGGCGAGCGCACGCTGTGGCTCGACTGTGACGTCCTCCAGGCCGACGGCGGCACGCGCTGCGCGGCGATCTGCGGCGCGTACGTCGCCGCGATGCGAGCGCTCGACCGCTTCGGGCTCTCGAAGACGTTCCGCGATTCCGTTGCGGCCGTGTCGGTCGGCGTCGTGGAGGGCGTGCCACTGCTCGACCTCGACTACGGCGAGGACTCGAGCGCCGACACCGACATGAACGTCGTGATGACCGGCGATGGGCGCCTCGTCGAGGTACAGGCGACGGCCGAGCGCGACCCGTTCGCGCGCGAGACGCTCGACGAGCTGCTCGGGCTCGCGGCGGCCGGGATCGGCGAGATCGCAGCGCTCCAGGCCGAGGCGGTCGCGCGTGAGCTTCCTTAGCGCGCTCGTCGTCCCGCAGACCATCGGCGGGCCGGAGGTGCCGCTGCGCCTCTTCGTCGCCGCCGCGCTCGGTGCCTGAGGTGCGCTGGATGGAATGAGGGCCGTCCTCTGCTCTCGCAACCGGCACAAGGCACATGAGCTCGAACGGCTCCTCTCCGGCTGGACGATCGAGCCGCTCGACCGCGACGACTACCCGCCCGAGACGGGGGCGACGTACTACGAGAACGCGGCGCTGAAGGCGGCGTTCGGGCGTGAGCACGAGCCGGGTTGGGTGCTCGCCGAGGACTCCGGGCTCGAGGTAGACGCACTCGGCGGCCGGCCCGGCGTCCTCTCGGCGCGGTACGCGCCGGAGGGTGCGCCCGCGATCGCGAAGCTGCTCGGGGAGCTCGACGGCGTCGAGGAGCGCGGCGCGCGCTACGTCTCGGAGCTCGTCCTGCTCGCGCCGGACGGACGCGAGTTGCGCGGCACAGGCACGCTCGAGGGACGGATCGCCAGCGAGCCGGCGGGCAGCGAGGGCTTCGGCTACGACCCGGTCTTCGTCCCGGACGGAGAGGAGCGGACGGTCGCAGAGCTCGGCGACGGGTGGAAGGCCGAGAGCTCCCACCGCGCCCGCGCGGCCCGGGCGCTACTCGGGGCGCTCGCCGTCTAGCCGCCGAAACCTGAAGCGCTCTACGCCGGCGGAACCTCCTCGCGGCCCGTCAGCGGCACCGCGGCCTCTTGCTTGCGCTCGCGCCACCACCAGTTGAGCTCGCCGCCGAAGATCATCACGTTGGCCATCACGTACATCCAGATCAGGAGGATGGCGGGGCCGCCGAGCGTTCGTAGCGTGACGTTGACGTTGGCGTGGCGGACGAAGAAAGGCAACGCCAGGAACGACACCTCGAGCACCACGGCGCCGAGGATCGCCCCCGGGAGCGCTTCCCGCCAGGTCACCTCCGTGTTCGGCAGCCAGGTGTAGACGACCAGCAGGAAGATGAAGACGCCGGCGAGCGACGCTCCGAACGTGAGGATGTATGCGACGGCCGCGCTGTCGGCGAAGCGGAGGTGGTGCTTGAGCACGCTGGCCCCGAATGCGCCGACCACGAGGCTGACGAACAGCGTGGTCAGGACCGTCGCCATCAGGGCGGCGGCGATCCCTTTTCCGTGCAGGAAGCGCCGGTTCGGCAGCCCGTAGACGATGTTGAGCGCCGACTCGAGCGCGCTGAACAAGGAGAGCGACGACCACAGCAGGCCGACTCCGCCGATGATCCCGAGCGCCGCTGCGTTGTTCTGCACCCGGTGGACGAGGTTGGTGATGTGCTCGAGCGAGGTTCCCGGGAACGCGTGCTTGAGCTCCAGGACGAAGAGGTCGGACGCCTTCGCGCGGTGCGCGAGGCCGAAGAGCGAGAGCGCGAGGAAGACGAGGGGCACGAACGAGAGGAGCGCGAAGTACGCGACCATCGCGGCGAGGTGGGTGCCGCGATCCTCGAAGAACTTGTGCACGAGCTGGCGCCGACGGATCCGCACGGAAGCAGAGTCTGCACCTTGCTACCGTCGGAGCGATGGACGCGGCAGCCGCTCTTGCCGATCTCGTCGAGATCTCGCCGCAGATCGAGGCGGCCGCCGTGGTCTCCGGCGACGGCGCGCTCGCCGGCTCGGTGGGCATCCCCGAGACACGTGCGGGCGTCCTCGCACGCGCGGTTCAGGAGCTGCTCGACGGCGCTGCCGCGTTCCGCAGCGACCAGGGCCGCGTCACTCAGCTTCACGCCGAGCTCGCCGGCGGAGATGTGTTCGCCGTGGCCGCGGACGCGCAGGCGATCGTCGCGGTCGCGCATGAGCGCGCCGCGCCGGGGCTCGTCTTCTACGACCTGAAGCGCTGCCTTGCGGCGGTGGCCGATGAAACATAGGGTGTTCGCCCTCGCCGGCTTCGCGGGCGGCGCGGTCGCCGGGACGGCCGCCTACCGGCGCTGGTTCGGCGGGAGAGGCGAGCGGCTCGACGTCTATTACGACGACGGCTCCTTCGTCACGTTCGGAGCCGGCTCGGCCGAGGCGGCCCGACTGCTGCCGCTGGCCCGCCAGATCCTCGCACTGGCTGGAAACGCCGGCGGCAGAGCCGCCGGCGTCCGGCCAGACGATCGGGCCGCCGAAGGCGGCCCAGGGGCGGGACGGACATGAACGACGCGGAGCTCCGCGAGGGCATCGTCTCGGCCGCTTACCTCGAGGGCGACTTCGTCCTGCGCTCCGGCAAGCGCTCGCGCTACTACCTCGACAAGTTCCGCTTCGAGACGCGGCCGGACCTGCTCGCCGCGATCGGAGACCGGATCGCCGCGGCCGTGCGCGAGCACGAGCCGGAAGCTGTCCGCCTCGCCGCGCCGGTGCTCGGCGCCGTTCCGCTCGCCGCGGCCGCCTCGCTGGCGGGCGGGTTGCCGTTCGTCATGGTCCGCGACGAGGCCAAGGCCTACGGCACCGCGAACCGGCTCGAAGGCGTGTTCGAGGAGGGCGAGCTCGTGTGCCTCGTCGAGGACATCGTGACCTCGGGGGGCGCGCTCGTCGAGGCGATCTCGGCTGTCCGCGAAGCCGGTCTCGTCGTCCGCACGGCGGTCTGTGTGATCGATCGTGAGGAGGGCGGAGCGGACGCTCTCGCGCGCCAGGCGGTCCGTCTGCGGCCCCTTTTCCGGGCAGGAGACCTGCTGCAGGGGGAGAAAACCCCCGCAAAACCGCATGGTTGAGCCGCAAACGCGGAGTTGGTAGGGTCGTGCAGGCCCGGCAAGCGATCTACGACTGGAGGAGAGAGTGACGAAGCAGGAGTTCGTATCCGAGGTAGCCAACCGCGCGCAGCTGTCCAACCGCGACGCGGGCAAGGCCGTCGACGCGTTCCTCGAGTGTGTCGTCGACACGCTGAAGGGCGGCGGCGAAGTGGCATTCACCGGATTCGGCAAGTTCACGACCGCGAACCGCGCGGCACGGATGGGAGTCAACCCGCGCAACCCGAGCGAGAAGGTGCACATCCCTGCGGCGCGCGTTCCGAAGTTCTCGGCCGGTAGCGGTCTCAAGTCGGCCGTCAAGCAGACCTCGTCCTACTAACGACAGCCCAAGTCTCCTCCGAGGATCGAGAGGCCGCCTTCGGGCGGCCTCTTCGTTTCTGGACTTCTCGTCTCCGGCGGCTCGTATCCTGATAGGCGTGAGCGAGGGGGGTCATTTCGGGGATCGGCTCGCCGCCGCAGTCGAGCGCAAGGGAGCGCCGCTCTGCGTCGGGCTCGATCCGGATCCGGCGCTCATGCCGGAAGGGCTCGGCATCGTCGAGTTCTGCCGCGGGATCGTCGACGCGGTCGGCGACGTCGCGGTCGCGGTCAAGCCGCAGACGGCGTTCTTCGAGGCGCAAGGGCGCGAGGGCTGGGCTGCGCTGACGGATGTGTGCGGCTACGCACGGGAGGCGGGGCTGCTCGTGATCGCCGACGCGAAGCGCGGCGATGTCCCCTCCACGGCGCGCGCCTACGCTGCCGCGTTCGCGCCGCTCGCGGACGCCGTCACCGTGAACCCCTACCTCGGCTTCGACTCGCTCGAGCCGTTCTTCGCCCACGACGGGCTCGGCGTCCTCGTGGTCGTGAAGACGTCGAATCCCGGCAGCGCCGACCTCCAGGATCTGCCGCTCGCGGACGGACGGCCGTTCTGGCACCACGTCGCGGAGCTTGTCGACCGGTGGGGAGAGGACCTCGTGGGCGAGAGCGGACTCTCCTCGGTCGGGGCCGTGGTGGGTGCCACACACCCGGAGTTGCTCGAGACGGCGCGCAGCCTGCTGCCGCGCGCCGTGCTGCTGCTGCCGGGCGTCGGCGCCCAGGGCGGCCGCCTCGAGGATCTCGCCGCCGCCTTCACCGCCGGCCCGGCGAGCGCGCTTCCCTCAGCCTCGCGCTCCGTCCTGTACGCCGATCGAGGCGCGGGCTGGCAGGACGCAGCGGCGGCCGAGGCCGAGCGTCTCGCCGGCGAGCTGCGCGCTGTCGCCGCCGTGGGCTGAGCGGTGGAGCGGAGCCGCGTCACGCACTGGTTCGCGCCGATCGCCTTTCTCGCCGCGATCACGATCGGAGCCCTCGTCATCCGCGCGGGGTTCGAGCACGGCGGCCACCACCACGCGCAGACCCAGACCACGACCGTCACCTCGAAGAAGAAGAAGCATGCGCACGGCCGACAGCACCACACCGTCCGCACCTACACGATCCAGTCTGGCGACACGCTGGCGGCGATCGCGGTCAAGACCGGCACGACGGTCGCCAGGCTCCAGCAGCTCAACCCCGGCATCAACCCGACCGCCTTGCGCGTCGGTCAGAAGATCCGCGTCCAGTAACCTGCGCCCCGGCGTGGTGCACCGGCAGTGATCGTCACCGTAACCCTCAATGCCGCGGTCGACCGGATGCTGACCGTCCCGAACTTCCAGTTCGGTCACCGGCACCGGGCATCGAACAGCCTCACCAGCGCGGGCGGCAAGGGTGTCAACGTGGCGCGGGCGCTGAAGCGGCTGGAGACCCCGGTGGTGGCGACCGGTCTCGCCGGCGGCCGCACGGGCGAGCGGATCGTCGAGGATCTCGGCCTCGAGGGAATCCTCAGCGACTTCGTCCGCATCTCCGACGAGTCGCGCACCTCGATCGCCGTCGTCGACCCGACCGCGGGAGCGCTGACCGAGGTCTACGAATGGGGGCCGGCGGTGCGGCCCGAGGAGCTGCGGATGCTGACCGACAAGCTCCATTACCTCTCGCGTGTCGCGAGCTACGTCGTCTTCTCCGGCTCGCTGCCGCGCGACGTCGAGAACGACTTCTACGCCGACGCGATCCACGACCTGACGCGCCGCGGCATCAAGTGCGTGCTCGACTGCGAGGGTGAGCCCCTGCGGCTGGGCGTCGAGGCCGAGCCGTATCTCGTCTCGCCGAACCAGCAGGAGGCCGAAAGCCTCGTCGGACAGGAGTTCAACGACGAAGAGGACTTCGTGATGGCGCTCGACACCATCGCCGACCTCGGGGCGCGCAACGTCCTCATCACCCAGGAGACCGCGTGCTTCGCGCTCGTGCGCGAGGACCGGCGAGTGCAGCGCTTCCGCGCGTCGATCCCGCGCGTCGAGCCGATCGCGCCGGTCGGAGCCGGGGACGTCCTCCTCGGCGGCTACCTCTCGGAGCGGTTCAACGGACGCTCCGTCGGCGACGCGCTGCGCGCGGCCGTCGGGTGCGCGGCCGCCTCGGTCGTCGAGTTCGGCGCCGGACGGTTCGATCGGCGGGAGGCTTCCCGCCTCGCCGGCGGCGTCGAGATCGTCGAGCTGGCGCCCGTCGAGGCCTAGCCGGCTAGCCGACGTCCAGAGCGCGCAGGCGCCCGGTGCCGTTGTGGTTCTCCGCCCAGAGGAGCCGCCCCTTGGCGAGCGAGAGGCCGACGTAGTTGATGCCGGTCTTCACGAGCTTCCCGACGTGGCCGGTGTGCGTGGAGACGCCGCGGAGCAGCAGACCGACGCGGTAGACGATGAGCCGGTCGTTCACGGCCAGCTGCGGTGCGGCCGATCCCGAGATCACGACGTTGCCGAGCTTCGTCCCGTCGGTCGCCGAGAACCACGAGATCCGGTCGTGGGACGTGCCCTGTGTCGTCAGAACCGCCAGCACATGGGAGGAGAGCGCGATCGCGATCGGGAACCCGTGCACCGGGGCCTGGCCGACCACGGCTCCGGTCGTGGCGTCAACGATCTGCAGCACGTTGTTGGCGCTCGTGGACGGACGGTTGCCCTTCACAGTCGTGGCGGGGACGTAGGCGATGCGTCCGCTCGACTGCGGCAAGCAGCAGCGCAGATCCTGCTCCGGGCAAAGGCGTCTCCGCAAAGGCGTCTCCACCCGTGCGTGTCACGAGACGGATTCCGCCGTCGGCGATCTTCTTCTTGCACTGTCCGTTCGCGAGGCACTTCTGCGGGTTGACGTACTCGACGTCGTCCCATGAGTAGGCGAGGGTCTGGCCGGAGCCGGCCACTCCTCCGAGCCAGTCGCCTGTGCCGTCGCTCGCGCGGGCGAGGTGATGGACGATCCGCTCGGGCCCGCCGGTCGTCGCGGCGATCACGTCGTCATTCGGCGCGGGACCCTGTTCGTGCAGCGTCCACAGGGCAGTGGACATGTGCGCCGCGACGGCGAGTTGCGGCGGCCAGCCCGCGACGGCCCAGTTGCAGGTCTCGCTTCCTGGCAAGGGCTGGGGAAGGATCCGGTCGTGCTTGCCGGGCGAGAGGATGTGCACCTCGTCGCAAGCCCCTTTGGTGCTGGTCGTGAACCAGGCGGCCGTCTTGTTGTCCTGTGCGATCGCGGCGATCGGACCAGTCGCGCTCTTCCGCAGGGTGTGGACAGTCGGGCGGCCCGCGAGAGCCGTTCCAGCCAGGACGAGAAGTCCCGCAGCAGCGAGGAGGGCCCGCACGGTCGAGACGGTAGCTGCGCGGTGTTAGGACGTTGTCAACGCTGCTTGTTACCCTGCTCCTCTTGACGGACCACGCAGCAGCCGAGCTGAACGCCGACGACGTCCAGCGGCTGCTGGAGCTCGACCGGAAGTTCGGCCGCGAGGGGCTCACGTTCGACGACGTGCTCCTCGTTCCGGCCGAGTCGCACGTCCTGCCGAACGACGTCTCGACGCGCGCCCGCCTCACGCCCTCGATCGAGCTGGCGATCCCGATCGTCTCGGCGGCGATGGACACGGTGACCGAGGCGCGCCTCGCGATCGCGCTCGCGCGCGAGGGCGGGATCGGCGTCCTCCACCGCAACCTCTCGATCGAGGCGCAGGTCGCCGAGGTCGACAAGGTGAAGCGCTCGGAGGCGGGGATGATCGTCGAGCCCGTGACGCTGCCTCCCGACGCGCCGGTGCGCGCGGCGCTCGAGCTGATGGCGCGCTACAAGGTCTCGGGCGTTCCGATCACCGACGGCGACGGCGTTCTGGTGGGCATCCTCACGAACCGGGACCTTCGTTTCGAGAACGACGTCGAGCAGCCGATCTCTGCGCTCATGACCTCGCGCAACCTCGTCACCGCGCCGATCGGTACGACGCTCGCCGAGGCCGAGGAGATCCTGCACCGCAACAAGATCGAGAAGCTCCCGGTGGTCGATGCCGACGGGCGGCTGCGCGGCCTGATCACCGTCAAGGACATCCAGAAGAAGATCGAGTTCCCAGAGGCGACGAAGGACGAGCAGGGGCGGTTGCGCGTGGGTGCGGCGGTCGGGGTCGGGCCGGATGCGCTCGAGCGGGCCGAGGCGCTCGTCGGCGCCGGCTCCGACGTGATCGTCGTCGACACCGCGCACGGCCACTCCCGCGGCGTGATCGAGATGGTGCGGCGGATCAAGGACGCCGTTCCCGTCGAGGTGATCGCCGGCAACATCGCGACCGCCGACGCGGCGCGGGCGCTGATCGACGCGGGCGCGGATGCGGTCAAGGTCGGCATCGGGCCGTCCGGGATCTGCACGACGCGCGTCGTGGCCGGCGTCGGCGTCCCGCAGGTCAGCGCGATCCACGATGTGACGGCCGTAGCGGCAGGCGACGGCGTGCCGGTGATCGCCGACGGAGGCATCACGTCTTCCGGCGACGTGGCGAAGGCGATCGGCGCGGGGGCTGACGCGTTGATGCTCGGAGGCATGCTCGCCGGCACTGACGAGACCCCGGGCGACGTGGTACTCGCGCAGGGCGACCGCTTCAAGGAGTACCGCGGCATGGGCTCGCTCGGCGCGATGAAGGCGCGCGGATTCTCGAAGGACCGCTATTTCCAGGGCGACGTCGAGGATGTCGAGAAGCTCATCCCGGAGGGGATCGAGGGGCGCGTCGCCTACAAGGGGCCGCTCCAGCAGGTCGTCCACCAGCTCGTCGGCGGCCTGCGCCAGTCGATGGGCTACTGCGGCGCGTCGACGATCGACGAGATGAAGCGTGCGCGCTTCGTCCGGATTACGGCTGCGGGCCTGCGCGAGTCGCACCCGCACGACGTGACAATCACGAAGGAGGCGCCGAACTATCGGCGCTGAGTGGGCCAAGGTCGTGGCGCTGCCGGCCCGCGAGGACCGGCCGGTGCTCGTTCTCGACCTCGGCGGGCAGTACTCCCAGCTGATCGCGCGGCGCGTCCGCGAGTGCCGCGTCTACTCCGAGCTCGTCGGTCACACGATCACGCCCGAGGCCGTGCGCGCGCGGAACCCGTATGCGCTCGTGCTGAGCGGCGGCCCGGCCTCCGTCTACTCCGACGACGCGCCACGCGTGGATCCGGCGTTGTTCGAGCTCGGCGTGCCGACGCTCGGCATCTGTTACGGCGCGCAGCTGATGGCGCTCGAGCTCGGCGGCCGCGTCGACCGTACCGGCGTCTCCGAATTCGGCCGCACCTCGATGGAGGCCACCGAGTCGCAACTGCTCGCCGACACGCCTCCCGAGCAAACGGTCTGGATGTCGCATCGCGACACGGTCGTCGCCGCTCCCGAGGGCGCGCGCGTCGTGGCCAGCTCGCCGGCCACGCCGGTCGCTGCCTTCGAGGCTCCCGAGCGCGGTCTCTACGGCGTCCAGTTCCATCCCGAGGTCGTCCACACGCCGCACGGGATGGACGTGCTCAAGAACTTCCTCTACCGCGCCGCCGAGGCGCCGCCCAGCTGGACGCCCGCCGCGGTGATCGAGGAGCAGGTCGCGCGGATCCGCGCGCAGGTGGGGCACGAGCGCGTGCTCTGCGCGCTGTCCGGAGGAGTCGACTCGGCCGTCGCCGCGCTGCTCGTGCACAAGGCGGTCGGCGAGCAGCTCACGTGCGTCTTCGTCGACCACGGCCTGCTGCGCCAGGACGAGGCCGAGCAGGTGGTGGAGACGTTCGGCGAGCACTTCCACGTCCCGCTCGTCCACGTCCAGGCACAGGAGCGGTTCCTCGAGCTGCTCGACGGCGTCGAAGAGCCGGAGGACAAGCGCAAGATCATCGGCCGCGAGTTCATCCGCGTCTTCGAGGAGGAGGCTCGAAGGCTCGGCGACGTCCGCTGGCTCGTGCAGGGGACGCTCTACTCCGACGTGATCGAGTCGGGCGGTACCGAGGGCGTCGCCGCCACGATCAAGTCGCATCACAACGTCGGCGGCCTGCCCGCGGACATGAAGATGCGCCTCGTCGAGCCGTTGCGGCTCCTGTTCAAGGACGAGGTGCGACGGGTGGGGGAGGAGCTCGGGATGCCCGAGCGGATGGTCTGGCGCCAGCCGTTCCCCGGTCCGGGCCTCGCGATCCGGATCATCGGCGCCGTCACCACCGAGCGGCTCGAGATCCTGCGCCAGGCCGACGCCGTGCTGCAGGAGGAGGTGCGCCGGGCCGGCCTCTACGGCGAGCTGTGGCAGTCGTTTGCCGTCCTGCCGGCGGTGCGGTCGGTCGGCGTCCAGGGCGACGAGCGCACGTACGGCTACCCGATCGTGATCCGCGCGGTGACGAGCGACGACGCGATGACGGCCGACTGGGCGCGGCTTCCGTACGACCTCGTGGAGACGATCTCGGCCCGGATCGTGAACGAGATCCCGGGCGTCAACCGTGTCGTGCTCGACGTCACGTCGAAGCCGCCGGCCACGATCGAGTGGGAGTAGCGTCCATGATCGGAGGGAGCTGGTACGCCCGATACGACGAGGCTCAGAGACGGCGCGCGCTGGCGATGATGACCAATCCGCTCTGGATCGGGATCATGATGGCTCTCACGTGGATCTTCTTCCGCTGGTGGCCCGCCATCCTGTTCACCGTGTGGTTCGCCTTCTGCGTCGTCTCCGCGTTTCGCCTTCGCAGCCGTGAGAATCGTCACCGACGACCTAGGGGTCCGGTCTGCAGTGACGCACCCCGAGCCGTCGTCCGCGGCGCGAGCGCGCGGCTCGAATTCGAGACCTGACCCCGACTCCCCCTGACTCGCCTGCGCCGACGTTTGCTGACTCCTTCGTAGACACTCCCGCGGAGTGCCAGAGTCAGAGTCCTTCTACGACCTGCTGAAGAAGCGGCGCGCGGTGCGCAGCTACACCGGCGAGCGGGTTCCGCGCGAGACGCTCGAGCGGATTGCCCGCGCTGCCCGCCGCGGGCCGAACGCCGGGTACAGCCAGGGTCTGCGCCTGCTCGTCGTCGACGACCCGGAGACGATCGAGGCGCTCATCGATCCCGAGGACGACGAGAAGTCACAGGCGTGGTTTCGCAACGCCGCCGCACACATCTTCGTCCTGACCCGGGAGCAGGACTACCACGACCGCTACACCCAAGGGGACAAGCTCGCGATCACCGGCGGCGTCGAGATCGTGTGGCCGGTGCCGTTCTGGCACGTGGATGCGGGTGCCGCGCTGATGCTCGTGCTGCTTGCCGCCCTCGAGGAAGGTCTCGGCGCGGGCGTCTACGGCGTCCCGGTAGAGGAAGACGCGCGCGTGCGCGAATTGCTGGGGATCCCGGACGACCTCACGATCGTGACCGGCGTCACCGTCGGCCACCCGGCCGAGGATCCCGAATGGGACCGGGCCTCGAGCGTCTTCTCCCAACGCCGGCGCGCGCACGACGAGGTCGTGCAGTGGAACCGCTGGAGCTCGTAGCGCGGCTCGCCGACGCCGAGATCGGCGAGACCCACAACCAGTACGCCGAGTCGCCGCGTCTGCGGGAGCGGCTTCGCGCCTATCTCCGGGCGCGCCGCGCCGTGGGGGTCGTGCTCGTAGGGGAGGCCGCCGGCTATCGGGGCGCCCGCGTCAGCGGCATTCCGTTCACGTCCGAGCGTCAGCTCACGGGCGCCGGCCCCGCGGAGGCGACGGCCACCATCGTCCACCGCGTGCTCGAGCAGCTCGGCGTCGAGGACGAGGTGCTGCTGTGGAACGTCGTGCCGACGCATCCCGGCAGCGAGACCTCGAACCGCAGGCCCACGCGAGACGAGGTCGAGGCGGCGTCGCCGTTCCTCGACGAGCTGACGCGCGGACGCGTCGCGATCGCCGTTGGCAGGCTGGCGGCCTCGGCGCTCGATGCGCCGTACGTCCGTCATCCGTCCCACGGCGGAGCGGCCGCATTCGAGCAGGGATTGCGGCAGGCTTTCGCTACAATCGGCCGCCGGCGGGCACCAGTCCGCCGCTTTCTATGAAGACCTACAGCGCCAAGCCGGGAGAAATCACGCGCGAGTGGTATCTCGTCGACGCCGAGGGCAAGACGCTCGGCCGTCTCGCGACCCAGATCGCCGACACGCTCCGGGGCAAGCGGAAGCCGCAGTACACGCCGCACGTCGACACGGGCGACTTCGTCATCGTCGTGAACGCCGAGAAGATCCACGTGACCGGGAACAAGCTCGATCAGAAGCGCTACTACCGCCATTCGGGCTATCCGGGCGGCCTGCGCAGCCGGACGCTCCGCGAGCAGCTCGATCGCCGGCCGACCGAGGTGCTCCGCGTTGCCGTGAAGGGGATGCTCCCGAAGAACCGGCTCGCGCGCCAGCAGATCACGAAGCTCAAGATCTACGCCGGCCCCGAGCATCCGCACGAGGCCCAGAATCCTCGTCCCCTGGAGTCCGACCAATGAGCCAGATCGCGCAGTACCGCGGCACCGGCAAGCGCAAGACCTCGGTCGCGCGCGTCATCCTCCGGCCCGGCGGCGGCGCCACCTGGGTCAACGGCCGCACGCTCGAGGAGTACTTCCCGCGCTCGGTCTGGCAGACGATCGCCGTCTCACCGCTCAAGGTGGCCGGCGTCGAGGGCCAGTACGACCTCCGCGTGCGCGTGCACGGCGGCGGCCTGACCGGACAGGCGGGAGCCGTCCGGCACGGGATCGCCCGCGCGCTCGTCGAGGCGAATCCGGAGCTCCGGATCCCGCTCAAGCGCGAGGGCTTCCTCACCCGGGACGCACGCCAGGTCGAGCGCAAGAAGGCCGGCCTGCACAAGGCGCGCAAGGCGCCGCAGTTCTCGAAGCGCTAGCGCAGCCGCTCGAGACTGCCGAGCAGCAGGTCGAGCGCGAACTCGAAGGCGCTCACGTCGTGCTGCGGGCCGTCGTCGAGGTGCTGCAGCCCGTGCTCGTGGAGGTGGGGGAAGGTCGCGACCGGGATCATCTCCTCGAACCAGGCGCGCGCGTCCTCGATGTGCTCCGGCATCTTCCCGTGAGTCGACGCCCAGAGCGAGAAGCCGATGATGTGCGCATCGAGCACGTGGTATGCGTGATACGTCGTCTCGGCCGAGAAGCCGGCGCCGCGCAGCGAAGCGAGCAGGGCTTCCATGTACTGGATCCGGGCGGGGCGGATGCGGCCCGGTGACATCAGCATGGTCGCGGCCCACGGGTGCCGCTTCAGAGCTTCGTGTGCCGAGAGCGCAGCCGTGCGGATCGCTGGCAGCCCGCCGGGCGGGTCCGGCGGTTCCATCTCCGCGAGCACGAGGTCGAGGATCCCGTCGAGCAGGTCGTCCTTGTTTGCCACGTGGTTGTACAGCGACATCGCCTCGTAGCCGAGCGACTGGCCGAGCTTCCGCATCGAGAGCGCCTCGATCCCCTGCTCGTCCACGAGCTCGAGCGCCGCGGCGAGGATGCGTGCGCGGCTCAGGGGCTTCCGTCTCGTCGTCGCCATTGACATAGCTTACGCTGTATGTCATCTTACACTGTAAACTTACGGCGTATGGAGGAGAGGGCGATGATGAAAGCACTCGTTCGGCATCAATACGGCGGCCCTGGTGTGGTGCGCGTCGAGGAGGTCGATCGGCCTGCGCTGACCGACGACCGCGTCCTCGTGCGCGTCCATGCGAGCTCGCTCAACAAGGCCGACTGGCACCAGCTGCGCGGCTGGCCGCGGTTCCTGCGTCCGGTCACCCGCGGCGGGGTGCTGCGGCCGAAGAGTGCGCTCTTCGGCACCGACTTCGCCGGAGTTGTCGACGCTGTCGGCAGGGGCGTGACCGATCTCACGCCCGGCGACGAGGTCTTCGGCGGCCGCAACGGCGCATTCGCGGAGTACGTGAGCGCGACCAACGTCGTGCGTAAGCCGCCCAACGTCACGTTCGAGGAGGCCGCGACGATGGGAATTGCGGGTCTGACCGCGCTCCAGGGGCTCCGGGATCACGGGAACCTCCAGCCTGGCGAGCGCGTGCTCATCAACGGCGCCTCCGGCGGCGTCGGAACGCTCGCCGTCCAGATCGCGAAGACGCTCGGCGCACACGTGACCGCGGTGTGCAGTACGCGGAACGTCGAGCAGACGCGCGCGCTCGGCGCCGACCGCGTGCTGGATTACACGCGCGAGGACTTCACGCGGGAGCGGGAGCGTTACGACCTCATCGCCGACGTCGCGGGCGGCCACTCCTGGCACGCCCTCCGCGGAGTTCTCGAGCCCGAGGGCCGGCTCGTGATCGTCGGAGCGCACGGGAGCCGGAGCCAGCTGCCGCACATCGCGGCGACCTGGCTGGCGACGCGCCTCAGCAAGCACACGGTCAAGTTCTTCGTCGCAGACTTCAACAAGGAGGACCTTCAGACACTTGCCGACCTGCTCGAGAGCGGCGCCCTGAAGCCCGCGATCGACCGGACGTACGAGCTCGCCGAGGCGCAGGACGCGCTCCGCACGTTCGGCGAGGGGCACGTCAGAGGCAAGCTCGTGCTCACGATGTAACCCAGCCGCTATCGTCCCGCGCCGTGGCGCGGCAGTACTTCGGAACCGACGGCGTCCGCGGGGTGGTCGGCGACATGCTGACGGCAGAGCTCGTGGAGCGCCTCGGCAAGGCGGCGGCGCTCTGGTGCGGCCGGGGACGTGTCTTCGTCGGACGCGACACGCGCGCCAGCGGGCCGGACCTCGAGGACGCGTTCGCCGACGGGATCGCGTCCGCGGGAGGCACCGCGGTCCTCGCGGGCGTATTGCCGACGCCGGCGGTCGCGCTGCTCGGCCTCGATCTCGCCGCGGTCATCTCGGCCTCGCACAACCCGCCCGAGTACAACGGCGTCAAGTTCTTCGACCGCGACGGCCGCAAGCTGACCGATGCCGCCGAGGAGGAGATCGAGGCGCTCCTCGACGCGCCGGCGCGCGGCGGCGGCGAGATCGACCGGGTCGAGGTCGCGGAGGAGAGCTACGTCGAGCATGTGCTCGAGCGCTTCGGCTCCGACCTCACCGGACTCCGCATCGCCGTTGACTGCGCGAACGGTGCCTATTCGAGCCTCGCGCCGCCGGCGCTCGAGCAGCTCGGCGCAAAGGTGACGGCGATCGGCAACGAGCCCGACGGGACGAACATCAACGTCGGCTGCGGAGCGACCGACCTTCGCGCTCTGGCCGGCGTCGTCCGCGACGGTGGCTTCGACCTCGGCATCGCCTTCGACGGGGACGGCGACCGCATGCTCGCCGTGGACGAACGCGGCGAGCCGGTCGACGGCGACCAGATCCTCGCGGTGCTCGCGCTCGACCTCGAGGTGGACGGCGTCGGGGTCACGACGATGACGAACCTCGGCTTCCATCGCCTGATGGAGGAGCGCGGCATTCGCGTCGTCGTCACCGACGTCGGCGACCGGTACGTCCTGGAGGCGCTCCGGCGCGAGGGGCTGCTGCTCGGCGGCGAGCAGTCCGGCCACCTGATCTGGCTCGACGGCCACGTGACGGGCGACGGCCTCGTTGCCGGGCTCCTCCTCTGCCGAGCACTGCGTGGACGCACCCTCGCGGAGGCGGTCGCCGTCATGCCGCGCTTCCCGCAGGTGATGCGGAACCTCCCCCGCGCCGGGCGCGAGCCGCTCCCCGGTGAGCTGCTGGCAGCGGTCGAAGAGGTCAACGCGGAGCTCGCCGGCGCGGGCCGCGTGCTCGTCCGGCCGTCCGGCACCGAGCCCGTCGTCCGCGTGCTCGCAGAGGCAGAAACGCCGGAAGTCGCCGAGGAGCTCTGTGCTAAAGTCGCCGCCCTGGTGACACGCGAGCTCGGCTGACCCGCCCGCGAAGTAGCGGCCGGGCCATGAGGCCGGGCTCTTTGTGTTTCACGGACGGGTTTTTTCGCCCAGCGGGGAAAAGGAGCGGACGTGTGCGGAATCATCGGATACGTCGGGTCGCGCGACGCGAAGCCGCTTCTGCTCGAGGGATTGCGCCGGCTCGAGTACCGCGGTTACGACTCCGCCGGGATCGCGCTGCGCGAGGACGACGCCCTCGATTACGTGCGCGCCGTCGGCACCCTCGGCAACCTGGTCGAGGCGGCCGGCACCAACGGCTCCCACTCGCACCACGGGCTCGGCCACACACGCTGGGCGACGCACGGCGGCGTGACGGAGCGGAACGCCCATCCGCTCACCGGGTGTGAGCCCGGCCGGCTGGCCATCGTCCTCAACGGGATCATCGAGAACTACGTCGAGCTTCGCGAGCAGCTCGCCGCGCGCGGGCACACGCTCACCTCCGAGACCGACGCCGAGGTGGTCGTCCACCTGCTCGAGGAGGAGTACGACGGCGATCTTGCGCAGGCGCTGGGCCGCGTCTATCCGCAGCTCGAGGGGCACTTCTCGATCGTCGCCATCCATCACGACGAGCCCGACGTGCTCGCCGGCGTCCGCCACCAGACGCCGCTCGTGGTCGGCGTCGGCGACGGCGAGAACTTCCTCGCCTCCTCCATCGCCGCGTTCCTCACCGAGACCCGCGTCGTCATGCATCCGCCCGACGACGAGGTGATCGAGGTGAGGCCGGGCGGCGTCCGCTTCTTCGTCGGCGGCGCCGAGGTCGAGCCACCCGAGCGGCAGGAGGTCGACTGGGACGAGGAGAGCGCCGAGAAGGGCGGCTACGAGACGTTCATGCTCAAGGAGATCTTCGAGCAGCCGGAGGCCGTCGCCGAGACCATCGGCGATCGGGTGCGCGGCCATCGGCTCGTGCTCGACGCGCTCGGCATGACCGAGCTCGAGATCCGGAACCTGCGCCGGATCGTGATCGTCGCCTGCGGCACGGCCTACCACGCCGGCGTCGTCGGCCGCTACATCCTCGAGGAATGGGCGCGCGTCCCGGTCGAGCCGGATATCGCGAGTGAGTGGGTCTACCGCAACCCGGTGCTCTCGAAGGACACGCTCGTGATCGGGATCTCGCAGTCGGGCGAGACGCGCGACACGGTCAACGCCGTCAAGCTCGCGAGCGAGAGCGGCGCGCGCACGCTGGCGATCACGAACCTGATGGGGACGCAGATCACGCGCGAGGCCGAGGCGACGCTCTACACCCGCTGCGGAATGGAGGTCGGCGTCGCCGCCTCGAAGACGTTCACCGCGCAGGTTGCGCTGCTCAGCCTGCTGGCTCTCAAGCTCGCCGAGATCCGGCGGACGCTGCCGCAGGACGAGATCGACTTCATCCTCGACCGGCTGCACGAGCTGCCCGAGAAGATGCAGGAGTTCCTCGACGGCGACCATCCGATCGAGTCGATCGCGCAGCGCTTCCACGACCGTCCGTTCTTCCTCTACCTCGGCCGTCACATCGGCCTGCCGGTCGCGCTCGAGGGCGCGCTCAAGCTGAAGGAGATCTCGTACATCCCGACCGACGCGTACTCGGCCGGGGAGATGAAGCACGGCCCGATTGCGCTGCTCGACGAGGGGACGCCGGTCGTCGTCGTGGCCACCAACATCCACGTCTACGACAAGATCGTCTCGAACATCCAGGAGACGCGGGCGCGCGGCGCGCACGTGATCGCGATCGCGACCGACGGCAACGAGGACATCCAGCATCACGCCGACGACGTGATCTACGTGCCCCGGACGCCGAACTTCCTCCAGGCGTCGCTCGCCGTGATCCCGCTCCAGCTCCTCGCCTACCGCATCGCGCGGCTGCGCGGGCTCAACGTCGACCAGCCCAGGAATCTGGCGAAGACGGTCACCGTCGAGTAAGACTTCGAGCATGGGGTTCACCGAGCGGCTGGCACGCGCTTGCGCGGCGCGTCCGCGCCTGACGCTCGCGCTCTGGGGCGTCGCGGTCGTCGTCGCGCTTGGGCTCGTCGCGACCTCGCTGCACGGCTTGAGCTCGCAGGGAAAAGTCGTCGGCAATCCGGAGTCGACGAAGGCGAAGGCCGCGATCCGCGACTCGTTCCCGGGAGTGGTGGCGAGCGAGAAGCAGGACGTGATCGTCGTGGCCTCGAATCGGTACACGGTCGACTCGCCCCAGTTCCGCGCGTTCGGCAAGCAGCTCCAAACGGACCTCCAGGGAACAGGACAGGTGCGGAGCGCACGTCCGGTCGCCGTCTCGCGTGACGGTCACTCTGCCCTCCTGGCAGTGCAGATCCGCAGCGATTCCGGCGCAGGCCCCGTCGAGCAGGTCGTGGAGAAGGCGAACGGTGGCGGGTTCTCGGTCGGCATCACCGGCTTCCACTCGACCGGCTACGACTTCGGCAAGCAGTCGCAGACGGATCTCGAGAAGGGCGAGCTGGCGTTCGGGCTTCCTGCCGCACTCATCGTCCTCGTGCTCGTCTTCGGCGCGCTCGTCGCCGGGCTAGTGCCCGTGCTGATGGCGATCCTGTCGATCATCGTCGCGCTCGGTTTCGTCGCGCTGCTGTCGCTCGAGTTCTCGCTCTCGGTCTTCATCGTGAACATGCTCACCGGGATGGGGCTGGCGCTCGGGATCGACTACTCGCTCTTCGTCGTGTCCCGCTACCGCGAGGAGCGCCTGCTGGGTCTCGCGAAGGACGGCGCGATCGCGCGCTCTGGGGCGACCGCGAGCCGCGCCGTGCTCTTCAGCGGCACCACGTTCGTGATCGCGCTGACCGGCATGTTCATCGTCCCCACCTCGATCATGCGGAGCCTCGCCCTCGGGGCGATCCTCGTCGGGATCGTCTCGGTCGCGGCGGCGCTGACGCTGCTGCCGGCCCTGCTCAGCATGGTCGGCGACCGCGTCAACTCGGCACGCGTTCCCTACCTTGGCCGGAACCTCGGCCGCTCCGACTCGGCGGAGGGACATTTCTGGCGTCGCATCGTGGTGGCCGTGATGCGACGGCCGGCGCTCTCGCTCGGATTGTCCGTCGCATTCATGCTGCTCCTCGCGTCGCCGATCTTCGGCCTCCATATCGGCGCGAACGGCGTCAGCACGCTTCCCGACAGCCTGCCTTCGAAGCAGGGCTACGTCCTGCTGCAGCGCTCGTTCCCCGTCCAGAACCCGGCTCCGGTGCGAATCGTCGCGGTCGGCGGAGACGTGGCCGCCGTGCATAGCGGACTCGTGCGCCTCAACCGGCTGCTCGCGGCCAAGGGGAGCTTCGGCGCCGGGACGATCAAGACCTCGGCTCGCGACGACGTCGCGCTGCTCACGTCGCCGATCCGCGGAGACGCGGTCGGGGGCGCCGCGGTCAGCGCGGTGCGCGACCTCCGCGCGAACGTCATCCCGTCGATCTTCAGCGGCAGCGGGGCGCAGGTCTACGTGGGCGGCATCACCGCGGAGAACGTCGACTACTTCGACGCCGTGACGAACCCGACCCCGTACGTGCTCCTCTTCGTGCTCGGACTGAGCTTCATCCTGCTCACCGTCGCGTTCCGCTCGATCGTGGTCGCGCTCGTCTCGGTCCTGCTCAATCTGCTCTCGGTCGGCGCGGCGTACGGCCTCTTGACCCTCGTCTTCCTCGACGGCCACGGCGCGAGCCTGTTCGGCTTCCAGCACACGCACGTGATCGACGCCTGGGTGCCGCTCTTCCTCTTCTCGGTGCTGTTCGGCCTCTCGATGGACTACCAGGTGTTCCTGATGAGCCGGATCAAGGAGCGCTACGACGCCACCGGCTCGACGCACGACGCGGTCGTCGGAGGTGTCGCGACGACGGCACGGATCATCACCGGCGCGGCCGTGATCATCGTCGTCGTCTTCGCGGGCTTCGCGGCCGGGAAGCTCGTGATGTTCGAGCAGATGGGCTTCGGCGTCGCCATCGCGCTGCTCCTCGACGCGACGGTCATCCGCTCGGTCGTCCTTCCAAGCACGCTCGGCCTGCTCGACCGGTGGAGCTGGTACCTGCCCCGCTGGCTCGAGTGGCTGCCGCACGTGGAGGTCGAGGCACCGCCGAGTCCTAGTCCGGCGGACGCCGCAGTCGTTTGACCGCCCCGCGCCGCCGCTTCTGGTCGAGGCGGCGTTCGCGGGCGGCGGCGGTCGGTTTCGTGGGCTTGCGCTTTCGCGGTACGCGAAGTGCCTCACGCAGGGCTGCAACGAGCCGCTCGACCGCCAGCTCGCGGTTGCGCGCCTGACTCCGCTCGTCCTGCGCGACCGCTCGCAGTACCGGCCCCGCGCGGGCGATCACGCGGCGCTTCTGCGCGTCGCTCAGCGCGTTCGACGCCTCGACGTCGAAGACGGCGACGATCCGCGTCTCGGACTTCTGCGCGTGCTGCCCGCCGGGCCCGCTCGAGCGGGAGGCCTGCAGCTGCACTTCCGCCAGCGGGAGGACGACCGAGCGTGTGACGCGAATAGACTCGCCGTTCATGGCCGCGATTCTGCTCGACGTGGACGGCGTCCTGCACGTCTCCGGCCAGGCGCTGCCGGGTGCGGCCGCCGCGGTGCGGCGTCTCCGCGAGGGCGGGCACCGGCTCCGCTTCGTCACGAACGCGACGACGCGCTCGAAGGCGGACCTCGCCGCGGGTCTGCAGGCGATGGGAATCGAGCTCGAGGTGGGAGAGGTGCAGACGACGGCCGACGCCGCGGTCGAGGCACTGCGCGGCCGGCGCGTCCTCGCGCTCGTGATGCACGCGCTCGTCGGCGACCTCGAGGGAATCGAGCTCGTGGGCGACAACGTCGACGCGGTCCTGATCGGCGGCGCGGACGACTCGCCTGAGACGAACCTCGTCTTCTCGTACATGAACCTCGCACGCGCATTCGCCGAGCTCGAGGTCGGAGCCGAGCTCTACTGCCTGCACCGCAACCGCTGGTGGCAGACGCAGCGCGGGCCGCTGCTCGACTCCGGCTGCTACGTCGCCGGGCTCGAGTACGCGGCTCAGACCGCGGCGACCGTCCTCGGCAAGCCGAGCGCCGCGTACTTCGACGCCGCCT
This sequence comes from uncultured Actinomycetes bacterium, assembly GCA_963731015.1. GTDB lineage: Bacteria > Actinomycetota > Thermoleophilia > Gaiellales > Gaiellaceae > Palsa-739. Next base: position 162,701 of record CAVSTY010000007.1, read on the forward strand.
GCCGCGCACTCGACGCCGAGCCCTCAATGGCCTGGATGGTCGGCGACGACCTCGAGACCGACGTCGCAGGCGCGCGCGGCGTGGGGATGCGTGCCGTGCTCGTGCGCACCGGCAAGTTCCGGCCGGATGCCGTCGAGACATCGCGGATCAAGCCGGACGGGATCGTCTCCTCGATCGCGCACCTGCCCGAATGGCTCGAGGAGCACATCGCATGAGCGTAGGGTCGACGGAGCTCAGCAAGGAGCGGAGGCGCCGACCCGCGCGGCGCCGGAGCGGGAAGTGAGCGTCCACGTGGGCACCGACCTGATCGAGATCGAGCGGATCCGCCGCTCGCTCGCCCGCTACGCGCGCTTCCGCGAGCGCTGCTTCACCGAGGCGGAGCGCGCCTACTGCGACTCGCGCCGGAACCCCGCCGAGAGCTACGCCGGCCGCTTCGCCGGCAAGGAGGCCGTCGGTAAGGCGCTCGGCTTCGGCGTCGCCCGGGCGTTCGCGTGGCAGGAGATCGAGATCGCAGGACGGCCTAAGCCGGCCGTGCGGCTCTCCGGCCGCCTGGCCGAGCGGGCCGCCGCGCTGGGGGTCGGCTCGGTCGATCTCTCGATGACGCACTCGCGTGAGCTCGCGCAGGCGGTCGCGATCGCCTCCGATGGCTGAGCTCGAGCCGCTCTACAGGGCGGAGGAGATGCGCGCGGCCGAAGCCGGGCACGATGTCGACGCGCTGATGCAGCGCGCGGGCGCGGCCGTCGCGGCGGAGCTCATGCGCCGCTTCCCCGACGCCCGCCGGATCGCGCTCCACGCGGGCGGCGGCGCCAACGGCGGGGACGGACGCATCGCCGCCGAAGTCCTGCGGGCGCAGGGGTGCGAGCTGGTCGACGACCGCCCGGACGTCGTCATCGACGCGCTCCTCGGCACCGGGCTGAAGGGAGCGCCGCGGGAGGAGACGTCGCGGCTCATCGAGCAGATCAAGGGAGCGGGTGTCCCGGTGCTGGCCGTCGACATCCCGTCCGGCGTCAACGCGTCCACCGGGGAGGTCACCGGCGCAGCGGTGCAGGCCGACGTCACCGTGACGATGCACGGCTCGAAGGTCGGCCTCGCGATTGCGCCCGGCCGTTTCCACGCCGGGGAGGTTGCCGTGGCGGACATCGGCCTCGAAGCGGCGGAGACCGAACATCGGCTGGTCACCCCGGAGATCCTGGCCGAGGTGCCGCGGCGCTCCGCGGGCGACAACAAGTACACGGCGGGCCACGTCCTCGTCGTCGGCGGATCGCGCGGCATTACCGGAGCACCGGCGCTCGCCGCCCGCGCAGCCCTGCGCGCCGACGCCGGCTATGTGACGATCGCGGCGCCGTCCGAGTCGCTGCCGGTGCTCGAGACGCTCGTGCTCGAGGCGGTGAAGCGGCCGCTGGAGGACGTCTTCGCAGCGGCGGCCAAGGCGAACGCGCTCGCGGTGGGTCCCGGCCTCGGGCGCGAGGAGGACTCGAAGGCGCTCGTCCGTCGCCTGCTCGCGGAGGTCGATCTCCCCGCAGTCGTCGATGCCGACGCGCTCTTCGAGCTCGACCCCGGCGAGTGGCCGGCACCGCGCGTTCTCACCCCGCACGAGGGTGAGCTCGCGCGCCTCCTCGGGCGCGAGTCGAAGGAAGTCGCGGCGCACCGGCTCGCGTCGGTGCAGGAGGCAGCGGAGCGCTTCCGCGCCGTCGTCGTGCTCAAGGGCGAGGACTCGCTGGTGGCGGCGCCCGGCTGCGGCGTGCTCGTCTGCGCCCTCGGCCTGCCGTCGCTCGCGACGGCAGGAACGGGCGACGTCCTTACCGGTGTCACGGCCGCCTTCCTCGCCAAAGGTATGGAGCCGCAGCGAGCGGCCGCCGCCGCGTGCGCGGCGCAGCAGCTCGCTTCACGCGAGGCGTCGCAGCGCTACGGCCTCATCGCGAGCGACGTGATCGAGGCTCTGCCGTCAGCTCTCGCCGGATAGGCGGTCGACGCGCCAGATCTCGTCGGGGACCCGCCCAGCCGTTGCCTCATCGGACCCGAATCTACTCCACGTCCCGGCCCGCAACTAGGCTGGACGGCCGTGCACCGGAGCGAGATCACGATCGACCTCGGCGCGATCCGCCACAACGCGCGGCGGCTGCTCGAGGCGCTGGCCGGAGCCGAGCTCTGGGCCGTCGTGAAGGCGAACGGCTACGGCCACGGTGCGACCGACGTCGCGCGGGCGACGCTCGACGCCGGTGCTTCGGCCCTCTGTGTCGTCACCGTCGCCGAAGCTGTCGAGCTCCGGCGCGAGCTGCCGGACGCGCGGATCGTCGTCATGTGCCCGACGGACGAGCTCGGCGCAGCGCGCGAGGCCCGGCTCGAGCTCGTCGTCTCGGTTCCCGGCGAGATCCCGCAGGACGTCCCGGTGCACCTGAAGCTCGACACCGGCATGGGACGGTGGGGACTCGCAGAGCTGCCGCAGCCGCCGGCGAACGTCGTCGGAGTGATGAGCCATCTCGCGACCGCCGACACCGACCCGGCGTTCGCGCAGGAGCAGATCGAGCGCTTCCGCGAGGCGACGGAGCCGTACTCGCACCTCACGCGCCACATCGCGAACAGCGCCGCCGCGCTGCGGCTGCCCGAGGCGCGCTTCGTCGCCGCCCGCTGCGGGATCGCGCTCTACGGGATCTCGCCGTTCAACACGGATCCCAGCGCGGACGGGCTGCGGCCGGCGCTTTCGTGGCGGAGCCGGCTCGCGCGAGTCTTCCTCCTGCAGCCTGGCGAGAGCACCGGCTACGGGCGGCGGTTCGTCGCCGAGCGCGCGACCTGGATCGGGATTGTCCCGGTCGGCTACGCGGACGGCTTCCGTCGCGACATGAGCGGCACCGAGGTGCTGGTGGACGGAGAGCCGCGCCGGGCGGTCGGCACGGTCTCGATGGACGCGGTCGCCGTCGAGCTCGACCGCGAGCTGCCGGTGGGGACGCCGGTCACGATCGTGGGTGACGGCCTGCCGATCGAGCGCCACGCGCGGGTCGCCGGGACGATCGGCTACGAGATTGCGTGTGGGATCAACTCCGACCCGGACCGCTCTCGCCGTTTCGTTGTCGACTGACCGCTTCGCGCGCACGGCGGATCGCGTTGCGGCGCGGCAGGACTCGCGCGCGGCTTGGCTCGCTGAACAGGTGCGCGACTTCGCCCGGCCGCGCGGCGACGAGCGCGCTCTCGATGTCGGCACCGGCGCCGGCGCGCTGGCCTTTGCTCTCGCGCCGCTCGTGCGGGAGGTCGTTGGGCTCGACCCGGTGCCGGAGCTGCTCGAGCTCGCGCGCGCACGCAGCCTGTCGAACACGGAGTTCGTCGAGGGAGACGGGACGGCGCTGCCCTTCCCCGACGGCGCCTTCGACCTCACGGGCACGCACCGCACACTCCACCACGTCGCGCAGCCCGAGCGCGTCGTCGCCGAGCTCGCGCGGGTGACACGGCCCGGCGGTCAGGTGCTCGTCGTCGACCAGCTTGCGCCGGATGACCCAGCCGCAGCCGCCGCGCTCCACGAGTTCGAGACCGCGCGCGATCCCTCGCACACGCGCCTGCTCACCGATGCCGAGCTGAAGGAGCTCTACGCGGCGAACCGGCTGTCACTCCTCCGCGAGCGTCACGACGAGGAGCAGCGCGACCTCTCGGCGTATCTCGACCTCGCGGGCTGCGAGGGCAACCGCCGAGCACGCGCTGCCGACCTTGCCGCCGGCGACTCCCGCGTCCTCACCGCGAGCGCCGGCTGGTACCTGCTCGTGCGAGGCTAGCGCCCCGTGACGCCGCCGTCGAAGTTGGCGAACGCCTCGCGCAGCTGTGCACGCTCCGTCGCCAGTTCGGTGAACGAGAGCATCAGGCGACGCTCCCCCTCGGGTGTCAGACGCAGATGGGCGACACGCGCGTCTCGCTGCGACTGCTCGCGCTCGACGAGCCCGGCGCCCTCGGCGCGGCGCACGAGCTCGGTGACGGTGCTCTGCGCGAGCTGCATCTGCTCGGAGAGCTCGGTCACCGTGGACTGCTCGCCGCCGTCGGGCGCGCCCTTGATCATCATCAGCAGCGTGTAGCGCTGCGGCGTGAGCCCCGACGTGCGGGCGACCTTTTCGCTGCGCCGCAGGAAGTGCCGGAGGGCCGACCGGAATGCGGCGACGGCCATGATGTCCTGGAGCGTCGGCTGGGCGTGTTCGACCATGTCCGGCGATTCTATGGAGCTTTCGGCATCCGCGAGAAGACACGGGTGAAGACGTTCGGCATCGCGTCCTGCAGCGGCGCGACAGGACCGTAGTACCAGGGAACGGTCGTCTCGCCTCGGTTCTCGTCGAGCGAGCGGATCACGTGGGTCGCAACTTCCTCCGGCTGGATCACGACCCGCTGGACGCGCGGGGGGAGCCACTTCTGCGGGAATCCCTCCGTTTCGGTGAAGCCGGGCTTGACCGTGTGCACGCGGATCCCCTCGCCGCGGAGCTCGGCCGCGACCGTGCGGGAGAAGGCGAGCTGGGCGTGTTTCGAGGCGGAGTACGGGCCGCTGGGCGGCCCGGCGACAACGCCCGAGACCGAGACGATGTTGACGACGTCCGCCTGCGCCGCCGCGCGCAGGGCCGGCAGAAAGGCGCGGAGGCACCAGATGCCGCCGAGGTAGTTGATCCGGATCAGCCGCTCGATCACGTCGGGATCGCCGGTGAGGAAACTCGTTCGGCCCGGGATCCCGGCGTTGTTGACGAGCACGTCGATCCGCGGGTGCCGCTCGAGCACGCGGGCTGCGACGGATTCCACTGCTGCGCGGTCGGAGACGTCGCAGGGCTCGGCCTCGCCGCCGAGCTCCTCCGCAAGTGCCTCGAGGCGCGCCGCGCGGCGGGCGAGCAGGATGCAGAGGTCGCCCCGCGCCGCGAGCAGGCGGGCAATCTCCGCGCCGATCCCCGACGAGGCGCCCGTGACGACCGCGACCCGGCCCACGGGACAAGGCTATCGCTCTAGGATCGCGCCAATGGTCGGAACCTTCGAGGGCAAGCGGGGCCTCGTGCTCGGGGTCGCGAACAAGCGCTCCATCGCCTGGGCGATCGCGCGCGAGCTAGCGTCGGGCGGCGCGAGCCTGGCCTTCACCTACCAGGGAGAGCGGATCGAGCAGACGGTGCGCGAGCTGGCCGCCTCGGTCGACGCCCCACTTGTGACGGAGTGCGACGTCCGCTCCGACGAGGACGTGGCGCGGGTCTTCGGCGAGGTGGGGGAGGCGTTCGGCGGCGAGCTCGACCTGCTCGTCCATTCGGTCGCCTTCGCCGCCGCGGAGGATCTGGAGGGCCGTTTCACCGACACGCCGCGCGACCGTTTCTGGCTCGCGGTCGACGTGAGCGCCTACTCGCTCGTCGCCTGCGCACGAGCGGCGGAGCCGCTGATGGAGAAGGCCGGCGGCGGCTCGATCCTGACGATGACCTACCTCGGCGGCGAGCGCGCGGTGCCGCACTACAACGTGATGGGCGTCGCGAAGGCGACCCTCGATGCGTGCGTGCGCTACCTCGCCTGGGATCTCGGCGAGAAGAACATCCGCGTGAACGCGGTCTCGGCCGGGCCGGTGCGAACGCTCGCGGCCCGCTCGATCGCGGGTTTCACGACGATGGAGGACATCGTCGAGGAGCGCTCACCGCTCCGTCGCCACATCACCGCCGACGACGTCGGCTCTGCGGGAGCCTTCCTCCTCGGCGACGGCGCCGGCAACGTGACCGGGACGACGCTGTACGTCGACAGCGGCTACCACGCGATGGGCATGTAGTTCAGACCCGCGTCCACGCGGGACGGTCGACTGCGACCTCGATCGGTAGCGCATCCGCCGGGGCTGCGTCCGAGGATGTCGACAGCCCGAGGTGCTCGGCGAGGAACGGGCTCAGGTACCGGCCGACGATCTTGCCGGGCGGCCACCACAGTGGCTGGGTGTCGACGACCGACGGGCCGGCTTCCTCGTGGCGCAGGAACCGCGGCACGAACCCGGTGAAGAGCAATCCACGCAGGACCGGGCGGCACGGGCTCGGCTGCACATGCGCCCCTGCGTCAGCGGCGATCGCCTCGGCGACGGCATCCGCCTCCTGGGCTGCGATGCCGCCCTGCTTGATCGAGGACTGCATGAGATCGCCGGCCGCGTAGACATCGGTGAGTCCGGCGACGCGGCCGTACTCGTCGGTTGGGACGAAGCCGCGTTCGTCCTGGGGTACGCCGTCGAGGGGACGCCCTTCCAGCTTCGGGAGCGCGACGACGGCGTCGGCGGCGACCGAGCCGCCGTTCTCGAGCCGGAGCACGCCGTCTTCGAACGCAATGGGCGCTGTCGCCGTCCGGAGGCCGATCCCGCGCATGCCGAGCAGCTGCGCCATCGCCTCGCTTGCCTTCGTCCCGAACAGCCCGAGCGGCTGCTCCTCCGGAGTGACGACCGTGAGCTCCGCGTGCGTCAGATGCTCGGAGAGATACTCGCCGGTCATCAGGGCGAGCTCGTAGAGCGGCATCTGCCAGGTCGATTCGGCGGGCACGGCAAAGACGAGACGCCCCAGATCGCGCGTAGTCACCCGCTCGAGAAGGCGTGCCAGCTCCTCGCTGTCCTCGGGAAGACCGCGGAACGTCAAGGCACCGGGAACGGCGGGGAGTGGATGAGCGCCGAGCGCGAGGACGAGGACGTCGTACTCGACCGTGCTTCCATCGGCGAGCACGGCGCGCGTCTCGTCCGGGTTCACCCCGACGAGTGCGCCGTGGCGCAGCTCGGCGCCCGCCGCGCTGACGAGTCGCGAGAGCGGGAAGCGGCGCACCTCGCCGACGTGGAACGGCTCGGCCACCGCGAGCGGCCGGTAGACGAACTCGTCCTCCGGCGCGATCAGCTCGACGGAGACGTGTTCCCGTGCGAGCGCCTGCAGCGCGAGCGCGGTCTCGAGCCCGGCAACTCCGGCTCCGGCGACGACGACGTGCCTGCGACCATCCTTCATTGCGCGCGATCCTTGCACCTCGTCCGTCGTGTGGCATCCGCAGCAAGTACGGATTCGGGCTCGGCGCCTGTGCGGACCGCTGCCGCCGGAACTGGCGTATACGGCGTGTGAGAGGTCTCCTTTCGGCGCTCCTGGCCGCGCTGGCGCTGGCTCCGGCAGGCGGAGCCACGACCGTCCAGCCGACGCGGGTGCTGCTGGGCCGGTCGGAGCGCGGTCGTCCGATCGTCGCGATCCACGCCGCGGACGCGCGCGGGATGACGGTACTGGTGGTGGGCTGCATCCACGGCACCGAATGCGCGGGGATCGCCATTGCGCATGCGCTCGAGCGCGTCCGTACCGGGCTCGACCTCTGGGTCATTCCCAACCTCAACCCGGACGGGTCCGCCACCGGAAGACGCCAGAACGGGCGCGGCGTCGACCTGAACGCGAACTGGTCGTCCGGCTGGCGCGGCGGCGGCCGTCCCTGGGACACTTACTACCCCGGGCCGCGGCCGTTCTCGGAACGCGAGACGCGGATCGCGCGCAACCTGATCCTGCGGATCCGGCCGCGCGTCACGGTCTGGTACCACCAGCACATGAACCTCGTCTGGGCCTGGCGGCACAGCCGCCGGGCCGGTCGGATCTACGCCCACGCCGCAGGGATGCGCTTCTACCACCACCACTGGCTCCCCGGCACGGCTCCCAACTGGCAGAACCACCACCTCCCCGGTACCGCGTCCTTCGTCGTCGAGCTCCCGCCGGGCGCCTCTCGCCGCGCGAGGTGCGCAGGCACGTGCACGCGGTGCTTACGGTCGGCTCCGCGCTCACCCCGTCGTCGGTTCCGTAGTTCACCCGGATGCGGCTGCGCGCCCGTGCGACGAGTATCGCCGCATGGTGTACGTGGGGCATCGTGGCGAGGACCTTCCGGTTCCCTTCGAGACGGGGACAGTGGGCGACGCGATGAGCCACGGGGTCATCAGCTGCCCGCCCGAGACGCCGCTACGGGTCGTGGCCCGGATGATGGCGACCCACGGCGTTCACGCGATCTTCGTCTTCGAGTACACGGAAGAGGACGATGCGCCGCACCTGTGGGCGGTCGTCTCCGACCTCGATCTCGTCGCGGCCACACGGCTCGATCTCGACACGCTGACCGCGGGCGCCACGGCTGTGACGCCGCTCGTCAGCGTCGCGGCCGACAGCTCGATCGGCGAGGCCGGCAGCCTGATGGCGCAGTATGGCATCGCGCACCTCGCCGTCACCGAGCCCGGTTCCCGCCACCCGATCGGCGTCATCTCGACGCTCGACATCGCGCGTGCGGTCGCCGCCGGGCTCGGCCCGCGCGAGACCCTCCCCTCGGCTTGAGCTAGGAAGCGGCTTCCAGCCGGCGGGAGGTGAGCGCCGCGGCCCGGTTCGCCGCGATCAGGTCGCGGTACCGGAAGAAGCTGTCCTTCGGCACCCGCTCGAGCGTCGGGTAGTCGACATAGACGAGCCCGAACCGCTTCGAGTAGCCGAGCGACCACTCGAAGTTGTCGAGCAGCGACCAGACGAAGTAGCCGCGCACGGGGACGCCCTCGGCGATGGCGCTCTCGACTGCGCCGAGATAGCCGTCGAGGTACTCGATCCGCTCGACGTCGTGGATGCTGCCGCCGTGTCCGCGCACGTCCGTGAACGCGGCGCCGTTCTCGGTCACGTACAGCGAGTCGCACGCCGTACTCCCGGTGCATGCGGACGAGCGACTCGCGCATCGCGTCGGGGTAGACCTCCCAGCCCATGTCCGTCAGCTCGCCCTGCGGCGCCCGCACGTCGATTGCGTTGCCGTTCGCATCTGCGCGGACGACGCGGCGCGAGTAGTTGTTGACGCCGAGGAAGTCGAGCGGGGCGGAGATCGTCGGCGAGGTCGCCGTCGCGGATCGGCGGTGCATCGCTCGGCGAAGCGTTCGAGCACGTCCTCGGGATAGGCGCCGCGCAGGATCGGGTCGAAGAACCAGCGGTTCCTGACACCGTCCTCGGCGTGCGCGGCCGCGACGTCCTCGGGCGAGTCCGTCGCGGGATGGATCGGCCACGGATCGAGCACGATCCCGACCTCGGCGTCCGGCGCCGCGCGCCGCAGCGCCTCCACCGCCCAGCCGTGCCCGAGCAGGACGTGGTGGCTGGCGGCGAGTGCGTCGCCGACGCTGGTTCGCCCCGGGGCATGCGCACCGAGCCCGTAACCGAGCCACGACGTGCAGAACGGCTCGTTGTGCGTGATCCAGTCCTTCACGCGGTCGCCGAGCCGCTCGGCCACGACGGCCGCGTAGGCGGCGAAGGCCTCGGCGGTCGCCCGCTCGGGCCAGCCGCCCGCGTCCTCGAGCTGCTGGGGGAGATCCCAGTGGAAGAGGTTCACGAACGGCCGGATGCCCGCCTCCAGGAGGGCGTCGACGAGGCGGTCGTAGAAGTCGAGGCCGGCCTCGTTTACGGGCCCGCGGCCGCCCGGGACGACGCGGGGCCAGGAGATCGAGAAGCGGAAGGCGTCGAGCCCGAGCTCGCTCATCAGCGCGATGTCCTGCGGATAGCGGTGGTAGAAGTCGCACGCGATCTCGCCGGTGTCGCCGGCGCGAACCTTGCCGGGGGTCGCGCAGAACCGGTCCCAGATGCTTTCGCCGCGCCCGTCCTCGTACGCCGCACCTTCGATCTGGTACGCCGAGGCTGCAGCACCCCAGACGAAATCGGACGGGAAATCGTGATTCATGTCGCTCCTTTCACAGCGCTGCCAGGTGACCGCTTTCGACCTCGACGAGCGGCGGCGCCTCGGCGTACTCGGGCATTGCGTGCGGGTGCTCCCCGCGCTTCCACTTGGTGTGCAGCTGTGGAACGCTCGCGAGCAGCATCTGCGTGTACGGATGCCTCGGGTCGCCGAAGACCTTCGCCGTCTCGCCCATCTCGACGATCGAACCGCGCCGCAGGATCACGGTGGAGTCGCTGATGTAGTTGCCGAGCGAGAGGTCGTGGGTGATGAACAGGATTCCGAGCCCGCGCTCCTTCAGGTCCGCGAGCAGGTTGAGAACGTCGATGCGCGTCGACGCGTCGAGCATGCGAGATGATCTCGTCCGCGACGAGGTACTCGATCTCGAGCAGCAGCGCGCGTGCGATGAGCAGGCGCTGCAGTTGTCCGCCGGAGAGTTGGTGCGGATACTTGCGGAGGACGGCGCCCGGGTTGAGCGACACCGACTCGAGGGCGTCGTGAACACGCTGCCGCCATTCGTCCGCCCCGACGTGCCGGAAGAACTCGGCGTGCACCATGGCGAAGATCCGGTCGGCCTTGAAGATCGGGTTGTACGAGCTGAACGGATCCTGGAACACGCCCTGGACGCGCCGGTAGTACTCCTTGAGCGCGCCGCCGTGGAACTGTGCGATGTCGGCACCGTTGTGGGTGATCGAGCCGGTGGTGGGCTGGAGCAGCCGGAGGATCATCCGGCCGATCGTCGACTTGCCGCTGCCGCTCTCCCCGATCAGCGAGAAGACCTGACCGGGCTCGATCTGGAAGCTGACGTCGCGGACGGCGGTGAGCCTGCCGCGGCCGAACGATCCCACCCGGTACGTCTTCGAGACGTGGTCGAGGCTCAGCATCAGCGAGCCCCTCCCACGAGCGGCTCGGTCTGGCTGTGTGCCGGCTCCGCCTCCCAGCAGGCGACGCCGCGTCCGTTCTCCTCGATCCACGGAGGTTCCTGTTCGCAGCGTGCGGTCGCGAGCGGGCAGCGGTCGCGGAAGCGGCAGCCCGGCGCGGGCTCCAGCAGCGACGGCGGCCGCCCGGGGATGCCGGAGAGCTCCTTCTCGGCGTAGCGCACGCCGACTTCCGGCAGCGACGAGACCAGCAGGCGTGTGTAGGGATGTCGTGGGTTCGAGACGATCTCCTCGGCGGGAGCCTTCTCCGCGAGCTTGCCCGCGTACATGACGAGGATCGTGTCGGCGATCTGGTAGAGCACTCCAGATGTCGTGGGTGACGACGATCGTGCTCTTGACGAAGCCGCGGTCCCGGAACTCGACCAGCGTCTCGGCGACGGCCTTCTGGGTCGAGACGTCGAGCGCCGAAGTGATCTCGTCGGCGATCAGGAGCGAGGGATCGAGCAGCGTCGAGATCACCATCACCACGCGCTGCTTCATCCCGCCCGAGAGCTCGATCGGGTAGAGACCGAGTACGTCCCGGTCGAGGCCCACGAGCTCGAGCCGCCGCTCCAGCTCCTGCTGGGCCTTACCGGCGTCGACGCCTCGCGAGCGCAGCAGCTCGCGGATCATCTGCCCGATCTTGCGGATCGGGTTGAGCGCGCTCATCGCGTACTGCGGCACGATCGAGACCTCGCTGAAGCGGAATCGGTTCATCGCCGCGTCGTCCCAGATCGGCAGCTCCTTGCCGTCGAGCAGCACTCGCCCGCCGATGTGGCGCATCCGGCCGTCGAGCCGGATCAGGCTCTTGCCCAGGGTCGACTTCCCGCAGCCCGACTCGCCGGCCAGGCCCATGATCTCGCCGTCGGCGACGTCGAAGGAGACGCCGTCGAGCGCCTTCACGTCGCCTGCGAGTGTGCGGTAGTAGACGCGCAGATCGTCGACGCGGAGGCTCATGTCACATGTCCCGCAGCTTCGGGTTGAAGACCTCGTCGAGGCCGACGTTCATCACGTAGAGCGAGCCGACGAGTGCCGTGATCGCGAGCCCCGGCGGGAGGAACCACCACCAGAGGTGGAGCGGCAGCGCCGCGTTCTGCACCGAGAACTGCATCATCTGCCCGAGCGAGATCGTGTTCGACGGCCCGAGTCCGATGAAGTCGAGCGTCGCGGCGATCAGGATTGCGCCTCCGAACAGGAGGATGAACATCATGAAGAGGTACGAGCTCATGTTCGGCGCGATCTCCTTGAAGATGATCTTCCAGCTGCTTCGTCCGCTCAGGCGCGCCATGTCGACGAACTCGCGCGAGACGAGGGAGAACGTCTGGGCACGGAGGGCACGCGCCGCCCAGGGCCACGAGGTAACCCCGATGAAGACGGCCTCCATGAGGACCCCGCGCACCTGGAGGTACGCCGCGATCACGAGCAGGAGCGCGAACGTCGGGATCACCAGGACGACGTTCGTCAGCATGTTCAGGACCTCGTCGACGAGGCCGGCGCGGTAGCCGGCGGTGAAGCCGATCACCATGCCGATGATCGCCGCGATGCCGCCGCCGAGCGCGCCGACGATGAACGCGAGCCTGAGGCCGGTCACGAACTGCGCGAAGACGTCCTGGCCCTGCAGTGTCGTCCCGAACCAGTAGCCGTCCTTCGTGGTCGGCGCCAGCGAGAGCTTGCCGCCGTAGGCGAGCGGGGCGTGCCGGGCGATGAACGGGCCGATGATCGCGAACAGGAGCAGGGCCGTCGTCATCGAGAGGCCGAAGACGAGCTTCCTGTTCCTGAGAGCGAAGTGGAGCGACTCCCGGAACCCCGACATGGGCTGCGCGACCGGCGGCTCTTCGACCTGAGTCGGATCGGCGGGACTGGCGAGCGGGGCGGTCGGAATCGAGGAGCTCACGACCGGCCGCCTTCCATCCCGATCCTCGTCCGCGGATCGACGACCAGATAGACGATGTCGACGATGAAGTTGGCGAGAAGGACGCCGATGATGATGAACAGGAAGATCCCCTGGATCACGAAGTAGTCCTCGTTCGTGATCGCGCGGTAGATCTGGTAGCCGAGCCCCGGGTACGAGAACACGATCTCGGTCACGAGGGCTCCGCCGAGGATCGCGCCGAGAGCGAGAGCGAGCCCGGTGATCTGGGGCAGCATCGCGTTGCGGAACGCGTACTTGCGGATCAGCCGTTGCGGCGCCCCGAGCGCTCCGAGGTAGTGCGAGTAGTCCGACTCGAGCTCGTAGATGATCATGTTCCGCATGCCGATCGCCCAGCCGCCGAAGGCGACGAGGAAGAGCGACAGGAACGGCAGGAACCAGTGGTATGCGAGGCTCGAGATGAAGGACCAGCTGAACCCGCGCACCGCCGTCGGGTCGTACGCGAAGCCGACCGGGAAGACGTGCCAGGTGACCCCGAGCACCCAGACGAGCAGGATTCCCAGCCACATGTACGGCGTGGCGGTCAGCATGTAGCCGAACGGAAGGATCGTGTTGTCGAGCCCCTTGCGGCGGGCGGCGAGCGCGCCGAACTTGTTGCCCGCGTACCAGCTGAGCAAGATCGCCGGGATGAGCAGGGCGAGCGTGTACGGGATCGCGTGGGTGACGATCGACATCACCGGCGTCGGGAACTGGAGGATGCTCGTGCCGAGGTCGCCGTGGAAGAGCGAGACCCAGAAGTACCAGTACTGCTTCCACAGCGGCAGGTTGAGATTGAAGGCACGCATGTAGTGCGTGTACACCTGGTGCGCCACCTTCGGATCCTGGATCTGGATCCGGCCCATCAGCGTGTTCACGGGGTTGCCCGGCATCAGGTGCGGGATCGCCCAGTCGACGGTCACGGCGACCACGAAGGTCAGCGCATAGACGACCATCTTTCTCAGGAAATAGCGGGCCATTGGATTCCTCCGCCGGAGGGCCGCCGCCCCGGGTCGAAGCGGCGGCCCTCCCAGCTGGTCACTACTTCTGCTTCAGGTGCGTGATGACGTCGATCCCCGTCATCTGCAGGTAGCCGCGCCACATCGCCGGGACGTACCGGCGAGAGGACTTGGCGGACGGCCAGTTCGTCCAGTACTTCGACGTGAACTGAGCCCACACGCCGTTGTACCAGAGCGGGATCAACGGCAGCTTCTGCATGAGGATCGTCTGCAGCTTGTCGTTGAGCGAAGCGATCTGCTTCGTGTTGGACGGCGAGGTGTGGTCGAGCTTTTGCACGAGCTTCCACGCCGTCGGATTGTTGTAGCGCTCGTAGTTCGCGAACGTCTGGCCCGTCCCGGAGTTGATGACCGGGAGGTGGTAGATGCCGTTCCAGTACGTCCACGGGTTGTCACTGAGCTGGTAGTTGTTGTCGATCACGAGGTCGAAGTTGCCGGTGTTCCGGTCTGACGCCCAGGTGTTGTAGTCCTTCACCTTGACCGTGACCTTGATGCCGGCCTTCGCCGCCGAGTTGACGAGCATGTTGCGTGCCGTCTCCCAGTCCGACCAGCCCTGCGGGACTGACAGGTCGAGGTTGATCGGCTGCCCGCTCTTGGTCTGGAAGTAGCCGCCCACGAGCTTGTAGCCGTGCGCCTTGAGCAGCTTCTTCGCGGCGTTGGTGCTGTACTTGAAGCCGTACTTCTTGACCGCCGAGCGGTCGATGTACTTGTTCCAGGTCGGCAACAGCCCCGTCGGGCTCGCCGCCCGCACGAGATGCGTGTAGTCCTGGCTCACGATCTGGCCGACGTTGAGCGACATCGCCAGCGCCCGGCGGAAGACCGGGTCGTTGAGCGGGACGCGAGCTCGTGTTCGGCTCGAGCCACGCCGTGTTGGCCGAGAGCATGTACGGCTTCGACGGGTAGTAGGTCGAGACCTTGTGCTGGTCCACGAGCTGGTTGACGCCCGGGAGGTAGTTGTTGTTCAGGTCCTCCACACCCGCCAGCACTGCGTTGAGGCTGTTCGTGTTGCTCGTGTTGACGAGGTCGATGACGTACTTCGGCTTCGGCGACGGCGACACGTGCTCACGAGCGGCCCACCACTTCGTGTTCTTCGCGTACACGACGCGCGTGGTGGGATCGAACCCGCCGGGAGCAACCTTGTACGGACCGGTGCCCACCGGGACGTTCGGGCTGTAGGTCGTCAACTGAGCCGCCGACTTGATCGAGCTCGCCTGCGCCGGGCTGATCATCGGCAAGTTCCACATCAGGTTCTGCCACTGGATGAAATTGGGCGTCCCCTTGAAGCTGACGACGACCCTGTTCCCGTGGACGTTGATGTGCTTCACGTTGACCCAGAGGTTGTTCCAGTAGGCCGTCTTGAAGCGGCCGAGATTGAGGTTGAACGCGACGTCCTTCCCGCTGAACGCCTTCCCGTTCGACCACTTGATGCCGGGCCGGACGACGATCGTGTACTGCTTCTTGCCCGACCACTTGGCCGACTTCGCCAACCAGTAGATGTACTTCCCCTTCAGCGGATCGAAGCGGAGCAGCGTCTCGTTGACGAGCCCCACCATGCCGGCGGCGTAGTTGCCGGTATACGGGTTCGTGCCGGCGATGTTGCCCCACTGCGTGCCGCTCGTGATCAGCGTCTGCGAGCGCGGATATCCCGCCGAAGGCGTCTTGCCGCCGCCCGAGGCTGCTGTGCTGAAGACGGCCGCGGCAACCGCAACCAACGCGACGCCGAGAACCGTCCCCCTCCAGATGCGTTTCTTCATTTCGATGTTCCTCCCTTACTGAGAGACGAGACCCCAGTGACCTCGGCCTCACGCTGAGGCATCACTCCTTTCGTACGCCGGCGGCCGGCTTGCCGGCCAAAACACGACGGCGCCGGAGGGTCGAGGCGCCGCGACATCGCGCTTTCGGCGCCGGCCGCCGACGATCTGCTTCGCCCAGAAGTTGGGCAAAGGTGTAAATGTTCCGTCATCGTTACCGGAACTCTTACATGACTTCCATCGCTAACGCAAGCGTAGTTTACGCAAAGTGTCCCGTCCGCTATGGTGCGTATCGTGGAAGAGATGAGCAGACCGTTCCGGGAACGTTCCACAATTCACGACATCGCCGCGGAAGCCGGCGTGTCGGCCGCGACCGTCTCCCGCGTGCTCAACTCGCGCGACCACGTGGCCCCGGAGACCCGGGAGCGCATCTCCCGGATCGTCCGCGAGCGCGGCTACATGGCGAATCGCAGCGCCCGAAATCTGCAGTACGGACGGACGGGTCTCGTCGGCCTGCTCGTCCCGCTCGTGCATCCGCACTACTTCTCCACCATCGTCGCCGGCGCGACCGAGGCGCTCTTCGAGCACGACCTGCGCGCCGTCCTCTCCCCGACCGAGCACAAGCACGATCGCGAGGTGACGCTGCTCGACCGACTCATGCACGGGATGGCGGACGGCGCGCTCGTCGTCCTGCCCGAGGAGACGAGCGACGAGCTCGAGCGCCTGCTCGACACCAACTACCGCTTCGTGGTCATCGACCCGCGCCTTCCGCTCGACGCGCGCATTCCATCGGTCTCGTCCGCGCACACCTCCGGAGCAGGCGCGGCGGTCCGACATCTCCTCGAGCTGGGTCATCGCCGGATCGCAGCGATCACCGGACCCCGAGACTGGGTGGCGACCGAGGAGCGGCGCCGAGGGTACCACGCCGCCCTCGCCGCGGCCGGGATCCTGCCCGACCCTTCGCTCGAGATCGAGGCCGACTTCGAGATCTCCGGCGGGGTGGGGGCAGCCGCAGAGCTCCTGGGACGGCCGGACCGGCCGACCGCGGTCTTCGCGTTCAACGACAACCTCGCGATCGGGACGATGCGCGCCGCCCGGGCCCGCGGTCTGCGGATACCGGAGGACCTCTCCGTCGTCGGGTTCGACGACAGCGAGCACGCCTCGCTGGTCACGCCCGAGCTCACGACCGTACGGCAGCCGCTCGCCGAGATGGGGCGAACGGCCGTGAACCTCCTTCGTCGACTGCTCGACGGCCAGCGGGTCGAAACCCTGCACGTCGAGCTGGGAACCCGGCTCATTGTCCGGGACTCGACGGCACCGCCCGCTCTCTGAGATCCGGGATTTCCCGCAGGCGACTTCCGCGCCGCCACTGAAGCCGCCGGCGCCGCTGCGCCCGACACTAGGCCGAAAGGCACCAGGTTCGAAAGGAGTCGGGACATGCGCAAGGCACTGGAAATCGGAGGCTTCGTCGCAGCGGCCGTCCTCATCGTGTTCGGCGTCGTTGCCATCGTGATGGGCGTGAACGGCCGGAACACGGTCAACAACAGCCTCTCGCACGAGTACATCGTCGCGGGATCCGACATGACGCCGTCGGCGATCAAGTCCGAGGCGCAGAAGGCGGGCATCGCGTCGGCGGTCAAGCAGTGGCCGACGATGAACATCGCAGGAAAGACGATCGACACCGGCCCCGAGGCGCAGGCGATGTCGCAGTACATGCACATCCACGCGCTTGAGGCGACGGGTGGCTACACGTACGCCCAGATGGGCATCTACACGGCGAAGCCCGGGACGCCGAAGTCCCAGCTGATGACGGGCGGCGGTACGGACAACGCCGCATTCGCCGCGATCGATCCGACGACGAAGCAGCCGGTGCAGAACGGCGCTCGGCAGGTCTGGATCAGCGAGACCGCGCTCACGAACGCGCTGAACATGAGCTATATGGCTTCGCGGATCGCACTATTCGGGATCGTGGTCGGGATCGCCCTCCTCCTCACGGGGATCGGGTTCGCGATCCTCGCGGCGGTCGGGGCGCTCCGGAATCCGGAGACGATCCTCGCGTTCGCAAAGAAGTCGAACTTCGAGAAGACTCCCGCGGTGCCGGTGGCATAAGCCCGACTCCACCGCAGGACAGCGAGGGCCGCTGCGAAGCGGCCCTCGTGCTTTCCCCTTGCTACGGAAATGCCGCAACCGAGATCCGCGCGCGGCACGACGCCTCCCCGTGGAGCTGCGGAGACGATGCACGCATGGCCATCGAGTGCGCAACACGGCTCTGTTCGCTAGAGTCCGCCGTCGGCAAGCGCGAGGCTTGCCCGGAGGGCGCCTGTCCGTTCTGGGAGCCCGGCGGCGCCGTACTCGGCGGACGCTGCGCAGTCGAGGAACTCGACGTTGCGGCGGACGCCGCATTGGCGACCTGGCTGCTGGAGATCCGCGAACGTCTGGCCTCGGCCGAATCGACTGCGGCCGCGGACGCCGCGTACAGCCTCTTCAGTCACCTGCTCAACGAGTCGGCGGAGTAGAGCGAGCCGGAGTTACTCGGCCTCGAGCAGCCCGCGTTCGAGCGCGTAGGCGACGAGGTCGGCCCGGCTCTGCAGTCTGAGTTTCTGCATGATGTGCGCCCGGTGCGTCTCGGCCGTGCGGACCGAGATGTAGAGCATCTTCGCGATCTCCTGGTTCGTGTGGCCGAGTGCGAGCAGACGCAACACCTCTCGCTCGCGGTCGGAGAGCGGATCCTCCTCGGCGAGCTTCGCAGCCTCGGCATCGGCGGCCACGAGCCGCGCGCCGAGCTCCGGGTTGACGTAGCGCCCGCCGCCTGCGACCTCGCGGATCGCGGCGACGACCTCGTTGTCGGCCGCCTCCTTGAGCACGTAGCCGCTCGCTCCCGCAGCGAACGCCTCGCGGACGTAACGGGGCTCGTCCTGCATGGAGAGGATGAGCACCTGCGCGTCGGGGTTCTCGTGCTTGAGCTGCGGGAGCGCATCCAGGCCGGTCTGGTCCGGCATGACGATGTCCAGCAGGATCACGTCGGGCTTCAGGGCCCGCGCCTGGAAGACGGCATCCCGCGCAGTGCCCGCCTCGCCGACGGGCTCGAGGTCGTCCTCCGCCTCGAGAAGCAGCCGGAGGCCGGTGCGGACGACGGCGTGGTCGTCGACGATCAGGACGCGGATGTTCAAGACAGTGGAACCTCCGCGACGATCGTCGTTCCGGCACCCGGTCGCGACTCGATCTCCAGCCGCCCGTCGACCAGGGCGAGCCGCTCGCGCATGCCGAGGAGTCCGACGCCACCTTCGCGCACGGCTCTCTGGTCGAATCCCGCGCCGTCGTCCTCGATCACCGCCGCGACCGTGAATTCGCGCCGGGCGACCGAGACGCTGACGTTTCGCGCGTTCGCGTGCTTGACGATGTTCGTCAGGGACTCCTGCACGACTCGGTAGAGGGTCGTCTCGACCTCGTTCGGCAACCTCGTCTCGCCGATGGCGGAGTGGAAATCGACGCGGATGTCTCTTTGCTCGGCGAACGAGTCGGTCAGCCGCTCGAGCGCAGACCCAAGCCCGAAGTCGTCGAGCACCGCTGGTCGCAGCTCGACCGCGAGGCGGCGCACGTCCTGGAGAGCGCCCACGACGAGCCCGCGGAGCTCGGCCAGGGCAGCGCGGGCGGGGTGATCCGCGAGCGCCTCTTCGAGCGGCTTCAGGCCCAGCAGGATCGAGGTCAGCGCCTGCCCCGTTTCGTCGTGTAGCTCGCGCGCGAGGCCCCGGCGCTCGAGCTCCTGCGCCTGCACCACGCGGCGCATGGCATCCCGGGCCACCCGCTGGGAGAGCTCGACCGCGACAGCCGCGCGGGCTGCGAAGGTCTCGGCCAGGCGAAAGTCGTCGTGGGTGAAGCGAGCGTCGGAGCCCTCCTTATCGTGGATCTCGAGCACCCCTATCGCTCGGTCCCGTGCGATCAGCGGGACCCACATGCCGGTGCGGGCGGCGAGCTGCCGCGAGACCTCCTGGTGCACCTCGGGGTCGTCGATCACCGAGTCGATGCGCTCGCTGCGCCGGCGCTCGAGCACTGCTCCACTCTTCGAATCCGAACGGGAGATGGTCGTACCGAGCAGTTCTTCCGCGCCGGCCACGGCGGCGAATCTCAGCTCATTGGCTCCAGTCGGCAGTGCGAGCGCCACGATCCGCGCTCCCAGCAGCTCGCGCAATCGCCGGACCACGAGATCGAGGAGTCGGTCGAGATCGGTCTCGGTCGCGAGCGCGTTCCCCACCTCGTTCAGCGACTGGAGCTGGCGCGACCAGCGCGTGGAGGCCTCGTAGAGCCGGGCGTTCTCGATCGCGATCGCCGCCTGGCCGGCGAGGAGCGTGACGAGTTCCTCGTCCTCGTCGGCGAAGTCCTCGTCACCCTCCTTCTCGGTGAGGTAGAGGTTGCCGTAAGGGACTCCGCGCACCATGACCGGGACGCCGAGGAAGGTGCGCATCGGCGGATGCCCAGGTGGGAAGCCGACGGATCGCGGGTCCTCCGCGAGGTCGTGCAGCCGGAGCGGCGTCGCCTCGCGGATCAGCACCCCGAGGATGCCGCGCCCGCGCGGCAGCCCGCCGATCTCTGCGCGCAGGTCGGCATCGACGCCGTGGGTGATGAACTGCTCCAGCTCCGCCCCGTTCGCATCGATCACACCAAGCGCCGCGTAGCGGGCGCCCGTCAGCTCGGCAGCCGCCTCGACGAGCCGCTGGAGGAGTGCGTCGAGCGACAGCTCTGAGGTGACCGCGAGCCCCGCTGCGAACAGCGCACGCAGCCGTCCTTGGGTCCCGGAAAGCGCGTCCACGGGGTCAGCCTACGCGGTACGGAAAAGCCGCAGCGCCGCTCCGCGCTGCCGCCGATGTCGCCGGTGGAGTGCGCGACGATACTCGGTGAAAAGGAGGCGCGAGATGAAAGCGCTCGTGTACCACGGGCCGGGGCAGCGAGCCTGGGAGGACGTGCCCGACCCGACAATCCAGGAGCCGACGGACGCGATCGTGAGGATCGACTCGTCGACCATCTGCGGCACCGACCTCCACATCCTCAAGGGCGACGTGCCGGAAGTGAAGCCCGGCACGATCCTCGGCCACGAGGCTGTGGGCACGGTCATGGAGATCGGGAATGCCGTCACTACGCTCGAGCCGGGAGACCGCGTGCTCGTCTCCTGCATCACGTCGTGCGGCCGGTGCCGCTTCTGCAAGGAAGGCCGCTACGGGCTCTGCACCGGTGGCGGAGGCTGGATCTTCGGGCACCTCATCGACGGGCTGCAGGCCGAGCTCGCCCGCGTGCCGTTCGCCGACACGTCGGTCTACAAGGTGCCGGACGCGCTCACGGACGAGCAGGTCCTGTTCCTCGCCGACATCCTTCCGACCGCGTACGAGGTCGGCGTCCTCAACGGAGGCGTCGAGCCGGGCGACACGGTCGCGATCGTCGGTGTCGGCCCGATCGGGCTCGCGGCGATCATGACCGCGCAGCTCCACTCTCCGGGCCACATCGTCGCCATCGACCCCGACGCCTCGCGGCTCGACAAGGCGGTCGAGTTCGGTGCGGACGTGACGATCGACAACAGCCGGGAGGATGCGGTCGCAAAGGTGATGGAGCTCACCGGCGGCCTCGGCGCGGACGTCGCCATCGAGGCGGTCGGCGTGCCCGAGACGTTCGAGCTCTGCACCGATCTGATCCGGCCGGGCGGCCGCGTCGCCAACGTCGGCGTCCACGGCCACCCCGCGACGCTCCACCTCGAGAAGCTGTGGATCCGCGACGTCCTGATCACGACGGGCCTCGTCGACACGACCACGACGCCGAAGCTCCTGAGGCTGATCGAGGCGGGACGGCTCGACCCGACGCCGTTCGCCACCCACCGGTTCGCCCTCGCCGACACGGAGGAGGCGTACGACGTGTTCGGAGCCGCGGCCGAGAGCCACGCGCTCAAGGTCGTGCTCGAAGCCACTCCGGTCGGCCACGAGTTGGTCGAACAGCACGAGGTGCCGGTCACCGCGTAGTTCGCCAGGACCGAGGGCGGCGCCGGTAGGCGCCGCCCTCCGAGAAGGAGGAACGAGATGAACAAGACGAGACCAATCCTGTTCGCCACCGACGGCTCGCCCTCGGCAGAAGCAGCGCAGAAGGAAGCGTTCGAGCTCGCCCAGCGATTCGACACTCCTCTCGTGGCCGTCTCCGTCGTGCATGCCGCGTTGCCCGCGGTCGGCTACTCGAGCTACGGCTACTCGAACGTCGTCGCCGAGCTCAACCAGGCCGAGCACCATCGCGTGACGGCCCTCCTGGCCTCGGTGGAGGAGACCGCCGACGCCGAGGGGATCCACTGCTCCACGGTCGCCGTCGACGGGCTCGTCGTCGAGGAGATCTGCCGGAAGGCGAACGAGTACGACGCGCAGCTGATCGTGGTCGGCTCCCACGGCTGGGGCGCCACGCGGCGCTTCCTGTCCGGCAGTGTCTCGACCGGGCTCGTACACTCCGCGCCGTGTCCGGTGCTCGTCGTCCGGCCGCGCGGGCGGATCGCCGCGCACGCGGCGGCCGCGTGAGTGCCGCCGCGGCGACGGCGGCCGGGGCGACCGACGTCATCCTCCGCGACGGGTCGACGCTGCGGCTGAGAGCGCCCGTCGCGGAGGACGCCGACGCGCTGCTCGAGTTCTTCTCCGGCCTCTCCGAGCACAGCCGCTACCTCCGCTTCCACGGCTTTCCCGCGCTCGGTCCGAAGCTCGTCGAACCGCTGCTCGCGCCGGACTGGCAGGAGCGGGGTGCCTTGCTCGGGTCACTCGACGGTCGCATCGCGGCAGTCGCGAACTGGGTCGGGCTGCGCGACCCGCGCGGGGCGGAGGTCGCCTTCGCGGTCGGCGACGAGTTCCAGCGTCGTGGAATCGGTACGCGCCTGCTCGAGCAGCTCGCGTCCCGCGCCGCAGAGGCCGGGATCGAGGAGTTCGTGGCGGAGGTGCTGCACGAGAACGCCACGATGCTCAACGTCTTCCGCAACGCAGGCTTCGCGGTCACGCGTGCCGGTGAAGGCGGCGAGCTCGAGATCCGATTCGAGATCGCGCCGACCGACGCGTATCGCGAGCACGTGGCCGAGCGCGACCACGTCGCGGTACGGGCCTCGCTCGAGCCGTTCTTCCGGCCACGTTCCGTCGCCGTCGTCGGCGCGTCGAAGCGCCGTGGCTCGATCGGCGGCGAGCTGTTCCGTAACATCCTCACCGGCGACTTCGCAGGCTCCGTGTACCCGGTGAACCGGAAGGGAGACGCCGTCGCCGGCGTCCACGGTCACAGCGGAGTGGGGGAGATCGCGGAGGCGGTCGACCTCGCGGTCGTCTGCCTGCCCGGAGAGCTGGTGCTCGACGCGGCAGAGGAGGCGCTGGAGGCCGGCGTTCGCGCGCTGGTCGTCATCTCGGCC
Organism: uncultured Actinomycetes bacterium; assembly: GCA_963731015.1. Classification (GTDB taxonomy): domain Bacteria; phylum Actinomycetota; class Thermoleophilia; order Gaiellales; family Gaiellaceae; genus Palsa-739. The sequence goes on from CAVSTY010000007.1 coordinate 185,338, forward strand.
GGCTTCGCCGAGACGGGCAGCGAGGGAGCCGAGCGGCAGGCGCGACTGCTCGCGCTCGTCCGCGAGCACGGCGCGCGTCTCCTCGGCCCGAACTGCCTCGGCATCGCCTCCACCGCCGTTCACCTCAACGCGACCTTCGCACCGCGCAGCTTCCCGCCCGGCAAGATCGGCTTCTCCTCGCAGAGCGGCGCGCTCGGGCTTGCGCTACTCGAGCGGGCGGAAGCGACCGGTCTCGGAGTGACCTCGTTCGTCTCCGTCGGCAACAAGGCGGACGTCTCCTCCAACGATCTGCTCGAGTGGTGGGAAGACGACGACGAGACCGAGATGGTCATCCTCTACCTGGAGTCGTTCGGCAACCCGCGCGCGTTCTCGCGCATCGCGCGGCGGCTCGCGCGGCGCAAGCCGATCCTCGCGCTCAAGGGCGGGAGCACGCGGGCCGGAAGCCGTGCCGCCGGGTCGCATACGGCTGCGCTGGCCGGATCGGACGTTGCGGTCGACGCGCTGTTCCGCCAGGCCGGGGTCATCCGGGCGCACACGCTCGACGAACTGATCGACGTGGCGACGCTGCTCTCCGCGCAGCCGGTGCCTCGTGGACCCCGGGTGGCACTCATCACGAATGCCGGCGGCCTGGGGATCCTCGCTGCGGACGCGTGCGAGGCCGCCGGGCTCGACCTGCCGCAGCCGGGCGAGGCGACCCGTGCCGCGCTGGCGGAGGTCATGCCGCAGGAGGGAAGCGACGCGAACCCGGTCGACCTGCTCGGCGGCGCGAACGCGGAGAGCTTCGAGCAGGCGCTGCCTCCGGTGCTCGCCGATCCCGCGTTCGACGCCGCGATCGTGCTCTTCGTCCCCACGGTCGGGACGAACGAGCACGAGGTCGGTGCTGCGATCAGCCGGGCTGCAGCGACGGCGGACGGCAAGCCCGTCCTCTGCGTTTTCGTCAGCGCGAAGGGTGCTCCGCCGAGCCTGCGCAGCGTCGCGAACGTTCCCGCGTTCGCGTATCCCGAGGCGGCGGCGCGCGCGCTCGGGCGGGCGGCCGAGCGCGGCGAGTGGCTCCGGCAGCCGGCCGGCGTGATGCCGGAGCTCGAGTGCGACCGCGACGACGCTCAGGCCGTCGTGCGGGAGGCGGTTGTGGCCGGCGGAGGCTGGCTCGACGCCGAGCAGACGCGCCGACTGCTCGAGGCGTACGGCCTCCCTGTCGTGCCCGAGCGCGCCGCTGCCACGAAGGCGGCGGCCGTCGAGGCGGCGAGGGAGCTCGGGTTCCCGGTCGTGCTCAAGACCGCGGCTCCCGGCGCGCACAAGACCGAGCAGGGCGGCATCGCTCTCGACCTCGTCGACGAGGAAGCCGTCCTCGAAGCCGCGGAGAAGATCGGTCCTCCGTTCCTCGTCCAGCCGTTCGTCCGCGGCGGCTCCGAGCTGTTGGCGGGCGCGGTGCAGGATCCCGTCTTCGGCCCGCTGGTCGCGTTCGGCCCCGGCGGCGTTCTGGCCGAGCTGATCGGGGAGGCGCAGTTCCGGTTGGCGCCGCTCACCGATCGCGACGCCGGCGAGCTCGTTCGTTCCGGCAAGGCCGGCCGGCTCGTGGCCGGCTTCAGAGGAACACCGCCCGCCGACGAGCACGCTCTCGTCGACCTTCTCCTGCGCCTCTCGAGGCTCGCCGAGGAGCTGCCCGAGGTCGTGGAGCTCGACCTGAATCCCGTGCTGGCGCTACCCGACCGCTGCTTCGCCGTCGACGCCAGAGTGCGCGTCGCGGAGCCCAGCCGCGCGCAGCGGACGAAGAGCTGGTAGCGCGACGTCGCTCCAGCCGACTGCGGGCGGGCGCCATAACGACGGAGGGCCCGCACGTGCGGGCCCTCCGTGTGATGTGGGTGATTGAGATTGAGCTCAGCAGACGGCTGGGCCCACCGGTCCTTCGAACTCGTCGTATCCGATCTGGGGAGCGAGATCCTTCCCGTACTGCGCGGCCTTGCCGTAGTTGTTCACCTCGTGGCCGCTTGCCACGTTTCCGAAGAGGATCTTGCAGTTCGATCCGCTTCCTTGCGTGCTCCAGTACGGGTAGAACTTGCCGGGCCCGTTGGGAGGCACGGTGCAGCCGCTCGAGGCCTGCGAGCACGTCGATTCGCTGAGGCCCACGTCCGTCTGGAAGAACGACTGCGGGTAACTCTGTCCTGCCGATAACGGCGCCGACTGGACGAAGCTCCCCGGATTCTTCGCCGTCGCTGCGGCGCCGGTCGGCCAGTCTGGCCAGTAGGAGGTTCCATCGAAGTCGATGTCGCCGCCGCTCAGGAAGTCCAGGCACCCGGTTTGCATGTTCGGGTCGGCGTGGATGCCGAACTGGTTCAGAGCGGTGTGCTGGTCTCCCCGCTGGTAGCAGAAGGCGTCACCGCCGAAGCCCTCGGGGTTGTCCGAAGCGCTGTCGGACTTGGCCTCGTATGGCCCGTTGCAGGTCAGGGAATACGGGTCGCCGGCCGTGAAGTCGAGCAGTCCATCCGTGGCCGGATCCGAGAGGTTCTTGCACGGCGTCCAGTGACCGATCTCGAACTGGGTGCTGATGTTGGTCTGCAGCGCCGCCCAGGGCACGATGTTCTGCTTCTGAGCGGTGTTGTACGCCGGCTCGTAGTTGAACGGCCTGCCCGAGCAGTCTGCGATTCCCGTCGCCTGATAGCCGTTCGCAGCCGACGCCTGCATGAAGCCGGTCTGCCCGGTCGTCAGGTCGTTGACTCGCACTTCGAGCGCGTGACCACCCCCGGGGGCGGGTGCGTCGAAGATGTGCACCGTCAGTTTGTCGCCGGGGTTCATCAGCAGCGTCTGACTGTTCTGCGTGAACGTCGCGAACGTTGCCTCCTGCGGGCTCGGCGGACCCGTCGGAACGCCGTTCGTCTGGATGAACGCGAAATTCGTCGGCTCCTCGCAGTTCGCGTTGCAGCTGTCGAAGCCGAACGTGCACTCGAGGTCGTTGATGTGGAGCGAGGCGCACCAGTGCGTGTTATCGCAGCTGATGTTGTCGAAGAACGGCGCCTCGCCCGGTGGATAGAACTGCACCTCGAGGAACGAGCTGCCGCCGCCGGTGAACTGGCCGTGCGGGGCGTTGCTGTCGGAGTTCGGTGTGCAGGGATTCAACGGGTACGACCTGGGGTTGCACAGAGCCATCGAGAACCACGGCGCAACCGACAGATCAAACCAGTGTGTCGTGTCGCTGCCGGGCGTGTCGCCGGTGGGACGCCCCACGGGATCGTGCGGCAGCGTCTCCGACCAGGTCACGTTGTTGCCCGAACCCGCCTTGCTCGAGAGGAAGGTCAGGTCGGGCTCGTCGTGACCGATGTAGTGGCCGTTGTCGTAGAAGCGACTGTTCCAGTTGTTGGCGTTGTGAACGCCGGCGAAGCCTCGGATGTCTGTACAGGCGCCCGTCGACTTGATGGTTTGCTGGATCTTGCTCCAGCCGTTGCAGTCGAGTGCGCCTCTGGCCTCCGGTGTCGTCGAGTATCCCGCCGCGGATCCACTGAATGCGACGGCGACTCCGACGACGAGGAGGAGACCCACCAGCGTCGCTCCGATGCGACGCCCAGGTAGATATCGCCTCATCTGTTCCTCCCAGGCGGTCGGTCCTGCTGTTTCGGTGCCATGCCGCGACCGGTAGCAGGTCGCCGCGCCGGCGACACCCCTTCTCAAGCGCGCCGATACTAAGACATTCGGAACGGCTTTGCGGCGGCCCTGGCGCGGCATCGTCGGGCCGAGGCAGCCTCCCCAGGTCTAGCCGCCGCTGATCGCGGCGATGACGTCGAGGCGCGAGCGATACGCGACGGGCGTGTCCAGCCCGGCGCGCTCGCCGTCGACGTAGGCGTGGATGTGTGAGCGCAGGGTCGGGCCTTCCGCGACCAGGCGGTCGCGCAGGCCCGGCCACTGCTGTTCGAGCGAGTCGATCGCCGCGAGCACGGTCGGGGCCTCGACCTCGACCCGTCGCGGCAGTCCGGGGAAGAGCGGCGTCAGCGTTCCGGGAAGCCTGACGTCCGCCACGTCAGTCGAGCACCGCCACGTCGACCGAGGAGATCCCCGGCAGGTAGCCGGCGATCTCGCTCCACGTCTCGCCCTCGTCCGCGCTGGCGAAGACCTGTCCGGTGCTCGTGCCGAAGTAGAGCCCGGGGACGTCGTGCGAGTCGATCGTCATGCCCTGGCGCAGGACGCCGAGGTGCGCGTTCTCCTGCGGCAGGCCGCTGCGCATCGGTTGCCAGCTCGACCCGGCGTCGCGGGTGCGCCAGACGGTCGCCTTGCCCTCGTGCATCGTCCGCCCGTGACCGCCGTCGACCGGGATGACGTAGAACGTCTCGGTGTCGTGGGGGTGGACGGCTGCGGCGAAGCCGAAGTCGCCCGGCAGCCCTTCGGTGATCTCGGTCCACGACTGGCCTGCATCGTCGGAGCGGTGCATGCCCACGTGGTTCTGCTGGTACATGCGCTGGGGGTCGGAGGAGCGAACGAGCTTGTGCACGCAGAAGCCGACGTCCTCGTAGTCGGCCGGCCAGTCGCGGCGCAGTCCCTTGTTGCGCGGCGTCCACGACGAGCCGCCGTCCTCCGTCTCGAACGCGCCGACTCCCTGCACGATCGTGAAGAAATTGTCGGCGTCTTCCGGGTCGGTGACGAAGCCGGAGATGCCGAGATGACCGGGCGGCTGGTTCGCCGGGTCGTCCCAGGCCTCGCTGCCGTGCTGGCCGGACAGGGTCGACAGGAGCGACCAGGTCTGGCCGTTGTCGCGGCTCTCGAAGATGCCGGGCGCCTCGACGCCGACGAGGAGGCGGTCGCCTGCGCGCGCGAGCGTCGAGACCTTCGAGATCTTGCGGCCGTCCTCGTCGCCGTAGGAAAGGCCCTCGCTCGACATCTCCCAGGTTTCCCCGAGGTCGCCGCTGCGCCAGACGGCGGAGCCGTGCCACTCGCTCGCGGCGGCCGCGTAGATGTCGCCGGTCGTCGGGTCGTAGATGGCGTGGTAGACGGGCCACCCTTCGCAGTACGCGCCGCGCAGCGTCCAGTCGCGGCGGTCGTCGCTCTCGAGCACGAAGGTGCCCTTGCGGGTTGCGACGGTCAGCATTGTCTTCGGCATCGATTCGCTCCTCAGCGTTCGCGGGACTCGTCGAGAGTGTTGCCGATCGGGCGACCTCTCTGGGAAGAAGACCGTGCGGCCGCCGGCAATTCATCGCTGCCGGCGGCCGCGGTCTCGAAGCTCGGCTCAGCCGGCGAGCGGCTTGCCGGTTTCGACGAGCGTCTTCAGTCCGCTGAGGACGTACATCCAGCCACCGGCAACGCTCTCGGCGGTCTTCGGCGCGCCCTCGAGCTGGTCGTGCACGACGGTGAGCTTCGTGATGCCGCCGTCCTGCGGCTCGATCTCCCAGGTGACGCGGCTCTCCGCCTCGGCCGCCAGATCGGGGTCGTAGCCCGCCGTCCAGCCGTGCACGAGCTTCCGCGGCGGGTCGGCCTCGAACACCTCCTCGTCCCACGCGGCGTCGCCGACCGCGCAGAAGCGGCGGCCGTCGCGCACGTCGATGCGCGCGCCGTAGAAGTACTGCTGGGTGAACTCGGCCTGCGTGATCGCGTCCCAGATCTGCTCCGGGGTCGCGCGGATGAAGACGGAGTAGACCTGCGTGGCCTGTGTAGTCAGTGTGGTCATGCGCTGTCCTCCAGTTCGTGCTTGAGATCCGCGAGCGCCGCGACGCGGTGCTCGGTGTACTTGTCGATCCACCGGTCGTGGATCAGCCGGATCGGAACCGGGTTCAGGAAGTGGAGCTTCTCCCGGCCCTCGCGGCGGGTGACGACGAGCCCGGCATCCTCGAGCACGCGCAGGTGCTTCATCACGCCGAAGCGGCTCATCTCCAGCTCGGACTCGAGCTCCGTGAGCGTGCGGCCGTCGCGCTCGAAGAGCCGGTCGAGCAGGTGGCGCCGCGTCGGGTCGGCGAGCGCCTTGAAGACCTGGTCGTCGTCCACGTCCTGGAGGTTACGTGACCAAAAGGTCACATGTCAAATCAGGTGAACGGCTTGAGCACCATGTCGGCGACGACGAGCAGGAGCACCCCTTCGTCCACGCGCGCGATGCGCAGGATCCGACTGATAGCCGCTTGCGTCTCGGCGGCCTCGGGCCCCTTCGTTTCCAGCAACTGGCCGATTCGCTTGGCCTGAGGGCCGAGCACGAGGAGTCCGGTCAGGAAGGTGATCGCGTAGCCGACGAGGCCGAAGATGATCCAGAACTGGCCCCAGTCGAGGCCGAGATTGACGACCATCGCGATGCCCATCGCCAAGACGAGGAGACCGGCGGGCGCGAAGAACCGCTCCCCGATGAACGCCGCCTGCCTCGCGATCAGCGCCATCTCGCGGGGATCGGACTTGCGCTCTGCCCACAGCGCGAGAACGGTCAGCGTCAGCCCACCTCCGACCCAGAAGACGGCGCCGGCGACGTGGACGACCTTGAACAACGCGTACCAGTGCGACGTGAACACGTTCGTCTCGAAGAGGAAGACGAGCGCGACGGCCACGACCACGAGCCCGATCAGGGCGGTGAGAGCGTCCGAGGAGCGGCCCGGGGCTGCTTCGGCGCTAGGCGAGGTTTCCATGGCCGCGGAGTAAACGCGATCCGGCGGACGGCTACAAGGCTCGCGCGGCTTCGATCAGCTCGTCGAGATCGGGCAGCTCGCTCGGCTCGTAGGCCCACGCGGCGCGGACGACGCCTTCAACATCGACGAAGAACGCGCTGCGCCGAGAGACGTCGCGCATTCCGTTGTGCTCGTAGGCGACGCCGAAGCCGTGCGTGGCTTCCGCGTTCCAGTCGGACAGCAGCGGGAAGTCGAGGTCGAGCGCCTGCATCCACGCGACGTGCGTGTACGGGGAGTCGCGCGAGATCGCGAACGGCTCGACTCCGGCCTCCTGCAGCTCCGCTCTCCTGTCACGCAGGAGCTCGAGCTCGCTCGTTCAGGTGGAGGACCAGTCGAAGAGATAGAAGAGGAGGAGCAGCGGGCGGTCGTGGATCAGGTCGCCGATGCTCGCGCGCTCGCGCGGTGTCGTCCAGACGACCGCTTCGAGTGGCGCCTTCTCCCCGACCCCGAGCATCGCCGGATCCTATGCGGCGGCCGCCGGCTCGGGCTCCGGTGCGACCTCCGTCGCGTCGGCGATCTCCCTCGTCACCTCGACGATGTCGTGGTTCGTGTCGAAGACGTGGAGCTGCCGGTCGGCGCCGTTGCCGCGGCGCAGGATCTCCTCGACGCCCGCGAACTCCTCCTCCGAGCCGAGGTCGCGTGCATGCGGCCCCAGGGTCTTCAGCGTCCGCCGGACGAGAGCCGCCACCGGGATCCGGTTACGGCGCCCGGTGTGGAGGTCCATCACCGGCGCCGACAGGCCGTAGCGCGCGGCGAGCCACTTGTTCTCGGTCGTGAGGATGCGGTGGAAGGACGGGATCTCCTCCCCGCGTGTCGCGAGCTCCGCGTAGTGCTTGACGAGCGCCTGGCAGTACGCCGTGATTGCGACTACGTCCTCGAGCCGCGTCACCGCGTCGCAGATCCGGATCTCGACGGTGCCGAGTCGCGGGTGGAGGCGGATGTCCCACCAGATGTGCGTGTAGTCCTGGATGCAGCCGGTCTTCTCGAGCTGGTTCACGACCTGTGCGTAGTCGGCGTAGTCGCGGAAGCGAGGCGGCGGGCCGGAGCGCGGGAAGGCGGCGAAGACCATGTGGCGCGAGGAACGGAGCCCGGTCGGGTCGCCGCGCCAGAACGGTGAGCTCGCCGACAGCGCCACGAGCTCCGGGAGATGCGCGATCAGCCCGTTGACGACCTGGATCGCCTTCTCCGGGTCGTCGACCGCGACGTGGACGTGCATCCCGAAGATCAGCTCGCGGCGCGCGATGTATTGCATCTGGTCGACGAGCGCGCGATAGCGATCCTTGGCGGTGATCCGCTGCGCTTCGAAGAGCGAGAACGGATGCGTGCCGGCCGAGCCGACGCGCAGGCCCTTCTCCCGCGCGACGTCGGTGACGTAGCGGCGGATGCGCAGCAGCTGCTGCTGCACACCTGTGGGCGTGTGGCAGACCGGCGTGGCCACCTCGAGCACCGACTGCATCAGCTCCGAGTTGATGCGCGGCTCGAGCTCGTGGCCCGCGACCGCGGCGAGCACGGTGTCGATGTGCTGGACGAGGTCGAATGTCTCGCTGTCGAGGAGCATGTACTCCTCCTCGACGCCGAGCGTGTACGGGTCGCTCGCCCCGAAGGCGTGGTCGAGCACGCTGCCGCCGGGCGGGAACTGCGAGCCCTTGCCCGTGATGGAAGGCGGAATCAGCGAGTCGCTCATGCCGTGAAGATATCCGCCCGGTTTGCAGGAAGAAAGCGCGGTGTTGCGAGTCTCATCCGGGCAGGAGCGCGTCGGCTTCGATCTCGACCTTCCAGGCCGGATCTAGCAGCCCGTTGATCACGAGCATCGCGGACGCGGGACGATGCGGTCCGAACACCTCGCCGTGCGCCCGCCCGACCGCTTCCCAGTCGGCCGGGTCGACGATGTAGACGCGCGTGCGGACGACGTGCTCGGGCGCCGCGCCGAGGTCGCGTAGCGCATCCACGATGATCTCGAGGCACCGCTTCGCCTGCTCGTGTGCGTCGGCGGACTCGCAGCCGATCGGTGCCGTCCCGGAAACGTAGACATGGCGTCCGTCCCGCACTGCGCGGGAGTAGCCGACCGTGTCCGCGAAGGGCGAGACGGCAGGGACGGTTGCGCGCGCCACGTTTCTAGTATCCCCCGCTGTGGAGGCGCTGCGGGCGATCGAACGCTGGGGCGCGGCCGCTGCCACCGCCGGCGTGGCGCAGGCCGAGGGCGTCATCGCGACGCGTGGGCCGGTCGACACGGCGCTGCCGTGGGCGTCCGTCACGAAGCTCCTCACCGGGGTCGCGATTCTCGTTGCGCTGGAGGAGGGAACGGTCGACCTCGACGAACCGGCAGGGCCGCCCGGGGCGACGCTTCGCCACCTGCTGGCGCACGCGTCCGGCCTGCCCCTCGACGGTGAGCAGCCGATCGCCGAGCCGGGGCGCCGCCGCATCTACTCGAACACGGGCATCGAGCTCGCCGCGCAGCTGCTCGAGCAGCGGGCGGAGATGCCGTTCGCGGACTACTTCGCCCAGGCGGTCGCAGAACCACTCGGCCTCAGCGGACGTCTCGCCGGCTCGCCCGCCCACGGCTACCGAGGGCCCCTTGGCGATCTCCTCGGGCTCGGCCGCGAGCTCCTGCGGCCGACTCTCGTGGCGCCCGAGACGCTGGCCGAGGCGACGACCGTCCAGTTCCCGGGCCTCGTCGGCGTGCTGCCGGGCCTCGGCCGGATGGAGCCGAACGACTGGGGTCTCACGTTCGAGCTGCGCGACGGGAAGGCACCGCACTGGACGGGATCGCGCAACTCCGAGCACACCTTCGGTCACTTCGGCGCGAGCGGCACGTTCCTCTGGGTCGATCCGGCTGCCGGGCTGGCCTGCGGCGTGCTCACCGACCGCCGGTTCGGCGACTGGGCGAAGGAGGCCTGGCCCATCTTCAGCGACTCGGTCCTCGCCGAGCTCGCGGCCTAGTCGTCGGCGAAGAGCGGACGCAGCAGTTCGTCGAAGGTCGCCCGATCGCAGCTCGCGACCACCGCGGGAGTCATCGCCGACACGGTCGCGGTGCGGGGCATGCCCATCGCAGGCGCGACCTCGCCGAAGTAGTCGCCGGGCCTGAGTACGCTGCGCGCGCCTAGGTCGCGCTGGCTCACGGCGAGGACGCCCGAGAGGAGGACGTAAAAGCGGTCGTCCGCTTCGCCCTCGCGCAGGAGCACGGTTCCGGGCGCAATCTCCTCGCGCTCCATGCGCTGTCCGAGCAGCGCGAGGGTCTGGCCGGGCAGGCCGGCGAGCAGCTCGATCCGGGTGAGCTCGTGCTGAGTGGCGGAACGGCGCGGCGAGGCTACTCCTCTACTGAGATCGAGTTAGGTCCGTCCGTGCGCAAAGTTGGGCCGGACGGCCCATAGCCATGGTGCGGGTTCGTGTCGATCATGCCTAGCAGTGAGCGAACGCGGCTTCCATCGCATCGAGGACGACATCGCCGAGACGTGGCTGGAGGACTGGGCGGGTGCGGGGCTCGGGGAGCTCGAGGCGTATCTCGCCAAGCACGCGGATTTCCTTCGCTTCGTCGAGGGTCGCGACACCGCTCAGACGACCGAGTAGGTAGAGCGCGGCCAAGCAGCCGCGCTCTCTCAGCTAGCGAAGCCGAGCTGGCGCTCGAGCATGCCCTTCGGCATCGCGCCGACCGCGGAGGCCTTCGGGGCGCCGCCTTCGAAGAGCATCATGTTCGGGATCGACTGGATCCCGTAGCGCAACGCGAGATCCTGGTTCTCGTCGATGTTCACCTTGACGAGCTTGAGGTCGTGTTCGTCGGCGATCCGCTCGAGGACCGGCGCGACCGCGTGACACGGCCCGCACCACTCGGCCCAGAAGTCCACGAGGACGGGCTTGTCCGCCTGCAGGACCTCGGTCTCGAAGGTGGAGTCGGTGACGTCGTTTGCCATCGTTTCCTTTCGGTGTTCGATTCAGGTGGAGACAGGTTCTACCCAGCTCCGAAGATAGGAACGCCTCAGCCTAGACTTGCCTTCCCGATGCGGAAGCCAATCTTCCAACCTCTGCCGGACAAACCCGATCATCCCGGGCTCGAGCGGGAGATGCTCGCACGCTGGGAGGCGGAGGACACGTTCGGAAAGCTCCGCGAGCAGAACCGCGGCGGCCCGACCTTCTCCTTCATCGACGGCCCCGTCACGGCCAACAAGGACCTCGGCATCCACACGACGTGGGGCCGAACGCTGAAGGATCTCTTCCAGCGTTACAAGGCGCTGCGCGGTTTCGACCAGCGCTATCAGAACGGGTTCGACTGCCAGGGGCTCTGGATCGAGGTCGGAGTCGAGCGGGAGCTCGGGCTGAACTCGAAGCGCGAGATCGAGGAGTACGGGCTCGAGAACTTCGCGCGCAAGTGCCGGGAGGCGGTCGTCCAGTACACCGAGCTGCTCTGGGCCGGCTCCAAGCGCCTCGGGCAGTGGATGGACTGGGGCAACGACTACTTCACCTTCAGCGACACGAACATCGAGTACGTCTGGCGGATGCTCAAGGTCGTCCACGAGCGGGATTGGCTCTATCTCGGCCATCGCGCCACCGAGTGGTGTCCGCGCTGCGGCACCTCCATCTCGCAGCACGAGCTGATCGGCTCCTACGTCGACCGCGCCGATCCGTCGCTCTACGTCCGGCTCCCGCTGCTCGAGCGGCCGGGAGAGTTCCTCGTCGTCTGGACGACGACGCCGTGGACCTTGCCGGCCAATGTCGCGGCGGCGGTCAACCCGGAGGCCGAGTACGGCCGGCGCCCGAACGGCGAATGGGTCGCGGCCGGTCGCTATCCGGAGGAGCGGTTCGAGGAGAAGCGTCCGGGTGCCGAGCTCGTCGGCTGGACGTACCGCGGGCCCTTCGACGAGCTCGCGCCGGGCGGCGCGGTCGACCACCGCGTCATCCCCTGGGACGAGGTCTCGCTCGACGAGGGGACGGGCATCGTGCACATCGCTCCGGGCGCCGGCTCCGAGGACTTCGAGCTCTCCCGGGTGCACGACCTGCCGGTGCTGCAACCGGTGAACGAGGCCGGCCGCTTCCATGACGACTACGGCTGGCTGCACGGGCTCTCGACCACGGACGCGGCGGAGCAGATCATCGGCAACCTCGAGGAGAAGGGAGTCCTCGTGGAGGCGGGCCTGTACGAGCACCGCTACCCGGAGTGCTGGCGCTGCCACACGCCGCTGATCTTCCGCATCGCCGACGACTGGTTCATCTCGGTCCGCGACCTACGGCAGCAGATGCTCGCTGCGAACGCGACCGTCGAGTGGACGCCGGAGTACATGGGAAAGCGCATGGACGACTGGCTCCACAACATGGGCGACTGGAACATTTCCCGCCGCCGTTACTACGGGCTTCCACTGCCGTTCTATCCGTGCTCGTGCGGGCACCTGACCGTGATCGGCTCGCGGCGAGAGCTCGAGGAACATGCCGTCTCGGGACTCGACCAGCTCGAGGAGCTGCGCCGTCCCTGGATCGATCGGGTCCCGGTGACCTGCGCCGAGTGCGGAGAGCCCGTGGAGCGGATCAAGGAAGTCGGCGACGTCTGGCTCGACGCCGGGATCGTCCCATTCTCCACGCTCGGCTGGGAGAACGCCGAGTCGGTGCCGGAGGGCTACGGGACCGGGGCCGCCGCTGGACTCACCACGGCCGATCTGCCGGACCACGCGTACTGGGAGAAGTGGTTTCCCGCCGACTGGGTCTCGGAGATGCGGGAGCAGATCCGGCTCTGGTTCTACTCGCAGCTCTTCATGTCCGTGGTGCTCACCGGCGGCGCGCCGTTCCGGCGCGTGCTCGGCTACGAGAAGATGCTCGACGAGACCGGGCGAGAGATGCACGGCTCGTGGGGCAACACGATCGAGGCGAACGACGCGTTCGAGCGCATGGGCGCAGACGTCATGCGCTGGCAGTTCGCGTCCCAGCCCCCCGATCGCAACCTCCTCTTCGGCTTCGGCCCCGCGGGCGAGGTGAAGCGGAAGCTCCTGACCTTCTGGCACTCGATCAAGTTCTTCGTCGACTACGCCAACATCGCCGGCTTCACACCCACGTGGGAGGAGCTGGAGCCGAGAGGAGAGCTCACGACGCTCGATCGCTGGCTCGTCGAGCGGACGCACGCGTTTGTCGCGGACGCGGCGCGCGGCTACGAGCGGTGGTTGTCGCCGGAGGTCATGCGCGAGTTCGAGACATACCTCGACGACCTCTCGAACTGGTACATCCGCCGCTCGCGGCGCCGGTTCTGGGCAGACGACGAGGCCGCCCTGCGGACCCTCTGGTACGCGCTCGTGCAGACGCTGCGCGTCCTCGCTCCGATCCTCCCGTTCGTGGCGGACCATCTCTGGCGCACGCTCGTCCTCGACGGGCCGGAGTCGGTGCACCTCTCCGGGTGGCCGGAGGTCGCCGAGCCCGACCGGGCGCTCCTCGACGAGATCGCCGCCGTGCGCCGCGTGGTCGAGCTCGGCCGACAGGCGCGCTCGAGCTCGGGCATCAAGCTGCGGCAGCCGCTGCGCCGGCTCGTCGTGGAAGGCGCGAGCCTCTACGGCCATCTCGAGGAGGTCGCGGACGAGCTGCGCGTGAAGGAGGTCGAGCTCGGGACGGTCGAGGCGGTCGAGCTAACCGTCAAGCCGAATCTGCCGAAGCTCGGCCCGAAGCTCGGCCGGAAGCTCGGCACCTTACGGGAAGCGCTCGCGGCGGGTGAGTTCGAGGAGCTGCCCGACGGCCGCTTCCGGGTCGCCGGCCTCGAGCTGGAGCCGGACGAGGTGCTCGTCGAGCGGGGCGGGCGCGAGGGCTGGGCGGTCGCATCGGGCGAAGGCGTGACGGTCGCGCTGGATCTCGGCCTCGACGACGAGCTCGTGCTCGAGGGGGAGGCGTACGAGGTCATCCACCTCGTCAACTCGCTGCGCAAGGAGCGCGGCCTCGAGCTGACGGACCGGATCGAGCTCACGGTTCCCGAGACGCAGCGGGAGCTGGCCGACCGTCACGGCGAGTGGATCTCTCGCGAGGTGCTCGCGACCGAGCTCCGCGTCGCGGGCGACGAGTTGGCGCTCGAGAAGGCCTAGGCCGCTGCGCGCTCGGCGCGGCGCAGCTCGACGGGCAGCTTGAAGCTCACGTCCTCGTACACGGGCTTCTGCTCGCACACTTCGGCGCCGCGGGCCGCGAACCACGCGCACAGCTCCGCGACGAGCCGTTCCGGCGCCGACGCACCCGAGGTGAGACCGACTGTCTCGTAGCCGTCGAGCCAGCTCTCGTCGAGGCCGCGCAGGTCGTCCACCAGATAGGCCGGAGTCCCCTCGGTGCGGGCGACGTCGACGAGCCGCTGCGAGTTCGAGGAGTTCGTCGAGCCGACCACGAGCAGCACGTCGATCTCGCGCAGCAGCTCCTTGACGGCCCACTGGCGGTTCGAGGTCGCGTAACAGATGTCCTCGCGCGCTGGGCCTTCGATCTGTGGGAAGCGGCGGCGCAGCACCGCGACGATCTCGCCCGTCTCGTCGACCGAGAGCGTCGTCTGGGTGAGGTACGCCAGCGGCCGGTCGGCCGGGAGCGAGACGCGCTCGGCGTCCTCCGTCGATTTGACGAGGACAATCGCGTCGGGCGCCTCGCCGAGCGTCCCCTCGACCTCTTCGTGCCCCGCGTGTCCGATGAGGACGAGCGAGTAGCCGGCCTCGGCGTACCGGCGGGCCTGCGCGTGGACCTTCGTGACGAGCGGACAGGTGGCGTCGATCGTCGTCAGACGCAGCTCACCGGCCTCGCGGCGCACCGCGGGGGCGATGCCGTGCGCGGAGAAGACGACGGTCGCACCCTCCGGCACGTCTGCGAGCGCGTCGACGAAGACGGCTCCGCGCGAACGCAGGTCCTCGACGACGTGCGAGTTGTGGACGATCTGTTTGCGGACGTAGACCGGACTGCCGTAGTGCGCGAGAGCCCGCTCGACCGTCTCGACTGCTCGTTCGACGCCCGCGCAGTAGCCGCGTGGTGAGGCGAGAAGGAGGCGTTTCACCAAGGCTCGGCCACGATAGCCGCGAACCGGTGAAGGGGGAGTGAGAAGAACCGCGCGACGCGATCTTTACGACGTACAAAGATGGGCCGGTCGGCCCATTGTCCGCCGCGCAAACGGTCTCTAGCCTCCCAGGCACTGGGCGATGCGAACCGCGGCGTCTTCGGACGCCTTGCGGGGAGCAATCGGGAGAGCCCGCCGCACCGACCCCCCGAGCGGCGGGCTTTTCCATGTCTAGGCCCGGATTTCTCGCCGGGCTGGACGTGGCTCCGTACAATCTCTCCGCCCAGTGCGGACCCCAACTGAGCTCTCGACCGTTCGCGCGCTCGGCCGCGCCGCGGCCGCCGTATTGCTTCTGCCTGCCGTTCTTCGGCGCGGCACGGGGCCGGCCCGGCGGGCGGGCACGACGAGGGAGTTCGAGAGCGTCAGCCGCGTCGCCGACGAGCTGGCCCGGACCGCCGACGTCGAGGGTGTCGCGCGCATGCTGCTCGACGAGATCGCGGAGCTCTTCGACGTCGGCTTCGCCGCCCTGACCTTCGTCTCCGAGGACGGGCACGAGGCGGCGGGCTACCTAGCGCGGGCCGATGGCGAGGACGTCGACTGGTGGCCGGAGCTGCGCCTCGACCTCGAGCGGGAGCCGTCGGGAATCGCGAGCGCGGTCTTCGAGGCCACGGCGATGACGGTCTACGACACTGCGAGCTCGGGCGTCGTCAGCCGCAGGCTGGCCGACAAGGTGGGAGCGAAGAGTGCGGCGTTCGTCCCGCTGCTCGTGGAGGAGCGGGTGACGGCCGTGATCTCGGTCGCGACCCTCGACGAGCCGCGGGTGTTCTCGAGCGAGAACCTCGGCGTGATGCAGACGCTCGCCGCCGAGGCGGCAGTCGCGCTCGAACGGCTGCGCGCCGGCGTCGAGCTCGAGGAGGCGCTGAAGCGGAACGAGGAGCAGCTCGCGCAACAGAGCGCCCTGCTCCGGGCGGCGCACGTGCTCAGCAGCGAGCTCGACCTGCCCGTCGTCCTGCAGCGGCTGGCCGACCAGCTCGCACAACTCCTCGACGCCGATGCCGCCGACTGCTACCTCCTCGAGCGAGAACGCGGCGTCTTCCGCTGCGTCGCGGTGCACGGCTTCGACAGCTCGCTGCTCGGCTTCGAGTTTCCCCTGAGTCAGGGCCTGGCGGGCGCCGCTGTCCGCGAGGGGCGGCCGCTGGTCGAGAGCGCGTACGGCGAGATCTCGGTGCCCGTTCCGCACCCGGCCTACGACGGATTCACCGACGCGATCGCCGCACCGCTGTTCTGGAGCGACGAGGTAGGCGGGGTGCTCGGCGTCGGCCGGCGCGAGGGGCGGCGCTTCGCGGAGCGGGACGCGAGCATCCTCGAGGCTTTCGCGGGGCTCGCGTCGCTCGCGCTGCGGAACGCCGAGATGTTCACGCAGAGCGCTCGCCAGGCGCGAATCCAGCGCGGCTTCTACCTGATCGCCTCGGTGCTCGGGCAGTCGCTGTCCAGGGCCGCAACGCTCGACGCGGTCGCCCAGGCTGCGGCGGAAGCGCTGGGAGGAAGCTCGGCCGCGGTGCTCGTTCCCTCGAGCGGCCGTCTCCAGGCAATCGGCGCTCACGAGCTTCCAGCGGATCTCGGCCGCCTCCTCGACGAGCGGGCGTGGGAGCGTCAGAGCCCGCTCTTCCGTGCGGCCACCGAGGGACGCATCGTCGTCTCGTCCTCGATCGCGGACGACGAGCGGCTGCTCCCCGACCTACGGGGTGCTGCCGCCGCGAACAGCTATCGCTCGCTCATCTCCGTACCGGTGGACGCGCCGCGCGACGCCGGTCGCGGCCTCGTCCTCATCTTCTTCGCCGACCAGCGCTCGTTCACCGACGACGATCTCGAGCTCGCACGGCATCTGGCCTACGCCACTCGCGGCGCGCTCGAACGGAGCGAGCTGTTCGAGGCCGAGCGCGGCGCGCGCGCCCTCGCGCAGCAGCTGACGCGCACGGGCCGGTTGCTCACGAGCGAGCTCGACCCGGCGGCGGTCCTCGACGAGGTCGTGCAGCAGGCGCCCGCGCTCGTCAACGCCGAGGCCGGGGCCTTTCGCCTGCTCGACGGGGAGGAGCTCGTCGTCACGGCGGCCGACGGGGAGGGTGCAGAGGCGGCGCTCGGCTCGCGGAGCCCGGCCGGCGGCTGGCTCTCGGGCGACGTCCTCCAGTCGGGAGCGCCGGTCGCGCTGGCGCAGGCAGGCGACGACGAGCGCCTTCGCGGCCTCGACCCGCTGCTCCAGGCCGGCCACGCCGCCTTCCTCGGCGTGCCGGTCGGCGGGGCGGAGGGAGCGGCCCTCGGCGTGCTCGCCGTCTACGCCTCGGTGCCGCGCGAGTGGCGCGAGGAGGAGATCGAGGCGCTGCTCGCGGTGGCCGCTAGCACGTCGGCCGCGCTCGCGAACGCCGAGCTCTACCAGAGCGTCGCGCTCGAGCGGGAGCGGTCGGTCGCCATCCTCGCCAACATCGCGGAGGGGATCGTCGCCGTCGACCGCGACGGCAAGGTCGTGCTCTGGAACAGCGCCGCCGAGGTGATCACCGGGGTCCCCGCCACCGTCGCGCTCGACCGCGCTCCGGTCGACGTGTTGCAACGGAGCCTCGAGTCGCCGGACGATGCGGTGGGCGGCGAGCGGCTCGTCCCGATCATGCGCGGCCGCGAGGAGGTCTGGCTCTCGGTCACCGAGGCGGTCATGCGCGATCCGCTCGGCGTGGTCGCGGGCCGCATCTTCGCCTTCCGCGACATCTCGAGCGACAGGCTGGTGGAGCAGGTCAAGTCCGACTTCGTGAGCACGGTCTCGCATGAGCTCCGCACTCCGCTCACCTCGATCTACGGCTTCGCCGAGACGCTTCTCCGCCAGGACGTGATGTTCGGCGAGGAGGAGCGCCAGACGTTCCTGCGCTACATCGCCTCCGAGTCGCAGCGGCTCACCTCGATCGTCGACACGCTCCTCAACGTCGCCCGCCTCGACACGGGCGACCTGCAGGTCAACCTCGTAGAAACCGATGTGCGGGACGTGGTCGGACAGGTGCTCGATACCGCCTCGGCGACGCCGCTCAACGAGCACCGTTTCGTCGTCGAGCTGCCCGAGGAGCCGCTCGTCGCGACGGCGGATCCCGAGAAGCTGCGGCAGGTGTGCGCGATCCTGGTGGAGAACGCCATCCGTTACTCGCCCGCCGGCGGCACGGTCACCGTCGGCGCCACCCGGCGGGAGGACCTGGTCGAGGTTAGTGTCGCGGACGAGGGGATCGGCATCTCGCAGTCCGAGCAGGACGAGATCTTCCGCAAGTTCTATCGCGGCTCGGATGCCGCGCTGCGCGCAGGCGCCGACGGAACCGGGCTCGGGCTGTTCATCGCCCGGGGCCTCGTGACCGCGATGGGCGGCCGCATCTGGGTCTCTTCGCGGGAGGGCGAGGGCTCCCGCTTCGCATTTGAGTTGCCCGCCGTGGTTGCCGATCCTGTCGAGGCGGGAGAACAACGAGTATGAGTGCGGACATGGATGGGTATATGCGGCCGGTGCCTGACAGCGGCGAGGTGCGGGTGCTGGTGATCGACGACGAGGCGCCGATCCGGCTGCTCTGCAGGGTCAATCTCGAGGCCGAAGGGATCGACGTGCTCGAGGCCGCAGACGGCACGACGGGGCTCGATCTCGCGCGGGACGAGCAGCCCGACGTCGTGCTCCTCGACGTGATGATGCCCGGCCTCGACGGCTGGCGCGTGGCCGAGGAGCTGCTCGAGGACGACCGCACGCGCGCGATCCCGATCATTTTCCTCACGGCGCGCGCGGAGTTCCGCGACCGGGCGCGCGGGCTCGACATCGGCGGGGTCGACTACGTCACGAAGCCGTTCAACCCGCTCGAGCTCGCCCCGCTCGTCCGCGATCTGCTCGCCCGCATCGACCGCGGCGAGCGCGACGAGCTGCGCGGCGAGAAGCTCGCCGAATTGCGCGCGCTGATCGAATCCGAGTAGCGGCCGTAGACTGACGTTCGCGTCGGGGCGTAGCTCAGCCTGGTCAGAGCGCCCGGTTTGGGGCCGGGAGGCCGGCAGTTCGAATCTGCCCGCCCCGATTCCGCAACCGGATCGCGGCCGGCTCCGTTCAGGACCCATGCCGGCACCCGGGCGGAACGACTGGCGGGCGATCGTCGTGCGCGCCTGCAAGCATTTCCTCGAGGACAACGGGACGATGCTCGCCTCGGCGCTGGCGTACTCGACGTTCTTCGCGATCCCGGCCGTCCTGCTCCTGGCGGTCGGCGTCTTCACACTCGTCGTCGGCCCGCAGACGATCTCGTCCCTGATGGCGCACTTCTCGCAGGTGATGCCGAGCGAGGCGTCGAGCCTGCTCGGCGGGAGTCTGCAGCGCCTCGACCGGCGTCCGGCGACCGGGCTGGCGATGGTGATCGTCGGGTTCGTGCTCGCACTCTGGGCGACGACCGGCGCGATGACGACGTACATGACCGCGCTCAACCTCGCGTACGGGCGGAAGGACGGTCGCTCGTTCGTCCGCAGGCGCCTCATCGCGGTCGAGTTGGTCGCGGTGATCGGCTTTGCGTTCCTGCTCGTGGCCGTCCTGCTCATTTTCGGGCCGCCGCTCGAGCACCTCGTTGCGCTTCATGCAGGCCCGGTCTCGGGCGCGGTCGGCTGGATTTGGTGGATCGCCGAGTGGCCGATCCTCGTCGCGGGGCTGCTCGCCGCATTCGCGACGCTGCTCTCGCTCGGCCCGGACGTCGAGCACCCGCGCTGGCGTTTCATCACGCCTGGGTCGCTTCTCGCGGCGGTGATCTGGCTCGCCGCCTCGGGCGGGTTCGCCTTCTACACCTCGAGCTTCGGCTCGTACAACAAGACGTGGGGATCCCTTGCCGCCGTGATCATCATGCTCACGTGGCTCTGGCTCGCCGCGGTCGCGCTGCTCCTCGGCGCCGAGGTCAATGCCGAGGCCGAGCGGCGCTTGCTACGGACGCGCTCGGGTTGAAGAGCCCTCCCGCCTGCTCGTCGGCGAGGAAGCGGAGCAGATAGGCGGTGAACGCTCCGAAGAAGACGATCGCCTCCTCGGCCGCCATCGTCACGCCGGCGATCTGCTGATCGGTGAGCGGTCCGGGCCCCCAGGTGCGCGGGGCGTGGACGTAGAACGGATAGATCGCGCGAGGGATGAGCGCCAGCAGTAGTCCGAGCGGGGAGGCGAGCACGAAGGCGGCGAAGAGGTATGCGGCCTTGGCTCCTGCCGAGGCTTTGCCGTGCACGACGGGCCACCAGAGGCAGAGCCCGACGGCGAGATAGGTGAGATGCTCGACGTGGAGCAGTGAGTGCGGGTGCCGGAGCGCCGCGTCGTAGATCCAGGGCAGGTGCCACGTGTAGTAGGCGGCGAGCCAGAGCGGAAGCGCCACGAATGGCCGGAAGAGCGGGAACCCCGCCGCCCGCTCGGCGATTCGCGGCGGGACCGCGAGCACGAGCAGGGCGGGGGCCCATTCCGCGAGGACGACGTTCTGCAGCAGGTGCGCCCAGAGGAAGGTGTGGTTCGCGAGCGGCTCGAGTTCCGTGACGAAGGCGGCGAAGACGAGACCGACGCCGAGGGCTCCGGCGACGAGCCGCGGGCGCGGGATCTGGCCGCCGCGGTACGCGAGCGCCAGCCCGATCAAGAGCGCCGGCGCGAGCCCGATCGCCTCCGCCGAGAGGTGCATCTCGCTACCGTACCCAGCGCTTCGCGGGTGTAGCTCAATGGTAGAGCCCTAGCCTTCCAAGCTAGTTACGAGAGTTCGATTCTCTCCACCCGCTTGTCCGGGGAACGCGCTCAGCAAGCGCGTGTCCTCTGGGCCGACGTGGCGACGGACTGCCGCGAGATCCGGTCATGCGAGAACAGTGCGAGATTCGCACGCTCGCCGTGCTCAACGCCCAGGTTACAGGGCCGCTGAACCTAGGTAGAAAGCCCCGTTGGATGGGAATAGTGTTCGACGACGTAACGTGCTGCGGTCTGCGGCCGTGCGTCTTCGGGCGCACCGGAAAGCGACTAGAGAAGGGGAGGAAGATGAAGGAGAGCCTGTATTTGCGTGGGGGTGTGGCCGATGAAGGCCAGACGATTTAGTCGAATCGGGGCGGCGACCGCTGCGATCGCGGTCGTGGCCTTGTTCTCGGTGGCGGGGGCGTCGGCCACGACGACCATCAACGTGCCCTGCACAGGTCAGTCAGACCTGGTCGCGGCGATCAACGCGGCCAACACGGCTGGGGGCGGCACGATCAATCTCGCCCGCGGATGCGAGTACGACCTGACAAGCGTGGACAACAGCGGCGAGAACGGATTACCCGTGATCACGACTCCGATCAAGGTGAACGGCCGCGACGCGACAATCGACGGGACCGACTCGGTCCGCGTCTTCGAGGTCGACGGCCCGACCGGGAGCCTGTCCGCCCATGAGCTCAGGATCACCGACGGCTCGGCCGACATCGGCGGCGGGATCGCCAACTTCGGCGGGACCGTGTGGTTGGACA
Source organism: uncultured Actinomycetes bacterium (assembly GCA_963731015.1). Classification (GTDB taxonomy): domain Bacteria; phylum Actinomycetota; class Thermoleophilia; order Gaiellales; family Gaiellaceae; genus Palsa-739. The sequence goes on from CAVSTY010000007.1 coordinate 206,434, forward strand.
AGACCCATGTGATCGGGAACAGTGCGGCACTTGCTGGCGGCGGCATCGCCAGCGCCAGCATCACGCCGATGTTCGAGCCGTCGAGCACCCCGGCGGCGCTCACACTGAGCCACTGCTGGGTCCACGCCAACCAGCAGACCGAGGGTCCTAGCCAGGATCAAAATCAGATGGGCGGCCTCGGCGGCGGCGGGATCTTGAACCTCGACGGAACCGCAACCCTCGATCACACCGGGGTGAACGGCAACACCGCCGAGGGCGGGGTGGGCGGAGGAATCGCCAGTGGTGACTACATCGGCTTCGGCGGCCAGACCGTGCTGACCGTCAGCCACAGCGAGGTCAACCGCAATGTCGCTCCAAACGCTGGGGGCGGAGGGATCCAGAACCTGCTGGGCTCCGCCACCGTTAGTCACAGCGAGGTCGACGGCAACACCTCACTGAACGGCGGTGGCATCTCGAGCGGCAACCAGGGCAGTCCCCATGGGACGGCAGACCTGCAGGTGATCCACAGTCAGGTCAACGGAAACACAGCCACTGCCGGTCCTGGCGGAGAGGGTCCTCCCATCGCCGCAGGCGGTATCGCCAACGGGAGCAATGCGGTGATCAGTCACAGCGCGGTGGAGCACAACAACGTTCCCAACGGGATCGGAGCGGGGGTTGTGAACCACGGGATGATGACCATCAGCCACTCCGAGGTGAACCGCAATCACGCCTCAGCGAGCGGCGTGATTGGTTCCGGTGGAGGGATCGTCAACGCCCAGGGGCCGCCTGGTACCACTCCCTCCGTCCTGACCATCGATCACAGCCAGGTGAACCACAACACTGCCGGTGGAGACGGCGGCGGCATCGCCAACGGCGTTCCCCTGCCACCAGGCCCACCGCCCCTGTTCGGCGGTGACCTCACGATCACCCACAGCCAGGTGATCGGCAACAGCGCCGCCCAAGGCGGAGGCATCTTCAACAACGGCGGGACCGTGACGCTGTCGCACACGAACGTCAGCGGCAACGTAGTGGACAACTGCGAGCCGACGAACAGCATCGCGGGCTGCACCGGCTAACCAACTCGACAGGAATCAGCTCTAGGCAGGCCCGGCAGACTAGGCCGGGCCTGCCTGTCCGGGTGGTCATTCCCGAACACTGGCCCAGGCGAGCGTCGCGTGACTACGAGCATCAATCAACGCCCGGCGGAGCGCGAGGGCGTTCGGCTCGCGGCTCGGGCCGTTCCGCTAGTCCGCTACGGCATCCGCGCGGCGTGCGAGTATCGCCGGCACGATCCTCGGTAGACACGATCTCGTTGTCATCGTGCGGCGGTGGCGGCAGCAAGGCCCGGCTCGACATCCCGGGGTATGGACTCCGGCTGCCGTTGTCGACGACCTGGAGCTTGCGGCGGCGATGGCTGACCTGCTCCGTGAGGAGACCGGCACCGACGTGAGCGTGGTCAGCGCCGACGAGTTGCTACATGTCTTTAGGTCGCAAGATAGGGCGCGCATCCTCGATCAGCTGAACAGCCGCACCACCAGCGAAATACAACGCGAACATAGCCTCCGGCAGGAGGCCGAGGCACGACTCGCGAAGCCCAGGAGCCGCTCCGGCATCGACCGCCGCTCGGGCGGCGACCGTCGCTCCGGCGTTGACTGGAAGCCATCCGAAAGCGAACGCCGGTCGGGACGTGATCGGCGTTCAGGTCCCGACCGGCGAGCGAAGACTGCCGCCTAATCGGCGGCTGTTCGCTTCCCGCGCTAGAGGACCTGACGGCAGCGGCGAGCCGAGCCGCCCTTACAGGAAGCGAAACCCGAGGTAGGAGAGAGCGGCGAACCATCCGACCAGCACGACCGCCACGCTCGCGGCCAGAAAGGCGTCGAGCAGGCGATCACTCGTTATCTTCTCGTCCCGCGGTCTCACTGCCATGTAATCCAACTGTCTGCCGCGCCCAAAGGCTCGACCCCGTAGTCGGGGCAGATCCCCGCCGATTGTCGGGGCCTACAGGTCGAAGGCGCGGATTGACCGGTGCGCGAAGCCACGTCAGGTTGTGCGCTCGAGCGCGGGTTACAGGGCGTCGCCTTCTTCGACTTCGATCATGGCCAAACAGGTGTTGCGCCGAATGCGATCGAGCTGCACCCGATCCTTCGGTTTCGCTGCATGTCTTAAACGGCCACTAGGCGTCGGACGCAATCCTCGTAGCTTTTTGAGCGGGGCCGGACGGGTTGAGCAAGCGCCCTACGCGCGTGTGGTGTTTGGCTCGCCGCTCCGGCTGTGCCTACGCCGCCTCGACCCGCAGCGCCCGACGAACGGCGACTCGTCCTCCTCCTCGAACGGGACGAACGTCGAGGATGCGGAACCGTTGGCCGCTTCCCGACCAACCGGCGGCTTCGTCGTGGTCGGGCTGTGGCGGCTCTGGGGGCCGAGGCGCTAGCCGGTGCTGACGCAGCTCTTGCCGGTGTACGCGCTGATTTTGCTCGGGCTCCAGTTGAAGAACGCGATCGGCCGGTGTTTCGCGTTGTCGTTCCGGACCGCGAGCAGCGCGTGTGTCGGGGTACCCGCCGTGGTCTTGAGCCGGAGATGGACGAGCACCCGGGCTGACGTGGGCCCGCAGGCCTCGCTGATGTGGCCAGACATGGTTGGCGTCGCCGTTACCGGACCAGGGAGCCCTTTCGGCTTCAGCGGGATCTTCTTCTGCACGCGGCGGCACGACGACTTGTCGATCTTCAAGCTGTTCTTCCTCGCGCTGAGACCCAACTGCGCCACCGTTACCGTGGTGCCGCCTTTGGTGACGGTCTTCACGCCCGTATTCAGGCTAAGAAATCCCGGCGGCTGGTGCTTGACCGGTGGGAGAGTGACGCTTGCGAAGAGGCTGACGTCGTGCACGGAACTGACGCGGCACGAGTACCTGACGTCGAGGGTGGATGCGCCGGTGGTCGCCCGGGTTGGGGCCGCGGAGCTCGCGTGCACGCCCACGGCAGCCGCGACGAAGGTGGTCGGTAGTAGACCGAGGATCCAGATACCACGGCGACGCCGCATACGCCAAGAAGGTTACGCCTGTTCGAAGCTCTTTTCTAGTTGCAGCAGCCCGCCGAACGGCCTCTCCTTGTCCGGTTTGATCGTCACCGCATAGGTCGCCTCACCGAGATCGTCCCCGTCGGCCGAATGGAGCCTGTACCTGAACACTCCTCCTCCGATCCGGGGCCGGACGGCGCGAGGCTATCAGTGACAAAGTCCGATGCCTGTGATGAGAAGTACGCCGCGCTGGTGCGGCATGCAGCGGAGAGTGACCTTCTGGTCGTAACGCGGGTTCGACTCCCGCCACCCGCTCTCTCTCTACGCGCGAAGCAGGGAGACCCAGCTCGGTTCGCCGTCGCGGTAGTAGCGGACGCGGTCGCGGAAGGGGAAGTCGTCCGGCGTGACGTCGACCCGAGCGAGCGGCCTGACCGGTTCGTGGGAGACGAGGTGCGCGGTGTCGATCGCCCCTGCGAGCGGCTCGTCCGCGACGAAAGTCTCGGCGACAGGAGATACAGCGAGCCGGGCCCGAACCGGTCCGGAGAGGCCGAGCCGCGGTTGTGCAGGAAGCAGTAGCGGCGTGGATAGAGCGGCCCGCCGGCCAGGCCCATGCTCCCGTTTCGCGTCCCCGTCCAGCCGCGGTCGCGCCGGAGACAGGCGAAGTAGATCGCCCACACCGGGTCGGTGGAGGCGTAGACGGCCTCCTGGTTGCCCCACGCGGTCGTGTCGCTTGATCGCCGTTCGGTGGACAGTTCGCGCAGGTCGTCACGTGGCGAGCCGTGAAAGACGACGGGCCGGTGCTCGGCGAGCCAGCGTAGAAAGTCCAGCCGCGGCTCGGGAACCGTGACCGTCCCGCCTGCGAGCAGCTCGTCCGCGACCAGAGCGAACCTCGCCTCGGCCTCCGGAGTGACGACCGGCGGGGACAGCGACGGCAACCGCGCGAGATAAAGGCAGCTCCAGACCAGCCTGCGGCGCAGCGTCGACCTCATGGCGGAGGACGCTACTGCGGCGGGCCGGCGATCGGCGTGATCGTGCCGGTCTGCGCGATCCCGTTCGTGTCGGTCCAGCCGATCGGGACCGCCTTGCCGGGCACGAGCATGAGCACGGTCTGGCGGACGTCAGTCGTCGACGAGATCTTCGTGCCGTTCAGCGACGTGATGATGTCTCCGGGCACGAGTCCGGCGACGTCGGCGGGCTTGCCGGCTACGAGCGAGAAGATCTTGGCGCCGCCACCGTTCGCGACGTTCGTGAGCTGGACGCCGAGAAATGCCGTCGGCCCGACGTGCACGTTCGCATTCGGCCTGCCGCTCTCGATCCGGCGGACGATCTGCAACGCCTGCGGGAGCGGAATCGCAAACCCGCGGTGGAAGTTCGAGTTGGTCGAGCCGGCGGTCACCATGCCCAGCACGCGGTTTTGGCTGTTCTCGAGGGGGCCGCCCGAGTAGCCCGGCACGACGGGGGCGTCGGTGGCGATCAGGTTGTTCAGCGTCTCGGAGTCGCCGCTCTCGTCCTTCGCGACGATCTGCTGGTGGAGGGCGATGATCCGGCCGCGCGCGGTCTTCGGCTGGCCGCCGCGGCCTTGCGCGTTCCCGCGGGCGACGACACGCATCCCGGTGTGCAAGGGAATCGCGCCGCCCCGCTTGACCGTCCGCAGGCCCGACGCGTGCGCCAGTTGCAGCACCGCGATGTCTCGCGAGACCGAGTAGCCGACGACCGTCGCGGTGTACTTGCGGTGCGTCGTGACGTCGACGACCTTGAACTTCGTCGCCCCGGCGATCACGTGGTTGTTCGTCAGGACCTCGCCCGAGTGCGTGAGGATCATCCCGGTGCCCGCGGCGAGCCCGTGCTCGTAGCCGAGCGTCGTGTAGATGTCCACGATGCCGACGTTCGGGGCTGCCTTGACAGGGCGAGCTGAGTGCCCGGCGGCGCCGGCCGGAGAGGCGGCTACGGCCGGCGCCAGCGTCGCCAGGACGGCGAACAGAAGGCGTCGCGTCAGTCCGGGCACGAGAGCATCAGAGCAAGCATCGATGAGGCATATCTAAGCGATCTGCAAGCCGCATGTAAGCGACGGTTCGGCGAATTCGCAGGAGATCTTTAACTCGACCGGCGCGAGGCAGTAGCGTCCGCCGCGTGAACGGAGAGCGGTCGCCGCAGGAGGAGACGCCGAAGGAGCGGGCCGACCGCGAGCTGATCGAGCTGCTTAACGAGCTGCGGATCGTCCTCCCGGGTATCACGGTCCTCCTCGGATTCCTCCTCGCCGTCCCGTTCGCGAAGGGTTGGACGCGGGTGACCGGGTTCCAGCGCGACGTGTTCGTCGTCGCGTTCCTCTCGACGGCCGTCTCGGTCGCGCTGCTGATGGCGCCGAGCTCGTATCACCGGCTGCGCTTCCAGCACGGCAACAAGGAGCGCATGGTCCGGGTGGGCAACCGACTCGCGATCGCCGGGATCGCAGCCTCGGCCGTCTCGCTCGTGGCGGTCGTGCTGCTCGTGACCGACTTCGTGCTCTCCCGGGGGTTTGCGATCGCGGCCACCGCCGCGTTCCTCGCGGTTATCGTCGTGCTCTGGTACGGGCTGCCGCTGCTGGCTTCGCTCAGAGATCGATCCGCTCGATGACCACGGACTCGTGCGGTCGGTCCGCCGCGTCCGTGTCCACCGCAGAGATCGCGGCGACCACGTCCATCCCTTCGCTGACCTGGCCGAACACGGTGTGCTTGCCGTCGAGCCAGGGACATGCCTCCGCGGTCACGATGAAGAACTGGCTGCCGTTCGTGTTCGGGCCCGCATTCGCCATCGCCAGTGCGCCGCGCACGACCGGGTGGTCGTTGAACTCGTCCTCGAAGGTGTAGCCGGGGCCGCCCGAACCGGTTCCGGTCGGGTCGCCGCCCTGGATCATGAAGTCCGGGATGATGCGGTGGAAGACGACGCCGTCGTAGAACCCGTCCTCGGCAAGCTTGCGGAAATTCTCCACGGTCTTCGGCGCCTCACCGTCGAACAGCTCCAGACCGATCGGGCCGTGGTTCGTATGCAGGGTGGCGGCGCTCATTGCGACGGAACGCTATCGGCCAGAGGCTCGAGCGCGCCGGCGGTAGGTGCGAGCGAGCCGTCGCCGAGCCCCGCGACGGCCTTGCGCAGGAGCACGCCGGCGGCCGTGACGTCGTCGGCAGAGAGGAGGGTTGCGACTCCGGCGAGATGCTCGCCTCGGCCCTCGTCCCAGAGCTCGATCACGACCGTGTCCAGCTCGCGGCTCGGAATGTACGAGTCCTCGGCGACGCCGACCCGGACCGCGACAACGCGACCGTCCGGCAGCGTCACTGCCTGTTCGAGTGGGGCGCCGCGGAGAGACATCGCCTGCCATTTTGCCGGAGGTGGGCTGCGGCGAAACCCTTGCAGGAGCGGGACCACCGCTGCGCGAATTTGATCTGAACGGCTCATGGCGGTCGTCCTCGACCGCAGGAACGGTGTGCGCGTGAACGGCAGCAGAACACTCCGGTTCGCCCTCGCCCTCGTCATACTCGTCGCGGCGGCGCTCCTCGCCGACGCCGCGCTTGCCACCAGCAGCTCGGAGAAGAGCCTCCCGACGCTGAACCACCAGGTGCTCGTCGCGGTGAATCACTTCCGCCACGCACACGGTGTCCCCGCGCTGCGCGAGTCCGGCGCCCTCGACCGCTCTGCGCGGCAGCACTCGCTCGAGATGGGCCGGCGGGGCTACTTCGCCCATTCCTCGGCCGACGGGACGTCGTTCTGGCAGCGGATCGAGCACTACTACCCGCAGAAGAGTTCCTCGTACTGGTCGGTCGGCGAGAACCTCGTCTGGCGCTCCCCGAGCCTGAGCGCAGGGAGGGCGATGAACCTGTGGATTTCGAGCCCGCCGCATCTGGCGAACCTGCTGTCGAGGCGGTGGCGCCAGATCGGCATCTCAGCCGTCGTCGTTGCCCATGCTCCGAGCGTCTACGGCGGGGGGCACCCCGTCATCATCACCACCGACTTCGGCGTCCGCCGCTAGCGAGCCCGGGCTCTCGGGAGTTCGCCGCCGCAGGTGGTAGAGCCCTACCGCCGCGGGGCCGAGCGGCAGCCAGAGGTTGAAGACGCGGTACGCGAAGACGGCGAGGACGGCAGCGGACAGGCTGTAGCCGACCCAGACGAGCGCGAACGGTAGGAGTGCCTCGACGGCGCCCGCGCCCGCGAGCGGGAGCGTCCGCCTCGTCAGGGCGTACCCCGTCGCGTAGCCGACGACGACCGCCGGCACCGAGGGCGTGTGGCCGGTGAACGCGGCGAGGCAGACCCAGAGGACGAACACCTCGCCGGCCCAGTACAGGGCCATCCCGCCGAACGCGGCGGCACCGTGCCGGCGCGGCGCCGCGAGGATCCTCCCGACGACCGCGATCGCCTCGAGCGCCGGGCGCAGCATTCTGCCGACGCGTACGCGGTAGATCACCTCTCGGTAGCCGACGGCGAGCACCGCGAGCGCCGTGCCCGCGGGCACACCGATCGTCCAAGAGAGCGTCACGGCTCGCTGCGCAGGCCAGTGGTCCAGGAGCAGAATGATCGAGCAGATGCACGCGCCCGCTGCGAGGACGGCGTATTCGAGCGAACCGAGACCGAGCACACGCACCCGTGCTTCCTCCCGCGGAACGCCGAGATCCTCAAGGGCTTCGAGATCCACCGCGAACCCGCCTCGCGGGAAGAACATGCCGAACCCCGCGGCGACGATCGCGGCCGCTCGCAGGCGTCCGAGCCGGACCTCACGTCCTATGTTCGCGACCTCTCGGTAGGCCACCGTGTAACCGACGTGGGCGGCGACGGCTCCGGCGATCGCGAACGGGAACCAGTAGGTGTCCGCGTGTTTGAGGTGCGACGCGACGGCGGAGTAACCCGCGGTCCCGGCCACGAAGATCGTCGCGATCAGCGAGAGGGCGCCCGCGAGGAGCATCAGCATCAGCACGTGATGCGCCTCGTGCTCGCGGTGATGCGCGAACAGCACCCCGAGCGGGCTGCCGCGCCGCCGAGCGCGCCGAGCAGGCAACCGCGTCACCGGCCGGATGATCCCGGTCGGGCTATGACGCTGACCGGGCGGCGGCGACGGCTTCTAGTCGGGAATTGACGCCGAGGGCCCGGAAGAGACGCCGGATGTGAGTCCTGACTGTCTCGGTGGTCAGGTGGAGCTCGGCGGCGATCTGCTTCGTCGAGCGGCCCTGCTCCAGCAGACGGAGCACCTCGACTTGGCGGGGGGTGAGATGCGCGGGCGGCGCCGTGGAGCTGTCGCCGGGGCGTTCCTCGATCAGGCCGAAGACGCCGACCACCCGCTCGCCGTTCATGAGTGGCACCGAGCTGAGCTCGACGGCCACCCGCGTGCCGGCGGTCGAGACCAGGACGCCGGTCGCCTCTGTTGCCGGGGAGGCGCCGATCACCTTGCGGGCGAACAGCTCGCGGGCGCGGGGGCTGTCCTCTGGCGCGACGACCGATGTGTAGTGGCGGCCCCGAATGTCCCCCAGCAGCCGCTCGGCCGCCGGATTGATCCAGCGGACGTTTCCCGTCGTGTCGAGCACGTAGCTCGGGACGCCGACGTGGCCCAGAGCCCGCTCGACGTCACCGCCGACTGTCAGGCCGGTACCCATCACGGAAGTGTGGCTGATCCGCGTGCCCGGGCGTTACCGTTCGAGCTGTCAGATAGGAGGAGGCCCGCGAGTGCGGGCCCCCTTTGCATCGGTGGTTCCGGGCTGGTCTAGCCGTTGTTGTTGACGTGCACCTTCGTGCTGCTGCTGCTGACGTCGAGCTGGATGTAGGTCGAGAGCGCGGTCGGCTGGAAGTTCTTGTCGTAGCCGTTGCCGCTGATCTTGTTGTTGACGATGTTGTCCTTGTTGCCGAGGTCGTAGATGCCGGCCTGGTAGCCGTTCGGAGAGCCGTTGCCGGAGACGTTGGTGGTGTTGCTGTCGCTGATCGTGTTGTTGACGATCGAGTTATTCGTCTTGGTGGCGGGCGGCTTGGCTCCGCTCGAGTCGGTGTTCTCGACGTAGACGCCGATGTCGTTGCCGCTGAGCGTGTTGTGGGTGATCGAGACGCCCGTGGTGAGCGCGTAGGTGCCGCCACCAAACACGAGGATGCCGCAGGACGAGGCGTTGTTCATGCCGCTGTAGGCGTTACCCGTGACCGTGTTGTCTTTGACCGTGCCGGCCGCGCCTCGGCCGAGCTGGATCCCGTTCTGGGCGATGTAGCTGACCACGCCCGCCCCGCTCACCGTGTTACCGCTGACCGTGACTGCTGCGCCGGGGCCGTTCACCACGATCCCGCCCTTCTGGTAGTTCGTGAAGGTGTTGCCGCTGACCGTGCCAGTCGCGGCCGCTCCCGTCGAGGTCGAGTCCTGGTTCAGCGTCGTGTAGAAGACGCCGACGCCGTGCTGAGTGCCGTCGAGGGGCATCTCGCCGATGTCGTGGATCCGTGAGTTCGTGACGTTTACGGCTGCGGCGTTCGCGACGACGCCGTAGTAGTTGGCGCCTTGATGTCGGCGCCGCTGACCGAGCCGGAGGTTCCCGGCGCGTAGTAGACGCCGATGTTGCAGCCGGTCGCGTCGAGCGGCCCGCTCACGTTGCCGCCGATCTGGGCGGCGGTCAGGTTGATGCCGTCGCGCACGAAGCCGGTCGGGGTGCACGTCGTGCTGGCGGCGGCTGCCCCGGCCATGCTGGCCACGAGGCCGGCAATTACCGCGACGAGGCCGCCGAGGATTGTGAAGCGAGTAGAGATCTTGGTCATGGTTCCTTCCTGGTTGCGTTGTGGTTTCGCAGAACGAGGCTCAGTGCCCAGCGTTCTTGCGCCTGCCCTCATCGAGCAGGCGTGCCCATGCCGGTCTGTTAGGGCCGGTGGTCATGTGCATCGCGGTGAGAATCCGATGGAGGTTTCCGTCGGAGACGAAGCGTGCGAGCTCGTTTGGTGATGCATTCGAGGCCGCCTGGACGAACTCGACGATGCGTCCGCAACCGACGGAGGCCACCTTGCGAACCTCGTCGTCGTCGCAAGCGGCGAACGCCTGCAGCTGGATCATCATCGTCACGCGCTCGTCGCTGCTCAGCCGCCTGCGCGTTGCAGCGACTGCCTCGAGTGCCTCGTTGCCCGTCTTGTCCTTCGTCGCCAGCTCGTAGCGGCTGAGCGTGTACTCGAAGGCGCGCTCGACGACGGCGAGGAAGAGTGCCTTCTTCGTCCCGAACAGACGCAGGAGATAGGAAGCGGTTACGCCGGCGCGCTCGGCGATGAGATCGACCGAGCCTTGCATCCCGGCGCGAGCGAACTCCTCGCGGGCAGCAGCCATAGCCTGCTCGCGGCGTTCCTCACGTGTCTTGCGGACGGTGCCTGCCATCGGAAGGAAGCGTGCCCTTCCTTAATCTCGCGCGCGAGTCTCCAATCGGGTGAACTCGGAGGTGCGCCCGGGATTCGAGCCTCCGACCCGCGGCTCCAGCGCTTAACGGAGAAGCGGGGGCGGGCGGGTCATCGCGCCCCCGAATCTGTCCGCCTAGCCGGTGATGTTGCCGGGTGTGTTAGTTGGTCGTGAACTTCACGGCCGGAACGAGAGCGATTGTGGGGCCATTCGCAATCGCGTCCAGCCCACAGGGTCCATGGGCTGAGGTGTCGTACTGTGCATACGTAGAACTCACGTCCTGGCACGTAATCTCCCCGTTCGGGCCGCCGACCGCGTCGTTGTTTCCAGACTTGGTCGAAGCGAACAAGAAGCCGGGGAACGTGTCGGCTCCAGCACTTGGAACGCTTGACGACTCATAGGACAAGTTCACATTCAGCCCCGTGTCCAGAGTCGAATCGTCGTACGCGATCCCATAGACAACATCCTTGGGAAGCGCGACGCCTCCGAAGTCGAACGTCACGGTGAAGTTCACCGGAACGGTTCCGGCATTGGCGGGAGGCGTAACAGCCACCGTCTTCGTCGCGATCAGTGCCCCAGTTGTGTGCCCATTGCTTGGTTCTGTCACGCCGCCGGACTGGTAGATGTTCAGCGTCACAGGAATCGAATCTGTTCCTGATCCTGGGAAGGTGGCCATCGACACAGTGGCGTGTTTGAGCGATCCGCCACCGTTAGCCAGGGTGATGTCGGTGCCGAACTCGTTCAGTCCGGTTGCAGAAACGTACGCCATCGACCAGACATAGTTGTCTGAGACGGTCATGCTGTCGTAAAGCACCTGGGGATTTACAGCAGGCGCACCGGGAGGGCCAGGTACGCCCTGAGCGCCAGTATCACCCTTCGCGCCTGGAGTTCCCGCGGCACCGGTGGCACCCTTCGCACCCTTCGCACCCTGCTTGCCGACGATGCACGTTTTGTGCCCGTACTTGGGGTTAGCAGAAATGTCGAGGTGCGAATTCCCGCGATCGGTCTTATCGATGTACACGCAGAAGCGAGATGTCTCCTTCGCGGTCGCTCCTGCCAGCGCGCCCGAGGTGATGCCAAGCACCACCGCGAGGGCGGAGATGATGAACAGCCCTTTCTTCATTGAACCCCCCCATTGGGTTTGTCGCTGCCTTCAGAATCAGCCGTCATATGCGCACGGCGTGGTTGCAATCGACGTATGCCCAGGGCCCATCCTTCTTATGCAGAAGCGGTGAAAGTCGCTCCGAGCCGCTCGTGGGCGAGGCTGAAGGCTTGGCTTTGGAGGGCAAGCTGGAGGTGCGCCCGGGAGGATTCGAACCTCCGACCCGCGGATTAGAAGTCCGCCGCTCTGTCCACTGAGCTACGGGCGCGTGGGGAAAGGGTAGACCGCTAGGGTGCCGCCGATGGCGGACGCGCTCGAGCAGCTGAAGGAGCGGCTGGCCGAGGTCGGAGACCTCGGCAAGGTCGCGCGCCTCCTCTCCTGGGACCAGCAGACGATGATGCCGCCGGCCGGCACGGCGCATCGCGCCGACCAGTTCGCGACGCTGCTCCGCCTCATGCACGAGCGCTTCACCGACCCAGTGGTCGGTGGCTGGCTCGACGAGCTGCGCCCGGTCGAGGAGTCGCTCGATCCGGCTTCCGACGACGGCGCGCTGATCGCCCTCGTGCGGCGCGATTACGAGAAGGCGGTGAACGTCCCGGCGTCGCTGCGGGCCGAGATGGCACGTGCCTCGGCCGAGGCACGGCCCGTCTGGGTCAAGGCGAAGGCCGAGTCGGATTTCGCCTCCTTCCTGCCCGTGCTGGAGCACATTGTGGAGCTGAAGCTCGAGTACGTCGACTGCGTTGCCGACGGAGCAGCCGAGCGGTACGACGTGCTCCTCGACGACTACGAGCCGCAGACGACGACCGCCGAGGTGCGGACGCTGTTCGAAGAGCTCAAGCCGCCGCTGGTGGAGCTGATCGCCGAGCTGCGGGAGCGGGAGGTGGACACCTCGTTCCTCTACGGCGACTTCCCGCCCGACCGCCAGCGCGACCTTGCCTACGAAGTGACAGAGCTCTTCGGGCATCGGCCCGACAGCTGGCGGATCGATCCGACCGAGCATCCGTTCGCGTCGGGCCCGGGCCGCGACGACGTCCGGATCACGACGAACTACCACCCGGACTCGCTCGAGTCGCTCTTCTCCACCATGCACGAGTACGGCCACGGCCTGTACAGCCACCAGCAGCCACAGCACCTAGAGCACCTGCCGACCGGCGGTCCCTGCTCGCTCGGGATCCACGAGTCGCAGAGCCGCCTCTGGGAGAACCTCGTCGGCCGCAGCCGCCCGTTCTGGCAGCTCTTCTATCCACGCCTGCAGGAGACGTACCCCGAGCAGTTCGCGGACGTCGACCTCGAGCGCTTCCACGCCGGGATCAACGCCGTCACGCCCAGCCTGATCCGGATCCAGGCCGACGAGGTGACGTACGGGATGCACGTGATGCTTCGCTTCGAGCTCGAGCAGGACATGGTCGAGGGCCGCGTCGAGCTGCGCGACCTGCCGCAGCGCTGGAACGAGAAGATGTGGGACTACCTCGGCGTCGAGGTGCCCGACGACGCGCACGGCGTCCTCCAGGACGTCCACTGGTCGAGCGGGTCGATCGGCTACTTCTCCACCTATCTGATCGGGACCGTCGCCTCGGTGCAGATCTGGGAGGCGGCGACGCGCGATCTGCCGGATCTCGAGGAGCAGGTCGGCCGCGGCGAGTTCGGGCCGCTGCGCGAGTGGCTCGGCGAGCACATCCACGAGCTCGGCCGCAAGTTCTCACCGCAGGAGACGTTGCGGCGCGCGACAGGTTCCACGATCGCGGCGCAGCCGTACCTGGACTACCTCCGCGGCACGTACGCCTAGCCGGCAACGGGGGCCGCGCGCGCGGCGGCCCCGCTGCCTCGAGGTGGCGGACGGGACTCGAACCCGCGACCACCGGGACCACAACCCGGAGCTCTACCAACTGAGCTACCGCCACCGAGCGGCCACAGCGTAGCGGGATACCCTTTCCCGGCTCGGCCCCGTAGCTCAGCGGATAGAGCGGCAGCCTTCGAAGCTGCGTGCGGAGGTTCGACTCCTCCCGGGGCCATGAGGCGTGTCGCGTAGCATCGAGGCATGTGCCGGAATATCCGCGTTCTTCACAACTTCGATCCGCCCGCGACCTCCGAAGAGGTGCACTCCGCGGCGCTGCAGTACGTGCGCAAGGTCAGCGGCATGACCAAGCCTTCCAAGGCGAACGAGGCGGCGTTCGACGGCGCCGTGCACGAGATCGCGCACATCACGGAGCACCTGCTCGGGCACCTCGTCACGACCGCGGCTCCGAAGGACCGCGAGGTCGAGGCCGAGCGGCGGCGCGCCCGCGCTATCGCCCGCTTCGGCTAGACCGCAGCCCGGCGACGACCGCGGAGATCGCCGCGGCCGCGAGCACGACGGCGAGGGTCTGGCCGTCGATCTTCCCCAGCTGGCCGACGGCAGCGAGCAGGACGGCGAGCACGAGCGCGAACGCGCCGGCCGCCGTCGCGAGCGCGCGCATCAGTTCGCGTCGGGCTCCAGGTAGCGGCCGAACCACTCGAGGATCGCTTCGAACCGCATCACGCGGTGGGCCGGCGAGCCGGAGCGCGACAGCTCGTGGCTCTCGGCGGGGAAGCGGAGCATCTCGGTCTCCTTGCCGAGCAGCCGAAGTAGCGTGAACAGGTGCTCGCCCTGCTCGATGTTGCAGCGCAGATCGTTCTCGGAGTGGACGACGAGCAGCGGTGTGTCGATGTCCCGTGCGTAGGTGGCCGGCGACATCCGCAGCCACTCGTCGACGTTCTCCCACATCGGCCCGCCGAACTGGCGCTCGAAGATCCAGAACACGTCGCTCGAGCCGAACGCGCTGATGAGGTGGTTGACCGATCGCTCCGAGAGCGCCGCCTTGAAGCGCTTCGTGTGCCCGACGATCCAGGACGTCATGTAGCCGCCGTACGAGCCGCCCAGGACGCCGAGCCGATCGGGGTCGAGGAACGGGAACTGCTCGAGCGACGAGTCCATGACGCCCATCAGGTCCTCGTAGTCGACCGAGCCCCAGCCGTCGCCCGCACCGTCGAGTGGCCCGCGGTTGGCTCGTCCCCACGCCTCGGTGTAGCCCGAGCCGCCGCGCGGGTTCGAGAAGAGCACGCAGTAGCCGGCTGCCGCGTACACCTGGACCTCGTCGAAGAAACCTGTCCCGTACTGCGAGAACGGGCCGCCGTGGATCGTGAGGAGCGTCGGATACCGCTTTCCCTCGTCGAAGTCCGGAGGACGTACCAGCCAGGCGTCGACCTCGGTCCCGTCGGCGGACTTCGCCGTGAACCGCTCGACCTCGGCGAGCTCCCGGCCGGCGACGAAGTCGTCGGTGACCGAGGTGAGGCGCTTCCCGTCGCTCCCGAAGAGCTCGGGTGGACAGTCGTGGGTGCTCGCGGTGTAGACGAGCACTCCATTGACGAGGTCGTAGAGGCCGGTGGATTGCTCGCCCCCGACGAGCAGCTCGGGCTCGCCCGAGCCGTCCGCCGCAACCGTGTAGAGGTGGACGTTGCCGCCGTCCTCGACCCCGAAGGCGATGCGGCCGCCGTCCCAGACGGGCTCGCGGCCGAGCGGGTACGGGGCGCACTGGCGGTCGAGTGAGGCCGTGAGGACGCGGCTGTCGCTCCCGTCGGCCTTCATCACGGCGATCTGGCTGTGGTGCGGGAAGGTGCCGTCCTCGGGCGAGCGGTTGTAGGCGATGAGGGAGCCGTCGGGAGAGAACGAGGCATTGGCGGCGTTCTCGTCCGGCTGACTCAGCCGCTTCGGCTCCGCCCCCTGCGAGTCCACCTCGAGCTCGTAGAGCGCCTCGACGAATTCGACGTCCCAGCGATCGCCGCGCATCGACCAGAAGACGATCCGCTTGCCGTCGGGCGACCACGCCGGCCCGTCGTTCTCGCAGTCGCCGTCGGTGAGCTGCCGCTCGCCCTCTCCGTCGAGGCCGACGACGAAGAGGTGCTTGCGCCGGTCGCCGATCCAGCCGACGCTGTCGAGCTTGATGAAGACGCGGGTGAACCGGCGCGGCGCGCGCTTGCGGTCGTCCTCCTCCTCGTACGCCTCGTCGGGCACCCGGCGCGCGAACGCGATCCGGCTCGAGTCGGGCGACCAGGCGACCGACTCGACCGACTCCTTGCCGTCGGTCAGCCGGCGCGGCTCGCCGCCGTTCGCCGGCAGGACGTAGAGCTGCCCCCTCGCCTTCTTCTCGTCCTCGCCGTCGCGGTTCGAGACGAACGCGAGCCAGCGGCCGTCGGGAGACCAGCGGGGCGAGCCGTCGTTCCGCTCGCCCGAGGTGAGCTGCCTCGGCTCCTCGGAGCCGTCGAGCGTGGCCAGCCAGATCGCCGTGCGGTACGCATTCGCCTCGCCGTCGGTCCGGCTGACGACGTACGCGACGCGCCGCCCGTCGGGGGACAGACGCGGGTCGCCGACGCTCGTGAGGGCGAAAACGTCCTCGGGTTTCATTCCCGCCACCGAGGCGCGACTCTATCCTTCCCGGGCGCGGGCGTGGCGGAACTGGCAGACGCGGCGGGTTTAGGTCCCGTTGGGCCGCGAGGCCCTTGGAGGTTCGAGTCCTCTCGCCCGCACTGGCGTTTCATCCAGGTGGGATGACAACCTGACGGAAGCGAGCCGCTTGAGTCGTCGGCATGGCAAGGCTCCTCGGACTCGCGGCTCTCTTCGGCGCCGGCCTCCTGCTCGCGGGAGGGCTCACCGCGACCGGCGTGGCGGACATCACGACGACCGAGACCGTCCCGGTCACGACGACTCTGTCGGAGACGACGACGGAACCCGGGACAACCGTTCTCACGACCGTCGAGCAGACGACGACCGAGACGCCGACCACGACGGGCACGACGACGAGTTCCGGCTCCGAGAGCTCGACGCCGACGTGGGTCTGGGTGGCGCTCGCCATCCTCGGCGCCGCGGTCGTCGGTCTCGTCGTGGCGCTCCTCAGCAGGCGCGGCGGCATCTCGGCCGAGGAACGACAGCGGCGTCTCGACTCCGCCGTCGCGACCTGGTCCGCCCAAGGGTGGGCGGTCGTGAACCAGACCGCGGACTCGGTCACGATGTCCCGCGGGTCAGAGGTGATGGTCGTGAGCGTCGACGACAAGGGACAGGTCGACGCCCGGTCCGTCGCTCGCCCGTAAGAGCGGCTCAGGCGCGAACGCGAACCGCGAAGACGATCGCCGAGAGGATCGTGAGCCAGATGGCTCCGGCGAGGCCGAGCAGGCACAGGTTCCAGGCGCTCACGTGCCTCGGTCGTTCGACCTCGGCCGGTCGCTCCCTGCTTGAATGACCGCGTGCATGCCCAGGTCGAGGAGCTGCCGGCGAATCGCGTCCGGCTGACGGTTCAGGTTCCGTCGCACGACGTGCACCACGCGGTGGAGCACGCTGCCGACGATCTCGCGCGGAGCGTCAAGGTGCCCGGCTTCCGCAAGGGGAAGGTTCCGCGCCAGGTGCTGCTGCAGCGCGTTGGCCAAGAGCGGCTCATGACCGAGGCGGTCGAGAGCCACATCGGCGGCTGGTTCTGGAACGCGGCCGCGCGCAGTCGCGTCCGTCCGGTCGCGCAGCCGGAGTACGACTTCGAGCTGCCCGACTCCGACGACCAGGACTGGGAGTTCACCGCGACGGTCGCGGTGCAGGCGAAGCCGGAGCTGCCCGACTGGAAGCAGCTCGAGGTCGGCGTCGCGGAGGTCGAGGTGCCCGAGGAGCTCGTCCAGGCCGAGCTCGACGCGCTGCGCGCGACGGTCGCCGAGCTCGTGCCCGTCGAGGGCCGGCCGGTCGCTCCCGACGACACGGTCGTCGTCGACCTCGTGGCCGAGGACGAGACACGGCGCGACTACGTCGTCGACCTTGGCCGCGGCACCGTCGTGGAGGAGATCGAGCAAGGCCTCGTCGGGATGAACGCCGGCGAGACGAAGGAGATGTCGTTCGAGCTCGCCGACGGGTCGACGCAGTCCCTCTCCGCGACGGTCAAGGAGATCAAGGAGAGGGTGCTGCCACCGCTCGACGACGACCTCGCCCGATCCGCGAGCGAGTTCGAGACGTTCGCCGAGCTGCGGGCCGACGTCGAGTCGCGCCTGCGCGAGCAGATCGAGGAGGAGATCGAGACACGGTTCCGCGCCGACGCGGCCGATGCGCTCGTGGCCGCGTCGAAGGTCGAGGCCGCCGGGCCGCTCGTCGACTCGCGCACGCGCGAGCTGCTGAACGGCTTCGCCCGCCAGGTCGAGGCGCGGGGCGTCTCGCTCGAGACGTTCCTCGCCATGACGGGCCAGCAGCCCGAGCAGCTCGTGGCGCAGCTCCAAAGCGAGGCGCAGCGCTCGGTCGCACGCGAGCTCGTGCTCGACGCCGTCGCCGACCAGCTCGGGCTCGAGGTGCCAGACTCCGAGGTCGAGGAGCTCGTTCGTGAGCAGGCCGAGGCGCTCGGCGACGACGCCGACGAGATGCTCGCGGCCCTGCGTGAGAGCGGCCGCTTCGAATCGCTCCGCGAGGACCTGCGGCTCCGCCAGGCACTCGACCAGGTGGCCGGCGAGGTCAAGCGGATCCCGCTCGCGCAGGCCGAGGCTCGCGAAGCGATCTGGACGCCAGACAAGGAGAATCCCCCGACCGAGACGAAACTCTGGACCCCGGACCAGCCGCAGAGGAGTGAAGGAGCCCGATCATGAACCCGCCGTCGAATCTCGTCATCCCGTCCGTCATCGAGCAGACCTCGCGTGGCGAGCGCTTCTTCGACATCTACTCGCGACTGCTCAACGAGCGGATCATCTTCCTCGGAACCCCGATCGACGACCAGGTCGCGAACCTCATCGTCGCCCAGATGATCCATCTGGAGTCCGAGGACCCGGACAAGGACATCAACATCTACATCAACTCGCCGGGCGGCTCCGTCTACTCGGGGCTCGCGATCTACGACACGATGCAGTTCATCAAGCCGGACGTCGCGACCATCTGCGTCGGCATCGCGATGTCGATGGGCGCGCTGCTTCTCGCGGCCGGCACGGAGGGAAAGCGCAGTGCGCTGCCGAACTCCAAGATCCTGATCCACCAGGTATCCGGCGGCTTCCAGGGTCAGGGCACCGACATCGAGATCCAGGCCAAGGAGACGATCAACCTGAAGCGGCGCCTGGAGGAGATCATCGCCCACCACACGAATCAGCCCGTCGACAAGGTCTCGAAGGACATGGAGCGCGACTACTACATGAATGCGGACGAAGCAGGCGAGTACGGCATTGTCGACCAGGTGATTGCCCACCGTTAGGGCAGTAGACGAAATCCCCGGACCGAGGTAGAAGAAGAGATATGGCACGCGCAACCGACGGCAACGAGCAGCTTCTCTGCAGCTTCTGCGGCAAGAGCCAGCGCCAGGTGAAGAAGCTGATCGCCGGGCCGGGCGTCTACATCTGCGACGAGTGCATCGATCTCTGCAACGAGATCATCGACGAGGAGTTGACGACTCCGGCCCAGCTCGACCTCGAGAACCTGCCGCGGCCGCGCGACATCTACGCCGTCCTCAACGACTACGTCGTCTCGCAGGAAGAGGCCAAGCGGACACTCTCGGTCGCCGTCTACAACCACTACAAGCGCGTGCAGATGGGAACCGAAGACGACGAGGTCGAGCTCCAGAAGTCGAACATCCTCCTGCTCGGCCCGACCGGCTGCGGCAAGACGCTGCTCGCGCAGACGCTCGCGCGGATCCTCAACGTCCCGTTCGCGATCGCCGACGCGACGGCGCTGACCGAGGCGGGCTACGTCGGCGAGGACGTCGAGAACATCCTCCTCAAGCTGATCCAGGCCGCAGACTTCGACATCAAGAAGGCCGAGACCGGGATCATCTACATCGACGAGGTGGACAAGGTCGCGCGCAAGGCGGACAACCCGTCGATCACGCGCGACGTGTCGGGCGAGGGCGTACAGCAGGCGCTCTTGAAGATCCTCGAAGGGACGGTGGCCTCGGTGCCGCCGCAGGGCGGGCGCAAGCACCCGCACCAGGAGTTCCTCTCGATCGACACGACCAACATCCTCTTCATCTGCGGCGGCGCGTTCGCCGGGGTCGACAAGATCATCGCCCGGCGGATCGGCAAGAACGCCCTCGGGTTCGGCGCCGACATCCGCTCGAAGCACGACGTCGAAGCCTCGGAGCTGCTCGCCCAGGTGATGCCGGAAGACCTCCTCAACTTCGGACTGATCCCGGAGTTCATCGGCCGGCTGCCCGTCGTGTCCGCGGTGCATCAGCTGCGGCGCGAGGACCTTGTGCAGATCCTCGAGGAGCCCAAGAACGCGCTCATCAAGCAGTACCAGCGCTTCTTCGGCTACGACAACATCGAGCTCGTCTTCACCGAAGACGCTATGTGGGAAATCGCCGACCGCGCACTCGAGCGCGAGACCGGCGCCCGCGGGCTTCGCTCGATCATCGAGGCGGCCCTGCTCGACGTGATGTTCGAGCTGCCGTCGCGGCGCGACGTGACGAAGTGCGTGATCACGAAGGAGACGATCTCGCAGGGCATCCGCCCGACGCTCGTCACCAGCGCAGAGGCCGCCGGCGACGAGCCGAGCGAGCCCGTCGAGCAAACTGCCTGAAGGGCTTCGCTCCCCAGGCAGGGTGACCGAACTCCGCGCGCCCGAGAGCGCGGTCTCGGGCGCGCTCCGTGCAGAGAGCTCGTCGCCCGCCGCGGCGGGCGCCTGTGGCGCGCGCCGGAGAGCGGGGGAGCCTGCGGCTACGTCGCCGCTGCGCGGCTGCCTTAGCCTCCGGCCGAGCTCGACTGCGGAGCTACCTCCTTCTGAAGAGGGCGTACGCCTGGGTTGATCGCGTAGCGTTCCGCTCATGAGCGCGATCGAGGTCGGGGCTGCGTTCGGTCCCTCGTCGTGGATCGAGGTGTCGCAGGACAAGATCCAGGCATTCGCCGATACGACAGGCGATCACAACTTCATCCACGTCGATCCCGAGATGGCGGCCCAGACCCCGTTCGGGGGGACGGTCGCGCACGGCTACCTGACGCTCTCGCTGCTGCCCCAGATGTCCTACGAGGTGCTGCCGCACGACGAGCCCGGCGCCGGGATGGCGCTCAACTACGGGCTCAACCGCGTGCGCTTTCCGGCGCCGGTTCCCTCCGGCTCGCGCGTCCGCGGCTCGTTCGTGGTCGGCGCCGTGGACGAGGAGGACTGGGGGCGGCAGGTGACGATGACGGCGACGATCGAACGCGAGGATGGCGACAAGCCCGTCTGCGTGGCCGAGGTCGTCTACCGGTACTACCGCTTCTAACTCTGGATCCTAGATCGGGTTGTTTCCCGCCTCTCTCGGTGTATTGTCCGCTTCCTTGGGTAGGTTTGGGATCCGAAATCTGATTTACAGGGAGGCGAGATGATCGAGGACGCGGCGCAGGAGCTCGAGACGCAGTGGCAGACGGATGACCGCTGGAGCGGGATCGAGCGCACCTACACGGCCGAGGACGTCGTTCGCCTTCGCGGCTCCGTCGTCGAGGAGCACACCCTCGCGCGGCTCGGAGCCGAGCGCCTGTGGCAGCTGGTCGGAGGCGAGACTCCGGTCCGCGCGCTCGGCGCGCTCACCGGCGGCCAGGCCGTGCAGATGGTGCGGGCGGGGCTCGACGCGATCTACCTCTCGGGCTGGCAGGTCGCCGCCGACGCGAATCTCGCCGGCTCCACGTATCCCGACCAGAGCCTCTATCCCGCGAACAGCGCGCCGGCGCTCGTCCGCCGCCTGAACAACGCGCTGCTGCGCGCCGACCAGATCGACTGGGCGGAAGAGCGGAACGGGACGCACTGGCTGGCGCCGATCCTCGCCGATGCCGAGGCGGGCTTCGGCGGGCCGCTCAACGCCTACGAGCTCATGCGCGCGATGATCGACGCGGGCGCGGCGGGCGTCCACTACGAGGACCAGCTCGCCTCGGAGAAGAAGTGCGGCCACCTCGGCGGGAAGGTGCTCGTGCCGACGCAGCAGTTCGTCCGCACGCTCAACGCGGCCCGGCTCGCCGCCGACGTCTGCGGCGTGCCGACCGTGCTCGTTGCGAGGACCGACGCGCTCTCGGCCGCTCTTCTGACGAGCGACGTCGACGAGTACGACCGCGACTTCGTGACGGGCGAGCGGACGGCGGAGGGCTTCTACCGCGTCCGCGACGGGATCGACGCGGCCGTCTCGCGCGGCCTCGCCTACGCGCCGTACGCCGACCTCGTCTGGTTCGAGACCTCGACGCCGGATCTCGGCGAGGCGCGGGAGTTCGCCGAGGCGATCCACGAGCGCTTCCCGGGGAAGCCGCTCGCCTATAACTGCTCGCCGTCGTTCAACTGGCGCAAGCACCTCACCGACGACGAGATCGCGACCTTCCAGGAGACCCTCGGCGACTGGGGCTACCGCTTCCTCTTCATCACGCTCGCGGGCTTCCACTCGCTCAACGCGGCGATGTTCGAGCTCGCCAGCGGGTACGCCGAGGAGCAGATGCCGGCGTACGTGCGGCTGCAGGAGCGCGAGTTCGAGCTCGAGGAGTTCGGCTACACGGCGACCCGGCACCAGCACGAGGTCGGAGCGGGCTACTTCGATCGCGTCACGCAGGCCATCGCCCCCGACAGCGAGACGCTGGCGCTCAGAGGCTCGACCGAGGAGGCGCAGTTCGCGAAGGAGCACGTGTGAGCACGCTCGCCGACGTCGAGATCCTCGTCCCCGCCGGCGAGGACGTCCTGACCCGCGGAGCGCTCGACCTCGTTGCGCGCCTGCAGCGCGAGCTGAATCCACGCCGCCGCGAGCTGCTCGGGCGGCGCCGAGAGCGCCAGGCCGAGCTCGACGCGGGCGCGCTGCCGGGCTTCCTGCCCGAGACGAAGGACATCCGCGACGCCGACTGGCGGGTGGCCGAGGCGCCGGCCGATCTCCGCGACCGACGCTGCGAGATCACGGGGCCGGTCGACCGCAAGATGATGATCAACGCGCTCAACTCCGGGGCCCGTGTGTTCATGGCCGATTACGAGGACGCGTGCTCGCCGACGTGGGCCAACGTCGTCGAGGGGCAACGGAACGTGACCGACGCCGTGCGCCGCACGATCTCGCTCGAGACGCCCGACAAGACGTACCGGCTGAACGACAAGCTCGCCACGCTCCTGATCCGGCCGCGCGGCTGGCACCTGCCCGAGCGGCATGCGGTTGTCGACGGCGAGCCGGTCTCGGCCTCCCTCTTCGACTTCGGGGTGCACATGGCCAGGAACGCACGAGAGCAGCTCGAGCGCGGCAGCGGGCCGTACTTCTACCTGCCCAAGCTCGAGTCGCATCTGGAGGCCCGCCTCTGGGCCGACGCGTTCGCGCTCGCCGAGGAGGAGCTCGACCTCCCGCACGGTTCGATCCGCTGCACCGTCCTGATCGAGACGATCCTGGGCGCCTTCGAGATGGAAGAGATCCTCTATGAGCTCCGCGACTGGGGCTGCGCGCTCAACGCCGGCCGCTGGGACTACATCTTCAGCGCGATCAAGAAGTTCCGGGCGCGCGACTGGGTGCTGCCCGACCGCGTCCAGGTGACGATGACGGTGCCGTTCATGCGGGCGTACACGGAGCTCCTCGTCCGCTCCTGCCACCGTCGCGGCGCGCACGCGATCGGCGGCATGGCAGCCTTCATCCCGTCCCGCAAGGACGCCGAGGCGAACGAGATCGCGCTCGCGAAGGTGCGTGAGGACAAGGAGCGCGAGTCGGCCGACGGCTTCGACGGATCCTGGGTCGCACACCCCGACCTCGTGTCGACCTGCACCGAGGTCTTCGACCGCGTACTCGGCGAACGGCCGAACCAGGTCGAGCGGCTGCGAGAGGAGGTTGTGCCCGACGAGGCCGCGCTGCTCTCCATCCCCGACACGCCCGGTGAGGTCACCGACGCCGGCGTGCATACGAACGTCTCCGTCGGGGTCCGCTACCTCGACGCCTGGCTGCACGGCGTCGGCGCGGCGGCGATCGACAACCTGATGGAGGACGCCGCGACCGCCGAGATCTCCCGCTCCCAGATCTGGCAATGGGTGCGCCGGGGCCGCGTCGACGAGCAGGTCGTGCTCGACGAGATCGGAGCCGTGGAGGCAGGCGCCGAGGCGAAGGAGATCTTCGCCGCGGTGGCGCTCTCGGAGGAGCTCGAGGACTTTCTGACCCTGCCCGCCTACGAACGACTCGACTGAGGAGGGACGAGATGACCGAGACGATCATCAGGACGAAGGAACGGTTCGACGAGGGCGAGCTGCTCGGCCCGGAGGATCCTCCTGCGTCCGAACTCGCCGACTGCACGTGCCCCGACTTCTGCGAGCGCGATCACGACAACGAGTAACTCGCGTCGTAGTCGCAGTGCCTCGATTGCTCGCGCGCACCTCGTGAGAGAAGACGCTCGGCTGGGCCAGCGGCCTCTCATCTGACCGTCTGACCGCGAGTTTCTAGGGCTGGAGCCGAGCCGCGTAGACTCGACGCATGACCCTCGACAGCACCAAGGCCGACGACATCGCGCTCGTGATCGAGGAGGCGATCGTCTCCGGCGAGCTCGAGCCCGGCACCGTCCTCCGCCAGGAGCAGCTCTCCGAGCAGTTCAACGTCTCGCGCACGCCGGTTCGCGAGGCGCTCCGGCGCCTGGCCGCGCTCGGGCTCGTCTCCTTCGTGCCGAACCGGGGCGTTCGCGTCCGCACGATCTCGCGGGAGGAGCTGCACGAGGCGTTCATGGTGCGCGCCGAGCTCGAGGCGCTCGCAACCGAGGTGGCGGCGGCGAAGATGACTCCGGAGGACCTCGTGGAGCTCGCGGAGGCGGAGCAGCACTTCGCGCAGATCTCGAAGGACCTCCGCGCGCGCGAGCCGGGCGAGGCGCGCCGCTCGGTCATGGGCGACTGGGTGCGAGCAAACCACGCCTTCCACGACGTGATCTACCGCGTTGCCGACCTACCGCTGGTGGAACAGCTCGCGAAGAGCGCTCGCCGCTCCTTCTCCGGGCCGGCGGTCTGGGCGCCGGGTGACCACTCGATCGACGGCCTCTACGCGAAGAACGCCGAGCAGCATCGCGCGATCCGCCAGGCGCTCGCGGCTGGCAGCGCCGAGGGCGCGCGGGCGCTCGCACGCGAGCATGTCCTTTCCTCGTTCCACATGCTCGAGGCGGTCCTCGAGCAGGTCGGCGGCACCTGGCCGCAGCCGAAGCGCGTGCCCGCTAGGGTCTCCTCATAGTCGCTGCCTGACCACATTTCGCGCATGGATCCGCTCTACAAACCGCAGGGCGTCGAACAGCGCTGGCAGCAGACCTGGGAGGAGGAGGGTCTGTACGGAGCCGACCCCGAGGCGCCGGGCGAGCCGTTCGTCGTCATGCACCCGCCGCCGAACATCTCCGGTTCGCTGACGATCGGCCACTGCCTGCAGCTCTCGCTCGAGGACACGCTCGTCCGCTGGCGCCGCATGCAGGGCTTCAACACGCTCTTCCAGCCCGGCTACGACCACGCCGGCATCTCGACCTGGGCCTCGATCGGCCGCACGCTCGCGAAGGAGGGACGGAGCCAGCGCGACCTCGGCCGCGACGGCTTCGACGCGTACGTGCAGGAGTGGCTCGAGCGCTACGGCGGCACGATCATGAGCCAGTTCCGCCTGTTGGGCGCCTCGCTCGACTACCGGCGAACGCGCTTCACGATGGATGAGGGCTACTACCGCGCCGTCATCCGCTGGTTCGTCCACCTCTACGAGCGCGGCTTCATCTACCGCGCGAACCGGATCGTCAACTGGTGCCCGCGCGATCGCACCGCGCTCTCCGACCTCGAGGTCGAGCACGAGGACGAGGACGACACCCTCTCGTACGTCCACTACCCGCTCGCCGACGGCTCCGGGCACATCACGATTGCGACGGTGCGGCCGGCGACGATCCTCGCCGACGTCGCGGTCGCGGTTCATCCGGACGACGAGCGGTACCGGGACCTCATCGGCAGGGAAGTGGTCGTCCCCTTCGTCGAGCGGCGCGTGCCCGTGATCGCCGACGAGCGCGTGGAGCGGGAGTTCGGTACCGGCGCGCTCAAGATCACGCCGGGACACGACCCGACCGACTTCGAGATCGGCCGCGACCACGGCCTCCCCGAGCTGACGGTGATCGGGCCCGACGGACTGATGAGCGACGCCGCCGGGGAGCTCGCCGGTCTGACACAGGAGGAGGCGGGCAAGCGCGTGCTCGACTGGGCCTCCGAGCGCGGACAGCTCGAGAAGCGCGAGCACTACCGCCACTCCGTCGGGCACTGCGAGCGCTGCCACAGCCGCATCGAGCCGCTCGTCGTGCCGCAGTGGTGGCTGGCGATGGAGGAGCTCGCCGCGCCGGCGATCGCCTCCGTGAAGGAGGGGCGTGTCCGCTTCACGCCCGAGCGCTTCGCGCGCGTCTACCTCGACTGGATGGAGAACGTTCGCGACTGGTGCATCTCGCGCCAGATCTGGTGGGGCCAGCGGATTCCCGTCTGGTACTGCCCCGACGGCCACGTCACGGTCGCCGAGGCCGAGCCCGACGCCTGCGCGGAGTGCGGTTCCGCCGAGCTGAGGCAGGAGGAGGACGTGCTCGACACGTGGTTCTCGTCGGCGCTCTACCCGTTCGCAACGCTCGGCTGGCCCGACGAGACACCCGAGCTCGCTCGCTACTACCCGGGCAGCGTCGTCACGACCGCGCGCGAGATCATCTTCCTCTGGATCGCGCGGATGATCTTCTCCGGCCTCGAACTGATCGGGACCGAGCCGTACGCCGACGTCCTCATCCACTCGACGCTGCTCAACCCCGAGGGGAAGCGGATGTCGCGGACGATGGGCACCGGCATCGACCCCGAGGAGGTGCTCGAGCCGTATGGCGTCGACGCGACTCGGTACGGCCTGCTCAAGGTGACTTCGAGCCAGGACCCGCGCTTCTCGTTCGGCACGATCGAGGAGGGACGGAAGCTCGCGAACAAGCTCTGGAACGCAAGCCGGCTGCTGCTGATGGCCGGTGCGGTCGAGCCTGAGGCCCGGCCGTCGTCGGTCGAGGAGCGCTGGATCCTCGCGCGCATCGACGCGACCCGCGCCGAGGTCGAGGCCGACCTCGCCGTCTTCGACTTCGCCCACGCCGTCGAGCGGCTGTACCACCTCACGTTCGACGACTTCTGCGACTGGTATCTCGAGTCGATCAAGCCGCGCCTGGCCGAGGAGGACGTGCGAGCGACGGCGCTGGCGGCGCTCGAGCGGCTCCTCAAGCTCCTCCACCCGGTGATGCCGCACGTGACGGAGGAGATCTGGGCGAACCTGCCCGCGCGCGAGACGCGGCTCATCGTCGCGCCGTGGCCCGAGCCGCAGACCGAGTACGCGGGCGAGCTGCATGCGCTCGACGAGGCGCAGACGGCCGCGCGGCTCTACCGGCGCAGCGGCGTTCGGATCGAGATCGGCGGCGACTCGCTGCGGATCTTCGAGGCGGTCGTCCGCCCTTCGGGCGACGGGCAGGGGGACGTCGAGGCCGAGCGTGCGCGAGTCGAGAAGGAGATCCAGCGGGCCGAGCGCATGCTCGCCAACGAGAAGTTCGTCGCGAACGCCGCGCCCGAGGCGGTCGAGGGCGAGCGGCAGAAGCTCGCTCAATACCTTGCCGAGCGCGACGCGCTGGGTTGAGTCCCTCTCGCCCTGGCCGGCGGACGGCTTCGGGACGGAGCGGATGCGCGCCCTGCTGCGCGAGCTCGGCGAGCCGCAGGAACGGTTCGCGGCGATCCACGTCGTCGGCACGAACGGCAAGTCGACCACCGCCCGGCTGACCGAGGCGCTCCTGCTCGACGCCGGGCTCGCGGTCGGCGCCTACCTCTCGCCGCACGTGCGCGGCTGGAACGAACGGATCCGTCTCGGCGGCGAGGAGGCGGACTTCGAGGCGGTGGTGGCGGCCGTGCGGCCGGCCGCGGAGTCGCTCGGAGCGACCCAGTTCGAGGCGCTGACGGCGGCGGCGCTGCTCGCGTTCGCCGCGGCGGAGGTCGACGTCGCCGTCGTCGAGGCGGGGCTCGGCGGGCGCCACGATGCGACGAACGTTCTCGACACGCGGGTCGTCGTCCTCACGAGCGTCGCGCTCGACCACATGGACGTGCTGGGGGACACGCGCGAGGCGATCGCGGCCGAGAAGCTCGCGGTCGTGCAGCCCGGCTGCACCGTCGTCCTCTCGGAGGAGGAGTGGCGCGATCTCGCGGAGGAGAACGGCGCGGCCGTCGTCGTCCTCACCGGGCGCAGCAACCTCGCCCTGGCCATTGCGGCGGCGGAGTCCTTCCTCGACCGGCCCGTCGATCCGCATGCCGCCGACGACGTCGAGCTGCCGGGCCGGCTCGAGCGCCGTGGGGACGATCCGCTCGAGATCTGGGACGGAGCTCACAACCTCGCGGGAATCGGCTGGCTGCTGCCGCGGCTCCCGTCGGCGCCGCCCGGTGGCTGGACCATCGTCTGCTCGATCCTGCGCGACAAGCGGCCCGGGATGATGCTCGAGGCGCTGTCGGTTCTTGGGCTGACACTCGTCGCGACGGAGAGCAGCAACGGCCGCGCGCTGCCCGCCGCCGAGCTCGCCGCGCTCGCCTCTGCCCGCTTCGAGCGGGTCGAAGCCGAGCCCGAGCCGGCCGCCGCCCGCGCCCGCGCTCTCGAGCTCGCAGGCGCGCAAGGGGCGCTGCTCGTCACCGGTTCCCTGTACCTTCTCGCCGATCTCAGTGGCGGACGACACGACCGATAGCCCAACCGGCAGGATGCTCCTGTGACGCTCGCCAGCTTCCTGAGCTCCGGCACCCAGCACGCGATCCTCAACGGGCTCGTGTTCTTCGCCTTCCTGCTCTGGCTCTCGCTCGGCTACTGGACGTACAAGGATGCACGACGCCGGATCGAGGATCCGCTGCTGATCGTGTGTGCGGTGGTGCTCGCGCTGATCATTCCGTACCTCGGGCCGTTCGTGTACATGCTCTTCCGCCCGCCGGAGTACCTCGAGGACAAGCGCGAGCGTGAGCTCGAGGTCAGGGCGATGGAGGAACGCATCGCGGCGGTCGACCTCCGCTGTCCGGTCTGCCACGCGGAGGTGGACGAGGGCTATCTCGTCTGTCCGGTCTGCACGACGAAGCTCAAACAGGCGTGCGTGAGTTGCGGCTCGCCGCTCGAGCCGATCTGGCAGGTCTGCCCCTACTGCGAGACGCCGATCGAGGCCGCGGTGCCGGGGGCGCCGCCGGCGCTCGGGACGCGGCGGGCGCGACGGGGCAGCAGGTCCTGACAGTGGCCGTCGAGCGCAGCCTCATCCTGATCAAGCCCGACGCGGTACGGCGCCGGCTGTCCGGCGAGATCCTCGGACGGATCGAGGCACGCGGCTTCGTGATCCGGGAGGGGAAGCTCATCACCGCGAGCAGTGAGCTCGGCGAGGAGCACTACGCCGAGCACCGCGAGAAGCCGTTCTTCGGCGAGCTCGTCGAGTTCATCACGTCGGGGCCGACCTGGGCGCTCGTCGTCGAGGGCGAGGGCGCGATCGCGACCATGCGCGCGACGATCGGCGCGACGGATCCCGCGAATGCCGCGCCGGGGACGATCCGCGGCGACCTCGCCTCCTCGATGCCCGACAACCTCGTGCACGGCTCCGACTCGCCCGAGTCGGCGGAGCGCGAGATCGCGCTCTGGTTCGGTGACTGACCCGACCGTCGCGGCCTGGACGCGGGAGAACGCGGCGTACACGGACGGGCGAGCCGAGCAGGCGTGGGCGCGCGACGAGATCAGCTACGGCATCTGGAACGTTCCCGAGAGCGAGCTGCATGCGCTGCCGGACGTCGCGGGCAAGGACGTCGTCGAGCTCGGTTGCGGCACGGCGTATTTCGGCGCCTGGCTGAAGAAGGCGGGCGCGGCTCGTGTCGTCGGCGTCGACCCCACGCCGGCGCAGCTCGAGACCGCGCGCCGCTGCAACGAGAAGTTCGGCCTGGGGCTCGAGTTCGTCGAGGCGTTCGGGGAGGACGTTCCGCTGCCTGACGACTCCTTCGACCTCGCCGTCTCGGAGTACGGCGCCTCGATCTGGGCCGACCCCTACAAGTGGATCCCGGAAGCGGCGCGGCTCCTGCGGCCCGGCGGCGAGCTCGTCTTTCTCCGCAACTCGACGCTCGTCATCCTCTGCTCGCCGGACGAGGACGTGGCCGCCCTCGAGACGCTGCAGCGGCCGCAGTTCGGGATGCACCGCTTCTCGTGGCCGGACCAAGGCGTCGAGTACCACCTTCCGCACGGCGAGTGGATTCGGCTCTTGCGCGCGAACGGCTTCGAGATCCTCGACCTGATCGAGATCCAGGCCCCCGCCGGCGCCGAGACGCACGAGCACTACGCCTACGTGACCGCCGACTGGGCCCGCAAGTGGCCCTCGGAGGAGATATGGCGAGCGCGCCTGCGGCACCCCTCCTCCTAGCCTCGACCTCGCCGCGCCGGCGGGAGATCCTCGAGCAGCTCCGGATTCCGTTCGACGTCGTCGCGCCCCGGTACGAGGAGATTGAGGACGACCCGGTCGCGCACGCGCTCGGCAAGGCGCGGTCGGTGCTGGCCGAGGCGGACGGGCGGCCGGTGCTCGGGTGCGACACCGAGGTGCTGTGCGAGGGACGCGTCTACGGCAAGCCGAACGGGCCGCAGGCGGCCGAGGAGATGCTCGAAAGTCTCTCGGGACGCACCCACGAAGTGGTGTCCGGTCTGGCGCTGATCACGCCGATGTGGGAAGAGGTGCGGCACGAAGTCACACGCGTGACCTTTCGCGGCCTGATGCCGCGCGACATCGCGCGCTACGTGGCGAGCGGCGAGTGGGAGGGACGCGCCGGCGGCTATGCGATCCAGGGCGAGGGCGCGGCTCTCGTCGAGCGGATCGAGGGCGACTACCTCAACGTGGTCGGCCTGCCGACGGCGCTGCTCGTGCGGCTGCTCGTCGAACGGTTCCCCGAGACCTACGGGTTCGGATGAGCGAGAGCGCGGTCAGAGCTGCGGTCGAGGTCGCGGCGGAGCACGGGCTGCGCAGCGACGATCCGGTCGTCCTCCGCGACGCCTGGCACGTGCTCGTCCATCTCCGGCCGCTGCCCGTCGTCGCCCGCGTCTCGAGCGGGCGGCCGTATCCCGAAGGCCCGCCGGAGGACGACGTGATCATCGAGCTCGCGGTCGGCTCGCACGCCGCCCGGGCCGGAGCGCCGGTCGTGCCGCCGTCCGACCTGCTCGATCCCGGCCCGCACCGCCGCAACGGGCACGTCGTCGCCTTCTGGCACTACGTGGAGCCGAAACGCGAGGTGGAGCCGGTGGCGGTCGGCGAAGGACTGCGCGCGATCCACGAGGCGCTTGCTGACTACGACGGCGAGCTGCCGTCGCTCCACACCGAGGATCTCGCCAGGATCACGGACAGCCTCGAGCCGTCGGCTGACGTCGAGCTGCTGCGCGAGCTCGGACTGCGGCAGCCGGCCGGCCGCACGCAGGCGCTGCACGGCGACGCGCACCTCGCGAACTGTCTGCCCGGCCCGCTCTGGCACGACTTCGAGACGGCCTGCCGCGGCCCGGTGGAGCTCGACCTCGCAGCACTCGCCCTCTCCGCGCGGGTGCGCGGCGACGACGCGTCGCGCATCGCGCTCGAGGCGTACGGCGACCACGACGCGGACCTGCTGGAGGAGTGCCTCCCGCTCTATGCGGCCTGGGTCTACGCCTCGTTCATGATCGCGCTGCCGCGCCGTCCCGAGCTCGGTCCGGTGCTCGAGGAGCGGCTCGGCTGGCTCCGCGAGAACTACGCCTGAGGGCGTGTCGCGTCAGCCGTTGGAGCTCGACCCGCCGGTCAAGCCGTTCGCGCACGCGCTCAGCCCGAGGGCCGTTGCGTCCGTCCCCGCGATCCGCAGCTGCTGCACGTAGGGCCGGACGAGGCGCCCGTAGCGCGCGCTGTCCTGCGGGTCCGAAGCCGATGCCCGCAGCTTGCGCGTGAGCTCGATCAGCTGCGACTCGTTCGCCTTGACGAAGGCGGTGGTCCGCTCGAAGCTCTTCAGCAGCTCCTGATAGCGAGTCTCCTCGTCTGCCGGCGGCCGCAGGCCTCTCAGCTGGCCGAGCGAGGAGTCGATCCGGCCGAGATTCCGGTCGATGGCGTCCTTTGCGTTCGAGCTGAGATCGGGTTGCTCCTGCCGGTTCAGCTCGCTGCAGATGTGGTTCGCTTTGGCCTGGAACCGGGCCTGGGACAGGCGGCTGCTGCTGCCACCGCAGGCGGCCGCGAGGAGGACGACTGCGGCGCAGAACAAGG
This sequence comes from uncultured Actinomycetes bacterium, assembly GCA_963731015.1. Taxonomy (GTDB): domain Bacteria; phylum Actinomycetota; class Thermoleophilia; order Gaiellales; family Gaiellaceae; genus Palsa-739. Next base: position 238,065 of record CAVSTY010000007.1, read on the forward strand.
CAAGGATCGGCAGGTGCATCCGGACAGACGTAGCACAGCAGCCCTTCGGGTCGGCGGAAGAGGAATCGGGGTGCCCAGATTCGAACTGGGGACCTCTCCGACCCGAACGGAGCGCGCTACCAGGCTGCGCCACACCCCGAAACCGGGCCATAGGGTAGCGAGCAATGCTCCGGGCAGTCCTGTTCGACGTCGACTTCACCCTCGCACGGCCGGGACCCGAGCTCGGACCGGAGGGGTACGTCCGCGCAGGCGAGCGCCACGGGCTGCGGCTAGAGCCCGGTCGCTACGAGGAGGCTCGCGACGCCGCGCTCGTCGATCTGCGCCGCCACCCCGAGCTCGAGCACGACGACGAGATCTGGTTCCGCTTCACCGAGCGGATCGTCCGCGGCATGGGCGGGGAGGCCGACTCGGCCTACGCCTGCGCCGTCGAGATCACACGTGGCTGGGAGCGGCACGAGAACTTCTCGCTCTACGACGACGTCCCGGGCGTGCTCGACGCGCTTCGGGCTGCCGACCTCCGCCTCGGGCTCGTCTCGAACTCCGCGCGCGACGTGCGCGAGTTCGCGCGCCATCACTGCCTCGAGGTCGACGCGGGCATCAGCTCCTTCCATCACGGCCACTCGAAGCCACACGCGTCGATCTTCCGAGCCGTGCTCGACCTGCTCGGCGTCGAGCCGGGGGACGCCGCGATGGTCGGCGACAACATCGCCGACGACATCGAGGGCGCACTCGCGCTCGGGATGCGTGCGATCCTCGTCGACCGCGAGGGAACCCACCCGGACTTCGAGCCGCGGATCGCCACGCTGAACGAGCTCCCGCCGCTGCTCGGGCTGTAAGCGCTACTTCTTGTCGGCGCGCTCGAGGAAGGGCCGGATGATGTCGATCGGGGCCGGGAAGATGATCGTCGACGAGGGGGAGCCGCTGACCTCGATGAGCGTCTGCAAGTAGCGCAGCTGCAGCGCGACCGGGTGCTCCTCGAGTACGACTGCCGCGTCCTTGAGCTTCTCCGCGGCCTGGAACTCGCCCTCGGAGCTGATGATCTTCGCGCGCCGCTCGCGCTCGGCCTCTGCCTGGCGCGCCATCGCGCGCTGCATCCCGGTCGGGATCTCGACGTCCTTCATCTCGACAATCGAGACCTTGATGCCCCACGGGCCGGTCGACTCGTCGATGATCTCCTGCAGGATCGCGTTGATCTTCTCGCGCTCGGAGAGCAGCTCGTCGAGCACGTGCTGGCCGAGCACCGACCGCAGGGTCGTCTGCGCGATCAGCGACGTCGCGGACATGTAGTTCTCGACCTGGATGATCGCGCTCTTCGGGTCGACGATCTTGAAGTACGCGACCGCGTTCACCCGCACGGGCACGTTGTCCTTGGTGATGACCTCCTGCGGCGGGACGTTGAGCGTGATCGTGCGGAGGTCGACCTTCACGAGCTGGTCGACGATCGGGATCTTCCAGACGAGACCCGGACCGCGCGGCGGCTCGAGCAGCCGCCCGAAGCGGAACAGGACGGCCCGCTCGTATTCGCGCAAGACCTTGACGAAGCCGAGCACGACTCGATCCTATTCCCAGCGCCCTACGGTGAGCTGCAGGCCGTCGACCGCCTGCACCTTGACCTGCTCGCCGGCGACGAGCTCGGAATCGTCCGCGGCGTGCGCCTGCCAGAGCGCGCCGTCCACGAAGACGAGCCCGGGGCCGCGTACCTCCGCGATCTGTCCGACCATTTTCTGCACGCCGGTCGCCACCGGCAGTCGCCGGGCCGCGAGCGCCTTCCCCGTCGCAAAAGCCCAGAAGATGCCGATCGCGCCGCCGATCCCGAGAATCAGCCACAGGTTGACGCGATACGCCCCCGGCTCGTTCTGGAACAGGAGCGCGAGGCCGAAGAGGAGCGCGATGAGGCCGCCAATCGTCAGCACCCCGTGGGTCGGCGCGTGCAGGTCGATCACGAGCAGGGCAACCCCGAGCAGCATGAGCGCGATCCCTCCCCAACTCGGCGTGAGCACGGAGAACCCGTACAGGGCGAGCACGAGCGACACGGCGCCGAGCGCGCCCGGCAGCACGACGCCGGGGTGGAGCACCTCGAAGATGAGCCCGACGATCCCGAGGAGGAAGAGCAGGCTGATCAGGTTCGGGTTGATGATCGTGTTGAGGAAGCGCGTGAAGAAGCCCGGTTTGACCGTGTCGATCTCCGCTCCCGCGAGGTGGAGGGTGTAGGGGCGTTGCTTGTACTTCGTGTGGTAGCCCTCGAGCTTCGTGAGGAGGGCGGGGAGCGTCGGCGCGACGACGTCGATCACGTTCATCTTCAGCGCCTGCTGGGCCGTGAGATTCGACGCCTCACGCACGGCTTTCGCCGGCCATGTCGCGTTGCGGTGATGGGCTACGGCGAGGGCAGTGAGCGACGCCACCGAGTCGTTGATCACCTTGCGGCGCAGGTCCGAGCCGAGGTTCTTGCCGCTCGAGTCGATCGGTGTCGACGAGCCGATGTTCGAGTCCGGCGACATGGCGAGCACGTCGGCCGCCTGCGAGACCCAGACCCCGGCCGAGGCTGCGCGCGAGCCTTCCGGAGACACGTAGACGATGACGGGCAGCCGCGCGTTCAGCTCCGCCTGGTAGATCGTCTTCATCGAGGTCGAGAGCCCGCCGGGCGTGTCGAGGAGGATCACCGCCGCGTCGTAGTGGTCGTCCGCCGCGCGGGAGAGCTGGCTCGTGAGATAGCCCTGCGTGACGGGGTTGATCTCGAGATCGGGCCCGAAGGTGATCGCGAGTACGCGCGGCTTGGAGTTCGCAGCCTGCGCACCGGCGACGACGACGAGGAATGCAAGCACGACCAGCGCGACGAGGAACGCCCGCTTCATGATGCGAATCAGAATACGCCGCCCTCCGATCTAGAGGCGTAATCTTTCCGGTATGCCCGCCTGGATCATCTGGGCCATCGCCGCCGTCCTCCTCGCGGTCGGCGAGATCTTCACGCCGGGGCTCTTCTTCCTCGGGCCGGTCGCCCTCGCCGCGCTGGCGGCCACGGTGGTTGCGGCTCTGGGCGGACCCATCTGGATGCAGATCATCGTCTTCGGCGCCGGCTCGTTTGCCGCTGTTGGCCTCCTGCGGCCGATCGCCCGGGCGCACCTGAAGATGCCGCGCGCGATGAGGACCGGCGCTGCCGCGCTCGAGGGCGCGAAGGCGGTCGTGCTCCAGCACGTCGACAGCCGTGGCGGCAGGGTCAAGATTGGAGGAGAGGAGTGGAGCGCGCGCTCCTACATGCCGGATGAGGAGTTCGACGTCGGCACGGAAGTCGAGGTCGTCCAGATCCAGGGCGCCACGGCCCTGGTCTACCGCTAGAGCACGAGAAGGAGCTGAATCACCGCAATGGTCGCCCTGATCACCATCATCGTCGTCGCCCTGATCGTCATCGTCACCCTGGCGCGGACGATCCGCGTCGTTCCCCAGGCGCAGGCCGGCGTCGTCGAGCGTCTCGGCCGCTACTCGCGCACCCTCACTCCCGGCCTCACGCTCGTCGTCCCGTTCGTCGACCGCATACGCCGGATGATCGACCTGCGCGAGCAGGTCGTCTCGTTCCCGCCGCAGCCGGTGATCACCGAGGACAACCTCGTGGTCAACATCGACTCGGTCATCTACTTCCAGGTCACCGACGCCAAGGCAGCGACCTACGAGATCGCGAACTACATCCAGGCGATCGAGCAGCTCACGGTGACCACGCTTCGGAACGTGATCGGCGGCATGGCGCTGGAGAAGACGCTCACCTCGCGCGACGAGATCAACGGCCAGCTGCGCGGCGTCCTCGACGACGCCACCGGCAAGTGGGGCATCCGCGTCAACCGCGTCGAGCTGAAGGCGATCGATCCGCCGGCCTCGATCCAGGACTCGATGGAGAAGCAGATGCGCGCCGACCGGGAGAAGCGGGCCACGATCCTCCAGGCGGAGGGCGCGCGGCAGTCGGAGATCCTCCAGGCCGAGGGGGAGAAGCAGTCCGCGATCCTCAAGGCCGAGGGCCACAGCAAGGCCTTGGTGCTGGAGGCCGAGGGGCAGGCGAAGGCGATCGAGACGGTCTTCAAGGCCATCCACGAGGGCAAGCCGGACGCCGAGCTGCTCGCCTACCAGTACCTGCAGATGCTGCCCCAAATCGCGCAGGGCGACTCGAACAAGGTCTGGATCATCCCGAGCGAGCTGCAGTCTGCCGTCGGGAGGGTCGCGGGTGCGGTCAAGGACATCGCCACGGCGCAGCAGCCGCCGGCCGTGACAGACGGGCAGAAGCCCGAGTAGGTTCTCGCGGCCTTGGCCGAGCAGTCGGTAGCGGTGGAGGACAAGCGGCGGCACCTCCTCGATGCCGCCGTGCGCGTGTTCGCGCGCAAGGGCTTCCACGCGAGCCGGGTCGGAGACATCGCTGAGGAGGCCGGCGTCGCCCACGGCCTCCTGTACCACTACTTCGAGTCCAAGGATCAGGTGCTCGAGGCAGTCTTCCACGAGAACTGGAGCGTCCTGCTCGCGCGGATCGAGCGCGTGGAGGAGACCGACGAGCCGGCGGCCGAGCAGCTCCGCCACATCGCGGCCATCGTCCTCCGCACCTGGCTTCACGTGCCGGACGTGGTGCGCGTCGTGATCCGCGAGTTCGGCCGCAGCCCGGAGTTGACCGAGCGGATCGGCGAGCTCAGCCAACCGAGGCAAGCGATCCAGCGCGTGATTGCCCGCGGGATCGAGAGCGGCGAGTTCCGTCGGGACATCGACCCGCGCTTCGCGGCGACCGTCGTCTACGGCTCGATCGACGAATTGCTGACGGTGTGGGTGCTCGGGCGTCTGCCGGACGGCGAGGAGGACATCGCTACCGCCGAGAAGACGCTGCTCGAAATCACTCTCCGCGGCTTGCGCGCGCCTTAGAGACCAGCTCCGCGAATCGCGCGGCGCCGACGTTGCCGCCCGAGAGGACGACGCCGACGGACTGCCCGCGCGCGTCGAGCTTCCCGCTCAGGAGAGCGGCGACTCCGACGGCGCCGCTCGGCTCGGTGACGAGCTTCAGCCGATCGAAGAGGAAGACCATCGCCTCGACGATCTCGTCGTCGCTCACGGTGACGACCTCGTCCACGAGCCGGCGGTTCACCTCGAACGTCAGCTCGCCGGGCTCCGTCGCCTGCAGCCCGTCGGCGATCGTACGCGGGACGTCGATGCGAACGCGCTCGCCGGCGGCGAGGGAGCGACGCGTGTCGTCACCGGCCTCGGGCTCGACTCCCACGACGCGGATCCCGGACCGCAGCGCCTTCGCGGCAGTCGCGCAGCCGGCCATCAGGCCGCCGCCGCTCATCGGCACGAGAAACAGGTCGAGCTGAGGCGCGTCCTCGAGCAACTCCAGCGCAACCGTGCCCTGGCCGGCCATGACGAGCGGGTCGTCGTAGGGCTTGATCAGCTCGAGCCCGCGCTCTTCCGCCAGCTGCGCCCCGATCTCCTCGCGGCTCTCCGTCCAGCGGTCGTACGGCACCACCTCGGCGCCGTAGCCGCGCGTCGCGTCGAGCTTGGCGGCCGGTGCATCCTCGGGCATGACGATCGTCGCGCGCGAGCCGAGCAACGCCGCGGAGATGGCGACGGCCTGCGCATGGTTCCCGGAGGAGTAGGCGAGGACGCCGCGCCGCAGCGTGTCCTCCTCCAGCGACGAGATCTTGTTGAACGCGCCGCGGAACTTGAACGCACCGCCGCGCTGGAAACACTCGGCCTTCAGGTGGACCTGGGCGCCGGTGTGCGAGTCGAGCGTCCGCGAGGTCAGGACGGGCGTGCGATGGGCGATGCCGGCCAGCCGCTGCGCGGCGCGCTCGACCTCCTCGAGCTCGAGACTCATCTGCAGGGAGAGGCGCCGCGCCGGAAGAGGCCGAAGCCCCAGAGCCGGCCGTTGACGAGGTAGTAGGCCGTGCGCGCCTGGGCGGAGTCGCGCACGAGTGTCACGTACCCGCTGCAGACCACCGTGCGCGACGCGCCGCTGTGCCGGTGCACGACCAGCACCGAGGAGCCGAGCCGAATCCCGTGCGGCGCGTGCCAGCCCGCGGGCCGCCAGAGCGTGTAGACCCCCGACACCTTCCCGCCGGTGAACTCGACCGCGAGCCCGTGCTTGTCGAAGGGCGCGTAGGTGAAGTACCACGTCCGGCTTGGGCAGCTGCGGCAGCTTCCGTAGAACGTCCCGAGCGCGGCACGGACGGCCGGCGGCGACTCTCCGAGCCGGATGCCGCCGAGCGACCGTCCAGGCACGAGCACCCCCGCCTTCGGCAGCCCGGCCGCCGCGCTTGCGGCAAGGAAAAGAGCAGCAACTGCAGTGGCAATCAGGCTTCGCCTCATATGCTCGCAGTATGGCTCTCTGGGATTCCGTCGCGGAACTGACGGTCAAGGTTGACGGCTACAGGCTCGAGCGGCAAGAGTCGCCGACGCCCTCCGGCTGGACGCGGGTCACGACGACGGTGGCCATGGAGGGCGACGGGTCGACCGGCGAGTGCGAGGACGTCACGTATGAGGCAGAGCTGCACGACGGCGTGCCGGCCGAGCTCATGCTCGCGGGGACGTGGAGCCTCGAGGACTTCTCCCACCGGCTCGACGAGTTCGAGGAGCTGGAGGAGGGCTACCGCCGCTGGGCGTTCGAGGGAGCGGTGCTCGATCTCGCGCTGCGGCAGAACGAGCTCGGCCTCGGCGCGGCGCTCGGCCGCACGGAGCGCCCGGTCCGCTTCGTCGTCTCCACCCGCGCTGCGCCCGAGCGCTGGCTTGCGGTCGCGCCCGGGCTCGAGTTCAAGCTCGATGCCGAACAGGACTGGGACCGCGAGCTGCTCGTGCGGTTGCGTGAGCTCGGCCGCGTCCGCGTCGTCGACCTCAAGGCGTACTACCGCGGCACGAGTGTCGACCTCGCGCCCGATCCCGAGCTCTACCGCGCGATCGTCGAGGAGCTTCCCGACGTCGTCATCGAGGACGCCTGGCTCGAGGACGGCCTGCGCGAGGCGCTCGCCGGCGCCGAGGATCGCCTCAGCTTCGATGCTCCCATCCACTCGCTGAGCGATCTCGACGGTCTACCGCTCGAGCCGCGCTGGCTCAACATCAAGCCGTCGCGCTTCGGCACGGTGCGCGGCCTCCTGGAGACGATCGAGGCGTGCGAGGAGCGTGGAATCTCGATGTACGGCGGCGGCCAGTACGAGCTCGGCCCGGGGCGTCCTCAGATCCAGCGGCTCGCGAGCGTCTTCTATCCGGACGGCCCGAACGACGTCGCGCCGTCGGTCTACAACGAGGGCGAGCCGCGCGAGGGCCTCGCACAGAGCCCGCTGCCGCCGCAGGCTGAGTCCGGCTTCTGAACCTCTTCGACGACGAGCCACGCCGCTTCGGCGACGACTTCGGGGCGACGCTCTGGGGAGGGACGCTCTACGAGCTGCAGCCCGGCGACGCGTCGCCGTACCACTGGCAGGTCGGCGAGGAAGAGGTCTGCGTCGTGGTCACTGGCCATCCGACGTTGCGAACGCCCGCGGGGGAGCGCGAGCTCCGGCCGTGGGACGTCGCGTGGTTCGTTCGCGGCGAGACGGGCGCGCATCAGTTGCGCAACGACACCGACGAGCCCGGCGCGAGTCGTCTTCTTCTCGACCGTGGCCGATCCGGAGGTCGCCGTCTACCCGGACGAGGACAAGATCGGCGTGATCGCGCAGTGGAGCCGCGACGACGCACCCACGATCCGCGGCTGGGTGCAGAAGCCGTGAACCTGCAGGAAGCGAAGCTCGACGAAGCGGCGGACATGCCTGCCGGCTTCGTGTGCCGAGGGGCCAACGTCGGCGAAGCGCTCGGCCGCGAGCTGATCGGCTGCGGGCTCTACGAGGTACACCCAGAGGAGCAGCTATGGCCCTACCACTACCACCTCGGCAACGAGGAGTGGGCGATCGTCGTCGCCGGCGAGCCGACGGTGCGCACGCCTGACGGCGAGCGCGGGCTACGCCCCGGCGACATCGTCGCGTTCCCCGAGGGCGAAGACGGAGCGCACACCTTCTTCAACCGCACAGAAGAGCTCGCGCGCGTCGCAATCTTCTCGACGCTGAATAGCCAGACGCTGCCGGTCTACCTGGACAGTGGCAAGGTGGGCGCAGCCGGTCACCTCTTCCGCCTCGAGGATGCCGTCGGCTACTGGGACGGCGAGGAGTCGCGCACCTAACGGAAGGCGTTCTCGCCGGTCAGCGCCTTGCCGACCGAGAGCGTGTGCACCTCGTGCGTGCCCTCGTACGTGAGCACGGTCTCGAGGTTGTTCATGTGGCGGATCACCGGATACTCGAGCGTGATCCCGTTGCCGCCGAGGATCGAGCGCGCGGTGCGGGCGACCTCGAGCGCGCCCCGGACGTTGCCCATCTTCCCCATCGAGACTTGCTCGGGGCGCAGCGTCCCCTCGTCCTTCATGCGGCCGAGGTGGAGCGCGACGAGAGCGCCGCGGTTCATCTCGAGTGCCATCTCGGCGAGCTTCTGCTGCGTGAGCTGGTAGCCGGCGATCGGCTTGCCGAACACGATCCGCTCCTTCGCGTAGTCGAGCGCTGTCTCGAGGCACGCGCGCGCGGAGCCGACGACGCCGAACACGATCCCGAAGCGCGCCTCGTTGAGGCACGAGAGCGGCCCGCGCAGGCTCGAGATCTCCGGGAAGCGGTTCTCCTCGGGCACGCGCACGTCCCGGAAGACGAGCTCGGACGTGACGGACGCCCGCAGCGAGAGCTTGTGGTGCATGAGCGGGGCCTCGAACCCGGCCATGTCCTTCTCGACGAGGAAGCCGTTGATCTCGCCGCCGTCGGTGCGCGCCCAGACGATCGCGACGTCCGCGATCGAGCCGTTCGTGATCCACATCTTCGAGCCGTTCAGGATCCAGTCCGAGCCGTCGCGCTTCGCGGTCGTGCGCATCGAGCCGGGGTCGGAGCCGGCATCGGGCTCCGTCAGCCCGAAGCAGCCGATGCTCTCGCCCGAGTGCATCGGCGGCAGCCAGCGCTGCTTCTGCTCCTCGGAGCCCCAGCTTCCAGATCGCGTACATCGAGAGCGAGCCCTGCACCGAGACGAGGCTGCGGATGCCGGCGTCGCCGGCCTCGAGCTCCTGGCACACGAGCCCGTACATGACCGAGCTCGCCTCCGGCAGGCCGTAGCCCTCGAGGTGCATCCCGAACAGGCCGAGCTTCGCGAGCTCGGGGATCAGCTCGGTGGGGAGTTCGCCGCGCTCGAACCACTCGCCGACGTACGGCTTGACCTGCTCCGAGACGAACCGGCGCACGGTGTCGCGGATTGCGCGCTCCTCGTCGGAGAGAAGCACGTCGAGTGCGAGGAAGTCGCGCGGGTCGAGCTCCGTCTTCTTGGCGGTCGTGGCCACGGAGGCATCGTACGGATCTAGGCGATTTCGGGTGGGACGAGTACGCTTTGACTGACCAGTCAATCAACAGCTCGGAGAGCGTGATGGCGGCGATCGACGAGGGCACGGCCACGGGCGTCTCCTTCGCCCTGACCGAGGAGCAGAAGGAGCTGCGCGGGCTCGCGCGCACCTTCGCCGAGCGGGAGATCCGGCCCCACGAGGCCGAGCACGACGCGGAGATGCTGCACCCTACGGACCTGATCGCTCAGGCGCACGAGCTCGGGTTGATGAACGTCCACGTGCCGACCGAGTACGACGGCCTCGGCCTTTCCGCCTTCGACGGCATGCTCGTGAGCGAGGAGCTCTACCGGGGCTGCTCCGGCATCGGCACGTCCATCACCGCGAACGGCCTCGGAGCGAGCCCCGTCATCCTCTTCGGCACGTCGGAGCAGAAGGGCCGCTGGCTGCCGCCCCTGATCGAGCAGCCGATCCTCTGCTCGTTCGCCCTCTCGGAGCCGGGCGCCGGCTCCGACGTCGCGGCGTTGCGGTCGACGGCGGTGCGCGAGGGCGACGAGTACGTCCTCAACGGCTCGAAGACGTTCATCACGAACGCCGGCTATGCCGAGTGGGCGGTCGTGTTCGCGAAGACCGATCCCTCTGCCGGACGCCGCGGGATGTCGGCGTTCGTCGTCGAGATGGGAACACCCGGGGTCGCGATCGAGAAGCACCTCGAGAAGATGGGCCAGCGCGCCACCGACACGTCGGCGTTTGCGCTCCACGACGTCCGCGTGCCGGCCGAGAACCGGCTCGGCGAGGAAGGCGACGGCTTCAAGATCGCGATGGCCACGCTCGACTTCACGCGCCCGGGAACCGCGATCGGCGCGGTCGGCGTCGCGCAGGCGGCGTACGAGCACGCGCTCGAGTACGCGAAGGAGCGCGTCACCTTCGACCTCCCGATCGCGATGCACCAAGCGGTCGGTTTCATGGTCGCCGACATGGCGACAGAGATCCAGGCCTCGCGGCTCCTCTGCTGGCAAGCGGCCTGGATGCTGGATCAGGGGCTGGGACGCGAGGCGACGCTCTACTCCTCATTCGCCAAGCGCTTCGCCGCCGACACCGCGATGAAGGTCGCGACCGACGCGGTGCAGGTGCTCGGCGGGTACGGCTACATCAAGGAGTACCCGGTCGAGAAGCTCATGCGCGACGCGAAGCTGTTCCAGATCTACGAGGGGACGTCGCAGATCCAGCGCCTCGTGATCGCGCGCGAGATCTTCACACCGCGCTGAGCGGCGGCCCGAGCAGGGTCATGTCGTGCCGCTCGAAGCACGCGGCGACCTCAGCCCGGTCGGGCGTGACTCCACGTGTGAGTGGGCCGAGCTCGGCGTAGAACGAGTGGCCGCCGCCGGGCGTGTACACGATGACGATCTCCGCGGGCTCGTCCGTGAGGTTGAGGAACGCGTGCGGCAGGCCGGACGGCATGAACGCGAAGCCGCCCTGCTCCAGGACCTGCTCCTCGTCGTCGACGACGACCTTGAACCGGCCGGAGAGAACGTGGAGCGCTTCCTCTTGCCCGTGATGGACGTGCAAAGGGGGCCCACCGCGCGGTGCGACCTCCACGAGGAAGTAGTCGAACGCACCGCCAGTGTCGTCGCCGGTGACCTTGAAGACGAGATCGCGTCCCGGGCCGGACTGCAGCCTCAGGCCTTCGTCCGGAGCAAGGAACTTTGGGCGCAGCATTGTCGTCATGGGAGTCCTCCTCCACGGATATATTTGACGGGCGCAACTACCTTATGGTATTTGTTTGACTGTGTCAAGTACTCCACCGGCCGAACCGGATCCGTTCACCCCGCCTGAGTTCGCGGCCTGGCGCGGCCTGTTGCGGCTGCGGGAGACGGTGATGCGCGCGCTCGACGACCGCCTGCGGGCCGAGCACAACCTCTCGATCGACGACTACGGGATCCTGATCACGCTCGTCGGCCAGCCCGAGCACAGGCTGCGGATGAGCCGGCTCGGCGAGCTGAGGATGCTCACCCCGAGCGGGATGACGCGCGCCGTCATGCGGCTCGAGAACCGCGGCTTTCTCACTCGCGAGCAGGATCCGAGCGACGGCCGCGCGTTCTTCGCCACGCTGACGCGGGAGGGAACGAATGCGCTCCGGCGGGCGCAACGCTCGCACCATGCGATCGTCCGCGAGCTCTATCTCGGCCGGCTCGACGAGCGCGAGCTGGCGGAGCTGGCGGCGTTGTTCGAGAAGGCGGTCCCGGGCGTGGTCAGCTCGCCCGAGTGGCCTCCGCCGTGCTGATCGCCTCGACGAGCCAGTCGGGGATGCGCGTCGGGCGGAACGTCGTCGCGTCGACGCAGGCGTGCTCCGTGTGGCCGTCGGCGAGGAGCTCGTCTCCCCGGACGATCGCGTACTCGTAGCGGAAGCGGGCACCGCGCGGGCCGACGCAGCGCGTGTGGATGACGAGCTCGTCGTCGAACCGCGCGGGGATCCGGTAGCGGCAGAGCGACTCGAGGACGAGCGCCTCGATGCCCTGATCGCGCAGCGCCTGGTAGCCGCCGGCGAACGCCCGGAGGTACTCGACGCGTGCCACCTCGAACCAGACGACGTAGGCCGAGTTGTGCGCGACGCCCTGGGCGTCGGTGTCCGCGAAGCGCACCCGCACCGGTGTCGAGAAGGAGTACCCGTCCACGGAGCGCGAGCCTATCCGAGGGTTGACACACATAGCAGAACTGCTATATAAACGTATAGCAAGAATGCTATGACCGGCTCCCAAGGAGGAGAACAAATGGAACCCTCGGTCGAGCAACGCCTCACCTTTCTCGAGGCCAGGGTGAAGACCCTCGAAGGCCTGCTGGCAGTGGTCGCCGCACCCGCGCCCGCGCCCGCGCAGGTTGCGTCGCCGGTGCAGGCCTGGTCGCCGCCGAAACGGGCCGTGCTACCCGAGTTGAAGCCGGAACGCGACCTCGAGGAGCTGCTCGGCGGCCGTGTCCTTGGCTGGGTCGGCGGCGTCGCCGTCGTCATCGCCGCGGTCTTCTTCGTCGTGATGGCCGTGCGCAACGGCTGGATCGGCGAGGCCGCGCGCATGGAGCTCGCGTTCGCTGCTTCCGCAGCGCTCGTCGGGCTCGGCGTCTGGCTCTACGAGCGCCGCGGCCGGACGCAGGCCGCACTCGCGACCGTCGCTGCCGGCCTCGCTGCGCTGTATGCGAGCGACGCGGCGACGACGCTGCGCTACCACCTCGTGTCGCCGTCGGTCGGTCTCGTGATCGCCGGAGCCGTCGGCGCGCTGGCGCTCGCCCTGGCGGTGCGTTGGAACTCGCAGGAGATCGCCGGGATCGGGATCGTAGGCTCGCTGCTCGCGCCGGTCTTCGTCGACTGCGGGACGAGCACGAGTGCGCTCGTGTTCATGACCATCGCTCTCGTCGCCGCGATCGGCGTCGTCGTCCGGCAAGGCTGGGCCTGGCTCGCGGTGATCGCGTACGTCGTCAGCGTTCCGCAGGCGGCGGCCTGGCTCTCCGCAGAGCACGACACGCATCTCGCCCTGACGCTCGCGGTGGCGACGGCGTTCTGGCTGCTCTACGTCGCGGCCGCGCTCGGCCACGAGCTTCGGACACCGACGAAGTCCCTGCGTCTCTCCTCGGCGTCGTTGCTCCTGGCGAACGCGGCGGTCACAGCGGCCGGCGGCTGGTGGCTGATCGACGATGCCGGCCACCGCGCAGGCGCGAACGCATGGCTCTTTGCGCTCGCAGGCGCTCACGTCGTGCTCGGGACGCTCGTGCTGAGGTCGCGCGTGAGCCGCGAGATCGCGCTGCTCCTGTGCGCCGTCGCCGCCGGGATCGTGGGCGTTGCGATCACGGTCTCGCTCGACGGCCCCGCGGTCGTCGCCGCCTGGTCGTTCGAGGCGCTCGTGCTCGCGTGGGCCGGGCGTCGCACGAGCACGCCGGAGCGTGGCCTCGTCGCCTCGCTCGTCTTCGCTGGACTGGCCGCCGGGCACGTCCTCGTATTCGAAGTCCCGCCGGACTCGCTGGCGTACGGCGTGCACTCGATCCCCGTGGCGATCGGCTCGGTCGGCCTCGTGCTGCTGGCGCTCGGCGGCATCGCCGCCGCGTACAGGGAGGTCCGGGAACCGCTCGCCTGGGCCGGCACGGCGCTCGTCGTCTACCTGGCGAGCGGCCTCGTCGTCGATCTCGCCGGCGCAAGTGAAGGGCACTCGACGCAGACGTCGCAGCTCGCGCTCTCGGGTTTCTGGGGTGCGCTCGGGTTCGCGGCGATCCTCGCCGGGCTCGTTCGGCGCAAGCGGGAGCTGCGGCTCGCCGGCCTGGGTGTTCTGGCGCTCGCAGTGGGCAAGGTCTTCCTCGTCGATCTGGCCCACCTCGAGTCGATCTGGCGCGTGGGTTCGTTCCTCGCGATCGGCCTGCTGCTGCTCGCAGGGGCGTTCGCCTACCAGAGGGCTCGTCTACCGTCGCTGCATGAGCGTCGCGAGGCTGGCTGAGCTACTCGAACGCCGGCGCCCGTGTGTCGTGCTCACGGGCGCCGGCATCAGCACCGAGTCCGGGATTCCGGACTTCCGGTCGGCGGGAGGAATCTGGGAGAGGTACGACCCGGCCGAGGTGGCGACCATCGACGCGTTCCACCGCGACCCCGCACGGGTCTGGGAGTTCTACGCGCTTCGGCTCGACGCGCCCGCGCGCCCGGAGCCGAACGACGGCCACCGGGCCCTCGCCGAGCTCGAGGAGCGGGGCTGGATCCGCGCCGTCGTCACGCAGAACGTCGACGGCCTGCACCAGCGCGCCGGCTCGCGCGAACGTCGTCGAGGTGCACGGGTCGCTGCGCGAGGCCGAATGCATCCAGTGCGGGGTCCGCGTGCCGATGGAGGACGCCGTCGCCTCGCTGCCGCTGCCGCCGTGCCCGGAGTGCGGGGAGATCTTGAAGCCGGGCGTCGTGATGTTCGGGGAGTTGCTGCCGGCGACGGCGATCGAGCGGGCGCAGGCGCTCGCGGCGGAGGCGGGCCTGCTCCTGGTCGTCGGCTCGTCGCTCGAGGTACATCCGGTCGCCGGGCTGCCCGGCGACACGCTCGCCGCGGGCGGCGTGCTTGCGATCGTCAATCGCGGCAGCACCCCGTGGAACTCCCGCGCGGACCTCGTGCTCGACGCCGCGGCAGGCGCCACGCTGCGCGGTCTCACCACCGCTCTCGATATGGTCGGATCAGACCGACCGAGGAGGAGCGATGGCTGACAGCAACAAGGATCTCGTGACCTGGCTCGCCGACGTGAGCGAGGGCGCCATCCAGCGGATCTCCGAGGCGCCGGGCGCCGATCGCGTCTTCACGGCGATCAAGGGGCTCGGCGAGCGGGTCGACGAGCTGCAGCGCCGCACCCGCGGCCTCGAAGAGATCGAGAAGCGGCTGACGACGCTCGAGAAGCGCGTCGATTCGCTGGCGAAGCCGAAGGCTGCTCGCAAGCCGGCGTCAGCTGCCCACGCGCATCCTGCGAAGCCGAAGACGCCCTGATCGTTCGACCGCGACGGCGCCGGCCGCGGCGGCCGTCGCGAGGAGCAGGCCGCCGACGATGTCGGTCGGCGTGTGGAGGCCTGCGAGCTCGAGCAGCACGACCACGGCCGCGAGCCAGATCGCTAGCGGAATCCGCAGGCGCGGCCATGCGGCGGCGAGTGCGGCTGCGACGAGCGCGCAACGCAGTGCGTGACCGCTCGGCCAGGACGAGTCGAACCCGACGAGATGCACGCCGTGGCGGTAGAGAGGCTCCCGCGTGAGCGTATGCCGGCAGACGAGCTCCACTGCGACGGCGACCAGCCACGCCGTCGTCCAGCACACCGCCGCCTCGACGCGCCCGCGCGTCCAGAGCCGCCAGGCGGCGGCGAGGACGAGCAGGAGCGAGAAGACGACCTGTCCCGGCAGCGGCACGATCTCGGCCACGCCGACGCCGAGCGGGTGGAACGGCGCGTCGAGCAGCGGCACGATCGACTCGAGCGTGGTCGGCGGACCCGACGACCGGCCCGCGAGCGGCATCGCGTGGTCCACCGCCCACTGATCCAGGCCCGTGGTCGCGCCCGAGGCAACGAGGCCGGCCAGCGCGGCGAATGCCGCCGCGGCGGCCAGCGCGACGCTACGCAGCAGGCACCCGCAGCCGCAGCGCCGACGGGACGACTTCGAAGCGCGCCGGCGTCGTTCCGATCGGCTCGCCGTCGACCTCGAGCGGCAGCGGTTCGTCCGCGCTGATCGCCACCGCCGACGACCGCAGGAGCTCCACCTTCGGGTGCGAGAGATAGCGGCCGCTGTAGAGCTTCGGCGAGGTGGTGACGAAGTCGGGCTTCGTGACGTCGCCGATCAGGACGACGTCGAAGAGGCCGTCGTCCTGCCGCGCGCCGGGCGCGAGCTTCATGCCGCCTCCGTGGTAGTTGCCGTTCGCGACGATCACGTCGTGCATCGGCCCTTCCCGCCTGCCGCCGTCGTCGAGTTCGACGACGACTCTCGTGTTCTGCCAGGCGAGGAACTCGCGCGTGAGCGCGTAGTAGAACGTCGCCCGGCCGCCGAACCGCTTCGTCATCGAGTTCGCCCGCCGCGCGACCGAGCCGCTCATCCCCGCCGAGCCGACGTTCGCGAAGAGGCGGCTCGTGCCGTCCGCGCACTCCACACGGCCGAGGTCGATCGTCCGAGTCTCGCCGTCGAGCGCGACGCGCACGGCGTCGTCGAAGCGGCGGGGGATCCCGTGCGTGCGGCCGAAGTCCTGGCCGGTGCCGCCGGGCAGCACCGCGATCTCCGCCTCGGTCCCCGCGACACCGTTGACGACCTCGTTCACGGTGCCGTCGCCGCCGATCACGACGAGCAGCGAGCCCTCGGCGTCGCGCGCGGCCTGCCCGAGATGACCCGGGAACTCCGACAGGACCTCGTCGCCGTTCAGCCCAAGCTCGCCCGCCCGCCGCCGGAGCTCCGGCCAGCGCTTGCCGGTCGCGCCGTTGCCCGACGCGGGGTTGACGAGGAAGAGCGCGCTAATCGGAGGTGACGGTCATGAGCGCGACGCGCGTCATCCGGTCGACTGCGGCCCGCAGCTCCTCGTCGGTGATTCGCGTGAATTCGCCCTCGACGATGATGTCCGACACGGTGAGGAGGCAGCCACCGTGGACGTCCGGCACCTTCCCGATGCCGCCGATGGCCGTGACGGTGAAGAGCGCCGCCGCCTCCATCTCGACGGCGAGGACGCCCCGACTCGACCACCGCTCGTACTGGCCCTCGTCCGGGTTGTAGAAGACGTCGCTCGTCACGATCGGGCCGACGTGCATCGGCTGCCCGAGCTCCTTCGCCGCATGGACGGCGCCGTGGATCAGCTCCCACGAGGCCGTCGGGCAGTGCGGCTCGTCGTTGACGAGATGCCGCGCGGTCGCGTCGGCGGGGACCGCGCTCAGCGCGACGACGAGGTCGCCGAGCGCGTGGTGCGGCTGGAGGCCGCCGCAGGTGCCGACGCGCATCAGCCGCTTGCAGCCGAGCTGGATGAGCTCCTCGAAGACGATCGTCGCGCCGGGACAGCCCATCCCGGTGCCCTGCACCGAGACGCGCTTCCCTTCCCACGTCCCCGTGTAGCCGAGCAGGCCGCGCTCTCCATTCACCTGGGTCACGTCGTCGAAGTACGTCTCGGCGATGTACTTCGCGCGCAATGGGTCGCCGGGGAGGAGGACTGCGTCCGCGTAGTCGCCCGGCTCGGCTCTGAGGTGAATCGGCACGGCGCGACTCTAACGGGATGGAAAGATCCAGCCGTGAGCCGAACCGTCCCGCCGACGCTCGACCAGGTGCTCGCCTTCTGCGCCGAGGAGCCGGTCGAGCGCGTATTCCTCGAGGACATCGCCCGGCGTGGGCTAGGGCACTTCTCTGCCGTCGCCGGGACGGACGGGCGGCTGGACGCGCTCTGCCACGTCGGCGCGAACATCGTCCCCTCCGGCACGCGGCTGCGAGGACTTCGCCGAGGCGGCGGCCCGCAGCGGCGCGCGGATGGTGATCGGCGAGGAGCGCGCGGTCGGCGACCTGTGGGACGCCGCGCGGGCGGCGCATGCCGCGGCCGCGCGACGATCGCCCCGGCCAGCCCGTCTACGCGCTGCGGGAGGCGCCGGAGCCCGGGGGGACAGGGCTGCGAGCGGCGCAACTGACCGACCTCGAGCTCCTCGTGCCCGCCTGCGCCGAGGCGCACCGCGAGGAGATCGGCGTCGACCCGCTCAAGCGGGACGCCGACGGCTTTCGCTGGCGGACGCGGCAGCAGATCGAGGACGGACGCTCGTGGCTCTGGGTCGAGGACGGCGTGATCCGGTTCAAGGCTGAGGCCTCGGCGTGGACGCCCGCAGCGGTGCAGCTGCAGCAGGTCTGGGTCGACCCGCAGGCCCGGCGCCGGGGCTACGCACGGCGGGCGCTGCGCGACCTGTCACGGCTGCTGCTCGAGCAGGTGCCGGCCGTGTGCCTCTTCGTCCGGCCCGAGAACGCGCCGGCGCTGCGCCTCTACGACTCGATCGGGATGACGCGCGAGCTCACGTATCGCTCCCTCGTCTTCTGAGCGGGCACAATCGACCGATGGACGAGCTGCGCGACCGGGTCGAGCGCTTCGTCCGCGAGCACGAGCTGATCCCGGCGGGCGGCGAGGTCACCTGCCTCGTCTCGGGCGGTGCCGACTCGACCTGCCTGTGGCATCTGCTCGGCTCGCTCGGCTACCGCGCCTCGGCGCTGCACGTCAACCACGGGCTGCGCGGCGCCGACTCCGACGAGGACGCCCGTTTCTGCGCCGAGGTGCTCGGCGCAGAGGTCGTCGAGCTGGACGGCGCCGGTCTCTCGGAAGCCGGCCTGCGCGAGCAGCGCCGCTCGGTCGCCCGCGACCGGTTGCGCGCGACCGGGCACACGGCGTCGGATCAGGTGGAGACGATCCTCTACCGGCTCGTCTCGCGCGGGGCTGCGACCGGGATCGCGCCGCGCAGCGACGACGGAGTCGTCCATCCGCTCCTGCCGCTGTGGCGCGAGGAGACGGAGGCGTACTGCCGCGCCGCCGGGCTCGAGTTCCGCCTCGACGCCTCGAACGCCGACACCAAGCGCGGGCTGATCCGCGACGAGATCCTGCCGCTCCTGCGCCGCCTGCACCCGGCGGCGGACGAGAACCTCCTGCGCGCGCTCGACACCCGCGCCACGCTCTCGCCGGCGCTCGCCGAGCTGCTTGCCGCACCCGTCGGCTCGAAGCGGGTCGACCTCGGCGGCGGCCTCCAGGCGGTGCGCGAGCACGAGCGCCTCTGGCTCGAGCGCGGGCCGGTCGAGCTGGCGGGCGAGATCCGCTGGGGCGACTGGACTATCCGCTCGGAGCTCGAAGGGCTTAGAGTGCGCGGATGGAGGCCCGGCGACCGGTTGGCGGGTAGGAGGCGCAAGATCCAGGACGTGTTCGTCGACGCGAAGGTGCCGCGCTCGGAGCGCGAGGCGTGGCCGCTCGTCGTGCGCGGCGACGAGGTCGTGGCGGTGCCCGGCATCGTCGAGCATCCGGAGGTCGAAGCTGTCCGCGACTGAGCTCGAACGGGCGGTGACGGAGATCCTGATCGAGGAGGACGATCTCCAGCGGCGGATCGCGGAGCTCGGTGCCGAGATCTCGGCCGACTACGAGGGCCGCGACCTGCTTCTCGTCGGCGTCCTCAAGGGTGCGGTCTTCTTCCTCGCCGACCTGATGCGCCACCTGACGGTGCCGTGCGAGATCGACTTCATGGCGATCTCGAGCTACGGCGCGTCGACCGACTCCTCGGGCGTCGTGCGGATCCTCAAGGATCTCGACATCAACATCGAGGGACGGCACGTGCTCGTGGTCGAGGACATCATCGATTCGGGCCTCACGCTCTCGTATTTGGTGCGGAATCTCGAGGCCCGGGAGCCCGCGAGCCTCGAGGTCTGCGCGCTGCTCACGAAGCCCGAGCGGCGCGAGATCGATGTGCCGGTGCGCTACACGGGCTTCGAGATCCCGAATCGCTTCGTGATCGGGTACGGGCTCGACTTCGCCGAGCGCTACCGGAACCTCCCGTACGTCGGCGTGCTCGACGAGTCTCTGGTGCTGGAACGCACGTAGCCGGGAGGCCCGCCACACCGTTACTCGGGCATGGCGCTGGTACCCTCAGGCGGGAGATCACGTGAATCGCTTCTTCCGTAGCGCGCTCTTCCCGCTCGTCATCATCGCGGCGCTCGTCTGGCTTGCGCTGCAGACGCTGGATCACGGCGGCTCAAGACGCAGTCCCGATGCACGACGTCTCAGTTCATCCAGGACGTCGATCCGGGACCGGAGCTCCCAGGTGACGCACGTCACGCATCGACCCGAACAAGCAGTCGGTCAGCGCCACGGTCACCGACAGGCCAATCGGCAACCAGCAGGTGACCGTCCACTACGCGACGGATCAGTCGGAGTACTCGATCGAGCAGGCGATGAAGGCAGCAACAGCGTCGACTTCAACTCGAAGGGCGTCGGCTCGTCGCCGTGGTGGTCGATCCTCAGCAGCCTGCTGCCGTTCGTGCTCCTGTTCGGCTTCTGGATCTTCCTCATGAACCAGGTGCAGGGCGGCGGCTCGAAGGTGATGAGCTTCGGCAAGTCGCGCGCGAAGCGGATGACGCCCGACGCGCCGAAGATCGGCTTCAAGGACGTCGCCGGCGTGGACGAGGCGGTCGAGGAGCTCCAGGAGATCAAGGAGTTCCTCGAGAACCCGAAGAAGTTCCAGGCGCTCGGCGCGCGCATCCCGAAGGGCGTCCTCCTCTACGGGCCTCCCGGCACCGGTAAGACGCTGCTCGCGCGCGCGGTCGCGGGCGAGGCCGGCGTGCCGTTCTTCTCGATCTCCGGCTCCGACTTCGTCGAGATGTTCGTCGGCGTCGGCGCCTCGCGCGTGCGCGACCTGTTCGAGCAGGCGAAGCAGGCGATCGCCGTGCATCGTCTTCATGGACGAGATCGACGCGGTCGGCCGCCATCGCGGCGCCGGTCTCGGCGGCGGCCACGACGAGCGCGAGCAGACGCTGAACCAGCTGCTCGTCGAGATGGACGGCTTCGAGATGAAGGACAACATCATCCTGATCGCCGCCACCAACCGGCCCGACATCCTCGACCCGGCGCTGCTGCGCCCGGGCCGCTTCGACCGCCAGATCGTCGTCGACCGCCCCGACCGCCTCGGCCGCCGCAAGATCCTCGAGGTGCACACGAAGGGCAAGCCGCTGGCGCCCGAGATCGACCTCGACACGCTCGCGTCCGGCACGCCCGGCTTCACCGGCGCCGACCTCTCGAACCTCGTCAACGAGGCAGCGCTGCTCGCTGCACGCCGTGGCAAGAAGATCATCGAGCAGGAAGAGCTGGAGGAGGGGATCATGCGCGTCGTCGCCGGCCCGGAGAAGAAGGCGCGGCTCCTCTCGGAGCACGAGCGCAAGATCACCGCCTACCACGAGATGGGCCACGCGCTCGTCGGCCACTTCCTCGAGCACACCGACCCGGTCCACAAGATCACGATCGTCTCCCGCGGCCAGGCGCTCGGCCTCACGATCTCGCTGCCGACCGAGGACCGGTACCTCACGACGCGCAGCGCGCTCATGCACCAGATGGCGATGACGCTCGGCGGCCGCGCCGCGGAGGAGATCGTCTTCCACGAGGTCACGACCGGCGCCGCGAACGACCTCGAGAAGATCACGTCGATGTCGAAGCAGATGATCATGCGCTTCGGGATGAGCGAGAAGCTCGGCCCGCGCGTGCTCGGCCGCAGCCACGACCAGCCGTTCCTCGGCCGCGACTACGGCGCCGAGGCCGACTACTCCGAGGAGATCGCGCGCGAGATCGACGACGAGATCCGGCGCGTGATCGAGGAGTCGCACGAGCTCGCGCTGGCAGTGCTGCGCGAGCACATGGACGACCTGCACAAGATCTCGACGATCCTCATCGAGCGCGAGACGATCGACAAGGATCAGTTCGAGCGCCTGCTCGCCGGCGAGGACGAGGCGACGGTCTTCCCGGACGAGTCGCCCGCACAGCCGGAGCAGCCGGAGCCGCAGCCGGAACCCAAGCGCGACCGCCCGCGCCCGCGCCCCTTCCCGCTGCCGGGCTCGGCCATGCAAGGCCCGGATCCCGCCAAGAGCTAGCTGCGGCCAGCCCCCGCTCCGCTCTCAGGCGAGAGGACGGTCGGCCCAGGCCAGAGTGCTTGCTGCCTATCTGCTCTTCGCCCTCTTCGCTCAGCTCGGCCACCACGAGGGGTGGACCTCCCACCACGCCCCCCACGGCGATGTGGACCCGGACGACCTGGCCCTTTTCGGCCTGCTCGACCAGGTGGTTGCAGACCTCCGTGGCCGCCTTTGGCGACAGGTCGGCGTGCTGCACGCTGCGTAATGGCAATCTCGGCCTCCTCCGACGAGCCTAATGACCCGCGCGACTCCGACTGTCTTGACGGCCTGAATCGGGCATGAGACGGTCTTCCGTGTCCCCTGCGGTCGCCCGCCGGCGGCCGATCCCGACGAAAGGAGCAGCCGTGGCGATCATGGTCATGAACTTCGAGGTCGACGACTACGACACGTGGAAGGCGATGTTCGACGAGGATCCTGCAGGTCGCAGGCAGAGCGGCGCGACGGGTCATGTGGTCTCGCGGGTCGTTGACAACCCGAACGAAGGTTTGGTCCGTGTCGAGTTCCCATCCGTCGAGCAGGCCAAGGCGTTCCGTGAGCGTCTGCTCGCCTCCGGAGCCCTCGAGCGCAG
The DNA here is from genome assembly GCA_963731015.1 of uncultured Actinomycetes bacterium. Lineage (GTDB taxonomy): Bacteria > Actinomycetota > Thermoleophilia > Gaiellales > Gaiellaceae > Palsa-739. The sequence goes on from CAVSTY010000007.1 coordinate 260,125, forward strand.
CGGGATGCGGCTGAAGATGGGACCGACGGTCGCCGAGGTAGACGACGCCACGACGTACTAGAGCCTGTCAGCCCGCGAGGATGCAGCGGGTCAAGCCGCTCCCCTTGTTCGTGAGAGTCGACGGGAAGGACGAGAAGCCCGCGCCGCTGCCTACTTCGCGTGGGACACCGCTGGGCAGCAGATTCGCTCCCGTGAGCACGGATGCGTTGCTGGCCACGATTCCGATCCTCGGTATGGTCGAGCCGGCGACTAGGTCGACGAGGTAGTAGAGACCGCTCGTAGGAGCCGTGTAGGGGGTTGTGAGCGGCAGCTTCACCCAGGAGTCGGCCGGGGCAGTCTGGAAGGCCGATGGGTTATCGCCCGTCTGGGCGACGAGGTTGAGGCTGGCATCGTAGATCGCGAAGCCGCCGTGGGTCATCCCCGAGCCGTCGGCGACTACGAGTTCGGCGAGCCAGCTAATGGTGTTGCCCTGATCGAGCCAGACGGCCGCTCCGTGGATCGAGCCCGAGGAGTCGATGATGCTGGTCGACATCAGCGCGGGATCGGAAGTCCACGCAACGAGGCCCGCTGCTTGCGCGAGCGCGTTGAGCGTACTCGGCCCTTGAGGCCCTTGAGGCCCCTGAGGTCCGGCCGGGCCTCGTGCCCCCTGAGGGCCTGTATCACCGGTGTCTCCTTCCGGCCCCCTTTGTCCGGCAGGGCCTTGTGGGCCGGTAGCCCCAGTCGCACCGGTCGGCCCGACCTCGCCGGCAGGTCCGATCGGGCCAGTGGCACCGGCAGGGCCAATCGGGCCGATCGGCCCCATCGGGTCCCAGCAGGCCGGTGGCGCCCTGCGGTCCCGGCAGGCCCTGAAGGCCCGTCGGCCCCTGCTGCCCCTGCAAACTCGAGATCGCTCGGGCCGTCAGCTTCCATTCCGGGATCGAGTGATTGACGAGCTGCCTACCGGAGATGAGTCGACTCGCCACCGCTGCTCCACTCCCGAGTGCGACGAAGAGGGCGAGTGCCGCGAGAATCGTCGCTGGATGCTTCAGGCCTTTCATCCGCTCCCCTCAGGACGCAAGCTGGCCGGGAAGGCGTACTCAAGCGACGAGCTGGGCCGAGAGGCTCCCCTCTTCGGACAGACTTTCCCCATCTTTAGCCGGGCCGTCTTTTCCCCTCGCGCGACTAAACCAACGTCTGTTCAGGGATCACTCCGGAACGCCGGCCCGGCTGAGTGTGCCTGTCTCCTGAGGCGACTAGATTGCTTCTGAGCTTGGGATGAGGGCTTTCCAGAACCCCTCGGAGACGACCTCGACGGAAGCGTCGTCCACCTTGATGGCGGTCTGGTCGTCGATCGCGTACGCCGGCACTCCGAGCTCGGCCGCCCACCGTTCCGCAAAAGCCATTGAGTTGCCCGGCATGCCCTCCTGAGCCAGGTGCGGACAGATCGAGAAGTCGACGATGCCCAACGTGCTGTCGTCGCCCGTGGGCGGTCTCCACTGGACGAAGTCCTCACCGATCCTGGGGGTCATGACCATGCTCCCGGCGCTCAGTCCCACCCAGACGGTCTCGTTCAGCGACGGAAGCAGGTCCGTCAGCCCGCACTGCCCCATCCAGTGGCACAGGTAGAGGGCGTCGCCGCCCGACACCAGCAGGACGTCGGTCTCCCGAACCATGGGCACCCACTGCTCTTCGTCGATGCTGGGCAGCGCGGTGAGCTCCAGCACGCCGACCGACTTCCAGCCCAGCTCGACCATCGGATTCTCGGAAGTCCCGCTGATGAACTGCCAGGCCTTAACGCCGGGGCCGGCCCAGGGGTGCCCGTACATCGCCGTGGGGATGCAGAGGGCGGTGGACTCGGCGATCGGCTTGCTCAGCAGGCCAACCAGCGCCTCGTGGATGGTCGGGTTGCTGACGCCGCCGGAAGTGAGCAGAAGCTTCATGTGCCTCCTGGGGTCGTGACGCCTACGAATCTGTACGCGTTAGAGACCGGCAAGCTGCGGGAAGCTCATCGGCGGCGCTGACCTGCGTCCCAGCGTGCTGCGAGGTCGCGGCCGTCGAGCCTGTCTGCCGCCTCGAGCGCGTTGCCGGCCCGCTTCGAGGTGCTTCGCCCGAACGCTCCCAGCAGTACCCATTTCCGGGTGAGCCGCACCAGCCGAAGGCGGTCGTCCGTCAGGTCGGGCTTCCGCTTCGGGTCGAGGTAGAGGTCGACGGCGACCTTCTCCACGAGCCGCGGATCAGCGGGTGTTCCGGTCGCCTGCTCGATCCGGTGGGCGACGAGCGAGGAGAGCACCTGGATCTCACGGACGCCGGTGCGGACGGCGATCCCCACGGAGACCGAGCTCGAGGCGACCATGGCCCAGGGGAGGCGAGTGAACTTCGCGCCGCGCGCGGCCATGCGGACGACCGGGGTCGCGAGCACGACGACCCGCTGCACCTTGTCGGCGAGCTCCTCGGTTCCTTCCTGCCCCGACAGTCGTCGCTTCCCCTCGGCGGCCGAGGTCACGCGGTCGTCGCTGAGCAGTACGCGGGCGACCGCCGCGTGCACGAGCCGCCCGACCGCCTGTACGAGTGCGCTCCCAGACCTCAGCGTGACTGCACTCGCGCTCCGTCCCGCCGACGACGCGGCGGTCGCGTAGGCACTCAGCTTGTCCGTGGCCGTCACCGCCCGAAGCCTAGGCGCGCTAGGCGACCGCGAGGGCGACGTGCGCCTCCTGCGGGAACGCGAAGCCGTCGTCTGACACGAACGAGGCCGGCGCCTCGCTGACGTCCGCGCTCACGAGGCCGACGATGTGGCTGCGCCGCGTCGGGTCACGATCGGCGACGAGCGCCGCCAGAGGCGTCGCGCCGAACTGGATCTCGACCCACTCGTCGACAGACGCGAAGCGAACCGTTTGCGTGACCGTCTCCAGCTGCATGCTCGCGAAGCCCGCCGCGTCGAACAGCTCACGCAGCTCGTCCCGACCAGGAACCGGTCGTAGAGCTCTGCGGACTCCCGCTCCAGCTGCCACCCGGGCTGCTCGGACATCGCTCCGCTAACTGGAGAGCACGCGCTCGAGCGCCGCGCGATCCGTCGGCTCGCCGTGCGCGGGCAGCACGAGCTCGACGGGCAGCTCGAGCAGCGGCTGGAGCCCGCGGGCGACGTCCTCGCGCGTCACGTGCGTGCGGCCGCCGAGTTGGATGTCCAGGCCCTCGCCGAAGTCGGAGAGCGAGTCGCCCGTGACGATCGCGTTGATCGACGGCACCCACAGGACGATGTCGTTGTCCTCGCGGCCGGCGTACGCGGTCATGCCGAATGGCCATTCGCCGAGACCGTGGAAGTGTCCCTCGCCTTCGCCGGCGCGCAGCCACGCGAGGTCTTCGCTCTCCATGCCCCGCACCTTCTCGGGGTCGACGCCGAACTTCTCGACCCAGTCCTGCCACGTGTCGGCGGGCGGCGTGTGCACAGGCAGGCCGAGCCCGCGCGCGTCCCGCTCGTGGTACGGAGCCGTGAGGACGACGGCGGTCGCGCGCTCGCGCAGCTCGTCGGGAACCGAGAGCGGGTCGAACAACACGAAGTCGTCGCCGAACTCGATCGCGTACGACGAGACGAGCTCGGGCCACCACTCCTCCTTGCTCCAGGCGGGATGCGGCGACAGCCAGTGCCAGACACCGGGGCGCACTTCGCGCATGGCGGGGATCCTATTTGGGAGGCGCCGCGATCGGCGTCGGTGGAGCTTCGTAGAGGCGCAGCAAGAGGTCGCCCAGCGTCGCCTGCAGCAGGTTCGTGTGCGGATCGCCGGCGAGGTTGTTCAGCTCCCAGGGGTCCTTCCTCAGGCTGTAGAGCTCACGCCAGCCGTTCCTGTACTCGACGTAGAGGTTGCGCCTGGTCTGGACGGCGGTGTAGGGCGGCGGGCCGCCGCTGTTCAGCATGTCCTTGCCGAGGTACTCCTCGAGGAAGGCGTGGCGCCACGGGGTCTGCTCGCCGTGCAGGAACGGGACGAAGCTGCGGCCGTCCTGCGGCAGTTCCGGCTTGACTCCGGCCAGTTCGCTGATCGTGGAGGCGAGGTCGATGTTGAGAATCGGCTGGTTGTTGCGCAGCGGCGTGGTCGTCCACGGCGTCCGCACGATCAGCGGCACGTGGGTCGACTCCTCGTACGGCCAGACCTTGCCGCCGAGCCGGTGCTCGCCCCAGAGGAAGCCGTTGTCGCTCGTGTAGAGGATCACGGTGCGGTTGAGTTCGTGGCGGGCCTTGAGCGCCTGCACGACGCTCTTCACGCTGCGGTCGAGCGCGAGCAGTGACTCCTCCTGCCGGATGCGGGTGTGGTTGATGAAGGCCTGCGCGCCTGCGCTGAGCTGGTCCTTGTGCCAGTAGCGCCACGGTTCCTTGGCGATGTTGCGCTGGTTGAAGGCAGGCGAGTGGATCGGCGGGATGTTGTCCAGCTTCTTGTGGTCACCGGGAGCCGGGATCGCCGGCAGGTGCGGCGCCACCGGCGCGTAGTAGAGGAAGAAGGGGTGGCGCGCCTTCTTGATGAACTGGACGGCCTTGTTCGACAGGACGTTGGTCGAGTAGTCCGACGGCTTGTGCCCGTAGAAGACGAGGCGGCCGTTGTCGTTGATCGTGTAGTTGTAGTACGCCTCCATCGGGACGCTGTCCATCACCTGCCAGTCGTCCCAACCCGGCGGGATCTGGTGGTGGCCTGCGGCTCCCGTGTACGCGTTGATGTACTTGCCGACCAGCGCGGTCTGGTAGCCGGCCTCGTGCAGCCAGACCGGGAGGTCGTTCGACTGGTCCTTGAAGGCGGGGTAGGCGTGCGGGCCGAAGTTGTCGAGGACGCCGGTGTGGTGCGCGTACTGGCCCGTGAGGATGCTCGCCCGCGACGGCCCGCACATCGACGTCGTCACGTGCGTGTCGGTGAACGAGACTCCGTGGTTGGCGAGCAAGGTCTGGACGTTCTTCATCACAGAGGTACCGTCGTAGCGCTCGTCGTCGCTCAGGATCAGGACGACGTTGAGGCGCTGGTCGAGGGCGCCCCTGACCCGGGACGTGCGCTTGGCCGCCGAGGCGCTGACGACGCCGAAGCCACCGAAGACGAGCAGCAACGCCGCCGTCACCCAGATCCACAAGACCCTCCGCACGAGCGGCTGCAAAATAGCGTTACTTGCTAAGCGCTGCGTAAGCCTTCTGAAAGCACGCCCAACCGGCACAGTGGCCGAAGATACGGCGCGCGCCGGACCGAACGTCACCTCCCGCTCAAGCACACACGGCTCCTACGTCTCAGCTGTGGACGCGCGTCCCGATCAGGATCCGCGCGAGCGGGAAGCCGCAGAAGCTCACGCGTGCGAGCTTAGGAGAAAGCCGCCGAAAAGGGAACCCCGAGAACCGACGCGGCGCTAGCGGTCGTCGTCGCCGATCGCGACCGGCCGCTCGGTGGGGTTCGCCTTCAGCCGCAGCATCGCCTCGATGTAGAGCTCGCGCACCACGTCCATGTTCGGCCTCGGGTCGTCCCGCCACGAGGCGGGCAGCGAGTTCCGCAGCCGGGCCCGTGCGGCGGTCTCCCGTTCCCAGTACTTGAGGAGGCTGTCGTCGATCATCGCAGCGGGTATGTCGGCACCGGGCTGCCGGTGCTTTAGTTTCCGGCGTGATCCCGATCGAGGAGCGGTTTGCGCGGCCGTCGGTGATGGGCGTCGTCAACGTCACGCCCGACTCGTTCTCGGACGGCGGCGTCCATCTCGAACCCGACGTGGCGGCCGGGGCGGCGCGCTGCATGATCGAGGAGGGAGCGGCGCTCGTCGACGTCGGCGGCGAGTCGACGCGTCCCGGCTCCGACGGCGTCTTCGAGGAGGAGGAGCTGCGGCGGGTCGTCCCGGTACTCGACCGCCTCGGTGGCGAGGTTCCGGTCTCGATCGACACGTCCAAGGCGGTCGTCGCTCGCGCTGCGCTCGAGCGCGGCGCGATCCTCGTCAACGACGTCACGGCCCTGCGCGGCGACCCCGAGCTCGCCGGAGTCGTCGCCGGCGCCGACGCGTATCTCTGCCTCATGCACATGCAGGGTGAGCCGCGGACGATGCAGGAGGAGCCGCGGTACGGCGACGTTGCGGCCGAGGTCGCGTCCTTCCTCGAGGAGCGGCTCGCGTTCGCCGTCGCGCAGGGCATCCCCGAGGAGCGCATCTGCCTCGACCCCGGCATCGGCTTCGGCAAGACCGTGGAGCAGAACCTCGAACTCGTGCGCCGGCTCGACGTCCTGCTCGCGCTCGGGAGGCCGGTCCTCGTCGGCTTCTCGCGCAAGAGCTCCCTGCGCCGGCTCACGGGATCCGACGACCTGCTCGGGGCGAGCGTCGCGGCGGCCGTCGCCGCGTTCGAGCGCGGCGCGACGATCCTGCGCGTCCACGACGTCAGGCCCCACGTGGATGCGCTCACCGTGGCCGGCGCGATCGCGTGATCACGGTCGAAGTCCGCGACCTGCGCGTCTTCGGCCGGCACGGCGTGCACGAGGACGAGCGCAAGCGCGGCCAGGACTTCCTGTTCGACGTCGAGCTCGAGGTGGGGGAACGCGGGACGAGCGACCGGCTCGAGGACGCCGTCGACTACGTCCAGGTCGCGAGCGCGGTCCAGGAGGTCTCGGAGGCACGGCAGTACGTGCTGCTCGAGGCGCTCGCCTCGGCGGTCGCCGACGAGCTCGAGCGGCGCTTCTCGCCCGAGCGGGTGCGTGTGCGCGTCCGCAAGCCCGAGGTCCGGCCGGCGGGGCTCGAAGGCACCGTCGGTGTGACCGTCACGCGACCGTGACGCGCGCCTTCGTCGGGCTCGGCGCGAACCTTGGCGACCGCGAGCGCACGGTGCGCGCGGCCGTCGACGCGCTCGCGGCCGAGACTGGAATCGAGGTCGTGGCGGTCTCGACCCTGCGCGAGACCGAGCCCGTCGGAGTCGGCGAGCAGCCGAGCTTTCTCAACGGCGCGGCCGAGGTCGAGACGAGCCTCGGTGCGCCCGAGCTCCTCGACCGCCTCCTCGCGGTCGAGCAGCGCTTCGGCCGCATCCGCACCCCCGGCGAGCACGGCCCGCGAACGCTCGATCTCGACCTTCTCCTCTACGGCGACGAGGTGATCGACGAGTCGCGACTGACCATTCCGCACCGGCGCCTGCACGAGCGGCGCTTCGTCCTCGAGCCGCTCGCCGAGCTGGCTCCGGGCCTCGTCGTGCCGGGGCGCGGGGACGTGGAATCCCTGCTCAGCGGGCTACACTGACCCCGCATGTCCCACCTCGACGATCTCGACGAGTACGAGGCCGAGCTCGAGCTTGCGCTGAAGAGGGAGTACCAGGCCGTCTTCGCCCTTTTCCGCTTCTGCGTGCTCACGCAGGACGCGACCTATCTCTGCAACCGGCTCGATGTGCAGCAGGCGGCGCCGACCGCAGCCGGCGGGCTCCCGTTCTTCCAGCTCGAGCTCGAGGACGTGTGGGTCTGGGACAAGAACCGGCCGACGCGGATGATCCCGCGGGCGAAGGTCTTCACTTCGGGCGACGTCACCGTCGAGGAGCTGCGCGGCGAGGGGGACGAGCCGCAGCTGACGGCCGAGGCGCTCGCCGAGCGCATCGGCGAGCCGTTCCGCCTCGAAGACGAGTAGCGTCCGGCCGCGATGCTGCTCGCGGTCGACGTCGGCAACACCCAGACCGTCTTCGGTCTCTACGAGGGGCCGCAGCTCGGCGAGCGCTGGCGGATCGCCACCGAGGCGCACCGGACCGGCGACGAGCTCGGCGCGCTGCTCGCGGACTTCTTCGAACTGAGCGCGATCGACGGGATCTGTCTCTCCTCGACGGTTCCGAGGCTGGTGCCGGAGTACGAGCACGTGGCCGAGCGCTGGGCTAAGGCGGAGCTGCTCGTGATCGGGCCCGGCGTGCGCACCGGGATCCCGATCGAGCACGACGCGCCCCGGGACGTCGGCCCGGACCGCATCGTCAATGCGCTTGCCGCGAAGGAACTCTTCGGCGCGCCCGCGATCGTGGCCGACTTCGGCACGTCCACGAACTTCGACGTCGTCTCGTCGGAGGGGGCGTACGTCGGCGGCGTCCTCGCTCCGGGGATCGAGGTCTCGATGGAAGCGCTCTTCGCCCGGGCGGCCCGGCTCGTGAAGATCGACTACGTCGAGCCGCCGCAGGTGATCGGCAAGACGACCGCGGGCGCGCTGCAATCGGGGCTGGTCTACGGCTTTGCCGGTCAGGTGGACGGCATCGTGGATGCAATCCGCGGCGAGCTCGGTACGGAGGCGCCGGTGATCGGCACGGGCGGTCTCGTCGACCTGATCGCCCCGCACTCGCGGACGATCGGCCACGTCGAGCCGTTCCTCACGCTCGAAGGGCTCCGGCTCGTCTGGGACCGGAACCAGCCCGGCGACTGACGATTCGTTACGAGGCGAGCCGGGCGTCGGCGACGTAGACGAGCGTGTTCTCGTCGATGCCGGGAAGCACCTCGACGTTCGCGAAGCCGGCGGCGTGTAGCAGCGGGACGAGCTCGTCGCGGTACCACTGGCGCATCGTCAGGGTGTGCTCCTCACGTCGTCCGTCGGGCGTCTCTGCGCGAATCGTGAGGTGGACCGAGCGTTCTTCTTCGTCCACCGAGTCGACACGGCTGGACAACGAGATCTCACCCTCGCTCGGCTCGCTCCAGTCGCGCACATGCCAGCGGAACGGTTTCTCCTCGTTGTCGAGAACGAGCGTGCCGCCGGGGACGATGGCATCGTGCAGCCGTTGGATTGCTTGGATGTCCTGCTTGCGCGTACTGCCCAGGCCGAGCACGCCACTGCAGAGGATCGAGGCGTACGGCCGCCGCGGCCTCAGCTCGTGCAGCGGCGATACCCAGAGCCTCGCGTCCGGCGCGCGGCGCCGGCACCGCTCGACCATGTCGGACGACGCGTCACACCCGTCCACTTCGAAGCCTTCTATACGCAACGGGGCGAGCAGCCGCCCGGCGCCGCAGCCTGCGTCGAGGATGGGGCTACGGAGGTACTGCCGATAGAGCTCCAGCTCAGGTGCGTCGAGGTTGGCGGTTGCCCAGTAGTCCGCGACAAGACCGTGGTGCCATGTGCTCGGTTCGCGGTCGATGCCTCACCCGCCTCCGTAGACCGAGATCGGGAGCTGATCGAGCAGCACCTCGTCGTCGTCGGTCGGAAGCTCGGCTTCCAGCCGCGCGACCAGCGGAGCCGCGCCCGGCGCCGCCGCGAACAGCCGCGTCACGACCTCGTCCGTGGTCCCGAGCTGAGTGAGCTCCTGCTTGAACGGCTTCGGGAAGCGGCCGTGGCCGAGGTACCAGCCGTAGAACTTCTTCAGGAAGCCGACCGCGCGCTGCTCGCCGAGCTCGCGCACCGCCTCGCGGATGAAGACGACGAGCTCCGCAGCTACCTCCTCGCGCGTCGGCTTGAACGACGGGCCCTCGGCGATCTCCCGCAGTGCCCACGGGTTCCCCTGCGCGCCGCGCGCGACCATCACCGCCGCCGCACCCGTCTGCTCGAGCACGGCGATCGCCTTCTCGCGCGAGGTGACGTCGCCCGATGCGATCACGGGAACGTCGACGAGCTCGACGAGCTCCGCCGTGACCGAGTGGTCGGCTTCTCCGGTGTACATCTGCTGCGCCGACCGCGGATGCAGCGTCAGGGCTGCCGCGCCGGCTTCCACGAGCCGCGGCCCGAGCTCGAGGCATGCACGCGAGCCGTTGGCGACGCCGCGCCGCATCTTCACCGTCACGGGAACCGCGACTGCGGCCGCGACCGCTTCGACGACCCGGCAGGCGAGCGGTGCGTCCTCCATCAGGTGTGCACCGGCGCCGGTCTTCGTCACCTTGCGCACCGGACAGCCGAAGTTCATGTCGACGATGTCCGCGCCGGCGGCCTCGACCATCCGCGCCGCATCCGCCATCGCGCGCGGTTCGGCGCCGAAGATCTGGATTGCGAGCGGATGCTCGTCACCCGCGACACGCAGGTAGCCGAACGTACGCTCGTTACGATGCTCGATCCCGGCCGCCGAGACCATCTCCGAGCAGACGAGACCGGCGCCGAAGCGGCGTCCCTGACGCCGGAAGGCCTGGATGCTGACGCCGGCCATCGGCGCGAGGACGATCCGCGTGGGCACCTCGACGCCGCCGATCGACCAGGAATCCCGGAGGCTGACGGGCATCGAGCGATGGTATCGGCGGTGTGTTGACGGGCGTTGATCGCGGGGGTACCATCCGCCTCCGCCGACGGCCGGTAAGCCGCCGGCCGCTTTATGTTTCGGGGCCCAGGAGGACAGCGGTGAAGGAAGTCATCCTCACGCCTGACGGCTATAAGAAGCTCCAGGCGGAGATCGAAGAACTGTCGACCGTGCGGCGGCGCGAGGTCGCGGAGCGCATCCGCGTCGCGCGCGAGTTCGGCGACATCATGGAGAACGCGGAGTACGACTCGGCGAAGAACGACCAGGCTCATCTCGAGGCGCGGATCGCGACGCTCCAGGAGCGGCTCACGAACGCGCGCGTCGTCACGAAGAAGGAGATCCGCTCGGGCGAGGTCAATGTCGGGACGAAGGTTCGGCTCAGGGACATGGGCTCGAACAAGACGGTCGAGTACCACGTCGTCGGCTCTGCGGAGGCTGACCCGGCCGAGCTGAAGCTCTCGAACGAGTCTCCGGTCGGCAAGGCGATCATGGGCCACAAGAAGGGTGACGTGGTCGAGGCGCCGACGCCGAAGGGAGCCAAGAAGTTCAAGATCATGGAGGTCAAGGCCGCGTAGACTCGCGCGGCCATGTCTCTCCCCAAACGGTTTCCCGACCGGGACGAAGTCGCGGCCGTCCGCGCCGAGGCCGAGCGCCTCGAGCCCGGGGCGACCGACGCCGCCGCCAAGCGGCGCCTCGCCGGCCGGGTCATGGCCCGCCGCGACATGGGGAAGCTCGTCTTCCTCGACCTCGTCGACCGCTCCGGCCGCATCCAGCTCATCTGCCCGACGGAGCGCACGGGCGAGCTCGATCTCCACCTCGGAGACGTCGCCGGTGTGACCGGTTCACCGGCCCAGTCGCGTCGCGGGGAGCCGTCGCTCCAGGTGGACGGGCTCGAGGTGCTGGCGCGGATCCGCGTGCCGCTGCCCGACACGTTCCACGGCATCGAGGACGTCGAGCTGCGCTACCGCAAGCGGTACCTCGACCTCCTGATGAGCGAGGAGTCGCGCGACGACGCGATCAAGCGTGCCCGGATGGTCTCGGCGATCCGCGCCTATCTCGACGGGGAGGGCTTCCTCGAGGTCGAGACGCCGATCCTGCAGCCCCGCTACGGCGGCGGCTTCGCCGAACCGTTCGTGACGCGATCCGAGCTGCTCGACACCGAGCTCTATCTCCGCATCGCCGACGAGCTCTACCTCAAGCGGCTCATCGTCGGCGGGCTCGAGAAGGTGTACGAGCTCTCGAAGGACTTCCGCAACGAGAGCTACTCGTACAAGCACTCCCCGGAGTTCACCCAGATCGAGTGGTACGAGGCGTATGCGGACTACAAGGACACGGCGGCGCGCCTGAAGAAGCTCGTCCGGCACGCGGCCGAGGCGACGATCGGCGGGACGAAGACGAGCTTCCGTGGGCATGAGATCGACCTCTCGCAATGGCAGGAGGTGCGGTTCACCGAGGCGCTCGACGCCCACGGCGTCTGGACGCGCGACGAGGCGGAGCTCCGCGCGAAGCTGACCGAGGCGGGCGTCGACATCTCGAGCGACCGCAGCTGGGCGCAGCTCGCCGACCACGCCTACTCCCATTTCGTCGAGCCCGAGCTGACCCAGCCGTCGCTCGTCTACGACTGGCCGATCGAGATGTCCCCGTTCGCTCGCACGACCGGCGACGACGAGATGCTCGTCGAGCGCTTCGAGGCCGTGGTCGGCGGGATGGAGTTCGCGAACGCCTTCAGCGAGCTCAACGACTCGGAGGAGCAGGCGCAGCGCTTCGCGCTGCAGGAGTCGGACCGCGAGGCCGGTGACGTCGAGGCCGAGCCGGGCGATCCCGACTACGTCGAGGCGATGTCGTACGGGATGGCGCCGAACGGCGGCTGCGGCGTCGGCGTCGACCGGCTCGCGATGGTGTTGCTCGGCAAGGACACGATCCGCGACGTGATCCTCTTCCCGGGTCTGCGCGCACGCGACTGACGAGGAGGGGCGTGGCGTGGAGGGATCGCCACGCCCCTTTGCGGGCAACTACGACAGCGCGGCGCAGACGGCCGGGAACAGGGCCGTGTCCTGGTGCCCTGTGGACTGCAGGACGACGAGCGGCGTGGTCAGGTCGCTCTCGTCCGCGATGTACACGAGTCGCCCGACGTCGGCGAAGAAGAGCCCGATCCCGGGAGCGGCGAAGAGAGCGTCGTTCCCGTTGATCGTGACGGTCGCCGTACCGTCGCCGTTCGACTCGGCGATGAACGGACCGCCGAGCGCGGAGGTCACGGACTCTCCACTCAGCGGGTTCGTCCACACGATGTGAAAGTCCGACACCGTCGTGACGTCGCGGCCGTTCGAGAACACCGACTCCCTGAACGTGCCTTGCGAGTGGACGATGATCGGGAACGGGCAGGTGTCGGAACTCGCGGCGATCGTTCGCGTGCTGTTCCACGGAGTGATCGTCACCGTCGGTCCCGCAGCGGCGGCAACCGGAGCCACCGCGAGCATCAGCGCAACAGCGCCTGCGGGGATCAAGCTGCGTGTGAAGCTCATTCGTCCTCCTCTCGATCGTTCTTCCGTCAGGAGCATTAAGCCTGTATACACCTGACGCGCGTCAGTATCTTTAGACGCGATGCCGCTGACAGAGTTAGAGCGAACCTCGGGCGCCGAGATGGCGGTGACCCTGATCAACTCGTGGGACGAGTACGACCGTGAGCACGAGCACCTCCGCGACGCGGACGTGCTGCGACGCTGGCTGCGCGGCAACGGATTCCCGAGGGCGGCGGACGCGGTCTCCGACGAGGACGTCCAGCGCGCGCGCGAACTGCGCTCCCGGCTGACGGCCGCCTTCGATGCCGCCACGCAAACCGAGGCGGTGGAGGCACTGAATGCGCTGGTGGCGGAATCGGGGACTCCTCCGCAACTCGAGCTCGCCGCGCGGTCCTGGGGGTTCCGGTCCTGGCGCGACGAGGGCGAAGGACTCGCATTCCTCGCTCCGTACGCCGCGCTCGGTCTGCTCGAGGTGATCCGCGACGGCGGCTGGGAGCGGTTCGGCCGCTGTGTCGGAAGCCCGTGTCGATGCGTCTACATCGATCGCAGCCGCAACCGGAGCCGGCGGTTCTGTAGCGAGTTGTGCGCAGATCGCGTGGCGCAGGCGGACTACCGCCGCCGCCGTCGAAGCACGGGACCAGCGCGCAGATAACCCGGACGCGTCACTCTGTACCGGCGAGGGGGTCGGCTAGGATTGGCGTACCTTCGACCAGTTGACGGCGTCTCATAGAGAAAGGAGTCGAGGGACTTGTTCGAACGCTTCACTGAACGGGCTCGCCAGGTCGTCGTCCTCGCACAGGACGAGGCCCGGGCGCTCAAGCACAACTACATCGGCACCGAGCACATCCTGCTCGGGCTGCTCCGCGAGGAGGAGGGCCTCGCGGCGCGGGTACTCGAGTCTCTCGACATCACGGTGGAGGAGGTGCGGGCGCAGGTCGCGCGGATCGTCGGCCAGGGCGACGAGGTCACGACCGGCCAGATCCCGTTCACGCCGCGCGCGAAAAAGGTGCTGGAGCTCGCGCTGCGCGAGGCGCTGTCCCTCGGCCACAACTACATCGGCACCGAGCACATCCTGCTCGGGCTCGTGCGTGAGAACGAGGGCGTCGCCGCCCGGATCCTGCTCGACTTCGACGCCGACGCCGAGAAGATCCGCAACGAGATCATCCGCATGCTGTCCGGCCCCGGCCGCCGCCAGGCGGGCGCGGGCGGGCCGGCGGGCAAGGAGTCGAAGTCCTCGAAGCTGCTCGACCAGTTCGGCCGCAACTTCACGAAGCAGGCGCAGGAGGGCAAGCTCGACCCGGTCGTCGGCCGCCAGACCGAGATCGAGCGGATCATGCAGATCCTCGCGCGCCGCCAGAAGAACAACCCGGTTTTGATCGGCGAGCCCGGCGTTGGCAAGACCGCCATCGTCGAAGGCCTCGCCCAGCGGATCTCCTCGAACCAGGTGCCCGAGATCCTCAAGGGCAAGCAGATCTACAGCCTCGACCTCGCAGCCCTCGTCGCCGGCTCGAAGTACCGCGGCGAGTTCGAGGAGCGGCTGAAGAAGGTCATGAAGGAGATCCAGCAGCGCGGCGACATCGTCCTGTTCATCGACGAGCTCCACAACCTCGTCGGCGCGGGCGCGGCCGAGGGCGCGATCGACGCGGCCTCGATCCTCAAGCCGGCGCTTGCGCGCGGCGAGCTGCAGACGATCGGCGCCACGACGCTCGACGAGTACCGCAAGTACCTCGAGCGCGACGCCGCTCTCGAGCGCCGCTTCCAGCAGGTGCGCGTCGAGGAGCCCACGGTGGACGACTCGGTGCAGATCCTGCGCGGCCTCCGCGACCGGTACGAGGCGCACCACCGCGTCACGATCACCGACGAAGCGCTCAAGGCCGCGGCCGAGCTCGCCGACCGCTACATCCAGGACCGGCACCTGCCGGACAAGGCGATCGACCTGATCGACGAGGCCGCCTCGCGGCTCCGGATCAAGTCGATGTCGGCTCCGCCGCGCTACCGCGAGCTCGAGGACGAGATCGAGCGCGTCCGCAAGGAGAAGGAAGCCTCGATCGAGAACCAGGAGTTCGAGAAGGCAGCCTCCCTCCGCGACAAAGAGCGGAAGCTCACGCAGAAGAAGCGGGAGCTCGAGGAGCAGTGGCGCTCGTCCGAGAACCAGGAGGAGCAGCCGCAGGTCGGCGAGGAGGAGATTGCCGACATCGTCTCGATGTGGACGGGCATTCCCGTCTTCAAGCTCACCGAAGCCGAGTCCGCGCGCCTCGTCCGCATGGAGGAGGAGCTGCACAAGCGCGTCGTCGGCCAGGAGGAGGCGATCGTCGCGGTCGCGAAGTCGATCCGCCGCGCCCGCGCGGGCATCAAGGACCCCAAGCGGCCGACCGGCTCGTTCATCTTCCTCGGCCCGTCCGGCGTCGGCAAGACCGAGCTCGCGCGCACGCTCGCCGAGTTCCTCTTCGGCGACGAGGACGCGATGATCCAGGTCGACATGTCGGAGTACATGGAGAAGCACTCCGTGTCCCGGCTCGTCGGCTCGCCTCCGGGCTACATCGGCTACGACGAAGGCGGCCAGCTCACCGAGGCCGTGCGCCGCAAGCCGTACTCGGTGCTCCTGCTCGACGAGATCGAGAAGGCGCATCCCGACGTGTTCAACATCCTCCTGCAGATCCTCGAGGAGGGGAAGCTGACCGACGCCCAGGGGCGCCGCGTCGATTTCCGCAACGCGATCGTGATCATGACCTCGAACCTGGGGGCTGCCCAGATCTCCAAGAACACCGGCTTCGGTTTCACCGTCGGCGACGAGTCGGGACTCTCGTACGACGAGATGAAGGGCCGCGTGATGGGCGAGCTGAAGAAGGTCTTCCGGCCCGAGCTGCTGAACCGGATCGACGAGATCATCGTCTTCCACAAGCTCTCGAAGGACGAGATCATGTCCATCGTCGACCTCCTGCTCCGCCGGCTGCGCGAGCAGATGGCGGTGCACGAGGTGTCGATCGAGCTCACCGACGAGGCGAAGGAGCTGCTCGTCGACAAGGGCTACGACCCGGCGATGGGCGCCCGGCCGCTGCGTCGCGCGATCCAGCGCTACATCGAGGATCCGCTCGCCGACTTCGTGCTCGGCCGCGAGCTCGACCCGGGCTCGACGATCCTCGTCGGTCGCACGCGCACGGACGACGGTGAGCCGGGCGACGACGTGGACATCACCTTCATCCCGGGCGAGGTCACGCCCGAGAAGGTGACAGTGCCGCCCGAAGAGGGCGTCGCCTCGAGCGACGACGGCGAAGAGCCCGCGAGCGAAGAGGAATAACGCAAGGGGCGGCGCGAGCCGCTCCTTGTTTCTGGACCCCATTCCGGCGGTGGCTCCGGGGCGGCTTTACGTGCACTTGACAATGAAGCGCTCCGGTGAACCACCTGAAAGGGGAGGAATCAACCCGCCCGGCCGCATGATGATCTCCGCATAGAGACAACCTCGAGTGAGCCCCGATGCGGCGGGGGCTCCCGAGTCAGTCCCTCCCTCGAACCAACGGAAACGGCCCCACTCGGCGGGGCCGTTTCTGTTTTTGGGCTCGCGGGTGCTGCGCAACCGCTCGCGGGGAGAAGGAACTCCGCGCGCCCGAAATTGCGATCTCCGGCGCGCTCGGTGCCGTTTCTTGTTGCCCACCAGCTGAGACCGCTCCGCGGCGTTTGCGGGAGCGGGAATTCGACACAGAGTTGCGCGGGTCGCTTGACCGTTCGCGTCCGGGCTCGGCCGTAGGGTGGCTGCGTGGCGAAGTCGGCGGCCGTCCAGTTCAGCTGCACCGAGTGCGGCTACACCTCCGGGCGCTGGTTCGGGAAGTGTCCCGGCTGCTCGGCTTTCGGCACGCTCGTCGAGGAGGTGGTGGGGCAGGTCGCGCAGTCCCAGGCGCCGCCGAAGCCGCTGCTCCGGCTCGTGGACGTGGACGCAGCCGAGGCTGCGCGCGTCCCGACCGGAGTACCGGAACTCGACCGCGTGCTGGGCGGCGGGATCGTCCCGGGCTCGCTCGTCCTGCTCGGCGGCGAGCCGGGGGTGGGGAAGTCGACGCTGCTGCTGACCGCGCTTGCGAACATCTCGCGAGATCGGCGGGCGCTGCTCGTCACCGGCGAGGAGTCGGTCGCTCAGGTCAAGCTGCGCGCCGAGCGACTCGGCGGGGCGGAGGCAGTCGAGATCCTCGCCGAGACCGAGCTGGAGACGGTCTGCCAGACGCTGCAGGCCGAACGGCCCGACGTCTGCGTGATCGACTCCGTCCAGACGCTCTACGCCTCGGAGCTCGGCTCCGCACCGGGATCGGTCGCACAGGTTCGCGAGGCCGCGGCCCGCCTCTTGCGTGTGGCCAAGGAATCCGGGGTCGCGACGATCCTGGTCGGGCACGTGACCAAGGACGGCTCGGTCGCCGGCCCGCGCGTGCTCGAGCACCTCGTCGACTGCGTCCTGCAGTTCGAGGGCGACCGCTACCACGCGCATCGCGTCCTGCGTGCGGTCAAGAACCGCTTCGGCTCGACGAACGAGCTCGGCGTGTTCGAGATGACGGGGGCCGGGCTCGTCGGCGTGCCCGATCCGTCGGAGGTATTCGGTCGGACGGTCCCGGGTGAGCCGGGTGCCGCCGTCGCGTGCGCGCTCGAGGGAACGCGGCCGATCCTGCTCGAGATCCAGGCGCTCGTGGCGCAGAGCGAGCTCGCCATGCCGCGCCGCGTGGCGACGGGCATCGATCCGAAGAGGCTCGCAATGATCGTCGCAGTGCTCTCACGTCACGCTCGCGTTTCGCTCGGTCAGGCGGACGTCTTCGTCAACGTCGCCGGCGGCGTCCGGATCGACGAGCCGGGCGCCGACCTCGCCGTCGCGCTCGCCATCGCCTCGGCGGCGCGGCGCACGCCCGTGAAGACGAGCGTGGCGGCGTTCGGCGAGATCGGACTCACGGGCCGGCTGCGGCCCGCCGCCCAGACCGAGCGTCGGCTGGAGGAGTGCGCGAAGCTCGGCCTCTCGGCTGTCGTTGCTCCGGCGGGGACCGTTGCGACTGGCAAAATCGCAGTCGAAGCCGCGGAGACGCTGCGGCATGCGATTCGAGCGGGGCTGGATGGCGACCGATCCGAAGGAGACGACTGAGCGCAAGTCCGAGCATCGTCTAGGCGAGCTCGGCTTCACGCGCATCCCTCCGGAGGAAGACCCGCGTCGCAAGAACCCCGAGCTCCTGGGCGCAATCGCCAAGATCGCGCCCGGCACGGGACTGCGCGAGGCCGTCGACGACGTGATCCGCTCCCACGAGGGCGCCCTGATCGTGGTCGGCGACCCGAGCGAGCTCTCCTTCCTCTACTCGGGCGGCATCCAGCTCGACGCGCCGTTCCGGCCGCAGCTGCTGTACGAGCTCGCGAAGATGGACGGCGCGATCATCGTTGACGAGGCGATCAAGCGGCTCGCGTGGGCGAACGTCCAGCTGATGCCGGACCCGACGATTCCCTCCAACGAGACGGGCACGCGCCATCGCACCGCCGAGCGCGTGGCGAAGCAGACAGGTGCCCTCGTCGTCTCCGTCTCGCAGCAGCGCGAGACGGTCACGGTCTTCGTCGGGCCGGCGCGGTACCAGCTCGATCCGGTCGCGGACGTGCTCGCCAAGACGAACCAGGCTCTCGGCACGCTCGACACGTACCGCCAGCGGCTCGAGCAGGTGCTGACCCGCCTGACCGCGCTCGAGTTCCAGAACGCCGTCGTGCTCGACGACGTGCTCGTCGTCCTCCAGCGGGCGGAGATGACCTCTCGCATGGCGCAGCGCATCACGCGCGACTGCGTAGAGCTCGGCAGCGAAGGGCGTCTGATCATGCTCCAGCTCGAGGAGCTCGTCGGCGACGTGCCGGGGGAGCGCGACGCGATCGTCCGCGACTACTGCATCCTCGGCGCGGGCGACGAAGCGACGGCAGCCCTCGCCGACCTGGCCGCGCTCACCTACCAGGAGCTGCTCGAGTTCGGCCGGCTCGCCGAGGTGCTCGGCTACGACCGCGGGATCAACCCGCTCGACGAGACCGTCGTGCCGCGCGGCTATCGAACCCTCACTCACATCCCGCGGCTGCCGGAGCTGCTGGCGCGCCGGGTCGTGTCCGACCTCGGAAGCCTCGACGCCGTCGTTCGGGCGTCGCAGCGCGAGCTCGAGTCGGTGGAGGGGGTCGGGGCGGTGCGGGCACGTGAGATCCGCGAGGGGCTCCGCCGGCTACAGGAGCACAACCTCGTGGACCGCTATCTGCAGCTCTGATAGCCCAAGATTTGGCTCAATTAGGCGGTTTCTGCTACACTGGCGCTCTGTGGCCGGCGCATAAGGGCGTGCCGGCTTTCTTCACGAAAGAGTGGCTTCGAGCCAGGGGAGGTTCGGTTGTACGACGTCGGCGACAAGGTGGTCTATCCCCACCACGGGGCGGGAACGGTCGTCAAAAAGGAGAAGCGCGAGGTCCTCGGACAGCAGCGTGAGTACCTGACGATCAAGATTCTGCACAACGACATGACGGTGCAGGTCCCGTCCGAGAATGCCGAGAAGGTCGGTCTGCGGCGCGTGATCGGCGAGAAGGAGGTCGGTGTCGTCCTCACGGCGCTGACGGGCGTCTCGACCGAGATGCCGAAGAACTGGAACCGGCGCTTCAAGCACAACCGCGACAAGATGAAGACCGGCGACATCCTCGAGCTCGCCGAGGTCGTGCGGAACCTCGCGCTGCGCGACCGGGAAAAGGGTCTCTCGACCGGCGAGAAGCAGATGTTCGTGAAGGCGAAGAAGATCCTCGCCTCGGAGCTCATGTACGCCAAGCGTATGGACGAGGAGACCTGCGCGGAATGGCTCGAAGAGGTTCTCGCCTCCGACAGCCCGCCGAAGAAGAAGCCGGCGGCGAAGAAGAAGGCCGCTGCGGCGGCCACCGCCTAGCAGGCTCGGCTTCTGGACATGTCCGTCTGGGCCATCCTCGTCGCCGCGGGGCGGGGGGAACGGCTCGGGCTGGACCGGCCGAAGGCATTCGCGAAGCTCGGTGACGAGCCGCTCCTCGCCGAGCCGCTACGCCGGCTCGAAGCCTGCCCCTGGGTGGACGGGATCGTGCTCGTCGCACCGGCTGACTGGGAGGAGCCAGCGATCCTCGTCGCCGAGGAGGAGGGCTGCGGCAAGGTGCACGCCTGCGTGACGGGCGGCGAGACGAGGAGCGATTCCGTGCGCGCGGGTCTCGCCGAGGTCCCCGCCGACGCGCTCGTCGTCCTCGTCCACGACGCCGCGCGGCCCCTCCTGTCGGACGACGTGGTCGAGCGCGTGCTCGCGCCGCTCTCCGAGGGCTGGGACGGCGCCGTCCCCGGGCTGCCGGTCGGCGACACGCTCAAGCGCGTCGGCGCCGACGGCGGCGTACACGAGACCGTGTCGCGCGACGGGCTCTGGGCGGTGCAGACGCCTCAGGCCTTCGCGGCCGACGTGCTGCGCCGGGCCCAGACCAACGGAACCGAGGCGACCGACTGCGCCGGCCTCGTCGAGGCGGCGGGCGGTCGCGTCAAGGTCGTGGCGGGCGATCCACGGCTGCTCAAGGTGACGTCCGAGGCCGATCTCGAGACGGTGGCGGGATGGCGTTGAGCACCGTCGTCTTCGACGTCGGCGAGACGCTCGTCGACGAAGCGACCACGTACGAGCGCTGGGAGACGGAGGGCACGACCACGTTCGTGTTCGCCGACCGCGATCTTCATGCCGACGCGCTGCCGTGTCTCGCGGCGCTGCGGACGCGCGGCCTGCGTCTCGGCGCCGCAGGGAACATGTACGCCCACCACGAGGAGTTCCTCCGTCTGCATGTCGACTTCGTCGGCTCGTCCGAGCGCTGGGGCGTCGAGAAGCCCGACCCGGGACTCTTCGCGCACGTGATGGACGAGGCCGGCGTTCCTGCCGGGGAGATCCTCTACGTCGGCGACCGGGTCGACAACGACATCGTCCCGCGCCGCGCGGCCTGCACGCGGTTCGCGTCCGCCGGGGCCCGCACGCGCGGGTGCCTTCGCCGGCAGGAACGGTTACGAGCGACTCGCTCGCCGAGCTACCGGAGGCGCTCGACCGTGTCTGAGTACCGCGTCGGGACAGGTTTCGACGCGCACGCGCTCGAGGAGGGCGTGCCGCTCGTGCTCGCCGGCGTCCGGATCGAACACCCGAGCGGGCTTGCCGGCCACTCGGACGGCGACGTGCTCGCCCATGCTCTCACCGATGCGCTGCTGGGAGCCGCCGGGCTGGAGGACATCGGCGCGTTCTTCCCGTCGAACGATCCGAAGCTCGCGGGCGCGGACTCCCTCGAGCTGCTGGCGCAGGCCTGGGAGCGGATCCGGGCCGACGGCTGGCAGCTCGCGAATGCGGACGTCGTTCTCGTCGGCGAGGAGCCGCGTCTCGCGCCGCACCGGGACGAGATGCGCCGCCGGCTGGCGTCGGCGCTCGGCGTCGATCCGGAACGCGTCGCAGTGCGCGCCACGACGACCGACGGGCTCGGCTTCACGGGTCGCCGCGAGGGCATCGCCGCGCAGGCGGTAGCCCTCCTCTGCCGATGAAGCTAGCGATCGTCACCCACGCCGAGCACCCGAAGCTGCGGGGGACGCTGCCGGAGATCTGGCCCGAGTTCATGGCGCACGATCCGGTCGTCCAGTCCTTTTGGCCGCAGCTCTACGACCAGTACCCCGACTTCCAGGTCTGGGTCGTCGACCGCGAGGTTGGGCCGCGTGCGACCGTCGGCTACGCCTGCAGCGTTCCCGTCGGGTGGAACGGGACCCCGTCGCCGCGGGGCCTCGACTGGGCGCTGACGGACGGAGTCGAGGGAACGCCGACGACCCTGTGCGCGGTCGTGGCAGGCGTGGTGCCGGACTATCGCGGCTTCGGCATCGCCGAGACGATCCTGCGGCGGTTGGCCGCGATCGGCGCGGGCCACGGCCTCGATGCGCTGGTGGCACCGGTGCGCCCGACCTGGAAGGACCGCTACCCGCTCGTGGCGCTCGACCGCTACGCGGGCTGGCGGCGCGGGGACGGGACTCCCTACGACCCTTGGCTGCGCACGCACGAGCGGCTCGGCGGCGAGCTCCTGGCGACGGCGCCGCGCTCGATGACGATCTCGGGGACCCGCGTGGAGTGGGAGGAGTGGACCGGAATGGTCTTTCCCGAGGACGGCAACTACGTCGTGCCTGGGGCACTCGTTCCCGTTCACTTCAAGAACGGCCGAGGCGTCTACGTCGAACCCAACGTCTGGGTCCGGCATGCGTTCTAGTTAGCTAGCGGCCGCGCTTCTGCTGCTTCTCGAGCCGGCGGCGCATCTGGCGGTTCATCGACTCGAGCTCGGGACCGCCCTGCTGCTCCTGCATGTCGATCAGCGCCGCGCGCTCCTCGCGCGTGAGCCGCGACATCGCCTTCTGCGCCTGCTGGGGATCGTGCAGCTGCTTCGCGTGGGGCTCGAGCTTCCGTATCGCGCTCGCAAGCTCGGGATTCGTCCGCTCGATCGCCGCCTTCGACGCCTTCTCCATCTGCCGCTTGAGGAACGGCACCTTCGCCATCAGCCCGAACAGCGGCTTCAGGTAGCGGCCGCCCTGGATGCGTCCGAGCAGGGCGAGGATCCCGAGCACCACGACCAGGCCGAGCAGGATCCAGAGCGGGATCAGCAGTACGGGGTAGTCCGCGGCGAGCATCGGCCGGATGGTACCCGGCTAGTCGGGGAGGGACACGGCACCTTCGTCCACGCGCACGAGCCCGTCGCGCGCGAGCGAGGCGACCGCCTCGGCATCGCCGGGGCTGGGAGCCCGCGACGACCGCGCGGAGAGCCGCCGCCCGCCGCTGGCGGAACGAGCCCTCGAACGGCCCCTGTCGACGGCTCGGCTCGAAGCGGCGGCCGCGCGACGGACACCCGGCCGCGAGCGGGCAGACGCCGCAGCGCGGGATCCGCGCGAGACAGACCGTCTTGCCGAGATCCATCAGCGCCTGCGCCGGCGGCCGGCGAGAACTCGTGGCCCGTCCGCTCCGACACGCGTCGCACGTTGACGTCGACGGGCAGCACCGGGCGCCCGAACGCGAAGCAGGCGACGGCGTCGGCGGTGTAGCGGCCGACGCCCGGCAGCTCGGTCAGATCGTCGGGCCAGCCGTGCGCCGCGACCTGCCGCGCAGCGCGGTGGAGCGAGAGCGCGCGCCGGTTGTAGCCGAGGCCCTGCCACTCCCGGATCACGTCGGCGGCCGGTGCAGCGGCGAGCGCCTCGACGGTCGGCCAGCGCTCGAGCCAGCGCGCGCCAGCGAGGCACGACGCGCTCGACCTGCGTCTGCTGCGACATGACCTCGCTGACGAGGATCGCGTACGGGTCGCGCGTCTTCCGCCACGGGAGGTCGCGGCCGTGCTCGGCGAACCAGGCGAGCAGCAGATCTTCCACGGCGCGAACCTACCGCGCAGGCATCATCCGGCGGATGCTCCGCCTCTTGGTCGTCGTCGGCGTCTTGATCCTGCTCGCCGGCATCGGGGCCGCCTACTACGAGTCGACGCACCGCTTCGGAGGCAGCGTCATAGGGACGTCGACCGAGTTCGACCCCACGCAGACGGTCGCCGCGCCGCCGGCGGGCTCGATCGTCTCGCCGATGTTCGGCGGCGAGTCGCAGCACCTCCACGTCGGCATCGGGAAGGTTCGCCCGCCGTTCCGTCGCGACTGGGTCACCGGCGGCATTTCGCTCATCGAGTTTCCGCCGGCGGTCGCCTTCCACTACCTCTACTACGCGAGCCTCAACGGGAACCTGATCGCGGTCTCTACCCGCAACGGGCGTCGGCTCTGGACCGTGCACGTGGGCCGTTGCGAGGCGGCCTCGCCGGGAGTCAACCGCCTCAGTCGCGGCTCGGTCTTCGAGACGTTCCTCAACAAGGAGCCGTGCGGGAGAGGCTCCGCCCAGAAGGGAGACGGCGAGCTGCTCGGCGTCGCGGCTGGGCGCCCGCACACCGTTCGCTGGAGCAGGCATCTCGGCGCGACCGAGACGTCGCCGCTCATGGTCGGCAAGCGGATCTACGTCGGCGACTACGACGGAGTCGTCTACGCCCTGCGCGGCGTCGACGGCAAGACGATCTGGTCCTTCAAGGCCGGCGGAGCCGTCAAGGGAGCCATCGCGTACGACCGCGGCCGTGTCTTCTTCGGCGCCTACGACGGACGTCTCTACGCGCTCAGGGCGGGCGACGGCAAGCTGATCTGGCGCGCAGAGTCGGACCGCGACTGGGTCGGCGGGCACGGGCAGTTCTACTCGACCCCGGCCGTCGCGTACTCCCGCGTCTATCTCGGCTCGACCGACGGTCACGTCTACTCGTTCGGCGAGCAGAGCGGGAAGCTGCGCTGGTCGTACCGCACCGGCGGCTTCGTCTACGGCTCGCCGGCCGTCTGGCACGGCCGCATCTTCGTGGGCTCGTACGACCACACGTTCTATGCGTTCGACGCCGCGACGGGAGCCGTCCTCTGGAAGTTCCCCGCGAACGGCCCGATTTCGGGCTCCGCGACCGTCGTCGACGGCATCGTCTACTTCGCCACGCTCAAGCGCCGCACGTACGGGCTCGACGCGCTCACGGGGAAGCAGGTGTGGACGTACCCCGACGGCGCGTTCACTCCCGTGGTGACCGACGGGCAGCGGCTCTACGTCGTCGGCTGGGGAAAGGTCTACGCCTTCAGCCCTCGAAGGAAGTTGCACGATTCGAAAACGGGGGCATAAAGCGGGTATGGAACTGGAAGAGATCGTCGAGATCGATCTCGACGGCAAGGCCGTCGCCGTTCCGCGCGATGTCGTGAATGCGATCGCCGCGGCGGCAGCCGCCCGCGCCGGTGTCTCCGAGCGCCACCGCGATCTCTCGCTCCGCCTCGTGCGTGCGCTCGACTCCGGGAGCGTGAGCCTCGGCCAGGGAGACGTGCGTGCGCTCGTCGCCGTGCTCGAGGAAGAGCAGCCCGACCGTTTCGGCCCCGCGGCTGCCGATCTCCGGCGCGCCCTGGCCGCCTAGCGCTGCCGCCGCAGGACCGGCCTACCGGTCGAGTACCTCCACGGTGTCGCCGTCGCCCAGCTCGTACTCCCTCCCCACGTGCTGTCCCGGGAACCGCGCCGACGGGCCCCAGACCCGTGCGCCGGTGCAACGCGCGCGCAGCTCGTGGTGGATCGTGTCGGCGACGTCGACGACGGTCGCCGGCGGCTCGAGAGCGACCGGGTCGCCGCCGTCGCGCAGGTAGACGCGAACAAGCCCCGTCATCGCCCAGAGCGCCTCGCGCAGCAGGTCGAGGCTCGCGTCGTCGAGAACCGACACCGGCAGGACGGACAGCTCCGGGTGCTCGGGCGGCGGCGCCTCGTCGCACTTCGTGGCGGCCAGGAGCGCAGGTAGCTCGATCCCGGCGGCGGCGACCTCGCCACGGATCGTCTCGAGCTCGAAGAGCGGCCGGTCGCAGGCGTGACAGAAGAGGATTGCGTCCGCATTGCGCAGCACGCCGAGCAGCGCGCGGCCGCCGCCGCGGTCGTCGGCGGCTCCCTCGATCAGACCGGGGATCTCCACGAGCTGGACGAGCACGCCGCCGAGGCGCGTCGTCGCCGCGACCGGCCGCGTCGTGGTGAACGCATAGTCGCCGGTGCGGATCTGGATGGCCGAGAGCGCCTGCAGGAGCGACGACTTGCCCGCGTTCGGCGGCCCCACGAGCGCGATCTGCGCCGCGCCCTCGCGCCGCACGGCGATCGAGTCGCGGTGCACGACCCGCTTCCGCGTGCGCGTCGCATCGAGCTCTCCTTCGACCCACTTCCGCAGGTCCGCGTACGGGCCGTTCCGGTAGCCGGGCAGCTCGGCGAGGATCGCGCGGAGCTCGCGGATCCTCTCGGCGCCGTCCTTGCCCACCAGGCGGCGCTTGATGACTTGCTGCTGGGTGCGATGTGGCATCGGCATCGCGACGTACACCTCCGTTTTCGGGGCGGGATCGCGTCGCGTCCCGCCGCTTCCCTAGGACGCTTGGGTGGGAAGCGGCGAACTAGCCGTTTTGGCGGAGAACCGTTGCGCGCCAGGACTCCATCGCGGGCAGAACCTTACACTCGCCGGATGGCGGTCAGGGTCCGTTTTGCCCCGAGCCCGACGGGCTCGCTCCATCTCGGGAACGCGCTCAGCGCGGTCGCGAACCGCCGCTTCGCCGACGAGCGCCAGGGCCGGTTGCTGCTGCGGATCGACGACACCGATCAGGCGCGGAACCTCGAGGGCGGGCTCGAGGCGATCCTCAGTGATCTCGAGTGGCTCGGGATCGGTTGGGACGACGGGCCGCTGCGCCAGAGCGAGCGGTCCGTTCGGCATCGCGAGGCGGCGCACCTGATCGGCGAGCCGGACCCCGAGGGCGCGCTTCGGTTCGGCCGCGCGACACTTCTGCGTCCGGATGGGAGCCCCACCTACCAGTTGGCGACGGCGGTCGACGACCTCGACTTCGAGATCACGCACGTCCTCCGCGGCAGCGACCACCGCGCCAACGCCGAGCTGCAGGCCGCGCTGATCCGCGTTCTTGGCGGCGAGCCCCCGGAGTACATCCACCACGGCCTGCTGCTCGGGCTCGACGGGCGGAAGCTGTCGAAGCGGGACGGTGCGTCGTCGCTCGCCGACCTGCGGGAGCAGGGCTTCCCGGCCGAGGCGGTGCGGGCGTATCTCGAGGAGCTGGGGCTGCCGCGCCACGACGTCCACCTCGACCTCGCGCGGGTGCGACGGCTCTCCACCGAGACGCTCGCGGCGCTGAGCGACGAGGAGCTCGCCGCGCGCGTCGGTGTGCCGGTCTCGGTGGCGCCGGTCCTGCGCGGCGCGCGGGATCTCGCCGAGGCGCGCGCGTACGCCGAGCTCGTGCTCGAGCCGCCGGCGGAGGTAGAGGTGGACTCGCCCGAGACGCTCGCGCGGTGCCGCGAGCTTGTCGAGGCGGGACTCGAGCCGCGGGCGATCGTGCGGGAGCTGAAAGCGGTCGGCGGCAACCTGAAGGCCGTTCGCCTCGCGCTCACCGGGCAGGAGCGCGGCCCCGAGCTCGCGGCCGTCATCGCCGCTCTCCCGCGTGACGAGCTGCTCTCTAGGCTAGAGCGATGAGGCTCTACAGCACGCTGTCGCGGCAACTCGAGGAGCTGCCCGCTCCGCCGGGACCGGTCCGCATGTACTTCTGCGGTCCGACGGTCTACCAGCGGGCGCACATCGGCAATGCGCGGCCGTTCGTGCTCGGGATGTGGCTGCGGAGCTGGCTTCGCCGGCGCGGCTACGACGCGACGCTCGTCCACAACATCACCGACGTCAACGACAAGATCTACGACTCCGCGCCCGGCGCGAGCGCCGAGCTAGCCGAGCGCGCGACGCAGTGGTATCTCGAGGACACGGGCGACCTCGGCCTGGGGATGCCCGACTCGCTGCCGAAGGCGACGGAGGCGGTCCCGTCGATCGTGAGCTTCATCGAGAAGCTCGTCGACGCGGGCAATGCGTACGAGGCGAGCGGGGACGTGTACTTCAGCGTCGCGACCGACCCGGGCTATGGGCGCCTGTCGCGGCAGAAGGTGGAGCACATGGAGCCCGAGGAGGACAGCGCGGTCAAGCGCGCGCCCCAGGACTTCGCCCTCTGGAAGGCGACGAAGCCGGGCGAGGACACGTCGTGGGACTCGCCGTGGGGTCCGGGCCGTCCGGGCTGGCACATCGAGTGCTCGGTGATGGCCGAGGACGCGTTCGGCCCTGTCTTCGAGATCCACGGAGGCGGTCTCGATCTCGTCTTTCCACACCACGAGAACGAGCTCGCGCAGTCGCTTGCGCTGGGCCACGACTTCGCGCGGATCTGGATGCACAACGGGCTCCTGACGCGGGCCGGCGAGAAGATGTCCAAGTCGCTCGGCAATGACATGACGATTCGCGGGGTCATCGACACGTGGGGCCGCGAGGTCGCGTTGTTGCTGCTGCTCTCGGGGCAGTGGCGGAAGCCGCTCGACTTCAACCAGGGGACCCTCGAGCAGTCGGCCTCGCAGCTCGAGACGTTCCGCAACGTGTTCCGCACGCCGAGCGAGCCGGTGGGGGACTGGGCCGAGCTCGAGGCGGCGCTCGACGACGACTTCAACACACCGGAGGCGCTCGCGGTGATGCACGGCTGGCGTGACCACGAGTTGCTGCGGCGCGCGTTCGGGATCTTCGGGCTCGAGTCCATCGCCGAGGTCGAGGACGCGCCGGCGGAGGTAGCCGAGCTCGCGGGGCAGCGACGGGAGGCGCGGGACGCCAAGGACTTCGCGGGCGCTGATCGTTTGCGCGACGAGATCGCGGCCGCGGGCTGGGAGGTGCGCGATGTCGCCGAGCCTCCCGGCTATCGGCTCGTCCGCCGCTCGTGACCGTGACGCGCGAGCTGGTGTACGGGCGCCGCCCCGTCCGCGAGGCGCTGCGCGGCCCGCGCGAGGTGCTCGAGCTGTGGGCGAGCGAGCGCGCGGCGCGCAGCGAATCCTGGTTGCACGACGTCGAGCGGCCGCGGGTGCAGACGAAGCTCGAGCGGGACCTGTCGGAGGCTGCGGGAACCCGTGATCATCAGGGAGTCGTCGCGTGGTGCGAGCCGTACAGTTACGCCGATGCCTTCGAGCTGGCCGCCGGCCCGGCGCCGCTCCTTGCCTGCCTCGACCAGGTCAGCGACCCCAGGAACCTCGGCGCCGTGATCCGCAGCGCCGAAGGGGCCGGTGCGAGCGGTGTCGTCGTGCCGGCGCACGGCGCGGCCAGGGTCACGGCCGCCGTCTGCCGCTCCTCGGCCGGCGCCGTCGAGCACCTCCCGGTCGCCGTCGTGCCCAACCTCGCCCGCTATCTGGCCGACATCAAGCGCGGCGACCTCTGGATCGCAGGTGCGATGGGGGAGTCCGGGACGCCGATGTGGAGGGCCGACCTGTCCGGCGGCATCGCCTTCGTCTTCGGCGCCGAGGGCAAGGGGTTGCGTCCTCTGGTGCGACGCACGTGCGACCTGGAGATCTCGATCCCACAGCTCGGCAGCGTCGAGTCGCTCAACGTCAGCGTCGCCGCTGCCCTCCTGCTCTACGAGGCGCGGCGACAGCGGGATGTCTGAGCCGACCCTCTACCTCTTCGACGGCTTCAACCTGCTGCACGCCGGGGAGTTCGGCTCGCCGGAGGAGCTTCGTGACCTGCTCGCGAGCTGGGTGGCGGCCCAGGGCGCGCGCGGCGTGCTGGTGTTCGACGGCCAGGGAACGAACGAGCGTCGCGGACCGCTCGAGGTGCGGTGGGCCAAGGACGCGGACGCGCTGCTCGAGCACCTCGCGGCCGAGCATCGAAACAAGGAACAAGTCGCGATCGTCTCCTCCGACACCGCGGTTCGCGGCACGGCGGGTATCGAGGTGCGGAAGTTCGCGTCGCAGACGTTCCTCTCCGAGCTCTCGCGACCCAGCCAGCCGCCTGCGACCCGCGGAGACCTGCGCGACCGCCTCGATCCGGACACGCTCGCCCAGCTCGAGCGATTACGCCGCGGCGAAGGCTAGATCTCGCTAGCTTCTTGGGTCCAAGTCAAGCTGGGTCCATAGCAATTGGACTTGTAAAATATTGGACCGCTTGCTATCTTCGCCTCGACCACAGGGTGAGACTTCACCCTCACGAGTCCGGGAGGCGCTATGTCCGCACGTGCCGCGGTGGCACGCTCGCCGCAGAAAGTTCAGCGAGAACTCGAGGATCTCCAGCTCGTTCTCAAGGCGCGGAACGGGGACGGCGTCGCGATGGACGTGCTCATCCGGCGCTATACGGGGTTCGTCCGGCTCAAGGCGAGCTCGTACTTCCTCGCCGGCGGCGACAACGACGATCTGTTGCAGGAAGGGCTGATCGGCCTCTACAAGGCGGTGCGGGACTTCCGCCCCGACAAGGAGACGTCGTTCCGCAGCTTCGCCGAGCTGTGCGTCACCCGCCAGATCATCACGGCGATCAAGACAGCCACCCGCTTCAAGCACTCGCCGCTCAACACGTACGTCTCGTTCAGCCACACGCCGGCGGGACAGGACGGCGAGGGCGAGTGCACGCTCGGCGACGCGTTGCCCGGCCCGGCGGTACACGAGCCTCCGCTCGTCGTGATCTCGACCGAGGAGCTGCAGAGCCTCGTGCTCAACCTCGGCACGGGCCTCTCCCCGCTCGAGTCGGACGCCCTGCGGCTCTACCTCGAAGGCTCGTCCTACGAGGACATGGCCGAGGAGCTCGGCTGTGACACGAAGACGATCGACAACGCGCTCCAGCGAGTCAAGCGCAAGATCCTCTCGCACCAGAAGGGCCGCGAAGTCCTTCTGTAGCGCTCGCTACGCTGGTCGCCGCGCCGGAGTAGCTCAGCTGGTAGAGCACCTGATTTGTAATCAGGCGGTCGTCGGTTCGAGTCCGACC
This sequence comes from uncultured Actinomycetes bacterium, assembly GCA_963731015.1. Lineage (GTDB taxonomy): Bacteria > Actinomycetota > Thermoleophilia > Gaiellales > Gaiellaceae > Palsa-739. Next base: position 290,125 of record CAVSTY010000007.1, read on the forward strand.
TCCGGCTCTCTTAGTCGGCGCCGCGCTGCGCCGCTTCGACGAGCTTCGGCGGCGCGACCTCCGCGTACGCGTCCTCGATGATCCCGGCGACCTCATCGCGGTCGAAGCCGCGGTCGAGGCGCACGCCGATCCAGCCGCGGTGGCCGAAGTACGGCGGGACGTAGAACCGCTCGGGATCGGCCTCCACGAGCGCCGCCTGCATCCCCGCGGGCGCTGCGCAGATGAGCGCGAAGCGGCCGTCGCCGTGGTGGTTGTCCCAGACGGTGGCGAACGAGCGCTTGTCCCGGATGAAGAAGGTCGGCGCGCCGTGCGACAGCCGCTCGTTCGTCTCCGGCAGCCCGAGACAGATCTCGCGGACGGCTTCGAGGATGCGTGCCTTGGTCACTTCCGGGATCTTGCACTGCGCCCGGGGAGTTCGAGAAGCGCAGCGAGCACGCGCGGCAGCTCCTCGGCGAGTCGCGCCTTGCGGACGTAGTCGGCGGCGCCGGCCTCGCGGATCTCGAGCACGCGCTCCTCGTAGTCGTGACCGCTCACGGCGACGATCGGGAGCTGCGGCGCCGCTGCCCGCAGGCGCCTCGCCGCCTCGACGCCGTCGAGCACGGGCATCTCGATGTCCAGCACGACGGCGTCCGGCGCGACCTCTGCCGCGAGCGTCACGGCTTCTCGCCCGTCTCGTGCCCGCCCGGCCACGACGAAGCGGTCGTCCTGCTCGAGCAGGAGCGCGATCGTGTCGAGGAAGGACTCGTCGTCCTCGGCAACGAGAATCCGGAACGGCGGGGTCACCTCCACATACTGGTACCCGTCGCCGCGCCGCCCTAACGCCGTGCGCCGTCGAGTGCCTGCTCTAGGTCGGCCCACAGCGTGTCGGGATCCTCGAGGCCCGCGCTGACGCGCAGCAGCCCCGGCGGGACGCGGTCTCCCTCCCAGCGGCTGCGGCTCTCGATCAGGCTCGTCACGCCGCCGAGCGAAGTCGCGTTGACGATGACGCGGGTCGACGTCTCGACCTTCCGCGCCGTCTCGGCATCGGCCACGTCGAAGGACAGCAACCCGCCGAGGCCGGGATAACGGACGGTCTCGACCGCCGGATGCGCCCGTAGCCGCTCAGCGAGGAAGGCGGCGGTCTCGGTCTGCCGCCGCACGCGCAGCTCGAGCGTCTTCAAGCCGCGCAGGAGCAGCCAGGCGGAGTCGGGTGCGGCGACGATGCCGGTGCGGCTGCGGAACGTGCGCAGCTCCTCGGCCGCGTCGCCGTCGCCGCAGACCACCGCGCCGAGCAGCGCGTCGTCGTGGCCGGCGAGGTACTTCGTGGCGCTGTGCAGGACGAAGTCGGCGCCGTGCTCCAGCGGCCGCAGGTGGACCGGCGTAGCCGCGGTCGCATCGACGACGACCGGGGCGGGGTGGGCGGCGGCCGCTGCGAGATTCGGCATCGTGAGGAACGGGTTGGCAGGCGCCTCCAGCCAGACGAGCTGGACACCCTCGGGCGGCAGGCCCGTCTGATCGAACTCGACGACTCGGAGCCCCCACGGCGCGAGCGCGGCGAACGTGACGCCGGTTCCGTAGTAGCCGCCGCGGGCGAGCGCGATCGTGTCGCCGGGCTCGAGCAGCGACAGGGCCAGCGCAGTCGTCGCGCCGGCGCCTGACGGGAAGAGGAGCGCGGTCCCGCCGTCCAGCTCTCCCAGCGCGGCCTCGGCGGCGGCGACCGTGGGACTGCCGAAGCGCTGGTACTGAAATTCCCGCGGTTCGCCGCGCGCGTCGTACGGCCAGATCGTCGAGCGGTCGAGCGGCTCCATCGCGGCCGAGCCTATACCGGTTCCGGCTGCAGATCCTCGAGCCGGCCCATGTGGGAGAGCTCGGGAAAGAGCCGTCCCCACGAGCCCGCGACACCGATCATCACGCAGCCGCCCGCAACGACTGCGGCCACCGTCCCGATCAGCGAGGCGACCACGCCCGACTCGAAGGCCCCGAGCTCGTTCGAGGCGCTGATGAAGACCCACTCGACCGCACTCACCCGGCCCTGCAACTCGTGCGGGGTCACGAGCAGCACGGTCGTCGAGCGGATGTTCATGCTGATCATGTCGGCGAAGCCTGCGACCGCGAGCGCCGCAAGGGAGAGCGGCAGCGACTTCGAGAGCCCGAAGACGATCATCATCGCGCCGAATATTCCGACCACGACGAGCAGCGTCGGGCCGGCGCGGTACTTGAGCGGCCGGCGCGCGAGGATCAGGCCCGCGGTGAGCGCTCCCACCGACGGCGCTGCCCGCAACAGGCCGAGCCCGAAGGGGCCGATGTCGAGGATCGTCCGCGCGAAGACCGGGGCGAGCGCGATCGAGTCGCCGAACAACACGGCGACGAGGTCGAGCGAGATCGCGCCGAGCAGCATCCGGGTGCGGACGATGAAACTGATCCCGGCTGACAGGTTTTCCCACGTCAAGGCCATGGCGGGTGCGGCAGCTCGCACCGACTTGACGCCGAGGATGGTGGCGAAGGCAAACAGGAAGAGCGCGCCGGCGACGATGTAAACGGCGACCGGCTCGACCTGGAAGATCGCTCCGCCGACCGCCGGTCCGACGATGATCCCGATCTGGTTCGCCACGCTACGGAGAGCGATCGCCCCGGGCAAGAGCTCGATCGGGACGATCTCGGGCGTCAGGGCGCGCCCGGCGGGGTTCGTGAGCGCCGAGGCCATGCCCGCAATGGCGGCGACCGTGAGGAAGGGCCAGAGCGCGCTGGCGCCGTTGAGGGTTATGAGGACGAGCAGCGCAGCGATCAACATCTGCAGGACGAGGCCGAGGGCCACGACGAGTCGACGGGGGTATCGGTCGGCGATCTGCCCGGCGGGCAGCGCGAGGACGAGCAGCGGCAGGAACTCGGCCAGGCCCACGAGGCCGAGGTCGAGCGGATTCTTGTGGATCACGTAGACCTGCCACCCGATTGCGACGACGATCATCTGCAGGGCGAACCCGCTCGCGAGCGACGACGTCCAGAGCAGCGCGAAGCTGCGCAGCCGCAGGGCCGGGGGCAAGCGGTGGCTCACGAGCGCGAACGTTAGGCTCCGCAGCGGTGAGCGAGACGCACAAAACGACCGCGGGCAAGCTCGAATGGATGCTGGAGCTGCGCGAGCAGGCGCGCCACGCGGGCAGCGAGAAGTCGGTCGCGCGCCACCGCGAGGAGGGCAAGCTCCTCGCCCGCACGCGAGCCGAGAAGCTCTGCGACCCGGGCTCGTTCGTCGAGCTCGACCGCTACGTCCGCCACCGCGAAGCGAACTTCGGGATGATGGATCGCCGCCCCTACGGCGACGCGGTCGTCACCGGCTACGGGACGATCTTCGGCCGGCGCGTCTTCGTCTTCTCCCAGGACTTCACCGTCTTCGGCGGCTCGCTCAGCGAGGTTTTCGCCGAGAAGATCTGCAAGGTCATGGACCTGGCTGTCAAGTACGGCTGCCCGGTGATCGGGATCAACGACTCGGGCGGTGCGCGGATCCAGGAGGGAGTGGTTTCGCTCGCCGGCTACGCAGAGATCTTCTGGCGCAACGTGCAGGCGTCGGGCGTGATCCCGCAGATCTCGCTCGTGATGGGCCCCTGCGCCGGCGGCGCTGTCTACTCGCCGGCGATGACGGACTTCATCTTCATGGTCGAGGGCTCGTCGTACATGTTCATCACCGGCCCCGACGTCGTGAAGACCGTCACCGGGGAGGAGGTGACGTTCGAGGAGCTAGGCGGCGCGGCCACGCACGCGACGAAGTCGGGGGTTGCGCAGTTCACGGCGGCCGACGAGGAGACGTGCCTCGAGGACGCGCGCTACCTCCTCTCGTTCCTGCCGCAGTCGAACGCGGAACGTCCGGAGTGGAGCGCGCCGACCGATCCGGCCGACCGCGAGGACGCGGAGCTCGACTCGCTCGTTCCCGACAATCCGAACAAGCCCTACGACATGCACGACGTGATCCGGCGCGTCGTCGACGACGGCGAGCTCCTCGAGGTGAGCGAGCGCTGGGCCGAGAACATCGTCACGGGGTTTGCGCGGCTCGGCGGTCATCCCGTCGGCGTGGTAGGCAACCAGCCGCGCTCGCTCGCGGGCGTGCTCGACATCGACGCCTCGAACAAGGCGGCGCGCTTCGTCCGCACGTGCGACGCGTTCAACGTCCCGCTCGTCACCTTCGTCGACGTCCCGGGCTTCCTGCCGGGGACGGCGCAGGAGTGGGGCGGGATCATCCGCCACGGCGCGAAGCTCCTCTATGCCTACTGCGAGGCGACTGTGCCGAAGCTGACGGTGATCACGCGCAAGGCGTACGGCGGTGCGTACGACGTCATGAGCTCGAAGCACATCCGCGCCGACTTCAACTTCGCCTGGCCGACAGCAGAGGTCGCCGTCATGGGGCCGGAGGGCGCGGTCAACATCATTTACCGCGACCGGCCGGACGAAGAGCGCCCGGAGCTGATCGCCGACTACAAGGAGAAGTTCGCGAACCCGTACAGCGCCGCCGAGCGCGGCTACGTGGACGACGTCATCGAGCCGCGGCGCACGCGTCCGGTTCTGATCGACGCGCTCGAGACGGCGCTGACGAAGGCGGAGCCGAGGCCCCGCCGCAAGCACGGCAACATCCCGCTCTAGCGCTAGCGGAGAAGTTGGCTCACAGACACGGCCTGCGGCGGGTCGGCGACCTCGTCACAGGCGGGAAGGGCAGGTCCGGATGCACCGGGAGACGACTCCAGCGCCCTGATCCCTAGGCCGTCGTGGAAGCGAAGAACGAGGTTCACTCTTCCGGTCGTCGCCGCGGCGGCCGGATGTGGGCACCAGTCCCTCCACTTGAGCTCGACCAGCGCCGTTCCTCCGGGTGCGAGAACATTCCCCGCTGGCGATCCGTAGTCGCGCGGCGCAGACCACGAGTACAGCTTGATCGGGACCGGCTTCGCGCGGAACAGAATCTGCACGTCGGGTCTTCCCCGTGGAAGCGAGCAGGCCAGCTTGTCGGTGTTCGACATCGTCACCGGCAATAGGGTGGACCCGCCGGACGCGGTGAACTCCGCCGATGTCGAGAGCTGCCCGGAACGACAAAGTGGCGGTCCCGCTCCCGGCGAGCCGCTGGGTGTCCCGCCTGGTTCAGCGCCCGTCGTCAGTGCATAGATTCCGAGTCCGACCGCGGCCGCGGCTGCCACCGCTGCCGCGCCGATGAGCCTCCGGCGCAGTTGGCGCGCGCGTGCCTCCTTGATCAGGGCCTCGAGCTCGTCGTGAGGCGGCGGCTTTGGCGGCGTCAGTAGGTCCATCGCTACGGGAGTGTGGCGGCAGCCTGGGCGAGGTTCGCGACGAAGGGAGAGACGGCGATTCGCGTCCCGACTTCGATTGTCCCCGGAGGCAGACGAGCCGGGCAGTAGCCGAGCATCGGATAGCGCGGCAGTCGGAGGGTCAGCTGGCCACGCACACCAGGCAGCTTGACCCGCAACCAGCGTGCGAGGTTGCGGTTTCGGATGATGCAGGTGTTCTTGTTCAAGAGGAAGAACACCGATCCGCCCCGCGTGACGTGGACGACTCGCGGTGGGCGCGCTGCGACCACCATGTCTCCGCCGTGGGTGTACTGGAAGCCGAGTGTGTGGCCGCCTGCGCCGAGCAGGACGACGCGCGGGTAGCCCCGGAGCGTGCAGGATTGCGCGCCGACCCTGGTCACCTTGACGGGAGCAGTCACCTGCTCGGTCGGCTCAGACCATGTTTCGCCCATCCTCAGCTGCCAACCTGCAGCAGCGCTGCAGGGCTCGGCGACCGGCTGCGGCCGCCTGCTCGTGCCGGTGCGGGGCTGTCGTCTCCCTCCGCCGGCGATGGCGTAGATGCCCAGCCCGAGCGCCGCGATGATCGCAACCCCCGCTGCGCCGAGTAGCCTTCTCCGCAGTTGACGGGCGCGAGCCTCCTTGATCAGGGCCTCGAGTTCGTCGTGGGATGGCGGCCTTGGTGGGGCGATCATTTAGTGATAGTATGAACAGCACGATGCTAAAGGTCAAGATCGATCGGCAGGAACCGACCGAGCTCTTCGAGCAGGTGGCAGCGGAGATCCGTCGCGCGATCGCCGACGGCGAGGCGAAGCCGGGTGAGCGGCTGCCTCCGGCCCGCGACCTCGCGGCCGTCCTCGGCGTGAACACGAACACGGTGCTTCGCTCGCTTCGGCTCCTCCGCGAGGAGGGGCTGCTCGAGTTCCGGCGCGGCCGGGGCGTCACCGTCGCCGGCACGCCGGAGAAGGGTGCCGTGATCGCCCGCGCCCGCGAGCTCGTCCGCTTCGCGCGCCAACAGGGCTACCGCCGCGACGAGCTCATCGAGCTCATCGAAGAGATCGCCTAGCTCCGGCTAGGTGAGGTGGGCTCCCAGGCGGCTTCGACGACGTAGCCGTCGGGGTCGAGGCTCTTCACGCTGACGTACTCGGGCTCTTCCCACTCCTCGAGAATCGGGACTCCGTCGGCGGCAAGCCGGCTCCGGAACTGCCGGACGTCCTCGGGGGTCGCGAGATGAATCCCGAAGTGGAGGAACGCCGGAAAGGCAATCGGCTCCTCGGTCGGCCCGAGCGCCAGCGAGAAGCCGTCGGCGTTGTACAGCATCAGCACTCCGTCGTCGTACCGGCGTGCCGGCTCGGCGTCGAAGCCGAAGTACGTCTCGTAGAAGCGGCGGGAGCGCTCTTGATCGGAGACCGCAAGCGCCAGATGTTTCATCTCGCCAGGACGCCGTCGGGCTCGGCGGCGATTCGCAGCTCCTCGGCGAGCGCCTTGACGACCTCCGGATCGAACTGCGTGCCGGCGCAGCGATCGAGCTCCGCCAGCGCGTCTCGCTGCGGCATCCCCGGACGGTACGCCCGATCCGACGTCATCGCGTCGTAGGCGTCGGCGACGAAGATGATCCTCGCCCCGAGCGGGATCTGGTCGCCCGCGAGGCGGTTCGGGTAGCCGGCGCCGTCCCACCGCTCGTGGTGGTGGAGGACCCAGTCCGCGACCGGCTGGACGCCAAGGCTCTCGAGCATCCGGAAGCCGATCTGCGGATGCCGCTCGAGCATCAACCGCTCCACCTCGCTCAGGCCGTCGGGCTTGCGGAGGACATCCTCGGGAATTGCGAGCTTGCCGAGGTCGTGGAGATTGCCGGCCAGCCGCGTCAGCTCGACCGCCGGCTCGTCCGCGCCGAGGCGGCGTGCGATTCGCGCCGAGTACTCGCCCACCCGCTGCGAGTGGCTCCCCGTGTAGGCGTCCCGCTCGTCGACCGCCTTCGCGAGGCTCTCGGCCGCCCGGTACTGCGCCGCGTGGTCCGGCGTGTCGGCGATCTGCTCGAGATTGGCCCGGAGGATCGATTCCGCTGCGTAGGCGCGTACCCGGTTCTTGCCGTCCTTCTTCGCCCAGTACAGCGCGCTGTCCGCGAGCCGGATCAGCTCGTCCCGCCCCGAGCCGTGTATCGGGTACGTCGCAACGCCGGCGCTCACGGTCACCGGGCCTACGCCCTCGACGTCGAGGGCGGCGACGCGTTCGACGATCGAGCGCGCCACGGCCGTCGCCTGCCGCTCGTCCTGGCGGGGCAGCAGCACCGCGAACTCGTCTCCGCCGAGCCGGAACGACTCGCCGCCCTGCCGCAGGCGCGACGCCACCTGGCCGAGGACGAGATCGCCGACGGGATGTCCGAAACGGTCGTTGACGCTCTTCAGGTCGTCGAAGTCGACGAGGCAGAGCGCGAGCGACGATCCCTCGTGCTCCGCGGCGACGAGTTCACGCTGGAGCCGCTCGTGGAAGCTGCGGTGGTTGCCGAGACCCGTGAGCGGGTCGGTGAGGGCGAGCCGCATCGCCTGCATCGCCCTGAACGTCGAGCGCTGGTAGAGCGCGATCGCGAGCAGCGGGCCGACGAGCGCGATCGACAGCGCGGGCTGGCGCTGCCAGAGAACGACGAGCGCCAGTGCCGACGAGACCATGAACGCGAACGGCGCCGCCGTTTGCGTGAAGTTCTCCCGCGCGATCGCGAAGAAGGAGCGGCCGGACTCGGCGGAGAGGACCGCGCTGATCAGCACGAGATTGACGACCCAGTAGTAGACGACGCCGCAGAGCACGACCTGGGCGACGAGTTGCGGCACCGTGCTGCTCGGGACGTGCTCCACCACGAGCCCGGCCGCGAGCGCCGAGAGGGCGAACATCGCGCCGTTGTAGGCGGCCCGCAGCGGGGGGCGGCGCTGGAACAGGTGCGTGAGCGTCGGTGCTCCGGCCGCGATGATCACGCCCGCGGGCCAGCCGAGCAGGATGATCGCCGAGACGGAGAAGACGAACCCGAGCGTCATGCCGCCGGCGCTGACTCCCTCGAGCGGCACGGGGAAGCGCTCCGCGATGACCATGCTCGCGAAGAGACCGAGCAGCTGTGCCAGGTCGGACGCCGAGGGCGACGACTCGGCGTAGCGGTAGAGCGCGAAGGCGAATGTGGCCGCGCCCGCGACGATCACGGGCACGACGATCGCCAGCACCTTGGGAGGAATCGCGGGCCGAGCCGTGGTCGTGCCGGCGTGAGCCGGCGGCCCTTCACCCGCCACCGATTCCTCCCCTACGAGGTGTGTCGGCGCTTACCAGCCGAGATTCATTGGGTGCCAGCCGAGATTCCCGACGGCCGCGGCGATCATGCCGGCGACGGCCATGAGAATCACGAGGCGAAACTTCCACTCGAGCATTGTGCCTCCAGGGGAGAACGTCGTTGGGACGCCAGACCGGGAAATTGTGGGTGTCACCGCTCCGAGCGGGAATCACCCGAAGGGGGTAGCGGCCTTCACTCGAAGGGGGGAACTGCCCTGGCCGGGTGCCTATTTCTAGGGTTCGAGACCGGCTTCGCGCAGCGGCCGGCGGCCCCAGGCGAACTTCTGCTTGTACCAGCCGGTGAGCTGCGCGAGCGCGACGCCTTCGTCGGACGACTGGATGAACCAGCCGTTGCCGACGTAGATCCCGGTGTGGAAGATCTGCGATCCCTTCGAGTGCGCGCCCTTCGAGCCGAAGAAGATCACGTCCGCGGGTTGCAGCTTCTTGAAGCCGATCCGCTTCGAGCGCGGGACCTCGACGCTCATCGTGTAGGTCGTCCGGCCCTGCAACGTCGAGGCGAGGGTTCCCTCGTTCGCGTAGCTCTGAAGCTTGTAGACGCGCCAGACGAATCCGGAGCAGTCGTAGCCGCCGCGCGCCGTGACGCCGAAGTCGACCTCCGTCCCGTCGCTCGTGCCGCCCCAGACGTAGGGCATCCCGATCTTCGAGAAGGCGACGTTGAGGATCTGGCGCTGCCAGTCGTTGACCTCCGGCAGGGTGAACGCCGCGGCGAGGCTCTTCACCTGGGCGACCTGCCAGCTGTCGGCGAGGATGCCGAGGCCGAGGATCTGCGCCGCCGAGTACGCGGTTTCGGCGCGGGTCGCCGGATCCTGCGGCCGCAGCTCGAGGTAGTCCTGCGCCGCGGGATGGTTGAGCCGCAGGCCGAGCAGGCGGGCCACGACCTCGAAGCCGAAGCGCCCGGGGACGACGAGGCCGTCGGCGCGCGCACCCTGCGTGAACTGCTTCGCGGCCTTGCCGAGGCCGATCGCCTGCACGAGGCTGCGGTCGAGCTGCGCCATCGTCTCGGGAGCGTCGGGATTCGCGACGGGCGTGGTGGTCGTGCCGCCGGTGGTGGTGCCGGTCGTGCCGGTCGTCGTCGTCGTGCCGGTGTCCGCGCCGGGCGGAACGCTCGATCCGAGCTGCGTCTTCAGGTCGGCTCCGAGGCTTGCGAGCGTCTGGTGCGTGAGGCCCGCGTTGGGACGGAACTTGCGCACGCTCTTCGCGCCCATCAGCTTGTGCGCCACGACGGTGGCGATCTGCGGAGCTGCCCAGTTCGGGAGACTCCGGGAGGACCCGGCAGCCGCAGCAGTAGAGACGGCAGCGACGGCGCAGGCGGCCGCAAGCGTTGCGAGGCGCTGACCCACGTTTCCTCCATCGACCGCGGCCACGCCTAGCTTTACCCTCCCCTTGTGCAGACCACGCGCATCACGCCGGAGCCCGACGAAGCCGAGCGCAAGGCGATCCTCGCGGCGCTCGCCGCCGAGGAAGCCGACCGGGCTGCGGTCTCCGAATGGCCTGCCGCGCTGCTTCCGGCCCGCGACGAAGAGCAACGCGACCCGTAACCGCGGCGCGCAGCCGGGCGTTGCCTCCACATGTGGGAGGAGTGCATCCGCTGCCACGAGGCACCCGCCGTCGACGATCAGGGCTACTGCGGCCACTGTCACTGGGCCGTCCGGGCCGAGGTCGAGGAGGGGTTCTACGCCCTGCGCGAGTACCTGCGCGCCTGGGCCCGCTTCGACGAGTGGTGCGACGCTCGCGGCATCGCAGCCTGACGGGCAGCGCTATTCGGCCCGAGCACGGCTGAGGAGCCGTGGCGCGCTGCGTGCGTAGTCGAGGCCCGACACCCAGGTGAGAACGACCGCGACGAGCAGCGCCCACCACGCCACGCGGTCCGTCCAGGCCCCTGCCGCGGCGAAGCCGGCCACCGCTGCGGCGACGGCCTGAGCCCACGTCTTCAGCTTCCCGAGGTCGCGCGCCGCGAGCACGACGCCGCGCTCGACGGCCGCCTGCCGCAGGCCTGTCACCAACACCTCCCGCACGACGATCGCCGCGACCATCCAGGCCGGGGCGACTCCCTGCTCGATCAGCATCACGAGCACCGCGAGCACGAGCACCTTGTCTGCGATCGGGTCGAGGAGCGAGCCGACCGAGGAGGTGTGACCCTGGCGGCGGGCGAGCCTCCCGTCGAACCAGTCGGTCGTCATCGCGATGCAGAAGACCGCCGTGGCCCAGTAGTCGTGGTTGGGGAAGTTCCAGGCGTAGAGCACGACCACGAGCGGCACGGATGCGGCGCGGGCGACGGTGAGCTTGTCGGCCGCAGTCAGGTCCACGGCGTGGAGAATACGGCCCGCTCATGTTCGACAAGGTTCTAGTGGCCAATCGGGGGGAGATCGCGATCCGCGTCTTCCGGACGCTGCGCGAGCTCGGCATCGGCGCGGTCGGGGTCTATTCGGAAGGCGACCGGGCCGCGCTGCACGTCGCCTACGCGGACGAGGCGTTCCTGCTCGGGGCGACGCCGGCGGCCGAGAGCTACCTCGCGGTCGACCGCATCCTCGACGCCGCGCAGCGCGCTGGGGCGCAGGCCGTCCATCCTGGCTACGGCTTCCTCGCCGAGAACGCTGCCTTCGCGCGGGCGGTGGAGGATGCCGGGCTCGTCTGGATCGGCCCGCCCCCGGCCGCGATCGAGCTGATGGGCTCGAAGACCGCCGCGCGCACCGCGATGCAGGAAGCGGGAGTCCCGATCATCCCCGGCACGACCGATCCCGTGGGCTCGGTCGACGAGCTGCTCGCGCTCGGGGACGAGCTCGGCTTCCCACTCCTGATCAAGGCCGCGGCGGGCGGCGGCGGCAAGGGTATGGAGGAGGTGCACGACCCGGCGCAGGCGGAGCATGCGTTCGAGCGGGCGCAGCGCCAGGGGCAGTCGTACTTCGCGAACCCGGACGTCTACGTCGAGAAGCTGATCGTCGATCCGCGCCATGTAGAGGTGCAGGTGCTCGCCGACGCCCATGGCAACGTCGTCCATCTCGGCGAGCGTGACTGCACGATTCAGCGCCGCCACCAGAAGCTGATCGAGGAGACGCCCTCGCCGGCGGTCGACGAGGCGCTGCGGCAGCGGATCGGCTCGATCGGCGTCGAGGCCGCGCGCGCCTGCGGCTACCGCTCCGCGGGGACGATCGAGGGTCTGCTCACGCGTGACGGCGACTACTTCTTCATGGAGATGAACACGCGCATCCAGGTCGAGCACACGGTTACCGAGATGGTCACCGGCCTCGATCTCGTCCGCGAGCAGATCCTGGTCGCCCTCGGCGAGCCGCTGTCGGTGCGGCAGGAGGACGTCGAGCTGAGCGGCCATGCGATCGAGTGCCGGATCAACGCCGAGGACGCGGCGCAGGGCTTCCTGCCCGCGCCCGCCGCCGTGACCGGCTACCGCGAGCCTGCGGGACCCGGCGTGCGCATCGACTCCGGTGTCGCGGCCGGCTACGAGGTCTCCGCCTCCTATGACCCGATGGTGGCGAAGCTCATCGTGCACGGCGTCGATCGCGAGCACGCACGACGGCGGATGCTGCGTGCGCTCGACGAGTTCTGGATCGAGGGGCCGGCGACGCTGATCGGCTTCCACAAAGCGCTCCTCTCGCATCCTTGCTTCGTGGCCGGGGAGACGTGCCACGGCATCGTCGAGTCCGAGGAGCTCGCCGCCCGCGCGGCGGAGCTCGACAAAGCCTTTCCCGTGGCGCGGCCGATCGCAACTCAGGAGGGCCGGGCCGCGACGGTCGAGCGTGTGCGCACGGTCGAGGTGGACGGCCGGAGGTTCGAGGTGCGCCTGTCGCAGCCCGAGCCGGAGTGGCGCGCGCTCGCGCGGCGCCGCCAGGAGCGGGCGCAGCAGGCCGGCGCCGGCGCGGGCGGCAGCGACGCCGTGGTCTCGCCGATGCAGGGCACGGTCCTCTCCGTGCCGGTCTCCGACGGTGACGAGGTCGAGTTGGGCAGCGTGATCTGCGTCGTCGAGGCGATGAAGATGGAGAACGAGGTACACGCGCACCGTGCCGGCACCGTCCGCAGCCTCTCCGTCGAGCCCGGCCAGCCCGTCACGACGGGCCAGGTCATCTGCACGCTCGAGGCCGACTAGCAATCCGCCGGCCTGTCGGCGCGCGTAGGACCCGGCGAACCAGTAGGAGGAGAGAGATGCTGAAGAGAACAGTCCTACTCACCGCGTTGGCGCTCGCACTTGCCGCCGCCGGTGTTGCCACGGCCGCGGCCGTCTCGCATCAGAGCCCGCGCTCGCTCGCCGCGGGCAAGGCAACAGCCGGGCGCGTCATGCTGCACAAAACGAAGCTCGGCAAGGTGCTTGCGACCAGCTCGGGCCGGACGCTCTACCTCTTCATGAAGGACAAGAACCGGCGCAGCGCTTGCTACGGCTCGTGCGCAAGCCACTGGCCGCCGCTGATGAAGAAGGGCGCGCTGCGCGCCGGCACGGGCGTCAAGGCGAAGCTGCTCGGAACCACGAAGCGAAAGAACGGGAAGCTTCAGGCCACGTACAACGGCCACCCGCTCTACCTGTACACGGGCGACACCGGCGCGGGTCAGATCTCGGGCCAGCGCCTGAACTTCTTTGGCGGCAGGTGGTACGTGCTCTCGGCCGCCGGCAAGGCGATCAAGGCTGCACCCCCGGCGGGCGGAGGGACGACCACGACGTACACCGTTCCGACGTACCCCTAGAGAACTGCGTCGTCCACCGGCGTCGCCTCGCTAGTGTCCGGCGCCGGTGGACCTCTACGAGTATCAGGGCAAGGATCTCTTCCGGCGGGTCGGGATCCCTGTCTCCGACGGCCGCCTGGCCACCACACCGGAAGAGGCACGCAAGGCGGCGGAGGAGCTCGGCGGCCCCGTCGTCGTCAAGGCGCAGGTGCTGACCGGAGGCCGCGGCAAGGCTGGCGGCGTCAAGCTCGCCGAGGATCCGGCCGACGCCGAGGCGAAGGCGGGAGACATCCTCGGGCTCGACATCAACGGCCACATCGTCCGCACGCTCTGGATCGAGCAGGCGTCGGACATCGAGCGCGAGTACTACCTCTCCATCACCTTCGACCGCGGCGCGAAGAAGCCGCTCTTCATGTTCACGACGCAGGGCGGCGTCGAGATCGAGCAGGTCGCGGAGGAGAATCCGGAAGCGCTTGTCAGGCTCCACGTCGATCCGCTCGAAGGCTTTCAGCCCTGGGTGGCGCGCCGGCTCGTCTACGGCGGCGGCGTCGAGGATCCGTCCGAGCAGAAACAGATCGCGGCGATCGTCGAGAAGCTCTACCGCGCCTTCGTCGAGTTCGACGCGATGCTCTGCGAGATCAATCCGCTCATCGTCACGCCGGAGGGCGAAGTGAAGGCGCTCGACTCGAAGTTCACGGTCGACGACAGCGCACTGCCGCGACACCCGGACGTCGCCGAGTGGCGCGACCCGACTGCGGCCGACCCGATCGAGACGTTCGCGCGGGAGAAGGGCGTGACCTACGTGAAGCTCGACGGCGACGTCGGCGTTCTTGCAAACGGCGCCGGCCTCGGCATGTCCACGGTAGACGTTGTCGCACACGCAGGCGGCCGCCCGGCGAACTTCTGCGACCTCGGCGGAGGCGGTAGTGCGGAGGGCGTCGTCGACGCGCTCGAGGTGATCACGCGCGACGAGCAGGTGCGCTCGATCTTCTTCAACATCTTCGGCGGAATCACCCGCTGCGACGAGGTGGCACGCGGGATCCTCGCGGCGCTCGACCGACTCGACATGTCCCGCTATCCGATCGTCGTCCGGCTCGACGGGACGAACGCGGAGGAGGGGCGGCAGATCCTCGCCGACGCGGGCCGCGAGAACATCCATCCCGAGGCGACCATGCTCGACGGCGCGCGGCGGGCAGTGGAGCTCGCAGCGTGACCGACGTCTGGAACGAGCGGGCGGAGGCGTACCGCCAGAGCGCGACGCACGCTTCCGGCGACGATCTCGACCTCGTCGTCGCCTGGTGCGCGCCGGCTCCCGGCGTGAACGTGCTCGACGTCGCGACCGGCGGTGGTCACGTCGCGCGGCGGCTGCGTGAGGCGGGCGCGAAGGTCGTCACCGTCGACGCGGCGCCCGGCATGGAGCCCGACGTGATTGCGCCGGCCGACCATCTCCCGTTCGCCGACGCGAGCTTCGACGCCGTCGCCTGCCGCATCGCTGCGCACCACTTCCCCGACGTGCTCGCCGCCCTGAAGGAGATGGCGCGCGTGGCATCCGGTCGGGTGGTGATCTGCGACAACACGTTCACGAGCGAGAGCGCGGAGGAGGCGGACCGGCTCCGCGATCCGAGCCACGTTCGCAACTACGGCGTCGCCGAGTGGCATAGCTTCTTCGAGCTCGCCGGCCTCCAGGTCGCCGACGAGGCGATCCTGGTGCGCGACACCGACTTCGAGGACTGGCTCGCGCGGACCGAGACGCCGGCAGACGACCGCCCGCGCATTCGCGAGCTCCTCGACAGCCGGATCCGGGACGGCCGGCTCGAGCTGCCGACCGTCGTCCTCAAGGGAGCGAAGGCCGCCTGATGGCGATCATCGTCGACAACGACACGCGCCTCGTCGTCGCGGGCCTGACCGGCTCGGAGGGCCGCTTCCACGGTCTCCGTAACCGGGCCTACGGCACGAACCTCGTCGCGGGCGTCACGCCCGGCAAGGGCGGACAGGACGTCGAGGGCGTCCCGGTCTTCGACACCGTGGCGGAGGCCGTCGACCAGGTCGGCGCGAACACGTCACTCATCTTCGTCCCGGCACGCTTCGCGGTCGACGCGATCTACGAGGCCGTGGACGCGGGCATCGCCACCGTGATCTGCATCACCGAGCACATCCCCGCGCACGACATGCTGCGCGCCTACGCGTACTTCCGCGGCCAGGGCACGACGATGATCGGCCCTAACTGCCCGGGCGTCCTCTCGCCAGGCAAGGCGAACGCGGGGATCATCCCGGCCGAGATCTTCAGCGAGGGGGGCGTGGGGCTCGTCTCGCGTTCGGGGACACTCACGTACCAGATCGGCCACGAACTCACGCAGTTCGGGCTCGGCAACTCGACGATCGTCGGCATCGGCGGCGACCCCGTCGTCGGCTCCTCGTTCGTCGACGTGATCGAGAAGTTCGAGGCCGACGAGCAGACCGAACTGATCGTGCTCGTGGGCGAGATCGGCGGCGACGAGGAGGAGAAGGCCGCGGCCTACGTCGCCGATCACGTGACGAAGCCGGTGCTCGGCTACATCGCCGGCTTCTCAGCGCCGCCGGGCAAGACGATGGGCCACGCCGGCGCGATCATCTCCGGCTCCTCCGGCACCGCGCAGGGCAAGAAGGAGGCGCTCGAGGCCCGCGGGATCGCGGTCGGCACGACGCCGACCGAGGTCGCGCAGATGGTCGCCGAGCGGATGAGGTAGAGGCGTGCGCCGAGCCGGGCGCTAGGCTCGAAGAGTGATCTCGTTCGCCCGCGGAGTCCCTGCGCCCGAGTGCCTCGCCGTCGAGGAACTCGCCGACTGTGCCCGTGCGGCGCTCGAGCGCGACGGCCGCACCATCCTCAGCTACGGCCCCGGCGGCGGCTACAGCCCGCTGCGCGAGTGGCTTGCCTCCCAGCACGGCGTCGAGCCCTCTCGAGTCGTGATCACGAGCGGCTCGCTCCAGGGCTTCGTCTTTCTCGCCGAGCGGCTCGTCCGTCCCGGCACGCGCGTGCTCGTCGAAGCGCCGACGTACGACAGGCCGCTCAAGATCCTCGACCGGCTCGGCGCCGAGATCGTCGGCGTGCCGATGGACGAGGACGGGCTCATCCCGGAGGAGCTGCCGGAGGGCGACTTCGCGTTCCTCTACACGATCCCGACCTTCCAGAACCCGAGCGGCCGGACGCTGTCGGTCGAGCGGCGCCGCCGGCTCGCGGAGCTCGCGGCCGAGCGGAACCTGCTCGTGCTCGAGGACGACCCCTACGGACTCGTGCGCTACGACGGCGTGCCGCTCCCGAGCGTGTTCGAGCTGGCGGGCGGCGCGGATCAGATCGCGTACTGCTCGTCCTTCTCGAAGACGGTCGCACCTGGTGTGCGGGTGGGCTGGTACGTCCTGCCGCCGCAGCTCGCGGCCGAGATCGAGGCGCTCGCGGTGTCGACCTACATCTCGCCGCCGTACCTCTCACAGGCGACGGTGTTCGAGTTCCTGCGACGCGAGAGTTTCGGCCCGAACCTCGAGCGGGTCAACGGTCTACTGCGCGAGCGGCGCGACGCGATGCTCGAAGCCCTCGCGCGCGAGCTGCCCGAGGACGCGAGCTGGACACAGCCCGAAGGCGGCTACTTCGTCTGGGTGGAGCTTCCGTCGGGGCCTCCGAGCAACGAGTTGCTCGCCGAGGCGGAGGAGGCCGGCGTCACCTTCGTCAAGGGCAGCGACTTCTTCGCGGGTGGCCACGGCGGCGAGCGCGCGCTCCGGCTCGCCTTCAGCTTCGTCTCGCCCGAGGAGATCGCCGAGGGCGTGTCAGTGCTCGGCGGGCTGGTGCGCGCGGCGGCGCCGGCGACGCTCTAGCTGCCCGAGCAGGATCCCGCCGAGCAGGCCGACGCCGAGCGCCAGCAGAATCAGCCAGACGAGCGAGACGCGTGCTGTGCCGAGCACGAAGTGGACGTTCACCTGCGTCCGGTTCTCGAGCACGAAGCCGATCGCGTACGCGACGAGCAGGCCGAGGATGATCAGGCGCACATAGAGACGCGGCTGCCAGCGATCGCTGACTTCGCCGGTGTCGATCCTGGGGCGGCGCAGACGCACGCCCGAATCCTACGAACTAGGCCGCGGCGTGTACTGCGGCCGGCCTGGGTACCAGCCGCGGCTGCGGCGGCGGTGTCAGCCGGCCGACGGACTGGGTGCGGAACGTCGGGCAGATCGTCTCACCGGGAAGGGCGCAAAGGCCCGCGCGGCGGAAATAGCAATCTGCGCACGTTGGCGTGGAACGTTTGCTCATTCAGGTTTGTGCTCTAGGAAGAAATCCGGGCCGCTCTCGAGGTGCGATGATAGGCGCAGAAGCCGCAGCCGCAAGCGTTGCCGAAGACGAAAACTGACGAATTTCCGCCACTTTCGCTCGGCAGGAAAACGAGGGCTTCCCTCACGCCGGAGGTAACGTTGCCAGCGCGTGCAACGCCTGGTCGAGGGATCGCACCGGGATGATCCGGAGGTGCTTGGGGGCGTAGCGCCGCGCGTCACGTGCGTTGGCCCCGGCCGGCACGAGGAGGACCTGGACGCCGGCCTTGTGCGCGTCGACGACCTTCTGCCGCACTCCGCCGATCGGCGCCACGGTCCCGTTCAGCTCCATCTCGCCGGTCGCCGCCACCTGGTGCCCGTGGGTCACGTTCCGGCCGAGCTTCTGCAGCAGCTCGAGGGTGAACGCGAGCCCGGCCGACGGGCCTCCCACGTTGCCGGCGTCGATCGAAACGCGGATGGGCAGCTTGAACGTTGCCGACTGGCCGGGCACGAACCCGACGAGCGCCCTTCCCCGCTCATCGACCGTCCGGATGGGCACCGTCAGAAGCTTGCCGGCGCGACGGACGCGCAGCCTGACGACGTCACCGGGCCGCACCTGATCGAGCGCCCTGTGGAGTGCCGCCTGCGTCAGTGTCGGCTTTCCGTCGACGGCGATGACTACGTCCATCGGCTGCAGGTTGCACGGGGCGTGCGTGCCGGAGATCAGCTGCGAGACGACGACTCCGGTCGGCGTGACGACGACGTGGTAGTGCTGTTTCCGCAGCGCGACGGCCGCCGCGACCCGCTGGGAGAAGGCCATCTCCTGCAGCTGCGCCTGTTCCGCCTGTTGTGTGGTCGAGCACGGGGGCAGGATGTCGCCCGAGGGCACGAGCGTCCCGTTCGGGTGGATCCAGGGGAACAGCCTCTCGAACTCGCTCGCCTGCCGCTCGATGACGTCGAGGAAGTAGATCGGTCCGGCCCCGCTCGGTGTGCGAGCGCCCTGCACCTTCACGAGCGGTGCCACAGGGTGGGCGATGTCGGGCAACAGGATGTACTGCCCGGACGGGATCCTCAGGAGGATCAGGATCGTCACCAGCAAGAGGAGGACGACGGCGCCCGTGATGCGCCAGGGAGTGAGGTGGCGCCTCAAAACAGGAACCGCTTCAGTCCGCCGTCGACGAGGAGGGTCTGCCCGGTCACGTAGCGCGCGCGGTCGGACGCGAGGAAGCAGACGACGTCGCCGAACTCCCGCGGCGTCCCCCAGCGCCCGAGCGCGATCTCCTCCAGCTGGCCCTCGTTCGGGCCGCCCGGGTAGAGCTCGTCGAGCCTCGCCGTGGCGATCCGGCCCGGCGCGACGCAGTTGACGGTGATGCCCTTCGGCCCGACCTCCCGGCTGAGCGTCTTCAGCCAGCCGGTGAGCGCGGGCCGGAAGGTGTTCGAGAGCGCGAGATGCGCGGTCGGCTCCTGGGCCGCGAGCGACGTGATGGCCACGATCCGGCCGGCCGGGCTGCGCTCGAGGTGCTCGAGGCAGAGCCCGACGAGCGTCACCGCGGGCCGCAGCAGGAGCCGGTAGGCCGACTCGAGCGAAGCCTCGTCGACATCGCGTGCCGTCCCCGGCGGGGGGCCGCCGCCGTTCCAGACGAGGACGTCGAGGCCGCCGAACCGATCGACCGCGGTCGCCACAGCTCGCTCCAGGTCGGCGTCCTCGTTGACGTCACCGGCGAGCGCCACGCCTCCGAGCCGCTCCGCGTGCTCGGAGAGCTGCTCGGCGCGCCGGGCGAAGAGGACGACGTTGGCTCCCTCCTCGGCGAGCGCCTCGGCACTCGCGAGGCCGAGGCCCGACGACGCACCGCAGACGAGCGCGGTGCGCCCGCTCAGTCCGAGATCCACGACTCCGGCAGCTGTCCGGAGCTGGCCACGACCCTGGTCGTCATGCCGCCGCGCGCGGCGAACTCGCCCTCCACCTCGACGAACCGCGGCGCCCCGTCGGCGACGAGCTGCTCGAGCACTTCGTTCACGACCTCTTCCTGGAAGATCCTCCGCTCGCGGAACGACGTCAGGTAGTCGCGGAGCGACTTGAGCTCATAGAGCTTCGTGTCAGGGACGTAGCGGATCGTGAGCTCGCCGAAGTCGGGTGCGTCGGTGAGCGGGCAGACCGAGGTGAACTCCGGCGCGCCGAGCTCGACGAGGTAGTCGCGTCCCTGGAACCGGTTCTCGATCGTCTCGAGCAACGCGGCTCAGGTCGAGAGCACGCCGACGACGTCGCGTACCGCCTCGGCACTCTGCTCGAGCGCCTCGCGCTCGTCGTCGGAGAGGTCGAGCTCGACGATCTCCTCGATCCCGCCGGCGCCGAGCTTCACCGGCACGCCGATGTAGAGGCCGTCGATCCCGTACTCGCCCTCGAGCAGCGCCGTGCACGGGAGGACGCGCTTCTGGTCGAGGAGGATGGCGTCGACCATCTCCGCGACCGCCGCGCCGGGTGCGTACCAGGCAGAAGTGCCGAGCAGCTGCACGATCTCGCCGCCGCCCTTGGCGGTGCGCTCGACCATCTGCTGGATCCGCTCCTCGGAGACGAGCTTGCGCAGCGGGACGCCGCCGACGGTCGCCGCCGAGACGACGGGCACCATCTGGTCGCCGTGGCCGCCGAGCACGAGTGCCTGGACGTCGCGGACGGAGGCGCCGGTCTCCCAGGCGATGAACGTGCGGAAGCGCGCCGTGTCGAGGATCCCGGCCTGGCCGAAGACGCGCTCCTTCGGGAAGCCCGAGACGCTCTTCGAGACGTGGCACATCGCGTCGAGCGGGTTCGAGAGGACGACGATCGCGCAGTCGGGGCTCTGGGCCACGATCTGTTCGGTCACCGAGCCGACGATCTTCTCGTTCGTCGTCACGAGATCGTCGCGCGACATGCCCGGCGAGCGCGGCAGGCCTGCCGTGATCACGACGACGTCGGAGCCGGCCGTCTCCTCGTAGTTGTTCGTGCCGGTGATTTGCGGCTCGAAGCCGAGCACCGGGGCCATCTGGTTCAGGTCAAGCGCCTTGCCCTGCGGCAGGCCCTCCTTGATGTCCGTGAGGACGACGTCCGCGTAGTCGCGCGCCGCGAGGATGTGCGCGGCGGTCGCGCCCGTGGCGCCCGCGCCGACGATCGTGATCTTCCTTCTCATACGGCTACTTCAGCCTCCAGTTTCTCGATGACCGCGTCCGCGACCTCGCTCGTTCCAACGGCGGTCGGGTCGTCGCGGTTCGGCTTCATGTCGTAGGTGACGCTCTTGCCCTCGGCGATGACCGCGGCGATCGCCTGCTCGAGCCGGTCGGCCGCGTCGGGCTCGTCGAGGTGGCGGAGCATGAGGACGCCCGACAGCATCTCCGCGATCGGGTTGACCTTGTTCTGGCCGGCGTACTTCGGCGCGGAGCCGTGCGTCGGCTCGAAGACCGCGACGCTCTCGCCGTAGTTCGCGCCGGGCGCGACGCCGAGCCCGCCGATCATTCCGGCCGCGAGGTCGGAAAGGACGTCGCCGTAGAGGTTCGGCAGTACGAGCACGTCGTACTCCTCCGGACGCTGCACGAGCTGCATGCACATGTTGTCCACGATCCGGTCGTCGAACTCGACGTCCGCGTTCTCGGCCGCGACCTCGCGGGCGACATGCAGCCAGAGCCCGTCCGTGAACTTCATGATGTTCGCCTTGTGGACGGCCGTGACCTTGCGGCGGTCGTTGCGGCGCGCGTAGTCGAACGCAAACTCGAAGATGCGGCGCGTGCCGGTGACCGAGATCGGCTTGATCGAGATGCCCGCGTCGTTGTGGCGGAGCCTGCCGCCGCGTGCCTCGATCCACTCGATCAGCTCGGCGGCCTCCGGCGTCCCCTGCTCGTACTCGATGCCGGCGTAGAGGTCTTCGGTGTTCTCGCGCACGATGATCAGGTCGACGTCGTCGAAGCGGCTGCGGACGCCGGCATAGCTCTTGCACGGGCGCACCTGCGCGTACATGTCGAGCTCCTTGCGGAGCGCGACGTTGACCGAGCGGAAGCCGCCGCCGACCGGCGTCGTGATCGGCCCCTTCAGCGCGACGCCGGTCTCGCGGATCGCGTCGAGGACGTCGGGAGGCAGCGGGTTGCCGCCGTGCTTGTCCATCACGTCGGCCCCGGCTTCGCGCACGTCCCACTCGAGCTCGGCGCCGGTCGCCTCGAGAACGCGCCGCGTCGCCTCTGTCAGTTCCGGCCCCGTGCCGTCGCCGGGGATGAGGACGACCCTGTGCGCCATCGCGGCGCACGGTAGCTAGCTCGCGAGTGCTTCGCACTCGTGAACCGGAGAGGGAACTCCGCAAACGGGAGAGCATGGTCTCCCGTTTGCTCCGTGCTGAGTGCACATTGGGTTGAACGTGGTTCGAGCTCTCGGTTTCGCCGCCTGGACCGGACGGAGTTCGAAGCGTTTCGACCAGAGCTCAGACCAGGAGCCTCCGGCCGGACCGCGCTCTCGCCCGCGCGGAGTTCCTTCTCCTACCGCGTGAAGCCGTAGGCTTCGCGCGGTGAACCTCGCGGAAGCAGCCGCCCACGCCGACGAGCTTGCGGAGAACGGCTCCGCGCAAGAGCTCGCGACGCTACGGGCCGAGTGGGATGACGAGCTGGAGGCTGCGGCTCGGAGTGCGGACTTCCGCGAGCGGGCGCTCGCGTTTCGCGCGGTCGGCATGTTCCGCTGGCGGGCGAAGGAGGAGCTCCTGCGGCGCGGCCTCGACGACGGCAGCCCGGCGGCGCGCGGCTCCGCGCTTCTTTCGCTCGAGCTTCTCTCCCGCGACCATCCGAGCACGGTCAACTCGGTGCGGCCGCTCCTGCACAAGATGCTGGCGGACGAGGACGAGAACCCGGCCGTGCGGCGCCTCGCGGTGCTCGTGCTGAAGAACGGCTCGGCGCCGCGGGACACGATCGTGCTCCTCGAAGGTCTTGCTGCGGACGACGGCGCAGATGCAGACCTACGCAAGGCGGCCGGAAGCGTCGCTCAGGGCCTGAAGCGCAAGGCTCAGGAAAAGCGCTAGCCCGCGCAGGAACTGCAGACGCGAGCCTGAATCTGCCGCCCGCAGGACGGGCAGACGCGCCGCTGCCGGCGACGCTCGAGCGCGTTCTTCTGCAGGCCCGCGGTGATCATCAGCCAGGCGGCCCCGAGCGTGCTGGCCGCGGCGATTGCGACGTGGGGATCGAGGTGCATTCCTACTTCCTTGCTCGTGTTGCGTCTTTCAAACGGCGTGCGTGCGGATGCGCTTGGAAGTACAACTCGCGCCGTCTGCGATCGGATACGTGCGTGTACAGCTCCGTCGTTGCGAGATCGGCATGTCCGAGCATTTCCTGAACGGCGCGCAGGTCGGCGCCTCCTTCGAGCAGGTGCGTGGCGAAGGAGTGGCGCAGAAGGTGCGGGTGGATGCGCTCGGGCTCGAGCCCGGCCTTGTCGGCGAGGCGGCGCAGGATCAGAAACACGCCGGCACGCGTGAGCGGGCCGCCGTGCGCGTTGAGGAACAGCTCCTGCCGGTGGCGCCGGTCGAGATGGGGGCGACCGCGCGCGAGGTAGCGGCGGAGGGCGTCCGCTGCCTCGCGCCCGATCGGAACGACCCGTTCCTTGCTGCCCTTGCCGAGGCAGCGGACGAGCCGGTTCTCGAGATCCACGGACTGCCGGTCGAGCGCGACCGCCTCGCTCACGCGGAGCCCGGCGCCGTAGAGGAGCTCGCCGATGGCGCGATCGCGGAAGTGTCTCGGCGTCGTCCCGGCGGCTGCATCGAGGAGCCGCTCGACCTCCGCGGGTGAGAGCGTGCGCGGCAGCGTCCGGCGGCGCTTCGGGAGCTCGACATTCGCGGCGGGGTTGTCGGCGCGAGCGCCGAGGAGCACCTGGTGCCGGAAGAAGGAGCGGACGGCGGCGAGCCGGCGCGCGATCGTCGTCGGCGCGAGCCCGTCCGCACGGAGCTGCGCCACGTAGGCGGCGAGATCGTCGGTACTCGCGTCGGCAGGTGACCGGCCGAGCCACGCGCTCACGTGGGCGAGGTCGCTGCGATAGGCCTCGACCGTGCGAGGCGCGAGCCGGGCCGAAGCGAGCGCGAGGAAGCTTTCGACGGCCGGATCGGACTGCTCGTTCTTCGCCACGCGCGCTGACTTCGGCCCGGGACGTGCGACGCCTGCTCGAATTGGCGTGTGCAGCGCAGACATGTAGTGATCTACGGTTTCGTCCAGGGTGTCGGATTCCGCTTCGGCGTCGAGCGGGCCGCGAACGCACGCGGCGTGTCCGGCTGGGTGCGGAATCGAGCCGACGGCGCGGTCGAGGCCGTCTTCGAGGGTCAGCCGGATGACGTCGAGGCGCTCGTGGACTTCTGCCGCCGCGGGCCGCGCGGCGCAGAGGTCCAGCGCGTCGACGTCGAGGAGGAGCTACCCGAGGGTCTGGCCGGCTTCCGCGTCACCGGCTGAGGCCAGTCCTCGGAAGGGCTCGGCGCTGGCCCAGACGATCTCGCCGGGCGCCAGGTCCAGATCCTCGAGCTCGTCCCGGCGCAGGCGGGCGGTGAGGCGCTCTCCGCCGCCGTCTGCGAGATCAACGCGGGCGTCCGCACCGAGCACCGCAATGCGCTCGATCTCCACCTCAACGGCACCGTCACTCGGCCAGCGTCGGAGCACGACCTCGTGAGGGCGGACGAGGCGCTCGCCCAGGAGCACGGCGTCGCCGACGAAGCGCTGGACGAACTCGGACGCCGGACTGTCGTACAGCTCCGCCGGCGCGCCGACCTGTTCGAGCCGACCGTGGTCGAGGACGGCGACCCGGTCGGCGACCTCCATCGCCTCCTCCTGGTCGTGCGTGACGAAGACGGTCGTGACGTGAACCTCCTCGTGGAGGCGGCGCAGCCAGTCGCGCAGCTCGGCCCGCACGCGGGCGTCGAGGGCGCCGAACGGCTCGTCGAGCAGGAGGACGCGCGGCTTCGCGGCGAGGGCCCGGGCGAGCGCCATCCGTTGACGCTGGCCGCCCGAGAGCTTGGAGGGATAACGGTCACCGAAGCCCTGAAGCTGCACCAGCTCGAGCAGCTCGTCGACGCGCTCCCGGATCTCCTGCTTCGGACGCTTTCGGATCGACAGTGCGAAGCCGACGTTGTCGCGCACCGTCATGTGCTTGAAGGCCGCGTAGTGCTGGAAGACGAAGCCGACATCTCGCCGCTGCGGCGCGACTCCGGTCGCGTCCTCGCCCGAGAGTAGGACCTCGCCGGAGTCGGGACGCTCGAGGCCGGCGACGATGCGGAGCACGGTCGACTTGCCGGAGCCGCTCGGCCCGAGCACCGCCGTGAGCGAGCCCTGCGGGATCTCGAGGGAGACGTCGTCCACGGCGAGGAAGGTGCCGAAGCGCTTCGTGACGTTGCGAATCTCGATCGACACCTAGACGGCCTCCTTCGGCTTCGTGAGCATCATCAAGAGGAGCACGAGCACGGCGATGACGGCAAGCACGACGGCTATGGCGTACGCACCGCTTGTCTGGAAGCCCTGGTACAGGTCGTCGATTCGCGTCGTGGCCGTCTCGGTCTTCCCCTCGATCCGTCCCGACACGACAGCCACGGCTCCGTACTCGCCGAGGCAGCGCGCCGTGGTGAGGATGACGCCGTAGATCACAGCCCAGCGGATCGAGGGCAGTGTGATGCGCCAGAACCGCTGCCAGCGGGTCGCGCCCAGGGTCGCGGCTGCCTGCTCCTGCTCGTTGCCGAGCTCGCGCAGCGTCGGGATGACCTCGCGGGCAACGAACGGCACCGACACGAAGATGGTCGCGAGCACGATGGCGGGCAGGGCGAACAGGACCTGGAACCCGTGCGCCGACAGCCAGCCGCCGAACCAGCCGCCGCGCGGCGCGTAGAGAAGAAAGAGACAGAGGCCGATGACGACGGGCGAGATCGCGAGCGGAAGGTCGATGAATGCGTTCAGCAGCCCTTTGCCGCGAAAGCGGCGGCGCACGATCGCGAGCGCGCAGAGCACGCCGAAGAGGGTGTTGAGCGGGACGGCGATGGCCGTCGCGATCAGCGTGATCTTGAACGCGTGCACGGTGAGGGGATCCGACAGGGCCTGCCAGACCGGTTGGAGCCCGTTCTGGAACGTGCGGTAGAAGACCATCACGAGCGGCGCGAGCAGGATGACCACCAGGTAGCCGAGCGCAACCGCGCGCAGGGTAAGGCGCCTAGGCACGTTCATACCTCGTGACGTAGAAGCGCAGGGCGCCGACGACGAGGAGCACCACGAAGGCTGCCCCCAGAAGCACGATCGCGACGGCCGCGGCTTCGGCGGGTTGGCCGTCCTGGATCACGTTGAAGATCCAGACCGAGGCGACAGTCGTGTGGACCGTGGCCCCCGCGACGAGGACGATCGAGCCGATCTCGCCGAGGGCGCGGGCGAAGGCGAGGACGGAGCCGGAGAGGATCCCCGGCAGGATGTTCGGCAGGACGATCCGCCGGAAGACCGTGAGCTGTCCCGCGCCGAGCGAGCGAGCAGCCTCCTCCATCTCCACGTCGAGCTCGATCAGCACCGGCTGTACCGTCCGGATCACGAACGGGAGCGTGACGAAGCAGAGGGCGAGCACGATCGCCGTCCGCGTGTAGGCGATGTCGATCCCGACCGGCGAATTCTGACCGTACAGCGCGAGCAACGTCAGACCGGCGACGATCGTCGGGAGCGCGAACGGCAGGTCGATGACCGAATTGACGAGTGACTTTCCGCGGAAGTCGTCGCGGACGAGGACCCAGGCCGTGATCGTGCCCAGGACGCCGTTGATCAAGACGACGATGAAGGCCGCCCCGAAGGTGAGCTTGAGCGCTCCCACCGCCTGGGGGTCGGAGATCGACTGCCAGAACGCATGCAGGCCGTCCCGCTTGGACTCCCAGACCAGAGCCGCGATTGGCAGGACGACGATCACGGACAGGTAGGTGGAGATGACGCCGACGGACAGGGCCGTGCTGGCCCGTCCGTCGGCGGTGATCCTCCGTGCGGGCGCGGTCGCCCGCGCCGCGAGAGCGCTAATGGGTGGGGCCTCCGACGGCCTGCTCGATCTTGACCATCCGTCCGGTGTCCAGGTCGAACCACACCTTGTTCGCCTTCCGCCAGCCGCCGAAGAGCTTGTCACTGATGTTGAAGGTCGGGCCGGTGTTGTACTTCTTGCGCCAGGTTGCGAGGTCGGGACTCTTCAGGACCGACTTCACGACCGGCCGGTAGCCGTTGGCGGCGAAGATCTTCTGCTGCTTCGGCGCGTGCGCGTACTTGATGAACGCCTTGGCCGCCGCGGGCGCCGACTTGGTGGCCACCATCGGAAGCTGAATCAGCATCGTCGGCTTGGGGACGACGAGCTTGCCCTGCTTGCCGGCGGCGAAGGCGGCGTACGCCTCGCTCTCGTAGGTGATCAGGACGTCGCCCTGGCCGGAGAAGAACGCGCTCGCCGCGTTCGAGCCGGACGAGGGCTGCGAGACGACGTTCTTGAAGAGCTTCGTCACGAACTGCACGGCCTTCTTGTTGCTCATGCCCGCCTTCCGCGCCTGGCCGTAGGCCGCGAGGACGTTCCACTTCGCCGAGCCGGAGGGGAACGGATCCGGGGTGACGACCTGGACTCCCGGTTTCGTCAGGTCCTTCCACGTGTGGATGTGCTTCGGGTTGCCCGGCCGCACGACGAAGGCCACGACCGAATCGGCCGCGGTCCCTCCGTTCGGCGTCTTCGTCCAGCTCTTGGAGACGAGACCCGCGTCGGCGATGGTGTCGATGTCGAGCCCGGTCGAGAGGAACGCGATGTCGGCCGGCTGGCCGGCGACGATCTGCTTGGCCTGCGTACCCGACGGCCCATAGGACTGCGAGAACGAGACTCCCTGCCCGGCAGGCTGGTGCTGGAAGCGCGTGATCAGCTTCCCCATCACGGCCTTCGGGGTGGAGTAGGCGACGAGGTTCACCGTCGTCCCTGCCCGGCGCGCTTGCGCGGCGCCCGCGACAGCGAAGGCGACGGGGAGGATCAGGGCCAAGAGGAGCAATCTGCGCATCGCGTGAAGTCCTTTCTCGGGATTACCTACCGGGTTGCTAGGTATTGGCGATGCTCATACTTACCATAAGCAGAGGCTGGACCGCTGAACCGAACAGATTCCGAACAGTCAGGCCCTGCGCTGTGCCGCGGCGATGTCCGCGAGCGTGGTCTGTTCGAGGACGCCGCGGATCTGCGTACGCAGCTCGAGCCAGACGTCGCGCAGCCCTTCGGCCGCGCCCTCGTACGCGAGCTCGTCCGGCCGCACGCCTCGCACGGTGGCGATCGGCCCTTCGAGCTCGCGGATGACGTCGGCGACCGAGATCTCCTCCGCGGGACGCGCGAGCTGATAGCCGCCCTCGGCGCCGCGCTGGCTCGCGACGAGGCCGCCGCTGCGAAGCTGCGCGAGGATGCTCTCGAGGAACTTCGGCGGGATCTGCTGGGCGGTGGCGAGCTGCTCGGCCGTCGTCAGGCCCGGCGGAGCCGCAGCGAGCTCCGCCATTGCGCGGAGCGCGTAGTCGACCTTGGCCGAGACCCGCATGGGCGCATTCTGCGGGACTTACGAGCGGGGATGCGACCGGTCATAGACGCGGCGCAGGTGGCGCGGGTCGACGTGGCTGTAGACCTGGGTCGTCGAGAGCGAGCTGTGGCCGAGCAGTTCCTGGATGGTGCGCAGGTCGGCTCCGCCTTCGAGCAGGTGCGTCGCGAAGGCGTGCCGCAGCCGGTGCGGGTGGGGGACGATCCGGCGCAGGGTGCTCGTGTCGAGGCGTCGTCCGCGCGCCGAGAGGAAGAACGCGTCGTTCGCTCCTCTCGCGAGCGTCGGTCGCGCTTCGCGCAGATAGCGGGCGAGCCAGAGTGCGGCCTCCTCGCCGAGGGGCACGACGCGCTCCTTGCCGCCCTTGCCGCGGCGGATGTGCACGAGTTCCTGCTCGAAGTCGACGTCTCCGAGGTCGAGGCCCACAGCCTCCGCGCTACGCAGCCCGGCCGAGTAGACGAGCTCCACCAGGGCGCGGTTCCGCAGCGGGATCGGCCCGTCGCCCTCGAGCGCCTCGAGCGTGCGCTCGATTTCGGCGGCTGCGGGAGCATCGGGCAGGCGGCGGGCGCGGCGGGGGCCGAGCCGGGCGTCGGGGACCCGTTCGGGCCCGAGCGCGTGCCTGAGGAAGGCGCGCACCGCGGCCAGCTTGCGGCTGATCGTGGCCGGGGCGAGCTTTCTGCCGCGCCGCGCGGTCCCGAGCCAGGCGACGTAGTCGGCGAGGACGCGGACGTCGACGGCGTCGAGGCTCGTGCCGCGATCCTCGAGCCAGGTGCAGAACTCTCCGACGTCCCCACCGTAGGCGCGGCGCGTCGCCTCGCTCAGCGCGGGAGAAGCGAGGAAGCGGTCGGCTGCCGCGCGAGCGTCCATGAGAGGACGGTTCGCCGGGCGTCGGACCTTTCCCTTTCGTTAGCGTGGCTTTCGTGATCGCGAAGCACGACGTGCTCGTCGTCGGAGCGGGCTGCGCTGGCATGCGCGCCGCGATCGAGGCTTTCGACGCCGGCGCGGATGTGGCGATGATCTCGAAGATCCATCCGACGCGTTCACACTCCGGTGCTGCCGAGGGCGGCATCAACGCGGCGCTCGGAAACGCGTCGGAGGACGACCCCGAGATCCACGCGTACGACACCGTCAAGGGGTCGGACTACCTCGGCGACCAGGACGCGATCCAGATCCTCTGCGACGAGGCGCCGGGCGACGTCTACCAGCTGGAGAACTGGGGCGCCGTCTTCTCCCGCACGGAGGACGGCCGCATCGCGCAGCGTCCGTTCGGCGCCGCGGGCGCGCCGCGCACCGCGTACGCCGCCGACATCACCGGCCACGTCCTCGTGCAGGTCCTGTGGGAACAGGTCTGCAAGCGCGACATTCCGACCTACGAGGAGTACTTCGCCTGGCACCTCGTCGAGAACGACGGCCGCTGTCAGGGCGTCGTTTGCTGGGACCTCCTCGACGGCGGCCTGAAGACGATCGGTGCGAAGACCGTGATCCTCGCCACCGGCGGCGCCGGGCGCCTCTACACGGGGACGACGAACGCCTACTCCTGCACCGGCGATGGGATGGCCCTGGCGCTGCGCATCGGCCTGCCGCTCAAGGACATGGAGATGATGCAGTTCCACCCCACGACGCTGGCTCCGACGGGCGTCCTCATCACCGAGGGCTGCCGCGGGGAGGGGGCCTATCTCCTCAACAAGGACGGGGAGCGATTCCTCAAGCGGTATGCGCCGAACACGATGGAGCTCGCCTCGCGTGATGTCATCTCCCGGGCCGAGCAGATGGAGATCGACGCCGGTCGCGGCGTCGACGGCAACGTCCTGCTCGACCTGAGGCACCTCGGCGCAGAGCGGATCATCGAGCGGCTACCCGGATCGCGCGAGCTCTCGATGACGTTCCTCGGCGTCGATCCGATCTACGACCCGATCCCCGTGCGGCCCGGGGCCCACTACCACATGGGCGGGGTCGCTACCGACGTCTGGGGCCAGACCGAGCTCACAGGCCTCTATGCCTCCGGCGAGTGCGCCTGCGTCTCGGTGCACGGTGCCAATCGGCTCGGCGGCAACGCCCTCATGGAGACGATCACCTACGGCAAGCGCTCGGGCCGGCACGCGGCGGAGTGGGCGCTCTCTCACACGACCGTCGAAGTGCCCGAGTCGGCCGAGCGCGACGCCGAGCGAGAGCTGAAGGCGCTGCTCGACCGCGCCGATGGAGAGCGCCCGTGGAGCATCCGCGACGAGCTCGCCAGCACGATGCACGAGAACTTCGGCGTCTTCCGCCGTGAGCATCAGATGGAGCAGCAGGGCGAAATCGTGTCCGGCCTCCGCGACCGCTACCAGCGCGTGCTCCTCGAGGACAAGGGCGAGGTCTTCAACAGCGACCTGACGCAGGCGATCGAGCTCGGCTTCCTGCTCGACCTCGCCGAGTGCATGGTGGTCGCCGGGATCGAGCGCAAGGAGAGTCGCGGCGCTCACGCGCGCCCGGACGACTACCCCGAGCGCGACGACGAGAAGTTCCTGAAGCATACGATCGTCCGGCTCGTGGACGGCGCGCCGCAGCTCTCGTGGGAGCCGGTGCGAATGACCAAATGGGAACCACAGGAGCGTAAGTACTGATGCAGATGGCTCTCAAGATCTGGCGCTACAACTCCGCTACGGGCGACCGGGCGCTGAAGGAGTACGAGTTCGAGGCGCCTGAGTGGGCGACGCTCCTCGACTGTCTCGACATCGTCAAGGACCGGCACGACGGGTCGCTCGCCTTTCGCAAGAGCTGCCGGATGATGATCTGCGGCTCCTGCGGGATGCGCATGGACGGCGCCGCGGTCCTCGCCTGCAAGACACGGATGTACGACATCGCGCAAGAGGGTCGCGTTCCTGTCATCTCCGCAATGGGGAACCTTCCGATCCGCAAGGACCTCGTCGTCGACATGGATCCTTTCTGGTCGAAGTTCAAGGCGATGTGGCCGTGGCTGGAGCCGGGCTATGAGCGCCCGGAAGACGGGCGCGAGTACCGGATCTCTCAGGAGCGGATGAACGTCGTCCACAAGGAGTCCCTGTGCATCAACTGCGGCTGCTGCGTCTCGGAGTGCAACGCGATGGAGGCGGACCCCGAGTTCCTCGGGCCGCAGGCGCTCGCGAAGGGAATGCGCTTCGTCGGCGACCCGCGCGACGGCGCGACCGTGGAGCGGCTCGAGCGCTACAACTCCGAGCACGGCATCTGGGACTGCACGCGCTGCTACTTCTGCAACGAGCGCTGTCCGAAGGGAGTCGACCCCCGCGACGCGATCGCGAAGCTCGGCGCCGAGTCGATCCGCCTCGGCATCGACCGCGACATGGGTGCAAAGCACGCGAAGTGGTTTGTCCGCTCCGCCGAGACGACGGGCTGGCTGCGCGAGGAGGAGCTGATTCCGAAGACGCAGGGCTACGTCTCCGCGATCAAGCAGATCAAGTTCGGCAACAGCCTCGCCAAGCACGGCAAGGTGCGCCGCATTCCCGTCCCGCACACGGCGAGGGACGTCGACGAGGCGCGCAACCTACGGAAGGTCGTCCAAGAGCAGGACCGGCAGGGCGCGCTCGGCCACGTGCAGGGCGAGCACGCGCTGGCGAAGCTCGATCATGGGTACCAGCCGGAGTCGCTCGAGGAGATCTACGAGCGGCCCGGCGCTGCGCCGAGGCCGTGGATACCTGAGTTGGAGGAGGGAGCGAAAGCGTGAGCGCGACCGAGACATCGGGCAAGCGAGTCGCCTATTACAAGGGCTGTCTCGCGTCGCTCTCCGCGAAGGAGCTCGACAGCTCCACCAAGGCTCTCGCGCCGATGGTCGGCCTCGAGCTCGTCGAGCTGGAGTCGGTGACGTGCTGCGGTGCCGGCGACATCCACGAGGCCGAGCCCGACTACTACCTCCACCTCAACGCGCGGATCCTCGCCTACGCCGAGGCGACCGGCTGCGACACGCTCATGACCGTCTGCAACGTCTGCACGCTGAACCTGCGCCAGGCGAACTTCATGCTCCAGGGCGACGACGACCTGCTTGCCCGCGTGAACGAGAACCTCGCGACCGTGGGCGTTCCGGAGTACTCCGGCAACGTCGAGGTGCGGCACTTCCTCTGGGAGATCGCCGAGGGCGACGGCTACGAAAGGCTGAAGGAGGTCGCCCATCGTGGGCTCAAGGGGCTGAAGGTCGCACCGTTCTACGGCTGCCAGATCCTGCGGCCATCGAAGATCATGGGCTTCGAGGATCCGGACCGCCCGTGGTCGCTCGAGCGGATCATCGAGGCCTGCGGCGGCGAGGCGATCGACTACCCGGCCAAGATCAAGTGCTGCGGTTTCCCGATCATCGCGGCGCGTGAGGAGACGGCGCTCGGCGAGGTCATCCAGCCTGTCGAGCAGGCAATCGAGGCCGGCGCCGACGTGATGGTCACGCCGTGCCCGCTCTGCCATCTCTCGCTCGACGCCTGGCAGCAGAAGCTCGAAGCATCGACGGGGCGCGAGTTCAAGATGCCGGTGCTCCACCTCGCCCAGTTGGTGGGCGTGGCGGCGGGGCTCGATGAAGCGGAGCTGAAGTTCAAGCGCCACATCGTCGACCCGCGGCCGGCGCTCGAGCGGCTGGAAGCCTGAAGCGGCTCGGCGCGCTCGCCGGCGCAGCTGTCGGCTGGGGGCTGCTCGAGGCCGGCTGGGTGCGGTTCAGGCAGCTGGAGCTCGAGTTGCCGGGGCTGCCGACCGAGCTCGACGGCCTCCGGATTGTGCATCTCTCGGACTTCCACTTCGGCGTCCCCTCGCCGGGAATCGGCGCCGTCTGGCGGGCCGCCGGATGGGTGCGGGAGCGCAACCCGGACCTCGTCGCGATCAGCGGCGATCTCCTGACGCATCCGCGCGGCGAGCCGATGCTTCGGCAGCTCGTGCGGGTCCTGCCACGGCCGAGCTTCGCCGTGCTCGGCAACCACGACATCGCGCTCAGCCGTGACCCGCAGGCGCGCCGGTCCGATCTGCGGGAGCTCGAGCCGGCCACGCTGCTCCGCGACGACGGCCGGCTGCTCGAGCTGCGGGGCCGGAGCGTGTGGATCGCGGGAGCCGATCCGCAGCTCATCGTCCGCGGTAGGCCTCGGCTCGATCCGAACCGACTTGCACGCGGGGCCGACTTGTCGATCCTCCTCTGTCACTACCCGCGGGTGCTCGAGCACCTCGAGCCGGGCCGTTTCGACCTCGTTCTCGCCGGCCACATGCACGACGGCCAGATCGCACTGCCGTTCCCGGGCGGGAAGGTTCGTTTCGCCCATCCGACCGCCCGCTTCAACGCGGGCGTCTACCGAAGCGCCGTGGCGACGATGCACGTCTCGGCCGGGCTCGGCACGACGTTCGTCCCGTTCCGGTTCGCGGCGCGGCCCGAGGCGACGGAGCTGACGCTCAGACCGGGCTAACCTTGCTGCATGGCTGGTCAGGCGTCGATCTCGACCGAGATCCTCGCCCGTTACGCTGCGGACGCGGCGCGGGAAGTCGAGGGAGTGCGAGGACTTGCGGACAGTCCGCTGCCGCGGAAGCACGCGGTGCGCGTGTCGGGCGAGAACGGCGCGGTCCGGATCGAGCTGCACCTCGTCACGGAGTGGGGGGCGTCGATCCCGGCGGTCGGCAAGGCCGTGCAGGAGCGCGTGCGCGAGTACCTCCGCAACATGGCCGACGTCGAGCCGGCGGCCGTCGAGGTCGTCGTCGACGCCGTGGGGCCCGAGACGTGACGACGCGGATCTCCGGGCTGACCGGAGCCACGATCGAGACCGCGCCCACGGTCTGCCACGAGTGCATCTGGTGGCAGACGCGGAACGGGCGCAGCACCGACAAGCGCAAGTGGATCCGCGACGCCGAGGACGAGTGGGGCGCCTGGGGAACCGTCTACCACGACGGCGACGGACGGCTGCTCGGCTCGATGCAGTACGGGCCGACGGAGCTCTTCCCGCGCTCGCGCGAGCTCCCCGCCGGCCCGCCGAGCGACGACGCGGTCCTCGTCACGTGCGCCTACCTCACCGACCCGTCGCGGCCCTGGGTCATGCAGTCGCTCTTCCTCACCGCGATCGGCGACTCGCGCGAGCGCGGCGCGCGCGCGCTCGAGGCGTTCGCCTACCGCTACCCCGAGGGCGAGACGAACTTCGAGCGCTTCCACGTCCACCGGACGATCTTCCCGGCGGACTTCCTCGCCGACTTCGGCTTCGTGTCGGTGCGCTCGAAGGGACGCGTCGAGCTCGCGCGGCTCGAGCTCGGCGGCCTGCAGCCGGTGGAGGAGGGGACGCGCGAGAAGGTGCTGGCCCGGGTGCAGGAGGCGTTCATGCCCGCACCCGCGCCGCAACGCTTCTAGCGCGGACCGCGGCTGCGACTGTCGCGAACGGCACGAAGACGAGCGTCCCCTTGCCGTAACTCGCGCCGAATCCGTTGCCCGCGTAGGCCAGTCCCGTACTGTCGATGTGGGCGAACTCGATGCCGCCGTGGCGTTCGGCGATGACACTGTCCTTGCCGGTCGACAGGTTGACGGCGCGGAGCACACCCGCCGATCCCGTCGTGTAGATGGCGATGTTGCCCTGGACGTCCAGGTTCCTGGGCTGCCGGTTGCTGCGCGCGGTGAACGTCTTCCGCAGCGACCCGGTGTGGGCGTTGTAGAGCAGGAGCTGCCCCGTCTTGGTGCCTACCAGGAGGCTCTTGCCTCTGAGAGCGACCGCTTCCGCGTTCGGCGTGTCCACCGTCGTCAACGGCTTGCCGGTGGCCGAGTACAGCGCGACGCCCCCGCCGGTACGCAGCACTGCCACGCGTCCTCCGTCGGCCACTGCGGCCTGGACGGTGTTCGCGCCGGTCGCGATGTGCTTCAGCTTGGTGCCGTTGAGCACGTCCAGCTCGCCGGCGGTGATGGCGCCGATAGCGTCGGTCGTCCAGCGGTTTGCGGCGATGAGGTTCCCAGACCCGACCACACCGCCGAGCCACTGGCCCGCGCAGCTCCCCGCACTGCGACCGGGGCAGAAGGTGCCGGTGCGGATCTCGCTCGCGACCTGGTGCTCCTTCGGCTTGGTGGTCGAGGAGGTGAAGAGGTAGTCGTCGCCCTCCAGGTTGCCGCCCTCGTTCATGAGCCACGCGACGCGCGAGCCGGCGAGCGCGAGCTGGAAGACGCCCGCCCCGGTGCTGCTGCTGTCGGCGCCGGCCGTCTTCCTGCCGCTGACCTTGACCGTCTGCCCGGTGCGAAGGTTCCAGACGAGCACCTTGTTCGTGGCGTTCCGCTTCGTGACGTACTTCGCGCTGGCGTCGTACGCGATGCGGTTTCCCTGGATGGCGAGCGCCGCCACCGGACCCTGGAGATGCCTGACCACCTTTCCGCTGGATGTCGCGGTCGTTCCCGCCGCGGTCGCGACGAGCGCGACACCCGACAGCAATCCGGCACCCAGAACGAGAAGAGCCCGGCCAAGCTTCTTCATCCGTCTACCTCCACGTTGACGGGCCGAATGTAGATCCGCCGGGTTAGCGAAAGATCAATTTTCGCTTCGGAATCAGCGCTGGTGCGCGGCCGCGCGGGCCGGCTCGAAGAGGAGCTCGGCGATCTGGAGCGCGTTGAGCGCCGCGCCCTTGACGAGGTTGTCGCAAGCGAGGAAGAGGACGAGGCCGTTGCTCTCAACCGCGCGATCCGGGCGGATGCGGCCGACCAGCACGTCCTCCGTCTGCGCGGCCGCACGCGGCGTCGGCGTCTCGACGAGCCGCACGCCGGGCGCGCCGGCCAGGATGGCCTCCGCATGCTCGGGCGCGAGCGGCCTCTCGGTCTCGACCCAGATCGACTGGGCATGACCGACGAGGACGGGAACGCGCACGGTCGTCGCGCTGAGCGGTAGTTCGGGCAGCTCGAGGATCTTGCGCGCCTCGGCGCGGATCTTCGACTCCTCCTCGGTCTCGTCGCCCTCCCACGTCCAGTCGAACTCGAGGTCGTGCTGCTCGGGCGGCTCGGCTTGCAGCCGCTCCATCCGCTGCGCGCCGGCTCCCGAGACGGCCTGGTAGGTGGAGACGCGCACGCGCCCCAGACCGGCCGCGTCGTGCAACGGCTTGAGGACGCACGTGAGCGGGATCGCCGAGCAGTTCGGGTTGGCGACGACCCGGGTCGTCGCGATGGCCTCGCGGGCGCGGTCGCCGTTCACCTCGGGGACGACGAGCGGATAGCCGTCCGCGAGCCGGTAGGCGCTCGACTTGTCCACGACGAGCGCGCCGCCCTCGACCGCGTCGGGAACGAGCTCCCGGGACGCGCGCGTGCCGCACGAGAAGAGAACGATGTCGAGGCCGCCGGCGAGGAGCGCGTCGGCAGTTGCCTCCTCGACCACGAGCTCGCCGTCGAGCTCGCGCCCGGCCGAGCGTGCCGAGGCGAACGCACGGACGTTCTCGTACCCGCGCTCGCGGAGGAGGCGGAGCGTCACGGTGCCGACGGCACCGGTCGCGCCCACGACGCCGATCCGGACGCTGGCGCGGCTCACGCCGCTCCGAGCTCGAACGCATCGTGGAGTGCGGCGACCGCCTTGGGCACGTCCTCGGTGCGGACGTGGCAGGCGATCTTGATCGGCGATGTGGAGATGACCTCGGGCTCGACCCCGATGCCGCCGAGCGTCGCGAACGCCTGCGCGGCGATGCCGGGATGGCTCTTCATGCCTGCGCCGACGAGGCTCACCTTGCCGAGGTCGTCGCGCATCGACCACTCCACGTCGAGCTCGCTGAGCAGCTCCTCGCAGGCGCGCCGATCCTCGGCGGGAGCGCTGAAGACGATCTCGTCGCTGGCCACCTGGAGGATCGTGTCGACGTTGACGTTCGCCGCCGCGAGCCGTTCGAAGAGGCGTGCCGCGCCGATCCGGCGGACGCGGAAGAGGGGCTCACAATCGGTGTGCGCGACGCCGCTGATGATCGCCTTCTCGAGCACGGGATCCTCCTCGTCGACGATCCACGTTCCCTCGGCGTCGGAGAACGTCGACC
Source organism: uncultured Actinomycetes bacterium (assembly GCA_963731015.1). Classification (GTDB taxonomy): domain Bacteria; phylum Actinomycetota; class Thermoleophilia; order Gaiellales; family Gaiellaceae; genus Palsa-739. Next base: position 327,128 of record CAVSTY010000007.1, read on the forward strand.
GCACCTGCAGCCGTACGTCGTGGTTGCGCGCGAACTCGACCGAGCGTAGCTGGAGCACCTTCGCACCGCTCGCCGCGAGCTCGAGCATCTCCTCGTACGTCACCGCCGGCAGGCGGCGCGCGTGAGGGACGAGTCGCGGATCGGCGGTGAAGACGCCCTCGACATCGGTGTACATCTCGCAGGCGCCCGCGCCGAGCGCTGCCGCGAGCGCGACGGCCGTGAGGTTCGAGCCGCCGCGGCCGAGCGTCGTCACGTCGTGGGAGTCGGCCGAGACTCCCTGGAACCCGGCGACGAGCACGATCTTCCCGGCGTCGAGCGCGTCGTTGATCCGCGTCGCGCGTACCTCCGCGATCTTCGCCTTGCCGTGGACGGTGTCGGTGACGATGCCGGCCTGCGAGCCGGTGAGCGAGATCGCCTCGTGGCCTAGGTCGTGGACGGCCATCGCGCAGAGCGAGTTCGAGATCCGCTCGCCGACCGAGATGAGCATGTCGTACTCGCGCGGATGGGGGCGCGGCGAGATCTCGTGGGCGAGCCGGATCAGCTCGTCGGTCGTGTCGCCCATCGCGGAGAGGACGCCCACCACGCGCCGGCCCTCTTCGCGCGCCCGCACGAGGCGGCGCGCGACGTCGGTGATCTTCCCCGTGTCCGCGACCGAGGAGCCGCCGAACTTCATCACCACGAGATCCGGCCCGCGCGCCGCCGAGTCGGCTGCGACCTCCGGAACCGTCTCGTAGTGCGTCGTCGCCACCGTCACATCTCCCGGCGGCCCACCAGCGCGCGGCCGAGCGTGACCTCGTCCGCGTACTCGAGGTCGCCGCCGACCGGCAGCCCGCTGGCGAGCCGCGTCACCCGCACGCGGTCGCGCAGCCGGCCGGCAAGGTAGGAGGCCGTCGCCTCGCCGGTCGCGTTCGGGTTCGTCGCGAGCACGACCTCGACCACGCCGTCGCTCTGGACCCGGTGCATGAGCTCGTCGATCCGCAGGTGCTCGGGCTCGACGCCGTCGAGCGGCGAGAGCGCGCCGCCGAGCACGTGGTAGAGACCGCGGTACTCCGCCGTCCGTTCGAGCGAGACGAGGTCGACCGGCTGCTCGACGACGCAGATCGTGGTGCGGTCGCGGCGCGCGTCGAGGCAGACCGCGCACAGCTCGTCCTCGGTGAGGTTGCCGCACTCGCGGCAGAAGCGGACGCGCTCCTTCACCTCCTCGATCGCCCCGGCGAGCGCGAGCGCCTCCTCCTTCTCCGTCTGGAGGAGATGGAACGCGAGCCGCTGCGCGGTGCGGCTGCCGATGCCCGGCAGGCGCGTCAGTTGTGCGACGAGGTTCTCGACGGAAGGGCTCAGCATGCGCCCTGAGGGTACTCGTCCCCTTCGGACGAGTCAGCTACCCCTGGAGCGGCGGGGCGACGCGGAGGATCGGCTTGGCGTGGCGGCCGGCGTAGAGGTGGATCGTCAGTGGGCGATGGACGTCGATCCGCCTCGGGTCGATCGCGACGACGACTGGAATCGACCTCAGATCGGCGAGGCAGATCCCGTTTGCGGGAACCTTGACGCCGAGCCGAATCCGGATCGAGCTGGGATTGACGACGGTCAGCCGTTTCGGGACATTCGGGCAGTTGCCGCTGCCCCACGACACGATTGCCAGCCGGATCGGTGAGAGGAAGGCGGCCCCGTTGCTTAGGTCGAGCGTCTTCGGGAGCTTCGCGTACACGGCGACGACGAGTGGGGTCTTTGGCGTCGTCTGTGCGGCGGCGCGCTTGCCGCCACTCCCTGCGCAGCCCGCGGCGACGAGCCCGACTGCGACGAGTGGCACGGCGAGCGCGAGAACCTTCATCTCATCTCGCATCCGGCACCGACGCCGCATCTGTCACGTCGCCGAGTTCTAGTGCGGCGAGAAGTCGAACGCCCAGCCCCAGATCACCACGCCGATCAGGGCGAGGACGATCAGAGCCCAGAGCCAGTTCGAGAGGAGATACGGGCCGCGCACGCTCCGCCGCGGAGGCGGCGTGCTCACTCGCCGAGCCCGGGGAGCCCGAGGCCGCCGAGGTCGATGTCGCCGAGCATCTGCTCGGCCTTCGCCTCGACGCCGGCCCGTGCGGAGCGCAGCGCCTCGTTCACGCCCGCAAGGATCAGGTCGGCGAGCGCCTGCGGGTCGTCGGGGTCGATCGCGTCGGGCGAGATCTCGATCGCCACCACCTCGCCGGCGCCCGTCGCGGTCACCTTGACGAGGCCGCCGCCGACGGAGGACTGCGCGGTCTCCTTCTCCGCCTCCTCCTGCATGCGCGCCACCTGCTCCTGCATCTGCGCGGCCTGCTGCATCAGCTTGTCCATGTCGAAGGACATGTCTCCTAGCTTTCCCGCTCGCGCGTGTCGAATGTCTGCTGGAACTGGCTCACGAACTCCTCTTCGCCTGCGGGCTCGTCCTCGGTGGCCTGAACCTCGCGCGCCTCGCCGAGCTCGAACGCGACCTCGAGCCGGCGCCCCGTGACGTCGTAGAGCGCGTCGGCGAGCAGATTCGCGTTCTTCGGGTCGCGCGCCATGTCGAGGTGGAACTGAGCGCTCGGCGGGAACTCGAGCGTGAGCGTGTCACCGGTCAGCTCCGCCGGATGCGCCTCGCGCAGCAGCGATGCCGCCGGGATTCCACCACGCTCCTCGACGGCCGGCAGCACGGTGCGTGCCCAGGCCTCTTGGAGCTGCGAGAGCTCGAGGCCCGGCGCGCCCACCGGGACGGGAACGGGCTCCGGCTCGGGTTGGGGCTGTGCCTCTTCCGCCGCCACCGCCTCGGGTTTGGGCGCGGGCGGAGGGGAAGCCGGTGCCGCGGGCGGCGCTCCCTGCTCGAGCCGCTCGAGCCGGAACGCGATCGACTCGCGGGACAGGTCGCTGGCGGGCCGCGTCACCTTGACGAGGGCGAGCTCGAGCGGCAGCCGAGGGTCGCCGCCCTGGCGCATGTCGTCGACGGCGACTGCGAGCAGGTCGACGAGCCGCAGGACGGTGGCCTCTTCGAGCTGGTTGGCCTGCGCTTTCAGCCGCTCTCGCGCTTCCTCGCTCGTCGCGGCGGCCTCGGGCACGTCGCCGAGGTGCTGCGCGAGCATGATCTGCCGCAGATGCTCGATCAGGTCGAGGACGAGGCGGCCGAGGTCGTGTCCGCGCTCGGCGAGCTCCTCCAGGTACGTGAGCGCGCCGGCGGTATCGCGGTCGATCACGAGGTCGCAGAGGCGGAAGAGCGCTTCCTCCTCGACCGTCCCGAGCAGCTCGAGCACCGACTGCACCGTGACCTGGTTCCCGGTGGCGGACGCGAGCTGGTCGAGCGTCGAGACGGCGTCGCGGTAGGCGCCGCGACCGCTGCGCGCGACGAGCGCGAGCGCCTGGTCGGGCGCGTCGATTCCTTCCGCGTCCGCGATCTGGCGCAGCACCTTGACGAGATCCTGCAGCCGCGGCCGCTGGAAGACGAACGTCTGGCAGCGTGAGCGGACGGTCGGCAGCACCTTCGAGAGGTCGGTCGTGCAGAAGACGAAGACGAGATGCGGGGGCGGCTCCTCGATCAGCTTCAGGAGCGCGTTCCAGGCGGCATCCGTGAGCTGGTGCGCCTCGTCGAGGATGTAGACCTTGTAGCGCCCTTCGACCGGCTGGAGGACGACGCGGTCGCGGATCTCGCGGATGTCGTCGATGCCGCGCTGCGAGGCGGCGTCCATCTCGATCACGTCGAGGGAGGTGCCGGCGGCGATCGCGCGGCACGCGTGGCACGTGCCGTCGGGCGTCGTCGTCGGGCCCTGCGTGCAGTTGAGGCACTTGGCGAGGATGCGCGCCATCGAGGTCTTGCCGGTGCCGCGCGGGCCTGCGAAGAGATAGGCCTGGCGCACCGCGTCGGTCCCGATCGCGTTGCTCAGCGTCCGGACGACTGCCTCCTGCCCGACGACCTCTTCGAAGCTCTGCGGACGGTACTTCCGGTAGAGAGCAGCCACGACTGCGATTCAAGCAGACCGGCGCGCCCAACCTCGTCGCCGCGACCGACATGCGCGGGCGCGAAGCGGGAAAACAGGCCAGGCACACCGCACACCTGGGAGGGACTACTTAGCGCTGCTTCCTCCCGGATCTGACGCGGTTCGCAGGCTCCCACTGCACGGGGCCTGGCCCGGCGGCCAGTGTAGCCTCGGGCCTCATGCCCGACGACGCCCGCCGCGCGCTGCTGACGAGGTTCTTCGACCACGCGCCGATGTTCCCGCCGGCCAGCCTGCCGCCGGCCGAGGCGCTCGCCGAGGATCGGCGCGCCCGGGAGAGCGAGCACGCGTGGATGCTCGGCCGTCTCGTCTGGCCGGCGGCGAAGCTCTCCGAGCTGCCGCAGGACGAGGGTCGCGCGCTCGCGGTCGTCGAGTCCAGCAGCGAGCGGCAGGACGAGGCGGTCTACCTCGAGGGCGCGCCGCTCGACGAGGTGGCGGCGCGCGGGCTGCGCGCGAAGATCCGCTGCGGCGGCGTGCGCGTCCCGACCGTGGAGGAACTCGCGGGCTTCATCCGAGGCTGCCGCTCGCGCGGGCTCGTCTTCAAGGCGACCGCGGGTCTCCACCACGCGTACCCGACCGAGTCGGGCGAGCACGGCTTCCTCAACGTTCTCGCGGCCGCGGTCTTCGGCGACGAGGAGGAGGCGCTACGGGAGAAGTCGCCGGCGTTCTCGCTCGACGCCACGTCCTTCCGCTGGGGCGACCAGGAGGCGCTTCCCGCCCGCCTTGCGGACATCCGCGCCTCGCTCCTCCACTCGATCGGTACCTGCTCGTTCTTCGAGCCGGTCGAGGAGCTCGACGCCTTACGGGTCCTGTGAGCTTCGGAGCCGGTCCCAACGGTCTGTTCTGGCGAGACGCCGACGAGGCGGTCGACCTTTCCGGCCTCGGCGACGTCTTCGCGCGGCCGACCCTGAACGAGCTGATGGCCTCGGGCCGGGCTGCGTGGGAGGAGGCGATCGCCGCGGCGCGCTCCCACGACGGGCCGCGCCTCGCGGAGAAGGACGCCCGCGTTCACCTGCCGTTCGAGGTCGCGGACTACGTCGACTTCTACTCGTCGCTCGAGCACGCGACGAACCTCGGACGCATGTTCCGGCCCGACCAGGAGCCGCTGCTGCCGAACTGGCGCTGGCTGCCGGTCGCGTACCACGGCCGCGCGGGCAGCGTGGTCGTCAGCGGAACGGATGTCGTCAGGCCCTGCGGCCAGCGGAAGGCACCTGACGAGGCTGCGCCGACCTTCGGCCCGAGCCGCCGCCTCGATTTCGAGCTCGAGCTCGGCTTCGTCGTCGGAGTACCGACGGAACTCGGCGAGCCGGTCACGGTCGACGCCTTCGCCGATCACGTCTTCGGCGTCGTGCTCGTGAACGATTGGAGCGCCCGTGACATCCAGGCCTGGGAGTACGTCCCGCTCGGCCCGAACCTCGGCAAGTCGTTCCAGACCTCGATCTCGGCCTGGGTGACCCCGCTCGCGCTGCTCGAGGACGCGCGGGTCGAGGCGCCGCCGCAGGAGCCGCCTTCGCTGCCGCATCTCGCCGGCGGCCGCGACTGGGGGCTCGACGTCGCGCTCGGCGTGGAGTTGAACGGCGAGACGCTGTCGCAGGGCAACGCGCGGACGCTCTACTGGACGCTGCCGCAGCAGCTCGCGCACGCGACCTCCAACGGCGCGTCGCTCCGCACGGGAGATCTGATGGCGTCGGGGACGATCTCCGGCGCCGACCCCGGCTCCGAGGGCTCGATGATCGAGCTCTTCCGCGGCGAGCGCTTCCTCGAGGACGGCGACGAGGTCGTCCTCCGCGGCCGCGCCGCGAACGGCGTGCAGTTCGGCGAGGTGCGCGGGCGCGTCCTGCCGGCTCGCGGCGCGGAATGAGCGCCGGCAAGAGCCCAAGGCTCCACGAAGTCGACGTCCAGGCGATCGATGCGGCGAGGCTGGAGCCGCTGATCGGGGCCGAGCGGATGGCGCAATTCGAACAGGCGGCTGAGGTCGCGCGGGAGGCGCTCGCCGGTAGCTCCGTGCTGAACGTCAACTCGACCGGCGCGGGCGGCGGCGTGGCGGAGATGCTGCAGGCACTGCTCTCGTACGCGCGTGGCGCCGGCATCGACGCGCGCTGGCTCGTGATCGAAGGAGATCCCGACTTCTTCGCGATCACGAAGCGGATCCACAACGGGCTCTACGGCTCCCCCGGAGACGGCGGCGAGTTGGGCCCCGCGGAGCGCCGCCACTACGAGCGCGTCCAGCACCAGAACGCCCACGAGTTGCTCGCGTTAATTCGTCCCGGAGACGTCGTCGTGATCCACGATCCTCAGCCGGCCGGCCTCGTCACGGCTGCGAAGAGCGCCGGCGCGCGCGTCGTCTGGCGCAGCCACGTCGGTCTCGACAGCCCGAACGAGTGGAGCGACCGCTCGTGGGAGTTCCTCCGTCCTTACCTCGCCGAAGCGGAGGCGATCGTCGTCTCCCGCGCCGCGTTCGCGCCGCCGTGGGCGGATCCGGCGCAGGTGCACGTGATCCGGCCCTCGATCGATCCCTTCTCGGCGAAGAACGAGGCGCTCTCGCTGCGAAACGCCTGGCTCGCGCTCGCCTACGTCGGCCTGCTCGACGGCACGATCGAGACGGCTCCCGCCGTCTCGTTCGCCCGACGCGACGGGTCACCCGGGCGGATCAACCGCCGCGTCGATGTCGTCCAGACCGGGCCGCCGGCGCCTGCAGACGTCCCGCTGGTCGTGCAGATCTCACGCTGGGACAGGATCAAGGACATGGCCGGTGTGATGACCGGCTTCGTGCAGCATGTCGATCCTTCGCTCGGCGCGCACCTGCTGCTCTGCGGTCCAGTGGTCACCGGTGTCGCCGACGACCCGGAGGCGGCGGAGGTGCTCGACGAGTGTACGGGTCTCTGGCGGCAGCTACCCAACGCCGCCCGCAGCCGCGTCCATCTCGCCTGCATCCCGATGGCCGATTCCGACGAGAACGCGGCGATCGTGAACGCGATCCAGCGGCACGCCTCCGTCATCGTCCAGAAGAGCCTCGCCGAGGGCTTCGGCCTGACCGTCGCGGAGGCGCTGTGGAAGCGAAAGCCGGTTGTCGCCAGTGCGGTCGGCGGCATCGTCGATCAGATCGAGGACGGCACTCACGGCCTGCTCATCCAGGATCCGACCGACCTCAGGGCGTTCGGCGCCGCGGTCGAGTCGCTGCTGAGGGATCGCGAGCACGCGGCGCAGCTGGGCGAGAACGGCCGTCAGCGCGTGATCGACGAGTTCCTCGGCGACCGGCACCTCGAGCAGTACGGCTCCCTCTTCGAGCAGCTCCCGCGCAGGCAGATCTAGGCGGCTCGGCGCGGCCCTCGAGGAGCCGCGCCGAGCCGTGACGCCGTGCGTCAGTTCGCGAGGAGCGATCTGAGCGAGTTCACCTGCACGGTGTCACTCGCGTTGCCGAGATACGGCAGATTCCAGTTCTGCTCGATGGTCTGGAGCAGGGAGTAGTGGTTCGTCGCGGTGTCACTGGTGACGCCGCGGACGCCGTTGCGCTGGATGACGATCATCGGAACGTGACCGCCGCCGTAGAGGGTCCCGCCGGCGAGGTCGCCGCCGCCACCCGTCGACGGGTTCGCGGGAGTGGCCGGGAGGATCGGCGAGTCGCAGCACCCACTGATGTCGTTGGGGCCGAACGGGGCGTCGTCCGCGAAGCTGCCCTCGTCCCAGGTGACGAAGATCGCCGACTTTCCGGTCCAGGCCTTCGAGTTCATGATCGCCGTGACCCAGGTCTGCAGGAAGTCGTTCCCGTCCTGGTACAGGGCCTGTTGATTGGCGTCGCCCGGCGCGTTCGCGAACGGGCAGCCGGTCGCGCCGCCGTGCATGTCGTTGCACTGGTTCGGGGTGATCCAGACGAACTGAGGCACCGTGTTCGTCGACAGGTCGGTCGTGAGCTGTGACAGCGGGACAACCTTGTTCGCCCGGGCCGAGTCGTTGTAGACGTCCGGATACATCAGGAACGGGTCGTGCTTGCGTACGTACAGCTTGTCCGGGGTCTGAGTGATCGTGTTGCCCGGGGACGGAAGGTTCTCCATGTACGCCTTCCAGCTGATCCCCGACTGCTCGAACTGGTCGACGATGTTCTCGTGGTCGAGCAGCGGCGCCTGGGCGACGTCGTCGCTGTTCGAGCCCCAGTTCGACCCGCTCGTGGCGGCCAGGTAGTTCGGCAGGCTCACGTGCGTGACGCCGAAGTAGTTCGTGCCGAGCCCGTAGGTGCTCGCGAGGCCCCGGATGAAGGGCGTGTTCGCGTTGGACGGGTCGAGCAGATCGTCGTACGCCGTGTTCTCCATCATGATCACGAACACGTGGTCGATGTGCGGGAAGTTCGCGGTCTGCATCGGCGCGACGTTGCCTGCGGCAGGACCGGAGGCAGAGGCGGGGATGGCCCAGGCCACGACTGCTGCGATGCAGGCTCCCGCCACCGCGGCGGCGAGCAAGTGCCGGATACGCATTGCTGCTCCTTTCGTTGGTCGAAGGAGGAGCACCGACCGGACGGCGGGTCGCACCGCCCGCTCGGCCCCCCGCGGGGTCCTAACCGAACCTCGGGGAGCGATGCAACCGGGAACCGTTCGCAACCGAACCGAGACGTTCGCCGTTTGCCTCTGAACGGACAAGGAGGCGGTAATGGCAACTTGGATCTGGATCTTGATCGGGATCGGCGTGCTGATCGTTCTCGGGCTCGCCGTCTTCGGCGCCCGGCGTAACCGCGAGCAGGCGCAACGGCGCGAGCAGGCGCAGGAGCTGCGCCGGGAAGCGGACACGTGGACCCAGCAGGCCGAAGAGCGCGAGCGGGTCGCGGAGGAGCAGGTGAAGCGGGCGCGCGAGTCGCGCAGGGTCGCCGCCGAGGTCGGCGCACGCGCCGACGAGATCGATCCCGATCGGGAGCAATCCGACGACGGGTGACGAGCGCGGAGACGCGCTACTTCGGGGCGGGCGTCGAGTCCCGTTTCGAGCCGAGGTGCGGTGCGCCGCCGATCAGGTCGTAGAAGCGGTCCCGACGGTGTGTCCACCGCGCCTCGCGGGCGGCGAAGCGAGCCTCGCTCCGCCGCAGCCTCCGGCCGTCCTGCGGATACAGCCGGCGCGCCCAGATGGAGGTCGGCTTGGCGAGGCGCAGCGCTCCCACCACGGCGACCGGCGGGAAAACGATCCCGAAGAGGCCGAGCTTGAGCTTCCCCTTCAGCAGGGTGACGACGAGAAAGAGGGCGATGAGCGCGATCAGCCCGTCGCCGAGCGCCCTTGCGAGGCGCTCGCTTCCGGTGTCGGTGGGGAGGGGGAACGTCGCCAGGATCGCGAGCCCGAGGAACGCGACGGCGGCCATGCAGGCTTCGATCGACAGGCGGCCCTCCGCCGTCCAGTAGACGTCGTCCAGATGGAGGAGCATCGCGAACTCGTCGAGGACGAGTGCGGCGCCTGCCCCGAAGACGATCGCCAGGAGCGCGACCCAGAGCTCGGGTGGCTCGAGGCCGATGGCCAGGCCGCCGGCGACGAGGCTCAGCACGATCCCCGGTACGAGGTGGTGGACGTGCACCCCGCCGACGTGCGCGCTGCCCCAGCCGCGGGCGCGAGCCATGCGCGTGTAGAAGCGCGTGCCCGCCAGCGTGAGGATGAACGCGAGCAGCATGAGGAAGGCCGGCTCCCGGCCGGCGTCGTAGACGTGCGCCTCGTACCCCGGGAAAAAGCCGAAGAGATTCATCCCTGGCCGCGTTCTACGCGCGATTCGCCCGCTGTGTGGGATGCGAGTACGACGATTTCACTCAATTCGGTGAGTCTCCCTGAGGCACGATGTCTAGGTATGGGTCGCGTGGTATGGAGCGTGAGGGAAGGCGGGTTCGACGCGCCGGAGATCGTCGCCGGTTACCGGTCGTTGAGTCCCGTTCACGAGCCGAGACTCGGCGATGTCCTCCGCCTTCCCGATGGCTCCGGCCCCTGGCGCGTCGTCGACTGGTCGCTGGCCGACCGCGTCGACGCGCCGGGGAACGTGCTGGTGGTCGAGTCGGCCGAGAACTCGTAGGGCGAAACGGCCGCCGCTAGGCCGAAGCCGAGGCGGGCATCGTCGCCCTCTGATCGTCGGTCCGGAGGATCGGTGACGACGGGCGGAAGCCCCAGATGGTGCAGTAGACGCCGAGGAAGAGTTCCCATGCGAACTCCGGAATGGTCGCAATACCTTGCAGCGAGCGGAGCGCGTGGCTCGGGTCGTTGCCGGTGAACAAGATGGCCGTCCCGGTGATGATGATCAGCGGGCCCCCGATCAGCCCGAGCCAGCACCACCGGCGCGGCACCAGCTCCGAGCGGTACATCAGGTACCCGAGGATCAGGCCGTTCCCCCAGCCGACGACCCAGCCTGGCCCGAGCAGGAACGTCCAGTCCTTGATCGCGGCGAGCGTGTAGGCGACTGTGGCCTCCGCCGGGCCGACAGCGTGATTCCGCAACGTGACGATGGTGACCATCGAGAGGACGCCGACGAGGATGAACGTGCACTCGACCATCCGCGCGGTCACATAGCCGAGTGCGAGCACTTCGTTCTGACGTCTGACGATGGGAAAGATCACGACGGCGGTGCCGATGTTGGCGATGATCAGCAGTAGCTCCAGGAAGGCAGCGAACAAGACCTGCTTGTCGTGCCCCGCACCGGCGATGTAGCTCAGCTTGTGTCGAAGCACGGTCTCGTACAGCAGCAGCGCCGGGATCGACGTAACGAACGTGACGAGGTAGAGAACGCCGAACCAACGCGCCCGCTTCTGGTCAAGAGTCATGCGCGAACCCCTTCCCTCCAACGCCAACCGGACCGCAATGTCGCATGACCACGTTGGTGCGACTTCCCAGTGGGCGCGGCTGGGATCGAACCAGCGACCCCTCGCGTGTGAAGCGAGTGCTCTCCCGCTGAGCTACGCGCCCGGACGCGCCCAATGTAGCCGTTCTCCGGGGCCGGGTCTGGCCCACAAAGTCGCATCACGTTGCGAAGTTTGGCGGCTAACCTTTCGGGGCGTGCCGGAGTCCACGTTCTCATGAGCGAGACCCCGCCGGCGCAGGGGGCGGACTCGCGCGAAGAAAGGGGTCCGCCCAGATGAAGAGACTCGCCAGGGCAGTTCTGGCAGCAGCGGCTGTCGGGATCATCGCGTTCGCGGTGGCCGCCGGCGACGCCGGCGTCGGGAATGCCGGCAGGTCGTTGAACACATTCGGCTGGTCGAGCCACCTGACCCCTGGCCAGGTGGGCGTGCTGTCGGCGAACGCCGACCAGCGGGTCATCGTCCTCCTGCGGAACCAGCACTCCGGCGACGGACATCTCTTCGCCGCCGACCGGGCTCCCGTCGTCGCGCAGCTCCGGCAGCTCCACGTGCAGCGCCTCGTGACCTACCAGACGGTGAACGCCGTCGCGACGACGGTCTCCTCGGCGGAGGCGGACAATCTCCGCCGCGACCCGGCTGTGCTCGCTGTCGACCCGGACGCCGTTATCAAGGGGCCGTCGCCCGGCACGAGTCTGCTGCCGGACACCATGCGCGCGGCCGCGCACACGGGCAACCGGGCCACGAGCTCCGCGAAGGTTCCGGTCGGCGGCTCGGCGGTGTGCGGAACCGCGTCCGCGCCGCTCCTCGAGCCCCAGGCCCTGCGGCTGATCAACGTCGACCGCCGGACGAACGCCGACAGCCCCATCACGAGCGGGCCGAAGAGCGCGCACAGCCTCGGCTACACGGGCGCCGGAGTGAACATCGCGGTGTTCCCGGACGGGATGGACCCGAACCTGCCCGACTTCCAGCGCAACGGACACTCGGCGGTCACCGACTACCGCGACTTCTCGGGCGAGGGCACGAGCGCTCCGACGGGCGGCGGCGAGGCCTTCGGCGACGTCGGCTCGCTCGTCGCGCAGGGCCACACGACCTACAACCTCGACCAGGAGATCAACCCCGCCTTCGCCACGAAGGGCGGCACGTGCGACGTGAAGGTGCTCGGTGTGGCGCCCGGAGCCGACGTCGACGTGATGAAGGTCTTCGGCAGCAACAACTCGAGCTTCACGAGCGTGATCCTGCAGGGGATCGACTGGGCCCTCAGCCATGACCACGCCAACATCCTCTCGATCTCGGTCGGCTTCCCCGGGCTCCCGACCAGCGCCGCCGAGCAGCCGCTGACCGCGATCCTCAACAACGCGATGGCCGACGGCACCGTCGTCGTCGCCAGCACGGGCGACTCCAGTCCGTCGAACACCGAGGGGAGCCCGGCGCTGGACCCCGGCGTCATCGGCGCGGCGGCGAGCACCTCGTACCGGATCTTCGCGCAGACGAACCTCTTCCTCTACGACATGGCCCAGGCCGTTCACGACGGCCACGCCCCGTCGTACCACCTCGGACAGAGCACTCCCGGCTGGCTCGACAACGAGGTCTCGACACTCTCCAGTTCGGGCGTCACCGAGGACCGCAGGATGCCGGACGTCATTGCCCCGGGCGATCTGAACTGGACACCGTGCTCGACCGACACCACGACCTACACCGACTGCGAGAACGCGCTCGGCGGCAGCTCGATCGGACTCATCGACTTCGGCGGGACGAGCGAGTCGACGCCGCTCACTGCCGGCGTCGCGGCGCTCGTCATCCAGGCGTACGAGCAGTCGCACCACAACCAGAGGCCGTCGCCGGCCGTCGTCAGGCGGATCATCTACAGCAGCGCGACGGACCTCGGCATCGCCGCCGAGAACCAGGGCGCGGGTCTGGTCAACGCGCTGCGGGCGGTTCAGATGGCCAAGTCGTACGGCGGCCACGCCAAGGACGGCGGCCTGCTGCACTCCCCCGAGGCGATCGCCGACCTCGGCAACGTCGGAGGGGTCCACCGTCACACGGTCACGGTCACGAACACCGGCAGCACCAAGGCGACGATCAAGCCGGTGCTCCGCACGCTCGGCCCGGCGCACACGCTCGCTCACGGCAAGCTGAACCTGTTCGAGGCGGGCCACGGCCCGCAGGGATCCTGCGCCGGCGTGAAGACCGCCAAGTACTTCAACGGCGAGACGATCCCGGAGCTGAGCTGCAAGACGTTCCGCGTCCCGAAGCACGTGGACGCGCTCGACTCGCGGATCGGCTGGCAACCGCTGCAGTCGTGCCCCAGCTGCACCGCCGGTGAGCCGACGGCGCGCGAGATCCTCGTCGATCCGAAGGGCCGCTACGCGCAGTACAGCGACCCCCAGGGCGACGGTGCCGGTTTCGCCGACGAGCAGATCCACCAGCCCCTGGCCGGGAAGTGGACGCTGCTCGTCTTCGGCCGGGCGACCTCGAACTACGAGGGCGCGGTCAGTTACGAGGAGACCGCGCAGACCTTCCGCACGGTCCGCCACGCGGTTACGCCGGCCTCCAAGACGGTGCGTCCCGGCAAGTCGGCCTCGTTCGCCGTCAAGGTGCCGGAGCCGGCCAAGCCCGGCTTCTTCACCGGCGCGGTCGTGTTCCACAGCAACCGCCAGGCCAAGCTCGGCACCATCCCCGTCGTCTCGGAGGCGAAGGTGCCGGTCTCTACGAAGAAGGCCGGCCACTTCACCGGCACGCTCATCGGCGGCAACGGCCGGCCGGGAGCCTACGCCCAGGAGCTCAGCTACGAGTTCACGGTGCCGAAGGGCGTCCACGACCTGGACGTCAACATGAAGGCCTCCCATCAGGGCTATGTGCTGCTCGGCCAGCTCGTCGACCCGAACGGGAACGCCGTGGACAACCAGCTGAGCGTCCAGCAGGTGGACGGCTTCGGCGACAACGACAACACGAACGCGGTCCAGCTCGTCTGGGCCAACCCGACTCCCGGAACGTGGCGGGTGAACGTCGGGAACGGCCTCCCCTATCTGCCCGGACTGGACGTGTACTCCGGGCTGACCCATGCGACGCTCAAGGGCACGGTGAGCTTCAACACCTCGAAGGTCGCCGCGACGGGGATGCCGAGCGGCACGCTGACGCCGGGCAGCACCGTCACAGCCCACGTCCGGGTGACGAACACGGGAGTCGAGCCGGAGACGTACCAGCTGGATCCGCGCACCACCTCGCAGACGCCGTACGACGGAGCGTCGGAGACGGACACGTCCGGCACGCTGCCGATCACCTTCGGCACCGACATCCCGCAGTACCTCGTCCCGCCGTTCAGCAACCAGCTGAAGGTGACCACGCACACGACGGGCTCTACGCCGATCGAGTTCGACCTCAGTCCGTACTGGGGCGCGCCGGACGTCCTCTCCCCGACCAGCTCGGGCGGTACGACGAGCGTCACGTTGAGCAACCCGTTCGCGTCGGCGTGGGGGGCGGCGCCGTCCGAGGTCGGTCCGTTCGCCTCTCCGGCGACCCCGGAGGACTACTCGACCAGCGCCACGGTGACCACGCTCGGCTTCGACGACAACGCGGTGTCCGACACAGGCGACGTCTGGGCCAGCGTTCGTCGGCGGATCCGGCCAGCCGGTGAACCCGCTCTTCCTCCTGCCCGGACAGAGCGGCACGATGACCCTGACCTTCACGGTTCCCGCCGGCGCGGCGGGGACGACCGTGTCCGGCATGGTCGCCGTGGAGACGTTCCCCACGAACTCGTTCACCACGGGCGTCGGCGACTGGAGCTCCGACATCCTGAAGAACCTGCAGTACTCGTACACCCTCGGCTAGCGCCGGGGCCGGTCTCTCAGTCCACTGCGAAGGCGGTGGTGCGGTGCCGAGCGCGCCGCACTGCCGCCAGCGCGGCGGCGCAGAGGACCGCCGAGACGAGGTAGGGGACGATGTCGCCTGTTGCCGCGGCGACGGTGCCGCCGACCGCCGGTCCGATCAATGCACCGAGCGCCCAGGCCGCATTCATGACGCCGAACGCCATCCCCTGGGGCAGACCGGTGTGTTCGGCGCCGTCGGCGATCAAGGCGAACGCCGGGGTGAAGAGGACGCCGTAGGCGCCGGACGCGGCGATCAGGAGCGGCACGTAGAGGAGAGGCCGTGGGGTCGCCGCCAGACCGACCGAGACCGCCGCACCGGCGATGAGCGCCACTTGCACGGGCACGAGCACACCCCGGCGGTCGATCATTCGACCTGCGAGCGGTGAAAGCGCGGTCTCGAAGGCGGCGCCGACGATCCAGACGCCCGCGATGGCCAACGCACTCCAGCCGAAGTCCGCCAGCTGAAGCGGGGCGAGCGTTGAGAGCACGCCCCAGAGCAACGACGGCAGCGCCATCAGAACGAGGCCACCCACGAAGCGGGAGTTCCGGAGCGCGCGCATGATTGCCGCGGTCGAAGGATGCTCCGGAGGCGGAGGCACAGACTCGATGCGGAGCGTCCATACGCCGAGTACGACCGCGAGGAGGGCGACCGCGGTGAAGGCAGCCCCGCGGCCGAGGAAGGCGGCGCCCGCTCCGATGACAGGCCCGAAGAGTGCTCCGAAGACGGCCGCGCCGAGCGCCGTCCCGATGAGCTCCCCACGACGCTCACGCGGCCCCGCTGCGAGCAGCCAGGCAAAGGCGCCGGCCCAGGTGAAAGCGCTGCCGCAGCCCTGGACGAAGCGCGCCGCGGCGAGCGGCCAGAAGCCGTGGACGAACGCGAAGGCGAGGCTCGACAGTCCCATCAGCGTCAGGCCGATGAGGACGGCGCGCTGCGCGCCGAGTCGGGCTGTCGCCCAGCCGCCGGGCAGGCCGCCCACGAGCGCACCGGCCGCGTACGCCGCAACGAGGACACCCGCGCCCGCCTTCGACAGGTGGAGGTGGTCGGCGATGCGCGGCAGGAGCGGCGTGAGCGCCGCGTAGAGCATGGTGTCGACGGCGACGAGCGCGCAGACGAGGAGCAGGAGACGACGCATTGGCCTTCAGCCTATGTTCGTCCTACGGTTCGGATGTGACACTTCGGCCCTCCGGTGCCGTATGAAGGCTGTGAACGCGCTGCCGGCAGCCGTCCGACCGCCCGGTCGGGTGGCAGCACCGTCTTTCGCGGACGTCGTCGCGGAGCATCTCGACGCCGTCTATCGCTACCTCGTCTATCTCACAGGCGACCGCGTGGCGGCGGAGGATCTCGCGGCGGAGACTTTCGAGCGCGCTTTCCGCAGCTGGCGCCGCTTCGACCCGCGTCGCGGCGCGCCCCGCACGTGGCTCTGCCGCATCGCGCATTCCGCCGCCGTCGACTGGTTCCGGGCCGAGGCCCGGCGGCAGCGGCGCGAGGAGAACTACACCCGCGAGGAGATGCGGCTCGAGGAGTCCGTCTTCGCCGAGGGGCTGTCGCCGGAGCTCGAGCGGGCGCTGCGGCGGCTGACTCCGGCGGAGCGCGAGGTCGTGGCGCTGCGCGTGCTGCTCGAACTCGACGGCCCGAGCGCTGCTCGCGTGCTCGGCATCAGCGGAACAGCTTGTTCGACCCGGCTCAGCCGGGCTTTGCAACGACTGGAAGAGGAGATGTCCGATGTCCGCAACTGACGGAAGCGAAATGGACGGGTACGAGGCCCTCGTCTCCGAGCTGCGGGCGAATCCTCCCGTGGCGCCCGAACGCCTGCGGCAGCGCGTGCTCGAGGGCGCGCCCGCCGCGCGTGCGCCGAGGTCGAGGAAGCGGAGGCTGACGCTCGTCGTCGTGCCGGTAGCGGTTGTGCTCGCCGTCGGCGCCGCGTTCGTGCACGGCTTCGTCGACTCGGGCTCACGGCCGACTGCCGCGATGGAGCCCGCGCTCCACGCGGCGCAGAAGCGGTTGTCCACGATTGGGTCCACGGTTGGGTCGGGGTCGGCGGTGCAGGGGCGCCTGTTGGCGCCCGGGACTGCGCCGAAGTCGGCCCAGGCGGAAACGCAGTACTCGGCCGCGAATGACAGCGCCGTCGCCAGCGCCCCCGAGGCGCTCGCCCTGTCGGGTGCCCTTCACCAGGCGGTCAGCATCCCGAGGAACCGGCTCGTGCACGCCACGGCCTCGCTCCAGGTCGGGGTCAAGAGCTCGGATCTCTCGGCGAAGACGAACGAGGCGTCGCAGATCGCCGGCTCGTTCGGCGGCTATGCGAAGTCGGTCAGCTACCAGTCAACGCATCAGGGCAACGGGGAAGCGGTGCTGGCGCTCCGCGTCCCGGTGCAGCATGCACAGGCGGCGATCGCGAAGCTCGGCGGCCTCGGCACGCTCCTCTCCCAGCAGGTCTCGACGCAGGATCTGCAGGCGAAGCTCACGCACCAGACCAGCGGGATCGGCGCGCTGAGGCGTGCGATCGCCGTCTACGAGGCGGCGCTCCGGAGCCCGACCCTGTCGGCGACCGACCGGGCCAGCCTCCAGATCAAGCTGAACAACGCGCGCCGCGCGCTCGCTCGGCTGCGGCACGCCCGCGCCGGCACGCTCGCCTCGGGCGCGACCGCCGACATCTCGCTTCTGCTCACGACGAACAACCACGCGATCGTCCCGGGGCATCACGGCGGCAGCACCCGCATCGGCCGGTTGCTCGGCTCGGCCGCCCACTTCCTCGCGCTCGAGGGAATCATCGTCCTCTATGCGCTGATCGTGCTCGCCCCGGTGCTCCTGCTCGTCGCGCTCGGCTGGTGGATCCTGCGCGAGCGGAGGCGCCGCGAGGAACGGCTGCTGGCTTCCGCCTGATCTGGTGAAATAGCGGTGTGCTCGGCTCAGAGCTCCCGCTCGGTCACGAGATCGGCCTGATCGTCGTCGCGGCGATCTTCATCGCCTACGCGCTGGCGTGCTCGTTCCTCGTGCCGCGCTACAAGCCGGACTTCCCGGGTCCTACGGGCCTCAGCACCTTCGTCATCGTGTCGGCCGTCATGTTCGGGCTGATGGTCGCCGCGGTGAATTTCTTCGGCTAGTCCCGGCCAGGCACTTCGGTACCCTGTTCGGACTTCGGAGAAGTGGCCGAGTGGCTGAAGGCGGCGCCCTGCTAAGGCGTTATGGGGCTGAATGGCTCCATCGAGGGTTCGAATCCCTCCTTCTCCGCTAGCGCAGCGCCCGCCGTGGTTCTGCGCCCACCCGCGGAGGGGTGGCAGAGCGGTCGAATGCGGCGGTCTCGAAAACCGTTATCCGTCGTTAGGCGGATCGAGGGTTCAAATCCCTCCCCCTCCGCTCCTCTTGTCCCTTCGAGCTACATGGCGCTCCTCCCTGAGGCGTGCGGGGCGCCGTCGAAAGCCCCCGCGGGTGCGGGGGCTTTCTCCAGCGCAACGAGCGCTCAGGAGGACTTCTTCGCGCTCCAGCTGCCGCCGCCCTGCGGGCTCGTCCACGTGCCGGACATCGTCGTCCCCCGGACCTTGCCCTTGTACTTGGCGCCGACGCTGACCGCGCCGAACTTGATCTTCCCGTCGCGCACGCTGCCGCTGATGTTGTACTTCCCACTCGGATTCGAGAGCGTGATGCTCCCGTGCAGCCGCGAGCCGGTCTTCCTCCAGTGAATCGTGAAGTGACCGGAGACGGCGCCGCCGTAGTTGCCCTTCCACGTGCCGGCGAGCTTCGAGCTCGTCGCACCGAGCGCGAGCGCCGTCCCGCAGCAGGCGAGAACGAGACAGACGGCGAGGGTTCGAGTTGCATTCCGGATGTACGTCATGAGTGCACCTCCCCGACCTTGATCGCGGCCAGCTTCCAGTTGAAGGCCTCGGCGCCCGGCTGGGAGGCGAAGCACGAGAGCGAGATCGTGTCGGGGTTCGCGAGCGTGATCACCGCCTGGACGGGGATGGTCACCCAGTTCGAGCTGCTGAAGCGGGTGTCCTGGTAGATGTTCGCCTCGGAGTCCACGAGGTCGCAGGCGTAGTCGGTGAAGGTGGAAAGGGTGTTCTCGATTTCGATCTCGGACTCGACGGAGTAGCTGCCTGCGGGAAGCGTCGACGTCGTCGCCACGGTCACCCACGTATTGAACGGGGCGATGCTCTTGAGCACTGCACAGCAGCCGTCGACCGACCAGACGTCGGACGGGCCGGTCGGCCCGGTGTCACCCTTCTGTCCCTGGATGCCCTGCTGTCCCTGGATGCCTTGGATGCCTTGCGGCCCGGTCTGGCTCCAGTTGAGCTGGGTCTCGGAGTTCGAGCATGCCTGCGCCTTCTCGGTGTCGATCACGCGCAGCGTGCCCTGGTTCGGCGAGGACTTCTTGTAACAGGTGTGGATGACCCCGCCCGCGTCGGGGATGTTGGCGTAGGCGATCCCGCCCACGACCAGGGCCCCGACGATCGCCAGACCTACGAGCGCGGGTCTGATCAGTTTCCTCTTCATCCCTGCGTCCTTTCCTCGGTGCCTCCCGAGACGGTGGTTGCGAGCAGGCGCTCGTAGGGCACGCGCGCCTGCTCCGCGACCCGGCGGATCGCGTCGGCGGTTCCCTCGAAATGGCAGAGGACGACCTCGTCCTCGCGAATCAGCATCGAACCGAGGTAGCGAACGTCGTTGGTGAGCGAGGCAGCGATTCGCTGATCGAGCGTGCGCACATCCTCCTCGCGCACGTCCGGCCAGTAGCACTCGGCGACGAAGCTCGCGGCATGTTCCGCCATGGGGGCAACCATGGCCCGCCGGGCGGCTCGGAGAAAGACCTGAATACCCTACGAAATCGCCTTCGGCTTGCAGGGCTGCTACGAGAAAGCCCCCGCAGATGCGGGGGCTTTCTACTACGGGCACGTGCGGGTCAGAACGTCAGTTGCCGGTCGAGTTCCCGAGCACCGCGAGGCTGAAGTCGCAGTCTTGGAGGCCGTTTAGACAGTACGCGTGAATCCCGTCGACGTGGATTGGATGGGTCAGATCGAGCTGGTACGAGTCTGCGCCGTTGTTACCGCTCCCAAGCAGCTCGAGGACGACGTCGCCCTTGTACATGAAGTCAAGGATCATGCTGTCGTCCATCCCCGAGGCGGTGACGTCGGTCGCGTAGAAGTCCTGGCCGCTGCAGAGATCGGTGCCAAAGCCGCCGTGCGCGATGCTCCACGCGCTCTCACCGCCGTCCGTGCACTGCGCCGTAACCGCGCCCGGCGATGCAGTCTGTGCGGCCGTTTCGAGCTTGCCGCTGCTGTCGAAGTTGAGGTTGCCGAGGTCGCTCTCGACGTTCGCGAGGTTCGTGGCGTCGGTCGAATCGAGGTTGACGGTGTTGCCGCCCGAGTCGAGCTTGACCGTGTTGTTGCTCGGGTCGATGCCGACCGTGCCGCTCACGCTCGTCGTCGACGTGCCGACTTGCTTGACCGGGATCGGATTCGTGCTCGTGTTCTGGACGACGACGTTCTGGAACGGCGTCGTCGCCGCGTTGACGACCTGCTCGCGGAACACGGTCGAGCCGAGCACGATCGCGGTTACCACGAGCAGGAACGCCGGTATCAGGGCCTTGCGCATGCTTCCTCCTTTTCGTTCCGTCATGGCCGCAACATGACCCGCCGGACGGCGCGGAGAAAGACCTGAAGACCCTACGAAATCGCTTGCGCGTCGCCGCGGTCGAGGGCGCGGGCGAGCTGCGCCCGCGAGGAGATGCCGAGCTTGCTGTAGGCGCGCTTCAGATTCGACTCGACCGTCTTGACGCTCACGAACACCTGCTCGGCGATCGCCTTGTTGCTCAGACCGTCGGCGGCGAGCTGCGCGATGCGGAGCTCGGTCGCGCTCAGCTCCTCCGGCGCGCGCCGGACTGCGACCCGGCCCAGCTCCTCGTCGACGCGGACGAGCCAGCCCTCGGCGCCTGCGCCGGCGAAGAGCTCACGCGCCTCCTCCAGAGAGAGCCGCGCCTGACGCTTCCGCTTCAGCCGCCGCTGCAGCCGGCCCTGGATGAGCAGGGTCCGGGCGCGCTCGAAGGGCATGGGACACCGCTCGTGCTCGGCGAGCGCGTGCTCGAGAGCCTCCGCGGCAGCGTCGAGCTCGCCCTGCGCCGCGAGCACCAGACCACGGCACCGCGCTGAGACGGCGAGACCCCACGGGATGCGCGAACGGGCCGCGCGCTCTTGGAAGCGGACGAGCAGTCCCTCCGCTCGGTCGACGTCACCGACTGCGAGCGCCGCTTCGATCGCGTCACCGTCGACCCGCCAGATCGCCGGCTCGCGGAAGGCAACGCGCTCGAACACCTCGAGCGCTTCCGTCAGGTGCCGGTCGGCGGAGGCCGTCTCGCCGGCCGCGAGCTCGGCCAGACCCAGGCAGCGGCTCCAGAGCGCCGTACCCATCGGATCTCCCGAATCCGCGATCGCCGCGGCTTCACGGACGGACTCGACCCGCCCGGCATAGGCGTCCACGTACGCGCGCCAGATGTCTCCGGCGCCCGCGCCGACCCCCTGCTGGCCGAAGGCGTCCAGCATGCGTTCTGCCAGCCCCGCCGCCCCGGGCAGGTCCCCGGCCCAGGTCGCGACGATTACGCGATTGAGCAGGATGTTGGCGAGCGACGACTCGTCGCCCTCCTCGCGCGCCTGCTGCTCCGCCCGTTCGAGGCTCGCACGCGCGCCGTCGAAGTCGTCGATGTAGCGAAGCCACTGGCCGAGCTTGAAGACGACGCGCGTGTCGACCGTCGCCGGCGGACCGCTCTCCTCGAGCGCGAGCGCCCGCATCGCCGTCTCGCGGTCGAAGCCGTCGCCGAGGAAGAGGTCGGCCCGCACGCGCGCGCTCAACGCCGCGGCGACGAGGCCGGGATCGGGATCGGGAACGTCCTCGAGCAGCGTCAGCGCCTCCCGCGCGGCGGCCGCCGCCTTCGGCAGGTCGACGGTGCCGGCGTACAGGGCGATGGCGGCGTGGCAGCGGGCCTTGAGCACGCGATCGCGGGCGTCCGCGAGCGCCTCCTCCGCGAGCGCCGTTGCCGCGGACTCGCCCTGGCGCCAGTAGTCGATCTCGACGAGCGTCAGCAGCGCCCGAGCGCGCAGATCGCCCGGTGGCAGCGTCGTGCGCAACTCCTCGAGCAGTGCCCGCGCGGCCGGGAAGTCGCTCGCGAGATGGAGTTGCTCGGCGAGCTCGAGCTGGAGCTCCAGCCGCGCCGGAGCGTCTGCCGGAAGCAGCCGTAACGCGAGCCCGGTCAACTCGGCGGCGGAATCCGGCGAGCCGCGCATGCGCGCGTGACGGGCGGCCGCCTGGAGCTCGCGCACGACCTCGGCGTCCGGTCCGGACGACGCGAGCGCAAGATGCCGCGCGCGCTCCTCCGGGTCGCGCGCGCGGTCGGCAACGGCGCGATGCGCCTCGCGAAGCCTGGCCGCGGGAGCGGCGGAGTACACCGCCGACGCGAAGAGCGGATGGACGAACTCGATCCGGCCGTCCACCTCGACCTGCACGAGCCCCGCCTCCTCGGCGGGCGCCAGCTCGACCGGGTCGATCGTCTCGGTGTCGGGCCGCGCCAGGACCGCGGCTCGCAGCAACGCGTCGCGAGCCTCGGCCGGAAGCGCCCGGACGCGTGCCCGGACGAGCGCGTCGAGGCTCTGCGGAACAGGCACGCGGCTCGCGGCGTCCTGCACGCCGCGGCGGTCGAGCTCGCGCGCGATCTCGATCGCGTAGAGCGCGTTGCCGTCGGTTGCCTGCGCAATCCGCACGAGCGTCGGTCGCGGAAACGTGCGCCCGAGCTCCTGCGTGAGTACGCGGTGGAGAGCGGCGACCGAGAGCGGTCCCAACTCGAGGAGCTCGACCTGGTGGTCGCGCTCGAGGGCGGGAATCGGCGCTCGCGCGAGTTCCGTCGCGCGCACGGAGAGGAGGCTCCGCACGGGCTCCTCGTCGAGCCGGCGCAGCGCGAACTCGACCGCCGCGGCCGACGAGGCATCGAGCCATTGGAGGTCGTCGATCGCACACACGACCTCGGACTCGCGGGCGAGCGCGCGGAGGAGCGTGAGGAGTCCGGCGCCGACGACGCGACGCTCGGGCGGCCGTGCGGAGTCAGCGCGCAAGAGCGCGGCGTCGAGACCCACTCGCTGCGGCTCGGGCAGCTGCGCGAAGAGCTCGTCCGGCACCTCGGCGAGCAGATCCGCGAGCCCCGCGAAGGCGAGCCGGGCTTCCGACTCGGTCGGTCGCGCGATCAGCAGGCGTGCGCCTCGCGCACGGGCGTGCTCGACCGCCGCCTGCCACAACGTCGTCTTGCCGATTCCCGGCTCGCCGACGATCGCGACCGCGCGGGGTCGCTCGGAGCGCAGGAAGGTCTCCACGACCTCCAGCTCGGATTCGCGTCCGACCAGGCTCGACACGATCTGAGTATGTGCGGTCGGGCCTGCCGGCGCTATCGCCGGAAGTCGTGTTCCAACTCGTCCTCGAGCTTGCGGAGCCCCCGGCGCAGCGGCATCTTCGTGGCGTTGCCGGTGTGCAGGGTGTCGAGCGCGCAGGCGAGGAAGCAGGCGGCTCCCAGGGACGTGTTCCAGTTGGCCGCGGCCTGGTCGAGCATCGAGCCCGTCGAGGGAACCACGTAACCGGCGATCGCAGAGATCCCGAAGAAGATGCAGCCGAGCAGGTTCACCGCCGGCTGCCACCATCCCTGCTCGCCGCGCGCCGGCAGCCAGCCGCGGCGCGGCGACGCGACGTAGCCGATCGCGCCCGAGACGAGGAAGCAGATCGACCCGCGCCAGTCCGGTCGCCAGACGAGCTTGTTGTACTCGGAACTCGTCAGCGCCGTGTGCATCGCCTGGTAGGTGGTCACGTTGAAGAACAGCGTTCCGGCGGACTGGACGATCGCCGACCACCAGGCTGCGCCTCCAATTCTGCTCGATCGTCGGTCGGGCCAGGCCAGCCAGCTCTGAAGTGCTCCACCCAGCGTGAAGAAGATGGAGCCGACGAAGAAGGTGACCGCATCGGCCGAGTCTCCGACGAGCTGGGCGTAACCGGGAAACGGTCCGACCAGGAAGCAGGTGGACCCGAGCGCGAAGCAGAGTGCCATCCAGCGCCGGCGCGTCATCCTGCGGATCCTCGCGCATGTGACGGCATAGGATCGCCCGGTGGCAGCCGAGCAGCCGATCCGT
Source organism: uncultured Actinomycetes bacterium (assembly GCA_963731015.1). Classification (GTDB taxonomy): domain Bacteria; phylum Actinomycetota; class Thermoleophilia; order Gaiellales; family Gaiellaceae; genus Palsa-739. Next base: position 350,936 of record CAVSTY010000007.1, read on the forward strand.
GCCGCGGAGCTCGTCGGACGGTTCGACGCCTGAGCTTCGGCAGTAGCTACCTGGGCGGCGCCCGGGGCTGCTCAGGCGGGAGTGCCGGCGCGCACTGCGAGCGCCTGCTTGAGGAGCTCGAGCGCCAGATCGCCGTCGCCCTGCTCCTCGTGGATCTGGGCCATGGCCGTTAGGGCTGCGACGACGTGCCGGTCCGGGATCGGAGCCTGTTCGACCGCGAGCTCGTAGAGCTCCAGTGCGCGGGCGGTGTCGCCCTGCTCACGGAAAATGTCGGCGACCGCCGAGTACGCGCGCGCGGCGTCCTTCGGCGCGGCGGCATTGAGACGCGGCACGATGCCGAGCAGCAGCGCCACCGCTCTCTCGCCTTCGCCGAGGGCGGAGAGCGCACGAGCTCGCTCGATCGTGAACATCGCGGCATCCGTCGCCTGGCCGGCGGCGGCGACGATCGGCTCGCCTTCCTCGACGAGCTCGAGCGCTGCCTCCGGGTGGCCGCGGTCGTTCTCGATGAACGCCAACAGTTGCAGCAGGCGCGCAGCCTCGAGCGTCTGCTCGCTCGCCCGCAGGGTCGCGAGTGCCAGCCGGGCGTACTCCGCCGCCTGGTCCGGCTCACCCTGGGAGAGATGCGCGCGCGACTGTGACCAGTAGAGACTCGCCCGCAGCAGCGGATCGACCGTCTGGCGCGCCAGGTCGAGGACCTCGCCCAGCGTGGCATGGGCGCGGCCGTAATCTCCGTGATCGATGTAGGCGTTCGCGAGCAAGACCGAGAAGCGGACCTCGTCGAAGTGATCGCCGCGGCTCCGCGCCTCGGCGAGGGAGCGCTCGAAGATCGCAAAGGCCTCGTCGTAACGGTTCTGCATCACGTAGCCGCGCCCGAGTGCGTTCGCTGCGGCGGACGCGTCGCCCGGCGCGAGCTCGCGGGATCGAACGGCCTGCTCCAGCAGGTCGATGCCCTGCGCGATCTCGTTGCGCCGCAACGCCAGCCGCCCGAGTCCGAGCCGGACGCGCGCCTGCGCTGCCGGCGAGTCCGCGTCCGCACGCGCTGTCTCGTAGAGCTCCGCGGCGCGGACGTCGTCGCCGAGCTGCAGCGCGACCTCGGCTTCCAGGAGTTCCGAGCTGACGTCGTCGCCTGCGGGCCGGCCGGTCGCGAGGTACTCGGGCGTGACTCCGAGCCGCTTCCCGAACTCGTGGAGGATCTGGAGGGAGGGGACGCGCGCCCCGGCCTCGATGCGTGAGACGTAGGCGGCGGTGCACCCGTCGAACGACAGCTCCCGCTGCGTCAGTCCCGCGGCTTCACGCGCCCGCCGGAGGCGTTGACCCACAGCGACTGGGTCGTCGACATGGTTGGACGGCCGACGCGGCATCGCCGGCGCAGACTACAGGCAGATTCGAGCTTCAGAAAGGGTGGCGGCGGCGCCGCGAGGCACGCCGCCACCCGAGCACGTTTCTCAGCGGACGCCCGGCCAGATGCCGTCGGCCAGAACGAATGCAAGCGACAACGCCGTCCCGAGGACGACGGCCAGCAGAACGACTCTCGCCTTCACGGACTGTCCTTTCGATTCGATTGCTTCGGAACAGCCCGGCCGGGGCGACACGTGTTGTATTCCGCGCGTCGGACGTTGCTATCTATTGTCATGTCGCGACCGAGAGGGATAAACTTGTGTCGAGTCGGTCCAGCACGGACACGACTCTTTGCCGTCAGCCCGTCGACAGGCGTCGAGGCCGGGCTCAGGCTCCGCGAGAGCTCCCGATCTCGACCTCGACGCCCTGCCGACCGCAACCAGCGCGATACGCTGGCCGACTCGGAGAGGTGTCCGAGCGGTCTAAGGAGCGCGACTGGAAATCGCGTACGTGCTGAAAGGTGCGTCGCGGGTTCAAATCCCGCCCTCTCCGTTGCAGACACGTCCGGAACCAGGTTCCGGACGTGTCCATACTCCGGGGAATGGCCGAGTCGCCCTTCGTCGAGCTCGAGGTCGGGTCGCGCACCGTCAAGGTCACGAACCCGGACAAGGTCTTCTTCAGCGTGCGCGGCGAGACGAAGCTCGACCTCGTCCGGTACTACCTCGCCGTCGGCGAGGGCATCGTGCGCGTGCTCTACGAGCGGCCGACGCAGCTGAAGCGGCACCCCGACGGCGCCGAGGGCGAGGCGATCTACCAGAAGCGCGTGCCGAAGCACCGCCCGGAGTGGATCGAGACCGCGACGGTCACGTTCCCTTCCGGCCGCACCGCCGACGAGCTCTGCGTCACCGAGCTCGCGCAGGTCGCGTGGGCCGCCAATCTCGCCACGATCGACTTCCATCCCTGGCCGTCGCGGCGGCGCGACGTCGAGCATCCGGACGAGCTCCGCATCGACGTCGACCCCCAGCCCGGCACCGGCTTCGCCGAGGCGAAAGAGGTCGCGGCGATCGTGCAGGAGACGCTCGACGAGCTCGGCTTCGTCGGCTGGCCGAAGACGTCGGGCAACCGCGGCATCCACGTCGCCTGCCGCATCGAGTCGAACTGGGGTTTCCGCGAGGTGCGCCGCTGCGCCCTCGCGTTCGCGCGGGAGGTCGAGCGCCGCGCGCCGAAGCTCGTCACGACCGCGTGGTGGAAGGAGGAGCGCGGTGAGCGCGTCTTCATCGACTACAACCAGAACGCGCGCGACCGGACCATCGCGTCCGCCTACTCGGTGCGTGCGAGGCCCGACGCGACCGTCTCGGCGCCGTTCCGCTGGGAGGAGCTCGACGACCTCCAGACCGAGGACTTCACGCTGGCGACGATGCCGGGCCGCTACGCCGAGCTCGGCGACGTCCAGGCGGGTATCGACGACGCGGTCTGCGACCTGCGCAAGCTGCTCGAGTGGGTCGAGCGCGAGGAGGCGGAGGGAGCCGGAGAGGCGCCGTATCCGCCGAACTTTCCGAAGATGCCGGGCGAGCCGAAGCGCGTCCAGCCCTCGCGGGCGAAGAAGGGAGACGCATGAGCAAGATCGACCTCGCGCTCGTCGGAGCGCGCGTCTGCACCCTCGATCCCGAGAGACCCGCCGCGGCTGCCCTCGCGATAGCCGACGGCGAGATCGTGGCGGTCGGGAGCGATGCCGAGATCCGGGAGCTCGGAACGGCCACGGAGACCGTCGACCTGCGCGGCGCAGTCGCGGTTCCCGGGTTGACCGACAGCCACATCCATCCCCTCCAGGGCGCCCTGGAGACGCGCGGCGCCGACCTCCGAGATCTCACGTCGCTCGCTGACGTTCGCGTTGCGGTGGCCGCCGAGCGGCGGCGCTGCGCTCCGGGCCAGTGGGTGCTCGGCTTCGGGCTCGAATACGGCGTCTTCCGTGAGAGCGGCATTCGCGGGGACCTGTTCGAGGACGTCGTCGAGGGGTCGCCGGCGCTCCTGACGTTCATGGACATCCACACCGCGGTCGCGACGCCGCGCGCGCTCGAGCTTGCGGGCGTGACCGGCCCGCAGACCTTCTCCGAGAACGCGGAGATCGTTTGCCGGGAGGGCGCGCCGACAGGGGAGCTGCGTGAGTGGGCGGCTGTGGCGACCGTCGAGCGTGCGCTGCCGGAGCTCACCCACGCCGACCGCTATGCGCTGCACGCCGCGGCGCTGCGCGAGCATGCCGCGGCCGGGTTGACCGGCGGGCACGCGATGGACGGGACGCTCGCGACGCACGGCCTCCTGCGCGAGCTCGAGGCGAACGGCGATCTCGTCCAGCGCTTCGTCGTCCCGTTCACGATCGTCCCCGAGTCGCAGCAGGACGACTGGACGGAGCTACTCCCGCACCGCGACGCCCGCGGCCGCCGCTGGCGGGCCGGAGTCGCGAAGTTCTTCATCGACGGTGTGATCGACACGGGAACCGGCTGGCTCTACGAGCCCGACTCGGAAGGCGAGGGGACGCTGCCGTTCTGGCCCGACCCGCAGCACTATCGCCGCGCGGTCGCGACCTTCGCGCGCGCCGGCTTCCAGTGCGCGACGCACGCGACGGGCGATCGCGGCGTGCGGGAGGCGCTGGACGCATACCGCCAGGCGGCCGCGGCGCCGCTGCACGGCCGGCACCGGATCGAGCACATCGAGACGTTGCAGCCCCAAGACCTGCCGCGCTTTGCGGCCGAGGGCGTCGTCGCCTCGATGCAGGCGCAGCACATGCTCTGGTGCGAGCTCGACCGCTCCGACAACTGGTCGCGGCGGCTCGGCCCGGAGCGCTCCGCGCCGGGGCGCGCCTTTCCGATCCGCTCGCTGCTGGACTCCGGTGCGCTCGTCGCACTCGGCTCCGACTGGCCGGTCGTGCGCTTCGACCCTCGCCTCGGCCTGGCCGCAGCACGGCTTCGCCGTCCGCCGGGAGAGCGCGACCGCAGTCCGTACGACGACGAGGCGATCGTCGGTCTCGCCGCTCTCGCGGGCTACACGACGAGCGCCGCCGCAACGGTCGGCGAGCAGGAGCGGCTCGGCCGCATCCGCCCCGGCTTCGCCGCCGATCTCACGGTCTTCGCCGACGACCCGGTCGAGTGCGATCCGGACGAGCTACCCGAGCTGCCGGTAGTGCTCACTGTGGTGGACGGCGACGTCGTCCACCGAGCCGACTAGCCGAGTTCGCAGCCGATCCGGAAGGTGTGCCCGTTGGGGTGGCGGAGGTGGAATTCCCGCATGCCCCACGACTCGTCCGTCGGCTCCCTCGCGATCTCGTAGCCGAGCTCGAGCGCCCGCGCGTGTGCGGCTTCGAGCTCCTCGCGGGTCGCCAGGAACCAGGACATCCAGACGGGGCGGGTGCCCTGGCCGTCGAAGCAGAGGAAGATCTCCGCTTCGCCGGACTGGATCGAAGCGAATGTGGGCCCGTCCGAGCGCATCCCGCCTTCGTCGTCCCAGGCGAAGCCGCGCTCCCAGCCGAGCGCCTCGAACCAATCGAGGCTCGCCGGCACGTCCGAGACGTTGAGGACCGGCGTGAGGTGGGTGAGCTTCACCCGAGCAAATCCTCGACCGCGAGGTCGTCGGGCTTCCGCGGCGGCCGCACCTCGCGCCACGTGCAGTCCTTCGCGTTCTTGTCCGGACGGAAGCGGAGCAGGCGCGTGCCGTGGCGGAAGCGGTGCTTCTCGAGCTTGTCGAAGCGCACCTCGACCACGAGCTTCGGCTTGAGGGGCGTCTCCTCGAGCTCGCCGCTGCCCCAGCGGTTCGGCTCGCTGAAACGGCGCTCGCTCTTCTCGTCGACGAGCGGCAGGACCTTGGCCGCAACCTCTGCCTGGTTCCTCACGCCGACCGCGGCCGAGCCGACGTAGTCGAGGTGCCCGTCGTCGGCGTAGAGGCCGAGCAGGAGCGTTGCGATCGTCTCGCGGCCGCCCTTCTTCCAGCGGAGCCCGGCGACGACGCAGTCTGCCGTCTTGTGCGGCTTCACCTTGACGACGCCGTCGCGGGAGCCGGGGAGGTACGGCAGCCCGAGCTTCTTCGCGACCACGCCGTCGAAGCCCGCAGCCTGCAGCGTCCGCAGCCACTCGGTTCCCTGCTCGACCGCGTCGGAGACGGGTGACAGCTCGAAGCCGTCGCCGATCTTCTCGAGCTCGGCGCGCCGCTTCTCGATCGGGCGCTCGTGCACGGGCTTGCCCTTCCAGAGGAGCAGGTCGAAGGCGACGAACGTGGCCGGGATCTCGCCCGCGAGCCTGCGAACGCGGCTCTCGGCCGGGTGGAGGCGCATCTGCATCGCGTCGAAGTCGAGCGCACCGCTGCGCGCGATCACGATCTCGCCGTCGAGCGCGGAATGCGGCGGCATCGACTCGCCGAGCGGCCGCAGCTCGGGGAAGTAGCGGAGCAGCGGCCGGCCGTTCCGCGACCAGAGCGCGAGCTCGCCCCCGTCGTTCTCGAGCACGCCGCGGAACCCGTCCCACTTCGGCTCGTACCGCCAGCCGCCGCCCGCCGGGAGTTCGGAGACCAGCTCGGCCTCCATCGGCGGGAAAGGAACGTTGGAGCCGGGCGCGTCTGCCATCTGGGCGTGGAACCTAGACGAGTTGTTCGTAACGCGCGATACTCGGTGCAGTGGCCGGCGTCGAAGCAGAACAGGCGCACGCCGCCAAGGTGCAGGACGCGCTGTACCGCATCGCCGAGCTGGCCAGCGCGGCCCAGGACATGCAGGAGTTCTATCGCGCGATCCACGAGGTCGTCGGCGAGCTCATGGACGCACAGAACTTCTACATCGCGCTGTACGACGAGGAGCGCCAGAGGATCAACTTCCCGTATTACGTCGACTCCCTCGACCTCGACGTCCCCGACCCCAACCAGTGGGACGAATTCGGCAGCGGCCACGCTCGGGGCACGACGGCCTACGTGCTGCGGACAGGTACGCCGCATCTGCTCGATCACGAGCGCTGGGCCAAGCTCGTGGAGCAGGGCGAGATCGAACCGCTCGGCGTAACCGTCGAGGACTCGAGCTGGCTCGGCGTCCCGCTCAAGGCGGAGGGCCGGACGGTCGGTGCGCTTGTCGTCCAGTCGTACACCAAGGACGTCCGCTACACGGAGCCGGACCAGGAGCTGCTGGCGTTCGTCGGGCAGCACGTCGGCGCCGCGCTCTCGCGGGCGCGCGCGATCGAGGAGACGCGCCAGCGAAACGCCGAGTTGGCGCTGATCAACAGCGTGCAGGAGGCGCTGGCGGGCGAGCTCGAGATGCAGGCGCTCTACGAGGTCGTGGGCGACAAGCTCCAGGAGATCTTCGACGCTCAGGTCGTCGACATCTGCACGTACGACCGGGCGACTGACACGGTGCACTTCCCGTACTCGATCGAACGTGGCGAGCGCACGTCGTGGGAGCCATACCCGCTGAGCAGCCTCGGGTTCATGCGGGTGGTGATCGAAACCGGCGAGCCGATGCTCGCCGAGGACGTGAAAGAGGCGCGCGAGCGGCTGGGGGTTTCGGTTGTGACGGACGAGGAGCCGAGGTCGTCGCTGATGGTGCCGCTCCTCGCCGGCGGTGTGGTAGGCGGCCTCATCGCGTTGCAGAACATGGACCGCGAGCACGCCTTCGACGAGGCTGATCAGCGTCTATTGACCACGCTGGCCGGCAGCCTCAGCGTCGCGCTCGAGAACGCGCGGCTGGTGCACGAGACGCGGCAGCGGAACGCCGAGCTGGCGCTGATCAACAGCGTGCAGGAGGCGCTGGCGGGCGAGCTCGAGATGCAGGCGATCTACGACGTCGTCGGCGACAAGATCCAGGAGATCTTCGACGCCCAGGGCACCGCATCGCGATCGTCGACGAGGCGACGGGCGTCGTCGAGCTACCCGTACCTGATCGAACGTGGCGAACGGCTGTCGGCCGGAACCGCAGCTCCTGACGGCCGGCTTCACGATGCAGGTGCTCGACACGCGTGAGCCGCTGATGATCAACGAGAACCTCGCGGCCGAAGCCGGAGCGACGAGGCGCCTTCGTGCTCGCCGGCGAGATGCCGTTGTCCGTTCTCTTGGTCCCGCTCGTGATCGGGCGGGCGCGCGAACGGCGTCATCTCGCTCGACAACTTCGACCGCGAGCACGCGTTCGACGACGCGGATCAGCGCCTGCTGACGACATTGGCGAGCAGCCTGAGCGTGGCGCTCGAGAACGCGCGGCTGGTGCACGAGACGCGGCAGCGGAACGCCGAGCTGGCGCTGATCAACAGCGTGCAGGAGGCGCTGGCGGGCGAGCTCGAGATGCAGGCGATCTACGACGTCGTCGGCGACAAGATCCAGGAGATCTTCGACGCCCAGGTCGTCGACATCGGCATCTTCGACTTCGCCGCCGGGCTGACGCGCTACCCGTACACGATCGAGACGCGGCGTCCGCTTCCCGGACGAGGCCGTACGCCGATCCGAGGACTCGTCCACTGTCCCGCGAGCTCCTCGAGACGAAGGCTGCGGTCCTCATCAACGACGTACCCGCCCTGCGCGCAAGAGCGCGGTGAGGCTCTTCCCGTTGCGCAAGGAGAGCCCGCGCTGTCCGTGCTCGTCGCGCCGCTCGTCTCGGGCGACGAGGTGCGCGGCCGCATCTCGCTCCAGAACCTCGACCGGACGAACGCGTTCACCGAGAACGACGTCCGCCTGCTGACGACGCTCGCCGGCAGCCTCAGCGTGGCGCTCGAGAACGCGCGGCTCGTGCACGAGACGCGGCAGCGGAACGCCGAGCTGGCGCTGATCAACAGCGTGCAGGACGCGATCGCGGGCGAGCTCGAGCTCCAGGCGATCTACGACGCCGTCGGCGACAGATCCGGGAGATGTTCGACGCGCAGGTCGTCGACGATCCGGATGCTACGACGAGGCGACCGGACTGCTCCACTTCCCGTACATCATCGAGCGCGGCGAGCGCCTACGGGCGGAGTCGATCCGCTGTTCGGCTTCCGGAAGCACGTGATGGAGACCCGCGAGCCGCTGCTGATCGACGAGAACGTGGAAGAGAGGCGCGACCGTTACGGCAACCCGACCGTCGGGCGAGGATGCCGAAGTCGGTCGTGTTCGTGCCCGCTCGTCACCGGCGGCAGAGGCGACGGGCGTGATCTCGCTCCAGAACATCGATCGAGAGCACGCGTTCACCGACTCCGACCAGCAGCTGCTGGAGACGCTGGCCGGCAGCCTGAGCGTCGCGCTCGAGAACGCGCGGCTCGTGCACGAGACGCGGCAGCGGAACGCCGAGCTGGCGCTGATCAACGGCGTGCAGGACGCGATCGCGGGCGAACTCGACCCGCAGGCGATCTACGACGCCGTCGGCGAGCGGATCCAGGCGATCTTCGAGGCGGAGATCGTCGACATCAGAACGCTGGACGAGACGACGGGACTCATGCACTACCCGTACATAGTCGAGCGGGGTCAGCGTCTCGAAGCGGAGCCGAGTGCGCCGGGCGGCTTCGAGAAGCACGTGTTGGAGACGCGAGAGTCTCTGCGGATCGTCGAGGACCTCGATGCCGAAGCGAAGCGGCATGGGAGCGACGTCATGGCCGGTTCGATGCCCAAGTCCGTTCTGTTCGTCCCACTCGTGACGGGCGGCAGGGCCACGGGCGTGATCTCGCTCCAGGCAGTCGACCAGGAGCACGCCTTCAGCGAGTCCGACGAGCAGCTCCTCGAGACCCTGGCGGGGAGCCTGAGCGTCGCGCTGGAGAACGCGCGGTTGGTGCACGAGACGCGCCAGCGGAATGCCGAGCTGGCGCTGATCAACGGCGTGCAGGACGCGATCGCGGGCGAGCTCGAGCCGCAGGCGATCTACGACGCCGTCGGCGACAGGTTCCGGGACGTCTTCGATGCGCAGGTCGTCGTCGATCGTCACGGTCGACGACGCGACGGGGATAATGCACTTCCCGTACATCATCGAGCGCGGTGAGCGGCTGCAGGCTGAGCCGCAGCCTCTCGCGGCGGGCGGCTTCTCGAGGCATGTGCTCGACACGCGCGAACCGTTGCTGATCGCCGACAACATGGATGCGCGAGGCCGAGCGGTACGGGAGCCCAACTATTGCGGGCGAGGACACGAAGTCGGCCCTCTTCGTCCCGCTCGTCACGGGCGGGAAGGCGACGGGTGTGATCTCGCTCCAGAATGCGGATCGCGAGCACGCGTTCGGCGAGTCGGACCAGCAGCTGCTCGAGCACGCTCGCGGGCAGTCTCAGCGTGGCGCTCGAGAACGCGCGGCTCGTGCACGAGACGCGGCAGCGGAATGCGGAGCTGGCGCTGATCAACGGCGTGCAGGACGCGATTGCGGGCGAGCTCGACCCGCAGGCGATCTACGACGCGGTCGGCGACCGGCTCCGGGACGTCTTCGACGCGCAGGTCGTCTCGATCGCGACCATCGACGAGTCAGGCGGCCTCATCCAATACCCGTATCTGATCGAGCGCGGCGAGCGGCTGCAGGCCGAGCCGCGTCCGCTGGCGGGCTTCGCGAAGCACGCGCTGGAGACGCGCGAGCCGCTGCTGATCACCGAGAACCTCGACGCCGAGTCCGAGCGCTACGGCAGCAGCATCGTGGCCGGCGAGCGGCCGAAATCGGTCCTCTTCGTCCCGCTCGTCGCAGGCGGCAAGGCGGCCGGCGTGATCTCGCTCCAGAACATCGATCGAGAGCATGCGTTCGGCGAGGACGACCAGCGCCTACTGACGACGCTGGCGGGCAGTCTCGCCGGGGCGCTCGAGAACGCACGTCTCGTGCAGGAGACGCGCCAGCGCGTCGGCGAGCTCGCGACCGTGAACAGCGTCGGTCACGCGTTGTCCTCACAGCTCGACCCCGACGCGCTGATCGAGCTCGTCGGCGAGCAGGTGCGCCAGACGTTCGACGCCGACATCGCGTATGTCGCGCTGCACGACGAGGCGGCCGGTCAGATCGAGTTCGCCTACTACTACGAGGGCGGCGAGCGCCGGCCCGAGGCTCCGATGGAGTACGGAGAGGGTCTCACGACGCAGATCCTCGACTCACGCGAGCCGCTCCTCCTCAACCGAAGGGAGCAGCACGACGAGCAGGCGAGCCTGGGAACACCGTCCCTCTCGTACCTCGGCGTGCCGATCCTCGTCGGCAGCAAGGCGATCGGGGTGATCAGCGTCCAGAACATCGAGGAGGAGGGACGGTTCGGAGAGGCCGACGTACGCCTGCTCGCGACGATCGCCGCGAACGTCGGCGTCGCCATCCAGAACGCGCGGCTCTTTGCCGAGGTAGACCGCCAGAAGCAGTACTTCGAGTCGCTGGTCGAGATCAGCCCGGCCGCCATCGTCGTGATGGATGCCGCCGAACGGGTGACCGGCTGGAACCCCGCCGCCGCGGCGCTCTTCGGCTACACGAGCGACGAAGCAACCGGACGCCTCATCGACGAGCTCGTCGTCCCGGACGAGTTCCGTAGCGAGAGCCGCGACGTCACCCGGGAGGCACTCGAAGAAGTGCGGACGCATCGCATCACTCGTCGCGCGCGCAAGGATGGCGAGCTCTTGGACGTCGAAATGGAGCTCGTACCGCTGCGCTTCGATGGGGAGCACGTCGGTTTCTACGCCATCTATCACGACATCACCGAGCTCCAGCGTGCCCGCCAGGAGGCGGAGGCGGCGACGCAGGCCAAGAGCGCCTTCCTCGCCACGATGAGCCACGAGATCCGGACGCCGATGAACGCTGTGATCGGCATGACCGACCTGCTGCTCGGCACCGACCTGACGAGCGAGCAGCGGGAGTTCGCCGAGGTCGTCCACACGAGCGGCGACGCGCTGCTGCACGTGATCGACGACATCCTCGACTACTCGAAGATCGAGGCCGGCAAGCTCGATCTCGAGCGTGAGCCGTTCAACCTGCGCGACTGCGTCGAAGGAGCCCTGGACATCGTCGCACCCCGCGCCTGGGAGAAGGAGCTCGAGCTCGGCTGCCTGATCGACGACGATGCGCCCGCCGGCATCGTCGGCGACGAGGCTCGCCTGCGGCAGGTGCTCCTGAACCTCCTCTCGAACGCGGTCAAGTTCACCGAGAGCGGCGAGGTCGTGGTGCTCGTGAGCGCAACAGAGACCGGCGCGGGCTCGTACGAGGTCGAGCTCGCCGTCCGCGACACCGGCATCGGGATTCCTCCCGACCGGATGGACCTGCTCTTCACCTCCTTCAGCCAGGTGGACGCATCGACGACGCGCCGCTTCGGGGGCACGGGGCTCGGCCTCGCCATCTCGAAGCGCCTTGTCGACCTGATGGGCGGGACCATCTCGGTGGAGAGCGAGCAGAAGAAGGGATCGACTTTCCGCATCGCGCTGCCCGTCACCGGCGCGGAAGTGCCGGCGAAGTTCTCGCTGGACGACGGTCTCCCGCACCTCGCGGACAAGCGGATCCTGATCGTCGACGACAACGCGACGAACCGCGAGATCGTCACCCGGCACGCGCGGTCGTGGGGGATGGAGCCCGTCTCGGTGGAGCTGCCGGCGGCTGCGCTCGAGCTGATCGAGCAGGGCGAGGCGTTCGACGTGGCCGTGCTCGACATGATGATGCCGGAGATGGACGGGCTCGCCCTGGCGGGCGAGATCCGGAGTCGGCGGAGTGGCGAGGAGCTGCCGCTCCTGCTCCTCACCTCGCTCGGCCGGCTGCCGCAGGCGGAGTCGAGCAGTCTCTTCTCGGCCCAGCTCCCGAAGCCGTTCAAGGCATCGCAGCTCTACAACACGCTCCTGCGTCTGCTCACGGCTGACGCTGTGGCAGAGGAGGTCGAGCCCGTGACCGACGGAAGGCGCACGCGGTCGGCGTTGCGGATCCTGCTCGCCGAGGACAACGCCATGAACCAGAAGGTGGCGCTTCGCCTGCTCGAGCAGCTCGGCTACCGCGCCGAGGTCGCGAACAACGGGCTCGAGGCCATCCAGGCGCTCGAGCAGCGGCCGTACGACGTCGTCCTGATGGACGTCCAGATGCCGGAGCTCGACGGCCTCGACGCCACGCGCCAGATCTGCGAGCGCTGGCCGAAGGAGACCCGTCCGCACATCATCGCGATGACGGCGAACGCGCTTCCGGAGGATCGCGAGGCGTGCTTCGCGGCCGGGATGAACGACTACGTCGCAAAGCCGATCCGGGCGGAGGAGCTCGTCGCCGCGCTCAAGCGGGCGAAGCCTCTCGCGAACGGCGGAGGCGATTCGGCCGCAGTCGGGTTCGTCAGCCTCGACGATGACGCGCTCAAGAATCTGCGTGACCTGGGCGGCGACGAGTTCCTCGGCGAGGTAGTCGACGCGTTCCTGGCGGACGCGCCGGCTCTGATCGCGACCCTCCGCAGCTCGCTGGACGAGCAGAACGCCGAGGAGCTGCGGCGCGCTGCGCACACCCTGAAGTCGAACGGCGCGACGCTCGGCGCCGCAGAGTTCGGGGAGCTGTGCCGGACGCTCGAGCACCGAGCCAAGGACGACGAGCTCGACGGCGCCTCGGAGCTCGTCGACCGGATCGAGGAGGAGTACCGGGCGCTCGAGGACGCCCTGTCCGCGCTCGTTTCGGAGGCGCCTGCGTGAGCTCACCTGCTCCTGCTCCCGGCACGATTCTCATCGCCGACGACAACCGGGTGAACCGGCTCATGCTCGCGCGCGGTCTCGAGCTCGACGGGCACACCGTCGCCTTCGCCGAGCATGGCGGCGACGCGCTCGATCTGCTGCGGCAGCAGAAGTTCGATCTGATGCTGCTCGACGTGCTCATGCCCGAACTCGACGGTTACGAGGTTTTGGCGAAGCTGAAGGACGATCCGTTGCTGCGCGACATCCCCGTGATCGTGACCTCGGCCCTCGACGAGCTCGACAGTGTCGTGCGTTGCCTCGAGATGGGCGCAGAGGACTACCTGACGAAGCCCGTCAACCCGGTGCTCCTGAACGCACGGATCAACGCGAGCCTCGAGAAGAAGCGCCTTCGCGACCAGCAGCGGGAGCTGATCAGCAAGTTCGCGACCAAGGAGGTGGCGGACGATCTCCTCACGTCGGGCTTCTCGCTGGGCGGCCAGTACGTCGACGCGTCGGCGATGTTCTGCGACATCCGTTCGTTCACGACCATTTCGGAGTCGCGCGAGCCGACCGAGACGATCGAGCTGCTCAACGACTACTACCTACTGATGATGGACGCGATCACCGGCGAAGGCGGGATCGTCAACCAGATGGTCGGCGACGGCTTGATGGCGATCTTCGGAGCGCCGGAGCCGCGGGACGACCACCGGCAGGCGGCGGTGCTCGCGGCGCGACAGATGGTCGAACTGATCCGCCTCTTCAACGAGGAGCAGGCGGCGCGCGACAAGGTGCAGATCCAGATCGGGGTCGGGATCGCCTCGGGTCGCGTCGTCGCGGGCTACACCGGGACGCAGAACCGGGCCACCTACACCTGCGTCGGCGACACCGTGAATGTGGCCGCGCGGCTCGAGGCGCACACAAAGGAGTTGGGCCGGCCGATCCTGATCGACGAGAACACGCGGCAGGGCATCGTCGACGGGATCCCGGTCGAGGCGCAGGGCGAGCTGCTGATGAAGGGGAAGACCGAACCGACGAGGGTGTACGCGGTGCTGGTCGACGCAGTCGTCGCCGAGACTGCGTAGCCCGCAACCCAGCCCGGCGGCGGTCGTCTAACTTCGCGGGATGCGGAGGGTGGTAGTGACCGGGCTCGGCGCGGTGACGCCGATCGGCGCGGACGCGCCGTCGACGTGGCGCGCAGCCGTTGCAGGCGAGAGCGGCATCGACTTCATCCGCTCGTTCGACACGAGCGAGTTCCCGGTGCGGATCGCGGCGGAGGTGAAGGACTTCGACCCGGGCCAGGTCGCCTCGCCGAAGGACGCGCGGCGGCTCGACCGCAACGTCCTCCTCTCGCTCGGCGCCGGCCGGGAAGCCGTGGCCGACGCGGGTCTCGACGGCGCATACCCGCCGGACCGGGTCGGGATTCTCTTCGGCACTGCGATCGGCGGCTTCCTCGGGATCATGGAACAGGCCGAGATCATGCGGGAGCGCGGGCCCGAGCGCGTCGCGCCGACCTTCCTCCCGAACGTGCTCGTCGACACGGCCAGCGGCCAGCTCGCGATCTCGCTCGGCTTCCGCGGGCCGAACTACGCGCCCGTCTCGGCGTGCGCGACCGGCTCGACCGCCGTGGGAGAGGCGGCGGAGCTGATCAAGCGCGGCGACGCCGACGCCGTCCTGGCCGGCGGCGCCGAGGCCTGTCTCCATCCGCTCGTCCTCGCCGGCTTCTGCGCGATGCGCGGCCTCGTGGCCGAGGACGAGCATCCGCCGCGGGCGTCGCGCCCCTTCGATGCCACGCGGGCCGGGTTCGTGATGGGGGAGGGCGCATGCGTGCTCGTGCTCGAGGAGCTCGAGGCCGCCGAGCGCCGTGGCGCGACCGTCTACGCCGAGATCCTCGGCTACGGGATGTCGAACGACGCTCACCACCTCGCGCAGCCGGATCCCGAGTCGCTCGGCGTCGCGGAGATGATGCGTCACGCACTTCGGCGCGCCGACCTCGAACCCGAACGTGTCGGCTACATCAATGCCCATGGCACCTCGACGCCGCTCGGCGACGCGGCCGAGACGCGCGCGATCAAGGAGGTCTTCGGCGACCACGCGTACGAGCTCGCGGTGTCCTCGACGAAGTCCGTCACCGGCCACTGCTTCGGAGCCGCGGGCGCGATCGAGGCGATGATGTGCGTCCTCGCAGTCCGTGACGGCGTCCTGCCCCCGACGATGAACTACGTCCATCCGGATCCCGAGTGCGACCTCGACTACGTGCCGAACGAGGCTCGGAAGACGCAGGTCGAGGTCGCCCTCTCGAACGCGATGGGCCTCGGCGGACACAACGGGTGTGTCCTCGTCGGCCGCGTGTCGTGAGCTGGGACGGGCCGCCCGCTCCCTACCGGATCGAGACGGAGCGGCTCGTCGTCCGCTGCTACGAGCCCCGCGACGCGGCGAACCTGAAGGAGGCGATCGACTCGAGCCTCGAGCACCTGCGGCCGTGGATGCCGTGGGTGCACCAGGAGCCGCAGACGCTCGAGCAGAAGATCGAGCTCGTCAGGCAGTTCCGCGCCAACTACGACTCGGGCGAGAACTTCACGTGCGGGATCTTCACCGCCGACGAGACCGAGGTGCTCGGCGGCACCGGGCTGCATCCGCGCATCGGGCCGGGCGGTCTCGAGATCGGCTACTGGATCCGCGCGAGCGCCACCAGGCAGGGGTTCGTGACCGAGTCGAGTGCGGCGCTGACGCGGGTCGGCTTCGAGGTGTGCGGCGCGGACCGGATCGAGATCCGGATCGAGCCGCGCAACCAGGCGAGCTTCGGCATCCCGCGCAAGCTCGGTTTCGTGGAGGAGGCGACGCTACGGCGGCGGCTGCCGGCGCACGAGGCCGGTCCACTCCGCGACGTCACGATCTTCACCATGTTCCGCGAGGACTTCGACCCCTCGCTTGCGCCGGGGATCCGTGCCTTCGACGCGCGCGGCGAGCGGCTGATCTAGCCGAGGAGCACGTCGACGGTCAGCTCCTCGAGCGACGGGACGACGGTGTCGGCGAGGGCGAGCGCCTCGTCGTCGGGCGGATAGGCCGCGTTCGGGATCGCGATGACGCGCATGTCGGCCGACTTCGCCGAGCGGATGCCGGCGTGCGAGTCCTCGACCGCCGCGCAGCGTTTCGGATCGACCCCGAGTCTCCTGGCCGCCTCGAGGTAGACGTCCGGCGCCGGCTTGCCGCGCTCGACCTCCTCCGAGGACACGGTCGCGGTGAAGCAAGCGACGAGACCGGCAAGCTCGAGCACCTCCTCGAACACCTCCCGGTTCGAGGACGATGCGAGGGCCAGCGGAAACGCATCCGCCGTCCGGCGCACGGTCGCGACCGCTCCCGGCAGTAGCGGAAGCTCGCTTCGGTAGGCCTCGAGCATCCGCTCGACGACGGCGCGGTTGATCGTGGCCGGCGCGTCCGGCACGCCCGCCTCGTCGTGCAGGTATCGGGACCACTCGGGCGCGCTCATTCCCATCATCGCCCGCTGCACCTCGTCGTCGTACCGGCCGCCGCGTTCGCGCACGTACCGCTCGCGCACCGCGTCCCAGACCTCCTCCGAGGCGAGCAACACCCCGTCGAGGTCGAAGACGACGGCTTCGGTCAAACCGAGTGGTAGTTGCTCTCGCGGTAGACGAGCGCGTGGTGGGACGGGCCGTGCGCGATCGAGAGGACGTCGGCGATGAAGAAGGTGTGGTCGCCTGCGTCCGCCTCTGCCTGCGTCTCGGCCTCGATCCAGCCGAGTGCGCCCTCGATCAGCGGCGCGACCTGCCCCTCGCGGGTCGGCACGCCCTGCCAGTGCACGATCGGCGGATAGCCCGCGGCGAAGCGGCGCGCGAGCTCCTCCTGCTCGGAGCCGAGGAGGCTGACCGCGAAGCGGCCGGCGCTGCGCAGGAGCTCGTAGCAGGACGCGTCCTTGCCGATCGAGACCCCGACGAGCGGCGGCTCGAGCGAGAGCGAGACGAGTGACGAGACCGTGACGCCCATCCGGTCGCCCTCGACGTCGACGCTGAGGATCGAGACGCCGTGCGGCCAGAGCCGCATCAGGCCCCGGAGATCCTCTCCCGTCGTCATGGCTGAGAACGCTACAGAGAAGCGGCGGGGGTGAGATTCGAACTCACGGAGCCGTGAGGCTCAACGGTTTTCAAGACCGCCCCGTTCGACCGCTCCGGCACCCCGCCGCGGCGTCTAGTGTCGCAGCCGTGGCGACGATGAAGGATCTCGACAAGCTGGCGCTCGCCATGCCCGAGGCGACGAAACAGGTGGACGACGGACGTCCGACCTACCTCGTGCACGGGAAGATGTTTTGCTTCCACCGAGGGCCGCGGCCGGACGCCGTGGATCCCGAGACGGGCGAGCGGCTGGTCGACGTGCTCGCGTTCCGAGTCGCCGACCTCGGCGTGAAGGAGATGCTCGTCGCCGACGCGCGCGGCATCTACTTCACGACACCGCACTGGAACGGCTACTCCGCCGTGCTGATGCGCATCCCCGATCTCGGCGCGCTCGATCGCGCCGAACTGCGCGACCTCGTCGAGGAGGCCTGGCTGACGCGCGCGCAGAAGCGGCTCGCGAAGGCGTGGCTCGCCGAGCGGGAGGAGAGCTAGGGCCTAACGCGCTCGGGCGCGCCGTAGCCGCGCAGCACGTCCGGCACGTCGCCCTGGAAGTTCTCGAGGATCGCGAGCGCCATCCGGTCCACGACTGCGGTCCCGTTGAGCATGTGCAACGGCTCGGGGCTCTTGCCGTCGCGGTAGCGGATGCCTAACCGCCGGGCCTGAAAGCCGGTCGTGTTCGAGATCGACGCGGTCTCGCGGTAGCGCTCCTGGCTCGGGAACCAGATCTCCACATCGTTTGTCTTGACCGCCTGCGCGGCCATGTCGCCTGCCGGAAGCGTGACTACGCGATAGGGAAGACCGAGGCCCTGCACGAGCTCCTCGGTGTTCGCGAGCAGCAGTTCGTGCTCGTCCCAGGACTGCTCGGGCACTGTCAGCGCGAACTGCTCGACCTTGTTGAACTGGTGGACGCGGATCATCCCGCGGGTGTCCTTCCCCGCCGCGCCGGCTTCGCGGCGGAAGCACGGCGAGAAGGCGACGTAGCGGAGTGGCAACTCGGAGGCCTCGAGTATCTCGCCGGCGTGAAGACTTGCGAGCGGGATCTCGGCTGTACCCGAGAGATAGAGATTGTCCGCCGGAACTGAATAGACGCTGTCTTCGTCGGAGGGAAAGGCGCCCGTCCCCAGCAGTGCATCCTCGCGTACGAGCACCGGCGGGAGGACGGTGACGAAGCCCTTTGCCGCGAGGTTGTCGAGCGCATAGCGGTAGAGCGCAAGCGCAAGCAGACCCGTGTCGCCGATCCAGTAGCCGAAGCGAGCGCCGCTCATCCTCGCCGCTCGATCCATGTCGAAGCGACCGAGCTCGAGGCTCGCCTTCGGTTCAGACAGCGCGGGCGGGTCGCCGACGAGTCGCTCGACGCGCACGTCGTCCTCGGTTGCACCGTCGGGAACGTCGTCGGCCGGCAGGTTCGGGATCCGCAGGCCAACCTCGTCGCGCGTCGCCTCGGCGTCGGCGAGCTCGCGCTCCACAGCCTGCAGCTCCTCCTTGATCCCGCGCAGCTCCTCGAGCTGCTCCGGCGTCGGCTTGCCTTTCACCTTTGTACGGGAGCGGAGGTCGTCGGCGCGCGGCACGAGTTCGCGCCACTCTTCGTCGGCGGCGAGCCAGGCGTCGAACACCTCGCCGGCGCCTCTGCGAGCCAATCGGCGACGAAACTCGTCCGGCTCGTTGCGGGCGGCTCGGGCGTCGATCACGCGATGGAGTCTAGGTAGCTCTCCAGGAGAACAGCGACGCCTTCCTCCTGGACTGAGGGAACCACGAGGTCGGCGCGCGAGAGCACGTCCGGATGTGCGTTCGCGACGGCGACGCCGAAGCCGGCCCAGTCGAGCAGCTCGCGGTCGTTCTCGCCGTCGCCGCACGCGACCGTTTCCTCCGGCCGGAAGCCGAGCCGGTCGGCGACGAACGTCAGCCCGCTCGCCTTGCTCACATCCGGATGCGCGAATTCGAGAAAGTACGGCAGCGACTTCGAGATGAAGAGGCGTCCCGCGAAGCGCGGCTCGAGTTCCGCCTCGAGCTGGTCGAGCGCGTCCGGATCGCCCACCGCGACGAGCTTCGTCGGTTCGCGGTCGAGCCAGGCACGAAGATCGCCGACGGCGTGGATCTCGAGGTGCTGGAAGTCGGCGTAGCGCCGCGCCTCCGGCGTCACCTCCGCGACATACAGCAGGTCGTCGACGTAGCAGTTGAGATGGAAGCCTGCCGCGACCACGGCATCCATTGCCTCCCGCGCCTCCGCGAGTGGGATGGGGACGTGGAGGAGAAACTCGCCCGTCGCCGGGTCGGCGACGACGGCGCCCTGGTAGCAGACGGCGAGATCGTCGAGCTCCGCCTGCTCGAGGTACGGGCGCACCGCCCGGAACATCCGCCCGGTGACCACGACGACGTGGGCGCCGGTCGCCCTCGTCCGCGCGAGCGCCTCCTGCGTCCGCGGCCGCAGGACGCCGTCCTCGGCGATCAGCGTCCGGTCGAGATCGAGCGCGAAAGCGGCGACGTCCGCCGGAAACGCGGGCGGAAGCTCTACGGCGCCGTGCCGCCGGTCGAGTCGACGACGTACGCGGCCACGTCCGCGATCTGCTGAGCGCTGAGCTTCGACTTGAACGAAGGCATCGCGGACCCGCCGTTCGTCACCTGAGCGGTGACGGCCCGGTAGTCGGGCTTGAGCGAGTCGAGATTAGGCCCGACCGTCCCGCTCGCGTTGGCCGCGGCAAGCGTGTGACAGCCTCCGCAGCCGCCGCTCGCGAAGACGGCGTTGCCCTTCTTCGAGTCTCCTTTGAGGTGGAAGGCAGGAACGACCGGGAAGCTGGGCGCCGCAGAGACCGTGCCGACCACCGTGTTCGGTGTCGGCGTCGTGACGCCCTCGCCGCCACAGCCCGCGAGCACGATGGCGCCCAGCGCACCGGCAGCGGCAGCGGCAGCGGCGATGACTGCTCTGTGGCGCACCTCGGAGGACTCTAATGAACCGCTAAGACGAGGGGCTGCGGGAACCGGCAGAACATCCCGGCGCAGTACCATTCGGGACATGGAACGCAGAAATTTCGGACGCGATCGCGGGCTGTCGCTGCGGATGCTCTTCACCGGCGCACTCCTCGGCCTGCTCTACGTCGTCTTCGCCGTCGTCCTGTTCAACGTCCTCAACTTCGGGCTCGTGCCGATGCTCGTGATCATCGTCGGCCTCGCCTTCTTCCAGTACTACACCTCCGACAAGCTGGCGCTCAGGGCGGCCGGGGCCAAGATCGTCTCCGCGGAGGAGGCGCCCGAGCTGCACGCGATGGTCGAGCGGCTCTGCGCGATGGCGAACCTGCCGAAGCCGCGCATCGCAGTCGTCGACACCGACGTCCCGAACGCGTTCGCGACGGGCCGCAACCCGAAGCACGCCGCAGTCGCGGTGACCACGGGGCTCTGGCGGCGGCTCGACCCGCAGGAGCTCGAGGCCGTCCTCGGCCACGAGCTCTCGCACATCGCGAACCGGGACGTGCTCGTGATGACGGTGGCGAGCTTCTTCGCGATGCTCGCCGCGTTGCTCACCCGCTTCGGGCTCTACGCCGGGATGTTCGGCGGCTTCGGCGGCGGCAACCGGAACAGCAACGGCAACAACCAGGTGCCGGTCTGGCTGATCGTGTTCCTCGTCTCGGTGATCGTCTACGCGATCAGCTTCATTCTGATCCGGACGATCTCGCGCTATCGCGAGTACGCGGCCGACCGCGGCTCGGCGATCATCACCGGTGCGCCGGAGAACCTCATGAGCGCGCTCCAGAAGATCTCGAGCAACATCGCGCAGATCCCGCAGCGCGACCTGCGCGAGGTACAGGGGATGAACGCGTTCTTCATCATCCCGACCAACTGGAAGACGAACATGAGCGAGTGGATGATGGATCACCCGCCGCTCGAGAAGCGCCTCGCCGCTCTCTCCGAGATCGCCCGGGACATGGGCAAGCCCGTCTCGTAGCTCGCGAAGCTTGCGCTTTGGATGGTGTGGACGAGAGGCTTAGCGTCCGGCCTCTTGGCTTCGGATTGGTCCGGAACTACCCCTGATCGGGCGCGCGCGAGACTGCGCGACGTACACCTGTGCGAGACTCCCAACCGATGGCTGCGACCGACTCCGACCCGGTTGCACTACAGCATTTCAATCTCACGCCGAGCCCCGTCCTCGCCGAAGTACTCGGGGGTGGGTCGCTGGAAGTGTGGGCCCTGCACATATCCGGCGGCACGGTACGCGAAGTCGCCACGACTGACCCCGCCCAGGTCGCCACGAGGGAGTACGTGTTCGCTGTACCTCTCGACGTGATGGGGAACCTCGCGCGGAAACTCACCGAGGTGTACGAGACGCAGCGGGGCACCACTCTGTAGGTCGCCGGGTCAGCGTTCGGGAAACGGGGCTCTCGCCTGGGCCGGTTTTCCGGAATGACCGCTGAGCCGGGCCAGCTACCTAAGCGAGGTCGCGTTAGGCTCGCGGAGATGCTCCGTGATCCGTTCAAGGTCACCGAGAGGCCAGTAGCGATCGGACGTGTCGTCACTGCCACTATCACGCTCGTTTGCGTGTTGGTCGTGTACGACGGCTGGGCAAAGCTGCGTGTGGTCGATGTGGTCTTGATCATCCTCGGGCCGATCATCGCCATCTTCACCTCGCACGTGTTCTCAACCACCCTCGTGCTCCAAGTCGAGCTCAGTCGGCGACCGACACGAAGCGAGTGGTTCGCGAACGCGCGGTCCGAGTCACGATTCCTGCTCCTGGCGGTTCCGCCATTGGCGCTCCTGCTCCTGCTCGATCTCGTCTCTGTTTCCGTCGTGAACTCCGTCCGAGTCGTGATCTGGATGGAAGCACTCTCGCTCGCCTTCTGGACGGGCCTCGCAGCCTGGCTCGTCGGGATGCGAGGCCGACCGCTCGTACTCGCAGTCCTCGCAGGCCTTGTCGTAACAGGCGTGGTCATCATCCTCCAAGTAACGCTCCAACCAGGCCGCGCCCTACAGGGCGGCACCGCAGCCGGAGCCACCGGTTGCCCGGACGGAACGGCCTGCTTCAGGTATTAGGACGCCGGCCGGGGTCAGTGCTCCGGAGTGACCCCCGAAACCGACGATGATTGGGACGAACTCGGTTACTTACCCGGCCCGCCGCCGAACCCGCGGAGTTGGCTGGCCTGGGACGGAAGTGCTCCCTCCTCGTGAGAAAACACGGAGGACCATCCCGCGCGTGAAGCAACCCACACAATCGCCGCGATCCACGGAAGCACCGCCGCGAGCAACACGATCAATCCGATGAACCACGTGTCTGGGTGCATAAGGGTGACCCAAAGTATCGCTCCAAACCGGCGTGAACGCCACTCGGGGACAATCGCAGTCGCCTGGGCGAGCGTCCTCTCGCCTGAGCGCTCTTAGATCGGAGCGTCGAAGAGCGCCAACCACTTGCTGAGGTCGGGCTCGATGGGCAGCTCGGGTTCGAGCTTCGCCTTCAGCTCCAGCTCTTGTGCGTTGTCCCGCTCCTGTTTCTCGCCCGTCGGGACGAACGGCCACCAGGTGCCGGTCTTGAAGCCGTAGATCCAGTAGACGGGGTGGCCCGAGCCGAACTTGGAGCCGTCGAAGCGGAAAGCGGCCGCGAGGAGCTGGCCGCCGAAGCCGTGGTCCTCGAGCTCCGAGGCGAGCGTGTGGACGCCCGCGACCTGGTCTTCGAGCTGCGCGTCGTGGACGATCACCCACTCGAAGCCGAACGAGTCGGTCTTGCGGTCGATCTCGGAGCCGGAGTCCCGGGCGACGCTGCGCAGCAGCTCCTCCGCGTCGTTCTCGGTCGAGGTGAACTCGCCCGCCGAGAGCGGCTTGAAGATGAGTGCGGCGTCGCCGGCCGGCTTCAGCGAGCACTCGGTGTCGAGCGTGACGGCCGCGGTCGAGAGTGCGAACAGCTTCTCGGCCGCCGGGCCTTGCAGCTTCTTGCGGCCGAAGAGGATGTCGCCGAAGCGGGTCAGGACTCGGTGGTTTCCTCGGCCGGCTGCGTCGCCGGCTCGGTGTCCGCGGCCGGTGCGGGCTGCGCTGCCGGCGCCGGCTCCGTGGCGGCAGCGGGCTGCTCGGCGTCGCCGGCCGCGATCTCCTTCTGCGGAGCGCCGGAGCCGACCTCGGACTTGAGCTTCGAGAGCTCGTCGTCGACCTGCGAGGTGGTGGAGATCTGGGCGAGCTCGCGGTCGAGCTGCGTCTGGTCGCCAGCGGTGAGGTCCTCGAGCGCACCGCTGGAGGTGAGCTCGTCGATCGCCGAGGCGCGCGCCTGCATCTCCTCGGTCTTGTCCTTGGCGCGCTGGATCGCCAGTCCGGTGTCCTGCATGTGCTCGCCGATCCCGGTCGCGGCCTCGCCGACCTTGACCTGGGCCTCGGCGGCCGAGTACTGCGCCTTGAGGATCTCCTTCTGCGAGCGGAACGACTCGATCTTGGTCTGGAGCTGCTGTTGGGCCGCGACGAGCTTTTCCTGCTGGTCCTGGAGCTGCTTCACCTGCCCGTCCATGTCCTGCAGCTGTCCCTGCGCGACGGCCTTGCGCTCGAGCGCCTGCCGAGCGAGATCCTCGCGGTTCGCCGCCACTGCCTGCCTGGCCTGGGTCTCCAGCTTGACGACGTTCTGCTCGAGCTTCTGCTGCTGCAGCTCGATCCGCTTCTTCGAGGTGACGACGTCGGCGGTCCCGCGTTTCACGTTCTGCAGCTGCTCGAGCATCTGCTCGTACGAGTAGTCGAGCGTCTCGGTCGGGTTCTCGGCCCGGTTGAGCATCTTCGAGTACTTCGACTTGACGACCAACGTCGTCCGTGACCACAGGCCCGCCATCAATCCTCCTCGTGGGGAATGCAGTTAGCCTAGCGCCATGCTCGTGGAGAAGAGCACGCATCCCGATTGGCTCAGCAACGCCTTTCTGATCGCCGCCGAAGGCGGTCCGGCGGTGTTCGTCGACTCCGGGCCGGACGTCGCGCCGCTGATCGAGGCGGCCGAGCGGTGGGGGGTGACGCCGGTCGCGATCCTCCGTACGCACACGCACCACGACCACGTCGTGAACGAGGACGAACTCGCGCGCCGGTACTCGATTCCGGTGCTCGCCGAGCCCGGCGAGTGGAGGTGGGACGACCTGCGCGTGCAGGCGCTCGCGACCCCCGGGCACTCCGATGACGGCCTCTCGTTCGTCGTCGACGACGAGGTGGTGGCGACGGGCGACACGCTCTTCCGCGACGCGGTCGGCGGCGGTGACGTGGCCGTCGTGCGGCGGTCGGTGATGGAGGTCCTGCTCGAGCTGCCCGACACCACGCGTGTCCTCCCCGGCCATGCCGACGAGACGACGATCGGCCGCGAGCGCCGGGAGAATCCGTTCATCCGCGTCTGGAGCGGCGCGGAGGAGGAGGGCACCGAACGCGTCCGGGTCGGTGGGCGTGACGCGACGCTCCTCGTCTGGTCGCCGGACTACGACGGCAACGGCAAGGCCTGGGTTCGCTTCGACGACGGTGAGGAAGCGACCGTCGGCGGCTCGCGCGTCGAACGCACCGGCTGAAAGAACCTGTCCGGAAACGGACAGTAGGTTGCCCGGCGACTCCTCAGCCTCAAGGGCGACGGCTCGGTGCTCGTCCACGACGACGCCGGCGGCTACAAACCGCTCAATTGCGTCTGACCCGTCCCATGCGCGTTAGGTGTGCGCATCCGACCGTGCAGTTTCGCCGTCGAGGCTTGGCTCTGTGATCGACGCCGGACGTGTCTGCTCGCCGCGCACGAACTGGTAGGCGAGTGCCGCGAGTGACGCGCCGCAGATCGGCGCGACGATGTAGAGCCAGAGCGCGTGCAGGTCTCCCGACACGAGCGCCGGGCCGGTCGAGCGAGCAGGGTTCATCGAGGCGCCGCTGATCGGGCCGCCGAACATCGCGTCGAGGCCGACGGTGCCGCCGACGGCGATCGCCGCCGCCTCCCCAACCGCCCGCGTGTCGGTGGCGACGGCCATGATCACGAACATTAGGAAGAAGGTGAGCACCAGTTCCCAGAGGAAGGACTGACCTTGGGAGCCGGACGGAAGCGTCGCGCCGACATTGGCGATGTTGCCGAGCGAACCTCGCAGCACTGCAGCAGCCGCGATCGCGCCGATCAGCTGTGCCCCCCAGTAGCCGACGGCTCGCGTCCAGGGGAAGTGGCGGCTGAGGGCGAAGGCGAAGGTGACGCTCGGGTTGAAGTGGGCTCCGGAGATGTGGCCGACGGCGTAGATCCCGAACATGATCACCAGGCCGAAGGTGATCGCCACGCCGACGTGGCCGAGTGCATGCGTCTTGGCGTCGACCATGATCGCGCCGCACCCGGCGAAGACGAGCGCGAACGTCCCGATCGCCTCGGCGACCAGCCTGCGCAGGTTTTCGATGCTCACTGCTCTGCGGGAAGAAGCTCAGCCATCAGGTGCCGCACACGCTCGTCGATCTGGTCACGGATGACGCGCACAGCCTCCACGTCCTGCCCTGCGGGATCCTCCAGCTCCCAGTCCTCGTAGCGCTTGCCGGGAAAGATTGGGCAGGCATCCCCGCAGCCCATCGTGATCACGACATCCGCGGCCTGGACGAACTCGTCGGTGAGCGGCTTCGGGAACTCCTCGCTCATGTCGACGCCGATCTCTTGCATCGCCGTGATCACCGCCGGGTTGATCTCCTCGCCGGGCGCGCTCCCTGCCGAGCGGACGTGGATCCGACCGTTTGAACGGAGCCTCAGAAGCCCGGCGGCCATCTGTGACCGGCCCGCGTTGTGAACGCAAACGAACAAGACCTCAGGCTGATCCGTGGGCACGAGATCCTGCGCCTGGGCGAGCGCCAGCAGCCGCTCGCGAGCGAAGCGATGCGCAAGCACCGGAACGAACACCGTGATCCGTGAGTTGCCCAACGCATCGACGGACTCGCCGATGTATCGCTCGATCGTCTCGACGGAGAAGATCCCGGAGAACTCCTCCTTCAGCGCCTCCGCAGCGTTATGGACGTGATGCCGAGTGACGGGGTCGAGGGTCTCAGACAAGGTCAGCCTCCTCCGATGCGTAGTGGCCTAGCGACAGCCAGCCTTCGATGCAAGCTGGTCCCTTCTTCCCGTAACTCGTTGGCGGTCGAGGCCATCAGCAGCACGCGCGCTTCGCTAGGTCGGAGAGCGCGACAACGCGCTCGAACGCCTCATCGTTGATCGAGTAGTAAGCCCACTTGCCCCGCTCCTCCCGGAGCACCAGCCCAGCCTCGACGAGCTTCTTCAAGTGCTCCGAGACAGTTGCCGGCGCCAGGCCGACCGGCTCTGCCAGGTTGCAGAAGCAGACGGGCTCTTCGCTAGCGGCGAGCAGATTTACCAGCCGCACCCGCGCCGTGTTGCCGAGAGCCGCGAACAACGTCGCCGTCGCCGCCGCCTCCTCCACGGTCAAGACGGGAGCCGCGAGCGGAGCACAGCAGTCGATCGGTTCGGCAGAAACGGTCATCTCAATTCGGTTTTTACCGAACGGAGACCTCGCCGCGCAACCCCTCACGCCTCGAAGCGTCGCGTACCCCCCTTTTCGGACATGTCCGGCGCGGCCGTTACGGTCGCCCGATGCGCCTGATCGTCGCCCGCTGCGAAGTCACCTACACCGGCCGCGCCGCGGCGTTCCTCCCGGAGGCCGTCCGCCTCGTGATGATCAAAGGGGACGGGACCGTCATGCTCTGGGACGACAGCGGGAGTTACAAAGTAAAGCCGCTCAACTGGATGACGGCGCCCACCTTCGTCGCCGACGAGGGCGACCGGCTGATGGTGACGAAGCCGAAGAGCGAGGACGTGCTCGAGATCCGCCTGCTCGAGGTGCTGAGCGACGTCGCGCACGACATGGGCGAGTCGGCGGCGTTGCAGAAGGACGGCGTCGAGCGCGATCTGCAGGAGGCGCTCGCGGCCGCGCCGGAAGCGCTCGGCGAGCCGCTGACGCTTGTGCGTCGCGAGTGGCAGACGGAGATAGGCCCGGTCGACCTTATGTGCCACGACGAGGCCGGCGAGTGGGTCGCCGTCGAGGTCAAGCGGCTCGGGACGATCGAGGCCGTCGAGCAGCTCACGCGCTACCTCGAGTTCATCCGCCGCGATCCCGCGAAGGCCGGCTGTCGCGGGATCCTCGTGGCGCAGCGGCTGAAGCCGCAGGCCGTGGCGCTCGCAGAGTCGCGCGACATTTGCTGCGCCACCGTCGACCTCGCCGTCCTGCGCGGTGAGCGCGACCCCGAGCTGACGCTCTTCGCTGCCTAGCGGATCGCCTCGACCGCGGCTGCGACGCCCGCGCGCACGCCGTCCGGGTGCGCGTACGCGGCCGAGCCGAGGAGGAGCATCACGCCGTCGCGCGTGCTCGCCTGCTCTAGCTGCTCGCGGACGTTCTCGGCGCCGACTCCGCCGCCGATCACGGCCGTCGCGGGACGCGTCGCCGCGATCTGCTCCCGCACCTCGTCGTCGGTGTCGAAGGTGCGCGGCGAGAAGGAGCCGACCTGCACGTAGTCGGCTCCGAGCAGTCGCGTCAGCTCGGCGAGGACGCGCGCGGAGACAGACACCGCCCCGCCGCGGCGCAGGAAAGCCGAGCCGACCCGGTGGACAAAGATCGGCAGCCCGTATTCGCGGAGCCGGCCGATCGAGCCGAGACCCGCGAGGAACGCGTTGACCATCAGCGCCCGCGCGCCGGCCTCCACGATCGCCTCGACGTCGGTTCCGGTCACGTTCGCCGCGTAGAGGACATGCTCGGGGATCGCGGCGTTGACGGCGCGAACCCGCTCCGGCGACGACCGCTGCAGCTCGTCGTCCTTGACGAGGACGGCGCCGCCGGCGCCGAGCTCCGCGGCGACGGCGGCCGCCTCAGCGGGCGTCAGGCCGAGCGCGGGCTTGACGATCGCTCCGACCGAAACGCCAGCCTCCGCCGGGAACGCGGGCCCGGGCAGTCCATGCGGCCACTCCACCCCGAGGAGCCGGCAGCACTCGACATCACCGCGGTCGGCCCACTCGCCGGCGACGCACGCGGCGAGGAGCTGCTCGGCGCTCGTCTCGTCCTCGAGTGCCGGGAAGTCGAGCGTGACGCGCTCTCCCTCGACCTCGACCACTCGCGCCCGCACGTTCTCCGGACCGTCCGGAAGGCTCACCGACTGGAGGAGCGCGAGCGTCTCGCCCCACCCCAGCGGCCGGATTTCGAAAACTGCCCGCACCCTCGTATCGTAGGACCCTCGTCGCGACGACCGAGGAGGAGGTGCCGAGATGGCGGTGAAGCTGCACCGCTGTACCACGCAGTGGGTGAAGATCAAGGGCCATCCCTGCTGGCGCGTCGAGAAGGCGCTTCTGGACATGGGCGTCGAGTACGAGCGCGTCCCGGGCCCGCATTCTCGGCGCAAGCGCGAAGCCATGGTCGAGCACACGGGCCAGAAGAACTATCCGGCGATCGAGTTCGAGGACGGGATCTGGTACCGCGAGGAGTCGAAGGACATGGAGCGGAGGATCCGCGAAGGACACCTGATGGAGAAGGCGTCGGGCGGCGCCCCGGCCGGGGGCGGGGAAGAAACGCCCTAGCTACACTGAGCCGCAGCGGGGCTATAGCTCAGCTGGGAGAGCGCCTGGATCGCACCCAGGAGGTCGCCGGTTCGAGCCCGGCTAGCTCCACTCCGCTGCTTTGACACCTCTATTGCGTGACCTGAATAATCGGTCGGCGACGGGCAGCCGAGGGTCGCGGCTGGCCGACGTCAGGGCGAGGAGGTCCAGATGCTTTTGTCGAGGAGTTCTGCCGTGGTGGGCGGCGCGTGGGCGTGCCGATTCGTCCTTGTCCTGATCGTGGCTCTGTGCGGCTCGCTGAGCGCGACGGCCTCATCGTCTGACGCTTCGCCCGGTGGGTTGCACATCTTGGTCACCGGCACCTGCTTCGACGAAGCGGTGACTCCGCTGGCGGCGGCGATCCAGACGCTGGCCGGCGGGGCAACGGTGACGATCTTCGACACCAATGCCGGAACCCCCACGGCAGCGATGCTCAAGTCGCAGAACCTCGTTGTCTCGCTCGGCGACACCTGTGGCACGAGCCCCTACGGCTACGCGGACGCGACCACCTGGGGAAACGAGCTCGTCACGTACATCAAGGGCGGTGGGGCCGTTCTCCAGGCCGCGTATGACAACTGGGATCCGACCGATGCGTCTCCGGGCGGCCAGTTCGCCTCCGGCGGCTATGCGCCGCTGAAACTCGGGCCGAACGACAACCTCGCCACGACCCTCGGTCAGGTGCTGCAGCCGAGCAATGCGATCGTCAAGGGCCTCGGGACGTTCCCCAACTCCGACAATACGACGACCCCGCTGGCACCCGGTGCGACCCTGTTGGCGAAGTGGGCCGACGGCCGCAACGCGATCGCGGTCAAGGGCCGCGTCGTCGCGACGAGCTCCAGTGCCGATGAAGCCTTCGCGCTCCCGGATCTCGCCCGCCTGGCGGTCAATACCGCCCACTACTTCCGCGTCCCGGACACGAAGATGATCAAGGCGACCATCAGCTCACCGAAGCGCGAGGCTTCGTTCAAGTTCACGGCTCTCGGCGTCGCGAAGGGCTTTCAGTGCGGGCTCGCAAAGGCGCACAAGAAGCCGAAGTTCGAGGCCTGCCACTCGCCCAAGAAGTACAAGCATCTGAAGTCGGGCAGGTACACGTTCGAGGTGCGCGCGGTCGGTTCGGGCGGGACTGATCCGACGCCGGCCAAGAAGGACTTCAAGATCAGTAGGCGGTTCTAGGCCTTCTTGGGCACGGGCCGAGGGCGCCTCACCGTGCTCGGCTACCGGGGCGCAGCGATCGCGTCGTCCAGTAGCCGCAGCATCGCCTCGATGTCGAACGGGTCGCCGCCGGCGACACGGAGCGCGAGGCCGTTGAGGAGGGAGGTCGTGAACCGCCCGAGCTCCTGCCACGAGACGTCGGCGCGAAGATTCCCGTCGGCCTGCTGCTGCTGGAACCACTCCTGGATGCGGGGGCTGGTGCCGGTGGCCTTCGACTCGAACCGGCGCACGAAGTCCTCGTCGTGGCGCAGCCGGCCCTCGGTCTCGATCAGGACGGCGAGCCACTCCGGGTTCTCGGCAGTCAGGGCGCGGAACGCCTCGTCGATGCCGGACTCGAGCAGGATGTCGCCGAAGCGGGTGTTCATCTCGATCGCCAGCTCGACGAACAGGTCGTTCTTGTTCTCGAAGTAGTGGAAGATCGCGCCGCGCGAGAGGCCGGTCGCCTCCTCGAGCCTCGCGACTGTCGCGCCCTCGTAGCCGTGCTCGGCGAACGCGCGGCGAGCGCCGTCGAGGATCTCCTTGCGGCGGGCGTCGAGATGCTCCTGCGTCACCTTGGGCACGGCCGGTAATGGTAGTCATTTGACAAAACCGTACGTCCGTCTTATTTTACCTGCGTGCTGAAGAAACGTTCGCTCATCGGGTTGCTGGCGGCCGAGCTTGTCTCGTTGACCGGCTCCGCCATGACGTTCGTGGCGTTGCCGTGGTTCGTGCTCGCGACGACGGGCTCCACGGCGAAGATGGGCTGGGTCCTCGCGGCGGAGATGCTGCCGATGGTGATCTTCGGGATCCCGGCGGGAACGGTGATCTCGAAGCTCGGCGCCAAGAAGACGATGCTCATCTGCGACGCGGCGCGCGGGCCGCTGATGCTCGTCATCCCGATCCTCCACAGCACCGGCCACCTCTCCTTCGCAGCGCTCCTCGGGGCGACGTTCGCGATCGGGATCTTCTCCGCCCCGTACCTCGCGTCGTCGCGGCTGATCCTCCCGGAGGTCGCGGGCGAGGACGAGCAGGCGGTCGCCAGCGTCAACGCCGTTCTGTCGGGAGCGACCCAGCTGACGCAGCTCGTGGGGCCTGTAGCCGCCGGCCTGCTCATCGCCGCCACGACTCCGGCGACGGCGCTCCTCGTCGACGGCTGCACGTACGTCTTCTCGTTCCTCGTGATCGCGATCGTCGTCCGCGCGGGCAAGCGCGTCGAGGCAGCGGCGCAGCAGAAGGGCGTGTTCGCTGGCCTGAAGTTCCTCTTCGGCAACTCGTTGCTCGGTTCGATCACGATCGCGGCGTGCGTGATCAACTTCGTCGCGCAGGGAATCGTGTTGGGCGTCCAGGGAATCGCGTTCTTCCGCTATGACGCGGATCCGCACTTGCTCGGCTTCCTCTTCGCGGGTTTCGGAGTCGGCGCGCTGGCCGGCGCGATCGTTGCTCAGCAGGCGACGCAAAAGGTGCCGCTGCAGAAGCTCGCGGCCGTCGCGATCGTCGGCTTGCCGCTGCCGCTGTTCCTGCTCTCGCCGACCACGCCGTGGCCCGTTGCGACGATCATCATCGGCGCGTTCGCATTCTTCGTGCCGCTCGTCAACGCGCCGATCGGCGGCATTGTCCTCGTGCGCACGCCGGCGGAGCTTCGACCGAAGGCGGTCACAGGTTTCATGACCGTCGCGATGATGGCCGGCCCTCTCGGCTTCATCACGGCCGGCTACCTGCTGCGGAACGTCACGCTCGGCTCGTTCTTTATCGGCCTGCCGGCGCTGCTCATGCTCGGCAGCCTCGCCTTCGCTGCGGTGCTGCTCCGGCACCAGGACGATGCGCCGGGCAAGGTCGCCGTCGCGAGCGGCTAGTCGCTGCCATCACCAGCGGCGAGGTCGTACTCGGTGATCGTTGCCGCAGCTCAGTGACCTGGGCCGCGGACGGTGAGGAAGATCGTGCCGCCCACGGTCTCGTAGATCGACGCGCAGCGCATGGAGTTGTCGGTGACCGGTTGAGGTCGTAGCCGCGGGCCGACTCCGAGAGACCCGAGATCGCCTGCCGCAGCACGCACCGACGCCACCGCGGCCGGCAGCGACTCGCAGCTCTGCGTGATCGGTCGCAGCTTGTCGGCGAGCTTGGTCTGCGTCCCGCCGTTCTGATCGGATGCTGCGATGAGCGTGACGCTCTGCGTGCTCGGATCGACGACGTCGAGTTGCCAGCAGGTACTTCCGTCACTTTCGACCGTGGGCGCCTTTCTGGTTCCGGCCGGCGCGGGCGGCGCGGATCCTCCAGAGCCCGGGTTCCTCACGGTGATCGTCCAGCCGGTGAAGCCGAACTGGGTGAGCTTCCGTTGGGTCAGGCTGGTCGCAGCCGAGCCGGTGAGACAGCGCGAGTCGAGGCCGTTGACGAAATCGTCGAGCGAGTTCTGGAGCTGGATCAGGTCAGCGTTCTGCCCGGACACGAGCCGCTTGAAGCCCGCCGGCGGCGTGACGTTGCGGAGGAGGACCGTGACCCCGCCGTCGCCGTTGTCGTAGCCGCGGAGCGGCGGCGCGGCGGTTCCGAGCTCGCGCCTCCACTCGACGGCGCAGTCGTGTGCCGGATCGCCGGAGGTCGAGGGGATGATCGTGTCGACTCGGTGGATCACGCACTCGACGCTCGTCGTCTCCTGTGCGGCCGAGCCGTGCAGGACGGCCCAGGCGCCGGCGGCGGTCGCCGCCGCGGCGGCGACCGCGAGAGCGAGCACGAGCGAACGGCGGCGAGGCGTGACGGGCCGAGACCGTGCTCGGCCGAACGGCAGGTCGGTGAGTTCCGCGAGGAGCTCCTCGCGACCGGCTCCGAGGACCGCGGCTGCTTCCGCATCCGACACCGGAGAAAGTCGCCGCAGCGAATCGAACGGGCTATGTCCACTCATGCTCTTGACCTCCGGTGAATCGGACTTGCGCGGGTGGGAGCGCGGCGCGCAGCCTCTTGCCAGCGCGGTGCAGGCGGAGCCGGACGACCGCGCGGCTTGTGCCCAGCGCGACCGCCAGTTCTTCCCTCGTCAGGCCTTCCCAGGCGACGAGTGAGAGCAGCTCGCGGTCGGACTCGCTCAGGGCGGAGAAGGCTCGGGCGAGTGCGCTCGAGTCCTCCGCCGGGCCGACTGTCTCGAACACGTCTCGGTCGAAGTTCTCGACGAGCCGGTCGCTCAGGGCGCTGCGCCGCCGGTTCGCCGCGGCGCTGGTTCGCGATGAGGCGAGCGCGCGACGCCGAAGAGCCAGGGCCGTAGCTCGGCGCCCCTGGGGGAGGCGTCGAAGACGCCGCCACAGCGTCGCGAACGTCTCGGCGACGATCTCGGCCGCGTCCTCCGGCTCGCGAACCCGGCGAAGCACATAGCCGCAGATCGCCGGATACAGCTCGCGGTAGATCGATTCGAAGCGTTCGCGGCGCTCGGCGACCCCATCACCCATCACGCCATCCTGCTTGCGAGCGTCGCCGCGCACAACCGGAACATGTCCGGCTACTGCGGGAGCGTTTCACGGGCGACGAAGGCCCGGCGGATACCGGGCCTTCGCTGCGAGTGAGAGCTCAGTTGTTCCAGCCCGATAGCGGTGGCGGAGCTCCACCCCAGCCGCCGGGACGGGCCATCACGCCGAACGAGCTGTCCAGGTGGATCTCGACCTGGCTCCCGTCGGACTTTGTCACTGTCACCTCGTAGTCGTTGCCGTGGCACCGCTGGACATGACCTGAGAGAACCCTGCGAGGTTCCTCAGCCGACCCGCTGGTCCGGCCGATCGGGGTCGAAGTGGAACCTCGCGATGATCCCCGGATCATCGTCGGGGGCCGGGAGCTCGGGAACCCGCGTGGCCACCCAGGCGTAGCCGTCCTCCGGGTAGGCGACGACGTCCGGATAGCTGTTCCAGCTCATGGCAAGGATCCGCGCCGGCTCGGCGTGCGGGTTGCTGAAGGCGTGCAAGCCCGCGCGTCCCTCCGGACAGAACAGGAAGTCGCCGGGAGCGAGCTCCTCCTCGCGCTCGAGGTTGCGGACGACCGGGTGCCCACTGAGGACGAAGAACATCTCTTCTTTGCCGTAGTGCATGTGGACCCTGTCTCCGTCGTAGCCGGGGCCTAGCTCGTAGAGCGTTGCGCCGATCCTCGCGTGGTCGGGCCGCCAAAACATGCGGCTTCGCGAGTCGTTGTCCTCGACGTCCCAGGGGGCGTCGGCGAACAGGTTCTGGCGTTGCATCGTGGTACCTCCGTGGACTAGCGGTTGCGGCAAAGCGGCCGCCCGCCGTCGGCGGCCGGACACTTCGCCCAGAAGTGAATAACCGCTAGTACGCCGCCGGATCCACGGCGCGATCGTACTCGCTGCGGGGTTCTCCGGATGCGGTCGGGCCGCCAGAGCGAGATACTTCCTCCATGTCCGAGTATCCCGTCCGGCTCGAAGGCGAGCCGACCGAGCCGCTCTCTCGTTGGCTCTGGCTCGTCAAGTGGTTTCTCCTGATCCCGCACTTCATCTGCCTCATCCTCCTCTGGATCACGGTCGTCCTCGCCACCATCGCCGTCTTCTTCGTGCTGCTCTTCACCGGCCGCTACCCGCGCGGGCTCTTCGACTGGAACGTCGGCGTTCTGCGCTGGACGTGGCGGGTTTCGTTCTACGGCTACAGCGCGCTCGCAACCGATCGCTATCCGCCGTTCACGATGGGCGAGGAACCGGACTACCCGGCCCGGCTCGCGATCGACTACCCGGAGCACCAGCGCCGCGGCCTGCCGCTGATCGGCTGGTGGCTGCTCGGGCTTCCGCAATACGTCATCGCGGGGCTGCTCTTGGGCGGCAATCGAACCCCGGGCCTCGTCGCCATCCTCGTCTTCGTCGTCGCGATGCTGTTGCTGTTCAAGAACCGCTATCCGCGTGACGTCTTCAACGTGCTGATGGGCTTCAATCGCTGGGCGGTCCGCGTGGGCGCCTACGCGCTGCTCATGACGCCGCAGTACCCGCCGTTCCGGCTCGATCCCGGCGGCAGCGAACCTTCCTAGTCGTCGGCGTGGCCGTCGTGCGGCCGCCCCGTCGTAGGACGAACAGTCCAGTGCGGCGCGGCCGGCAAGTGCGTGCGCGGGCTCAGGCGGCCCACGGGCGCGTTGCCGGCCGACGCGCTGCCAAGCAGCAGGATGTTGGCGACGATGGCCCCGGCCGCGGCGGCCACGACGACGATCGCGATCAGGAGCTTCAGCCTCAAGCGGCCTCCACTCTCGCGATCGAGATCGCGCCGGCGGGGCACGAGTCGCACGCCTCTTGCACGGCTTCATCCTCGCTCAGGCCGGTGCGGACGACGGCGAGCCCGTCGTCGCCGAGCTCGAAGACGTCGGGGGCGATCGACTCGCAGACGCCGTACCCGTTGCAGAGGGAACGGTCGATCGAGATCCGGTACATCACAGGCTCCTTTCGGGTGCGGGGCGTGTGGGACGGCCGAGCGCCCGCCAGGCCGTGGCGAAGGCGACCGCGCCGACCGCCCCGAGGTAGAGGTCGTGCGCCCACGGCTGCGTCGAGTCGGTTCCCGAGGCGAAGCCGTGGACGGTGGCGAGGAGGAAGACGAGGTACGTCGCCCAGTGGAGGCGGCGCCAGTTCCGTGCGCCGATCCTTCGGCGCAGGAAGAAGGAGACGTAGATCAGCGCCATCAGCTCGGCTGAGACCACGCCGACCGCCACGGCGGCGGGGCGGTAGGGCGACGCGCCCGGGACCAACAGGCCAGCGAGCGGCATGTGCAACGTCCGGTCGAGGATCAGCGTCCCGCCGTGGAGCGCGAGCATCCCGAGGCCGAGCAGTGCGAGGAACCGGTGCACGTCCATCGTCGGGGCGGGTTTGAGCGCGCGACCGAACGGCTTCGACTTCAGCACCAGGCCGGCGAGGATGGACGCCGTGAGCAGGCCGTAGGCGGTCAGGCCGCTCGCCCGCGCGAGCAGCCAGAAGGTGGGGTCGGTCTTCACGACGTCCTCGTGACCACGTGGGCGGCCGGCAGGTTCACGACCTGCACGGGCGCGGCGGCTGCGGCCGGGCGCAGCCGCAACTGCCTGAGCCGCCTGCGCCGCGGCCGCAGCAGCCGCCGCGTTGACGCGCGCGATCAGCGCTCGGCGCGTCTTCAGCTCCACGCGATACCTCGCCCAGCGCGCCGCGACGACCTTCTGGACGAGCTTGGCCTCGCGCTGGAGCTGCGCCTGGCGGATCGCGAGCGTGCGCAGGCGTGGATCTGCGCTTGCCGTTGCCCACGGACGGGCGGCGATGACCGCCCAGGCGAGAAAGAAGACGACGAGCGCGAGAGCGAGCGCGTACAGGCGGCCGTGATGGCTAGTCATCTCCACCTCCGCCTCCTCCGCCGTCGGACTCGTGGGAGCCGTCGTCACCGTGGTGGGTGTGGATGACCGTGACCACGGCCGGGGGCCGGTGGTAGATGATCCGAGGCGCCTGCTGGGGAGCCAGCGCCGCTGCCGGCGCCGCCGCCGGCGGGCGGCTTCGGGACATGAGGTAGAGCCGGTGGCTTTGCCTTGAGTTCCTTCTGGAGCTTCGCGGCGAAGGCCCCGAGCTGTTTCGTTCTGGCCGCGATCGCCGCGTCGTTCGTGTGCCGCGCCGCACGGCCGAGGTTGGTCGTCCGCGTGAGCGCGACTGCGCCGAGGACGGTGGCGCCCGCGACGAGGAGTGCGAAGAGGGTGAGATGCGCCTTGTTCATGCCTCCGACCGTAGGCCGCCGAGGGTGAGGCCGGGGAGAGCGGTCGGCGAAGCTTCCGACAAGCTGCAGCAAAGGTTCGGCTAATTCCGGATGCAGACCAGTCGCGGAGGCACGACACTCGGGATGTGCACATCCTGGTCGTCGAAGACGAGGACTCCATTGCCGACCCGCTCGTGGCCGGGCTGCGCCGCGAGGGCTACGACGTCTCGCGCGTAGCGACGGGCGAGGGCGCCCTCGAGGCCTCGCCCGCGGATCTCGTCCTGCTCGATCTGCGCTTGCCGGACATCGACGGCCTCGACGTGTGCCGGCAGCTGCGCGAGCGCTCACGCGTCCCGATCATCGTCGTCACTGCCCGTGGGGAGGAGACCGACCGCGTGGTGGGGCTCGAGCTCGGGGCCGACGACTACGTCGTCAAGCCGTACGGGCTGCGCGAGCTGATCGCCCGGATTCGCGCGGTCACGCGGCGCGCAGCTTCTGACGGCACCAACGGCGGCCCCTTGCGGGCGGGCGAGCTCGAGGTCGACGAGCGCTCCCGGCGTGCGACGCTCGAGGGCCGCGAGCTCGAGCTGACGCCGAAGGAGTTCGAGCTGCTCGCCGCCCTCGCCCGCGATCCGGGCGCCGCCGTCAGCCGGCAGCGCCTTCTCGCCGAGGTCTGGCAGACGAGCTGGTACGGCTCCTCGAAGACGATCGACGTTCACGTCGCCGCGCTGCGGCGGAAGCTCGGCGACCCTGGCTGGATCGAGACCGTGCGCGGCGTCGGCTTCCGCCTGCGCGTGCCGTGACGCGGCGTCTGCTGCTCGGCTACCTCGGGGTGACGCTCTTCGTCCTCCTCAGCCTCGAGGTCCCGCTCGGCGTCCAGAACCAGCGCACGGAGCAACGGAACCTGACGGCCAACGTCTCGCACGACGCGACCGTGCTCGCGGCCGACGCCGAGGACGCCGTCCAGGCGCCGAGCCGGCAGCAGCTGAACGCGCTCGCCTCGATCGCCGCCGACTACGGGCGGCGAACCGGAGCTCGGGTGGTGATCGTCGACCGGCAGGGCTACGCCCTGGTCGACACGAGCGCACGGGTGCGCGGCACCGAGAGCTTCGCTTCGCGGCCCGAGATCGCCGCGGCGCTCGCGGGCAGGTACCCGCGCGGCGTCCGCAACTCGAAGACGCTGCACGAGCGGTTGCTCTACGTCGCGGTGCCGATCGCCTCGGGCGGCAAGGTGCACGGAGCGGTGCGGATCACGTATCCGTTCTCGGCCGTCGACGCGCGCATCCGCCGCTACTGGCTCATCCTCGCGTTGATCGGGGTCGTGGTGCTGGCGGGAGCGGCGGTCGTCGGCCTCGGCCTCGCGCGCTTCGTGACGCGGCCGCTGCGTCGCCTCGAGGAAACCGCGGACGCGGTCGGGGCGGGAGACCTCGAAGCCCGAGCGCCCGAGCGGGACGGCCCGCCCGAGGTGCGGTCGCTCGCCGCCGCCTTCAACGAGACCGTTGCGAAGCTGTCGCGGCTTCTGCGCTCGCAGGGCGAGTTCGTCGCCGACGCCTCACACGAGCTCCGGACGCCGTTGACCGCGCTCCGGCTTCGGCTCGAGAGCCTGCCGGCCAGCCGCGACCGCGATGCGGCGCTGCACGAGGCCGATCGCCTGCGGGATCTCGTCGACGGCTTGCTCACGCTGGTGCGGGCGGACGCCGGCACCGAATCCTCCGCCCGCGTCGACGCGACTGCGCTCATGCGCGAGCGCGTCGAGGCGTGGTCGCCGCTGGCGGACGAGCACGGCGTCGACCTCGTCGCGCAGCTCGACGGGCCGCTGCCGGTGCGCGCGGCGCCCGGGCGTCTCACCCAGGTCCTCGACAACCTCCTCGCCAACGCGCTCGAGGCGTCGCCCGCCGGCGGGACGGTCACGCTGTCGGCTCGCGTCGCAGTCGCCCTGGGTCGAGCTGCACCTCCGCGACGAGGGCTCCGGCCTCACCCCGGAGCAGCGCAAGCGGGCCTTCGACCGCTTCTGGCGCGCCGGGTCCGGTGACGGCGGCTCGGGCCTCGGTCTCGCGATCGTGAAGCGGCTCGTCGCCGCCGACGAGGGGGAGGTCGAGCTCGACGAGGCAGCGGGCGGCGGCGTGGACGCCGTGGTCCGCCTGCGTCCTGCCTGAACCTTTACCGAAGCTTGTCCGCGCGCTCGCCCGCCGTTTGCCGGCGAAGTCGTAGAACGCAGGCATGAACGCAAAGCGCCCCATGCTCGCACTGGCAGCCGTCCTCACTGCGACCGTCATCACCGGCGGCGCCGCCATCGCCGGGCTCGCCCATCGGCCCGCTCCGCCGGCGGCTCCCGTCGCCGTGGTGCAGCAGCACGCACCCGCACCCGCCACGCAGTCGTGGGACGAGGGAGGAGACTGATCATGCAACGCGTCTGGGTGGTCGTACTCTCGGTCTGGGCGATGCTCGCGATCGTCGCCGTGCTCGCCTGGTCGTCCCGTCCGGCGGCACCTCTGCCGGCGGCCTCGGCGCAGACCGTGCGTCGTGAAGGGTCACGGCGGCAAGCAGCATCTGGTCGTCGTGAAGTCGCCCACGCATGCGACGACCGCGACGTCGGCGGTGGCAGGCGGATGAGCACCCTTCATCGCACCGAGTGGCGTGCCGTCGGCACGACCTGTGCCGCGGCAGTCACGGCCGGCTCACACGACGAGCACGAGGTCTCGTGGGCGCTCGGCGCCGCGCGGGAGGAGGTCGCCGCCTGCGAACGCGAGCTCTCCCGTTTCGACCCCGCCAGCGACCTCTCCCGCCTCAATGCCGCCGGCGGCCGATGGACACCCGTCGGCCGCCGGCTGCTCGAGGCACTCGGGCTCGCGCTCCGCGCCCGCGAAGAGACCGGCGGTCGCTTCGATCCCACGGTGCTCCCGGCTCTGGCGGCCGCCGGCTACGACCGCTCCTTCGAGCTGCTCGAGGAGCGAGAGGCCCGGTGGGCGGACGACTGGCGCGCCGGCACGGCGATCGAGCTCGACACGCGGAACGGCCGCGCGAGGCTCGAGCCGGAGTCGTCCGTCGACCTGGGCGGAATCGGCAAGGGCTACGCAGCCGGGCGCGCGCTCGCCGCCATGCTCATCGGCTCTCCGGCTCTGGCGGGGGGACTCGTCGACCTCGGCGGGGACATCGCCGTTCGCGGCGAGTCTCCCGAAGGCGGCCCCTGGCTGGTAGCGGTCGCTGACCCGCGCCGGGCGGGCGAAACGCTCGCGGTACTCGCTCTCGACAGCGGCGGGATCGCCACCTCGGGCCGCGACGCGCGGCGCTTCGGCCCTGCTCGCTCGCTCCACCATCTGATCGACCCGGAGACAGGAGAGTCGGCGCTCGGCGGGCCGCTCACCGTGACGGTCGTCGCGCCGGACCCCGCCGCCGCGGAGGTCCATGCAACGACGCTTGCGATCGCCGGGCCAGCCGAGGCCGAGGAACACGTGACCGCAAGGCCGCGGATCTCCGCGCTCTACGTCCCGCAAACCGGACCGGCGATCCCGCTCGGGCGGCTGCCGCTCGTTTCGGAGCGGCTCGTCGTGAGAGCCGCATGACGACTGCCGTGCCCGTCGCCTGGCTCGTCGCGCGCTCAGCCGGCCTGGTGGCGTTCGGACTGCTGACGCTGTCGGTCTGGCTCGGCCTGGGCATGAGCACTCGCCTGCTCGGGCCGAAGCGGCAGAAGCGGCTGCTCGGCCTGCACCGGACCCTCGCGTGGACGGGTCTCTCCATGGTCGGCCTCCACATCGGCGCGATCCTCCTCGATCCCGTCCTGCATTTCGGTGCTCTGGCCGTGCTCGTTCCCGGCGCGGCGGGCTGGCGGCCCGGGGCGGTCGCGCTGGGCGTCGTCGCGGGGTGGCTGACCCTCGCCCTCGCCGCCTCGTTCAACCTGCGGCGCTGGATCGGACAGAAGGGCTGGCGCCGGCTCCACTACGCGAGCTTCGCCGCGTTCTGGCTCGCGCTCGGACACGCGCTCCTCGTCGGCACCGATCTCAAGGGCTTCGGTGGCCCGGTCACCGCGATCCTCGCCGCCGCCCCCGTGCTGTGGCTGAGCTTCTACCGGCTGCTCACTCCGCGGGCGCTGCCGGCCCGGGCAGCGACGGCATAGCGCGCCCCGCTCCCGGCGGCTACTACCATGCGAGTCCTGCACCGCCACCGACGAGGAGGAGGAGTGCGTTGACGATCACCGACCGGCCGGAAGACAGCCTCGCCGTCCACGGACTGCGCGTCGGGGGACGCGTGCTCCGCAACCCGACGACGTCGCAGCTCTACACGGCCGCGCTCGACCGCGGCGAAGGATTGCTCGCCGAGGACGGGCCG
The DNA here is from genome assembly GCA_963731015.1 of uncultured Actinomycetes bacterium. Taxonomy (GTDB): domain Bacteria; phylum Actinomycetota; class Thermoleophilia; order Gaiellales; family Gaiellaceae; genus Palsa-739. The sequence goes on from CAVSTY010000007.1 coordinate 391,643, forward strand.
CTGGTCGTCGACACCGGCCGCTTCACCGGTCGGTCGCCGAAGGACAAGTTCGTCGTGCACGAGCCCGGGTCCGAGGACCGGATCTGGTGGAGCGAGACCAACGGCGAGATCTCGGAGCAGCATTTCGACGGGCTGCGCGCGAAGGTCGTGGCCTACCTCGAGAAGCGCGACGTCTACGTGATCGACGCCTTCTGCGGCGCCGACCCGAAGCACCGGCTCGCGGTGCGCGTCCTCACGTCGCATCCGTACCACGCGCTCTTCGCGAAGACGATGTTCATCGAGCCCACCGAGGCCGAGCTCGCCGGCTTCGAGCCCGACGTGCTGGTGCTCCACGAGCCCGAGGTCGAGGCCGATCCGGCACGCGACGGCACACGAACCGAGGTCTTCGTCTGCCTCCACCCGTCGCGCAAGGAGATCCTGATCGGCGGCACGTTCTACGGCGGTGAGATCAAGAAGTCCGTCTTCACGCTGATGAACGACTGGCTGCCGCTCGAGGGGGTCATGCCGATGCACTGCTCGGCGAACGTGTCGGAGGACGGCCAGGACGTCGCCGTCTTCTTCGGCCTCTCCGGCACGGGCAAGACCACGCTCTCGGCCGATCCGGAGCGGCTGCTGATCGGGGACGACGAGCACGGCTGGGGCGACGAGGGCGTCTTCAACTTCGAGGGCGGCTGCTACGCCAAGACGATCCGCCTCTCGGCCGACGCCGAGCCCGAGATCTGGAAGGCCGCGCACAGCTTCGGCACCGTGCTCGAGAACGTCGTGGTCGACGAGCGCGGCGTGCTCGACATGGACGACGACTCCAAGACCGAGAACACGCGCGCCGCGTACAAGCTCGAGGAGATCGCGAACGCGCTGCCGGCGAAGCGCGCCGGACATCCCCGCTCGGTGATCCTGCTCGCCGCCGACGCCTTTGGGATCCTGCCGCCGATCGCGCGCCTCAGCCGCGAGCAGGCGCTTTTCTTCTTCCTTTCCGGTTACACGTCGAAGCTCGCCGGCACGGAGCTCGGCGTCACCGAGCCGCAGCCCACCTTCTCGACCTGCTTCGGTGCTCCGTTCTGGCCGCAGCGGCCGACGGTCTACGCGAAGCTGCTCGGCGAGAAGCTCGCGCAACACGACGCAAGCGCCTGGCTGATCAACACGGGCTGGACGGGCGGCCCCTTCGGCGAGGGCCACCGGATGCCGATCCAGGCCACTCGCGCGCTGCTCGGCGCCGTGCTCTCGGGGGAGCTCGCCGACGTCGAGTTCCGGGAGGATCCCGTCTTCGGCTTGCAGGTGCCGGTGACCGCGCCGGGCGTCGACGAGTCGCTGCTCGATCCGCGCTCGACGTGGGCCGATCCCGAGGCGTACGACCGAAAGGCGCGCGAGCTCGCGCAGATGTTCGCCGACAACTTCGCGACGAAGCACGCGGACGCGCCGGCCGAGGTCAGCGCTGTCGCTCCGAAGCCCTAGCCGCGCAGCGGCTGCCAGCTCGGATCGTCGTTGATGATCGCGCACGCGCCGCAGGCGTGGGTGACGATGTGCCGGTTCGAGCCGTTGGCGTTGCTGACGTAGAGCTGCCAGCTCGCCGAGCCGTGGGAGCTGCTCTCGGCGACGTACGTGATCTTGCGGCCGTCAGGTGACCAGGCCGGATCGTGGTCGTCGAGGCCCGGCGACTTCGTCACCTGCTTGGCGGTAAGGGCGGGGGTGGCCGCCCTGAGGTCGATCACCCAGAGGTCGAGCGGGCCCTCGTCCGGGCGGTCGCTGGCAAAGAGGATCCGGGTTCCGTCGGGAGACCAGGCGGGCTGGAGATCCGATTCCAGAGGTGCGCCGACCAGCCTCGTCGGAGCTCCACCGGTGGCCGGCACGAGGAAGATGGCGTCCGTCGCCGTCGTGGGGTCGAAGCGCTGGAATGCGATCTGGCTCCCGTCGGGCGACCACGCGGGATGGGCGTCGGCGCCGCTCGTCAGCTGCCGGCGCCCCAGGCCGTCGGCGCCGATGACCCAGATCCCGAGGTGCCGCGGCCGGACTCGAGACCGCGAACACGATCTCCTTTCCGTCTGGCGACCAGGCCGGGTCGACTTCGCCGATCCCCGACGTGGACGTGAGACGTCGCTTGCGGGTTCCGTCGGCGTTCATCGTCCACAGGTCGCTCTGCTTGAACGCCTGGACGAAGACGATCCGCATTCCGTTCGGCGAGTAGGACGGAGACAGGCTGCTGTACTTGCGGCTGCTCGTCAGCCGATGTCGCTGCGTGCCCGCCGCGTTCGTCGTATAGATCTGCGAGCGGTTGCCGCTCGCGCCCAGGTGCGAGTACGCGATCCGGCCGTTGCGGACGTGTCCGGCCCCGCTCCCGAGACCGAGGAGCGTGAACAGGGCCGCAGCGAGCAGCGAGCCTCGCAGCATCGACACGTTGTAGCACCGTCTAGCGGTGCCTCGCCCGCGCGCGGCCTTCGCGCGCACGCAGCCTCCACTTCCGCGCCTCCTCCTTGCGCAGCCGCACGTCCTTGCGCATCGCGATGGCAAGCAGCTCGCGCTGGAGCTTGCGCCAGCTGTGGAGGCGCTCGCCGGGCAGCTCCCCCGTCTCGACCGCTGCGAGGACCGCGCATTCCGGCTCGTGCACGTGCGTGCAGTCGGCGAAGCGGCAGTCCGCGGCGAGCTCCTCGACGTCGGCGAAGGTGGCGTCGAGTGCGGCGGCGTCCGCGTCCCAGAGCTGCAGCTCGCGCAGGCCTGGCGTGTCGATCACGAGTCCGCCGCCCGGCAGGACGAGCAACTGCCGGTGCGTCGTCGTGTGGCGGCCCTCGTCGTCGTCCTCGCGCGTCTCGTTCGTCGCCATCGCCTCCTCGCCGAGCCAGCGGTTCACGAGCGTCGACTTGCCGACGCCGGAGGAGCCGAGCAGGACGGCCGTCGCCCCGGCTCCGATCCGCGCGCGCAGCACATCGCAGCCCTGGCCGGTCACGGCCGAGACGATGTGCACCGGGACGCCGAGCGCAACCGCCTCCACCTCTGCGACGAGCGGCCACGGATCGTCGAGCCGGTCCGCCTTCGTCAGCACGATCTCGGGGGCGGCGCCGCTCTGCCAGAGGGTGACGAGGTAGCGCTCGATGCGGCGCGGCTCGAGATCCGGTCCGAGCGACGAGACGGCGAACGCGATGTCGACGTTCGCCGCGAGCGTCTGCGCTGTGGTGGTCAGGCCGGCCGCGTTCCGCACGATGGCGCTGCGGCGCGGCAGCACCTCGCGCACGAGGCCGTCGCCGAGGCCCACCCAGTCGCCGGCGCCGACGTCGAGGCCGTCGTGCCTGAGTCGGCCCGGCAGGCGGGAGCGGACGGAGCCGGCCTCCGTCCAGACGTCGAAGGCGCCGCGATGAACGGCCGCGACGCGTCCCGGCACGAGACCGGGCTCCAGGTTTTCGGCGAGCTCGTCGTTCCAGCCGAGCTCGTGGAGATCGAATCCAGGCAACGCAAAGCTCCTTCACACGAGATGGACGCCGCACGCGTCCAGGAAGGAGCGTCCGGCGCTAGGTCAGAAGGACCGAGGAGGCGGCAAACGCAGGCTTCATGTGTTTTCGCACCTCCTATCGCCGGGGACGTGACGCAGGGTACGGGGGCCATGCGCGTACGTCAACTGCCCGCGCGAAGCGCCGGTTCGACGGGTTCACATTGACGAAATGCGTGGCTGAGTGGTAGGAATCCCGCGCGATGCGCAGTGAGGACGTCCGCCCCCTGCGGATTCCGGCCAGTGGCTCGGAGCGTGGTCCCGTGGCGCCGGCGCGCCAGACGGACGAGCTCGACCGCAGGATCATCGAGGCGCTGCAGGCGAACGGACGCGAGTCGTTCCGCTCGATCGCCGCGCGCGTCGGGGTCTCGGAAGCAACCGTCCGCGCGCGCTACGGACGGCTGACGGCGCGGGGGATTCTTCAGGTCGTCGCCGTCACGAACCCACTCGGGCTCGGCTACGAGCAGGCTCTCGTCGGCGTGAAGACCTCCGGCTCGCCCGAGCAGACGGCGGACGTCATCGCCCGCTGGCCCGAGGCCGACTATGTCGTCGCCACGGCAGGGCAGTTCGACCTCGTCGTCGAAATCGTTGCTGCCGATCGGCGCCATCTGCTCGAGCTGACGAGCCGGCTGCGTGCGCTGCCGGACGTCGTCTCGACGGAGACCTTCATGTACCTCGAGATGTGGAAGCAGCTCTACGACTGGGGAAGTGGCATGCCAAAGGAGGAAGAGACCAGATGAGCATCACGCAGAGCGCGAGGTCCGCCGAGGAGCTCGGCCGCCTGGCGAACGACCACCTCTGGCTCCACTTCACACGCATGGGCGGCTACGACCCGCCGATCATCGCGCGCGGCGACGGCTGCTACCTCGAGGACATCCACGGCAAGCGCTACCTCGACGCGCTCGCCGGGCTCTTCTCCGTCAACATCGGCTACGGCTTCGGCGAGGAGATGGGCCAGGCGGCGCTCGACCAGATGCGCGAGCTGCCCTTCTACACGAACTGGTCGTACTCCCACCCCCGCGCGATCGAGCTCGCGGCCGAGATCGCCTCGCTGGCGCCCGGCGACCTCAATCGCGTCTTCTTCGTGAACGGCGGCTCGGAGGCGGTCGAGGCGGCGTGGAAGCTCGCGCGCCAGTACTACCAGGCACGCGGCACGAAGCGCATTCGTACCGACACCGGCGGCCTGGACGCCGAGATCCGCCACGACGAGCACCTCGCCTCGCCTCCCGGACGCCGCTACAAAGCGATCGCGCGCGAGGTGGCCTACCACGGCACGACGTTCGGAGCTCTCTCGATCAACGGCATCTCGTCGCTGCGCGTGCCTTTCGAGCCGCTGGTGCCCGAGGTGCGGCACGTCTCGAACACGAACCGCTTCCACCGGCCGCAAGACGAGACGGAGGAGCAGTTCACCGCGTTCCTGCTCGACGAGCTCGAGCGGATGATCATCTCGATGGGGCCCGAGACGGTCTGTCTCGTGCACATGGAGCCGGTCCAGAACGCCGGCGGCTCGTTCATCGCGCCGGAGGGCTACTGGCGCGGCGTGCGCGAGATCTGCGACCGCTACGACATCCTCCTTTCGGCCGACGAGGTGATCACGGGCTTCGGTCGGCTCGGCCACTGGTTCGCCTCCGAGCGCTACGACATCCGGCCGGACCTGGTCACCTGCGCGAAGGGGCTCTCTTCCTCGTACGCGGCGATCGGCGCCGTCGTTGCGACCGACCGCGTGATGGAACCGTTCCTCCAGGACACCTCGATGTACTCGCACGGGATCACCTTCGGCGGGCACCCAGTCATGAGCGCGATCGCCCTCAAGAACATCGAGATCATGAAGCGGGAGCGGATCAACGAGCACGTGCTCGCCAACGAGGACGCGTTCCGGGCGACGCTGGAGCAGCTGCTCGAACTGCCCATCGTCGGCGACGTGCGCGGGGCCGGCTTCTTCTACGCGCTCGAGCTCGTCAAGAACAAAGAGACGCGCGAGACGTTCTCCGACGAGGAGTGCGAGACGCTGCTGCGCGGCTTCCTCTCGCCGCGGCTGTTCGAGAAGGGACTGATCTGCCGGGCCGACGACCGGGGCGACCCCGTCGTGCAGATCTCTCCTCCTCTCGTCGCAACTCAGGCAGAGTTCGACGAGATGACGGGGATCCTGGGAGACGTTCTCGCAGAGGCGTGGGAGCACCTGGGTTGACCGTCGAAGCGGCTTCCTCGCCTGCGGCACCCGCTGCAACCGAATACGACATCCGGCTGATCGGGTTGACGAAGCGCTTCGACGACGTCGCTGCCGTCGACGGGATCTCGCTCGACATCGACCGCGGTCACTTCTTCGCGCTGCTCGGGCCGTCGGGCTGTGGCAAGACGACGACGCTGCGCATGATCGGCGGCTTCGAAGAGCCGACCGAGGGACGCATCGAGCTGGGCGGCGTCGACGTGGCACCGCTGCCGCCGTACAAGCGCGACGTGAACACCGTCTTCCAGTCGTACGCGCTCTTCCCGCATCTCTCGATCTTCGAGAACGTCGCCTTCGGGCTGCGGCGCCGCGGCGTCAAGAAGGGCGAGCTGCGGACGAGGGTCATCGAGGCGCTCGAGCTCGTCGGCCTCGCCGGGCTCGAGCGGCGCAAGCCGCGACAGCTCTCCGGGGGCCAGCAGCAGCGAATCGCGCTCGCGCGTGCGCTCGTGAACCGGCCGCGGGTGCTCCTCCTCGACGAGCCGCTCGGCGCGCTCGATCTCAAGCTGCGCAAGGAGATGCAGCTCGAGCTCAAGCGGATCCAGAACGAGGTCGGGATCACCTTCGTCCACGTCACGCACGACCAGGAAGAGGCCATGACCATGGCCGACCGGATCGTGATCATGAACAGCGGGCAGATCGAGCAGCTCGGCACGCCGAGCGAGCTCTACGAGTCGCCGCGGACGGCGTTCGTTGCCAGCTTCCTCGGCGTCTCGAACCTGTTGGAGGGGACGACCGTGGGTGAGGAGCGGGTCAAGCTGTCCGACGGCTCCGAGGTGCAGTGCCCACGCGATCTCTTGCAGGGAAGGGTCGGCACCGTCCAGATCGGAGTGCGGCCCGAGAAGCTCCGCATCGGAGAGGGCGAGGCGAACTCGCTCTCGGGAGTTGTCACCGAGAGCGCCTACATCGGAGTCTCGACGCAGTACATCCTCGACACGCCGGCCGGGCCGGTGACCGTGTACGTCCAGAACGACCGGCCTGGAGGCCAGGTCGCGACAGGGGAGCGACTGACGCTCAGCTGGAGCCCGGAGAGCACCTTCGTCGTCGACATCTAGGAGGACGCGCCATGACGGATCCCATCAGCCGGAGGACATTCCTTCGCCGCGCGGCGGCGAGCGGCTCGCTCCTCACGATTCCCGGACTCCTCGCCGCGTGCGGCGGCGGAGGAGGCGGCACCGCCGCCGGCACGACCGCGAACAAGCTCGCGAAGACGCTCCACTTCTCGAACTGGACGCTCTACATGGACACGAACAAGAAGAACGCACACGTGGCCGTCCCTGGTCGACGTTCCAGAAGAAGTACGGCGTCCACGTCGACTACGTCCGAGGACATCAACGACAACGAGTCCTTCTACAACTCCAAGATCGCGCCGCCGTTGAAGCCGCGGGCAGTCGACCGGGCGCGACATCGTCGTGCTGACGGACAACGACCGTTATCTCGGGCTGATGCTCAAGCACGGCTGGGCGGAGAAGCTCGACAAGAGCGCGATCCCGAACATGAAGAACCTCGATCGACGTCCAGAAGCATCCGAGCTTCGACCCCAACCGCGACTACACGCTGCCGTGGCAGTCGGGCATGACGGGCATCGCCTACAACGACACGCTCACCGATCCGGTGCTGTCGATCGACGAGCTGTTCGGAACCCGAAGCTCAAGGGGAAGATCACCTGTCTCAACGACATCGGGGACGCGATGACGCTCGTGATGCTCGCGAACGGCGACGACCCGGCGAAGGTGACCGACAAGACATGGAACGCCGCCTTCGACCGGGTCAAGAAGGCTGTCGACAACGGCCAAATCCGTCGCTTCACCGGCAACGACTACGCGCCGTCGCTCGCGAACGGCGACCTCTCCGCCGCGATGTCGTGGTCCGGCGACATCTCGCAGATCGGCAACAAGCACATCCACTGGAACGTGCCGAAGGACGGCGGCGCCATCTGGACCGACAACATGCTGATCCCCAAGGGCGGCGACGTCTACACGGCCTCGGTCTACATGAACTACGTCTACGACCCCAAGGTCCAGGGCCTGATGGAGGCCGGCGACCCGAAGCAGAACATCACCGGCATCTACTACATCCCGCCGGTCAAGGGTGCGGGGAGTGGGCCAAGAAGTTCAACCCGCCCATCGCGGAACAACCCGCTCATCTTCCCGTCGGCCGCGACACTCAACAGCGTCCACATCTTCGACAACGCCGCGCTGAACAACGAGAAGTACCAGACCGAGTGGAACAACCTCATCTCGGGGTACGAGCTGGGCCTCTTCCACCGTCATAAGGGGCTGACGCCCTACCTGCTGCTCGCGCCGGGCATGATCTGGCTGACGATCTTCTTCGTCGTCCCGCTCGGCTACCTCGCCTACCAGTCGCTGCAGTCGGGGAACATCGACTTCGGCTACGCCTTCACGTGGGCGTGGGGGAACTACTGGACCGCCATCCGCGACTACCGCACGCAGTTCATCCGGTCGATCGAGTACGCCGGCATGGCGACCGTGATCGCGCTCGTCGTGAGCTACCCGGTGGCGTACTGGATCGCGTTCCGCGGCGGCCGCTGGAAGAACCTGCTGCTGCTGTTCATCGTCGCGCCGTTCTTCGTCACCTACCTGATCCGGACGCTCGCGTGGGAGACCATCCTGTCCGACCACGGATTCGTCGTGCACACGCTGCAGAGCCTGCACGTCCTCGGCAGCGGCGGCAGGCTGCTCGCGACCGGGACGGCGGTGGTCGCCGGGATCACCTACAACTTCCTGCCCTTCATGGCGCTGCCGTTGTACGTCTCGCTCGAGCAGGTCGACCCGCGGCTGATCGAGGCCGCCGAGGATCTCTATGCCAACAAGATCCGCGCCTTCCTGCGGGTGACGCTGCCTCTCTCGCTCCCGGGCGTGGTGGCGGGGACGCTGCTGACGTTCATCCCGGCCGCCGGCGACTTCATCAACGCCCAGCTGCTGGGCGGTCCCAACAACCACATGATCGGGAACGTGATCGAGTCGCAAGTTCCTCGAGCTGAGCGACTATCCGACGGCGGCCGCGATGTCGTTCATCCTCATGGGCGCGATCCTGGCCTTCGTCGCGATCTACGCGTTGGTCGTGGGCACGGAGCAGCTGACGGGGACGGCGCTGTGAGCGCCGTAGCCGCTGAGCGCGCGCCCGCGAGGCGCAGCTTCGCCGCCTCGATCTGGACGGCTCGTCAAGCGGCATGTCCTCACCGTCTACTCGATTCTCTTCTTCGTCTACCTGATGCTGCCGATCGTGGTGGTCGTCCTCTTCTCGTTCAACAACCCGGTCGGCAAGTTCAACTACACCTGGCAGGGCTTCACGTGGAACAACTGGCGCTACTGGAACGGCGTTCCCGGAATCCAGAGCGCGATCGTCCTCTCGCTCGAGATCGCGTTGATCGCGAGCCTCGTCGCGACGGCGCTCGGCACGATGATCGCGCTCGCGCTCGTGCGCTACAGATTCCGCTTCCGCGCGGCCACGAACATCCTGATCTTCCTGCCGCTCTCGACGCCGGAGATCGTCCTCGGCGCCTCGCTGCTGACGCTCTTCCTCAATTTCACGTTCGTGCCCGTTCGGCTTCTGGACGATCCTGATCGCGCACGTGATGTTCTGCATCAGCTTCGCGGTCGTCACCGTCAAGGCGCGGCTGATCGGCTTCGACCGCCACCTCGAGGAGGCCGCGATGGACCTCGGCGCGAACGAGTGGACGACCTTCCGGAAGGTGACGCTGCCGCTGATCGCGCCCGCGGTTCTCGCGGCATTCCTCCTCTGCTTCGCGATCTCGGTCGACGACTTCGTCGTGACGTACTTCAATGCGGGCTCGTCCGTGACGTTCCCGATCTACGTCTGGGGCGCGGCGCGCATTGGCGCACCGGCGCAGGTCAACGTGATCGGCACCGCCATCTTCCTGATCGCCATCTCGGGAGCGCTCGCCAACGTGCTCATCCAGATGCGCCGCGAGAAGCAGGCCTGACGTGCGAGGGTGCGCGCGATGACGTCGGACTCTGCAACGCCGCCGCTCGTAGAGGGACACATCGCGACGGGGGACAAGGGTCTCAAGGCCGACGCCCTCGGCTTCATGTCGAACTTCGTCATCGGGGTCGCCTCGACTGCGCCTGCGTACTCGCTCGCGGCGACGCTCGGCTTCATCGTCGTGATCAACGGAGTCGGCGTGAAGGCTCCGGCCGTGCTGATCGTCTCCTTCGTCCCGATCCTCCTCGTCGCGTTCGGCTACCGCTATCTCAACAAGGCCGACCCCGACGCGGGCACGACCTTCGCGTGGACGACACGCGCCTTCGGTCCCTGGATCGGCTGGATGAACGGCTGGGCGATCTTCGTGGCCGACGTGATCGTGATGGCGTCGCTCTCGGTCATCGCGTCGCAGTACACGTACCTGCTCTTCAACTGGGATCACGGGGCGACCTCGGCGACGTGGCTCATCATCGGCTCGATCGTCTGGATCGCGCTCATGACGTGGATCTGCTACCGCGGGATCGAGCTCTCGGCCGAGACGCAGGTCGTTCCTCCTCAGCGCCGAGATCGCCATCCTCGCGGCCTTCTCGATCGTCGCGTTCGTCAAGGTCTACAACGGCAACGCGCTGCCCGGCTCCATGCACGTGAGCGCGTCGTGGTTCAACCCGTTCGACCTGTCCTTCAGCTCGCTCATCCTCGGCGTGCTGCTCGGGATCTTCATCTACTGGGGCTGGGACTCGGGGGTCGCCGTGAACGAGGAGTCGCGCGACTCGGCGGAGGCGCCCGGCAAGGCGGCCGTGCTCTCGACGATCCTCCTCGTGCTGATCTACGTCGTCGTCTCGACGGCGGCCATCGCGTTTGCCGGCACGAAGTTCCTCGGGTCGAACTCGGCCGACGTCCTCAACCCGCTCGGCAAGGCGGTCTTCGGCTCGCCCTGGGACAAGCTGCTGATCATCGCCGTGCTCACGTCGGCGTCGGCGTCGACGCAGACGACGATCCTGCCCACCGCGCGGACGACGCTGTCGATGGCCAAGTGGGGCGCGATTCCGGAGGTGTTCGGGCGCATTCATCCCCGCTACCTGACGCCGACCGTCTCGACGCTCGGGATGGGCGCGCTCTCGATCGTCTGGACGGCCCTGATCATCGGATTCGACTCGAGCCAGAACGTCCTCAACGACTCGATCACGGCGCTCGGTTTCGCCGTCTGCTTCTACTACGGCTTCACCGGTCTGGCGTGCGGCTGGTTCTTCAGGAAGGAGCTGTTCAAGAGCGTGCGTGGGTTCATCCTCGCCGGGCTGGTACCCGTGCTCGGCGGCGCCATGATGGCGTTCATCTTCGTCAAGGCGTGGATCGTCGAGAGCGACCCGAACTACAACTACTCCACGCCGCTCTGGGGCATCCAGGTGCCGATCGTGATCGGAATCGGCGGGTTGCTGCTCGGCATCCCGTTCATGATCCTCGCGTTCTTCAAGCTTCGCCCGTACTTCCGCCGCAAGACCGAGGTGGCCCCGCCGGGGCTGATTTGACGGTCGAGCCGCGGCTGCCTTCGTGGTGGCTCGAACAGGCACTGGCGGCGGAGGGGAGTCCCCCGCCGGCTCCCGCTCTCACCGGCGATGCGACCGCCGACGTCGCGATCGTCGGCGGCGGCTACACGGGGCTCTGGACAGCGCTTGCGCTGCGCGAGCGCGCACCCGAGCTGCGGGTCACGCTCGTCGAGGCGGAGATCTGCGGCCACGGGCCGAGCGGCCGCAACGGCGGCTTCGTCCACGGCTACTGGGCCGCGCTGGCCTCGATGCTCCCGGTGCTCGGCGAGGAGCGAGCGCTCGAGCTCGCCCGGGAGGGGGAGCAGATCATCCCGGGGATCCGGGCCTGGGCCGAGGCTCGCGGGGAGGACGTCTGGCTGCGCGAGGCCGGGATGCTCGAGGTCTCGGCTGCGCCGGCGCAGGACGGCGGCGTCGGGAAGGCGGTGTCCGCCGCTGCGCGGGTGGGCCGGGGCGACCAGGCGGTCGCGCTGACGCCGGACGAGGTCGCGCAGCGTGTTTCCTCGCCGGTCTTCCGCGGCGGCGTCTTCTATCCCGAGTGCGCGACCGTCCACCCGGGACTGCTCGTGCGCGCGCTGCGCCGCGCCGCGCTCGACGCGGGCGTCACCCTCCACGAGGAGACGCCCGTGACGGCCGTGCGCGCAGGCTCGCCGAACGAGCTCGAGACGCCGGGCGGAATCCTCCGCGCGCCGGAGGTCGTGCTCGCGACGAACGCCGCGCTCACCGGCTGGGATCCGGCCTCGCGCAACCTCACCAATTTCGGCTCGTACGTCGTGCTGACCGAGCCGGCCCCGGAGTTGTTGGCGGAGATCGGCTGGACGGGCGGCGAGGCGATCGTCGACGGGCGGATGTTCCTCCACTACTTCCGCACGACGAACGACGGGCGGGTGTTGATGGGGAGCGGCACCGGGCCGATCGGCTACGGAGGCCGCGTCGACGACCGCTTCTCGCGGGACCTGCCGACGGCCGCTCGCGCGGAGGCGGGACTGCGTCGCCTGCTGCCCGCGCTGGCCGGCGTCCGGGTCGAGCGGGCATGGGGCGGGCCGATCGACGTCTCGGCCGACCACCTGCCCTTCTTCCGCACGAAGCCGGGCACGCGGATCCACTTCGGCGCCGGCTACTCCGGGCACGGCGTCGGCCCGAGCTGGCTCGGCGGCCACATCCTCGCGTCGCTCGCGATCGGGGTCGACGACGAGTGGACGCGATCGCCCCTTGCGACGCGAACGGTGCCGCGCCTGCCGCCGGAGCCGTTCCGGCGGGTGGGCGGCGGCCTCGTCCGCTGGGCGATCATGGCGTGCGAGGAAGCCGAGGAGAAGGGACGGCGCCCGGGGCTCGCCGCGAGAGCCGGAGCCGCGCTGCCGCGGCTGCTCGGCATGGAGCTCGGGACCCGCTAGCGCAGAGTACGCTCGGCCGATGCAGGTCCTCCTCTGCGACGTCGGGCCGCGGGACGGCCTCCAGAACGAGCCCGAGGTGCTGCCGCCCGAGACGCGGGCGGAGCTCGTCGACCGGCTCACGGCGGCCGGCCTACGGCGCGTCGAGGCCGTCAGCTTCGTTCGCGCCGACCGTGTGCCTCAGATGGCCGGCGCGGAGGATGTGATCGAACGTGTCCGCCGGCGCGAGGGCGTCGAGCTCTCGGGTCTCGTCCTCAACGAGCGCGGCTGGGAGCGCTTCGCCGCCGCCGGCCTCGACCGCGTCAACGTGACGTTCGCGGCGACCGAGACCTTCAATCTCCGGAACGGGAACGCGACCCTCACGGAGGCGGTCGAGCGGGCGGAGGCGATTACCGGGGAGGCCGGCGAGACGCCGGCGACCGTCACGATCTCGTGCGCGTTCGGCTGTCCGTTCGAAGGTCGCGTCGATCCCGGGGTCGTGGCCGAGCTCGCGTCGCGGTTCGCGGGCCGGTTGGAGGTCGTGCTCGCCGACACGATCGGCGTCGCGACGCCGTCCGCGGTCGGCGCGCTCGTCGAGCAGGCGCGGGCGGCCGGCTTCCACGGCCACAACACGCGCAACACGGGCTACGCGAACTGCCTCGCCGCGCTCGAGGCGGGCGCGCACGTGCTCGACGCATCCGTCGGCGGCCTCGGCGGCTGTCCGTTCTCGCCGCGCGCGACCGGCAACGTCGCGACGGAGGATCTCGTTTACCTGCTCGAGGGCGAGGGGATCGAGACCGGCATCGATCTCGACGCGCTCGTGGGCGTCTCGCGCTGGCTGGAGGAGGTGCTCGGCCGCACGCTCGAGGGCTATGTCCACCGCGCCGGAAGCTGGCCGTCGTGAGACGCGTCCCCTGGGAGGTCTGGGCGGTGCTGGCGCTGATCGTGGTCGACGGCATCGCGGTGATCGCGACGTACTCGCGCTTCCCGCCCACGCTGCTCTACAACGTCCACCACAGCGACACGGTGGCCGCGGGCTTCGGGCGGGAGCTCGTCGCGCTCAACTTCCCGTTCGCGCTGATCGGGATCGCGCTCGTCGGCCTTGCGTGGCCGCGGCTGCACGGACGGCTGCGGATCGCGGGAGTCGTCTCGATCGCGCTCTGCGCCGTCGTCTACTTCGCGGTCGACGAGACGGACCTCGACGCCAAGCCCCTCAACGCTCTGCCCGCGCTGGGCCTCGGGCTCGCCGTCGCGCTCGTGCTCATAGTCGGCGTCCCGTCCGTGCCGAGGAGCAAGCGCGGCGACCGGGTGCGGATCGGGCTCGCGGCGGTGCTCGTCTTCTTCTGCGCGCCGCTGATCGCGGCCGAGCTCGGATTCTTCCTCGACGGCGTTCCCTTCCTCGGCTGGTTCTACGAGACGGGCAGGCTGGCGACGCAGCCGGGAGTTCCCGGGCTCCACCACGCCGTCCACCACGGACAGCACCACGGTTGGCAGGCGACGATGCTGTCGCTGGCGGCGCTCGCCTTCTCGCGCCTGCCGCGACCGCGCGTGCTCGACGCGTATCTCGCACTGATGCTCGCGTACGGCGTCGGGAACCTCGTCAACGACGACTGGCTCGAGCAAGTGGTCAAGCGCGGCTGGACGAACCACGAGGTGCCGAGCATCCTCACGCCCGCGCCGAACTGGGGCTGGGCCGCGGTGCTCGTCGGCGCAGCTGCCGTCTGGTGGCTCTGGTTCCGTCAGCCGAGCCCGACGACGCCCGCGGCGGCGAGCCCCGCGATCTCGTCTTCGGCGTAGCCCAGCTCGCCGAGGATCTCCCCGGTGTGCGCGCCCAGGCCGGGTGGCGGTGCCGCTTGGCGCACACGCTCGCCGTCGGCCGTGAGCGGCGCCGCGACGGTGACGAAGTCTCCCAGCGACTGCAGGATCCCGAGCGCCTCGGTCTGCGGATGGCGTGCCGCCTCGCCCACGTCGTGCACCGGCGACGCGGGAACTCCTGCGGCCACGAGCGCCTCGAGCAACTCCGCCGACGCCCGCTCCTTCGTACGCTGCTCGAGCAGTGGCAGCAGCTCCGGCCGGTTCGCCACGCGGTCGGGGTTCGTGAGGAAGCGCCGGTCGCCGGCCAGCTCCGGCAGGTCGAGGACACTGCACAGGGCGGCGAAGAGCTTGTCGTTGCCGGCGACGATCATCAGCTCGCCGTCGTGGGTGGGGAAGACCTGATAGGGCGCGATCTGCGGGAACGCGCTCCCTTCGCGACCGGGCACAGCACCGGTTCCGAGATAGCCCACGAGCTGGTACGACAGCTGGGAGAGCGCGGTCTCGTAGAGCGAGACCTCGAGCGTGCGGCCGGCGCCGGTGCGTTCGCGCTCATACAGCGCTGCGAGCACGCCGAGTGCCGCCCAGACCCCGGTCCCGAGGTCGATCAACGACACGCCCACCCGCACCGGCGGCCGGTCCTTCTCGCCGGTGACGCTCATGATCCCCGAGGCGGCCTGCAGCAGCGGGTCGTAGCCCGGCTGGTCGCTCAGCGGGCCGTGCGAGCCGAATGCGCCGATGGAGCAGTGGACGAGTCGCGGGTTGCGCGACCGGAGCTCGTCGGCGCCGAGACCGTGCCGCTCGGCCGCTCCCGGCCGGAGGCTCTGGACGAACACGTCGGCGCGGTCGGCGAGGCGGAGCACGATCTCGCGGCCTCGCTCCTCCCCGAGGTCGACGGCGAGCGAGCGCTTGCCCGCATTGGAGGCGAGGAACATCGCTCCTTCTCCGTCGAGAAACGGTGGGCCCCAGGCGCGCGCATGGTCGCCGGCGAGCGGCTCGACCTTGACGACGTCCGCGCCGAACGCGGCGAGCAGTTGCGTGGCCGTCGGCCCGGCGACGGACGAGGTGACCTCGACAACGCGGGTACCGCCAAGGGGACGCAACTCGGTCATCGCTCGAGGGAATAGAGCCTGGCGGGTTTGCCTCGAACCTCCACGTCCCGTTCGTATCGCTCGCCGAGCTTCTCCGCCACGCGGATAGACCGCAGGTTGTCGCGCTGGATCAGTGAGATGAGCCGCGTCAGCCCGTGCTCGTCGAGGGCCCAGTCCCGGAGCGCCAGCGCCGCCTCGGTGGCGTAGCCGGAGCCCCAGTGTGCGCGCGCCAGACCCCAACCGAGCTCCGTCTCCGAGCCGCCGATCTCCCACGTCTCGGGATCCCACCGCAGAAAGCCTGCGCGGCCGAGCACCCGCAAGTCCTCGACGCGCTCGACGACGAACATGCCGATGCCCCAGCTGTCCCAGCGCTCGAGCCAGCGTGTCACGGCCTGCTCGGCGCCGGCGAGGTCGGTGGTCGATCCGTCGCCGATGTAGCGCATCGCCTCCGGATCGGAGAACGCCTCGAGCAGGCCGGCCGCGTCCTCGGCGCGCGGCTTGCGGATCAGCAGGCGCTCGGTCTCGATCAGCGCGGGTGCTCCCAGACGACGTGCGGCCCGTAACCGCCGAGCTCGATCGTCTCGCCGGGCGTTGCCCCGAGCCGCTCTGCGACGCGCTGCGAGCGGAGATTGCGCCGGCGCGATCAGCGAGACGACACGCGGGGCCTCCAGCCACTCGCGGACGGCGAGCGCCGCCTCGGTCGCGTAGCCGCGTCCCCAGTGCTCGCGGCCGAACGCCCAGCCGAGCTCGGGCACGCCGGCAGCCGACCTCTGCCACGTCTGCGGGTCGTAGTAGTTGGCGCCTACTCGTCCGACGACCGCTCCGTCAGGTCGCAGCTGGGCGAGGAGCTTTCCCGTCGGGAAGCGCTCCCACTGGTCGAGCCAGTGCCGGACGACCTCGGCCGCCGGCTCGACACCGCCGAGCCAGTCCATCACCTCGGGATCGGAGAGCCACGCCGGCGGCGACTCGACGTCGGCCTCGGTCGGTCGCCGCAGCAGCAGCCGTTCGGTCTCGATCACAGCGGCAGCATGATCGAGCGCTCGAACTCGATCACGGCCTCGTCGCGCTGGTTGAGGCCGCGAGTGTGGACGGTCACGATGCCGAAGCCCGGCCGCGACTTCGACTCGCGCTTCGCGAGCACCTCGGTCTCGGCGTGGATCGTGTCGCCCGCGAAGACGGGACCCGGCAGACGCACCTCGCGCCAGCCGAGGTTGACGCCGCGCTCGGACACGTCGGCGACGGACAGCCCCGTGACGAGCGCGAGCGTGAACGTCGAGTCGACGAGCGGCCGTTCCCACTCGGTCGTCGCGGCGTACTCGGCGTCAAAGTGGATCGGGTTCGTGTTCAGCGTGAGGAGGGTGAACCAGACGTTGTCGGCCTCCAGTACGGTGCGCCCGAAGCGGCTGCGGTAGACAGCCCCGACCTCGAGTTCCTCGTACGTGCGACTCACGCCGGAGATCATCGCAGCGATGCACGAGCTCGCTCTAGAGCAGCGGCGCGAGCTCGGCGTGCGGGCGCCGTGGCATGTCGGCGACATCACCTGGGGCCTTCGCCAGCACGAGGGCAGGGAAGACGAGTGGACGATCCGGATCTGGCAGGACGGAGACAGCACGGTCGCCTGGTCTTGGCTGAAGGGCGATCGCGGGCTGCTCGAGTACGACGTGCGCCGCGACCGGCTCGACCTGCTCGACGAGATCTTCGCCGCGCCGAACGTGCGCACCTCGGTCGCCTTCGAGGACGACGAGGAGGTGCAGGCGGTGCTCCTGCGCAACGGCTTCACCCCGGACGACGACGCCGGCCTCACCCGTCACAGCTCGTTCCTGCGCTTCCTCGCGCGCGACCTGCCGGACGCGCCCGAGCTGCCGGAGCTGCCCGACGGCTTCCGCTACCGGACGGTCGAGCCCGGCGACCTCGCCGAGCGCGTCGCGATTCACCGGGAGGTCTGGGCGCCGTCGCGCGTCACCGAGACGAGCTTCGCAGTCGTCCAGGACTCGTGGCCGTACCGCGCCTCGCTCGACTGCGTCGTCGAGGCTCCCGATGGCCGCTTCGCCGCCTACTGCCATCTCTGGCCGGACGACGAGAACAGCGTCGGCGAGTTCGAGCCGGTCGGCGTGCGAGAGGAGTTCAGGCGGCGCGGCCTCGGCTCCGCGGTCTGCACGTTCGCGCTCCGCCGCTGGCACGAGGAGGGCGGCAGGCAGGCGATCGTCTACTGCGAGAACGACGCGGCGTGCGGGCTGTACGAGTCGATCGGCTTCCGCCAGCACACCACGGTGGTCGGCTACTCCCGCTGACCCTTCTTGAAGAGGTTCTCGAACACCGACTCGAGCTGACCCTCGACCATGGCGCTGATGCGCTCCTCCATCCGCGTCGCCATGTCCTCCTGGCTCGACTTCGGCTTCTCGGTCTTCAGCGGCTTGCCGGCGAGCGATCGCCCGTCGATCGTCAGCTCGTAGATGTGCTCGTGCTGGACGTCCTTCAGATGCTGCTGTCCGAGGTCGTGGACGGCGACGCCTTCCGGGAGCTGGTTGCCGAGCAGCGCGCGAGTCGTTTCCGAGATCAGGATCTGACCGCCGTGGCCGGCGGCTGAGATGCGCGCGGCGCGCACGACGTCGAGCCCGAGGTAGCCCTCCTCGCCCACGTGCGGCTCGCCGGTGTGCACGCCCATCCGGACGCGGACCTCCTTCCTCTCCGGCCACTCGTGGTCGTGCAGCGCGCGTTGCGCGTCGACCGCCGCGGCGACCGCGTCGCGCGCGCGTGGGAACGAGAAGAAGAAGGCGTCGCCCTGCGTGTCGATCTCCGTCCCGCCCTGGGCACCGAAGGCCTCGCGGACGAGACGGCGATGGTCGCCCGAGACGCGTCCGTAGGCCTCGTCGCCGAGCTCCTGCAGCAACTGCGTCGAGCCCTCGATGTCGGTGAAGACGAAGGTGACGGTGCCGCCCGGGAGGGTGCTCATCGACACCTACGCTACCCCGATGAACCGGCTCGCGCAGGAGACGAGTCCCTATCTCCTCCAGCACGCGGAGAACCCCGTCGACTGGCTGCCGTGGGGCGACGAGGCCTTCGCCCGGGCCCGAGAGGACGGGAAGCCGCTGCTCGTCTCGATCGGCTACTCCGCCTGCCACTGGTGCCACGTGATGGAGCGGGAGTCGTTCGAGGACGAGGCGACCGCGGCCCTCCTGAACGAGCTCTTCGTCAACGTCAAGGTCGACCGCGAGGAGCGGCCGGACGTCGACGCCGTCTACATGGACGCCGTCGTCGCGCTCAGCGGCCAGGGCGGCTGGCCGCTCACCGTCTTCCTCACGCCCGCCGGCGAGCCCTTCTACGGCGGCACCTACTTCCCGCCCGAGCCGCGGCACGGGCTGCCCTCGTTCAGGCAGGTGCTGCGCGCGGTCGCCGACGCGTATCGGGAGCGGCCGGAGGACGTCGCCGCGCAGGCCGAGGCGCTCGTCGGCGCGCTGCGCCGCTCGGCCGAGACGGAGCCGTCGAGCGAGCCGCTCACCGAGGCGCTGCTCGCCGAGGCCGAGCGCGGGCTGCTCGTCGCAACTCGACCCGCGCTGGGGCGGCTTCGGCCACGCACCGAAGTTCCCGCCCGCGTCGGCGCTCGAGTTCCTGCTGCGGCGTGGCGCGCTGGAGCCGGTGCGCCTCACGCTCGACGGGATGGCGGCCGGCGGGATGTACGACCTCGTCGGCGGCGGCTTCCACCGCTACTCCGTCGACGCCCAGTGGCTCGTGCCGCACTTCGAGAAGATGCTCTACGACAACGCGCTCCTCGTGCCGCCGTACCTCCACGCCTGGCTGCTCACCGGCGAGGACCGGTACCGCGTCGTCGCCGAGCAGACCCTCGACTACCTGGTGCGCGAGCTGCGCCTGGAGAGCGGCGGCTTCGCCTCCTCGCAGGACGCGGACACGGACGGGGTCGAGGGGCTGACGTACACGTGGACGGCGGAGGAGGGAGCGCCGCCCGAGCTGCTGGCGCCGTTCGAGCACGGCCGCTCGATCCTGCGCGGGGAGCTCGACGAGGAGACGCGCGCGCGGCTGCTCGAGGTTCGCGCCGGCCGGCCGCAGCCGGCGCTCGACGACAAGGTCATCGCCGCCTGGAACGGGCTTGCGCTCGCGGCGCTCGCAGAGGGAGCGCGTCGCCTCGAGCGTCCCGACTTCCTCGCTGCCGCATGTGATCTGGGGGAGCTGCTCGCGGCCGATCCGCTCTGGCGGACGCTGCGGGACGGCCGCGCCAAGCTATCCCGCGTATCTCGAGGACTACGCGAACGTCGCGCACGGGCTCTACGAGCTGCACGTCGCGACCGGCGACCTGCGCTGGCTGCGGGAGGCGCGAGGGCTCGCGCTCGCCGCGGTCGAGCGCTTCGGCGATCCGGAGCGGGGCGGCTTCTTCCTCGCGCCGGCCGACGGCGAGCAGCTCGTCGCGCGGCAGAAGGCGTTCGACGACAACCCGACGCCCGCCGGAAGCTCGATGCTCGCCTTCGTCCTCCTGCGGCTCGCGCGGATCTGGGGCGACGACGAGCTCGAACGGACGGCGGTCGGGGCTCTGCGGCTCGTGCGCGATCTCCTCCCGCGTGCGCCGAGCGCGTTCGGCTGGGCGCTCTGCGCGCTCGACCTGCACCTCGCGGCGCCGCGCGAGCTCGCGATCGTCGGCGGCGCGGAGTCGGAGGTGGCACGCGCGGCACTGCGCGGCTTCGACCCCAACGCGGTCGTCGCGTTCGGGCCGGCGGACGACGTCCCGCTGCTCGAGGGCAAGACGCCCGTGGAGGGCAGGCCCGCGGTCTACGTCTGCGAGCGCTTCGCCTGCCAGGCACCGGTCACCGACCCGGCGCAGCTCGCCTGAAACGGCGAGGGGGAGCCGAAGCTCCCCCTCGTGTAGCCGGCGTTGCGGACTGGGCTAGTGCCCGCTGTTGAGGACCTTGCCGAACGTCTTCCAGTCGCCGGCACCGCCGCCCTGCCACTTTTCGAAGATCAGCTGCTCCATCGGGAAGGCGCGTTTCTTCGAGGTCTTGACCACCATTCCCGGATAGATGAACGGGTTGTTCTTCTCGGTCATGGTGCGCAGGGCATGCATCAGGCTCGTGCGGGTCGGGTTCTTGCCCGCGTGCTTGAGGGCATCCCAGAACGTCCAACCGGCGGCAAGCCCGTAGACGAGGTTGTTGTCGCCCGTCGCGAACTGGCCGTCGAGGCTGCCCACGCCGCCGGGTGCGTACTTGTGGATGATCTTCTTCGCGAGCTTCATCCCCGGCAGGTTCGGCTGGGCCGACTGGCTCGCGACATAGGTCGTCGAGAGGACGCCGTTGACGTTCGCACCGTTTTGCGCCGCGATTCCCATGAAGAGGCGGTTCGCCGAGACGTTGCTGTTGAACGTCAGCGGGTGCCAGCCCGGGATCTGACCTTCCGTGGCGAGCGCCGCGATCGTGGCACTGGGAGTCGCGAAGATGACGAACACGTCGGCGCCGCTCTGGGCAATGTGGACGACGTGTGAGCCGACCACCGGCCCCGAGTCGGTCACGCTGTAGGACTGCGCGTCGACGATCTGGCTCTTGTGGGAGCCGAGCCCAGTCTTCAGCCCGGCGAGATAGTTCTTGCCGAAGGCGTCGTTTTGGTACAGGACGCCGATCCTCGCGTTCTTCTTGTGCGCGAGAATGTACTTCGCGTAGAGCTTCGCCTCGCCCGGGTAGTCCGGCTGCCAGCCCATCGTCCACGGCTTCGCCGAACCCTGGCACCCGTGATGGACACAATTGCCCCAGTAGGCGTCGCCGGTGGCGAGAAGGACCTGCGGGATGTGACGCTTGTTCAGGTACCCCCAGGTCGACAGAGCCGGTGCGGTCCCGAGGCTCCCGACGATCGCGAAGACGTGGTCCTGCTCGACGAGCTTCTTCACGTCCGGGACCGTCTCGGCCGGGTTGTACCCGTCGTCCATGGTGATGTCCTTGATCTTGCGGCCGTGGACGCCGCCGTACTTCGCGTTGACGTACGCGTAGAACGCCTGCTCGGCCGAGGGGATCGTCTTGTAGAGCTGGGCCGGGCCGGTATAGGGGAACGTGCCGCCGATCACGATCTGGTGCTTCGTGACCCCGGGCGTGCCCTGGTGTGAGGCGGCAGCTGTGCCCGCTGCCGCGGCTGTGGCGAGAAGCCCGACGATCACGGTCGCGAGCTTCAGCTTCCTACGGTTGACAGGCATGAATGCCCCTCCGATTTCGATGGTGTCTCTTGAGACGATTTCGGGAGCAGTTTGATGGAGATTGAATCGCGGTTCAAGCACGCGACGGTCGCCGGATCCGCGAGAGGAGGCCCGCGAAGCCGTCGGGGAGCAGGAGCATGATCAGGATCACCGCGGCCCCGAAGACGACGTCGCGCCCGTGCTCCGCGCCGATCACCGGCACGCTCGTCGAGACCTGAGGCAGGAGCCCCACGAACGCTGCGCCGAGGAGGATTCCCCAGAGCGAGCCGAGGCCGGCCACGGCCGCGCCGATGAGGATCTGCAACGAGAGGAAGACGTCGAACTCGCTTGGGTTCGCGAAGCCGTTCAGCGCGAGCACGAACAGCGACCCCGCGACGCCCGCGAATGCGGCCGAGATCCCGAATGCGAGCGTCTTGTACACGGGCAGCTCGACGCCGGACGCGACCGCCGCGATCTCGCTGTCCCGCACCGCCCGGAAGGCACGTCCGGTGCGTCCGCGCAGGATCAGCCACGAGACCACGAAGAGGATTGCCGAGCACGCCCAGGCGGCGGTGTAGACCCAGAGGTTGCTGGGGACCTGCGACAACTGGACCTGGACGCCGCCGACGCCGCCGAGGAACTTCGAGTACTGATCCGCCAGATACGGAAGGGAGACCGCGAGTGCGAACGTGACGAGGGCGAGGTACACGCCGGAGAGGCGGAGCGCCGGCAGGCCCACCAGCAGGCCCACGGCGAAGCAGATCGCGAAGGCGATCAGCATCGTCACGATGAGGTTCGTACCGTGGTCCCGCGACATAACGGCCGTCGTGTAACCGCCGATCATCATGAACGCGCCGTGCCCGATCGAGATCTGACCGGTGTAGCCGGTGAGGATGTTGAGACCGAGCACCGCGATGAAGAAGATCCCGACCTGCGCGGCGAGGTAGATGTGGTAGTCGCTCAGGATGAACGGCAGGACGCAGAGCACGGCGGCGGCGACGAGCAGCGAGGCGAGCGCGGGAATCTGTCTTCTCATACCCGCCGCACCTCCCGGCGCCCGAACAGTCCCGAGGGCTTCACGAGCAGGACTACGAGGATCACGGCGAACGCGAGCGGCGTCTCGAGCTCCGTGCCGATGTACTGCTGGGGCACATAGCCGATGATCAGGGTCAGCGAGACGCCGATCAGGAGGCCTCCGACCAGTGCTCCCACCGGGCTCTCGAGGCCGCCGAGGACAGCGGCGGCGAAGGCGTAGACGAGGATCGGCTGCATGAACGTCGGCGAGAGGGAGAACTGCGAGGGCTCGGCCATCAGCCCCGCGACGGCTCCGAGCACGGCGGCGAGGCCCCAGCCGATCGCCAGCATCGAGTCGACGCGGACGCCGACGAGGGCCGCGGCGGCAGGCCGCAGCGCGGCGGCACGCATCCCGAGGCCGAGCTTCGTGAAGCGAAAGAGTGCCCAGACGAGCAGCACGGAGAGGAACACGATTCCGATGACCCAGACGTCCCGATGCAGGATCGCGACGCCGCCGACGTCGAAAGAGCCGAAGCCGAACGGCGAGTGCAAGACCTTGAAGTCGCCGCCCCAGACCCAGTTGACGATCCCGTCGATGAGGATGAAGAGGCCGACCGTGACGATCACCACCGCGATCACCGAGCGGTGCTGCACCGGCCGGATCAAGGTGACCTGGATCACCGTGCCGAGCACGAAGGCGATCGCGAGCGTCGCGGCGAAGGCCGCCCAGTACGAGAGCCCCTTCAGCATCAGCTCGTACGCGATGTAGGTCGTGAGCATCGCGAGCTCGCCCTGCGCGAAGTTGATCACGTGTGTCGCGCGGTAGATGAGCACGAGCGCGAGGGCGAGGCTGCCGTACACCGAGCCGATCGCGAGCCCCGAGACGGTGTACCCCGCAAAGGCCGTGCTCCGCAGGCAGCCGATGAGCAGGAAGATCGCGGCGCCGAGGAGGAAGAGCCAGACGGTGGCCGTCCCGGCGTCGATCCCGCTGCGGCCACGGAGCCCTTCGAGCCGGGAAGTCGCAGCCGTGTCCATCAGTAGCCGAGGTAGCTGCGGCGGACGGAGTCGTCGGCTCGGAGCTCGGCGCTCGAGCCGGAGAGCACGACGCGGCCGGCTTCGAGCACGTAGCCGGCGTCGGCGGCCTGCAGCGCGAGGTGGGCGTTCTGCTCGACGACGAGGACGGTCAGGCCTTCGTTCTCGTTCAGCTCCCGGACGATCCGGAACAGCTCCGCGACCAGGACGGGGGCGAGCCCGAGCGACGGCTCGTCGAGCAGTAGGAGCCGCGGCCGGAGCACGAACGCGCGTGCGAGGGCGAGCATCTGCTGCTCGCCTCCGCTCAGCGTCCCGGCCTGCTGCCGGCGGCGTTCCGAGAGCCAGGGGAAGTACGAGAAGACGCGCTCGAGCTCGGGCTGGATCGAGCCGCGGCGCGTATAGGCCCCGAGGCGGAGGTTCTCCCAGACAGTCAGCTCCGAGAACGTGCCGCGCCCTTCGGGCACGTGTGCGATACCCAGGCGAGCGGCTCCGTCGGGGCCTTGCCGCCGGAGCGAGCGTCCGGCGAACCGGATGCTCCCCGAGCGCCGCACCGTCCCCGAGACAGCACGAAGCGTCGTCGTCTTGCCCGCGCCGTTCGGGCCGAGCACGGCGACGATCGCGCCTTCCTCGACCGCGAGCGAGATGCCGTGCAGGACGTGGACGGGGCCGTAGCGGGCCTCGACGTCCTCGAGCTCGAGCAGGGCGGTCATGCGGCGATCTCCCCGCCGAGGTAGGCCTGAATCACGGCCGGGTCGCGCTGCACGTCGGCGGGTGCGCCGGCGGCGATCGTCCGACCGAAGTCGAGGACGTGCACGTGCTCGCAGACCTCCATCACGAGCCGCATGTGGTGCTCCACCAGCAGGATCGTCAGCTCGCGCTCCTTGCGCAGTCGGCGGATCAGCCCGACGAGCTCGTCCACCTCCTCGTGGTTGAGGCCGCCGGCCGGCTCGTCGAGCAGCAGCAGCCGCGGCCGGCTGGCGAGCGCGCGCGCGAGCTCGACTCGCTTCAGCGTCCCGTAGGGGAGACCGGACGCCGGGCGCTCCGCGTGCTCGGCGATCCCGACGTCGGCGAGCGTCTCGAGTGCGCGGCGCCGCTGCTCGCTCTCACGCTGCAGACGCGTCGCGGGATGCGCGCCGACGAGGACGTTCTCGAGCACGGTCATCCTCTGGAACAGCTCGAGGTTCTGGAAGGTGCGTGCGATCCCGAGTCGGATCACGCGGCTTGGCCGCGTTCGCCGGAGCGGGCGTCCGTCGAAGACGATGTCGCCCGAGTCGAGCCGGTAGAGGCGCGTGATCGCGTTGAAGGCCGTCGTCTTTCCGGCGCCGTTCGGGCCGATCAGGCCGACGATCGAGCCCTCGGCGACCTCGAGCGAGACATCGTCGAGCGCGACGATCCCGCCGAAGCGCAGCCGAGCGTGATCCAATGCGAGCAGCCCCATCGCGATCGCTGGCGAGCCTAGACCATCGGAGACGGTGCGGCCTCGCGGCCCGCGAGCCGGTTGACGAGTTGCGGGACGAGCACGCCGCCTTCGTCGGCGTTCGTCATCACCGCCACGGCCAGGCCGCGGCGCGCAGACGCGACGAGCTCGCAGCGATAGCCGGCATTGCCTCCCGTGTGACCGAAGCGGGGATCCTCGGGGCTGCCGAGCAGACCGACCCCGAGTCCCCAGCCGGGGAACTGCGGCGTCAGCATCTCGGTCGCGAGCGGCTGCGGGACGATCGCGCCGCGCTCGCCCTCGAACGCGTCCTGGACTCCTCTGGCGAAACGCACGAGGTCGGTGGGAGCGCACCAGAGGCCGGCGGCCGCGAGCTCCGGGTACACGCGCCAGCCACCTTCGACGATGCGGCCTCCGGAGAAGCCGGGCGCGGCGACCGGCTCGAGCTCGCGCGGGAGGGGCTGGTCGAACGTCGCGGACTCCATGTGCAGCGGGCTGAAGATGCGTTCGGCGGCGAGGCTCGCGAACGGTTCGTGTGTGGCGTCCTCGATCAGCTGCTGGATCACCATGTAGCCACCACCCGAATAGGCCGCCTCCAGCCGCGGTTCTCCAACGCTGCGCACCGGCTCGTTGTTTGCGGGCGGGCTCCCGTCGAGGATGTCCTGCAGCGAGGGGAGAGCCTCGCCGCGCGCGTAGCCGGGAAACCCGAACACGCTCAACGCGGCTCCGTGACAAAGGAGGAGCCGCAGCGTGATGTGCGTGTAGAGAGGCGTCGCGATGTCACCGTCGAGCGAGAGCTCGCCGTCGGCGACCAGGCGCAGTGCCAAAAGGGCGGTGACGGGCTTGCTGATGGAAGCCGCCTGGAAGAGCGTCTCGGATTCCGCTCCCCACCCTGCGGTGACGATCTCCTCGTCCTGCGCGTAGGCGAGCGAGACCGCTGGGACGAGTCCCTCGCTGCGCGAGACGATCTTGCCGAGCTCGCGGCGGAGGGCTCGGGGAGGAGAGGTCAACCCTGGAGCGAGCGCCCGCCGGCGGACTGCATCCCGGCGATCATCCCGGGCGGCGAGGCGCCGTCGGGGAAGCGGGCAACGAGCTCGGCGAGGAGGGAGTCGGGCTCCCACCCGTCCGGCGCGTCGAAGAGCTCGTCCGCGCTCCAGCCGCGCAGCGCGTTGACGGCCCCGCCCCAGACGTGGAAGACCTGGCCGGTGATCGCCTGCGCCTCGTCGGCGCAGAGCGCGACGACGACGGCCGAGACGTTCGCCGGGTCGAGCGGGTCGAAGCCCTCCGACGGCGCGTCCATCTGGAACGTCTCCTCGGTCATCCGCGTGCGGGCGTTCGGCGCGAGGCAGTTGACGGTGACGCCGTAGCGCTGCAGCTCCTGCGCGACGATGATCGTGAAGCCCGCGATGCCCGCCTTCGCGGCGCCGTAGTTCGCCTGGCCGACGTTGCCGAAGACTCCCGACGGGCTCGACGTGTTGACGACGCGGCCGCGCACCTTCTCGCCGGCCTTCGAGCGTTCGCGCCAGTACGCCGCCGCGTGGCGGGTCGGCGCGAAGTGGCCCTTGAGATGGACGGTGACGACGGCGTCCCACTCGTCCTCGGTCATGTTCACGAGCATCCGGTCGCGGAGGATCCCGGCGTTGTTGACGAGGATGTCGAGGCTGCCGTACTCCTCGACGGCCTGCTGCACGAGCCGCTCCGCGCCGGTGAAGTCGGCGACGTTCTCGCCGTTCGTGCTCGCCTCGCCGCCGGCCGCGCGGATCTCCTCGACGACCTGCTCCGCCGGGCCGGTGTCCGAGCCCTCGCCGGCGACTCCGGCGCCGAGGTCGTTGACGACGACCTTCGCCCCCGCGGCTGCGAGTGCGAGCGCGTGCGAGCGGCCGATGCCGCGCCCGGCACCGGTGACGATCGCGATCTTGCCGCTCAGATCGGGCATGGCGGGAGCCTAGTACCGCTCCAGGTAGCGCGGCGAGTCGATCTGCAGCCGCTCGACGACATCGGCCTTGACGCGGGCGAGCGTGTCCGTGGGGACGTCGCCGGCGCGAATCTGCGCCGCGAGCCCCCGCTGCTCGGCGTCGTCCTCGGGCGGCAACTTAGCCAGCTCACGCCGCACGATCCCGAGCGCATTGAGCGCCACGAGCGTGCGAAAGCGGAGCCGGTGGTCGTCGAGCGTAGGGAGGATCTCGCCGGCGAGGAACTCCTCGATCGCCTCCGTGAGCTCGTCCGGGGTCGGCCGCTCGCTCACGTCACACCCTGCCTCTCGAGCAGGTGGCAGATCTCGTACTCGACCTCGGCGCCGAGGCGGCCGAGGATCGCGAGCTCGACGCTCCGGTCCTGTCCCGTCAGGTGGCGCTGTGCCTGCGTGAGGCAGCCGATCGCCCACCCGACGTTCCCTGCGAGCTCCCAGTAGTCGAGCTCTTCGGGGCGGACGTCGAACCCGGTCAGCTCGTTGTAGCGCTCGAGGTACGGCTCGGCGTCGCCGATCCCGCCGAGTCGGAGGTCGTCCGCGCCGAAGCGCCACGCGCGCACGAGCGAGAACGAGAGGTCGCGCGCCGGGTCGTCGAGGTGGGCGAACTCCCAGTCGAGGACGCCGACGAGCCCGCTCTCGTCGACGACGAGGTTGCCGATCCGGAAGTCGCCGTGCACGACCACGGGCTCCCGCGGCGGGGGCCGCTGTTCGCGCAGCCACCAGAGCCCGAGCTCGATCGCAGGATGCGGCTCGCCCACCTCGTCGAGCTCGACCACGAGCCGGTCGATCGTCGCCGCCTCGAGGAACGGAAGCCGCTCCGGCGGCAGGGCGTGGATCTTCGCGAGCTCCTCCGCCATCTGCAAGGGAAGCCGCTCCGGCACCGGCCCTCGGACGATGCGGCGCCCGATCGTCTCGCCCTCCAGCCGCTCCATCGCGAACGCCTCGCGTCCCTCCAGATCCTCGATGTACGCCACGGGCCGCGGCACCTTCACGCCGGCCTCGTGCGCCGCCTGCAGCACCTCGAACTCGTGCAGCAGCGACAGTGTGTGCCGGTGGATCACGCCGCCGCCGGCGCGGCGCACGAGCAACCGCTCGCCGTCGACGTCGACCGCCCACGCCTCCTTCGACGCACCGCCGGGCAGCAGCACCGGCTCGGAGATCGGGCCGAGCACAGCCTGGAGCGCCTCGCGCATGTCTGCGATCATCGCCGCTGTGACCGACCGGCGCGAGCGCGTGCGCGCGTTCATGGAGGAGCACGTCTATCCCAGTGAACGAGCGTTGACCGCGGAAGACGACGCGGCCGACGCGCTCATTCGCGAGCTGCAGCAGAAAGCCCGGGACGCAGGACTCTGGGCGCCGCACCTGCCGCCGGACGCCGGCGGATCGGGCCGCGGCTTCCTCGAGTACGCCCACCTCAACGAGGAGATCGGCCGGAGCTTCATCGCGCAGCTGATCTTCGGCTGTCAGGCGCCGGACGCCGGCAACGCCGAGATCCTCCACCTCTACGGCACCGACGAGCAGAAGGAGCGGTTCCTCCGGCCGCTGGTCGCCGGTGAGGTGCGCTCCTTCTTCGGCATGACCGAGCCCGAGGTGGCCGGCTCCGACCCGACGCTGCTCCGCGGGCGGGCCGAGCGCGACGGCGACGAGTGGGTGATCGACGCGCACAAGTGGTTCTCGTCGGGGGCCGACGGCGCCGCGTTCGGGGTCGTCATGGTCGTGACCGAGCCGGACGCCGAGCCGCACCGGCGCGCCTCGATGATCCTCGTCCCGACCGAGACTCCAGGCTACGAGCTCGTGCGGCGCATCCCGGTGATGGGGCACGAGGGCCGCGGCTGGGGGACGCACTGCGAGACGCGCTTCACCGGCGTCCGCGTGCCGCTCGCGAACACGCTCGGCGAGCCCGGCGACGGTTTCCGGATCGCGCAGAAGCGGCTCGGCCCGGGCCGCATCCACCACGTCATGCGCTGGCTCGGGCAGATGGAGCGCGCCTTCGAGCTCATGTGCGCGCGGGCGCTCGAGCGCGAGGCGTCCGGCGGCCCGCTCGCCGAGAAGCAGACCGTGCAGAACTGGATCGCGGAGTCGGCCGCCGACATCCAGGCGTGCCGGCTGATGACGCTCCAGGCCGCGCATCGGCTCGACGAGGGGGACGAGGCGCGCGTCGAGATCTCCCTGATCAAGTTCTTCGCCGCGCGTGTGCTCGGCGAGGTGATCGACCGGGCCGTGCAGGTGCACGGCGGCCTCGGCCTCACCGACGACACGCCGCTCGCGCTGATGTGGCGGATGGCCCGTGGCGGCCGCGTCTACGACGGGCCTGACGAGGTGCACAAGGCCGTCGTCGCCCGCCGCATCCTGCGCTCCTTCGCGGAGGGCGACGGCTGGCGCTTCACGTAACGCTCGAGGGGCGGCGCGTCCGGCTCGAGCCGCTCGAGCCGTGGCACGAGGAGGCGCTGTGGGCGATCGGGCAGGATCCGCGCGTCTGGAGGCTGATGCGCGTGCGTGGCCACGAAAGCCGCGAGGCCTTCCACGCCTGGTTCGAGTCGATCGAGCTCGGCTTCGCCCACTACTTCGACGGGGAGCTCGTGGGCCACACGAGCTTCCTCAACGACCGTCCGGACGATCGCGTCGTGGAGATCGGCAACACCTGGCTGCGGCCGGAGGCGTGGGGGACGGGAGCGAACACCGAGGCGAAGTACCTCCTCATGCGGCACGCGTTCGAGGACGAGGGCTACCTGCGCGTCGAGTTCAAGACGGACGCGACGAACGAGCGCGCGCGGGCCGCGCTCGCGGCGCTCCCGGCCGAGTTCGAGGGCGTCTTCCGCAAGCACATGCTGGTGCGCGGCGGCGAGCGGCGCGACTCGGCGTGGTTCGCGGTCATCGACGACGACTGGCCGGAGGTGAAGGCGAGCCTCGAGCGGCGGCTGGGGTGGGCGGACTGATTTCGTTCAGGCCTCGGCCCGGGCTCGCCCGAGCTCTGCGACCAGGCGGTCGACCGTCTCCTGCATGCCGCCGCGGAACATCGGCCACCAGTTGGGCACGCCGTCGTCCGGGAGGTCAGCGGGGAGCTCGACATGGAGCGTCATCTTGGTGCCGGAGCGTGTCTGCTTCAGGCGAAGCGTCACCTGCGGACTCTGGTCGAGGTCTTCGAGGTCCAGCTGGTGGCCAGCCGTCGGTCGCGCCCCAGGCGAACACGAGCCGTTCGTTCGGGACGATCTCGCGGTAGACGCCGCCGGTGAAGTACGACGTCTCCTCGTCGATCACCATCATCTGCCGCCACGCGCCGCCGATGCGGAGGTCGAGCTCGATCGGCTCGTCGGGGATCGGCTGCTCGGGGTTGTAGAACCAGCCGAGCCGAGCCGGGCCGGATCGGTCCAGGCGCTGAACACGGTCTCCGGCGGGGCATCGAGTAGCCAGGTCAGCGTGAAGCTCCGGGGCGTGTGGTCGGTGGACGTCATGAATCCTCCTGTCCTCGTTCCTGTGCGAGTTGCTCCGCGAGGCGTGCGACGCGCGACTCGAAGAAGCTGCGGTAGGGAGCCATCCAGGCATCCGCCTCGGCGAGCGGTGCGGGTTCGAGGCGGCACGGGCGCCACTGCGCGGATCTGCCCTTGATCACGAGGCCGGCCCGCTCGAGCACCTTCAGGTGGCGCGAGATCGACGGCAGGCTCATCGCGTGCGGCTGCGCAAGCTCGCCGACTGTCGCCTCGCCCTCCGCGAGCCTGGCGAGGATGGCACGGCGCGTCGGGTCGGCAAGCGCGGAGAAGGTGAGGCTCAGTGCGTCGGCGGTGGCGCTCGTCATTTAGCCGATATGTTAATTATCTAATCGGCTAATTGTCAAGTCGAGCGTCCTCTACGCGAGGATGTTGACTGCCCGCGCGGCGACCAGGAGCACCGTTACGAGCGAGAGCATGGACTCGGCTGCCATCAACGCTTTGGCTGTTCGTGTCAGCGGCATGGCGTCCGTCGGGCTGAACGCCGTTGCATTGGTCAGCGAGAGGTAGAAGTAGTCCCAGAGGCGGGGGGCCCAGCCATCGCGAGCGAGTTGTGGGTTCTCGTCCTGGGGGAACTGGAAGTCCGGCTTGCGCGCTTCGGTCGCGAGCGCTCGCGCGACCGGGCCGCCGCAATCGAGTTCCCAAAAGGCGAGGCCGAAGGCGATCGCGTTCGTCAACCACACCACGCCGCCGCTGGCGAGGAGCTGAGCTCCGGTGATGCGGGTCGCGGAGTGCGCGATCAGAGAGGCGACCAGGACGACGACGCCGAGCACGTTGAAGGCCCAGACGACGGTGAGGAGGCCGATCACGATCTCGCGCCTGTGGTCATGACGGACGAGGCGGTTCAGACCAAGCAGCAGCGTTCCCGCCAGCACGACGTAGGGCGCTGCGACGACGAGCCACATCCACCAGAGCGACCGTCCGAGCGACTCCCAGCCGGCGTGCTTTGCCACCAAGGCCTGCGCGACCAGGATCGCGGCTGCGACGAGCGCGAACGGAGCAGCATCGTCGCGAGCCTCCCGCGCCGCCGCTCGCAGGCGAGCCGAGCCGGGATCGTCCGCGCGGGGAGGTAGGGCGACGCCCATTGGCAGACCAGGATGCGTCCATCATCGGACGGTGGCGACGCGGCCCTCGGCGCCCAAACCCGCCGCCCGGGCCAGTTTTCCGGAATGACCCTCGAGCCGCGGGTCGGTTAGCGTGTGGGCGTGTTACGCAACCGCTCTGCGCCGCCCGCGACAGTCACGCCGGTACTTGTGTATCCGGACGTGAGGGCCGCAGTGGACTGGCTGGAGAGTGCGTTCGGCTTCGAAGAGCGGGTGCGGATTGGCGATGCCCACCGCGCACAAATGCGCGTTGGGGCCGATGGGGCGGTGGTGCTTGCGAACGTCGGGTCGGATCGCGTCGCTCCGGACGGGTGCAGCAGCACCCACCTGATCAAAGTTCGCGTGCCGGACGTCGATGCGGCCTGGGCCCGTGCTCGTGAGCGAGGAGCACGCATCGTCGAGGACTTGACGACCTGGGAGTATGGCGAGCGCTCCGGCGTTGTCGAGGACATCGGCGGCCACCGGTGGGAGCTGACCCAGACGGTTCGGGACGTCGAGCCAGAGGACTGGGGTGGCACCACCGTCGTGCCCTGGTGACGGTTCGGTCGCCTGTGCCAGCGTTCCGGAATGACCCCCGACCGCCGCCTAGCACACTGGCTTGACAGCCGCCGCCGCATCGCGGGAGGGTGGCGATGTGACGGAGCCACCCAAGCAGCCGACGTGGCGACAGGAACTACAGAGGCTCTGGCGTCTCTTGTGGAATTGGTGGCCACGCTCGCCCACCACCGACGACCTCGCTGGGTGCTGTTGCTCGCTGGTGATTGCGATCATCCCGGCGGCGGTCATCCTTACGTGGTTGCTGCTTGGGTCCCTCATGGCGCTCGTCGTCTGGCCCGTGGGCTTCCTTGTCGGTCACGCTGTGCGGTATGCGACCGGTACGCAGCGTCTGTATCCCCGCTCGCTCGTCGAGGATCTGCGGCTGACTCTTGTGCAGGGGCAGCACGACACGCGCTAGTCAGACCGAGCGCTTCCCAGCTCGCTCGGCTAGATACGTCGCCGTGTGTTCCGCGTCATCCGCAAATTCCGGAAAGACGACACTCGCATGGGCCAGTGTTCCGGAATGACCCCAGCTCACGCAGGATGGTCGATGAGCGCGCTTGGCCGACGGTGACCGAATTGCTTAATGGTCAGCCTTAGTACATCCCTGCA
Organism: uncultured Actinomycetes bacterium; assembly: GCA_963731015.1. Lineage (GTDB taxonomy): Bacteria > Actinomycetota > Thermoleophilia > Gaiellales > Gaiellaceae > Palsa-739. Next base: position 424,472 of record CAVSTY010000007.1, read on the forward strand.
GGCTGGGTCGCCGCACTCGCAAAAGTAGTCGAGAGGCACGTCGGGACTGCCCATGCTCTCAGCTCCCTGAGCGATTGAGTCGTTGAGATCCCACGCATTGAGCGCCACTGCGCCGTGGCCGAAAGCTGCAACTGCTGCTGCGTTCATCTCGCCTCTGATCTTGCCCCTTCCGGATCCGGGGGAATCGAGGCCGACTGTTGCTTTTACCTAGCGTGGCTGTTTGTTTTACGCGTCGCTTACGCCGGACCCTGAACCCGGGCGAACCGTCGTCATCGAACAAGGGAACGCTCGTCTGGGCGAGCGTCCTTACGCCTGAGCTCCTGCCAACCGCCTAGGCGCTCTGGTCGCGGCGCACGATCTGGGTGCAGCGGGCGCTCGCGATCAACTCGCTGTTCTGGAACAGCTCGGCCGCGCAGAAGACCACGCGCCGGTTTCGCTGGACGACCCAGCCCTCCGCCCGCAACGTCCCCGGCCGCGCCGAGCGGTGGAACTCGGTGCGCAGGTCGGCGGTGAGGAAGTCCTCGTCCTCCGCCACCATCGTCCAGCAGGCGCCGCCCATCGCCGTGTCGAGCAGGGCGGCGACCATGCCGCCGTGCACGATCGGGCCGCTCGGCGCGTGGAAGCTGTACTCGGGGGTCGCGTCCCACTCGATCACCGCCCGTCCGTCGGCCTGCTCGATGCCGCGGTAGCCCAGCGTGTTCCAGACGTGCGGGTCGGGCGGCGGATGCTCGCCCCACGGCTTTCTCGCGCGCGGGCTCATCGCGGGCCGGGCACTCCGGGAAAACGGAACGGCTCGACGCGGTTCGGCTGCACGACCCACGCGCGGCCCGTCTCCTCGTCCTCGAGCACGCGCAGTGCCGCTGCAGCGACGAACGACGGCTCCATCAGCGGCACGTCGAGCCGGTCGCGGAGTTCTGCGTCGACGATCGGTGTGTCCGCGAAGCCAGGGCAGAGCGCGTTGAGCCGGATCCCACGCCCTGCGAGCGCCGGCGCGGCGGCGCGCACCCAGCCGACGACTGCGTGCTTCGTCGCGGTGTAGGCCGGGTCGCCGGGCATGCCCGTCAGGCCGGCGAGCGAGGCGGTGGCGACGATCGAGCCACCGTCGGGCATGAGCCGTGACGCGAGTTCGCGCGTGCCGTAGACGACGCCTTCGAGGTTCGCGCGGAGAATCCCGTGCCAACTCTCGTCCGTGAGCTCGGCGGGATCTGCGGCGCCGGTGCTCGTGCCCGCGTTGAGGAAGGCGGCGTCGAACTCACCTTCGAGCGAGCGCCAGGCCTCGGGCTCGCCGACGTCGAACTCCGGCAGGTCGAGCACGACCGGCTCGTCGAGCAGCGCGCAGATCGCGCTCCCGATTCCGCCGCGGCCGCCGGTGACGAGCGCCTTCACGGGACGAGCACGACCTTGCCGACGCTGCGGCGCGACTCGATCAGCTCGTGCGCGTCTTCGACCTCGGCGAGCGGGAACTCGGCGCCGACGACCGGCCGGATTCTCTGTCCGCTCCAGAGCTCGAGCAGCTCGCGCGTCGCTGCCGCGATCACATCGGGCGCGTGGCGGAGGAGGCGGCCGATGTAGACACCTTGCACGCCGACGTTCCGCCCGACGAGCTGGGCCGGCTGTAGCTCGGGCCAGAGCCCGCCTGCGTAGCCGATCGCAACCAGCTGGCCGAGTGGGCGCAGCCGCCCGACCGCGGCCTCGAACAGAGTGCCGCCGACTGGATCGACCACGACGTCGACGCGCAGGTCGTCCGGCAGCTCGTCGTAGACGTACGCCTCCTCGGCGCCGAGCTCGTAGCAGAGCTCGAGCTTCTCGTGTGAGCCGGTCGCCGCGACCACCCGCGCGCCGAGCGCGCGCGCGACCTGGATTGCCGCGGTGCCGACGCCGCCGGCTGCGGCGTGCACGAGCACGGTCTGGCCCACGCTCAGCCGCACCTGCCGTGTGAGGGGGACGTACGCGGTGAGGAAGGTGAGAACGAAGCCGGCGCCCTCGGCGAACTCCGCTCCGTCCGGCAGCGGCACGAGCGAGGCGCGCGGGACGGCGGCGAGCTCCGCATACGCGTTTGCGGGCACCATCGCCATCACGCGTGTCCCGTCCGCGAGCTCGCCCGCGAGCTCCACGCCGAGCACTGCCGGGAACTCGGGCATCTGTGGATAGCGGCCGCGCCGGATCAGGACGTCGAGGAAGTTGATCCCGGCCGCACGCACGCGGACGAGCGCTTCGCCTTCCTCCGGCACCGGGTCCGCGACCTCGCGGAGCTCGAACGGCGCATCGACCGCCGGGAGGACGGCGGCTTTCAACTCGTCCGGGCGGGCTCGGACGCGAACTGCTCGCGCAGCGCCGTCTTGCGGAACTTGCCGACGCTCGTCTTCGGGATCTCGGCCACGAACTCGATCCGCTCGGGCACCCACCACTTCGCGAACTTCGGCGCGAGGAACTCCCGCAGCTCGTCCGCCGTCGCGGTGGAGCCGTCGCGCAGCACGACCGCCGCGAGCGGCCGCTCGCCCCACTTGTCGTCGGGCACGGCTATCACGGCCGACTCGGCCACGGCGGGATGCGCCATGAGCGCGTTCTCGAGCTCGACCGACGAGATCCACTCGCCGCCGGACTTGATCACGTCCTTCGAGCGGTCCTTGATCTGGATGAAGCCTCGCGGGTGGATCGAGACGATGTCGCCGGTGCGGAACCACCCGTCCTCGCTCCAGCGATCGGTGGTCTCCGGCGCGTCGAAGTAGCTCGCGGCCACCCAGGGGCCGCGCACCTCGAGTTCGCCCATCGCCTCGCCGTCCCAGGGCACGTCCTCGTCGCCGACGCGGACGCGGATCTCGACGAACGGGAGCGGGATTCCGACCATCGCCTGGTAGTCCCAGCGTGTCTCGGCGTCCGCCTCCGCGAGGTCGTACGGGAGCGCGACCGTGGAGGCGACCGGCGACGTCTCGGTCATCCCCCAGCCCTGGCAGATCTTCAGGCCGTGCCGTCCCTCGAACGCGGCGATCATCGCGCGCGGCACCGCCGCGCCGCCCACCAGCATCGCCTTCATCGCGGAGAGATCCCAGCGGCCGGGCTCGTCGTCGAGCCGCGCAAGGATCCCCATCCAGATGGTGGGGACGCCCGCCGCCCACGTGACCCGCTCCTGCTCCATGTTCTCGAGCAGGCTGTCAGGGTCGAGGTGCGGGCCGGGATAGACGAGCTTCGCGCCCTGCATCGTGGCGAGGTACGGGTAGCCCCACGCGTTCGCGTGGAACATCGGCACCACCGGCATGACCGCGTCGTCGATGCCAAGGCCCATCCCGAGCGGGTTGTTCGCGCCGACTCCCAGCGCATGCAGGACGGAGGAGCGGTGCGAGTAGACGACGCCGCGCGGCCGGCCGGTGGTGCCGCTCGTGTAACACATCGCCGCGGCTTCGTTCTCGTCGAGCCCCGGGTCCTCCCACTCGTCGGGCTCGGCGGTCGCGAGCAGCTCCTCGTACGAGTCCTCGACGACCCAGACGTGCTCGATCTGCGTGCCCTCCCGGAACTGCTCGAGCAGCGGCAGGAGCGCGCGGTCGACGATCACCGCGCGGTCGCCGGCGTGGTTCGCGATGTAGTTGAGGTCGTTGGGGTGGAGGCGCAGGTTGAGCGTGTGGAGGACGAAGCCGCCGCACGGGACGCCGAAGTACGCCTCGTGGTGCTGGTGGTGGTTCCAGCAGAGCGTCGCGACGCGGTCGCCTCGCTCGAGTCCCGCCTTGCGCAGCGCGACGGCCAGTTGCCGGGCGCGGCGCAGCGTCTCGCGGTGGTTCGTGCGATGGAAGCTCTTGTCCGGGAGGCGTGTGACGATCTCGCCGTCGCCGAAGAACGACTCCGCCCGACGCAGGAGGTGCGTCAGCGTGAGCGGGAAGTCCATCATCAGGCCTTCCATCGGGCTCATTCTCCTATGCGAGCAGTGCGTCTGCGACTTCGAGGCGCAGCTCCGCGGGCCGCCGGCCGAATCCTTCGAGCCAGAGTGCGCGCTTGTAGAAGCGGTGCAGCGGGTGCTCCCACGTGAAGCCGATGCCGCCGTGTACCTGGATCGAGCGCTCGCACGCGGCGACCGCGGCCTCGGTGGCGAACGCCTTCGCCGCGGCGGCCGCTACCGGTGAGCGTTCGTCCTCCTCGGCGACGCACCACGCGGCCCAGTAGACGAGCGAGCGCGCGAGCTCGACGTCGGTGTACGTCTGCGCGAGCGGGTGGGAGACGGCCTGATAGGTGCCGATCGGCTTGCCGAACTGCATGCGCGTCTTCGCGTGCTCGACGCCGAGGTCGAGGGCACGCTGGGCGACGCCGAGCGCCTCGGCAGCTGCGGCGGCACGGAAGCGGGGCGTCTCCTCGACCGGCCACAGCGGGCGCGTGGGATCGACCGTCGCCGTGTCGCCCTCCCCCGTGATCGACGCGACGTGGGCGAGGTAGAAACCCGGGTAGCAGACGTACCCCAGCTCCTCGAGCAGCAGCGCCTCCTCGACGAAGCCGAGTCCCGCCTCCGCGACGTCGAGCCAGCCGAGCTCCTCGAGCTCGCTCCAGCGATCGTCCTGTGCATCCCAGTCTCGATCGAGCGGGAAGCGGTCGGCGAGCCAGGCGTGGGCCGCCTGCTTCAGCTCGAGCTGATCCTCCGAGAACGCGAAGTCCATCAGCGCGACCTCGGAAGCCCGAGCACCCGCTCGGCGATGATGTTGCGCAAGACCTCCGACGTTCCGGCCTCGATCGTGTTGCCGCGGCTGCGGAGCTGCTGGTGGTTCCACCAGCCGTCGTCGAGGATGCCGTCCGGCCCTCGCAGCTCACGCGCGAGCTTCGTCAGCCGCTGGTTCGCCTCCGACCAGCGCAGCTTCACGCCCGAGCCCTCGGGTCCGGGGACACCGGTGCGCTCGTATGCGCCGAGGGCGCGGTAGTTCGTGAAGCGGAGCGCCTGCAGTTCGATCCACTCGCGCGCGAGCGCCTCGCGCACGTGCGGCGCGGGATCCCGCGCGTCCGCTTCCTCGAGCAGCCGGCCGACGGCCGCGTCGAGCGTGGCCGTGAGCGCGAAGCCGAGCGTCGCGCGCTCGTGCAGGAGCGTGGTCATCGCCACGTTCCAGCCGTCCCCCTCGTCCCCCAGCCGGTTCTCGACGGGGACCTCGACGTCGCTGAAGAAGATCTCGTTGAACTCCGCCTCCCCCGTGATCTGGCGCAGCGGGCGCACCTCGACGCCGGGCGCGTGCATGTCGACGAGCAGGTAGGTGAGGTTCCGGTAGCGCGGCGCTTCGGGGTCGCTCTGCGTGACGAGGATGCAGAAGTGGGCGATGTGCGCGAACGACGACCACACCTTCTGCCCGTTGACGACGTAGACGTCGCCGCGGCGCTCGGCGCGGGTGCGAGCCGCAGCGAGGTCGGAGCCTGCGTCCGGCTCCGAGAAGCCCTGGCACCAGATCTCGTCGGCCGAGAGGATCGGCTGCAGGTAGCGCGCCTTCTGCTCCTCCGTGCCGTGCGCGACGATCGTCGGGCCGGCCATGCCGAGGCCGATCACGCCGACGTGGGCCGGTGCCTGCGCTGCGGCGAGCTCCTCGTAGAGCATCGCCTGGAAGCTGTGGGGCGCGCCCGCGCCGCCGTACTCCTTCGGCCAGGTCAGCCCGGCATAGCCGGCCTCGTAGAGCGTGCGGCTCCACTCACGGACGAACGGATCCTCGAACCGCTGCGCACCGCCGCGGCCGCCGCGCTTGTCCTCGGGAAGATTCGCCTCGAGCCAGGCGCGGACCTCCGCCCGGAACTGCGCCTCCTCGGGCGTGTCGCGCAGGTCCATCGCGGGAGCTTACGCGGATGCGGCTGCGGGAACCAGCTCGCTCCGGCGCGTATGGGGCGGCTCGGCGACGACGCGCCGTCGCTGCATGGGCAGGAGCGTCACGCTGCCCAGGATCAAGGCCACGCCGAGCCACTGCGACCAGCTCAGCTGCTGGTTGTACGCGTAGATGCCGGCGACGATCGCCACCGCCGGATACGTCAGCTCGGCGAGCGACGCAAGCATTGCCGGAGTCCGCTGCAGCCCGTAGTAGTAGAGGCCCAGCGCCAGCAGCCCGGTGACGAGCGCGAGGTAGAGGATCAGCACGCTGTCGTGGCCGTTCGAATACGCGGGCGCGTGCATGACAAGCAGCGCGAGCGAGCTGGCAAGCAGCCCGAAGAAGAAGCGGAGCGATAGAACGTGCTGAAACTCGAGCTCGCGGGAGAGGTACCGGCCGAGCACCGTGCCGAGGCCCCAGAACAACGCCGCGCCGGTTGCCTCCGCGACCACGACGAGACCCTTCGCCGACGGGTGGAGCGGCTGCGACTGGTTGACAAGCCAGAAGCCGGCGACGGCGGGGAGGAAGAACCACCAGAAGCCCGGCCGCGCCCGCTCGCCGAGCAGGAGCGCTGCAGCGCCGATGGCGATGAACGGCTGGATCTTCTGAATCACGACCGGCGTGATGTAGTCGGAGTGGCCGATCAAGGCGTCGGTGAACAGAATCGTTGCGACCGCAGACGCGCCCGCGCCGACGACGACAGCAGCCGTGACGTAACGCCAGCCGGCCCGGAAGACGGCGCGAAGCGCGGGCACGAGGAACGGCAGCGTGCAGAGGACGAGGATCACGTGCTCGCCGAAGACGATCGTCGTCGCCGAGGTCGTCCCGCTCATCGTCTTGCGGATGATCGGGTCGGTTCCCCACATCGCGGCGGCGACCGCGATCAGGAGAACGCCGGGAATTGCAGTGAGTCGGCGCATCCATCCTCGAGCGTATCCCCCGGTGCCGCCTTGACGTCTCGGGGGGACGGCGAGATGCTGCCGGGATGGCGGACACCGAGCCGGCGATCCGCTACGCGCAGAGCGGCGACGTGCACGTCGCCTATCAGGTCGTGGGGGACGGTCCCGTGGACATCGTCTGCGTCGAGGGCTCGTTTACGAACCGGCACGTCCTCTGGGAGGAGCCCTCGTACCGGCGCTTCGTCGAGCGCCTCGGCTCCTTTGCCCGCGTGATCCTGTTCGACAAGCGAGGCATGGGGCTTTCGGACCGGGTCCAGGCCGGCACGCTCGAGGAGCGGATGGACGACGTCCGTGCCGTGATGGACGCCGTGGGCTCCGCGCGGGCCGCGCTGATCGGAGAGTCGGAGGGCGGGCCGCTGTCGATGCTTTTCGCGGCCGCGCACCCGGAGCGAACACTCGGGCTCGTTCTCGCCGGGGCGGAGGTCAAGGAGGACAAAACCGAGGACTGGCCCTGGGGCGAGAGCACCCGCGAGGAGTTCGAAGAGTCGATGGCGACGCTGCCGGAGCGCTGGAGCAGTCCGCCGGCGTCGCTGAGGATCTTCGTTCCGAGTCGCGGTGACGATCCGCGCCTGTTGGAGTGGTTCGCGAGGCTCAAGGTGCAGTCCGCCTCGCCGGGCGCGGCCGAGGCGTTCATGCGCATGGCGCACGACATCGACGTGCGCCACGTCGTTCCGGCGATCCGGGTGCCGACGCTGATCCTGCACTCCGTCGGAGACCAGGTCTGCGATGTCGAGAACGCGCGTTACCTCGCGCGCACGATCCCTGGTGCTCACTACGTCGAGCTGCCGGGCGCGGATCACGTGATGTACGCCGAGCTGGCCGATCTCGCGCTCGCAGAGATTCGCGAGTTCCTCACCGGCGTGCGCGAGGCGCCCGAACCCGACCGCGTGCTCGCGACCGTGCTCTTCACCGATCTCGTCGGCTCGACCGAGCGCGCGACCGATCTCGGTGACCGCCGCTGGCGCGAGCTGCTCGAGGCTCACCATGCCGTCGTCCGGCGCGAGCTCGAGCGCTTCGGTGGTCGTGAGGTCGACACCGCCGGAGACGGCTTCCTGGCCGCCTTCGACGGGCCGGCTCGGGCGATCCGCTGCGGCTGCGCCGTCGTCGACGCGGTGTCCGGACTCGGGCTCGAGGTGCGTGCGGGCGTCCACACCGGCGAGTGCGAGGTCATCGGCGACAAGCTCGCCGGCGTGGCGGTTCACGTCGGAGCCCGGGTCTCCGCGTGTGCTGGCCCGGGTGAGGTGCTGGTTTCGAGCACCGTCCGCGATCTGATCGCGGGTTCGGGAATCGAGCTCGCCGACCGCGGTCTCCATGCCCTCAAGGGAGTTGAGGACGAGCGGCGCCTGTACGCCGTCGTGTGAGCTCAGGCCTCGAAGCGCAGCAGATCCTCCACCGTCTCGCGGCGGCGGATGACGCGTGCCTCGCCGTCCGTCACGAGCACGACCGCCGGCCGCGGGACGCCGTTGTACGTCGAGCCGAGCGCGAGCGTGTAGGCGCCCGTCGCCGGCACCGCGAGCACGTCGCCGGGCCGCGGCTCCGGCAGCTCCGCCGTGTCGATCAGGACGTCGCCCGATTCGCAGTGCTTGCCGGCGATGCGGTAGACGCCGGTCGGCAGCTCGTCGGCGCGGTTGGCGAGCAGCGCCTCGTAGCGGGCGCCGTAGAGCTGTGGCCGCGGGTTGTCGGACATGCCGCCGTCGATCGCGGCGTAGGTGACGCCGCCCGACTCCTTGACCGAACCGACGCGGTACAGCGTCACGCCCGCGGGACCGACGAGCGAGCGGCCGGGCTCGAGGATCAGTGAGACGCCGTTCGGAATCAGCTCCACGAGCGGGCGGACGAAGTCGCCGACCGACGGCAGCTCTTCCTCGCGGTTGTGGCGGACGCCGAGCCCGCCGCCGAGGTCGAGGACGCGCGGCCGCCACCGCAGCCGCTCGAGGAACGCGAGCACGCGCTCGAGGGCGAGCACGCTCTCGTCCACGCGGCCGAGTTGCGAGCCAACGTGCACGTGCACGCCCTCGACCTCCAGCCCGAGCTCGCGCGCCCGCTCGACCTCCCGCTCGGCGGCCGCGGGTGCCAGGCCGAACTTCGACTCCTCGTGCGCGGTCTGGATCGAGCGGTGCGTCACCGCCTCGACGCCCGGCGTCAAGCGGACGAGTACGCGCTGCACACCCGCGGCAGCTGCCGCCTCTGCCTCGCCCGGTGTGTCCAGCACCACGAGCGCGCCGACCTCCGCAGCCGTCCGCAGCTCCTGCTCCGACTTGTTGTTGCCGTGGAAGACGAGCCGCTCGCCGGGCATTCCCGCCGCGCGCGCGAACGCGAGCTCGCCGAGCGTGGAGACGTCGGCGCCGGCTCCCTCCTCCGCGAGCACCCGCAACAGTGCGACGTTCGCAAACGCCTTCGTCCCGTAGACGACGAGCGCACCCGGCGCGGCCTCGCGGTACGCGCGCACCCGGCTCCGGATCGTGCGCTCGCAGTAGACGAGCAGCGGCGTCCCGTGCGCGTCGGCCAGCTGCGCCGCAGGCACGCCGCCGAGCGTGAGGCTGCCGTCCTCGATCCGCGCCGTTTCGGGAAAGAGCTCGAGCACGTTGCTAGTATCGGGATCCCAATGCAGGAGCTGCTTCTTACCTAGTCAAGGGAGACATGCGCGGCGAGGCCGCGCCAGCCTCCCCACGACCTCTCCTCGGAGAGGTTTTTTCGTTCCAGAGGACGTTTTCCGATGACACCGAGATACGAACCCCACGAGATCGAGCCGAAGTGGCAGCAAGTCTGGGAGGACGAGCGGGCCTTCAACGTCCCGAATCCGGTACCGGGCGCGCCGACCTCGGACCGGCACTGGTACCAGCTCGAGATGCTCCCGTACCCGTCGGGCCCGAGCCTCCACATGGGCCACGTCCTCAACTACACGATGGGCGACGTCCAGACCCACGTGCGCCGCCGCAGCGGCTGGCACGTCGTGCGGCCGATGGGCTGGGACGCGTTCGGGCTGCCGGCCGAGAACGCCGCGATCCGGGAGGGAAAGCACCCGCGCGAGACGATTGAACGCAACATCGGGACGATGCGCGCCCAGATGAAGCGCCTCGGCTGGGCGATCGACTGGGAGCGCGAGGTGGCCGCCCACCAGCCGAGCTTCTACCGCTGGACGCAGTGGCTGTTCCAGCAGTTCGTCGCGCACGATCTCTGTTACCGCCACGAGGGACCGGTCAACTGGTGCCCCAACGATCAGACCGTGATCGCGAACGAGTACGTCGTCGACGGCCGGTGCGAGCGCTGCGGCGCCGAGGTCGAGCTGCGGAACATGACCCAGTGGTACATGCGGACGACTGCCTACGCCGACGAGCTGCTCGAGTACGAGGGCGCCGACTGGCCGGCACGGACGATGGCGATCCAGCGGAACTGGATCGGCCGCTCGGAGGGTGCCGAGATCCTCTTCCGCGTCGAGGAGACCGGCGAGGACCTCGCCGTGTTCACGACGCGGGCCGACACGCTGTTCGGCGCGACCTTCTTCGTCCTCGCCCCCGAGCACCCGTTCGTCGCCGCGCATGCGAGCGACGAGGCGAAGGAGTACGCGCGGCACGCCGGCGCCCGCCCGGTCGAGGAGCGCGCGGCCGCGACGCAGAAGACCGGCGTCTTCACCGGCCTGCACGCGATCAATCCGATCGACGGGGAGCGGCTGCCGATCTGGGTCGCCGACTACGTCCTCAGGGACTACGGCACGGGCGCGATCATGGCCGTCCCCGCGCACGACGAGCGCGACGGCGAGTTCGCCGAGGCGTTCACGCTGCCGACGAAGATCGTGATCGACGAGGACGGGAAGCTCGTCAACTCCGGCCGCTTCGACGGGCTACCGGCGGAGGAAGGCGCCCGCGCGATCGTCGCCGCCCTGGCCGAGGAAGGACGCGGCGAGGCGACGGTCAACTACCGCCTGCGCGACTGGAGCGTGTCGCGGCAGCGCTACTGGGGCTGCCCGATCCCCTTCATCCATTGCGAGAGCTGCGGCGTCGTCCCGGTGCCCGAGGACGAGTTGCCCGTGATCCTGCCCGACATCGAGGACTACGCCCCGAAGGGCAGGCCGCCGCTCGCGGCCAACGAGGAGTACATGAATGTGGCGTGTCCGCAGTGCGGCGGCGCGGCGCGGCGCGACCCGGACACGATGGACACGTTCGTCGATTCGTCGTGGTACTTCCTGCGCTACATCGACTCGCACAACGACGAGGCGCCGTTCGATCCCTTCGTGGTCGACTACTGGCTGCCCGTCTCCCAGTACATCGGCGGGATCGACCACTCGACCGGGCATCTGCTCTACGCGCGCTTCTTCGTCAAGGCGATGAACGACTGGGGCATGCTCGGCTTCCGCGAGCCGTTCGCGCGCATGTTCCACCAGGGCTGGGTGACGCTCGGCGGCACGAAGATGTCGAAGACGAAGGGCAACGTCGAGGGGCCGGACGCGGTCGTCGACGCGTACGGCGCCGACGCGGTGCGGCTCTACATCCTGTTCATGGGGCCCGCCGACCAGGACATGGAGTGGACGCCGGACGGCGTCGAGGGCATCGTCCGCTTCCTGCGCCGGCTCTGGCGGGTCGTGCACGAGGTTGCCGAGCGTGCGCCTGCGGAGGGCGTGCGCGAAGGCCCGCTGGCGCGGAAGGCCAACGAGACGATCGCACGCGTGACCGACGACGTCCTGCGGCGCTTCCAGTTCCACACGCCCATCGCGGCATTGATGGAGCTGGTGAACGAGCTGAGCGCCGCCGTCGATGCGCCCGACGCACGCTTCGCTGCCGAGACGGCCGTCTCGCTGATCCAGCCGTACGCACCACACGTGGCCGAGGAGCTGTGGACGGTGCTGGGGCACGAGAGGCTATGGGTGGAGCCGTGGCCGGAGGCGGACGAGTCGCAGCTCGTACGCGAGACGTTCGAGCTCGTCGTCCAGGTCAACGGCAAGGTGCGCGACCGGTTCGAGGTGGACGCAGGCCTGAGCGAGGACGAGCTCGTCGCGCGGGCGCGCGAGAGCGAGCGCGTACGGAGCTATCTGGACGGCGGCGAGCCCCGCAAGACGATCGTCGTCCCCCGGAAGCTCGTCAACTTCGTGGTCTAGTCGCGCTCGCGCGGATCCGGCCGGTCGACATTCCAGTGGCGGCCGACGGACGCGTACCAGCGCACGTCGCCGTCGATCTCGCGCGGCGTGAGCATGAAGCGGCTGATCACTCGCTGGCCGGCCTCGAAGTCGCCGTAGAGGATGTCGACGCCGATGCTCTGCTGCGCCTCGACGGCGCGACGGGCCTCGCGGTAGGCGTCGCTGGAAGGGTCTCGGAATGAGCCCTGCCAGAAGCCCACGTCGCCGGGCGCGACGTAGAGGTCGCGCGTGAGCGTCGTGAAGCCCTCGAGCGGAGGATGGGTTCTGTGGGCTTCGCGCGTGAACACGAGGTTCGGCAGGAGCTGCCAGCCATGGAGGACGGCGATCCCGGTGCCAACGTTGCGAACGGAGATGACGAAGTAGTCGGCCTCGTCGGTCACGTTGGCGACGCCCTGTCCACCAGGAACGTTGAACCAGACTCCGTCTTGAAAGCCGGCTTTGACCGCCGGATCTTCGGTTCGGGACGGCACGAGTAGCGGGCGCTGGCCCGCGAGTAGCGACTGCTCCGCGACCCGAGCCGCCCGGTTGGCGGAGCGCACCGACGCGACCGTCACACCGGCGAGCACGAGCGTCCCGCCTGCCGAGGCGAGAGCGGAGATCGTCACCCAGTCGGCCACGGCGCGAGTTTACGGAGCCGCGAGGAAGCCGACGCAGACGCGGCACAGGTGCGTTGTCACGATGGAAGACATGGACCTGCGGATCCCGGCGCTGTCGCGACGCCAGCTCTTCGGGGCTGCTGCCGGCGTCGTGGTGCTGCTTCTCCTTCTGATCCGGCACCTCGGCGGCGGTGGGAGCGCGGCGCCGGCCGTGACGCCGCTGCCGGCTCCCGTTCGCGCGAAGCCCGCCGCAGCGAAGCTGGTCGTGGTCGACGTGGCGGGAGCCGTTCGCCATGCCGGGCTCTATCGGCTCCGGTCGGGATCCCGGATCGACGATGCGATCGCGGCCGCCGGCGGGCCGATCGCCAAGGCGCAGCTCGACTCGGTCAATCTCGCGGCACCCGTCGCCGACGGCGAGCAGATCGTCGTCCCGGGTCGCGGCACGGCCGGCGTCGTTGCGGCGAGCCCTCCCGCCGCAGGGTCTTCACCGTCGGCTCCGCTCGATCTGAACTCGGCGACGCTCGAGCAGCTCGAGAACCTGCCGGGAATCGGCCCGGTCACGGCGCAGAAGATCCTCGATTACCGGCAGGCGCACGGTGCGTTTCACGCGGTCGCCGAGCTCGAAGGCGTGCCCGGCATCGGGCCGGCGCACATGGCGCAGCTGAAGGGGCTGGTGATCCCGTGAGGTGACGGTCCGACTCCCGCATGCCCTTGTCGGCGCTCTCTGTCTCGGTTTCGCGCTCGCGAACCTCGCGCGGCCGGCCGCCGCTCCGGCGTTCGGCTCGGCCGCCGCGCTCGCCGTGGTCGGTCTCGCCGCGTCCAACTCGCGCTTCCGAGTGGCCACACTTGCTGCCGCGGTCGTCGCAGTCGCCTGGGGTTGGGGAGCCGTGCGGCTGGCTCAACTCGATCGCAGCGTGCTCGTGTCCCGGATCGGCACGGCGGAATGGGCGGTCGTGGAGGTCGAGGAGCCGCCGCGGTTGGGAACGTTCGACCAGCGGATGAAGGCGCTCGTGCTTCGCTGGGGAACCCTTCGCACCCACGAGCCTATCCTCCTCGAGCTCCCGCTCGGCCGCTCGCCGCCGCAGGGTGCGCGGCTCAGGCTCCTGGGCGAGCTGAAGGCTCCGCCGGGACCGTCGAACGGCTTCGACGAGGCGAAGTGGCTGCGTCGGCAGGGCATCCACGCGATCCTGCGCGGCCAGTCGTACCGGCTGGTCGGGCAGCGCGGCGGAGTCTCCGGCGTCGGCGACCGCGTCGGACGCTGGCTGAGCGCCGATACGACGCCGGGCTTGAAGGGCGAGAGGCGCGAAGTGATCGAGGCGATCGTCCTCGGTCGTACTTCCAGCGTCGACCAGAGTCTGCTCGACGACTTCCGCGCGACCGGCCTCTACCACTGTCTCGCCGTGGACGGCCTCAAGGTCGCCGCCGTCGGTGGCGGAGCCGCGGCGATCGTCCTGCTCCTGGGCCTCGGAATCTACTTCGCTCAGACCGCCGCCCTGCTCGCGGTGGCGGCCTACGCGCTCGCCGTCGGGCTTCATCCGTCCGTGGTGCGTGCGGCGCTCGCCGCCGGCCTTGGTTCGCTGGCCTGGCTGGCCGGTCGCGAACGGGACCGTTGGCAGGCGTTGCTCGTCGGTGCGGCCGTGCTCCTCGGCTGGAACCCGTACCTGCTCTTCGACGCCGGTTTCCAGCTCTCGTTCGCCGCGGTCGCGTCGATCTTCGTCGTCACGCCGCGCGTCGTGCGGGCGCTCGAGGGATACCCGGTGTCGCACGGGCTCGCGCAGCTCATCGGCGTCTCCACGGCGTGCGGGCTCGCGACTGCACCGGTCACGTGGTTCCAGTTCCACCAGATCTCGCTCGTCACTGTCCCGGCGAACGTCGTCGCGGTTCCACTCGTCGTCGAGGTGCTCTGCCTCGCCCTCCTGACGGCGGTCGTTGCTCCCGTTGCACCACCGGCCGCGGCGGCGATGGCGCAGCTCAACGGCTGGGGAGCCTGGTTCGTTGCCGGGTGCGCGCGTGTGTTCGCGCGCACCCCCGGCGCGCAGATCACATCCCCTCGCGCGGCCGCCGCGCTCGGCCTGGGAGCGGTCGGGGCGGCCGCCTATGCTTGGCAGCGTGGCGAGCGAACGCGAGCTGAAGCCGGTCTACCTCCTGACGGGGACCGACCGGCCGAAGATCAGGGTCGCGCTCCAGCGACTGCGAGGGCGGATCGGTGAGGACGCCACCGAGCAGCTCCACGCCGGGGACGCATCGGCAGAGGACGCGGTCGCCGCCTGCAATGCCCTCGGCCTTTTCGGCGGCGAGGCGCGGCTGGTGATGGTCGACGGCGTCGAGAGCTGGAAGGCGGCCGATGTGAAGGAGCTCGAGGCGTACCTCGCGGCTCCTGCACCGACCACCGTTCTCGCGCTCGTCGGCGACGGGATCAAGCGTGACGCCGCCCTTGCCAAGACGGTCGCGAAGGCGGGCCAGGTGCTCGCCTACGACGTGTCGAAGAAGCAGCTCCCGGAGTGGGTCGCCGAGCAGTTCGCCCGGCTCGGCGCGTCCGCCGACCGCGACGCATGCCGCGCGCTCGTCGAGGCCGTCGGCGACGACGTTGGTGACCTCGCTTCCGAGACCCAGAAGCTCGCTACGTGGGCGAACGGCGAGCCGATCACGCGCGCCGCGGTTGAAGAGCTCGCCGTCGGGCGGGCCGAGACGCCGATCTTCGCGGTCACCGATTCCTGGGGGCGGCGCGACGTCGCGGCGACCCTGCGCGCGACGGAGTCGCTGCTCGACCGCTCACACCGGCCGCGCTCTTCCGAGCTGATCCGCCTCGTAGCCTCGCTCGTGGCTCACGTCGGCCGGGTCCGGAAAGCATCCCGCCTCGTGGATGAGGGGGTGCGCTCCAGCGAGATCGCCGGCCGGCTGAAGATTCACCCGTTCGTCGCGGAGAAGTCGGCCAAGCAGGCGGGCAACTTCTCGCCGGACGAGCTCGCGCTCGCGACAGTGCGGCTGGCCGAGCTCGACGCAGGCGCGAAGGGCGGCTCGCGCCTCCCACCCGAGCTTCAGCTCGAGCGGACGCTCGTCGAGATCACGCGCCGACCCGACGCGCGAACCGGCTAGTCGCTACTTGGCGGAGGCGCCGACGGCGAGCTTCGCCGCCTGAGACTTCCGCCGCGCGACAGTGTTCCGGTGCAGGGCGCCGCTCGCCGCGGCCCGGTCGAGCCACTGGACGAGCTCGCGGTGCCGCGTCTCGGTCTCCTCGGCGTCGCCGTCGGACACCGCCTCGTTGAGGCGGCGCATGAGCGTCTTCGCGGTCGAGCGCCAGCGGAGGTTCTCCTGCCGCTGCCGCGCCGCCTGGCGGACGCGCTTCTCCTGCTGCTTGATATTGGGCATCTCGGAAAAAGACCCGCGGCTCGCGGGCCGGGCGATGGTAGCAACCCCGCTCCCTATGCTGCCCTCGTGGAGGACGCCGAGCGGCAGCGGCAGGAGCGGCGGCTCGAGCGCGATCGCCGCCGCCGCGAGCAGGGCAAGCCCACGTACTTCGAGAGCGACGCGGCGCTCGACAGCGGGCCGGTCGCGCAGGACCCGTCCGAGCGTTCGACAGCAATCATCCGCCCGCGCCGCGACGACGGCGTCCTCACCGAACTCGCGGCCCTCGAACTCGACGAGGAGGCGGGGGCGATGCAGATCAGCGCTCCGTCTCCGGCAGCCATGTCGAAGGAGCCGGAGGGGGAGAGTCGCAGCCTGGCGCGGTCGGGCGTCATCTTCGCGGTGGCCACCGGCGCCTCGCGGGTCCTCGGGCTCGTGCGAGAGATCGTGGCGGCATACCTGTTCGGGATCAGAGGGCCGATCAACGCCTTCAACATCGCCTTCCTGATCCCGAACACCGTGCGGTCGCTCGTGGCGGACTCAGCCCTCTCGGCGGCGTTCGTGCCGGTCTTCAGCGACCTGCTCGTCAAGGGCGAACGGAAGCGCGCCTGGCGGGTGGCCTCGTCGATCTTCTGGCTGATGCTGGTCGGCCTTGGCGGCCTCACGGCGCTCTTCATCGTGCTTGCGCCGTGGGTGATGGCGTTGTTCAACTACGGGCCCGGCGCGAAGTGGGGCCCGCTCGCGATCGCGCTCTCGCGGATCCTGTTCCCGACGGTCGTCATTCTCGGGTTGACGGGAATCGTGGTCGCGATCCTCAACAGCTACGACCACTTCACCGTGCCCGCGCTGGCCCCGGTGGCGTGGAACCTCGTGATCCTGCTCGGCCTCGCGCTCGGTGCCGAGCACGCGAGCCTCAAGAGCACGAGGCTCTACTACTACGCCGTCGCGATCCTCATCGCGACCATCGTCCAGTTCCTTCTGCCGTTGCCATGGCTGCGCGGACGCGACGGCCAGCTGCACGCCGTCATAGACATCCACGACCCCGCGGTGAAGCGGACTTTCGTTCTGATGGTGCCGGTCACGATCGGACTCGGCCTGATCAACATCAACGCCGTCATCGACCAGCTGTTCGCGACCCATTTCCTGCCCAAGAACCTCGCTCCGACCGCAATCGTGAGCGCGTTTCGCCTCTACATGCTGCCGCAGGGAGTGTTCTCGGTCGCGGTCGCCACCATTCTCTTCCCTCTCCTCTCCCGACACGCGTCGCGGCAGGACTGGGACGGATTCAAGGGAACCATTGCGACCGGACTCCGGTTGATCACCTTTCTCCTCCTGCCGGCGAGCGTCGCGGCGGCCATCCTGGCGACCCCGATCGTCCGGCTCCTCTACCAGCGTGGCGCCTTCCTTCCCTCGCAGACGCCGATCGTGGCCGCTTGCCTTGCAGCATTCGCGCTCGGCCTCACCTTCAACGGGACGATGCTGATGCTGAACCGCGGCTTCTTCTCGCTCCAGTCGCCGTGGATCCCGAGTTGGGTCGCACTCGGAAACCTCGGTGTGAACGCCGTGCTCGACGCCGTGTTCTACCGGTTCGGGATCTGGGGGATCCCGCTCTCGACGTCGCTCGTGAACATCGCGGGGACGGCGGCGCTACTCGTGCTCTTCCGACGCAAGATGGGCGGTTTCGGCATGCGGGAGACGGCTCGGACCTTCCTTCTGGTGGCGGTCGCGTCGGCTGTGCTCGCGCTCGTGGCGTGGGGGATCTGGCATGGGCTCGACGCGGAGCTCGGCCGGTCGTTCCCGGCGCAGATCGTCTCGCTCGGCGCCGGGCTCGTGCTCGGGTACGCCGCCTTCTTCGGCATGTGCCGGCTGCTGGATGTACGCGAGCTGGAGACGATGTTGCGCCTGCGCCGCTCCCGCGCTTGATCCGGCAGAGATCCGTCACCGAGTTCTGACGAAGCTGCCCGCTCGGCAGCACGGGACGGCGGGTAGCCTCGATCGCGAGGGCGGAGGGACGCGGTCCCCACCCTGGGTGGGGGTGTGCGCGGGGCCGGCGGCCGGGGTCAAGCGCTCGCGCCGCAAGCCGCAGAGGCGGCGCGGAGCTCTCGACGGGCGGCCAGTACCATCGCCCGCGGGATGGAGCAGAGCCGCATCCGTAACTTCTCGATCATCGCGCACATCGACCATGGCAAGTCGACGCTCGCGGATCGCATCCTCGAGCTCACCGAGGCCGTTTCGGCGCGCGAGATGCGCGAGCAGGTTCTCGACACGATGGAGCTCGAGCGGGAGCGGGGCATCACGATCAAGGCGCAAGCCGTGCGCGTCACCTGGAAAGGTCACGAGCTCAACCTCATCGACACGCCCGGCCATGTCGATTTCACGTACGAGGTCTCGCGCTCGCTGCAGGCCTGCGAAGGAGCGCTCCTGGTGGTCGACGCCGCGCAGGGCATCGAAGCGCAGACGCTCGCGAACGCGTACCTCGCGATCGAGAACGGGCTCGAGATCGTTCCCGTCGCGAACAAGATCGACCTCCCTGCGGCCGATCCGGACAGGACGGCTGTCGAGGTAGCCGATCTCCTGGGCGACGACCCGGCGCACGTGCGCCGCATCTCCGCCAAGACGGGCGACGGCGTCGCCGAGGTCCTCGACGCGATCGTCGAGCGGGTGCCCCCGCCGGCCGGCGACCTGGATGCACCTGCCCGCGCGCTCGTCTTCGACTCCTCGTACGACCAGTACCGCGGCGTCGTCGCCTTCGTCCGGGTCGTCGACGGCTCCTTCTCCACCCGCGAGGCGCTGCGGACGATGGCCACTGACACCCGCTTCGACGCAGAGGAACTCGGCGTCTTCTCTCCCGCCATGACCCCCGTCGAGCAGCTGGCAGCCGGCGAGGTCGGCTACGTCGTCACCGGGTTGAAGGACGTCTCGCGGCTCCGGGTCGGCGACACGCTCACCTCGGTGCAGCTGCCGGCCGACGAGGCTCTCCCCGGCTACAAGGACGTCAAGCCGATGGTCTTCGCCGGGCTCTTCCCGACCGACTCGGACGACTACCCGGAGCTGCGCGACGCGCTCGAACGACTCAAGCTCAACGACGCCGCGCTCTTCTACGAGCCGGAGACGTCGCGGGCGCTCGGCTTCGGCTTCCGCTGCGGCTTCCTCGGCCTGCTGCACATGGAGATCGTCCGCGAACGGCTCGAGCGCGAGTTCGACCTCGACCTGCTCGTCACCGCGCCGAACGTCGCGTACCGGGTGCAGGAGAAGAACGGCGACTGGGTCGAGGTGCATAACCCCGCCGAGTTCCCGCGCGAGGTCGAGGAGGTCGAGGAGCCGTACGTGGCCGCGTCGATCATCGTCCCGAAGGAGTACGTCGGGGCCGTGATGGAGCTCAACAACGACCGGCGCGGCACTTTCGGGAAGCTCGAGTACCTCTCGCCCGAGCGCGTCCACCTCACGTACGAGCTGCCCCTCGCGGAAATCGTCCTCGACTACTACGACCAGCTCAAGTCGCGCACGCGCGGCTACGCGTCGTTCGACTACGACCTTGCGGGCTTCAAGCTGGGAGACCTTGTACGAGTCGACGTGCTCGTCGGCAGCGAACCCGTCGACGCACTGTCCCTCATCGTCCACCGCAACTTCGCGTACGACCGCGGCCGGCTGCTCGTGGACAAGCTGCGGGAAGAGATCCCGCGCCAGATGTTCGACATTGCGATCCAGGCCGCGATCGGCTCGCGCGTGATCGCGCGCGAGACCGTGAAGGCGAAGCGGAAGGATGTGCTCGCGAAGTGCTACGGCGGCGACATCTCGCGCAAGCGGAAGCTGCTCGAGAAGCAGAAGGCGGGCAAGAAGCGGATGAAGCAGGTCGGCGCCGTCGAGGTGCCGCAGGAGGCGTTCCTCGCCGTCCTCAACATCGGCCAGGGGCAGAAGGGTTGATGGCACTCGAGATGCGCACGAAGTGCGAGCGCTGCAGTGCTCGGCTCGCGGGGGACGGCGAAGCGGTCATCTGCTCCTTCGAGTGCACGTTCTGCGCCGCCTGCGGCCAGACGCTCGAACACGTCTGCCCGAACTGCGGCGGCGAGCTCGTCCCCAGACCGAAGAGGACGGCATGAGCATCCGCCACCTCTACGTCCATCTCCCGTTCTGCGCCCACCGCTGCGGCTACTGCGACTTCGTCACGGCGACCGGGCGCGACCACCTGCACGGGGCGTACGTCGACGCACTCCTGCGGGAGCTCGACCAGGAGCACGAAGGAGGCCGGTTGGAGACGATCTTCCTCGGCGGCGGCACGCCGACCTACACGGCGCTGCCCGAGCTGCTGCGGCTGCTTCACGCCCTGCCGCCGTCGCGCGAGCTGACCGTCGAGGCGAATCCCGAGACCCTCACGGCAGAGCTCGTCCGCCGGCTACGCGACGCGGGCGTCAACCGCGTCTCACTCGGCGCGCAGACGTTCCAGCCGCAACTCCTGCGCGTACTCGAGCGGCGCGCGACGCCGGCTGACGTCGTGCGAGCATTCGGTCTTCTCCGCGCCGTCGGGTTCGACAACGTCTCGCTCGACCTCATCTACGGCATCCCTGGGCAGACCCCGGCGCAGCTCGCCGCGGATCTCGAGCAGGCAATCGCGCTCGGCCCGGAGCACATCAGTGCCTACGAGCTCGAGGCGAAGCCGGGCACGCGGTTCACGATCGCGCACGGGGACGAGCTCGAGCGGCAGGCGGAGCAGATGGAGGACTACTTCGAGCGCGTCGTCGCGACGCTCACGGGCGCCGGCTACCGCTGGTACGAGACCGCCAACTTCTGCCGCGACGAGAAACGTGCCGAGCACAATCTCGCCTACTGGCTCGGCCGCGACTATCTCGGCCTCGGCGTCGGAGCTGTCTCGACGGTCGGCGGCGTCCGCCGGCGCAACACGCCGAAGCTCGCGCGTTATCTGCAGGGGCACTACGACCGCGAGATCGAGCTGCTGGACGAAGAGACGAAGGCACGCGAACGCGTGATGCTCGGCCTCCGGCTCGACGAGCCGCTCCGGGTCGGCGGGCTCCGCTCGGCGCTCGATGTTGAGGGCCTCGCGCGCGCGGAGCGGCTCGGCCTCGCGGTCGACGAGGGCGAGACGCTCGCGCTCACCCGGCGCGGCCGCTTCCTTGGCGGCGGGGTGACAGCCGAGATCCTCGCCTGAGCACCAGCTAAAATCTCCTGCAAATGCAGGAAACGGTGCAGCTGAGCGAACGGCAGCAGGCGGTGCTGCGGCGCATGGTGGAGGAGTTCGTCGGTACCGGCCAGCCGGTGGGATCGAAGACGCTCGTCGAGCGTTCCGACCTGCGCGTGTCGCCGTCGACGGTTCGCGCCGAGCTGGCGGAGCTCGAGAACCTCGGGCTGCTGACCCATCCGCACACGTCCGCGGGACGGGTCCCGACCGAGCGCGGGTACCGCTTATACGCCGACGAGCTGCTGGGACGGCTCGAGCCGCAGCCGCCCGCCTTCCCCCTCGACCTCACCTCGACGAGCAACGAGGTCGAGTCGGCGCTGCAGGCGACCACCGAGATGCTGTCGCAGGTCACGCGACTGCTGGCGCTCGTCTCCGCCCCGCCGCTCGAGGCGACCCACGTGCGGCATGTAGAGGTGCTGCTGCTGCAGCCGCAGCTGGTCATGGTCGTTGTCATCACGTCCGCAGGCGGCGTCTCGAAGCGGCTCTTCCACTTCGAGGAGCCGGTCGACTCCGGGCTCGCGCAGTGGGCGGGCGACTACCTGAACGAGGCCGTCGCCGGGCTTCAGCTCGGCACCGGACTGCTGCGGCGCCGCTTCGAGGATTCCGGCCTCACCCCGGCCGAGCAAGCATTCCTCGACGCGCTCCGGCCGGCGTTCGTGGAGCTCGTCTCCGCAGAGCAGCGTCTGTACGTCGGCGGCGCCGCCGACCTGCTCGGCGAGGTCCGGGCAGAGGAGCTCGACGCCTACAGAAGCCTGTTCGAGCTGGTGGAGCGCCGCGCCGACCTGCTCGACGTGCTCGGCGAACCGACGTCGCAGCGTCCCTTCGTCCGCCTCGGCCACGAGTTCGCGCATCCGGCCCTCGCCGAGATCGCGCTCGTGGGCGCGTGTTACGGGCTCGTCCATCGGGCGCTCGGCGCCGTCAGCCTCGTCGGCCCCGTGCGGATGGATTACGAGAAGGCGCTCGGCGCCGTCAGGTCGGCCGCTCTCGAGCTCTCGCACTTCGTCGAGTCGATCTACGACGAGGCCTAGGCTTCGGCGGCAGACGCCGACGCTAGATTCCGGGCGATGGCGACCACCGACCGCGACTACTACGAGCTGCTCGGAGTCGGGCGCGAGGCGAGCGAGGTAGAGATCAAGCGCGCCTTCCGCCGGCTCGCGCGCGAGCTCCATCCGGACGTGTCCGACGCGCCCGATGCCCAGGAGCGATTCCGCGAGGTGGTCGAGGCGTACGAGGTGCTCTCGAAGACGGAGACGCGCGACCTCTACGACCGCTACGGCCACGCCGGCCTCCGCAGCGGAGGCTTCCAGGCCGGGCAGGTCGACTTCGGCAACCTCGCCGACCTCTTCTCGGCCTTCTTCGGCGACGACACGCTGTTCGGCGGCCGCGCCGGAGGCGGCCACGTGCGTGGCGCCGACCTCGCGGCAACGGTCGAGATCGACCTTGCCGAGGCGGCCAGCGGAGTCACGCGCGAGGTTCCGTTCGAGGCGGCCGTGACCTGCCGGCGCTGCGGCGGCGACGGCGCCGAACCGGGCACCGAGATCACGACCTGCCCGACCTGCAACGGATCCGGGCGGCTGCAGCAGGTGACGCGGAGCGTGTTCGGAGAGTTCGTCCGCACGCAGACCTGCCCGACGTGTGCGGGCTCGGGCCGCCGCATCGACCAGCCGTGCAAGGAGTGCCGCGGCGCGGGCCGCGTCGTCGAGGAACGTACGCTCACGGTCGAGATCCCGCCTGGGATCCACCACGGTCAGCGGATCCGCGCGACTGGTGAGGGCCACGCCGGGCTCGTCGGCGGTCGGGCCGGGGATGCCTACGTCGAGGTGCGGATTCGCCCCGACGAGCGATTCGTCCGCGAAGGCGACGACATCTACGCGACCGTCGACCTGACCTTCACGCAGGCCGCGCTCGGCGCCACCGTCGTGATCCCGACACTCGACGGGGAGGAGGAGCTCGAGCTGCCGCCGGGGACGCAGCCGGGCGAGATCGTCGTCCTGCGCGGCCGTGGCATGCCCGTCCTGCAGCGACGCGGCCGCGGCGACCAGCGGATCCTCGTCACCGTCCTCGTGCCCCGCCGGCTCAGCGATGAGCAGCGCCGGCTCCTGCGCGAGTTCGACGAGCACGCCGACGACGACACCTACGGCAAGTCCGAAGGGCTCTTCGACAAGCTCAAGAGCGCGTTTCGCTGAGACGGTTCGTGATCGTCGGCGGCGAGCCCGAGCTCGCGCTGCTGCTCCACATCTTTCCGGAGGGCGTCGAGGAGCTCGACGGCGCTTACGCGGTCTATGCCGAGGAGCCGCCGCTCGGCTTCGACGTCGTCGCCGTGGACGACGTGAGCGAGGGCTGGGAGGATGGTTGGCGCGCGTTCCACCACGGAGTCCGGCTCGGGCGCCTGTGGGTCGGGCCGCCGTGGGAGGACCCACCGCAAGACGCGGTCGCTGTTGTGATCGACCCGGGACGCGCCTTCGGCACCGGCGCGCACGCGACGACACGGCTCTGCCTCGAGCTCCTCCAGGAGGCGGAGCCGACGAGCCTGCTCGACGTCGGCTGCGGCTCGGGCGTGCTTTCGGTCGCCGCGGCGAAGCTCGGCTTCGCGCCGGTGACCGCGGTCGACATCGACCAGGTGGCGCTCGAGACGACTCGCTCGAACGCGGACGCGAACGGCGTCGCCGTCGAGGCCGGAACCGAGTTGCGCCAGGCGAACGTCGCCGTGATGAACATCGCCCTCGACGTCGTCGAGCGGATGCTTTCCGAGCTTCCGGTCGAGCGGGCGATCACCTCCGGCTACCTCGAGCGGGACGAGCCGCAGGTCGACGGCTGGCACGCCCTGACGCGGCGCTTGTGTGACGGCTGGGCCGCCGACCTGCTCGTGCGCGGCTAGTCCTCGGGAAGCGCGCCGGGAGGACCGAGTAGCTCGATCCCGTACTCCGCGGCCGTGGCCGCGAAGCTCTCGGCGTCGAACCGGCGGCCCCGCGGCGGCAACTCCTCGGCGGGGCGATCTTCTCCTCGACGCGCACGAGCAATGGCTCGACGAGGTGGACCAGGGGCTCGCGACGCCGTAGCTCATTACGATCGCGGGATGGCGAGCTTCTCCGTCCGCTTCCTCGGCTGCAAGGTTTCGCACGTCGACGCGCACTCGGTGCGCGAGCGGCTGCTCGCCGACGGGCACGACGAGCGCGACGGCGGCGCCGACGTGGCAGTGGTCAATACGTGCTGCGTCACCCACGAGGCCGTTGCGAAGTCGCGCAAGGAGGCCGCCCGCGCGGCGCGCACGCACCGGCGCGTCTACGTCACGGGCTGCGGTGCGAACCTCGCGGGAAGTGCGTTCGCCGGGCTGCCCGACAACGTGGTCGTGGTTGCGCGCCGGAGCGAGGAGACGCCGGAGTTCGTCGCGGGCGACGTCGGCGCGATCGGCTGCGTCCAGGCGGATGCCCGCCTCGATCGCGTTCGTGCCTTCATCAAGGTGCAGGACGGCTGCTCGTTCGGGTGCAGCTTCTGCGTCATCCCGCTCGTCCGCGGTGCCTCGCGCAGCCGTCCGGCCGAGGCCGTGCTCGGCGAGATCCGCCGCCGTGTTGCGCAGGGTCACCGCGAGGTCGTCCTCACCGGGATCAACCTCGGCTGTTACCGCGACCGCGCCGCCGGCTATCGTCTGCCGCAGCTCGTCCGGGAGGCCGGCGAGACGCCGGGGCTCGAACGCCTCCGCCTCTCCTCGATCGAGATCAACCACGTCGACGAGGAGCTCGTCCGCGCGCTGCTCGAGACGCCGACCGCGAGCCGCCACCTGCACGTGCCGCTCCAGTCCGGCGACGACGATGTCCTGCGCGCGATGGGCCGCCGCTACTCCGCACGCACGTACCTCCGCCGGCTCGAGCCGCTGCGCGAGAAGTTCAACCTCACGAGCGACGTGATCGTCGGCTTCCCCGCCGAGGACGAGCCCGCGTTCGCGAGCACGCTTCGCGTCGTTGCGGACGCCGGGTTGACGAAGGTTCACGTCTTCCCCTACTCGCCGCGCCCCGGCACCGGCACCGCCGCAGAGGACCCGGTGCCGTCCCAGGTGAAGAAGGAGCGGAGCGCGCGGCTTCGGGCAGCGTCCCAGGACGCGTGTCTCGCGCACTGGCGCTCGAAGATCGGCCACGACGACCTCGTGCTCGTCGACCGGCCGGGTCGCGGGTACGGCGACGACTACTCCCCGTGGCTCGTGCCCGAGTCGGCGCCCGTCGGCGAGCTGCTCGGCGTCCGCGGCGGCGCCGTCTCGGAGGAGGGGATCCTCGCTGCTTGACGACTGCCTGTTCTGCAGGCTCTACCGCGCGGGCGACCACGTCGCCGCGACCGACGGCTTCGTCGCCATCCGCGACATCAACCCGCAAGCGCCGGTGCACCTGCTCGTCCTCCCCGAGCGGCACGTCGACTCGTTCCGCGAGATCGGCGAGTTTCCGCCGGAGGAGACGAAGCGAATGCTCGAGTTCGTCGCCGACGTCGCTGCACGCGAGGGGTTGACGGACTACCGTGTCGCCGTCAACGTGGGCCCGAGCGCCGGGCAGACAGTGTTCCACCTCCACTGGCACGTCAAAGGCGGTTGGTCGTGAGCTTGATCGAGGAGATCGACGACGAACTGAAGGATGCGATGCGCGCGCGCGACGCGGAGCGCCGCGACACGCTGCGCCTGATCCTCAACGCGCTCAAGAACTCGGAGAAGGAGCTGCAGCGGCCGCTGAGCGAGGACGAGGAGCTGCAGGTCCTTCAGCGCGAGCGGAAGCGGCGGGTCGAGGCGGCCGAGGCGTTCCGGGGCGGTGGGCGCGAGGAGCGGGCCGAGGCGGAGGAGCGTGAACTCGACGTCCTCGAGGAGTTCATGCCCGAGCCGCTCTCCGAGGACGAGGTCGAGGAGATCGTCGACGACGTCATCGCCGAGGTGGGGGCCACGAGCATGGCCGACCTCGGGCGCGTTATGGCCGACGTGATGCCGCAGATCGCCGGCCGAGCCGACGGCTCACAGGTCAGCCAGATCGTTCGCGAAAAGCTCGCTTAGCTCCGGGCGAAGAGCTGCGCTCTTCGCCCGGTCTTGAAGGAACTCCGCCCACCGGAGACGCGGTCTCCGGTGGGCTCCGTGCAGTAGGGCTTTCCTGGGTTTGCTGCGGTTCGGGGCTGTTTCGTCGCGAGCGCGCAGGCTTCGCGTGCGCGCTCGCTAGTGCGCGGCGGCGTAACGCGACCGTTACGCCGCCGCTTGAACCCCGCGGAGGTTCGAGACGTCTCGATCAGGTGCAGGCCGGACCGCGCTCTCGCCGGCCTCGGCCGCGCGCGAGCGCACGACACAAGCAGCCACAGCCCAGAGCATCCAAAGCAAGACAGCACGAAGCGGGCCGGAAACCGCGCTTTCCGGCCCGCGCAGTTCCGTTACCCAGCGCGCGAAGCGCAGCTTCGCGCGGCTACGGCACGCGCCTGGCCCCGTCGTAGCCGCCGAAGCTCGAGATGCTGTCGATGCGGACGACCGAGCCGGTGTGCGGGGCGTCGACGAAGCGGCCGCCGCCGATGTAGATCCCGACGTGGCCGAGGCCGTTGAAGAAGACGAGGTCGCCGGGAGCCGGCGACGAGATCGGCTGCGTCGCGTTCCACTGGGCCACGGTGTAGTGCGGCAGTGAGATCCCGAGCTGGGCGTAGACGTACATCACGAGGCCGGAGCAGTCGAAGCCGGCCGGGCTCGAGCCGCCGTACCTGTACGGGACGCCGAGATACTGGAGGGCGATCGACGCGGCTGCGGGATGACCTGCGCCGGTTCCGGTCGGCACGTTGACAGGCGGGGGAGGAGTGAGGACCGGCGACGACGGCGGCGTCGGCTGCGCCTGCTCTCTCGCGCGCTTCCGGGCTGCGGCCTGGGCAGCGAGCTCCGCTTTAAGTCGTGCCTCCGCCGCGATCCTGCACCGCACGCTCGCGCGCCGCCTCCTGCGCCTGAAGCTGCGAGATCGAGGAGTGGATCGAGGCGAGCAGACGCTGCTGCTGTCCGAGCTCCGACGCGACCGTCTGCTTCTCCGCCGCCTTCTCGCGGGCGGCCTGCTCACGCTTCACCTTGAGCTGCTTCAGCTGCAGCTCCCGCGCCTGTACCGCGTGCTCGAAGGAGAGCGCCTGCTTTCCGAGCGCTGCGTCCTGGTTCGACAGCACCTGTGCCGACTCGGCGCGGTCGATGATCTGGGAGAGGCTGTGTGCGCCGGCGAGGACGTCGATCGTGCTCGGCGCCCCGTTCACGTAGAGCGAGTAGAGGCGGGCCATGAGCCGCTTCTGCGCGGCCTTGAGGTTCCCGCGCGCGATGTGCAGCCGGTACTGGTTCCGCTGCAGGCTCCGGTTGACCAGCGCAACCTGCTGCCTTGCGAGCCCCAGCGCGTCGTCGGCCGCCTGGAGCTTGACGCCGATCGCGTTGACCTCGGCCAGTGACCTGGCGCTCATGAGCCTGCTCGGCCCGGATCTGGGGCGTCGAGTGGGCGCGTGCCACGGTCGCAGCGGCAGCAGCCGCGAGTGCGGCGAGGGCAAGCGTGCAGAGGAGTACGAGACCGTGACGTCGCATAGGAACGGCGGTGCAAAGGGGACCCGAAGTGCCTGACCCTAGCGTATGAAGGCGACAGCGTCATGTTCGTGACCGACGCAACCAACCCTCCAACACGGCGCGAGGCCTGCAGGAAAGCGCCGTAGCGCCCCCTACACTGCCTTCTGTGCAAACGGTTCTGGACGTCCCGAACGAGGTCGCGGCGGAGCTCGCGGGCATCGGCGACGGCGTGCTCGACGCGCTCCGCGACCGGCTCGGCTGCAGCGTCAACCTGCGCGGCAACCGCCTCACGCTCGCGGGCGACGACCTGAAGGTCGCCGAGGCTCAGGCGGTCGTAGAGGAGCTCGTCGACCTCGTCGAGGGCGGTCAGGAGGTCAGCGCCGGGACGGTGGACGCCATCGTCGGCGCGATCGACCAGGCCGACGACGTGCACGAGATCTTCTCCGACGTCGTCTGGTCGCACCGCGGCAAGCGGATCACGCCGAAGACCGTGACGCAGAAGCGGTACGTCGATGCGATCCGCGATTGCACCGTCACTTTCGGCATCGGTCCCGCGGGGACCGGGAAGACCTACCTCGCGATCGCGCTCGCGGTCGCGGCGCTCTCGGAACGGCAGGTCGGCCGGATCATCCTCACCCGTCCCGCGGTCGAGGCGGGAGAGCGGCTCGGCTTCCTCCCGGGCGACGTGCTCGCGAAGGTCGACCCGTACATGCGCCCCCTGTTCGACGCGCTCTACGACACGATGGACCCGGAGAAGCTCAACGCCTACATGGAGCGCGGCACGATCGAGGTCGCGCCGCTCGCGTTCATGCGCGGTCGCACCCTCAACGACAGCTTCGTCATCCTCGACGAGGCGCAGAACACCTCGCCCGAGCAAATGCAGATGTTCCTCACCCGGCTCGGCTTCGGCTCGAAGATGGTCGTCACCGGGGACGTGACGCAGGTCGACCTGCCGCGGGAGCAGGCATCCGGGCTGATCCAGGTGCGCGAGATCCTCTCGTCGGTCGACGGCATCGCGTTCGTCGAGTTCAGTCACCAGGACGTCGTTCGCCACAAGCTTGTGCAGCGGATCGTCGAGGCGTACAAGCAGCACACCGAACAGACCGGGACCCAGCGGAGCCGGTGATCGAGGTCGAAGTCGTCAACCGCTCAGGCAGGGAGGTGGACGAAGCGGCTGCCGTTGAGCTCGCGCGGTTCGTGCTCGCGGGAGAGGGCGTGGAGGCGGGCGAGCTCGGGCTCGCGTTCGTCGGGCCGGGCGAGAGCCGCACGCTGAAGCAGGAGCATCTCGGCATCCACGAGGCGACCGACGCGCTCGCCTTCCCCATCGACGGCTTGAGCGCGCTGCCGGACGGCATGCCCCGGCAGCTCGGCGATGTCGTCGTCTGTCCCGACGTGGTGGGCGAGGAGTGGCGCGGCCCGCTCGTACATGCGCTCCTCCACCTCGTCGGCTACGACCACGGGCCGGAGATGGAGGAACGCGAGGCGGTCTACGCGCCGTGAGCGTCACGCCGCTGCCCCGGGATCCCGAGGACGAGCAGCGCGACCGGTCGCCGCGCCGCTCTCCGCCGCCGGCTCCGGGGCGCGCGCCATCGCTGCTCGACAGCTTCAACTACGCCTTCGAAGGGATCATCCACGTCCTCCGCACGCAGCGGAACCTCCGCATCCACTTCATCGTGGCCGCTCTCGTGTTCGCCGGCGCGATCGCCGTCGGGGTCTCGCGGCTCCAGCTGATCGCGCTCGTGCTCGGCGTCGCATTCGTGCTCGTAGCGGAAATGCTGAACACGGCGATCGAAGGGGTGATCGACGTCTCGACCACGTCCTTCGACCCAAACGCGAAGCTCGCGAAGGACATCGCCGCCGGCGCCGTGCTGATCGCCTCGATCACGGCCGTCGCCATTGGCTTCCTCGTCTTCCAGAGTGCGGTCGGCGACCGCGCGACGCGCGTGCTCGACCGGGTGCGCGACGCTCCGGCGGACATCACGCTCGTGGCGCTCGTCCTCGTGGTGCTGACCGTGATCGCGACGAAGGCATGGACGGGACGCGGGACGCCGCTGCGCGGCGGGCTTCCGTCCGGTCACGCGGCGGTCGCGTTCGCCGGCTGGATGGCCGTCACCTACCTGGTCACCGACCACCACCGCTTCGTAGTCTCGGCGCTGACGCTGATCATGGCCCTGCTCGTCGCGCAGACAAGGGTGGAGTCGGGCATCCACTCGACGCTCGAGGTCGCGTACGGCGGCGCTCTCGGCGCGCTCGTGACCCTCGTCGTCTTCCAGCTGATCGGGGGCGCATGAGCGAGCTCGTCACCGAGCAGAAGCGCTACTACGCCGAGCGCGCGCCGGAGTACGAGGACTGGTGGTACCGGCGCGGCCGTTACGCGCTCGGGCCCGACGCTCTTGCGCGCTGGCAGGCCGATGCGGCGGAGGTCGGGGCGGCGCTCGAAGCCTTCGCAGCCGGCGTGAACGTGCTCGAACTCGCTGCCGGCACAGGAATCTGGACGCGCAAGCTCGTCCGGCTCGCCGAGCGCGTAGTCGCGGTGGACGCGAACGCCGAGACGCTCGCTCTCAACACCTCCGCCGCCGAGCTCGTGCGCGCGGACGTGTTCGATTGGGAGCCGGCCGAGCGCTTCGACCTCGTCTTCTTCTCCTTCTGGCTCTCGCACGTACCCGACGAGCGATTCGACGAGTTCTGGTCGCTCGTGCGGACGGCGCTCGCGCCCGGCGGGCGGACCTTCCTCGTCGACAGCGGCGCCGGCGACACGGCGCACACGGGCACCGATCAGGCGGACGGCGAGGAGACGCGCTCGCTCTCCGACGGGCGCACCTTCCGCATCGTCAAACGCCGTTGGTCTCCGGAGGAGCTGGCGGAACGCGTCCGCCCGCTCGGCTTCGAGCTCGAACTGCACGACTCGGCGAGCGGTCACTTCGTCTACGGCGGAGGCTCGCTCGCATGACCGCCGAGGAGCTGCTCGCGCAGGCAGATGCCGCGGCGGCTCACGCGTACGCGCCGTACTCGAACTACCACGTCGGGGCCGCGGTGCTCACCCGCGACGGCCGCGTCATTGCCGGAGCGAATGTCGAGAACGCGGCGTATCCACTGGGCGTCTGCGCCGAGCGGGCGGCCATCGCGACGGCGGCGAGCGAGGGTCTGCGGCCCGGAGACGTCGAGGCGGTCGCGATCACGGCTTCGCCGTGCGGCGGCTGCAGGCAGTGGCTGCACGAGTGGCGGTTCGAGCGCGTCCACTTCCGCCGGGCAGACGGGACGATCGCGACGTACGCCGCCGACGAGCTGTTGCCCGAGACCTGGGACCTGCCGGAGGCATGAGAAGCGGTTTCGCGGCCGTCGCCGGCCGTCCGAATGTCGGCAAGTCGACGCTCGTGAACGCGCTGTGCGGCGGCAAGGTCGCGATCGTGTCCGACAAGCCGCAGACGACCCGGCGGCGCATCTTCGGGATCGCGAACGGCGATGATTATCAGCTCGTCCTCGCCGACCTCCCGGGCTTCCAGCGGCCGCTCGATGCACTGACCGAGCGCATGCAGCGGACCGTCGATGCCGCGTTCGAGGAGATAGAGGCCGTTCTGTTCGTGCTGTCGGCACGGGAGCGGATCGGCGCCGGCGACCGGTTCATCGCCTCGAAGGTCTTCGGGCTCGGCGTCCCCGTCGTGATTGCCCTCAACAAGGTCGACCGGCTCAAGCCCGGGCACGTCGCGCAGCAGATGGCGACTGCATCCAGGCTCGGAGACTTCCACGCGCTCCATCCCGTGAGCGCGAAGACCGGCGACGGAATGCCCGCGCTCCGCGACGAGCTCGTCGCCCTGCTGCCCGAGGGGCCGCTCTACTTCCCGCAGGAGCAGCGCACCGACCTCTCGCTCGAGCTGCAGCTCGCCGAGCTCGTGCGTGAGAAGGCGCTCTGGCTGACGCGCGACGAGGTGCCGCACGCGATCTCCGTCGAGCTGGAGGAGATCGAGGAGAAGGTCGTGCGAGCCTCGATCCTGGTCGAGACCGAGTCGCAGAAGCAGATCGTGGTCGGCAAGGGCGGCGCGGTCGTGAAGGACATCGGGACGCGCGCTCGGCCGGAGATCGAGGCGCTGCTCGGCCATCCCGTCTTCCTCGAGCTCAAGGTCAAGGTGCGGCCGAGATGGCGGCGGGACGAAGCGACCCTCGAGCGTCTCGGGCTTTAGCCGGTGCAGGTAGGTCCGCCGTGGGCCGCCAGCCAGGCCTTGAGTGCCCGGATCCGCGCTGCCGCCAGCGTCAGCCGCGCCTGGAGGTGCATCGAACCTGCTTCGTCGGCGAGGAGGGTCGAGTAGCCCCGTTCGCTCGCGCTTTCGGCGCCGAAGATGAGCAGGTCGGAACCGGCGAGCATCGCCCGGGTCGCAGTGTGCGGGATCCTGTCCGCCGCCGGAGCAGTGAGCGAGTCGGTCACGGTCACACCCGTGAAGCCGAGTTGCTTGCGGAGCAGCCCGTTGATGATCGTGCTGGAGAACGCGGCCGGCCGCTTCGATCCGTCGAGCTGGGGATAGACCGCGGTCGAGACCATCACGAGCTTCACGCCGGCCTTGATCGCGCTCTGGAACGGAAGCAGTCCCCGATGGAGCTTCCGGGCGGAGGCCCGGATCACGATTCGTCCGTTGTCGGTGTTGCCGCTCGCGAGGCCGAGGCCGGGGAAGTGCTTCGCGGTCGCCGCGATCCCGTGCGTCTGCAGGCCGCTGACGAAAGCATGGGCCATGCTCGCGTTCCAGGTGCGCGAGTGTGAGA
This sequence comes from uncultured Actinomycetes bacterium, assembly GCA_963731015.1. GTDB lineage: Bacteria > Actinomycetota > Thermoleophilia > Gaiellales > Gaiellaceae > Palsa-739. The sequence goes on from CAVSTY010000007.1 coordinate 456,791, forward strand.
AGGCGCGCGAGCCGATGAAGTTGCCGGCCGGGCTCGGCGTGTCGACGACGGGCGCAAAGTCGATGTCGATCCCCACGGAGCGGAGAGCGGTGGCCGCACCCGCGGCCTGGTCGTGCGCGACCGTGGGGCTCGACATGTAGGCCGGCGCCTCGGTGGGAGGCGCCCACGCGAGCCGCCGAACCATCCCGCCTTCCTGGTCGACTGAGATCAGGAGCGGCTCGCCGCGCGTGCACGCGGCCTGCTGCAGCTCGGACGTGACCGTGGCGGCGGTGTGGCGCGTGAGCCAGTCGTTGCCGAGCAGCACGACTCCACCCATCTTTCCGTTGCGGATCCGTGTCAGGAACCTCGCGTTCGGCGGCGCCGTGAGCGTCCCCATCACCGTCTCGGCGGTGTCCGAAAAGCCCGTGACACCGTGCTTCGGCGCGGGACCGGGTTTCGCCGCCGCCGACACCACCGAAACCGCCGCCACGGCGACGAGACCCACAAGCGTCCTCAGCATCGCGGACAGGGTAGCCCTCGTTTTCGGCGGACTAGACTCAAGTGCATGGCGCAGGCGCCCGCACTTCCGACGGGTTTCGAGCTTCCGCTCGCGGCCCGCCTACCGCGGATCGGGGCCGTCGATGCGGTGGCGCTCGAGGAACGCGCCGCGTCGCTTGCGAAGCGCTCGATCAAGCGCGACGCGAAGGTCTGGGCGCTCCTCCTGGCGATCCGCACGACCGACCTGACGACGCTCGAAGGCGCAGACACGCCGGGCAAGGCGGCTGCCGTTGCCTCGAAGGCTCGGCGGCCGGATCCTGCTGACGCCTCTGTTCCTGCGGTCGCCGCCGTGTGCGTCTACCCGAACCTCGTGCCGGCGGTGCGCGAGCGGCTGGCCGGGAGCGACGTGAAGGTGGCCGCGGTCGCAACCGGGTTCCCGTCGGGTCAGTACCCGACGGCGGTGAAGATCGCCGACGTTCGCGCGACCGTCGAGCTCGGGGCAGACGAGATCGACATGGTGATCGACCGGGGTGCCTTCCTCTCGGGCCGCTACGCGAAGGTCTACGACGAGATCGTCCAGGTGAAAGAGGCGTGCGGCGACGCTCACTTGAAGGTGATTCTCGAGACCGGCGAGCTCGGCACCTACGACAACGTACGCCGTGCGACGCTGCTCGCAATCGCGGCCGGAGCGGACTTCGTGAAGACCTCGACGGGCAAGATCTCGCCGGCCGCGACGCTGCCGGTCGCGCTCTGCATGCTCGAGGCGATTCGCGACGTGTACGAGGAGACCGGGCGCCGCGTCGGCTTCAAGGCGGCGGGCGGCATCCGGCAGGCGAAGCAGGCGGTGCAGCACCTCGTGCTCGTGCACGAGACCCTCGGGCCGGACTGGCTCACGCCCGACCTGTATCGCCTCGGCGCGTCGTCACTGCTCAACGACATCCTGATGCAGTTGCGCAAGGAGCGCACCGGCACCTACCAGAGCGGCGACTACTTCACGCTGGATTGAAGGAGACACGGTTTCGTGACACAGGTGCCACACTCGCGCAACCCACTCGGCCGTAAGCTGGCCCCCTCCCACAAGGGTGGGGGGAGGGTTTGGGGAACGCGCCCGTTACCTCTCGGACCCATCCACACCGCTCCTGGCCGGAGCAGGCGTGGCTGAGCTCGACAAGCCGCGGCGCGAGGTCGACGTTCCCGGCGACTGGACGTACGCGAGCGCACCCGAGTCGCGCGACATCGTCCAGATCGCCGAGCGCTACGGACACTACGTCGGCGGCGAGTGGATCGAGCCGACGGAGACGTACGAGACGATCGCGCCACGCGACGAGGAGCCGCTCGCGGCGGTCGGCCAGGCCACCGCAGCGGACGTCGATCGCGCCGTCACGGCTGCCCGCACCGCCTATGCCGACGGCTGGTCGTCGCTCCCCGGCTCCGAGCGCGCGAAGTACCTCTTCCGCATCGCGCGCCTTCTCCAGGAACGCTCGCGCGAGTTCGCCGTCCTCGAGTCGCTCAACGGCGGCAAGCCGATCAAGGAGTCGCGCGACGTCGACCTCCCGCTCGCGGCGGCGCACTTCTTCTACTACGCCGGCTGGGCCGACAAGCTCGAGTACGCCTTCCCCAACCGGCGTCCGCGCCCGGTCGGCGTCGCGGGCCAGATCATCCCGTGGAACTTCCCGCTCCTGATGCTTGCGTGGAAGGTCGCGCCGGCGCTCGCGTGCGGCAACACCGTCGTCCTCAAGCCGGCAGAGACGACCCCGCTCACCGCGCTCCTGTTCTGCGACGTGCTGCGCCAGGCGGAGCTGCCCGCCGGAGTCGTGAACATCGTCACCGGCGACGGCCGCACCGGGGCCGCGCTCGTCGAGAGCGAGGACGTCGACAAGATCGCCTTCACCGGCTCGACCGAGGTTGGGAAGGAGATCCAGCGGCGCCTCGCCGGCACCGGCAAGCGCCTCACGCTCGAGCTCGGCGGCAAGGCCGCGAACATCGTGTTCGACGACGCGGCGCTCGACCAGGCGGTCGAGGGGATCGTCAACGGGATCTACTTCAACCAGGGACACGTCTGCTGCGCCGGCTCGCGCCTCTTCGTGCAGGAGTCGATCTACGAACCGTTGGTAGCGAAGCTCGAGCGCCGCCTCGAGACCCTGCGTGTCGGCGATCCGCTCGACAAGAACACCGACGTCGGCGCGATCAACTCCGCGGCCCAGCTCGAGAAGATCCAGGAGCTCGTCGCCTCGGGTGTCGAGGAGGGCGCCGAGATCTACCAGCCGTCGTGCACCCTTCCCGAGAAGGGCTACTGGTTCGTGCCGACCGTCTTCACCAACGTCGCGCAGAGCTACCGGATCGCGCAGGAGGAGATCTTCGGCCCCGTCCTCTCGGTCCTCACCTTCCGCACCCCGGAAGAGGCGCTCGAGAAGGCGAACAACACGCCGTACGGGCTCAGCGCCGGCGTCTGGACGGAGAAGGGCTCGCGCATTCTCTGGATGGCGCAGCGGCTCCGCGCCGGCGTGGTGTGGGCGAACACGTTCAACCGCTTCGATCCGAGCTCGCCGTTCGGGGGCTACAAGGAATCCGGCTTCGGCCGCGAGGGCGGGCTCCACGGGCTCGAGCCGTACCTGGAGTTCGACGAGTGAGCCGCCTCCCGGTCAAGAAGACGTACAAGCTCTACATCGGCGGCAAGTTCCCGCGCAGCGAATCGGGGCGCACGTACGACGCGGAAGGCCAGAACGTCGCCCGCGCGTCGCGTAAGGACGTCCGCGACGCCGTCCGCGCGGCACGCGGCGCGCACCCGGGCTGGGCAGCTGCAACCGCCTACAACCGCGGCCAGGTGCTCTACCGGATCGCGGAGATGGTCGAATCACGCGTGACCGAGTTCGCCGAGCTGTGCAGCGGCCGCGACGAGGTCGAGCGCTCGATCGATCGCATCGTCTGGTACGCCGGCTGGGCCGACAAGCTGCCGCAGGTGCTCGGCGGCTCGAATCCCGTCGCCGGCCCGTACTTCAACTTCACCGTGCCGGAGCCGACCGGCGTCGTCGCCGTCCTCGCGCCCGAGGAGCCGCCGCTGCTCGGACTCGTGACGCGGCTCCTCCCGCCGCTCGTCGGTGGGAACGCCGTCGTCGCCGTGGCGTCCGAGACCCGGCCGCTCGCGGCGATCGAGCTCGCGGAGGCGCTCGCGACGAGCGACGTGCCCGGCGGCGTCGTCAACCTGCTCACGGGCCGGCACGGGGAGCTCGCGCCGGTGCTCGCCTCGCACATGGACGTGAACGCGATCGACCTCTGCGGAGCCGACGGCGACGCGCCGGAGCTCGAGCGGCTCGCCGCGGACAACGTCAAGCGCGTCGTGCGCGGCCGCGCAGACGTGCAGAGCCCGTGGGAGATCGCATCCTTCCTCGAGCTGAAGACCGTCTGGCACCCGATGGGGCAGTAGGCGTCAGACGGCCGGGTAGTAGCGGCCGACGTCTTCGAGCATTTTCTCCTTCGACCCCCACAGCGGCAGCCGGAGCTGACCATCGGGCTCGACAGGGATGCTGAACGGCGCACCCGAGAGGTACTTCCGCGTGGCACCGGCCGGCGCCTCTACGGCATTGCGCAGGTCGAGGAAGAGCCGCCGCGAAGGATGGCTGCCACGACCTGCCCAGATCCAGTGCCACGCGACCGAGACGTTCGAGACGTTCCGCCACGGCACTAGGCCGAGAGCGCAGTCGACTCCGTCCTCGTCGAGGTGGGCAAGAGGGAGTGGATGCCGGAGCTGGCCGAGCGCTCGCCAGAACGCCCAGGGACAGAGGACGAGCCCGACGGCCACCGCAAGCCAGCCGCGGAGCGAAGTTCCGTGAGCGACCGCGTCGACGGCGAGAAAGGCGACGACGATGCTGAGAGCTGCGAAGACGACGAGTGTGGTCCAGACGTTGCTCCGACTCGGATAGACGTCCACCGCGTTAGCCTACGAGGCAAGGGATGGCGAGCCGCCGCTTCAGTCACGCAATAGCCGAGGGCGACGGAATCTCCGTCGTCGCCGCCGTCGAGGACTTCGACGCGGCTCGAGCCGCCGAGGCGCAGCGGGCCGAGGCGCTCGTCGTCAACGGCGACCCCGCACGCCTACGCGAGGCGACGCGCCTCCCGATCCTCTGGCGCGCGGACGCGGCGGTCGACCGTGCCGCGGACGTCGCGGACGCCGTGATCGTCTCGCTCCCCGACGAAGACGAGGATCACGACCCCGCTCAGCGCCGGCACGAGGATGCGCTCGCGGCCGGCCTCGACTGCGCGGTCGAGGTGCACAGCGAGGAGGAGCTCGAGCGCGCGCTCGAGATCCTCGACCCGGAGATCTTCCTCCTCGCGCCGCCGCAGAGCGACGAGGATGAGCGCCTCGAGGCGGTCCTCGAGCTGCTCGCAGCGGTGCCCGCCGGGAAGCTCGCGATCGCCGACCTCGCCGTTACGACCGAGGACGAGGTGCACGAGCTCGAGCGCGCCGGTGTGGACGCCGTGATCGTCCATGCCGCCGACGTGTCGCCGCTCGCCGGCGAAGCTCCGCCCGAGGTGTGAGCGTGGGTGTCCTCCGCATGCGGAGGACACCCACGTTGAGACAGCTCAGCCGCCTGTGTTGAAGGCGTGAGCGAGGTCGTAGTCGGCGACCTCTTTCCCGAGTTGGAGGCCCGCGGCCGTCGAGAACCGGTAGTGGAGACCGGCCCAGACGCGCGCGTTCGCGACCTCGGTGCGGAGATCCTGGACAGTCGCGAAGTGGCGCGTGGCGTTGAAGGTCGCGTTCCCCTGCAGGTCGATGTTGATCGCGTCGGTGCCCATCCAGTGCGCGATCACCTCGCCGATCGCGGACGTGATCGTGCAGTGCGCCGACGGGTACTCCGGGTGATTCGGCGTCGGAAGCAACGGCCTCCAGCCCGGCACCTCGATGGTGAGCGGATTGCCGTCGTCGAAGCCCACCGGCGCCGGCCCCAGTCCGTCGTTCTTGACCGAACTCGGGTCGATCGCGGTGACCGGACGCCAGAACTGGAAGCGGTACTTCGCACTCATCATCGAGATCATCGCGTCGGCTCCGACCTCGTTCACCTCCGCGAGCAGCCGTGCCGTCTGCGGCACGTCCAGGTTCTCGTTCGTCGCGATGTTGCGTGCGAGGAGGTTGAACTGTCGGTTGACGTTCGCCGCGTAGAACAGGGCGGTGTCCGTCTGTGGCTGGGTCCGTGTCGCGCTGTTCACGGCGCCGAGCGACTCGACCTCGTTGAAGGCGTCGACCCACTCCTGGCTCTGCAGCGACGGCGGCGGCGGAGGCGTGAAGTGGTCGGCACTGTCGAGGATGAACGGCCTCACGTTCGCCATCCACGGCGTTTGCGCAGGCGCATACGCCGCCGGCGTCAGCCGCCAGACACCTGGGGCCGGGTCGAGTGGCGTGTAGGGCGACGTCGTCGCGATCGGAGTCATCAGCCCGTCGTTCGCGCGCTCGCGGATGACCTTGGCTGCGGCGAGGTCGCCGTACATGATTCCGTTGCGCTTCGCGGCTCCGTCGGGAATCGCGGCGAGCGCTGCATCGTGCAGTGCAGACAGGTTCGCCGCCTGCGACGGGAAGTAGTTGGCGAGCACGTCGTACGCGGCCTGCGTGACGGCGGCGTCTGCGTTCTGACCGTTGCGCTGGCCCGGGTTGACGGCGCGGTCCATCGCCTTGGAGACGTAGGCGAGGTAGACGAAGCCCTCGCCCTGGAAGGCGCCGGCGCCGACGACGGTGTCCTCGGCGATCTTGTCCCATTGTTGGGCGGCGTTGCCCGCGGGCAGGGTTACCGCCCGTCCGGAACTGGCACCCAACGCGAGTGCGGTCGCGACGACGGCCACGACCACGAGCACACGAGTGGTCAACTCCATCACCTCCGATACGTGGTGGACCAACCGTGACTCTTCGTGGCACTTGAGGCAATACGGTATTTTCCGTATGGTCAAGCCGTGCGCAGCCTCGCGGAGCGAGACGCTACGGCTCTCCTCGAGGTGGTCGCGGAACTCGACCACCTCGACGACCCGCTGCCGTTCCCGCCGCGGTTTCTGAAGATGCTCGCGCGTCTAGTCGGGACGAACGACGCGAGCTACTCCATGCTCGACCGGCCCAGGGAGCGCCTCCTTCACCAGATCTTCTGGTACGACGGTGCCGAGATCGTCGAGGGGCCGAGCGATGATTCAGAGAATCCGTACTGGCGCCTCCGCCACTCGCACCCCCTCTGTTCGTACCGGGAGCGGACGGGCGATTGGACGACTGCTCACACCGTGTCGGAGTTTGCGTCGCAGCACGCGTTTCGGCGCACGGCGGTCTGGGACGAGATCTATCGGTCCGAGGGGATCAACTACTGGCTCGATATCGGCTTGCCTCCGCAGGAGGGCGTCACACGGGTGTTCATCTTCGTCCACGGCACGCGTGACTTCGGTGACCGCGAGCGGCTCCTGCTCCAACTGCTCGAACCGCACCTGGAGCGGCGCGCCCGCGAGGTCGAGACGCGGGCCGCCGCTGTGGACGCGCTAGCGGCGGTCGAGGACGCGGAGGATCAGCCGCACGACATCGTGCTTGCGACGGTGCGCGGGACGGTGGAGTTCGGCTCGCCCCACTCGCGCGAGCTCCTCATGCGTTACCTCGGCGTCGCGAACGGCACGCTGCCCGAGGCGCTCCTCGGCGGAACCACGGTCGTGTCGGGTGCCGCCGGGCGTCTGACGATCCGGACGGCTCGGGCGGGCGACCTTGTCGTTCTGCTGCTCGCGGAGGAAGACGCGCGCGCGGAACGGCTCACGCCACGACAGCGCGAGGTGCTCGCCGGCGTCGCCGCGGGGCTAACCGATGCGGAGATCGCCGGACGTCTCGGTGTCGCACCGGCGACGGTCGGCAAGCACCTGGAGGCGATCTACGAGCGGCTCGACGTCCACAACCGGACGTCGGCGGCCGCGCTCTTTCACTCCTGAGCGTTAGCCGAAGAAGGCGCGAGCGACGTCGTACCACTCGCGGGGCACGACCTTCAGCTGCGCGGTCGCCTCGGCGAGGAGCACGGCGACGACGTCGTCGCCGCGCAGCGCGGCCATCTGCCCGAATTCGCCCGCGAGCGCGAGGTCGGCCGCCTTGAGCCCGAACCGCGTGGCGAGCACGCGGTCTCGTGGCGTGGGGGAGCCGCCGCGCTGCACGTGGCCGAGCACCGTGACGCGCGTCTCGAAGCCGGTCCGCTCCTCGATCTCCCGGCCGAGCGCCTCGCCGACGCCGCGCTTCGAGAGGATCACGTGGCCGAACTGGTCCTGCTCGCCGGCGTCCGAGAGCCCCGGCAGCTCGCAGCCTTCGCTCACGACGACGATGGAGAAGTTCTTGCCGCGAGCGTGCCGCTTGCGGATCGTCTCGGCCACCTCCTCGAAGTCGAGCGGGATCTCGGGCACGAGGATCACGTCGGCGCCGCCCGCGATGCCGCTCATCACCGCGATCCAGCCGGTGTGGCGGCCCATCACCTCGACGACCATGACGCGGTTGTGCGACTCCGCCGTCGTGTGGAGCCGGTCGATCGCCTCGGTCGCGATGAAGACGGCGGTGTCGAAGCCGAACGTGTAGTCGGTGCCGGAGAGGTCGTTGTCGATCGTCTTCGGGACGCCGACGACCGGGAACTGCTGCTCGGCATAGAGGCGTGCCGCGACGCCGAGCGTGTCCTCGCCGCCGATCGCGACAAGCGCGTCGAGGCCGCGGTCGCGGAAGTTCCGGAGCACGCGCTCGACGCCGCCCTCGAGGTTGAAGGGGTTCGTGCGGCTCGTGCCGATGATCGTGCCGCCGCGTGGCAGGATCCCCGACACCTGCGACGGGCCGAGATCCTCGAAGATGGGCTCCACCAGGCCGCGCCAGCCCTCGCGCACCCCCACGACGTCCCAGCCGGCCGCGTCCGCGCGGCGGACGACGGCGCGGATCACCGCGTTGAGCCCGGGGCAGTCGCCGCCGCCGGTGAGGATGCCGACGCTCTTGGCCATGTCCGCCGAGCCTAGATGCTCCGGTGCGGACGTAGAGTGCTCCTGTGACGGTGCAGCCCCACGCGAGTCGGCCGCCGTCTCATCTCATGGGGTGTGTCGGCTTCTGGCTGTGGGCACTCGTCGGCGCCGGCCTGGTCTTCGGGGCCATCAGCTTCATCATCTTCTTCCTGATCCCGCCGATCCTGCTGGCGGTGCTGCTGGGGACTCGGTCGAGATGGAACGACGGTCCGGTCATGCTCGGCATGTTCGCCGGCGCCGGCGTACCGCTCCTGGTCGTCGCCGGACTGCAGTGGAACGCCTGGCACGACCGCATCATCGGCGACAACACGCCGAATCCCTTCTACTGGGGTTCCGTGGGAATTTGCCTGCTCCTGGCTGGAATCGCGGCGTACGACGTCCGCAGGCGCCGCAGCAGTTAGGGAGCAGTGCCGAAGGTGGGAATCGAACCCACACGGCCCGAAGGCCACCGGATTTTGAGTCCGGCGCGTCTACCAGTTCCGCCACTTCGGCCTGCGGCGGCATGGTACGCCATGAGATCGCGCAACACTATTTGTTGCGCAACAGGAAATGTTGCGCTAGCCTAACGACATGGCTGTCGCGATCGCAACGAAGGTGGACGCGCTCCGCATCGACTTCGGGTCGGCTGCGCGCCTCGCCGACATGCTCGGCGTCAGCCGCGCGCAGGTGACGCGCTGGCTCCGCGGCTCCGGGATCGATCCGCTCAACGCGGAGAAGGTCGACCTCCTCGAGCTCGTCTGGTCGAACCTGCTGCGCCTGTACGAGCGCGAGGCGGCGCTCGCCTGGCTGTTCGGGCTCAACCCGGTGCTGGGAGACCGTCGGCCGATCGACCTGATCCGGGAGGGACGCACCGAGGAGCTGATGCGGGCGATCCGCGCCGAGCGCTCCGACTCGTTCGCGTGATCCTCCACCGGTGTCTGGCGTGGAACGCGCGCGCCGCGCCGGCTGCCCCGGACGGCGCCCTCTGGTTCCCGCGGCCGTACCAGGGCGAGGGCCGGCACGACAACCCGGCGGTGTACGGCTGCCTCTATCTCTCCGAGCAGCCACTCTCGTGCGTCGTCGAGCAGCTTGCGCGCTTCCGCGGCCAGCGGCTCAGCGCTGCCTTGCTGCTCCGCCGCGGGTTGCCACTCGCGCTCGCGGAGCTCGAGCTCCCCGACGACTCGCAGCTCGTAGACCTCGACGATCCGGTGGTCTTGCGCCGCGAGCGGCTGCGGCCGTCGCGCGTTGCGACCCGAGAGCGGGGGATCACGCAGCCCGAGGCGCTCGCCCTCCACGAGAAGCACGGCGAGGCCGCCGGGCTGCGCTGGTGGTCGACCTTCGAGTCGCAGTGGCTGAACGTGACGCTATTCGACCGTGCCTCGTCCGCGCTGCGGCTCGTCACGGTGAGAGCGCTGAAGGTCGACGACGAGGCGGTCGCGGCCGCCGCCGACGTCCTCGGCCTACGCCTCGCCTGATCCCACGCGCAGCGGAAAGTACGGCGGTGCGAGGAGGAAGCCGATGCGCGCGTCGGGGCCGCGCTGGCCGCGCGCCATCTGGAGCGCGGGGCCGATTCCGCCGATCGGCACGAAGCCGAGCTGCCGCACAGTAGACGCGTCCCGTGCACCCGCGACGTAGACGGCGCCGAGTCGGTCGAGTGCCGGCCGGCACGCCTCCCAGTCGCGGAACGGCAGCAGCGGGTGGACGGTGCGACCGGCCCGGTACTCCTCGAGCGCACGGGCGTCCGCAATGACTGCATCCTCCGCCGCGGCCAGCAGCTCCGGGTCGCGGGCGATCGGGTCCGAGCGGAAGAAGACGTGGTAGGGCTGCTGCGTCGGCCGCGCGAACGTGCGCCGGAAGCGGTGGACGAGGATCACGATCCCGCCGTCGCGCACCGGAAACGCGTCGCGCCACAGCCCGAGCGCGTGCGCGAGGCCGAGATGAGCCGCCAGCAGCGGGTTCGGCTTCTCCCGCGGCAGGAAGGGCGTGGTGCCCGGAATCCCTATCACGAGCGCATCGAGCGGCTCGTCGAGCGACGCCCGCCGTAGCTCGATCGCGCGAAGCAGGGCTTCGGCGTGGGCGACGGACGGCGGCCCTGCAAGCACCGCTGCCGCGGTCCGCGTCCCGCGCAGCCTGCGGAGAACGCGACGGCGAACCGTTTCCGGCACGGCCGAGAAGCCGAGCCGCAGCGGCGAGCGCGCGATCCGCTCGGCGGCCGCGGGGTCGTAGGGATACCCGCGCAGCAGCCCAGTGAAGTGCGGGTGGTTGAGGACGAGCGAGACCCCGAAGATCGGGACGCGCCCTGCGAGCGCCTGCTCGACGAGCGTCGCGAGCCGCCAGCCTTCCGAGCCTCCGGTCTCGAGTAGCGACGCCGCCGTCGCCCGGCGTTGCGTCTCGGCGTCGGCGGCGGCGAGCAGGGTCGCCGGCCCGCCGTGCAGGACGGTCTCCGCCGCGCTCACGACGACGACGAGATCGGTCTCGACGAGCTCGCGTGCGATCCGCACCCGCGGCGCACCGGGAGGGATCCCGACGAGTCCCGGGTCGGCGGCGTCGTGCACCTCCACGCGGCCGTGAAAGCGGCGCCGGAACTCCGGCGTGACGAGAGCCGCGATCTCCCCGCGGCTGATGCGGCGGGCAAGGCCGCCCGCGACGAGCAGGGTCTGGTGCTCGGTCCGGACGCCGAGATCCTCCAGCGCCTCGCTCACTGCGGCGATCGCGAGCCGTCGCGGGTCGCCCAGGACGTTGGTGATCGGCAACGCCGGCGGCTCGACCACGATCGTCGCCCGGGAGCCGCGTACGGCGAGTGCATCGAGCGGCTCTCCGTCGAGCGGAAAACGCAGCGCCTCCTTCGTCGCCGCCTCGACGTCCGTCGCGCGGCCCGGCGCGGGAGGCCGCAGCACACGCGCGTCGGCGGGCGCCGACACCACGACAATTCGGGTACCCGAGAGGAGGGGGACGCGCGGCACCCGCGGATTCAACCAGCGAGGCTCGCGGCTAAGTACGGATTGCAGCGGATGTGCCGGGAGTGGAAAATGCGCAAATGGCCGACGAGGAGCGCTCCCGGCGCGAGGTGCGGATCCTGCCGGCGGTGTTTGCCGCTGGAGTCGCGGTTGCGATCGCCGTCGGCATCGTGGCGTACGCGGCGGGCCATTACGGCGAGCAGACGAAGACGCTGACGATCCAGGCGGCCGGGCCGGGCGGGACGGCGGTGACGCCCACGAAGGTGTCCCCTCAGGTCGCCGCCGGCGCGCATACATTCGTCCAGTTCGCGTGCGTCCAGTGCCACGGCCCCCTGGGCAGCGGCGGGGTCGACCCGGCCGTGCCGGCGCTGACGACGGTCGGTCAGAGCCTCACGGTCGCTCAGCTCACGCACATCATCAACCACGGTCTCGGCGAGTCGGCGAACCCGAAGCAGCCGTATATGCCGGTGTGGGGAGAGGTGCTCTCGAAGACGCAGGTCGCAGCCCTCGTCGCCTACATCCGGGCGGGGCTGCCTCCCGTCGCCGACACCCAGCCGGTCTCGATCCCGGCGGGACAAGGCGCAGCGGTCGCCGGCGCCGCGCTCTACGTTCGCTACGGCTGCATCAACTGCCACGGCCCCAACGGGCTCGGCGGCGTGCCGAACCCGCTCTCAGCGGACAAGTCGATCCCGCCGCTCTCCGGCCAGGGCTTCCGCCATGACTTCCCCACCGACCAGGCGATCGCCGCGGTGATCCGCAGCGGCAGCGTGATCGGCCGGGCGCCGATCGTGAGCATGCCGCACTGGGGCGGGATCCTGTCCGACCAGCAGATCGCAGAGCTGACCGCGTACCTGAAGACGCTGAAGTAGCGCGGAATAGACTCGGAGACGATGTCTCCGAAGACTCTCACGGGCGCCGAGCTCGACCTCAACGACGCTCCCGCGCGCGATGCCGAGCTCTTCCTCGTCGACGGCAACAACCTCGCGTACCGGGCCTTCTTCGCGCTGCCCGAGGAGCTCGCGACGAGCGAGGGCTTTCCGACGAACGCGCTGCTCGGCTTCACGAACATGCTCTTCAAGCTCCTGTCCGACTACCGGCCGAAGGGGGTCGCCGTCGCGTGGGACACGCGGCCGGTGCACCGCCACGCGCAGGCCGAGGCGGTCGAGGTGGTCTACAAGGAGGGCCGCCGGCCGATGCCGGACCTGCTCCGTGAGCAGTTCCCGCATCTGCGACCGATTGTCGAGGCGTTCGGCTACCGGAACCTCGAGTTCGAGGGTTGGGAGGCCGACGACGTGATCGCGACGCTCGCGACGCGCGCCGACGAGGCAGACATCAAGACATGCGTGGTCTCGACCGACCGCGACGCGTTCCAGCTCGTCTCCGAGAACGTCTGCCTGATGATGACGCCGCGCGGCGTGAGCGACGTCAACGTCTACACGCCGGAGCGCGTCGAGGCGCGCTACGGGATCCGGCCCGACCAGATCCCGGACTTCATCGGCCTCAAGGGCGACACCTCCGACAACATCCCCGGCGTCCCGGGCATCGGGGACAAGACCGCGGGCCAGCTCGTCGCCCAGTACGGGTCGCTCGAGGGTGTGCTCGAGCATGTCGAGGAGCTTTCGCCGGCGCGCCGGAAGAACCTGACGGAGTTCGGCGAGCAGGCACGGGCGGCGAAGGTGCTCGCAACCATGCGTCGCGACCTGGAGCTCGACTCGGACCCGGCCGAGCTCGTCCTCGCCCCGCCCGACCGCGCACAGCTGCGCGAGACGTTCCGGCAGTTCGAGTTCCGCGCGCTCCTCGGGCGCGTCGACGAGCTCGACGAGGCAGTACCGGCTCGGGAGCGGATCTCGGCCGGCACAGCGGTCGCGTGGCACGAGGGCCAGGTGCCGCGGCTCGACTCGATCGCGGGGATCGCCGCGGACGACGGGCGCGTCGCGGTGGCGCTCGGCGACGAGGTCGTCGTCTCGCCGCGCCCGGACCGCCTCGAGGGGACGTTCGTCGCGCACGACGCGAAGGCGCTGGGCGTCGAGGCAACCGACGACACGATGCTCCTCGCCTATCTGATCGACCCGGCCCGGAGCGAGTACCTCCTCGACGAGCTCGGGCGTGAGTACGCGGTCGAGGCGGTTGCAGAGCCGGAGGCGGAGGAGGAGACGGCGCGGCTCGTCCGTCACGCGGCGGTCACGCTGCGCCTGCGCGACCCGCTGCTCGACCGCGTGCGCGAGCGAGGCGCCGAGCCGCTCTACCGCGACGTCGAGATGCCGCTCACCGGCGTCCTCGGCCGGATGCAGGAGGCCGGCGTCCGCATCGACACGTACCGCATGGGGGAGATCACGGCCCGCCTCGCCGACCGGGTCGAGGAACTCGAGTCGCGTGCGTACGAGCTCGCGGGCGAGGAGTTCGTGCTCGGCTCACCGCAGCAGCTGGGCCGCATCCTGTTCGAGAAGCTCGAGCTGACGCCCGGCCGCAAGGGCAAGACCGGCTACTCCACCGACACCAAGGTGCTGCGCTCGATCCGCGACGAGCACGAGATCGTGGCGGTGATCGAGGAGTGGCGCGAGCTCTCGAAGCTCCTCAACACGTACCTCGTGCCGCTGCCCGACATGATCGGCGAGGACGCGCGCCTGCACACGACGTTCAACCAGGCCGTCGCCGCGACCGGCCGGCTCTCGACCACGAGTCCGAACCTCCAGTCGATCCCGATCCGCACCGAGCTCGGTCGCGAGATCCGCTCCGCGTTCGTCGCCGAGGCGGGCGCGCGGCTCATCTCGGCCGACTACTCGCAGATCGAGCTGCGCATACTCGCGCACGTCTCCGGCGAGCCGAAGCTGCGCGAGGCGTTCGAGCGCGGCGAGGACATCCACACCGCGACCGCGGCCGAGGTGCTCGGCGTCGACCCCGCGAAGCTGACACCGGGTGAGCGGTCGATCGCCAAGATGATCAACTTCGGGATCGTCTACGGGATCTCGGCCTTCGGCCTCTCCGAGAACCTCGAGATCCCGCGCGAGCAGGCGCAGGAGTACATCGACGCATACCTCGCGCGCTTCCCGCTCGTGCAGGACTTCATCCAGCGCACGATCGAGCAGGCCGAGCGCGACGGCTACGTCACGAGCCTGCTCGGCCGGCGGCGGCCCGTGCCCGAGCTGCGAGTGCGGAACCGAGCGACGCGCGGGTTTGGCGAGCGCGTCGCCGTCAACTTCGTGATGCAGGGCTCGAACGCGGACATCATCAAGGTCGCGATGGTCGCGATCGAGCGGCGGCTGCGGGAGGAGGGCAGAAGCGCACGGCTCGTGCTCCAGGTTCACGACGAGCTCCTGCTCGAGACGCCCGACGCGGAGACCTCGGTCGTGAAGGAGCTGGTGCGCGAGGAGATGTGCCGCGCGTATCCGCTCGACCCGCCGCTCGCGGTAGACGTCGGCGCCGGCGACTCCTGGGCTGACGCCAAGAGCTAGGACACAAGGCATCAGGCGAGAGGACGCTCGCCCAGGCGAGTGCTATACAGCCTGGCGGGCGATCTCAGGGCCGTGTAGGGCGGGACTCGATCGTGGTGCGCTGGCTCTCAGTACCGGGTCTGCGCGATTTCGGAGCCCGATCTGAGCTCGCGCAATGCGGACAACGATCTGAGCCGTCTGCGGCCGTCGACCAGCCGGTCCGGCTGCTGCGTTTCAGGTCGTACTGGACTCGCGTCGCCCCACACGCGCAGGAAAACACGGCGACGCCGAGCGGAACCGTTGCCTGGTTGACATAGAACTCAGCCGTTGTAGAGGGGATGGTCTCGCTCCTGCGGACCGCTGTCAACGTCGGGACGACCAGGGGTCATTCCGGAACACTGGGGCTTGATCGGAGTCGCCGGGGCATCGGGTGTTCTAAGAGCGACCCGCCGTCACCACACTCATGAGCGGACGACCCAGCCCGGAGGCCGGGTCTAGCCGTCTGGTTCAGGGGTCATTCCGGAACGCTGGCCCAGGCGAGCAGCCTGTCACCCGGCTAGTCAGTCTCGTGCGCGAATCTCCTCCTCGAAGGGTGGGTCAGACGCTGAGGCGGCGGTCGAATTCGTCCCGAGTGAGGTTCGGAGGCAGGTCGTCGAAACCCGTAGCGAAGCTGACTTCTATCGCGGCCAGGATTTCGTCGCTACGAATGTGTTCGTAACGGGCCGCCCGGGACGCGGGATCTTGTGTCGAGAACCCGTCGTTCGCCCAGGCCTCTAGCGCGACTCCTAGGTTGGCGAGGTGCTGCCTGCTGGCCCGTGCGCTGGCGTAGCTGGCCAGCCCGTCTGTGCCAGAGTCCGACAGGAGCGCTTCTGAGACGTCCTGGGCGTCCCGCAGGGCCATCGAAAGCCCCTGCCCCTGCAGCGGGTTCTCGTAGCCGGCCGCGTCGCCGATCAAGATGACACCTGCGGCCTGAGGATGCGACGCGCGACTGTCTTCACCAGGGAATGTCGCGCACGGGCCTGCGGGCTTGGCGGCATGCCAGTCGGCGACACCTTCAAGACAGGCCAGTCTTGTATTGAACAGGAATTCCGCGGGTCCCTTGCTGCCGGCGAACCGTTGGCGCTGATTCGTCGGAAAGCAGAAGTAGAGTCGCGCTCGACCGCTCGCCTGAGGGAAGGAGAAGAACAACAGATCTGACTCGCGTGCCATCACGTTCTGCTCGTTGTCGAGTCCCGGGACGTCCTCAACGAGCATGCCCGCGACGAGGTGCAACAGTGGATCGGTCTCAAAGCCGATGCTCGCTTGTGTGCGCACGGTCGAGCGTCTGCCATCTGCGCCGACCACTAGCCCACAAGAGGCTTCCTGCTCGCTTCCATCCGGCTCGACCCACCGGACCATCGGAGAATCGCCGGCAGTGATGGTCACGGTGCGCACTCCCAGACGAACGTCAGCTCCCGCAGCCTCGGCGGCCTCCACCAGCGCACGACACGCGGCTGGATGGGCGATGTTCAACGACCCGCGGACACCTGCAACGAACTCGCCAACATCGTAGTCCACCGATTGGTCAGGAGCCTCGTCGTAGATCGCCAGCCCACCGGCAACGAGAGCCCCAGCCTCGAGAAAGACCTGCTCGACGCCGAGCTTCCGAGCAACCTTCACGCCCCAGGGCCAAAGCACCTCACCGCGCACACGATCCCCGAACTCGAGCTGCTGTTCGAGAACCACCACTCGAGCGCCCCCACGAGCCATGAGCATCGCCACCGCGCCACCCGCGATGCCACCACCGACAATCACCAGATCCGCCCGCCTCAAAGGCAAAGCGCCTCAACCACGTTCAGCAGGACCACGACACTGAGACAGTAACCCGCGCTCAGGGGTCATTCCGGAACACTGGCCCAGCCCTCCGTCCTCTCGCTTGATCGGTGACAGATCGCCAGGTCATGCCGTATAAAGGGACGAGGTGAAGCACCTCGCACTTACTCCAGTCCGGCTCGCGGTCCTGGCGGCCACTCTTAGTGCGGCGGCGGCCATGATGGTCTGGGTTGCTACGTACCGCGTGTCAGTGCCCCCTCATACGGGCACGGGGCCGCTGGTCGCGTGGGGCTTCCGGACCACCTACGCCTCGCCTGCCTGGACGACGGCCGTGGCCGCCGTGATCGCCATCGCAGCCGTTGGCGTGGCAGCGTTAGTCCTCCGCCGCCGCTAGACCAAGTTCCGCTCAGGCTCGGCGGTTTATTCTCAAGCCGCCGGGGCGACGGGCCCCTACCGGTACCCCTGCGTGCGGCCGTATTCCTGCGCAACGTAGAGAGGCACGGCCCTCGACCACGCCTCCTCGACGAGGTCTCGCATCTCGTCGGCGTCGATCGCCTCGAGGCGAACGTGGATCCAGTTGAAACGCATGTCGCCCTGACCGGGCAGCTGGAACTTGTGCGGCTCCGCCTCGACGGCGGCCTGTCGCATCTCCTTCGGGAAGCCGCACCCCATTCGCTCGCCGTCCTTCGCTAGCGCGAGCCACACGATCTGGCCGACCCGGAACTTGATCTGACCGCGCACGAACACCTCGTAACTGCGAGGAAGCGACTGCGCTAGCGCACGGATCTCGTCAGGAGTGACCACCGCGCCTTATAGTCGCAACGAGGGGTCTGACAGGGTCAGAGAGGAGGCACAGATGGCCTACGGCGTCGTGCATCAGTTCCCGGGCGGGACGCAGGAGCAATACGAGGCGTCTATCGCAGCGGTGCATCCCAGCGACGGCAGCCTCCCGGAGGGGCAGATCTTCCACGCGGCCGGCCCGTCGGCCGACGGTTGGACGATCGTCGCCGTCCACGAGTCTCAGGAGAGCTGGGAGCGCTTCCGCGACGAGACGCTCATGCCGACCATGGGTGCGGGTATCGAGGGCGGGTTCGCTTCGCCGCCGGACGAGACCGGCTTCCCGATTCACAACCAGCAGACGAACTAGGGCGACTGGCTGTAGCCGAGGTCGGCCAGCAACGAGCCGGCCTCGGCCTCGACGTCCGCCAACTGCTCGGGCGTCAACTCTTTGCGCCAGCGACCGATCGAGGAGTCGCGGAAGCGATCCATCGCCCGATGCGTCGAGGTCACGTTGGCGCCGAGGAACTCCGCGAGCCGGTCCGCGACGCTCGCGAGCGACTCGTACCGGATCTCGAGCAGACGGTCGCCGGCGCCGGCCCCGCGCACAGCCTCGACGTACCGCCGCCAGGCCCACGCGCAACGACGGGCGTCGCTCGCCTGCGCGAACTCCTCGCGGCGCTCGGGCTCGACCCAGAAGCGCGGCGCCTTGCCGTACGCGAGCCGGGCGTCGTCCCGTCCTTCCGCCTCTGCGTTGAGCCAGCCGCGCTCGAGCAGCGAGCAGACGACGTCGCGGCCGTCTCGCACCACGTGCACCGCGAGTGCCTGCGGATACGCCTCCAGCGCAGCGTCGAGAACGTGCGCGGTCTCGGGAGTCTGCTCGACGCCGCGCAGCCCCCAGGCGAGCCCGATGCGCCGGATCCGCTCGAGGATCGTCCGCAGCTCGGCCGCCGATGGTCGCTCCGGCAGCGCCGCCTTCCACGGCGTCACCTCGCCGAAGTCGACGAAACCGGGAAGGCCGCCGATCGCGCGGCCGACGAACGTCGTCCCCGAGCGCGGGCAGCCCACCACGAACACGAGCCGCTCCTCGCGCCCGAGCCTTGGCCGCTGCACGAGCGAGCGCTCTGCGACGCGCACACCGGCGGTCGCGTAGTCGAACAGCGCGCTCACAACGCCTCGGGTAGCGAGTCCGGCACCATCCCGAGCCCCTGCCGGAGCGTCTCGATCAGCCGCTGCGCCTCGGCGAGCAGCGACGCGAGCTCGTCCACCTCGTCGCGCGGCACCTCCAGCGTCACGCGCACCGGAGAGCGGGCCGTGGAGGAGATCGCGAGCGTCTCGATGTCGTCGTTGCCGAGCGCCGTCACGTCGAGATATTCGTCCCGAGCGAGCCGCTGCCCGGGCGCGAACCGCTCGGCCGCGGCGCCGAGCCGCTCGGCGAGAACGCCTGCGTAGTGGCCGGGCACGCGGATCGTCGCCTCGCCGCTGCGCAGGCCGATCGTCGCCGACCAGGCCCCGTAGCCGGCTCCGTCGCCTTCGTGGCGCAGGACATGCACCGTGCAAGTCTCGGTGACACCGATCGGGTAGCGCTCCTCCATCGGCGGCAGCCTAGCCCCAGGCCCCGGACGCCCGAGCTATATTGACCGGCCGCATGGCGAACGAGACAATCAACGACCCGCGGCTCGAGGAAGGCGTCTGGACCACCGACCCCGAGAGCGGCGAGCTGGTCCCCGACTACGAGTCCACCTTCCCCACGATCGAGGAGGGGCAGGTCGTCAACGGCACCGTCGTCCGTGTGGACAAGGACGAGGTGCTCGTGGACATCGGCTACAAGTCGGAGGGCGTCATCCCGGTTTCCGAGCTCTCGATTCGCCGCTCGATCAACCCGGAGGACGAGGTCACGCTCGGCGACGACATCGCCGCGCTCGTGCTGACGAAGGAAGACGCCGACGGCCGGCTGATCCTCTCGAAGAAGCGCGCGCGCTTCGAGATCGCGTGGAAGGCGATCGAGGGCGCCCACGAGAAGGGCGAACCCGTCACCGGTCGCGTAATCGAGGTCGTCAAGGGCGGTCTCATCCTCGACCTCGGCGTGCGCGGCTTCCTGCCGGCGTCGCTCGTCGACATCCGCCGCGTGCAGGACCTCGACGAGTTCCTCGGCCAGGAGCTCGAGTGCAAGGTCATCGAGCTCAACCGCTCGCGCAACAACGTCGTGCTTTCGCGCCGCGCCGTGCTCGAGGAGGAGCGCAAGGAGCAGCGGCAGCGGATCCTCGACCGCCTCAACCCCGGGGACGTCGTCGAGGGCACGATCTCCAACATCGTCGACTTCGGCGCCTTCGTCGATCTCGACGGCATGGACGGCCTCATCCACATTTCCGAGCTCTCGTGGAGCCACGTCAACCACCCGTCCGAGGTCCTGGAGATCGGCCAGACGGTCAGAGTGCAGGTGCTGGACATCGACCGCGAGCGCCAGCGGATCTCGCTTGGCCTCAAGCAGACGCAGACCGACCCGTGGCAGCAGGTGCTCGAGAGCTACCAGGAGGGCGACGTCGTGCAGGGCACGGTGACGAAGGTCGTCACGTTCGGCGCTTTCGTCGAGATCCTGCCGGGCGTCGAGGGGCTCGTCCACATCTCCGAGCTCGCACAGCACCACGTCGAGAACCCGCGCGAGATCGTGTCGCAGGGCGACAAGGTCAATGTCCGCATCCTCGAGGTCGACGCCGACCGCCGGCGCCTCTCGCTCTCGCTCAAGCGGGTCGAGGAAGGCATGCCGGTGCAGCCGATGCCCGGCGAGGAAGGCGAGCCGCCGGCGCTCGGGCTCTCGGACGAGGTCTTCGCCGACGAGGTTCCCGCCGTCGAGGTGCTCGAGGCTCCCGCCGAGGAAGCCGAGGCTGTCGCCGAGGAAGCCGAGGCTGTCGCCGAGGCCGAGGTTGTTGTCGCGGAGACGGAGCCCGAGGCTGAAGAGCCCGCTGCAGAGGCCGAGCCGGTCGAGGAAGAGCCTGTAGGGGCCGAGCCGATCGCCGAGGAAGAGCCGGCCACCGAGGCCGAGCCCGAGGCCGAAGCCGAGGAGCCGGCTGCGGAGGCAGAGGCGCCGGAAGCCGACGCCTCCGACGGGGCCGAGCCGACGGAGTAGTGAAGCGGCCGCTTGCGGTCGCGCTCACGGGCGGCATCGCGGCAGGCAAGAGCGAGGCGCTCCAGGCGTTCGCGCGCCACGGCGCTGCCGTGATCTCGACCGACGAGGTCGTCCACCGCCTCTATCGCGAGGACGAGGGGCTGCAGGGGTCTCTGCGGGAACGGTGGGGAGAGCGGGTCTTCCGGGACGGCGACGTCGACCGCGCGGAGATCGGCCGGATCGTCTTCGCCGACCGCGCCGAGCTCGCGTGGCTCGAGTCCGAGCTCCATCCGCGCGTGCGCGCGGCCACCGACGAATGGCTCGCCGAGCAGACCACCGACGTCGCCGTCGCAGAGATCCCGCTGCTCTACGAGACCGGCGGCGAGGCACGCTTCGACCGCGTCGTGGTCGTGACCGCGCCGCCCGAGGTGCGGGAGGCGCGACGAGGGGGCGTCGCGAACCGGGAGGATCGACTCGTGCCCGAAGACGAAAAACTGCGGCGGGCGGACTTCACCTACGTCAACGACGGCTCGCTCGAGGAGCTCGACGCCTTCGTCGCCGCACTGCTGGAGGAGCTGCGGCGATCCTGAGGCGCTGGATTCTCGTCATCGCAGTTGTCCTCGCTGCACTCGGCGCGTTCGTCTACCTCCAGCGCTCCGAGCCGCCGTGGTACGCGCGGCTCTGGTATCCGCTTCATTACTCGACGAACGTCCGCGTCTACGCCTCGCAGGATCATCTCGATCCCGCGCTCCTCGCGGCGGTGATCGAGGCGGAGAGCAAGTTCAACCCGACGGCCCGCTCCGACGCCGGGGCCATCGGGCTCATGCAGCTGACGCCCGGCACGGCGAAGGGCATCGCCCAGTACACCGGCGGCAGCCGCTTCCGTCTCTCGGACCTCACGAACCCGGACATCAACATCCGCTACGGCGCCTGGTACCTCGGGCATCTGCTCGAGAAGTACAAGAACGAGCAGCTCGCGCTCGCCGCCTACAACGCGGGCCAGGACAACGTCGACCGCTGGCAGCGCGCACACGAAGGGATCCAGTTCTCCGAGACCCGGGACTACATCGACAAGGTCGAGCGCCTGCAGAAGATCTACCGCCGTGCGTACGCGTCCCAACTCGGGTACTGATTCCGTCATGAAGATTCGCGCAGCGGTACTCGAGGAGTTCGGTCAGCCCCTCGAGGTGCAGGAGATCGACCTGGCGGAGCCCAAGCCGGGCGAGGTTCTCGTGCGCCTCGTCGCGTGCGGCGTCTGCCACACGGATCTCTTCACGGCGTCGGGCGCCGATCCATCCGGCTACGTGCCCGCCGTACTTGGGCACGAGGGCGCCGGAGTCGTCGAGCGCGTCGGCGATGGCGTCGGCTCGGTCGCGCCGGGCGACCACGTCGTGACGCTCTTCTCCCCGCAGTGCCGGGAATGCGCGCACTGCCTCGACCCGCGCACGAACCTCTGTCTCGCGATCCGCGAGCAGCAGAACCAGGGTTTCCTGCCGGACGGCACCACGCGTCTGTCCCGCGACGGCGAGCCGGTCCGACACTTCATGGGGACGTCGACGTTCGCTGAATACACGGTCATGCCGGAGATCGCGCTCGCGAAGATCGCTCTCGAGGCGCCGCTCGATCGAGCGTGTGTCTTCGCGTGTGGTCTCTCGACCGGGCTGGGCGCCGCGCTCAACACCGCGAAGGTCGAGGCCGGGTCGACGTGCGTCGTCTTCGGCGCGGGTCTCGTCGGGCTGGGCGCGGTCGCCGGCTGCCGGCTGAGCGGGGCTGAACGCATCGTCTGCGTGGATCCCTCCGAGTCCCGGCTCGAGCTCGCGCGCGGGCAAGGCGCCACCGACACGCTCGCCGGCGGGCCGGACGCCGTCGAGCGGATCCTGGAGCTGACCGGCGGCTTCGGCGCCGACTACACGTTCGAGGCGACGGGCATCGTGGCCGTGATGCGCCAGGCCGTCGAATCGGCGCGCATGGGCTGGGGCCTCGCGACGGTCTGCGGGGTCGCGGGCAAGGGGGAGACGCTCGACGTCGTGCCGCGGCTCCTGATCACCGGTCGCCGCGTCGCCGGCTCCTCGTTCGGCGGGGTCAAGGGGCGCGACCAGGTGCCGCAGTACGTCGATCGCTACCTCGCCGGCGACATCGACGTCGATCCGCTCATCTCCCACACGCTCTCGTTGGCGGAGGTCAACCGGGGCTTCGAGCTGATGCATGCGCAGGACGGCATACGCAGCGTGATCTCATTCGACACCTGAGCGACCTCGACTTCACCACTGGCGCGCCGGTACATGGGGACCTCGACGTCCGCTGGATCCACGGCTCGCCGCGCCGCGCACCCGACGCCGACCCACCGATCCAGGTGCACCGCTACGACCCGCACACGTATGTGCTGAGGCAGAGCAAGGCCCTCACCGCCGAGGCGCCGTTCCTGTATCTGCTGCTCGGCAGCGAGCGGGCGGTGCTCTTCGACACCGGCGCGAGCAAGAAGACCGTCGAAAACCCCCTGCGCGAGACGGTGGACGGAATCATCGACGCGTGGCTGGCCGAGCATCCCCGCGAGGACTACGAGCTGGTCGTCGCTCACACCCACGGCCATCTCGATCACGTGGAGGGAGACGCGCAGTTCGACGATCGGCCGGCGACCACCGTCGTCGATCGAGATCTGGAGGTCATGCAGGAGTTCTTCGGCTTCACCACCTGGCCGGACCAGATCGTCCGGTTCGACCTCGGCGGCGGTCGTGTGCTGGAGCTCACCGGCACCCCGGGCCACCAGAAGGCGTCGGTCACGATCTACGACCCCTGGAGCGGTTTCCTGATCACCGCCGACAACGCACTGCCCGGCCGGATCTACGCGTTCGACTTCCCGGTCTACCTCGACAGCATGGAGCGGACTGTCGAGTTCGCCCGCGCCCGCGCGATCACACACGTGATGGGCTGCCACGTCGAGATGGCCCGCGAGCCGAGGCGTGACTATCCCGCCGGCTGCCGCTATCAGCCCGACGAACGCCCGTTGCAGATGACCGTCCAGCAGTTGACCGACCTCCGCGACGCGGCACGATCGATCAGGGACCAGCCCGGCGCCCACACCTTCGACGACTTTCTGATCATGAACGGCCCTTACCGCAGGTACATCGTCCCGCTCCTCGCCCGGGCGCTCTGGGCCAAGGTTCGGGGGTAGGCCGGCGGGCCGGGGATACGCTGTCTTCGATGGCCGAGTTACGCACGACCTCCGCCTACAGCCCGACCGGCGACCAGCCGCAGGCGATCGAGAAGCTCGGCAACGGGATCCTCGCGGGCGAGAAGTTCCAGACGCTGGTGGGCGCGACCGGCACGGGCAAGACGGCCACGATGGCGTGGACGATCGAGAAGACCGGCCGGCCGGCGCTCGTGATCGCCCACAACAAGACGCTCGCGGCGCAGCTCTGCAACGAGTTCCGGGAGTTCTTCCCGCACAGCGCCGTCGAGTACTTCGTCTCCTACTACGACTACTACCAGCCCGAGGCGTACGTCCCGCAGGCCGATCTCTACATCGAGAAGGACTCGTCCCGGAACGACGACATCGCGCGGCTCCGGCTCGCCGCGACCTCGTCGCTCTTCACGCGCCGCGACGTCGTCGTGGTCGCGTCCGTCTCCTGCATCTACGGGCTCGGCTCGCCGGAGGAGTGGCGCGAGCGGATGATCTACGTCGAGGTCGGCGCCGAGCACGACCGCGACCTCCTGCTGCGGAAGCTCATCGACTCGCAGTACGTCCGCAACGACACGATGCTCGGCCGCGGGCGCTTCCGCGTGAAAGGCGACGTCGTCGAGGTACAGCCCGCGAACCAGGAGACGGCGTACCGCATCTCGTTCTTCGGCGACGAGGTGGAGGGGATGACCCACTTCGACCCGCTGACGGGCGAGGTGCTCGCGAAGCTCGACAACCTCTCGATCTGGCCCGCGACGGAGTACGTCACCTCGCAGCCGACGGTCGAGCGCGCGGTCGACGAGATCCGGGACGAGATGGAGGCGCAGGTCGCGATGTTCGAGGAGGAAGGGAAGCTGCTCGAGGCGCACCGGATCCGGCAGCGCACCGAGTACGACCTCGAGATGCTCAAGGAGCTCGGCTTCTGCAACGGAATCGAGAACTACTCGCGCATCCTCGAGGGACGCGCCGCCGGGACCCATCCGTTCACGCTCCTCGACTACTTCGCGGACGACTTCGTCGTCTTCGTCGACGAGTCGCACCAGACGGTCCCGCAGCTCGGCGGCATGTCCGAGGGCGACCGCTCGCGCAAGCAGACGCTCGTCGACTTCGGCTTTCGGCTGCCGTCGGCGCTCGACAACCGCCCGCTCCGCTTCGACGAGTTCCTGCGCAAGGTGCCGCAGCTCGTGTTCGTCTCGGCGACGCCGGGCCCGTTCGAGCTCCGGAACGCGACGGTGACGGCCGAGCAGCTGATCCGGCCGACGGGCATCGTCGATCCCGAGGTCGACCTGCGGGCGACGAAGAACCAGATCGACGACCTGCTGGGCGAGATCCGCGCGCGCGAGGCCGCGGGCGAACGCGTGCTCGTCACGACGCTGACGAAGAAGATGGCCGAGGACCTGACCGACTACCTGCTCGAGTCGGGAGTCAAGGCGCGGTACCTCCACTCGGAGATCGACACGATCGAGCGGATCCAGATCGTGCGCGACCTGCGGCTCGGCGAGTTCGACGTCCTGGTGGGCGTCAACCTCCTGCGCGAGGGCCTCGACCTGCCGGAGGTGTCGCTCGTCGCGATCCTCGACGCCGACAAGGAGGGCTTCCTGCGCGGTCGGACGAGCCTGATCCAGACGATCGGGCGTGCGGCGCGGAACGTCAACGGCAAGGTGCTGATGTACGCCGACAAGCAGACGGAGGCGATCAAGGAGGCGCTCGACGAGACGGATCGCCGCCGCGCCGTCCAGCTCGCGTACAACGAGGAGCACGGGATCGTGCCGGAGACGATCGCGAAGGGCGTCTCCGACATCGCCGAGCTGCTCCAGCTCGAATCGCCGACTGTGCCGTCCTCGCGGCGGCGGCGCGGCGCCACCAAGGTCGAGGGCATGTCGCGCGAGGACCTCGAGAAGCTGGTGGTCACGCTCGAGGAGGAGATGTACCTCGCCGCCGAGGAGCTGCGGTTCGAGTACGCGGCGAAGCTCCGCGATGAGATCAAGGATCTGCGGCGAGACCTGCAGGCGCTCGAGCAGACCGCCGCGTAACAGGTCGCACTTTCTGCGCCCTCAGGCGGCCGCGCTAGGCTGCCCGGCGGATGCTCGGAAATGTGATCGCTTCGCTGTTTCTCGCGTTCGTCACCGGTGCGCTGGCGCGCTTCGCGCTGCCCGGGCCGGACCCGATGCCGCCCTGGCTCACGATTGCCATCGGTCTGCTCGGCACTCTGATCGGAACCACCATCGTGCTCGCCATCGGCGGCCGCCAGGCGGCCTCCTGGGCAGCGCTCGCGAGCTTCTTCGTCGCGGTCGTACTCGTCGTGATCTACCGGCGTTTCGTCCAGAGGCGGCCGCTATTTGGGAAGGGCGCGCACCGTTTCCCCGAACGCGGCTTCGGCGTCGAGCAATATCGCGAGCGGCTGAAGCGCGCCGGCATCGACCCGGACGAGATCGGGACGCAGCAGCAGTTCGGGCTCATGCAGCCCCGGCCGCAAATGCAAGTTCAGCCGGCGAAGGACCACGTCCGCTCGGGCGACGATCCGACCGACAACCCGGCGCACTATCTCGGGCTGCTCGAAGAGCTCCACGACACGGGCGTCCTCGACGACGAGGAGTACACGGCGTCGCGGACGCGCTTGCTCGAGAGCCTGCGGGCGCCGCGCTAGCGCAGGAAGCGGCGCTCGGTGCTCAGCGTCCAGTCGCCCCGCGACCAGCGGAACGTGCGGACCACGATCGCGTCTGCGTCCGCTTCATGAAGGTGGAGCCCGCGCGCCTCGCCCAGCCGCCGCGGTCGCGGCTGCCCGAGCCCGGGCGCGACGGCGACCACGGCCGTGTGCGCCTCGTCGCCCACCACCTCGAACTCGTGCCGCTCGCTCACCGCCGCCTGGTGGATGTGGCCGGCGAGGACGAGCTCGGTGCCCGCGTCCACCAGCGCCTGCAGCACTCCGTTGCGGTGCGAGACCGGCCGTTTGCGCGCCGCCCGCCACGGCGCGCCGATCAGGTGGTGGTGGAGGACGGCGACGCGAAGGGCTCCCTCCTCAGCCGCCGCGAGCCGCTCCGCCGCATGCTCCAGCTGCCCCCGGCTCACCGCGCCGCCCTGGTGGCGAAACGGCCGGGCCGAGTTGAGCCCGACGACGTGAAGGCCTGGCGCGGTAGCCGTCGGCTCGGTCGTCTCCCAGACCCGCTCGAACTCCGCCCACGGCCGCACGAACCGCGCCGGCGTGTGCGGCAGATCGTGATTGCCGGGAACCGCGAGCACCGGCGGGCCGAGCGAGCGCAGCAGCTCGGCCGCGCGCTCGAGCTGCTCTCGGCGGCCGCGGTGCGCGAGATCGCCGGAAGCCACGACGAGCTGCGGCTCCAGGCGCTCGACGAGTCGCGCCAGCGCCTGCTCTACCTCCGGCTCCTCATGTGTACCCGTGTGCAGGTCGGAAACATGAAGGAGCCTCGCTTTCACGACCGAACGAGGCTATAGATTGGAGGCAGTGAGCGAAGACACCTCAGAGATCTTCGACGACCTCTACGTCGGTCTGCGGGCCGGCGGCGCCTTGCGCAAGAAGCGGCGCGGCGAGGAGCTGACGCATGAGGAGCAGGAAGCGCTCAGCCGCTGGGAGCGTCTCTCGACGGCGCGGAAGGCAGCTGCAATCGGCGCCTTCGGCGTGGGCACGTTCGGGCTCGGCTTCACGCTCGGCGGCCTCATCTTCGGCCGCTGGCGCAGAGCCTAGGACCCCTGCCTAGCGCTTGGCTTCGCCCGTGCCGGCGAAGAGAACCGTCGGCGCCTCCTCCTCGGCGGGGTCGCGGCCGTGCACGACGACGTCGACGAGCGTCGCGACGATCGACGCGATCGGAATCGCGATCAGGACGTAGACGGGGCCCAGCAGGTAGCCGATCGAGAGCACGGATACGAGCACGACGAGCGGCGACAGCCCGACCGCGTGCCCCATGACCCGCGGGACGATGATGTAGTCCTCGAGCTGGCGCACGACGAGCACCGCGATACCTGCACCGATCGCCACCGTCCACCCTGCCGTCAGCCCGGCTCCGACGGCGACTACGGCGGCGGCAATCGGCCCGACGATCGGGACGAGCTCCACGAGGCCTGCGAAGGCGGCGATCAGCAGCCAGTACGGCTCGCCGTCGGCCCAGAACGCGACCGAGAGCAGTGTCGCGACGATCACGACGAGCAGGAACTGCCCGCGCACGAAGGCGCCGAGCTTCAAGTCGATCAGGACCCACGTGTCCCGCGTCACGCGCCGGTGCTTGCGCGGCAGGATCGACTGCACCAGCGAGATCGCTGAGTCGCGCTCGAAGATCCAGTACGCGCCGACCGCGAACATGAACAGGATCCCGACGAGGATCTCGAACAGCGTCTTCGTCACGGTGATCGCGGGATGAAGCAGACCTGCGCCCGACGGGAGTTGCCGCAGCCGCTTGTCGAGCGCGCTCAGGATCTCGTGCCGGATCCCGTGCGAGTGAACGGCCGCGTGGTGGAGTTGCGAGGTCGAGGTCGGCACCTCGCCGACCGCGCGGTCGATCTGCGTGATCGCGATCGGCACTACCAGGTAGAGGAAGAGCGCGATCGCGGCGAGGAAGCCGAGGTAGTGGACGACGACGCCGACGCTCCGCGGCAGTCCGGTCCGGCGATGAAGCCACTCCACGCTCGGCCGCATCGCGGAGGCGATCACGAAGCCGAGGAAGAGCAGCGCGATGATCACCCTGAGCTTCCAGAGCGCCAGGGCGAGGACGATGATGGCGACGGCGACGAGGGTCGCGGTCGCTGCG
The DNA here is from genome assembly GCA_963731015.1 of uncultured Actinomycetes bacterium. Classification (GTDB taxonomy): domain Bacteria; phylum Actinomycetota; class Thermoleophilia; order Gaiellales; family Gaiellaceae; genus Palsa-739. The sequence goes on from CAVSTY010000007.1 coordinate 485,260, forward strand.
CGGCGGGCTGTTCCAGGCATTGTCCGAGGGATTCCCTGTCACAACCCGAACGAGGCGAACGTGGATACGCCGTTGATCGAGGCCCACCGGCATGGGATCGCGCTCGCGCGGCCGTTCTTCCGTGCGCTTCTCTTCGCGCTCGCGGGCGCCGCGTGCTTCCTCGCCCCGTGGCCTGCGGTTGCGGCCTTGGGGGCGGCACTCCTCGCGCTCGCGGCGGTGATCGCCGTGGTCGGGGTGCTCCGGTGGGACCGGACGCACCTCTTCGTCACCGGTCACACTCTCGTCGTCGAGCACGGCGTCCTGAGCCGGCGGACGGCGTCGATCTCGCTCAACGGGACGGTGTTCGAGGTCGAGCGGACGCTGCTCGGGCGCATCCTCGGCTACGGCACCGTGGTCGCCGGCGAGCTCGAGATGGACTACGTGCCGCGTCGGCTCACGCGGCTGCTCCAGCAGCGGCGATAGCCCTGGCCGAACGTCTGTTCGGGACGGTAGAATGCCCTCCACATGGCTGCCGAAGAGCTTGTCGTCCACGGCGCCCGCGAGCACAACCTGAAGGACATCACCGTCCGTCTGCCGCGGAACCGCCTCATCTGCATCACCGGGCTGTCCGGCTCCGGCAAGTCGTCGCTCGCCTTCGACACGATCTACGCGGAGGGGCAGCGTCGCTACGTCGAGTCGCTCTCCGCCTACGCGCGCCAGTTCCTGCAGATGATGGAGAAGCCGGACGTCGACCACATCGACGGCCTCAGCCCGGCGATCTCGATCGACCAGAAGACGACCTCGCGCAACCCGCGCTCGACGGTCGGCACCGTGACCGAGATCTACGACTACCTGCGCCTCCTCTACGCGCGGGTCGGCCGGCCGCACTGCCCGATCTGCGGCAAGCCGATCGCGGGGCAGAGCCTCGACGCGATCGTCGACCAGGTGCTGAAGCTCGAGGACGGGACGCGCTTCACCGTCAACGCGCCCGTCGTGCGCGACCGCAAGGGCGAGTACAAGGACGTGTTCGAGGACCTGACGCGGGAGGGCTTCACGCGCGTCAAGGTCGACGGCGAGCAGTACGTCCTCGAGGAGGGCGTGCCGGAGCTCGACAAGAAGTACAAGCACACGATCGAGGTGGTCGTCGACCGGCTCGTGATGCGCGCCGACCTGCGGCTGCGGCTCACGCAGTCGATCGAGACGGCGGCCGGGCTCGCCGACGGTCTCGTGGCGGTCGACCTCGTCGGGACCGGCGAGCAGCTCCTCTTCTCGGAGAACTTCGCCTGCCCGGAACACGGGGTCTCGCTGCCGGAGCTCCAGCCGCGGATCTTCTCCTTCAACGCGCCGCACGGCGCCTGCCCACGCTGCACCGGACTCGGGTCGCAGCAGGAGATCGACCCCGACCTGCTCGTCCCCGATCCGTCTCTTTCGATCGACGACGGAGCGCTCGTGCCGTGGTCGGTCGGCGGCTCCTCGAGCTTCTACGAGGCGGTGATCCAGGCGGTCGCCGACCGCTACGAGATCGACACCTCGAAGCCGTGGTCCGCGCTGACCGAGGCCGAGCAGCACCGCTTCCTCGATGGCACGGAGGGCGAGAAGATCTACGTCCAGTACCGCAACCGGATGGGGCGCCGCCGCCAGTACATGCTCGCCTTCGACGGCATCGTCGCGAGCCTGCAGCGCCGCTACCGCGAGACCGACTCGTCGCAGCAGCGTGAGCGGATCGAGGAGTACATGAGCTTCCGGCCGTGCCCGGTCTGCAAGGGCGCGCGCCTGAAGCCGGAAGTGCTCGCGGTCACCGTCGGCGACAGGTCGATCCACGAGTTCACGAAGCTGTCCGTGACACGGGCGCTCGGCTTCCTCGACGAGCTCGGGCTGACACCGACCGAGGAGCTGATCGGCCAGCGGATCGTGAAGGAGATCCGCGAGCGCCTCACGTTCCTCGACGACGTCGGCGTCGGGTACCTCACGCTCGACCGCGCCGCGGCGACGCTCTCGGGCGGCGAGGCGCAGCGGCTACGGCTCGCCACCCAGATCGGCTCGCAGCTGGTGGGCGTCCTCTACATCCTCGACGAGCCCTCCATCGGCCTCCACCAGCGCGACAACGCGCGCCTCATCGACACGCTCGAGCGGCTGCGCGACCTCGGCAATACCGTGCTCGTCGTCGAGCACGACGAGGAGATGATGCGCCGCTCGAACTGGCTCGTCGACATGGGGCCCGGTGCGGGACTGCACGGCGGCGAGGTCGTCGCCGAGGGGCCGGCCACGAAGGTCGAGCGGAACAAGAAGTCGGTCACCGGCCAGTTCCTCTCGGGAGCACGCGAGATCGCGGTGCCCGAGCGGCGCGACGAGGATCGCGGCTCGTTCCTCGTCCGCGGCGCGGCGCAGCACAACCTCAAAGAGCTCGACGTCGAGTTCCCGGTCGGGAAGTTCATCTGCGTGACCGGCGTCTCGGGCTCCGGCAAGTCGACCCTCGTGAACGAGATCGTGTTCAAGGCGCTGGCGAACCGGCTCAACCGGGCACGCGTCAAGCCCGGGGTGCACGCGGGAGTGGAAGGGATCGAGGTCTTCGACAAGGTGATCGAGATCGACCAGAAGCCGATCGGCCGGACGCCGCGCTCGAACCCGGCCACGTACACCGACCTCTTCACGCACATCCGCGAGCTCTACTCGCTCACGCCGGAGGCGAAGGTGCGCGGCTACAAGCCCGGCCGCTTCTCGTTCAACGTCCGCGGCGGGCGCTGCGAAACGTGCAAGGGCGACGGCCAGATCAAGATCGAGATGCACTTCCTGCCCGACGTCTACGTGCCGTGCGAGACGTGCAAGGGCGCGCGCTACAACCGCGAGACGCTCGAGGTCCGGTTCAAGGGACGCTCGATCGCAGACATCCTCGAGATGTCGGTGGAGGAGGCGCTGAAGTTCTTCGCCAAGATCCCCAAGATCCGGCGGCGGCTGCAGACGCTCCACGACGTCGGGCTCGACTACATCAAGCTCGGCCAGCCGGCGACGACGCTGTCCGGCGGCGAGGCGCAGCGCGTGAAGCTCGCCTCGGAGCTGTCGAAGGTCGCGACCGGGAAGACGCTCTACATCCTCGACGAGCCCACCACGGGGCTTCACTTCGCGGACATCGAGAAGCTGCTCGAGACGCTGCAGCGTCTCGTCGACGGCGGCAACACGATGATCGTGATCGAGCACAACCTCGACGTGATCAAGCAGGCCGACTGGGTGATCGACCTCGGGCCGGAAGGCGGCGAGGCAGGCGGCGAGCTCATCGCCGTCGGCACGCCCGAAGACGTCGCGCAGGTGGAGGACAGCTCCACCGGCCGCTTCCTGCAGAACGTGCTGCCGGAGCGCGCGATCGCGGCCGCGTAGGACACGTCCGAAACGGACACTTGTCGCGGCCGGGACTCGGAGTAAGACTCTGCACATGGATACAGACACCTCCTCGCCTCCTGAGCAGGCGGGGACTGGTTACGACGGCGCCGCGGTGGCCGGGGCCGTGCTGGCGACGCTGTTCTTCCCCTTCATCGCTCTGATCGCCGCACTCCTGCTGCAGGGCGGCCAACCGGACCCGCGCAAGAAGTCCCAGCTCCGAACCTGGGCGTGGGCTTCGGGCGGCCTGCTGGTGCTCGACTTCGTGCTCGTCCTGCTCGCCGTCGGTGCCTTCGCCGGCTCCGGATCCGGCGTCTGAGGCTACGCTCCGACGCATGGCGGCAACCGCCGACCCTGTCCACACCCCGGCGCTCGAGCGGACATGGTGGCTGCGCGCGCCCGCAGTGCTCGTCGCGCCGCGGGCCGTCTTCGTCTCGCTCCGGGACGAGTCGGACGAGGCGGTCGAGGCGCGGCAGGAGCCGCTGCTGGCGATCGCCGGGCTCGCCGGGATCGCGGCCGTGCTTGCGACCCCCGTCGCGCGTCAAATGCTCAACCAGGCAGGAACGACTCCGATCGTGGTGGCCGTGTGGGCCTTCCTGGGCGGCCTCTCGTACGCGCTCGCCGTCTACTGGCTCGGCGGCGCGCTCCTCTACGGCGCCGCCCGCCGCTTCGGCAGCCTCGGCAGCTACCGGCGGGCGCGGAGCATGCTCGCCCTCTCGGGGGCGCCGCTCGCGCTGGCTCTGTTCACGCTGTGGCCGATCCGGATCTTGATCTACGGGCAGAACCTCTTCCGCACCGGTGGCACGGACTGGGGTCCCGGCGACCGGACGTTCGGCGGGCTCGTCTACTTCGCGTTCGCCTGGTGCGCGATCCTGCTGCTGGTCGGCGTGCGCAGCGTGCACGGCTGGAGCTGGGGCCGGAGCCTCGCGACCCTCGCTCTCACGGCGGCCTTACCGGTGCTGATCGTGGTCACGCCCCATCTCGTGAGCCTCCCGCCGCTCCACTGAGTCGCCCTCGAACGCGGCCTGCTCCTCCTCGGGCATCGCGTACGTGTGCCGCTCCTCGGGGAACGCGCCGCTCCGCACCTCCTCCGCGTACTGCTCCAGCGCCTCGACGACCGCTTCCCCGAGCTCCGCGTAGCGCTTGGCGAGGCGCGGCGACCGGCCCTCGTAGAAGCCGAGCATGTCGTGCCAGACCAGCACCTGCCCGTCGGTGTCGGCTCCGGCACCGATTCCGATCGTCGGCACCGTCAGCGCGCGTGTCGCGGCCCGTCCCACGGTGGGCGGAACGGCCTCGAGCACGATCGCGAAGCAGCCCGCCGCCTCGAGCGCGAGCGCGTCGTCGATCAGCTGCTGCGCCTGCTCGGCCGTCCTGCCCTGCGCTTTGAAGCCGCCAAGGACGGTCGCCGTCTGCGGCGTGAGGCCGACGTGGCCCATCACCGCGATCCCCGCGCCGACGATCGCCCGGGCGCGCGCGACCGAGGTGCCGCCGCGCTCGAGCTTGACCGCGTCCGCGCCGCCCTCCTTCACGAGCCGCACCGCGTTCCGCACCGCCTGCTCGTCCGACTCCTCGTACGAGCCGAACGGCATGTCGGCGATCACGATCGGCCGCTTCGCGCCGCGTGTCACCCACTGGGTCATGAACACGATCTCGTCGAGGGACACCGGCACCGTCGACTCGCGCCCGTGCACGACCATGCCTGACGAGTCGCCGACGAGGATGAGATCCACGCCGGCCGTGTCGGCGAGTCGGCCGCTCGGCGCGTCGTAGGCGGTCACCATCACGATCTTGTCGCCGCGCCGCTTCATCTCGGCGAGTTCCGGCAGCGGCAGCTTCCCCGTCGTCCAGGAGGCGTAGCGCGGGGGCTTCGGGTTGTCGCTCATGTGAGCTCTCCTTCCAGGAGGACGTTGTCGATCAGACGGATGGAGCCGATTCGGATCGCGGCGGCGAGGACACGGGCGTCGCCGAGGTCGAGCACCTCGACGTATTCCGGCTCGAGCCCGTTGAGCGAGCCGCAGGCTGCGGCTACCGGATCGCCATCGCCCACGGCAGAGGCGAGTGCGCGCGGCAGGCCCAGAGCCTGCACGCGCTCGTCTGCCGAGAGGCGCTGGTTGCGCGAGGACAGAGCGAGGCCGTCGACGTCCCGCACCGTCGGCACGGCGCGGATCTCCACCGGGACGTTCAGGTCACGGACGAGACGCCGAATCACCGCGAGCTGCTGCGCGTCCTTCTGGCCGAAGTACGCGCGCTCGGGACGGATGAGGTTGAACAGCCTTAGGCAGACCGTGGCGACGCCCCGGAAGTGCCCGGGCCGGGCTACGCCCTCGGCTCCCGTCTCGCCGGGGTCGACCCAGGTCGCGAAGCCGGGCGGGTAGATCTCGTCGGCCGCCGGTGCGAATACGACGTCGACTCCTTCTCTCTCCGCGAGCTCGAGATCGCCGGCCTCGTCCCGGGGATATGCGTCGAGGTCCGTGCGCTCGTCGAACTGCACGGGATTGACGAAGAGCGACATCACGACGCGGCGGTTCTCCTGCCGGGCAGCCCGGAGCAGTGCGACGTGGCCGTCGTGGAGCGCCCCCATCGTCGGGACGAGCCCCATTCCGGGAGCCGTCTCCAGCTCCGCAACGGTGCGGACGACCTTCATGCGAGCAGCTCCGTCGCTCCGGCGAGCGTGGCGTAGAGGTGTTCGAGCTCGGGATGGCTCGCCTGGATCGCCTGCTTGTGCGCCTCGACGGTCGCCCAATCGCCGCGGGCGATCGGCCCGGTCAGCTCGAAGCCGTGCTCGATCGTTCCGCGCATCAGCGGCACGAGCCCCTGCGCCGGAACCCCGAGCCGCACCGCTGCGCGCTGCAGCGTCACGAGGTAGTTGGAGGCGAACACGGCGCCGGCGTGGTAGAGCGTCCGGTCGCTGTCGGCCAGCTCGAACGGCTGCAGTCCGAGCGTCTCCACGAGTTCGCGCGCGACCGCGAGCGCCTCGCCGGTGTCGCCGCTGATCGCCGCCCAGGCACCGTCGAACTGCCCGGGGTCGCCGCTGCGGTCGAACGTCTGCAGCGGGTGGAGCGAGAAACGCCGCTCGTGCGGCTCCAGCGCCGCGAGCGGCGTCGCGCCGGAGACGTGTCCCACCCAGGCACGTCCCGGTGCCAGGCACCGGGACACGTCCGAGATGGCCGTGTCCGGGACGCAGAGGAGAGCGACGTCGGGATCGTCCCCGCCCACGGCGACGCCGCGCTCGCGCAACCGGGCGCTGACGGCCGAACCGACCCGGCCCGAACCGATGACGTGGACTCTCTCGATCACCATTTCGCTCCAGCTCCGAACCGGATGCCGGGCACGGTGGATTGTACTCGTGCCGCATGCCGCGGCATGCTGCGCTTCATGACGAGTGAGTCGAAGCCGCACGTGACGCTGCTCGGCGGCTTCGCGGCCGAGGCCGGCGGGTCTTCCGTTCCGGACTCGGCCTGGCGGCTCCGCAAGGCGAGGGAGCTCGTGAAGTTGCTCGCGCTCGCCGACGGGCACCGCCTGCACCGCGAGCAGGCGATGGACACCCTCTGGCCGGACCGCGACCCGGGCTCGGCGGCGAACAACCTGAACCAGGCCGTGCACGCGGCTCGGCGGGCGCTCGGCGCCGACGCGATCACGCTGGTCGACGGCCTGCTGCGGCTCGAGGCCGACGTGGACATCGACGCCTTCGAGGACGCGGCGGATGACGCGAGGCGCCAAGGGACCGGGCAGGCGTATCGACGCGCTCTGGTCCTCTACGGCGGCGAGCTCCTGCCCGAGAACCGATACGACGACTGGGCATCCCTGGACCGCGAGCGCCTCGGAGCGCTCCATGAGGAGCTCGAGCAGAAGCTGGTCGAGCTCGGCGGTGCGCGGCCCGCCCTGCGACCGCTACCGGTCGAGACCTCGACGTTCGTGGGCCGCGAGCACGAGCTCGTGGAGCTCTCGGCTGTGCTCGCGCGCACGCGGCTCCTGACACTTACGGGCGCAGGCGGTGTCGGGAAGACGCGGCTCGCCCTCGAGCTCGCGCGCAGCCGCGGCAACGCCTACGGCGACGGCGTGTTGTTCGTCGAGCTCGACGTTCTCGACGATGGGGCTCTCGTCCCTGGTGCGCTTGCCAACGCGCTTGATCTGCGGGCCCTTCGCGGCGGCGCCGTCGTCGACGCCCTCCTCGCCGAGCTCGAGCCGCTCGCGCTGCTGCTCGTCCTCGACAACTGCGAGCACGTGATCGGCGCGGCCGCCACGCTCGTCGATGCACTACTCCGAGGTGCGCCCCGGCTCACCGTTCTCGCCACGAGCCGCGAGCCCCTGCGCGTTCCCGGCGAGGTCGTCTTCCGGGTTCCGTCGCTCGGGATTCCGGATCCTGCCCGTGAGGACGCGCCAGATGCCCTGCTTAGCTACGAGGCAGTGCGCCTGTTTGTCGAGCGGGCAGGCGCTGTGGCACCAGGGTTCGCGCTCGACGCTGAGACGGCGCCGTCTGTCGCCCGCATCTGTCATCGCCTTGACGGACTGCCACTGGCACTCGAGCTCGCGGCCGCGCGGGTCGACGCGCTCACGCCGGTAGCGCTCGCGGACCGTCTCGATGACCGGTTCCGTCTCCTCCGTGCAGGAAGCCGAACGGCCCCGACGCGTCAGCAGACGCTTGAGGCGACGCTCGACTGGAGCCACGACCTGCTCTCGCCGGACGAGGCGATGCTTCTGCGGCGGCTCGCGGTCTTCTCCGGCAGCTTCGTGTTGGAGGCGGTCGAGGAGGTATGCGCCGGCGACGGCCTCGAGCAGGTCCAGGTCACGCTCTCGCTCGCCGACCTCGTCGACAAGTCGCTGGTTGCGAGCGAGGACCGCGAGGGGCTGCGGCGCTACCGGCTGCTCGAGACGATCCGCAGCTACGCCGCGACGCGACTGGACGCAGCGGGAGAGAGGAAAGCTGTCGCTCTACGGCACGCTGCCTGGCTCGTCAAGTTCGTGCAGGGGCTCGACGAGCAGCTTGCTGGGCTCGACGCGGAGCAGGGCAATCTTCGGGTCGCGCTCGAGACGTGGCTCGAGGCCGACCCGCAGCAGGCGCTTCGCCTTTGCGCGGTGGTCTGGCCGTTCTGGCTGCGCCGGATCGAGCTGCGGGAGGCTCGGCACTGGCTCGGGGAATCGCTCGAGCGAGCGCCGGATCTGACGCCCGAACGCATCACGGCGCTGCTTGGACATGCCGCGATCGAGTTCCGCTCCGGAGACTCCGGCCTCGGCCAGCCAAGGGTCGAGGAGGCACTCTCGCTCGCGCGGCAGCTCGGCGATCCGGCCCTCGAATGGCGAACGCGCCACTTCCGAGCCGCGGTCGAGATCGCCGTCGACGACGGCGTGCGCGCCGCGAGCTTCTACGAGCCCGCGCTTCTCCTGGCGCGCGAGCACGGGCTCGCGCCGGCCGAAGCGGTCACCGCGTACTCGCTGGGCGCCGCGGCCTGGGTCGCCGGTGACGTCGCGGAGGCGGAGCGGCGCTGTGCGGAGAGCTTCGCGCTGTTCGGCGCTCTCGAGGATTCCTCTGAATCTGTCCCGGCGCTCATCAACGTCGCCGAGACGGTGCGCCTCGATCCCAACGCTCCCGGACTGCGGCTCGCGTTCGAGGAAACTCTCCAGCCGTTCTCGGACATCTCCTGCCGGGTGGCCGCGGGATACGTCCTGATCAACTGGGCGTACGTCGTCCGCTCGGCGGGCGACGACCGGCAGGCCCGCACGCTGCTCGAGGACGGGCTCGTTCACTTCGAGCAGATCGGCAGCGACCAGGGGCAGGCGGACACGTGGGCGCGAATCGCCAACCTCGAGCTGGCCGACGAGCGCTTGGACGAGGCGGCGGACCTCTTTGCGCGAGGCGCGGCGGTTGCGGGAGCAGCTGGGCGACCGCCGCGGCGGCGCGCTCGCGCTCGTCGGGCTCGGACAGGTGGCGACGCGCCGGGGCGAGCATGATCGAGCCGCCGACCTGCTTCAGGAGGCTGCCGATACCTTCCGCCGTGCTGGCGACCGTTGGGGGCTGGTGTCCACTCTCTGGCGGATCGCAGAGCTCGAGCAGGCACGTGACCGGCCGGCCCTGGCCGAGGAGCGGCTCGAGGAGGCGCTCGCGATCGTCGGCGAGACGCGGCGCGTGCGGTGGAGGGCCGTGACGTGTGCCAACCTCGCGGAGCTTGCGCTGCTGCGCGGTGACGAGGCCCGCGCCCGGGAGCTGCTCGGGAGCGCGCTGGCCGGCTTCGAGGCTCGCGGCGATACGCAGTGGGCCGAGCACGTTCGCGCTCGCCTCAGCGCTGCAAATGCGGCGCAAATCGGGCGCTAAGCGTCTCTCGCTAGAACGCCGCGGACATGCTCGACGAGAAGGAGGAACTCATGACAGAGATGCTTGCGCCCGTGCTCGGCGAGGCGACGGTGCAGGAGTTGCGCGACGCATTGCGCGGTGAGGTGCTGTTGCCCGGCGACGACGGGTACGCCGAGGCGAAAGGCCTCTGGAACGGCGCTCACGACGGCAAGGAGCCGGCGGTGATCGCACGCTGTACCGGCACGGCCGATGTGATCTCAGCGCTCGGCTTCGCTCGCGCCCACGACCTGGCGGTCGCGGTGCGCGGCGGAGGTCACAGCGTCGCCGGCCTCTCGACGAGTGACGGAGGGATGGTGATCGACCTGGGCCCGATGCGGAACGTTCGCGTCGACCCCGCGGCGCGTCGCGCCTTCGTCGGCCCCGGTGCCGTCTGGGGTGACGTCGACCACGAGTCGCAGCAGTTCGGCCTCGCGACGACCGGCGGACTCGTCTCGACCACGGGCGTGGCTGGGTTCACGCTCGGCGGCGGGATCGGCTGGCTGATGCGGCAGTACGGACTCGCTTGCGACAACCTCGTCGGCGCCGACGTGGTCACCGCCGACGGTCGGCTCGTGCACGCGAGCGCGACCGAGAACACCGAGCTCTTCTGGGGGCTCCGCGGAGGCGGCGGCAACTTCGGGATCGTCACGTCGTTCGAACTGTCGCTTCACCCGGTCGGCCCGGAGGTCTACGCAGGCCCGCTGTTCCTGCCGGCGGACGCCGCAGGCGACCTGCTGCGCTTCTACCGCGACTGGGCGCCCAACACCCCGGACGCGCTCACGACCGCAATCAGCCTCGCGACCGCGCCGCCGCTGCCGGTGATCCCGGAGGAGTGGCACGGCAAGAAGGTCGCCATCGTGATCGCTCTCAACGCAGGTCCCGTCGACGACGGTGAGGCGCTCGTCCGCGACCTCCGCACGATCGCCGAGCCGGTCGCCGATCTGATCCATCCGATGCCGTACACGTTCATCCAGAGCCTGCTCGATCCGCTCTGGCCGAAGGGGATCAACGCGTACTTCAAGGCGGCGAACCTCGCCGGCCTCTCGGACGAGACGATCGACTCGCTCGTGAGGCTCCACCAGGACACGCCGGGACCGCAGTGCGAGATCCACGTGCATCAGATGGGCGGCGCGGTGGCCCGTGTGGGGCAGGCAGACACTGCGTTCCCTGAGCGGTCGATGCCGTTCGTCGTGAACGCCGTCACCGGCACCCCCGAGGCCGAGCTGCTCGGCGCGCACACCGAGTGGGCACGCACGGTGATCGCCTCGACGAAGGCCGACCAGACCGGTCGCGCGTACGTCAACTTCCTGGGCGACGCCGGCGAGGCGGAGTCGGCCTACGGAGAGGAGACGTACCGCCGGCTCGTCGCTTTGAAGGACGAGTACGACCCGACGAACGTGTTCCGGCTCAACCAGAACGTCGCTCCGTCGGCGTAGTTCAGGTATCGGCCGGGGTGCCTTAGCGCACCCCGGCCGGGGTTCACCGGCTGCTCATGGTTCAGGTGCAACACTCGGGAGAGAAAGGCTCTGGGTGCGTCGCTCTCTTCTCTTCCTGCTCGTCTTCGGGGCGGCCGTCGTCGCCGGCTGCGGCGCCGCGACCGATCGGTCCGCTCCCAGCGGATCACGACCGGCCTTCCACCATCAGCGGCCAAAGGCGAAGGCTAAGCCGGCAGGGCCGTTCGCGCATCCCCTGGGAAGGCCTCACCTCGCGCCCGGCTCCGACCCGTCCGTCCTGCCCGGGGACGTGCTCATCGCCGACCGCTCGAACAACCGGCTCCTCGTGGTCGATCCGCAGGGCCGCATCGTCTGGCGCTTCCCGCGGCCCGGTCGGCGCAGCCTCCCGCTCCCCGACGACGCGTTCTTCTCGCCGAACGGCCGGCAAATCGTGGTCACGGAGGAGGACGTCGATGCGGTGGCCCTGGTCGATGTCGCGTCGCACCGCATCGTCTGGCGCTACGGCGCGGTCGGCGTGCCCGGCAGCGGCCGCGACCGGCTCGCGCACCCCGACGACGCGATGTTGCTGCCGAACGGCTCGATCATCGTGGCCGACATCGAGAACTGCCGGATCCTCCTGTTGCGTCGGCCCGCGCGCCACCCGACCCGCGCAACCGGAAGTCCGGCCGAGGGCTGCGTGCATTCACCGCCGCGCGCGTGGGGCAGCCCGAACGGCGCGTTTCCTCTCGAGGGAGGCGGGACGCTCGTCACGGAGATCAACGGCGACTGGGTCGACGCGCTCTCGCGCAGCGGTCGCCTCCTCTGGTCGACGCACCCGCCAGGCGTCTACTACCCGTCAGACTCGAACGAGGTCCGGCGGGGCCTGTACGTCACGGTCGGCTGGCAGAGCCCGGGCGTCCTCGAGACATTCGACCGGCAGGGGCGGCTCCACTGGCGGTACCGGCCGCGTCGCGGCGCGCCGGCGCTCGACCATCCGTCGCTCGCGCTGCCGCTCCCGAACGGCGACTTCCTCCTCAACGACGACTTCAACGACCGCGTGATCGTCATCAACCCGCGCACGAACCGGGTCGTCTGGCAGTACGGCCACACCGGCGTGGCGGGTAGCGCGCCGGGCTACCTCTCCCGGCCCGACGGGGTCGACCTCGTCCCGCCCGCCGCGCTGCTGTCGCGTATTCATGCGAACATTCGGTTGCCCGGATGAGCTCCGCCGCTGCAAGCCTCACCGATCTTCGTCGCATCTCGCCCCGCCGCGAGCTGCTGCTCGGCGCTGCCCTGACCGCCGCCTTCGCGGGACTCGTGCTCGCAATCGGGCCGGCTCCGGGGGACGCGCCCGTCCATCTCTACCGGACGTTCCTCGTCCGCGACGGCGCGCTCGTCTGGGACAACTTCTGGTACGCGGGGACGTACCCGCTCGCCTCGTACAGCCTGCTCTACTACCTGCCGGCCGCGCTGGTGGGGAACCTGCCGCTCGTATTCGCGGCCGCGGTCGCCTCGACCGTTCTCTTCTCGTCGATTGCGATGCGGGAGTGGGGAAGGGCCGCTGTCTGGCCGTCGCGCATTTTCGGTGTGCTCGCCGCGGCGCCCCTGTTCACTGGGGAGTACGCGTACACGCTCGGCTTCGCCGCGATGCTCGGGACGCTCAAGCTGCTGCAGCTGCGGCGGTTCTGGCTCGCCGGTCTCCTCGCCGCCCTCACCGTCGGCTTCAGCCCGCTCGCTTTCGTCTTCCTCTGCCTGATCGTCGGGTCGTTCGCCGTCTCACGGAGGCAAGTCGCCCGGCGCCATCTCTGGTTCGGCGTTGCACTCGGCATCGCAGCGGGGATCGAGCTGGCTTCCCTTGTCCTCTTCCCGTCCGGTACCGGTGTCTACCCGTTCCACTGGATCGACTTCGTCGGGGTTCTCGGCGTCACGGCACTCGGCGTTCTCGTTGCGCGGAACGCCCGCGGCGCCGGGCCGCTCGTCGCGTTCTTCGCGCTCTGGGGACTCGGCAGCGTCGTCGTCTACAGCGTCCCGTCGCCGCTTGGGGACAACTGGACGCGGCTGAGCGCTTTCGTCTTCCCGGTCATGCTCCTCACCGCGAGCCTCGCCGGCTTCCAACCGAGGCGCCTCGTCGTGCTCGCGCTCGCGGCGGCGTTCGCGTACAACCTCGTGCCCTACGCGCTGCTCGTGCCGTCCCGGCTCGACAACAACACGCAGCAGGCGAGCTTCTGGCGGCCCGCGCTCGGCTTCCTCCGCACCCACGAGCAGCCGGGCTATCGCGTGGAGGTCGTGCCGACGGCGGAGCACTGGGAGGCGTACTGGATCCCGAAGTCGGGCTTCCCGCTCGCGCGCGGCTGGTACCGGCAGCTCGACACCGCCGACAACCCGACCCTCTACCGGAAGCACCTCGGCGCGGCGTCGTACCGCCGCTGGCTGCGCTCGAACGCCGTGCGGTACGTCCTGCTCAGCACGACCGCGCCGCTCGATTGGGACGGCGGGCCGCAGGAGGCGGGTGTCCTTCGCTCGCCGAGCTCCGGGTTGAAGGCCGTCTTCCGCAGCCGGAACTGGACGATCTACGAGCTCCCGCACGCGACGCCGCTCCTCACGGGTCCCGCGAACCCGGTCGTCACCTCGTTCGGCCACACCGCGATCCGCGGGCGGGTGTTCGCGCCCGGGCGCTACCTCCTGCGTGCGCACTACAGCCCGTACCTGCGCCTGCAGGGCGGCGGCTGCGTGTCGCAGGGTCCCGACAAGATGACGTACCTCGACCTGACGCGGCCCGAGCGGTTCGCGCTCAGCGTCCCCGGCACACCCGACGGGCTCGTCCGCGAGCTCTTCGGTGGCGGCGAGGCGACCTGCAGCTCCGGCTAGAGCTAGCATCCGAACCGTGCCGATCTACGAGTACGTCTGCATGGAATGCGAGTCGCACTTCGAGGAGCTCGTCCGTGGTGAGGAGCAGGTCGCGTGTCCCGACTGCGCCGCCACCAACGTCTCGCGCCAGTTCTCTTCTTTCGCCGTCCATGGCGTGACGAAGGTCACGACGGGTGGCGGCGGAGGGTGCTGCGGCGGCTCTTGCGGCTGCGGCCACTAGCTCCGTCGTGGCCCGGGGGGACGAAGACGGCGAGCTGCTGACGCCCGCCGCCCACGCGCAGCTCGAGGCCGAGCTCGCCGAGCTCGAGGGGCCGAAGCGCAAGGAGGTCGTGCAGGCGATCGCGACCGCGCGGGCGCACGGCGATCTCTCCGAGAACTTCGAGTACCACGCGGCGAAGAACGAGCAGGGCCTGCTCGAGGCGCGGATCCGGGTGCTGCGTCATCGGCTCCAGCACGCGTCGATCGTCGACGAGCAGGAGGCCGCGGCGAGCGGTGTCGTCACCGTCGGCTCGAGGGTCGAGCTCGAGCGCGAAGACGGCGCACGACAGGAGCTCGAGATCACGAGTGTGGGCGGGGTCTCGCCCGACTCGCCGGTCGGCCGCGCGCTGCTCGGCAAGGCTCCTGGCGACGAGATCGAGGTGGACGCGCCCCGGGGCCGTTGGCGGGCGCGGATCGTGTCCGTCGGGCGTGCCTCGTAGACTCGCTCCCGTGAGTGCAATGCAGGTTGCGCCGCCGGAATCGCTCGAGGGATACGCGGCAGCGACCGCAAGCTGCACGCGCTGCCGGCTGGCGCAGGGACGGACGCAGGTCGTCTTCGGCGCCGGCAATCCGCGCGCCGACCTGATGTTCGTCGGCGAGGCGCCGGGGTTCCACGAGGACAAGCAGGGAGTCCCCTTCGTCGGCCAGGCGGGGAAGCTGCTCGACGGGTTGCTCGCGGGCGTCGAGCTGCGGCGCGAGGACGTCTACATCGCGAACGTCCTCAAGTGCCGCCCGCCCGGCAACCGCGACCCGCAGCAGGACGAGATCGAGGCCTGCGAGCCGCACCTGTTCCGCCAGATCGAGCTGATCGAGCCGAAGGTGATCGCGACGCTCGGCAACTTCGCGACCAAGCTCCTCTCCGGCCGTCCGCTCGGCATCACGCGCGTGCACGGCCAGGAACAGGAGCTCACGATCGCCGGCCGCAGCGTCCTCCTCTACCCGATCTACCACCCGGCGGCGGCGCTCTACACGCCGGCGATGCTGAAGGTGCTCGAGGCCGACTTCGCGCGCCTGCCGGAGCTCATGGGACGTGGCGCGCAGCCGGCCGTCGTCGAAGCTCCCGAGCCGGAGCCGGAGCCCCGGGTCGAGGCTCCGGCCGAGCAGCTCGGCTTGTTCTAGCCCGTCTGCTGCTGGGTGGATGACCGGGCTACGGAGAGTCCGAGGCTCTTGCAGACGTCGCCCGGCGAGTCACCGGGGAAGACGCCGACCGAGCCGCTGGGGAGCACGCAGGCGGCGAAGTTCGAGGGCCGCTGCGAGCCCGGAAACGCCGAGGCATAGGTGCGGGCACAGGCTGTGACCGGCGAACCCGTGCCGGCCGCGATGACGGCCGTGTTCGCGTCGAGGGAGTCGCTCTCGTAGCAGCCGATCGTCACGACGGGCGTCACGGGCCTGGTGAGCGCGTAGCCGGCATAGGCGGCCGCGGCAAAGATGCCGGCGACGGCGAGGGCGGCGACGGAGACGAGGACTCGCCGTGGGTAGCGGCGCGTCGGCGCGGCGGAAGCGGCTGAGATCTGGGACACGAGTTGCTCCTTCCGTTGCTGGAGCCGTCCCGCAGGAAAGTCGCGCTCAGGGGGAGGAGTGAGAGGAGTGCTCATTGCTCGTTCACCTCGATGCGAAGCGGGACGACGTCTACCTCCGCTTCGGGTCCGCCGGCCGTTGCGAGTTCCCGCAGGCGGCTACGGCCGCGCGCCAGCCGTGAGCGGACCGTGCCGATCGGAACGTCGAGGGCGGCGGCCGCGTCCTCGTAGGAGAGCCCGCTCCAGTCACAGAGCGCGACCACGTCCTGCTGGCGGCGCGGGAGCTGCGCGAAGACACGCAGCAACTCGCGCATCGCAGCTTCGTCGTCGAGTCGTGTCGCGATCTCCTCCGCGAAGTCCGGTTCCTCGACTCGCTCGAGAGGAAGCCGCGCGAACGCATCGCGGCGGCGTCTCAGCGAGCGGCGCTGGTTGCGCAGCACGTTGGTCGCGATCCCGTAGAGCAGCGGCAGCGCGCTCTCCGCCTGCAAGGGCGCGCGTCCCCGGCTTCGCCACGCGAGCAGGAAGGTGGTGGATGTCAGCTCCTCTGCCAGCGCCCAGTCGGCGGTGCGGCGGAAGCAGTAGTTGTAGATCCGGCCGGCGTGGCGCTCGAACAGAACGCCGAACGCGGCGCCGTCGCCTTCACGCGCCTGCCGCCAGAGCACACGATCGGAGAGCTCACTCACGTCTGTCCTCTTCGGGTCCGCTGGCCAGGACCGAGTTCCCGTCGCCCTACAGCGGCTCGTCGAGCCCCTGCACCGCGACCATGCGGAGGTTCGCGGCGCCGGCGCGCAGGCGTTTCGCGTCTTCGTACTCGGGCGAGTCGTACCAGCGCTTCGCCGCCTCCAGGTCGGGGAACTCGAGGATGACGAGCCGCGAGGGATTCCAGTCGCCCTCGAGCACAGCGAGCTCTCCGCCGCGCGCGACGATACGGCCGCCGCCCCCGTGGACGGCGCCCGGCGACGCAGCCTTGTAGCGCTCGTACTGCTCCGGGTCGTGGACGTCGGTCTCGACGATCACGTAGGCGGGCATGCTTGGATCGTACGCGTGGAGCAGCAGAGCCATTCGCCCGAACAGACGGAGGCGCTCGCGGCTGAGCTCGCGCGGCGGCTCGCGGCCGGCGACGTCGTCACCGTCGCGGGCGAGCTCGGCTCCGGCAAGACGACGTTCGTCCGCGGCGCGTGCGGCGCGCTCGGCGTCCGCGAGCGGGTCACGAGCCCCACGTACACGATCGGACACCGCTACCACGGCGACTACGTCGAGGTCTCGCACCTCGACCTCTACCGCTTCGAGGGCGTCTCGTCGGCGGAGTGGGGAGACCTCGAGCCGTACTTCGAGGGAGCGATCACGTTCGTCGAGTGGCCGGAGGCGGGGAAGGGTGTCCTGCCGGCTCCTCGTTTCGCGGTGCGTTTGCGGCATGCTGGCGCTGGGAGAGCGGTGGAGATCGAGGAGTGTTGACGCTGGCTTTCGATACGGCGACGGCTGTTGCGACGAGCGCGCTCGTGGACGGCGACGAGGTGCTCGGCGAGCGCGTCTCGCGCGCACAGACGCTGCTCGAGGACGTGGACGCACTCCTGCGCCAGGCGGGCGCGCATCCGTCCGACCTCGACCGGCTCGCTGTCGGTCTCGGGCCCGGCAGCTTCACGGGAGTGCGCATCGGGCTCGCGGCGGCGCGCGGGCTCGCACTCTCGCTCGACCTGCCCGGCTCGGGCGTCTCCACACTGGCGGCACTCGCCGCCGGCGCGCCCGGAGCGCTGCCGGTCGTCGACGCGAAGCGGCGTGAGGTATTCACCCTCGTCGGCGGCGAGCCGCACGTGCTCACGCCGCAGGAGCTGGCGCTGAACGGCGACACGCTCTGCGTCGGCGACGGCGCGAGGCGCTACCGCGCGCTGCTCGAAGAACGCGGCGCGGTCGTCCCTCCGGACGATGACGAGCGGCATCTGCCGCGCGCCCGCTTCCACGCGGCGCTGGCCGGCGAGCCCGGGTCGGTCGACGAGCTCGAGCCGCTCTACCTCCGCGTCCCCGATGCCGAGAGGAACGTCCGGTGACCACGATCGAGCTGCGCCGTCTCGTCCTCGCCAACCTCCTCGCGATCGAGGAGATCGAACGCCGCTCGTACCCGACGCCGTGGTCGCGGTCGATGTTCGCGGGCGAGCTCGCGAAGCCGAGCTCGATCTGCCTCGGCGCCTTCGAGGCGGAGGGGGAGGACGGCGCGCTCGTCGGCTACCTCATCGTCTCGCGCTATGTCGACGCGTGGCACGTGATGAACGTCGCCGTCGATCCCGACCACCGCGGCCACGGCGTCGCCTCGATGCTCCTCGAGCGGCTCTTCGACCTCACGGCCGACGACGCCCGCCGCGGCTACACGCTCGAGGTGCGCGTCTCGAACCGAAAGGCGATCGACCTCTACGAGCGCCTCGGCTTCCGCTCGCACGGCCTGCGGCGCGGCTACTACACGGACAACCGCGAGGACGCGCTGATCATGTGGAAGGACCCGGTCGCACGTCCCTAAAACCAACACTGTGATCCTCGGGATCGAGACGACGTGCGACGAGACCGCGGCGGCGCTCGTCACCGAGGAGGGCGAGATCCGCTCGAGCGTCGTCTCGTCGCAGGCGGACCTCCACGCGCGCTACGGCGGCGTCGTGCCCGAGGTCGCGTCGCGGCGGCACCTCGAGCTCGTGACGCCGGTGATCCGCGAGGCGCTCGCGAAGGCGGACGCGAGCCTCGACGACGTCGACCGCGTCGCGGTGACGCAAGGACCAGGGCTGATCGGCGCACTCCTCGTCGGCCTCGCGGCGGCGAAGGCGGTCGCGTGGTCGCGCCGTCTGCCGCTCGTCCCCGTCGATCACCTCGACGGGCACGTCGCTTCGCTCTACCTCCAGCCGGACCCGCTCGAGCCGCCGTTTCTCTGCCTGCTGGCGAGCGGCGGCCACACGATGCTGCTCGACGTCCGGTCGCACACCGAACGGGAGCTGCTCGGGTCGACGCTCGACGACGCCGCGGGCGAGGCGTTCGACAAGGGCGCACGCCTGCTCGGGCTCGGCTACCCGGGCGGCCGAGAGATCGATCGGCTCGCACGGGAGGGGGACACGGGCGCCTACGACTTCCCCGTCGCGCGCGTGCCGGGCCTCGACTTCTCGTTCTCGGGGCTGAAGACAGCGCTGCTGTACGCGGTTCGTGACCTGAGCGAGGCGGAGCTCGAGGCGCGGCGAGCCGACCTCGCGGCGTCGTACCAGCAGGCGATCGTGCGGGCGCTCGTCGAGCGGGTACGGGCGGCCGCGGAGCAGACCGGGCGAGAGCGGATCGCGATCGTCGGCGGTGTCGCTGCGAACTCGGCGCTGCGGGCTGCCCTCCCGGACGCGGCCGCGGCGCCGCTCGAGCTCTGCACCGACAACGCGGCGATGATCGCCTCGGCTGCCCGCTGGACCGAGCCCGTGCCGTACCCGCGGTACCTCGCGCTTGACGCCTACGCGTCGCGCTAAGCTCGTCGCGGCGTCAGTTTTCCGGCCCGTTTGCAGCAACAAAGGAGTAGACCTTGGCAGTCGCAACGACGTCCCACCTGCGCGAGAACCCGTTCGAGCTTGCGCGCGAGCAGCTTCGCCGCGTCGGTTCCACGTTCGAGATCGACTCCAACCTCATTGCGGTGCTCGGCGAGTGCAAGAAGGCGATCGAGGTCTCGATCCCCGTCAGCATGGACGACGGGTCGACGAGTGTCTTCAAGGGTTACCGCGTCACCCACAACATCGCCCGCGGACCGTCGAAGGGCGGCATCCGCTATCACCCCGACGTCACGGTCGACGAGGTGAAGGCGCTCGCGATGTGGATGACGTGGAAGTGCGCGCTGATGGGAATCCCGTTCGGCGGCGCGAAGGGCGGGGTCGTCTGCGACCCGAAGAAGATGTCGCGTAGCGAGCTCGAGCGGATGACCCGCCGCTTCACGAGCGAGATCATCAACGAGATCGGCCCGGAGAAGGACATCCCGGCGCCGGACGTCGGCACCGACGGCTCGACGATGGCCTGGATCTTCGACACGTTCTCGATGAACAAGGGCCATTCGGTGCTCGGGGTCGTGACGGGCAAGCCCCTCACGATCGGCGGCTCGCTCGGACGCGTCGAGGCCACGGCGCGCGGCTCGCTCTTCTGCATCCGCGACGCGGTCGCGAAGCTCGACAAGCGCCTGGCCGGGATGAAGGTCGCGGTGGAGGGCTTCGGCAACGTCGGCAGCTACCTCGCGAACTTCCTCCACCAGGAAGGCGCGACCGTGATTGCGATCTCCGACTCGACGACCGCGCTCCACAACCCGAAGGGCATCGACGTGCCGGCCGCCGTCGCCTACAAGGCCGAGCACCGGTCGCTCGTCGGACTCAAGGACGCCGAGGCCATCACGGACGAGGAGCTCCTGCTCCTGGACTGCGACATCCTCGCGCCGTGCGCCCTGGAGCAGGTGATCACCGCCGAGAACGCCGACCAGGTCAAGGCCGCGATCATCTGCGAGGGAGCGAACGGGCCGGTCACGCCGTCGGCCGATGCGATCCTCGAGGACAAGGGTGTCCTCATCCTCCCCGACGTGCTCGCGAACGCCGGCGGCGTCGTCGTCTCGTACTTCGAGTGGGTGCAGGGCCTCCAGGAGTACTTCTGGAAGGAGGTCGAGGTGAACGCGAAGCTCAACGACATCGTGAGCCGCGCGTTCGACGAGACGTGGGAGACGGCCCAGTCCCGGAAGCTGCCGATGCGCGTCGCCGCCTACGGGCTCGCGGTGCAGCGCGTCGCCGAGGCCACCGTCACGCGGGGCATCTACCCGTAACCGAAGTCGTCCTCTTCACCGCGTCGGGCTGCCACCTCTGCGCGGCAGCCAGGCGCGTCGTCACGGCCGCGCACGACGAGCTCGGCTTCGAATTGCGCGAGGTGGCGATCGACGGCGACGCCGAGCTCGAGGCGGCGTACCGCGAGTGGATCCCTGTGGTGGAGATCGACGGCCGGCGGCGGTTCGTCTACCACGTGCACCCCGACGCGCTGCGCCGTGCGGTTGCACAAGCAAGCGGCTAGAGCGGCTGCTACAACAGAGAACGCTGTCACGAAGTCGAGCCAAGGGGGTCGTGTGGCCGAGCGCTTGAACGTCGGCGTCGCCGCCCGCCTGTCCCGGTACCTCCAGGTGCTGACGCAGGCGCGGAAGATGGGCAAGACGAGGATCTCGTCGCAGGAGATCGCCGAGTACACGAACATCAATGCGACCCAGATCCGCCGCGACCTGTCCAACTTCGGCAAGTTCGGCAAGCGTGGGGTCGGCTACTCGATCGAGCTCCTGCTCGACGCGATCCGGAAGATCCTGCGCACGCAGGGACAGCACAACGTCGCGCTCGTCGGCGCCGGCCGACTCGGCCAGGCGATCGCCTCGTCCTCGATCTTCGCCGAGCACGGGATCAACATCGCAGTGGTCGTCGACACCGACCAGGCGAAGCTCGGACAGCCGATCGGGCGCGTCTCGGTCGAGCCGTACGAGCGGCTCGCGGAGCTCGTCCGCGACCACAACGTCGTCGTCGGCGTGCTCGCCGTGCCGGCGGAAGGGGCTCAGCGGGCAGCGGACGATCTCGTGGCCGCCGGCGTGAAGATCGTCTTCAACTACTCCGAGGCGCTGCTCGAGACTCCGGCCGACGTGACGGTGCATACGTCAAACCCCGCTGTCGAGCTGCTCTACGCGCTCTACTTCCATCTGACCTAGCGCTTGACGACATGTCGTCGGACGACATATAGTCGGCGGCATGGAAATTCGGCGCTCGACGTACTTCGTGCTCGCGGCGCTGCTCGACGGTCCGCTGCACGGCTACGCGATCATCGGCCGGGCGGCCGAGCTCTCCGGCGACGAGGTGCGGCTCAGCACCGGGACGCTCTTCGGCGCGCTCGACCGGCTTACGAGTCCGGTCTCGTCGAGGCCGGGGAGGAGGAGAAGGTTGAAGGACGTGTTCGCCGCGCGTACACGCTGACGCACGACGGGCACGCGGCGCTTGCCGCCGAGGCTGTGCGGTTGCGGCGCGCCGCGCGGGTCGTCGAGGTGAGAGTCGCGAAGGCGGCGAGTTGATGCGCGGGCTGCTGGTCTTTTCGTGTCGCGCGTTCCCGCCCGACCATCGCGCCCGCCACAGCGACGAGGTCGTCGACACGGCCCTGCTCGCTGCCGACGGCTCGGCATGGCGCGCGGGTCGCGAGGCGTTCTCGCTCGTCGTCGCCGGCTACCGGCAGCGGCTGCGCGCCGAGTCGGGCCGTTCGGTGCGGGACGGTGCCGCGCTCCTCGCCGGCGTCCTCGCGCTCGTCAACTTCGCGGTCGCGCTCGCGGGGATCACGGTCGGCGTTCCGCACGCAGCCGCGGCCTCCATACTTCTTGCCGTGTGCCGTACGGGCCGCGCTCCCTCCCGTACGTCGTCGACTGGTGGTGGATCGCGTTCACCGTCGCCGCTGCCGGCATCGTTCTCGGCCTGGCGCTCGGCGACCGCACGGCTCGCTGTCGGCGCGGCGCTCGCGAACCTCGGCCTGGTCGGGTACGACGCGCGCTTCCTCGCCGACGGCATTCCCGTACGACGGCCGTGGCCACCTCGACGTCTTCACCTATGCGCAGGACGTCGAGCTTCCCCGCCGGTCGGCAGTGGCTCGCAGCGGCGGCCGTGCTCGCGCTCGCGACGGCCGCGGCGCCGTTGCGCCGGCTCCCGCTCAGTCGCCTGCCGCTCGAGCTCGTCGTCGTTGTGGCTGCTCGTCGTTCTCTCCCGGGAGACGTGGGGCGCCTTCTTCTTCCTGCGCTGGCCACTCGCGGCGCTCGTCCTCCTCGCGGTCGCGTTCGGAGCGGTCGCGCCGCGGCTCGCGGTTCTGGCCTTCGGCGTCACGCTGGCCGCGATTCCGAGTGTTCTCGGCTACCTGACGGCGCCGAACCTCCACCACGATCCTGTCGTGATCGGGGCGGTCGCGGCCGGGCTTGCTGTCGGTGTTCTTCTGCCGCTCGCACAGCTCGCTCGCCGCCGCCTGACGTAGCGTCCGATTCGTGCGGGTGCTTCTCTGGCACGGCTACCTCCTCGGAGGAACCGGGTCGAACGTCTACACCCGGGCGCTCGCGCGCGAGTGGAGCCTCGCCGGCCACGAGGTCACGGTCGTCTGCCAGGAGCGGCACCCGGAGCGCTACGACCTCGGTGGCGCTCGGGTCGTCGTGCCGGAGCTGCCCGGCGGTCTGCTGCCCGTCTTCGTCCTCGACCGGTACGAGGGGCTCGAGGCGCGGCTTCTCGGCGACTTCACCCCGGCGGAGCGGGCGGCGTACGTCGAGGCGAACGCCGCTGCGCTGCGCGAGCTCGCACCGGCGGATCTCGCGTTCGCGAACCATGTCCTGCTCGGCGCGTCCTGTCGGCGCCGCGAGCCGGGATGCCGCTTCCGCGTCAAGGCCCACGGCTCGGAGCTCGAGTACGCGATGCGCGGCCGACCCGACCTTGCGCAGTGGGGAGCCGAGACACTCGCCGCCGCGGAGGTCGTCTATGCCGGCTCCGAGCACATTCGCAACGTGCTCGAAGAAATCACCGGCCAGATCGACCGCGTCCAGATCGTCCCGCCCGGGGTCGACGTGGACGCGTTCCGCCCGGAGCCGCGGGAGGAGGCGCTCGCCGCGCTGATCGAAGAGGCGCGGGCCGATCCGCCGAACCCGGGTGGCAGCGAGGAGCGGCTTCCGGACGACGCCAACGCCGCGCGCTTCGCCCGCTTCTTCGCCGACGAGCGGCCCACGGTCGTCTACTTCGGGAAGCTGATCGAAAACAAGGGCGTCCAGGTCATGCTCGAGGCGACCGCCGGCCTCGACGCGCGCGTGGTCGTGGTGGGCTTCGGCGACTTCCGCGAGCAGCTCGAGGCGATCGCTCCGGTCGGCACGCTGTTCACCGGCGCGCTCGAGCATCGCCATCTCCGGCATCTGCTGCCGCTCTGCGACGTTGCCGCTGTGCCCTCGATCTTCCCGGAGGCGTTCGGGATGGTCGCGGCCGAGGCAGCTGCTGCCGGCGTGCTGCCCGTCGTCTCCGCGCACTCGGGCCTCGCCGAGGTCGCGGCCGGCATCGGCGATGAGGTTGGGCCGGAGGCGACCGCGCTCCTCACGTTCCCGGTGGGAGACGCGGCCGCGCTGCGCGAGCGTCTCGCCGCGATCCTCGCGTTGCCCCCCGAGCGCCGAGACGAGCTAGGCCTGGCCGCCCGCCGTGCGGTCGAGCGCCGCTGGAGCTGGAGCGTCGTCGCGGCACGCCTGTTGGAATCGTGAGCTCGCTGCGGACGATCGCAGGCTTCCTCGGGTGACGCTTCAATTGCGCAAGTTAGGCTTCGCGCGTGGGTGAGGAGCAGCAGCTCGGGTACGAGGAGATGCTCGCGCTTTCGCGCGAAGGATTCGCGGCGGTGCCGGACTTCACCGTCGCGGTCGAGGAGGAGTTCGCGCTCCTCGATCCCGAGACGCTCGGCCTCGTCAACCGGTTCGAGGAGCTCCAGGAGGCGGCGCAGGGGACGGAGCTCGAGCCGCACCTGGTCGGGGAGTTGATCGCCTCCGAGATCGAGATTCGCACCGGCCGCTGCGACTCGTTCACCAACGCCGCGACGCTGCTGGGTGAGCGGCGTCAGCAGCTCCGGGAGCTCGCCGAGTCGCGCGGCGTCGCGCTCGGTTCGACGGGCACGCATCCGTGGAGCCCGTGGCAGGAGCAGCGGATCATCGACACGCCGCACTACCGCCTCAACGACCAGGTCCTCCGCTACGTCTGCTGGCGCAACAACTCGTTCGGTCTTCACGTCCACGTCGGCATCAACGATGCCGACCGCGCGATCCGCGTCTGCGCCGCCCTCCGCACCTACCTGCCCGAACTGCTCGCGCTCTCGGCGAGCTCGCCGTTCGTGGAGGGCGTCTTCAGCGGTCTCCACTCGGCGCGCACGCAGATCTTCACGCGCATGTTCCCGCGCTGCGGCATCCCGGACGCGTTCACGGGCTGGGACGAGTGGGAGACGTACGTGCGCTTCCTCTACGAGACCGGCTCGATCACCGAGCACACGCAGATCTGGTGGAGCGTGCGGCCGCACCTCGCCTTCCCGACAGTCGAGATCCGGATCTGCGACGCGCAACCCGATCTCGGCGAGTCGCGCTCGCTCGCGGCGCTCGCCTACGCGCTCACGGCCCGGGTCGCGCGCGCCCTGGACGAGGGGGAGCCGCTGCCCGACCTGCCGAACCGGCTGCTCGAGGAGAACCTGTGGCGGGCGATCCGCCACGGCCTGTCAGGCGAGCTGATCGACTTCGAGAGCGGGGAAGCGGTGCCGGCGCGCACGCGTCTCGAGCGACTCGTCGAGTGGGTGCGACCGGTCGCAGAGGAGCTCGGCGCCGCCGAGTGGCTCGCGATCCCCGAACGGAACGCGGCCGAGCGCCAGATCGCGCGCCACGCCGAGGGCGCCTCGGCCCGGGAGATCTTCGAGGAGCAGGTTCGCTGGCACCTCCGCACGCCCACTTCGTGACACGGTAGATCCGGCCTGTGTGGTAAAAACCAGGCCGCGCCGGGGTGTCTCGGCGCTTACTTTGTGACGCCCGGAGGGAGCTCTTACCGATGAGTTGGTTCATGGATCACGCCGTGCTGTTCGCGCTGCTGTGCGCGGCCGCAGCCGTCCTTTACGGCCTCTACCTCACGGTGTGGCTACTGCGACAGCCGGCAGGCAACGAACGGATGCAGGAGATCGCGCGCGCCGTGCAGGAGGGCGCCGCCGCGTACCTGCGACGCCAGTATCAGACGATCGCGATCGTCGCGATCGCGCCGTTCCTGCTACTCGGCTTCTACCACTCGCTCGGCTGGGCGACGGCGATCGGCTTTCTCATCGGCGCGGTCTTGTCGGCCGCGGCTGGCTTCATCGGGATGAACGTCGCCGTGCGCTCGAACGTGCGGACCGCGGAGGCTGCGCGGCACGGGCTGCCGCCGGCGCTCAACGTCGCCTTCCGCGCCGGCTCGGTCACCGGGCTCCTGGTGGTCGGGCTCGGCCTGTTCGGCGTCGCGGGCTACTACGGGATCCTCACGGGTTGGATCGGCGACACGCCGGACCAGGCGATTCATCACCTCGTCGGGCTCGCCTTCGGCGGCTCGCTCATTTCCGTCTTCGCGCGGCTCGGCGGCGGCATCTACACGAAGGCGGCGGACGTCGGCGCCGACCTCGTCGGCAAGATCGAGGCCGGGATCCCGGAAGACGACCCGCGCAACCCGGCCGTGATCGCCGACAACGTCGGCGACAACGTCGGCGACTGCGCCGGCATGGCCGCCGACCTGTTCGAGACGTACGCCGTGACGGCAGTCGCCGTAATGCTGCTCGGCGTCACGGCCCCGGCTTCCTTGGCCGGGAAGAGCCTCTGGCTCTACCCGCTTGCGATCGGCGGCGTCTCGATCATCGCCTCGATCATCGGCGTCCAGTTCGCGCGTGTGAAGGCCGGAGGCAACATCATGAACGCGCTCTACCGCGCGGTCATCGTCGCAACGGTCATCTCGGCCGCGCTCTTCATTCCGGTCACGAAGGCGTTCGTCGGGACGCCCACTCACTCCGGTGGCGTACTCGACCTTGTCGTCGTTCCGCACTACTCCTTCGGCGCGCTCTACGGCTCGGCGCTGATCGGGCTCGCGATCACCGCGCTGCTCGTCGGGATCACCGAGTACTACACCGGCACGCGCTGGAACCCGGTCAAGTCGATCGCGCGCGCCTCGCAGACCGGCCACGCCACGAACATCATCGAGGGCCTCGCCGTCGGGATGCAGGCGACGGCGCTGCCGGTGATCGTGATCGCGATCGGGATCCTGCTCGCCAACCACTTCGCGGGTCTGTTCGGGATCGGCGTCGCCGTGATGGCGCAGCTCTCGATGACGGGCCTCATCGTCGCGCTCGACGCATACGGGCCGGTCACCGACAACGCGGGCGGCATCGCCGAGATGGCCGACCTCCCGCCTGAGGTACGCGCGATCACCGACCCGCTCGACGCGGTCGGCAACACGACGAAGGCCGTGACCAAGGGTTACGCGATCGGCTCGGCCGCGCTCGCCGCCCTCGTCCTCTTCGGGTCGTATTCGGACGGGCTGGCCCAGCAGGGGCTGCCGACCCTCTTCCGGCTCAACGACGCCTGGGTGATCGCCGGCCTCTTGATCGGCGGCCTGATGCCGTTCCTGTTCGCCTCCCTCGCGATGCAGGCGGTCGGCCGCGTCGGCGGCGAGGTCGTGGAGGAGGTGCGCCGCCAGTTCCGCGAGCACCCCGGGATCATGGAGGGCACCGAGCGGCCGGAGTACGGCCCGGCGATCGACATCGTCACGGGGTCTGCGATCCGCTCGATGATCGTGCCCGCGATCGTGCCGATCCTGTTCCCGATCATCGTGGGCCTGATCAGCGTGAAGATGCTCGGCGGCCTGCTGATCGGAACGATCGTGACGGGCCTCTTCCTCGCGATCGCGATGACGGCGGGCGGCGGCGCCTGGGACAACGCGAAGAAGCTGATCGAGGACGGCCTGTACGGCGGCAAGGGCTCTGAGGCCCACGCGGCCGCGGTCACCGGGGACACGGTCGGCGACCCGTACAAGGACACTGCAGGCCCGGCGATCAACCCGATGATCAAGATCACGAACATCGTCGCGATCCTGCTCATCCCCCTCCTCATCTCGATCCACGGCTAGCCCAACGGTTGGCGGAGTACCGTTGCCCGGGTGAGAACGCTCACCCGGGTCGCGGCTTCCGCCGGCGCGCTTGCGCTCGTCACCGGCGCAATCGAGCTCCTGAAGGGCCATGTGCCCGTGCTCAGCCTGGCGGTGCTCTACCTCCTGGCGATCATCCCCGTCGCGGTCGCCTGGGGGATCGTCTATGCGGTCGGGACGGCGATCGCAAGCATGCTCGTCTTCAACTTCTTCTTCGTACCGCCGCTCTACACGTTGACGCTGCAGGACACGCGCAACTGGTTCGCGCTGCTCGTCTTTCTCGTCACCGCGGTCGTCGTCAGCGAGCTCGCGACGCGTTCGCGGCGGCGCGCAGAGGAGGCCGAGGCCGCGTTTCGAGAGCTGCGCGAGGTGACGGAAGAGCGCGAGCGGCTGGCCGAAGAGGCGCTCGAGGCGGAGGCGTTGCGACGGAGCGACGCGCTCAAGACGGCGCTGCTGCGGGCGGTCGCGCACGACCTGCGCTCGCCGCTGATGGCGATCCTCACCTCGGCCGGTGCGCTGGCGAGCCCGAGCTCTCGCTCGACGCCGACGACCGGCTACGCGCTCGCCGAGACGATTCACGGCGAGGCCAGCCGTCTCGACCGGGTCGTGAGCAACTGCTCGACCTCTCGCGCCTCGAGGCCGGGGCGGCGGACCGGAGCCTCATCGCGAGCTGGCACGTGGACGAGCTCGTCGGCCAGGCGCTTGCCGGCCTCGAGCCGAGGCGGGTCGCGTGACGGCTCGTGCTCGGCGGAGACGCCGCCCGTCGAGGTCGACGCCGCCCAGGTCGAGCGGGTGCTCGCCAACCTGCGTCGAGAATGCGCTCCGCTACTCACCGCCGGCCTCGCAGGTGCTGGTCCGAGCGAGCGCGGAGACCGCCTCGGAGCTCCGGTCCACGTCATCGACCGCGATCCGGGCTACCGGACGAGCAGCGGGACGCGCTGTTCCAACCGTTCCGCCGCGGCTCGTCCGGCCGCGACACGGCTCCGGCCTCGGCCTCGCGATCGCGCGTGGGTTCGCGGAGGCGAACGGCGGACGGCTCTGGGCGCAGGACGATCCCGGCGGAGGCGCACCTCGTGCTTTCGCTGCCGCTCGCCGAGCGACCGGCGGCAGGTTCCCGCGTGAGCGCTGCGCGTGCTCGTGGTGGACGACGAGCCGCAGATCCTGCGCGCGCTGCGCACGAGCCTGAACGGCGCGGGATACGAGGTGGAGACCGCCGAGACGGCCGAGGGGGCGCTCGCGGCGCTCGCGGCGAACCGCCCGACGCGGTCGTGCTCGATCTCGTCCTCCCCGACGGGAGCGGCACCGCCGTCTGCCGCGAGCTGCGCACCTGGAGTAGCGCGCCGGTCATCGTCCTGTCCGTCGTCGGCGACGAGGCGCGAGAAGGTCGCGGCGCTCGACGCCGGAGCCGACGACTACGTGACGAAGCCCTTCGGCATCGACGAGCTGCTCGCGCGGCTCCGCGCCGCGCTCCGCCGCGCGGACGCTCCCACCGATCCGGTCGTCGAGGTGGGCGAGCTGCGGATCGACCTCGAGAAGCGCGCCGTCTCGGTCGCGGGCGTGCCCGTCCAGCTGACGCCGCACGAGTTCGCGCTCCTTCGCGTGCTCGCACGCAACCCCGGGAAGCTGCTGACGCACGGAATGCTCCTGCGCGAGGTGTGGGGGAGGGGTTACGGCGACGAGTCGCACTACCTGCACGTCTACGTCTCGCAGCTGCGGCGCAAGCTCGAGCCGGATCCCGCGCGGCCCCGCTTCATCCTCACCGAGCCCGGCGCCGGCTATCGGCTAGCAGTGCCGGAAGCGTCGCCGGCAAAGCCGGCGACGCCGAGCGGATAGACCCCGCGCGCCTTGCGGCCCGCGGTCGGCCGTCTTGAGCAGTTCCTGAGACCGACCCGCGGAATCCTGATGTTCGGCTGAGCCGGGGCGGACCTACCGTAGGGACGTGAGCGCGGCTACGCGTACCGAAGAGCGGTCCCTCGAACCCAAGCGTCTGCGACGCGTGCTCATCGGCCGGCCGATGCAGACCGACCAGCTCCACGAGACGCTGCTTCCAAAGTGGCTCGCGCTCCCGATCTTCGCCTCCGACCCACTCTCGTCGGTCGCGTACGCGACGGAGTCCGCGCTCGTCGTCCTCGTGGCGGTCTCGGCGAGCGCCGCGCACCTGGTGTTCCCGATCTCGATCGGCATCGCCTGCCTACTCGGCATCGTCGTCCTCTCGTACCGGCAGACCGTGCGCGTGTACGAGACGAGCGGCGGCGCGTACGTCGTCGCGCGCGAGAACCTCGGCACGACTCCGAGCCTGGTGGCGGCTGCAGCCCTGCTCACGGACTACGTGCTCACGGTCGCGGTCTCGATCTCGGCCGGCATCTACGCCATCACGTCGTTCGTTCCCTCGCTCACCTCGCACAAGGTCGGGCTGTCGCTCGCCTGCCTGGTGGTGATCGTGCTCGCGAACCTCCGCGGCGTGCGTGAGTCGGGGATGCTGTTCGCCCTTCCCACCTACGCCTTCGTCACCTCGATCCTGGTCCTCGTCGGGGTCGGGCTCGTCCAGGACTTCACCGGGCATCTGCAGCAGGCCGTGGTTCCCAATCCGCTGCCGACCGGGACCGGGGTGATCACCGTCTTCGTCCTTCTGCGCGCGTTCTCGTCCGGGTCGACCGCTCTCACGGGCGTGGAGGCGATCGCAAACGGCGTCAATGCCTTCCGGCACCCGCAGGGGAAGAACGCCGCGACGACCCTCGCCGTGCTCGGGGTGATCGCGATCACGATGTTCCTCGGCGTCTCGTACCTCGCGGTCCACGTCCACGCGATGCCGAGCTCGACCGATTCGGTCGTGTCCCAGATCGCGCGCACCGTCTTCCCCGCCGGCTCGTTCGGCGGCTTCATGTACTACGCCGTCCAGGGGACGACGCTGCTCATTCTCGTGCTCGCGGCGAACACCTCGTTCCAGGGCTTCCCGCGGCTCTCGGCGCTCCTCGCGCGGGACCGCTTCGCGCCGCGTCAGTTCTCGAATCTCGGTGACCGGCTGGTCTTCTCGAACGGGATGCTCGTCCTCGCCGCCGCCGCGGCCGCGCTGCTCGTCATCTACAAGGCGAACACCAACAGCCTCATCCACCTCTACGTGATCGGAGTCTTCACCGCGTTCACGCTCTCGCAGGCGGGGATGGTGCGGTACTGGCTGCGCGTGCGCACCCCCGGGTGGCGCGGACGCGCGCTCATCAACACCGTCGGCGCGTCGGCGACCGGGCTCGTCACGCTGATCGTGGTCTGGACGAAGTTCGGCGAAGGTGCGTGGCTCGTCACGGTCGCGATCCCACTGCTCGTCGTCGCGATGCTCGGTGTGCGGCGGCATTACGCGCGCGTCGGGCGACGGTTGAGCGCGGGAGCTGCCGCCGTTGCAGCGGCTCCCGGTGCCCGCAACCGCACCTTGCTCGTGGTGGAGGAGCTCGACCCGGCGGCCGAGCGTGCCCTTGCCTTCGCCCGGGCGATCTCGCCGGACGGCTTCCGTGCCATCCACGTCCCGCGGCACGGCAGCGATCCAGGGATCGGTCCGCGCTGGTTCCACCTCTCCGGCGGCGCACCGCTGCTCGAGACGCTCGACCCGCACGGCGGCTCGGTCGACGCCGTGCTCGAGCAGGTCTGGCGCCTGCCGCGCGGCGAGTCCGACTTCGTCACGGTTGTCGTTCCCGAGCAGTTCCGCCGCCGCGCGCTCAGAGAGGAGGCACGGCACCGCTTCGAGTTCGCGCTCAAGCTGCGGCTCCTGACCGAGCCCGGCGTCGTCGTTGCGGACGTGCCGACCGTGGACGAGCGCGCCGACGGCCGGCCGCTCGCCGTGCGGATCTTCGTCGCCGGCGCCAACGCAGCCTCGATGCGCGCACTGAACTGGGCCGAGTCCGTCGGCGTGCCGGACACGCGGGCCGTCAACTTCGCCTTCGACGAGACCGAGGCGGCCGAGATGCGGCGCAAGTGGCTGGCCGCAGATGCGCGGGTGCCGCTCGAGGTGCTCGCGGCTCCCTACCGGGACATCGGCGACCCCCTCCTCGCGTACCTGCGTGAGCTCACCGACGAGGGAAACGAAGTTCTCGTCGTGCTTCCAGAGCTGATCCTTCGCGGCTGGCGCCGGCTGCTCCACAACCAGCGCGCGCTCTATGTGAAGCGGTTGTTGCTCGTCGAGCCGAACGTGATCCTCGCCTCCGTCCCGTATCAGCTGATCCGATGAAGCTGCCCGACATCAGGGCGTTCCACCTTCGCGCGCGGCGTTTCGCACGCTGGAGCGGCTCGATCGCCTACCGGAGCATCGTCGTGCCGCTGCTCGACCAGGAGGAGACAGAGCACGCTCTCGACCTCGCTTGTCGGCTAGCCGCCGACCGGGGCGTGCGGGTCGTCCTCGTCGGGCCGCTAGTCGTCGAGCGCGAGCTGCCGCTCGACGCGCATATGGACGGCACGCTCACCAAGCTGAAGGAGCGGCTCGAATGCGCGACCGCGGTCGCCAACTCCTACGGCGTGGCGGTGCGGCGGGAGATCGTCCGCACGCGGCCCGGCAGTCTCGGGGACGAGGTTGTGCGCGTCGCGGCCGAGCGGCGCGCGGAGCTCGTGGTCGTCGGCGCGCCGGTCGAGTCGCGGCGCGGCTTCCACCGCGCCTTCCCGCGCGAGGTTCTCGTGCTGCTGCGCGACGCCCCGTGTCGCGTGATGATCGCGACCGGCCCCGTTGCGGGCAGAGGAGCGACCGTGCCGGGCACTACAGTCCCGCCGTGGCACGACGGCGTCGCCAGGCTCAGCAGCTCGAGCGCGTCCTCGGAACGAACGCGCTCTTCGCGACCGCGTACGGCAACGTCGGTTCTTCGATCTACTACGCGCTCGGCGTCGTCGCGGTCTATCGCGCTCGGCCTGACGCCGATCGTCTTCATCATCGCCGGCATCATCTTCGCGTGCACGGCCGCGACCTACACCGAGGGGACAGTGCGCTACCCGGAGGCCGGCGGCTCGTCGAGCTTCGCGCGGCATGCCTTCAACGAGACTCGTCTCGTTCGAGGCGGCGTGGGCGCAGATGCTCAACTACATCGCGACGATCGCCGTGTCGGCGTTCTTCGTCCCGCACTACCTGTCCGTCTTCTGGGCGCCGCTTCGCGAGAACCCGTGGGACATCGTCGGCGGGGTCGTCGTGATCGCGGCGCTGGTGATCCTCAACATCGTCGGCGTCCAGGAGTCGGCGAAGGTCAACGTCGTCCTCGCGGTGCCGGACTTCGCGACGCAGCTGCTGCTCGTGCTGCTCGGCTTCGTCCTCGTCTTCTCGCCGCACGTCCTCGTCTCGAACGTCCATCTCGGCGTCGCGCCGACGCTGGACAGGCTTCTTCCTCTCGATTCCGATCGCGATGCTCGCCTACACCGGTATCGAGACCGTCTCGAACATGTCGGAGGAGGCGCGCGACCCGCTCCGGACCGTGCCCCGCGCGGTGCTGTACGTCGCGATCGCCGTCTTCGCCATCTACTTCACGCTGCCGTGGGTGGCGCTCTCGGCGATGCCGGTGTTCCACACGGCGGCGCACGGCTACACGACCTGCCTCGCCCAGCCGCCGACCGTCCAACTGCCAGGGGCAGCCCGGCTACCAGAACGACCCGGTGCTCGGGCTCGTCAACAACCTCGGACTCGGCGCGGGCATCACGCACGTCCTTCGCATCTACCTCGGGATCCTCGCCTCGACGATCCTCTTCATCGGCGCGAATGCCGGCGTGATCGGCGCGTCGCGGATCACGTATGCGATGTCCGGCTACCGGCAGCTGCCGCTCCTCTTCCGCAAGATCCACCCGCGCTTCAAGACGCCGTGGCTCGCGCTCGTGTTCTTCGCCGGCACCGATCCCGATCCTGCTCACCCTCACCGGCAAGACGGCGTTCCTCGGAGCGATCTACGCGTTCGGCGCGACGTTCTCGTTCACGGTCGCCCATGCCTCGATCATCCGGCTCCGGATGAAGGATCGCGACCACGACGAGGTGCGCGTACAAGTCGCGGGCGAACGTGCGAGTGGCGCGGCGTCAGCTGGCCGGTCTTCGCGATCGTCGGCGGGCTCGGCACGGGGCTCTCGTTGCTCGTGATCGTGATCCAGACGCCGTCGATCCGCTACGCGGGCATCGCCTGGCTCCTGCTCGGCTTCGTGTTCTACGTCTTCTATCGCCGCCGCGTCGTGCACGCGCCGCTCGAGCGAGACGATCCGCGCGCCCGTCGAGTTCGGCCCGGCAGCGGTGCTCGAGTTCCGCAGCATCCTCGTCCCGATCGCACCCGGCTACGCCTCCGACGAGGCGATGGACTTCGCGTGTCGACTCGCGGCCGAGCGGCGCGCGTCGATCGTCGCGCTCACTGCGATCGAGGTGCCGCTCGACCTCGCGCTCGACGCGGAACTGCCGGAGGACGTGCGGGAGGCGAACGCGCAGCTCGACGAGGCGCGCGCGATCGGCGACTCGTACGGCGTGACGGTCACCGCGCGAATCGCGCGCACCCGGAACATCGGCCGCGCGATCGTCGACGAGGCGGTTCGCCGCAGCTCCGAGATCATCGTGATGGCCGGCCCGAGACGCGTCCGGCTGCAGCGCGGGCGGCGGCAGATCTTCGGCGACGCAGTCGACTTCGTCCTCCGCCATGCGCCGTGCCGCGTGATGGTCGCGACGCCGCGGGAACGCACGGCTTAACCGGCGTGTACGGACGTTCCGTCTTCGTCTTCGGGATCCTCATGGTCGTGCTGGGGATCGCGCTTCTCGTCGAGACCGCCGCGCGGGGGGAGGCTCGACGGCTTCTCCTCGGCACGCTGTTCGTCGCACTCGGAGTCGGGCGGCTGTACCTCCTCCGGCGGAGTAGCCGGGCGAAGAGCTGCGCTCTTCGCCCGGAGGAGGAGGACTGCGCGGGCGGGAAAGCGTGGTTTCCCGCCCGCTCCGTGCTGTTTTCTCTTGGGATCGCGTTGGCGAGAGGGCTCTGTCGTGCGCTCGCGACGGCACAAAGCGCCCGATGCACAGCAAACCCAGGAAAGCCCTAATGCACGGAGCCCACCGGCGACCGCGTCTCCGGTGGGCGCCCGGCGAGGGCGCTAGCCTCCTCGGATGGCTCGCAAGCTGCCGAGGCTGCAACGCGTGCTGGACGCTCCGGCGCTCGCCTCCGTCGCGTACGGCGAGGTTGCGTCGTCTCTCTACTTCGCGCTCGGGATCGTTGCTCTGCACGCGCTGGGGCTCACGCCCGTGGTTCTCGGCGTGGTCGGCGTCCTCTTCCTCATCGTGACCCTCTCGTATGCGGAGGGGACGACGACGATCGGCGAGTCCGGCGGCGCCGCGACGTTCGTCCGCGTCGCCTTCAACGACCTCGCGGGCTTCGTCACCGGCTGGGCGTTGTTCCTCGACTACCTGATCGTGATCGCGCTCTCGGCGCTCTTCTTCCCGCACTACCTCGGGCTGGCGATCGGCGTGCAGTCGATCGCTCAGCACCCGGGCGACGCGATCGTCGGCTGCATCGTGATCGCGGCAATCGCGGTCGTGCGCCTGCTCAGGCACACGCGCCTCTACTCGTTCAGCCTCGCCGTGCCCCTGCTCGACCTCGTGACGCAGCTGCTGCTCGTGGTGCTGGGCTTCGCGTTTCTCTTCTCGCCGAGTGCGCTGACGAGCGGGCTCTCGGTCGGAACGCAGCCGTCCTGGTACCAGATCGCTTTCGCGCTGCCGCTCGCGCTGCTCGCGTACACCGGGCTCGAGACCGTGGCGAACCTCGCCGAGGAGACGCGCCAGCCGGGCCGCGACCTGCCGCGCAGCCTCTTCCTCGGGATCGGCGCCGTCGTCGTCGTCACGGTGCTGATCGCGCTCGTCGCGCTCTCGGCCTTCCCGGCGCCCAACGGTACGACGGAGCTCGGGACGACCTGGCAGCGCGCCCCGATCATGGGAGTCGTCTACGCGCTCGGGCCGCACGTGGCCTACTGGGTCGAACGCGTGCTCCGGGTCTACGTCGGGCTGACTGGTGCGCTCATCCTCCTGGTCGCCGCCGCGACCTCGAACTCCGGCTTCGGCCGCCTCGCGTACTCGCTCGCGGAGCACGGGCAGCTGCCGCGCCGGTTCGGCCGCCTCAGCCGCCGGAGTCTCCACTCACCGGAGACAACCCTTGCGGCCGCGGGGATCTCGATCGCGCTGATCCTCTCGACCGCGTGGACAACGGACTCCGTCGGCTTCCTCGCGAGCCTGTTCAGCTTCGGGGTGCTGATCGCGTTCACGGCCGCGCAGCTCGCGGTCATCAAGCTCCGCTTCTCGAAGCCTGACGTGGAGCGTCCCTTCCGAGTGCCGCTCTCGGTCCGCATCCGCGGTGCGGACGTGCCGGTGCCGTCGGTGATCGGCGCCCTGGCGACGACGGCGATCTTCGTCGCGGCAATGGCGACGCACATCGGCGCGCGCTGGGCCGGGCCGATCTGGCTCGCGATGGGCATCGTCGTCTACCTCCTCGTCCGCCGCCGGCGCGGCACCGGCCTGCTCGAGCACGTCGAGCCGCTGGAGGAGGGAGAGCTGCCGCAGGCGGAGTTCTCGAAGATCCTCGTGCCGATGAAGCTCGGCGAGATCGGGGAGGAGATGGTCGCGACGGCGGTCAAGCTTGCACAGGAGCGCGGTGCCGCGGTCGTGGCGCTCCACGTGATTCGCGTCCCGCTCGACCAGCCGCTCGACGCGGAGCTGGACGACGAGGAGGAACGGGCGGCCGCCTCGCTCGCGGAGGCCGCCGCGCTCGGCGCCGACCACGGCGTCGAGGTCGAGGGGCGCTCCATCCGCGCACGCTCGATCGGCGAGGCGATCGTCCAGGCCACGGAGGAGACCGGCGCCGACCTGATCGTGCTCGGCTCGTCGCCGCGCTGGCGCCGCCAGTCGCGCTTCTTCTCGCCGACCGTCGACTATGTCCTCCGCAAGGCGCCGGCCGAGGTGCTCGTCGTCGCCTTTCCGCAGGGTGTGCTCGAAGAGGTCTAGCGAGCTACGCTCATCCGATGCTCAACGCACTTGTCATCGGCTGCGGCCGCGTCGGTTCGGCGATCGCGCTCCAGCTCCACCAGGAGGGCTGGGACGTGACCGTCGTCGACGAGAACGAGGACGCCCTGTCACGGCTCGGCGAGAGCTGGCCGGGGGCGTTCATCGTCGGCCACGGCATGGACGCGCAGCTCCTGCGCGAGGCCGGCATCGAGGAGGCCGACGCCGTCGTGGTGGCGACCGACGGCGACAACACGAACATCATCATCGGCCAGGTCGCCCAGAAGCGGTTCGACGTTCGCTGCGTCGTCGTCCGCGTGCTCGATCCGGCCCGCGCGAAGTTCTACGCGGAGCGCGGCCTCAACACCGTCTGCCCCACCAGCGTGGCGATCGACCGGCTGATGGACGCAGCGCGCGCCTGCGCGATCCCCGTTGCGCCGCCAGCCGAGGAAGCAGAGCCCACGGCGGAGCCGGTCTGATGTACGTCATCGTCGCCGGCGGCGGCAAGATCGGCGCGAACGTCACCCGCTCGCTCCTCCGGCTCGGTCACGAGGTGACGCTGATCGAGCAGAGGCGCGACCGCTTCGAGCAGCTCGAGGACGAGTTCGAGCACCAGGTGCAGCGCGGCGACGCGACCGAGCTCTTCGTCCTCGAGCGGGCCGGCATCGCGCGACCGCCGGACATCGTGCTCGCGCTCACCGGCGACGACGAGGACAACATGATCGTCGGCCAGATCGCGCGCGAGAAGTTCGGCGTCCCCAAGGTCATCGCCCGCGTGAACGATCCGCGGAACCAGCCGCATTTCGACCTCCTCGGGATCTCACCGACCATCTGCGCGACCTCCAGCGTGATGGCGCTCGTCGAGCACGAGGTGCCGGAGCACGACCTCATCCACCTGCTCGAGCTGCGCGGCGAGAACCTCGAGATCGTCGAGGTGCAGATCGACAGCGACTCTCCGTCGGCCGGGAGGACCGTCGAGGCGCTCTCGCTGCCCGAGGGCTCGCGGCTCATCTCCGTCATGCGCGGCGGTCACGCCGAGATCGCGGTCGGCTCGACCGTGCTCGAGGCCGGCGACCAGGTGCTCGCGATCCTCGAGTCGGGGAAAGAGGACGAGCTACGTCGCGTCTTGCTTCGTCGCTAGCTCTGATCCTCGTCGCGGGCGTCGTCCTCGCCGCCTGCGGAGGCGGCGGTGGCTCGACCGGCGGCGTCGCCGGCGCGCGCAAGACGCTGGCGAGTTCGGCCCACGACTGGACGCGCTTCGGCTGGGACGCACGCCGCAGTAACGACGATCCGCACGCGACCGGGATCACGGCCGCGAACGTCGGCTCGCTCGTCCGCCAGCAGGTCCACCTGCCGGGCACGGTCGACTCCTCCGCGATCTACCTCCACGGCGTCACGATCCACGGCGCGACCCACGACGCGTTCTTCGTCACGACGACCTACGGGATCACGCTCGCGATCGACGCCGCGAACGGCAAGATCCTCTGGCGCTGGACGCCGCACAGCTACTCCCACGTGGCCGGCTCGGCGCAGATCACGACTGCGACGCCGGTCGCCGACCCCAGCCGTAAGTGGATCTACGCGGCATCGCCTGACGGGAGGATCCAGAAGCTCACGGTCGCGAGCGGGCGTGTGGTCTGGCGCCGCGTGGTCACGAAGCTGCCGGCGTACGAGAAGATCGCCGCGTCGCTCAACTTCGCGGGCCGAAACGTGATCGCCGCGACCGGCGGTTACATCGGGGACGCGCCGCCGTATCAGGGGCACGTCGTCGTCATGGCCGCGAGAAACGGCCGGCTGCTGCACATCTGGAACTCTCTCTGCTCCAATCGGCACTACCTCCTCTTCCCGCCGACGTGCACGGCGAGCGACTCGGCCATCTGGGGACGGGCGGGCGCGGTCGTCGTCCCGCGCAGCGGCAAGCTCCTCGTGGCCACGGGGAACGCGCCCTGGGACGGTCGCACCAACTGGGGTGACGCAGTGCTCGTCCTCTCGTCGAAGGCGAAGCTGGTCGGCAACTACACGCCGACGAACACCGCCGAGCTGAACAACGGCGACGTCGATCTCGGCTCCACGTCTCCCGTCTATCTCACCTCGAGGCTCATCGCGCAGGGTGGCAAGGACGGGAAGATCCGGCTCCTTTCAATGCGGCGTTTGCGCGGCACCCGGCCGCACAAGGGCCGCGAGCTGCAGATCGTCTCGACGCCGTCCGGCACCGATCTCTTCACGGCGCCGGCGGTGTGGCGGAGCGGCAAGCGGATCTGGCTCATCGCGGCCGACGGCGGCGGGACCCAGGCGTGGTCGCTGCGAGGCGGAAAGCTCCACTCGGTCTGGCGGAACGGCAACGGCGGCACGAGCCCGGTCATCGCCGGCGGGCTGCTCTTCGTCTACGACCTGGGCGGTGGGTTGCGCGTCTACGAGCCGGCGAACGGGAAGCTCGTCACGACGCTCGGCGCCGGCGGTGGGCACTGGAACAGCCCGATCGCCACCGACGGCCGCGTAGCGCTCCCCGAGGGCAACGCGAACGACCACGCCACGAGCGGCGTGCTCGACATCTGGCGTTTGCCCTAGACCCTCGGTAGTCGAGCCAGCCAGTCGCCCACAGTGCGCGCGACCTCGGTCGGCGCGTCCCGCAGGAGGTCGTGGCCGGAGGAGGCGAGCTGGACGATCGCGCTCTGAGGGACGAGGCGCGACAATCGCTCGACCTCGACCGACGACCCGTCTCCACCTGCGCCGAGAAAGAGCGTCGGAACTCCCGAGGCCGCGAGCCGTTCGTACGAGGCAGTCGCCGGCTCCTGGCTGAGGCCGTAGACCATTGCCCCGGCGACCTCCGGCCCGTGGTTGCCGAAGCCTGCGCCTTCGCTGACTGCCACGGCTTCTGCTTCCACGACGAACTCGTCGAGCGTGCGGTCGGTGCGAAAGCCGGGGAGATCGGCGAAATCGAAGTGGCCTCCTTCGACCAGCGCGAGTGCGAGCGTCCGTTCCGGGTGGAGCGCGCCGAGCCAGCAGCCGACCGTTGCTCCCCACGAGAAGCCGACGAAGACTGCTTGCGCAGCGTCGAGCTCGTCGATGATCTCGACCGCCAGTCCCGCCAGCACCGACGGCCGGAAGGCGTCGGCCGCGCGTGCCGGCGATCGTGCGTGGCCGGGTGCGTCGACGGCGACGACTCGTGCGCCTAGGCGGTCCGCAAGCTCAGGGCCAATCCGCGCATAGTCGGCGTGGCTTCCACCTGCGCCGTGCCAGCAGAGGACGGTCGCTCCGCCGAGTGTTCCCCACGACTGGGCGAAGATGCTGCCGCCGCAGAGCAACATCGGCTGGGGCGCCAACCCCCTACGCCGAGTGCCGGCGGCGCACCTGAGGCGCCTGCTGGCCGAGGGCCGCGTAGGCCAGCGCCTGGAGCGACTCGTTCAACGTCGCGATCTCCTTGGTCAGCCGGAGGAAGTTCTCGTCGTTGTCGAGACGCTTGTTCGTCTTCTCGAGCTCGTCGCCGATGCGGTCGAGCTTCTCGAGGATCAGGTCGAAGCGCCGGTCGGAGAGGTCGTGATCCACCTGCTCATCGTAGTCCTGCGAGCTCCTCGCGCGACCTCACGACGATCGCGTCGCCGCCGAGCGCGGCCTGCACCTCGGCAAGCGTTCCGACGACGTCGACCTGCCGCGTGGCGCCCGCATGGGCGAGCGCGATCTCGGCCAGCTCCCGCGGCGCGTCGCTGAAGACGCCGATCCGCGCGCCCGTCGCCGCGAGCCGTCGCAGCGCGGCGTTCGTGTCGGGACGGGGGCGGATCCAGAGCGGCGCCCGGTCGGCCGCGAATCGTGTCAGCAGCGGACGCCAGTCGCCGAGAGCCTCGTCGAGCACGGCCGCCGCCGCCTCGCGATCCTCCGGCACGTCCAGCTCCACGCGCGCCCGCCGGGCCGCGTCCTCGAGCCACGCGTCCCACAGCGGGCGCGTGTCGGCGAGCACGCCGTCGAGGTCGAGTGCGAGCGTGAGGCCGGCCACGAC
Source organism: uncultured Actinomycetes bacterium (assembly GCA_963731015.1). Taxonomy (GTDB): domain Bacteria; phylum Actinomycetota; class Thermoleophilia; order Gaiellales; family Gaiellaceae; genus Palsa-739. Next base: position 525,664 of record CAVSTY010000007.1, read on the forward strand.
AGGCGATGCTAGATTCCCGCCACAAACCGGCGAGCGGTGAGGGAACTCCGGTGCAAGTCCGGGACGGTCCCGCCGCTGTAAGGGGAGACGCTCTTCCGCCACGACGCCACTGGGTCGCGAGACCCGGGAAGGCGGCGGGGGAGGGAGCCCCGAGTCAGAAGACCTGCCGCCCGCCGCGACACCCGAACCCCTCGCGGAAGGAAGGATTCGTGCACCGTTTCAGCTTTGCTGTCGTCGCGGCCCTCGTCGCGGCGCTCGTCGTCGTCTCCCTCTCGGCGGCCGCTCACCAGCGGCCGCGTGCAACGCACCGCTACCCGCACCGGATCGTCTCGCTCTCGCCAACCGTGACCGAGGACCTGTTCGCGATCGGCGCCGGCAAGCAGGTCGTCGCCGTCGACAACCAGTCGAACTACCCGAAGCGCGCGCCTCGCACGGCCCTCTCCGGCTTCACACCGAACGTCGAGGCGATCGCGGGCTACCACCCGGATCTCGTCCTCGTCTCGTACAACCCTCGCAACTTCGTCTCGCAACTGCGCCAGCTCGGGATCAAGGTCGTGAACGAGCCGGCCGCGAGCAACCTGCAGCAGGCCTACGCGGAGATCCTCGGTCTCGGCCGCCTCACCGGCCACGTCCGCGGCGCGCGGGCCGTCGTCCAATCGATGAGGACGCACCTCGCGGCGATCGTGGCGAGCGTGCCGAAGACGCGCCGCCACCTGCGCGTCTACCACGAGCTCGACCCGACGTACTACTCGGCCACGTCGAACACGTTCATCGGCAGCGTCTACAAGCTGTTCGGCTTCCGGGACATCGCGGATGCGGCGGGCGGGACGGGCGACGGTTACCCGCAGCTCTCGGCCGAGTACATCGTCGCCAAGAACCCGCAGATCATCGTCCTCGCCGACACGAAGTGTTGCCAGCAGTCCTACGCGACCGTGGCCGCTCGGCCCGGCTGGAGCACGATCTCGGCCGTCGAGCACCACCGCGTCGTCGCCGCCAACGACGACGTCGCCTCGCGCTGGGGTCCGCGCATCGTGCAGTTCGCGCGGACGGTGGCACGGATCGCAAAGCAGGGCTGATGGCCGCGACGGCCGGCACGGCGGAGGCGCCTCCCCGCGTAGAGGCGCGGGGCGTCGGCCTCCGCGCCGGCCTGGTCGCCGTCGCGTTTCTCGTCGTATCGCTCGCGATCGGGCTCGCGGTCGGGCCCGTGCACATTCCCGTCGGCTCGATCCTCCGCTCGGCTCTCTCGTACGTGCCGTTCCTCCACGTCAACCAGCCGCTCGGAGCGGTCGACCACGCTGTGCTCTGGCAGCTGCGCGCGCCGCGGGTCGCGCTCGCGGCGCTCGTCGGCGGGATGCTCGCGATCGCGGGCGCCTCGTACCAGGGCGTGTTTCGGAATCCGCTCTGCGACCCCTATCTGCTCGGCGTCGCCGGCGGAGCCGGCCTCGGCGCGACGCTCGCGATCATCTACGGGTCTGCAGCCGCGACGGGAAGCACCTGGTCGGTACCGCTCGCAGCCTTCGCCGGGGCGATCGCCGCGGTCGCCGTCACGTACGCGCTCGGACGCTCGGTCGGAGCCACCTACATGACCGGGGCGCTCATCCTCGCGGGCGTCACGATGGCCACGTTCACGGCGGCCGTCCAGACGTTCGTCCAGCAGCGACACACGCAGCAACTGCAGAACGTCTATGCGTGGCTGCTCGGCGGCTTCTCGACGGCGACCTGGCGCGACGTCGCGATCTGCGCGCCCTACATCGCGGTGAGCTCGCTCGTGCTCGTGCTGCATCGTCGCGTGCTCGACGTCCTCAGCCTCGGCGACGACGAGGCTTCGAGTCTCGGGATCGACGTCGGGCGGGCGCGGCTGGCGATTGTCGTCGCGGCGACCCTCGGAACGGCTGCGGCCGTGTCGGTCAGCGGCCTGATCGCGTTCGTCGGGATCATCGTCCCGCACACCATCCGGCTGCTCGTCTCGACGAGCTACCGCGCTCTGATCCCGCTGTCGCTGCTCGCCGGCGCCGGCTTTCTCGTCCTCGCGGACGTGGTCGCGCGGACCGTTCTCTCGCCGGCCGAGCTGCCGATCGGCGTCGTCACCGCGTTTCTCGGCGCACCGTTCTTCGCCGTTGTCCTCCGCACCTCGCGAGGGGCGCGATGATCGAGACGCGTGAGCTCTGGGTGCGGTTCGGGCCGGTCGCGGCAGTGCGCGGGCTTTCGCTGCGCGCGGAAGCCGGAGGCTGGACGGCGCTGATCGGGCCGAACGGCGCGGGCAAGACCTCGGCACTGCGCGCGCTTGCCGGTCTCGCGGCGTACGAGGGCGAGGTGCTGATCGACGGACGAGATGGACGGCGGCTTGGCCGCCGCGCGGTGGCGCGGCTTGTCGCCTTCGTCCCGCAGAAGCCCGAGACGCCCGCGGCGCTGACGGTCGCGGAGTACGTCCTCCTCGGGCGTACGCCGCACATCCGGTATCTCGGCGGCGAAGGTCGCCGCGACCGTGAGGCGGCGACGCAGGCGTTGCGCAGGCTCGAGCTCGAACGCTTCGCCGAGCGGCCGCTCGGCTCGCTCAGCGGCGGCGAGCTCCAGCGCGCAGTGCTCGCGCGCGCCCTCGCGCAGGAGGCGCCGGTGCTGCTGCTCGACGAGCCGACGACGGCACTCGATCTCGGCCGGCAGCAGCTCGTGCTCGAACTCGTCGACGCGCTGCGCAAGGACGGGCTGACGGTGGTGACGACGATGCACGACCTCACGCTCGCCGGCCAGTACGCCGAGCGGCTCGTCCTGCTCGACGAGGGCTCGGTCGTTGCCGAGGGAACTGCAGCCGAAGTCCTCTCGGCCCCGAACGTCGCGGCGTACTACGGCGCTAACGTCCGCATCGTCGAGGATCGCGGCGGCGTGTTCGTCCTCCCCGTCCGCCGCTAGCGACGTCGCTAGAGTGGTCGACGGCGCCCAGCGCCGTCTATGCGCAACTGACCCGTCTCAGCCGACCCTGTCCCACCAAGTCGTTGGAGGTCGTTGCGCATGTCTCGCCTTACCGGCTCGCTCGTCGCGGCCGGAGTCTCGAAGTCGTACGGAGCCGAAGTCGTCCTCGAGGACGTCCACCTCGTCGTGCCGCCGCGCGCACGGATCGGGCTCGTCGGCCCGAACGGCGCCGGCAAGTCGACTCTGCTCCGTCTGCTCGCGGGGCTCGAGGAGCCGGACGCGGGTCGCATCCGGCGCACGCCGCCGACGCTCGCGGTCGGCTACCTCGCGCAGGAGCGGAACGGCGTCGAGGCCTCGGGAGGGGAGGCGACTCGCGCGGCGCTCTCGGCCGTCCTCCGCGGCGGCTTCGACGTGCTCCTGCTCGACGAGCCGACGAACGACCTCGACTTCGCCGGGCTCGCCTGGCTCGAGCGCGCGTTTGCGGCGCATTCCGGCTCGGTCGTCGTCGTCTCGCACGACCGCGCCTTCCTCGACCGCACCGTGACGCGCATCGTCGAGCTCGACGAGTGGACGCGCGGGACAAAGGAGTACCCGGGCGGGTGGAGCGACTACGAGGCCGAACGCGAGCGGCGGCGCGAGCGTCACTACCGCCGCTGGGAGTCCTCGGTCGCCGAGCGCAGGCGCATCGAAGACCAGCAGCGCCGCATGGCCGAGTGGGAGAAGCGAGGTTACGGCCAGGGCCGCAAGAAGAAGAAGTCGAAGGACGTGAAGCGGACGTACGGCGCGAAGCTCGCGCGGGTCGAGACCGTCGAGAAGCCATACGAGCCGTGGGAGCTCCAGCTCTCGCTCGCGCCGGCGGCGCGCAGCGGCGAGATCGTCGTCCGGCTCGAGGACGCCGTCGTCGAGCGTGGCTCGTTCCGGCTCGGCCCGCTCGACCTCGCCGTCGGCTGGGGAGACCGCGTTGCGATCGCCGGGTCGAACGGAAGCGGCAAGACGACGCTGCTCGATGCGCTGCTCGGCCGGCGTCCGCTCGCCGCCGGGACTCGTTGGATCGGCCCGGGCGTCGTCCTAGGCGAGCTCGAGCAGGATCGAGCCGCGCTCACCGGGCCGCAGACACTGCTCGAAGTCTTCCGCGACTTCGAGGAAGGGACGGCTCGCACGCTGCTCGCGAAGTTCGGCCTCGGGGCCGACGACGTCCTGCGCCCGGCCGCGTCTCTCTCACCGGGCGAGCGCACCCGCGCCGGCCTCGCGCTCCTGACCGCCCGTGGCGTCAACTGCCTCGTGCTCGACGAGCCGACGAACCACCTCGACGTCGAGGCGATCGAGGAGCTCGAACGGGGACTCGCCGGCTATGACGGCACCGTGATTCTCGTCACCCACGACCGCCGCTTCCTGGAGGCCTTCGCGCCCGGCCGTACCATCGAGCTGTGACCGCCGGCACAGCCTCGATCCTCACGATCGGGAACGAGCTCGTCTCGGGCGACGTGCCGAACACGAACGCGGGCTGGCTCGCACGCGGGCTCGCGCCGCTCGGCGTGGAGGTGCGTCTCACGGTGGCGCTGCCCGACGAGATCGACACCGTCGCGGCCTTCGTGCGTGCCGAGGCGCCTCGCGTCGACTTCCTGCTCGTCACCGGCGGCCTCGGCGGCACGCCCGACGACCTGACGCGCGAGGCGATCGCCGCCGCGTTCGGGGTGCCGCAGGAGGAGGTACCGGAGCTCGCCGCCGACCTGCGTGCGCGGTTCGCGGCCAACCCCGAGTACGCAGCGCGCTGGGCATCCCTGCCTCGCGGCAGCCGGCCGCTCGGGAATCCGCTCGGCGGTGCGCCCGGGTTCGTGGTCGAGAACGTCTACGTCCTGCCCGGCCTCCCTTCGGAGATGGAGGCGATGTTCGCGTCGATCGAGGAGGAGTTCCACCGCGGCAGCCCGATCCGGGCCTGGCGCCGCGAGTACCGGACGTACGAGAGCGTGATCGCCACGACGCTCGCCGAGACCGTCGAGCGCTGGCCCGGCGTCCTCGTCGGCTCGTATCCGAGCTTCAGCTCCGAGGGTTCGACCGTCGAGGTCGTCCTCAAGTCGAGCGACGCCGACGCGCTGGCGGCCGCGTCTGCCTGGCTAGCCGCCGCGATCGAAGAGGGCGGCGGACGGTAGGTAGAAGGCCGCGATCGCGAAGGTGATGAGCACGGCCGCGAGCGGGCTGAAGAACGCGACGACGAAGACCGCCCCGTACATCGGCACGCCGGGCAGATACGCGCGGTCGACCGCGCGCAGCGCAGAGTCGGGTGTCTCGTCGGCGATGAGGCGCCGGCCGTTGCGGGCGTACCGCCACCAGATCAGGTGCAGCGCGGCCATGAGGACGAAGGTCGCGGCGTAGACGAGCGCGGCGGCCTGCTCGCCGGCGCCCGTGAGGTTCTGGGCCACGAGCTTCGTCGGGAACGGCAGGAACGCGATCGTCAGCAGCAGCAAGATGTTGATGAACTGCATCGTCCGGTCCGTGCGCCCGAGCAGCGAGACAGTGTGGTGGTGGTTCATCCAGATGATCCCGATCGTGACGAAGCTCGTCACGTAGGCGAGGTACGACGGCCAGAGGTGGAGAAGCTCCTGGCCGAGGTGGCGGCCGGGTGTGGCCGTGAACTCGAGCACGAGCAGCGTCGCGGCGATCGCGAACACGCCGTCGCTGAACGTCTCGAAACGTGCGGTTCCAGGCTCCACGACCCGGATGGTCGCGGACACGGCGGACGGTTACGCGAGCGCCGGCGCGAGCTCGCGGCCGATCAGCCGGACGGGCTCGAGGTCGGTGTGGAGCAGGTGCTGGAGCATGACGCGGTCGCAGCCGGCGCGCTCGTAGGCGCGGAGCCGCTCGGCTGCCTCCTCGACGGAGCCGACGACGGCGAAGGCGTCCATTCTCGCGAGCCAGTCCTCGAATGAGTCCTCGCGGGGGCGGCGCGCGTACAGCGTGCGCGCACGCTCGAGCGCGTCCTCGCGGGTCTCGCCGAGCACACAGCCGGTCATGACCGAGAAGCGCAGCGGCCGCGTCTTCTCCCGGATCACCGCCGAGTCCTCGGGCGAGACGAACGGCGTGTTGTACTCGTCCGCGAACCGGAGCGCGGGTTCGACGGTGCCGCGCCCGCCTCCACCGCCGACGAGCAGCGGCGGCCGGGGCTTCTGCACGGGCCGCGGTTGCGCGGGTGCGTCCTCGAGGGTGTAGTGGCGGCCGCGGAAATCGACGCGCTCCTCGGTCCACAACCGGTGGACGATCTCGACCTGTTCCGCGAGCATCTCGACCCGCGTTCGTGTCTCGGGGAACGGGAAGCCGTACGCGCGGTGCTCGCGCTCCATCCAGCCGGCGCCGAGCCCGAGCTCGATCCGTCCGCCCGAGACGTGGTCGGCCGTCGCAGCCGCATTCGCGAGCAGCCCCGGCGCGCGGAAGGTGGCGGGGGAGACGAGCGTGCCGAAGCGGAGCGTCGTGCGTCCGCGCGGCGAGCGCCGCGATCGTCGTCCACGCGTCGTGCGCGACGTTCCCGGCCTCGTCCCCTTGCGAGATGTAGTGGTCGGAGCGGAAGAGCGTCCCGACACCGTGCTCCTCGCACGCGTCCGCGAGCGCGCACCAGTCCTGCCAGGTCACGCCTTCCTGCCCCTCGATCATGAGCGCGAGCTGCATCGCGCGAGCGTAAGCGTTTCCGGCGGCGACCGCGGCTACGATCGAGCGGTGGCCGCGACGACGCCCGAGACCTACCTCGCCGACCTGAATCCGGCGCAACGGGAGGCCGTCCTCCACACGGAAGGCCCGGTGCTGGTCGTCGCCGGCGCCGGCTCGGGCAAGACCCGCGTCCTCACCCGCCGCATCGCTCACCTGCTCGGCGCCGTCGGCGTCAAGCCGCCCGAGATCCTGGCCATCACGTTCACGAACAAGGCGGCGGGGGAGATGCGCGAGCGCGTCGGCGACCTCGTCGGCCCGCCCGCGCGCGCCGCGTGGGTGATGACGTTCCACTCGGCCTGCGGCCGAATCCTGCGTCGCGAGGCGCAGCGGCTCGGCTACCGCTCGAACTTCACGATCTACGACCAGGCCGACCAGATCCGCCTCGTCAAGCGCTGCCTGGAGGAGCTCGAGCGCGACCCGAAGCGCTTCACGCCGCGCGGCATCCACTCCCAGATCTCGAACGCCAAGAACACGCTCGTCGGCCCGGACGACTACACCGAGCGCGTCGCGAGCTTCTACGACCAGACGGTGGCCGAGGTCTACGACCTCTACCAGAAGCGGCTCTTCGCCTCGAACGCGGTCGACTTCGACGACATGCTCTTCCTCACGGTCGACGTGCTCGAGCGCTTCCCCGAGGCGCGCGAGAAGTGGCAGGAGGCGTTCCGCTACGTCCTGGTGGACGAGTACCAGGACACGAACCACGCCCAGTACCGCCTGCTGCAACTGCTCGCCGAGAAGCACCGCAACGTGTTCGCGGTCGGCGATCCGGACCAGTCGATCTACGGCTTCCGCGGCGCCGACATCCGCAACGTCCTCGAGTTCGAGCACGACTTCCCCGGCTCGTACTCGATCGCGCTCGAGCAGAACTACCGCTCGACCCAGCACATCCTCGACGCCGCGAACGGGATCATCAGCCACAACCGCGAGCGCAAGGAGAAGAACCTCTGGTCAGAGCTCGGCGACGGCGATCCGGTGCGCGTGATCGAGGTCGAGGACGAGCACGCCGAGGCGCGCTACGTCGCCGCCGAGATCGCGCTGCTCGTCGAGGAGGGCTTCTCGGGCAGTGAGGTCGCGGTCTTCTACCGGACGAACGCGCAGAGCCGTGTGCTCGAGGACGTGCTCGTGCGCCAGGGCATCGCGTACCAGGTGATCGGCGGCCCGCGCTTCTACGAGCGGGCCGAGATCAAGGATCTCGTCGCCTACCTCCAGGTGCTCGACAACCCGTACGACGCGGTCTCCCTCCTGCGCATCGCCAACCGGCCACGCCGCGGCATCGGCGACACGAGCCTCGCGCGCCTGCAGACGTGGGCCGACCAGCGCGAGATCTCGCTCTGGGAGGCGACCGCCGAGGCCGAGATGGCCGGCGTCGGCGCTGCGCCGCAGAAGGCACTGAAGGCGTTCCGCGGCGCGATCGAGTCACTGATGTCCGCCGCGATGGAGCTCGAGGTGCCGGAGCTGATCGAGGAGGTGCTCGCGCGCAGCGGCTACACGGAATCGCTCGAGGCCGAGCGCACGATCGAGGCGCAGGGCCGCATGGAGAACCTCCAGGAGCTCGTCTCGGTCGCGCGCGAGTGGCGCGAGCAAGCGCAAGACACGACCCTTTCGGCCTTCCTCCAGGAGATCTCGCTCTACTCCGACCAGGACGCGATCCGCGGTGATACCTCGCTCGTGACGCTCATGACCCTGCACAACGCGAAGGGTCTCGAGTTCCGCGTCGTCTACCTGATCGGGATGGAGGAGGGGATCTTCCCGCACTCGCGCTCGATCGAGGAGCAGGGGATCGAGGAGGAGCGCCGGCTCTGCTACGTCGGCATGACCCGGGCGGAGGAGCGGTTGACGCTGCTGCACGCCTCGTCGCGGATGCTCTACGGCGGCCGCAACCACAACCTGCCGTCGCGATTCCTCGACGAGCTGCCCGACTCGCACGTCGAGCGCGAGCGCCTGCGGCCGGCTTCGTGGTCGGGCTACGGCGCGCCGCGCCAGAGCCAGATCACGCCGCGCGAGGACGTGCCCGCCCTCGCGACCGGCGACTCCGTCCGCCACTCGACGCTCGGCGAGGGCGTCGTCGTGCGGATCGAGCCGGGCGGCCTCGTGACGGTGCGTTTCGCCGACGATGGCAGCGAGCGGAAGCTCGTGTTGGAGTACGCGCCGCTCGAGAAGCTGTAGGTAGCGTCGCGGCATGTTCGACGTTCGCCCCTGTGCCGACCAGGAGGAGTTCGGCCACGCCGTCGGTGTGATCGGCCAGTACTTCAATCCGCCGCCGGACGAGGAGATGCTCGAGCGCCTGGCGCGGCTGCTGCCGCACGAGCGGATGCACGCTGCCTTCGAGGACGGCCAGATCGTCGGCGGCGCTGGCGCCTTCCCGTTCGAGCTGTCCGTGCCCGGCGGCTCGCTGCGCTGCGCGGGAGTGACGGCCGTCGGCGTCGACCCGACGCATCGCCGCCGCGGCGCCTTGCGGGCCATGATGGATGCGCAGCTGGGCGACGTCCACGAGCGCGGCGAGCCGATCGCGGCGCTGTGGTCATCGGAGGAGACGATCTACGGCCGCTTCGGCTACGGCCTCGCCTCCTGGGCGGGCGAGCTGAAGGTGCCGCACGAGTCGGACGCGTTTGCGGAGCCGCTCCAGCTCGCGGGGAAGACTCGGTTCGTCACGCCCGCCGAGGCGCGCGAGCTGTTCCCGCCGATCTACGAGGCCGTGCGGCGAGAGCGCCCGGGGATGTTGTCGAGGAGCGACACCTGGTGGGAGGAACGACAGCTGCGCCTGCCCCCGGAAGAATCGAGCGCTCCGCGCCGCTTCGTCGCCGTGGAAATCGACGGCGAGCCGCTCGGATACGCGATCTACCGGACGCACTTCTCCTTCGACGGTGGGCTGCCGGCGTCGCGGCTGGTCGTGCGCGAGGCGCTCGGCTCGACGCCGGAGGCGACGGCGGCGATCTGGCGCTTCCTCCTCGACGTCGACTGGATGACCGTCGCCGAGGTCCCGCTCGCCCCGCCCGATCATCCGCTCTTCTTGCTCCTCGCCCTGCCTCGGCGGGCGGGCTACCGGATGCACGACGTGTTGTGGGTGCGGCTCGTGGACGTGGGCGCTGCGCTGTCGGGCCGCGCGTACGGCGAGGGCGGGCCGCTCGTGCTCGAGGTGCGCGACGCGATCTGCGAGTGGAACGACGGACGATGGAAGCTCGAGGACGGCGTCTGCGAGCGCACCGATTCCGAGCCCGACCTTGCGCTCGACGTCTCCGCGCTCGGCTCTGCCTACCTCGGCGCGGTCTCGTTCACCCAGCTGCGCGAAGCGCTCCGCGTGGAGGAGCTCCGGGAGGGCGCTGTCGGGAGGGCCGACGCGCTGTTCGCGTGGCGCCCGCTGCCCTGGTGCCTCGAGATCTTCTAGTGGGCAAAGCGCGGCTCGAGGACCTCGGATCGGGGCTCGCGCCCGTCACCGAAGGCTGGTTCGTCGTCAACGTGCGGGACGCCGAGTGGTGGTTCGCCGAGACGAGGGGCGCAAGGTGTGCCTTCGAGAACGAGTACGGCGACGCGCCGGTCGAGTTCGCCCAGCTCGGGATCAACCTCACGGTCCTCGCGCCCGGGCAGACCAGCCTCTACCACGCCGAAGAGGAGCCGGAGGCGTTCCTCGTCCTGACGGGAGAGTGCGCGCTGCTCGTCGAGGGCGAGGAGCGACGCCTGCGGCCCTGGGACTTCTTCAACGCTCCTCCCTGGACGGAGCACGCCTTCGTGGGCGCAGGCGTGGGGCCGTGCGTGATCCTGATGACCGGTTCGCGCTCGGGCACGGGAGTGCGCTACCCGGTCTCGGAGCTCGCGGCGCGCCACGGCGCAAGCGTGGCGGAGGAGACCGCCGACTGGAGGCAGGCGTACGCGACGGTCGAGCTGTTCCGGCGAGAGCGGCCGCCGCACTGGGCTCAACTGCCCTGGGCCTGACTTGTTCGCGGTACGAAGGATTCACTTGAACGAGTGAACGTCGCGGTCCTACCTCTTCCGAGGGAGGCCGATCAATGTCGCCGGGCCTACCTTCTGGCCTCCCCATGCGGCTCTCGTGGCTTCCCCCCTCCCCAACGAGTCGGCGACTGCTGCCGGTGCTGAACGGCACCTCCGGCGCCGCCGCTCTTGCCGCGTCCGCGATGGGGAACCTTTCCTCGCACGCATCGCCCAGTGCGTGCGTCCCGGCTTGGGCGTAGGTGCGCTCGGTATGAGCGTCGATTCGTCCCGCCAGCTGATCGCGGCCCAGGGGGTCGCCGCGGTCATGCCCGCTCACGCCCAGGAGGCGCTGTGAGCGCGGCGGCGGTCGAGACCGGCCGCCGGCCGTCGTGGCTGCGCGGGGCGCAGATCGGAGCGCTTACTCCGGCGGCCTGGCTCTACTGGACGGCGGTTGTCGCGCCGGCGGCGCTCGGGATCCCGCTTGCGGCCGCCCGCGTGGAGGCGGTCGACTGGGGCAGCTTCGTGGCCCTCGCCGTGCTGGCGTCGCTCTCGCAGCTCCTCTCGTTCCAGCTCAACCGCCGGCGCGTCTTCCATCCAGCGATCCTCTTCGTCGTCGCGGGCGCGCTGCTGCTGCCGCCCGAGCTGCTGATCCTGCTGGTCGTCGTCCACTGCCTGCCCGACTGGCTCAAGCAGCGCTACACCTGGTACATCCAGACCTTCAACATCGCGAACTACGCGGCCTCGGGAATCGCTGCCTGGGCGGTGGCGCATGCAATCGGCTTCCCTGCGTCGGCCGGCCGCGAGGCCGTCGCCGGCGCGTGCGCGGCCGTCACCTTCGTGTTCGCGAACCGGCTGCTGCTGGTCCCGATGCTCTATCTCGGCCGCGGCCTGACGCCGCGCCAGACCGGTCTGCTCGACGGGGAGGACGTGACCATCGAGCTCGTCCTCGCGCTGATGGCCGTGCCGTTCGCGCACTTCTGGAACCACAGCTTCGCGCTCGCCGCGCTCGCGCTCGCGCCGCTCTTCCTCATCTACTTCACGCAGCGCGTCGTGCTGCGGCTGGAGGAGGCGGGGGAGACGATCGGCCGGCAGAACATGTCGCTCGAGGACGCCCATCGCGCCGTGATCGAGCGCTCGACGGCCGCCCTCGAGGCGCTGTCGGCGACGGTCGACGCCCGGGACACGTACACGGCCGGCCATTCGCGGCGCGTCGCAGCGTCGGCCATGATCATCGCGCGTGAGCTCGGCCTCTCGGGCGCTGAGCTCGACGTTGTCGACCAGGCGGCGCTCCTGCACGACATCGGCAAGATCGGCGTCCCCGACGCGGTGCTCCTGAAGGAAGGCCCGCTCACCGCCGCCGAGTGGGTAGTGATGCGCAGCCATCCGGAGGAGGGCGCGCGGATCATCGAGCGGCTCGGCTACCTCGACGAGGTCGTCCCGGGCATCCGCTACCACCACGAGCGGGTGGACGGGCGGGGCTATCCGGACGGGCTGCTTGGCGAGGAGATCCCGCTCGCCGCGCGGATCATCCACGTCGCTGACGCCCTGGACGCGATGACGACGAAGCGCCTCTACCGCGAGGAGCGAAGCTTCGAGGAGGCGCTGGAGGAGATCCGGCGCGGCCGCGGCACGGACTTCTGCTCGCAGTGCGTGGACGCGCTCGAGCGAGCGGTCGCCGCGAGGCGAATCGGCCGGCTGACGCCGGTGCGCGTAGTGGCCGCGTGAGCGCGTAGCCGACCGCGGCTACAATCCCCGCGACCCGGGCGGTTAGCTCAGTTGGGAGAGCACCAGCTCGACAAGCTGGGGGTCACTGGTTCGAGCCCAGTACCGCCCATGACCATGACCCTGCATATGCGGGGTTTTGGCATCTGATTGGGTTCGTTTTGAATTCCGGCCTTAGCCGAGACGCTTCTTCTGAAGAGCCATGAGATCGTGAAGGGTGGCCTGGTAGCGACGGTGAACTGCGGTCTCGTGCCGGTCGAGTTTCCGGAGCTCGTCGGCCGCTTCGCCTGTGTAGACCTCCGCGAGCTCATAGAGCGCTGCCTCCTCGATCTCCTGCTCGCTCGGGGTCGGGAGGTCATTTTCCTGGTCGTCGGGTTCGCCGGGCTGAACATGCCCCGAGATGAGCTGTGAAACCCGCGAGACCTGGCGGCGGCGATTAGCCGGTACGAATGAGTTAGATCTGCGCCGTGCTGCGTTGATCAGGATCGCAGTCTCGATTCGGCCGCCACGAGCCAGGCGCCATCCGTCCGCTACGAGTCGGTCGACGCAGTATTTCTCGGCCGCGCCGACCGGGTTCCACGTGTCCCACATGTCGTCGCGGAAGGCTTCATAGGCCTCCCGCCTCTCCCCGAAGATGACACTGTCTTGAGCGAGTAGCCCCCACTTAGTCGCGTTCCGGCTTGATCGCCGCTTACCCTCGGGTGTCTTCGGCCCCGTGGACTTCTCCGAATTCTTCCGATTTGCTCGGATCTGACGGTCCGATGCCATACGCCATACTCCTGTTCCCGACTACCTCTTAGCAGTATGCCGTCAGTGTATCAGAGTTTTTGTGGAATCTGCTGTTTGCTATACTCCAAGCACAACGTCAGCCCCTCCGTGCCGGAACCGTCTTGGACTCGTCGCCCGCGCCGCTACGCCGCGTATCCTCATGTGCTGAGGTGCGTCACAAAGACCAGTTTGCCCACGAAGACTTGCTCGCCGAAGTCGAGCGAGACCGCGCGTGGCGCGCCGAGGAGCTGCAGTACTTCCGCGCCCTCGGTGCCGAGTTGCGAGAGCTCATCCCGCCGGCTCTATGGTCGTCGCTGTCACTCCAAGACCGGGAGGCAAGGGTTACCGCGGCGCACGAGCGGTTGCACGAGCGGATGGACGTAAAGCGCCCGGCCCCGCTCGTTTGGGTCGACGCGCCAGAGGACGAGGGAGCCTGGTACGACGAGAAGTCGGCCAAGGGCGATATCCATTTCCCGCGGCATCACCTAAAGACGGCGGCGCCAAGCTCGATCGTCCGCGGGCTATGCGAGGAGATGCGGCACGCCTGGCAAGACGATGTCAAGCGCAGGCTGCGCGATCACCCACTCGGCGTAATCGGGTTCCGCACGATCCGCGTCGGCTTCGACAGCTACGACCCTACAAACCCGTTCAATGACTCCACCAACCTGCTCGAACTCGACGCGAAGGAACGGGCCGAGTGGTGCGTCGATGGCTATCTAGATAACCACGCGTGAAGGGCGGGCGAGGCCGAGAACGGCCCCTTGCGCCATCGGTCGCAGTTGGTGGTGCTGCGCTTCGACAACTCGGCAGGTAAAGATCGAAGAGGGCCTGACCGGCTGGGCGCTGGCGCAGGTCGACCAAAGCCGGCCCTAACGTGGCCTTCTAAGCGCTGACCTGTGGCGACATTGGACACTAAGGCGTTGCCGGTCCTCCGTTCCTGGTTGTGGGGTACGTTCCCGCGATGGTTCCGTCCCCCAGGATCCGAGAGCAACACATCGCGCTCTTCGGAGAGAGCGGATCAGGCAAGACCGTGTTGGCCTCCTCGTTCTACGGCCCTTCGCAGGAGAAGGCGTCCTCGAACGACCTCTGGGACCTGGTCGCCGACGACACCGGCCAGGGCAATCGGCTCCTCCAGAACTACCTCAGGCATGAGAGACGATGCGACGGCTCCTCCTGCCCACCAGATTCGCGGGCGTGACCTACTACTTCTCGGTGAAACTCAAGGGTGGTGGCGACGCCAAAGCGAAGAAACGGCCATTCGACATCCTGCGCCTTGCATGGCACGACTACCCGGGTGAATGGTTCGACAGAGTCGCCGAGCAGCGAGGAGGAGGCGAACCGGCGTGTCGACACGTTCCGGTCCCTGCTGCGTTCCGACGTCGCGCTCTTGCTGGTGGATGGGCAGAAGCTGCTCGACTACAAGGACGAGGAGGAGCGGTACCTCATGTCGCTCTTCACGAACTTCGGCCAAGGGCTGCTGCGACTCAGGGAAGACCTGCTGGCCGGCGAAGACCGACTGGTCGAGTTCCCGCGCATCTGGATCATCGCGCTGTCGAAGGCTGACCTGTTCCCGGACTGGGACGTCCACTCGTTCCGCGACCTCGTCATCCGGAAGGCCAACGAGCACATCGACCACCTCCGCGAGACACTCCAAGACTTTGTGGTGACCCCCGAAGCGTTGTCACTGGGTGAGGACTTCATGCGGCTCTCCTCGGCCAAGTTCGAGCTCTCCTCGGCCGGCCGTGAGCCAGTGGAGATCGATGTGACCAAACGGTTCGGCGTTGACCTCATCCTGCCGGTGGCATCACTGCTTCCCCTGGAGCGTCGAGTGCAGTGGGAGGAGAAGATGAAGATCCCCCGGCAGGTGCTCGACACCGTGGCGGACAACGCCGACACCCTTGCTGCGGTCTTGATCGGCGGAAAGCCCGTCGTGGACAAGCTCGTGGCCAAGCTCCCCAAGGTCGGCCCCTTGGTGAGGGCCGCGCTACCCCGCTCTGATCGCGGCCGTCAAGATGTCCGACCCGCAGATCAGGAAGATCAACGAGCAGGCCCGCGAGAACCACGACTACCTGACGGCGACGCTGACGCAGTTCAGGTTGGACCTTGACCAGGGCGAGACGGACGGACTGCTGATCAGGGGCAAGTAGTGCGTCCCGGCGAGGAGCTGTCTGCGCGGCTCATCTGGGCCACTCGGGGACGCTTCTGGGGGTTCCGGTTCCTCCTCAAAGGAGGGCTGTCCGACCCGCTTCCGGCCTATGAACGGAGTTTCGCGGGCGATGACGACAAGCCGGCGACGTGGCGTCGCGCCGCCGGGACGGTCGCGCTGCGCTTTCCCGATCCGTTGGGGCGACGCGATGCATCCGGTCGCGTCATCCCACACGAGTTCGTCGTGTTCGGAGACCTGGCCGACGAGATCGAGTCGGTCGAGGACGGCCTGACACACATCTGGCCCCTCGTTGCAGAGGCCTATGCCCGCGTCTGGGACGCCGAGCGACCACCCTCGGCTGCAGACCTCCGCCTCACCGCTGAAGACAACCCGTCCTCCGACGTCTGAGAGGGCTGGGTTCGAACGAGGGCCGCGCGGGTTCGATATTACCGCCGTTTCGCTCTGCAAGGCGGAGGCGATGCTTCTCGCGCAAGACACGGAACCATGGTCGTAAGCTGGGGTCACCTGGACGCCGGTGAGATCGGAGCGCCGAGTCATTCGTGAACACTGGCCCAGGTCAGTGTCGGCGCCGGCCGGCCTCCGCCGGCGGCTTCGCCCCCTCGGGCTCGCGAGCCACGCACCGGCGGTAGCACAGTGTGCGAGAGGCGGCACGACAGCTCCTCATGTCACGGGAGCAGCGCCTTCCGCGCGAGATCGGCAAACCGACCAGGCTTGATACCCGTCGCCTGCGCCAGTGCTCCGACTGACGACTTCTCCGGCGCTCCAGCCGTTGCGCTGATGCGAGCGTGGTCCACCGCGCGGCGATGCGTCTCGGCACGTCGGCCTTGGCGGTGAGGTTAGGGGAGTAGGCTTATTGAGCTGGCCCTGCGGCCAGGATTCCGGCTGACAGCTCGAAGTCCATCGATCGAGCTTCCGGGCCCGGGAGACGACACGAGCCTAGGCAAACAGAGTTCGAGTTGCGGGGCCAGTTCGCTGTTCAGCCGGGGCCTCGCCGATCAGGCCGACGCGACTCGAGTGAGCTGCGAGAAGACGCACAGCCAACGGCCGTTCAGGCGTGCAAGGACATCGGTCGCGCGCTCCCGCGTGGTGAAGCCCTGTCCCATGAACTGTCCCGTGCTGGTCGTGATTCCCGTGACCACCGCGGTATCGCCGTGGAGGCGAACCTCGACGTCGGTTGACTCCATCGAGTCGTGACTCAAGGCGCCCGACTCGATCACGTTGAGGAACCGCGATCGATCGATGACCCTTCCGTCCGCATCGACGATCACCCAGTCATCGGCGACAAACCGCCCGATAGCTGCCACATCATTGCCGGCGACTGCTTGCGTGAACTCTCGCTCGAACGTCAACAACTCCTCTTGCACGAGTTTCCTCCTATCGCCTCTATGCGAGCACCACCAGGAGCCCGAAGGCTGCCCACACGATCGCGACCGGCGAGACGCACCCACCGCCATGGCTTCGACTCGCACAGCCGACCGACCACGAGGCGAGCGTACCGCGTCTCGTACTGCGTCAGGCGCTACGACACTCGCCTGGGCCAGTGTGCAGGAATGACCCCTGAGAGCGACTAAGCACCTTTCGTCGAGAGTCGGTATTCGGGGGCGCTGTTACGGGCTAGGTTCTGCAAGGTCGTGAGTGCCGGATTTGAGATCCGTCCGTTCCAGGAGTCCGACTTGGACGCCGTCGTCGAGTTCTCGCTCCGCGCCTGGGAACCGGTGTTCGAATCGATGCACCAGGTCCTCGGCGACGCGATCTTCGCCCGCCTCCACGACCCGGACTGGCGAACCGTTCAGGCCGAGGCGGTCCGGTCGAGCTGCACGAGCGAGGACCGAGATGTCTTTGTCGCCGTCGTCGAGCAGCGGCCCGTCGGTTTCGCCTCGATTGCGCTGAATGCCTTCCACGAGCGCATGGGCGTCGTCGACATGATCGCCGTCGATCCGCCCTACCAACGTCAGGGCATAGCCACAGGCCTCATGACCCGTGCTGTCGATCACATGCGTACCAAGGGCATGGACATCGCAGCCCTAGGGACCGGCGGCGACCCGGGACACGGCCCGGCGCGCGCTCTGTACCAAGCTCTTGGCTACACGCCACTGTCCGGCGTTAGATATCTGAAGCTGCTTGACTGATCGCACCGCCAGATCACGGTCGCCCAGGCCAGTGGTTGGGAAGGACCCCTAAGGACCATGCTCCACCCGGCGCGTTTGGGCATCTAGGAGGGCGGCGCTGAAGTTAGTGGCGTACGGACTTCAACAGCGACTGGCCGCATATCGCTAAGACCGCGATGCTGAGAAGACCAGTCATGTATTGGGGCAGAGTGGTGACCTCTCCCGCCTTCAAGACGTCGTGGAAGATCAGGAAGTCGACGGCGAGGAAGCCAACGATTAGGCCAACGTCCAGTGCACGTCTCATTGCTCGATTGTAGGTGCGGCTGGCGACAGATCGCTGGCCTGCCCGAGTTTTCCGGAGTGTCCCCCGAGCCGGACTCGGCTCTCGGTAGCGTCTCGGCGGTGCACAAGATTCTTGTCACCGGAATGTCGGGGACAGGGAAGTCGACGGCTCTCGCGGAACTCGCGAGACGCGGCTTCGATGTGATCGAGACGGATCGAGACGGTTGGAGCGAGTGGTCCGAGAGCGAGGACGGCTACGTCTGGCGGGAAGAGCGGATTGCGACGGTCCTGGCGCGGAACCACGAGCGGACTCTCTACGTCTCGGGCACCGTCTCGAACCAGGGCCGGTTCTATCGGCAGTTCGATGCCGTCGTGCTCCTCAGCGCCCGGCAGGCGTCCTCCTCGATCGGATCGCAACGAGGACGACGAACGAGTACGGAAAGAGCGACGAGGAGCGCGCCGCGATCTTGCGCGACCTGCACGCACGAGATCGACGCGGCCCAGCCGGTCAACGTTGTCGTCGACCAGTTGGCTCGGATCGGAAAGGACTTGAACCCGTAGAGGCGGCAGGACCCTCGGCTGGGCCAGTGCGCCCGGCTCAGGTGTGAGGACGCTCGCCCACGCGAGCGGCCTTCGTCTAGAACTCGCTGACCTCCCGCTCATCGCCGGCGCCGATAAACGGATTGTGAACTGATCGGCTCCGCTCCCCTTCGCCTTCCGTCTGTGGCCGCTGACACGCCGCGAAGCATGTTTCCGCCGGCTCGGCTCGCCGTCCGGCGCGTTCACGCTCACCGCGCGCGCCTGGTTCGTCATCGGCTCCATTTGGAGGAAGCGCGTGCGTAGTTCGTCGGAGCGGCGCGACTCCGCTCAAGCTCGTCGTCGCCCGTCGCAAGCTGATCACGCAGGCGGGCGCGGTGACCGGCTGAAACCGTCAGAAAGAGATGCGTAAGGCTGCAAGCTCCGCTCGGGAGCGGACACCGAGCGTCCCGTACACACGTGACAGCGCGGCCTCGACGGTCTTCGTGCCGACGAAGAGCGTCTGCGCAATCTCGCGATTTGTGCGTCCGCTCGCAGCGAGGCGCGCGATCTGGGCGTCCGACGCCGTCAGCTCGCCGTTGACTACTCGGCGTGTCGCTGTTCGTTCGAGCTCCTGCGCGACCCGAACAGCCCAAAGCTGCGCACCCATCGCTTCGAACCTCGTCAGTGCCGATTCGAGTGAATCACGTGCAGCACGTCTGCGCTTCCACCGCCGGAGAACACGGCCACGCGCGAACAGCGTTCGCGCGCTTTCGAATTCGCTTCCGAGGCGATCGTCCGCGGCGAGCGCGGCATCGAAGAGCGCAACGGCGCGGTCACGATCGGCGGGTGCCTGGACAAGCGCGCGCGCACGTAGTGCCGGTCCGTGCCAGCGCGCGAGGATGCCTTCGGCCGCTTCGAGTTCGTCGGCGAGGGCCGCCGCCTCGTCGAACTGACCAAGCTCCACCAGCGCTTCTATCGCATACGGCAACATTCTGACGAGAAGGAAATGCTGACCCGCGCCGGTTGTCTGTGCAGAGCGCTCGAGCGCCTGCCACGCCCCGTCAGGATCGCCAAGTGAGAGCTCGAGCGTCGCGATGGCCATGTGCAGATGCGTGAGCGCGACGACGTCCCCGGACTCAGACAGTGCGGACTCGGCCAGCGCCGCGTAGCCGCGAGCGGTCACCTCGTCGCCCAGAGCCGCGGCGAGTGAGGCGCGTAGCCCGAGGTGTCGAGCACGCGTGTCCGGCCTCCACGCGTAGGACTCCGTGCTTTCGAGGTGTCCGCGCGCGGCAGCGAGTCGTCCCGCGTGGAGCTCCAGCGTGCAGAGGTGCTGCGTTACATCGACGAACTCGAACTCGTTGCCGATCGTGTCTGGCTCGCGAAGCTCGAGCTCCAGTAGCTCCCGCGCCCGCGCGAGGTCGTACGTCCCGGCCGCCAAGGCTCGCAGCTCACGTGCAAAGACGCGAATGCGAGGATCGGACGATTTCTGGGACAGAGCGACTGCGTCCTCGAAGGTCGGCAGGTCGAGCGGCTCACCGGCGCGAAACCGGTAGTAGGCGGCCCCGACGAGTGCGCATCCGAGAAGCCCCGCGCTCGGCCGTGCGTTGGCCGCGGCGTCGAACGACCCGATTGCATCGTCGATCCGCCCGAGGCCGGCCGACTCGAACTGGGCACGGAGTACATGAATCTCGGCGCGAAGGTCGGCAGTCAGGCCGGGCTGGTCGAGCGCTCTGGCGAACAGATGCAGGCTGCCGAGCACGTCATCCGTCTCCGCAGCCGCATCGAGGAGCGCACGCGCCCGCAGCGGTCCGGGAGGCGGCAGGGCCGTTGTCGCCATCGCCCGAGTCTAGGCCCCGTTCCCGAAACTGCCTAGGGATTTCCCCGTTTCGAGCCGGCAACCGCACTTGTACCGTCAGGTCATTGAGGCAAAGGAGCACAAGAAAGGAGCACGAGATGTCTAATGCGACGAGGAAGAGGAGGCTGCGCGCGCTTGGCGTGATTCTTACGCTGGCAACGACGGTTGCGTTCGTCGGCGCGACCGCGAGATCTGCGCAGGCTCAGGGCGTGACGCCTGAGACGCTGGCCGCAGCCGGCTGGGACTGCTTCCAGACCCCTCCGCTGATCGTGCCGCCGAGGATCGTCTGCGCCAATCCGGGCCTCGGCCGGCCGTTCCCTGGAAACCCCAATCCGCCACCGGCCTACACGCTTCCAACGTTCGATCTGGGCGGGACCTACCTAGGCAAGGTGCACCTCGTCCGCGTCGACCTCTACAACGGTCAGCCCTGCGATCCGTCCGGTGATCCGTACGTCTTCCGCTCGGCAATTGGCTACTACGAATGCCTGCGAATCTGACTCGGATGCGAGGGATGTCTCGAGCAGGCGCTGTCGTCCTTCGACTCTGTAGTTCATAGGAAGTTGTTCATCCGGGCCCCTCTGGAGGCTGGTGTTTGTCGATGACCCCAGCTCCAGAGGAGGCCCAGATGAGGCTTCACGGTAACGCGAGGACCTGCCTCCATTCGCGGCGGTTGTCGTTGGCCATTTGCTGGCCTTTTGTGAAGCCCTCTGACGGACTCGAACCGTCGACCCCCTCCTTAGGCGCTCCAAACCGCGACCACATTGTCGACAGCGCCAGCGGGGGCTGCTGGGGGTCTGACGCGTCCGCCTGCGATCTTCCTCGGCCCGGGCGGCTGCATGCAGGGATTCGGGGCGTAGGCTCCCGCGAGTGCTGCGCGTTGGCCTGATCGGCACTGGCTTCTGGGCCGCGACCGTGCACGCCCCTGGAATCGCGGCTCATCCCGGGACAGAACTGGTCGGTGTCTGGGGCCGGGATCGGACGAAGGGCGCGACGCTCGCCGCGCAATACGGGGCGCAGTCCTTCTCCGACGTCGACGGACTTATCGGCGCCGTCGACGCCGTCGCCTTCGCTGTCCCTCCGGACATTCAGAGTGGGTTGGCCGTGCGTGCTGCACGGGCCGGTCGAGCGCTTCTGCTCGAGAAACCGCTCGCGCTGACGCGTGAGGCGGCCGACCGGCTTGTCGAGGCCGTCCGTGCGCCGACCGTGGTCTTCTTCACTGCCTGCTTCGACCCCGCGGTATCCGCATGGTTCGAGACGGAGATGCGGAGCAGCGGCTGGGACGGCGGCAGTGCCCTCTATCTTTCATCGATCTTCGAGCCGGGGAACCCGTTCGGCGCGTCGCAATGGAGGCGAGACCACGGCGCCCTATGGGATGTCGGCCCACACGCTTTGGCGTGGCTGCTCCCGACCCTCGGCCCCGCCGAGCAGGTTGCAGCCGTGCGCGGACGCGGAGACGAGGTGCACCTTGCGCTGCGGCACGCGACGGGGGCGGCCAGCAGCGTGACGCTCAGTCTGACAGCGCCCGTGGAAATGACGAAAGCGGTCTTCTGGGGTTCCAAGGGGCTAGCCCGGATGCCGGGCGACGTCGATGTCGCCGCCGCGTATGCCGCCGCGATCGATGCACTGCTCACCGGCGACACTCGCTTCGACGCCGAATTTGGACGGGAAGTCGTCCGAGTACTCGCACTCGCGAACGAACGGCTTCTGTGAAAGCCACCGAGAGCGACCCGAAGCAGATCGTCGACCGACCCTGATGTCCACCCGCTTCCCCTTTCGGTTCGACCCCGCCTACCGGCGGCTCGCTCGCCTGTTCGGCGTGACCCCCGAACGGGCGTGGGTCGACGTGGGGGAGGAAGAGCTCGAGGCTCGTTACGGGCCGTGGCGCGTCCGCACCCCCTTGAGCAACGTCGCCGGCGTCGAGGTGACCGGCCCGTACTCCTTCGTCAAAACGGCCGGGCCAGCGCGTCTGGGAGTCACCGACCGCGGCCTGACGTTCGCGTCGAACGGCGACCGAGGCGCCTGCCTCTCCTTCCACTCTCCGATCACCGGCATCGACCGGCGCGGCCGCATCCGCCATCCCGAGCTCACGGTCACCGTGCTCGACGTCGAGGGCCTGGTGGCAGCCCTCGCAGAGAGGAAGCGATGATGACGGTCACGGGGGGTTACCGCACCACCGTCGTAAGCTGGGGGTCACTCGCTCGAGCCGCCGCCGCCCGTTGAGGTGCCTTGCCGGCGCCTCTTTCGAGCTGGCGGGATAACCGCGGGCGAGGAGAGTTACACCGTACGCATCTGGACCGGGAAGGCTGCCTCAACCGCCGATCGGCGACGCTTGTCGGTCTTGCGGGCATCAATCCGTCCTTCGACTTGATGTTGAGTTTGGCTCATCAAGAGATTCGCCCTCCAGATGCCAGCTACGTTCAACTAGCCGCGCGGCCCCACACGGGTCCGGCTTGCGCAGGGGGGTCTCAGAGGTCCTTGCGCTGCAGCCCGACGGACCGGGCCTCGTCCTCCTTCACGAAATGACGCCCGGGGCTTCATGGCGCTTCCTTCCCGTCTTCTCGATCTGCCGGCCCGGTCAGTCGGCCGGCCGTCGTAGCACGCGCACGAGGGCGATCCGGCGCTGCCGTTCGTGCGTGTCCGGCGACGCCTCGACGAGGTCGAACACTGTCAACGGCCGACGGAGTCGGGCGGCCAGCTCGATCGTCAGACGCTCGAGTTCCTCGAGCGCCGCAATCCGTTCTCGATCGCCCGCGAGCTCGTGGTAAGTCGCCCGCAGTTCGCGTGCGACCTCGTCGCGGAAGTCGAGCGGACCGGCGTCACCGTCCCCCGTCCCGGTTGGCGCCGGCCTGCTCATGTCTTCACCGGAGGCTTGGCTGTGCTTCCCGCTTAGTCGCCTGCTCCGAGTGGCTGCCAGGCGGGGACGAACCCGGTCCAGCTTCCCGGCAGGAGCTGGTGCTGGTCTGATCCGTCGGCGTTCATGACCATGACCGGCCGGTCGCCGTTGCCGTAGTTGCGGACGAAAGCGATCTGCGTGCCGTCGGGGGACCAGGCCGCGCCGAAGTCGTCGCCCTGGCTGTCGGTGAGCTGTGTCGGGTTTGAGCCGTTCGCATTCATCACGAAGATGTGGCCGTTCGGAGAGTCGCCTTGCTCGTAGGCAATCTTCGTGCCGTCTGGGCTCCAGTCGGGCAGCTGGTCGTTGGTGACGCCGCTGTGCGTGAGCCGGACCGGGTTGGAGCCGTCGGAGTTCATCTCCCACACCTGCTCGACGCCGGTGCGGTCGCTAATGAAGACGATCTTCGATCCGTCGGGCGAGTACGCCGGGTAGTCGTTGTTGCTCGCGTCGTCGGTCAGCGCTTTCAACCCGCTCCCGTCGCTGTCGACGGCATAGATCTGGTCGGTCTGCGCGTCACCTTCCGTGCCGCTGAAGGCGATCTTCGATCCGTCGGGCGAGTAGTCGGGGAAGGTCGCGGACCCGCCGAGGTTCGTCACCTGGTGCAGGTCGTGGCCGTTCTGCTTCATCGCCCAGATCTCGAAGGCGCCGCTCCGGCCGCTGCAGAAGGCGATCTGCTTGCCGTCCGGCGAGTAGGCGGCACAGGCGTTGAAGCCGTTTCCCGTGGTCAACTGATGCATGCCGGCGCCGTTAGGACGCGCCGTGAAGATCTGCGGGTTGTTGGCCGAGTCGCGCATGCCGAACGCGAGCCGGCCGACGTCGCCCGGATAGGTCGCGCGGGCTGGCGACACGAGTGCTCCCGCAGCCGCCGCCACGAGCGCCGCAATCAACGTTGCCGCGAGGATGATGCGCTTGCTCACTGCTCTCCTCCTTCTTGCGATTGCACTTCGCGAACGCGAGCGAGCGTCCCCGAGCCGCCTAACGGTCGGGCTACAGACGCATAACGAGTTCGGTTACGGGACTGGAAACGGAGCCTTGGGAGGCGGATACTTTTCCGGTGGCAACGTCTGCCACAACCAGGCTGCAGTTTCGTCTGCTGGGCACGCTCGAGGTGCTTCGTGATGGCGAGTCCCTTTCGCTCGGGGGTGAGCGTCAACGTGGCCTGCTCGCGGTGCTCCTGCTCCACGCGAACGAGCTCGTCACCACCGAGCACCTCGCCGAGCAACTCTTCGGGCCTGAGGCTTCGGAAGCCTCGATCCGCGCCGTCCGCGTAGCGGTGTCGCGGCTACGTCGCCTCCTCGGCGACGAGACGCTGGAAACCGGCCCCGGCGGCTATCTCGCGCGGGTGGATCCGACCAGCTCGATGTCTCCGAGTTCGAGTCGCTGGTGACGAAGGACGCGCGGCGCTCGATGGCGGAGATCCTGCCGCCGCTGCCTCGTCGTTCGCGTCGGCGCTGGCGCTCTTCCGCGGGCCGCCGCTCGCCGACCTCGCGCAGTCGGACTTCATCCAGCCGGAAGCGAGACGGCTCGAGGAACTCCGCCTGTCGGCGCTCATGAACCGCATCGATGCCGACCTCGCGCTCGGGCGCGACGGCGAGCTCGTCCCCGAGCTCGAATCCCTCGTGCAGGCGAACCCGTTCCAGGAGCGGTTGCGGGGCCAGCTGATGCTCGCGCTCTACCGGTCTGGACGCCAGACCGAGGCACTCGAGGTCTACCGCCAGACCCGCGAGCTTCTTGCCGATGAGCTCGGCCTCGAGCCGAGCCGCGCGCTGCAGCAGCTCGAGCTGGGGATTCTTCGGCACGACGAGTCGCTTGATCCCGCCGAACCGGCCGAGGCGTCGGTCGAAGAGCGGCTGCCTCTGAGTCGTCGCAGGCGTCGCTGGCCGTTGCTCGTCGCGGCCGCTGCGGTGGTTGCCGGTGCGGTTTCAGGAACCCTCCTCGAAACGGCAGGCGCGCACCGATCGGCACCGCCTGTGCCGACCCGGCCGGTACCGCTCGGGAACCATCTGCTCGCCCAGATTCCCGTGTCACTCCCGGCATGCTGCGCGTTCGGCTTTGGCCGAGTCTGGGCGGTCGGCCACCACGACGGGATGCTGAGTGAGATCGACTCCGAGACGAATAGGGTCGTCGGGAAGTACCACGTCGTCGGCTTCCCTGGGCTCCCACCGCTCGCGGCGGTGGGCTCCTTGTGGCTCCCCTCGGGAGACGAGGATCTTGTCCAGTTCGATCCGGTGCGGAGGCAGGTGGTGCATCGGTACCCGACCACCGCCGGCGACCAGATCGCGTGGGGATATGGGTCGATCTGGGTGACATCGCGCCATCACCACCTCGTGCGGATCGACTACCGCAAGAACAAGATCGTCAAGAGCCTCAAGCTCGCGCCGGGCGCGAACGACTTCGACGACGGCCTCACGATCGGGTACGGCTCGGTCTGGGTAACGCTCACCGACCGCTCGACTCTCCTTCGTGTCGATCCGACGACGATGAAGGTCGTCGACCGTATCCACGGGCTCGGCGACAGCTACGGCTGGATGCCGGTCACAGCCGGAGACGGGTCGATCTGGGTCTATCACGTGGCAGGCTCGCGCGGTCGCGTCTTCCGCATCAATCCGTACACGGACAAGATCGTCAAGGGGATCACCGTGGGCCGTCGGTACGTCGCCTGGCCTAATGGCACGCTCGTCGATGCCGGCGGCTATGTGGTCGTGCGACGCGGGCGACACCCTCTCCAAGATCGACCCGCGAACAAACCGGGGTAGTGGCGTGGTACATGTTCCGGACGAGGTGTGCTCGGAGGTCGCCTTCGGCGACGGCTCGCTCTGGCTTTCGCTCTACGACCACTCGCTGATCTACCGCATCGATCCGAATTGAGGCGGCTCTCGGCGGTGGATCGAGGGTTCAAGTCCCTCCCCCCCGCTTTCTGAGCGGAAGGCGCGGGCGATCAGCACTCGCGCTCCCCCTCGCACGGGCGTGTTCAACCGCCCGCCTGCCACGGTGTCGTTTTGCCGGTTCCGGCCCGCCCATAATCGCGACCGCGTGTGGTCGCTCGGAGCGCAGGAAGCTCTCGACGGCCCCAGCTCCGATTTGCGCCCGACCAGGCTCGACACGATCAGAGGTGTGTGCTGTCCGCCTACTTTTTCTCCGCAGAGAGCGAGTCGACGAACTTCTTGCTCGGGTAGGACAGGCCTGCGAGGCATCGGCGCAAGGACCGGCGCGCACGACACGCGCCTACGCCCGAAATGGCTTGAACAAGCGTCTCGAGCCGAAAAGCCGCGAGTCTCGAAAACCGTATCCGTCGTTAGGCGGTTCGAGGGTCCAGATTTCTCCATTCCGCTTCTGAGCCGAAACCGATGCGGGCAACCGAGTTGGGGTCATCCGGGTTGCTGCCGCCAGCTCGAGGTCGGATTCGTCCAGCTT